>OY762064.1:0-2132500 GCA_963665145.1 Gammaproteobacteria bacterium
ACCGCGGAGTTTCGCATCTACCGCGACCTGGCCGACGAAGCGGACGTGCTGCTCTGGTATCACTTCACCATGTTCATCGTCGCCGAGGGCCGTCGGGTGGAGCCGGTGGTTCGATATGAGGGCATCGAGTTCTCCCACCACAAGCGGATCGACACGCATGTCTTCCGCGTGCACGGCCACAACACCTCCTATCCCCGACACCCGGTGACGGGCGAGTTCATTGACCGTGTCCACAACCCGGTGACCGGCAAGACCGTAGAGGCATCGCCCACAATCCTCACCGAAGATCCGGGCATGCTTTACTCACCCCAAGGCAAGCATCCACTGGACCGGGAAGGCGACGCCTACACGCCCACTAACACGATATTCCGTACCGAAGACGACATCGTAAAGGCGGAACAGATCCGCGTGCCGCCGGACAACTGGCTGACGCCGTTTATCGAAACGTCGCACAACTGGACGTCGAGGTCCCTGTTCGAGAATCCATCCATTACGCGGTTGCCCATGGGGACGGCCGGCGGCTATGTCTTTCCTTATCCCCGCTGGCTCGAGATGGGCGACATCCCGGGGCATATGTTTGCCATCTGGAGCGGCAAGAAACTCGACGGCGTGCACCAGTTGCCGGCCGAGTACTTCGCCCGCATCGAGCGGGACAATCCCGAGCTGCTGGCCGTCAATCTGAGCCCGTTTGAGGACTGAAAGGGGAACAGTGCCCGAGCCTTCGCGCTGCGCAGCTTGGGCGGTCTGTGCAAGCCCGTTTCAAAGTGTCAGGTCAGATCGGCGAGTTCCAGGTCCAGCGCTTGCGCCAAAGCCTTCATCGTGGGCAGGGAACCAACCCGGCTACCTCCTTCAATCTGCGAAAGGTATGAAGCGCTGATATCTGCCTTACGTGCCAGCTCCTTTACGCTCAACTTGCGATATTCACGCCAAACCCGAACGGCGCTTTCGCCTTCAAGAATACGGTGGGCGAACCCGGACGGAACCATTTCATCCTGACCTTTGGCAAGTTGCTCGATTGCTCTGTCGTACGCACGGATGTCCGTCAATTCTTCGGCGCTCCGAAGAAGCTGCCGGTATTCCTCTAGTGGTAATACCGCCATCTGTTCGCCAGCTGGCGTGCTAATGATTTGCGGATCGGACATAGGGGCAATCTCCTAGGTATAAATTCTTCCTCGTGAGCCAATCATCAAGTATTCGCATGGTATTGCGAAGCCTGGGGCAAGGGAAAGGGGTGGCAGGGTAGGTCAGCCGAAGTGTTCGAGGATGGTGTAGCGGGAGTGGCGGCCTCCCAGTGTTGAGTCCACCAGTAGAAACTCGTTTACATGCCAGTTCATTGGCGGTGGCGGCTCCTTTGGTGTGAGGCGGTTGACCTTGCGCGCAAGGGTCATGTGGGGGATAAAGATGCGCCGGTTGCGGGGCAGCCCCAGTTCGTGCGAGATCCGGCCGATATCGCGGGCCAGTTCGGCCAGCGCGGAAGGCGTTTCGTCCACGCCCAGCCATAGGGTCCTTGCGCGCTGCCAGTAGCCGTACTGGTTGAGGGTCAGCTCAAATGGGTCGAACGGCATTGCTGAAATCCTCTCGATCAGGGGCGCAATGAGATCGTCGGGGGTCGGCCCGAGGAAATACAGCGTCATGTGCAGGTTTTCCGAGGGTGTCGGTTTGCCCCCCGTACCCCTTACTTCGGCGCGGGTTGCGCGGACAATGCGGGTGAGCAGTTGGTCGTCGGGCCACAGTGCAAGGAACAGGCGCCTTTTGCCGGTCTGGGGCATACCGCGACGATAGCACGGTAGAAGGGCAGGTATATTCGAGGGCGGGACGCCCTCGTTCCCAGGGCAAGGTAAAGTATGTTGCCGGCGCAGCCAGCAGGGGGAAGTCCCGTGTCATACCTGTTTACATCGCAGCGCGAACTGCCACAGTTCAAGTTCCTCGAAGCCGAGCCCTTGTCGGGCGCGCTCGGCGCGACCATAAGCGGAGTCAACCTGGCCGACGACCTTGGGCAGGACGTTATCGACGAGATTTATTCGGCACTTCTGGAATTCAAGGTCATTTTCTTCCGCGACCAGGAACTTACCGATGAACAGCACTTAAAGCTGGCTCGCAAGTTCGGGATGCCCCAGGGGCCGGGCTCGATTCCCCAGGTGAAGGACTACCCGATGATCCGCCTGCAGCGCATGGACGAGTATCAGAGCATCGGCGGCGATGTGAACTACCACTCGGATGATTCGTATCGGGACTACCCGTCCCGCATGTCCATTCTTCGCGGGCTGACCATGCCGATCGGCGGCGGAAACACCATCTGGTGCGACTTGGAAAAGGCGTACGCCAGCCTTTCCGAGCCGATGCAGCAATTCCTGGAAGGGCTCACCGCGGAGCACACACTGTCGAAAGACTTCGGCCAGGGAATCCTGGAGGGCGCCGGCGCCAAGGCCTATGAGAACATGATGAAGCGCAATCCGCCGGTGATTCATCCCGTGGTGCGCACGCATCCCGAGACGAAGCGGAAGTGCTTGTACGTAAACCAGATGCTCACGTCGCGGATCATGGAGCTCGGCAAGGAAGAAAGCGATGCACTGCTGGAGATGCTGCTCAAGCACAGTTACAAGCCGGAACACGAGTGCCGCTTTTTCTGGCGCGACAATTCGGTTGCGATCTGGGACAACCGCTGCACCCAGCATCGCGGAATCAATGACTTCTCACCCGCGTTCCGTCTCATGCACCGCATTCCGATCATCGACAACCGGCGCCCATCGCTCGATCCGGACAATGAGCCGCGGCTTCCATACGACAAGAACGCCGACTTCATCCGGGTGGAAGACCTGTTCGTCAACAAGCCGGAGCTGACTTACCACGTTGACGGCGAGGAGCCCGCGCAAGGCAACGGTGCGGCTGCTGGGTCGGGCAACGGAGCGGCGCAACCTGAAGACGAACATTCCGTGGAGGTCGATCCCGGGTTCCTGGCCAAGCTGAACGAAAACAGGCATGGCATGGTCTTTACGCCCGGCGCGGCAGCGCAGCTCAAGAGGATTCCGCGCATGTTCCGCGGCGCGGCAATCGGCGCGGTGATCGCCGAGGCGCAGGAGCAGGGCAGTACGGAGGCCAACCTCGCCATTCTCGAAGCCGTCCAGGCAAAGCGGCGCGGCGGTTGACCGACTTGACGCCTGGTGCGCGGCCTCGCCGCGGCGCGGCTTGCCTGCTTGCGTGCAAGGCTCGGGAAAGAGGGCGTCCCGCCCTTGGCGAAGGCAAGACGCCTTCGTTCCCGGGGAGCTGACATGAAGGCAACGAGCAAGCTTGGCCCGGTTGCGCTGGCGGAAGGCTACACGACGCTGAACGCGATCGGTGTGCTGCTGGCCGGGTTTTCGGTCATACCCTTGCTCGGCTTCATGGGTCTGATCATGCCGTATCTTCTCGAAGTAGTATTCCGCATCGCGCCCGAGGTTCAAGGACGGCTGACAGGAAATTTGACGGTCCTGCAGGAAGTGGTGGTGCTCCTGCTCATGGGAATTGTCGGAGCGGCATCCGACAATTTCGGCCGCCGGTTGATCATGATCACGGGGCTGAGCCTGGTCGGACTCGGTCTCTTGCTATACCCGCTGGCTGAGAGTGAATTGCAGATTTACGGTTACCGGGCCGTGTTTTCGCTGGGCGCGGCCACGGCCCCCATCATGTACGGAGCATCCGTTGCGGATACGCCGGCGAACCGTTCGCGGGGTCTTTTCCTCGGATTCAGCAGCGTCGGCACGGGGTTGGGTATGGTTCTGATGTCGCTGTCGATCCGCGGGTTTCCTGAATACCTCGTGGGGCATGGAGTGAGCCCCGAGGCTGCCGGTATCTACACCTGCTGGTGCATGGTCGGCTTCGCCGTTCTGGTTGCGTTGATGGTTCGCATGACCTGGCGCGCCGGCCGTGTAGCGGCATCCGAACCACGCAAGTCGGTCTGGCGGAATTTGGGCGCAGCATTCTCCGAAGCGATCAGGAACCCGCGAATCGCGCTCGCCTACCTGACCTCATTTGCTTCGCGGGGCGATCTCGTGGCCATTGGGATATTCCTTGCGCTTTGGGTCCAACACGATGGCAGGGACGCCGGATTGGAACCGTGGGAGGGCTTCAAGCGGGCAGCTCTCTTGTTCGCGGCGATCCAGGCAGTCGCAGTACTTGCTTCTGTTTTCATCGGGCGGTTTGTCGACCGCATCAATCGCGTGCTGGCCGTATGCATCGCCTTTGCAATTGCCAGCGCCGCATATTTCGGTATGTCGATGGTGAAGGATCCGTACGCCGACTATGCACTGCTTGTATGCGCCGCCGTTGGCATCGGGGAGATATCCGTGATCATCACGGGTGGCGCCTTGCTCGGCCAGGAGGCGCCGAAGGCCAGGCGTGGCGCGGTAGTCGGCGTGTTCGGATTGACCGGCGCGCTGTCCATCCTGTGCACCAGCTTTGTCGGGGGCATTGTCTTTGACGCAATCAGCCGCAAGGCGCCGTTCGCGATGATGGGTGTGGTCAATCTGGTTGTATCGATCGTGGCGCTCTTCGTGCTGGTGCGCGCTCCGGGCATGTCCGCGCGGGAGGTCCGCACCTCGACATAATCGCCCTTTTTTCCGAGCGTTTATCCGGTTGCCTTTTATTTTCCACCTATGCAGAATTGCGGATAGGTATTGGGAACAGGGAGAGCCCCGTGATGCAGGAGTTAGTCACCATTGTCGGCACTGCCGGAGCGGTTCTTGCCGTTGTCCTGCCTCTTCAGTTGCGAGCAGGTACACGCCTGGATTTGCTTGCCGAGAAGATCGCGCAAGTTGCCGAACGTTTAGCCCGAATCGAAGGAATTCTTACGGCAACCCGCGAAACGCCTGACGCTGCAACGCAATAGCCCAGAGAAGCATATCGAACCACCAATTCTGGTAACGGGGGCCGCGGGCTTTATCGGTCACGCGCTTGCCCGAGCCCTGCTTGCCGATGGTCGCGAAGTTGTTGGGCTCGATAATCTGAGTACTTACTATGACCCAGCCCTGAAGAGGGCCCGGTTGGGCCGTTTGCACGATCACTCCGGATTTGAATTTCATCAGCTGAATCTCGTCGACGAGGCCGGTATGCAGGCTTTGTTTGCGCAGCACCGATTCCGCCAGGTGGTGCACCTGGCGGCTCAAGCGGGCGTTCGCTACTCCATCGAGGCGCCGCAGGAGTACATTTCCAGCAACGTCAGCGGTTTTGCCCTGCTGCTGGAATGCTGCGCTCGCGAGGGGGTAGAACACCTGGTGTATGCCTCCTCGTCCTCGGTTTACGGAGACACGGAGCGAGTTCCATTTTCGGAAGGCGACGCGGCGGACCGTCCCAGGAACGTTTATGCCGCCACCAAGCGCGCAGGGGAGTTGCTGGCGCATGCCTACGCGCGTATTCACGGCCTGGCAAGCACCGGCATTCGCTATTTCACCGTGTACGGACCGTGGGGACGCCCGGACATGGCGCCGATGATCTTTGCTCACAAGTTGCTCTCGGGCCAGCCCCTTGAAGTATTCGGCGACGGACGGCAGCGGCGGGCATTTACCTGCGTTGACGACGCGGTACGGGGCACGCTGGAGATCCTGGAAGGCGGCGCGCCGTCCGGGGAACCGTCGGCGGCGCTTTACAACCTGGGTTCCTGCCAGGATGTGGAGTTGCTTGAATTCATCCGGTTACTGGCCGATGAGTTGGGATGTGAAGCGCAAGTCGAATATGCGCCGGAGCCTCCGGGAGAGATGCGGGTCACGCTGCCGGACATGTCGGCGATGAGGCGGGATTTCGGGTTCGAGCCGGCCGTCCCTTTGGAGCAGGGTGTGGCGGAGTTTGCCCGTTGGTTCCGCAGCTACCGCGGATAAAAAGGGTCAGGGCCGCAAAGGCGGAAGGTCAACCTGGTTGGCGGCGTCGGCCGCCGTTATACAGGCTCCGCTCAAGTCGCTGCGGGACAGCAGCACCCAATCACGACGATGGGCATGGCCCAGAGGAACGCCGCTTTGCGGTCTAAAACATGGCTGCCGATGCTCGGCCGGCATCAGCAGCCGCCCTTCGGGCTCCTTACTCATCCAGGCGGCAGCCAGTTCCACTTCCTCGGTGCGCTGGGCGCCGAGCGCTTGAAAATGGATCGCCTTGCGATTCAAGGCGAGGATCTGCTGCGCTCGCCAGTCGGCCAGTGCCAGCGGAGTATCGTCGGTCAGGTGCTCCAGCGCCCGGGCGGCGATACGGCTTCCCGAGCGTGCATCGTTGATCTGTGGCTGCAGGCCCCAGCCCCAGACTTGCCAGCCGAGAAACAACACCCCTGCGAACAGTTGAGCAGCGCGGCTCGTGGGCACGGCAAGCGCCAGGAGGGCGGCGGCCAGCGCCGCGAAGAACAGCATCCACAGCGGAGCTGCGCCGGTCTCATAGGTGGTCATGAGTTCCGACAGCCGTTCCACGTCTACGAACAGCAGCCAACCGCAGCCGGCCACGAGAACAAGCGAAAACAATAGCAGCGCAATCCGCAGCGCGCGGCGGCAGGACAGGCGCGCGGTGAGATCCTGAAGATGCGGCGCGGCCAGCAGCGCGAGCGCCGGGGCGGCAGGCAGCAGGTAGACGCCACGCTTTGCGGAGCTGGCGGAGAAAAAAACAAGCACCAGTGCGATCCAGCTGGAGAGAAGTACTGTAGTTGCGTCTCGTTGCTTCCAGCGCCTCGCCCAGCGAACCACGAGCCAGGGGAACAGCAGGATCAGCGGCAACCAGGCCCAGGGTATGACTTCGACGAAGAAGTACCAGAACGGCTGGAAGTGGTGCCAGGGATCGGCGTATCGGGTGATCGTCTGGCGAAACAGCAGGTTGTCGAGATAGCCCGCAATTTCGGGATCCGTGCCGGCCCGGATCATCAGGGGCGCCAGCCATAGCGCCAAGGGTGCGAAAAAAGCCAGAGGTCCGAGCAGCCAGCGTGCCTGCCCGCCGAGCCGGGGCAGAGGCCAGCGGACCCGGCGGAGACCCGCCCAGGGAAGGAATATGAGCAGAGGCAGAAAGCCCACGCCCTTGGTCATTACGCCCAACCCGGCCGCCAGGCATCCGAGCGTAAACCAGCGCCATTCCGGCCCCAGCAGCAAGTGCCGCAGAAGGCCGTAAAGGCTGAGGGTGGTGAGAAAGCACAGCATGGCGTCGATCTGCGCGCTGCGGGCCTGCATCGTGAACTGTACGCAGGCCAACAATCCCAAAGCCGCCCACCAGGCGGTCTCTCGCGACCAAAAACGCCGCGCCAGGTCCCACACAAGCGCCAGACTGCCGATTCCGGCTGCAAGCGACGGCAGCAGGAATCCAAGACGGAGTCCGCCCAGCCATTCGGCCACCGCCAGGATCCAGAAATACACCGGGGGCTTCTGTGCGTAAATGACGCCGCCCAATCGTGTGACCGCCCACTCGCCGGATTCCAGCATTTCGGCGGCGATCAGCGCGTAGCGGGGTTCGTCGGGCGCCCAGGGATCGCGAAGGCCCAGGCCGGCCGCCAGGGTAAGCAGGGCCGCGGCGGCAAGCCAGATTTCTTTTTTTCTGATCACGCCACGGAAGGCAGATTGCCCCCTTTACAGGCGCCGCGCATCAATGGCCGGCGGACTCGAGCTGGCCCCGCTTGTGGAGTAGCACCAGGTTGCGGATGTAGATCACGGATCCGGTCATCTGTCCCAGAATGAACACCGGGTCACCGCGATGAATGGCATAGCTCAGCAGCGTCAGGCCTCCTGCCAGACTCAGGTACCAGAACGCCCGGGGGATATGGCTGCGGCCGGCCCGCTCGCTGGCGATCCACTGGTAGAGGAACCGGGAGGCGAATATGGCCTGGCCGCCGAAGCCTACCGCCAGCCAGACCAGGTCGCCGGCCGGAAGGGCGAGCCATTGCTCGATCATTTCACTCATCGTGTCGTATCTCCTCGGATGTCCCGGGATTGAATCGCCGGCGGCAGAGCCACCAAACGCCAAGCAGGTCGGCAATACCGACCCACAACCTGTTTCCCAATCCGTATTTTGACCGCCCGGCGCGGCGGGGATAGTGCGCAACGGGGCGGGAAATGGTTTGAAGGTCCTGGCGCAGCAGGAGGGCGGGCAGGAACCGGTGCATGTGGTCGAACCGCGGCAGCGCCAGGAAATCGTCGCGGGCCAGAACTTTCAGGCTACAGCCGGTATCCGGCGTGCGATCCCGCAAAATGGCGCCCCGCACGGTATTGGCAATGCGCGAAGAGGCCCGCGTCAACCAGCTGTCCTTGCGCCGTAGCCGGTGGCCCATGATCATGCCAGGCGCTCCGTCGCCCGCCTTCAGCAATTCGGAATAAAGCTGGGCCAGGTCGGTGGGATCGTTCTGCCCGTCGGCATCAAGGAAGCCGAGCCAGGCAAACCGCGCAGCTTCCGCGCCCGTGCACATGGCGGCGCTCTGCCCCCTCCGGCTCAAGTGCCGAACCACCCTCAGCTTGGCGTGCCCGCCTTGCAGATCAGCAAGCACGTCGGCGCTGTGGTCCCGGCTTCCGTCATCGACGACGATCAACTCCCAGGCGTCAAGAGCAATGAAGGCGTTGGCCACGCCGCGCACCAGCCTGGGCAGATTGTCCGCCTCCTCGTAGGCCGGCGCCACGATGCTGATTCCGCGTTGATTCATGGGGTGCGTATTCTCTCACCGTGACTATGTCCAGAGCCGAATAACGGTGCTGTTGTCATGGGAAAGTCATGATTTCCTGGGGCGTGAGGAATAAGGGAATCTGGAACGCGGAGCATTTTGCAGCGTTTTTCGTCACGAAACCCGAAATGAGCTCCCAATTGATCTGGTTTTGCTTGCGACGGCCCCGTCCTTTGCCGCGCTGGCGATTCTGGAGAGCCCCGCGCGAAAGGAGTTCAACACTCCACGCCCTTGCAGCGCCGATAAAGGTACTGAAGCCCGCGCACTTTTCTTGAAAGGCCGAAGTCCTCGCGATTTTCCGCATCTATTAGAGGCTCGGTCTTGTGACGTCAGGCGTCCTTCCTGTTATCCGCCAAAGTGTAAGCAAGAAATCCGCTTCCCCTGTCGGGAAGCAGGTCTAATATCAGGTGAATTCGCGGCTCGAGAGACGGATTGTGTGCCGAATGCCTGATCTTGTTGTCGAAGATCCAAAGTTCGCTTTCGCGCATCGCTACGGTCTCGTCTCCGGCTATGCCTCGTTTCTCGCCGGGGCGCCGGCAAGTATCCAGGCACGTCTTGGCCCATCGCATTCCTGGTCCCGAAAGTCAGGCCGGCACGAAGATGCGCGAAGAGGATTTTCACAATCAAAACAGCACGCGCACGCCGCTTGCCTCCAGTTCCGGTATAAGCGAATCCCGAGAAGCCGCGTCAAGCGGATTTTCCCGCAAATCCAGGTACTCCAGTTCCGGTAGCTCCATCAGGGACCCAATGTTCGACACCTTGTTCCCATAGAGGCTGAGCGAATTGAGTTTCTCCAGCGTGGAAAGCATCGAGACATCCGAGATTGCGTTCTCCCTCACTTGCAGGTTGGTCAGTTGGGTGAGGCCGGACAGCGGCGAGACATCGGAAATGTTGTTGCCGTCCATCACGAGTCGTTTGAGTTCAGGCAGATCCGCCAGCGGCATCAGGTCTGATATTTCATTCCGTCGTAGATATAGCGATGTCAGCTTGGTAAGCGAAGAGAGAGGCGTCAGATTCGAGATGCCGTTCCCGTCGAGAAATAGTGTTGTGAGTTGTGCCAGATTTCCCAGGGCGCCAATATCCGCCAGATTGCTGTTGCCCGCGAGGAGACTCTTGAGTTCGCTGAATCCGGTCGACGGGAAACCGGCGAGTTCATTGCCGTTGAGGTTGAGTGTAGTCAATAGGGGCAGTCCCGCCAGCGCCGTGACATCCGTAATCTGGTTGCTGTAAAGCGACAGACTCCGCAATTCGGTCAGGCTGGAGAGAGGTGTGACATCGGTGATCTTGTTTCGACCGAGATTCAGGTTCGAGAGCTTGGTCAGAGATTGCAGGGGCGAAGTGTCGATGATCTCGTTACCGCTTGCCGACAAGGTGCGTAGCTCGGTGAGTCCGGAAAGAAAGGAAGGGTCCGGAATCCCCACGAAATCGATCCTCAGCGTTCTCAGCATGGCCAACCCTGAGAGCGCTGAAAGATTCAGAATCTGACGGTTGGACGATAGAGTCAGGCTTTCCAGGCCGGTCAGGTTGGTCAGCGGCGTGATGTCCGACGCGCCAATGGAATCCAGCCTCAGCGATCTCAAGTTGGTCAATGCCGAGAGCGGAGAGATGTCCACAATCTGCCGATTCGAGGTGAGGCTCAGGTAGCTGAGCATGGTCAGGCCGGAAAGGGGCGACAAGTCAGCAGCGCCGATTCGATCCAGCGTCAAGGATTCCAGGCTTGTCAGTCCGGCCAGTTGCGATAGGTCTGCCAGATCGGGATTTGAGCTCAGTGTCAGTTCGGTCAGGACACTGAGTTTGGAAAGCGGAGTTATATCCGAAATCTCGTTACTGGCAAGTTTCAATGATTTCAGGCTTGTTGCGGTCTCAATTCCGCTCAGATCGGTCACATCGGAACGTGACGCATTGAGCGTTTGCAGCATCGCGACTGTCTCCGCCGCCGTCTTCGTGCTGTTGCCGGAAGAGCTTGACGTGCCCGTAGCTTTCTTGACAGCCGCTGCAAGGTCACCGTCGGAGAAAAGTGCGCCGATGCCCCCGCCGTCGCCCTCGTCGCCCTCGTCGCCCTCATCGCCTTCGTCGTTTTCGTCCCCTTCATCGCCCTCGTCGTTCTCATCGCCTTCGTTGTTTTCGTCCCCCTCGTCGCCTTCGTCGTTCTCATCGCCTTCGTCGCCTTCGTCGCCGTCGTTGTTTTCGTCGCCCTCATCGCCCTCGTCGTTCTCATCGCCCTCATCGCCCTCGTCGTTCTCATCGCCTTCGTCGCCTTCGTCGTTTTCATCGCCTTCGTTGTTTTCGTCCCCCTCGTCGCCTTCGTCGTTCTCATCGCCTTCGTCGCCTTCGTCGCCGTCGTTGTTCTCGTCGCCCTCATCGCCCTCGTCGTTCTCATCACCCTCGTTGTTCTCGTCGCTCTCATCGCCTTCGTTGTTTTCGTCCCCTTCATCGCCCTCGTCGTTCTCATCGCCTTCGTTGCCTTCGTTGTTTTCGTCCCCCTCATCGCCTTCGTTGTTCTCGTTACCCTCGTCGCCCTCGTCGCCCTCGTCGTTCTCGTCCCCCTCATCGCCTTCGCCGCCATCGTTGTTTTCGTCCCCCTCATCGCCTTCGTCGCCTTCGTTGTTCTCGTCGCCCTCATCGCCCTCGTCGTTCTCGTCGCCCTCGTCCCCCTCGTCCCCCTCATCGCTCTCGTCGCCTTCGTCGCCTTCGTCGTTCTCGTCGCCCTCATCGCCTTCGTTGTTTTCGTCCCCTTCATCCCCCTCGTCGCCGTCGCCGTCGTCGTCATCGCCTTCGTCGTCGTCATCGCCTTCGTCATCGCCATCGCTTTCGTCGTCGTCATCGCCTTCGTCATCGCCAACTCCCTCGTCAGCGTGAGCTTCCTGGATGCCCAGGATTGAAAGGACTTTTCCATCGAGAAGACTCGGAGACACACTGATCAGCATCGCAGCCACGAACAGGACCATTTGTTGAAGGATGGAAGGCTTATTGGTCTTCATGGCGGGTCCCTCGCTTGGTAATGTGGGAGGAGAATTCTTCGAGTGGCATATAGCTATTTCCGCTTCCCTTGGGACAGGTTGAAGCTAACGATTATCCGATCGGCGTCCTTCCCATTTGCCCTGGACCGGTTCGGAGCCACGCTGTGGTACAGCCAACTGGGGAAGATCAGCATTCTCCCGGCCACAGGTCTGTACTGGACCTTCGTCCAGCAGATTCGTGGGCGCTTGGTGTTGGGGATGTATTTGACAGGACTCATCAGGTTCTGGGTGCGCGGATCGATGAACTCGATTTGCCCCGAATTCTTGGGGGACTGGGCGTAGTAGACGCCGCTCCAGATGCAGCCTGGATGAATATGGGGCCGGTTAGAGCCGCCCGGTGGATTGACGATCGACCACATGGTGCCGATTCTCAGTCGATAGGACCTGTGATATCCGAGCTCGCGGCACATCATGGCCGCCGCCGCATCGACGTATTCGACCAATCCCGTAAACCGGGCGTCCTTGTGCAGCTTGACCTGGCTGTGCCACCCTCCCAGTTCCGCATAGTTCGACTTGCGCACCCCTGCTTTGTCACGTTCTCGTTCGGCATAGATCGCCTCGATCAGGCGGTCGTTCAGAAGTTCGCTGTCGGGAACATCCAAAGAGAAAACTAGCGTCGGAAAGTAGCTCGTCACCTTGAACGCATTCTCAAGCGAACTCGCCGCCAGGCTGCGGTCCGAGGCTGCGCGCTTCGAAGATTCACCAGTCACTTCATCTACCCATGGTCTGCTTTGAAGAATGCGCCCACGATGAGTGCGAGGCACCACCCCACGTTAATTGAGACGCTCTCAGGAAGGAAAATCAATCGGTCCTGGGGAATTGCGCTGTTTTCTGGCGCATGTTTTCAGGTTTCACTTGAAGCGCCAGCGGAACCCAATCGACGGGGCGTAGGGCAGCACCGCTACATCTTCAGAGGCGACGTCGTACGCTTCCAGGTAGTCGCTCGCCGAAAGCGTGTAATCAATGCCGCCAATGTTCTTTCGGTCCAACACGTTGGCCGCTTCGATGAACACGCTCAACGCATGGGATTCCCAATCCCAAGTGCGGCTCACCCGCATGTCCACGGAGAAGTAGCGGCGCAATCGATGCGCGTTCCATTGCAAATCCAGCGTTTGCCCCGCCGCGATTGCAGCCGGCAGCCGAGTGGTGTGCCAGCCCGGATGCAAGCGCAGCGTTGCTGATGCGGACCACAAGTCGCCAGTCCAGATCGCGCCAGCCGCCAGCGCATAGGATTGATTCCAGCGGCGCTTGATCCATTGGCCGCCCACCTGGTCCTCCACCCTCGATCGCGCCAGGCTGAGCCAGGCCTGCAATTGCGCGGCCGGATCGTATTGCAGCGTCAGCTCCACGCCGCTGGCGCGTGCCTTGGTGGGCGCCACCGCAATTCGGTCGGCGGCGATTTCGGGCAGCAGCACCAAGGGATTGAACAGGTTTTCGTAGCGCAGGGCCATCCGCCGGAAGTCCTTTCGGTAGACGGCAAGCTCCACGCTCAATCCCAGTATTCCGTAGCGCTGCTTCAGGCTGGCCATGAAATGTTGCGCTCGCTGCGGGCGCTGAAATTCGTCCAGCCCGTCTTCCACCTGCAACTCGTGAATCTCCTGCGCCTGGGACAAAACGCCGGCCGCCAGCCGCAATATTGACCTCGGCCCCAACTCCAGGCCTACCGAAAGCCTGGGATTGAATTGATGCTTGCGATTCTGGACGGTATACCCCCGATAATCCCAACGCAGGCCTGCATCGACTGCAATCCGCGGGCGCGGTTTGAAGCGCGCCGAGCCGTACGCATGTCCCCTCATTCCCCGCGGACTGCTTTGGATGGTGTGCTGCGTATGCCTTGGGGCGCCAAGCGCCGCAGCCAGCACGGTGCTGCGAATGCTGGAGGAGTATTCGTATTCTCCCTGAGAATAGCCAAGGCTTACGCCCCATTCCGCAGCCACGCCGCCCCATTGCATCGCGACGCGGTGCGACAAATTCAGATCGTGAAACAAGCGCCTGTCATTCACGGTGCCGCCCCCGTCCCAAGGATCGGCGAAATGCGCTTCTCCGTATCGGTGGTTGCGGTAAACGCGGGCGCTCAGCAGCGACTCGGTCTCCATGCCGGAGGGCCAGTCGCGCTCGTAGCGCAGCCAGGTCTGGGTGTTGTAGTAGTGCGAATCGGCCTGCTCGCCAATGCCGGAATTCGAGTCTACGAACTCAATGTCGTTGTTATAGACCAGCGCAGCCAGCGCGATCCGGCGGCCGCTATCCAGCTCCCACTCCAGGCGCCCGTATCCGTCGGCGTAGTTGGGCAGACCGACATCCGGGTTGATGCGCCGGGTCAGCACGTCCAGATTGCCCCGCCGCAGGGAAAACAGCCAGCGGGGGCCGTCGCGTTTTGCTCCGCCATGGGCGGAAACTCCGGTGTTCAGCAAGCTAAAAGTGATTGAGCCCCCCGCATCCGGCGGAATGTCGGCGGGTTCTATGTCGATCACGCCGCTCATTCTGTTTCCGTAGCGCGCCGGAAGGCCGCCGGTATGCAGATTCACTTCATGGACAATTTGCGGATCCAGCACGGAGAACACGCCCTGGAAGTCCTCCAGGTGAACGGGCTCTACCAGCACGACGCCATCGAACAGTACCAAAGTCTCGTTGCGCAAGCCTCCGCGCACATGGGGCATTGCGCCCACTCCTATGGAGCTTACGCCTGGCAGGTTGATGGTCGCCCGTAGCGCCTCATCGCCAAAGGCCGGGATGGCTTCGATTTCGCCGGCGCCCAGTACATGGCGCGACACTTGACTCTGCTTCCGGAGCGCCTTGCGCGCGCCCGTGACCAGTAATTCCTCAATGCGTGGCGCCAGGGCGATGCGCAGGCCGGCTTGCGGATCGGCGTCCACGACCGGCACGGTTCGCCGGATGTAGCTCGGATGTGTGACCCGGATGCGGGTCGCGGTTCCCGGATCCAGCGCAAAACGGCCCTCTGCATCAGTGGTTGCGCGGGCCATGCCGGCCTGCACTCGGGCGCCCGGAACAGATCGTCCGGTGCTTGCATCGGTGACTCGGCCGCGGATGGTTCGGTCCTGTGCTTGCGGCTCCTCGGCAGGCGCGGCCAACGCGCTTCGCGTGATTCGGAAAACGTTCTCGGCATGGCCCGGCAGCAGCGCCAGTCCGATGTCCCGCAGGCTTGCCCGCAGTCTTTCCAGCGCATCCGCGCCGTCGCCACCCGCATTTAACCGCGTTTGCGGGCGCACCAGCTCTCTGGAATAGATGAATTGGTATCCCGCCGCCTCATAATCAGTCAGCACCGAATGCAGCAGCCGCCCCTCAAGGTCGATGTCCGGCTCCGACCCATCGGCAGCCTGCGCCAGCCCGGCTAGGGCCAGCAACAGGACTAGCGTAAGCCGGTAGGCGGAGGCTAACGCCAAAAGTCAATCAGCAGCTGGTGCTTTTCCGAGGGCGCGATGCGCAATGAAGCGGTAGTTTGCAATATTGAAGCAATGTGATCGCGGCTAACAAGGGTGGCGGGAATGGGCGGGCCATGCAGCGTCACTACAGAAGCGCGCTGCTTCACGGCCTCGCTGCGGAAGGCAAGCTCCAATCCGCACTCGCGCGCGGCCCAGTCGAGGAAGTCGAGCACGCTGGACGACTCCAGGGCAAAGGGAGGCTGCGACAGATGAATCCATTCCCAATGCCCGTCGGTGCTCAATAGTGTTTCCTTTGAGCTCAGTTCCAGTCCCTCGAATGCCAGAATTGCACCCGCGCCGCCCTGCGCAGCTGCGGAAAGCACTATTCCGCCGGCATCCATACGCAACTCGCCCTCGCGGACGGCCACCCGCACCTGTTCGCCGCCAACTTCAATTTCAAACTGGGTGCCCAGGTTCTCCACCCGCAGGCCGCTGGGCGTTCGCACCTCAATCCGCTGGTTTCGGGAATCCACGAACAGCCTTCCTTCGCTCAGCATCACGCGGGTGTCCGATTGCAATTCCATGCGGGTGTCGGCATCCATGCGCAAGGCAAGTTGCTCGCCCATTTCCACCAGCATTCGGCCCTCCTCAAAGGTTTGCAGCGTCGCGCCCGCGGTCAGGAATTGCGGCATGCCGCGTCCTGGCTGCGCGATTGCATAACCGCCCGTGGCATAGGCGACTTTAGCCACCAGTGGCGCTGCCGGGCCTTGCAGGCGCCAGGCGAAAATGCCCGCCAACGCCAACGCCAACGCAAGAGCCAGCCCGCCGAGCGCAGCAACCCTCTTGCGGTTGAAGAGGCTGGTTGAATCGGGAAGTTCCAGCCACGTCTTGTGCATCGCGGCGTATACCCGCTCTTCCACCTCGCGCGGCGCTTGGGTACGCGGTCCGGCGGATTCCAGCAGGCTACGTAATCCGGCGTCATTCATGCGCGATCTCCCAATTCAGATCGCGGTAGCGGCGGGCGAAAGCCGCCCGCGCCCGCGCCAGCAGTGATTGGGTGGCGAGCACGGTCCGGTCGAGCTTGCGCGCTATCTCTTGCACGCTGTAACCCGCCAGGTACTTCAATTCCAGTGCGCTCGCGTAGTCGTGGGGGAGACATTCCAGGGAAAGGTGCACCAAATGCCGAATCAAATCCGCTTCCACGGCTTCTTGATGCGAAGCGATATCGCGGCGATCCAGAACAGCCTGCACGCTTGGCAAATCGATGCTTAGCAGCGCCTTGCTGGCCTTGCCGTTGCGCCGATACCAGCTGACGATTTCATGGTTACAAATCTGGCAAAGCCAGGACAGCAGCGACGCCTCACCGCGGTAGCTGGCCAATCCCCGAAGCGCCCGTATCATCGTGTCCTGCACGATGTCCTCAACATGGCTCTCGGCATCGCTGCCTCGTGCGCGGAACAGGCAAAAGCGGTAAATTCTGGGAAAATACGCCTCGTAAAACTCGTCAAACGCGCCCTTTTCCTTGTGCAGCACGCGCTTCGCAAGGCGCTTGTCCGCAATGTTGAACACAGGCACACCCGGCATCCACTCAATATAGCAGACAAGGGCCAGCGCCTATCGGCTGGGCGTTCCATCGTAGCGGTAGCAGTCATGCGCTTTTTAAGACGCGCATTCCAGTCGTAATCATTCGCGTTACGGTTCCGATGCCGATTGCCTTTGACTGCGGGAATCGGCGTGGCGGTGCGGCGGAACCGATACAATGACCGATGCCATGACCGGCTCTATCGAACGCGCCTACCGCGAATCTCCGCTTTTTGCGAGTAACGCACCTTATGTGTCCGAACTGTACTCTGCCTGGCGGCACAATCCCGAGGAAGTAGCCCCGCATTGGCGCAATCTTTTCGAGAGCATCGAGGCTGGACGCCCGCTTCCCACGCGCCTGCCCAATGGCCGCGCCGCGCCGCGCAGCAACGGGCAGGCAGCCACCACAACCGCGGTTCGACCCGGGGCATCGCGGCAGGGGGCGGTGGTTCGTCTCATACAGCTGTATCGCCTGCGCGGCTACCGCGCCGCGCGCGTGGATCCCCTGCAACAGAATCCCAACCTGCGCGCCTCAGCGCCGAAGCTGGAGTACGCGGGACTGAGCGAGGCGGACCTGGATACCATCTTCGAAACAGGGCGGTTCGGCGGCCGGGAGAGCCGAGCCTTGCCTTTGCGCAAGATCCGCGAGCAGTTGGAGCAGGTGTATTGCGGGCCTATCGGCGTGGAGATGGCGCATGTGTCCCGGGCCCGCGAGCGCCTATGGCTGCGTGACCGTGTAGAGGCGGCGATGCTCGGCGATCCACCGTCCGATGCCTACAAGCGCGCGGTTCTTCGGGAACTGATCGCCGCGGAGGGCATGGAACGCTATCTGCACACGCGCTACGCGGGACAGAAACGCTTCTCCCTGGAAGGAGGCGACAGCCTGATTCCGATGCTCTACGACCTGATCCAGCAGGCGGGAGCCAAGGGGCTTCAGGAAATCGTCGTGGGCATGGCCCATCGCGGTCGCATCAATGTGCTGGTGAACGTGCTGGGCAAGGCGCCTCAGAACCTGTATGCGGAATTCGCCGGAGAGGCGGAACCGCTGTCCGGCAAGTACGGCGACGTCAAGTACCACATGGGCTTTTCCTCCGACGTGACCACGCCGGGCGGACTGGTGCACGTGGTGCTGGCCTTCAACCCCTCGCACCTTGAGATCGTCAATCCGGTGGTACTCGGCTCGGTACGGGCGCGCATGGACCGCCGGAGGGACAGCCAGGGCGACGAGATCCTGCCGATCCTGATTCACGGCGACGCCGCGGTGGCGGGGCAGGGCGTGGTGGCCGAAACCCTGCAACTCTCTCAGGCGCGGTCTTTCGCCACCGGCGGGACCGTCCACCTGATCATCAACAACCAGATCGGGTTCACCACCAGCGATCCCCAGGATGCGCGTTCCACGCCCTACTGCAGCGATGTGGCGAAGATGATCGAAGCGCCGGTACTGCATGTCAATGGCGATTCTCCGGAGGCCTGCGTGTTCGCCACCCGCCTGGCGCTGGAATACCGCCAGGCTTTTCGCAAGGACGTGTTTGTGGACCTGGTCTGCTACCGTCGCCACGGGCATAACGAGGCCGACGAACCGGCCGCAACACAGCCGCTGATGTACCAGAGGATACGCAAGCATCCCACCACGCTTGAGCAGTATGCCGGGCGCCTGTGTGATCAAGGCGTGGTAACGGAGCAGGATGTCGCCGCGCAAAAGGCCGACTACCGCAAGCGGCTGGAGGCAGGTGATCCGCTGCCGGAAGCCACCGTCGGCATGGTCGGCAACGAATTCACCGTCGATTGGGACAGTTACCGGAATGCCGATCCACAAGCCGAAGTCGAAACGGCGCTATCGCCGGAACTCGTCAAGGATCTCGGCGAGCGGCTGGGTACCGTGCCCAGGGGCGTCAACGTTCATTCGCGGGTGGAAAAGGTGGTGGCCGACCGTTTGCAGATGGCGCTGGGTGAATTGCCCATGGATTGGGGATTCGCCGAGCTGATGGCCTACGGCAGCCTGTTGCGTGACGGCTACCGTGTGCGGTTTACCGGACAGGACAGCCGCCGCGGCACCTTTTTTCATCGCCATGCCAGCCTGATCGACCAGCATAGCGGCCGCGCCTATTCGCCGCTGGATGACGTGGCGCCGATGCGCGGTGCTTTCACCATCACCGACTCGCTGCTCAGTGAAGAGGCCGTGATGGGCTTCGAATACGGCTACTCCACCACCGATCCGGACTGCCTGACGATCTGGGAAGGACAGTTCGGCGATTTCTGCAACGGCGCACAGGTTGTCATCGACCAGTTCATCGCCTCCGGCGATACCAAGTGGGGACGGATGTCGGGAATGACGCTGTTTCTGCCGCACGGCCAGGAAGGGGCTGGACCGGAACATTCCTCGGCGCGCCTGGAGCGATTCCTGCAGTTGTGCGCGCAGAAGAACATGCGCGTGTGCGTGCCTTCGACGCCGGGCCAGATGTTTCACCTGCTGCGCCGGCAAATGTGCAACCAGGCCCGGCTGCCCCTGGCGGTCATGACCCCGAAAAGTCTCTTGCGCAACAAGCTGTCGTTCACACCGGTTTCCGCGCTGAGCGAGGGTCGCTTCCAGCCGTTGATCGACGAGGTGGACGAGTTGCAGAATGTAAAGCGCCTGGTCTTCTGCACCGGAAAGCTCTACTTCGATCTGCTGGAAACCCGCCGCGAAGGCAACGTAGACGACGTCGCCATTGCCCGCCTCGAGCAGCTCTACCCGTTTCCGCACGACCTGTGCCGCGAGTTGCTGGAGAAGTACGCAGGCATTGAAGAAATCGTGTGGGCGCAGGAAGAACCGAAGAACCAGGGGGCCTGGTACCACGTCAAGGCGAGGCTGGACCGGTCTTTGGGAGAGAAACAGCATTTGAGCTACATGGGGCGCGCGGGCGCGGCCTCACCGGCCCCGGGGTCCATTCAACTTCACCGGCTGCAGCAGTATGCGGTCGTTGAGCAGGTGCTGAATCGTGACAGAAGGGTGTCTTAGAGCATGACTACGATCGAAATCCGTACTCCTGAGTTGCCGGAATCCGTGGCCGACGCCAAGGTCCTGGTGTGGCACAAGTCTCCGGGCGAGACCGTGGCGCAGGATGAGAACCTGGCTGACCTGGAAACCGACAAGGTCGTGCTGGAAGTGCCGGCGCCGGTAGACGGCGTGCTGGAAAAGATCCTGGCGGAGACCGGCAAGGTGGTGAACGCCGGTGAGCCGCTGGCGCTGATTGGGTCTTCACAGGAAGGGGTGGCCGCGACTACGGCACAGGCGGAATCAGCCGTCGAAGGTGAGGCGCAGACCGCCGGTAACGCTAAGGGCAACACGCAGCAGGCGGTGGCCATATCACCCGCGGTGCGGCGACTCCTTGAAGAGCATGATCTCGATATTTCGTCGATCAAGGGTAGCGGCCGCAACGGCCGGGTGCTCAAGCGCGACGTGATGGCGTTACTGAGCAGCGCGTCGGGGGCGGTTACCGCGGCCCGGGTGGAGGAGCCGGAAGCTGCCGAAGTTGATGAAATCGGCAGCGCTGGAGCGGAGGCGCCCCCGTCAGGTCCGGCACGGCAGGAACGGCGCGAGACCATGAGCCGCCTGCGGGCCCGGATCGCCCAGCGGATGGTGGAATCGCAACGGGAAGCGGCCATGCTGACAACGTTCAATGATGTCGATATGAGCGCGATCCTTGCTCTGCGCCGCCGTCATGGGGAGGCGTTCGAGGCCCGGCATGGCGTACGGATGGGCTTCATGAGCTTCTTCGTGGCAGCGAGTTGCGCTGCGCTGAAGCGCTATCCGGTGGTGAACGCCAGCGTCGAAGGCGACGAGATCGTTTACCACGACTACTACGACGTGGGCGTTGCCGTGTCCACTGATCGGGGTCTGCTGGTGCCCGTGCTGCGCGATGCCGACCGGATGAGCTTCGCCGACATTGAGCAGGCCATCGGCACGTTCGCATCGCGGGCGCGCAGCGGCACCATCGGGCTGGATGAACTGACCGGCGGGACCTTTACGATCACCAACGGCGGGGTGTTCGGGTCCTTGCTGTCGACGCCGATTCTCAATCCGCCGCAAAGCGGCATCCTGGGTATGCACCGGATCGAGCAGCGTGCCGTCGTGGTCGACGGAGAGATAGTTGCGCGGCCGATGATGCATCTCGCACTGAGCTACGACCATCGGATCGTGGATGGCCGGGAAGCCGTATTGTTCCTCTCGACGGTAAAGCAGGCGATTGAAGATCCGACCCGGATTATTCTTGATGCATAGTTTAGAAAGTAGATATAGATGACTGATAAATATGATGTAATAGTAATCGGTGGTGGGCCTGCCGGTTACGTGGGAGCCATTCGTGCCTCGCAATTGGGCATGTCGGTTGCCTGCGTGGACGACTGGCGTGATGACAAGGGCAAGCCGGCCCTGGGCGGTACCTGCCTGAACGCGGGTTGTATCCCGTCAAAGGTGCTGCTGGAGTCCTCCGAACTGTTCCACCGGGCGCAGTCCGAATTCTCTGGTCACGGCATCATCATTTCCGAGACCCGGCTGGACCTCGACGCCATGCAGGATCGCAAGGACCGGATCGTTCGCCAGTTGACCTCCGGGATCAATTCGCTTTTTCGGGCCAATGGCATCGCCGGCGTGAACGGGCATGGACGCTTGCTGTCCGGCCGCCAGGTGGAGGTGACACCTCATGACGGCGATCCGTATGTGCTGCAAGCCGAGCACGTCATTCTGGCCGCAGGCTCGAGGCCCGTGGAACTGCCCATCGCCGGGTTCGACGGCGAGTACATCGTCGATTCGGAGGGCGCACTGGAGTTCGACCAGCCGCCCCGGCGCCTCGGAGTGATTGGTGGCGGAGTCATCGGCCTGGAGCTGGGCAGCGTCTGGAACCGGCTCGGTTCGGAGGTCACCATCCTGGAAGCCATGGAACGTTTTCTATTCATGGCTGACAGCCAGGTGGCCCGCGAAGCCCAGCGGCAATTCAAGCGCCAGGGCCTCGACACGCGCCTCGGTGCGCGGGTGGAGAGCGCCCGCCGCGTCGGCGACCAGGTAGAAGTGCGGTTCAGCGACCGGGAAGGCGATCACCACATCACAGTGGACCGGTTGGTGGTCGCGGTCGGGCGCGTGCCCGCTACCCAGGGGCTGATCGATGAAAGCGCAGGGGTTGCGCTCACGGACAAGGGCCATGTGCAGGTGGACGAGCAGTGCCGGACCAGCGTAGATGGCGTATGGGCGATCGGCGACCTGGTTCGCGGGCCGATGCTGGCCCACAAGGGGTCGGAGGAAGGCATGATGGTGGCGGAGATCATTGCCGGGCGCTCCGCGGAAGTGAATTACGGAGCGATACCGTCGGTGATCTATACCTCCCCGGAAATCGCCTGGGTGGGACAGACCGAAGACCAGCTGCAGGAGGCAGGCCAGCCCTACAAGGTGGGCGCGTTCAATATGGCAGCCAACGGGCGCGCCAAGGCCATGGCGCAGGCGGCAGGCCTGGCGAAATTCATTTCCGATCCGGATACGGACGCAATCCTGGGAGTTCATATCGTCGGCCCGATGGCCGGCGAATTGATCCAGGAGGCGGTGCTGGCAATGGAGTTTGAGGCCAGCACCGAGGACCTGCAACGGACCGTGCACGGGCACCCCACGCTGTGCGAAGCCTTGCACGAAGCGGCGCTTTCGGTGGACAAGCGCGCAATCCACGCTATCAACCGCTAATCCCGGCCTCGCTCCCGGCGGTGCTGGTATCATGAGGGTCCCATGGCGGGGCACTCCAAGTGGGCCAATATTCAGCACCGCAAGAGCCGGCAGGACGCCAAACGCGGTCGACTCTTTACACGCCTGGCGCGCGAAATCGCCGTCGCCGCGCGTATGGGCGGCCCCGACCCCGTAAATAACGCGCAACTGCGGCTCGCGATCGAAAAAGCGCGGGCCCAGAGCCTTCCCAAGGACAATATCAATCGCGCCATAAGCCGCGGCGCCAGCGGTGGCGAAGGCGCGGACCTGGAAGAGGTGACCTACGAAGGCTACAGCGCCGGCGGGGCAGCGATCCTGCTGCGCTGCCTGACCGATAACCGCAATCGCACCGTCGCCGAGGTGCGGCATGCTTTCAGCCGCCACGGCGGCAACCTGGGCGCTGACGGAGCAGTGGCATACCTGTTCAACGAAGTCGCTGTGTTCACGTATTCACCCGGCGCCGATGAGGCGGCAATCATCGATGCGGCGATTGAAGGGGGCGCCGAGGACGTGGTGAGCGACGACGACGGCAGCGTGGAAGTGCTGGCCGATCCGCGTGATTTTTCTTCCGTGCTGGAGGCCCTGCGGGCCGCGGAACTGCCCCCGGAGAATGCGGAGGTGACCATGAGGGCCTCGATGGATGCGCCACTGGACACGAAACGTTCGGAGCAGGCGCTCAGGCTGCTGGAATACCTGCAGGACCTCGATGACGTGCAGGACGTGTGGACCAACGCCGACCTGCAGCCGGTCGATGGCGGCTGACTGAAGAATGAACGCCCCGGTCCGGATCATGGGTGTGGATCCCGGTTCCCGATTCACCGGCTGGGGCATTATCACCAGCGATGGCGTGGAAAGCCGCCACGAGGAAAGCGGGCGCATCGTTCTTCGCGGGAGCGAGCCGATGGCGGAGCGCCTGGTCCGGATCTTTACCGAGCTGGGCGAGATCGCGCGCCGGCAGCAGGTGGAGGAGGCGGCGCTCGAGACCGTTTTCATGCACAAGAACGCCCAGAGCGCGCTCAAACTCGGTCAGGCACGCGGTGCCGCGCTGTGCGCGCTGCAGATGGCCGGGATAGGCGAGATCGCCGAGTATTCCCCCAGGCGCGTAAAGCAGGCTATATGCGGCTACGGAGGCGCCGGTAAGGACCAGGTAAAGACGATGGTCGCCCGTCTGCTGAATTACGACGGCAAGCTCGCCGAAGATGAGGCGGACGGCCTGGCGCTCGGCATCTGCCATGCGCACCACCGGCGCATGGCTCTGACAACCGGTTTGGCGCACGGCCAGACCGCCAAGGCGGCTTCATGATCGGCTCGCTGCGGGGCAAGCTGCTGGCCGTCGATCCGCCGGTCATCCTGCTGGACGTGCATGGCGTGGGCTTCGAGTTGCAGATGCCACTGAGCGACCTGTCGGAATTGCCCGCCATCGGCAGGGAACTGAGCGTGACCACCGAACTGGTCCAGCGAGAAGACGAATTGACCCTGTATGGCTTCAAGCGAGCTCCGGATCGCGCCTGGTTTCGGGAATTGGTCCGGGTGCCCGGCATCGGTCCCAAGCTGGCGCTGAATATCGTTTCGCAGAGCGGGATTGCCGAGTTTTCCGAGCAGGTGCAGGCCGGGGACGTGAAAGCCTTGACACGCCTGCCGGGTATCGGTCCCAAGACCGCCAGCCGCCTGATCGTGGAGATGCGGGGCCGGCTGGAGATGGTGCCCGCCAGCGGCGAACCGAGCGCGGCAAACCTGGCGCTCAAGGCCCTCACCGGGCTGGGTTACACCCCCGTTGAGGCTGGGCGGATGCTGAAACAGGTTGGCGATCCCGCCGGCCGCGAGGTAGAGGAACTGGTGCGCGAGGCGCTCGCCGGCGGAGGTGGGACGTCATGAGTGACACCACGGACAGCGAGCGAATTCTCTCGACCCAGCCTCGCCCGGACGAGCAGGAGGTGGAGAACACGGTCCGACCGCAACGGATGTCGGAATTCCTGGGTCAGCGGCAGGTCAAGGAACGTATCCAGATCAGCGTGGCGGCCGCGGCAAAGCGCGGCGAGGCAATGGATCACACACTCCTTTACGGCCCTCCTGGACTTGGCAAGACCACGCTGGCGCAGGTGGTCGCGCGCGAGCTGGGCGTGGGATTGAGGCATACCTCCGGGCCGGTGCTGGAAAGGCCCGGCGACCTCGCTGCCTTGCTGACACAACTCAGACCCAAAGACGTATTGTTCGTGGACGAGGTGCATCGGTTGAATCCGGTCGTTCAGGAGTTGCTCTACCCGGCGATGGAGGATTTCCGGCTGGACATCGTGATCGGTGAAGGCCCCGCCGCGCACACCATGCGCCTTGAGCTCAAGCCCTTCACGCTGGTGGGCGCCACGACCCGCGCCGGTCTGCTGTCGTCACCGATGCGCGACCGGTTCGGGATACAGGAGCGGCTCGAGTTGTACTCCAAGGAGGAACTGCAACGTATCGTTCGTCGTTCGGCGGGCATCATGGGCATTCCCTGCACGTCCAGGGGCGCGTCGGAACTCGCCGGCCGGGCCCGGGGCACGCCGCGGGTAGCCAACCGGCTGCTGCGGCGCGCGCGTGACTACGCGGAAATCCGGGCCGACGGAAGCGTCAGCGGCAAGACGGCGGCGGCGGCGATGGAACTCTACAACGTGCACGCCAACGGTCTCGATCGCATGGACCGCCGGCTTCTGGGCGTGCTGATTGAGCGCTTCAACGGCGGGCCGGCGGGCGTTGAGGCGCTGGCGGCCGCAATCGGCGAGGACCGCGGCACGATCGAGGACGTGTACGAGCCGTTTCTGGTGCGCGCCGGTTTTGTCCTGCGCACGGCGCGCGGCCGGATGGCCGGGCCGGCGGCGTATTCGGCGTTGGGGCTCAAGGGCCCCGGAATTCGGGGCGATAATCCGCCCCTGGAAGGCTTGGAAACCTGAGGGACGGTTCATGCATCTGTATATGTATTGGGTGAGACGAAGAAATGGGTGAAGTCAACGTAAATATGGATTTCTGGGACCTGATCCTCAGCGCCACGCTGCTTGTGCAGCTCATCATGGCGCTGCTGCTGGCGGCATCCATCCTGTCCTGGGTAATCATTATTCAAAGGCGCTCGGTGCTGAGCGGGGCCGAGCGGGACCTGGGCGATTTCGAGCAGGCATTCAAGCAGCGCGACAGCCTGGAGTCGCTGTTCGTTGCCTTGTCGCGCAACAAGAGCCGCAGCTCGACCGGCATGGCCTGGGTGTTTGAGGCCGGCATGCGTGAGTTTCACCGCCAGGCCGCGCGCGGAAAGACCGACCCCGAGCGGCTGGTGGAAGTGGGCCGCCGCGAGATGCGCCTGGCGCAGATGAACGAACTGGAACGCCTGGAGCGAGGACTTCCCTGGCTTGCCACCATCGGCTCCGTGAGTCCCTACGTGGGGCTGTTCGGCACCGTGTGGGGCATCATGAATTCGTTTCGGGCGTTGGGCAACGTCGATTCGGCAACGCTTTCCCTGGTGGCGCCGGGTATAGCAGAGGCACTGATCGCCACCGCCATGGGTCTGTTCGCCGCGATCCCTGCGGTCATCGCCTACAACCGATACGCCCATCGCGTGGGCAACCTGGAAATCCGTTATCAGGCCTACCGGGAAGAATGCGTGACGCTGCTGAGCGAGCACGCCCACACCGATTTCGAGCTGGGCGACTAGTACCATGCGGCGCCGGCTCGTCAACGAAATCAACGTCGTTCCCTACATCGACGTCATGCTGGTGCTGCTGGTGATCTTCATGATTACCGCGCCCCTGCTCACCCAGGGAATCCGCGTGGACCTGCCGCGGCTGGCCGCCGAGCCGCTGCCGCAGGAGCTTATACGTGAAAACAGACCGCTGGTCCTTACCGTGGACGCGGAAGGAAAGATGTATCTGAACATCGGCGAGGATCCGGAGGAGGCGCTGGAGTCCCCGGTCGTGGTGGCGCGCACCGCCGCCGTGCTGCAGCGCAAACCGGAAACGCCGGTGCTGGTCCGCGCCAGTGAGCAATTGCCCTACGGCGACGTAGTAACCGTCATGGGGCTGCTGGTTCGGGCCGGCGCCGACAAGGTGGGCCTGGTGACCCGGCCGCTTCCGATGGAGGAATGATGGACCGCCTCAAGGCGCTGGTTGACCGTGCAATCGAGGTGTTGCGGATGGGCGCCCATCCGAGGACGCCCGGCTCCAATCCGCATGCGCCTCCGGTCCCCATGTTGCGACCCTGTACTTATTCGATTCTGGGGCACGCGGCGGTAGTGGCTTTCATGCTGATCGGCTTCGCCGGGCGAACCCAGCCAAGCGAACCGGCGTTCGGAACCATCGCCATCGACGGGGTGGTGCTGGATGACGAGGCGGTCAAGCGTGAGATCGAGCGGCTGGACAACCTGGAACGCGCCGCCGTGATCGAACGCGAGGAGGAGGTCGAGAGCCTGCGCAAACAGATCGAAGAGCAGCAGGAACAGCAAAAACGCAGGGAACAGGAACTCAGCTCCCTGAGTACTCAGACCGAAGAGGCCCGCCGGACGCTGGATGAGCAGCAAACCCAGGCGAACCGCCAGCTCAGCGAAATGCAACAGCGCCAGGAGCAGGAACGTGAAGAGCTGGCGCGGATCGAGCGGGAGCGCAAGGAGGAAGAGGATCGCGCCAGGGACGCGGAGGCCGAACGCAAGAAGGCTGAGGAAGAGGCCCTCAAGTTGTCGGAGGAAGCGGAGGAGGCCGAGCGCCGGCTGGCAGAGACCGAACGCAGGAAACGCGAAGCCGAGTTGGCGGAGCAGATAAAAAAGGATATGGCGGAAGAGCGCCGCCGCAAGGCAATAGAGTCCGGCCTGCTTGACCAGTACAAGGCGCGGATCCGGCAGCGAATTGAAAGCTACTGGCAGCGCCCGGCTGACACCCGGGAAGACCTGAAGTGGGTGGTGCTGCTGGACGTATTGCCCGGCAATGAAGTTGCGGCTATCCGTTTCGAGCAATTCAACGGCACGGAAATCGACCGCCGTTCCATCGAAACGGCGATTCAGAAGTCCTCACCCCTGCCGGCGCCCCCTGTGCCGGAGCTTTTTGAACGCCAACTCCGCCTGCGCTACCCACCCGCGGAGCCGAACTGATGAGACTGCGCACGGTTTGCCTCGTTTTCCTTGCGCTGCTGCCCTTGGCCGCGGCCGCCCAACTCGACGTGGTCATCACACGGTCCACCCAGCGGGCGATTCCGATTGCCATCGTTCCTCTCGAATGGCGCATTCCCCTTGGGCTACCCGAAGACCTCGCCCGGATCGTGGAGCAGGACCTTGAGAGGACCGGCCAGTTCGAACCCCTGGGACGCGAACTGATGATCACCCGCCCAACCCGTTTCACCGACATGCGCCTGACCAACTGGCGCATCATGGATGTGGAGGCCGTACTGATGGGGACGGTGACCGGCAGCGAAAACGAAATTGCGGTCGAGTTCGAACTGGTGGACGTGTATGCCGGCAAGTCGCTGCTGGTCTACCGGCTACAGACCACGCGCGCCGGCCTGCGGGCCACGGCGCACCGGATTGCAGACCTGGTGTATGAGCAACTTACGGGTGCGCCCGGCGCTTTTTCCACTCGCCTGGCCTACGTCCAGGTAACCCCCGAGCGGGAGGAATTCCGGCTGGTGGTGGCCGACGCCGACGGCTTCAACCCGATCGTCGTGCTGCGTTCGACGGAATCCATCATGTCGCCGAGCTGGTCGCCGAATGGTTCGCAGCTTGCCTATGTGTCGTTTGAGGCGGGCTATGCTGAGGTGTTCGTGCAGGAGGTCGCGAGCGGTCAACGCCGGCCACTGACGCCGGAAAGGACCACCAGCAGCGCCCCCGCCTGGTCGCCCGACAGCCAATCGCTGGCCGTGGCCCGAATCGAAGGCACCAACAGCGACATCCACATCTACCCGCTCAATGGCGGCCAGCCGCGGCGTTTGACACGGCATTCCGCAACCGACACGGAGCCGGAATTCTCCGCCGACGGCGACCAGGTGTATTTCACTTCGGACCGCGGGATCGGCCCGCAGGTATATGTCATTCCGACCGGCGGCGGGCGTGCGCGGCGGGTGAGCTTTACCGGCAACTACAACGCGCGGCCGCGGGTGCAGCCCTCCGGTAACGAGCTTGCGGTGGTGCATCAGCAGGACGGACGTTTCCGGATCGGCCTGCTTGACGTCCGCGACGAATCGCTGCGGCTGCTCACCGACGGGCCGCTGGACGAATCGCCGAGTTTTGCTCCCAACGGCCGGGCGTTGATCTTCGGCGCCGGGAACACCACCGGGCGAGGGCTGGGCGTTTATTTCATCGACAGCGGGGTCGTGCGCTTGCTGCGCGCTCCCGACGGAATCCTGCGCGAGCCCGCCTGGGGGCCGTATGAAACCAATTAGCCATTTCAACCATTCAAGGTGAACACCATGAAATTCTTCAGCAACACGAGTGCTTGTGTATTGGTTCTGCTGGCGGTGACGCTGGCAGGCTGCGAAAGTTCCTCAAGCACTGCACAGCCGCAGCCGACCGTGGATGACGGAGGCGGCTCATCCGCAACCGCAGGCGGAGCCGCAGCAGCCGCAGGTGCCGGCGGAGGGGCCACCACCTCCGGCACGGAGATCAATCGGCCCGGCGCCCAGGTGCCCAGGGAGCCCGGACGAGGCGCTTCCGGCGAATGGATCGGTGGCCCCTCCGGCACGCTGGTGATCTATTTTGACTACGACCGCAGCGCCATACGCGCCGAGTACGGGGAAGTGCTTCAGGCTCATGGCGCCTGGCTGGCGGCGAACCAGGACCGCAAGCTGGTGCTGCAAGGGCACGCCGACGAGCGCGGGACGCCGGAATACAACCTGGCCCTGGGATCCCGGCGGGCCAATGCGGTGGGGCAGGCGCTGACCGCACTGGGTGCGGAGGCCTGGCAATGGTCCGCGGTAAGCTTTGGAGAGGAAAAACCGGCGGCCGGCGGCGCAAACGAGGTCGCCTGGTCGAGGAACCGCCGGGTGGAGTTGGTATATGACTAAGACAAACTGGCCGGCCCTGGCGGTAGCGCTGGCGCTTGGCGTCGCGCTGGCGGCGCCGGCCGAAGCGCAGCGACGGCGTGACCGCGAGGTGCTGGACGAGCTTCAGACGCGGGTCGGCGTGCTGGAACAGCAGATTCGCGCCGATAACGTCGTGGCGCTCATCAATGCGCAGGATGAGTTGCGGCGCGAGATTCAGGCCCTGCGCGATGCGGTGGAACGGCTGGACGAAGACCTGCGGCGAAACGCGGAATTGCGGAGAAGTCAGTTTGCCGCCCTGGAAGAACGCCTGGCCGCGATTGAGGCCGGTGCGCTGGCAGCTGCGCCGATCGGACCCCAGGACACGGCTGCGCCGCCCGGCGATACGGTAGACGCCGCCAATCAGGACGCAGCTGCGGTTCCAGGCTCGCAACCGCAGGATGCCGGTGAACCCGGGATTGCCGCCGGCAGCCAGGAAAACTATGACCAGGCGCGTAGCCTGCTGGGCCAGGGTCAATACGAGGCCGCCGCAGCCGAGTTTGAACGGTATGTTCAGGCCGAATCTCCGGGGCCCCTGGCAGCCAATGCCCGCTACTGGCTGGGCGAGACCTACTATGTGCAGGGCCTCTACGCCGAAGCCGGCGCCGAGTTTGCCAACGTGGTGTCGAATTATCCCGATTCCAACAAACTCCCGGACGCGCTGCTCAAACTGGGCTACACGCAGGATGAACTGGGCGACACCGCCGCAGCGCAACGCACCCTGGAACGCGTGCGACAAGACTTTGCCGGCGTCGACGCCGCCAACCTGGCGACGATACGCCTGGCCCAGATCGAGGCACGCACCCGCTAGAACCGCAGGAGCGATTGCCATGACCACACGCCGCGCCCTCATCATGAGCGGTCTGGCCCTGGGTTCGTCCGGCCTCCTCGGCGCCAGACTCTCCGGCGCTGCCGGCTTGGCGCGCGCCGCAGAAGAGAAGCCGCTCACCATTGCGGTATTGGGCGCCACAGGGCGCACCGGCAAGCATGTTGTCGAAGATCTCACTGCGCGCGGGCATATGGTGCGTGGTATTTCCAGGAGCGCTGGCCAGCAGCCCCCGCAGGACGGCGTGACCTGGATCAGCGCCGATGTGCGCAAACCGGAAACGGTCCGCCCGGCGCTAAAGGACGTGGATGCGCTGGTGTATGCAGTGGGCGTGACCTTCTCCGAAGTCGAAGTCAGCGCCCTCTACGACGTGTATCACACGGGCGTTGCCGATACGGCGGCTGTGGCCAGACAGACCGGCGTAAGGCGCTTCGTCCTGCTTTCGTCTGCCGGCCGGTCGCCTGCAAGCGAGATGCCCGAGTCACTCCGTCCCTCGATGGACGCCAAGGCCAAGGGCGAAGCTGCGCTGCGCGCATCCGGAATCCAATACACCATTTCGCGCACTCCCGGATTGTGGAATCGGCCCGGCGGCGAATACGGCATCCTGTTCATGCAAATCGAACCCATCCCGCCCGGCGGGCCTTACATGATCTGCCGGGAGGACAGCGCCTCGGTCCTGGTCGAATGCGCGGTAAGCGAAAAGGCGATCAACAAGACCTTCACGGTGCTGAACGCCATCACCTACGAGGTCGGGGCCTGGCGCGACGCTTTGCAGTTTCTGCAAGAGGATCCACCGTTACAATTGCCGCCCACGGGTCGTTAGCTCAGTTGGTAGAGCATCTGGCTTTTAACCAGTTGGTCGCAGGTTCGATTCCTGCACGACCCATACTTATTAACTGGCATTATTCAATAAATCAATGGGTTGTTTCGCAAGAGTCAACTTGTCGAAAAAGGGGGCGATTCAGAAAATGGGCACATGGAATTTATCTCGGTACCGACCCTGCGTACAAGTCGGCTGCTGATTGATACTCCCCGTAACCTCGCTGGCGATACAAGAATGAAAAAGCTGTTGGGATTTCTCGCGGCCAGCGCCTTGGTAACGGCAAGCGCGCGTGCCGATATCGTTGATCCCCGCTTGTACCTGCCGTCCCCCGGAGACGAGGTGGTCGACAGCGGCGTAATGAATGTGTCCCGCCTGGGTCAGGTCATCAGTAGTGAGGAATTCAACGTAATCCACCGCGCGGATGGTGGCCGCACGATCGTCAGCGTTGTGACCGCGGCCGATAACAGTTTTGATATCCAGGCGCGCTGGGACTATGACGCCGACGAACAAGCCACTAGCGCCACTGGTTGGGGAAAGCATGCCGATGAGCGTGCGTTCGAGGTGACCTTGGCACGAGACGGGGATGCAGCCACCATGTCCGTTGCGTACGAGTCCGGCGAACGGGTGACGCACAGGGGAGAGTGCCCGCCGGGTTGTTTGATTGACATGATGCCGGGCGCCATACCCCAATTCACGATGTCACGGCGCTATGACAGCGGCAGGGCAGGAGTGCAGGATTTTCGCTGGATGGCCTTCGTGCTGAACCAGGACATGAGGTCATTCGATGTCGTCGTCAGCTTTACTCATGTGCGGGATTTCTCGGTTGCCCGCGCTGATGGATCGGAACTTACCATTCGTCATTTCGTTTTTGACGAGAAAGGTTCGCTGGACGGAGTCGGCGAGGATTACGAAACGCACTCGAATCTCTGGGTGGATGCGATGCACCGCCCGATCAAGTTCAGGGTCGGCGAAACGTTTGGTTTGCGCCTGGGCTTTGAAGATATTGGTGATCTGCTGGTGCCTCACTAACGGTTGCCATGGCCAGCGACGAATTCCAATCGAATGGGAACGGACAGCTTGGCGGGTTTTTCCGCACCCTGGTCAGCGATCCGCGCGCCGTCGGCGCCGTTGTGCCGAGCGGTCCATCACTAGGCCGGCTCATGGCTCGCGGCTGCGGGGCCGGCGCGCGCGTTGTCGAGGTGGGAGCAGGAACAGGTGCGCTCACCCGGGCGATCCTCAATACGGGCGTATCTGAAAAGGACCTCTGCCTGGTGGAGAGTGACGAGAGGTTCGTGGAAATCCTCAAGGAGCGCTTCCCCGGCGCGCGCACAGTGCATGGTGACGCCACATTGCTCGGCGAGCATCTGGAGGATCTGATGGGCCGCGTCGATTTCATCATCAGCGGCTTGCCGCTGCTGCTGTTTTCGGATGCCAGAAAGCGCGGGCTGCTGGCTGCGGGCTTCAAGCTGCTCAATGAGGGCGGAGCTTTTCATCAGTTTACCTACGGCGGCGTTTGCCCCGTAGGCAGGCGCATGCTCGACGGCCTCGGACTTAAGTCATCCTCTCTCGGAGTCGCCGCGTTGAATTTTCCCCCGGCGTTCGTCTATCGTTTCCAACGCACATAGCCCCTAAGTCATCCTTCCAGCCGAACGTGAACAAGTTGGATCTGACAGATCGCAGCATGTCGTTACTGTCGCCGAACTCGTCGAACAGGCGACTCATCACTGGATGAAGCTTGATCGTTCACCCGTAGTCCGAATCCCGTTTTCTGTGGAGACCCTCAGCGAACCGATTGCCTTTTGCTTCAGCGGCGGGAAGGACAGCGTCATGGCCCTTTCGGAAATCCAGAGGCGGGGGGAGTACCGCGTGACGGAACTGGTGACGACGGTAACTGACGCCTATGAACGGGTGAGCATGCATGGCGTCCGCCGTGAACTGCTGCGCAGCCAGGCCGAGAGCCTGGGGCTTCCGGTTACGGAAGTTGTGGTGCCGCCGCAGTCGTCAAATGCCATCTACGAACGGGAAATGGGAATGGCATTCTGCCGAATCCGCGACAAGGGAATCCGCCGGATTGGCTTCGGCGATATTTTTCTCGAAGATCTGCGGGCCTATAGGGAACGCCAGCTTGAAGCCTTGGGCTTGAGCTGCCTCTTTCCTCTCTGGAAGAAGGCGACTGGACCGCTGGCCCGGAAATTCATGGACGAAGGATATCGCGCGTTGACCGTCTGCGTTGACTCCGGGGTGCTGGATGGGTCCTTCACGGGGCGTCCATTCGACGCGGAGTTTCTTGACGACCTTCCGGCAGGAGTCGATCGTTGCGGGGAGAACGGAGAATTTCACACATTTGTTTTTGACGGCCCGATATTCTCCCGCCCGATAGAGATCGCGGGGGGCAAGATAGTGCAACGGGACGGTTTCTTTTTCTACGATCTCTTGCCGAGTGGCGCTGGGCAGGCTGGGCGCATCAGGTAAGTTCCAGAAACGTTGATTGGGCTAAAGTTGGACGGCAACTGAATAGTTGCACCGAATAAGAGGTCTAATCGAAAACAATGAATGAAGCTTCCAAAAGCACGCCACTGATCGAGCTGAGCGGTGTGGGCCGCCAGTACGGACAAACCGGGAAAGCAGGTATTGCAGCACTAAGTGGTATTTCGCTAACGATCGGAGCCGGTGAATTCGTCTGCATCACCGGGCCATCCGGTTCCGGCAAGTCCACGCTCTTGAGCATTCTGGGGTGTCTGGATCGACCGACGAGTGGCTCCTATCGCTTTGTTGGCCGGGAAGTCTCTCGCCTCAAGCCCGATGCCTTGGCCTGGCTGCGCCGGGAGGCCTTCGGCTTTGTCTTTCAGTCCTACAACCTGCTGGACTCCGTCACTACGCTGGGAAACGTGGAGCTTCCAGGCGTCTATGGCGGGTTGAGTCGCGCCCACCGGCAACGCCGTGCGAAGGAATTGCTGGCCGAAGTCGGACTCGCAGAGCGCGCTCGGCATCGGCCGGCGGAATTGTCCGGCGGTGAGCAGCAACGGGCCTCCATTGCCCGCGCCCTGATGAACGGCGGGCGTGTGATCCTGGCTGACGAGCCGACCGGCGCCCTGGATCAACACAATGGCAAGAGAATTCTGGATCATCTTGAAGCGCTGGCTCAAAGGGGACAAACGGTAGTGGTCGTGTCGCACAGCCCGGATGTGGCAAAGCGTACGGATCGGCAAATCGAACTGCGCGATGGTCGAGTTCTCAAGGATGTAACGCGAAGGGTCGCGGCCGAACCCGTAGCCGTATATTCAACGGTTGCTGCAGGCAGAAAGGGAAAGAGAAAGTCCAATGCCGGACTGATCGGCGGCCTTTCCCTGGGCTTCACAACGCTTCGTAGGGGCTTTTTTCGGCAGGGACGGCTGCGTGCGTTCCTTAGCCTTGGCAGTGTGGCGCTTGCAGTTTGGTGGGTCGTGACCCTGGGCGCAGTTTTGGAGGGGATCGCACAAGAAGGCATGCGGATAGTCAACCAAATGGACGCAAATCATATCGTTCTCATGCCGACAACCTTGGCGAATAACGATCTAGCCCCGCCTGCGGTCCCCTTATCGCTCCAGGATGCAGAGAATATCGAGCAGAGCATCCCCAATGTCCGTGGGGCTGCGCCTAGACTGACTCGGGAAATGACCGTGCAAAGCGATTCCAGGAGCATGCAGGCCTTTGTTAAGGCCTATGTTCCCGGAATGTCAATGGAAGAGTCCGAATCAGATTCGCCAGGACTGGAAGCAGGCAGGCCGATTACGCAGCTGGACAATGAGCGACTTGAATCCGTAGCCCTGATCGGTCCGGGAGTACACAGTCGTTTGTTTTCCTCGCTGGAAGATCCATTGGGACAATACCTGACGATTGATGGTCATCCGTTTCTTGTCAAGGGAATCGTGTCTGCCGATCGGCTGAACGTTCTTGGAGCTTCGGAGGAATTTGCAGCGAGGATTGCCGCTGCGGAAGAAAATCGTGTCTACATCCCATTCAATACTGGAGTCGCGCTATTGTTCGGGACCGACCGAATACGGTTTCTTGATATATGGGTTCACGATGCGGAACGAATCGGTGACACCGCCCAGGCCATCGGGGATCTATTGATTCGCCGGCACGGGCAGGTGGGATTCATGATGTCGCATCGCGCCGGGGAAGCAGCCGAAGTAGCCAAAGGGCGAAAAGTGGTGGCCCTTTTCGTGCTTGCCATCGGCGCGATCGCCATGTTGGCAGGAGGCTTGGGCGTAATGGCCGTCATGCTGATGTCCGTGACGGGACGGACGAGGGAAATCGGATTGCGCATGGCCATGGGCGCCCGGAAGAAAGACGTCCTGACCCAGTTCTTGCTTGAGTCGGCGGCTGTCGTGACGGCAGGCGGAGTTGTTGGATTGGCGGCGAGCGTGATCTGCACCGCGATACTGGCCACTCTCGGCGTGCCGATGGCGCACACCGGCTGGGTTGCGATTGTGGCGCTGGCGAGCGCGGTCAGCACAGGACTGCTATTTGGCATTCTGCCCGCCCGGCGCGCAGCCAGCGTCGATCCTGCGCAGGCAATAGCGGCCGGTTGACGTCCGGTTTATGGCAAATAAGCGGGTGACGCAGATGGCACGATGCGCGAGCGTGCTCTTGTTCGCAGTTCTTACTGCGTGTTCGCTGCCTTCCTTGCCCCCACTCGACACCGACATTCCCCCGGACTGGGGCGAGACGGCCGTAGGCGAATGGCCCGGCGAGGAGTGGTGGCAAGCGTTCGGCAGTGAGGAGCTGAGCGACATCATCCTGCTCGTCGAAGAGCGCAACCTGAACCTCAAGAACGCCGATCGCAGTTTCCGGCAGGCGCAGCTGGCGCTGATCGACGCGGGCTTCGACCTGTATCCCACGCCGATCGTGGACTTCAACGCCGGCGTCAACTACAGCGGCACCGAACCGCCCGGCGGCGACTTCGCCGACCGCGGCACGGAATCCGCCCGACTGGGCGTAAGCGTGAGTTACGGCGACATCTTAAGCAAGCCGTATCGCTATGACCGGGCCGAAGCCTCGTTTGAATCGGCCGCCGTTCAGCTGGCCGGCACGCAATTGAATATCCGGGTAATGGCGGCCTCCACGTATTTTCGGATTCTCTTTGCACGTGACCAGATCGAGGCCGCCAGGCGCAATCTGCAAACCGCGGAGTTCATTGAACGGATCACCCAGGCGCGGGTGGACGCGGGCGTGCTTACGCCGGTCGATGCGCTTCAGCAGCAGATCGCCGTGCAGCGGCAGCGCAATGCCGTGGCCCAGCTGCGCCAGGAAGAGCTGGCCGCGCGTGCGGCGCTCGCCATCATGGTGGCCGAGCCGGTGAGAAATTTCGACGTGCAGGGAACCACGCTGGCGGCTTTGCAAACCCCTGCGGTCGCACCCGGGCTGCCTTCGGAGCTGCTGGTGCGGCGTCCCGACATCGTGCAGGCGGAACTGACGCTTCGCATGGCGCGCGCCAATGTGGCCATTGCCCGTAATGCGCTGCTGCCGAGTATCGGGCTGACCGGCTCGACCAATACCGCAAGCGACTCGCTGCGCGAACTGACCTCCGGCAACAGTTTCTCGGTGTCCTTGGGGGCGTCCCTGGCGCAGAACGTGTTCGACTTCGGCCGGCGCGGACGGGCGAAAGAGAGTGCACGCCTTCAGATGGAGTCGTCGCTGGCCAGTTACCGGTACACCGTGATCCGGGCGTTCAACGACATCGAAATCGCCCTGGGCAACATCGAGTTGCTGGATTCGTTGAGCCAGATTGCGCTGGAAGACCTGAAACGGGCCGAGGAATCGCTGCGGATCGCCGAAGTGCGCTACCGCGAGGGCGTGATCGAGTACCACCGGGTACTGACCGCCCAGGACTTGCTGTACGCCGCGCGCAACACCGTCTTGAGCAACAAGCGCGCCTACCTGAACGCCATCCTGGGCCTCTACCAGGCGCTCGGGGGTGGGTGGAGCAGAAATCAGTAATCCACATGGATCGAAGTCCATGCCGCTAATCGAACTCAGGGACGTAAGCCGGTCCTTCGAAGGAGAAGACGGCGTTCGTATCGGGGCGCTCAGTGACGTTTCGCTGCAGATCAATGCGGGCGAGTTCGTCTGCATTACAGGGCCCTCCGGTGCGGGCAAGTCAACGCTCATGAACATTTTGGGCTGCCTGGACCGGCCGACCAGTGGATCGTATCGACTGGCCGAGCGGGAAGTCGGGAACCTGGGCGCCGACGGCAGGGCCTGGCTGCGCCGGGAGGTCTTTGGGTTCGTGTTCCAGAGCTACAACCTGATCGATTCGTGCACCGGAGCAGAGAATGTCGAACTGCCGGGAGTGTATGCCGGGCGCACGCCGCGTGAGCGAAGGGAAAGGGCAGGAGAACTGCTCTTGCAGCTTGGTCTCGCTGATCGCGCGAGCCATCTGCCTTCGGAACTGTCGGGCGGGGAGCAGCAGCGCGTCGCCATAGCTCGCGCTCTGTTCAACGGCGGTCGGATTATCCTGGCGGACGAACCGACCGGAGCCCTCGACAGTACGACCAGCGCGGAAGTCCTGCGTGCGCTGGAAAACCTGGCCGCAAAGGGCCATACCGTCGTTCTTGTTTCGCACAGTCCCGAAGTGGCAGCCCGAGCTGCCCGTCGCATCGAACTGCGCGATGGCCGCGTTTTGGACGACACCGAGGTCATCCACGCAAAGCCTTCAACGCCGGCGAACATTGAGGCTGCTTCCCCGGCTGGGCCGAAGCTCTTTTCCACTGCCCTGGAAGTTGGCCGCTTTGGCTGGCGACACCTGCGCGCCGGTTTCCGCCCCGGTGCAAGGCTGCGCACGGTATTGCCGATGCTCTGTGTCCTGGCGGCCGTGTCGCTGGGATCGTTGGCGTCAAGCGTGGGGGAAGGCCTGTCCCGGGATTTCATGACGGAGGTCAACTGGATGGGATTGGACGTCATCCAAATATCTGGTAGGCGGTCATCGCCAGTGACCTCGAAAGGCATTACGGTGGAAGATGGGCAGGTAATCCAGGCGGAGATTCCCAACATTCGCGCGGTCTCGCCAATGGCGTTGCGGCAACCTGTGACCGTTCGACAAGACCACCTGAGTGCGGAAACAACCGTCTGGGGCCTGGTGGATTTGGGGGATCAGTCCGGACGGGGCTCAAAAGGTTTCAGAATAGCCCAAGGTGGATCCATCACAAAGGCGGACGATGACAATCTTGCCCAGGTGGCGGTAATCGGATCGGGTACACGCGAACTGTTGTTTGCACCAGAGACCGATCCGCTCGGAGACTACATTCTGATCGACGACGTTCCTTTCCGGGTAAAGGGCGTACTGGAACCCCGAGATCTGTTCCCTGGGGACCCTTCGAGGAATACTGTGGAAAACACCATTCTGATTGTGCCGTTTTCCACTGGCGCAACCTACCTGTTCGACAGCAGTGACATCCTTTGGATCAACGTGTATGTGCGGGACACGGACCGCATCCATGAGACCGCAACTTCCATACGTGATCTGGGTATCCGGCGATACGGACATGAGGCTTTCGGCACAAACTACCCGTTGCAGTTCTTGGCTACCGCTCAGCGAATTCGAACGCAGTTATGGGGAATCCTGGGCACCCTGGCTGGTCTCATCCTCTTGGCGGGTAACGTCAGTGCTTCGATCATCATGCTGATGTCGGTGCGCGCCCGCCGCCGCGAGATCGGCATTCGTATGGCGGTGGGCGCGCGCCAGCGCGATATCCATTGGCAGTTCCTTGGCGAAACTCTTGCGACCGGTGTTGTGGGCGGTATGCTCGGTGTCGTCGTTGCGCTGGCTTGCCTGCCTTTGCTGGCCTATTTCGAAATTCCGGTCGAACCCTTGGCCTGGTTTTTCGCAGTACCGCTTGCGTGTGCTTTGATTTTGAGCCTACTGGCCGCCGTTGCGCCGGCTCGCCGGGCTGCCAGGCTCGATCCGGTAAAGGCCTTGGCGGCGGACTGACGGCTGATACAAAAATCAGTAATCCAGTTGGATCGAAGTCCATGCCGTTAATCGAGCTCAGCAGCGTAAGCCGGTCGTTCGAAGGGGAGGGTGGGATTCGTATCGAGGCGCTCAGTGACGTCTCGCTGCAGATCAATGCGGGCGAGTTCGTCTGCATCACCGGCTCCTCCGGCGCGGGCAAGTCGACGCTCATGAACATTCTGGGCTGTTTGGACCGGCCGTCGAGCGGATCGTATCGGCTGGCCGAGCGGGAAGTCGGGAAGCTGGGCGCCGATGGAAGGGCCTGGTTGCGTCGGCAGGCGTTCGGGTTCGTGTTCCAGGGCTACAACCTGATCGAATCCTGCAGCGGAGCAGAGAATGTCGAGTTGCCAGGTATGTATGCCGGGCATTCGCTGCGGGAACGAAGGAAAAAGGCCGGAGAGCTGCTCTCGCAGCTGGGACTCGCGGATCGCGCGGCCCATTTGCCTTCGGAACTGTCGGGCGGCGAGCAGCAGCGCGTCGCCATCGCCCGCGCTCTGTTCAACGGTGGACGGATCATTCTTGCGGACGAACCGACCGGAGCCCTGGATCGGGAAAACGGCGAGGAAGTCCTGCGCACGCTGGAGAGCCTGGCCGCAGAGGGCCATACCGTCGTTCTCATCTCACACAATCCGGATGTCGCAGCACGTGCCAGACGTTGCATAGAACTGCGCGATGGCCGCGTTGTGAGCGACACGGGAGCCGAGCACGTCGAATCTTCAATACCGACGAGCATTGAGGCTGCTTCCCCGGCCGGACCGAGTTTCCCTTCCTCCGTCCTGGAAGTTGGCCGGTTTGGCTGGCGAAATCTGCGCACCGATTTTCGGGCTGGCTCAAGGCTGCGCACGATTTTGCCGATGCTCTGTGTCCTGACGGCCGTGTCGATGGGATCGCTGGCGTTAAGCGTAGGGGAAGGCCTGTTCCGCGATTTCATGACCGAAGTCAATACGATGGGGTTGGACGTTATTTTCGTGATTTCGCCGACGTCGAGAAGTCTCACGGTGGAGGACGCAAAGGCAATCGAGGCGGAAATCCCCAACGTGCGCGCCGCCTCTCCTGCAACCAATCGCCACCTGATCGTTAGCCGAGGGGATGTCAGCGCCGAGATGAATGTCTTTGGCAGCGTGGATCTCGGGGACAGGACAGGACGCGGACCCCATGGTTTCCGACTGGCTCAGGGTGAGTTTGTCACGCAGGAAGAAGACGGCAACCTTGCCCAGGTGGCGGTGATTGGAACGGTAACGCGCGAGTTGCTGTTTCCGCCCGAAACCGATCCATTAGGAGAGTTCATACTCATCAAGGGCGTGCCGTTCCGGGTAAAGGGGGTGTGGGAACCCCGATACTTTGGTCCGCCGAATCCTGTTGTATACAAATTCAATAACTCCATTGTGCATGTGCCTTTTTCCACGGCGGCGGCATTCCTGTTCGAGGACACCGATTACCTTGGCATCAACGTCTTTGTGGAGGACACGGAACTTATCCAGGAGACCGCAGATTCCATACGTGAACTGGGGATCCGGCGCTATGGCGATGAGGCCTTTCACGTCGGTTACCCGCTGGAAGGCGTCTCTTATGCCAATCAGCTGCGCGTCCGGACTTGGGGCATATTGGGCTCTCTGGCTGCATTGATCCTATTGGCGGGCAATTCGAGCATTTCAATCATCATGCTGATGTCGGTGCGCGCCCGCCGCCGCGAGATCGGCATCCGCATGGCGGTGGGCGCGCGCACGCGTGACATTCAATGGCAGTTTCTCGGCGAGACCCTTGCGACCGGGGTTGCCGGCGGATTGCTGGGCGTGGTCGTAGCTCTTGCCTGCCTGCCCTTGCTCGCTTACTTCGATGTTCCGGCCGAACCCTTGGCCTGGTTTTTCGCGGTGCCATTTGCGTGTGCTTTGATTTTGAGCCTATTGGCCGCCGTTGCGCCGGCCAGGCGCGCTGCGACGCTTGATCCGGTTCAGGCATTGGCAGCGGACTGACGGCTGGTATGGAAATTGATGAATCACATGGGTCCGTGGTCATGCCGTTAATCGAGCTGAGCAGCATCAGCCGGTCCTTCGACGGAGAAGGCGGTGTTCGTATCGAGGCGCTCAGTGACGTTTCACTGCAGATCAATGCGGGCGAGTTCGTCTGCATCACCGGCTCCTCCGGCGCGGGCAAGTCGACGCTCATGAACATTCTGGGCTGTTTGGACCGGCCGTCCAGCGGATCGTATCGACTGGCCGAGCGGGAAGTCGGGAACCTGCGCGCCGATGGAAGGGCCTGGCTGCGCCGGGAGGTCTTCGGGTTCGTGTTCCAAGGCTACAACCTGATCGAATCCTGCAGCGGAGCAGAGAATGTCGAGTTGCCGGGTTTGTATGCCGGGCGTTCGCTGCGGGAACGAAGGAAAAAGGCCGGAGAGCTGCTCTCGCAGCTGGGACTCGCGGATCGCGCGGCCCATTTGCCTTCGGAACTGTCGGGCGGCGAGCAGCAGCGCGTCGCCATAGCTCGCGCTCTGTTCAACGGCGGCCGTATCATCCTGGCGGACGAACCGACCGGAGCCCTCGACGGGCCGACGGGCGAGGAAGTCCTGCGTGCGCTGGAGAACCTGGCCGCCGACGGCCATACCGTCGTTCTTGTTTCGCACAGTCCCGAAGTGGCAGCCCGAGCTGCCCGTCGCATTGAACTGTGCGATGGACGCGTTGTTAGCGACACAGTAGCCGCGCAGATCGAACCTTCTGTGCCGGCCAGCATTGGAACCGCTTCAGGGGCTGGCCCCAGTTTCCTTTCCACTGTCCTGGAAGTTGGCCGGTTTGGCTGGCGGCACCTGCGCACCGGTTTTCGGGCTGGCTCAAGGCTGCGCACGATTTTGCCGATGCTCTGTGTCCTGGCGGCCGTGTCGATGGGATCGCTGGCGTTAAGCATCGGAGAAGGCCTGTTCCACGATTTCATGACCGAAGTCAACATAATGGGCCTGGATGTCATCTCAATAGGTGGATTGCGATCCTCTCCGGTAAGCATTTCAGTGGAGGACGCAAAGGCAATCGAGGCGGAGATCTCCAACGTTCGCGCGGTCTCGCTAACCGCTACTCGATTCCCGATGCTCATTCAACGGGGAGACGCTAACCTGGAAACAGCGGTCTATGGCCTGGTGGACCTGGGGAGCAAATCCGGACGCGGACCTGGTGGTTACCGAATTGCCGAGGGCGGAAATATCTCGCAGGAGGACGATGACCTGCTTGCGCAGGTGGCAGTGATCGGTTCGGTAGCTCGCGAACTGCTGTTTTCGCCCGAAGTCGATCCTTTGGGCGAGTTCATTCTCGTTGAAGGTGTCCCTTTCCGAGTAAAAGGCGTGCTGGAACCTCGATCAGGTTTCGCTCACGATAGAATCGAAAACAGTATTCTGCTCATACCTTTTTCCACCGGCGCTGCTTCCTTGTTCGACAGCAATGACCGTATTTCGATTGACGTTTTTGTGCAGGACACAGACCTGATCCATGAGACTGTAGCTTCCATACGCGACCTGGGTATCCGGCTCCATGGACACGAGGCCTTTAGTATTACGTTCCCGCTGCAGTTTCTGGCTTCCGCCCAGCAATTCAGGGCTCGGTTCTGGTTGTTTTTTGGTGCTTTGGCTGCACTGATTCTTCTGGCGGGCAACATCAGCATTGCGATCATCATGCTGATGTCGGTGCGCGCCCGCCGCCGCGAGATCGGTATCCGCATGGCCGTGGGCGCGCGCACGCGTGACATTCAATGGCAGTTTCTCGGCGAGACCCTTGCGACCGGGGTTGCCGGCGGTCTGCTTGGCGTCGTCGTAGCTCTTGCCTGCCTGCCCTTGCTCGCTTACTTCGATGTTCCGGCCGAGCCTGTGGCTTGGTTTTTCGGGGTGCCATTTGCGTGTGCCTTGTTCTTCAATCTTCTGGCCGCCGTTGCGCCGGCACGCCGGGCAGCAAGGCTCGATCCTGTGCAAGCCTTGTCGGCAGACTGACGGGCGCTTGCCGTGAGGTTTCCTGAAATTATCCAGGCTCGGCCTCTGCCGGCCGTTTGTTACACTGCGACGCCATGAGTTTCGATGACGAACTGAACCGCGCGCTCAAGGAGAGCGAATCCGCGAGTCCCTGGTGGAAACGCCCGTGGCTGTGGATTGGCATTGCGCTCCTGCTGGCCGCCGGCGCATTCCTGCTGCTTTCGAACAATGAGAACGGCTCGTCTGGGGATGCAGGTAGTGCGCCGATTACAACCACCGTGGGATTTCGCAGCATCGCAGACGTTGTGGCTGCCTCGGGGCGGCTTCGTCCGATCCGGGTCGTTGAGGTGGGTGCGCAGGTATCGGGACAGCTACAGAAACTGCATGTGCGCGCCGGCGATACGGTATCCCAGGGCGACGTCGTCGCCGAGATCGACGCCACGATCCAGTCCAACGTTGTTGCCTCGGCGCGCGCTCAGCTCGAAGCATTGCAGGCGCGCTTGCCGTCGACCAACTCCTTTATCGAATTGGCCGAAGCGAGCGTGGCGCGAGAGGAACGGCTGATGGAGGCACAGGCGACAAATCAGGTTTCTCTGGATCAGACGCGCAATACCCTGATAACCGCGCGATCCACCCTGATTCAACTGGAATCCCAAATTGAATCTCAGAGGGCCCACATCGCCAGCGAAGAGGCGAAACTCAACTACAGCACGATACATGCCCCGGTTTCCGGCGTGGTGGTGTCAGTGGATATCACCGAGGGCCAGACGCTGAACGCCGCGCAGGTAACTCCGGTCCTCCTTCAGATCGCCGATCTGTCGAAAATGACTGTGGAGGCCCAGGTTGCAGAGGCCAACATAGGCAAGCTTTCGGTGGGCTCGGGCGTGTCGTTCAATACTCTGGGCGGCGGCGCCAGGAGTTGGCGTGGCGTTCTGCAACGCATCGTTCCCCAGGCATCGGGAAATTCCAGCGTGGTGAGCTACACCGCGGTGTTCGAGGTGGACAATGCGGACGGGGCCTTGCTGCCCGGCATGACGGCGCAGGTATTCTTCGAGCTGTCCGAGCCGCGCGAGGTGCTGGCCGTGCCGGTGAGCATGCTGCGAGAATTTGGAGACTCGCTGCCCGGCGGCGCGAGAACTGCACGTATCCAACTGCTGTCCGATGGCGGCGCCATTGAAGTACGTGAAATCACCGTAGGAGAGATAGGCAGCACGCACGCGGAGGTCCTGGAGGGTCTAAGAGAAGGCGATCGCGTCATCTCGCCGAGCTCGCAGCAGCGCGAATGAACGCCGATACGCCGCTGATCGAGCTTGAGGGTATCGGACGGCGCTACAAGGGAAAACGCGGCGCGCCGGTGATCGCGCTCCAGGATGTGTCGCTGCGTGTATTTGCCGGCGAATTCTTGTGCATCACCGGACCATCCGGATCAGGCAAGACAACCCTGATGAACATCCTGGGCTGTCTGGACAAGCCCGACGCCGGCATCTATCGATTCTCAGGCCGGGAAGTTCAGCAACTGGGGCCGGATGGATTGGCCTGGCTGCGCCGTAAAGCGTTCGGGTTCGTTTTTCAGAACTACAACCTCCTGGGCTCAGCCACCGCCCGGCAAAACGTAGAGATGCCGGGCGCGTATGCGGGGCTCGCCCCTGTTCCGTGCCGAATCCGGGCTCTGCATCTGTTGGCCGGGCTGGGACTCAAGAACCGTACCGGGCACCGTCCGGCTGCCCTTTCCGGCGGGGAGCAGCAGCGCGTCTCAATCGCCCGCGCGCTGATGAACGGCGGTCGCGTGATCCTGGCCGACGAGCCGACGGGTTCGCTGGACAGCAAGAACGGCGAGCAGGTGTTGCGCTTGCTGGAGGATCTCGCTACCAGGGGGCACACGATCGTTCTTGTCACGCACAACCCGGAAATCGCCGCCCGCGCCGGGCGTCGAATCGAACTTCGCGATGGGCGCGTATTTTCGGACACGGGGCCGTCGACAAATCCGCTGGATCTTTCTCTTGCCGGTGAACCCGGTGGCGAGCGGCAGCCGGTTATTGGAGCGATGGCCCGAATGCTCCAGGCGTTTCAGTCAGGTCTGGCAGCGCTGCGCACCAATCTGCTGGAAACCCGGCGGATGCGCGCCATGCTGAGCGTGTTCAGCATTCTCTTGGGCGTGTGGGCCGTGGTAACCATGCTGAGCATTGCCGAAGGGGTGTTTCGCGATACCCTGGCCCAGGTCAGCCGCCTGGGGGCCGACCGCATGCAGGTGTCTGCCGAGAGGCGAGAAAACGAGCTCGCTGTTGCGCTGACGGTGGAAGACGCCCGGGCCATCTCAGAGAGCATTGATAACGTGCGGCGCGTTGTGCCTTCGTTGACGAGGCGGCTCACAATTCGTTATGGGACTGAGAGCCTTGAGTCAAGCGTCGAGAGCTATGCGGCGTTCATTCCCGGATCCGGGGCCGACAGTGATGCGCCCGCGGTGGAGCGCGGGCAGTTCCTGTCCCCGGGAAACAACGCAAATCGGGATCAGGTCGCGGTTATCGGCTGGGGCGTTGCCGACAAACTCTTTCCAGCCGGCGTGGATCCGCTCGGCATGCACGTAATAATCGGGAACCTGCCTTTCCGGGTCGTCGGAGTTTTGGCCGGACGAGAGGCCTTTGCCGATGCACCGAATTGGCTGACGGAACATGAGGGCCAGCGCACCTTTATTCCTTTCGATACAGGCACCGCGCTGCTGCACGGCCGTAGCAATCCGAGTTCGCTGGATGTGTTCATGCAGGACCCTCTGCAGGTCAACGTGACCGACCACGCCATACGCGAGCTCTTGATCGGACGGCATGGCAGCGAAGGATTCCGTATCACCTTCATGGGCGCACGGGTCGAACAGGTCGGCGAAATGAGGACCCTGCTCTGGCTTGGCCTGGGATCCATCGGCGGCATTGCGCTGCTGGCCGGAGGGATGGGAGTGATGGCCATCATGCTCATGGCGGTCACCGAACGCACCCGCGAAATCGGCATCCGGATGGCCGTGGGCGCGCGCCGCCGGGACATTACCGAACAATTCGTAATCGAGGCCATTGCGTTGGCCTCACTGGGCGGCTTGCTGGGGCTTTGCACGAGCCTGGCAACCAGCCCGCTGGTGAAAGCGTTCGGCCTTCCGATCGCGTTCTCGCCATGGATTGTGGTTGCGGCGCTGGTATGCGCGGTAGGCACCGGACTCGTGTTTGGTATCGTGCCGGCCCGCCGTGCGGCCCGTCTCGATCCGGTGGCGGCGTTAGCGACGCGAGGGTAGGCCGCGGGCAGTCTCGTACCCATTCAGACTGCTCCGCACGAGGCGTTGGTTCACTCGCGCGCAAGTGCAGCCACGGGATCCAGCGTAGACGCGCGCCGCGCCGGCGCGATGCCTGACACCAGGGATGAAGCCAACGCGGTACCGGCTGCCGCCCAGATGTACCAGGGTTCGTATGCCGAAGGAGCGTCCAGCACAAGTTCCACCAAATAGCCAGCAAGAAAACCCAGGGGCACGCCCAGAACGATGCCGAGTGCGGTGATCAGGCACGTTTCGGCGATGAACTGCCGAGAGATATCGCTTCGGCGGGCACCCACGGCCTTTCGAATGGCGATTTCCCGCGCCCGCTGCCGTATCGCGCCCAGCATCAACGCCATGGTCACGGCAGCGCCCGCCAGTAATGCGGGCACGGCAATTCCAACCAGAACAGTGACGCGAGTTCTGATGGAATCACGGTAGGCGCCGAAGATCTGCCTGTCCGTGTTAATCACGAAATCCTCGTGTCCGAGACGACGTATGAGCAAATCGCGGATATCGGAGGCGGTTTCCTCCACCCGGGCAATATCCTGCGCGTAAGCAGCGATTCCCATGCTGATTTCCTCTCCAAACAGCATCTCCCTTCCGGTAGCGAAGGGAACAAAGATTTGGGGAGGGAAGCTGCGCTGTGAGCGATACGGTTCTTCCTGCATGATGGGATGCGGGGCGAGAACGCCAATTATTTCGAAGGGAACCCCGTTCACATCGATCCACTCTCCCAACGGTTCCTCTTGAGGAGCAAAGAATTGGTCGCGAAAGATATTGTCGATCACCACTACCTGCGACATGCTGTCTCCATCCTGCCGGGTGACGTATCGCCCGGCCGCCAGCGGCCAAAGCGTCTTCATGAAACTCGGCAGTTCCTGAGTTCCAAAGACCTCTACCCCATCTGCAACCCTGTCCCCATAGCGAACGAGCTTCCTGTCATATTGGGACAACACTACTTCGCGCACGTTCTCAAGCCCTTCGATACTGCGCGCATCGTCCGTATCCAGAGCCGCCATCCCGGGCTGAGGCAATTGACCTATGCCCACAAGGTCTGCGCCCATGTTGCCCACGACCTTAAGGCTGGCCTGGTACGTGCCGTTGGCAAGACCCAGCAGGGCAATGGCTGACGCCACGCCCAGCACAGGGCCTCCGACCAGAAGAGCCGTGCGCAAGCGGGCGGCGCGAAGCGAATCCACTCCGGTGCGAATAGCCTGGGCCATGGAGGCCAAAAACGATTGTTTTGTTTCGCGCTTTGTTGGCGACGTCCGGGCCACCTCCGGCGTTTCTCCATGCATCCCCGAGTCGTGAGCGATAGCGCCATCGAGAAGCTCGATCCGCCGCTCCGCAACACGGGCCACGGAGGCGTCATGCGAGACCATCACCACCGTATTGCCCTTGGATGCCAGCTCTCGGAACAAGGAAAGAATTTGTTCGCTCTGATGGCTATCCAGCGCGCCGGTAGGCTCATCCGCAAGAATGATCCGCCTGCCGTTCATCAACGCTCTGGCAATCGCCACCCTTTGCTGCTCGCCACCGGAAAGTTCGGCCGGCAAGTGCGCCTTGCGGCTGTCCAGGTCGAAAGAACGCAATAGACCTTCCGCCTGCCCAGCGCGCTCTTGCGCTGGGATGCCGGCGTACTGCGCCGGCAATTCGACATTTCGCTGTGCCGTCATGGAGTCCAGCAAACCGTAATCCTGAAACACGAAACCGAAGGCCAGACGCCTCAGCCGTGCAAGCTCCCGATCACCCAGCTCTCCAACATTGCGGCCGGCAAAGCGGTAACTTCCCTCGGAAGGCCGGTCCAGGCAACCCAGGATGTTCAGCAAAGTGGACTTGCCGGCCCCGGAGGGTCCGGTGATGCAGACGAACTCGCCCGAATTGATGGTGACGGAGATGTCTTTGAGGACGCGAACGCGAGCGCTGTTTGTTGCGAAGATCCGCCCTACGCCCACAAGTTGGATCAAGGGCGTTGGGGATTGTCCTTCCACCGTGGGCTTATTCGATACTGGGGGCTGCTTCACCTAGTCGACCCCCAAAGCGGCGACCGGATCCAATTGCGCTGCGCGGCGCGCCGGTAGGATGCCAAACAGTGCGCCTACAAACAGGGCGGAGGCTATCGGTATCGCGAAGAACCAGAGTGAGGGCTCCACGGCGACGCCGAAGCGCTGGAGCGCCGGAATGCCGGCCAATGCGGCGAGGACGCCCAACACAGTGCCGGCCATGCTCACAAAGATGGCCTCGCCGAAGAACTGGAGAAGGATGTCCCGCCGACGCGCGCCCACGGCCATTCGAATCCCGATCTCGCGGCGCCGGGCCCTCACCGACAGCAGCAGGATGCTCATCGCACTGAGACTGCCGGCCAGCAGCACGCACCCCGAGATTGTGCCCAGCATGAACCACAATTGCGTGCGGCTTTTCTTCGCCGCCCGAATGGCCCATCCCTTATGCCCGAAGAGCAGTGTGTCACTGCCGCGCCGGCGTATGCCAAGGTCCCGGATCGCGCTGACGATCTCCAAAAGGCGATCAGTGTTCTGTACGAACACGTAGATTGCATCGATCTCATTTCTGCTGCTAAGCAAAGCCGAGGCAGTCTTGAAAGGAATATGAACACTATTGCTGATCAGGGTTGTTGTCGGATCCTGTCGCGACGAATAAACACCCTTGACTCGAAACGCAATGTCCTGAATGAGAATTTCTTGATCCACCGGATTCATCTCAGGCGGAAACAGCATCGTACGGGCGTCGGCTTCGAGGATCGCAACACGTTCAAGGTTATCGTTTTCAAGCTGTGTGATGTGCTTTCCTGACTCAAGACGGTACCCCAATGGCCCTCGACCCGGTTTCCTCCCCAGGTCCACGTAGCCTTTGACTATCAATCTCGCGGCTACCTCGCCATAGCGAACCGTAATTGGCACGAGAAAAACTTCGGGGGATACCGCTCGCACGCCGGCAACCTCATCTCTGATCGCCCAGGCATCCTCCAGGGTAAGCGGTTTGAAGTTCCGCGCAACACCCGTATCGGGGTCAGAATGCCCAATCACGGTGGGGAGCCAGTCCTTTGGGGACACTCGAATGGTATCCAGGCCCATGCTATTGGCGCTTTTGACGGTTTCGCGATAGATGCCTTCTCCAATACTCAATACCAGCGCGCCAGAAGCTACGGCGATCAGGATGGCCGCAACCGTCAACGCCGTACGCAGCCTGGCGCCACGGGCCAGATTGGCTCGCAGGGCATTCCAACTGTCGTGTGCGGTTCCAGCGAGGCGTGACAGTCTCGTATGTCCTTGCTTCGCCAATGAGATCGTCTTGTAGGCTTCGCGTGTCTTCTCACGGGCCGGGCCGCTGTCGCGCGCCACGCGGCCATCCTGCAACTCGATGCGCCGTTCGGCCCGGGCGGCGATTTCCGGGTTGTGCGAAATCATCACCACCGTATGGCCCGCGTCAGCCAACCGCTCAAGGGCCTCAAGCACCTGCTCGCCGTTCTCGCGATCCAATGCCCCTGTGGGTTCGTCAGCCAGGATTACATGACCGCCGTTCATCAGGGCACGGGCAAGGGCGACCCGTTGCTGCTCACCGCCCGAGAGTTCGCCTGGAAGATGGCCTGCGCGATCGACCAAGTCCAGCTGCGCCAACAAGGCCTTGGCTCGTTTCTGTCGGGCCCTGCGACTCAGGCCCGCATAAGAGCCGGGCAACTCGACGTTTTCCTGCGCAGTGGCCGACTCCACAAGGTTGTACGACTGAAAGATAAAACCGAAGATCCGCCTGCGCAACCAGGCCAGGCCATCTGCACCTGTTGATTGCACCTGTCGCCCAGCGAGGCGGTACGATCCGCTGCTGGGTCGATCCAGGCAACCCAGGATGTTCAGCAGAGTGGACTTGCCGGCCCCGGAGGGTCCGGTGATGCATACGAACTCGCCTTCGGCAATGCGCAAGGTGATATCGCGCAATGCCTCGACGCGAACGCCGGCTTCTCCTTCGAACGACCGGCCGATGCCATTGAGTTCAATCATTGGAGCAAGCTAAGGGCGTATCAGGCAAGCTCCAGAAACGTTCTTGCGACCAGCTCCGGGTGGGTCAGCATGCCCCCACGCGGAGTGTCCAGTTCGATGAATTGCCATCCGGGCGCGCGCGCCGGGCCGACCATCGCTTCGCTCGACATGGAGTACTCCTGTCCGACGCAATGGATGAAGGTGCGAGGCAGGCCCTCCCAACCTCCGTTTTGAAGCTGCAGTTCATCCGTCCACGCGCGCATGGGGTGCAGCGTAATCTTTTCCTTCAGCATAGCCTGAAGCTCGGGTTCGGAATCAGGCACCACCATCTTGAGCGGGTACGAGTCGAAATAGTCCATCTGGTAGCCATCGACGAATTTCTCCATGCGCTTTTTGAAGTAGTCGGAGATTTCCCCATCCGGTGTCCGGCTCGTCCCGCTCAGGCGTCCTTCCGCCGGAACCAGCGCGTCAAAGAAGACGATGCGCCGGATCCGATCGCGCCTCCGGTCCGCCACACCCGTAATGACGAGGCCGGCGAAGGAATGCCCTACGAGGATGACGTCATCGAGGCTCTCAAGGTCGATGATGTTGACGATGTCCTGGATATGGGTATCGAGACCGATCTCGGGGCTCATCAGGTGGGCGCGATCACCGCAGCCGGTCAAGGACGGCGCGTAGACGTCATGACCGGCGCGTTCGAGGATGCGGCGCACGTACTGCCAACTCCAGCCGCCCAGCCAAGTGCCGTGCACGAGGATGAAGGTCTTCGATTCCTCCTCGGTCTTCGCGCTGGTACCGGTAGCTGAAGCCAGCAACGCGGCGCCGGCCCCCGCCAGCGTTTGCCGGCGGGTCAGCGCCCCGTTCTTGCGGTGCACCCGGCTAGGCCGGCTTGGTGGCGTTCATCACGCCGAACCGCGGCAGAGCGACCGGCCCCTCCTCGTTGAGATCGAACCCGGCGGCGCGAACCAGATCCGGCAGCCCGTTGCTGCGGTACTTGATCGTCCACACCTCGTTGTTCCAGCGGTGGTCCCACCAGCGGCGGTACTGGCCGTATGCCGTACGGGGCCGTGGATTCCTGAGATTGAAGTCAATGGGGTAGAAGATCCCGCCGGGGCGAGTAATGCGGTACGCCTCGTTGACGATGTCCCTCGTGCCTTGTGGCGAGACTTCGTGGAGCATGATGTAGCTGGTTACCAGGTCGAAGTAGTTGTCGGGGAAGCGGGTGTCCTCGGCCAGGCGCTGGGCGAAGTTGACGTCCAGCCCCCGTTCCACGGCGCGCAGATGCCCGTAGCGCACCATCGGGCCGCCCACGTCGAGCCCCCAGACTTCCGCATCCGGAAAACGCTCCTTCAGCGCCATAGCCAGCTGGCCGATTCCGGTGCCGATGTCCAGGATGCGTTTGACCTTGCCGTCCGCCGGTGTCGGCAGCCCGAAGGCCGCCGTCATGTGCAGAGCATCCTGGTCATTGCGACCCGTATAGAAGCCATTGGTGCCGTAGTCGTACATGTGCCCCGCGAAGTCGTTGCCCACGTAGCCGCCTGGCTGAATGTGGATCTCGTGGCGGGTGTAATCGGGCATCTCAAGGTCGGGGTTCAGCTCCAGGGTTCCCGGGCCGCGGTTGTCCACCGCTTCCATCTCGCGCAGGTAGATGTCCGCGTTGTTCTCGCACTCGGTCTTAATGTTGTCCCACGACAATTGCTGCACCGACATCCACGTGCGGGTCCTGGCGCTTACTACCGGATCGTCCTGCAGTAACGCAATCGCCTCCTGCATCGGCAGCTCCGTTTCCGGTGCAATGCCCTTGCCGGCCAGGATATCGTCCGCGCGCTGGCCGGCGGCCTGGCTCATGGTCTGGTTGGCGAAGGTGCGCACCGACATCAGGAAGTCCATCCTGCTTTCCAGGTCGATTTCCGGCAGGCGCTCCATGCGCCCGTTGCGGCCCCGCGGCGCCAGAGTGCCCGGCACGTTTTCAGGAGTCTTGGGTGGGGGCGGCAGATCGGCGCGCGCGGAGCGGCTCGCGAATGGCGCCGCCGCCATAGATGCCATGCCGGCGAACAAACCCATAAGGGATCGTCTGTTGATCATATCTGCTCCTCCTCAAACTGGCGTTCTTCGCCAAACGGACGGGCGCCCGACGTGTCTCGGGACAACATGCTGTATACGCGTTCAACCATCGCCATGCGTTCCGCTTCCCATGCCTCTTTCTCGGCGGGGGAAGGCACATAGGCCTCGATCATGGCGGTTGTGGCCTTGCCTTCAGACTCAAGGAGGCGCTCCACGACACGCATGCGCTGGCGGTCCGCCCAGATCTCCGATCCGAGTGCGATCACCACCGACACCAGGTTGTCGATATGCGGGTTACCGAGGAAGACGGCAGAGTCCGTATCCGCCGGAATGAAAGGCGCCGCCCTGGTGCGCCCCTTTTCGACTTTGTCGCTCATGGTGTTACTCCCTATCAAAGAATCAGCCGCGTGACCCACCATCGCACCGCAGCGGGTGATCTGCACTAGATTATCACCTCAATACGAGCACGACCGCGCTCACCCGTGATTTGGCATCTACTACAATCGGCAAACTTGATCGCAGTTTGCTTCGAATGGGTTGCCAAATGTTTACGATTCCTTGTTTTTTCACCACGTCGTCCCAACGATCAATCCAGGCAACGATGTACATAAAGGCCCTGCCGTGCTCGCTCAACGCTTCCGCCACCAAAGTACTGGGTATGGTGGCCGCGGCACTGGCCGGCCTTACTTTTGCCGTGGCGCCCGTCATCGCCCAGGAAAGCGGGGTCCTCAATGCCATGAGGACCGAACTCGGCCGTTCCATGTCTGTGTTGCAGGCGCAGGAAGTGCCGCCATATTTCCTGAGCTACGAGATCACGGACATCCAGAACGTTAGCGCCAACGCCTCGTTTGGCGAACTGATTTCCAGCAACGACAGCCGCCAGCGACTACTTGATATCGACCTCAGGGTCGGCGACTACCAATTCGACAACTCCCGCCAGGTGAGAGGGCAGGGCAGGTTCTTTTCCGGTTTCAGCCGGCCGGCCCAGGTTCCCGTGGAAGACGATGAGAACGCCATCCGCGCAGTTCTGTGGTCACAAACGGACAAGAGCTACAAGCGGGCGCTGGAACAGTTCACCACCGTGCAGACCGATGTGCGCGTCAACGTGGAGACCGAAGACCAGTCCGATGATTTTTCCCGCGAGCAACCATCGAAAGGGGTGGAAGCGGTACGGTCGATCAGTGCCGACATGGACGCCTGGGAGCAGAAAGTCGAGCGTTATTCGGCTCCCTTTGCCGAGCACGGAGAGTTTCTGCAAGCGCAGGCTTCCATCATGGCCAATACGGAAACACGCTGGTTCGTGAACAGCGAGGGCTCGGAAATCCAGACCTCGGAGACCGTCTACCGGGTCGTCATTGTCGCCAACACCAAGGCGGACGACGGCATGGACCTGCCGCTGTACAAGACCTACTTCGCGCTCACGCCGGAAGGGTTGCCCGACGACGAAACGGTTGAGCGCGACGTAAGCGAAATGGTCGCCACGCTGCTGGCGCTTCGCGAAGCGCCGCTGGTGGATCCCTATACGGGACCGGCGATACTCACCGGGCAGGCAGGCGGGGTCTTCTTCCACGAGATTCTGGGCCACAGGCTCGAGGGCCACCGGCAAAAGAGCGAAGATGAAGGCCAGACCTTCAAGAAACAGCTCGGGGAGCAGGTCCTGCCGGACAACTTCTCGGTCTATTTTGACCCGACGATAACGAACCGCGGCGGGACCGACCTCGCCGGCACTTATCGCTTCGACAACCAGGGCATCAAGGCCCGGCGCGTGCCTGTGATCGAGAACGGTGTGCTCAAGAGCTTCCTGATGTCCCGTTCTCCGATAGAAGGCTTTGCCAGCTCCAACGGCCATGGACGAAAACAGGCAGGGCTGCAGCCGGTGGCCAGGCAGTCCAACCTCATTGTGGAAGTGAGCGACCCGCTGACCAGCGACGAGCTGAAAGCGCGGCTGATTGCCGACATCGAAGCGGAAGGAAAACCGTTTGGCCTGCGCTTTGAGGAGATTCAGGGTGGGTTCACGATGACCGGCCGGTTCGCTCCAAACGCGTTCAACGTCACGCCGCTTGTGGTTTACCGGGTCTACCCGGATGGACGCGAAGAACTGGTGCGGGGCGTCGATCTGATCGGCACGCCGCTCACAACCCTGAGCCGTGTCGTCGCAGGAGACGACCAGGTTGCGATATTTAACGGCACCTGCGGCGCGGAGTCCGGAGGGGTGCCGGTATCCGCATCATCGCCATCCATTCTCGTGTCCCAGATCGAGGTACAGAAGAAGGGCAAGTCCCCGAACAGGCCCCCGGTATTGCCCGCGCCCATCGAGACCCTCGATCGCGATTGACGAATTACAGAGGTTAGACGCCGCCCATGAAGAAACCAACGCTTTCCGCAACATGGATTGCCGCACTCTTGTCCATTTCACTCATCTCGGCAGCGAAGGCCGACGAAGACGCCCTGATGCAGGCAATGCGCGCGGAAATGGCGCGCACGATGGAGCAGCTTCGAATGGAGGACCTGGAGGCGCCCTATTTCGTTGCCTATACCGTCCGCGATACAGAACGAATGGGGACACACGCCCGCTTCGGCGCTCTCCTGCCGAGTTCCGAGAGCCGATCGAGAAGTATTACCGTGGAGGTGCGCGTTGGCGACGCGTCGTTCGACAATACGAATTTCACCTTTGGCCCGAGTATGGGTTTTGCGGCGCTGCCGCTGGGTGATAACGTCGCTGAGCTTCGCCGCCAGATCTGGCTGGCGACGGACAATGCCTACAAGACCGCGCTGCAGAGCCTGGCCGCCAAGCGCGCGGCCCTGCAGAATGAAACGAGGAGCGAGGTGATCGGAGACCTCAGCCCCGCTGAGCCGTTTACCTATTCGGAAGAACCCACCGGTAACCTGCCGACGCTTGGCGAAATACAGTCGCTGGTGCGCCGAATCTCCGGGTTGTTCGCGAGCATGCCGGACATTATGGAATCTTCGGCCGGAGCCGCCGTTCGGCGGGGGCGTATCTATTACCTCAATAGCGAAGGCTCTTCGTTTGTACGCAACGACCCTGGCGCCAGTCTGAACGTGTTTGCGCAAACCCAGGCCCCGGATGGGACCGTGCTGCACGACTTCGTGACGGCGTATGGAAACCGCTGGGACGAAATTGCCGATGAGGACGCCTTGACCAATCGAGTGTCCGTGATGGCGCAGGCGCTCACGGCGCGGCGCTCGGCCGCCCCCGTCGACAACTATATCGGGCCGGTGCTCTTCGAGGGACAGGCTGCGGCGGAGTTGTTCGCACAGGTTTTCATGCCCAGACTGATGGGTCTCCGACTCCCAGACGCAAATCCACGCTTTGGCGCGTCGCTTTCCCAGTTCGGAAATCCGTTTCTCGACAAGCTCGGGGCGCGTGTAATGGCAAGGTCACTGAGCCTGAAAGACGACCCGACACTACGCGACGGCGGCTTCTTCGGCGGTTACCCGGTGGATGACGAGGGGGTTCCGGCACAGGCAACCTCCCTGATCGAGAACGGCATCCTCAAGACTCTCCTGACCACGCGAAACCCGGTCCGGGGCATCGAAGGCAGCACCGGCAATCGGCGTGGCATGACGCCGGCGCCCAGCAACCTCCTGCTGACAGCAAGACGCGGCATGAGCAGCGAGGAATTGCTGGACGAGTTGATGTTGTTGGCGGAGGAGCGCCAGGTCGAGTACGGCATCGTGGTGCGGCGCCTCGGCAATCGGGGATTCCGGCCACCATCGGATTTCGGGGGCGGGTTTTTCGGAGGTTTTGGCATGGGTAGCCCGCAACAGCCGAGCATCGAAAGCGCGTTACTGGCCTACAAGGTCTTTCCAGACGGGAGCGAGGAACTGATCCGGAATGCCGAATTCTCGGCCATAGCGGATTCGGTGTTCAAGGAGATCGTGGCCGCATCGGAGTCATCGACGGTCTACACGTTCACCTCTTCGTCATTCTCGCCCTTCGGAGGAGCAGTCTTCCTGGGTGGAGCCGGAATTTCGGGGCCGTTTGTTTCCCTGTCCATGCCGGATCTCCTGTTCGAAGAGTTGAGTTTGCGGAAACCGCAGGGGAACCTTCCTCGCCTGCCGGTAGCCGCCCATCCGTTCTTCGATGAATGACGCGGGCGCGGAGCGGGTCCTCGATTCCAATACGACCCGTTTCCTGCTCCCCCAAGTGGCGCTATTGACCATCCAACTGCCGGTGCGTAATCTTCGGTTTCCGCCTGCAGGAGCTACTTGATGAGCGATCCGCAATATTTTGAGCACCCGGTGCTCGATCACCTGCTGGAAACGGTGATGCAGCTCGGCAGCGAATTGTGGACGACCAGGCGCCGTCTTGAGGTACTGGAGAAAGCGCTGGCCGAGGCCGGATCGCTGTCGAAAGACGCCGTGGAGCTGTATATGCCGTCTGCCAACGAGCTCAAGGAAGAAGCCGCCCGGCGGGATGCCTTTGTGCGGCGTTTATACGCCGGATTCGCCCGGGGTGGGGAAGAACATGAAGCCCCGCCCGAACCGTAGGAATTGAAATATGGACCGAGGACAAATGGGAAGCATGAACCGCCTTCCTACACTGGAGGCGGAAACACGCCTTGGCTTTGCGCAGAGTTTGCGCACCCTGATAACCGCCGGCGGCGTGAGCGCCAAGTCGCGGTCGGCAGGCAGCGAAGCCCTTAAGGCGGCCGGCGCCTCGGCCGACGATGTCGAGGCAATTTGCCGCGTGATGGACCAAATCCCGCACACGCAGATTCGCAATCGCATGCTCAGAAGCCTGCAGGAAATGACCTGGGACTCGGCTTTCGGCGCCCTGGCAGAGGAACGCGAACGGTTGGAGGAGGAGTTGCTTGCCGATTCGGACGATCCCCATCTCAAGCTGGATTCCACTCTCGAGATGCCCGATTACGTGAAATTCGACTTTCACCTGCAGCCGGGCGGATACGTCGGCGATGCTCTGGCGGGCGAGCTGTACCACCACGGGACCCAGGCCTTCTACATGGGCATGAACGAGGGCGACGTGATTCACAACGGTCTGGTGGCCTGCGGGCAGGACCCGAAGAGCGGCAGCGTGGAACACGCGCTTGATCTCGCCACCGGGATCGGCCAGTGCGCCACGGCGCTGAAGCAGCGCTATCCCGACGCCGATGTCTGGGGGCTGGATCCCTCCGAGCCGCTGCTTCGTTACGCACATCGACGCGCCGCGCGCATGAACCTGCCGGTTTACTTCAAACAGGCCAGGGGTGAGGCCAGCGGTTTCGCGGACGACTATTTCGATGTCATCAACAGTTACATCCTGTTTCACGAAATTCCGTTCAGCGCTACCCGGGAAGTGATGCATGAGATGTACCGAATCCTGCGTCCCGGCGGGGTATTCAATATCTACGACTTCCCGGTCGGAGACCCGATGACGCCGGAGACCCGTTACATGTTCGAGCTGGATCACCGTGACAATGGAGAACCCTGGTCCATCGAACTGATGGAGAGTGATTTCGACGGCCTCTTGCATGAGGCTGGATTCAAGATCACGCCCGGTCCGCGACAGTTCCTGGTGGTCAAGACCTGGCATTGCCACAAGCCGGAATAGGCGTCCGCATAAGCCTTTGCCCGGCTTGAGATGCCGCATTGAGCCCTTGCGGCCAAACGGCTTTGCCTGGCCGTTATTCTCGTGATAAATTCTGCGATCAGAAATCAAGGAGTTCAGTGATCATGCGCATTCTTTACGGTCTAAACGAAATTCCCTTAAGGCTTACCCTTGTTTCGATTGCGGCAGGCATTCTTCTTGCGGCCTGCGGAGGCTCCGGCGATGATGGCCCGCCTCCCAGCATCAGCATCTCATCTACCAGCATTGACGCGGACGTCGCCGGCGAGAACGTCACGGTAAGTGTTTCCAACAGCGGCGGCGGGACCCTGAACTGGACCGCATCGATTCCCTCAAGCGTGGATTGGGCGCGTATTTCCAGCGGCTCCAGCGGCACCAACGCGGGAACCATCCAGATCGAAGTGGACGCGAACACGGGAGCCGCGCGCGATTTTCAATTGACCGTATCCGCGAGCGGCTCCGCCTCCCAGACCGTCACGGTCAGCCAGGATGAAGCTCCCCCGGTGATTGACTTATTGGTCGCCAGCACGGACCTGGACGGCGAGGGCGGCAGCGTCATCGTGCAGGTAAGCAACTCCGGTTTCGGCACCATGGAGTGGACCGCGAGCCTGCCGGAGGATCTGGACTGGGCCTATATCGAGAGTGGTGAAGGGGGCACGGACTCCGGGGAGATCGTGGTCCGTTACGGGTTGAACGGCGGCGCCGACCGGGAGATTGACGTCACAGTGACGGCCACCGCGGCATCCAATTCACCGCAGTCTCTTACGCTGGGTCAGGACTGGTTCGCGACCCGCTCATGCACTTTTCCTCAAGCGCGGCAACAAGTCCTCGACATCATGCAGGATGTCTATTACTTCAACGACGAGAGCGAGCAGAGCGCGAAGTACGCCGATCTGGTTCTGGAAGATCACGACGATCTTGAATCAATGCTCGCGGAACTGCGCTGGAATCCCGAGACCCATGATCGGGGCTTCAGCAATTGGCAGACCCGAATTGCGTCAGACATGCTGTTTCGGGGCGAGGCCTACGTGTTCGGTTTTCGCCTGATCTATATCGTTGATCAGAATGAGGATCCGCTCCATCTGGAGATCATCGACGTCTACCAGGGTGCACCAGCGGGAGAGGCGGGATTCCAACGCGGCGACAAGATTCTGTCGTTGAACGGGAAGGCCATCGACGGACTTACTTTCGGACAGATCGGCGCCGAATTCGGTCCCAATGAGGACGGCCACGAAGTAACCTTCGAATTGGAGAAGGTGTCGGGCGAACGCGAGACCGTGACGGCGGCCAAGAGGCTGGTTCAGGTCCCGACTGTGCCGGATGAACATTCGACCGTATTCGATACGACCGTCGGCAAAGTTGGATATGTTCATTTTCGCACCTTCTTCGGCGATGCGAATGAGCGTTTGCTGGAGGAATTCGCTGACTTCAAGGCCGCGGGCGTAACGCGGCTGATCGTGGACCTGCGCTATAACGGCGGAGGCAGCGTGCCGATCGCATACGGTCTGGCGTCTCTGATCGGAGGTCCGGAACTGTTTGAGAACAATCGCCGGACGGTTCTTGCAAGTCGGGTGCACAACGACTTGCTGGCAAGCAATGGCTGGAACCAGACGGCCTATTTTGATTGCGGTGTATACGGCGATTTGGAAGGGAAATGCGAGAATGAATCCTCGCTGCGCGATCTGGATCAGGTCGTGTTCATCACCAGCCGGGGCTCCGCTTCCGCCAGTGAGCTGGTTATTACCGCGCTGCTGCCGCATGAGAACGTGACCCTCGTGGGGGACCGTACCTTTGGTAAACCCGTTGGGCAATATGGATTCGATTTCTGCCCCACCACTCGAGGTTCCGGTCAGGCGATTCTTTGGCCTGTCTCGTTCGCCACCGTGAACTCAGAGGGCTTCGAAGAGTATTACGAAGGCATCGATGTGGAATGCGAGGTGCCGGATGACCGGACAAGTCAGCTGGGGACGGCGGAGGAGGGCCGCATAGCGGCGGCCTTGCGGTTTATCGAGACCGGCAGTTGTGAAGCGCCGGCTTCCGCGCAGGTAGCGCGCGCGAGGGCCGAGATGCAGGCTGCGCCGCCGGAGGACCCGATCAAGCAGTACCTGGGATACTAGTGTCGTGTCACGACACTAGACATTCTGGTCATTCTGCTCGCGTGCCGCCACCGCAGTCCAACATACGGCATTCTTCAGGATTGCCTGATGGGCCGCCGTTCCCGAGGTGAATCAAAGCGTTCCAAGTAAGCTGGGCCCAAAGTTTCGCAGTCAGCCGGAGCCTGCTCCTTCTACTTTGCGGGCTCTGTCAATCGGTGCTAGATTGTAGGAGCCATTCTTGGCAGTCAAAGTGACGAGGCACAGTTGTGCGGCCTGCAAAGAACTCGCTATTGGCTATCTCTGCAATTGTTGTGCTTGGAGCAAGCACGGCGCTTGCCAGCGACGCTTGGAAAGAAAATGGCGCGGACGAGAAATCGGCGTTACAAGACCAGGATTCGGAACCGGTTCCATTGCAACTCGTCTCGCTGTCCCTATCCGGTATCGACATACAAGAGTTCCAGGGAGAAAAAACACACTATTCGGCGACAACCAGCGAGGATCTTGAGGCTACTAAAGTGACGGTAGAGGCCAACTGCGATGTTGGGGTAGGTATCGAGGACCAAAACGGTTCAAACTTCCAGGACAACTGGAGCCATTCGGAAACTGTAGTCTCCCCAGACGGTATAAGCTGGCGCCATGGCGACGGTTACTATCCCTGTGAAGACACGCGATTGCTCAGTCGAAACGTGCAACTGATACCCGGCGCCAACAAGATTACGGTTCGGGTCGCTGTTACCTTTGGAGGTACGCGCACAGAACGCGAATACGCATCAATGGACCAGCAGTACACCATCACGATCACTCGGAAACGATCCCAAATAGACCCTAACAGCAGGGTTCCTACACAGCCGAGGGGGGAGGGCTGAAAGCCCTCTTTCCCGGCGTTCTTACGCGGCGCGGGCTCTTAGTTGGGCGGCGGTTTGCTCGCCGATCAGGCGGCCGAAACTCATGGCGGGCATCAGTGACATGCCGCCCACGAATGCAGCTCCGGAAAGGCGTGTGAAGCCCAGAATTTCGCCGGCCGCGTAGAGGCCGCTGATCGGTTTGCCGGATTCGTCCAGGACCTGCAAATCCTTGTCCACCTTCAGGCCTCCGGGGCTGATCACGGTGACTCCGACCGCCTCGATCCCGTAGAAAGGAGGCCGGTCGATGCGGCGCGGCAGGAACAGGCGCTCGAACTCGGGGTCGTCACGCGTGTCCACAGCCTCGTTGTAACGATTCACCGTGTCCACAAGGTTGTCTGGCGGAATATCGAATCGTCCTGCCAATTCTTCTATCGTGTCCGCTTTCTGGAATGCGGGATGGGTGTTGAATTCAGGGCGCAGGTCACGTCCCTGCTTGTCGAGAACTCCCATGTTCGGTGCGTTCTGATGAATCCCCTCGTCAAACACAATCACCATGCGCATGCCGGGCTGATTCAGCAGCGAAGACTCGCTGTAGTGAATGCTAGGGTGGTCTTCGCGCAGGAACCGCTTGCCCTTGCCGTCCACGTAGATCTCCCAGGGGGCCCGGTAGGCGGGCGCAAGTTGAAAGAACCAGGCGCTTAGCGGATTGCCTGGTTCCAGCAGAAAACCGGCGAAGGTGCAAAGGAAGCGGTCGGTGCTATCCACCTTGGCTCCGATGTTCCGGGCCGCAATAATGCCTTCGCCACGGGAGTACGGGTTGCAGTGGGAATGCAGTGGCCATGGCGTGACCTCATTCCATAGTTCCGGGTTGGCGGCATAGCCGCCGGTGGTAAGCGCGACCTTGGGCGCCCGGAATTCCAGCTTTTCTCCGGCACATTCCGCCTTTACGCCGATAACGCCGCCGGATCCCGAGGTGATCAACCCGGTCATGCGTGTCTGCAGCCGCAGGTCGATGGCGCCGGAGGCGACCAGTTCCCGATGCACCGGCTCGATTACCTTGAGTATCGATATCGCCTGTTCATGGCCCCACACGTAACGTCGAGTGGAGTAGGGCTCGTGCACCATGCCCGCAACCGGCGTTTCCGGCGCCAGTTCAAAGCCCAGATCCTGCAACCAATGCAGGGTTTCGGCGGCGTTGCCCATTGCCAGGCGGCCCAGCACCGGCTCGATACCGCCGTGGGCGATCCGTTGCGCGTCCTGGTAGTGCTCCTCGGGACTGTCTTCGATCCCGAGTGCCGCCTGCTGGCGGGTGCCGGCGGCGCTGATCTGCCCTGAAGACCAGTAGAGCGTCCCGCCCACCCGGCTGTCGGCTTCGATCTGCAGCACGCGGGCGCCGCCCTGGGCGGCGAATATGGACGCCGGCAGGCCCGCGGACCCTGCGCCGACTACGATGAGGTCATATTCCTGGTTCATTTCTTGTCGCCGGCCATCTTCAGCAGCGGCTGGATGAGGTCGATCGGAAGCGGAAACACAATTGTCGTGCTGCCTTCGTTGGCCACTTCGGTAAGCGTCTGCAGGTAACGCAGTTGCAGTGCCTGGCCCTGTTCGCCCAAAGTGGCTGCGGCTTCGGCCAATTGGGTCGCCGCCTGCCGCTCGCCCTTCGCGTGAATCACCTTGGCGCGCCGCGCCCGCTCCGCCTCCGCCTGAGCAGCGATTGCCCGAATCATGCTCTCGTCCAGGTCCACGTGCTTGATTTCCACGTTGGATACCTTGATGCCCCAGGCATCGGTGTTCTGGTCGAGAATGACCTGAATGTCCTGATTGAGCTTGTCGCGCTCGGAGAGCATTTCATCCAGTTCGTGCTGGCCCAGCACCGAACGCAAGGTGGTTTGCGAGAGTTGGCTCGTAGCTTCGAACACGTTGGCCACCTGGATGATGGCCCGCTCCGGATCGACGATCCGGAAATAGACCACGGCGTTGACCTTCACCGAAACGTTGTCCCGCGAGATCACGTCCTGGGTGGGCACGTCCATTACGATGACCCGCAAATCGACCCGCACCATCCTCTGGACCAGCGGGATCACGATGATCAGGCCCGGTCCCTTTACTTTCCAGAATCGGCCGAGCAGGAATATCACGCCCCGCTCATACTCGGACAGGATTCGCACCGAGGCGATAATGAGCACCAGGATGATGATTCCGGCAATAAGATACGTTAGCATTATTAACTCCTTACCCTAATTTCTTCAACAAAGAGAATAAGTTTGGACGCGCTGGTTCTTCAGGCGGAGATTCCCCCACTTGTAACCTCAAGCCCTCTTCTACGGTGTGGACGAAGAGTTCCTGACCCTTGGTGACCGGCGCCGGACTGGTGGCATGCCAGCGCTCCCCTTGAACAAATACAGGGCCGGCGTCCCGGAAGTCCTCCAGCGCCACGGCCCGGTGACCGACCAGGCTTTCCCGGCCGCTGACCACGGGACGTCGCCGGCTCTTTGCCAGCACCACGACCAGGCCCAGCATCAGCAATCCGGCCGCCAGGCCCACGCCTCCGATCAGCCGTATCGGCACCTCGAAACCGGGGATGCCGGTATCAAACAGAATTATCGAACCTACAACGAATGCCACGACGCCTCCCAGTCCCAAAATACCAAAGCTTGGCGTTACGGCCTCCGCGATGATCAGGCCCACCCCCAAAGCCATGAGCAGCAGCCCGGCGTAATTTACCGGTAGCAGATTCAATGCATAAGCGGCGACGAGCAGGCAGATCACGCCTACGATGCCTGGTACCAGGGAGCCCGGGTTATAACCTTCCAGCAGCAGCCCGTACAAGCCGATCAGAAGCAGGCCGTAGGCCACGGCAGGGTTGGTGATAATCGAAAGCAGCTGCGTTCGCCAGCCGGGCTCCAGCCGCTCGACCTCCAGCCCCGCGGTCTGCAGGACCACCATCTCGCCGTTGACGTCCACTTCCCTTCCGTCGGCCTTCTCGAGCAGGTCGTCGAGGTCTGAAGCAATAAAGTCGACCACGTTCATTTCAACCGCTTCAACCGCTTCCAGCGTCGCGCCTTCGCGCACCGCTTTCTCCGCCCAATCCGCATTGCGGCCGCGGCGGCTGGCAAATGAACGAATCTTCGCGACCGCGTCGTTTACGACCTTGCGTTTCATGTCCTCGGCGTCCAGCTCTTCGGCGGTCTTGCCGGGAGGTTCCTCCGAATCCTCAGTGGCCTCTCCCTTCTCGCCGGACTCGCCTTCATCCGAGGCGGAATCGTCATTGTCTTCACCGGCGCCGGAGGATGAGCCATCTTCCGTTGCAGCGTCCGAATCGGCGAGCCGCAGCAGACCGGGCGGCACAGTTGCGCCTTGCACCATTCCCAGGCTCACCGGCGTGGCTGCGCCCAGGGTTGTGGTTTGCGACATGGCTGCAACATGACTGGCGTACAGAATAAAAGTGCCGGCGCTGGCCGCCCTTGCGCCATCCGGTGTTACGTAAACGGCTACCGGGACGTCCGATCCGAGGATCTCCTCGATCATGTCTTCCATGGAGGTCATCAGGCCGCCCGGCGTGTTGAGTTCCAGCACCAGGATATTGGCTTTGCGATCCTGTGCAATCTCAAGGCTGTCGATGAAAAACTCGGCGGTCGCCACGCCGATGGCATCGTCGATCGTCATCACCAGCGCGAATCCGGAAGCCTCGCCCTTGCCGGGTTCTTCCGACGCCTCTTGAGCCAGCCCTGCACGCCACAGAACGGCGCCAAAAAGGACCAGCAGGGCGGACCGAAAAAGGGTTGCGCGAGAGGTGCGAAGTGCTTGCATAAAGGGCGTAGCATCATAGCACGCACGCGGGTTGCCGTTAGAATTCGCCGTTCGGCCGGCGATTTGTTTTGGGGGCGGCAATATGAAACGTTTATTGACCATGGTTTGCGTGCTCTGCGCAATGTCCGCAAGCGCACAGCAAGACATGGAGAACGTGACCATCAGCACGGTTGACGTGGCCGACGGTCTCTACATGCTCGTGGGACAAGGCGGAAACATCGGCCTGTTTGCCGGGGAAGACGGGGTGTTCATGATCGACGACCAGTTCGCGCCCCTGACACCCAGGATCATGGCGAAGGTCGATGAGCTCACGGGCCGGCCGGTGGATATGCTGTTCAACACCCACTGGCACTTCGACCATACCGGGGGCAACGAGAACTTCGGCGAGGCCGGGGCATTGATATTCGCCCATGACAACGTGCGGGTACTGATGAGCGAGCCGCAGACTTTATCGAGATTCGGCGTGGAACTACCGGCCGCCCCCAAGGTCGCCTTGCCGATGGTTACCTTCGGCGAGGACATGACCTTTCATCTCAATGGCGACACGGTTCGCGCCGTGCACCTGCCCAATGCGCACACGGATGGGGACGTCGTCCTTTATTTCGAGAATGCCAATGCCGTCCACACCGGCGACGTGTACATCACGCTGGGATACCCGTTCATTGACGGCGAGCACGGTGGGAGCATCAACGGTTTCGTCGACGGGATCAGGCAGGTGCTGGACTGGGCCGACGGGGAAACGAAAATCATGCCGGGACACGGCCATTTGTCGAACCGTGAAGAGCTCCAGGAGTTCCACGACATGCTGGTCGAGTGCCGGGCGCGGGTGCAGGCACTGCTGGACGAAGGCAAGACCTCCGACGAAGTGCTTGCCGCAGCGCCGCTTGCGGACCTGGACGAGCGATGGAGCAGCGGTTTCATTGACGGTGAAGAGTTCACCCGGGCGATTCTCGAAGGGTTAGGTGGATCATGACTGCTAAGTTCACATTGAAGGACGCGGAATCGGCGGGCCTCTGGAGTCCGGACAGCTGGCGCGAACGCGAGACCACTCAACAGCCGGAGTATCGTGACAAGGCGGCGCTGGGGGCGGCAATTGAGGAGCTGTCCGCCTTGCCGCCCATCGTATCCAGCTGGGAAGTGGAATCGCTGCGTGAATCCATTGCCGGCGCGCAGCGGGGCGAGGCTTTCGTCCTGCAGGGGGGCGATTGCGCCGAGACCTTTCAGGAATGCACCTCCGACATCATCGTGGCCCGTCTTAAGGTGTTGCTGCAGATGAGCCTTGTGCTCAGCTACGGTCTTCGCAAGCCGGTGGTGCGAATCGGGCGAATGGCCGGGCAATACGCCAAGCCGCGCTCGGCTGCGAAGGAGTCACGCGAGCAGGTGTCGCTGCCCAGTTTCCGGGGCGACCTGGTCAACCGGGAGTCATTCACTTCCGGCGACCGCGAACCGGACCCGCAGCTGCTGCTGCGCGGATACGAGCGCGCGGCGCTGACCTTGAATTTCATTCGTTCGCTGGTGGACGGTGGTTTTGCCGATCTGCATCACCCGGAGAACTGGAACCTGGACTGGGTGAGTCACTCGCCGCAGGCGCAGGCTTACGAGGCGATCGTGGAGCGCATTACGCGCTCGCTGGATTTCATCGAGCATTCGACGGGAAGCGATCTCAGCCGCTTGCGCCGCACGAATTTCTACACTTCCCATGAAGGCCTCTTGTTGCACTACGAGCAGGCGCAGACCCGGCACCTCGAGCACCGCCGTCTCTGGTACAACCTGACCACGCATTTTCCGTGGATCGGCATGCGCACCGCCCAGCTAGACGGCGGACACGTGGAGTTCTTCCGCGGCGTGGCCAATCCGATGGGGATCAAGATCGGTCCCGCGATGACGCCGGAATGGCTGTTGGAGTTGCTCAAGGTGCTGAATCCGGACAATCAGCCGGGGCGCATTACCCTGATCCACCGCATGGGCGCAGAACGCGTCCGCGAGACGCTGCCGCCGTTGATCGAAGCGGTGCAGCACGCGGGAGCGGTTGTATTGTGGATGTGCGATGCGATGCACGGCAACACCGAGACGGCGTCCAACGGGCGCAAGACCCGGCGCCTGGATCGGATCGGAGAGGAACTCAGCGGCGCCTTTGAGGTGCATGCGAAGGCCGGGACCTGGTTGGGCGGCGTTCACCTGGAACTGACCGGCGAAAACGTCACCGAGTGCGTAGGCGGCGCCCGTGGGCTGAAGGAAGAGGATCTCGACCGGAGCTACCGTACGCAGGTCGACCCGCGGCTCAACTACGAGCAGGCCATGGAAGTGGCGATGTTGATCTCGCAACAGGCCGCATCGTAAGGATCGGCGCCCGTGAGCGCCGATCAGGAAAAACACTTCGACCCGAGGCCGTTTCTCGAAAGCCTGACGCAGAACTGCGGCGTCTACCGGATGCTGGACCAGCGGGGCAGTGTCCTGTACGTGGGCAAGGCCAAGAACCTGCGGCGCCGGGTGGCCTCCTATTTCGGATCACGCAGCCATCAGCCGCGTATCCAGAAGCTGATGAACCGCACCCGGCGGGTGGAAGTGACCGTTACCGGCACGGAGCAGGAAGCGTTGCTGCTGGAATGCAACCTGATCAAGCGCCACAAGCCGCGCTTCAACGTGTACCTGCGCGACGACAAGAGTTATCCCTACGTATATGTTTCGAGCCGCGAGTCCTTTCCGCGGTTCGCCTTCCATCGAGGCGCAAGGCGCGGCAAGGGCCGCTACCTCGGTCCTTTTTCCAATGCCGCGGCGGTGCGCAATGCGCTGAGCCAGGCACAGAAGCTGTTTCGCATACGGCTCTGCGAAAACTCGTATTTCCGGCACCGGGAAAGGCCCTGTCTGCAATACCAGTTGGACCGCTGCACCGCCCCTTGCGTAGGGCTGGTCAACGAGGAGGAATACGGGGCGGACGCCGGCCAGGCCCTGATGTTCCTCGAAGGCAAGAACGAAGCGGTGCTGGAGGACCTGCTGGCGCGAATGGAGAAGGCCGCCTCGGACCTGGACTTCGAAAGAGCGGCGCAGCTTCGCGATCGCGTGGCGGCGCTGCAGCGCATTCAGGCCAGCCAGTCGGTGGCCGGCGGGGCCGCTCGCGACCTGGACGTGGTCGCAGTGGCGGAAAGCGGCGGAGTGTATTGCGTGGCGGTGCTGTGGATACGCCGCGGCACGCTTACCGGCAGCCGGCTGTTCTTTCCGCGCGTGATGCCCGGTGTGGCGTCCGGCGAAGTCTTAAGCGCGTTTATTTCGCAGCACTATTTCGAGCGCGGCGCACCGCGCGAGATCATCAGCGACGGACCCGTCGGAGGGCAGGATCTGCTGGAAGCCGCACTGACCCTGCAGAGCAGCCATGCGGTGCAGGTTCGCTGGAAGGTTCGCGGTTGGCGCCGCCGCTGGGTGGAACTGGCGCGCAAGAACGCGGAGGCCGGCGCCTTGCAACAGGCCGCAGGCGCGCGCGGATTGGCCTCGCAACTCAGGGCGCTTGCGAAGGAGCTGCGCCTGATGCGCCCGCCCGAGCGCATCGAGTGTTTCGATATCAGCCATACCGGGGGCGAAGCGCCGGTGGCTTCCTGCGTGGTCTTTACTCCGGAGGGTTCCAGTCGCTCGGAATACCGGCGATTCAATATCAAGGATGCCGCCAGCGGCGACGACTATGCAGCAATTGCCGAAGCGGTGCGGCGGAGGTATGGCCGGCTGGTCAGGGAGGAGGCGCCGCTGCCCGAACTTCTTCTGATTGACGGCGGCCGGGGCCAGCTCAATGCGGCGCGCGCCGAACTGGAGAAGCTCGATCTGGCCAGCATGCCGGTGGCGGCGGTGGCCAAGGGCTTCGGGCGGCGCGAGGGGCGTGAACGGATTTATCTTCCGGAACTGGCACGGCCGCTGAATCCTGATTCGGGATCGGCGGCGCTCAAAGTGATTGCGCGCATACGCGACGAGGCGCACCGGTTCGCACTGCAAGGCCATCGCAGCCGCCGGCAAGGCGCGCGCAAGTCCTCGGTGCTGGAGGAAGTGCCGGGACTCGGGCCGAAGCGCCGCCGGCAACTCCTGCGGCACTTCGGGGGATTGCGCGGCGTGGAGTCAGCGCCGGTCGAGGATATGCGCAAGCTGCCCGGCATTGGCCCGGAACTTGCTCAGCGAATTTACGGTGCGCTGCATTAGGGCCTGGAAGCCCCTCGTTTCCGGGGCTGATTGACGCGTGACGGATTCAGTATAGTGACGGCATGAACCTTGCGATCGTTTTGACATGGTTTCGCGTCGCCGCGATGCCCAGCGTCGTGGCCTTGTTTTACCTGCCGTATTCGTGGGCGCACCCGGCGGCCGGCCTGGTTTTCGCCGCGGCTGCGCTGACCGACTGGGCGGATGGATGGGTGGCCAGACGTTTCGACCAGGGATCGAGTTTCGGGGCTTTTCTCGATCCGGTGGCCGACAAGCTGCTGGTAATCGCCGCTCTCTTGCTATTGGTCCAGGACAAGCCGGAAATGGTGCTGGCGCTGGTTGCAATCGTGATTATCGGCCGGGAGGTCGCGGTTTCCGCATTGCGGGAATGGATGGCGGCACTGGGGCAGCGCGGCCGCGTCAACGTCATTCAATTGGCCAAGTACAAGTCCATCGGGCAAATGGTCGCACTGTCGTGCATGCTCTATGAGAAACCTCTCTGGTTTCTTCCGCTCTACGAATTCGGTTACATCCTGCTCCTGTTGTCCGCAGCGCTGACCATGCTGACGGGCGCCTTGTACATGGTGCGCGCCAGCGCTGCGATGCGCAGTCCCTTATCCGAAGAGCAATAGGCCTGTTTGCCAGATGAGATCTTCCTCGCTTCCGTCGGCGATACTGTGCCTCCTGGCGTCTCTTGCAGTCGCCGCTTGCGACTCGGCGAAAGACATTCCCAAGTCCGGTATCGCTATCCGCAACGTAACCGTTATCGATGCCGCAGCGGGCGAGCGGCCGAGCCAGACGGTCCTAATCGACGGCGATCGAATCGTGGCGGTCGGCCCTTCCGATTCCTACTCGCCCCACGCAGCCGAAACGATCGACGGGACCGGTAAATTCCTGATTCCCGGCCTGTGGGACATGCACGTCCACCTGACCTTCGACGATCGTTTTACGGACACGATGCCGGAGATGTTCATCCGTTACGGCATTACCAGTGTGCGCGATACCGGCGGGTTGATGGCGAAGATGGCTCCTGTGGTGGAGCGCATGCGCGCGGAAGGCGCGGTTGCGCCGCGGGTGTTCTTCAGCGGACCGCTGCTTGACGGCGTGCCGGTTGTGTACGACGGGATCGACGCTCCGGAAATCGGCGTTGCCAACCCGAATGCGAAGACTGCCCGGTCAAGGGTTGCCGAGCTCAAGTCGCAGGGCGTGGATTTCATCAAGATTTACGAAATGGTGAGCCCCGAGGTGTTTGCGGCCCTGGTTGAGGCTGCCGGGACGCACAGTTTGCCGATTGCCGCCCACGTACCCCTTTCAATGCGCGCATCCACGGCAGGTCCGCATGTGAACTCCATGGAACACCTGCGCAATGTCGAGCTGGATTGCGCCGACAATGCGCCGGAGCTGCTTGAGACCCGGCTGGCGCAGCTCTCCGCGGGCAAGGAGAGTTCGGGCATGAAGCTGCGCACGGGATTGCACAATCTGCAGAGAATGGATGCGGTCGCCGCACTGGACGAAGAGCGCTGCGCAGATGTTCTCAAGGCACTGAGCAACACCATACAAGTCCCCACGGCCCGTCTCAATGCATTGAGCATGTTCCCGGTTTCCGAGCGGGACGACTGGGCTGCGGCGCTGGCCGAAACGCCCGAAGCGGTGCGCCAGGAATGGAGCGCGCCGTCACCGCGAACCAATCCGGACCCGCCGCAGCGCGATTTGGGTTTTTCGCAGTACACGCTGGACATGATCGGGCGAATGCACCAGGCGGGAGTTCCGATCGGTGCCGGCACCGATACTCCGATAGCGCTCGCGATCCCCGGCTACAGTCTCCATAACGAACTGGAGATCCTTGTTTCCGCGGGCCTGTCGCCGCGCGAAGCGCTGGGCGCGGCAACAGTAGAGCCGGCGAGATTCTTCTCGCTTGAAGATGAAATGGGCTCGATCGCGCCGGACATGCACGCTGACCTGGTGCTGCTCAATGCAAACCCGCTCGCCGACATAAGAAATACCAGGGAAATCGATCGCGTGATCGCACGCGGCCGAGTCATGCCGGTCCATTAGCAGGCCTGTCTGACGGCATTGGAAGGGTGATGAAGAAGCTGGCTCTTTGCTTGTGTGCAGTGCTCTTCGCTCTGGAAAGCTCCGCCGAACCGCTGCAATGGGACACATCCACCTATTCTCAGGAGGTGACGCTGTGCGATCGTCTGGCATCGCATGGAGATGATCCCTTTTCTGTCGCGCCCGGGGTCCCGCAGGCCGAGATGGACTTTGCCGCGGCGATAGCAGCCTGCGAGTCGGCGGTGGCTTCCGACCCGGAAAACCCGCGGTTGCGATACCAGCTGGCCCGGGCATATGGCTACAGCGGGCAGGGCGAGAAGGCCTTCCCGCATCGGGCCAAGGCGATTGCCCTGGATTATCCCCAGGCCCTGTTCGTGAACGGCTACCTCCACTTTCTGGGGCTCAACGAGGCGCCGAAGGACGTCTGCAAGGCCGGTGAGCTGATGCGGCGCTCCGCCCGCTACGGCAGGTTGGCTGGGCAGGTCGGCTTTTCGCGATATGCAATGGACGGAGAGTTCGACGGCTGCGACGTGGCCGTCAACCGCGATGAAATCCTGGGTTTTCTCGACGCGGCTGCCGATTCGACGAGCGACTATTACGTGAGCATGCTTATCGGCATGTTGCGCAAGGAAGCGCTTGCGAGGGTATATCAGTAAGACAAGCCTGTCACCGGGCGCGTGCATTGGAGCAGTTTGTACAGGGTGGTCTTACCATAAAATCAAACCAAATGTGCCAATTTGACAGCGCCATTGACTAGTGGCAATGTTGAGACCGGATACAGTTCGTAATACAGCGGTTTTACTATCCAATTGGATCTACCAATTTGGATTACCGATTTGTATTACGGATCACTCAAGGGGACCCGACATGCGAACCACTACTGTTTTTGCCTCACCGCGTTTGTTGTGGCTGCTTGTGCTATTTGCGTCGGCGCTGCTGGCGGTGCCCGCGGTTCACGCTCAAACGGCTGGCGACGAGACCGTCGCCGAAACCGAAGCCGCCGACGAAGTCGATTTCCTGGAGGAGATCGTCGTCACCGGCGTTCGGCGCGATATTCAGAATTCCATCCAGCTCAAGCGGAATTCTGTCGAGATCGTGGACGGGCTGAATGCCGACGAAATCGGCTCGCTGCCGGCCTTGTCTATCGGCGAGGCGCTGGAGATCATCACAGGCGCGGCTACTCATCGTGAGAATGGCGGCGCGACCGAAGTTGCCATCCGTGGATTGGGGCCTTACCTCGGCACCACCACCGTCAATGTCAGAGAGTCCACGAACGGTAGCGGCAACCGCGCGGTCAACTTCAGCATCTTCCCTTCTGAATTGTTCAATTCCGTCGCCATTCATAAGACACAGTCTGCAAGCTACATTGAAGGCGCTGTCAGCGGTCAGGTTCAGCTGACGACCAGGCGACCAATCGAGTACGGCGAGCAGCTCGCGCAATTCAGTCTCAAGGGCTCGGCGCATCCTGACGACAGCGACATCATTGGCCAGGATGAGCATGGTTACCGCGCCACCGCCAGCTACATCAATTCATGGGATCTTGACAGTCTGGGCACTATTGGCATATCCATCGGCGGGCAGCTACGCGACGATTCGAACCCCGAGGCGGAAGCAACGCACAGCACGGGAGGCGGGCGGCTTGAAGTTTGTCTGCTGGAATCATTCGACTCCATGGCACAGCCGTTTGACTTGAGCTCGCGATGTGAGAACAACGCATCCGGAAGCGGTGGCGACTCCGCCTTGAGCAATGACCGACTGCAAGGTCTCATCGATTCCAACCCCGATTACAACAGCGTCGCCGATATTCCGTTTGCCTATATTCCCCGCAGTCGCCAATTCCGCCGGAATACGACGGATGATGACCGTCACGCCGTTTTCGGAGCGATCCAGTGGCAGCCAAATGACAATGTGGACGTCATGCTCGATTTCCAGCAGTCCGAGCGGGATCAGAAGGAACTGCGACAGGATCTTCTGTTCGGAAATACCCAAAATGCCGTGCGGGACCTCGTTTCCAACCCGCGTACCGGACTTGTGGAAAGTTTCGTCGTAGATACCGGTATCCGATCCAAGACTACTGACTTCGTGCGCTTCGAAGAGTATGAAGGCGCCGGCCTGAACATTGCCTGGCAAGCCACGGATGACCTCGAAGTGTCATTCGATGCGGCGTTTGCGGACACGAGGCGTGTTGAGACGGATATTGAGGCTACGCTGGGGGCGGACGAGGTATTGAGAACGAGTCCTGACGACGTTCAGAATAGAGAAGACTTCTGGATCAGATTCGACGTGGATGTGCCCGGCACGGATGGGCTGGCATTGCCAACGGTTCTCAGCACGGACGGCAGCAGTTCGCGCGATCCTGCTTCGCTCCTGGATTTTGATGTTAATGATCCCCGCTACTTTACCGGTAAAGATCGTGCGCAAGTTCGCGGCAGGCAGCAGATTCGCGAGCACACGATCGATGCCTTAAGGCTGGACGTTTCCTGGGACACCGAGTCCCTGGGTTTTGTCAACAACCTGCAGGCAGGCGTGCGCTCTTCCTCTCTTGAGTATCGCACCTTTGGTGGTAATCGCAGCCGAGCCGGCATTAATCGATTTGACGATGAGGATCTTGACGGCGTCAAGGACGGAAGCAACAACACGCCTGAAGCCCGCGCTGTCATCTTCAATGCCGCCAACAACTGCGGTCAGTCCGGTTTCCCGGAGCCTGATTTCCTGTCGGAGTCCAGAGGCGGTCACGATCTCATTACGTTCGCGCACGGCATTGGCACCGGCACCGGATGGGCGACATTCGATCATGGCTGTTTGCTCGATGAACTGCTCGCGAACTATGGTGGCAGGTCCGCGCTTCAGCTGGAGAATGGAATCGAAACCAACAGTGTCGATTTGACCGAAGACGTGACGGCTTTGTACTTGCAGGCAAATTACGAGTCATCGATGTCCGGCAGGACGGTTCGAGGCAATTTCGGTGTGCGTGTGGTTCGAACGGATGTCGATTCAATCGGCTACCGAACCCCCCTAACCGTCATACAGGAAGACGGCTTGTATTTTGTTGAGCCGGCGGACACGGACGCGCAGTACGAAAGTGTGTTGCAAACCAACAGCTATACGGAGGTCTTGCCCAGTCTGACCTTCATCATGGATATCAATGCCGATTGGGTATTTCGAGCCGGAGTATTCAGGGGCATGTCGCGTCCGGATCCTCACTCTTACAGCAATAGCCGCAGCATCAATACCAACGACTCGGAAGATGCGGAATCCGGCTACGGCAGTCTGGAAGAGGCGGTGTATGGCATCAGCTCGTCGGGCAACCCGAAATTGCAGGCCCTGCCATCCTGGAATGTCGATGTTGGTTTGGAATGGTATGCCAACGAAGATACGTTGTTGGCGGCCGGCGTCTATTGGAAACGCTTTCAGGGCGCTTTTGAGAACGCCTACCAGCCGGAAGACTTCCTGATTGACGGAAACGTCGTGACCGGCTCAGTGAGAACGACGCAGGTTTCCGATAAGGAGAGCGACCTTACTGGAGTTGAAATCACCGCGACGCATTCGTTCGGCTATCTGCCCGGATTTTTGGGCGGCTTCGGCGGGAAGATCAGCTACAACTATGCGGACTCTGGCTTTGAATTCGAAGATGGACACGGCGGCGACGGTATTTCTTTTGATGCCGATGGTAATTCAACTCCACTCCTGGGTCTGTTGCCACCCGCCGGGTTGTGGGGGCTGTCGCGTCATACCAGCGCAACGCAGCTTTACTGGCAAAATGATCGCTTCAACGTGCAGGCGATTTTCAAGGCGCGTTCCGGATACTTCCAAGGCTACAGTCGCGATACGGGCGCCCGAATTCGCTACGTGGATGACTACAAAACGCTTGACCTTCGCTTGAGATACGACATCACCGACGGTATTCAGCTGTCGGTGGAGGGCATTAACGTGCTTGGCGAGCCACGTATCGATTTTCGTGGATTGGAAGGTCAGGTGGGTCAAACCCTGGAGTACGGCCCGCGCTTGTTCGTAGGCGTTCGCGCCAAATTCAATTGATTCGCCAGGGCGATGAAAGGCCAGAAGCTGTATGAGTCCGTTGCGCAAAGGATTGCGCAGCGAATGGAAAAGGGCGTGTACCCGCCCGGCACTCGCTTGCCTGGCGAGCGTGAGCTTGCAGAACACTTCAGTGTCAGCCGGGTCACAATCCGCCAGGCCCTGGTTTCGCTACAGGCTCTTGGAAAGCTCGAAGTGCGGGCTGGCTCGGGAGCGCATGTCCTTGACGCGGCCGCAGCGCAGATTGATGTGCTGCCCAAGGCAAGCGCGCTCGAACTGACGGAGGCGCGGTCGCTGTTCGAGTCCGAAGTGGCGGCGTTGGCGGCGCCCGATATCAGCGACGAGACGCTGGATGAACTTGAGCGGCTCATCGAGGACATGAGCGGTGACGACCACGACAATGCCGAGGAAGCGGAACTCGCCGACCGGGACTTCCACCTGACCATTGCCGCCGCAGCCGGGAATTCCGTGCTCTACTACATTGTCGAGAAGCTCTGGCGGATGCGCATGGAGTTGGCGCCGGTCAAGAAGGTGTATGACTCGGTCTGCTCGGAAGACGCGACGGCGCGCGGAGGAGAGCACCGCGAGATCCTCGATGCGCTGCGCAGCCGCGATCCCGCCCAGGCGCGGCTGGCGATGAGAAAGCACTTTACGCGACTGCTGGAATCCATGCTCGATGTTACCGAGCGCAAGGCCCTCATGGACGTTCGCAAGAAAGCCAGCGAGAGCCGAGAGCGTTTCCTGAAAAGCGCACGAATCTAGCGAACAGACCCTACTAAGTCAGGAGCCCTCTTATGTGCCGTTGCCGGAAATTTCTGGTAGCTTCCGCGCTCGCCCTTTTCGCGGCGGGAAACGCATTCGCAACCGAAACGCTCGTCACGAACCAGGAGGAATTCCGCGATGCGGTCAAGCGCGCCCTGCCGGGTGACGTAATCATGCTCGCCAACGGGGTCTGGCGCGATTTCGAGATTCTGTTTATCGGCGATGGCGAGCCCGGGAACCCGATCACGCTGACGGCGCAAACCAAAGGACAGGTCGTGCTCAGCGGGCAGTCCAATCTGCGCCTGGCCGGCGATCACCTGGTCGTGTCGGGGCTGGTGTTCAGGGACGGCTACTCGCCCACCAATACCGTAATCTCGTTTCGGCGCACGAAGGGGGAGCCTGCCAACCACTCGAGGGTGACCGAGACGGTCATCGACCGTTTCAACAAGCCGGAGCGGCATGAGATTGATTTCTGGGTGTTGATGTTCGGGCGCCACAATCGCTTCGACCACAACCACCTCGAAGGCAAGGGCAATCTCGGAGTCACCATGGCCGTGCGCCTGGACGGCGAGGAAAACCAGCAAAACCACCACCGCATCGACCACAACTACTTCGGCCCGCGGCCGATACTTGGATCCAACGGCGGCGAAACGCTGCGAATCGGCACCAGCCACAATTCGTTGGCCGATTCGCTGACCGTCGTGGAGCACAACGTATTCGATCGCTGCGACGGTGAGCTGGAAATCATTTCCAACAAGTCAGGCGGCAATACCTACCGCGGAAACCTGTTCCTGGAATCGCGCGGCACGCTGACGATGCGTCATGGCAACAATGCCGTGATCGAGGACAACGTCTTTCTCGGCAACGGCGTTCCCAATACCGGCGGCATCCGGGTCATCAACAAGGGCCATGTGGTCCGCAACAACTATTTGCACGGGCTCACCGGCTACCGCTTCGGGGCCGCCTTCACGGTCATGAACGGCGTTCCGGATTCGCCGCTCAACCGTTATCACCAGGTCGAGGATGTGCTGATGGAGAACAACTCGATCATCGAGTGCGACTACATCGAACTGGCCGGGGGCAGCGATGAGGAGCGCTCGGCGACGCCGATAGACAGTGCGTTCCGTTCCAATCTGGTGTTCAACCGTGACGGGGAGAACGTCATCCGCGTGCATGACGACATCAGTGGAATTGCCTTTGAGGGCAATGCGTCCAACGCGGTCAGGGAAATGCCCATAGAGCAGGGTTTTGCAAATTCCCCGATCGAAATGCATCTGGCCGATAACGGGCTCTTGTATCCGGCTGGCGACGAACTCGCTTCGATCGGCGTTCGCGCCGACCTTCAAGTGATGGACAAGGACGACACCGGTGTGGCCTGGTACCCGAAACCGGCGCCCTCCCAGGCGCCGCCGACAATGATCATCGTCAGCCCGGGCGAGGATGCCCTGTTCGCTGCCGCCAGCCGCGCCCAGGCCGGTTCGATCCTGGAAGTGGCCCCCGGCGCATACCGGGTCAGGAAGACGATCGTGATCGATCGGCCGCTGAGCATTCGCGCGGCGCAGGGCCCTGGAACGGTGACGCTGGAGTTCGAGCGCCCTGCGCTGTTCGAGCTTGACGATGGCGCACACCTGGTTCTTTCGGGTCTCGAGATTACCGGCGCGGCTTCTCCCGACATGTCGGGCAACTCGGTGATTCGCACCAGCCGCTACTCGATGGTGAGCAACTACGCCCTGACGGTCGAGGATTGCTCCGTAAGCGACCTGGACGTCAATTACTCCTTCAATTTCCTGTCGGTGGCCAAGAACACCTTCGCGGATGCGATTCGCATCGCGCGCTCCGAATTCAGCGGCATCAGCGGCAGCGTGCTTTCGCTGAGCAGGGAAATCGACGACCTGGGCCGCTATAACGGCGAGGTGATTTCGGTAGTCGACAGCCGGTTCAGCAACATCGGCGGTGCCGTGGTCGACATTTACCGCGGTGGAACGGATGAGAGCACCTTCGGCCCCCGGCTCGAAATCCGTTCCAGCGTGCTTGATTCGGTTGGCCACAACGCGCGCAACAAGACGGCCGCGTCAATTCGGCTGCTGGGTGTGCAGGTGGCCGACATTCACGACAATGAATTCATCGACAGCCGGCCGATACGCGTAACGCACACGGTCGGCGATCCGGTAACGCGAATCGCAGGCAATCGGTTTGCCGGTACGCCGGAGCCGATTGTCGGCGAGATCAGCGCACCTTGATGCGGAAGCCCTTTGCCGTTCTGGCCCTCGCGGCCTGCGTGATTGGTGGCTGGCCACAGGAAGTCGGGGCATCGCATCCCCGCCTGCTGCTGACCGCCGAGGATGTCGCGGTTATTGCCGGCACGATGGGCGAATCGCCGAGCTTCATGCGCTCGCTGGACCGGACACGGGCACGCGTCGACCGTTATTTCGCTTCCCCGCCCGATGTGCCCGTGCCGACCGATGCCGGTGGCGGCTACTCGCACGAGCAGCACAAGAGCAACGCCGTTGCGATCCGCGAGGCCGGCGTCGTCTATCAACTGACCGGCGCCGCGCGCTACGCCGAACATGCCCGATCGCTGTTGTTGGCCTACGCCGAAATGTACCCGGAGCTGGGCGAGCATCCCCGGAAGAAGGAGCAGACGCCCGGCCGGCTGTTCTGGCAAAGCCTGAACGAATCGGTGTGGCTGGTGCACGCCATCCAGGGCTATGACGCGATTATCGAGACGCTTTCCGATGACGACAGGTCCATCATAGAAGGAGGAGTGCTGCGGCCCATGGCCGATTTCCTGTCGGTGGAGTCGCCGCAGACCTTTGACCGGATTCACAACCACGGAACCTGGGCGGTGGCGGCCGTCGGAATGACCGGATATACGCTCGATGACCGCTCTTACGTGGAGCAGTCGCTGTACGGGCTCAAGCGCGATGGCAGCGCCGGTTTCCTCAGGCAGCTCGACCTGCTGCTGTCGCCGGACGGCTACTACGCCGAGGGCCCGTACTACCAGCGCTACGCACTGATGCCGCTGGTCGTTTTCGCCCGGAGCATCCAGAACAACGATCCGGAACTGAAAATCTTCGAGTATCGGGACGGCCTGATGCTCAAGGCGATCTATGCATGCATCGAGCTTTCCTACGGAGGCCTGTTCTTTCCGATCAACGACGCGATCAGGGAAAAGGGATTGGATACCGTGGAAATGCGTTACGGCGTTCCCATCGCCTACGCCCTGAGCGGCGACCCGAAACTGCTATCGGTGGCAATGCGTCAAGGTTCCTATGTGCTTACCGGCGATGGCTTCGCGGCGGCGCGGGCGGCGGATCGCGGCGAGGCACAGCCTTACGAGCATCAGTCGACACTATTTCGGGACGGCCCGTCCGGGACGCAGGGCGGCCTGGCGGTTCTTCGCAACGGCCCCGGCCCTGGCCATCAGGCGCTGGTGCTGAAGGCCACGGCCCAGGGCATGGGGCACGGCCATTTCGACAAGCTCAACTGGATCTTCTACGACAACGGCCGCGAGATCGTGGCGGACTATGGCGCCGCGCGCTTTCTCAATATCGAGCCAAAGGCCGGCGGGCGCTACCTGCCCGAAAACGAGACCTGGGCCAAGCAGACAGTCGCCCACAACACGCTTGTCGTGGATGAGACAAGCCATTTCGGCGCTCGCTTGTCCACCGCCGCGCGTTTCCATCCGGAGATGCTGTTCTTTCACAGCGACGGTGACATTCACATTGCCGCGGCTTCGATGGAAAACGCCTATGAGGACGTAGCGTTCAATCGAACCCTTGCGTTGCTGGACGGATTCGTCGCCGGCGGACCGGTGGTGGTGGATGTGCTCAAGGTCTTCGGCTCCCGGGAACGAAAATACGATCTGCCGCTTTATTTCAGCGGCCAGTTCATCACCAGCAATCCGCCGCTTGAGGCGCAAACGAAGAGCCTGCAACCGCTTGGCGGCGCCAATGGTTATCAGCACCTGTGGCGGCTGGCGGAGACCGGAGTGGCTGCCGGAGAGTTGTTCTCGCTGACCTGGCTGGCAGGCAATCGTTTCTATACCTATTCCGCCAGGGCCGAGGAACCGCTTGAGGTCGTCCTGACGGAACTCGGCGCCAACGATCCGCACCTGAACCTGCGCCGGGAGCAGGCGGTGATCCTTCGACTGAGGGACGGGAGCAGGAACACCTTCCTGTCTACGCTGGAAGTGCACGGCGAGTACAACTCGACGGAAGAATTCACTATCGGCAGCGAAAGTTCGATCGTATCGATCGAACGCTACAGCGACGGTTCGCGGGATGTGATCCGCCTTGCTACCCGGCAGGGAGATGAACGCTACCTGGCATTGTCATACAACCGGGATGACAGCATGGAACATGCGGTTCGCATCGATGGCCGCGCATTCGCGTGGAAGGGTTACTACGGCCTGTTCGACGAGAGCGGGCCGATTCGGAGCACGACATCAACACACAAACAACCGGATTGAAATGGGGGAGGATGTGCCATGAGTATGGAAGGCAAAGTAGCGGTCGTTTCGGGTGGATCGCGGGATATCGGCAGGGCGGTTTCGGAAACCCTGGCCGCTCGTGGAACCCGGGTGGCCGTCAATTATTTCAACAGTCCCGCCGCCGGCGAATCGACGGTCCAGGCAATCGAGAGGGCAGGGGGCTCCGCGATCGCTGTCGCGGGCGACATGACCCGCCGGGAAGACGTGGAGAACCTGGTCGCGGAAACGCAGCGTGCGTTCGGATCGTCAATCGATATTCTCGTTAACGTGACCGGCGGGCTTGTCGCCCGCAAGACGCTCGGCGAGATGGATGAGGAGTTCCTTGAGACTGTCCTGCGGCTCAACGTCACCAGTACGTTCTTGACGTGCAAGTATGTTGTTCCGCACATGGGCGATGGAAGCTCGATCGTCAATCTGGCGTCGCAGGCAGGCCGCGATGGCGGCGGGGCCGGAGCCTCGGCCTATTCGGCATCCAAGGCCGCCGTCATGTCGTTTACGCGGGCGATGGCCAAGGAACTCGGGCCATCCAACATTCGCGTCAATTGCGTTTGCCCGGGAATGATCAACACGACCTTCCATGACAACTTTACCAAGGACGCCGTACGGGCCAATGTAGCGGCGGGCACTCCCTTGCGCCGGGAAGGGCGGCCCGAAGAGGTCGCCGGCCTGGTCGCGTATCTTGCTTCGGCGGAATCGAGCTTCATCACCGGCGCCAGCCTGGACATCAACGGCGGCATCTTTTTCTCGTAAACTCTACCTCGCGGGCAGACTTGCCGTCTGCCCTCGTATCTCAAGGGAGGAACAATGAGAAAAATGTGTCTGGCGGCGTGCGGGCTGCTCTTTCTCCAGGGGGGCTTTGCCGAAACACTTCGGTGGGACGCGTCCGGATATTCCCAGGAGGTCACCCGCTGCGATCTGACGGCGACCCACGGCCTTGATCCCAATGCGGTGGCGCCCGGCGTGTCGCAGGAAGAAATGGACTTCTCAAGCGCCATTGAAGCGTGCGAGGCTGCGGTCGCCGCGGACCCAGACAATCCCAGGCTGCGTTATCAGCTCGCCCGGGTGTACACGTATAGCGGGCAGACCGCGAAGGGTGCGCCCCACATGGACGTCGCGGTAGCCGCCGAATATCCTCAGGCCCTGTTCGTGAGCGGCTATATGCAATACCTCGGGCTCTACACGGTGGCGACGGACGCTTGTGAGGGGGGCCGCCTGCTGCGGCGTTCAGCCCAATACGGACGCCGGGCCGGACAGATCGGATTCACGCGCTATGCGCTGGACGGCGGCTTCGACGAATGCGATGGATTGGTCGATCCATCGGAACTGCGGGCCTTTCTTGCCGCCGCTGCCGAATCCGGGGGCGGCTACTACCAGACCATGCTGATCGGAATGCTGCAGAAGGAACTGGAAGCGAAGTGGCCCGCCACAAGTGTCGAATGATCGGGTGCGAAGTCGCCGCAAACGCGGGCCGATATTGAATCGAAAGTGCCGTTACTGCTAGACTCACCGCCCTTGAAGCGGGAATAGCTCAGTGGTAGAGCACAACCTTGCCAAGGTTGGGGTCGCGGGTTCAAATCCCGTTTCCCGCTCCATCTTTCCTCGGGAGAAACAGCCTTTCCCGGCGCGTTTCGAGGGATAGCCGGGCCAGGTGGCAGAGTGGCTATGCAGCGGACTGCAAATCCGTGTACGCCGGTTCAATTCCGGCCCTGGCCTCCAATCGCCGCCGAAGAGCAAAGCGCCGCCCGATGGCGGCTGCCTTTAGCAAGGAATTGCAAATGAAACTCATGGGAAAATCATTGCTGTCTGCCATACCACTCGTCATGGCATTTTCCGGTTCTGTTGCTCTCGCAAACAGCCATGGCGGGGACTCCACGGACACGCGCCTGCGAGCCGCCATCACCGGCGAACATCGATCGGAAGAGAAAAGAGCAAGGGACGCGTATCGCAACCCCTACGAAACATTGACTTTCTTTGGTCTCAAGGAAGACATGACCGTGTTGGAAATCAACGCGACAGGTGGATGGTATACAGAGATCATCGCGCCGGTTGTTGCCAATACGGGCAAGTACTACGCCACGATGTGGGACCCTGGTACCAGCGCATGGGCGAAGGGCGCTTACGATGATCTCGAAGAACAGATCGAAACCAACCGGGATCTGTTCGGCGACGCCGAGGTCGTAGGCATCAGCGGCGAAAATTTCAGGCCGATTGAGCCGGAATCAGCCGACCTCGTGCTGACTTTCAGGAACATCCATAACTGGATGACCAGCGGCAGCATTCACGACATGCTGGAGATGATGTACGTGTCGGCCAGGCCGGGCGGCCATCTCGGAATCGTTGAACACCGCGGAAATCCCCTGATCAGGCAGGACCCCAAAGCCGAGTCGGGTTACGTCAATGAAGGGCATACCATCAGACTCGCCGAGGAGGCTGGATGGCAGTTGGTCTCGACCAGTGACATCAACAACAATCCCATGGACGACAAGGACTACGACAAGCGCGTCTGGCGCCTGCCGCCGACACTTCGTTACCTGGCGCTGGAAGGCTGGCCCGAAGTTGACGATGCTCAGCGGACAAAGAGTCTGGCGATCGGGGAAAGCGACCGCTTCACGCTGCTCTTCGTAAAACCTAGTAGTTGATTGAGGGATTGTCGCCGGGGAAGATCACTCCGGCCACCAGCATTCCTTCGGCGCTGGTGCATTCCAGCGAGTGACGTTGCTTGCGGGGCAGGAAAATCACGTCGCCGGGCGCCACCGGAGTCTTCACGTTCTCTGTCCAGAGGCAACCCTCGCCGGAGACCACGATCAGCGTTTCCTCGTAGAGATGGCGGTGGGCGACGGCTTTGGACTGGGGAATCTCGCCGATGAACTGGGCGCCGTTTTCAAATCCCTGGTTCTTGTCGATCAGCACCTGGAAGAAACGGTCCGCCATGGGCGTGGCGTTCGCCTTGTCCATCGCGATGGTGCGGTCCGGATAGGCCTCATCGAAGCTATCGGCCATTGTGGTTCGCCATAGAGGTCCCGCGGAGTGGGGAAAAACGCTCACGTAGATGCCCATGGACTGTTCGGGCGGGGCGGTCAGCGCAAAAGTCTCGCCCGGTCTGACAAACGCGCCGGTGCAGGGCTTGAGCGTAAACTCGCGGGTCCCGATGGTAAGCATGCCTGAGTCGTTCTGAACGAACAGCAGCACCTGGCAGCCGGGAAACTCCATGATCTGCGAATATCCGGGCGATAGCGACAGGTGGAACTGTGATTGATACTGTGCGCCGTCCTCCGGGCTGATCAGCTTTCGGACCTCGACAATCGCGCTGCCTTCTTCCGGCAGTTGCCCGACTTGTGCGACCTGGCAGCCGCCATCCAGAACCACGCGCCCCGGATCGGCCGGGGAAGCGAAAGGGACCACGCGGTTCTCGGGGTTCAGGGGATCCTCGGTCTCGTAGGTTTCTCGCAGATTGTTGTGACTGCCGTCGCACATCGGAGCTGTTGCCGCGTGCTTGCAACCGCAGAAAAGGACTTCCTCGCCATCGGATTGCGCCTGGTACGGCAGCGGAACGATACCGGTCCCCTTGTGCGAACCGTCGCAATACGGTTGGTTCTTCGAACGCCCGCAGGCGCACCAGAAGTAGCGTTTGCCCTTTTCAAGTTCGGCGTAGTACGGCTTGTACCGAGCGATTTCGGGCTTTTCAGTTGCGTTGCTCATAAGGGTGTTCTTCGCCGTATTCGGCGCCAGTCAGAAAAAGCCTGACAATTCTAGCGCCGCCCCGGGGAACGAGGACAGCCTGTCCTCGTCGATGGCAGGCAGCCCTCTTTCCCAGGTCTTTGCGCGTGCGGCGGTCTTGCGAGTATTCTCCCGACACATGCTGACGAATTCGAGAACCCGTGCGGTGCTTGCCGGCCTGGCAATTCTTGTTGCCGCCTCGCAGCCCGGCATGACCGCATCCGAGTCATCGGCGGGATCACGTCCGAATGTGGTCCTGATCATCGCGGACAACCAGCCCGCGCGCTTGCTGGGGATATACGGCAACCGCGAGATTGCCACGCCCAACATTGACACTCTGGCTCGCTCCGGGGTGTTTTTTCGGAATGCTTTCGCCGCAAGTGGAGTCTGTTCGCCCACGCGCGCAAGCCTGCTTACCGGTCTTATGCCGTCGCAGACCGGGGTTCACGTGGCGCTGCCGGGTCAGCCGGAAATGACCGGTTGGTCGGCGATCGAGGAATTCCGCAATTTACCGCAGACGCTGGCGGACGCCGGCTACGTTACCGGCCTGGTGGGCAAGTATCACCTTGGCCGGCACGAACGCCCGCAATTGGGCTTCTCCTGGTGGGTCACCTTCCCGGCGGGGCATACCACGACCTTCTATGATCAGGAAGTGATCGATAACGGCCGCCGCTACCGGGTCGAGGAGCACCTCACGGACTACTGGACCGGAAAGGCGATCGAATTCATTGAAGGACGCCGGGATGCTGAGGAGCCCTTCTTTCTTTACATGTCCTATAACGGGCCTTACATGCTGCCGCCCACCGTTCTGCTGCCGCCCCGCAACCGGCATGCGGAGCGTTACCGGAATAGTCCGCCGTCCATGCCCCACGAACCCATCCACCCCTACCTGGAGGAGTGGGCCCGGGGGCGCGGGCCCACCGACCAGATGCTGGACGAGGGCACCACGGCATGGCGCGCGATCAACGCGATCAACAATCCTGTGGCGATGATCAACACGGCCGCCGAAACCACGATGGTGGACGACGGGGTAGGGCGGCTGCTGACCGCACTGGAAGAAAACGGCTTGCGGGACAACACGCTGGTCATCTACACGTCCGACCAGGGAGCACGCTACGGGCATGGGGGACTGTGGGGTAACACATCCTGGAGTTTCCCGTTCACCGTCCACGGGGTAAATATGGAAGTGCCGCTGGTGTTTTCCCAACCCGGAAGGGTGGCGGCGGGCCAGGTACGCGAGGAATTCATCAACCAGGTGGATATGTTCCCGACACTACTCGACTACCTGGGTCTGGGGCGACTGAATATCCAGGACTCTCCCGGAAAGAGTTTTGCCGCATTTTTGGGCGGCAAAGAGCTGGAGTGGGACGATGCGGCTTTCTTCGAGTTCGTAACGGTGCGGGTCCTGCGCACCAAGCGCTGGAAATACATGAAGCGCTTCGATACCGGTGAACCCGATACGCTTTTTGACCTGATCCGTGACCCGGACGAGAAGCACAATCTCGCTGACGATCCGACCCATGCGGAGGTAATTGCGGAACTGGATAGGCGCCTTTCGAAGTTCTTTGCGCAGTATTCGGCGCCGGAGTACGACCTATGGAACGGGGGGTCCGCGAAGGCGATCCTCCTCGACAAGCATTACGGGCGAAACGACATATTTCGCGACCGGTTCGCCGGCTGGCGCGAGCCTCTTCTTGAGCGGGCGTCCTCAGCTTTTCGGGACCCATGAGACGCGGCCTGTTCCTGTGGCGCCTCGCGCAACGCATAATCGACAATTCATGACAAGAATCCAACGGACCCGCATATGAAATGGCCCGCCGACCGGATCGTGCACAGCTCGGAGAAGAGCTTCGGGATGTACGAGGAAGCCCTGCCGCTGATGGCGAAGGGGATTGACGTCATTCACCTGGAAGTGGGCATGCCCAGCTTCGATACGCCGGCGCACATCAAGGCAGCGTGCAAGGCAGCCCTGGACGCCGGCATGGTGCATTACGGAGACTTCCTGGGCAATGAGCCTTTTCGCCGGGCGCTGGTGAAGAAAGTGGCCTCACGCAACGGCATTACCGCGTCCGCGGACGAAGTCCTTGTGACCAGCGGACTCACGCACGGGGCCTATATCACCTGCATGGCCGCGCTGGATCCGGGGGACGAGGTGATGTTGCTGTCGCCGTACTATCCGCAGCATGTGAACAAGATTGAACTGGCAGGCGGCGTGGTGGTGACGGCGCCGCTGGATCGCTCGCGAAATTTTGCACTGGACGGCGCGGCGATTCGGGAGCGATTGACCGCGCGCACCCGCATGATCATCCTGGTCAATCCGGCAAACCCGACGGGCCGCGTCTACAGCAGGGGGGAACTGCAGGAACTGGCGGATATTGCCATCGAGCACGATCTGCTGGTGATGTCGGACGAGGTCTACGAGCAGATTGTCTTTGACGATGCGCGGCATATCAGTATCGCGTCGCTGCCCGGAATGTGGGAGCGCACGATTACGCATTTCGCGTTCACCAAGGCGTACGCGATGGACGGCTGGCGCATGGGCTACGCCGTGGCGCCGAAGCGGTATATCGACGCGATGCTGAAGATTTCCAAGAACGACATTGCCCACGTCAACGTGTTCATCCAGGAAGGCGGCCGCGCGGCGGTGTCGGGATCACAGGATGCGATCGCGGAAATGGTGCGCGAGGATTGCCGGCGACGTGACCTGATCGTGGATCGGCTGAACGCGCTGCCCGGTGTGCGCTGTCCCGCCCCGGAGGGCAGTATCTATGCGTTTCCGGACATATCGGGCACGGGCTGGAAGGCGGAGGAACTGGCGCGAGCCTTGCTCAACGACACCCGTGTTGTGGTGGAAGATGGGACGTTTTACGGCGCTGAGGGCGAAGGCCATTTGCGGATTTGTTTCGGGGCGGAATCGTACGAACGCCTGGAGGAGGCGATGGATCGCATGCAAGCCTTCTTCGCCGCCCGCGCATAGGTCCCCGTGCTTCAATAATGGGAGAAAAAGCAATGAAAACAAGCAAGGGTTTCCTGTCCATTCCGCTTGCCCTGGCAGCGGTGATGGCTGCGGGAGTAGTTCAGGCCGCAGACATCTGCGCCACGGAGCAGGAAAGAGAGCAGGTCCGGGCTTTTTTTGACGAGAACCCCGGCGCCGTTCCGTTCTCCGCCGCCGGACGGCTGGGAATGGCGGAGGCAAAAGTGGCTTCCGCCTTGCCGGCGGAGCAAGCCGTTTCCGCTTCGGGAAGCGCGTTTGCGGAAGTGTGGGCGGCGTTGTCGGGAGTCTCGGAGGCCCTCTTCCTGATAACAAAGAGGGGCACTGTTTTTGAGGTGAAGAGCGGTGTATCGCCCGGCGCACCGTCCACGCGCAGCAAGTACTTCAATATCGAATAGGAAGAGCCGGTGCGGGGCCACCTGCGACCTGACGAGTATGCGGCGATCTACGCCGTGGAACTCGGGAGTGGCGAGCGCAAGGCGCACGGTGTGCTTTTCTACGACCGGGAAGGCGAGCCGGTGTTTGGCGTGTTCGTATCCGGTGAAGGGCTAGCCACCACAGCCGAGAACATGGCGCGCTTCGTCGAGGCGAAGGCCCTGATAGCAGCAAAGCCTTCCGTTTGCGAAGCGCCGGAGGCCGACGCGACCTAGCGGTTCACGGGAAGATCCAGGGCGGAGCGGTCGATGATCCGGCCGCCCTTGATCACTTCCACGATGGCTTTCGCGTTGTTGATATCCTCGGCGGGATTGGCGTCGAGCAGCACCATGTCGGCATGCTTGCCGGGTTCGATGGATCCGTACTCGCGCTCCAGCCCGAGGAAAACCGCGCCATTGAGCGTACCGATGCGGATGATGTCCGCGGCCGCAATTCCGGCGTCCTGCAGCAACTCGAGTTCGCGGTGCGCCGCGGGACCGGAGGTCTGGTCCGATCCGGCCACCAGGACTCCGCCGGCCGCGTGAATCATGCGCACGTTTTCCTGGGCGATTTCGGTCATCACCTTCATCCACCAGGTCCAGGGCCGCGCCTCGTATTCCGCCCGGGTCTCGGTCTTGAGTTTCTCGAGCTCATCAGGATCAATCGTGGCCTGGTAGAGCGCCTGGTCCAGGTATTCGGGCTGTTCGACCAGTCGCGAGTAGTTCTCGCCGATCGTTAGCGTCGTCACCATCGGCACGCGCTTTGCGGCCATCAGCCGGGCGAAATCCTCGGTGATCGGGCCCTGGATGATGGGGTGCGCCAGGGTGTCAACACCGGCGAATATCGCCTGCCGGGCACGAAGCTCGCTGGAAGTGTGAACGGTGGTGCGGATGCCGCGGTCGTTGTAGTACTCGACGATGCGTTGCATCAGGCCCACCGGCAGGCGGGGAATGGTGGGCCGGGAGCCCCAGCCGCGCTCCTCGTAGGTGAGTTTGAGCACGTCGGGCTCGCGAGCGATATGGGCGTCCAGCAACGGCTTGGCTTCGGGCCAGTCATCGACCAGCGTGGCGCCGGCGGAGCTGCCGTGGCTGCCGGGGTAGGTCACGATGCCGCCGGTGGCGAATATGCGGGGACTCACGATGTCTCCCTCGCGTTCCTGTTTCCTGAGTTGAAGAATGAAATCCGGGTCGTTCCCCGCGTCGTAGAGTGTGGTGATTCCGCTGTAGAGATAGCCGTGCAGCGCCTGAAGGCCTTCTTCGAAGTCGGGGGAGGGCGGTTCCTGCAGTCCTTCGGGCGGAGTGCGCACGCCGCCGCGCAGGTGTATGTGCATGTCCACCATGCCGGGCATCAGGTAGCGGCCCTCTCCGTTCAAGGTGACGGCGCCCTCCGGGGTGTCAAGCGGGCTGTTGTCCACGGCGCTTATGCGCCCGTCCTCAACCGCTACCCACGCGCCCGCCACAGCCGGTGCACCTGTGCCGTCCAGCAGCGTTACGTTTTCAACCAGGAGGTTCTGGGCGCCGGCAGTTGAAGCCGCGGCAAGGGAAATCAGCAGCGCGATTCCGCGCATTCTGGATACGAGAGTCATGTCTAATGCTCCGGATGTTTGAAGATGATGCCGTCGCGCATTACCAGCTGCACGTCAAGCACCGCCTGAATGCCATCCAGGGGGTTGGCCGACAGTGCCACCAGGTCCGCGGCCATGCCGGGTTGCAATGCGCCGGTCAGTCCCGAAATGCCTCCGGCCTCGGCAGCGTTCACGGTACCTGCCATCAATGCCTGCATGGGGGTCATTCCCGCGTTGACGTACTCGATGAACTCGTTGCCGTTCTCGCCGTGCGGGGAAACCGCGGAATCGGTGCCAAGGGCGATCTTCACACCCATGCGGTGGGCCAGAGCGACCATGTCCTTGGGCTGGCGTCCAAGCTGCAGTAGCTTTTCCATTACGGGCGGCGGCAGATTGCCGAACGGTCCCGCCTTCATCTTCTCCGGCGTGTCGCCGACGGCGGTTATCGGGTAGACGGTGGGCACCATCCAGGCATCCTTTTCGATGAACAGTTCCATGGTGCCTTCATCCGCCCACATCGAATGTTCGATGGAATCGAATCCGGCCCTGAGCGCTGCTTCGATGCCTTCCTTTGCGTGCGCATGGGCGGTGACCTTGCGCCCAAGCGCGTGAGCGGTTTCCGCGATCGCATTGAGCTCTTCCTGGGTGAACTGCTGTCCGGTGCCGGTTGCGGTTTCACTCAACACGCCGCCGGTGGCCGTGACCTTGATCACGTCCGCTCCCCGCTTGACCATCTGGCGCACGGCCCGGCGGCAATCGTCCGGACCGTCGCAGGTTCCCAGGGCGGGCAGGGCAAGCAGCACTTCGGTGCGATAACCGTGAATGTCGCCATGGCCGCCGCTGGGAGTGATGGCCTGGCCGGCCGCCAGGATGCGGGGCCCGGGCACCAACCCGTCACGAACAGCATCGCGCAATGCGAAGATGGCTTCGCCACGGGCGCCGAGGTCCCGAACGGTGGTGAAACCGGCTTCCAGGGTCCAGCGAGCGTATTGTGATCCCTGCAGGGCGAAATACGAGTCCGAATGCGTAACGTAGTCGTTCTTGCGGTCGCCGCCGGACTGCGATAGCAGGTGCACATGCAGGTCGATGAAGCCGGGCATCACGAAGTAGTTCTTCAGGTCAAGCGTCATGACCGGTTCGTCGGTCTCGTATTCCACCCATCCGTCTTCGATTGCGACTACGCGTCCGTCTCGGATTATCAGAGTCTGCTGCGTAGCGGGGGCCTCCCCGGGCACGGCCAGCAGGGTTCCGGTGTGGATGACCGTGTAGCCCGGAAATGTACGATGATCCGGTGGTCGGTTGTAATCGGCGGCGGACAGCGCGCCTGCGGCTGCAAGGCAGCCAACCATCGTCGCGAGGATTGAGCGGATATGGCTTGGCATGGTGGCCCTCCTCCAGAAACTCCCGCCAGTGTAGCAGCGATCCTGCCGCTCACTTCCCGAGTGGTTAAGGGCATCGGGAAGAGTGGCGCATCGGCCGCGCTTCGGCCGCGAACGGCCCGTGATAGACTGAATTCTTTATTATTCGGGAGAGGAAAATTGCCATGAGGCTTCGCATTTCAATCTTGGGGGCCGCGGCGTTAACGCTGATTGCGGTTCCCTCCCTGGCCCAGGATTCCGGCGGAACGCTGGAAGAAATTGTCGTCACAGCCCGTAAGTTCGGCGCCGAGCGCCTGCAGGACGTTCCCATTACGGTAACCGCGATAACCGCCGACACACTGCGCGACATGCAGGTGCTGGACTTCGAAGATTTTGCCTACCAGGTGCCGGGGCTTACTTTCCTCGACACAGGTCCCGGACAACGCCGCTACGTGATGCGCGGCATTCAATCGGCGGGACAGCAGCAGGTGGCGGTCTACTACGACGAGGTGCCGCTGCCTGGCATCCAGAGTTCCACCTCGAACAGCGGTTCGCAAACTACGGACCTCAAACTGTTCGACATGGAGCGTATCGAGGCATTGCGCGGGCCCCAGGGCACTACATACGGAGCCAACTCGCAAAGCGGAACGATGCGCTTCATCACGGCCAAGCCGGACCTGGACGGATTCAGCGCCACCTTGGGGGGGCAGTTGGGACAAACCGCGCACTCCAACGATTACAACTGGAGCGGCCATGGGGTGTTCAACATTCCCCTTTCGGATTCTCTGGGAATGCGCCTGGTGGCATACAACGTCGAGGACGCCGGCTGGCTGGAAAACAATCGCTGCCGCCCGGTCAATCCGGCTGAAGATCCTCGCGATCCGGGCGTGGCGCTTACCTGCCTGAATCTGACCGACTTCAACTATGTGGACACTCGGGGATTCCGGGCCAATTTTCTATGGCAAGCCAGCGAAGATTTTTCATTGACCGCGCAGTACTGGTGGCAGGACCGTTATCTGGCGGGTGACAACCGCTACCATCCTTACGACACGTACGATGAGCGGGGCGTGAGCGACAACGGTGACAAGGACAACGTGGCCGGATTCACGCACTTCCATACCGGAGAATTTCTGGTAGGGGACTATGCCCAGACCTTCAAGCCCGATGAGCAGAACATCTTCAGTCTCACCGGCGACTGGGACCTGGGTTTCGCAACCTTGACGGCCACCGCGTCCCGTTACGAGCGCGATTTCGAGTTCAAGTTTGATTCCACCTGGATCATTACCTTCCTCTACGACAACAACAGCAGTGAGTCCTTCAACTTCTTCACCGAGCGGGCCGATCTCATTTACGCACTCACCGATCAGCGCCAGAGCCTGGACCAGAATGCATTCGAAGTGCGCCTGACGTCGGCGGGCGACAGTGCGCTGCAGTGGGTGACCGGGGTTTTCTGGCGTGAGCGGAACACCGAATTCCAGAGCTTTGTTCCGGTAATAAACGCGGACGGCCTGACCTACGATCCGGGAACGCCGTTCACCATTCCGCCCACCAGCGAACCGGGCGCGGGCATTCCGGGCTGTCATCCCTGCGTATTTGCTCGTTTCGCCGACAAGGACATCAGCGAGAACGCGGTATTCGCCGATGCGAGTTATCAGTTCAACGATCAGTGGGAGTTGGGCGTGGGCATTCGCTGGTTCAAGGTGGAGCAATTCGAGATCGGCGATACGGTATTCAACTTTGCCGCTTTTGCGCCCAATCCTCCTGATGGCAGGACCGATGATCTGGAAATCGACGACGATGAGATCACCACCAAGTTCGTGCTCAGGTGGCAACCGCGTGAAGACTTGACAGTGTATGGAACCCGCGCCGAAGGTTATCGCCTGGGCGGCACAAACAATCCCGGCATCATCAACAACCCCGCGTCCGCGGAGGCGGGTGTGCCCCCCCTGTTTGAGGCCGACAAGGTTACCAGTTACGAGTTGGGCGTAAAGTCGCAATTGATGGACGGCGCGGTGCAGTGGAACAACGCGGCATTCTTCATGTTGTGGGAAAACCTGCAGGTGGACGGTGACGATCCTACCGGGGCCTTCGGATTCATCGGTAACGCCGGCGAAGCGGAAGTGGTTGGTTTTGAGACCGAGCTGGTTGGTCGCTTCGGCAACCTGGACCTGACCGGAGCCTTGACCTTCCTCAGCAAGCGCGAATTGACCGAAGACCAGGTGTCCGAATCGGTGCTGGCGCCCGGCAAGGCCGGAGACAAGATTCCGCAAATCCCGGAATTGACGGCCAGTTTCGCAGCGCAATACAACTTCCAGCCCCCGATTACCGGCTGGGACGCTTTCGTGCGGCTGGAAGGCAGTCACAAGGGCAGTTCCAATACGGATCTGCGGCCCAATTCGGGCGCCAATCGCTTCAAGGACTCCTATCAGCTGTTCAACGCGCGGCTGGGTTTCCGTAACGAAGAGCGGGCGCTTAACGTTCAGCTATTCCTTGAGAACATTGCCGACGAGGCTCCCGATATTTCAATCGGGACCGGCGGTGGCCAGCCCACCAACAAGATTACCGCCCGCCCGCGCACGGTGGGTCTTTCGGTAACGCAGGCGTTCGGCAGCTAGACGCTTTTGCCCCTTTGTGAGGAGGGGAACCTCGTATCGCTCCCCCTTCTGTAGGGGGAGCGATATTTTCCGGCGATGAAGACGGACACCTGGTCCTCCACGCGCGGCTTTCTGCTGGCTTCAGTAGGAGCCGCCGTAGGCCTCGGCAATATATGGCGCTTCCCCTATATCGCCGGCAGCAACGGCGGCAGCGCGTTTGTGCTGGTGTACATGGGCTGGGTGCTGCTGCTGGGCCTGCCGCTGGTGATTGGTGAACTGGCCCTGGGCCGGCGCGGGGGGCGCAATGCAGTTCACACTATGCGTGAAGTGGCGTTGCGCGAGAACCGAAGCGGCGCGTGGGTGGTGGTCGGCTGGCTGTCGATCCTGGTACCGCTTATCGGTATTACGTATTACAGCATCGTTGCGGGCTGGTCGCTGAACTACATGATCCTGGGCGCACAGGGGACGTTTCGCGGCATCACCGCCGAGGGCTCGCAGGAACTGTTCGGCCGGCTGTTGGCCGATCCGCTGCGCCTGATGTTCTGGCACGGCCTGTTTATCGCCATTGTGGTGGCGATCATTTCCGTCGGCGTTCGCCGTGGACTGGAACTGGCCAGCAAACTGATGATGCCCGGGCTGTTCGTGCTGCTGGTCCTGCTGGTGATCTGGGCCGCCATCGCCGGCGATTTCGGCCGCGGCATGGCGTTTCTGTTCAGCGCGGATTTTTCCGCCCTAACGCTGAATGGGGTCCTGATGGCCCTGGGGCAAGCGCTGTTTTCGCTGGCCATCGGCGTGGGCATGCTGATTACCTACGGGGCCTACGTGCCGAAGGACGTTTCTTTACCAAGGGCCGGCGCGATCATCGCGGGTGCCGACTCGATGGTAGCGCTGCTCGCGGGGATGGCGATTTTCCCGATCGTTTTCTCCGTCGGCCTGGAAGCCAACAGCGGCCCCGGCCTGATTTTCGAGACACTGCCGGTGGCGTTTGCCGGGATGCCCGGCGGCGTAGTCCTGGGCACGCTGTTTTTCGTGATGCTGAGCCTGGCCGCCATAACGACCGGTTTCGGAATGATCGAGCCCGTGGTGGCCTGGATGTCCAGGAACACCTCGTTGTCGCGCCCTGTCAGTACCATTCTCATCGGATTGCTGACCTGGCTGGTGGGACTGGTCTTCGTGTTGTCGTTCAACGTGTGGGGGGATCTGAGGCCCCTGGGTGGCGTATTCGCCGAAATGGGGCTGTTCCAGCTCGTCGACTTCCTGGTCGCGAACCTGTTGTTGCCGGTCAACGCCCTGCTGCTGGCTTTGTTTATCGGTTACTTCTGGCCGCTCAAGTCCTCGGCCCAGGAAACCGGACTCAGCGGACCGCTCCTCAAGATCTGGCAGGTGCTGCTCTGGTTGGCGCCGGTACTCATCCTGCTTGTCCTGTGGGGACTGACCCGCGATTTCCTGGCCGGCGCCTGATTGGGCTTTGCTAAACTTGCTGCTCAGCCCGGGTGGCGAAATTTGGTATACGCAGGGGACTTGATATTGAGCGACGGTCGGGAAACCGCCGGATGCATCAGGAGTCAAATTCGGGGAAACCTCAGCACCTTGGGTGGTGGCAATCCCGAGCTAAGCCCCTGGCAAGGGGAAAGTGTAGAGACTTGACGGCTCCGGCCTACGTCGCCGCAAGGCGATAGGGCAGAGGGAAAGTCCAGACCCCAAAGGGAGCGCTTGTAGCGCCCCGCGGCGAAAGCCGTAGAGGGTAAGAAAATCCCCCGGGGGAGACCCCGTGCCGGTTCGAGTCCGGCCCCGGGCACCAATCATTACATTCGCTCCAATTGCCAAGAACAGCCACTAGATGACAGAAGTATGATATAAAACAACTAATTATTGGAACAGCCCCTCTTGCAGCCTCTTGCGACGCGCGCAGATCTACGCTAGAATTTGCGTCGAAGCGTATGATAAAAGAGGTGATAAAAACGTGGGGCAAGGCAAATTAACGGTCAAAAAAGTCCGCGCAATCAACCAACCGGGCCTGTACGGCGATGGCAATACCCTGTACTTGAGAGTGGCGCCCGGCGGGTCCAAGCAATGGGTCCAAAGGCTGACGATCCACGGCAAGCGCCATGACATCGGACTGGGCGGCTGTTCCTGGGTGACGCTGGCGGAGGCCCGCGAAGCAGCCTATGCGAATCGCAGACTGGCGCGCCGTGGCGGCGATCCGCTGGCCGCTAAACGACGGCCCAAGATTCCGACGTTTCGCAAGGCCGCCCAACACACCTACGAAGCCTTGCGCCCACGCTGGCGCAACGAGAAGGTGGCGGTCAACTGGATGCAGCAGTTGGAACGCCATGCAATGGCCCGGTTGGGCGACCTGCCGGTGGACCGGATCGGACGGGAGGATGTGCTGGCGGTGCTGACGCCCATCTGGACATCGAAACCGGAGACGGGCCGGCGGGTGCGCCGGAATATCCGCGCGACGCTGAAGTGGTGCCAGGCCCACGGTTTCGTCGCGTCCAATGCCGCCGGCGAGTCGATTGATGGCGCCTTGCCGCGCATGCCGGCGGTCAAGGCGCATTTCCGGGCATTGCCTTATTCAGAAGTCCCCGAGGCGCTGGACATCGTAGAGGCCTCTAGCGCTTCACCGGCAGCGAAGCTGGCGCTCAGGTTCCTGATCTTCACGGCCGCGCGCTCCGGCGAGGTCCGCGGCGCGATGTGGACGGAGATATACCGCGACGTATGGAAGATCCCCGGCGAGCGCATGAAGGCGGGAACCGAACACCGCGTGCCCTTAAGTGCGCCAGCGCTGGAAGTGCTGGAACAGGTTCGGACACTTGGCGACGGTAGTGCATTGGTTTTTCCGTCCCCCATCCGACGTGGGCACAAGCTCTCCAACATGACGCTCACCAAGGTGCTTAGGGACACGGGACTGGCCGAGCGAGCGACGGTGCACGGTTTCCGGTCGAGTTTCCGCGACTGGTGCGCCGACACCGGCAGGGCGCGGGAAGTGGCGGAAGCGGCGCTTGCTCATACCGTGGGTGGTGTGGAGGGCGCCTATTTCCGCTCGGATCTATTTGAGCGCCGCCGCCGTCTCATGGATGCCTGGGCGGCGTCTCTGACAAGCACCGAGGCCAAGGTGGTGGCGCTGCATCGGTAGGCAGAAAACCCTCATTCAGAGTAAGGAAGACAGACTCCGCTCACTTTCTATCATTCACTCGAACTCCCACTTCTTAGATGGAGTCGTTCTGCGGGTCAGATCACCTGCATGATCTTCGTATGGTCGAACACCAATTGTTGGAAAGGCTTCTGGTAGCCTAGGAAAGGATGCTGGCGACAGGATACTCCAAGACTGCTTGTAATTCAGGTGGAACCGGCAATGACCCAAAGAAACAGTGTTTATGTTATCGGAGCTGGTTTTTCGGCCGGGCTGGGATTTCCCCTTACAAGCGACTTGCTTGTCCGTCTCTGGGACAGAATTGACACTGACTTAAGAAGCCAGCTTGAACGCGTAATTCGCTTTCATCATCCAGGATTCGACTCTGATAAGTTCACTTCCTTCCCGAACGTGGAGCAATTGCTTTCGGAGATGCAAGTTAATGATCAACTTTTCCATGCTAGCCGTCAGTACGAAGGCAAATTCACTAAGCAAGATTTGAAAGACTTGCAACGCAATTTCTTAATGCAAGTCGCGCATTGGTTTCATGAATTAGCCGGCAAGATCTGCTTGACCGCCCCCAAAGACGAGTGGTTGAAAAGGTTTAGGGACCGAATCGTGGCAGAGGATGCTGCAATCATTTCTTTTAATTGGGACTTGGTTCTCGATCAGCTACTCTTCGGTGATGCTATCAATGCTGCAAGTTATGGATTAGCTGGAGATTCAGATGGCCCGATTTTGCTAAAGCCGCATGGGTCTCTCAATTGGTTTGAAGGTAAGCTTGGGGAGTATTTGAAAGACAATAGGCGAACTCGCATACTTGATGATTCAGAAGGATCTAATAGAGTCTACGCTTTCAGAAAGTTCCGTTCTCCTATCTCGAAGAAAGGGCGCGAATATACGCCCATATTAGTGCCGCCAGTATATCTAAAGAACTTTGAAACACCGATATTTAAGCTTCTTTGGCAGAACTGCGTCAGGGCATTGAGCCAAGCAAGAAAAGTAATTTTTCTTGGCTATTCGATGCCTTTGGCGGATGTTCATGCACAATTAATTATGCGATACGGATTTCACAATCAGGTCGAAGGAATGATCACAAAGGCGGCCAATGTCAATGGCAATCGGGAGACGCCTGTAGGGCCAGCCAAAGTTGTTATCGTAAATCCGGATGAAGGGGCTGCACGGCGCATCGCGGCGATCACTGGTCCCAAGAACAAGTGCAAGTGGGTTTCTACTCCTATTAGCATTTGGATGGATGAAGGGTAAGAAGCAAAGATGCTAACGGGTGGCTACTTTGCCTCGGAATACGCACCATAACGCGCGGAAATCGTAGAGTGTGTATTCTCTGCCGTCGCAGTACCGCTTCTTGCTCCAGCATCCCCACTCACGCGTAGCGGAAATGCAGGTGCGTCGAAAATCTAGAATCGCATATTATCCGCCTTGCTGACTTCGGAGGGTGGTGTGGAATCAAGGGGTTGGGCTGCGTTCTGACCGTGCAGACGCCGGGCATCAGGAGCTTTCTTGTGTTTTGGGCTTTGCGGCCTCGTAGATTTTCCGGTACTGCGCGGGATCAAGCCATCCTGGGTCTTCATCGGGCAGCCGCTCGTAGAGTTTCTTGTCTTCATCCATCACTGCGGCGTCCAGCGAATGAAAATCAATGCTACGCGCCTGGATGAATCCGTTACCCCCCAGAACAGCGCGAATCTTCGGCCAGTCGTCGAAGAAGTACTCCTGCAACAGCGGGAAAATCCTGTTCTGGAATGCCTTGGCAAGCGCTTCCATGGTGTTCATGCCGAACAGGTAAGTGTGTCCGATCTGATGCTCCCGGTCGAGCAGTAACGTGATACGTTCGTTCATGGCTCGGAGAATTCTTCGTAATGCAACCCCTTCTACGTCAGGAGGGATCAGGGGGTGGTCCGATTCCGGCATCATCTCCTTGAACTCAAAGCGCCGGCGAAGCGCCGTGTCCAGCAATTGAATCGAACGGTCGGCCGTGTTCATCGTGCCGATGATGTACAGGTTGTCCGGCACACAGAATTCGTCGCCGGAGTACGGTAGAGTCACCTTCGTTTCGTCCTCCCGCTTTTCGCGCCGCGATTCCTCGATCAACGTAATCAGCTCGCCGAAAATCTTGGCGATGTTCCCCCGGTTGATCTCGTCGATGATCAGCACATAGCGCTTCTCCGGGTTGTCGCGAGCCGTGCGCACCATGTTCTTGAAGACGCCATCATGCAATTCATAGCGCAATTCATCCTCTTCGAGAACTGGCCGTATGCCTTCAACAAAGTCCTCGTAGGCAAAATTCTGATGGAACGTGATCATCGCGATCTGGCCTTCGCCGGTCTTCTCACGAAACCTCGGTTGATCACGCTCCGTGTCCTGCACGTTTTTTCTATCAATGATCGCCAGAGCGTGCCGCACCGTGTCGTAGGTTTTTCCCGTGCCGGGCGGCCCATAGTGAATCCGATTCAACGCATGCGTAACGGAACCCGCTTTTTCTGCGCGCGTTCGGTTACCTTCACGAACTCCACCTTGCACTTCGCTTGAGCGTGTTCCTGCTCCTTTATCCAAGCTCCTTAGCAAGTCAAAGGTTGCAGCGTAGCTCTCGGTTGAACGAAATGCCTCAAGGGTTTTTCCTGTGGCCCGACTGAATCCGAACCGCGCCGTCTGTCCCATCAACTGGCGCGTGTTCTTGTTTACCCAGATGACATGCAGCTTGCTTTGTTCGGAGAGGCTGCGCTCGAAGTCGTTCTTGTACACGACTCCGATACCGAGGCCCTTCTTGACTCCCCGGCGAACCAGAACCACGTCGCCTGGCCTAGGCTCGCTGAGTGGATAACCGCCATTCAACATGCCTCCATCGTAGTCATGCCATGGAGTACCGCTTTTCGGTCCCCCTGTGTACACCCAGTTGTTCGACTTGAAGTCTCCCCAGTAGTCCCGGCCATCGTTGTAAACGTTAGAGCTGACCTGAAAGCAGCGATCGGTTCGAACGCTTTTGAGGAGGTAGCCCGCCACATTGATCTCATAGGGCATGCAATTCGGAAGCAGCCGGCGGACCTTCGCCAATTCGTCCTTATACTCGTCCCAATTTTTGGGCAGTGGGGAATTGGTCAGGTCACTTGATGAGTCCGATGGGACAAACTCGTGCGGGTTTATGAGGAAGAGAGCGTGTGTCAGCTTTGTGATTGCAACGTGGGGGATTTCCAGCGCCTGGTCGAACATCCTGCCGTCCAACTGGTTCGCACCTGAAAGCGCAGCGCGAAAAAGTTCCCACAACAGATCCGGGTTGCTTGCGCCCGGCCCTTTATTCACAACGTCATGAAATAGGACGTTCAGTGGGATTGGATGCGGGAAAAAGAAAGCATCCTCCGAGTCAAGATTTCCTAGCTCAAAAATGTCGAACGCCCTGCTTATGCTCGGGTAAATCAGATTTCGGCTTACGGCATGCTTGCTTCGGCTGGCGATGTAATAGACCAAGGAAAATGGATCGAAATGCGCGTCGTCCTGACGAAGCAATTGGGGCGCTTCGCCATCCTTGTTCCATCTGACCTGCTTGGCGCGAGCGATCACATCCAGTTTCTCGCTGTCCACGATTTTTTGTGCCAATGCCTTGAACCAGGGCCTCCAGGCGTAAATTTCCTTCATGCGCGTCTCGCTGGTTCCAGCGCTACTGTCGATCTACGCAAACCGTGAAGCCAAGCGCCTCCAGCGTTCTCTTGGTTTGTTCTCCGCCGCTGAAGCGGCCACGATCCGGATCGCGCTTCCATCGGGTGATGTAATCCATTGAATTGATGCGCTGGCAGGTAAATCTGTCGTGGGCTACTCCCAGAATGGCTTTGGACTCGTAACACGATCCTTCATGAATCAGCCAGTATCGTCCGGACTGAAAGCGGTACGTGGCGAGGAAGCGCTCCCGTCCGATATCTCTATATTCCCTGATCGCGTTAAGCAAATCCTCCTCGATAACGTCTGACAGCGCCACAAGCCAACTGCACCTACTCGGCGCTTAGGGCTTTCAGGCGTTTGTTGAGGCTGCTCTTGTGGCGGGCGGCCGTGTTGCGGTGGATTTTGCCCTTGCCGGCCATCGAGTCGATGATGGGCCTGGCTCGCTCGCAGGCGGCTGCGGCCTGCTCGGCGCCGCCGATGACAATGGGGCGCGACGCCCTGGTAATTTCCGTTCGCAGCTTGGAATGCATCGACATGTTGCGTGCGCGGCGGCCAAAGGCCTGATGACCGCACTTGGCGGCTTGCGCGGAGTACGCCATGGGCGCGGATTGTAGCCGAAGCCCCTTGGTCGATCAGCAAAAGATGCGCCATAGAGTGTGCCATGGCGGCGACGGTGTCTCGCCTTTTGCCGAGGTGGAGACGCGCCCGTTCCCAAGGATAGGGCGGCGCCATTTTCAGGACGTGAAGACGCGCAAGGTCACTTCTGCGTACGGGCTTAGGGGACTGCTATTGTGCCGCTGTCGCAATCGCAGAGTCCGGCCGTACACTCCGAACTTCTCTGCCACATCGTCATCCAACGAATTCCGCCGCACCAAGAGCCCGAGTCTGGCCGGTAGCTGGGCGGCGGCCGGCTGTCCGGGAGGGCAGGGCCTGGCCGCTGATCCTTTTCACCGGCACACAGGAGACGGCGCAATGACTACGGCAATGGCGATTCCCGGCAACACGGCCGAGACCTTCCTCATTCACATCTTCGGGCGCGGTCTGGAGGACGACCACTATGTCGTCGAGCGCTTCCGGGCGATGGCCGACGGCAGCATCCGCCGTTGCGACGGCGACGGGCCCATGACGGCAAAGAGGCGGCGCAAGGCCAGATCCGTGACCGCCACGCTGAAGGCGGTCAGGGAGCTGCGTCCCGCGCCCAACGAGATCATCATCTGCACGGCGCTCAATCTCAAGCGCAGCGGGATCCAGTACTGGGGCTCGTTATCGACGGGCCTGTTCTGTAACCGCAGGCAGAAGGGCTAGGCGGCGTTCTCCCGGGCGTCCTGCCGGCCCTGCGCTGGCGGGATGCCGTTCGCCTCAAACCCATTCAAGGCAGGAGAGCGTCATGCCCTACAAGGACCCGAACGTCGGACGCCAGAAAGACAGGGAGCGCTACCACAGGCGTGTGGCCGAACGCCGTGCCGCCGGCCTTTGTCCCAAGTGCGGCAAGCGAGCTCCCATGCCGGATCGCAACATCTGCCCGCCCTGTGCCGGGAAGGCCCGTGCCGCCGGGCGCGCGCGGGATGCGCGGCTGCGCGCCGCCGGCCAGCCACGGCGGGACAAGGAGAAGGCACGGGCGTATGAGCGGGAGCGCGCGAGCCGGCAGATCGCCGATCGGATCGCCCGGGGCATCTGTACCAAGTGCGGAGTCAATTCTGCCGAGCCCCATCGACGTTTATGCGAACCTTGCGCCGAGAAGCGCCGCGCGTACGACTGCACCCGATACGCCGAAGCCCGCAACCGGGGGGAGTTCTACGGCGGCAGGGATCCTGAGTTAAAACGCAAGGCCGGGCGGGCCGCCAGCGCCCGGCGGCGCCGCAACCGGATCGCCGCCGGCCGCTGCACCTGCTGCGGGCGGGAACCCGCAAGCGAGGGAACCACGGTCTGCGCGTCTTGCCTCGAAGCCCGCCGGGTTGCCGATCGCGAGCGGTACCGCCGACGCCGTGCCGCCGGGCTTTGCGTGATCTGTGGGCAGGCGGCCTTCGCGGACGAATCCTGCTGCGGGGTCTGCGCTACCGTCGAGCGCGAGCGGCGCGACAGGAGCACCAAGAACGCCCGCAGCCGGCAGCGGTATTGGGAACGGCGCGCCGCCCACCGCTGCACGGACTGCAACCAGCCCAGCCACGGAGCGTCCAGGTGCGCCTCGTGCGCGAAGCGATCCTACGAGCGCTCCGAACATGTCCGGGGCATGCCGCTCTATCCGCCAAGCTACACCATCGTGAACCCGGCTACCGGAGAGGACCTGGGCACCTGGGACAGTTGGGAGGAGGTGGCGATGTGCCTCGCCTTCGAACGGCTCGACATCGACGATGTGGAGGTGCTGGTCGACCAGTCCCCGATGGCTTCGCTGACGGCCTGGACCTGACACGCAGACCGCGCGGCCGGACCCTGGCGGGGTCGGTTGACCATCCGCACATCGCCAGACGTCTGGCCGGCCGGCAGTCATCCGTTTGGCCCGCCGGCCGCCGTCAATCGATCGCCGGCCCTTGCCTATACGAATAGGTGGGTCGGCAGCGGGGGGCGGCGCAGCCGAGGACTCGCCCATGAACTTCGATACGCTTCCCAGCGAACGCGAGTTCGTTTTTTTTCGCCGAAGCCCTGCCGAAGGAAGGGCTGCGACGCGTTTTCATCGCTGCAGGGGGGCTGGACGCCGGCATCTCCTCCGCCGTGACCGAGCTGGGTATCAACGACGCGCTTCGCGTGTGCGGCTAGCTTAATCGCCGACTCGGGCATTACCGTCCGTCGTCGATCGCGCTCGCGGCCCGGCGCCGGCGCGGGGGGCGGTGGTAGCCGCAACTCCCGCCGCAACGCCGCCCGCCGATCCCACGCTCGCCATTGGCGGGCGTCCCACCTGTCTCCTGCCGTTCCCGTCTTCGCTGCTGGAGGCGGAGTTCTTGCGTGTGCCGGGCGAACGCCCGGAAGAGGAGAGGGAGTGGGTCCTGCTCCGCTGGGCGCGATCACCGAAGGAGACTGAAATGTTCACACCCGACATCGACTACGACCCGATCGAACCGGCCACAGGCCACCTGCTCGCCGACCTCGGCATCGACGTGAACGCCGTGCGCGAGACCCTCGCCGACGATCTGGCCCGGCATTGTCCCGAACGCGAGGTCGCCGAGACCGGGAGTTGGAGGGAAGCCAGAGAAGGATGAACGGCGGGGGCCTGGAGAGAGACTCCGGTTCCCGGCCGTTCGCCATCCCATCGTCATCATTCAGCAGAAGGAGAATCAATATGAGCTTTGGACTCAACCGCGCAGAAGTCATCGGCCGCCTCGGCGCCGACGTTAGCGTCAACCACCTGACCTCGGGGGGCCGTGTCGCGAATCTCAGCATCGCGACCGACGAGTCGTACCTCGACAAGACCACCGGCGAGCGGGTCGACCGGACCGAATGGCACCGGGCCGTCACGTTCCAGCCCGGGCTGGTGGACATGCTGGTCAAGAACGCGAGGAAGGGCCGGCTGGTCTATGTCGCGGGCAAGATGCAGACCCGTCGCTGGCGCAAGGAGGGCGAGGGCTCCGACCGGTTCTCGACCGAGATCCTGCTGGTCCCCGGTTCCCGCATCCAGTTCCTGGACCGGCCGGGTACCGTCAACGGCAACGGCAACGGCGCGCACGCCGAGGCCGGGGCGCCGGCCACGGATTCGGCCGGGCCGGACGGCGGCGACGCCGATCCGGACATGAACCAGATCCCCTTTTGAGGCTGCGCCTCTACTGTCCCCGGAAAGGGCTGGTGTTTCGGCATCAGCCCTTTCTTCATGCTGCCAACTTCGAGTTGTTACGCCGGGTCCGCAAAGCGGCCCGCGGGTGAGAGTGAAGCTTGGTGCGGGCGAGCGCCGCGAGTCCGGGAGAGAGGCTGGCGGCATCGACACCCAAGACAGGAGCACCCAATGAGTCACGTATCCTTCCAGTGCGTCCGCCCGGACGAATCCCGCATCCATGATGCCGACGGCGAGTACGTCGGCGATGTCTACGCCCACGACGACATCCTCAACCCCGGCCAGCGCGTCTACCTGATCCTGCTCGAGGACGATCCGAGGGGCTGGCAAGCGGTGCACGACCGTTCCCGCATCCGTGAAGTCGCCGAGCAACGCCTTCTCAGCCACCCGTACCGATGAGGTGGGAACGGTTCCGGTGCCGGCCGAAGGGTCCGGGAGAGAGGATGGTGCCCAGCCCCAACAAGAGCTCCTCCCGTCTCATGCCCATCGTCCCACACGGGCTCACTGCGCCAACCCCTTACGGGGTCCTCCACTTCGTTACGGCCGCTTCGCGGTGACTCCGCTGCGCGCGCGTGAACCAATAGGCATAAGCCGGGATGCGCTTCCGGCGATACGGGGCCAATCGGCTTAACTCTCAACTTCATCAAGGAGACACTCTGATGTTCGATATCGATTCCATGCACACCCAACAAGCACAATCCCCCACCGCCGTCATCTGCGAGAACGCCGCGCTCTACGGAGTCACGCCCGAACGCGACGAGTTCGACCCCAGGGACATCTGGGACCGGGACGAGGCCGTAACGGCGATCGGCGAAGCGTTCCGCATCCTCGCAGAGAACGTCACACCGGACGGCGTCCAGCTCGCCGACGAACGCGAACACCTGCTCTGGGGGTTCGTGAACACCCTTAACGCCCAGGTGAGAAGACTCGACCGCCGCATCGACAGGCTGACGCCCAAAATGCGCGACCTGCAGAACGCGCAGGACGGCTCCGAAGTCAAGGCGCGCGAACTCGAACTCACGACCGACCGCGCACGCCACCTCGGCGATAGGCGCGACGCGTTCGAGACCCTGCGCGACACCGCGGCCGAACACTACCGCGCCGCGACCGGCGGCACCTGGCGTCCGCGGCGCGGCAGCCACACCAGCCAGACCCGCAAGCTCACCTCGGCGGCGATCGACGCCCGCGACTTCCAGCGCGCACGCAAGGACCGCGAGATGCAGGCGCACCTGCCCGACGGCACGCTGATCGCCGTCACCGGCGGCAAGCACCTCAAGGATTTGGATGCCGTCGCCCGCAGCCTGGAGAAGGTCCGCGCCAAGTACAACGACATGGTGCTGGTGCATGGCGGCGGCCCCGGCGTCGAGAAGATCGCTGCTCAGTGGGCCGAACGCAACGAAGTGCACCAGATCGTGTGCAAGCCGGACTGGAACCGTCACGGACGGGCCGCACCGTTCCGGCGCAACGACGAGCTGCTGAACCTCCTGCCCAAGGGCGTCATTGCTTTCCCCGGCAGTGGGATTACCGACAACCTCATCGACAAGGCCGAGTCGCTCGGCATCCCGGTAATGCGGGCCGCGGCGTAGCGGCCAGCGCGGCAACGGGCTGTGCCGGTTCGCCGGTACGGTCCGTTCCGTTCCTTCGTCAGCAACCGGGGCGGTGGCGCCGGCTTCGCCGTGCACTGGATCGCGCACGTTCCTCCGCACTGGTGCCGGCGGTGGTGCCGGTCCCGGTGCGCAACGGCCTGCGCATAGCGCCATGCACTCGTGTCCATCCAAGTGCGGACGCCACCGCCCGTCCGGCCGTGCACCGCCTCCCGCGTCACGACCGGTGCGACCGCGACAGCCAGTGCGGCGGATTCCGCCGCCAATTTCCTGCAAGTGTCTTGTACTACGCGGTGAGCGGGTTGTACTACACCGTTCTACGCCTGTATGCTCTGAGCACACGCCCCGATTCTCCAGAGAACCGCCGATGCTCCCAGAGCATCCTTGCCGCCTCACCCGCGCTGGAGACGCCACGGCCGCTTCCCGGATTGACACCCGCAAACGCCCGCCGGTTCACGCCACGATCCCGATTAGAATCCGCCCTATCCCGACTGCTCAAGCGCCGCTTGGGCTAAACCGTTATGTCACAACGGCTTTCCATTCCCATCGGTTGAACTTCTCCCTTGAATCCCCTCTCGACGGCGGAGCCGGATCACCGTCACAGCTGACCGCAGCCCGCTGCAGGTATCGTCCAGGCGCGCGCCTGTCATACACTCCCATGCGTTTCCAGCGACATGGAACGCCTCGCGCTTGCCGGAGCGAGTTGATGCTCTGGCGACACAGGGCCACCGCCTTGAATTTGCGGTACTTCTCGACCGCCTGATGCTCTGGGGACAATGCAGTCTCAAGGACTTTGCCTATCGGTATGCTCTCGGAACACTTTCCAATCACGCCGTTGCAGGCGATCGCTCGGCTCACTTCGGCTCCATGCACAATCGATCGGCGTCTCGCTGAGGAGTCTGTGGCAGTCCAAGTCGAATCTCCCCAAGCGCCGGCAGCTAACATCCCCATGGCGTGCTTCGCGCATTTGAGCAGTGTGCGCGGGGTTTCACTCCTGCTTGGGCTCCCGGAACTTGCTCGCCATCGCGTCGCGCGTTCCGCATACTTGTGCGCTCAATTCCAAGCGGAACCGCTGCTCCCTCCTGGAGTGTTCGGGGTACAGTGTGCCCGCTCAATGACCCGAACCATGTATTTTGCACACAGCCACGATTCGCTCGAACCGGCACACTGGCATCTTTTGTCGCACCACCTTGAGAACACTGGCGAGCGTGCCGCGGCATTTCTCGATGCGATGGGCGCTGCCGACTTGGGCCGGGCGGCTGGCCTTTTGCACGACCTCGGGAAGTACTCTGACGAATTTCAGCAGCGACTTGCGGGAAAAGCTGCCCGTGTCGACCATTCAACCGCAGGTGCTCAGATCGCACTGAAGCAATTTCCGGGTCCGATCGGCAAGATCATCGCCTACTGCGTGGCCGGCCATCATGCGGGTTTGGCCAATGGCGTGAACGGCGAGAAAATCAGCGCATTGACCGATCGTCTGGCGGCATTGCCGCCCCGGTTGGATCCCGTTTGGAAAACCGAGGTTGAGCTGCCGGAACTTTTGCCGCCAACTATCAAGCCGCGAGACGCAAGTCACGCTGGATTCAGCGCGGCGTTCTTGATCCGCATGGTGTTCTCAGCGCTGGTTGACGCCGACTATCTCGACACCGAGGCGTGGTATGCAGAAGTTGAAGGGCACTCGCCCGAGCGTGGTAGCGGCCCTGGTCTCGATCAACTTCTAAGGCGCCTGAACTCGCATTTGATTGCGCTTTCCGCCCGTGCGGCACCCACCGCCGTGAACCGCCTGCGACATCAGGTGCTGACTCGCGCGCGACAAGTGGCGGCGCAGCAGCCGGGGCTTTTCACCCTGACCGTGCCGACCGGGGGAGGGAAGACGCTCAGTTCGCTTGTATTCGCGCTTGAACATGCACTCCGCCACGGACAGCAGAGGGTGATTTACGTCATTCCCTTTACCAGCATCGTCGAGCAGACCGCCGCCGTTTTCCGTCACGCGCTACGCGAAGGCCCACTCGATCCTGCGGACTTCGTGCTTGAACACCACAGCACGTTCGACGAGGATCGCATCGGCCAGCGCGAAGCACGGGACAAACTCCGCCTGGCCATGGAGAACTGGGACACACCGATTGTCGTAACAACCGCCGTGCAGTTCTTCGAATCCCTGTTCGCCAACCGTCCATCTAGGTGTCGCAAGCTCCACAACATCGCCAACAGTGTCGTCATTCTCGATGAGGCGCAGACGCTGCCGCTGAACTTGCTCCTACCCTGCGTGAGCGCAATAGACGAGCTCGCGAGAAACTGGCGTTCGAGCATCGTCCTTTGCACGGCCACGCAACCGGCCCTGCAGGCGCGCCACGGCTTCAATGGCGGGCTCGACCGCGTCCGGGAGATCGCACCCGAACCCCAGCGTCTCTATCAGCATCTCAAGCGAACGCGGATCCGCCATGCGGGGAAGCTCGACGACGCTCAGCTCAAGAAACGGCTGCTTCGCGCCCGCCAGGCGCTATGCATCGTCAATACGCGCCGCCACGCCCGGGAGTTGTTCGAGGACCTTCGCGTCACTCCGGGATCGTTTCATCTCTCAACCGCGATGTGCGCGAGGCACCGACGCGATGTATTGAGCGACATACGCGAGCGCCTTCATGGGGGTCATCCCGTTCGGCTGGTCGCGACATCATTGATCGAGGCGGGTGTCGACGTGGATTTCGAGACCGTGTTCCGCGCCGAAACTGGACTGGAATCCATTATTCAGGCCGCCGGACGCTGCAACCGTGAGGGCCGGTCGGAGACGGGCAATGTGTACGTGTTCGAACCGGCCCCCGCACCGGGCCGCACGCCCAGCCCGGAACTCGCGCAGTTCGCTTCCGCCGCCCGTTCGGTGCTGCGCCACCACGAGGATCCCCAGTCGCTGGCAGCTGTCACCGACTACTTCCGCGAGGTGTACTGGATCAAGGGACCGGAGCTGGACGCGCATCGAATACTGGCCCAGCTGAACGCGCGACGAGCGAGCCTGGATTTCCCACTTGAGTCAATCGCCCGCCAGTTTCGCCTCATTAGTTCGGACATGGTCCCCGTGATCGTCCCGTACGCCGAGCCTTCCACCGGGGACCGGATCGTCGCCAGGCTGCTTGAAAAATTGCGCTGGGTGGAGCGCCCCGGGCGCATTGCTCGGCACCTTCAGCCGTATCTCGTGCCGGTACCGCGCCGCATTCGCGAGCGGCTGCTCGCCGCCGGGGTGGTCAGCGTCATTCGCGCGGACGCCTTCGAGGAGCAATTCGTTGTTTTGGCCAACCCGGACCTATACCGCCACGACACCGGACTTATCTGGCATGATCCCGAATATCTCTCCGCCGAGTCGCTCGTGTTTTGATGTTCGTTTCGTCTTCTCGCGGTATCCGCGCTTCGCTCCGCACCTCAACGGACGGTGGAACGCATAGGATGTACGCGGATTGCTCGATTCAAATTTTGCGTTCTCATCGTCACCCTTGTCTCCGTTCAGGGCCCCTTTCGGTAATGGACGAGAGGAGCCTCGCATGACGTATGGCGTCAGGCTGCACGTTTGGGGCGACTACGCTTGTTTCACTCGGCCGGAAATGAAGGTGGAACGCGTCTCTTATGACGTGATGACGCCTTCGGCCGCGCGAGGAATCCTTGAGGCCATTCACTGGCGGCCCGCCATTCGATGGGTCGTCGATCGCATCCATGTCCTGAAGCCCATCCGGTTCGAGACCCTGCGCCGCAACGAGCTGGGCAAGAAAATTCCGACCCGCAGCGTCGCCGCCGCAATCAAGTCGGGCGTCACTGATGGACTTCACGTCATCATTGATAAGGAGCGGCAACAACGCGCCTCGACACTGCTGCGGGATGTCGCGTATCTGATTGAAGCGCACTTCGAGTTGACCCAGCGGGCCGGGACCGATGACACCGAGGCGAAACATTTTTCCATGTTCAACCGGCGCGCCGCCAAGGGTCAGTGCTTTCATCGGCCGTACTTGGGTACGCGTGAGTTTGCGGCGGACTTTGCCCTTGTCACCGACCCCGCGCCGGAATCGATGCTTCCTTCGGATCAGCGCGACCGGGACCTTGGCTGGATGCTCCACGACATTGACTTCGAGAATGATCGCACGCCCTTGTTTTTCCGCGCCGTCCTGCAGGACGGCATGATTTGCGTGCCGTCAATCGGTGGCGGACAGGTCACGGCATGACCGTCCTTCAGGCGCTTGCACGTCACCATGAACGGCTCGTCCGTGTGGGCGAAGCGCCATCCTACGGGTTTTCTCGAGCACCCATCTCATATGCTCTCGTGATGTCGCTCGAAGGGTCCGTGGTGGACGTTGCGCCTTTGTTCGTTACCTCCGGCAGGACGCCACGTCCCACTCCGTACGAAGTGCCCCAACCCGTCAAGCGCACATCCGGCGTCGCGTCCAACTTTCTCTGGGACAAGACCTCCTATGTGCTCGGAGTCAAGCGCGATCCTGACACCGGCCAGCCCATTCCCGCGCATCGCGAGCACGCCGCATTCCAGAAACTGCATGCGGATCTGCTTGCGGAAGCGGACGATGCCGCATTGCAAGCCCTCCGCCGTTTTCTCGATCAATGGACTGCCGCAAGCTACACTTCCCTTCCGAGTGCAGACGCCATGCTGGACCAGAACATCGTATTTCGACTCGACGGGGAGTTGTCGTTCATCCACGAGTGCCGCGAGGCACGCGACATATGGACTCGCCATTTGGCCGAGCAACAAGGCGCCGAAGGCTTGTGCCTGGTCAACGGCTCCACAGATTCGCTCGCCCGTTTGCACCCTCCAATCAAGGGTGTAAGAGGAGCGCAATCGTCGGGAGCTGCGGTCGTCTCGTTCAATCTGGACGCGTTCGAGTCGTTCGGAAAGAAGCAGGGCGATAATGCGCCGATTTCAGAGCACGCGGCATTCGCTTACGCAACAGCCCTTAACGCACTGCTGGCCCGAGACAGCCCGCGGCGCATCCAGATCGGCGATGCGACCACCGTTTTCTGGGCTGAGGCGACCGGCGGTGACGACGCTGCCAGCGCGGCCGAGGAACTCTTCGCGATGCTGGCGGAACCGCCAACCGCTGCCGAAGAAGAAGCCGAGATTGCCGACAAGTTGACAGCCATGGCTTCGGGCCGACCGCTTGCCGAGGCTGTCGCGGGGGTTGATGAACAGACCCGTTTCCATGTACTGGGACTTTCGCCAAACGCCGCACGTGTATCCATCCGCTATTGGCATGCGGACACGCTTGGAGCTATCGCGCGGCGCATCGTCGATCATTGGCGCGATATACGCGTCGAACCGCTGCCATGGAGAACTCCCCCAGCGGCCTGGCGCTTGCTGATCGAGACGGCTCCGCAACGCAAGGCCGACCGTATCCCACCGATTCTCGGCGGTGCCTTGATGCGGGCCATCCTTACAGGTGGCCCTTATCCTCGCGCACTGCTCGCCGCCATCATAATACGCATGCGCCAGGATCAGGACATCAACGGCCTGCGCGCGGCGATCTGCAAGGCCTGTCTTGCCCGGGACTACCGCCTGGGACTTAGTAAGGAGGATGTTCCCGTGAGCCTGAACCCCAATGAACCTAATGTCGCCTACCGCCTGGGACGGCTATTCGCGGTCTACGAAAGAGTACAAACAGCGGCGCTCGGCAACGTCAATACCACCATCAGAGACCGGTACTTCGGTGCCGCCTCTGCAACGCCTGCCTCGATCTTTCCTTTGCTTGAACGCACCTCCGGCCATCACTTGGCGACGCTGCGCAAGAACGAGAAAGCAGGTTTGGCGCACTGGTTCGAGCGGGAAATCGACGACATTCTCGCGGGCGTGGATACCGCCCTGCCACGCAGCCTGCGTCTTGAGGAGCAGGGACGCTTCGCGATTGGTTACCATCATCAACGAGCCGGTCCCCGACGAGGATCCGCCGATGAAACTACCGATACCCGCTCCGACGAAGGGGAATAAATCATGACCGCAATCGGCAACCGCTACGACTTTGTCTTCCTGTTCGACGTAACCAACGGAAATCCCAACGGCGACCCCGACGCGGGTAACCTGCCCCGGCTCGATCCGGAGACCAACCAGGGACTCGTCACTGACGTATGCCTCAAGCGCAAGGTGCGAAACTTCGTTGCCCTGACGAAGGGCGACAGTCCGGGCTACGAAATCTTCGTCAAGGAGCGTGCGATTCTGGAATTGCAGCAGAAACGGGCCTGGGATGCCGTCCTGCCGGACGCCACTGGTAAGGAACGCGAGAAGCTGCCCAAGGACGAACAAAAGGCCCGGGAACTGACCCGCTGGATGTGCGCGAATTTCTTCGATGTTCGGGCGTTCGGCGCCGTGATGTCGACCAAGGGGGCCAACTGCGGGCAGGTCCGTGGACCGGTGCAGTTCGCGTTCGGGCGATCCGTTGAACCGATATTGCCCCTTGAGGTTTCCATCACCCGCATGGCCGCTACCACCGCATCCGATGCGGAATCCAAGGGCGATATCCGCACCATGGGACGCAAGCACATCGTGCCGTACGGGCTGTACCGCGCCCACGGCTACATTTCCGCCTGCCTTGCGGGCGACGACACCAAGGGAACGGGCTTTTCCGAGGCGGATCTTGATGTGCTCTGGACGGCGCTCGAATCCATGTTCGATCACGACCGCTCGGCAGCGCGCGGCGAGATGAATGCCCGGCGGCTGATCGTATTCAAGCACGACACTTCGCTCGGCAACGCCGCTGCGCATCGGCTGTTTCAGCGTGTGACGGTCAATCGGATCTATGACGGCGAGGAAATCGATCCTGCCGACCGCCGCGCCCACGACTTGCCGCCCGCTCGCGCCTACAGCGACTATCGGGTTCATCTGGACAACACGCAACTACCAAGCGGCATCGAAATAATAGATCGGATTTGATGCCCCGAAATGCCCGCACCCCGCCCAATCGCTGGAGAAGACGACCTCATTCCGATCTCCGCACTGCAGCACATGCTGTATTGTCCGCGCCAATGTGCGCTGATCCATCTCGAACAACATTGGGCTGAGAACCGTTTTACCGCCGAAGGTCGCGTCCTCCACGCACGCGTCGATTCGGGCACAACCGAGTCTCGACCGGCGGTAACGGTCGAACGCAGCGTCCCCGTTCGATCTTTTCGGCTTGGAATTGCCGGCATCGTCGACGTTGTGGAGATTCGCTCCGATCGCAGTTTGTATCCAATCGAATACAAGCGTGGGCGTCCGAAGTCCCACCGCGCAGACGAGGTGCAGCTTTGCGCCCAAGCGCTTTGCCTGGAGGAGATGCTGGATTCCTCGATTCCCGCGGGTGCTTTGTTCTATGGCCAGAGCCGCCGTCGCAAGACAGTAGAATTCGATCGGGAACTGCGCCTGATCACCGAGCGCGTGACCGCCGATACCCGCAGCATGATCGAAGCAGGACGCACTCCACTGCCGGAATACGAGCCACGAAAGTGCGACAACTGTTCGCTAAACGAATTCTGCCAGCCGCGCGCAGTTCGGGCTCCGGATGCGGTTCGCGACTGGCTGCGTACCGCCATCGAAAGTTGATTCGCCTCTCATGCGGCGCCACCTGAATACACTTTATGTAACCACGGAGAACGCCTGGTTGCGCAAAGACGGTGAAAATGCGGTCATCAGCGTCAATCGCAAGGAGCAAGGGCGGGTGCCAATCCACCTGCTCGGCGGCATCGTCTGTTTCGGTGCGGTCGGAGCAACTCCGCCATTGATCGGTCACTGCGCCCGAAAGGGCGTGAGCCTGTCGTTTCTGAGCCGAAACGGTCGATTCCTGGCCCGGGTCACCGGTCCGGTTTCCGGCAACGTGCTACTGCGACGAGCCCAGTATCGAGTTGCAGACGATAATGACGTCGGCACAAGTCTGGCCCGAGATTTCGTGCTGGGGAAACTCCTCAATCAGCGTACCGTCGTGCGCCGCGCCCTGCGAGATCATCGAAGCAGCATGGACGATGAAGCCCGGGAGCGGCTCGATGCAAGTCAGCGCCGCCTGGGCAACGCGGCGCGCCGGGCCGCCAACGAGTCGGCAAAGAACGCCCTCCGGGGCATCGAGGGAGAGTCCGCTCGAATCTATTATTCCGTATTCGACGACTTGATCCGAAGGTCCGATCCCGAATTCAGCTTCGAATCCCGGTCCCGCCGTCCGCCGCTCAACCCGGTCAACGCGCTGTTGTCCTTTCTCTACTCGCTGCTCATGCACGACTGTCGATCCGCGCTGGAAACGGTTGGCCTTGACCCTGCGGTCGGCTTCCTGCACGAAGACCGTCCTGGGCGCCCGAGCCTTGCACTCGACCTCATGGAAGAACTGCGGCCGGTGCTTGCCGACCGGGTCTGCATGACGCTGATAAATCGCCTACAGCTTTCGCCGGACGATTTCACGACCGCCGTCAGCGGGGCCGTAACGTTGAGCGACGACGCGCGTAAGTCCGTTTTGGTCACCTATCAGGACAGAAAAAGCCGCGAGCTCAACCACGAGTTCCTCGGCGAGAAGACCACGCTCGGGCTCGTTCCCTTCGTGCAGGCGCGGCTGCTCGCGCGCAGGATTCGCGGCGAACTTGACGGCTACCCGCCGTTTGTCTGGAGGTAGTCCGAGATGCTCATGCTCATCACCTACGACGTAGCCACCAGCGATTCAGCCGGCAGGCGGCGGCTGCGTCGTGTCGCCCGGTTGTGCCGGGATCACGGACAGCGCGTGCAGTACTCGGTATTCGAGTGCCAAGTCGACGCGGCCCAGTGGACTGCCTTGCGCACAAGACTGGTCGAGGAGATCGACGAGGGCGAGGACAGCCTTCGCTTTTACAGGCTGGGCTCAAATTGGCGTCCTCGAATCGAGCATGTGGGAGCGAAACCGACCTACGACCCAGAAGGTCCGTTGGTTTTCTGATGCACCGCGCGAACCTCAAGTGCCCACCGTTTAACCGGGGTGTTCGCGTCGGCTCTAAACTGTTGAATGCTTGGACGTTTGCGTCGAAGTCAGCGTTGCGTCGGCTAAATTCTCCGTCGATTTCGGACGGTTCGCGCAAATCAGCCTATTTCCTGTTCATGAACAATCGGTTATAACCGTAGCGTCGCCCCCCGCGCGGGGGGCGCGGATTGAAACTTCCGCTCCGCGATCCACTCCTCGCCCAGGCAGGTCGCCCCCCGCGCGGGGGGCGCGGATTGAAACAAGTCGTCGAGGGAACGGATGCGGCGGGATTCGAGTCGCCCCCCGCGCGGGGGGCGCGGATTGAAACTCCGTGGTCCCTCGGCATAACCCGTTTCGATATGTCGCCCCCCGCGCGGGGGGCGCGGATTGAAACCCGATTCAGTGAGCGCGTTCCTGAGCGTCGCTCAGGTCGCCCCCCGCGCGGGGGGCGCGGATTGAAACATTAGAAAGGGACTCATATACTTGGGTTGACGACTAGGAAAGGACATGAAGAAACCCAAACTCAAACTCATTGCTGGTGTCGTTGCGTTGACCCTGCTGCTCGCGGTCCTGGCGCTGGTCAATCGCCCGTCCCCCGTCCAGGCGCAAGATTGGATGCCACAAGATCCGTGGCGCATCGTGCCGGTTACACCCGGGGGCCGGGGAGGAGACGCTTACTACCCGCCCGCGCTGCTAATCAACCGTTACAATGGGCACACTTGGGCGCTGTACTGCGGTCCTGGCGGCTGCCGGTGGGTGCCTGTTGAGCGCTGATGCGGCTCAACCCAAGTAGATAAGTTCCATTAGAATGGTCGAGGAGCTGATACAAGAGACCGTCGCCCCCCGCGCGGGGGGCGCGGATTGAAACGACAGGTACGTCGCCCCGTCATGACGGACGATCGTGTCGCCCCCCGCGCGGGGCGCGCGGATTGAAACCGACATCGATCACGCCGACACGTTATCCTGAAGTATGTCCTGCAGTTCGCGGGCCTTGACAATCAAGGAGTCCAGGTCGTTCTGCTCGCCCGCGCCGAGCATTTGGTCACGCATTCTCGTTGCCAGCATGTACGTGCCGCGAAAGGTCGCTTCGACGAGCGGCGTGAGCCTGGCAAGCGAATTGCCATCGTCCGCGATCGCCGCGAGCGTTGCGAAGCGGACAAATTCGGCGGCAGCGATGCCCCGCGTTTCGGCGAAAGCCTCGACACGCTCCCATTCCGGATCGAAGAAACGGATGGTGCGGCGCGCCCGCTTTAACCCTTTGCTTCTCGTATTGGTAGGTGCGGAGTGAGTCTCGTTCATTCCAACTCTCCTATCGTCTTGAATTCAGTTTCGTGGCCGACGTGGGGAACGTCGGTAGGGAGTAGGGGCCGATTTCCGTTCCGCGCAAGAACACCAGCCTCATCCACGGGTAAATACCGAGGAAACCATGCCCGTAGCGGCACCAATCGGCACGCTGTTCCCGGCTCATAGGCCCATGTCCATCTCAATGCCCTTGCCGCGTGCCGGTTGCTCGGGTTCGATTTCCTTAGGCGAGGAGGAGGGTGCGGTCGACTCTTGATCCGCCCTTTGCATGCCGTGGAAAGCCATTTTGTCCAGTTCGGGTTCGGCTTGGACACCCTCTCCAATTCCTTCCAGCGCCGAGATCCGCTCTCCTGTTACCGCTTCGAGCCGTTCCTTGAGCGCCGTTGCATCGTCGGTGACCAGTTCGGCGCGGTCCCGCGCCCGCGAGATCTCCACATAAAAGGACTTGGCCGTCGTCAGGTGGGGATGGTTCGCCTCCATTGCGGCGATCACATGGTCGACCGTGCGCCCCTGAAACGCGTGCACGGTCGAAGCCCACGCGTGGTCGAGGTGGCGAAGCTGTGCGTCTCCTTCGCCAAGATCGAGCCTGCGACCGTCCTCCAGCCGAAACGACACCCGGCCGTTGCGCACCGACGTCACCTCGGCGACGCCGCTGTTCACCACCTTCAAGTTGGCATCGTTGCGCGTCCAACGAATGCGGTCCCCGGCGCGAAGCTCGATGGTTTCGCTGCGGTACAACTCGGTGCCGCCTTTCCGCCCACCGATGTGTGCCGGTTTCCAGTCCACCGTAGAACCGTCCGGGCGTTCGAGTTGAACGGTTCTCATCCTGTGGTCGACACCGGCTACGCGCCGCTCGTCGTCCTTTTCGACACCGAGCCGCTTGTAGGGACGATGGAAGGCGACCACGTCGCCGGGCGCATAGTTCGCCGCGAGCGCCTTTTCCGCATTCGTGTATCCCTTCGACACGAGTCGCTCGGTTTCCATGGCGGGCCCGGCGATGCGGCCTTCGCGGGCGAGGCGCTCGCGGATATGGGCGTTGATTTCCTCGCGCAGCTCGTGGCTTGGCGCCATGACGCCGGTGCGTTTCCGCTCGTCCGGCGACAGCTTCAGCCAACGCGCGGCAACCGCGCCGGCGATGTTGTCGGATTTCACCTCGGCGACGTTGCCGCCGAGTTTCTCGAACGCCCTGCCGATCTCGCCCTTAAGGCTGGCCTCAACGGCAGCCTTCAAGTCTGGATCCCTCTGGCGCATGATCTCGTCCATGACGGCGGTCTTCATGCCCGCAGCCTGAAGCTGGGCGAATGGCTTGCCGGCATCGACGGCATCCAGCTGCTTGGCATCCCCGACCAGCACCAGCTTCGGGATGCGCAGTTCGCTGGCGATCTTCAGCAGGTCGCGCGCCTGAACCGTAGACGCCAGGGAGCCCTCGTCGACGATGAGCATCGTCTTTGCGAAGTCGGCACGCATCTTCTTTGCGCCCCTCCTCGTAAGCCGGCCCTCGGCGACGCCTGCGTTCCTCGCAAGGAACCGCTGCAAGGTCTCCGCTTCGATCCCCGATTCCGCCGCCAGCGTCTGCGCCGCCGAAGCCGAGGGGGCAAGTCCCACCATGCGCCAGCCCTTCTTCTCCGCGAGCACCCGGGTGCGGTTCAGCATCCGCGTCTTGCCGGTCCCGGCGTAACCCTGGACACCCACGGTGCGGTCCTTCTCCGAGAGGATCAGTTTCACCGCCTGTTTCTGTCCGGCGGTGAGCGGTCCCTTTCTCAGGTGCCGGTCGACCATCCAGCCGCGCATCGGCGCCTTGCCCCGGCCTTCTCCGATGCGCATCAGAGAAATTGTCTCGCGTTCCTGCGCCACGGCTTTGTCGGTGGTGAGCCCGCCGCCGCCTTTAAGCGCCGGCGCCTCGTGCAGCCGACCCTCGCGCTTCAGGCCGGCAACGGCCCGCTCGATCTGTCCGATAGTTGCCGCGCCGGGGCTGTACGCCAACGCGGCGGAGAGCAGGCCATTCTTCGCGAACACTGCATCGCGTTCGGAGAGATGCGCGAGCGCCCAGCCCACGGCCTCGCGGGCCGGTTCTTCTCGTGTGGTCCGCTCGAACAAGTCCGCCTGGCCCGCCGCTCCGGGCACAGTCTCATTGCCCGTTTCCCGTCCCCGTTGAAGTTCTTTCTCCGCGCCGTCCCGGCACCGCTCCATGGCCGAGGCGACGAGCGCCTTCGCGTCGAATCCGAGGCCGGCGGCCTGCTTCCGCCAAGTCTCGCGTAGCGCCGCCTTGTCGACTTCGCGCTTGTGCGCGCGCGTCATCAGCGCCGCGCGCCGGGCAAGATGCGGATTCTCAGCGGTCGCGCCCAGTCCCCGCGCTTCCATCGCCGCTTCGATTTCGGCCCGCCGCGTGGAGAATGTCTCGACGGTCTCGCGCGACACGCCCGCGATCTCGAACCGCCCGTCCGCGTGGGTCTTCTCTATGGAGTAGCCGAGCTTCTTGAGTTCCCCGGCGAGTTCGCTCCGGTACATGGCGCCCAGCAGCATCTTGGAGGCGTACAGGCGCTCGTTCGCCATCGTTCTCCATTTGCCGTCCGCGCCCTTGAGCATGTTGGCGATCACCGAATGGGTGTGCAACGCCGGATCGAGGTTCCGGGACGTGTCGTGGCGGAAAGTGGATATCACCGCCTTCTGGCCGCACACGCGGACCATCCTTCCGGTCCCCTTATCCTGCACCCGGGTCTCGGCGGCGTTGTTCTCGAACCAGTCGAGCGCGCGAACAACCGCACGGTCGTGGGCCTCGACAACGCGCGCATCACCACCGATCAGCGCGGCGAGGGAAACAGACTTGGGCGCGCTAAACGTCAGATCGCGTCCGGGACGATGGTGTATCTCACCGTCCTTGCCGCGCTTGCCGAGCCGCAGCCTGGAGCCGTCGGGGACGGCACCTTCGAGCACCGCCTTGAAGATGTCGGGATCGACCGGGCCTTTAAGGCCGAGTTCGGCCGCGCCGCGGCCCGTCCAGGCGCTGGCAGCACGATGCTCGGGGTCATCCTTCGCGTAGTAGCCGTCCCGCTCGTAGTAGCTCGCGCCCTGCGACGGACTGGCCACCGCGCCGATCGAGGCGACCATCAGAACCAGTCCACATCTTCGCCCGGCTTGGGGCGCTTGGGGCGTTTCCTCGCAATGGCGCCGCCGTCCCGGCGGGCGGGCGGTAACGTGCGGTCCTTGCGGACATCGATGGTTGGATAGCTGTCGGCAGCCGGCCCCGTATTACCGGGCTCCAGAGAACCAGGTTCGGGCCCCGAAGCCACCGGAGTTTGCGCTAACTCGGCGGTCACGGACCGTGGCGGGCCGGAACGGTGTGCCATGGCGGCCGCTAGGGGCTCCTCCTGCTCCAATACCACACGCTCCCGCCCCTCGTGCGGATCCTGGGCCGCACTCCCGGACGCGGCTCGCCGGACCCGAAGATCGTATCTGGACCGCCGGCTCAGCACGAGCGAAAGCAGCGATCCGCCGAGCCCGCACAGCGCGCCCAGCGTCGCCCCGTCCCAGGCCGCCGTCAGAATGTCTTCCCGCGCCCACCGCGCTTGAAGCTTGACCGTGAGATCGTAACGGCTGACGGTCTCGATGGCGCCGTCCGCCGTACGGTATTCCGTGAGCGCGTTCTCGTCGAATCCGACGGCAATCAGCAATTCCGCAGCCGTGAGCTTGGCCGCGGCATACCAATCATGACCGTCCGTTTCGCGCGCCAGCGTTATGGTACAGGCGAGGGTGCCCATCCAAACCGCGCCCGCCATCCCGGCGGCAAGGAACTGCCGCCACAGACCGGGATCGAAGGTCGCCCTCCACCCGTTGCGACGTACATGATGTGCGCGATTTTCCAATGGGTCGTTCTCCTCGCTGTGATCGTTGCCGGAACTCCGCCGTACCGCGCAGAGCTCCGCGTGTTGGGGGTGATTGCCGAGGCAGTCTCGACGGAATCCCCCATCGGCATCATAGTAGGAATGTAATGCCGGTACATGGCCTTCTCAATGGGATTTGTAGAGTATTAACAATAGTTTGACGACATACGTGCGCAGCCGTACGCACGGACGCAATGAAGCGCAATTAGGACTTCGCGCTCATTGAATTCCGCCACCGGAATTCACACGGCAGCTTCGTCTGTTCCTTGTTCGGTTCTGGCCGCATCTTGAAAGATAATGCGCAGAGTTTGCCCGCATACCTCGTTTTCCGAGGCGCCCGATGGAATTCTTCGTCATGGCAAGAATCTTCCGGCATCCCGACGATGCCATTTCCCTGCGTGACGTCTGGACGTTCGCGGACGGAGAGCTGAACGTATTGGGGGAGGCGGCTAGCAGACGACTTGACGACGAGAAGCAAGTCGCCAAATTGCATCGCGAGGTGGCCTCGTCGACACAGGCACTGATCGAATTCTGGGACCTGGTGAACTTCACGCGCACGGGGAAGGGTCGAGTCCAATACAGGAACTACCTGTATTTCGAAGCGTTACATGCGCTTCGGGAGGCGACCGTGGGGATGCTGAATGGGTTGCCAAGGGCCTCGACCGGACTGCTACGGTCGGTCCTGGAGATGGTCCTTTTGCACTGCTGGTGGCAGAAACGCATAGAGCGAACGGGGAATTCGAAGCAGTTCTATGGCTGGCTGGAAGGACGACGGCCACAACCGAGATTTCGGGACATAGTTGCGAACAACCTCGACTGGCTCGAATTTCCAGCGGCTACAGAAGCGTCGAAAAGCATCCAGCACACTTACAATCAGCTCTGCTCGTATGTGCATGCGCCGATACGCGAAGAATCCCTCACCATGCTGAACCGGGGCAATGTGGGCCGCGGCGCCGCCGCCGTCCTGAATCACTGGCTCGCCCTTGCGCGGGAGGTGCTTCTTATCGGGCTCCAACAGCTTGTGCATCTCTATCCGCAGTCCATCTTCCCGGTCGACGTTTACAGGAAGTTCGGCTTCAATCCGCCTGTCGGCACGTATTTCGACAAGTTCAATTTCGTCCCGTTGGAAGCCGTGTTCGGTATCGCCCAGATCGAGTCTTGGCGGTCGCGTCTGAGAAACCATCTGACGGTGGAAGGTTTGCTGGATTTCTACAACTCGCGTCTGGACCTGACCGAAGAGGAGATTCTGCAAACCTGGGATTACGTTAAATGCTCCAGCCCTGTAGATCGCGAAACGGACGATCCGGTAGCTCGTTGGTTCACAGTGAAAGCGCAGATGCGCGCCATTTCGATGGGAATGACATACTCCGAGCCGCTGGGACCGTATTGGTGACCCTGGTCACGAGAAGGGGCCTGAGATGACGCTCCCAATGTGGGATGCGGCGCACCGCGTGGCGCATGGAACTGCGTTTCAACGACAGCCAAAATGTGTGCCGGGACAGTCTCCTATGAGCCGATGCTCAGCAAAGTGCTTCATGACTGCAAGCTCCCTGAATTAGAAAAGGTCGCTCTTGTCAGCCACTACAGCAAAACCGACGCTCCCCAAAAACGTTCCTCGAAGTGCCCATTCTTGAAGACTATACGAACCTCTCCCGACCTGAGCTTCTTGTCCTAAATTCAGCAAATGTCTATCTCATCTGCGTCGCGCTTGGCATTGGCGCGGTCATTTTCTATTCGCTGGCATGAGAAAATAGAATTTTGCAGACTTGGCGCAACGGGCTGTATGGCGGCAGCATGACCTACGCGCAGTCATTCCTAGAACGCCTGATTCGCGTCGACATCGAAACCGGCGGCCTTTAACTCTCGGAAGAGCTCCATTTTCCACCCGTCGTCATTACCTAGTGGAACATAAAGGATGCCATCCCAGTCCGAGGGCCTTTCAATATTTCCTTTCGACAGTGCACAGACTCTCTTCCGACCCAATTTTCCGATGAAGTAACCAAACTCGAAAACGACATTCTGCCGCGCGCGAGGCTTGAGATTGCGACGCTGTTCCTTGAGCGCACCCATGTCGTCCGGCGTTAGCAGGACAACGGCAAACGTGACATCTCCGTATTCCTCGAACTTCTCGATAATTGTGCGTCCTTCATTCGGCTGTTCGTGCAAGATAACCGGTTTGAGCTTCAGTCTTTCGAGAAATCGCACAACGGATTCCTGAGTCGATTTGTCCTGGCCATGGATCACGAAGACCTTTCTCGCATTCTTCTGAATCTTGACTTTGGAGTCGGAGATTTCTGACGATTCCTCGTCGTCTTCCCAGTATTCCTTTATCTCATCTATCATGGATTCGAGTACAGACGCAGCTGAATCCAAGCCGCGCCGATATGCCGCTTCGAATTGTGAATCAGGTGTGCCGGTGGTAAATGCCATCAGTGAATAACGGATTTTTTTGAAATCGCCAACGTGGCTTGACTCGCTATCGAACGTATTGGCGATGGCCACTTGTGCGTTTCTACGCCATTTCTCGAACTCCGGTGAATACCCCTGCAGCGTCTTCAATTCAGGTGCTTTATCCAGTACTTTCTGCAGGCGTTGAATAGATTTCGCTTTTTTCGGACCCGCCATCACCTCAACTCCATGATCTTTAAACTCCCGATCCCCCGGTCATCCACGACCTTCGGTATGGATTCATCAATGGCCACGAGCATTTTCTCCTCTGTCGGCTTGGGGGTTTGATTGAGGTACCCACGATACTCGGTCGACCCTCCACCGCTGAATTTCTATCGCGCCGGTCTGTTTCGCCGCACTGGCTTGATTCCAACAAGACTTGCTTAACTACAACAGAAAGACTTGTCATTGTGTGATAATTCTAAGTTGATCCAGCCCGCATCTTCGAACCCTCCACTCCAGATTCGAGAAGTGGCAGGCATTACTAAAGTCCCGAACGCACTATGATCTTGGCTTTCGGCGTCGTCTGCCCTTAATGCCTGCCGCGAGCGGCGTTCGTATCTTCTCATAGAGCGCGAACAAATGCTCGACGCGATCACGCTCAGACGCGAAGCCGGAGCGGCGATAAAGGCGATCAACTGCACGGTCGAGCGCCAAATGTGCTCGGCGCAGGTTGGGCGGCATTGAGTCGGGATCATATAGGTCAGCAAGTGTCGCCTCCGGATGGGAGGCGCGGGCGGCGAGCACGGTCTGTGTGAGTGCCTCCAGCTGCGACATGTTCGTGCTTTGGGGCGGCAATGGAAAGGTGTTGTAAACGACGCCGACGGAATACATGTAGTCACTCTTCATGCGGCCCGTCACAGCTCGCATCCACGCCATGTGCATGGCGGAGGTTAGCAGCGCGAAATCGGCCAACGTCGCATTTGGTAGAAGACGAAGCTTTTCGCTCGGAATGACCGGCGGTTCCAACCATCCGATGGGTACGTATTCGCGACGTTCAGAACTAGTTTGCGGGACTATTAAGAAAGGATAGTCCGGAACAACCGTGACGCCATACGCACTCGGGAATTTGGCAAGTCGCCTTGTCGTCTTGCGCTTGCTCTGCGCGCGAAACTCGCGGACCGCCTTCAATCTAGCAAGCACCATTGGCATTTCGCGGAGTGTTTGTGGTTGAATCCCGGCAGTGTGAAGAATCCATCGCTCTTCACCACGAATGAATTCGCGGGCGCCCGGAAACGGTCGAAAACATGATTCGGCGCCCGGTTCTTGGTCCAGAAATTCCGCCTTCCCTTCACTCGAAAAGGTCAGATTTCCGTCTTCGAGAGGTTGCGTTCCCGTAATCAGTTTGCCCATCCTGTTGATCGGTGCACTTTCCTCCCGCACCACCAGATGCGGGTCCGACAAGCCGCCCGCGTCGAACAGATAGGGCGACAATGCTGTGTGACGGCTCTCCTCCGGCTCGCCATTGATGTCGGGATAACTGAACAACCGTTTCTGGGATCGTGTGGCCTCCCGCCGGTCAAGCCCGAGAATGACGACATGGACATGCGCTTTGCCGCGCGCGTCCGATCCCCACGCGAAAGTGCGGTGTGCGAAGGCGATCTCCAGCTTGCAGCGGTCGAACAGGATTGGCCAGAGCTGCGCCACTTGCTCGCCTTGGGTAATCGAGTTGGTGGCGACGAAGCTAATCCGAGCATTGCTATCCCTTACATATTCTCCCGCCTTGATGAACCACGCGCACACGTAATCGAGCGTCCCACCGCTCTTGCCCAGTGCCGCGATCTGGCGCACTTGGGCGCGTTGTTCCGGCGTCTGGTACTTTGCGCCCACAAAGGGGGGATTGCCAAACACGAACGAGCATTCTTGGTGCGGCAGCAAACCAGACCAATCCATTTCAAGCGCGTCCCCATGCACGATGTGCGGCGAGGTTTCCAACGGAATGCGCGCATAGGTCTGGCCGAACTCCAGACTCAGCCGATTGTTCATGATGTGGTCCATCATCCACATGGCGGTTTCTGCGATGCGCGCCGGAAACTCGCTGAGCTCGATGCCATAGAACTGATCCACGTTGATCAGCGACAACGTGCTGGCGTCAAGTTCCTCTTGCCCAAGTCTGGCGGCCGCTGTGCGTAGTTCGCGGATCAATTCGAGTTCCAGCAGCCTCAGTTCGCGGTAGGCAATAATCAGAAAGTTGCCGCAACCACAGGCGGGGTCGAAGAAACGCAGCCTGCCGAGCTTTTCCTGAAAACGTTGAAGGTCGGCGCGCCGCCGGCTGTCCTTACGTGACTTGAGGCGCTCAAATTCGGCGCGCAGGTCGTCCATGAATAGCGGCTCGATCAGCTTGAGTATGTTCTTTTCGGTGGTGTAGTGCGCCCCCTGGGCGCGGCGCTCCGCAGGTTCCATAACGGACTGGAACAGGGCGCCGAAGATCGCCGGCGAAATGTTCGACCAGTCGAAGCGGCATACGTCCAATAGCGCTTCGCGCATGGAAGCATTGAAAGACGGAGTGCGCAAGTGTTCGCGGAACAGGTCCCCGTTGACGTAGGGGAAACGTCCCAAGTCCTCGTCAAGTAGCGGACTGCGCTCCTCTTCGAGAGTGTTCAGCACCTCGAACACTTGCCGGAGCCATGGCCCAAGGTCGGCGCCGTCCTCGCTGGTGCGGGTTTCGATGAACTCCAGAAAGATGTCGCGCGGCTCGAAGATACCGGTGTCGTCGGCGAACAGGCAGAACACGATACGCACCAGGAAGCGCTCGAGATCGTGACCCCGGTAGCTGGCGGCGTGAAGTGCGTCGTGCAGCCGCCCGACCAGTTCCGCAGCCTTGATGTTGGCGGGGTCCTGATCGCGGAAGGTGCGCTTCTGCACGCCGAGGATGAAGCCGAAGTGCTCGACGTGTGCGGGAAGATCCTTGAGGCTGAAGCGGACCTCTGTTCGCTCGTCCAGGTCGTGCAACTCGAAGGTCCGGAAATCGCTGACCAGGATATAGCGGGGACGATCGCGTTCCTTTAGCGCGTCGAAATACTCCCCAGCCTGACCGTAGGCTTTCTTGAGATCGCGGCCGGCGCTCTTCTGCTCGACGATCAGGACGCCGGGCCAGAACAGGTCGATGAATCCGGAACTGTTGTCGAGCTTTGCTACATGCTCCTCGTAGCGTGCCACCGACCGGCGCTCCACGCCGAAAACTCGGAAGAAGGAGTTGTAGAAACTGTGCGTTTCGCTCGTCTCGCGAACCGCGCCGCTCCATTCTTCGGCGAATGCGGCCGCACGAACCCGGACCTCGTTCCACGAAAGGCGCATCAGTTCGCTTCGCTGCCCTTATTCAGCGCGAGGGGTAGCTTGCGGCTGAGCGGCAGCCTGCGGGATGCTTCTCCCGCCCGCCCCCAGGCGCGCTTCCGCCATGACATGTACACCGTGCGGGACTCGAACGCCATCACCCGGAGTAAGTTGACTCATTGTGCGTTCATCTCTTTTACAGACTGAACGAAATCGACATGCTTCGCGTGAGATTCCGCAGTCTTGGGGATTTCAGCCGCCCTTATCTTGCCGCGAATCCTCTCCATTTTCTGAAGGGTAAAGCCTTGGTTCGATGAGGCGTTAACCGAGAAGTCGATGTAGTGGTGCAACTCTGCCAAGCCCATGCAAATTACACCTCGCATCCGCCATGTGCCGTTCTTACTCGCGATCTTCTCGTGCTCATCAAACGGGAGAAATTTTTCCGCTGTTTTCAGCTGGGTGTCCCCCACAAATATCACGATGGGCCGAAGTCGCCAGCGGTCTATGATACCGAGTCTAACGAGAGTCTTTGCATGGCCCTCGTTTTGCAGTAGCGGATTATAGAATTTGAACTGCCTCGACCTGATTCCAGCCTTGTGAGACCAGCGGCCTGCCGCAAACGATTGCGTCCACTGCTTCTGGCCGGGACTACCGAATACCCACCCATTCATTTCTTTGGTCTCAATCAGAAATACAGCACTTGGAGACACCAGAATATGATCGATTTGTGTGGTCCCTGGACCGGATGGGAGCAGCACGTCATCAATCAATATCCAATCGCGGTAATGTTGCATCAACTCCGAGCTGACCAAGCGCTCGCCATCGTTAGCCAGCGGCGCTGGCATGGGTTTCGCAACAAACGTGGGGCCTTGAATCGTACCATCCTGGCCCCTAGCAATCGGATATTTTGGGGGCTGAGACGACGGAGTGCGAGAGTTGGGAGTTGCAGCACCGCGTATCCGGCAAAGTAGAAACAGCAGAAGCCCTAAGACAATGGCACCTCCAACCCAAATTTCCCAAGAACCCACTACCTCAAACCCGGGTGCGAACTGATATTCGACACTCCCGGAAGCGGATGACTCAGGCGTGTTTACCCCTGAATAAACAATGATCTCTTGGCCAACCAGTACCAAGTCGGGATTTTCGATTCCGTTCCATTGCTGCAATGCCTCCACGCCGACACCGTGCCGCGCCGCAATCTCGGAAAGCGTTTCTCCCGGTTCGACATGCATCACTATGGTTTCTTCCATGCGAGCCCACCCCTTAGTGCTATCGGCCATCGAGGCCGTGGCGTAGCTCCGCTTCGCCAACCGCCGAGAAAAACAGATATTCGAGAGGACGGCCAGCGGCCCACATATCGACGGCAGGGTGGGGCGATTTGCTAATGAACTCGGAAACGCCCAATACTCCGGCTCCATACTCGCTCATGTCTCCGTTTCCCCTTTCCATGGCTCACCCGGAACGAGCTGAATCAGCCTCCGCGCAACCGTCTGCGCCGCTTCCTCTGGCTTCCACTCAAAACCGGCCCTAGGAAGAGCGCTCATGTCTGAACTGAACTGCGGATTCCGCAGCTTGCCGGATAGGTTACGCTCGAACAGCGCCCGGGTGACCGCAACACCATCGCGAGCCATGTATTCCTTGAACGCCGCTACGATCCTTCCGGCGTTGCTTCGCTCGTCATCGAGCCCGATAGCCAGGTCGAACAGATCCCGGCCCTTGCGGCGCTGATAGAGCGCCCTGAGCTTCGTGGCCAGCAATTCATCGAGTTCGAAGGTCGCGATATCCGCCGTCCCCGTATACCACCGCGAATCAACGCAAAACGCCAGTTTCGTGAGGCCCAGCACCGCAAAATGTTCACGGGTGTTGATCTCGACCTTGAGGCGAAGGCGCATTGCCGGCACATCCTCGGACCAGAAACGGTAACCGAACGTCACTCGGCCTCGTGATTGCTTCCACTGCGCTTGGCCCAGCCAGGGATCGAGCACGCTTCGCAAACGATCCATTAAGGGCCCAGCCGGCCCGGGTTCCACCTGCACCAGGTCAATATCCTCGGAGTAGCGGGCGGGCGGCGTCAGGTAGAGTTTGTAGAGTGCGGTCCCGCCCCGGAAGGCCAGCGATTCTGCGAGCACCGGATCGGAAAATATCTCCACCATCGCACGACTGATAACCAGATCCTGCTCGACCTGGAAGTCCTCGTTCCACGGCGCGCGCTCCCGCCATTCGTTGATGTAGTCCCGCGGGATCACGCTTCGATCTCGATGTTTGCGTTCGCGAACAGCCGCCAGTCCTTCGACCTGGGCGCGCCCTCGGCATCGTAGCCGGGCAGGAGCCTCGTGAAGTTCCGTGCGCGCCGCCCGACATGTTCCTTGAGAAGCACGGCCTTGTCTCCGGACCCCACATGTTCAAGGAGGTAGCCTAGGCGTTGCGCCCAGAGGACAGACGCGGACTTCGAGGCCTCGACCAGACGCCCCGGATCAATAGCGTCTCCGAGTTCCGAGAGCACGCCCGCCACCCGGTCCACGCCGCCGGCGCGATGCATGTAGCCGACGAGATCGACCACCGTCGCTTCCAAGCTTGAAACCATGATCGTTCCGCGCGGATTATTGAAGCGCTCCACCGGAACCGCAGCGAGATTCTTGCGGGAAACGAAGACCACCTTGACCGAACCGCACGTGATCGCCGGTCGATTCCGCTCGAGGACGACCTGGAACTCCTGGGGGCGATGGTGGGCCGCGCCGTGATACTGCGCGGCGGAAAGAAGTCCGACGTAGTAGCGGATGCCGCGACGCTCCATCAGCGCGGGGACGAACTGGTCCGCCGGCAGGCAGCCGAGCCGTCGGTACTCCGGCGGCACGATGACGTAAAACCCGCGCGCGGGACTTCCGATCTCCCCCTTTGCTGCTAGGCGGCGTAGCGCCTGACGCGCGGCCGCTTCGGAGACGCCAAGCGCCGAGCGAAGCTCGGACGAGGTAAAGTGGTACCGGCCGCGAGCGGCCATATCCACGATGATGTCATGCGCGTGCGGCGCGGCAGATTCAGACATGACGAAAACATAGTAGCGGTATTCGTCACATTATTCTATCGAAATAGTAACCAGCGTGCCCACCGATCCGTGCTTCCGCCTTGCAGTTCCAGATCCCGGTCGCTGATACTCGGTTTCTTCGCCTGCTCCCTTCCGCACCTTGACGCAAACGCAATTTGAATTATCCCGAAGATCAGACCGGCTTGGCAGTTCATTTGTGGGTAACGAGGTGGGACATGACAAGACGCAGAAATAAAAACATGAACAAAAACGGTAATTTACAATTACTATTCTGATCCGGCCCCGGGCACAAGGCAAGATTTGCGCAATAGAGACTGTTGTTAATGCAAGCAACCCTGGGTCGCCACGTAACATACCGACTGTGATGCAGGTACCGAACGGCACACTCCCGGTCGAGCCCCGCTTGCTGGAGATCTGGGCGCGCAAGCATCAGGACGCGCTCCTTCGCTATTTCAGAAGGCGTGTATCACCGCCGGAACAAGCCGAGGACCTGGTGCAGGAGGTGTTCGTGCGCCTTGCCCGCCGCGCCGACCTGGAGACCATCGAACGGGTCGAGAGCTATCTTTTTCGAGTGGCCGCGAGTGTGGTAGTCGACCATTTCAGGAAGCAGGCCAGCGTTCCCGTTCCACTCGTTCCCTACGATGATTCGCAGCACGGGCAGGCGGGTTTCACGCCGGAGCGCGTCTTATCAGGAAGGCAGGCACTCGACCAATTGATCGACGCATTGGGCGAGTTGCCGGAACGCACTCGTCAAATCTTCGTTCTATATCATCTTGAGCAAATGAAACAAAAGGACATAGCGGCCCGGCTGCGGATGCCGTTGAGCACACTGGAAAAGCACATGGCGAGAGCGAACCGCTATCTGTTGAAACGGCTGGGGCGGGACGAATGAGACCGGCATCGCGCAGAAGAATGCCCATCGACGCAGCCGGCTGGGATGCTCGACTTCGCTCCTCGGATTGCAGGGACAAAGAGCGAAGGGCCTTCAGGGCGTGGCGGCATGCGTCCACAGACAATCAGCGGGAATACGATCGCTTGCAGAGTGCCTTGAGCGAATTGCGAGAATTAAGGCATGCACCGGAAATCCGTTCCCTGCGCGAGCGGGCCACTGACTTCAGACCTGTCTGGACAGGATTCCCCCTACGTGGCAGGCGAATCGCACTAGCCGCCGCTGCCGTCCTGATTTCATTCCTGGGCGTAATCTCCTGGTTCGTCATTTCAGGACCCGGGGACCCGCTCGAGTCACGCGATTTGGGCGCGGATACGCTGCGTACGGCTATCGGGGAGCGCGCCACCTTCAGCCTGGAGGACGGCACCACGATCGTCATGAACACCAATACGCAATTGATGCTGGAGTTCTCAACTAGCGAGCGTCGAATCGCCTTGCGCCAGGGTCAGGCCATGTTCAACGTAACGGAGGATTCCGAGAGCCCGTTTGTCGTAATCGCGGGCAATCATAGGGTCGTCGCGGTGGGCACGGTGTTTGAAGTGCGATTCGAGGGAGCCGACGTCCGCGTTACGCTGGTCGAGGGAACTGTGGATGTTGCTCCCATCGGCAAGGATGTCTGGAACGGCGGGGACCCCATGCGTCTGTTGGCCGGCCAACGGCTGACGGCTGACCCAGAAGGGAAGGCCCTACCGAACATCCAATTTGTGGACCTGGAACAGGCAACGTTATGGCAGGCGGGCCGAGTTTACTTCAAGGACACACCGCTGAGCGAAGCGGTAGCCGAGATGAATCGATACAGTACGCTCGAGATTGCGCTTGACGACAACTCGCTTAAGCACATCCGGGTCAACGGGATGTTCGAAAGCGGGCGGCAATTGAATTTCGCAAACGCGTTGGAAGTGTATTTCCCTGTCAGGGCTGTCCGCAAGAGTTCGGACCTGATCGTTCTTCAATCCAACTGACACGTCCGTCGTCGGCCGATCGCCTCGGCGAATCGTGGGGACCCGTTCGCGCCTCAGCCCGTCACTTGCCTGTGTCAGGCGGGTTTGTGGCGGATCTGCGTCTTACTAATTGCGGGGACTCTAATTTGACCGTATTTGCGATTTATTTTGAGGAGGTAGTATGTTTTATCGGTTGACCCTTACAGGCAACAGCAGGGTGTGCCGCCGGCAAGTCCTTCTCTCGGTGCTCCTCTTGACTCTGACAGCTCAGGTCGCGACTGCGGACGAGGTCGAATTCAGCATCGAGGAACAACCTCTCGACTCGGCGCTATATCAATTTGCGCGCCAATGCGACCGCGAAATCCTGTTCTCGACTGACCTGGTCGAAGGCAAGCAGGCTCAAGCCGTTGACGGTGCCTACGTGCCGGAAGACGCACTTACATTGATTTTGGCGGACAGCGGACTCGGCTATTCGGTGACCGACGGGGACACGTTTCTTGTCACCCGGTCCAACGAGCAAGAGCCCGGCGAAGCGGAAGATTCGGCGACCGGCGAGCAGGAACCGGGAGTCGATGGACCACAGTTGCTTGAAACCATCGTCGTAACCGGAACCCGCCTCCAGGTTCCTAACCAGACCTCACCGGTCGTGGTGATAACGCGAGAGGCAATCGATGCCCGCGGCTTCTCCACAGCCGAGGATGTCGTGAGAAGTCTTCCACAAAATTTCTCGTCCATGAACTCGGCGCGCAGTGTCACGCAGCCCGTTGGAAGCAATGGCCTTCCGGTGGGCAGTGTGGCCCAGGGCGAATCCGCGGCGAATCTCCGTGCGCTTGGGTCGGGCGCCACCCTGGTGCTTGTCAACGGCCGCCGAACGGTTTCCTCCGCCGCTTTCAACGGCTCGCAGGTGAACTTGTCCGGTATTCCGGCTGCAGCCATAGACCGTGTTGAAGTGATTCTCGACGGCGCCTCGGCGGTGTACGGATCGGATGCAATCGGCGGCGTAATGAACTTTGTGCTGCGGGAAGACTATGTCGGCGCCACGACCTCACTCAGTTTCGAGAACAGCTCCACCCAAAGTGACAAGTTCGAGATCAGCCAGTTGGCGGGATTCGGCTGGAATGGGGGCAATCTGACTGCAACGATCAGCTATTCGGATACCGATCCCATAGTGACAGCCGATACGGGGTTCACAACGCTGGATTATAGGAGCCGGGGCGGTCCCGACGGCCGCAACGCTCTGTTTTCCCAGCCCGGGAACGTATTCGGGATCGGTGCGCTGCCGTTGGACAATGACGGAACTTCGTGGACGCTGGCCGATCTCAGTCCCGCAAATCAGGCGGCCGCGGTCACGGACCGGGTCCCCGCCAACCAGACCTCACAAGTCGACGCCCTCTCATTGATGACGAGGCTGGATCAGGAAATCGGTGAAAAATCCACGTTCTTTGCGGAAGTTCATTATTCCGAGAACGACACCTTCAGCGAGAATTACTGGCCCATCGTGTTCGGCTTGGTGCCGCCGAACAATCCGTTCAACAACGCGGGGTTTCCCCTGTTTGTGGCCTCGGACCACAGCGCCGAAGCCCGGGCCGGTCTGATCCCGCTCAACAGCCAATCGGTTGAATCCAGCAACCTGAACGCGAATGCCGGCATTACTGCCCCGCTCGGAAGCAGCGGCTGGAGTCTCAATGCCTCAGTTTCCTATGGAGAATCGGAAACGAACGCGGTGACCAATGGCTACGATGTGTTCGGCAATACGGCCCTTGCTGCAAGATATAACCCCTTTGGCAACGGCACGGTGCAGGACATCGATGCGTTTCTGGAAGCGTATGGTCCCGGTGATCCACGGATAAAGAAAAACCGCCTGGCCGGCATCTCCGCTCACGTAAACAGAAACATCATGCAACTGCCCGGAGGAGAGTGGCAATTTGTGGTGGGCGGGGAAATTCGCCAGGAGCGACTGACACAGGATGGCGACGAATTGGCTGTCCGGGACCTGTCGGATACCGCTCCGAAGCAGCAGATTTCGGCGGTTTACTTCGAGAATTCCCTTCCCCTGTCGGATGTGTTGACCATCATGGTGCAAGGCCGATGGGAAGAATATGAGTTCAGTACCTCTATCCAATCCCTGCTGGATACCGCCATCCGCCCGGTGAGTCCGGAGCTTGAGCGCATCCTGGCACCCCCGGTGGACGGGCGAACGTACCGGCAATTCAGTCCCCGTATCGGCATGCGTTGGGAAGCCAGCAAGTCATTCGTCGTGCGGGCGAGTTGGGGTGAATCATTCAAGGCTCCCAACCTGACACAGGCGGTGGGCAAGCTCGACCAGTTTCCCTTCCCCCGTCCCCTTCCGTTCTTCGATCCCATACAGGGCGCACCGGTAGGACCCATTTTCCTGGACAGCGTCGGCAATCCCAGCCTCCAGCCGGAAAAGGGAACAACCCTCAACTTCGGATTCAGTTGGACGGCGCCGTTTCTGAATGGTCTGAAGGGCTCGCTGAATTATTCAAACGTCACATTTGACGACCGCATCGCAGCAAATCCATTTGTTCAACTCGGCGTGGAGTTCTTACTTGCGAATCCTCAGGTCTTTCCGGGGCTGGCCTATCGGAACCCGGCAAGCAACAACCTGATCAGCATTACTCTCTATCCAATCAACGTCTCAAGTCGTGAAGTCGAGAGCATAGACTTTTCTCTCTCTTACGAATGGGGAGCGGACATCGGTGATTTCCTTGTGCGCGTGGACGGCACATACTCGTTGGATATGACGGACCTTATCGCCGAAGGCCTCGCACCGGTGCCGTTGAGCGGCACGTCGTATGGACCGAATGAACTCACGACCACGCTTACGCTGGAGTGGCGCAGAGCCAACTACGGTATCCAGCTCTACGGGAACTACTCCGACAGCTACCAGCATACGGAAGCGGCTTCCGCATTTTCCTCCTTTTATTCGGAGGCCCCGCAGGTGGACAGTTACATAACCTGGGACTTGACCGGCCACTACGAGTTCGAACGGCTCCGCCTGAAACTGAATGCCGGCGTGCGCAATCTCTTTGAGGAGGATTACCCGTTCGCCCCCAGTTTCGCGGGTCCCTACGATACCCGCCGGGTCGATCTGCGCGGCCGGATCGTTTTCCTCAAGCTGCAAAAGGAGTTTTAGATAATGGCTATTCCGGGTAAACGGGAACAGCGCTCAGTAGTGCTTACCTGGCTTCGGCATCGGGGTCTGCAATGTTCGCTGATCGCAGTTGGCGCAGTATTGCTGATTGCCGGATGTGGGAAGCCGGAAGAAGTTCCCTCCGCATCGGGTATCGAATTTTTTGCGGGAACGTACTCGGAGGCCCTGCATAAAGCTGCCGCGGAAGAAAAGTTTGTCTTCATCGACGTCTATACCGACTGGTGCGGTCCGTGCAAGTTGATGGACCTGAACGTCTTCACGGACCCGCAGGTAGGCGGATATTTCAACGAGCGTTTCGTTTGCATCAAGCGGGACCAGGAAGCGGAGGATTTTGATGGGCCTGAATTGACAGGTCCGAATGAGGTCACGGAATTGCCCACCTACCTGTTTATCGGGGGCAACGGCAAGCATGTTCACAAGGGAACCGGGTATTTTGAGCCGGCCGCCTTCATCCGCCTCGGCGAGGCGGCGATTCATGGGGTCGTAGACAGATTTGGTGCACTGCGTGAACGATATGAGGCCGGCGAGCGCGATCGGCAATTCGTGCGCAGCTATCTCGCCGAGTCAGAAAATCTTCCGTTGATCGGTGCGCGAACAAGAGAGGCGTGGTTGTTCCGCTACGAATTGCGCCGGGCCTATGAAGAGTATCTGCAAGGCATCGACACAGATGAACTCATCAACGCCGAAGACTTCTCCGTGCTCGCCCGGTTTTTGGCCAAGGCGGGATGGCATGACCCGCTGATTCAGTTTGTCGCCCGCAATTACGATGCATTTGTGGACGTGGCGCCGGAATCGCGGGTCGCTTTCCTGCTGCTGGAATCCATCAAGGTTTCGGTTGGCGAGTCGGCGCGCATGGGCGACGCGTCCTACGCGCGTTACATTGACGAACTGGACGGCACCCTGGCTCGGGCGTACCAGGTGCAACTGGACGTGATACAGAACGACTACCTGTTCAAGGAATACCTCCACAAGCTGGGCGCCGTGACTTTTGAACCGACCCAGCAGGACTGGGAGGCCGTTCATGAGAGGCTTGAGCGGGAACTCGCCGCCAAGGGCGATGGGGTGACCGCCATGGATTACATAAGCGCCGCCAACAATTTCCGTGATTGCCTTGACGACGAGTGGCGGCAACGCGGGCTGGAATTCGCACGGCGTGGATTTGAAATGGAGCCTGGCGTGAATGCCGCCCTGACGTACATGGCTTTCCTGAAAGACATTGAGGACTATGAGGAAATGGCCAGAATCGGCACTCAGGTTCTCGACAACACGGATACACAGGGAGTTCATCCCGACTACCTGTATTTCGTCGAATCCATGCTTCTAGAAGCCGAGTTCGGCACGCGCGGCCCTATCTAGCGCGCAATCCAGGCGGGTCGTAGCGCACTAATCGGTGCAGGATTCTTCGCAAGCCCCATGTGATTTGCTGCCCGATTTCCGGGCCATTCAAAGTGAGAAATTTCTGCTAGGCTTTCGGTCATCCCCCGGGGGCAAGTGGATGAGAAGATCGAAGTTCAGCGATCAGCAGATTGCCATCAAGATTGAACCCACGAGGTATTGAAGTGAAATACACCGCACCCTTTCTTCTGGCGTTCCTGTTCAGTTGCCCGGCCCTGGCTGACTGCGTTGACGGTGATTGCACCAATGGCCAGGGCAGCATGAAATATGAGGACGGCTCCCGGTACATCGGCCAGTGGAAAGACGGAAAGCGCCATGGCTACGGAAAACTGAAGCTCGCAACCGGTAGTGAATTCGTTGGCGATTGGCTAAACGATGAACGTAAGGGGCGCGCTGTATACACGTTCGTGAACCGTGCCAAGTACGCCATCGAGTGGACTGGCGATGAACCTCAGACCAATGGCCCCTGGGCATGGTCGAACGGAGGCAAATACGTTGGATTGCATGACGATCGCGAGCATGGGCACGGGACCGTCATGTACAACGACGGTGGCACTTATGTCGGCGGTTACAACCACGGCGACAAACAGGGCACAGGCACGTTTGTTTATCCCAGCGGCGGAATCTATTTCGGCGATTGGTTCGAAGGCAAGCCCGGTGGCCTGGGCCGTTTCATCCTGCCCGACGGCGGTGTGTTTTACGGAGAATGGAAAAACGGCATGCCCAATGGCCAGGGACGGCTGACCAATCCGGATACGTCCATAAAAGAAGGACTCTGGGAGAATGGTCAATTCGTTGACAGTGACGCATAACCTCAATGAAGGACATCCGTATTCCTCGGCGAATGTGGCCGCGCACCCCCGTACTTCGTCCATGAAAGGCGCATCTGCTTGCGTTGCTCATGTTGTCGACCAGGGATCCACGACTTCGATGTCGAGGATTGTCATCGCGTGGGGGAACCGGAGCGAATGAGAAATTGCGCGGACGAATGATGGCGGATATGGTGAACGCGATCAGCCGTTCGGCGATCGGCCCAGTCGCCGCGGCGATACTCTGTGCGCTTCTGAATCCCGCGGCCGCCGAAACGGTCACGCTGCGGGTGCACACTTTCAATTCGCCCAAGGCCCTCGCCGTTCGTTCGTTCCTCATTCCATGGGCCACAGAGCTTGAAGAGCGCTCCGGGGGACAGGTGCGGGTGCAGGTGTTTCCGGCGATGCTGCTGGGCGGCAAGGCATCGGATCTCTACGGACAGGCTCGCGACGGCGTGGTGGACATCGTCTGGACCTCGCCGGGCTACTCGCCGGGGCGATTTCCATTAACGGAGGTGTTCGAACTGCCCTTCGTATGCGGCGACGCGGAAGCGACCAGCCAGGCCATGATGGAGTTCTATCGCAAATGGATGCAGGACGAATACCGGGACACACATCCACTGGTTTTTCATACTGCCGCGCCCGCCCATATCCACACGACCGATCGGCCGGTTCGTATGCTCGAAGACCTTGCAGGCCTGAAGATCCGGGTCCCTTCGCACGCCAGTGCCGCGACTATTGAGGCCCTCGGCGCCGTTCCGGTCGGCATGCCGGTTTCGGACGTCTACGAGTCGCTGTCGCGGGGTGTGGTGGGCGGCGTATGGGTGGCCTGGTCGATCATGCAGCCCTTCCGCCTGCATGAAGTGACTCGAACCCATACCGAGGCTTCGCTGGCTTGCGTGCTGTTCGTGTTGACGATGAACAAGGCCCGTTATCTGGGCCTGCCTGAGGATGTCAGGAATGCGGTCGATGAGTCCACGGGAATGGCGCTCGCCAAACGGATGGGCCGGTTGTGGCAAGACGATGAAGAGACGGGCCGCAATCTTTCCGTGCAACGCGGCAATGCGATATTTCCGCTTTCGGAATCGGAGCGCGAGCGTTGGCGATCGGCCACTACGCCGGTGATTGATGCATGGTTGGAGAAGGTGGGAGCCATGGGACACGACGGCGAAGCCATGCTCGCGGATGCAAGGCGCCTGGTGGCGAAATACGCCAATGAGCCCTGACGGGAGGCTGACGCGCGGGCTGGAGCGGTTGGCGCGAGCCGTCGCACTGGCGGGAGGGCTGCTGCTGGTCGGGGTGATGGGGATGACGGTAGTCAGCGTTCTCGGGCGCTATCTGTTCAACGCGCCGGTCCCCGGCGATTATGAAATCACCGAACTCGCCATTGGGATCGCGGCGTTTGCCTTTTTCCCGTACTGCCACATCACCAACGCCAATATCGTCGTGGAATTGTTTACCGGCAGAATGCCTCCGCGTTTCAAGGCGGCGTTGGACGGGGTGCACAACACCACGTTCGCGATCGTTGCGGGCCTGATTGCCTGGCGGCTGTTCGTCGGTGGCATGCACAAGTTCGACGACGGCGAGACGACGATGTTTCTGGGCATTCCGATCCATTGGGCTTATTTCTCGGCCGTGCTCGGCGCGGGCCTGCTGACGGCGGTCTGCATTCTGCTGCTCTTTCGTCACCTGAAGAATCCGGCACGATGACCAGCGTCGAGTTCGGCGCCTTGATGTTCGGCGTCTGCCTGCTGCTGATCGCGCTGAGGATGCCGGTCGCGGTGGCCATGTTCGTCGTAGGCGGCTTCGGCTTCGCCTCGCTCGCGGGATGGCCGGCGTTTCTCAATCTGCTTAATACCGTGCCTTTCGGCCGCGTATCCAGTTATACGCTGTCCGTCCTGCCATTGTTCCTGCTGATGGGCCAGTTCGCGACCCGGGCGGGCCTCGGCCGTCTGTTGTTCGACTCGGCCCGCGCCTGGACAGGCCATTATCGGGGCGGACTGGCAATCTCGACCATCTTCGGCAGCGCTGCGTTCGGCTCGATCTGTGGCTCGTCGATCGCCACCGGCGCGACGATGGCTTCCGTGGCCCTGCCCGAGATGAAGCGCCACAGGTATTCCGGCGGTCTGGCTACCGGCGCGCTGGCCGCCGGCGGAACGCTTGGCATCCTGATCCCCCCGTCGGTGATTCTGGTGATCTACGCGGTCATCACCGAGCAGTCGATCGGCAAGCTGTTTCTGGCTGCAGTGGTGCCGGGACTCATCGCGACGGTTGGCTACTCGGTTGCGATTGCCGCCTATGTGCGGTTCAAACCCGAGGCCGGTCCTGCGCTTGAAGCGGTGCCGATACGCCAACGCATCCGCAGTTTGGGCATGGTTTGGCCGGTAGCGCTCATCTTTGTCTCCGTAATCGGCGGCATCTATTTCGGTTTGTTCACCCCGACGGAGGGCGGGGCCATCGGGGCGGCGGCTACCGGCCTGTTCGCGGTCGCGTCGGGCCGGCTGAGCTGGGGCGCTTTCGCCTCGTGTCTGCTCGAAACTGCGAAAGCCACCGGGATGATCTTCCTCATCCTGGTATCGGCGCAGATCCTGAACAGCTTTCTGGCACTCTCACAGGTTACGACCGAGCTGGCCAACGCGCTGTCGGGGTCCGGACTTTCGCCGATATTGATTCTGGCCGGCATCCTGCTGATCTACCTTGTCCTCGGCTGCGTGATGGACAGTTGGCGATGATCCTGCTGACGGTACCGGTCTTCTTCCCGTTGCTGACCGGACTCGACTTCGGCTTTGGCGAGGAGCAGGTCGCCATCTGGTTCGGAATTCTGGCTCTTTTTGCGGTCGAGATCGGCCTGATTACGCCCCCTATCGGCCTCAATGTCTACGTGATCAACTCGCTGGACGGCGAAACCCCGCTCGGCGAGTCATTCAGAGGCGTCGTCCCATTCCTGTTGAGCGGGCTCCTTGTCCTCGCGCTCATCCTGTCTATACCCGCACTCTGCCTTTGGCTTCCGGGGCTTGGATAATGTCCCCTTGCGGCACACGGAGGAGGAGGGCGAAATGAACGAATTGACGCTTGCCGCGCGGGTGAACCGACTGGGTACCGAGAGCGCATTGGACATGCTCATGCGGGCGAACCAAATGGCGGCAGATGGTCGTGACGTCATAAACCTGGGTATAGGACAGCCTGACGCTCAGCCTCCCCGGACGGCGATCGATGCCGCCCGCAAAGCGCTGCGAGATGGTTATCACGGCTATACCGACCCGCCGGGTCTGCCCGCCCTTCGCGAAGCCGTTGCGGCCAATCTGCACCGGCGGCTTGGCGTCGACGTCGCGCCCGACCTGGTCTTCGTCACGCCCGGCGCCAAACCGGTCATGTTCTTTGCGATGCTTCTGTTTGGCGAGTCCGGGGCAGAAATCCTCTATCCGGATCCCGGGTTTCCAATCTACCGCTCAATGATCGATTTTTCCGGAGCGAGGGCGACACCGTATCGGTTGGAGGAATCGCGTGGTTTTTCTCTCGATCCGGAATCTGTACTGTCGCAGGTCACGGAGCGCACGCGACTCATCATCCTGAATTCACCCGCCAATCCAACCGGCGGCGTGACTGCCAGGCAGGACCTGGACCGGCTGGTCGAGGGACTAATGGAGTATCCCCGGGTCGCCATTCTGTCCGACGAGATCTATGACCAGATCTATTTTGATGAACGCCGCCCTCTGAGCCTTCTTGAGTACCCGGACATTCGCGACCGCTTGATCGTGCTGAACGGTTGGAGCAAGACCTACGCGATGACGGGATGGCGTCTGGGATACTCGGTATGGCCCCGGAAACTCATGGATGCAGTGTCGCGGCTTGCCATCAACTGTCATTCCTGTGTGAATACTCCCGCTCAGATGGGGGGTATGGCGGCGCTGGAGGGGCCGCAGGACACTGTATACGCAATGGTGTCGGAATTTGCATCGCGCCGAACGCAGCTGGTCGACCGGTTGAATGGGTTTTCTTCGTTTTCCTGCCAGGCGCCCGGCGGCGCGTTCTATGTTTTTCCGAATATCACGAATACGGGATTGTCGGGGCGCATCTTTCAGGACCGCCTTCTGACGGAAACAGGCGTTGCTTTGATAGACGGCACCAGTTTCGGTGCCGCAGGGGAAGGATTTGTCAGGATTTCATTTGCGCTTGATCAATCGCGTATTGAGGAGGGCATGGATCGAATCGGCCAGTTCGTTTCGAACCTTTAGACGCCCACGCGTCAGGCAAGCGCCGTTTCGAACAAAACGAGCAGCCGGCTCCAGGCCCGCTCGGCCTGCGCTTCGTTGTAGACGGAAGAATCCAGCGAACACCAGCCGTGCAGCGCCCCCTCGTAGACCTCGACCTCAGCCGGAAGTTCCGCGGCCGCGAAGGTTTCGCGCAGTACGTTTTTGACTTCAGGATCGTTGTCGTCGTCGTTCTCGGCGATGGCAAACAGGTAGTGTGCGTCCATTTCCGCGACCAGCAGATGGGGACTGTCCGGCTGGCCGGTCACGAGTCCGCCACCGTGGAATGATGCGCCGGCGCCGATACGGTCTGCGCGCGCCCACGCAGTGCGCATCGTGATCGGACCGCCCATGCAGTATCCGGTGGTGCCCATCTTGCGATCCGGATCGACTGCCGGCTGGGAGTCGAGGAAATCGACAAAGGCCCGCGCGTCGGTGACATGGGTATCGGCATTAAGTTCGCGCGCGAGCGGAAATACCGTGTTCCTGACGGACTCGTCCTGAAAAGTCGCGCCTTCGGGCACGACAGGCGAGCGCGCCGAGCGATAGAAGGGATTGACCACAAGAACCGAGTAGCCCGATTCGGCGAGCCGCCGGCCCATCTGCCGGTATGACGGCCGCAGGCCCAGAATGTCCGGCCATACCAGGACGCCGGGATGGCGCCCGGAAACAGGATGCACGAAATAGCAATCCGCAACACCATCGGGCATGGTGACTTCGACGTCCTGCTCGGTGACCTCCTGCGCACCCGCGCCCCGCGGTAGGAGCATCGAGAGCCCGGCCCCCGCCGAAAGCGCGGTAAACCTCCGCCTGGTCAAGTCGTTCCGGCTTTTCAGGTAGTCGTCGGATTCCCTGACTGTTCGATCGTCGCACATTGATTGTTCCCCCGTTGCCGCAATGGTTGTTGTCCCTGGGCGAGTCTACACTGCGCCGCTCTGTCTGATCAGAGATAAGGGCGCCTAAGCCCTGGTCATACAATGCTTGGCTACACGCCAGCTTGAGGCTTGGCGGGTTACCTATCGAGCCGTGTTGAAATGACTGAAAAGCTGCTCTCGCCATTCAATTCGATCGGCGTGCTCGTGCTGGCTGGATTTTTCTTGCAGGCCGGCTATTCCCAGACATTGCCGGAACAGCTTACGGCCGAAGCCGTGATGAGTTTTGTTGAGGCCAACAATATTGAGACCGTAGAGGACTTGATTGAGTCTTTGCCGCCGCTGCACAAGCGTCATGTGTCACTGGTTTTTGATTCTCAGGCCTTGAACAAGGAGTTGGTGTCCCAGGCGCATCCGAGAGCCATCTCCTGGGGAGCCGATGGCCGCTTCATCCTTTCCTGGGCGTCTCATCCTGATGCACCTGATAACGTCGAATTCTTGCAACCGCTGGCGGATCGCTGGGACGCCGGCGTCATTGATTTTTCGGGTGATGCGCCTGAACTTTCGAGGCCGGAGGTCTGCTCAACCTGTCATGGCTCCATGAAGAGGCCCATCTGGGGTGATTACAACGAGTGGCGGGGGACGAATGATGATCGTGAATTTTCAGGGTCGGGAAGGTCGCAAGTCCTGTCAGCCTTACAGGCGTCAAACAATCCAAGAATCTCTGCGTTGGACTTTTTCGGGCTGGGCGTTGTTCCTCGAGCGGTCTCAAGCGAGACTGGCAATCGGGCAGGTCTTTCTCCTCTTGCCGGTGAATTCGGCTCCATGTTGTCTCTGCGGCAAGCGGAAATCCTGTTCAACCGGCTCAAGAAGCGTGACGACTACGCGGAGTTGGCCGAACAGGTCGTGTGTGGAGAAGTTCATCGAGTGACACGTCTGTTTCCTTTGGAAGACCATTACCTAGCGGCAATGCATGATGAAGACCAACTGGTTGTGGTTCAAGAAGACTCGGATGATATTGGCCAGATTCATGACCAGAAGTTCTTTAGTTCCGGGAATGCGAATGTTGAGGCCTCTTTGAGGTTTCTTTTTCTCCATGATTTTTGGAGTCGTGACCGCAGAGTCTCCGATTTTTATGCGAGGCTGGGGAATGAACACGTTTCTCCTCGCTTTCCTTCCTATTTGAGTTTCTTGCCGGAAACTGCGACAGCCGAACAGGAATTGCGCGCGTCCTACGATCAGCATTTTCTATTGCAGGGACAAGCCTCGCTAAATGCGAGAATCGACAAGGAAACACGCCGCAGTGGATCGAGTTCCAGCTCTTCATTCAGAATCCGGAAGACCGCGGTGTTTGGGGAAGGTCACAATAATTTCATGGCGCCGCGAGTCTGCAGCATAGTGCGGCAAGTCCCAAATCAACAGCTCTCGCGACTCCGAATTGGAGATGGCAAAGCGGGAGAGGACGCAGGAGAAATTACTCTTGCCGTGACCCTGGATCCGGTTCGTTCCGAGCCTGTGAGCGTAAACTGGTTCACATACCCAATACAGGACTGGCCATGGTATTCACTGAGGTCAGCTGCCGCCGACTCGGACAAAGACTTTGTTTACGGCCGAGGCCTTTTGACCTTCAACGCTGGAGAGACAATCAAGAACGTCACAGTCAAGATTACTGATGACGGCGTAGACGAGCCCGACGAGCATTTCAACGTCCATCTGGAGGAAGCTTCGGAGAATGCACTGATCGCGGACGGCCTTGCCCTGGTGACGATCAAGGGCGAATTGCCAGCTATCAAGGCAGCGGGTCCGAGGGCGCGCTTTGAGAACGTGCCTTTGATTCACGACGGATCGACGACCTTTACCGTGCAGTTGCAGTTCAGTGAGGAGGTTGCGCTGAGCGACACAACGTTCGCCGGCGGATTGCTGACAATTACTGGCGGGACGATGGGGCAGGCGAGTCGGGTGACCGCAGGCAGCAACATGGCCTGGGAGATTCCGGTGACGCCAAGCGGGGACGTGGACGTGGTCATTGCGCTTCCGGCGCCGAAAGACCGCGCCTGCAACGAGCAACTGACGGTTTGCACTTCGGATGGGCGCAGGCTATTGCAGGCCACCACCATTTCTGTGCGCGCGCCGACGTCTCCGGAAATCACGAGCGCTTTGATCTTTTCGGTAATCGAGGGCGAGACGGCGGTGGCGACGCTGACGGCTCAAGGCGGCTACAGCGCAGCGGCGGACCTTGCGTGGTCCTTGAGCGGTGGCGCGGACCAGGCGAAGCTCAGCATGACTTCGGCCGGCGTGCTGTCCTTTGCCGCTGCAAAGGACTTTGAGAATCCGGACGATGCCGACACCGACGGCTCCTACAAGGTAACGGTGCAGGTCAGCGACGGTGCGCGCATGGACACGGCGGATATCACCGTGGCGCTGTCAAACAGGAATGAGGCGCCGACTGCCGATGCCGGTGTCGATCGTGTGTATATCGAGCAGGACGCCACGGTGACACTGTCGGGTTCGGGCAGCGACCCGGATGCAGACGATACGCTGAATTACGCCTGGACGCAGACAGGCGGGCCGAGCGTCTCACTGGCCAACCCCAACGCGGCGACGGCGAGCTTCGATGCGCCGGCCGGATCGAGGGTGGCGGTGATCCTGACGTTTGTGCTGAAAGTGACGGATGCGGCCGGTCTGTATCACGAGGACTCGGTCACGATCACCATGGCTGGTTCCGGGCCTCTGCCGCCACTGCCGCCGATCGCGGCGGGCACGGGTCCGGTGACCGCCGCGCCCGGGCAGAAGGAGCAGGTCAATGACGTGACGGTGACTCGGGCAGAGCCGCAGATAGTCTGGGGTGAGCGCTTGCCGGACAGGGACATCGAGTTACCGTCCGGTTCCAATCCCTCGGGGCTGTGGTCGGATGGAGAAACGCTGTGGGTGATCAGCGACTGGCGCACGGGGGAGGTGACGACCTATTCGCTGGCTGACGGGTCGGCGCTGGGCGCGGGCCAGGTGACGCTGGCCAACGGCACGTCGGCGAGTCACCGGTTCCGACTGCAGGGGGACGGCGGTTCCCCGGCGGGTTTGTGGTCGAACGGCGAGACGCTGTGGGTGGCAGATGTCCTGATGGGGAAGGTATTTGCGAATCGGCTGTCGGACGGTGCGCGGCAATCGGCAGAGGACATTCCCTATGCCGTGCTGGCGGCGGCAGGCAATACTGCACCGGCAGGGTTGTGGTCGGATGGGACGACTCTGTGGGTGACGGATATGATGGCGGGGAGAGCATTTGCTTATCGGCTGTCGGACAAGGTGCGGGAACCGGAGAAGGAGTTTGTCCTATGGGCGCCGGACGGCCGCACGCTGCAATTGCCGTGGGGCCTGTGGTCCGATGGAGAGACGGCGCTGGTGACCCTCAACCAGGAAGGCGGCGTGGAGGGATATGCCTTGTCGGGGGGCGAACACAATGCGGACCATGCACTCGGCAGTGTGGCGACCGGCCGGAATCCCATGGGGCTGTGGTCGGACCACGAAACGCTGTGGGTGGTGAACTCGCAGGACCGGTGGATCCGCACCTATGCGGTTCCGGGATTGCAGCCTGCGACGCCGAGAGATGCTTCAAGTATGGCGGACCCTTTCCGTGTGCGGGTGGTCACGCGTGTGGATCGCTTGCCGAACGGTGTTGACACGGGGACGCCGGTGTTTATTGCCGATGCGGCTCTGCGTGGGGCAATCGCGGGGGCGCTGGGCCTGGATCCGGAGGTGCCGGTGGGCGTGAACGCGATGGCTGGCATTCGTGCGCTAGACGTCCGCGGCGCCGGAATTGCAGACCTTACGGGTCTGGAATTTGCCGTGAACCTGGAGGCGCTGGATCTGGGGCAAAACACGGTGACGGATCTATGGAAGCTGGGCCTGTTGCCGCACCTTACGGTGTTGAACCTCGATGAAGCGGCAACCGACCTGTCATCCCTTGCGGGCCTGGTCGCCATGGAACGGCTATCTCTCCGTCAGAACGGCCTGACTGACATCTCAGAATTGGCGGGGCTCATAAAACTGCGTCATTTGTCGCTGCGCGGCAATTTGGTTTCAGACGTCTGGCCGCTGGCTGGGCTTGCACAACTGGAGATACTCGACCTGCGCGGCAATGCCTTGCGTGACGTGGCGCCTCTATCCGGGCTCCCCAAGCTTCGTCTCCTGGATTTGCCCGACAAATCGGGCCAATTGTCAGGGGAATCGAACTAGCTCAAGTCGTTGATGATGTTCTCGATCAGTTCGCTGCGAGCCTTCTGGCGCGCCGTAGTTTCGTTCTCCGACGGCGTGTATTGCTCAATATCCTCAGGCGACAACAGGCCTTGCGCGGCAAACAACTGTTCATGGGTGCCGAGTCGGTCCCGCAGCACGCAGATTTCCATCGCAAGCCGCCAGATTACGGCCACATACTGATCGGGGCTAAGCTCCTTGAGCTGGCGCGGGCGCGTCAGCTTGAAGGGACGGCTCGTGTCGTCATTGGTGGTTGCCATCACACCTTGGCTCCGCCGAAGATGAAGTACTCGCCTGAACCCAGAGGGTCGTAGTCGGCGAATACGTGCTGCGGGTCGAAGCCGGCATCGATCAATGTCTGCCGAATATCGGTGTCGGCGTACCCGGTCCAGAAGGGTTCGCCGTTGTTGACAACCTGCCAGTGGTTGGTGACCTGCTTGGTCATGGACAGGCGGTCGGGTTGATACGGTGTATCTCCGTTCAGGAAGACGCCGCCGGGCGCCAGCAGGCGATGGGCTTCCTCCATGATGCCCGGCAGAATGTCATGCCAGGTCTCGTGGAACATGATGTGCGACACGATCAGATCGAATTGCCCGTCGGCGAAGCCAGTCTCGTTTGCGTTGGCCTGCCGGTAATTGATGGCCAGTCCTTTGTCCTCAGCCCATACATGGGCGAAACGGAGGAAAGGCGCGGACAGGTCCACGCCCCACACCTTCGCATTCGGGAACGCCTGCTTGTACGCAATTGTGTGGACTCCGACTCCGCAGCCCAGGTCGAGGACAGAACCGGGATCGGTATCCGGAAACCTGCGCCGCAGCGCGCCGAGGAGGTATTTGCCCATTCCGGGGTCACCCACCTCGTCACCTTCGGAAAGGCCCTTGGCGGCGCGATACAGTTCGCCAGTGCCCATGTAGTCCATGCCTAATCGCAGGCTTTTGTCGTCCGGGAGTCCGAAATAGCCGCCCGGCTGGCGATGGATTTCCACATGACGAATCGGGTCAGGAGGAACGAAATCCTCCGTAATTTCGAGACAGCCGAGAGCTTCATTCTTCGCCAAAGACTGTCTGCGGGCTTCGAACTCAGGCAACAGCCGCTCGCAGGTCGCGCCTACCGTTTCCCACATCAGGTCCTGGGAGGTATAAACCGAGCTTCCCCACAGCTGATAAAGGTGGTTCCCGGCAAAGGCTTCGGTGCCTTCCAGGCGGTTCTCCGGCCTGCGGCCGTGGGACTCGACAAACGCGGGCTCAATGACTCTCTCGTAGTGCTCGGCAAGGCGGGCTTCCAGGGGACCGTTGACGTAACCTTTCAGTGCGCCCACGAATGCGTGTCTTGCCGCCTCGTCATGGCTGGGGCGGTAGATGTCTTTGAGTGTCGGTTTCGGCATTGGTGTTTTCCTCTACAGTAGATCCCAGACCTCGAATGCGGCACGTTCCCCCGACTCCATGGCTCCCTCCATGCCTCGGTTGGTGGTGGCGGTGTGTTCGCCGCTAAAATGGATCCGATCGGCAGGCTCGATCAAGGCCGGCAGGCTCTCGGTAACCTGCCCGGGAGCCCAAATGGCCCAATCGCCGCCCGCGAAGGGATCCGTTTGCCAGGACTTGACGCCTGCGAGTTCCAGCTTGCCTCTGGCAGCCGGACGCAACTGTTCGTAGGCTGCCCGCACTCGTTCCATACCCGCCTCAGGTCCCAGTGTATCCAGGCGATCCGCAAGATGCCCCCGGGCCCAGGCCATCAGACAGGTCACGGAATTTGAATCCTCGCCTTCCCGAAGCGCACGGATTTCGCCCGCATCCGAGTCGGTCCACATCGCGGGATTCAGTCCGTCGTCATCCCAGAATGGGCTCTTGGGCACCATGATGACCTTGGTGATCTTCTGCACTTGTACCGTGCGAATGGCCTTGGCCTTGGCCGGGGATAACAACGGGTCGAATTTGACCCAGCGCATGGTGGGAATGGGCAGCGAGCAGATCACGCGGGGCGCCCGGTAGACGCTGCCGTCGTGACAATGCACCTCTACATCCGATTTCCCGCTGCGAATGCCGACAACCCGCTTGCCGTAGTGCACTTCGCCATTGAGCGCGGCGGCCATGGTGTCGGTAAAGCGCTGGTTGCCGCCTTCGACCTTGTAGGCGACGCGCGCCACGTCGCTCTGCAGCTTGAACCAGGCCTGTACGAAGTACCACATCAACATGGAAACGTCGTGGGCCGAGGTGCCGTATTGCACGTTGGTGTTGTAGTTCAGCTCGATGGCCGCATCGCTCCAGCCGAGTTCCTTGAAGAACTCATAGGCCGAGCGGTCATGCGGAACGCTTTCCGGCTCCATCCAATCCGCGAACGAAGCCAGCGGGTTGTGCTCGGCGATCACGCTCTGGAAAAAACCACGCCCGGGAAAGCGGTCGCGGGCGCCGGCCGGCATCGAATTGAGCGGATGCGTGGGCCATTGCTCCCGCGGGATGACCTCCCCATCCAGCGCCAGTTCCACCCGGGCGGGATCGCGGTGCGCCTCCGGCGACATGTCCCTGCGGGCGTGATGATCCACCAGCGGGATGTTGAGACGGCGGGCCGTGTCTTGCATACGTGCGTAGGCGCCGAGTATCGAATCGCCGCCCCATTCCGGGTTCCCCGCCACAGTCCGGTGGCTGAGCAATCGACCACCGGGGCGGTTGCGCCCCTCCACGCAGATCACGCGCGCACCCAGCTCTTCCAGCAGCGCTGCCGCGTTAAGCCCGGAAAGCCCTGCGCCGATAACGATTACGTCGGGGTTTGCCTGCAAGCTGCTTGCGCGCGCAATCGGAGCGCTCAGGCCGGCAGCCACACCGGCCTTCACGAACTGGCGCCTGCTGATTCCCGATCTCAAGGCGATTCCCTCCGTATCCGAAACCGTCATGTTATATCCGCGAGCACGGCGGCGAGATGGGCATTGAAGGACTCGGGGTCTTCCAGCATTACGAAATGCCCGACGCCGGTCATTTCGCGATACTGGAATTGCTTGGCGTTGGCCTTCAGATGCGCCAGGTCCGTGGGCAGATAGTCCGAGCTGATCAGTGTCAACGGCACTTCAAGCGAAGCAATGGCGGATGTGGCGTCCTGGTTGCCGGTCGCATTGCGCGAGCCGATTGCGGAGGAGTAGGGGGCCGCCGCCATGTCCGCCATGATGGATTCCTTCAGTGCCGGATCGCTCTGCTCGACGAACATGCGGACCACGATTCCCCGGATGTAGCCCTCATAGTCATCGTCGAGCCCTTCTTTCACTTCAATTTGCCTGGCCTTCGGTGTCTTGCGGCCGCCGTTGTGGAAGGTGTCCACGCCCACAACGGCAACGACGCGGTCGGCGAGTTGAGTGGCTGCCTCAACGACGACCTTGCCGCCCATGGAGTGGCCGATCAGCACAATATTCTGCAAATCGAGCGCGGATGCCACCGAAGCCACGTCTTCACCGAACGCCTGCATGGTCCATTCGACGCGGTCCAGGCCCGAATCGCCGTGTCCGGCCAGATCCAGCGTCACGACCCGATGGGATTGGGCAAAAAAACCACGTTGGGCCCGCCAATAGCTGCGATCACAATTCCAGCCGTGCACGAAAACCAGGGAGAGTTCGCCGGTCCCCTGATCGTCGTAATGAATGGTGACGCCGTCCGGCGACCGGACAGTCTGCGCGCTCGAGGTGCTTTCCGCAGTCCTGGTGGCGGTCGGGGCGGGTTCCACGGGCGTGTCGCCCGGCCCGCATGCCGCCAGCAGCCCCAGGCAAAGCAAGAGCATCGTGTGTTTCTTCGTCGTCACCAGTCCATCCGGAATCCGGCCGCCGTGTGGCGGATCCTGGCCGCGGTGGGCGTCGGAAAATGTGCGGGAAGCAGCCAGGCGTCTTCTTCCGCGACTTTGTTCAGCGTCCTGAGCCGGGTCTCGGCAGATTGTTCCGGGTTCCAGCAAAAGCAGCTTGACCATTCGGGCCGCTCGACCTGGATGGGATGATGAATCACATCACCCGTCAGGTAGGCGCGCTGGTTTCTTTCCTCAAGCTTGACGATCACGTTGCCCGGCGTATGGCCCGGCGCGCCGATCAACTCGACCCCGTCAGCCACCTCGTGGTTGGTCGCCACCAGTTCCGCCTGCCCGGCGTTAAGGATCGGCGCAACGCTGTCCGCCCATGATCCATGGTTGATCTCACCCGGCGGGCTCTCCGCCAGCACATTTTGCCAATGCTCGATTTCGGTCTTCGCGAACAGGTAGCGTGCGTTCGGAAACGTCGGCACCCATGCGCCGTCTTCAAGGCGCGTATTCCAACCTACATGATCGGCGTGCAGATGCGTGCACATCACGATGTCGATGTCCTCCGGCTTCAGGCCCGCAACGGCCAGGTCCTGCAGATAAGTCCCCCGGCGCTGGTGCCAATGCGGATTGCGCGGCCTGGGCTTGTCGTTGCCCACGCAACTGTCCACGAGAATCGTGCAGCCGGGCGTGCGCACCACGATGCTGTGAAAGGACATGACCAGCAGGTTTTTCTCCCGGTCATACAGGTTCGGGATTCCCGCCGCGGCTGTGGCACGGAGTTCTTCCAGCGTAGCGCCGGGAAACAGCGTTTCCGCCGCCAGGAACGGCCCCTGCAGCTCCACGACGCGATGCGACCGGAACGGGCCGGGCAGCGAGAATACGTTTTTCGACAGGCGGCGCTCAGCCAAGGTGGTAGGGAATCTGCTGCGGTCCGTGATACTGCTCTACCGTGCCGTCTTTCTGATAGAAGATATTCTGAACGAAAGTCCCGCTCCTCTGGCTGCGGACGATCACGGCCGTTGCCCGCGCATTGTCATCGTTGTACTCAGCGTGAATCTCCCACGGACCAATGCAATCCACATGTCCCGCGCCCACCTGCATCGTTTCAGTGGCTTCAACCTCCGCACGTTTCGGCAGGTCTCCCGGCTTGCCCCCGTCGGTCCGGCGGAACCGCAATACCGATTCCTCACCGTCCATCACACCGTAGAGCGTCCAGGACTGCCCATGGTCGTGCACGGTGGTCTTCGCCGCGGGTTTCTTGATCAGGCCGTTTATGACAAACCCGTGGTCCGGGTCTTCATAGAACAGCAAGTTGGCGTGCTTGCCTTTGAGGCCCAGTTTGGCCGGACTGGTCGGCCAGCTGCGGGCGTTGGCCTTGAGACCGGGATCAGATAACAGATCTCTCAGAAGATCGGCGGCCTTGCCCCAGCGCTCCGACTCATCGGGCTCGTTCTCGTGCAGGTCTCGCAGTGCGTCGATGAAACGCGCCACCGACGGCAGCATGGTTTTCTTGTGACTATTCACAGCTCCCACCGCAACCTGTCAACTCTGCGGCCCATGGTCATTCGTCATGCCGCTAGAAGTCGAGGCTTACGCTCACACCGGCCTGGCGCGGCATGGGAAGGCCAACCAGCGCCACCGTTCCATACCGGAACCCGGTGGTCAGCGCGTCGTTGTCCGCGACGTTGTTCACGAATGCCGTAACCCGGATGCGTCCGGTATCGATGCCGCCGCGGACATTGACCAGGGTGCGCGGCTCAATCGTCTCGAGATTCAGCTCATCGATGAACATCTCGCCCCGATAACTGACATCGACCCCGGCGAACCACTCGGTTTCGGTCCCGAAAGCGTTGAAAGGCGCCCGGTATTGAAGGGAGGCAAACAGCGAGTTGTTCGCCGTTCGCGGCGTCTCGTTGCCGGACACGTCCGCGTCTCCCAGGACGGTCAGGGCATTGTTGGATTCGAAGACCTGAAACTCCGTGTTGATCCAGCTATAGGCAAAGCTCGCAGTGAGCTGTTCGCTCAGGTTGGCCGCCAGCGAGAAATCCAGACCCACAACGTCGGTTTCGCCGGCGTTGATGAAATAGCTTCCAAAGTTCGGATCGGGGTCGTTGAAGCGGTACACCTGGTTGGTCCAGTCAATCATGTACGCCGAAGCCTGGAGGCTCACCTTGCCATCCATGGCGGACCGTTTGGCGCCAATCTCGTAGTTCCACATTTCCTCTTCTTCGACCGTCAGGAAACCGGGAGGCGCGGATGCGTTGAAGTTTCCGGGCTTGTTGCCCTGGGCCGCGCTGAAGTAGAGCAGGGTGGCGTCATCCACCTGATACTCGGCCAGCACGCGGGGCAGGAAGGAATCGAAATCGTCCGATTGACTGCGGTTGCTTTCGGGTATGTTCAGTTCAATTTCTTCGCTCTGGTAACGCCCGTCGAGACCCAGGGTCAATTTGTCCGATACCTCGTAGGACACGGATCCGAACACGGAAAAGGTGGTGGAGGTCTTGAATGACGGCGGCTGCCGGAAATTACGAATCCTGGCGGTATTGAAGTCCTCGTCAAACCAGGCGACACCGCCCAGCCAGCGCAACGGTCCTTCATCCGGCGAGGTGATACGCAACTCCCCGAAACTCGACTCGATTTCGCGTTCCGTGACGGTTTGAAACAGTTCGCAAGCGGGACCGGCGTACGGGCCTACACAGAGGAACCAGAGAAATCCCAGGTTGTTTGGGGGAGAGTAGTCGCCGTCCGACTGGTTTACCGTATCTTCCTGTCCCGTGCCGGCAATGACACTCAGCTCGTATCCACTCGCCATTTCGTAATTCACGTTCAGGCTGGCGCGGAAGGATTCCGAATCGATACCGGGGTTGTCCAGCTGATGGGTGCCGCCGCCGATCAGGGACTCGTCCGGAAACGCCAGTTCACTCATGCTCAGCGCCGTCGTCGCCCGTGCCGCCTCGCCGAACTGGGAATCCGTGTACATGACCATCAGGTCGGCGGTGAGCTGCGGCGAGGGCGTAAGCCGCACCGAAGCCGAGAATGAGTTGATTTCCTGCTCGCCCATTTCCGTCCCGCTGAGGACATTGTTATAGGGGCTGCCCTGGCCGAAGGTACCGGCACTGAGCCGGAAGAGCAGGGTGTCCTCGACCAGCGGGCCGGACAGCGATCCGCTCAGTTGATATTCGTTTTCCTCGGCAAACGAACCCCTCACATTGCCCTCGAACTCGTTGGTGGGCTTCTTGGTGATGTAGTTGATCGCACCGGAGAACGAGGCCCGGCCGAACAGGGCGCTCTGGGGGCCTTTGGTGATTTCGACACGTTCCAGGTTGTCCAGCAGGACGGTGTAAAGCGAGCCTGACACGTAGACGCCATCGATGAACTTCGATGAGTTCTGTAGCGTGGGATCGCCCGTATTGGTGGACACGCCGCGGAAACTCGGTGAGTCGCCCCGCCCCTCTGCTTCGTAGCTCTCGTAGGTTATGCCCGGTACTGCTGCAACGAGATCTCTGATGGTGGAGTAGCCGGCGCGGTCAATCTGTTCCGCGCTGAATGCGGACACCGTCAGCGGGATATCCAGCAAGGACTCGTTGCGCTTGCGCGCCGTAACGACGATTTCCTCGAGTTCCGCGCCTTGGGCGAATGCCGGCTGGCTGACGGGAAGCGCAAGCACACTTGCGACAATCGGTATCAAACAATGTTGTGGTTTCATGCGGGCACTCCCAAATTTTTGGCCCCAAGAGCCGGAAAGGCCCTCAACCGGGGCAATTTACCACACCCCCCAAAACATCATGTCACTATGTGAAATATTTGGGGATTATTGGTAAGCTTTGCCGCCGACGGATTCAGGCCAGGGGCGAATGCAAAAGGTAAGAACAAGCAAGACCACGATAAAGGCACTCTCCATCCTGGAGGAATTGAATGCGTTGGGGGAAGCCCGCAACTCGGAGATTGCGGACGCCCTGGAGCTTCCCCGGCCAACCTGCTATCGGCTCCTGCAAACGCTTTGCGAGGCTGGAGTGGTTCTGAGCGATGCCAATACCCATGTGTATCGGCCTGCCGAACGAGTGCTTGCGCTGAGTTGCGGATTTGAACAGGAAACCTGGGTTTCGGTGTGCGCCAAGCCGCACATGAAGGAATTGGGGGCCGAATTGCTGTGGCCTATTGCCATCGCTACCCTGTCCGGCCCCTCGATGGTGCTGCGTGAGACCACCGATCCCGACAGTCCGCTGGCGGTACGACGTTACCTGGCCGGCAGGCGGGTGGGACTGTTGTCCACCGCCACCGGGCGCGTGTACCTGGCTTACTGCTCGGCTCAGCAGCGCGATATCCTGATTCAGGTGCTGCAGAAATCACGCAAGCCGGAGGATGTTGCCGCCAGAAATCCAGCCGCTGTGGCGCGCCGCCTCCGTAAGACCAGGCAACAGGGCTTTGATACCAGCCGTCTTCAAAGGCAGTCGATTTCCTGGGGAGCCATGGCCGTGCCGGTTTTCGCACGAGGGCAGATTCTGGCGAGCTTGAGTGCGCGCTATATCCGGAAAGCCGTGACTCGGGCGGCTGAACGGGAAAAATTGCTGCCGCAGCTGCAGGAGACCGCCAAACGTATTGGTGCGAGTTTCGATGCTTTTTCGGCGGACGCTACCGGCAGCGAAGTGAACCTCTCCATTGCATTGAATGCGCGCCGTCAGAGTCTATGATTGCCGGGTTGTGAATCATTCGGCTAAACCGCCCGGCTTTCTGGCGCCCTTGGCCAACCCGGGGTTCACCACGCTCTGGGGCGCGAACACACTGTCGCTGACTGCCTTCTGGATGACCGAAGTGGCCTGTGCCTGGCAGATGCGGGTCATGACCGACGCCGACCCCCTGCTTGTTGCGGCCGTGTATACCGCGCTTCAGCTTCCGATCATGTTCCTGGTGATCCCGGCCGGGGTCCTTGCCGACCTGGCCGACCGCCGACGCGGGATGATCTGGACCCATGCCTGGCTGGGCCTGAGCCTGGGCGTCCTGCTGTGGCTCACGCTGTCCGGACGGATAACGCCGCTGTTGCTACTGCTCTGCCTGCCGCTGGTCGCAATAGGGCAGGCGATGCGCATGCCTGGCATCGCCGCGCTCATTCCCGACATGGTGCGCAGCCACCAGATACCGGCTGCCGTGAGCCTCAACAACTTCTCACAGACCGGTTCGCGGCTCATCGGCCCGGCGCTTGCCGGCGCGATCATTGCCGCCATGGGTGTCGCCCCGGTCCTGGCGCTGAACACCGCCATCATGGTCACGATCGTTCTTCTTTTTCTGCGATTGAGCCATCGCCGGGAACAGGACACACAGCCACTGACACGGCAGCGGTTTGTTGATGCGGTGAAGGAGGGCCTGGAGTTTGCCGCCCTGACACGCTGGAAGCGGAATATCCTCATCCGTCTCGGGTGCTTCTTCGCCTGTGCGTCGTCGGTGCCCGCCTTGATGGCCGTGCTCTTCGACAACAGCGGAACCTACGGTCTCATGTATTCCTGCTTCGGCGGCGGTTCCCTGCTCGGCGTGTTCGTCATCGCCAGGCTCGGCCACCGCAGGCTCGACCGGAGGCTCTCCGGCGCGCTGCTTCTTTGCGCGCTGTGCATGATGCTGTTCGGCGCATTCAATCGCCCCGTGGCGGCGGCGCCCCTGCTTGCCTGCATCGGTGCAAGCTGGATATTTTGTACAAACACCATCATGGTGGCCGCCCAGACGCAACTCGACCCCGCCATTCGCGGGCGCGGCCTGTCCTACATCTTTACGCTGGGAACGATCAGCATGGCCGGCGGCGGTTTGCTTTGGGGGGCGGTGGCCCGTGCCGTCAGCCCTACGGCGGCGCTGGTCGCCTCCGGCGTGTGCCTGCTCGCATGCCTGGCCGCCACCCACCGATTGAGCATTGCTGCCCCGGCCGCCGTGCCGGCGCGAACCTCCTAGAGCGTTGTCAGGGAGGCCATGATGGCCGCGCACAGGACGCCTGCGCCGACGGTGTTCCTGATTTCCATGACATTCATGTGCGTTGCAGGATCTCGAAGGCGGTCCGCTCGCCGCTTTCAAGGGCCGATTCCATGCCGAAGTCCATGCGCCGGGTGTGTTCTCCCGCGAAGTGCAGGCGGTGGTGCGGAACGATCATTTCCCGGGCGAAGCGGGCGATCTGGCCGGGCGCGAACATGTGGCGGCAGCCCTGGATCAGGGGGTTCTTGCGCCAGCCGTACAGGGAAAGAAAGCGGAATTTGCCCTTGGCGGCAGGCCGAACGCGGGCGATTTCCGACTCGATCAGGGCAAGGGCCTGATCATCGGGCAATTGATCGATTCGCGCCGAGGTCATTCCGGTGAAGGTAAGAATGAAGCGGTGCTTGTCCTCGCCCGGCCGTTTCTCCATCACCCACATGGTCTGCAAGGTCCCGTCGGTCCAGAACGAGGGTTCGAGGCCGTCGTCTTCCCAGTACGGCTCTTCTACAACGCCGTAAGCGCGGGTCGTGCCGCGATAGCCCAGTGTGAGGACCGCTTCCGCCTGGCGACCGGTAAACCCCGGCGAGATCGAAATGTTGCGCAGCGTCGAGAACGGCACCGCGGAGACCACGAAATCGGCCTGGAAGCGGCTGCCGTCGAGACAGCGAATTTCCGCGCCGGAGCTTGACATATCAACGGACGCAACGACCTTGCCCAGTCGGACCCGGTCCCCGAGTTCGGCGGCAACAGCCTCGGGCAATCTCGAAGTGCCACCCTCGATATTTCGGATTGCAGGGACTTCCTCGCCCTTCTCGTTAGTGCCTCCCAGACCGAAGGCCGTTTCCGTCTCCCCGGACTTCGCCCTTCCGAAATTCGCGTCAAACACCGTGCGGGTGCGTTCCTGCATGATTCCGAGGCTGGAGGTCGAGCGCAGGTCCAGGTAATAGCTCGCGTACCGAATAGCAGCGGGCGAAGCGCCGCTTTGCTTGAGCAATTCGAGCATCGAGATGTCGTAGGAGAAGAATTCAGGCGAAAGCCAGTCATCCAGGTTCTTGAGTGGATTCTGCCGACCAAGCAGAGTCATGCCCACCAACGCCGGTGGAATTGCACGCTCGTCGCCCGCCAGTTTGTTGACCGGCGAATCGGCCCATTCCCCCGACCGCACCCATGTCCCGTCCACGTAGTTGGACATGGGCATGATGAAGCGGTGCTGGGGGATGAGCTTGAGGTCCATGCGCGAGCACAGGTCGAGTACTCGCGCATACGAGCGGCCGATCTGGCTGGCGCCGTATTCGGGCCGCGTTTCCACATCGTCGGCCGTGCGGGCTCGACCGCCTACGCGTTGCGAACCCTCCAGCACGAGCACATCGAGGCCGAAGTCGGACAGCAGCAAGGCGCTGTTCAGGCCGGACAGGCCGCCGCCGATGACCACCACTGAGGTCTTTTCCGCCGCAAAGCCCGTTCTCGGCCTCAGCAGTGGGTAGGCCAGCGACATTGCGGAAAGCGATAGCGCTCCCTTGAGCACCTGTCTGCGCTTGAAACTCATCGTCGATCTCCGCGGGTACTCCAGCGCGAACCGGCGCTAGACTTGAATCGACTCTCCATCCAGGCGTTCCTGGTCGGCCAGCCGCCTGGCTTCCCTGGGCTTGAGGGCCGGACCGTAGACGCGGCTTGAGGTCACCGGCGCGTTGGGATCGACGCCGCTGGGGCGGACGAACACGCCTCGCGCGTAGTAGCTCTCGAGACGGGCTTTCAAGGGGCCGAAACCAACGTAGGGGTTTTCCAGGGGGTCGGGCCCCCAGAGATTGTTGGGCAGGCCTACTTCGCCGGCGTAGATGTGGGCGTAGACTTCCGGGTCGTCCCACAGCGGCAGGTTCGTCATGGGGTTGGCGCGGGCCCTTTGCAGTGCCTTGAGGTCGATCGTGCCCGTGAGTATGCAACCTCCCGGTCCGTCCGCAACACCCTGAATCGTGCCGTCGAAATTGACCACCTTCGAGTGGCCGCGCATCTGGCTGGTGGGCGCTTCGCCCTGGCCATGATGGAAATACTCCGACCCGGGCATGGGGGAGAGCACATATGCGGTGTTTTCGAACGCCCGCGTGCATCGTGCTGCGTCCCAGCCGGACCTCTGGCTCCCATGCCCCTCGGAGGTGGGATGGAGGATCACTTCCGCCCCGTACTTCGTCAGCATGCGGGCGATTTCCGGATGGGCCTGGTCAAAACAGACCATGGTGCCCAGCCTTCCGATAGGTGTATCGGCCACCGGGAACAGGAAGTCGTAGCCGTAGATGTCCAGGTAGCGGTCGTAGACGCTGCTCGGGGTAGTGTCCGGCAGCGAGCCCCACACGTCTGCGCACTGGATCTTGCGGTAGCGATGAATGAGTTCGCCGGTATCGCCGAGGATGAAGGCGGAGTTGAACACATGCCCGGGCAGCTTGTCGTCGATTTCGAACGTGGACCCGGCCACGTAGATCTTGTGCTTGAGGGCGAAATCCTGCAGCAGTTCCATCTCCGGGCCCGGGTAGCGGATGGCCAGACGCTGCAGCGTGATCGGTGAGCGATACCCGTGTCCCCCCTGGCCGTGCATGAAGAACTCGGGGAATACGGCGAGCTTGATGCTGGGATTGGACGCCAGCCGTTCCGCCAGCCGTAGCGCCCGACGGGTGTTGTCGCGGCGCAGTGCGTCCGCGTCGTGCTCACGCTGGATGATCTTCCCTACGGTCTGCGTCAGGATGACGTCGTATTGCTCGATGCGGTCGGTCCGGGTCGGGGCCGCCCTTTGTGCCAACCGGCGCTCGCATTCCCCGATCCAGGCTGCGCGGCCTCTGGGCGGGGGCGCAAGCGGTTCGGGGCGCCTCTCGCTGAGCCGCCGGTAGCCGTCGGCGTAGAGGTTGGCACGCAAGTGAAGCGGCTGGACGGCAAAGATGTCGTTGCGCCGGCGCCTTAGCCGTTCGATATCGAGGTCGGGCAGCAGCAGGTCCGCCTCGCCGGCGGCGTGGGTTGCCGCGCCGTTGAAGTCGATCAGGCTGGAGCAGCTCGGTCCGCGGGGCCTGCCGCCCAGGGCCCCGGCTACGGCCACGTAGGAGGTGTTTTCCCAGGCGCGTGCCCGGCGGGCATTGCGGCGTGACTGGAACAGGTGGTCGCCGACCTCGGTCACCGGGTTGAGGATGATTTCGGCGCCTGCCCATGTGAGCGCGCGCGCGTAGTGTGAAAATTGCACGTCCTCGCCGGGCAATATGCCTACTTGGCCGATACTGGTGCTGGCGGTCCTGAACTCGGCGGGTTGCCCGGTGGCGGCCGTCGCATCCTCGCCGAAACCGGTCACCAGGTCCGGGGAGATCTTGGGCACGGTGAGCAGCAGTTCACCCTCAGCCGAAAGCAGAAAGCCGACGGTCCCGACGCCGTCATCGCCCGCCACGCCGGCCGCCCCGGCCAGCATGACGCGCTCGGTGGAGGCGATGTCGCCGAGTGCAGCCAGCAGCGTGCCCAGTTCGGGCGCCTTGTCCGCAGGAGCCGCCTGCGGCAGCAGCAGGAGCGGCTCCACCCCAGGAGCGATTTGCCGGCGGCGCACCAATTGCATGGCGCCTTCAATTTGCGCTGCGAGCGCCGCGGTGTCCGTAGCGCTCCAGGCCCGTTGCGAAATGATCAGCATGTTTGCACTCCCGATTGATTCACGCCGGCATGCCGGTTCAAGCCGTACTTGTGCCTTCGGCTTTCAGCATAGCTTGCAGCCGCCGGTTGATTTCCCGCTGCTTGTCCAGCGATACGTCGAACTTTGATACCACCCACAGCACCAGGAAGCACCCCAGAACGCAAAATCCGGCGGAGAAATACGCCAGTGCTTCCACTTTTTCCCAGGGGACCGAGCCCACCGGCGCGCCCGCCGGAAAGCTGATGATATCGAGGTAGATTCCGGTCAACAGCGCCATGATCGCGCCTGCGGTCTTGATGGCGAAACTCCCGAACCCGCTGATCAGCGCCTGCTGCCGCATGCCGGTGTTGACTTCGTGCTCGTCGGCCACATCGGAGGCCAGCGATGCGATGGCCACCAGGTATATGCCCAGCAAAACTCCCGCCGCCATGAACATGCCGATGAGCGCCCAGGCCAGTTCCCGGGACGCCGCTGGCGGCAACACACCGAATACCGGCAGCAGCACCGCCAGCGCCGTCAGGGCGGTGAATCCGGACATGCCCACCGCAATGCAACGCTTGCGGTCCAGCGTCTTGACCGCGAACGGCAGGACGATCGCCCCGGTGGCGGCGCCGATGGCCTGGGCTGAGGCCAGCCAGCCGGTCAGGTCGGCCGGCGTTTGCCACAGATAGGTGATCAGGTGCACCCGCAGCACCGAGATGGAACTGATGGCGAAGAACACCACGATGGCCAGCAATAGCGAGCGGCGGACATTCGGCGTTACGGTCATGGCGGAGATGACGGCCTTGAAGGCCGCGACCGGCCCGATGCGCGGCTTCGGCCTCGGCGGCTCAAGCCGTTCGATCCCGACGACGGGTTTGAGCGTTCCGGCGATGTTGATCACCATGGCAAGGACTGCGACCGTGGCGAAGGCGGCGGCAAAGGGCGGGTAGTTGGCCGGGTCCAGTTGTCCCCGCGAATAAGAAGCGCTTTCCAGAAAGAAGTAGCCGAAGGCCAGCAGCGGCAGGCCGATGCGGGCTCCCTGCATCCCGACGGTGCCGAAAGCCTTGATTCTCGGGCGCACGCTTATATCGCGGCTGAGCTCGGCGCCGACGGCCTTGTAGGGCACATGGAACAAGGTAATGAACAGCCGGTTGAGAATGGCGAAGAGCAGCAGCCAGGCAAACAGTCCGCCCTGACCGAACCCTTCCGGCGGCACGAACAGGGCATAGAAGCAAAACCCGAAAGGCACGACGGCAAACATCATCAGGGTGTGCCGGCGTCCGTACTTCCAGCCCTGGGCGCGGTCGGACAGAAAGCCAACGTAAGGATCGGATACGGCATCGACGATGAGCGCAATCAGAATTGCGATGCCCGTCAAGGTGCCCGACAGGCCATGCACCTGGGCATAGAGAAACAGGACGAAGGCGTTCCAGGACCAGTTCTTGATGCTGTCGGGAATGTTGCCGACCCCGAAGGCCGCCATGGTGTGCAGCGGCGTCTTTATCTCAAGCTGGTTGGCCCCGGAAGGGCCGGGATTGCCGGGCGCGCTCACGCCTTGCCGTCCTCGCCGATCCACTCCTTCATTTCAGGACGGTAATGATGCATCTGCTCCAGGTAATCCTGCGGCAGGCTCTCGACGTCGCGCGCCTTGTGCCCGGAGGCGTGCCAAACGGCAATGCCCGCATCCGCCGGCATGTTCATCCAGCGCTGAAACGGCGCCACGAAGGTGGAATTGAACCGGGTCTCCAGGCGCGGCGCGGCGAAATCGGCCGCCGCCGCCCGGTCCAGAAAACCCGTCGCGAACTCCTTCATCGGAATCGGCCGCGCTTCAGGACGGTCCTTGTAGCCGTTGTGCATCGCGTAGGCGCCCTGTGCGGTCCACATGAGATGGATGACCGCCTCGAATCCCGAGTTTTCATCTCTTTCCACGATGCCGCGCTCATCCAGAAACACGATCCGCTGCGCGCCGGAGATATTGGGCTCGACGGTGAGCTCTGCCCCGGTAATGGGGTTGCGCCAGGTTTGGCCGCTCAGGGTCTCATTGGTCTCAGGATCCTTGAGCAAGGTGAAGATCCGGTACTGGAACTGGTATTCGCCGTCGCCGAGATCGACAATGCGCTTCATCTCGCAGCCTTCCAGGCGGAACAACATTTCGGGATGGCGATCCTTGTATATGCCCAGGTATGCGCCGCGCCACCATTGCGGCGAGATACGGCCCGACAGGTCGCCCATGGAACGCAGGAAATTGTGAAATGCCTTCTGTGGATCCAGCATCCACGGGTCCTTGAGGTCCGGCGAATCCTCAATCTCCGCCGCGAAACCCGTCGATGGCAGAAACCCCGCGACGCCGGGCAGCAACCCCAGCCCGGCCGCGCCAAGCAGCTCGCGCCGATCAACCAAAACACTATCAAATTTACTCATACAACCTCTTTTCTTTGGGAGGGAGGGCGTCTCGCCCTCTCTACGTGACATCACGGCAGCCGCCCCATCGCCTTGAGCCGGCGCGCGAACCGGGAAGGCTCGCTGTCGAATTCCGGCGACTGTTCAAATTGGTCGCCGAGGTCGGCGTGCGCGGCGGCAAGATAGTCCTCATCAAGGTCCCCAAGCGACGTGATCTTATAGCCTTGCACATGCCACAGGAGGTGGCCGGGGCGATCCGCCATGTCCATCCAGGGAAAAAACGGCATCAGTACGTGGCCGGCGAAGTTGGCCGGCACGCTGGTCCGGTCCGGGTCGGCGAGGTCGGCGCTGCGGGCGAACATCGTGAGCTTTGACCCTGCCGGCGCGCGGATGAACTCATCGGGCCACTTGTTTTCGCCCTGGAACGATACGGTCTCGCCGACCTGCCGGACCACGACATCGAATTCCGAGTCGGCGTAGAAATCCGGGTAGGCCCTGCGCATGACGCGATAGACAACGCCGCGCGGCGAAATCTCGCGTCCTTCGGTCATGCGGCTGATATTGGGCCTGACGGTGTTGCGCGCACCGGTGAACGGGTTGTCGAATTCACGCATCACCCGGTCGCTCTCGAAATCGCAGTAGTAGCTGACCAGGCTGTCGAAGCTCAGGAATTCCGTGTCGGAAAGCGGCTTGATCCACTGCTGCTCGCATCCCTTGACCCGCACGGCCGGCACGAGTTGATCCGGCGGCAGAAAGGCGTAGACCTCGGCGCGCGTGGCCCAGATGACCCGCCCGGAATCCAGCCGGCCGCTGGCCTTGACAAAGGTGCGCACGCGCGACTCCGGGTCGTCGAGGTCAAGCGCGGCCTCGCTGGCGGCTTTTGCAGCCGCGGAGGGCGCCGCGCCCCAGCCGGCCGCGAGCACGGCGCTGCCGCCGAGCATGCCCAGGAGCTGCCTGCGTCCCATCGACAAATCAGCGTTCATCAGGCATTTCTCCCCGAATTCCTCCACCGCGCATTGCGGCTCCCAAGGGCGCACAGTGTACGAGACACCATTCGGCGCCAGGACCCAGGGCGTCCCGCTTTCGAAGAAACGTCAACGCGTACACTTTGTCCTCGCACGGATTCCAGGTGTTGTATACATGACTCGACGCATCAGCCGACGAGAAGCGCTCAAGGGTCTGGGCGCTGCCACAGTCGCGCCGGCCATTGGCTGGCCCAGGGCGCTGCGCGCCACGACGCAATCGGACGTTGTCGTGATCGGCGCCGGGCTTTCGGGGCTCTACGCCGCCTCGCTGCTGGCGGAGGAGGGCGCCCGGGTCACGGTGCTGGAGGCCCGGGACCGTTTGGGCGGCCGCCTGGAGAGTTTCTATGACCTTCCGGGAGCGCCCGAGGCGGGCGGCGACAGCATTCTCGGCGGATACGCGCGGGTGCAAGCCACCGCCCGCCGGCTCGGCCTGCGTCTCATCGACCACGCGTCAAAACGCGGTCTCTCAAGGCCGGAAATCGCGCTGAACGGCGGGATCATTCCGCGCGCGGCGTGGCCGGACCATTCGCTCAACCTGTTGCCGGCGGGTTCGAAGAGCGAGTTTCCGGGCCGCCGATTCTTCGAGAGAGTCGTCACGGCCCATAACCCCCTGGCCAGCCACGATGACTGGCTTCTGCCGGAAAGCCGCGCCCTGGATGAGTCGGTTTACGAGTTCCTGAAATCGGTGGGCTGGAGCGACGGCACGATCTCGCAGAACTACGAGACCAACATTGGCCGCGGGACCTCGGCCCACGACTGCTCGGTGCTGACCTGGTATTTCCGCGTGGCCTGGAACGAGGTGCAGCGGCAACTGGGCACGCTCTTCGCGAAGGTCGAAGGCGGCAACCAGCGGCTGCCGGAGGCCATGGCGGCTGCCTTGCCGGGCGACGTGCTGCTTGAGCGCCGCGTTATCGGGGTTGCGCAAGACAAGGCGGGCGTCGAAGTCCTGACGGATGACGGCGAACGGCATCTGGCACAGCGTGTGATCTGTGCGCTGCCCGTCGCGCCGCTCAGATGGGTCGGCTTCGATCCCGTTCTGCCGCCGGTGCTCGCGCGGGCCACGAAAGTGCTGCCCTCGATGATGATCACCAAGACCGTCCTGCACGCCGAGAACAACTTCTGGGAAGACGACGGACTGGATCCCGCCATGTGGACGGACACGCCGCTGGGCGAGGTGCGCGCGTTGCGCCAGTCAGCGGACAGCCCCGAGGTCACCGGACTGGTCGCCCGCGCGCGCGGGTTCACCGCCCAGCGGCTGGACCGGCTCGGCGAAATCGCCGCGCGTGAACTCGTCGTAAGCGAATACGAACGGCTCCGGCCCGCGGCGAGGGGCAAGCTCAAGGCCGTGGGCTACAAGAGCTGGACCATGGACCCGTACGCCGGGGGCGCCTGGACTGAATGGCGTCCGGGCCAGCTTCACGCTTACCTCCCGGCGTTCTCCGAACCCTTCCGGCGCGTACGCTTTTGCGGCGAACATAGTGCGGCTTCCAACCGGGGCATGGAAGCCGCCATGGAATCCGCCGAACGTGCAGCGGTTGGCGTTTTGCTGGAACTCTGAGCGATCGCACCGACCTCAACGTAGCCCGCGGCAGGCGGCCGGCGTTCAAGGGCAACAAGTCAAGGTTGCAATCTATAATGTAAACAATGGGTTGTTCGTCTCGTGCCGGTCCGGTCCGGGGACGCCCCTAAATCAGCAATTCCGGAGGAAAATCAATGCAGTGTGTGCAACTCACGTCGCCTGGGCTTGAAAACCTGGGCCTGGCTACCATAGATGAAGCCAAGCCGGGACCCGGCGAGGTGCGCGTGCGGATGCACTCGGCGGCGGTGAATTACCGCGACTTCATGATTTGCGCGGGCTTCTATGGCGGCTCGAAGGAATATCCGCTGATCCCGCTGTCCGACGGCGCGGGGGAGGTGGAGTCCGTGGGAACGGACGTTTCGCAGTTTCGCCCGGGCGACCGGGTCATGACCGTGTTCTGGCAGGACTGGGAGACTGCGCCGGTGGGCCCCGGCGTGCGGACCCGTTCCACCGGCTGCGAAGCGCCCGGTTGCCTTGGCGAAATGGGCGTGTTCCCGGAATCCGCGCTGCTTCCGGTTCCGGACGGGATGACGATGGAAACGGCGGCGTCCCTGGCCTGTGCGGGTGTGACCGCCTGGACGGCACTGCACTGTGGCGGGCCGGTGGGTCCGGAATCAAAAGTGCTGCTGCTGGGCACCGGTGGCGTCTCCATATTCGCACTGCAGCTGGCGAAATCCTTCGGGGCAACCGCGATCATTACTTCCTCCAGCGACGAGAAGCTGGAGCGGGCCCGCGAACTGGGCGCGGACGAGACCATCAACTACAAGGAGATACCCGAATGGGGCGCTGAGGCTTTCAAACGGAGCGGCGGCGGCGTGGATGTGGTCGTGGAAACCGGGGGCATGGGCACCCTGGGTCAGTCCCTGCAGGCGCTGGGCCTGAACGGGGCGATTGGAATCCTGGGAGCTCTGGGCGGCATTACCGCCGAAATAAATGCGATGGCGCTGATCGGAAAGTGCGCTCGCCTGTGCGGTATCACGGTCGGCGCGCGGGAGGACCATCGCTCTCTTGCCCAACACCTGGTTGAGCATGGAATTTCCGCGGTCATCGATCGGGAGTTTTCCCTCGAACAAGGTCCCGTGGCAATCGCCGCGATCACTGAGGGCAATCACTTCGGCAAGCTGCTGGTGAGGATCGCTTAGCGTCCCGTCATGCTTCAGGCGCAAGGGCTCACTCTGTGGCGAGGCGAACGGCGCCTTTTCCACGAACTGACATTTGCCCTGAAAAGAGGGTCGCTGCTGCTGCTTCGTGGACCGAACGGGGCAGGCAAGAGCTCTCTCCTGAGGGTATTGGCCGGGTTGCTGCCGGCGGAGGCCGGCACGGTAGAACTGGATCGAGTGTCGCTCAGCGCCGATCCGGCGCGTTTTTCGCGCAACCTTGGCTGGCTGGGGCACAAGGACGGCATCAAGGGGGAATTGAGCGTGGAGCGCAATCTCCAATTCCTGTTGCACCTGGCCGGCCGTAGCGCGGACAGGCCGGACCTGCTGCAAAGGGCAGGCCTCAATGGCCTCCAGCAAAGATTGGCGTCGCAGTTGTCGTTTGGGCAGCGACGGCGCCTGGCGCTGGCCGGGCTGATCGGCGCCGATGCGCCCCTATGGCTGCTGGATGAGCCGGATGCCAATCTGGACAAGCAGGGGAGGAGCTGGTTGTCGCAAGAACTCGAATCTCACCTTTCCGGGGGAGGCTGCGCAGTGCTCGCCGGCCATCGGATGGATTGGAGCATCCAGGCGCCCGTCATGCAATTGATTCTGGGTGCTGAACAATGAGCATCGGGTTTGCAGTATTGAGACAGGAATTTATTATCTACTTTAAGAAGTGGATACATATCGTTATAAATATTATGTTTTTTCTTTGCTCTACTTCGCTGTTTTCAATCGTGACGGGAATTGACCAGGCGCTGTTGGCACAGTGGGGGGCAGGCGTCATCTGGGTGGTCGCCCTGCTTTCCATGTTGCTTGCCATGCCGCTGCTGTTCCAGCCGGATCGCGAGGACGGCACCCTGGACGTAATGCTCTTGAGCGCAGTGGACCCGGCATGGCTTTCCCTGGTCAAGGCGACCGCCAACTGGTGTGTTTTCGGTCTGCCGCTGGTGCTGCTGTCACCATTGCTGGCGTTCAGCTACGGAATTCAAGGGCAGGCGCTGGCGGTACTGCCCCTGACACTCCTGCTCGGCACACCTGCCTTGAGCCTTCTTGCTACCGTGGCCGCGGCCTTGACCGCCGGCCTGCGCCGGGGAGTGGGGCTGCTGGCACTGCTGGTGCTGCCTCTGTCGCTCCCCGTATTGCTGTTCGGTGTAAGGGCTACGGGCATGGCCATGGCGAACCAGCCAGTGGTCGCTCCGCTGCTGATGCTCAGCGCATTTCTCCTGCTCGCTGTGGGCTTGTTGCCTTGGGCGGCCGGCGCGGCACTGCGGGCGACAGCGAATTGATCGGCAAGGTGCAGGAAGCTACCCCCGCAAGCTAAAATACCGCCTGCAAACCCGCGTGATCCTGATGCCCAACCGGCTGCCCAAAATCCGACTGCCCAACTGGCTGCACAAGCTGGCCTCGCCTCCACACTTCTACCGGATTGCGGGGCGCATTGAGCCATGGATGCTCTGGATCGGCCTATCGGCAATCGCGGTGGGCGCTTTCGGTGGTTTGCTGCTGGCTCCGCCCGACTATCAGCAGGGCGATGCATACCGGATCATCTATTTCCATGTTCCTTCGGCCTACCTGGCCATGCAACTCTATGCGCTGATGGCGATCGGCTCGGCGATCGGCCTGGTCTGGCGCATGAAACTGGCGTTTGCAATTGCCGCGGCCACGGCGCCGGTAGGGCTGGCGTTTACCGGCCTGGCCTTGGCGACGGGCATGTTGTGGGGCAAGCCGATGTGGGGCGCTTACTGGAGCTGGGGCGATGCGCGCTTGACCTCGGTGCTGGTGATGTTCTTCCTCTACCTGGGTTACATGCTGCTTCATGCGTCGATGGAGGACCGCAGGACCGGGGACCGAGCCGCCGGAATTCTCGCGGTAGTGGGCGTGGTGAACCTGCCGATTATCAAGTTTTCCGTGGAGTGGTGGAGCAGCCTGCACCAGGGACCCACGATTTCTCGCCTCGCGGCCCCGGCAATCACCTGGGACATGCTGTGGCCGCTGCTGGTGATGATCGTGGGCGCAGTACTTTTTTCGTTGTCGGTAACGCTCACAAGAGCGCGCGCCGAGGTGCTGCTGCGCGAACGAAGCGCCCGGTGGGTACGCGAGGTCGTGGCGGTAGGCGCATGAGTGAGTTTCTTGCCATGGGTGGCTACGCCGCTTTCGTCTGGCCCTGCGTCGGCTTGTCGTTTGCTATCCTGGCGGGGCTGGTGCTGACCGCGCGGCGGAGACTGCGCGGCGTACACCGGCAGATTCGAGATTTGAGTACGGCGCCGAATGAAGGCGCATGGGAGTTGCGCACATGACACCGCGCAGACGCCGCATAACCGCGATGTCGCTGGGGCTGCTGAGCCTGGGCGCCGCGACTGCATTGGTCCTGACGGCTTTCGAGCAGAACATGCTTTTTTTCTATACGCCTACGCAAATTGCCGCGGGCGAGGCGCCGACGGATCAGCGCTTGCGCGTCGGCGGACTGGTTGAACGGGGCAGCGTGCAGCGTACGCCCGGGTCGCTGGAAGTGCGGTTCGATGTCACGGACCTGGAGAAAACGATAACCGTGGCCTATGCAGGCGTACTTCCGGACCTGTTCCGTGAGGGGCAGGGCGTCATAGCGCACGGCACCGTGGGTGAGAATGATGTGTTCCGCGCAGACGAGGTGCTGGCCCGACACGATGAGAACTACATGCCGCCGGAAGTCGCGGAAATGCTGGAAGAACGGGGCCACCCCCCGGATGCTTCCCTGCCTTGAAGGACCTTGCCCGTTCCTGACCATTCAGGGCTTCCGAAGCGTTTGCAGTCATGATTCCTGAAATCGGCCAGATCAGCCTGGCGCTCGCCTTGTGCCTGGCGCTGGCGCTGGCGCTGTTCCCCCTGATCGGCGCACATACCGGCAATGAACGGTGGATGTCCGTGGCGCGGCCCGCCTCGCTCGGCATGCTCGCGTTTACCGCGGTGGCCTTCGCGATGCTGGCCTTGAGTTTCTTTCAGCATGACTTCAGCGTGCAGTACGTAGCACTGCACTCGAACCTGAAATTGCCGCCCTTGTACCGCTTTGCCGCAATCTGGGGCGCCCATGAAGGATCGCTGGTTCTGTGGCAACTGATCCTTTGCGGGTGGACTGCAGCCGTGGCGCTGGCCAGCCGTTCGTTGCCACGGGCGCTGACGGCCCGGGTGCTGGGCGTGCTTGGGATCGTGAGCGTTGGCTTTCTGCTGTTCATATTGCTCACTTCCAATCCGTTCCTGCGGCTGTTCCCGCCGGCATTGGATGGCCGCGACCTCAATCCCCTGTTGCAGGACCCCGCGCTGGCGATACATCCCCCCATGCTCTACATGGGTTACGTAGGTCTGGCCGTGCCCTTTGCCTTTGCGGTCGCCGCGCTGTTGAGCGGCAGGCTCGATCCCCGCTGGGCCCGCTGGACACGCCCGTGGACCACCGCGGCCTGGATGTTCCTGACCGTCGGCATCGCTCTCGGTAGCTGGTGGGCGTATTACGAGCTGGGATGGGGAGGCTGGTGGTTCTGGGACCCGGTGGAGAACGCTTCCTTCATGCCCTGGCTGGCGGGAACCGCGCTCATTCATACCCTTTCGGTTACCGAAAGGCGCGGGCTGTTCGGCAACGCCACGCTGCTTCTCGCGATCGCAGCCTTCGGTCTGAGCCTGCTCGGCACCTTCCTGGTTCGGTCCGGAGTGCTGGTGTCGGTGCATTCCTTCGCCAGCGATCCGGCGCGCGGTCTGTTCATACTCGTGTTCCTTGCCGTGGTCATGGGCGGCGCGCTGCTGCTGTATGCCCTGCGGAACGCAAGCACCAACCCGCAGACGGGTTTCAAGCTGGTCTCGCGCGAGGCGGCGCTGCTGGTCAACACGGTCCTGCTGAGCGCTGCTACGTTCCTGGTGTTGTTCGGGACGTTGTACCCGCTGGCCCTGGATGCCCTGAACATGGGCAAGATCTCCGTGGGCCCGCCGTATTTCAACCTGGTCTTCATCCTTCCCATGCTGCCCCTGTTGCTGGTGGTGGGGGCGGGCATGCACGCTTCCTGGCGCGCGACCGAGACCGAGGCATGGGGGCGCAAGTTGCGGGTTCCCGGGGCAGTCGCGCTGGTGGCCGGTATTGTATTGACCCTCGCGGCGTACGGTTACGCCGGAGTTCTCACCCTGATCGGAATGACGACCGCGGCATGGGTAATCGCCTCCGCACTGCGCGACCCTCTGGCGTGGGTATTCCGGCGCGGCCCGAAACCGAGGCGCTCCACCTGGGGCATGCAGTTGGCGCACTGCGGCCTGGGCATTACCACACTGGGAATCGTGGTGGTTTCAGCCTGGGGTGTGGAAACCGACCGCAGTCTGGCTGTGGGCGACAGTGTGGAGGTGTCAGGCTACGAGTTTCAGCTGGAGCGCATCGAAGACGTGCCCGGCCCCAACTACCAGGCTGTTCAGGGCGTGGTGCAGGTCTCGCGTAATGGCGAAGCCGTGGCGACGCTGTATCCGCAAAAGCGGGTCTACGAAGTGCAACAAAGCCCGATGACCGAGGCAGGGATTGACGCGGGCTGGCGCCACGATCTGTTCGTTGCCCTGGGCGAACCCCTGGGAGACGGCTCGTGGAGCGTGCGCGTGCAGGTCAAGCCCCTGGTGCGCTTCATATGGCTGGGTGCTCTGGTCATGGCTTTGGGTGGGTTGCTGGCGATTTCCGATCGCCGCTACCGGCCAGCGCCCTCAAGGGAGAACGGGTCGTGAACGCCAATCGCCGTCGGATTCGCTGGCCCCTGCTGCTTCCATGCGCTGTTCTGCTCGGGCTGGTGCTGCTCTTCGGCATCAGCCTCGGCCGGGACCCCACACTCGTGCCTTCGCCGCTGATCGGACAAGCGGCGCCGGACTTTTCCCTGCCGCGATTGCTGGAGGACAGCGCCGGATTCTCGATGCAGGAAATTGAGGCAGGGCCCTGGCTGCTGAATGTGTGGGCAAGCTGGTGCCAGGGATGCGTTGTCGAGCATGAGTTCCTGCTGGCGCTGGGGCGCGCCGGTGTGCCGCTTTATGGTCTTAACTGGAAAGACACACCGGAGGACGCCAGGCGATGGCTGACGATACGCGGCAATCCGTACCGGGCTATCGGCGTGGATGCCGATGGGCGCGTGGGGATCGATTGGGGTGTTTACGGGGCGCCCGAGACCTTTCTGATCGACGCTGAAGGTGTAGTTCGCTATCGGCACGTGGGCCCTCTCGATGGAAGAGTGTTCGAAGAGATTTTTGTTCCGCTGCTCACGGGCGGTCGGCAATGAAACGGTTTGCGGCCATCCTCCTGGCGCTTTACGCCATCAATGCGTACGCGGTGGACACTCTGCCTCCGCTTGAGACCGAAGAGAAGCGGAGCCTGTATCAGAAGCTGCTGGATGAAGTGCGTTGCATGGTCTGTCAGAATCAGAACCTGCGCGATTCCAATGCGCCGCTGGCCAAGGACATGCGTCGCGAACTGCGGCGGATGGTGGAGGAGGGCGCCGGCGAGGATGAAGTCAAGCAGTTTCTGCTGGACCGGTACGGGGATTTCGCCTTGTACCGTCCACGGCTGGCGCCCAATACACTGGTGCTTTGGGCCGGTCCCGGAGTGGTTGTGCTCATTGCCCTGGGTGTGCTGGCAAAGGTGGTTCGCCGCCGCACGCAGCTCCCCATACCGGAAGAAGAATGAGCGCCTGGGCCGGGTTTTTGGTGATTGCCGTCCTGCTTGGAGCGGCAGCGCTGGCCTGCGTGGCGGTTCCCCTGTGGCGCGATCGGGGCCGACCTTCCAGCACGGCGGCATTGGCGGCCTGCAGCCTGTTGATTCCGGCGCTGGCGATCTTCGTTTATTTCCAGTCCAGCAATTACCAATGGGCCCACGCCGGCCTGGATGCCGAAGAGGGCGGCCCGGCGCCTACGCTGGAACAACTGATCGAGCCCCTGCGTTTGCGGCTTGAGCAGTCGCCTGACGATCCACAGGGGTGGATGCTGTTGGGTGTTTCCTATTCGAGGGTGGGGCGTTACCCGGAGGCGGTGGAGGCTTTTGATCGAGTCCTGACGCTGACCGGCGGGCAGGACGTCGATGCCGTCATGGGCAAGGCCGAAGCACTGATCCTGGAGAATCCCGAGAACCTGCTTGGAGAGGCGGGGGACATGGTGGAGCAGGTGCTGGCGGCGGACCCGGCCAATCCCAGCGGGCTCTGGTACGGGGGCCTGAGGGCCAGTGCCGCCGGTGAGCAAATCATTGCGGTGCGGCGCTGGAGAGCGATGCTGGAAGGGTCCCTCACACCGGAGGTCCGCACCATTGTTGAGCGGGAACTGGCGCGGCTGGGCGCAATGCCGGCGGGGAGCCAAAGCGTTGCAGCCGAGGGCCCGGTGGAACTGCGCCTGCGCCTGGGTCCGTCGGCATCGCCGGCCCCGGGAGCCGTGCTTTTCATTGTGGCCCGCATTCCGGGTCAGGCGGGACCGCCATTGGCCGCCAGGAGACTGGATGGCGCACGCTTTCCTGTCGACGTCAGCCTGGGTGACTCCGACGCCATGCTGCCGGGCGCGAAGGTCTCCGATCAGCCGGAACTGGCCATCACCGCCCGCCTTTCCGCCAGCGGACAGACCACCCGCGGCCCCGGCGACTACGAGGCGCAAGGCCTCTGGCAAACCGGACAGGGCCCCCTGGAAATGGAGCTATTGTTCCAGCCGTAGCGTGGCTACCCGACGGGACCTGAGAGTTCTCATTCTCGGCGGCTACGGCACCTTCGGCGGCCGCCTTGCCGAGCTGCTTTGCGGCGAACCCGAACTCTCTCTGCTGATCGCCGGCCGGTCGGCATCCAGGGCGGCGGCCTATTGTGACGCGTTGCCGAAAGGCGCCCGACGCAAGCCCGTGGAACTGGATCGCGATCGGGATTTCGCAGCGAGCCTTGAGACAATTTCCCCGGATATCGTTGTCGATGCCACCGGCCCCTTCCAGGCTTACGGCGACGACCCGTACCGCGTGGTTGAGGCTGCGCTTGCAAGCGGCGCCAACTACGTGGACCTGGCCGACAGCCCGGAATTCGTGCGGGACATCGCGAAATTCGACGCATCGGCAAGGCAAGGCGGATTGTTTGCCCTCTCCGGCGCGAGCAGTTTTCCCGCGCTCAGCTCCGCCATGGTGCGCGATCTCGCCCGTGACCTTCACGAGATCGAGTCGATCGAAGGGGGCATAACCCCGTCCCCGTATGCGGGTGTTGGACTCAACGTAATCCGCGCAATTGCCGGCTATGCGGGCAAACCCATTCGGGTGCGGCGCGGCGGGCGCTGCTGCGTCGCCCATGGGCTTACGGAAGCCAGGCGCTTCATGATCGCGCCACCCGGCGCGGTGCCGCTGTTTCCTCGCCAGTTTTCGCTCGTGAACGTGCCGGATCTGAAGCTGCTCCTGGATGAATGGCCGGACGTGCGCTCGGTATGGATGGGTGCGGCGCCGCAACCGGCCTTTCTGCATTACTTGCTTCGCAGTTTCGCGAAAGCCGTGTCACTCGGTTTGATTCCTTCCTTGACACCGATTGCCGGTCTCATGCATCGCACTGTCAACTCCTTTCGCTGGGGTGAGCATCGGGGCGGAATGTTCGTTGAAGTCACAGGCAGGGATTCAACGGGAGAGAAAATTCGGCGTTCCGCACACCTGGTTGCGGAAGGTGTCGACGGCTTGTACATACCTTCGATGGCGGTCGAGGTCATCGTGCGGAACTGCCTGGCGGGCCGGCCTCCTGCGCCGGGCGCCCGTCCGGCATCGTCGGACATCGGTCTTAAGGACTATCGGCGTGCATTCTCAAGCCGAGCCATCATCCTGGGCAAACGAGACGACAAACCTCCTGGGGATGCATGCCTGCATGCAAGGGTGCTCGGTGATGCGTGGGAAGCGCTGCCTACTGCCCTGAGGGCCATGCACGGCAGTGGCCCACGGTTGACAGTCAGCGGTGAGGCTTCCGTGACTCGGGGCAGGGGAGTGCTGGCGCGACTGCTGGCCTTCTTCCTGAAGTTCCCAAAGGCGTCAGAGAAGGTTGCGGTGTCCGTGAAATTCGAACGCCTTGCAAATCACGACAAGTGGACTCGCGACTTCGGGGGCCAGGTATTCACCAGTACTTTCACCTGCGGCGCCGGCCGCTATGAGCATCTGCTGTGCGAACGCTTCGGGCCCGTCGCGCTGGGCATGGCCCTGGTGCCGGAGGGCAATCGTTTGAACCTCGTGATGCGCAGGTGGGGCTTTCTCGGGGTCCCACTGCCGCGGTTCCTTGCTCCCGCGGGCGATTCCTTCGAATATGTGGAAAACGAGCAGTTCTGTTTCGACGTGGAAATTCGTCTGCCCCTGGCAGGGTTCGTCATCCGCTACAAGGGGCATCTCAATCCGCCGCAAACGCCTGATTCCGCCTGATTGCCGCCGGCGCGCAAGCCGAGCTGCGGGAAGCGCAGGAACTTAGGTCTGGGCTGCGGCAATCTGCCTGGCCGGCAGCCGGAGATCACGCACGAGTCGGAGCTGCTTCATGAGCAGCAGGCCCAGCCAGGTGATGTCGAGCTGCCACCAGCGCAGGCCATGGCGTGCGGAATAGGCCCACCGGTGGTGATTGTTGTGCCAGCCCTCGCCCAGGGTGAGCAGCGCCACCAGGAAATTATTGCGGCTGCCGTCTCCCGCGGCATTGGGGCGGGTGCCCCAAAGGTGGCAGACCGAGTTCACCGCGAAGGTGGCATGCCAAAGCGCCACAGTGCTGATGAAGAACCCCCAGACGAGCATCTGCAGGCCGCTGGTCCCCAGATCCGGGAACAGCCAGTTCAACAGAGCGCCCAGGCCGAACAGCAACAGGGCCTGGCCAACGATAAGGAACACGTATCCCTTCTGTAAAATCTTGATCTCCGGGTAACGGTGCAGATCCTTGACGTTTGCGTAGTTTCCCCCAAAGCAAACGGCGTCCCACATCCATCCCATATGCGCATACCAGAAACCCCGTTGCACGGGCGAGTGCACGTCGCCCTCGCGCTCGGAATAGCGATGGTGGCGGCGATGATGCGAGGCCCACCACAAGGGCCCGCCCTGAGTTGCGCAACTGCCCATCAGAGTCAGCGCGAACCGCACGGGACGCGATGCGCGGTAGGAAGAATGGGCGAGGAGGCGGTGATAACCCGCGGTAACTCCGAAAGCCCGCAGGAAGTAAAGCACGCCGGCGACAATTCCCGCGGTCCTGCTCACACCCGTGTAAATTGCACCGAAACAGGCAAGGTGGAAGCCGATCATTCCTATGATGACGGCTCGAGCCTTGTTTTGCGCCTTCTGCATCGCAATCCTCTTTTTTGTCTTCCCGCAGCCCTGTGCTGCCGCCGCTTGAATCCGGCATGCGTGACAACTGCGAATTATAGCCGTGGAGGCTGTTGGAATGAGACATATCTGCTGAGCATGTCGTCATCGGAATTCTTCAATGACTTCGGGTATCGGGCCTCGGCATGAGCACGGACGTATTCCATCTGCACCCTTCGCGGCGATTGCGGGTCGCTGTCGTGGGTGCAGGTATTTCCGGAATTACTGCGGCCCGGGAGCTCGATGAAGATCATGACGTGATCCTGTTCGAGGCCCGCCCGGGGGCAGGGGGGCATACCCGAACCTATTGTTTCGAGAGGTTCGGGCGCAACTACCGGGCGGACCTGGGCTTCATGGTCTTCAACAAGGCGAATTACCCGCATTTCTCCCGCCTGCTGGCGGAGCTAAACGTTGCCACCCGTGACACGCCGATGAGCTTCAGCCTGCGCTGTGATCGCAGCGGCCTGGAATACCACGGCAGCACCATCAACCAACTCTTTGCCCAGCGGCGCAACCTCTTTCGGCCCAGACACTACCGGATGTTGCGCGACATTCTTCGATTCAATACCGATGCCAACAAGGCCCTGGCGGAACGGCAAGGGGAGCTCGCCCGAACCAGCGTGGCACAGTTCCTTGCTGACGGGGATTACGGGAGGGAACTTGCGGAAGATTACCTGCTGCCGATGACCGCGGCCATCTGGTCTTGTTCGGTACAGGACATCGAGAGCTTTCCCAGTCTCTACCTGTTGCGATTCATGGCCAATCACATGTTGCTGGGCGACAAGGGCCATCGCCAATGGAGCATGATTCCCGGCGGCGCTGACCAGTATGTCAATGCCGCGCTGGGTCGATTGCGCGGTGAGTTTCGGGCGAACGCGCCGGTCCGGTCAGTGGCGCGCGAGGACGCCGGTGTGCGCATCGGGACGGACCAGGGCCTTGAGCGGTTTGACGCCGTGGTTCTGGCTGTTCACAGCGACCAGGCGTTGCGCCTGCTTGAGGATCCAACGCCGCTGGAGCGCCGGGTATTGGGCGCGATCCCATACCAGCGAAACGAAGCCGTGGTGCACACCGATCGGAGTGTATTGCCGAGAAGGCGCCTGGCCTGGGCGTCATGGAACTATTACAGGAGCGCCGACAGTGGCCGGAAGGCCTCCGTGACCTACAACCTGAATATCCTGCAGCAACTTGAGTCGCCCGAACCGATCTGCGTCACCCTCAATCCTCTGGATGACATACGCAGCGAAAAAATCATCACCTCTCAAAGCTTTGCGCACCCCGTGTTCAGTGCTGACGCTTTTGCAGCACAAGCAAGCATGGACGAAATGAACGGCGCAGGTAGCCGTTATTTCTGCGGCGCCTGGGCAGGATGGGGCTTTCACGAGGACGGTGTAGTGAGCGCCCTTAAGGCTGCGGGCAGCCTTCGCGAGTGGGCGGAGAAACGGCAGAATCAGGCAAAATCCCCATATGCACAGCGCAATCTACGAGGGTTGGGTCAGGCACATCCGGCACGAACCGGCTAGACACGCCTTTCAATATCGCCTGTTCATGGCGTATATGGACCTGGATGAGCTCGACGAAGTCTTTGCAGGCCGTTGGCTGTGGTCGACCGGTCGTCCCGCCCTGGCACGGTTTTTGCCTGGCGATCATCTCGACGGCAATTGCAAGAACCTAGCTGCCGGGGTTCGCGAGCTTGTGCATGAGCAAAGCGGTTTGTGTCTCAACGGGCCGGTAAGGCTGCTGACGCATCTGCGCTATTTCGGCTATATTTTCAACCCGATTTCCGTGTACTACTGCTTTGAAGAGGGTGATCCGGCTCCCCGCTGCTATGTGCTGGAGGTGAGCAATACACCCTGGAAGGAACGGGTCTGTTATGTCCTGCCCACAATTGAGGCCAATTCGAAGGGCAGGGGGGAACGGTTTGATTTCAATAAGGAAATGCACGTGTCTCCGTTTATACCCATGGATGCCCAATATCGCTGCTGGGTGAGTGAGCCCAAGGAGCGGCTGTCGTTGAGCATAGAAGTGCGGCGCGAGGAAAGGCCTACGCTCCAGACCAGCCTTGCGCTGTCCCGGAACCCGGTCAGCGGCGCCGTGCTGGCCCGAAGCCTGCTGCGTTTCCCCCTGATGACGGCCAATGTTGCGTTTCGCATCCACCTGAACGCGCTCCGCCTGTGGCTGAAAGGTGTGAAGCCGCTGGCGCATCCCGGATCATGAACTCCCGGGACAAGACTGCACTGCCGCCAACCATGTGGCGGCGCCCAGTGCAGCAGCGGCTGACCAGGCTGCGCAAAGGCCGGCTGGAAGTGATAGAGGCAGGTCAAACGCGATTGCTCGGAGGGCAGGGCTCTTCAGGCTCTCTGCCCCAGGCCACATTCGAGGTGCTGGACAGCGCATGCTGGCAGCGGATTGCCACCGGCGGCGCCCTGGGAGCCGCGGAGTCTTTCTTTCAGGGTGAATGGCGGTCCCCGGACCTCGCCGGGCTGATGCGGCTGTTGCTGCGCGACGGGGCCGTACTCCAGGAACTGGAAGGTCCCCTCGCCATGGTCAGTGCATTCGGACACTGGCTGGGACATGCGTTCCGCCAAAATACCCGCACCGGCGCACGGCGCAACATCGCGGCGCATTACGACGTGGGCAACGACTTCTTCCAGTTGTTTCTCGATCCCAGCATGTTGTATTCCTGCGCCTATTTTCCATCCGAGGAAAGCAGCCTGGAAAAGGCTTCGATTGCAAAGCTGGAGCGGCTCTGCGAAATGCTGCGGCTCGAGTCCGGCATGCGGGTCCTGGAAATCGGCAGCGGCTGGGGCGCCTGCGCCATACACCTGGCCAGGGAACACGGCTGCAAGGTCGTCAGCATCACGATCTCCGAGCAGCAACATGCCGAGGCGACGCGAAGGGTCAAGGTCGAGGGCCTGAAGGATCTCGTCGAAATACGGTTACAGGACTACCGCGACATACGCGGGCAGTTCGATCGCCTGATTTCGATCGAAATGATTGAAGCGGTAGGTGCCCAGTACCTCGGACTGTTCTTCAATCGTTGCAGCGAACTCCTGGCGCCTGACGGAATGATGGCGCTGCAGGCCATCACCATTACCGATCAGGCCTACCGCAGCGCCGTCAAGAGGGTGGATTTCATCAAGAAGTACATCTTCCCGGGCGGGTTCCTGCCATCTGTGGAAGCGATCATGGGCGCCGTGCGAAGCCGGACGGACCTGCGGCTGTTGCAAATGGAAGACATCGGGAGCCACTACGTACGAACGCTGCGCCTGTGGGCCGGAGCGCTGCGGGAGAATTGGCAGGCGGCTCTCAGGCTGGGGTACTCCAACGAATTCCTGCGCATGTACGAGTTCTATTTCCGCTATTGCGAGGCAGGATTCGCAGAACGCACGATTGGGGACGCACAGATGTTGTTTGCCAAACCCCAGGCAGGTTAGACAAGCGGCAATGGAGGGCTCCAGGCAACTACTCACGGCTGCTATGGCGCTGGTCTTCCTCTGCGCCGGATGTACAGGCCCAGGCATTCAGCAGGCCCCGCAAGTCCTCCTCGTAACCGAACAGGGCCCTGTGACCATTGAGCTCTATACGGAATCGGCGCCGGCTTCTGCCGGAGATTTCCTGAGATATCTCGAACGCGGGCTTCTTGAGAAGTCGGCGTTCTATCGCGTCGTTCGGCCCGACAACGACAATGGCTCACCGACGATTACCGTAGTCCAGGGCGGGCTATTGGCCGAAGACGAGTATCTGGCTCCCGTCAAACACGAGACCACGGCGGAAACCGGACTCGCTCACACTCATGGCGCCGTTTCCCTGGCGCGCTTTGAACCGGGCACCGGCGGCGCAAGCGCTTTCTTTATCTGTATCGGCGACAATCCGGGACTGGATTATGGTGGCCTGAGGAATCCGGACGGACTGGGATTTGCGGTTTTTGGAAAAGTGGTTTCGGGAATGGACGTTATTGTGAGTATCAATTCGCTGCCGGGCAATCTCGAAACGGACGATCCCTATGTAAGAGGGCAACTATTGAAGGAGCCCGTCAGAATCCTTACGGCTCAACGCCTGTAGAGAGGCCGCTTACGACGGGTATCTTTTAGGCATAATGTATATTATGTAAAGTATAAGCTCAGGATCGTTGGCTGAAGCGGCTGTTTTCCTCCGAGGTGACTTATGGATTTTCATACTCTTGTCGTTTATGCGCACCTGGTCCTGTTCGTCTATTGGCTGGGTCCGGACTGGGGCGTGTATGTCACGACCCACTACATCTGCAAACCGGAGCTGTCGATCGACGAACGGAGGCGGTTCCTCACCGCCATGTTGTGGATCGACCTGGTGCCCCGGTCCTGCCTGATCCTGATGTTTCCCGTGGGGCTAACGCTGGCCGACGGTTTGGGTTTGAGCCCGATTCGAGGCGCCTGGCTTTGGCTGGTGTGGGCCGTTTTTCTGGCCTGGCTGATATTGTCCTGGGCGGTCTATCTGAGTAAGGGCCCCAACTCCGGGCAGACCTTTCGCGACATCGACAACCGTATCCGTTGGGTTGTAGCACCTGGGCTTGTGGCCTTTGGCGGGGTCTCGCTGGTGATGGATATCGGCTTTGGCAGTAACTGGCTGGGTCTCAAGGTGATGCTGTTTGGGGTGCTTGTTTTCCTCGGTTTGTGGCTGAGGTCGTACGTGGCCGACCTGGCGACGGGCTTTCAGCGCCTGGCGGCGGAGGGCTCAAGTCCGGAGGTTGAAGGGATTTTCAGCACCATGTTGAGCCGGTCGAAGAAGGTGGTATACCTCTTCTGGGGTACATCACTGGTGCTGGCCTTCCTTGGCCTTGCAAAGCCGTTCTAGAAGGGATCAGGGAGTGGCTGGCTCTCTATTCCGTGTTGTCCTTGAGCCTGGCGATCGCTGTAGCGGGCGGCGCGAGGGGTGCGGCCAGGCCCATCACGTGCACTTCGGTGGTCACGATGTCGCCGATCCTTACCTGCTGTTCCCAGGCGACGTGCGACGTTCCGTCAGCGGCCGTAGCAATTACCGGGTGTCTTGAATTGCCTTCGGGCGTGGGTAGCGGCCAGGGTCCGACAAAAGTCTCGCCATGATCGTAGGATTCCGCCATGAAAAGGCGGAAGGGGTTCTTGCGGCTTTCGCGAGAGTGCCAGACCAGGCGCACTACCCCACTTGGAGTCACGGTGATAACGGGCGCGTCGCTGTACCTGGAAGCTGGATGCACCGGCACGGCGTCTTCGAAGTTCAGTGCACCGTTGTTGGAACGGCTGAACCAGACACCCTTGTGCTCCGGGCCGGCGGAGTACGAAACGGAGTAGACATAGTTCTCGTTCACGGCCATGTCGGTGGGTTTGAGCGGGCAGCCGCCGATAATCCAGGGATCGATCGGTAAACGCGCCAATTCGGGCCAGGTAGCACCCTGATCGGTGGAGCGCAGCACGACACTGTCTCGGGAGCCGTCGTCAAATACATGCCGGTAGGAAAGCAGGACCGCGTCGTCGCCGACAAAATCCGCGACCAGCTGGCAGCATGGGCAAACCACATCGCGGGCAAATTCGATTTCATCGTCGAAGGTAACTCCGCCGTCCGAAGAAGAGGCCGTGAAGAGAGTGGCGCCCGCTTGCGAATTACCCATGTAGCGTGTATCCAGCCAGAAGGTATGCACCGTGCCGTCCGGACCAACCGCCATGGTTCCAAAGGCGTGGGCGGCGCCCAGTTCTTCGCCCAGCAGCCCTCTTCCGTCCCTATTGACGTGCGAGTTCAGCATCACGGCCTTGGAGAATGTCGCGCCCTTGTCTGTGGAGCGCGTGTAGTGCGCTGCTATGACATCCAGACGTGTTTCCGTGGATATGTCGTTGGCCGGATAGAAAATGTGCACCGTGCCGTCGTTGTCGGTGCTGACGCGAGGCTTGCTCACCTGGAATCCCCAGATTACGCCCCTGTCCTGGTTAACCAGCGCCGGTGGCCCAAAACTGGCGCCGCCATCGCCGGAGTGCGCTATCCATAGGTCCACAGCGGAGCGATGGCTGTGCTCGCCCGGCTTGCGCTTGGGCGGTGGCCCTGTCGGCATGGCGCGGTCCAGCCATACCAAATACAGCTCGCCGTCGGCGGAAGCCGTAATTTCCGGACTGAACGATGCCCGGTCCGGCACGCCGAGCTTGTGCTGGTAAAGGATGTCCACCTTGCTCCATGCCATCGATGGCAGGAACAGAAATGCGGCCAGCAGCGCGATTGCGCTAATGTATGCTCTTTGCATCATGGCGTCTTGCTCCAGTGAGACCTACACAACCAACCCCAAATAATACACTCTGGCGCCGCTGGCTACCTGTTGCGGTCGTGACGGTGATGGCGTTCGCCCCCTGCGGCGCCGGGACGGGCGACGAAGATCCGAATTTGCCCGGGGAGTCCGACCCGCAGGAACTGGAACGTATCCGCGCCGATGAACTTCTTCCGTTGCTGGCAACACACCGCGGAAAGGTGGTGCTGGTGAATTTCTGGGCTACCTGGTGCGGTCCGTGCATACACGAGATCCCGGCGCTGATTCGCCTGAAGGACAAAATGGAACCGGAATCTTTCGCCCTGGTGGCGATCTCCCTGGATGATCCTGCCGACTCCTGGTGGCTTGTTCCGGAGTTCATCGAAACAAGATTCCCCAATTGGAATAGCTACTTAAGCGCGGAAGTGGAGGATTATCTTCTGGTGGAAGAACTGGATCCCTACTGGTCGGGCGTAATGCCGGCGAATTATGTGGTCGGTCGCGACGGCGCAGTCTTCAGGTCGATGATGGGCGGCCACAGTGAAGAGAAGTTCGAAAGCGCGATAAAGGCCGCCATGCAGCAGCAGGAAGCGGACCCGGAGGAAGGCGGCTGACTATTCGCCGCTGACGCCGAGCCGCCTGTGCATGATCGGACTGGTGGTGGTGTATTGAAGATGGACCTTTTTTCCCGGCTCCAATAGCGCTTTGGCTGCAAAAGCCGCTAGGGCGGCCTCATGGAACCCGCTCAGGATCAGTTTCTTCTTTCCCGGATAATTGCAGATGTCGCCGATCGCAAAGATGCCGGGGACATTGGTCTGGAATTTCTCGGGGTCCACGTTGACCGTCTTGCGGTGCATGTCCAGGCCCCATCCCGCAATCGGTCCCAGTTTCGGCGCCAGGCCGAAGAACACCAGCAATTCATCGACTTCCATCGGTTTTTCTTCGACGCCGTTAACCGTAAGCGTGACAGCCTTCAGCTTGCCCTTTTCGATCTCAAGGTGGGTCGCTTGCCCATTTTCCTTCAGATTCGCCCTGCCCTGCGCCACGACTTCCTTGAATTGCGCCACGGACGCGGGCGCTCCCCGGAATTCCTCGCGCCGATGCGCGAGCGTTATCGATGCGGCGATGCTGCCCAGCTCCAGCGCCCAATCAAGCGCCGAATCGCCTCCGCCGAGAATCAGCAGGCGCTTGCCCTTGAAGCGCGATGAGTCCTTTACGCGGTAGTGCAGTTGATGCCCTTCGATGTCCTCGGCGCCTTGAAGCCGTAGCTTGCGAGGCTGAAACGAACCTACGCCGCCAGCCAGGAAAAGCGTGCCCGTATGGAAGACGGTTCCGGCCGCTGTTTCCACATGAAAGCCCTGCCCTTCTCCCAGTGGCCGAACCACAGTGACTTCCTGTCCGAGGTGAAACCTTGGCTTGAAGGGCTCAATCTGCTTGAGAAGCGCATCCACCAGTTCCTGCGCGCTCAGCACCGGGATCGCCGGAATGTCGTAGATAGGCTTGTCCGGATAAAGCTCCGCACACTGCCCGCCCGGCTCCTGCAGCGCATCGACGATATGGGCGTTTATGCCCAGCAGTCCCAGCTCGAAGACCTGGAACAGTCCGCAGGGGCCGGCGCCTACGATCAGTGCTTCGGTCTGTATGTTCATAGCGGTTTCCGGGCCGGTCGCGAACGGGAGTGATCGCCAGCGGAATTATAAGTGTCGGCCGCACAGCGATACACTTGCGCCATGAGAGCCAGCACCCGCCCACTGTTCCTGTTTGGCGCCGCCCTGCTGATCCTGTCGGCGGGCTTTGGGCTGCGCGACCCCTGGCCGCCGAACGAGCCGGAAAATGCACTGGCCGCGGCCGAGATGCTTCGGCATGGCAATTGGCTGGCGCCGACACTCGCCGGCGAGCTGTTCGTCGAGCAAGGTCCGTTGTATCTGTGGTTGCTGGCGGCCTTCCAATGGCTGTTCGGAATGCGTTTCGGGTTCCTGTTGCCTTCTTTCCTGGCCGGTGTCGGGATTCTCTGGCTGGTGTACGATCTCGCTCGGCGGCTTTGGGATGACACAGCGGCTTTCTGGTCCGGCGCGGCGCTCCTCTCCTGTGTGCAGTTCTCGCTCCAGGCGCATGGAGCCGGCGGCGACATCGTGCACTGTTTCTTTATAGTCCTCGGCTTGTATGGCCTGGCGCGTCATCTATTACTGGGGTCTGCGTGGAGGATGTTCCTGATCGGCTGCATGGGCTGTGCACTGGGACTGATGACCGATATCTCCGGATTGCTCCCGCTGCTGCTGTTGGCGCCATGGCTGTGGATCATTCGCCGCCGATCACTCAGTGGAAGTCCGGGTTGGGACGCGAGATGGTTACTTGGGTTGTGTGTCCTGGTGGCCATACCAGGCTTGTGGCTGCTGTTACTGATGACGTCCGGTTCCGAATCCGTAGCCGCCTACCGGGCCGTCCTGCCGGAGGTCTGGCCTCTGGGCGCGGGGCCTGCTTCGTGGAGCGACCTGTATCCATTCTGGTACTACCTGCTCCAGGTTGCTCCCTGGGCTTGCTTTCCCCTGGTATTGGTTCTTCCCTGGATGCGTTACGGATGGACGGAAGGCCTGCGGGCCCGGGACCCTGCCCTGCTCTGTTTTCTTGTCTGGGCCGGGGCCGTCTTGCTGTTGCTGTCCATAAGCCAGGCAAAACGGGCAGCCGACTTTCTACCCATCATCCCGGCACTGGCGCTCGCCTGCGGTCCGCATCTTTCGGGCGCACTGCAGCGCAAGAACTGCCGCCGCACGCTGATGCTGGGAATGATGGCGGTGTTGCTGGCGCTCCTATTCCCCATGCTGCTGGTCTACGGCGTTGCGCCCACCGACGATCCCGCGATTACCTCCTTGTCTGACGGTTCTCCATTCTGGTTCAACCTGCTCGATCCCACACGCCTTGCGCTGCTTCTTGAAATCAACTCCGTCCACCCGGTCGTCGTGCCGTTTCTGATCGTGGCCAGCGTGGCCGGCCTTGCCGGACTGCTGGCTGCGGGAAGCCGCAGAGCGGCGGCCGTTACCGGCTGCATCCTCGTCTACTTCTGGCTGCTGCTGGGATGGGGCACGTTCTCGCTTCTGAACGAGGGGCGTTCCGGCAAGGGCATTACGGAGGCGGCCCTGGCTGCGTTACCGGAGAGCGCCGAGCTGGGGCTGGCCGATTGGCGCGCACAGCAGATTTTGCATCTGGATCGACCCGTCACTCACTTCGGCCGCCGGCGCGCCGACCGGCGCCAGGAAATCCTGGATGCCTCGGCCTGGTTAAGCGAGGCTCCAGGACGGCTACTGCTGGCGCCGGAGGAATATCGAGCCTGGTGCTTCAGAAATCAGGCGGGGATTCCCCTGGGCTATGCCCACCGCAGGAACTGGTATCTCCTGGAGCCCGCCACGCTGCGCCCCGAATGCCGCCTTGAAATGACTCCCGGGCGCGTCGTGCATTTTTCCGGCCTGGATTGAACCCGCTTCGCAAATCTCCCTCCGGAGTCAGCAATAGGCAAGCAGGGCATTCTCTGGCGCGGGATCTCCTTCGAAGAGCGCGCTGAGCTCGGCGATCAGCGCGGAACTCTCTGAGCCCTCAAACGCAACCCCGATGCCATGCCGCCGTTGCCCGGGGAGGCTTTCGGCGTTGATCCAGGCAACCCGGCCGGCCACGCTGTACTTGGCTCCGCCCGGCAAATGCACCAGTAGAACGATTTCATCGCCCAATACATGCTCCCGCCGCGTGGCTACAAACAGCCCACCCGGCTTCAGGAACGGCATCCAGGCACTGGAGACGGACTCAGAGTCCTCAAGTACCAGCGAATAGAAGCTGGAATTCCTCATTTGCCGACGCAAAATCCTCCATACCAGCTCTGCAGCAGTGCCGCCATTGCCAGTTCCGCGTTGATGCTGAAGCGCTCGGTTCTTCGGTAGTCCATGAGCCTGTCCAAGTGGCCGAAACCACGACGAATCATGTCCTTCCGCACGGCTGTGGACAACTGCGAAAACCGGCGCTTGTGGGCACTATTTCCGTCTGATTTCCAGTCCTGCACGCGCCGAAAAGCGCAACGGAACAGGAAGTCGCAGCAAAAACGCATCGGCAGGTCCTTCCAGGACCTCGCAATTTCAACGGGTGTAGACGCGCGCCTTTCCAGTTTTGCCAGCTGCCCGCTCATTACCCTGGCGCGCTCATCCAGGCCTTCCGCGTGCAGCTCCCGGGCCCGCAATGGGCCACCGCCGGCCAGGCGCAGCGCATTGTCCCAATTCACTCCCGCATCCTGTTCGGAGAGCCATTGGATAGCCGAGTCCCAGGACACCGCCGGAGTTTGCAGCAGCCTGCAACGGCTGATGATCGTGGCCGGCAATGGCGCCGGGTTTTCGGCCACCAGCAGTATGTAACTGTCCGGCTGCGGTTCCTCGAGAATCTTCAGCAAGCTGTTGGCTGCCGACCGCGTCATTGCCTCGGCCGGACAAATCGCGGCGACCCGGGCCCCTGTTCCGTACGTGCTCAGCATCATGAAATGGATCAACTCACGGATTTGCTCAACCGAAAGGGCTTTTCCGGGCTCAGGCGCAGCCGGATGCAGATTTGCATGCAGGGTTGTATTGGGGGCGGTCTCGGCCGGCCAAACGGGGCGATCCGCAGCCAGGATTCTCTGGGCCAACCAGCCCGCAAGGCTCCTTCGTCCTGTGCCCTGCTGACCATATATCAGCAAGGAGTGCGCCAACTGGTTGGACCGGACTTGTGTATCAAGTTCTTCTGCCAACGGTTTCAGCCAGGGCAGCAAGTTCTCGTTCATGGAACTCTGCAGACCATCATGTTTGTGGAGAAGGATATATGTTTATTAACGTAACCATATATATATGACAAAATACTTAAGAACATATCAGGTAATGGAAACAAGGAGCTCCTGCAACAGGCCCTTGAGTTCCCGGTTCACTTCCTGCGCGGATCGAGAGGCGTCAATGACTCGATAACGTTCCCCTCCCGAGGCCGCCCGCTGCAGGTATCCGGTGCGAACCCGGTCGAAAAACGCCGCACTCTCACGCTCGAAACGATCACTGTCGTGGGGCCCGGCCTTGCGTGCGAGGCCCACGCTGACCGGAGTATCCAGCACCACGGTCAGATCGGCCTGCAGCCCGCCCAGGACCTGCCTGTCCAGCGTTTCCACATGCTCTAGCGGTAGCCCACGCCCATATGCCTGGTAGGCGTAACTCGAATCCACAAACCGATCGCAGAGGACCCACGAGCCCTTTGCGAGTGCCGGCAGGATCACTTCCTTGAGCGACGCACTGCGGGCGGCGAACATCAACAGCAGTTCGGCCTGCGGGCTCAGGTCGGTGACCTCGGGATCCAGCAGGATATTCCTCAGCCTTTCTCCAAGCGCCGTGCCGCCGGGCTCGCGTGCCGCAACGACAGGAATGCCCTGCTCTTCCAGCCAGCTGGCCAGATGCGCCGTATGCGTGGACTTGCCGGCACCTTCGATGCCTTCCAGGACTACGAACCGTCCGCGTCTTTCCATCGTGTTGACAGGCCCTAGAAACGTTTTGCTGCGCCAGCGGAAGAATGTGCCATTGGGGCGAGTCTACCGGCTGTTGCTGGCCCTCGCTCGCTGGCTGCGCAGCAGCAGGCTAACTGCGGCATTGTGTTGGTCCAGCGTGTCGTTGAAGACATGGCTGCCGTCCAGGTCGGCCGATGCAACGTAATACAGGAAACTGCCGGAACGGGGTCTTGCTGCTGCTTGAAGAGAGGCGTTGCCGGGAAGAGATATCGGGGTTGGAGGAAGGCCATAGCGGGTGTACGTGTTGTATGGCGTGTCTTCCCGCAGATGGGCCCGGGTGATGTCGCCGGCGTAGTCCTCGCCCAGGCCATAGATCACGGATGGGTCGACCTGCAGGCGCATGCCTTGCTCAAGGCGCCGAGTCAGAACGCCGGCAATGATGGGGCGTTCGCGGTCGATTCCGGTCTCGCGTTCCACAATCGAGGCCAGGATCAGCGTTTCGTGAGGACCATTCAAGGGAGAATCGTCCGCGCGTTCGGACCAGGCCGCCCGCAGGCGCGTCTCCATCAGCTCATGCGCGCGCAAAAGCAGGTCAATGTCCGTCTCGCCGTGGGTATAGGCATACGTATCCGGGAAGAACCATCCTTCCGCGTGGGTGTAGGCCATGTCCAGTTCATCGGCCAGCGCCCGCGGGTCCCGTACCTTGAGCGTGGCGACCAGCGGTTCCTCCTTCGCCAGCGCCGCCAGGAGTTCGCGCACGTTCCAGCCCTCGATTATCGTGAAGTAATGCTGCACTACCTCCCCGCGCACCATGCGGTCCAGCAATTGTTCGTGCGTATCCCCCTGCTCGATCCGGTATTCCCCGGCCTTGATTTCCCCGGCCTGCCCGGCCAGGTAAGCCGCCAGTTTGAATAACCAGGGGCGGACAAGAATGTTCTCTTCATCCAGGCGCCCGACTATCGAATTCAGCGAATCGCCCGGTTCCACGATGACCGACCGATCGGCGGACTCCGGGGCCAACGGGCTCTCCAGCGCCATTTGCCTGGCATACAGGCCAGCAATGACCAGGAGCATGGCCGCGGCCGCGCCACTGACCAGGGCCTTGTGATTGCGCGTCATCTAGACCCGGCTGAAAACCAAGCAGCCGTTGGTACCGCCGAAGCCGAAGGAGTTGCTCATCGCCACGCCGACAGGCATTTGCCGCGCGGAGCCGGGAACGAAATCGAGATCGCATCCTTCGCTTGGGTTGTCCAGGTTGATCGTGGGCGGCGCTACGCCGTCGCGTATCGCCAACACACAGTACAGGGCCTCCAGGGCGCCTGCCGCACCCAGCAAATGTCCGGTCATCGATTTGGTGGAGCTGACGGCAAGAGAGCCCGCATGATTGCCGAAGACATCCTTGATGGCGACCGTCTCGACCAGGTCCCCCAAAGGCGTCGACGTGGCGTGGGCGTTGATGTAATCGACATCTTCCGGATTCCGTCCGGCATCGTTCAGCGCTGTGCGCATGCACGTTGCGGCGCCGGCGCCGTCTTCCGCGGGAGCGGTGATGTGGTAGGCGTCGCTGCTCATGCCAAAGCCGGCCAATTCGGCCAGAATCACGGCCCCGCGTCGGCGGGCATGTTCGAGTTCTTCCAGCATCAGGCAAACGCCGCCGCTGGCAAGCACGAAGCCGTCCCGGTCCCGGTCCCAGGGGCGGCTGGCGCGCTCCGGCTCGTCGTTACGCGACGAGAGCGCCCGCGCCGATGCGAATCCTCCGATTCCCAGGTAAGCGATGCAATGTTCGGTGCCGCCGGCAATGCAGGCATCGGTCTCCCCGTACGCGATGGCGCGCGCGCCAAGTCCAATGGAATGGGTAGAGGTGGAGCAGGCCGTGGCGGTAGCGATATTCGGGCCGCGGGCTCCGATCTCTATCGAAAGCAGGCCGGCGGGCATGTTGACGATGATGCCGGGCACCAGAAAGGGTGAAATGCGGCGGGGCTTGTGCTCCTCGCTATAGCGTTCATGCGCAACTTCGATGGTGCGAATGCCACCGATGCCCGAGCCCAGGTAAATGCTGACGCGCTCGGCATTCGATTCATTGATCTCCAGTCCCGAAGAGCGATAGGCCTGAATTCCGGCGGCTACCCCATAGTGATTGAACGCATCGAACCGCCGCACCTCGCGCGAGTTCATGTAATCGGTCGGGTCGAAGTCCTTGACAAGCCCCGCAATACGAGAAGGGAAGTCCCCGATCCTGGTCAGTTCCTCGTGCGCGCTGATGCCGCTCTTGCCCTCAAGGACCGACTGCCAGGCTGTTTCAGGGTCATTGCCCACCGGCGTGATCGCGCCGGCGCCCGTCACCACTACGCGACGACCTTGCATATCAGTTGCTCCGGACAGCGGGGCCTGTGCGTCCGGCCCCGCCGCAATGGCTATTCCTCAAGGCGGGCCGAAATGAAGTCGATTGCTTCCTGGACGGTAGTAATCTGCTCTGCGTTCTCGTCGGGGATCTCGGTTTCAAACTCTTCCTCAAGCGCCATGACCAACTCCACGGTGTCGAGCGAATCGGCGCCCAGGTCGTCCACGAATGAGGATTCATTCGTGATGCTGGACTCGGAGACGCCCAGTTGCTCGGCGATGATCGCTTTGATCTGTTGTTCAACGTTGCTCATAGATCCTATTCCCCTAGGAGCCGGGCACACCCGGAAATTAAGCCAGAAACGCGCATTTTACCGGAATACCCCACCTCAAGGCTACGAAACCATGAGGTCCTGACCCAGTATTGCAAGGCAATCAGCCCGTCCACATGCCGCCATTGACGTGGAGGGTCGTGCCCGTCACATAGGAAGCGGCTGGAGAAGCCAGGAATACGGCGGCGCCTGCCACGTCCAGCGGTGAGCCCGCGCGGCCGGCCGGGATGTTCGCGATCGTCGCATTCCTGCGCTCGTCGGAAATCGCCGCCGTCATGTCCGTTTCTATGTAACCGGGCGCAATTGCGTTTACGGTAATTCCACGCGTTGCCACTTCCTGTGCGAGCGCCCGGGTAAAGCCCAAAAGCCCGGCCTTGGCGGCCGCGTAGTTTGCCTGCCCCGGGGCGCCGGCCACTCCGACCACCGAGGAAAGGTTGATGATGCGCCCGCGGCGCGCCTTGAGCATGCTCCGCAGGCAGGCCTTGCACAGGCGGTAGGCGGAGTTGAGATTGGTGTTGATGACCTCCTGCCAGTCATCGGGCTTCATGCGCAGGAGCAGATTGTCGCGGACGATTCCGGCGTTGTTGACCAGCACCGTGGGCATGGCGCCGGCCAAATCGTCCACCAATGCCTTCACACTCTCGTCGGAAGCGATATCAAGCACTTTGCCGGCGTCCTTCCTGCCCAGCGTCCTTGAAATCGTTTCAGCTCCCGCGGTCGTCGTAGCGGTCCCGATTACATCGGCGCCGGCAGCCTGGAATTGCCGCGCGATCTCCGCGCCGATGCCGCGCGTTGCCCCGGTGACCAGCGCAGTTTCCCCGCGAAGCGAGAACAGATCGGAACCATCAGACACGCAGAAAAATTATAGGCGATAGCACCATTAATCGTGCTCTGGCATGATTGGCGGGAGGTAAACACACATCCGCCGGTCCCCGCCATGCAATCCCATCCAGAGCCGTCTCGACAAGTTTCCGGTGAAACTGAAGCACCCTGCCCCCGAGCCGCCGTAAGACATTTGACGCCCGCAGGCCGCAGCCTGGAAGAAAACTCGAATCGCCGGCGCGGGTTTACGCTGATGGAGTTGCTGGTGGTCCTGGCGATTATCGGGATTCTTGCGGCCATAGCGACGGGGGTGTACATCAGTCGCGTCGACGATGCCCGGATCACTCGCGCGCGGGCGGATATCCAGACCATTGAGGCGGCACTGGATATTTTCCGCCTGGATAATTTTCGCTATCCCAGCAGCCAGGAGGGACTTCAGGTGCTGGTGGAGCAGCCGAACGATCCCGATATTCGCTGGCCGGACGGCGGCTATATGCGCCGCTTGCCCATGGACCCCTGGAACCGTCCCTATCTCTACTCCAACCCCGGGCGCCGGGGTGCGGTGGATATTTATACCCTGGGCCGTGACGGAGAGGAAGGCGGCGAAGGTCAGGACCGCGACATAGGCAACTGGAATCTCGACCAGCAATCGTGATGGCAAACGGGGAGCCCACCCGTAAGGCGCGCGGCTTTACGCTGATTGAGATTCTTGTTGTCCTGGCGCTGATCGCCTTGCTGACGGGACTTGCAACCCTATCGGCCGGCGCTGCGGGCAGCCCGGTCACACGCGAGGCGCGCAGACTTGCCGCGACCTTGCAGCTAGCCGTGGACGAGAGCCGTTTGCAGGGACGGGTGTTGGGGCTGAGATTCGATTCGGAAGGCTACTCCTATCTTGAACTGGTGGACGCCGGGTCCGAAGACTTGCCCGGCTTTGATTTCGTCTGGCAGTCCTTTTCCCGGCAGGGAGCAATGGCTCCGAGAGCCTGGCCTGCTCCGCTTGAATTCCAACTGAGGATCAACGGACGATTGGTAGTGCCGGTACCCCAAGGGCGGCGGGCCGCGCCCCAGATTGTGTTGCTCCCCGAAGGAGAATTCACTCCGTTTTCGTTGCGCCTGATCGGAACGCGCGAAACCGGTACTCTGGTGAGATTCACTTCTGCCGGGCGGTTTGAGATTCAGGCGCCGTGAGGAGGGGATTCACTCTGCTGGAGGTGTTGGTGGCCCTGGCAGTCGTTGCCCTGGGCTTGAGCGCCGCATTTGCAGCAATGGGCCAATCTTCCCGTTCCGCAGAACAATTGCGGGTCCGCACGCTGGCTCACTGGGCTGCCTCGGATGCACTTACCGCGTTGCGCCTGGCAAACGAAGTGCCCCGGACGCAGCAGCGCCGGCAAGAGGAGATATCGGGCCGCCTCTGGTGGGTGGAGTACCGGGTTCAGGAGACCGACGCGCAAAACCTGCGTGACGTCGAGGTGGTGGTCAGCTCGGGACGGAACACTCGACCTTTGGGCTCAGCCCGAAGCATGGTTCGCCTGCCTTCCGTTGACGAATCGATACCAGCGGAATGACTATGGATTTCAGGCAGAAGGGTTTCACCCTGATGGAGCTTTTGGTGGCCCTTGCCATCTTTGCAGTTATGGCAACACTCGCCTTCGGCGGTCTGAGCGAAGCGGTCACGCAGTCCGAACGGCTGGAAGAGTCGCAGCAGCGCTGGACGGCAGTGCAACGCGCGGTTCGGATCATGGAGAACGACTTTGCGCAATTGCGGGCCCGGCCGGTGCGGGACATACTCGGTCAGGACTACCGGCCGGCACTGGAGGCGGCTCGTTCCGGCGAATTCAGTCTGACCCGCGGAGGGTGGTTGAATCCCGCCCAGTTGCCGCGAGCCGAGTTGCAGAGGGTGCGGTACCGGCTGTTGGATGGCCGGTTGCTGCGGGAGCATTGGCCGGCGCTTGATCGGATCGGGGCGACACAGCCTGTCGGGGAAGTGCTGCTGGCGGACGTGAGTGACTTTCGCGTGGAATTTCTGCCGGCAAAAGGATCCGCGCGCGTTGCCTGGAGCCAATTCTGGCCGCTGCCCGGGGATCGATCGATTGACAGGCTTCCAGCCGGCGTGCGGCTTACCCTCACGCTGGCGGACCATGGCCCGGTCATGCGGCTGGTTGAGGTGGACAGTTGAGTGCCAATCGATCTCAGCGGGGCCTGGCGCTGATATCCGCGCTGATGATTGTCAGCCTTGCCGGCATACTTGCCGCCGGCCGGATGTTCAGTCTGCAACTGGAGAGCCAGGCTTCAAGGACCCTGATGGAGAGTTCGCGGGCGCGCCTGATCGCACTCGGCATCGAAGAATTGGCGGTGGAGGTGCTGCTTGCCGACTTGCTGGACGGGGACACCGACCACCGCGGCGAGTCCTGGGCAAGCGGTTTGGGCACCATGAACGTCGGTTTGATGCGGCTGACGGGTTCGATCGAGGACATGCAGGGCCGATTCAATGTCAACAACCTGGTTACCGTGCAAGGCACGGTGGACTGGATCGCGGCGAATCAGTTTCGGCGCATGCTGCGCATCTTGGGACTGGACGAGACGCTGGCCGTAAAGGTGGTGGATTGGGTGGACTCGGACAACCTGCCGCAGCAATCGGGAGGCGCTGAGGATGAAGCGTATACGCGGCTCGATCCTCCCTACCAGGCGCCTAATCGGCCGTTGGAGGACGTATCGGAACTGCTGGCCGTGGAAGGTTTTGACGCGGCGTCCTTCAGCGTCCTGGCGCCCCATATCACCGCATTGCCGCTGACTTCCGGCGCTTCGCCGATCAATCTGAACACTGCCACCGAGGTGGTCTTGATGTCGCTGATGGAAGCTCCCGATCAGGCCCGAGCCCAGCGTTGGCGCGAGTTGCAGTTTTCCGGAGGAATGCGCGATCTGGGTCAGGTGCAGGAATCCCTGCCGCCAAGGATGAGAGAGCGCGTTTCACTTTCCAGCAATTGGTTTGCACTCCGTCTGGCCGTCAGCGGGGAGCAGACGCGTTTCTTCATGACCAGCCTCCTGGATCGCCAGGCCGGCAAGGTCAGGACCCGTTGGCGTCGACAGGGATTGCCGGCGGAGGCCTGGCTGGCGCCGGCGGTCGAATAGCCGGAGAACGCGCAGTGGAGTACCTGGTCGTTCGACTCAAGGGGTCCCAAGAAAAGGCGGCCTGGCAGGTCGTGGATGGACACGGTGCTCCCCTTGGGGAAACCGGCTCTGGAGACCTGGAGCAGGCCGCGGCGCTGACCGAGGGCCGAAAGCTGGTGCTGCTGTTGCCGGTTCGGGACGTATTCCGGGCACGCCTGGATCTGCCTGCGCGTGGCCGCCGCGCCGCCCTCAAGGGAGTGCGCTATGCGCTTGAGGATCGGATTGCCGGTGACGTGGAGGACATGCATTTCGCGGTCGGAGCCACATCCGGGGACCAGCTGGACGTTGCGGCCATTGAACGCGAGCAGTTTGTCGAATGGCTGGGGCGTTGTTCGGCTGCCGGGCTCAAGCCGGTCGCAGCTTATGGTGAAGGCGACGCCCTGCCCGCCCTGCCCAACTCGGCAGTTGCCCTGCTGGAGCCCGACACGCTGCTGTTGCGTAACGGCGGCGGACAATTGGTATCCACCGAGCCCGGTGAGTTGGCCGGGCTGGTTGAAATCCTGTGTGCGGAACATGCCGGGGAAGATGGCGCGCCGTTTCGACTGGTGATCTATTGCGCACCCGCGCTTGAGAGCACTGCGCGCGAGTTGATGTCCGGCCTGGCCGGCCGCGAGGTGCAACTGCGCCTTCTCGAGCAGGGGGTTATGGCTCAACTGGCCGGGGAGGCGCTGGCCGGCCGGGCCGTCAATCTAATGCAGGGTGAATTTCGTCCCCAGGATGGTCAGGCACGCTCATTTCGACAAATCGCCTCAGGCCTTCTGGCCGTTGCCCTGCTCGTTCCCGCCTGGCTGGGAATGGAGCACTGGCGCGTCGAAAGGGAATTTCAGGCTCTCCAGGAAACTGTGGATGCGCGTCTTGGGCGGATGATGCCGGACGTCAGCGACAGCGCCAGGCTGCGTTCAGAATGGCGCCGCCGGCTGGGTTTCGCTGATCTGTCGGGGGCAGCCAACAGCGATGAGTTCCTGCGCCTGCTTCAGGCGATGGAAGCCGGCAGCAGCGAAAAGACACGCTTGATTGGCCTCAATTACGACAGCAGGTCGGCCCGCGTGCATTTGCGGGCCGCCGACATGGACACGCTGGACGCGACGCGACGGCATCTGCGTTCCCGTGGTTATTCGGTCCTGATCCAGACCGCGTCACCTGAGCCCAACGGAGCGGTAGTGGGCGAGCTGAGTGTGCGAGATGACTCAGGTCGTTGAATTCTGGCAAGGCCGGACGGCACGTGAGCGCCTGCTTGTGGCGAGCCTGATGATGGTCCTGCTGGGTGCGCTCTGGCTCCTGGGGGTGGTCTCACTGCTGGATCGAACCGACAGTGTCCGGCAGCGACTGGACGCGGAACGGGTCCTGCTGGAGCGGGTCAACAGCTTGAGCGGCCGGGTGCAGGAACTGAAGGCGCCGCGGCCTCGCTCCGATGGCTCACTGTTGCTGCTCGCCAACCGGACCCTGCGGGACGCGGGTCTTCAGGGCTACCTGGAGGACAGCAGTGCGGACGGCGAACGACGTGTCCGGCTTGGCCTGCGCAACGCGCCATTTCCCGAAGTCAGCGCCTGGCTTGCGGGTTTGGCGATGCAGGAAGGCATACACACCGTAAGCGCCGACATCAACGCCGGCGAGGCATCGGGCCTTGCACACTTGAGCCTGGTACTGGAGCGCCGCGACTGACAGGCGCAATCGACGGGAACCTGCCTTCCTTCCGCTGGAAACAGTCTTCAGCGCTCGACTATTTCCCGGAAAGCGCCATGCCAGGGGAAGTAGAGGGCGATTCGTATGGGACGATTCTCTCGCTCCTGCATGGCCAGGCGATAGCGCTCCAATTGCGGGGAATGGCGTCGTTCTTCTTCATCCAGAAAGCCCTCCAGGTCACCGCCTTCGTGCCGGGAGGTCTTGTAGTCGACGATCCAGCGCTCTCCTTCATATACAAAGCTGCGGTCGATAATCAGGCTACGCGTGCGGCCGTCCTGTTGAAGCGAGAGCGGAAGCTCGCTGGCCGCCTCGGCGTGCGGCTGCAGCGTCCAGCGTCCTTTCTCATCCTCCAGCGTTTTTCGCAGCGCGAACTCAACATCGTCTGCCAGGGAGTTCAATTCCTCTGCCGGCACTCCGTGGAATTGCAAAATCCGATGGATTCGTGGTCGTAAGGCCGACAGGCGCTCTCGTGAATAGGCTTGAGGGCCTTCCTCGGCGAATTCCTGCAGCCAGCGGTGTACGGTCAACCCCAACACCCGCGCCCGCTCGCCGGCCCATACATAAGACGGCGACTGAGTCTCTTCGGGGCTGGGGGCGATCAGTGGCGCCGGAGGTTCAGGCGGCTTCCAGTTGTCTGGAACCCGCTGAATTTCGGGGTGCACGTACCGGCGTCTCCGTTTGCTGCCGCGCTTTTCAGGCAAAAGGTCAGGGGCCTCGGACTCGAACAATTCCTCGAAGGCCTCCTTGAGGTCGGATGCCATTGTTCGCGCCGTGGGTTTGAATTCACCTGGTCCCTCAGAGTCCTCTTCCCGAACGAGGCCTACCAGCAGGTGCAAACGAGCGCGGGCGCGAGTTGTGGCTACGTACAACAGCCGTTTGCGCTCGGCGTCTTCCCGCGCTTTCTCCAGCCCGTTCAGGTATTCGTAAACCGCGTCCCTGTCGTTGCCTTGCCTTGAAGGAGGTATGGCCAGCAAGACTGAATCTCCCTCGTCCTCCGGTAACCGGCTCTCTCCGGGCGGCGGCTGCCACCAGCGCAACACCGGAGCCGTACCGCCCCGAATGCTTCGCCCGAGCCCCGGCAGGATTACGGTGTCGAATTCCAGTCCCTTGGCCTTGTGCATGGTCATGATCTGCACCTGTGCGCCGGTTTCCGGGTTGGTCACGAACTCATCGGTCAGTTTGAGTGTGCGGGATACGGCGTTGTCGATCTGGCTTCCCTGACTCACCTCCTCCAGGCTGTCGAGAAATTCCGCGGCATGCCGCGCAGAATTTGCGTCGATATTGCCCGCGGGACCGCCCAGGGCCAGCCAGGTGCCTTCCACCCAACTGCGAAAATCCAGTTGGCCCCCCAGCCTGAGTGATCGTTCCAGCACACCGACGACCCGGGCCAGACGCTTGCGTCCGTCGCTGCTGAGTCGACCGACCCGCTCCGCATCGCCGAGCAGGTCCCGGATCGTGTCATGCGGCGCGTCGTGGCACAGCCTGTGAAGATCACTCAGGGAAAGGCCGCACCATGGCGCGCGCAGGACCGCCAGCCAGGCGATCCGGTCGGACAGTTGCGCCAGTGCGCGCGCCAGTGCGGCCAGGTCCTGAACGACGCTGAAGCGCTTGCGCCGGTCGAATTCAGTCCGGCCCACGGCGATACCGGTCTTGCCCAGCGCGTGGCTGACCTCCTCTCCGTGGGTGCGGCTTCGGACCAGGATGCCGATTGTGTCGCTGGGATGGTCCTTCAGGGTGTCTCGAACGATGTGCTCGACGAGTGCCACCTCCGACTCGTGATCGCCCTTACGAAAATAGCTCAACTGGACCTCGGCATCCTCGCTGATTGCCTCTGGTGCGGGCTTGCAGGGCGTGTAGGAAACGGTGCCCATGAGCGTGTCGCCCCGCGCGGGAAAAACCCTTGGGAAAATACCGTTGAACCAGCTCACGAGCTTCGGCGCCGAGCGAAAGTTGACGGTGAGTTTGAGCAACTCGGGCCGCAGGTCTCTCAAGCCCGTCTCGCAGACTCCCAGGAAACCTCGTACGTCAGCTTCCCGGAAGCCGTAAATAGACTGCATGGGGTCTCCAACCATGAACACCGTGCGGCCATCGCCTTCCTGCCATTCTCGAATCATCTGCTCCAGCAGCTTGAGTTGGGTGTGCGAAGTATCCTGGAATTCATCCACGAGGATGTGGCGCAAGCGCGCGTCAAGGCGTTCGGCCAGGAATGAGGGCCGATTGTCATGGTCCAGGGCCTTGAGGGCCGCCTGGCTGACTTCCGTGTAGTCGGTTTCTCTTCGCTGTGCGAACAGTACTTTCAGCTGGGCAAATGCGTTCTTCAGCACGCGCAAGACCGATTGCACCAGTTGCAGCCGGTGCTCTTCGTAGGTCGGCGCGTCCAGGATCCGCAGCCGGGCCAGCCGTTCGCGAAATTCCGTCGAACTTCGGATTGCCTGCTCCAGATCGGTTCCAACCTCTGTCTTGAACCGGACCAGCCAGTCGTCGTTCTTCTTCAGCAGGTCCCCGGCTGCGCGGCCCCATCCGGCAAGTGCATTCGGGTCCGACGGGTCATTGGGTCCTTCAGTGGATGCCCAGTGCCCGGCGAAGATCTTTTCGAATTGCCCTCGGCAACCTCCCAGGCTTTCCAGCATCCGGCCGGTCTCGCGCCGGACCAGGCCCCGTAGCGCTGAATTGAGTGCTGCGGCATTGCCGCCGGATCCCAGAAGCGGCAGCCATTGCTCGCGCTTTGCAAGCATTCCCGCAACCAGGTTGGTGAATTGCCGGCCGCTTCCGTCCAGGTGTCGAAGCAGGGTCTGGACATCCTGATCGCCTTGCCGAATACCGTCGTAAAGGAGAATCCGCGCAGCCGACTCATACAGTTGTGCTGAATCGGCGCGGAGCGAGCCCAGTGCCCCGCCTCCACTGGAGACGGGTGAACTCACTGCCAGCCAGGAACCCAGCGAGTCGATGGTGATTATGCGCATGCGTGCGGGGTTGTCCGGCAGGTCCCAGCCGCGCTTTGTTGACTGCTCCAGTACGCGCCGGGCGAGCTTGAGGCTCAACCGGCGGTGGGGAGGTACCACACCGCTGCCGGCAGCCGCCTCGCGCAGGCTCCGGGCTACACGCTCACGCATTTCCGCGGCCGCCTTGCGGGTAAAGGTAATCGCCAGTACCGCGTCGGGTTCTTCCTCACGGCCAAGAAGATTCAGATAGCGCTGGACGAGAATCTCGGTCTTGCCCGAACCCGCCGGCGCCTGCACGATGAACGAGCGCTCCGGGTCCAGCGCCCGATCGCGAATTGCCTGGTCGGCCGGCGCGCTCATGCCTGCTCCAGTTCCTGGATGCGGCTCAATACCTGGTACTGATTGCGCGCTCCGTCCTCGTAGGAGAAGATCTCGATACGCGCGTCTCCGCGGCACAAGGCATCCGCCGCGTCCTGCAGCGCTCGCCGCCAGCCCTCCAGGAGCTCTTGCCAGGTCAAGTACTGCTTGAAATCCCTGTGCCGGGAAATGGGCAGCAGTTTCGGCATTTTTTGCTTGCCCGGAATTTCCGAGTCCGGGTCGCATATGCCCCTTACCGTGAGCTGCTGCCCGGAAAGAAATACGTACGCCACACCCGACACACCTTCGGTGACCAGCGCGTATGCCGGAAGCTGACTGGAGCGCAAGCGTTTGGGATTGAGCCCGGAGAGCGGGATTTCTCGGCCAGTCTTGTAATCGAGAACCAGGGGGCCACTGTTGGAGGCCGCCGCATCGACTCGATCCAGCCTCATCCGCAGGGTGACCCCCTCCAGCATCAATTGGGCTTGTTCTTCCAGCTTCTCAACGCGGAAACCACCCCGGCCCAGATCAAGACCAACCCAGTCGAGCGCCAGTTGCACTGTCCGTTCGCGCTCCAGCTGCATGAGCCCAAGCACCAGGGGCCGGACGCCTGGAGGCTCGTCTTTGGGAATCTCCGCGGCCCATTCCTCCAGCTTCGGGCCCAGGTCAGGTAATGAGGCACGCAGCGATGCAGCATCTCCATACTCGGTATAGAGACGGCACAAGAGCTTGTGCATGATGTCGCCGCGGTCAAGCGGGCTGATTCCGTCCCATGGCCCTGGAAATTCCTTTGCGTGCAGGCGGAACTCGGAAAACGCGCGAAACGGGTTCTTGAGTTGATGGTCCATCAGGCGCGTGCCGCCGCTGATCTCCTCGCTTTCATCCAGCGCGGGAGCCGGGTCCTTGTGGAGTTTCTCCAGAGAAGCACTGGCACGAAGGACTTCGGCGTAAGGCGTGACTTCTTCCGCCCCCACCACGCTTGCGTGGTCCTGTTTGCTCAATGCGGCAATCAGTGGACTGCAGGTTGTGGCCACCCCTTCTTCCGCAACCTTCGACCAACTGAAAATGACTTTGTCAGCGCTTTGCAGCAAGGCCGCCGTCTGCCGGCGGGCCTGCTCCAGCGCAACCTGCGGGCTTGCCTGCGGCATTCTCAGTCGCCGTTGCAGTCCGAGCGGCAGCAATGGCGCGGGCCGGATCGACCTCGGCCACAAGGTGGCGCCCGCACCCGCCACCCACAGGCGCTCGAAGTGCATTCCCGCCGTTTCTTCGATCGGCAGGAGCTCGACCGCCTGGTCGGGGCCCTGAGGCTGAAATTTTCGCTCCCGTGCCATGGTGCGGATCCGGGTAAGCGCCACCTGGAGGGGTACGCCCCTGGAGGACACGGCATCGCAGCCGCCAAAGTCCGACAGCAGGCGTCCCCATGCTTCCACCGCCTGCTGCTCGCTGCTCGCCAGCGGCCGCGCCCCGGGCCAGCCCATCTCGCGCAAGAATGTGGTGAACACTGCGGCCCAGGTGCGATAGGAGTGCGTATTGCCTTTCCCTCGCGCTGATCGTGATGCCTTCCAGCCCTGCCGAAGAGTTTCGGCAAGAATGGGTGCTCCACGCTCTACCCGGGCCCCTGCCCGGGCCATCAACTGGGTACGCGTAATTTCGCCGCCTACCAGTCTTTCCCGTATCCTGCGCTCAAGACGCGCACGGGCGCCGGCTTCCTTGTTCGACCCGCGCAGGTAAGCGCCGCGCAATACGCGACTGGCAACTTCGAAGTCGATTGCCGTGGGCAGCAGGCAAAGCAGATCCAGCGCCATTTCCGCCGGCCCGACATGCGCCAGGGACTGTGCCTCGGCGCTGTTCAGCGGTGCATCCTGGGGAAAGCCTCTTGCCTGCCAGGCCGGTTGCATTCGATCCAGCAAAGCCCGGCGCGCCCGCGGCGCCCGCTCGTGAAAATCGAGAAGCACGACGCCTGCGTTGCCCTCGCAGGTCCAATTCGCTGCTGCCTGCAACTCCTCGTCAGCGGTCTCGTAATCGATCCGGCAAACTTCCGCCGCCCTGGGAGCCCGAGGAGGATCCATGACGGAAACTCCGCCGGAGCGAAGGACCTGAATCAGATCAGTCTGCGGAGGCGGCAATGGTCCGTCCAGACCGAGCAGATAGAGCGGCCCGGTCGTTGATACGGCTCCAGCCATCAAATCCTGTGTCAGGAGCTGTGTAAGTCCCGCAGGTTCAAGCCAGCTGCCTGACTGGCACAGCTCCTCGAAGCGTCCGACCCATAGGGCAAAGCGCCGTTCATCCTCGCCTTCAATCTCGGAACGCAAGCGTTCAAGATTCAATCCATACTCGATCGCCAGGTTCCAGCTCTTGCGGGCGAGGTCGGCGTTCTGCTCCAGGTCGAAGCCTTCCACCGCGTCCCCTGCCAGGGCCTGTTCCCAGAGCATCAGCGAACCATGGGACGACAGCAAGGTGGACTCCCCGGCCTTTCCTCCACGCAGCAGCGATTCTTCCCACAGCCGCCGCATCCATTCCTGCCATGAGAACACCGCCGGCCGTCGCCATACGCTTGCATTCGCCTCCCGGCGCCACTGTCCGTAGCGGAAGCGAATGCGCCGCGCCAGTCTTGCCGTGCCGGTAATCGCCATTGCCCCATCGCGGAGCGCGGGAAACAATTGCTGAGCGAGGATTTCCTGGTACGAGAGCGGGTTCAACTTAAGTTCTGTATCGGAGCCTGGCCTAAAGGTTAAGCTACCCTCGCTCAATTGCCAATCCACTTAAGGCGCATGGAATATCCGCTTCTGCTTGAACCGATAACGCTGGCCGGTCGAACGGTGCGCAATCGCGTGGTCCACGCGTCGATGAGCACGCGTTATACACAGAACCAGGAGATCGATCCGCGCCTGGTGCGCTACCACGCCAATCGAGCCGCAGGCGGGGTGGGAATGATTGTTACCGAGCCGCTGAACGTGCTGCCCTGGCATGATAGGTCGCACCGCCCTGCCCTGTTCGAGCCGAACGGCCTCGATGCCCTGGCCCACTGGGCCGACGCCGTTGAGAGCCGGGGCTGCCGTCTGCTGGGGCAGTTTCAGGATTCCGGTCGCGGCCACCGGGAGGCGGGCCGCTCGCAGCTGGCCTGGGCGCCATCGGCGCTGCCTGATGACTTGAGCTGGACCATGCCCAGGGAGATGCCCCGGCACCGCATTCAAGAGGCAATCGAGCACTTTGGCAAAGGCGCCCGACGGCTGGAAGAAGCTGGCTTCAGCGGGGTGGAGTTGTCCGCCGGGCACGGCCACCTGTTTCATCAGTTCCTGTCGCCCGCAGCCAACATACGGGAGGACGAATACGGCGGCGACCTGGAAGGCAGGACCCGATTTGTCAGAGAACTAATAGAAATAATAACAAGTAATTGTAGGAATGATTTCATAATAGGTCTTAAGCTCCCGGGGACTGACGGGATACGGGGAGGCATCGATCATCCGGAGTCTGCGCGTATTACTGCGCGACTGGCAGAGTCCGGCGGCTTTCACTACCTGGTCTATTGCGACGGCTCACATTCCCATACGCTGGAAACTCACATTCCCGACATGAGTTACCCGCGCGCGCCGTATGTCGACGGGCACGCGGAGATCGCGGCCAACGCGCCGGATGTTCCGCTCATCGCTCTGGGATTGATCACGGACCCGGCGGAAGCGGAAGGGATCCTGTCGTCCGGCAAGGCGCAGATGGTGGCGCTGGGCCGGCCGCTGGTCACCGACGCGGCCTGGGTCAGGAAATCTGCGGAAGGCAGGCAGTCCGAGATTCGCTACTGTGTGTCCTGCAATACCTGCTGGGCCACGATCGTCGAGCGCAAGCCGATCCTTTGCGACAACAATCCCCGGCTCTCTCAGCCCGACGAAGTGGACTACTGGCCGCTTCCGACCAGTGCCGGGCGGCGCGTCGTGGTTGTGGGCGCCGGTCCGGCGGGCCTGGAGGCTGGCTGGGTGGCTGCCGCGCGTGGCCACGAGGTGACGGTATTCGGTTCATCCGAGCGACCCGGGGGCAAGGCATACCTCCACGCCCAATTGCCCGGCGGCGAGAACGTCAGCAGCGTCTACGATTATCAGGAAATGGCAGCGGCCAAGGCCGGCGCCACGGTACACCTTGGATTCCGGGCAGGTGTGGACGACGTGCGGCAATGCGAGCCGAACGTGGTGGTCCTGGCGGGCGGCGCCTCAATGCTGTGGCCAGACGGATGGCCCGGGGTGTGGCGCGATTTCGTATTCGATGTTCGCGACGTCAGTCGCGAAATGCTGGACCGGCCCGACGAGAACATTGACGGAACGGCGGTGTTATGGGACCAGGATCACACGCTGGCTACCTACGCAGCCGCCGAATTGCTGGCGCAGCGTTTCTCCCGTTTGGTCATCGTGACTCCCCGCGAGCGCCTCGCAAGCGACGTGGGCCTGGTAACGCGGCAGGGAATTTATCGCCGCCTGTATGGCATGCCGAATGTAGAGATCCTGCTCCTCTCGGACATCCATGCTGATTCCGCGCTGGATGAAGGCCGCGTAACCTGCCGTAATGTGCTTAACGGTTCCTTCACCGATATCCATGACCTGGCCCTGCTGACCTGGTCCGGCAGTCGCGCGCCCAACGATGAACTAGCCGCGCCGCTGAGGGCGGAAGGCCTGGAAGTGGTGTGCGTAGGCGATTGCGACATGCCGCGGACGCTGCTCGCCGCAACCTCCGACGGCCATGCGCTGGGCCGCGCGCTATAGCCTGGGAGAGAGGGCGCCTCGCCCTCAAATCCCGGGGCTACATGAACGGACGGACCACCTTGTTGGACTCCATGTAGCAGTACGACAGCATCCAGTAAAGGTTGGTGCCGATGCGTTCGGCGGTGGGTTCCGTAAAGACGTAGCCGAGCGACTTGATCTCGTCGCCGATGTATTCCAGCACGTAGAGCACCAGCACGTCGCGGGTGAAGACGTCGCTGTAGTTGTTGAGCGGCCAGTCCACCTGGGATAGCCGGATGCCGATCACCCTGCCGTCCGAATGGGTGATGCGCGCTCCGCCGCCGCGGTCGTGCACCTGGAGGCCGTCGTATCGCCTGTATTCCTCGTCACGCCCACCGCTCACGCCGGGGATGTCGATGTAGCAACTCATCACGCGCGCCGCGTGCAGCTCGTAGGTCCCCCCGGGATGATCCCGGCCACCCGGCGCATCCAGCCACAACTGCTGCTCGCCCAGTACCGATTCACTTGCCCATGCCGCGCACTCGCCTTCAGCCTGGCCGCGGAATTGCGCGGCCTCGCGGGTCCAGTAGACGACGCAATCCGGCGGCCCATCCGGTCTTGCCGTAACGCCGGCGCCTTCGGCCATCGGCTCCAGGTTCTCAACCGGCCGGTCCCAGACCTCCATGCGCGTCGCCTCCCGTTCGTTGTCCGGCGAAAGGGTCAGCGCTCCCGCACGGGTAAGTTCGGAATAGTCTCCGCCGGCGAATTCCCGGAAGGCCATCAGCATGGAATCCGGCCCTCCGACGCGTTCGACGCGAATTTCGATACGGTCGTGGCGCTCGTTTTCCGGGTAGCCGATGCGACGGTCGAAATACACCTGGTTGTAGTTGTCGTAAACGCGCGCCAGAAGTTCAGCAAGGACCATGGCATTGCGTTCCGTGGGCGTGGAGTCCTCGCCTTGCGCGAATGCCGGGGAGGCCGTTGCGAGGCTGGCAAAGCCGGCAAGCACAATCAAGGCGTGGGAGAGAGGACGTCTCGTGCTCTCTGGAGGGCGGGACGCAATCCCTCCCGGTATTCTTCTACCCCGGCTATCCATGTTCGATCTCCAGGTCCATGAGCTCGTAGTAGGTCATCATGTAGCCGTAGACGGCGCCGCGCAGAAAGATGTAGTGGCCGTCGGCGGTACACCAGACATCGTATTTGGGATGTTCGTTGGGCAACCCCACGTTTTCGCCGAACCGGAAATGCAGGGCGTCGAACTCGCCCGCGCCCACTGTGATCTTCTCTTCACCCACGTATTCGATGGCGGGGGTGATGCTGAACAGCAGCGGGCCGGTCGCGCCGCGATGGTCGGGTGACGACATCAGCAGTTGAGGGAATCTCTGGACGCCGGGCCCCTTGCTCAAGTCGAACATGCTCAATACCCAGGAATCGCAGATGATGGCGTGGTCGACAAACGCCCGGGGACGCTCGATCAGGCTCATCTTCTGCGACACACGGCCTTCAATCGCCGTGTAGGTTTCGCACTCTGCCTCGTCTTCCGAGAAACGGAACCAGCCGCTGCCCATGAATCGGTCGCCGACCGAAATGCGCACGAAGCAGTCCAGCGGGTGCCAGTTCTCGTCCAGGGTCAGTGCGACATTGCGCATGACGCTCGGGCGGTCGTCGATCTCGCTTTGCGCCATGCAGGTACGGTGCCCGTCGGAATGAACCGTGATCGTGAATCTCTCCCGGCCCCGTTCCTGGTCCATGCGCTCCGGCTTCTTGCTCAGGTAAGCAATACGGCCGTGGTAATTCACATGGTCAACTTGAAGTATGTCGCTCATTTAAGCGTCCTCCCGTTTGGATTGAAATTGGTTAATCCATCACTCCGTGCCCGCGCCGCGGCACGAGCACAGTTCGATCAAATACGCAAACAACGTTCCCATGCTGATTGCGGCCCGTGGTGCGCACCTTCACGATGCCGGCGTTTGCGCGTGACTTTGATGGCCTCTTGCTCAGCACCTCGCTTGATCCGTAGAGCGTGTCGCCGATGAACAGCGGGTGCGGAAGGCGAACGTCGGTCCAGCCCAGGTTGGCGATGGCCTTTTCGCTGACGTCCGAGACGCTCATCCCCACAAGTACCGAAAGCGTGAGCGTGCTCACGATCAGGCGCCGGCCGAATTCGGTCTTCGACGCGTACTCCTTGTCGAAGTGCAGCGGATGGGTGTTCATGGTCAGCAAGGTGAACCAGGTGTTGTCGGCCTCGGTCAGCGTGCGGGCCGGGGAGTGTTCGTACACGTCCTCCTTGCGGAATTCCTCGTAGTAGCGTCCGCCTGTGCGCCGCACAACGCGGCCCTTTTCTGGGCTCGTTTCCGCCACTATGGAGGCTAGAGGTCCTGGCAGTGAATGAACACGGGGTCGGAGGCAAACTGGCGAAACTCGCTTGCCAGTCCGCCCACCACTGCCGATTGGATGTCTTCGCCGAATTTCTCCATGCTGTTGAGGTCGATGACCTCCACGTACTGGTAAGGCGGATCATCCGTGCCGCCCAAAAGGCCAACGGAGCGCAGTACCCTGAACCGATCCACCGACGGCAGCCGGTTCACTTCCACCAGGTCGCGGCTGCGCGCCCAGGCCTGGTATTCGGCTTGGTCGGCGCCCTCCTTCAAGTTGAACAGCACGATGACGCAATCCATATTCAGTTCTCCTGGTTCTCGCCGGAGGGCTCGGCCGCAGCTTCTTCTTCGATGTCGGTAACCAGTTCCTCAATGGCTTCGGCTTCTTCGTCTTCGGGAGGCACCGGCAATGGCGTCGTCTGGCCGAAATGCGCTCGAACGGCCGCTTGCGTGGCTTCATCCAACCGGTAGACGCCGGTTACCGAGATCGGGAAACGGTCGAATGAGCCGTCACTGATCTGCAAGCGCTCACCGGGGTTGCCGCAGATCCTGCCGGTAGTCGAACGAAACTGCAATCCGTATGCGTGGCGAAGGCTCATGGACGGCGGTGAGACCTCGACATGGTAAGTGCGACGGCGTCCGTCGAAGACCAGAAGGTTGGACTCATCGAGCACTTCGAAGTTGTCGATGCTCCGCTGGAAGAAGCAGTCCGAGCTTGCCGCATCGTGCTGGAAGCGGGCGAATTTTGAGGGTCGGTCGGCAGGGGACCTTTCGCTGCCCGCGGTGGTGCAGGAAATCAGTAGTGCTCCAGTCAACGCCACGATGGCCGCGCTCCTGGCTACTGCCAGGCATAGTCTTGGCAAGGGCAGGAGGCCCTCGTTCCCAATTTCGGTTCGCATTCTCATCACGCAACTCCTCCGGGCTCCGAACCGCGCGCCACCGGCCGGGTATCCGATTGGGACCATTCGCTCCAGGACCCGGTATAGAGGGCAGCGCCGGGCAAGCCGGCCAATTCCATCGCGAACAGGTCATGGCAGGCGGTAACTCCCGAACCGCACATGACGCAGGCCGCGGACGGTTCCGCGCCGTCCAGCAGCCTGAGGTATCGCCGGCGCAGTTCGGCTGGTGGAAGGAACCTGCCATTGGCGTCCAGGTTCTCGCGGAAAAATGCGTTGACCGCTCCCGGTACATGGCCTGCCTGGGCATCCAATGGCTCCGAAAGGCCCTGGTAGCGCGCAGCGTCGCGGGCATCCAGCATGCGCATGTCGCCGCTCAGCGCGGCGCGCTCCACTTCCGTCAGATTCACGACCGGCCGGCAATGGCCCCCTACCGCGTAATTCGTTGTCCGGATGGCTGGTTCCGTGGTCTCCAGCGGCCTGTTTTCCGCCTCCCAGGCCTGTAGCCCACCGTCGAGCAGCCCGGCCCGCTCGTGTCCAACCCAGTTCAGCATCCACCACAAGCGCCCGGCGATGGCGCAGCCCAGGTTGTCATATGCGACGACCAAAGTATCCGGAGTGATTCCCCAGCTGCCGAGGGTCGCTGCGAAATCCGCCGGGTCCGGTAAGGGATGGCGCCCGCCTCCCCCTGATGTCTCCCCGGCAAGGTCGCTGTCGAGGTCCGCATACGGAGCGCCGGGAATGTGACTTTCGGTCCAAAGCGCCCGTCCGCCCGCAGGATTCATCAGGTCGAAACGGCAATCGACCGCCCTTGCCTCGCCCGCCTCAATTGCGGACTGCAGCTCCGACGGCGTGATCAACAAGGCGGCCATCTACGAACTCTCCACCGCGGCCTGGATTTCCGGGACGATGGAAAACAGGTCGCCCACCAGGCCGATGTCGGCGATCTCGAAAATAGGGGCTTCGGGATCCTTGTTGATCGCCACGATCACGCCGGCGTCCTTGATCCCGGTCAGGTGCTGTATGGCGCCGGAAATGCCGATGGCGAAATACAAGTCCGGGGCAATAATCTTGCCGGTCTGTCCGACCTGCATGTCATTCGACACGTAGCCGGCGTCCACTGCGGCGCGGGATGCACCCACCGCGGCGCCGATCCGGTCCGCCAGTTCATAGAGCAGGGAGAAATTCTCGGCGCTTCCCAGCGCGCGGCCTCCGGAGACGACGACACTGGCGCTTTGCAGGTCCGGCCTCTCCGAGTCGCCGGTCTTCAGTTCGATCCAGCGTGTGTGCTGCGGCAACTCGACGTCCAGTTGCACGTTCTCGACAGTTCCCTGGCTTCCTTCGTCGGCGGCCGGCCAGGAGGCCAGCCGGGCCGTGGCGACAACGATGTGATCCGCGGGCGCTTCGACGGTAAGCACGCCGTTTCCCGCATAAATCGGGCGCTTGAACCGCTGTTCGCCTTCCACGCTCATGATGTCGCTGACCTGGGGGGCGCCCAGCAATGCGGCAAGGCGCGGCATCAGGTCCTTGCCGAAGGTCGTGGAGGGGCCCAGAACGTGGCTGTAGCCCTCGCCTGCCAGCGCAGCCAGCTGCACCGCCTGGATCGCAGCGACGGGATTGGCGTTCTCCGGGCGATCCACGCACAGAACACGCGCCACGCCGGCTATACGCGCGGCTTGTTGTGCAATGCCGTCGCAATCCTGCCCAAGGACCGCGACATCCACGCCCTGCGGATTGATCGAAAGGGCGCAATTGGCGACTCTCGCAACACCCGCATGCAGGTCCTGTCCATCGTGTTCGGCTACGACCAACACTCTGTTCATACGATCACCTCAGCCCAGGAATCCACGTTCCCGCAGCATTCCCACCAGGGCGGGCACATCTTCAACCACTACGCCCTTCTGGCGCTGTTCGGGCGGTTCGTAAGCCACCGGTTCAAGCCGCGGCGGCGCGGCCAGGCCGAGCTCGTCGGCCGACAGCGTTTCCAGCGGTTTGCGCCGGGCTTTCATGATGTCCGGCAGCTTGATATAGCGGGGTTCGTTCAGTCGCAGGTCGGTCGTGATGACCGCAGGCAAGTCGACTTCAAGCACCTCCAGGCCCGCATCCACCTCGCGGGTTACGCGGGCGGTATCGCCGTTCAATTGCACTTCAGATGCGAACGTGGCCTGCGGGCGCCCCCAGAGCGTGGCGAGCATCTGGCCGGTCTGGCTGCAGTCGTCATCGATCGCCTGCTTACCCATGATGACGATATCGGGCTCCTCGCGCCGAACGATTTCCAGCAGAATGCCGGCGACCGCCAGCGGCTCCACGTCACCTTCGCTCTTGACCAGTAGCGCGCGGTCGGCTCCCATCGCCAGCCCGGTGCGAAGCTGTTGCTGGCATTCGTCGCCGCCAATCGTGACCGCCAGAATTTCGCCGGCCTCGCCGCGTTCGCGCATCCGAAGTGCTTCTTCCAGGGCGATCTCGTCGAACGGGTTGATGCTCATCTTCAGGCCCTCGGTAGCCATGCCGCTGCCGTCGGGCTTGACCCGCACGCGGACGTTGTAGTCCACGACGCGTTTGAGCGTAACCATGATCTTGCGCATCTTGCCGCGAACTCTCCGCTGTCGATCGGGAACGGCGAATTCTAACCCGTCCGACGCGCGGCCGTCTCCTGGGAACGAGGGCTTCCGGCCCTCGACGAGGACAGGATTTTCTCGCTCCCGGCGTCGAGGGCCGGAAGCCCTCGTTCCCAAGTAGCGTTAGACTATGCGCCGGATTATTGGAGGGAATGCTCATGACTGGAGCTGAAGGCGATCTCGGCCACACGATCTGGCTGATTCTTCACTTGGTGCTGTTTGCTTACTGGCTGGGGGGCGACATCGGCGTGTTTTATTCCACCCGAATGATTCTCAACCGCTCGAACACTCCGGACCAGAGGTTCATGGCATCGCGCATCATGCTGTGGATCGACCTCTTGCCGCGCCTGTGTCTTAGCATGATGCTCACCGTGGGGGGCATTCTCTCGGAATACGTAGGCGTATCTCATCCGCTTTGGCAATATGTAATGATCGTCGTGCTGGGCCCGGTCTGGTTTACCGTGCTGCTGATCATGCATTTCAAGCACAACGCCAGCTTCATGCCCATGCTGACCAAGCTGGATCTGTGGTTCCGCTGGTTCCTTATTTTCGCTATCGTGGCTTCCGTTTGGTGGTCCGTCTCCACCGGACGGCTGGACAGCGCGCCCTGGCTCGCACCCAAGCTGATCATTTTTGCGCTCCTGGTTCTGTGCGGCGTCATGATTCGGCTCTTTATTCCCGGGTTCATCGCCGGCGTCAGAGCGCTGAGCCAGGGCTCGATTACCGAAGAGCAGGACGACGCGATGAAGCGCAGCATCCATCGGGTGCGGCCCTGGGTGTTTGGGATCTGGGCCGGTTTGATTGTGGAAGCCTTCCTGGGAATCTTCAAACCCGGCGCCCCGGCAGCCGCGGAAGCCGTAGGCAACCTCATGCATACCCTCCAGGGCATTGCCGTTCCGCTTTTCGGGTAGTCAATGCCGCAACCTCAATTGCCGCGCATCGCTCCGGAGGACATGCCGGAGCATATCCGGCGTGGCTGGGAACGGTCCATGGCCCTGCGCGGGGATGCCACCTGGTTTGAGGTCATGGCGCATGCACCGGAGCTGTACGACTGGTACGGAGAGTTCTATGAGCGCTTGTTCCGCAGCGGCCGGGTTGAGCGGGTCATCAAGGAACTGGCCCGCTTGCGCCTTTCCACCACCCACGGCTGCCGTTTCTGCAACCAGGGCAATCGTCCCGATGCGCTGGAAGCGGGGGTGGCCCAGGAGCAGATCGACCAGCTGGACGAATACGAAAGTGGCCCGTTCTCCGAACGCGAGCGGGCCGCACTGGCGCTTGCCGATCAGATGGTGCTGACCAATCCTTCCGGCACACTGGATGCCGCCTTGCACGAGAGGCTGAAGAAGCACTTCGATCCGGCGGAGATCATGGAACTGGGCATGGTCATGGCGGTGCTGACCGGCATGGCCAAGATGCTGTTTACCTTCGACCTGGTGGAAAAGGAAAACAACTGCCCGTTTCCGGCGTCGAGGGCTGGGAGCTCTCGTTCCCAGGGGGGTTAGAAGCTGGAGTCGGGCTCCTTTAGGAATTCCAGTTCTTCGGGCGTTGATCTGCGCCCCAGCGCTTCGTTGCGGTGCGGGAAGCGTCCGAAGCGCTCGATGATCACCAGGTGTTTGCGGGCCCATTCCACGTCTTCGCCGACGGGGTCCAGGCGTTCTGCCATTAGCTTCAGACAAAGCCGCTGGTCCCCAAGGTCCTCGCTGTGCTCGAAGGGCAGGTACAGGAACTTGCGCATTTCCCGCGTGACGCCGTCTTGAAGATCCAGGCCCGAATCCACCGCGTGCCGGGCTATCTCAAGGGCCTGCCCGTCAGTGGCGAAGGCGCGGGCGTCGTCCCGGAACAGGTTTCGCGGAAACTGGTCCAGAAGCAGGCATAAGGCTACGCAACCCGTCCCGCTGTCCCGCCACTGATCGTACCTTCCCTGAGCTGCGGCCTGGCAATCGGCAAGGAAACGCCGGCGGATGGTTTGATCGAACTCGTCGTTTTTTGCAAACCAGAATTCCGGTCCGGAATCCTCGAACCAGAACGTAAGCAGCTCCTGCTGCAGGCCCGCAGGCGTCAAGCGAAGCGCACCAGGGCCTTACCCACGTTCTTGCCGCGCATGAGCCGGCAGAACGCATCCGGGGCCATCTCTATGCCCTCCGCAACATCCTCGCGATAACGAATCCGGCCTTCCTTGAGCCAGCGAGTGCAGGCCCGCAGAAAGTCCTGCTGCTTGTCCTCGTGGTCATACACCACCAGGCCGCGGACCGTGGCCCGGGCCATTACCAGGGGAATCAGGCTGGGGCCCGGCGGCGGAGGCCCGGTGTTGTTGTAACCGCTCATCATGCCGCACAGCACAACGCGCGCGCCCAGGGCCAGCTGGCCCATCGCCGCGGTCAGAACGTCTCCTCCCACGTTATCGAAATAGATATCGATTCCGTCGGGACAGGCTTGTTTCAGGTTCTCGCCCAGGTCCCCGGTCTTGTAATCGACACATTCCTCAAAGCCGAACTCTTCGGTCACGATCCCGCACTTCTCCGGACCGCCGGCAATCCCTACCGCACGGCAGCCGGCAATTCGCGCCAGCTGCCCGACCATGCAACCCACCGGGCCGCATGCCGCCGAAACCAGGACGGTCTCGCCGGGCATGGGCTCGCCCAGATGCAGCAGACCCGCCCAGGCAGTCAGTCCCGGCATCCCGAGTATCCCGATCGCCGTGCTGACGGGCGCCGCGTCCGGATCCAGCTTGCGCAAATCGATCGCGCCGGTGCTGAGACCGTATTCCTGCCAGCCATTGGAGCAGACCGCGATGTCGCCCGGAGAGAAATCCGGATGACGCGATTCCACGACCTGCGCAACCGTGCGTCCGGGCATTACGCTCCCGGGGCCTACTTTTTCCGCGTACAGGTGACGCCCGGAAATGACCCCGCGCAGATAGGGATCGAGTGACAGGTACAGCGTGCGGGAGAGAAATTCTCCGTCCGCCGGCCTTTCGATCGGTCCTTCGGACAGCTCAAAGTCCGAAGTCTCGGGTACGCCTTCGGGGAAGCGGCGAAGCAGTACCTGCCGCTGGGTGCCCGGTAGGTCCGGACTCAAAGCTGTTCCAGCGCCGCTTCAGCCGAAGAACAGCTCAGTCCACCGCCCTCTTCCACGTTCAGTTCGGTAACCACTCCGTCCTCCACGACTATGGAGAATCTCTGGCCACGCATTCCCATTCCAAATCCCGAGGCGTCCAGTTCAAGTCCCAGCGCCCGGGTGTAGTCTCCGTTGCCGTCGGCCAGCATCATTACGGAGTCTCCTGCGCCGCCGGCGCGGCCCCAGGCATCCATCACGAATACGTCGTTGACCGCCATGCAGGCGATCTGGTCAATACCCTTGGCATGCAGGGCATCGGCGTTATTGACGTAGCCTGGAAGATGCTCATTGGAGCATGTCGGAGTGAACGCTCCCGGAACCGAAAACAGGACGACTTTCTTCCCTTTGAACAGGTCGCCGGCGGAAATGTGCCCGGGACCGCTGCCCGTCATGATGCCGAATCCGCCTTGTGGCATTGCCTGCCCTTTCTCGATGCTCATATTGATCCTCCCGGAATAAGAAAAAGAGGCGACATTCTAATCCAGGGCGCCATCTACGCCACACACTTGACCCGGGTCCGAAGCCCCTCCTCCCCGTCAACGGCATACAATCGCGCCATGCGAATGTCGGCCGATGAGTTTCGTAAAGCGCGGAGGAAGTCCGTAACGCTGATGGGGATGTCCGGCGTGGGCAAAACCGTGCTGGCCAATCGCCTTCCGGCCACGCGTTGGTTCATTTACTCGGGGGACTACCGGATCGGCACCCAGTACCTGCGCGAGCCGATCCTGGACAATATCAAGCTCCGCGCCATGGAAGTGCCGTTTTTGCGGGACTTGTTGCGCAGCGACTCGATTTACATCGAGAGCAATATCACCGTGCAGAATCTCAGGCCGATCTCCACGTTCCTCGGCAAGCTGGGCGATTCCGAACAAGGCGGACTGTTGCTCAAGGAGTTTCGGCGGCGCCAGGAACTGCACCGCGACGCGGAATCCCGGGCCATGCGCGACGTCGCTTCGTTTATCGAGAAAGCCGAGCGAATTTACGGTTACAAGCATTTTGTGAACGACGCCGGCGGCAGCATCTGCGAGTTGGGCGATGCCGACGCCCTGAAAACGCTGGTCCGGCACACGGTAATTCTCTACCTGGAAGCCTCCGCCGAAGATGAGGAAAAACTGGTGGAGCGGGCGCGCCGCGACCCCAAACCGATGTACTACTCACCCGACTTCCTCAACCGCAGTCTTCCCGAATTCCTGGCCGAGTACAGACTGGACGATATGAGCAAGGCCAGGCCGGACGACTTTACGCTGTGGGCGTTCCCAAGGCTCATTGCGCACCGTCGTCCCTTATACGCTCAATTGGCCAGGGAGCACGGCTACTCGGTGCCGGCCCGCGTGGCGCAGCAAGCGCGCTCCGAAGCCGACTTCGTGGACCTGGTTGCTGACGCTATCGCAGCAGGCAGCTGAACTCAGTCACCCTGCGTCATTCGAAGCTGCAGGTAGTAGTTTCGCCCGTACTCGATGCCCTGATGGGCGTCGGCAAAAAACCCGAAATACCGGTCCGCAAGCGGCGCGCGCTTGTCGAACATGTTGTTGACTCCGAATCTCAAACGCCAGTCGCGATCGTACATATCCCAGTTGTAGTCGAAGGTGCCATTCCAGGTCGTTACCGACGGAATCCAGTACTGGGTGCCGTCGTCGAGGGTCAGCGAATTCTGGTAGAAATCTCCCAGATGCCGACCCGATATCGATACCCGCAAGGGGTCACGGCGCCAGGAAAGGAACAGTGTTTGCCTGACCTTCTGGTTGCCGTCCTTATGCAGCAGGTCATCGAACCCGGAAACAGGAATGCTGGCGGGAATGACGCCGTCTTCCTTCGCCGCAAGCAATTCGGCCGCCGTGCCGCCGGGAACCTGGTCGAACTTGGTCAGGAATGAGGCGAGATAGGTCAGGCTGAAATCACCGGCAGGGGTTTCCAGGAAATAGCGAATACTTGCGTCCCAGCCCTTCAGTGTCCGTGTATCCAGGTTGGTGTACTTGTCGTCGATGTAGCGAATCAGGCCGGCTGGGCAGATTCCCGCAGCCTCATATATCGCCGCTTCGTCGGGTTCCAGACCCGCTTCGCGCACCACGGCCGGGTTTCCGACTGAGCCGCTGCAATTGCCCGCACCATTCTGCAGGCGCAGCAGCAGGTCCAGCACCGTGTGGTTCTCCTCGCCCAACAGCCCGATCGTGTCTTCCTTTTCGATGGACCACCAGTCCAGCGTGATCGTGAGCGTATCCAGGGGCTGAACGGCGATCCCGAAGGAATAGTTGTCGGATTCCTCGGGATCGAGCAGTTTGCTGCCCTGCGCAACGCGCTGGGTGCTGTTCCTGCAGTCCAGCGTGTCCTGCTCCGGGTCGCCGCCGTTATTGGCGGCGTAGAAGCAGGCGAAGTCGGTGCGGGTGTTCTGCCGCGCCACGATGACTTCGTTGATGGTGATCAGGTTGGGCGCCCGGAAGGCCTGCGACCAGGAGCCGCGCAGCAGCACGGTCGGCGCAATCTGCCAGCCTGCCGCAAATTTGCCCACGACCGAACTTCCCACGTCGGAGAAGTTCTCGTAACGGGCCGCCAACTGCAGGTCGATATTGTTCATCAGCGGCAATTGCAACTCGGTAAACACGGAAGTTACGTTGCGGCTGCCGGAGTTGTCCGGCGTGGGACTGGAATTGACCACGTCGGAAACGTAGGGATAGGTGTCGCCCTGAAAATCCGTGAAGACGTGTGTTCCATCGAGCCGGGGATCGCGGTCATCCTCGAAGGTCTCGCGGCGAAACTCCACACCGGCCACACCACCCGCGGGGCCCCAGGGCAGATTAAACAATTCCGGCGTGGAGACCTGGAAATCTCCCATTGCCAGTGTCGTTGCGCTGTTGCGGTAGACATCCACCAGGGCGCGCTCGATATTGCTGTCCACTCCGCCGCTGAAAGGGTTGTACGCCGCCGGAGTCGGGTCCGACAGGGCTTCCGCCATGAGCAGATTGGAGACCCGGTTGCGTGTCAGGTCGTCCTTCTCGGCCCGCGACCACACCGCCGCCGCTTCCCAGTCCCACTTGCCGGCCTGGCCGCGCAGACCCTGGAGCACTCGATAAACGTTGCCGTCGTTCTCAACGACACGGGGAAATTGGTGGTACCGGTAGTTGTCGATCTCCAACTCCAGTCCCTCGCATGGGACCTGGCTTGGCAGAACCGAATCGGGCAGGCGGTTGGGCGAACCGCACGGTCCGAACGGGTTGTAGTAATTGTCGGCGGCGACTCTCAGCTTGACGGTGCTGAAAGAAGCCGAAGCATGCCGAAAGAGATGTGTGTCCGACATGTAATACAGCAGCTCCGAGAAGCTCTCCATGCCGTTCTCAAACTCATGGTTGACAAAGACGAAGATGTTGCCCCGCTTGAGGTCGGAAGAAAGATCGCGGGTTGCATTGAGGTTGCGGCGATACGTGCCCTGACCGTCTATGCCGCCGCAGGTGCCGTAACCCAGGTCCCATTGGCAGCGGGGGTCTCCTGCCGGATAGGTTTCGAATTCTCCGCTGCCGTCGGTGAGCACGTTGCGCAAACCGGTACTGCGGGCGCTGGAGCGAACGTCGTACTGGCCATACAGGGAGTTGGCGCTGTTGTTACGGAATCGCGTATCGCCGGCCCAGGGCGAGTCGGCCGGCACCCGCCGGCGGAAGTCGGCGTCGGCCCAGCGCTCGTCTTCGTGTGCGCTGATGCGATCACGAACGTAGTAGTTGGCCAGGACGCCGACATGGGTTCGCTCTCCATTGAAGAAATCGCCCCATTCCAGCGCAATGCGTTGCGTGTCCCGGCTCACGTGGTCGTACGCTCCGTAGCGCAAATAGACCCGCAAACGGTCGATGTCCTTTCTGACGACGTAATTGACCACACCGGCCACGGCGTCCGCGCCGTAAAGCGCCGATGCCCCGTCCTTCAGGATTTCAACCCGGTCCATGCCGTAAATTGGAATCGTCTGCGTGTTTGCCGTGTTTACGGGGACAAAACTGCCGCCGACTTCCTCGGTCTGATAACTCGCGGCGTTCACGACCCGGCGGCCGTTGAACAGCACCAGTGTGTTCCCGGTACCCAGGCTGCGCAGGTTGAAGGCGCCGATGTCGCCGCGGGCGGAATTCACGCCGCCGCTGATGTTCTCGGCCTCGTTGAAAAAGTTCTGACCCTGCTCGGGCACGAATTGCAACAATTCATCGCCGGAATCCACGCCCATGGCTTCGATCTCTTCGGCGCCGATAACGGAAACCGGCAAGGCACCCGTAATGTTGGCGCCCTTGATGTGGCTGCCGGTAACGACGATTTCCTCCATTTCCTGCTCTTCGCCGTTACCTACTGCAGTGTCCTGGGCGAAGCCCGTGACGCTGCCGGCGAGAAACAAGGAAGACGCCGACACTGCGGCCAAAGATCTGCATTTCAGCATGATTCCTACCCCTGGGGAAAACCCAACAATTCTATATCCTTGTGGCCTGTTTACAAAACTATTTGTCGGCCGGCGCCAGATCCGCAAATGCTGCTTGCAGTCCCAGTGACGCCTCGAGAAGTTCCTTGTTGGCACCGTCCAGCCACGCCTGGTCGCGCGCCAGGGATTCCCGGTGATCGCCAAGCATCCGGGCCACCTCCGTCGGTTGCGGCCCGCCCAGGCCCTTGCGTGCCGCAAGCATTGAGGCGGGATCCATCGCCCGGCGAACAGTATTGACCGGAACCGGCAGCGGTTTGCCCGTCACCTCCCGGTAGATTTCTCGAAACTCCTCGTCCGACAGCGAGCGAGCGCGCCGCTGCTTAGCGCGCGCGTAGTCCGTAAGGGCCGAGGCGTATCCATGAGCGGTGCGAAACGGCAGCCAGGCCTCGCGGACCAGCATGTCCGCAACTTCCGTCATGGTGGAAAAACCGCGCCGCAATTCTTCGAGCGCCCGTTCACGGTCCACGCGGAGCAGCCCGATCAGGCGAGCGTACCGACGGTACATCAGTTCACCTTCTTCAGACAGCTCGAGGATTGGAGTGGCTTCGCGGTAATCGTGCATCCCGGTATTGGTGTTGTGCGCCAGCAGCAGCTGGGTTTGCGCGCTGCCCAGCACAATGCTGGCCTGGCTCCGCACGCGGTCCAGGGGCCGTGGGTTGCGTTTCTGCGGCATGATCGTGCTGATGCCAACAGCGGACCGGTCCAGCAAAATCCACGGCCGGGGGTTGTGGTACTGAGTGTGCAGGTTCTCGACCAGCTGGCCGATCGGGACGGCCGAAAGCGCCAGAATGCCGGCAAGCTCCCTTCTCAGGTCCCCGGACGAAACCAGGTTGGCGTCGTAGCTGTTGTCTTCCGGCCCCGCGAAACCCAGGAGTTCCGCCAGGCGTGGCCGGTTCAAGGCGAAACCCGAGGTGCCGAGCGCCGCGGAGCCCAGCGGGCTCAGGTTCATGCGGGCGTAGCCCTCGCGATAGCGCTGGACGTCGCGCTCAAGATTGGCGGAGAACGCCAGCAGGTAGTGCCCCAGCGTGGTCGGCTGCGCCTGCACGCCATGGGTGTAGGCCGGGATCGGTGTGCCGGCCTCCTGTTCCGCGAGCTTCAGCAGCGCAGCGCGCGAACGCAGTGCGCCTGCCGCCAGCTCCAGCCATCGGTCGCGGATCAGCATGCGGCGAGTGGCGCCGTGGAGGTCCTGTCGCGAGCGCCCCAGGTGCAGGTCGCTGACACTCTCGCCCGCAAGCTCAATCAGGCGTTCTTCGAAGGGAAGGTAATTGGGTGTTCTCGCTGCGCCCTCGGCTTCCTGCTCGGCTTGCAGTTGAATGATCCCGCCCGCAATGGTTTCCGCCTGCCGGCGGTCAATCAGGCGTTCCTCCAGCAGCATCACCAATGAAGCCTTGTTGGCTTCGACGAGATAACAGAAGAAATCCGGGCATTGGGCGCCACGGCGGGCAGCCAGCGCCCCGTCGCCGCCACCCAGAACGGTCACCAGGGAGTCCGCAAGTACGCCGGCGGTAGCGGTGATTTCAGCCCGGTCCGTGTCGTCACCTGTTTCCACGGTGATGGAAGGCACCCCGAAGCGGCGATAGAAGTAATTCTTCGCGATGGCGGTTTCCTTCGAAGGGCGCGGCGCTCTTTCGAATTCGTATACCGAGCCGCTGGCCCTGGCCAGGCGCAGCCAGCGGGAGGCAAGAGCCGGTGGACGGGTCGCGTCCTTCAGCGTGGGAACATAGAAAACGTTGCGCCAGGTGCCATGAAAATCAAGCATCAGGGCTATTTCCCTGCCCTGCTCCTGCAGGCCGTCCACCAGGTCCCTTACCGCCCGGGTTTCCTTCTGCCTGAACGATCCCCAATCGCGATTGAGGTCGGTGCCGCCCAGGTTGTGCCGCCAATGACCCGCGGCGACTCCGTCGGGATTGAGGTTGGGTATGACCACGAGGCTGTGTTCGCGATAGAAGCTGCACTTGCCTGAGGCCGCGTCCGCGCAGGCCCTGGCGCGATCCTGCAACAACCGTTCGGCAAAGGCGGTGAACATCAGCGCTCCGGGAACTTCGGGTGGATGCTGCCGGCCCAGCAGGAGCAGGTAGCGGGGAGCCTGCGGATCGGTCTGGGCGGCTTGTATCGAACGGCCGCCTTCGGTTTCTCCAATGCTGCGCCACTTGAGGTCGGGATAGCGATCAGCCATTCTTTTGCGCCACGTCTCGTAGAAGTCCAGCCCCAGGTTTTCCTGTGCGGACACGAACAGGCCGTCCGCCCCGGGTTGCAGCTCCATCGTGACCCGCCCGTCCTCGTGGGCGAGCCAGTTCCGTTCCGGCAGGCGAGCCCAATCACTGCCGTCGCTGCTGATCTTCGGCCAATAGCGGTGCCGGCTTGAGGTGTAGCGCAGGGTCACCACGATCGTGCCTTGTTCATCAGCCTTACTGGGACGAATATGGAACCCGTACCAGGGGCTTGCATTGATCGGGGGAGCGTCCTCGGGCTCTATGGTCAGAATTACGCCGCGCTCATTGAATACACGGCAGGCATTCGCCCGCGCACCCTCAAAATCCACTCGAATTTCATAGAGGCCCGTGTCGCACAGCGGAGCGCCTTGCGGTTCCTGACCGTGCGCGACGGAGAATGCGGAAAAGGCTGCAGTGGCTGCGGCCAGTCTCAGAAGTCGATTCATGGTTTGAAACTCATTTCCATTTCGGTGTCGGCGGCAATTGCCCGGTCGGAGAACCACCAGTAGCCGATTTCGCCCGAAAGCCAGGTTGGAAGCTGGTCGTTGAGGTGCGGGTCGAACAGCCGCGAGCTGACACCGCCCGGAATCACCGCCATGACCTTGTCCTCGTCGCCCAGGTCCGCCACGAATCTCAATGAATCGATCACCCGGGGATTGAAGTTGCCCAGGCCCGGAAAGCGCGCGCGTCCCAGCGTCTCACCGGATCCGCGGCCGGGATAGTCACCGCCGCCCAACAGACGATCCGCCAACTCGCCGGGTACCCAGGGATTGTGGATCTTCAGGCGGCTCAGGTTTCCCCATTGCCAGGCTTGAGGATCCTCTCCCAACCGTAATGTCAGCACCAACCAGGCGCGGCGGGCCGCTGCGCGGATCATTTCGCCGCGGTCTTCGATCGCTTCGGTTCGCCGGTTGTCAAACCATTGCGACTTCCCGGCGAGCAACATCCGGTGCAGGCGCTCCTGCCAGTAATAGATGTCCGACGCGTATTGGCGAACCAGCTGACCGCCCAGCTCGTCCTGGAATACCTGTAGCACCAGGTCCTGCATGATGGCCTGGAACAGTGCCGCGCCGGCTTTGTCCGGTTCGTCCAGGTAGTTCCAGCCACGCAGGATATCGGCGGCGGCCCGGGTCTCGGGGTCGACCTCCAGGGCCTCTATGAACAATGGCGTGAGGCTGCGGGCCATGGGGTTGAGCGTATCGACGATCGCCGCCCAATGGTCTTCGGCGGACAGCACATGCTCGCCGTCGAACAGTTCCTTCATGCGCCGATAACGCCAGGAAGCCGCCGTGTAGCTGGTCCAGTGGCCGCGAAAATCGCCACTGACCGTACGATGGTTCGCATTGCCCACCCAGCCGCGTTGAGGATTGAGAGAACCGGGTGCCTGCGCGAACGGCACGAAACCCTGCCAGTCGTCGATCGAATCCACGACCGGCACCGGCAATGAGCCGTCACCCCGGCGCCGCACCGGAACGTGGCCCGCCGTGAAATGCGCGATATTGCCCTTCGTGTCTCCCACGGTGTAATTAAAGGGGGCGTTGATTTCGCTGATGATCTCCCCGGCTTCCAGGGTGTCGCGCGCCAGCATTACCCGCTCGATTCCTACCTGCGGGCCGATGTTCTCCGCTACGCTCCAGCGCAACGAATACACGCGGCCATCGTCGCCGGTGAGCCCATGGTCCGAAATGACCGGCCCCCGGCGGGTGTACCGAATTGTCAAAGGCAGTTCCCGGTAACCTCCCGCCGCTCTCCGGTCCCGAACCCGGATGACTTCCTCTACTACCTGGTACGGAATCGATTCTTCGCCCTGAAGGTAATTCCCGGGCTTTTGCGGGTCGTCCCGTTCGATGAACAGGTCCGCGACATCCGAGTACGCGTTGGTTACGCCCCAGGCAACAAAGTTCGAGCGCCCTGCCCCCAATCCGGGCGTTCCGGTGCCCGCGGCCCCGACCGCCCGCCACTGGGGAGTGATCAGGCCAACGGGATGCCAGATCCCGGGCAGGCGGCGCGCGTCAATGTGCGGGTCATTGGCCACGATGGGGGCGCCGCCGGAGGAACGCGGCCCGGACGTGGCCCAGCTGTTCGAGCCGTCTGCCGGATCAGGTAGCTGCGGAAAGGTCTCCGGCGCGCCCACCGGCATGGCATTTTCGGCCAGGCTGTAATCCGAGGCCCATTCGCTGCCATCGTCCGGGTTGACGGTAAGCATGGATATCTCCGCGGCCCGTTCGGAACCCAGGTGATCCACCAGTGCCTGGCTGAGCAGTTCCGTGCGCCAGTTGCCGGTGCTGTTGATGGCAAGGAACAGGTATTGCGTGGTCATGTCTTCAACGGTGAACGGCGCCGGAGGTTCGGGCGCAAGCCTGACCGCCAGGGGGAATTCTTCCGATTGCGTTGCGATATAGGCGTTCACGCCCTGCAGGTACCACTCATGCAATTCCCGGCTCGGTGAGGCCATTTGCTCGGCCCACACCCTCCCCATGCGGCTCGTTCCGATGACGCGCATCAGGGTGTCGTTGCCGACGCCCGCCTGGCCTATCTGCTCGGCGAGCCTGCCATGAATCAGTTCACGCGTCAGCAGCATCTGCGAAAGGCGGTCCTGAGCGGTGACGAAGCCCTGAATGCGGATCACGTCGGCCAGCGACTCTGCATAGATGTAGGGTATTCCCTGGCGGTCCCGTTTTACCGTGACTTCGGCGTCCAGCATGCCGAGGACCATCGGATGTTCAATATCGCGGCCGCGGTCCGGGATATTGCTGCTCTGGAGCCAGGCAAGACCGATTGCCAAGGCCAGGGCGAACAGCACCACAAGAGCGGCCAGGGCCAGAAGGATTCTTCTCAGCATGGGCAAACTTCCTGAGAACGCGCGTCCAGGCGGGCCTGCCGTTCCTGCGCCGGCGCGTGTCCAGCGCAAACGCGTGGCTGGATCTCAGGGTGCAAAGGTAAGCTCCTGCTCAGTATTGGAATTGATTGCTTCATCGGAGAACCACCAGTAGTTGATTTCTCCTGACAGCCACATCGGCAGCTGGTCATTGAGATGCGGATCAAACAGCCGTCCGCTGACGCCCCCGGGAACGACAGCCATCACCTTGTCCGGATCGCCCAGGTCGGCCACAAACCGCAAGGAATCGATGGCGCTGGCGCCGAAATAGGGATTTCCGTAGGATCCCCACAGGGTTTCGGATGACCCGGTACGCGGGAACTCGCCGCCGCCAAGCAAGCGGTTGAGGAAGTCTCCCGGCACGGGTGCGGGGCTTGAGAACCGAGTGGAGCTGAGATCGCCCCAGCGCCAGTCTCTCGGATCCTTACCCAGGCGTTCCGACAGCTCCGACCAGGCGCCGCGGGCGGCCTCTCCTACCAGGTCGTCCAGGCTTTCGCGCTCCGGCGTCGAAATGTCATCGAACCAGTCCGACTCGCCGGCAACAAGCATTCTATGCACGCGTTCCTGCCAGAAAGATGGAGAACCTTCGTAACCATGCACGAACCCTCCCATTTCATCGGCGAAGATCGCATGGATCAATTTGCGGATCATTACCTGAAACAGGGCCGGCGCCGCCAGGTCCGCATCATCATAGTAGTTCCACTCACGCAGAATGGTTCCTGTAGCCTGCAATTCAGGGTCGCTCTCCAGTGAATCGACCAGGATGGGCGCAAGGGCCTGGGCAAGGGTATTCCGGGTGTCGATGATGGCCGCCCAATGATCTTCTGCAGTTAGCACCTGGTCATTGTCGAAGAGTTCCAGCATCCGCCGGTAACGCCAGGACGGGGCCGAGTAACTGCTCCAGACACCGTCAAAATCGCCTCGCACGGTGCGGTGATTGGCGTTGCCCACCCAGCCGCGCGCCGGGTTCACCACCGAGGGCGCCTCCTCGAAAGGCACCCAACCCAACCAGTTGTCCTGCGCGTCCTCGACCCGCAGGGGAATCGCTCCGTCGCCCAGGCGCCGAACGGGAATACGCCCGGACGTAAAGTGGGCGATGTTGCCCCGAGTATCGGCCACGTTGTAGTTCAGCGCCCCGACAATGTCACGGATCGCCTCGCCCGCCTCGAACACATCGCGGGACAGCATCAGGCGATCAACCCCGATCTGGCGCCCCAGGATCTCCGCCACGCTCCAACGCAAGGAAACCGTGCGTCCGCTGTGGTCCCTGAGCAGGAAGTCGGAGACCACAGGCCCTCGGCGCGTATGACGAATCTCAAGTGGACGCTCACGATACCCTCCCGGAGCGTCCCGATCGCGTATCCGTATGGTTTCGTTGACAATCGTAAACGGCACGGAGCGTTCGCCTTCCAGATAATGCCCGTCGCGTTCGGGGTCTTCCTCTTCGATGAAAAGGTCCGAAATATCAGCCGCGGAGTTAGTGACTCCCCATGCGATATGACTGGATCTCCCGACTGCCAGTCCGGGCCAACCCACGCCTGCAACGCCCACGGCCCGCCAATCAGGCGTGATCAGCGCGACGGGATACCAGATGCCTGGCAGCCGCCGGGCATCCAGGTGCGGGTCGTTCGCCAGTATCGGCGCGCCTCGCGCAGACCGATCTCCGGACATGACCCAGCTGTTCGAGCCCCCGGCCGGTTTGGCGGGCCGGAGTGCGGCCTCTTCGGGAAACGGCCGCGGCCGGTCATGCGCAAATTCGTATTGCGACGCCCATTGGCTGCCGTCGTCCGGGTTATAACTCAAGAGCGAAATCTCCGAGGCCTTGGTCCGACCCAACCGGTCCACCAGTTCCTGGGCCAGCCATTCCGACCGCCAGTTTTCCGTCAGATCGTAGGCCTGAAGCAGATAATGGCCGCAGATGTCCTCAAGGGTATAAGGCGCAGGCGAGTCTCCCATCAAGCGCACCAGAAGCGGAAATTCCGCCGGTTTCCTGGCCAGGTAGGCATTGATACCTTCAAGGTACCATTCATGAAGTTCACGGCTGGGTGATTCCAGGTTGTCGGCGAAGCGCTTCGCCAGCCGGGTGATTTCCAGCACGCGAACCATCACATCGGTGGACACCCCGATGGGCCCCAGTGTTTGGGCAAGCCTGCCGTTGGCTGCTTCGCGGGTGAGAAGCAACTGCGTGAGTCGGTCCTGCGCAGTCAGGTAGCCTTGAATGCGAATCGCGTCGGCCAATGTTTGCGCGTAGATGTAAGGAACGCCGTTGAGATCTCGCTTGACGGTAACCGGCGACTCCAGTACCGGCAGGGACATGACTTCGCCTGCTGACCCGCCACGCTGAGGAATATTACTGCTGCGGATCCAAAGGAAAGAAAAAGAGGATATCAGAACTATTAATGATATCAATATAATAAGAGATATACTAAATTTTTTTATCAAGATAATTTCACTTCGAGTTCTCGATCCAGCCCGAAAATCATTGCCAGCAGGGCGACCCGCATCCACATGCCGTTGCGCTCCTGGCGCCAGTACATGACGCGGGGGTCGTTGTCGACCGCGGGGTCAAGCTCGGGGCCTCGCGGAAGCGGATGCATGACTATCGCCTCGGCCGGAAATTTGGCGAGCTGCTCGGGACCGATAGCGTAAGAGGCGTAATCGGTGCCAATGGTCTCATCTTCGTCGTCATATTCCCACTGCAGCCGGGTGAGGTACAAGGCGTCCAGATCATCCAGGACATCAGCAAGGGAACTGGTCGATTCGTAAGCCACCCTGTGGCTGTCAAGGTGTTCCAGGATGTCCTGCCCGATCTCGAATCCCGGGGGCGCCACAAACCGCAATTGGACGTCTTTGTAGTTCTTCATCAGGTAGCTGAGCGAGCGCACGGTCCGGCCGCGTCGCAGGTCGCCCATCATCGCTATGGTCTTGCCGTCGATTCCGCCGCGGTGTTCGAAACTGCGCTCCAGCGTATAGATATCCAGCAGCGACTGGGTCGGATGCTGGTCCGGTCCGCTGCCGGCGTTGATTACCGGAACGGGACGGGGGATGCTGTCCATCAGTTCGGCGGCGCGCGCCGCTTTGCCCCCTTCCGGCGTGCGCATGATGATCACGTCCGCGTAGGAACTGAAGGTCCGGATGCTGTCCTCGAAGGTTTCTCCCTTTACCTCGGAGGAAATGGACGGGTTGCGGATTTCGCTGGTCTGCATGCCCAGGATATGGCAGGCGCTGTTGAAGGACAGAAAGGTTCGCGTCGAAGGCTGCGTGAAATACAGCATGGCGCGGCGATTGGGGGCCAGTTTCTGCAGGCTGTTTGAGCCGGCGCGCGACTTTGCAAGTGTTCGTATGTGAGTGGCCAGCCGGCACAGGCGGTCCAGCATTTGCCGGTCGAATTGCCGGGTATCTGTAACGTGGAAAAGCCCGCTGTTTCCGATCATGCGCGCCATTATCCTTGAAGCGGCAGGCCAAGGGTAAACTTTCCGCCGCCATGCCCACCAACGTCACACCGGAATACAAGAAGGCCGAGCAGGCCTTTCGCGCAGCCCGCGAGCCGGCGGACCGGCTGCGCTGCTTGCGGGAAATGCTGCGCCTGATTCCCAAGCACAAGGGCACCGAGCATGTTCAGGCGGACATCAAGACACGCATCAAGCAGCTCACTACGGAGTTGTCCTCACCACGCAAGGGCGGTGCGCGTTCCGGTCCCGCGCACGCGGTCCGGAGCGAAGGGGCGGCCCAGGTGGCGCTGCTGGGCGCTCCCAATGCCGGCAAGTCCATGTTGCATTCGGCACTGACGGGTTCGCAGTCCACCGTAGGCGCCTGGCCGCACACGACCGAAACGCCAATCCCGGGCATGGCGCCCTACAACGACATTTACTTTCAACTTGTGGACTTGCCTCCAGTGGCTACGGAGCGAACCCAGCCGTGGTTGGGGACCGCCCTGCAGCCTGCTGACGCTGCGCTTTTAGTCGCGGACATCGCATCGCCCGATTGTGTCGGGGAGCTTGAGGTCGTTTTGGAGAAAATGGCGGAGAAGCGCGTCAGCCTCGTGCCCCAGTGGCCCGGACTGCCCGACCCGCGCAAGCCTCGCCGAAAGAAGCGCCGGGTAAGGCGTCAGCAGGACACATTCGAAGACCTCTTTCGCATAAGCCTCCCTGCCCTGCTGGTCGCGAACAAGAGTGATCTCGGCGCCGACGAGAGAGTCTTGAGCAAACTCCGCGGCAGATTCGGCTATCCCGAGGTCCGGGTGTCGGCAAAGACCGGCGAAAACCTGGATGCCATACCTGACTTCCTGTTCAAGGGCCTTGGCGTGGTGCGCGCCTACACCAAGACCCCGGGCAAGCCGCCTGATCTCGGCCGGCCCTTTACCCTGCGCTACGGCGCCACGGTCAGCGATCTGGCCACGCTGGTCCACAAGGAGATTGCCGGAAGCCTGCGTTTCGCCCGAATCTGGGGCGATAAGGTCTATGACGGCCAGCAGGTCAGCCCCCGCCACCTCATTCGGGACGGCGACATCCTTGAGCTTCATCACCGTTAGCCTGTGTCTTGCCGATTGGCGCCTTTTCTCTCCCCCCGTATTGGAGAGGCGCCGTCCTTGGCTCGGTTCCGCCATCCTGGCTCCAACGCTCTGCACAGTGAGGGGGAAAGAACAGGCTTTAGGCTGCGCTCAGGTGCCGGGTTTGAGGACGGACAAGATCGCGATTGCGGCAATGCAAAGCCAGAGTAGCCCCAGCAGCGCGGTGCCGCTCGCGTAGTTCTTTCGGATGGCGCTTTCCCGCGCGGAGTTGGAGCCTTCGGCTTCAATTTGCCGCCAGATGCCGAAGAACTGGATGATGTAGTAGCGGATGCCGACACCACAGGCGATGACAGCACCGAAGAGAACCAGCTTCCAGGCCAGCCAGCCTTGAAGTGAAATGGCCCCGAATGCCGCGGCCAGGCCGGCCACGACCAGTACAGCCATCAGCACATAACGCATCAGGCGATCCAGAAACGCCAGTTGCTTTCCGGCCGTAGCGTGCCGCAAGCGATGGATGAGCTCGACGAACGCCAGCCAGGACAGAGCGACAACGCCTGCTGTCCATGCCAGCGTTGCATCGCCCGGAAAGTAGCCCAACAAGGCCGAAAGAACGGTCCCCAGGCCTGCCTGGAGCACCAGCGCGTAGCGAACGTGCTGGTCCACGTCCATGACATGCTCCATCAGGCGTTTGCGCTCGGCAAAGGGCATCGACGCCGCCCGGCAGACATAGCGGAATTCGCTGTTGATGACGAACTCGGCGCCCAGCCAGTAGCCGAGCACTGCGATATGGATGACGAGGAGTACGTTGATGAGCATGCGCGGAACCAGTTGTCAATCTATGGTTTCGAGTACGGTCTGGTTCCTGGCCGTTTCCGGCAGTTCCATGTACGGACGGGTGCTATAGGCCTCGTCCAGCTGGCTCAGCACCAGGTCGGGGAGTACCGTGTCGGCCGCGGCCAGCGCATCCTTGACGTGTGCGAGACGGGTCGCGCCGACGAGCGGGGTCGTTACGGATGGCCGGGTCCACAGCCAGGCCAGCGCGGCGCAGGCGGGTTTGATGCCGTATTCGTCCGATACCTGCGCCAGCACATCGAGCACCCGGTCACGCGGTGCGCCGTACATCTGGTCGGCGACATCGTCTGTTCTTCCGCGGTGAGTCGATGCCGGAACACGCGGACGCGCAAGCCGCCCGCGTGCGAGCGGGCTCCATGGCAACACGGCAATTCCCTGATCTGCGCAAAACGGGAGCAGATCGCGTTCTTCCTCGCGGTACAGCAGGTTGTAGTGGACTTGCACGGCCTCGAACTCGGGCCAGCCGTTGGCCCGGGCCGTGAAATTCATCTTGGCCAGCTGCCAGGCGCGCAGATTGCACGCCCCCAGGTGGCGAACCTTGCCGTCGCGCACCAGCCGGCCGAGAGCCTCCATCGTTTCTTCGACAGGGGTTTTGTCGTCAAAGAGGTGTATCTGCAGCAGATCAATGGTCTCGACATCCATTCGCCGTAGCGATGCCTCGCAGGATGCACGAACGTTGCGCGCCGTAAGACCCCACTCCCCTTCACCGACCGGGAAGTAGAGCTTTGTCGCGATCATGACGCGCTCGCGCGCCGCGGCCTCGCGCAACATGCGCCCAAGCACGCGTTCACTGCGCCCGGTGGAATAGACGTTGGCGGTATCGAAAAAGGTAATGCCGAGTTCGAGTGACCGAGCGAGTATCTCCAGAGATTCCTGCTCGTCGATTACCCAGGGCCGCCAACTGCTGGAACCGAAACCCATGCAGCCGAGCGCGACCCGCGGCAGGGACAAGGTCATCAGAGCTGCTTGCCGAGAATTGCCGGGGCGCCCTTTGAGGTCGTCTCGACATCGATCAACGGATCTCCGGTGGGAACGCCGAGCAGCAACTTGCCTGTCGGCGCAATGGTTTGATCCCAATTGAGCTCGATGTGTGTGGCTACAGCCCGGCAATCGCGATACAGCCGTTGAACGGGATTGGACGCCTTTTGCCCCGTGACGCCCATCATGGCCGCCAGAGAATCCGCTGTGGACGCGCACAGCCGCGACCCGAATGTCACCAGTCGCCACACACGCAGCAACCGCTCGCCGACAATCTCCTCGCCTGCCGCGCCGGCAGCATGAAGGTCCCTGATCACTTCCTCGAACAGCAACTCTGCGGCATCGAGCTTCGCGCGCGCTTCGCCAACGCGGACCTGAACCGGAAGTTGCGACACGATCGATTCGCCAAAGAGCCTTCCGGTGCGAGCCCGGGTTTGCGAACAATAGGACTCCAGCGCCCCACGCGCCGCGCCGAGCAGCGGCCCGAGAAACCAGCTTCTCTGGTAGGGGAAAGTACGGACGCGGTGTACGTAGCTTTCCGCAATCGCGGCGCCCGGCGGATTCATGCTGGCAAACTCTTCGATGGTCACAATGCGCCTGGCCGGCACGAGCACCTGTTCGGCCGAGACGTCATGGCTGCCGGTACCGCGAAGGCCTTCGACATGCCAGGTGTCGTGGACGCGATACTCGCCAGGGAGCAGTAACGCGAAGTGAGAAATCCCTCCTTTGGGATCTTCGCGGGCGGTGACCATCACGCCGCTTGCTATGTTCACGCCGCTGACGAATGCCCACCGCCCCGTCAGCCGCCAGTCGGAACCGTCGCGGAGAATGGCTCCTCCGCCGGCGGATCCGCTTGCCAGCACGGCATCATCGCCGGCGCTGGCAAAGAATTCTTCCTGGGCCTCCGGCAGGAACCGGGCTACGAACATCACGTGGGAAAAGACCAGTGACACCAGCCACCCAGTTGATCCACACTCCCGCGCGAGTCGCTCGCTCACGGTGAAATGGGGTCCCCAGTCAAGACCGTAGCCTCCGTAACGGCGGGGCCTGTAGATCTTGTGCAGCCCGGCCGCCTTCAGCGCCTTCACTACCTCGGGTACAGGGTCGCGCAACTCCTCGGAGTGGACGGCATTCTCACCCACAAGCGGCGCGAGCGCCTCGGCCGCAGAGGCCAGTTCACCCGCTGTGGGCACAGTGGAATCCGTTGAGGCCGAGGCGGTGTAGTCAGGCATCTTGGTACCAGGAGAAAGCAAATTGCCATTTCAAGAATAATCGCGACGCCGCGGAATCTCCAACAACATCGGAACAATGGCTTGTCGAAAAGCCATCGCCGGGAAGAGGTTGCGGTGTTGAGGTGGACGTAGAGGACAAGACCGGCAACACTACCCATTAGGGAAACCGGCAGACAAAAGGGCAGGCGAAATCTCCATGAGCAACGACAACATCAATCCTGGCGGGTCGGCGGGTGCCGAGTCGCGAGGGACCTGGTCTGAGAGCGCCTTAAAGGCCTTGCATCATTTGTCGCTCAAGGACCGCGTCGTCATCATCACCGGCGGCAGCCGCGGGTTCGGCTGGTTCATGGCGGAGGAATTGCTGCGGGCCGGCGCGCGAGTGACACTGACCGGGCGCAACAGCGACACCCTGGCGAGGGTGCTTGACAAAGCTCAGCGACTCGCCGGACCCGGCCGCTGCATTGCAGTAGCCGGAGACGTCACCCGGCCGGAAGATTGTGTCCGCACCGTGGAAGAAACCGTTCGTGAATTCGGCCGTATGGACGTCCTGATCAATAACGCCGGGCGATCATACGGAGAGTTCGGAGACAGGCTTTCGAAAATCACGCCTTTCTACGACGTCACGGAATCGCAATTGCGCGCAATTGTTGAGACCAACCTGTTCGGCGTCTTCTTCATGACTCAAGCCGTTATTCCGTACATGTTGAAACGGAAATTCGGCAAGGTGATTTCCATCTCCACGAGCCTGCTCAACATGGTCCGGCCCGGAAATTCCGTTTACGGGTCTTCAAAGGCGGCGCTCGAGACCGCGCATCGTTGCTGGGCGGGCGAAATGAAGGACACCGGCATCGACGTGAATATCCTGTTGCCCGGCGGTCCGTCGGATACCGAGCTGATCACGCCGGAAATGGTGCCTGGCGTTGTCGGTGAGCGGGCCGGTGGCCGCCTGTTGCCGGGCGACATTATCGTGCCGCCGGGCGTTTGGATGTGTACGGACGCAACCAACGGGATGACCGGAGAAAGGGTGATCGCACGCTTTTGGGATGAGCAACTCGCCCCGGACGAGGCATTTCAGGGCTGCCTGCAGGAGCACGTGGAAGAGCCGTCGATCATGTAGCCGCTCAGGGAGCCAGGCTAGTGGCGCCTTCCTGCGGCCTGCGGCAGGCGCTTACGAACAGATTTTGGGTTCTGTGCCGAGTGACGCGTCGAGAGAAAAGCTGTTGGCGGGCCAACCCCCGGCGCAGATGAGTTCCGCTGCCGAGGTAATTGAGAGTTCAGAACGTTTAGATTTCTGGCCGTGTCCTTCCAGCAGGCCCCGCAAGGAAATCTCGCCCGAGGAATGACCGGCCTCGTAGAGCGACAGCGGGCGCATGCGGAGGCGCGTAAAGCGGACGGCGCCGGTGTGCCGCGATGGGTCGTCGGAGGGTACGGCGGATCCTGTCAGGATGAACTGGCCGGCCAGCGAGCGCCGTGTCAACGATTCTATTGAGGTAGTTTGCGGTCATGGCGCCAGCGTTTTGGAGAATGCAGAAACAATAGCCTTGGCAATCCCCGATTGAAAGCTGTAACGGGTAATTTATGGAAAAAAGAAAGAGTAAATAATAGATATAAGAAAAGGTAATTTAGCGAACGGATGACAATTTGTTTATCGAAAGGTGACCGAACGAAGCACAATTAGCCTGACATTTGTGGTGGTGAAGGGAAGTAGCGGCAGGAAGCCCGCTTGAGGCGTAACATGTATCGTGGCGATCAACGAATTGAAGAGGTCGGGACAGATGACGATCAATCTGTGTGACTTCGTTTCGGTTGCCGGCAAAAGCGTAGCGCCGGGCGCGCTCAGGCGAAGGTGGTGAAGGGGTACTGACATGGCAAATTTCACAACCTTGACAGCGAACACGAGGCGCAGCGGCGGCTGCCTGTGCGGTGCGGTACGTTACGAGGCCAGGGGGCCGCTCAGGCCGGTGGTCTATTGTCATTGCAGCCAGTGCCGGCGAACGACTGGACATTTCCTGGCGGCCACGGCCGTAGCGAAGGATGAGCTGGTCATTGACCCGGACGCCGATCTTTGCTGGTTCGCCTCCTCCGAATCCGCCTCCAGGGGATTCTGCGGGCGTTGCGGTTCCAGTCTCTTCTGGGTGTCCGAGGCCGAGGACTACATCTGCATCATGGCGGGCAGCCTCGATGATCCTGGCGGAATCGAAGCCGTTGAACATGTCTTTGTCGATGACAAGCCGGATTACTATCAACTGAACGACGACCTGCCGAAACACCCGGGAGGCGGCCATCAGGGGTACTGGTTTCGTGGGTCGCGCTCAGGTTGATTCGGTCGTAACCCACATCGAAAGCCTGGAGAATACCGCCTGATGCGTCCTACGAAAGCTTATGCACCCAGCCGTTTCGGCCAACTGCACTATCGGATTGCGACTCCCGAAGCGGTATCGCAACCACCGTTGCTGTGCCTGCACCAGACGCCAAGCAACAGTCGTCAATGGGAACCCATCCAGCCGTTTCTGGCAAAGGACAGGGCGGTCATTGCCGCCGACACCCCGGGTTATGGCATGAGCGACCCGCCGCCCGAACCGCTTGAAATCGCGGACTACGCTGACACGATGTTCAGTTTCATGGAGCACCTGGCCAGCCGTGGGATCGTTGCGCCGGGTCCTTTCGATGTAATGGGATATCACACGGGCTCGATCACCGCCACCGAAATGGCGCGCCGGGAAAGGCAGCGGGTTCGGCGTTGCGTATTGTTTGGCCTGGCGGCGTACCCGGACGACGTTCGCGGCGAGAGACTCGACCGACTGAGCGAACGTTTTCCCCCGCCCGACCGCACGCTTCGTCATGTCGAAAAACTCTGGTCACTCATTGGCGAGCTGGCAGACCCTGGAATTCCAGCCGAAGAACTTCATGTCGGCATGGCCGACGCTCTGCGACTGGGAAAGCGGCTCCCGTGGGGATATATCGCTGTCTATCGCTATGATTTCCTGGGCGCCATGGCTGAAGTCAGCCAACCGGTGCTTGTTCTCAACCCCGAGGACGACCTGTGGGCCGTGACCCACCAGACCTCGCACCTTTTCAGGAACGGACGGCGTATCGACATCCCGGGCGTTTCCCACGGTGTTCTTACTATTCGGCGCGACTATCTCGTCGAGGAGATTGAGCGCTTCCTGAGGTAATGACCAGGCTGATCAAGCAGCTGGCCATCGTCGCCCTGATTCTGGCGTCAGGCATCGCAGCATTCGTGTTCGCCGCCCGTGCCGGCCTGTTAACGCCGAGCGAGACTACGCTGCGCGCCCGCTACGGAATGGAGGAATCGCAATTCATGACTGTCGACGGGCAGACTGTGCATTTCACCGACCAGGGCGAGGGTCCGGTTGTCGTGCTCGTGCATGGCAGCTACGGCAGCTTGCGCAATTGGGAGGAGTGGGTCGAGGCGTTGACCCCGCGTTACCGGGTCATACGCTTCGACCGTCCGCGCATGGGCCTGTCCGGTCCGGCGCCTGGCGGGCGGACCGGGAGTGAACAGGAAATTCGCGTTATTGACGTGCTCACGGAAAAGCTTGGGGTAGAGCGCTTCTTTCTGGCGGTGACTTCAAGCGCCGGGGTTTCCGGTACCGCCTACGCCACGGACCATCCGCAGCGGATACGTGGCCTGATACTGAGCAACATTGCCGTCGGGTCCTATACGGGGCGACCGGAGCGTCCGGCAACCATGCGTTTCCTGCTGGCGATGGATTCCTGGTTGAACGGCTGGCGCTCAACCGAATTCTGGCGTCAGGTTCTGCTCATCAATCTCGAGAACGACGAGAAAGTCACGGAAGATCTTGCGCGCGAGTGGTCGGAACTGAATAACCGGGCTCAGCGCATGCCACCCCCTACCCCAGGCAACCGGGCCGAGCTTTCGCAACGGACTATCGAGGGTCTCGGCCGTATGTCGGTGCCAACGCTATTGCTCTGGTCCGATAACGACCACGAGCGGCCCGTGGAAATCGTCGGCGGCTACGGCTATGAACTACTGGGGTCGCCGGACAAGGGCCTGGAGATCGTGGCGAATTGCGGACACATCCTGCCGCTGGACTGCGGATCGGAAAGCGCTCGCAATGCGCTGGCCTTTTCGACCGGCTCACCGCAGCCGAAGCGGAGTAATCAAGCAATCAGGCGGAAGCGTCGGAGACGAATTCCGCAACCCGCTCGGCCCAGCTCCGGGGATCCAGCATCAGTGAGAAGGAACCGCCCTCGGAAAAAACCTCCAGGCTGAAGTCGGACCGCCGGGCGGCTACCTGCCTGTCCTGCTCGTGAAGGCTGTCGCCGCTGTCCGTAAGAACGCGAACGGGCGCACGAATCCGGTCCACATCCGCCGCCATATCGTTGGAGAAGACAGCCCGGTAGGTGGGTGTGTCGAAGCCGGCCCACCAGGCGCCCAGCGTTCCCCAGTTCGCCGTCGAAAGCCCGCGAGGAACGGGCGCGCGGGTGTGTATTGCAGCAAATGTTTCCGACATGTGCGAACCGTCCCCCCGCAGCTGGACCTGCGGCGCTGCCTGGGCAAGCCTGGACTCACGCTCGGCTGCGCTGTACACCGGACAACCATGGAGCACGACGGAAGCTGTGCGTTCCGGATGGCGGGCCGCGAACGACGCGGCAATTGCAGCGCCGGTGTGATGCCCGGCCACCGCGACCCGCTCTACGTTCAGGCGCTCAAGCAGATCCACAAGATTGTCGGCAAGGTCTGCGATGGTTACCGAGTCCGGCGGAGGGTCCGACATCCCGTAACCCGGATTGTCCGGCGCGATCGTGTCAAAACCCATTTCCGCCAGGAGGGGTTGTATGTCAACCCATTCGGCCAGGCCGAACGGCGTTTGATGCAGTAACAGGACCGGCGTCTTGCGCTCGCCGCCGGCCTGCCCGCGCAAACGGCGGTAATGCAAGGCGCCCAGCCGGCACTTGGCATAACCCTTCCCGCCCGCCAGGGCCGAAGCGCCCGTCCATTTCTCTCCTACGCCCGCGTAAGGGGCCTTGCCGGTACTCACTGTTGTTTCTCCTTTTGCCATTGCCGAGCTTATCCATTGCCCGCGCCCGGCCACCGCGCCGCCGATCAGGCCCCCGATGACCGTTCTGCGACGCATCAGGGCCTAGAATTCAAGCAGCCGTTCGCCCAGCAAACGGCCAAAGACGATGCAAGGCATGACCATCATGCCGCCTACGAAGGCATTGCCCTGAAGTTGCCCGGAACCCAGAATCTCGCCGGCGGCGTACAAGCCCGGGATTGCGGCGCCGTCCGGGCGGACGACCTTCAAACTCTCGTTGACCGCAACGCCGACGGTGGAGGATACGGACCCGCCCTGCTGGCGGATGGCGTAAAACGGGGGCTTATCGATCGATGCGGGCAAATGGGACCGGCCCAGCGCATCCCTGCCCTGCGCGACTCCGGCATTGAATTCCGCGACCGTCTTCGCCAGGCGCCCGCCGGGCACGCCGATATCTGCCGCGAGCGATTCCAGGCTGTCGGCCCTACGGAAAACCTCGCAGGTATTGAAAGCCTCCGCCATCCGTTCTCGTGGCCAGTCATATACGATCGGCGGCGCCTTGCGGAAAATGGAATCGTCGAAAACGATCCAGTAGCGTAACTCCGGCTGGTCCAGCAGCGCGTGCTCGCGGACATCAATGCTGGGCTCGTCTTCCCTTACGAAGCGCTGTCCATGGGCGTTTACATAGATCTCCCAGGGCAGCCGCGCCTCGGGGTAGGTATTGGCCCGGCCCAGCATTGCCTTGGGGTACGGTCCGTCCACCAGCAGCCAGCCGAAATTCGAGAGATACTGTTCGCGCCCGCGCAGGTATCCGCCCGCCGCAACCGCAAGGTCGTAGCCGTCGCCCTGGGCAAATTCATACGCGCCGTTCAGGTATAGCCTGTAACCGCACAGACGCCGGAACATCACAGGATTGGCTGCGTATCCGCCGCTGGTCAGCAAAACGTTCTTTCCTGCGGCTGACGATTCCTTGCCCTCTCCATCGATGAGTTCGACGCCGTTCACAATCCCGTCGCGATCCTGCATCAGGCCCGTCACCCTCGTGCCGGTGAGAACCTTGATACGGCCAAGGGCTTCCTGTTCACGCATCGCCGGCTCCAGCACGTCCAGGACCGACTTGCCGAAGTCGTTGCCCCAGTAGTAACGCGCCACCTCATAGCGTTCATGGGCGCTTTCGATGGACGGGCATTGGTCCTGGACGTCGAAACCGCGCTCCATCATCCAGTCGAAGGCGTCCGCGGCGTTGAAGATGCTCAGCCTTGCAAGCACCGGATCGATCGTGCCGCGGCTGATGCGCATCACCTCTTCCAGGTGCTTCTCGGGCGAATCCTCGATGCCCTTCTCCGCCTGCAAGCGGGTGCCCGCCGCGCTCATCTGTCCGAAGCTCACCAGCAGCGTTCCGCCTATCTTCTCCGCCGCTTCGACAAGCAGCACCCGCCCGCCTCGTTTTGCCGCCATGGTTGCCGCCGGCAGCCCCGTCGTTCCGGCGCCAACCACGATCGCGTCCCATTGTCCGGTTTTCGAATTGCCGCTCACGCCATTCTCCGTGACCAAGTCGTTCATTGGGTAGTGGATTCTGGCATATACTGCTCAGCGAATATCCGGCAACCCGGACGGCGTGCTCAAACCGCATTCTCAAACAGGCTTCGCAATGAATCGAAAACTCTGCCTGGCCATGTTGCTGTTCGCGCTGGCGGTTCCGTCATTTCCCTGTCCCGCCTTCGCGGACGAATTCGCTGATCGGCGCATTACTCTTGAGTCACTGCGGCAAAAGTATGCCGATCCGGATGGGCGGATCGCAGAAATCGGCGGGGTTGAGGTCTACTACAAGGATCAGGGCGAAGGCCCGGCCATCCTGATGATCCATGGTTCGCGCAGCACGCTGCGCACCTGGGACCGCATCGCCCCGGCCCTGGTCGATCGCTATCGGGTGATTCGCTACGACCTGCCGCCCCATGGTCTTTCGGGTTCGGTGTCGGACGAGGCGGCGGAGAGACTTGAACCGGCCAGCTTTATCGCCGGCCTGCTGAACCACATCGGCGTCGACCAGGTGACCTGTGTTGGAGTGTCCAGCGGCGGCACAACCTGTATGTACTTTGCGGCCACCTACCCCGATCGGGTGAACAGGCTGATCATGTCGAACTCCCCGTCGGATCCGGTCAGGACCGACCACATGATTCTTACGCCGGAATTCGAGAAAGCACTCGAGGAATTCACCGAAACAGGCTTCGAATCGAAATTTTTCATAAACGAATTCCTGACCTACTACAGCGGGGACCCGCGGCGCATCTCGGAGCAGACCCGCCTGGAGTACTTTGATTTCAATCGTCGAGTGACGGAGGCCAACTCGACTGCATTGATCGGAATCGTCCAGGACCACGAGAAAGCCAGGAAGGCGATGGCCAGCGTGCGCGCTCCCACACTGCTGATCTGGGGCGGCCGCGACGCGTTGCTGATCCCGGCGGCAGCCGGCGTGCTCGGCAGCTATCTTGAGAATGCCCAGGTCTCGACCGTTTTCTTGCCGGACGTGGGCCATTATCCGCCGTTGGAATCCCCGCACAGGTTTGCGAGGATCGTTGCTGCGTACATCGAGGCCGCTACGCCAACCGCTACCCTGTGAAGATTACGCCGCCGCAGCGTTGCGGTTGGCATCGGCCAGAACGCGGGCCAGCAAGCCGGTAAGTCTCACGCCCTCATCGTGTAACACGGCCCGATTCGGCCTGCCATCGACAGCCAGCAGGAATTCCTGCAGTTGGGCTTCGAATACGGGACGCAGGTCCTTTTGCCCCATTCGCTGAGCGCCTCTTGCATCTTCACCCATCACGTGCCGGCCATCGACCTGGAGTTCATCACCGTTGTCGATGCGCACGAGCGCGTTTTCGTAATGCAAAGTCTTGCGATCGATGACGAACGGCTGGTTGTAGGAAACGTGGATACCGGCGAGACAACCGGCCGGGTAGCGAAGCAGAATCATCGCTTCGTCCTCACCGTGCCATCCGGACTGAAAGCGTGCGGCCTGGCAATGCACCGTCAACGGGTCCTGCCCGACGATCAGTTGCACGAAGTCCAGCGCATGGGGCGCCAGCAGGGACAGGATCAACCCTTCGTCGGGCGAGCGAGTACGCCACCAGTCCGCCTGCGGTCCGTCCCAGTGCACGCACAGGGAGACCTCGACCGCCCGAAGGCGCCCGAAGTCGTGGCGATGATCCTGAACGTATCGAATGGCGGGCGTATGCCGAAAAGTATGGCCAATGGCAAGTATCCGATTCGACTTCTCGGCGGCGCGCGCCATCCGCTTCGCATCCGCCACATTGTCCGCCATCGGCTTTTCCACCAGAACGTGCTTTCCGGCGGATAGCGCCCGGACGGTTTGCTCCGCGTGCAAGGCGTTGGGCGTGCACACGATTACCGAGTCGATGCCCGGCAACTCCAAGAGTTCGCCCAGGCTCCCGGCAACTGAAGGCACCGCGAATTCTTGCGCCAGACTCTCCGCCCTCGCGCGATCCGGGTCCGCCACGGCAATCAATTGCGCCTGACCTGGAAGAGCTGCGATCGCCGCGGCGTGGGAAGCTGCGATTCGTCCGCAGCCCAGAATTCCAATTTCGTGAAGTGCGTGGGTCATGCGAATGCAGTCTAAGTGCTTCTCATGTTTCCAGTGAAATGGACAATAGGCAACATAGACGGGAGAATCCAGCGATTGGCCGGTAAGGGGGAACCATGAGCGCAAGGACATCGACCAGGAGGGCTTTGATCTCAGCTTCGGGGGCGAGCGCGGCGCTTGCCCTGTTGCTTTCCGGCTGGAGCGGCAATATCAGGCCGGAGTTTGCCGAAGGTCAGCCCCCATGGGTGAAGAGGTTCTTCAATCTGTTTACCGACACAAGTGGAGTGGCGCAAATGCGGGAGGTGCCGTTGACCGGTCCGGGCACGCAGCCGCCCCATCGACTGATCCGTCATTCTGCCGCCCGCGTAACCGTAGGCTCGATCCCACCCGGATTCATGTACGACTGGCACGTCGCCGATCAACCCAACATCCTGATCCCGATATTCGGAACCCTCGTGGTCGAATTGCGAGACGAAAGCAGTTACGAGCTTCGCCACGGAGATATTCTTTTTGCTGAAGACTGCGTCGGAAGCGGTCACAGGTCCGGTGCCGGCCCCGAAGGTCAATTCGGTGTATCGGTACAACTCGACAAGTCATTGTGTCCGGCTGCGGGCGAGTCCAATCTGGGCCGGCTGCTGACCGATTGATCGTGGAACGCAGGGAAACGCTGCAGAACGGTACCGGCGGCAACGGTATCGCAAGAGGCAAAGGCGGAGCGACGCTCCCGCTGCGAACCCGGCTGGGCTGGGGTCTCGGCTCCATGCCGATCACCATTCTGAATCTGTCGTCAAACGTCCTGTTGCTGCGTTACATGACGGACTCGCTCGGGATTGCAGCGTCCGTCGCAGCGCTGATCTTTGCCGGAGCGAAGGTCTGGGATGCGGTCAGCGACCCGTTGATGGGCGCATTCTCGGATCGTGTTTCCACGCGGTGGGGCCGCAGGCTGCCATGGTTGGCAACGGGTGGATTGCTTTGCGTGGTGGCCGTTGTGGCGCTGTACACGACCCCCGATCTGAGCGGGACGCCACTGCTCGTATACCTGGCGGCCATGCTGCTGGTGTTTGCCACGGCCTACACCATGTTCAATATCCCCTACATCGCCATGGCGGTGGAACTAACCCCCAGTTATCACGAGCGCACCCAGCTCATGTCCTTCCGGGTCGTGTTTTCCTCTTGCGGCTCGTTGATCGGCCTGACTCTGGCTCCCGTTCTGCTGGCATGGTGGGGAGCCACCCGGGCAGGTCACGCCAGGATGTCCTGGGTGCTGGCGGGATTTGCGGTAGTGTCGCTGCTGGCGTGCGTATGGTCGCTGCGCAACGCCCCACAGACACATCAACAACTGCAACAGCCGCCGCTCAAGCAGCAACTGCGTTCGGCGCTGGAGAACGTTCCTTTCCTGTGGCTGTTGGCGGCGAAGATGGTGTACTTCCTGGCGCTGGCACTCTCCGTTTCCACCCTCGCCTACTTTACGAAGCATGTATTGCAGGTTTCCGACGAGTTTCTCGGCCTTTTCCTTGGTTTTCAGAGTCTGGTGCTCATCGCCTCTCAACCCCTCTGGCTGGGCGTCGCACGCCGATGGGGAAAGAGGAACGGCTACATCATCGCCGCGGCGCTCTATGGCGTTGCGCACTTTTCCTGGTGGTTTGCCGAACCCGGTGAACCTGTCAGCCTGGTTCTCCTGCGCGGGCTCTTCATTGGCGTTGCCGGTGGCGGAACCTTTCTGCTGACGCAGGCGATGCTGCCCGACGCACTGGAATATGACTATCTTAGAACGGGCCTGCGACGCGAGGGGTCATTTACGGGGCTCTATGTGCTTGTCGAAAAGCTGTCCGGCGCTCTCGGAGTCGCGTTTATCGGCCTTTTTCTTGGCGCCATGGGCTATATCGAAGCGACCGAGGGAGAAAGGATCGAGCAGTCCGAAAGCGCGCTGCTCGGGCTGTATGTCTGCATCGGAGTCCTGCCGCTCGTGCTGCAGGCGATCAGCATAGCTGCCATATCCCGCTACGGCCTCGGCGAGCATGAGCTGGAGAGCTTGCGGTCCGCCGCAAGAGATCGACACAGATGAACGAACATCCCCTCAACCCGATTACCACGCAGCACCGGAACACTTATCGGAGGGATGGCGTGGTTTGCCTTCGGCAAGTGTTCGATCGGCAATGGGTCGAGCAATTGAAGCTGGGCGTGGACCGGCTATTGCAGGATCCGGCCGGATACGGCGTGCCTGGACCGTCGCACGGCGCCTCGATGGCTTCGGTCTGCTTCATGTGGCGCCAACCGGGCGTATTCCGGGATTTCGTCTTGAATTCGCCCGCCGGAGAGATTGTGGGCCGGGTCATCGGGGCGGACACGATCCGCGCCTATCACGACCACCTGTTCCACAAGCCTCCCGGTTCGACCAAGGTGATGGTCTGGCACTGCGACGAGACCGCATGGCCGGTTACGGGCGAGATGGCCCCCAACATCTGGGTTGCGTTGACCCCAGTGGACCGGCAGAACGGGCGCGTGGAATATATCGCGGGATTTCATCGGCACTGCGTGGAAAACAACCTGCATTTCGGGTTCTCTCCCGACCAGGCCGCCGGGCTCTGTCCCGACTTCGAGATGGAGCGGGACAACCCGGACTTTCCGTTCCGTTTCGTCTCCTTCGACATGGAACCGGGCGACGCGGTCGTCATTCACCCGTCAACGCCCCATTTCTCCAGGGGGAACGACTCGGAGACCATGCCCCGCACCGGATTGGCGGTGCGCGTCTTTGGCGACGACGTGCGCTGGTATCCGGCCGCCTACAAGGCCACCATCCCCGGCGTCGACGCCCTTCCGGAAGGCGAAGCGCCCTCGGGCAGGTTCTTCCCGGTTATCTGGCAACGCGAAATTACCAAGGACATCGAGGCCTGAAAACAAACTTCGTGAGTACTGTTTTCCGCACAAGTGCACCTTCGGCGTTCGAGGCACCTTCCGGTTCTGATGATCGGTCGGGGTTACGAAGTGGCGACCTGGTAGCGGCGCAGCGTCAGGAACGGAATGAGGATCGCACCGATCAGCAGTACCAGCATCCCGAGCAGGGACGGCAGCAGGCGCGTCAGCACTGTGCCGAACGGCTCCTCCCGAAACTCAAACGCCGGGAACTGGTCATAGTCCGCGGGCTTGAGCGGGTAGCGCTGGAGGAACTTCACGGTGAAATACTCGCCCCATTCCTCGTGAAAGACGTAGGCCTGGTTGAGGAAGTGCTCATACCGGTTTGCGCTTGTTCCGGAGATTTCATTCAGCGCCAACTGCATCATGATCGCGGGCGAGATGAACTGGAACCGCTGCACCAGGCTCTCCTGGCGGTTTAATTGCGCCTGGAACTCGTCGTAAAGCGGGCGCACCGCCTTTTCGATCGCATTACGGTTGGACATAGCAACGGTTAGGAAATCCAGCGCCCGCTCGTCGCCCTCCGGCACGAATTCGAGGTGGTCGTAGTAGTACTCGTCCAGCCGGGCCATGTAGTTCTTTTCGGCTGCCGTCTGCGCCTCTCGTGCCGCGGTGGTCAGTTCCATGCGCGACGGCGCCGGATAGATGGTGGTGGCCAGCAGGCTTACCAGCGTGGGCACGACCACCACCAGGGCCAGCCAGGTTCCCGCCAGCGCGATGCCGTTGGCTGCCGAGTTCCTGCCGTACACATTGACCAGCACCGACATGGCAAACCAGAAGAGCGTGTACACCAGCGTCGCCGACATCCACAGGCCGAAGCGTGCCCAGGTATCGGCCGCGCCCAGGTTGGTAGCCACGGCGAACAGCGCCAGCAGCCCCAATAACAGAACGCCCGCAAGCAGGACGCCGGCGCGCGCAACGATCTTTGACGCCATCAGTTCCTTGAGCGAGATCGGGTGCGCCAGGATCATCGCCAGCGTTCCCCTTTCCTTCTCGCCGGACAGCAGGTCGTAGCTGATCGCCAGAACGAATATGGGCAGCAGAAAGATCACCACGAACGCGATGTCGAAGGCCCCGGTCATGAGATTGACGGGGTTCTCCAGCTCGTTGTCTTTGGTGATGTTCATCGTCGGGTTCATCGACACCGGAACGTAATTGAGCTGAATGTCGCTTTGACCGATCGAAAACGAGGCCAGACCGGTAGGAGGCATCGTGAGGTACTTGGACGTCTCGGCGCCGACGGCCCCGGCGTTGGTGCCCTGGGGAGGCCCCGCTCCCGGGGCGTGCCGCGCGGAGGCGAACTGGTATTCCCCGCCCTCCGACAGAACCTGTGCTTCGTATCGTTCCGTATCTGCCCGCATCCTGGCGCGGCGGCTGTCCTCGAACGCAATCGCTGCGTTTGCACCTTCGACCTGGCGGTCGATGGAACGCTGGCCGGACCAGGCGGCGAACGCGATCGCTCCGGCAATCAGGACAAGCAACGAGCGGAAAGCCCTTGAACGGAAGAGTTGCCGCGTCTCGTGGGAAATAATGATTCGTTTCATCCGTCTTCCTCCACGCTCAGGCGGCGGACGGCCCACAACGCGAGGGCCACGGAAAATCCCAGCCAGAGCAGCAGAGCAATGAAGTTGCCGGCATGTTCGGAAAGGGTCGCGCCAAGTCCCTGCGACTCGAATTCGAACGGCGGCACCATTGCGAACACCGCTTCATCCGCAACGAAAACGCCGCCCCCGGCGGCCGTGTTGAAACTTGCCGCGGCGGTGCCGAGGTAATCGTTGACCTTGAGCACCATTTCCCGACGGTAGGCCTCGGCCGCGTCGGCGAAGTGGATGTGCCGGATCAGGTCGGTGCCGGCCAGGGCCATCGAAAGTGACCGCAACGGGAGGGTTGGGGCTACGATGCCGACCCGGTCCTGCAGCCTTCGCTGGTTCATATAGGAGTCGCGCAGCCGACCGTAGTGCTCTTCAAAGACGGGGAAATCGTATTCCTCGAATTTCTGCAGGCGCAGCGCGCCGACATACACCGGAAGCTCGGCCACCGAGGACGCTCCATATTGGGCGAATATTTCCGCTGCCTCCTGCTCGAAGCGGACGAAGGGTGGAATTCCGTTGAATCCGCGCATTTGATGCGAGCGCATGTCCGCCATCCATTTTCCGAAGGCGGGTGTCGGATGGACCGACTTGGAAATCTCCACTGCGGCTTTCGGTGCCAGGAATCCCGCGAACGCCCAGAAACCCACCAGGATCATCAGGGCCGTGCGGGCGGTCTTCGCCCAGGCCGACACCGCCAGCGTGAGGAACAGGAATATGGCCCCGTAGAGCAGATAGGATGCCGATATCAGTGCGACCCGCGCGCCCGGCGATTCATTGTCGGCCGACAGGTCGGCCAGGGACAGCGCAACGCCACCTGCCAGCGCGCAAAGCCCGACAACCAGGAAAACCGCGAAGCCGATTCCCAGGGCCTTGCCCCACAGTAGCTGGCGGTTGCTTACGCCCATGCTCATTACCTGTCGGAGCGTTCCGCTCTCGCGCTCGCCGGAAAAGGCCGTGAAGCCGAGAAAGATGATCAGCAGCGGCATCAAAAGCTGCAGGATCATGGCCCCGCTCAGGTCTCCAAATCGCCCGATGGAACTCTGGTCGGTTGCCGGCCGGCCGACCGCGAAGTTTTGCTTGTGCGCTTCCATGAACAGCGCGGTGCCGGCGTAGCTGTTGATGCCGCTGTCGAAGAACGCCAGGGGGCCTGCGGGTTTGAAGGCGTAGTTGCCGTAGTGGGCCCCGGAGTGCGGGTTCTTGTCGCCCTGGTTGAGCCATTGGGCGTTGGTCTGGTCCTGTGACAGCCGCTGGGTGTCCATATGGGCGCTGTATTTCTGGTACCCGGCGGCCAGGGCGGTCAGCAGCAACAGGGCCATGATCCCGGCGGTCCATTTGAACCGCCCGTCGCGCACGATTTCGGAGAATTCCTTGCGAGCAATGGAAGCGATCATAAGCTTTTCCTCTGATTCAGGCGGAACCGGCGCCCTCCTGCGCGTAGTGTCCGCCGGCGTGCATGTGCTGGAGATAGATTTTCTCCACGTCGGCGTGAGAAACCTCGTCGGTGCTCAGTTCACCCACCAAACGTCCCTCTCTCATGATTCCGATACGTGTCCCTGTTTCCTTGGCGCGAAAGAGGTCATGCGTGGCCATCAGGATTGCGGCACCATCGGACTTGAGTTTCAGCAGCAATTCGGAGAACTCATTGCTGGCCTTGGGATCCAGTCCCGCAGTCGGCTCGTCAAGGAGAAGCGCCCTGGCCTGCTTGGCAAGGGCGATGGCCACGCCGACTTTCTGGCGCATACCCTTCGAATAGGTCTTGACGCGCCGACTTATCGCTTCGGGCTGCAGCCCGACCTGGTGCAGAAACTCGCGATATTCCTCCTGGGAATAGTCGTGACCGCCCAGTTGCGCGAAATAACGCAGGTTTTCCAGTGCAGTCAGGTTTCCGTACAGCATGACCTGCTCGGGAATGTAGGCGAGCAGTTTCTTGCTCTCCAGCGGCTCTTCGGTCACGTCCAGGCCGCACACCGTGGCAGTGCCGCCGTCCGGCTCGATAAAGTTGAGGAAGAGGCTGATGGTGGTGGTCTTGCCGGCGCCGTTGGCGCCGAGAAGGCAGTAGATGTCGCCCCCTTCCACGGTCATATCCAGGCCCTTGAGGGCTTCGATGTCGCCGTAGCTCTTGGTAAGTTTCGTAGCTTGCAGCAAAGCGCTATCTCCCCCACGCGCTCCCGATTATAGAGTGTGCGCGGGCAGCCGCGATACGTCGCAGTGATTGCTTGCCTGGGCTTTCAAATCAATTGCAAAGCGCCCTTAACGCAAGCGCCCTGGCGAGCTCTTTCCTGAGCATCAACTAATCGTCGTTCAGGCGTTGATGTCTTTGGTATTCATAGAGTGAGGGGACCGATTCGAGCGGTTCGTTGAGCATTTCGACATACGGCGTTGGCCGGTAATCCAGTTTGAATTGCCGATTGCCGTGCAGACCGACTATTCGGGCCATCGGTCCTTCATCGAGGCCCTGCACCGTGACGACTTCATCTGCGTATGCGCCACCCGTAACGAGTACGCGTAGATTCCAGGTGGTATTGAACCCGCCATGACCGGGCTGCCAGTAGCCGGCGCCACTTCCGTCAAACACTAAAACGACCGGCCCGTCGTTGCTTCTCACTGCCTGCATGTGCAGGGTTACGTTGTCGAACAGGTTTTGATGATTCGCACCGGCATGCTGGTCGAGCGTCGGGTTGACGAGAACCTCCGCGTTCCTGAAAACGCATTTCGTTGATTGGGTGTTGAAAGACAAGGAATGCAGAACCGGATTCATGACCGTAATGTTCTCGGCCAACACGTTATGAACGTTGCCCATGTGAACGGCGTAGTGAGCGCGCCGGGCGCCATCGGTAATTACGTCCTTGAAAGTCAGGTTCGCGCTGTTGTAGCTCAGGATGCCGCTATCGGCGTTGGTAATGCGAATGTTCCTTGCCCAGGAATCGAACGAGCTTGTGAAGTAAATGCCGTTGTAGCCGCGCTCCATGTGGTGGCCGAAGAACGGAGAATCGGGAAACTGGAGTGTGAGGTCTTCGATTCCAACGTGCTGCAGGCCATCCCACGCGGCAAGCTGTGCAGGAATCGTGTCATTCGCATCATGCAGCAGCGAGTCGGCCAGCTGCACGTTGCGGCCGTCGACCGATAGCACCCGGGATGTCTGGCGAACCAGGGGGCGCCCGGGAAACGACCAATGATGAGAGCCCGCGCTTTCATATTCCGTTTCGTAGAGGGACTTGATGATGCCGGCGTCGGGTCCCGTGCGGTTCATCCACTGCAACTGAATGATGTCGCCGGCGTCAATATCGGCTGTCGAGGAAAGCACGATCGTCCGGGCGCCTCTTTCGCCAGTCTCAATGTCCGCCAGTTTTTCATTCTCCGGGTCGTATTCAACCAGGTACGGCGCTGCGCGTACGCCCGGCTTCTGAATCCAGATGAATCCACCGCTCCATGAATACTCGGAGAAATAGTCATCGAGATTCCTGTCCGGCTCTACCTGGCGCTTGTCGAGCTCAACCAGGTACTGTCTGAGTTCATCCAGTGACGAACTTCTGTCGACCTGGTCCAAAGGTCGGGGGAAGTGGAGAAGGGTACCGCCCGAGCCCGAGCCTGCGCCCTGCAAGACAAAATCCGGTCGTTCTATTCTCAGTACTTCCGAGATTACATATCGTCCGACCGAAAACCGGACGATCACGGGGCCGGCTATGCCATTTGCATGTGATATCGCAGCCAGAACTGCTTTTGTATCGTCTATTCCGTCGTTGGCGGACGCACCGAAATCATCAACCCTGACCACGGTACCCGATGCTTCCGGTATCGCGGGCAGGCCATTCCCGTACCCCGCAAAAGAAAAATCCGGGAGGTAATTGTCCCGCACTATTGTCTCTAGGGACAATATTGTGGGAAGCTCGCCCTTCGATTGACCCACAACCAGGATTGGCGAGCAGAAAAGCATAAATGCCATGCCAATCTGTAAAAATGTTTTCTTATTTTTCATGTATTTATTATCGCTATATGGTCTGCAGAGGTTTCTCATGGTTGTTCCCGAACAATACTACCAAGACAAAATCCGGGTGGCAAATGTCCATCGCTTCCTGCGAAAAAAGGTGTGAAGGTGGCACCTATTGACACCGGTGGAACTTGGAGTATGCTAGTCTTCGGTCGAATCAGACCATCCGTTTTGGGGTGAGAGAACTTACCGAGGAACAATACAGTGAAATATCAACCTAGTATTGCTGCGCTCGCGCTAGCTGCGACGACGCTGGTCTTTTCATCCGCGACTATCGCGCAGGACGACGAAGCTCTGGAAGAGATCGTTGTTACGGGTATCCGCGGATCTTTGGCTGCTGCCGTCGATCAAAAACGAGACTCGGACCAACTGGTCGAGGTCATTATTGCGGAGGATATCGGCAAGCTGCCCGATCAAAACCTCGCGGAAGTCCTTGAAAATATTACCGGCATCCAGATTACCCGTAGGGCCGGTGTTGGCACCGGCGTTCAGATCCGCGGCACAAATTCAAACCGGGTGGAATTCAATGGTGTTTCCACCGCAAATTCGGGTTCCGGCCGTAGTGGAATCAATTTTGAAGATGTCAATCCGGCGATTATTTCAGCGGTCGAAGTGACCAAGTCACCGGATGCCAGGACCATCGAAGGCTCTGTCGGCGGCACGATTAACCTGAAGACGATACGCCCGCTTGATCTGCCGGCGACATTGGCCGCGCTCAGGGTTCAGTACGAAGACAGCAGCCTGAGCTCTGAGAGCATGACTCCAAGATTCTCCGGCGCATTTGGTGACTCATGGTCGACCGACGCGGGCGAAATCGGTTTTGTGATCAGTGGTAGCTATACCGAGCAGGAATCGGTGTCATTTCGTCCTCGTACCGACCGCGACAACCGCGTTTCGCCGGCGGGCGCGGTCGATCCATCTGAATTTCTCGGTATCCAGTTCCTGGTTCAGGAGCAGGAAAATTACGACTACGAGACCGTCAATCTCGCCTCAACCTTCGAGTGGGCGCCGAGTGACAGCCTGAACTTTCATCTCGATGTGATTGTCAATGATCAGGAGCGAAGCCAGGACAGTTACAGGCTTCAGGCATCCGGCGTCAGCACGCTGAGAAACCTCAGTGTCCCAACAGCTTATGAAACGGTTGATTTCGGTGTCGGTCCCGGCAGGTTCCCGGCAGCGCTTCAGGGCACGCTCGAGCCCGACCTGGCCAACGATGATGACGATCCCAACCTGCGTTTCTCAAGCGATACCGGTTCCCGTGTCACCGACAGTCAAGTCATTGCGCTTGGTGGTGATTGGAATGGTGAAAGATGGTCGGTAAGCGCCGAGTTTGCGACGACAGCGTCGGACACGTCCAACCCCAACCTGAGCACGACGCTGAACTTCATTAACCCGAACTGCCCTCTCGATGCGAGCAGCAACGATAACTGCGTGCCGTTCATCTATGATTTGTCCGGCGGCACGTTGGCGTGGGGCGTCAATTTCGATTCACCCTTTGCGCCGGCGCCGGCTGATCTGTTGGACCCGGCCAATGTTGTTCTGGACCAGGTGATTGTTGGTCGCAACACAACTGAAAACGAAGAAGATGCATTCCGCATGGACATCTCCTGGGACATGGATTGGAGCGGCCTTACCACGCTAGACTTTGGCTTCCGCATCGGTGAGTCCTCAAGTCGATTCAACCGTGTTCAAGACCGGATTGGTGGTTTCAGCCGGATGGTGGACAGCCCGAACGGTGTCTTGTTCTCACAGCTGCTGGTGCCGGGTCCCAGTAACTTTGATAAAGGCGACGGCAGATCGTTGTTCATTCGTGATTTCCTGCTCGTCGATCCGGATCGCGCCTTTTCCGACCCGGACGGAACGCTGGCGATTCTGCAAGAAGCGGTTATTGCACACGATACGGCCAGCCCGGATATCGCGAACCTTGTATCCGATCAGAATCAGTTCTATGACGTTGGTGAAGAGACCACCGCTTTGTATGCACAAGCGAACTTCGAGGCCGGTATTTTCCGCGGCAACGTAGGCGTGCGCTATGTGGAGACTGAAGTCGATTCAGTAGCGTATGGCTTTGAGGATGAGGCAGGAAACAGATCGCTGGTGTCAACAAAGGGCAAGTATGACTTCCTGCTGCCGCGATTGAATGTAGTCGCCGAGGCAACCGAAGACGTGCTTGTTCGTTTTGGCTATGGCTCGGACATCAGGCGTCCAGGTTTCAACAGGATCAGCACTGCATTTTCGGCTGACAATCAGGAAAACTCTGCTATTGACCAGGGTAACCCCAACCTCAAGCCTGAAGAAGTCGATTCGTTGGATTTCGCAGTCGAGTGGTACTTTGCCGAGTCTGCGCTGGTCAGCCTCGGTTACTTCACGAAGGATCGCACCGACATCATTGGGCAAGTCTTCGAGGGCGCACTGCTGGTTAACGATCCAACTTCTACCAGTGGCCTGGCCCGTGAAACAGATCCAAGTTGCCCGGGCGGTGGTATCTGGAACCCGACGGTCATACCGAATGTATTGGGCGACCCGAATGTCCTGGGATTGTGTGTTGACTACCAGACCTGGACCAATGACCCGACAACGACTACCCAGTCCGGTTTCGAGTTTGCCCTCCAATACGACCTTTCCAGTTTCGAAGATCGTCTGGGTTGGGCGTCTGGTTTCGGTGTCATTTTCAACTACACCAACCAGGATTTCAGCGGTGGTTCAATCGTGGATTGCACGTCGGGACGTGGTCGGCAGGTTCTCGGTCCGGATATCTGCATTCCTCGAGGACTGCTTGACTTCTCTGAAGATGCGTACAACATCACGCTCTACTACGAGAAGCACGGTCTGTCCGCAAGAGCGCGTTACACGTGGCGCGAATCGTTCCGCACACAGGACTTCGGTGGCGGCGCCAACACGAGCGGTAGCAGTACATTCAGCTTCCCGGTCCATTCACTCGACAGAGGTCAGCTGAATGCCAGCGTCAACTACTCGGTCAATGATCATCTCGATATCGGTCTTGAAGTCGTAAACCTTACCGAAGAGCGTATTGATCAACATTGTGTCAGTAAGACCGGGCCGCTGTGTTTCGTTGGACTCCCCGACAGACGCATCGTTTTCGGTGGAATCTACCGCTTCTGACGAAAGGACATCGATGACAAGCTCTCACTTCGCAGGCAAGCTCCGGACCATTTCCAGGGTTTGCCTTGAGTCCCCCGTTGGGCACTAAGGCGGATATCGACGGGTTATCGCGAGAATGTGACGCGATTTCCAGGCGCCTGGTGGCTGCACGAATGGCTGCCGAAGCATTGCCGGATTTTCCGGGCACCCTTCCGGACTCATTGGACGAGGCGTACGCAATTCAGACAGCGTCAATAGCGCGTTGGGCGGATACAGTCGCCGGCTGGAAGATCGGGATGATCCCGGCGGATCATCGGATACGAGTGGGTGATGAGCGCCTGGCCGGTCCAATATTCAAATCTTCTATTGTCAGGATAGAGCCTGGCGCCACCAGTACCATGCCGATTTACGAAGGTGGATTCGCGGCGGTAGAGGCGGAGTTTGTTCTGGAGCTTGGCTGCGCCGTCCACCCGTCGGGAACGGAATACTCCAACGGAGATCTGATCGACCTTGTGTCTGCGCTATTCGTCGGGGTGGAGATTGCCAGCAGTCCCATGGCTGCAATCAACAAACTGGGTCCGACCTGTGTTGTTTCCGACTTCGGCAACAACGCCGGATTGCTCCTGGGGCCTGCAGTAGCAGATTGGAATTCCAGAGACCTGGATTCAATGACTGCGAAAGTCATGATCGACGGCGCCGTTGTCGGTAATGCGACGGCAAACGCCATTCCGGGCGGTCCGTTGGCGGCGTTGCGCTTTCTCTTGGGTTTTGCTGCGGCTCGGAGTATTGAACTTCCTGAAGGGACGTTCATTTCGACCGGTGCAGCTACCGGCATTCATGATGTGTCGGTATCTTCTTCGGCGCGTGTTGATTTCGGCTCGTTTGGCTGGTTCGATGTGAAGTTTGAGTCCAAACGCCAGAGCAGTAGAATTCCGAATCGACGCTGATGGGGATTGGAGAAATCCGTGGGAAGAAAAAGCCGCAAAGCAGACACGGATTTCAAAGCTGCCGCCCGCAGTTGGCTTGACAATAATCTCGACGGCCGAAAGCCGACAATGGGGGATGTAGCCCGGCTTGCCGGCGTCTCCAAAAAAACAGTATCCCGGGTCATTAACGATTCACCGCAGGTAAATGATGCGACACGCGCCGGGATCAAGGAGCTCATAAATGACATCGGCTATAAGCCGGACCCACAGGCGCGCGGTTTCGCTTTTCGGCGTTCGTTTCTTGTTGGCATGATCTCCGACAATCCTACGCCGCAGTACGTGGTCAATGTACAACTGGGTATTCTTGATGGTCTGAAGGGCACCGACTTCGAACTGGTGGTTCATCCTTGCGATCGCAAGAGCGACACCTTTATTGAGGACGCACGAAAGTTCATCGAAATGCAGAAACTCTACGGCGTTGTCCTGACGCCGTCCGTATCCGAGGACGAGCGCCTTGCAGAAACGTTGCGCGAAATCGGTTGCGCCTACATTCGCATCGCCTCCGTCGCACTGGATATGGAGCGGCGAATGATTGTTACCAACGATCGCGTCGGCGCTCGTGAGGCAGCTCGGCACCTGGCGAAGCTGGGTCACACCCGGATTGCATTAATCGCTGGTCGCAGGAGCTTTCGCTCCGCGCACGAGCGTCGATCCGGTTTTGAGGACGGCCTGACGGAGTTTGGCATTCGCCTGCCGACGGACTATGTATTGCAGGGCGACTATACGTTTGAGTCGGGCTTGGCCAGAGGCGCCGAAATACTCGATCTTGACCCGCCGCCGACAGCTGTTTTCGCGGCCAATGATGAAATGGCTGCCGGTGTGTTGCAGGCCCTGCATGTTGCAGGCCTGAAGGCGCCGGAAGTTCTTTCGGTTGCCGGTTTCGATGACTTTGAGACGGCAACTCGAATATGGCCCCGTCTGACGACGGTCCATACTCCGGCACGCAAGATTGGCCAGCTCGCGGCTCAACGTCTCCTGGCCTTTGACGATGAAGAAGCACCGCTGGGGCCGAACCAAACCGTTCCCGAACTGATTGTCCGGGAGTCGACTCGAGAGCTGGACAGTTCGTAAACAACAGGGGAGTCACAGCGTGTATTCAAAAACCTACCAGGCGACGCACCCGGACATGATGGATGGAGTCAGTAACGAAGCCCTGCGAGATCGTTATCTCGTTACCGACATGTTCGTAGCCGACGAAATTCACCTGAACTATTCGCACAATGAACGCATGATTGTTGGCGGCGCCGCACCTGTATCAGACACGGTTGTATTGCCGGATCAGACCGACCCTGTAGCGGGAGTGCCTTTTCTTGACAGGCGTGAATTGGGTGTGGTCAACGTGGGTGGCGGTAGCGGGAAAATAACGGTCGACGGCAAGACATTCGCGATGAAGCCTCGCGATGGTTTGTACATACCCATGGGATCGAAAGAGGTCTCTTTCGAGTGTGAAAGCAAGGACAATCCTGCGCGCTACTATCTCGCCTCAACGCCTGCGCACGCGCGATTCGACCTGGTCAGGATTTCTATCGACGATGCTGTTCCTCTTGAACTGGGTTCACTCGAGACGTCAAACGAGCGCACGATTTACAAGTACATCGTGCCCGAGACCTGCCGATCAGCACAGTTGCTGCTGGGGTTGACGATTCTCAATCCGGGCAGTGTCTGGAACACAATGCCGCCACACCTGCACGATCGACGATCCGAAATCTACTTCTACTTCGAACTGGGTGACGATGAGAAGGTGTTCCACTTCATGGGTGAGCCCGACTCGATGCGCCATATCGTTGTCAGCGATTCAGAAGCGGTGATTTCTCCACCGTGGTCGATTCATATGGGCAGTGGAAACTCCAACTATTCCTTCATTTGGGCGATGGGCGGCGAGAACCTCGACTACACGGACATGAACGTTCTCGATATCTGCCAACTCAAGTAGCGGAAAACGACGTTTACGCCTTCTTAAAAGGCGGCGTCCAGATCTTCGATTAAGTCTTCAGGGTCTTCCAGGCCGACGGAAAAGCGGACAAGTCCGTCACGCAATCCAACGCGGCGGCGTTCCTCCGCATCAACGTCCGCATGCGTCATGGTCACCGGATGCGTGATCAGCGATTCCACGGCGCCCAGGTTTTCCGCCAGCGTCCAGAGCTGAACCCGGTTCATCAGGTTCTTGCCGGCCTCAAGGCCACCCTTCAGCTCGCACCAGAGCATGGCGCCGTAACCGCTTGCCTGGCGGCCGGCCAGTTCGTGCTGGTCGAACGATTCCAGCCCTGGGTAACAGACCTCCCCCACTGCCGGATGCTGGCTCAGGTATTGTGCGATTGCCAAGGCGCTGGCCGATTGCTTGTCCATGCGCACGGTAAGTGTCTTTACGCCCTGCAAGGTTAGCCATGCAACCATGGGCGACATTATGCTGCCGGTAGCGTTCTGGACGAACCGCAGTTTCTCGTCCAATTCGGAATTCGCTGTAACCAGGGCCCCGCCCACTGTCGCGTTGTGGCCATCCAGGTACTTGGTGGTGCTGTGCAGTGAGACATCAGCCCCCAATGCGAGCGGTTGCTGGTAATAGGGCGACAGGAAGGTGTTGTCCACGACATGGACCAGGTGGTTCTCTCGGGCGATTTCAGACAAGGCGGCGATGTCGCTCAGCACCAGCGTGGGATTGGCAGGCGTCTCGGTCAGTAATAGCCGTGTCCGGGGCGTGACGGCGGCGCGCACTGCATCAGGATCGGCGGTATCCACGAACGTGAAACGGACCCCGAATCGCGCAAACACCTGCGTGCAAACACGGTAAGTTCCCCCGTACGCGACCTGCGAGACCAGCGCATGATCACCTGCGTTCAGGAAGGCATGCAGGCTTGCGCTGATCGCTGCCATGCCGGTCGAGAAACAGGTGCAATCTACACCCCCCTCCAAGCGGGTCAAGCGCTTCTCCAGCGCTCTCACCGTCGGATTTCCGCTGCGTGAATAGGAGTAACCCTTGGACAGGTACTCGTCCACGGACGGCTGGGCGAAGGTCGTGGACTGATAGATCGGCGGGAGCACCGATCCGGTCAAGGGGTCCGGTTCCGCTCCCGCGTGAATCTGTTTGGTGGCGAATCGCATCTCAGAATTGCTCCGGCTCAAGCGCCATGGTACTGTCGGCGCCGGCACGAATACGACGCGCCCGCGCGCTGACCTGCGGCATGAAATTCTCCGCATAGAAACGCGCGCTTACACGGCGCGCCTGCGTTGCCGGATCGTCGCCGCCTGCCGCGGCGAGGGCAGCACGGGCGTGTAGCCAGCCGCCGCACAAGTATCCCAGCAACATCATGAGGTTAAAGGCTGCTGCCCCCGGCAGCTCGTCCTCCTTGCCGATTTCACTGAAGAACCACTTCACCACCGCTCTCGTTTCCTCGAGGCCTTCTTTCAAGGCCGCGGCGACCACCTGATCATCGGCAGCAAGCACATCCGCCTGACTTGCCGTTTCCTGGATCTCCTGCAGCAATTCGGCCAGCGCCGCGCCCTGGTCGCGGATCATCTTGCGGCCAACCAGGTCCCCCGCCTGGATACCGGAGGTTCCCTCGTAGATCGTAGTAATGCGCGCATCGCGATAGTGCTGGGCCGCGCCGGTTTCCTCGACGTAACCCATGCCGCCGTGAATCTGAATGCCCAGCGACGTCAGTTCGATTGCGACCTCGCAGATCCAGCCCTTTACGATCGGCGTCAGCAGGTCCAGTCGGCGCTGATGAAAGGCGCGGCGGCTCTCATCCGGGTGACGTCGCGCGAAGTCCGTATGCATTGCGGCCATATAGGCCAGCGATCGCATCGCAAAAACCTGCGATTTCATTTCCATCAGCATCCGCCGCACATCGGGATGCCTCAGGATAGGAACGGTCTCGCGGCTTCCGGGCGACTTGCCCTGCATGCGGGTCCGGGCATACTCCAGTGCCTGCTGGTATGCGCGTTCGGAAATTGCGACACCCTGCAGCCCCACAGAAACGCGCGCGTCGTTCATCATCGCGAACATATGCGGCAGCCCCTGGTTTTCCTGGCCGACCAGGTAACCGATGGCGTCTTCGTAGCTCATTACGCAGGTCGGACTGGCATGGAGGCCCAGCTTGTGTTCCACGGACACCGGACGGACGCTATTCAACTCTCCTGCGCCTCCGTTCTCGTCCGGAATCCGTTTGGGCACGACGAACAGGGAGAGTCCCCGGGTACCCTGCGGCGCGTCCGGCAGGCGCGCAAGCACCAGGTGCACGATGTTCCCGGCCATGTCGTGATCGCCGAAGGTAATGAATATCTTCTGTCCATTGATGCGGTAGTGACCGTTCTCCGGCTTTGCCTGGCAGCGAACCAGGCCGAGGTCGGATCCGGCCTGCGGCTCGGTCAGGTTCATGGTGCCGGTCCACTCGCCACTGACAAGGCGGGGAAGGTACTGCTGTCGCAATTCGTCGCTGGCGTGCAATTCCAGTGCATGCAGCGCACCCTGGCTCAATAGCGGACAAAGCGACCAGGCCAGGTTCGCGGATTGCCACATTTCCTGGACCGGCATCGATATCACCTGCGGCAGGTCCTGGCCTCCGTAGGCCTCCGGCGCCGAGATGCTGCCCCAACCACCCTCGACAAAGGCTTGATACGCCTTGCCGAATTCCTCGGGTACGTGCACCTGCCCATCCACAACCCCGGCGCCGTTCTGGTCTCCCTGGGAATTGAGCGGCGCAAGCACGTTGCTTGCCAGCTCACCCGCCTCGTCCATGACGGAGCGGACAAGGTCCGGCGTCACCATGTCGCAGCCAGGTAAATCGGCAATTCCGTCCATCCCGGCGACGGATTCCAGGATAAACAGCATTTCATCGACAGGGGGTCGATACTCGGACATGGGACTTGGGCAACAACTCGCTTACCGGGCGAGTATTGTACCCGGCGGGGAAAAAATGCCGCTAGAGCGAATTGACCTGTAATCGGAAATTTTCGCCGTAAGCTAGTGCCGTGTCACGCTCATATTCGATCTTTCAATACATAAAGGGGGAATCATGCGCCTGTTTCCTGTTCTTCTGGCCACAATCCTTGTTGCGCCGCCGCTTGCTACGGCAAACCAGTCCGATTCACTGGATTCCAGGGCCCCCGCTCCCAAGGAATTGCGGACCTGGGTGGACGCCCGCGCCGGAACCGGGGAGCCGGTTTACTGGATTGCGGAGGGCGGTGTTTATGACTATCCCTCCGGCAAGAAGCGCTTTGGAATGATCGGCTTTGACGCCTCTACCGTAATCTGGCCTGAAACTTCCCAAGGCGAGGTCATTCACCTGACCCGAAAGACGTTTGCCTACACGGACCCGGAAAGCGGAGAAATCCTGACCGAATATCAAGGCAAAGCCGTGGAGCCCATCGCCTATCCCTACCAGCTAATAACCTACCGTATGGAAGGCGGCAGGATTCATGGCGACGTTGAGCAGGGCGTGAGTCCGGCCATTCAGAAGATTCGCTCGCGCGAAGGCATGCGGGCGCGCTGGCTCGGCACGAGCACCCTGTCCGTTACGGCATCCGTGTTCCTGGATTTTCCTGTCGGTAATGGGGGGCGCTACGAGGCTTGGGAGAACTACGTTTTTTTTCTTCACGACGACCGTCAGGTGGATGAGCCCCATCAGCTGAGCTGGCAGCGCTACGGCGCATTGCCCCCCTTTGCCGGCGAAGGACCCGCGATCTATCACCTGATTTCGTGGCGGGTCGAAGAACTGGATGAATTCCCGCCTGAATTACTCCGGTGGGCCCGGGGGGAAATGCCGATGTGGCTAAAGCCCCCCGCCGACCTGGACGAGGTGCGCGAATTGCAGAAAGGCGTAAAAGGAGAAGCCTGGCCCGAGTAACCGCTCAGTCCGGCCGGGCAGTCAGCTTGTCCGGGTATTCCGCCTCCAGGCGTTCTCGATAGCCCGAGGGCAATGAATCAATCGAATCGAGCTTGAGGCCGGCTGCGTGCCAGATCATGTGGCCGGGCCGCTCCCCCATGTTCATCCAGCTGCGCCACGGCATGAAAACGGTTGAAGCAAACTGCGTGCTCAGGCGCTGTACGTTGGGGTCATTGAACTGCTGAAGCGAGCAGTTCATTGTCTGCCTCTGAAGCCGGGGTTGTTGCATGCCGGGCGGGTATTCGGTCTCCTTCGTCATCCAGATCTGGCCGCCACCAGCGACCATACGATAGGCAGGCGGCCGTTCCGGCATTTGGGAAAGGAACGGTGTGGGGCGAATTCCCTTTACCGAGTAATTGAATCCCCTGCCCGCACCGCCGCCCTGTACCGCTGCGGGCACCTCGAGCAGCTTGCCGGAGTAAGGATTGTTCCATTCCCGCAGCCAATCGCCTGTCTCGGCATTGCGGAGAAAAGAGACGGTGTGCCCGACCAATTCATACTCCCCGCCGTCGAGATGCCGCATCCAGTACATCTCCATGCCCTCGAAGGCGAACAGGAGGCGCGGCGCCTTGTCCTCTTCCGCGCCGTAGATGATTCCGGTGTACCACCAGGGAACATCCTCTTCGCGCAGACTGGCTTGCAGCCGAATCAGCGCCCGCAGTTGGTCGGCGGGGCCGGCAAGTGCCGGCAGCAAGCCAGGGTCATCGCCGGGCAACGAGGAAAGAGGCGCGGCGAAGACAGCCAGCCCCCCTGCACCGGCAAGTATTTCCCGCCGGCTCAGTTTCTTTTTCATCCTCACTCGCTTCCCCGCTTGTATCAGGGATTCCTAAGGGGACCGGACGGCATCCAGCACCATTCTCGCCATCAAGCCACCCATGCGCGGATCGTCATTGGGAGGGCTCCACATTGCCCAGGTTCCGCGGTATTGCCGCTGCACCGGCCCATCCGCCGACGGCTTGCCCCTGGCCGGGTCATAGCCGATATGCCCGTAGGCCGGTATGTCGTAACCCAGTGACGGGTCCATATCGTTTCGGCGCCGGTCAGGGGGTGTCTGGCGCTCAGGCGGATAGTTCCTTCCGTCCGCACAGCCGCCGAGTTCCAGGCAGCAGGCCACTTCGGCCTCTCCGTCCCTGCACTGGGTGTTTACCCAGATGCCCCAGTAGTCGGCGAACGGATGGCCGGCGCCGGGATATCGAACGTAGTCCCCGTCGTCGTAGTACAGCCAGCTGCGGTAGCCGATCTCCTTGCCGATCTGATTGGGCACTTCAACCAGGTTCAACACCGAGTCGGCGACGATTTGAGGGAACGCGACCACGATGTGCTGAACGCCTTCTTCCTTGAGGTATTCGAGCGCTTCCCAGTATCGATAACCCCATTTACCCGAAGGGTGTACGCCAGGCTGTTCGTAGAGCGCTGCATATCCAAGGTTCTCGCCCCGCATTGGCCTGCTGCGTTCATAGCGTCCAGCCGGTGATTCCGGCAGCAGTTCATTCACGACCATGTCGCCGGCCCAGGCGCTGACAATCCGGCGTTGCCTGAGTTCCGGATACAGGCGCAGCAATTCGAGTTCAATCGTGCGATGCAGCGTCAGCGTATCGTCGATCTTGGGGTCAAAGTACTCGTCGTAGCGCCGCAAGGCGTGGCCCAGCAGAACGATGCCGATGTCCGCTTCGCCCACCTGTGGATTGAATCGCCGGGCGATGCCTTCCGCGTGCAGCAGGGCCAGTTGCGGGGACTGCACAACCGGGTTGGGACGTTCTGCGATGGCCACACTGCGATCAGCGGCCGGCGGTCCCAGCGAACGTGTCCATCCGGCCGGCTCCACCGGGTAGGAGTCCCGCATCAGGTCTCGGGGATCATTCAACCAGCGAAGGGAAACGGGTTCAGCGCCTTCTACTGCCTCGGCGTCCAGTCTCCGGCGCAGTGTCCGAATCACGTCGTGTGTCTTGGAAAACCTCGCGCCCCCCACAGTCATGTCGATCGCAATGATCTCCGTCACTCCCTGATCCAGCAGCCGTGGTATCGGTCCATCGACGTTGTGTCTCTGTGGATCACAGTCCTCCCACGGCGCGTCCGGAGGCCCGCACCAGGTCAGGGCTTGACCCTGTTCGCTGCCCGGGCCGTAGACGAGTCGCGGCCAGGGATGGTGCTTGGGATTCGCAGCCATCCAGGACGCCATGTCCACCACGAACCGTACGCCGAGGTCCTTCGAGTGGGCCTCAAGTTCCTCTTCCAGGCTCAGCATCTGCGAACGGGTAATGCGATAGAAGGGGCTGGGGCCGCCGATGCGCTCATATTCGAATCCGTACTTGAGCCCTTCTTTGGGTCCGTTGCCGAACTGCATGAACCGGGGCCAGATGCGCGGGTCCCAGAGAACTCGCTGATATACGGCGCTGTTGTGATCGTAGGAGAACAGCTGTGCGGCAGTGTCGAACGCCCCCCTCTCGCTCCAATCTTCGGCGCCGCCATGTATAACGAACAGCACCCCGATCACGCGCTCGGGTGTGTCTGAACGAGCGTCTGCGCCCAGGCACAGGAGAATTGACAGCCCGCAGGCAAGCAATCCGCTTCTTGCAGACACGGCGCTTCAGCCTCAGGACGCGTCGAGGCCCAGGGCCCCGGGATTCATGAGGTTGTCGGGATCCACTGTGCCCTTGACGGCGCGCAGCAGGCGCTCCGCTTCGGGAAGGCGCCCGCGCAGGTAGGGATAGGTCTTGCCGACTTGCAGGTGGCTTGCTCCAACCTGCCAGAAGATATCCAGGATACGCTGGCGCAGTTCTTCCACCAGCGCCCGCCCCTGGGGGTTTTCTTCGTGTTCCGGCAGAGTCGCCAGGTAGTCCTTGGGCATGAATCGCTTATGGAAAACCGTCTGGCTGTCCTCCCAATAAAACACCGGTTCGTAAAGGAAAGCATTGGAATTGATGGTCATGAACATGGCGCCCTTGTCCACCCGCAACTCCTTCATGCGCTCGGCGTTTTCCTCGTACATGGCCATCAGCCGACGCCGAAACTCCCCCACCTTGGAAAAGGCCATGATTCCGTGCAGCGGCACCCATCTTTCTCCCTTGACTCCCAGGACGGAATACATCGGAATGAATGGCATTGAGCGCAATACGGTGGGCACGGTATTGGCTATTTCGGTACCGTGCGGCCGCATGGTTTCACGCACCAGTTTCAGTTTGGACTTGATTTCGCTGGCGCCGTGCCCTTCCACGACGTAGTGTGCGGAATGACTGAAACCGGAAAAGAACCGCTTGCCGGCGAGCGCCATCCGAGTCAGACGGCTGACTGCTTCCACCGGGTTGCTGGAATCCCGGGCCACGTTCCACACGGCGCGGGCCGCATCGGCGGTGTCGGTCTTGGTGAGTTGGCCCTGCTGCAGCTTCGGATCCAGGCCGTAGTTGTCGGCAACCACCCCGAGCCGCGCTACCGCGGACATGCCGGCGGACATGCCCTCGAAGGTGTCGAAGCCGAAGGACGCCGTGCCGGTGCGGGTCGGGCGCCTGATCAGCCTCAAGGTTATCCGCCCCTTGATGCCCATCGCTCCGGTATCTCCGGTGAACAGCCCCGTCAGGTCCGGCCCGTACCAGCGGAAGAAGGGTTGGGAAGTGCTGATGGCCGCAGAGCCGGTTCGCAGCAGTTCTCCGTTGCCCAGTACTACGTCAAAGGAAAGCACCGATTCTGCGGATAGTCCGTAGGTTCCGGACCCCATGCTCGCGGAGTTTTGCGAGGTCGAACCGCCTACCGTTGCCTTGAGGCCCGAGAAAGGTCCCCAGAACGGCGTGCGGACCTTTTCCTTGGCCAGCGCGGCGTTGAGCCGTTCCCAGGTGACCGCGGGCTCCACGGTCACATACATGTCCGTGGTGTTGATCTCCACGATGCGGTTCAGCCGTGAAGTCTCGACCAGCAGTGAACGCGCCCTCGTAGGCAGGTAGCCGTCGGTGTAGGAGGCCCCGCCGCCCCGGGGTACCAGCGCGACGTTGTTCTTGAGTGCGATGCGCGCCGCTTCCTGCAATTCCTCCACGGTGCCGGGCTGGATGACCGCCAGCGGCATTTCGCGCGTGTTGTACACGTCCATCGTGAAGTAGCGGCGTTCCGCATCATCGGTAATGACGTGGTCGCTTCCCAGCAGATTGGACAGTTCCTGCAGAATTTCCTGGCTCATGTTTCCCCTCCGGATTGCGCGAGAGATTCTATTCGATCAAGCGCTGATGGCGTTTTTCCCCTCTTCCTCTTGCATCTCCGGTTCGCCGTCCACGAAGTTGACCCAGCGTCGCGGCTGTGTGGGCACTCGCCGAGGGGACAGGATTCCGGTGAGGTTCAATGGGTCATTGCTGGACAGGCGCACACGGGTCGGTGCAGCGTCCGTCCGGCGCGCAGCCCGCAGTTCCTTTACCGCGGTGGGCAAGGCGAACTGTTCGCCGCTGAAGCCGTTGACGAAGCGACCGCCGCGCAAGTCGCCGCGGGCCTCCATTCGCCGGTAAACCCGCAGCCAGGCACGCCAGGGCGGCAGCCGCCGTTCCCTCGCCAGCAAGGCCCGGAACACGATCCCGTAGCGTTGAACCATGGCATCGGCCAGGTACTGGACACGCTCTTGCTCATCGACCTCTCCTTCGGCCGGCGGCGACAGGGCTGACCAGCGCCCTGCAGCCTGTATGCCCGACATTCGTGCCCGTAGTCCCCCGAAACGGGGCCGCTTGCCGGCGCGGGTAATCAGGGCGCGCAGACCGGTAAAGCTGTCGGAAGTCACCAGGCCTGCAGCGGCCAGTTCACCCAGGGCCATTTCGACCTGGGTGCGCAACATGCCGGTGGTCCGCACCAGGCTGGTAAAGAAATCAGCTCCGCCATCACGAAGGGTATCGAAAACGGTTCGCGCACCGAAGGAAAGATGTTCCAGAGGAGTCGGGACCGATGGCCAGTACTGCTGGTATTCCCTGCGCAAGAGGCAGATCGGAGTATTGGTTGCCATGCGGGCGGCGGACTTTTCCGTTGGCGGCTCGGCACGTTTCCAAAGCCATTCTCCCGAAGCCAGAACCTGGTCAAGCATCGCCGGAGAAAAATCGCCAACCCGAGCGGGCAGCACGATCGATTCCCAGGCCGACGCGGGAGCGGAACATCCTTCCAGACGATGCAGAGCCAGGCGCAGGCTTTCGGGGCCTTGCACCCTTTCGCCCGCCAGGCCGTGCCGGACCAGCAGGAAAGACGTGAATTCCGCGGCGCTTACCGGACGTATACTGCGTCGCAGCGACTTCAGAGTTCTTCGGTGTATGCGTGCCAAAAGCCCGCGTTCGCACCATTCCTCCTGTCCCGCTTCCGGGGATTTCGCTGCACTGCGGAATCGTCCGCGAACCGCAAAGCCCTCTCCTTCCAGGGCCGCCAGCGCCGTGGCGGTGACAATCGGATCGAGGTCGAGCGGCCTGGCCAGGTCCGCCGCGGTGACCGGCCCCAGCACCTCCAGACGGCTGCGCAACAGTTCCCGGACGGCCTCTTCCCCGCCGCCGCCTCCCCTTGAGCAGGCGGCTGTTAATTCGTCGCGGCGCTCTATGCAGGCCCAGACCACGTGACCTTGTTCGGTCAGGACCTGCGCCGCCCGCCCCTGGGCCGCAAGTTCCCGAAGATGAGAGTCATGCTCGGCCAACTCCTCGGTGGTGAGGAACCCCGCTATGTTCAGCGCGTCATGCAGTTCGTCGGGGTCTCGCGGCTGCGGCCAGGCTTCCATGCAGACCTCCGCGATCGCCTTCGGGTCCGGCCGCGCCAGGCGGGCGGCGTCCTCGACATCCAGCAGGTGGCGCGTACGAATGGCTTGAGTTCGGCGTTCCTCCGCCGGCGCATCATCGAGGAATGCATAGGGTTTGGCCGTAATGACTTCCTGCGCCAGCACCGACGGAGACGTGGGCTCGGCAAAATGCACCGCGGCATTGCCTGCCTCGAACGATTTCAGCAACGCCACGAGTCCGTCGGCGTCCATCAACTCGTCAAGACAGTCGTCCAGCGTCTGGTTGACCAGCGGATGGTCCGGAATTTCCCGGTCTCCCGTGAGGTTCTCCGCACAGGCGACCTGGTCCGGAAACAGCGCCACCATCAGGTCTTCTGCATCGCCGCGCTGAAACTGGGCCGGGCGGCGTTCGCCGTTCCGGTTGCGGAGGATGGCCAGCGCCGTGGTAGCCGCCCATCTCCAGCGGGTGGGAAACATCGGAGAGTCCAGAACGGCCTGGACCAGCAGGCCGCGAACGGAGGAAGAATGGAGCCAGCCGGCAATATCCTTGAGAGGAAAACTGTGTCCGGGCCCCAGGGAGATGACGATGCTGTCATCCAAAGCGGCCGCCTGTGGCTCGATATTGAATTTCCGGCAGATGCGCTTGCGCAAGGCCAGGCCCCATGCCCGATTCAACCTGGACCCCAGGGGCGAGTGAATCACAACGTGCATGTCGCCGAGTTCGTCAAGGAAGCGCTCGATCACAAACCGTCCTGTTCCCGGCAATACTCCCAATGTTGCCTCCGCCGCCTGGAGATATTCCACGGCCTGGCGCGCGGCTTCCCGCGAGCTTCCCGGGACCTCGGCCAGCCACGCCGTGGGGTCGTCGCCATCGGACAGTCGTGAAGCGACGACATCCAGCAACTCCCCCACGCACTCCGACAACTCCCGGCTGCGCCCCGGGGCCTCGCCGAACCAGAAAGGAATGGTGGGAGGCGCCCCCCGGGCATCCTCGGCATAGACTTTCCCGGACGTGACGCGCACTACACGGTAGGACGTGTTGCCTAGCTGGAAAATATCGCCCGGCAGGCTTTCGAAGGCGAAATCCTCATTAAGCGTCCCGATACGGGTCTCCGCCGGCATGAGCACAACGTCATAGTCGAATTGGTCGGGAATGGTGCCGCCGTTGGTCAGCGCCGTAATCCGTGCTGCCCTGCGTGGCCGCAATTCCTGGCGGACGCTGTCGAGGTGGAGATAGGCGCCGGATCGCCCGCGGCGGGTGGAATATCCATCCGCAAGCATCCTGGCCATGCGCACGAATTCCTCGCGTTTGAGATTGCGGTACGGCCAGGCCCGGCCAAATGCCTCCATGAATTCATCCAGGCTACGATTGCCGCAAGCCCCCTCGGCCACAATCTGTTGCGCGAGCACGTCCAGCGCACCGGCGGGAATCCGGACTTCTTCAATTTCGTTATTGGCTGCCGCGCTCAGCAGTGCCAGGCTCTCAAGCAGTTCACCCCGGGTAAGGGGGAACAGCCGTCCTTTCGGGACTTCCCCCACAGCGTGGCCCGACCGCCCTACCCTTTGCAGGAAGGTGGAAATTCCTCGGGGCGAACCCAGCTGGCAGACAAGATCCACGGACCCGATGTCGATGCCCAGTTCGAGGGAGGCGGTAGCGATCAGGACCTTGAGCTGTCCGCTCTTGAGTCGCTGCTCGGCGGACAGCCGGTGTTCCCTGGACATGCTGCCGTGGTGTGACGCCACGGCGTCTTCGCCCAGCCGTTCGCTCAATTGACGCGCCGCCCGTTCGCACAGCCGCCGGGTGTTGACGAACACCAGCGTGGAGTCGTGCCGGCGAACCAGGTCCGCCAGGCGATCATAGATCTCCGCCCAGACTTCCAGCGGCATCACGGCCTGCAATGGAGATCCCGGCATTTCCAGCGCAAGGTCACGCCTGCGAGCGGCGCCAGCGTCGATGATGGCACACGGATCGTCACGGGTCCCCAGCAAAAAGCGCGCCATGCGGTCCAGGGGCCGTTGCGTGGCTGACATGCCTATGCGCCGCAAGGGCTTGCCGGTCAGCATTTCCAGCCGCTCCAGGCTCAGGGCCAGGTGTGCGCCCCGCTTGCCCCCGGCAAGGGCATGCAGCTCGTCGAGGATCACCGTGCGCACATGCCCCAACATTCCGCGGCCGCCCTGGGAAGTAAGAAGCAGGTACAGCGACTCGGGCGTGGTTACCAGGATATGTGGCGGCCGTTTGAGCAATCGGCGGCGTTCTGCTTGCGACGTGTCGCCGGTGCGCAGACCCACGGTAATTCCCGATGGGCTTTCTCCCGCGCCGTTCAGTTGCTGATCGATCCCCGCAAGTGGTTGCTCCAGGTTCCGCCGTACATCGTTCGAAAGCGCCCGCAATGGCGATACGTACACGACCTCTGTTCTGTCGGGCAGTTCTTCCCGCCGGCTGCGTTGCAACAGTTCATCAATGACCGCCAGGAACCCGGCAAGTGTCTTGCCCGACCCGGTGGGAGCCGCCAAAAGCGCGTGACGGCCGCTGGCGATGGCCGGCCAGGCCCCCTCCTGTACCCGGGTCGGCTGTTGGAACGTCCCGCTGAACCAGGCGCGTGTCGCGTCGTGAAAGCCGTCGATCATAGGGGGAGAATGGTAGGCGCGAGTGGAATTGAACCACCGACCCCTTGCATGTCAAGCAAGTGCTCTAACCCCTGAGCTACGCGCCTATACCCGGAACGCGACGAATATACACGATCATGCCGTTCCTCAGGCACTCTTGACCCGCCAGTCTCAGGACAGGACTCCGGCAGCCCTGCGTTCCCCCAGGACTTCGGGCCGAAAACGGTACAGGCGGGCAGGCCGCCCGCCCGTGCCGGCCTTGCTCACCCCGGTCGGTTCCACCAGCCGCTGATTGGCAACCAGGCGCCGGAAATTCTGTTTGTGCAGACTGCGGCCGGCGATTGCCTCGATCACCTGCTGCAGTTCATAGAGGGTGAATTCCTCCGGCATCAGTTCAAACACCAGGGGGCGGTATCGCAGCTTGCCGCGCATTCGACCCAGGGCGGTGGCCAGGATTCGACGGTGATCCAGCGCCATGCAGGAACTTTCCAGCACGCGCCCCGGGGAGGCATCGGATCCCCTGTCGTGCCAGGATTCCGCGACCAGCCCCGCTTCGTAGATCAGCTCATAGCGCTCCAGCACGAGATCCGCCGTCCAACCTGCCTTACCCAGGCCCAGGCAGCGGTCTATCCGTTCTGCTCTGTCGAGACGGGTGGAATCCGCCCTTGCACGCTTTTCCCACACCTGCAAGCCTTCATGCACCGGTCTCATCGCGTCGTTCTCGGCGCGCTGATCCTCCCAGGGAAAAAAATCATAACAACTCAGCCACCGGCCGGCCGGAGCCCGCAGATCGTGGCGAACCAACGCCAGGTAGGCAACCGTAATCGTCCGATCAGGACTGCGCGGCCAAAAATTGCGACGCCGGTCGCCAAAAGTGTAGAGCTGTTCCAGCCAGGCGGGGTCCAATCCGACCTGGCGGCGAAGGAGGCGGCGCGCGCCGAACTCAAGGGTCTGGTCGCGGGTGCTCCGTAAACGATCCGAGGGCAATCGGACTGTGCCTTCATGGTCCAAGGCCAGCACCCGCGGCTGGTTGTCCACCACAGTGAGCACAACCGCGCTGAGTTCCACGCTGATGGGGTCGGTCACTTCATCATTGTAGACGCGCAGCGGAAATGCCGTTTCCCGCCCGATGACTGATTTGACATTCCTTATGCTCACTAATAGCATTACTGTCCCTGTCGAGGAGAATTTGCATGGACGTTCAACATACCCACCCGCTTGAATTCACGCCGGAGGTGCGGCGCAGAACCGATCTGGTTCGGGAGCGGCTGATGGATGTGATCCCGGACGTGGAATGGCCGCTGCATGCGCCCTATATCGCCCGGATCAATGAAATGAAGAAAGAGCGTGACGCGGTCATTTTGGTGCACAACTACCAGACGCCCGAGATTTTTCATGGGGTGGCTGACTTCTCGGGCGACTCGCTGGAGTTGGCCCGCCTCGGCGCACGATCCGACGCCGGCGTCATACTGATGTGCGGCGTGCATTTCATGGCGGAGACGGCGAAGATTCTGGCGCCGGACAAGACCGTACTGATCCCCGACCTCAAGGCGGGCTGCTCGCTGGCTGCCGCGATCACGGGCGAGGACGTCCGGCTGTTAAAGCAGAAATATCCGGGTGTGCCGGTGGTTACCTACGTCAATACGTCGGCGGAGGTGAAGGCCGAGTCCGACATTTGCTGCACATCGGCCAATGCCGTGAAGATCGTCGAATCCCTGGGGACGGACCGGGTCATATTCCTTCCCGATGGTTACCTTGGACGCTATGTGGCGAGCAAGACCGACGTGGAGATCATCCTCTGGGAAGGAAGCTGTGAGGTCCACGAGAGGTTCACCGCAGACGAGATTCGCGCTTATCGGGGTTCCCATTCGGGCATTCAGGTGATTGCTCATCCCGAGTGTCCGCCGGATGTACTGGCGGAAGCGGATTTCGTCGGCTCCACTTCGGCGATGATCCGATACGTAGGCGAGCACAAGCCGCGGCGGGTGGTCATGGTTACCGAGTGCTCGATGAGCGACAACGTCGCGGTGGAGCATCCCGAAGTCGAATTCGTGCGCCCCTGCAACCTTTGTCCGCACATGAAGCGTATAACCCTGCCGAAGATTTTCGATACGCTGAATTCGCTGCAGCCTGAAGTACGGGTTGATCCCGAAGTTTCCGAACGGGCACGGCTGGCCGTGCAGAGGATGCTCGATACCTGACCTGCGGCTTGATTCCATAACTCCCCTATACAATGGCCAATCCAGTATTTCTCAAACACAGGCGGGCTTCGAATGCGATCGAAACACAAGATACTGATGGTGGATGACGAGCCGGACCTGGAGCAGTTGGTCCGGCAGAGAATGCGCCGCGAAATCCGCTCGGGGCAATATGCTTTCCTGTTCGCGGGAGACGGCGTAGAGGCCCTGGAGACACTCGGTGAGCACCAGGACATCGACCTGGTGCTGTCGGATATCAACATGCCTCGCATGGATGGCCTGACACTGCTCGAGAAGCTCCCCGATGTGGACACGGACATTCGTTCGGTCGTGATTTCCGCGTACGGCGACATGAAGAACATTCGCGCGGCGATGAATCGCGGGGCTTTCGACTTCGTGACCAAGCCCATCGATTTTGACGACCTGAGGGTCACCATAGACCGGGGTCTGCAGCAGCTGGAAATGTGGCGGGAAGCAGAGGCTTCCCGCGACAAGCTCCTTACGCTGCAGAGCGAACTGGACGTGGCCAACAACATGCAGCAGTCCATCCTGCCGAAGCGCTTTCCCAAGAACGACCAGTACGAGCTTTTCGGCAGCATGGCGCCGGCGCGCAATGTGGGCGGCGACTTCTTCGACGTGATTCGGCTTGAGAACGAAAGACTCGGAATCTGCATCGCCGATGTGTCGGACAAGGGCATCCCGGCTGCCTTGTTCATGATGTCCAGCCGCACGCTTCTCAAGGGCGCCGCGCTGGGTTGTGAAGATCCCGGGACCGTTGTAACCGTCGTCAATGATCAGTTGCAGGACGGCAACGAGGCCAACATGTTCGTTACCCTCTTCTACGCCGTGTTTGACCCGATCAGTGGCGTGGTGCGCTTTGCCAATGGCGGTCACAATCCGCCGCTCATCGTACACAAGGACGGGTCTTCAACCGTGCTGCCGCTGACCGGTGGCGTCGCTCTCGGTGTGGCGCCGGACTTTGAGTTCGCCACGGAACGGGCGAAATTGGAGCCGGGCGAGGCACTGGTCATGTATACCGACGGAGTGTCCGAGGCGGAGAACATAGACAACGAGGAGTTCGGCATGGACCGCTTTCAGGAGGTTTTTGCCGGCTCCAGACTGGGGAGTGCACGCGAAGCAAACGATACCGTGTTTGCCGCCGTGCGGCAGTTTGCCGGAGACCGTTCGCAGTCTGATGACATCACCTGCCTCGTGTTGCTTCGAGCCGGGTCATGACCGCCAAGACTCTCCGCATTGCTGCAAGCCCTGGGCAATTGCAGCTGGTGGAACAGGCCATAGACGAAATGGCCGAGCGGGACACGTGGCCGGAAGAACTGATCTTCAAGGTCAAGCTGGTGGTGGAGGAGCTGGGACTCAACATCATCGACCACGGTTACGGGAACGACGACTCCAAGGAAATTGAAATTCGGCTGAGTTCGAAGGACGGCTCCCTGACGATCGAGTTCATTGACGAGGCTCCGCCTTTCGATCCCTTGAGTGAGACACCGGCTCCCGACACCTCCGCGGGCATCGAAGAGCGGCGGATCGGTGGGCTTGGCGTTTTCCTGGTGCTGGAGATGATGGATGACGTCCAATATGTCCGCGAGGGCAAACAGAATCGAATTACCCTGGTAACGCGGTTGTAGCGATGAGCGTGAGGGGGACGCTAGCCCTGGTTCTGGGGCTGCATTTGGGTCTTGCATCGGCTGAAGTTGCAGCTGATGTCGAGGCCGAGCGCATCCTGTTCGGACAGTCCGCAGCCTTCAGTGGCCCGGCCCGGGCGTTGGGGGAAGCCATGCGGATCGGCATCGAAGCGGCTTTCCATGAGGCCAATCAGGCTGGCGGAGTGTACGGCAGGCAGCTGGAACTGGTCTCCCTGGACGATGGCTATGAACCCGAAGCCGCGATCGAGAACATGCGTGCCTTGATCAATGAGCACCAGGTATTCGCTCTCATTGGTTCAGTCGGCACGCCAACCGCCCGCTCGTCGGTTCCTGTGGCGGCCGCCGCCGGAGTGCCCTATATAGCGCCCTTCACCGGGGCCCCGTTTCTGCGTGACGGCCAATGGCAGAACGTGATCAATCTACGCGCTTCCTACTACCAGGAAACGGAGGCGATGATGGCTTTTCTTGCCTCGCGCGGCCTCAGCCGCGTGGCAGTCGCCTACCAGGACGACTCATTCGGACGAGCAGGCTTTCGTGGCGCGCAGCTTGCAATGGAACGCAGGGGATTGAAACCGGCGGCTACCGCCGTGTACCCCAGGAACACCCTCGCCGTGAAGACCACCCTGCTGGATGTCATCGAAGGCAACCCGGAAGCAGTCATCATTGTGGGTGCCCCGGCGCCGGTTGCAGCCTTTCTCAATTGGGCCACCAAGCTGGATCTTGACCTGGTCTTCATGACCACGTCGTTTGCCGGCGGCAACGCCCTGACTCGCAGCCTGAGCAATGAAAGCCTGCAATCCGTCGGACTGCTGATGACCCAGGTGGTCCCTCCCCTGATCGGGGAACCGCTTCCCATAGTCGAGCAGTACCGCAAGGCGATGCAACAGGTCTCGCCTGACACGGAACTCGGTTTTGTTTCTCTGGAAGGCTATCTGGCCGGACGAATGGCCGTAGTCGCCATGCAGCAGTGCGGCCCCGATCCGCGGCGTGACCTGGTACTGCCGAAGCTGCGCGAGGCAGGGAGGATTGACCTCGGGGGATTTGCCCTGGAGTTCGGCCAGGGTGATTTCCAGGGATCGGATGCCGTGTATCTCACCACCGTCAGTCCCGATGGCGAATACCTTCCGGTTTCCACGGCGGGTTCCGGAGAATGAGCACTTCAACGCCAGAGGCGGGTGGCGGACTCAAGGCCCGTATCCACCGTGTGCTGGAAAAACGCCACAAGATTTCCACGCGCATGTACATGGGTATCAGCGCTGCACTGCTGCTGTTCGTGCTGGCGAGCGTCAATAGCTGGTTTGCATTCAATACTGTCGCGGACGTACAGCGCGACGTGGTGGATCTGAGCCTGCCGCAGATCACCGAGGCATTTGCTGTGGCTGAACAAAGCCGCACGTTGGTTGCGGCGGCTCCGCGACTTGCCGCCGCAGGCACTCTGAAGGAACTGGAAGAGGTGCGTGTGTCGATAGGTCAGAACCGGCGCGATTTCGAGTCCCGAATCGACAACCTGGAAATCAAGGCGAGCAACGATCCGGTCATTCAGCGAATGCGGGACAGTGCGGCAGCCTTGCTGGCCAACATTGACCAACTGGACCGTTCGGTGGAAGAGAGGTTCCTGATTGCCGAGCGAACCAGTCAGTTGCAGCAGGAACTCCCGGTATTGCACGAGCGCCTGCAACGGACGCTGGGTCCGGCCATCGACGATCAGTATTTTTTTGCAATTACCGGCTTCCGTGGCCTGGATTCTCAGCCGGTGCCGCGCGACCAGCATATTTCCGAGGAAGAACTGACGCGTTACAGGCGCCTTGCCGACTTGAAGGTCAACGTGGACAACGCGGTGCAATTACTCGACAGGGCCTTCAATGTCGGCGACCCGCAATTGCTCGAACCGCTGCTGGAGAGTTTTGAATCGGCATCCGAAGCGATTTCCCGCAGCCTTGTTGCGCTGCGCAATCCACCGGAGCCCGAGGAGTTGAGGAAGACTACGGAACGGTTGCACTTGTTGGGGAGTGGCGAAGACGCCGGCTTTGCCCTTCGGCATCGGGAACTGGATCTTGCGGCGCAGGAGCGTCGTTTGCTGGCGGATAACCGGAGCCTGGAGATCGAGCTGGGTGCGGCGGCGGAGAGCATGGTAAGCGGCGCCCGGGACAGCGCCCAGGCTTCAACTGATATTGCCAATGAAGTGATCGATCGCGGTCGCACGCTACTGCTGAGTGTGACCGGAGTTGCAATCGTTGCCGCCCTGCTCATGGGATCACTTTTCGTCGGCAGCCTGCTTCGCCGCCTGGAAGGACTCTCGACCCGCATGCGGCGCATGGCTGCGGGAGACCTGAAGACCAGGGTGGACGTCAGCGGGCGTGATGAAGTCGCCGATATGGCTGCGGCGCTGGAGGTGTTTCGGGAGGCATCCCTGAAAGCGCAAAGGCTGGATCTGGTCGAGCGCATGGCGCAGGAGTTGAAGGACAAGAATGAAGAGTTGGAGCAGGTACTGGAGGACCTGAAGCGGGCGCAGGATCAGATCGTGATGCGGGAGAAGCTGGCGGAATTGGGGGAACTCACGGCGGGAGTGGCTCACGAGATTCAGAACCCTCTGAATTTCGTCAAGAATTTCTCGGAAGTCTCGGTGGAACTGGTCGACGAGTTAAAGGAAGTGCTGACGGACAGCGAGGGGAAGCTGAGCAAAGATGACCAGGAACTGCTGGACGAGATATGCGGTGACCTTAATTCCAACCTGGGCAGAATCAATCATCACGGCTTGCGCGCCAACAGGATCGTTCGCGACATGCTCAAGATGGGAAGCGGCTCAGGCGAAGCTCAGCCTACTGACATCAATGCCCTTGTGGAGGAACATGCCCGCCTTGCCTATCACAGCGCCCGTGCTTCCGACACCGACTTCAACCTCACCATCGAGGAAAACCTGAGTGAGGAGGTCAGGCAACTGAACGTGGTGCCGCAGGACCTGGGGAGGGTGTTCCTGAACATGGTGACCAACGCATGCCACGCAACGCATGATCGCCGGCTCCGCGAAAACGCGGAAGGTGGAAACGAGTCGTACGAGCCGATGCTACGGCTGGAAACGCGCAGAACGGAAGAAGCTTACGAGATTGCCATCCGGGACAATGGGGGCGGTATTCCGGAGGAAATTATCGGCAAGATTTTCAATCCGTTCTTTACCACCAAGCCTACGGACCAGGGCACCGGCCTTGGATTGGCGCTGTCTAACGATATCGTGCGTCAGCACGGCGGCGAAATCGTGGTCGACACCCAGGCGGGAGAATCGACGGAAATGCTTGTCAGGCTACCGCTCTCCCTGGAAGTCCAGGAAGGAAGCTGACCGGGTTGGCGTTCAGCCCAGTGTGGCCAGGGCGTCCTCCTGGCTGTCGTGGATCTCGATGATCTTGTCGAAGCCGCTCATCTTGAACACTTCGCCAATAGACCCGGACAGGGAACACAACATGAACTTTGCCTTGCGCTGCCACAATGCCTTGGCGATCATGAGTACGGCGCGCAATCCTGCGCTGCTGATGTAGTTCAAGCCGCTCATATCCACCAGCACAGCGGTATCGTCGCCGCTGATGGCGCCAGTCAGCGTCTGATGGAAATCCTGGGCGTTAAAACCATCAATGCGCCCGGCAGGCGCGGCAATCAGCGTTCCGTTGTTGCGCTCAATTGGGATATCCATTCTTGCTCCTGATGTTTGGTCTCACCAGCCGTGTCAAATCCTCGAGGATCGTACCACAGCAGGTCCGTCAATCGCTATCGGGCATTAGCACGAATTCGGGATAGGCCTCGATGCCCAATTCAGCAGCGTCCTGACCCAATTCCTCCACCGTTTCGGAGACCCGTGCCCCCATGGTTTTTGCAATTACCGTCCAAGCTACCCAGGAAGCTCCAAATACGAACGCTCCTATGGTAACTACGCCGAGCAATTGTACTCCGAAGCTGTAGCCCCCGGCAATGCAGACGGCCAGCGTGCCCCAGATTCCGGCAAACAAGTGAGCCGGAACGGCTCCCACCACGTCATCGACGCGGAACCGCTCCAGTAGCCGTATGCCCGCCGTACAGATCACGCCCCCCACGGCCCCGACCACAAGGGCCAGGGAGTGCGGCAGCACGTCCGGGCCGGCAGTGATGGCTACCAGGCCGGAAATGGCCCCATTCAATACCGCCAACAGGTCCACCCGCTTGAGAATCGGCCGCGACACGATCAGGGCCGCCACGACACCGCCTGCCGCGGCCAGGTTTGTATTGACCAGTACGACACTCATGGCGACGGCATTCTCCACGCCGCCGAGCGCCAGCACGGAGCCTCCGTTGAAGCCGAACCAGCCCAGCCAAAGGATGAAGACACCCAGCGTAACCGTGGGTACATTGGACGGTGGCGTTGGTTTGACGCCCCCGTCGGAACGAAACTTTCCGAGCCGAGGACCAACCACTATGGCGCCGGCCAGCGCTGCCCATCCACCGGTCGAGTGGACGATGGTGGAGCCGGCAAAATCACTGAAACCCATCTGGCTAAGCCAGCCTCCGCCCCAGGTCCATGCACCGACTATCGGGTAAATAAGCGTTGTAAGGACCGCCGTAAAGAGGAAAAAGGACCAGAGCTTCGCTCTTTCCGCCAGGGCCCCGGAAACGATGGATGCAGTTGTGGCGACAAAGACCATCTGGAAGAACCAGTCGGACATTACCGAGTAGCCGTTTCCTGCCACCGCATCCGCCGCAGCTGCAATCTCCGCTGCGGGGGCTTCGGCGCTTACTGCCTCGAGCAGCGCCTGTTCTTCGGCGGACGGGCCATAGCCGAATGTGAGCGTGCCGATGAGGTCCCCAACGTCCAGGTACATCAGGTTGTAGCCGACCAGGTAAAAAGTGATACCGGCAATGGAGTAAAGGCCGATATTCTTGAGACAGATGACGGAAGCGTTCTTGGTGCGTACCGAGCCGGATTCCAGCATCGTGAAACCGGCGCACATCCACATGATCAGCGCACCCCAGACCAGAAACGCGAAGGTGTTCAGGACAAAGTCCACTTGTGTTGCGGCATCGGCCCGGGCAATCGGCGCGAGAAATATCAATCCGGTCAGGCCCGCCATGCAGGCCAGTACCCAGGCGTAGCGCCTGATGCTTTTACGTTTCGTCATAACTTCATCCCCAAAGTAATTTCATGCGCGCCCGGGGCCCTGACAATATCTGCTGGCCCGGCAGGAATGCAGGCAGGTCGTTTCGACCTGCAATTTAATGGCGGTCGCGGAGTCAGAATCCCACCGACAGGCTCAGCACGATGCGTGAGTCGCAGGCGCCCGTGCAGTCGGGCGCGTCCGTGTCGTGATAACGCAGGTCCAGCCCGAATTGCGACAAGGAGTAACTCAATCCCAGGTTCCAGTCCAGGTAATCCTCTCCGAAATCAGGGGTGACCTGTGAAAAGCCGAGATTCGCATCCACGCTAAGAGACTCGGACAGTCCCCGGGAAAGTCCCCCGGTGACGTACCAGCCGTTACCTGTCTCACCGAAATTGTCCGGCGTGAAGTGCAAAGCGGCCGACAGTGAAACCGCGTCGAGGTCGTAGCCAAGGCTCGCATAGGCCTCAAAAAAATCATAGCCTGAGTCGCTGTCCGCCCCGGGATAGGCGTAATAGATCAATCCCAGGTCGTAGCTGACATCGTTGGCTTCCCACGTATAGCCACCGTAGAGGTCGACTTCAATGGAGGCGTCATCGCCTGGGCCGAAATCAATCTTTGATGCCCAACTGCCTACATACCAGCCGCTGGAATCCTCCCAGTCCACCCCTCCTTGAACGGCGGCATCCTCACCGGTCTGGGTGTAGCCACGAAATACGTAGTCTGTGGTTACCGCCAGGTTAGCGGAAATCGAGGAATCACCCTGTCCCAGGGCAGTGCCGGAAAACCCCGCGAGGGCAACGAGCGCCGTTGCCACTACAGCTCTCTGTATGAGTGCCATTTCTTCCATCCCCCGTAAACGGCAAGTTGCGAATGATAGCGCAAGTTCTTGCTACCCGCCGATGTAGTACATCTCCACCTTGTTCCTTGCGGCGCTACCCTTGGTACCCTGCGCCCTTAATTCGCTGTAGCAGTCCCGCCGGCGCGTCCAGCAAGCTTGCATCAGCCCCAACAATTCTTCGTCGCCGGCGCCTGCCCGCATGGGTTCGCGCAGGTCCATTCCGGTGGACGCAAACAGGCAGGTAAACAAGCGTCCGTCGGACGATAGCCGGGCCCGGTTACAGGATCCGCAAAATGGTTGGCTGACCGAGGTAATGAAGCCCAGCTCGCCCTGCCCGTCAACGAAGGCGTAGCGGCGGGCCACTTCCCCGTTGTAATTGGCTTCCAGGGAGCGTAGTGGCCAGACCTGATGAATCCGATCCAGAATTTCGGCGGCCGGCACGGTTTGTGAAGCGCTCCAGTTGTTGATGGTGCCCACATCCATGTATTCGATCAGTCTCAGGATCATCCCGGTACTTCGAAAGAACTCAACCAACTCCAGCACATGGTTGTCGTTGACGCCTCGCTGAACGACGGCGTTGATCTTTATCGGGCTCAAGCCGGCTGATTGCGCTTCAGCAATTCCATCCAGCACCGGCTGCAAGCGTCCTCGCCCGCCGCTCATGCGCCGGAACAGTTCTTCGTCTACGGCGTCCAGGCTGACCGTGACCCGATCCAGACCTGCCGCGGTCAGCGCTGCGGCCTGCTGCGCCAGCAGGACGCCGTTGGTCGTGAGCGCTATTTCCTGCACACCATCAAGGCGCGAGAGATCTCCTATGAGGTCAGCCAACCCGGGGCGCAGCAGTGGCTCACCGCCGGTTATCCGCAGCTTGCAGGCTCCCGACCGTACAAAGAGTCGCGTAAGCCGCAGGATTTCAGCGAACGACAGCCGTTGGTGGCTGGAAAGAAAACGAAAATCCCGATGGTAAATGTCCTCCGGCATGCAATAGGGACAGCGGAAATTGCAGCGATCCATTACGGAAATCCGCAAGTCGCGCAACGGCCGTCCCAGCGTGTCCCGGACGCCCCGTTGAAGCGCCACGACATCCTGCCGTTGCCTGGAGGAGTTGCTCATGGGTGGGTATCTTCGGTCATTCCCGGAGTTCCGGCAAGCGGGCTATACTGCCGTGCGCCGACGTTTCTGCTCTTGCCCACATCCGCTTACGCTTGTAACCCATGCGCGTTGTAGCCATTTCCGCACCCGGAGGACCGGAAGTACTCGCCGTTGAAGAAAGGCCACGACCGGTCCCCGGCCCGGGAGAAGTGCTGATTCGGATTGCTGCGGCCGGTGTGAATCGGCCGGATTGCATGCAGCGACAGGGCCACTATCCGCCGCCCGAAGGCGCTCCGGAATGGCCGGGCCTTGAAGTGGCGGGGCACGTGGCAGCGCAAGGTCCGGGTGTGGACAGTCCCGGCGCCGGAGAACGCGTGTGTGCACTGCTGCCCGGCGGAGGCTATGCGGAATATTGCACTGCGCCCGCCGGACTCTGTCTTCCGGTACCGGATGGCGTCTCCATGGCGGAAGCAGCGGCGATTCCGGAGACCTGGTTCACCGTCTGGACCAACCTTGTCGATTCCGGTGGATTCAAGGCGGGCAACACCCTCCTGGTGCATGGTGGCGCGAGCGGGATCGGAACGGCCGCAATTCAGATCGGGACAGCCCTGGGCGCGCAGGTCTTCGTTACTGCCGGAACGCCGGAGAAAGTTGCGTTCTGCCTGGAGCAGGGAGCCTGGGGCGGCGCCTGCTATCGCGAAGAGAACTGGGCGGAGGCCTTGCGGATAGCCACCGGTGGTAAAGGTGTGGACGTGATCCTGTGCATGGTGGGCGCACCCTATCTGCGCGACAATCTTCGCAGCCTGAAACCAGGTGGCCGGCTCGTTCTGATAGCCGCCCTGGGTGGCCCGAAAGCCGAGCTTGACGTGCGCCGGATCATGATGGCTCGATTGTCCATTACAGGCTCCACACTGCGCCCGCGCTCCCTTGAAGAAAAAACTGTGATCGCCTCCGCAGTACGCAAGCAGCTTTGGCCCCTGCTCGAGTCAGGCAAGTTGCGACCCGTCATTCAGCGTTGCTTTCCGTTTGACAAAGCTGCACAGGCGCATGCCATGATGGAAAGTAACCTCACGCAGGGGAAACTGGTGCTTACGGTCGAATAGCAATACCGGGATTTCAGGCGCGCGGGTGGTGGCGGCGATGGAGATCGCGCAGCCTCTTGCGGGCAACCTGTGTATAGATCTGGGTCGTGGACAGGCTGCTGTGACCCAGCAGGAGTTGCACAACGCGCAGGTCGGCGCCATGGTCGAGCAAGTGGGTGGCAAAGGCGTGGCGAAGGCTATGCGGCGTCAGGTGTTCCGTAATCCCGGCCGCGGTCCGGTGTTTCCGCAGCCGTTGCCAGAACGCCTGCCGGGTCATGGCTTTTCCCCTGCGCGTGGGGAAAAGTGCGTCGCTTATGCGTTCGCCGAGAATCTCCGTCCGTGGCCCGTCAAGGAACTTCCGCACCCAATCGGCGGCCACTTCGCCGAGCGGCGTCAGGCGCTCCTTGGAACCCTTGCCTCGAACCCGTAGAACCCCGTTGGCAAGACTCACTTGCGCAATCGTCAGGTTCACAAGCTCGCTGACCCTCAAGCCGGTCGCGTACAACACTTCCAGCATGCAGCGGTCACGCACCCCGAGCGGATCGTCCAGCGACGGCGCTGCGAGCAAACGCTCTACCTCGTTCTCGGAGAGGCTATGCGGCAAGGGCCGTCCCATCCGCGGGCTTGCCACCTGAGCGGAAGGGTCCCGCTCGATCAATCCCTCTCGCGTCAGGTATCCATAGAACCGGCGGATAGTCGACAACTGGCGCGACAAGGTGCGGACATGGATGCCTTGTGCAGCCCGATCACCAATAAAGGCCAGCAAGTCGGCTTTTCGCGCCTTCTCAAGCTGCCGTCCCTGCTTGGTCAGCCATCGATCTAGCACCTTGAGATCCGAGCCGTAGGATGCCAGTGTGTTCTGCGAAAGCCCCTGTTCCGACCACATCGCATCCAGAAAACGTTCGATAGCCGCAGAGCTAGCCATAGAATTTCCAGTCATGGCACGCTTTTTGAAGTTGCCCTATACGCTCTGGGGCTGGACCGTCTTTTGCACCATCGCGTCGCTCGCTACTCTGCTGATACTGGTGCTGCCGGGGACGCAACTTCCCAGCCGGTGCGGGCGCGCCGGGGCCAGGCTGATATTCGCCCTGGGGGGCGCCTGGCCCTCCGTTTCCGGGATGGAAAACCTGCCGGCCGAGCCCTGCATTGTGGCGGCCAATCATGCAAGTTTTGCCGATGGCGTGCTGTTATGCGCCCTGCTACCGCCCCGCTTCCGCCTGGTGATCAAGCGGGAGATGAGCACGGTGCCGCTGGCCGGCGCCATGCTGAGCCGGATCGGGAGCCTATTTGTAGAGCGAGAGCAAAGCGCCGGCCGCATCGGCGACATACGAACCATGCTGCGGGCCGCGCGTGCCGGACAATCGATGGCCATTTTTCCCGAAGGAACATTTCGCCCCGAGTCGGGACTGTTGCCGTTTCGGTCGGGGACATTTTCCGCTGCCTCTGTCGGCGGCTTACCAGTTGTGCCAATGGTCATAAGCGGCTGCCGCCGCCTGTTACCGTCCGGTTCGTGGCTGTTCACACCGTCACGAATCGATGTGCGGATTCTGCCGCCGCTCCAGATTACAGGCGGGGGGTCCCGGTCCGAACAGGCTGAAGAACTTTCGGTTCGCTGCCGGCAGGCAATGGAGGCGGCGTTGCAGGACAACTGACCCCGGCCGCCACGGAGTAGTTGCATACGTCAGGTCAGCTGCTTTAGCCGGAACGGTCCTTGACGTAGTCGATCCAGGCATTGGAATTACGGCGAATATTATCGGTTCCCACACGCTTTGCGTTCTCAAAGGCTTCAATCGCTTCGTCGAAACGTCCCAACTCCGCGAGCGCGACGCCCTGCAGCACCCAGACTTCACCCGGGCGCTCCAGCCCGCCTTTTTCCACTGCCAGGCGACAGGATTCCACCACTCCCTCCCAATCGCCGGTCTCGTTGAGCAGCATGGCCTTGCGATGGTAGTACTCGCCGTCTTCGGAAATCTGCGCCAGCTTGTCGATCGCTTCCACGGCCAGTTCCATTTCCCGCGCCATGGTCCAGGAATTCAGCAAGATCCTCAGGTTTTCGGAATTCTCCTCAACGTAGCCCTTTTCTATCGCCTCACTGAGGACTTCGCCTGCGCGGGCGGGATTCTCAAGAAACAGGTTGAGCCGCACCAGGCTGATGATGTCGACTTCCCTGTCGAGCAGTCCCCGATACCAGGGTATCGTCAGCGATGCGAGAGCGCCAGCATCGTCATTGGTTTCCATGTAGAAGCTGGAAAGGACCAGGTAATAGCGCAGAGTGTCTGGCCATATACCGATATTGTCCTTCAACAAGTCTATGGCCTCGGGAAACTGGTTCAGTTCTGCATGAATGGCCAGCTGGAGGTTGCGCCAGTTCTCGTTCGGCTTCTTCGCCAACTGGTTTGCGCGGACCACGTAAGGCAGGGCTTCGAGCATCATTTCCCGCTGCGCGAAATTGGCGCCCATGAGGATATAGGCATCGGCGATGGGTTGGGCCTCATACTCGAACCACCGCAGCAGAGTATTGTTCGATTCGGCAAAGCGCTCCTGTCCGGCGTAATAGCCGGCCACGGAATAGACGATGCCCTGCTGCACAAAGGTCGGCAGTGCGTCAAGTTCCAGGCATTTCTCGAAGGCCGCAAATGCGTCTTCTTCGCGCTCAAGCTGCGAGTAAACAAATCCATAGGTCTGGTATAGCTGGGCGGCCTCATACTCGGCGATACGGTCAGGCCGGATCCGGTCCATCAATTCCAGGGCCTCGTTCAGATTGTCTTCGTCCAGCAGTTCATGGGCACGCGCCAGCCGGCGGTAAAAAGTCTCGCTCATGGAAGCGGAAGGCTCTTCGCGTTCCGCGGCGACGCGGTCCGGTCGCAATGGATGCCATTGCGGCAGATCGCTGTAGTCCTGTTGCGCCAGGGCGCCCGGCATCAGCAGTGCCGAAGCAAGTAAAGCAAGGATTGTTTTGCTCATTACCTGATCGCTTTCTCCGCGGGTCAACTCGATACCATTTGCATTGGCAGTCCTAGCTGTCCAGTTCGAACACGATGCTGGTCCTGGCCCACCGCTCGACGGCCACGCCGTCCACAACGCGCGGCTTGAACTTCCAGCGGCGTACGGCGCGCACCGCGTTGCGGACGAAAATGCGGCCCGGAGCGGCCTCGGTGACTTTCACGTCCAGGACGCTGCCGTCAGTGCCGATCAGCACTTCAAACTTCACGTATCCCTCGGTGCCGTCCATCAGCGCCTCGCGGGGGTATTGCGGGTCGATACGCACGATCGGAATCGCTTCACCCTCGGCCGCGGGATCGCCGGGGTCCCATGTGCCGATGAATGGCCCGCCCCCTGCGGCCCCGGAGACATCAATCTTGGGGAGATCGATACGCATCGGGTTTTTCTGTGGCTTGGCCTCGTTGGAAACCTTGAGTTTGGGCGGAGGCGGCGGATCCTTGGGCGGTGGCGGCTTCTTGGGCCGGACACGCCGTTTGGTATTCACGATTTCCTCTTCCTGGATGCGGATCAGGTCCACGATCTGCCCCGCGCTGGCCGCACCCTGCTGGCCGCGCCCGCCGGTGATCAGGGTGTTCATGAACAGGAACAGCAACAGCGCCACAAATACGCCGCCGCCTATTGATCCAAGCGTGCGCCATCTCGTCTTGCTCATCTCTATTGTGCTCCTTCCGCAGCTAGTGCGATGCTGGTAATCCCGGCGGACCGAACCTGGTCCATCAGGTCGATGACCGCCCCGGTGGAAGCCTGCTCGTCAGCCACGATGATCACGCTGCTTTCCGGGTTCTCCGCTCTCGCGGCCTCGACCAGGGAACGAATACCCTGGAGTTCAACGCGCTTTTTGTTCATCCAGATATGATCGTTCGGCGCAACGGCGATCAGTATGTTGCCGCGTTCCTTGGTGGCCGCCGTGTCGGCGAACGGCTTCGATACGGCAATTCCGGGTTCCTTCACGAAAGAGGTGGTGACGATGAAGAAGATCAGCATGATGAACACGATGTCCAGCATCGGCGTGATGTTGATCTCGCCTTCCTCTTCCGGTTTGCGTCTTCGTACCTGCGGCATGATATCGACTCCTAGCGCGCCGCGGCGGCCAGGGAAACCTTTTCGGCGCCCGCTACGCGGGCCTGGTCAACCACACGGATAATGTACTGCGAATCAGCTGCCCGGTCGGCAATCACCACGACGGTTGCATTGGGCTTGCGCGCCAACCCGGACATGATGTTGGCCCGGATCGCTCCCACATGAACCAGCCGCTCCTCCACGAACACCTGGCCCGTGGAGTCGATCCGCACCGGAATGACTTCAGAACGCTTCTCCTCCTTTACCGGAGCGTTGGATGGACGATCAAGGTCCACGCCCAGTTCCTTTACGAACGAAGTGGTGACGATGAAGAAGATCAGCATGATGAACACGATGTCCAGCATCGGCGTGATGTTGATCTCGGCCTCTTCAGAGGAACGCTTGCGGTGTTTGCGCTCGATCATTCCGTGGCCTCCGCAGCAGTCTCGAACTGCATCTCCAGGTGGTCTTCCAACTCTTCCATCTTCAGCTTGGCGCGCTGCTTGAGCCAGGCGGACAGGTAAAGGCCGGAAAGCGCCGCCACCAACCCCGACATTGTCGGTATGGTGGCCTGCGACACGCCTCCGGCCATCAGGCGCGCGTTGCCGGTGCCAAACACGGTCATGATTTCAAACACCTGAATCATTCCCCAGACCGTTCCCAGCAAGCCCAGCAGCGGCAGAACCTGCATGAGTGTTTGAATCAGCCCCAGGTTGCGCCTGGCGCTTAAACCTACCTCCGAGAGGATCAGGCGGCGCAGGTTGGTCGCAAACCAGCTTCCGTCGCGACGCCCGTTTTCCCAGAGCTCTTGGGCATGGCGCATCTCTTCCGGCAACACGCCGAAGAAATACCACAATCGCTCCACAATGAGCGTCCACATCAGCATGGTGACGAACAGGATGCCGTACAGCACCGGCCCGCCCAGCTCGAAGAAGGCCCTGATTGATGCGAAAGCGTCAAACAGGAAGGTCATTGGTGCGTACCGTCGCTAATCAGGACGCCGCCGCGTTCGCGTCAGCGTCGGCCTTGCGGGCAATCAAGCCGGCACTCTGCTCTTCGAGAATTTCCACCAGCCCCTGGCTGGAACTGGAAACAACGCTGTGAAGCAGCACCAGCGGAATGGCCACGATCAGGCCCAGGACGGTGGTGATCAGCGCCTGGGAAATACCGCCGGCCATCAGCTTGGGATCGCCGGTCCCGAACAGGGTCAACTGCTGGAAGGTAATGATCATGCCGACCACCGTTCCCAGCAACCCCAGCAATGGAGCCACCGCGGCGAAGACCTTGAGAATGCCCTGATAGCGCTCCAGCGCGGGTGCTTCGCGCATGATGGATTCGTCCAGCTTCAGTGCCAGCGCATCGAGGTTGCCCGATCGGTGTTCCTCGTACACCAGGAGTATCCGCCCCAGTGCGTTGTCGTCGCTGGCGCCGGAACTACGCAATTGCGCTCGGATACGGCGTCCCGCACCCTGTAGAACGAACAGCCGCCACAAGGCGATCAACAATCCGATGACGCCCATACCGATGATCGTGTAACCCACGTATCCGCCCTGCTGAACTCGCTCGCCCAGGTTGGGCGCCTGGATCAACAGTCCCAGCAATTGGCCGCGGGAGGGATCGATCGCCATGTCCACGGTGCCGGAACTTGCCTCGCTCAGGTCCTCCGCCATGTTCACGAAACGTCCCGCGGGCTGTCGCGGCAGTACTTGCAGTGCGCCGGTCCGTTCGTCGCGGGTAAGAAACTGGCCGTCATGAACCAGAACGAAGGCGCCCACGCGGATTACTTCGCCCTGCTCTTTCCGGCCGGACGGATCGGTGATCTCCGCATTGAAACGTACAATCTGTCCGGACTGCGCCATTTCCTCAAGCAGTGCCAATTGCAGGTTTCGCAGGTCCTCCAGGCTGGGCAACTCTTCCGCGGCGCCTATGTCCTCCAATCGCTTCATGCGATCAGGGTATTGAGCGGAAATCAGGGACGTGTAAATGTGGCCCATCGTGTTCCCGGCCACGTCGCGCACGACGCCGAACAGTTCTCCGAAATTGCCGATCCGAATCTGCAATCTCTCTTCAAGATCCCCAAGGTCGACTTCGTTCTGGTCGAAGCGCCGGTTCAATGTGGTGCTTCGCCGATTCTCCGCGGCCAGCTCCCTGGAAACCTCTTCCAGCATGCGTTGGCGCTCGTCGCGGGACTGACGGAAACGCTCCACCCGTTGCCGGTTCGCGCGCGTTCCTTCGGCGGCTTCCAGCCGCACCAGGTCCAGCAAGTCCAGTACCGAATCGGCCTGTTCCAGGGGTACCTGTTCCTGCGTATCGTCCTGTGCGATTGCAGGCCCGGCCAGCAGCAGGCCAACGGCGGCAAGAACTGCAAAGCGGTTCATGATTGCTCTCCTGTCGGGGCTGCGATCGGGAGGGTAAGAATGTCCGGCGGCGCCAGGCTTCGCGCCATGCGTAATCCTGCCGCAATGGGACTACGGTAGCTATCGTCCAGAACCCGCCATTCGCGAGCATTGGTGTCCCAATAGCCCGTCTGTTCCCGGTCCGGGGTCTGGTAGGCGAAGAGCACCCGACCGACGCGCAGGAAATCCACCTTGCGCGGGACGCCGTCGATTTCCAGTTCCCCGGAATAGGGCTCCATGTTTCCTCCCAGGTATGCTTCTCCCAGGTAGGCGCCCATTACCTGCCGGTACTTCTCGGCGATGCTGACGTCGCCGCGATCCATAGTGTCACGCAATCTAGTAATTGTGCCGCGGCGAGAGTCCATCAGGAAGGGCACATCGAGTTGCACGAAGCGATCCAGGTCATTGATCATATCCATGAGCAAAGGCACGATGCCCTGTTCCAGGCTACCGAACTCGTTGATCTGGCGCGTCAGCGAAGCCTTCTCGCGATCCTGGTCATTGATCGTGCTCTGCAGGTTGTTGTTGTAGCGCCGTATGCGATCCAGTTCCTGCAGCAGGACACGGTATTCGCTGACCGCTTCCTGTGTTTCATCCGCAAGGCCGTTGATTTCACTTTGCGCTTGCTTGTCCTGGGCGGTCGCACCTTGCTGTAAGCGCAGCATTTCTTCGACACGCTCGTCCCCGCTCGCAGTGCCGGCACACAAGAATAGGCCCAGCACTAGCGGCATGTACTTGATTTCTGCCGGCATCTTGAAATTGGAATGAGTCATATTTCCCCTACCTACCCTTTTCCAAGCAGCCAAAATAACATATCTCAACCCTTGTGGAGCACCAAATTGCCGGCTGATCATTTATGAGTAAAGAACACACTTCCCTCGCCGCCGCGCGGCGCACCCCGATCGGCGCCATGCTGGGCGCCTTGTCCCCGGTGTCCGCCACTGACCTGGGCTCGACGGCAATCAAAGCCTGTCTTGGCGATTCCGGGCAGCCGCCGGATGCAATTGACGAGGTGTTGATGGGCTGCGTGCTGCCCGCCGGGCTGGGACAAGCGCCCGCCCGTCAGGCCGGTCTGGCTGCCGGCCTGGATACGGCTACGCCTTGCGCCACGATCAGCAAGGTTTGTGGATCAGGTCTGTTCTCGGTCATGTTGGCACATGACCGGATTCTTGCAGATCCCGGGATGGTGGTCGTCGCCGGAGGCATGGAATCGATGTCCAATGCGCCTTACCTGGTGGAAAAGGCGCGCGACGGCCTGCGGATGGGCCACAAGGAATTGCGCGACCACATGTTTCTCGACGGCCTGCAGAATCCGTACGACGGCCGGATGATGGGCTATTTTGCCGAGGAAACGGCCCGCCGCTACAAGTTCAGTCGCAGCGAACAGGATGACTTCGCCGTCAAGTCGGTCACCCGGGCGCTGGGAGCCCGGAAGGCCTTTGAGCGGGAAATCATCGAGGTGGAGTTTTCCCGTCGAGGCAAATCATTCAGGATTCACGACGACGAAGAGCCGGGACGCTGCGATCTGGACAGGATTCCCGAAATGCGCCCGGCGTTTGCCCGGGACGGCACCGTGACCGCGGCCTCCAGCTCCTCGATTTCCGATGGCGCCGCCGCCATGCTCCTGCTGGGCGAAGAAAAATGCCGAAGCCTGGGAATGGTCCCCATGGCGCACGTGGTCGGTCATGCTTCTCATGCACAGGCGCCTGAATGGTTTACTACCGCCCCGGGCCCCGCGATCAGCAAGGTTCTTGAGAAGGTAGCCTGGAAAGCCTCCGGCGTGGACCTGTTCGAGATCAATGAGGCTTTTGCCTGCGTCACCATGGCCGCAATGCGTGACTTGGCCCTGCCTCCCGAGAAGGTGAATGTACGAGGCGGCGCCTGCGCGCTGGGTCACCCGATCGGCGCCAGCGGCGCCCGGATCCTGGTGACGCTGATACACGCCCTTCAGGATCGAGGAGGCGGACGTGGAGTCGCGGCGCTGTGTATAGGAGGTGGTGAAGCAGTCGCCGTTGCTATAGAGGTTCCCTAGGGAGGGAGAGGTTACATGCCGGCGTAGTTGGGACCTCCGCCGCCTTCAGGAGTGACCCAGTTGATGTTCTGGGCCGGGTCCTTGATATCGCAGGTCTTGCAGTGGATGCAGTTCGGTGCGTTGATCACGAAGCGCGGTGCACCACCTTCATGCGCTACTTCATATACCGCGGCCGGGCAGTAGCGCTGCGCCGGCTCCTGGAATTGCGGCAGATTTTCGCGTATGGGGACGTCGGAGTCCGCCAGAACCAGGTGGCAGGGCTGATCTTCTTCGTGATTGGTGGCTGACAGGTACACGGAGGACAGGCGGTCGAAACTCAACTTGCCGTCCGGTTTGGGATATTCGATCCGTCGGGCCTTGTTCGCCGGCTGCAATGAAGCATGGTCCGGCGTGCGGTTGTGGAGCGTGAACGGAAGCCTTCCGCGAAACAGATTGAGGTCCAGCCAGGTGAATGCCGAGCCGCCCAGCATTCCGAAATGGTGCTGGGCCGGTCCGAAGTTACGGGCCTGCCGCAGTTCTTCATGCACCCAGGAATCACGCACGCGTTTCCCGAAGTCCTCCAATACCTCCGGCGGCTCTTCCCCGGACAGCCCGTTGAACACGGACTCCGCTGCCAACATGCCGGTCTTCATTGCGGTATGACTACCCTTGATCTTGGCGCCATTCAGGAAACCGGCCTCGCATCCCGCCAACAGCCCCCCGGGGAAGGCCAGCTCGGGGAGAGATTGGAGGCCGCCCTTGTTCACCGCTCTTGCGCCCCAGGAAATCCGTTCCCCATCCTCAATGACCTCGCAGATTCTCGGATGGTGTTTCCAGCGTTGAAATTCTTCAAACGGATTCAGGTATGGGTTGCTGTAGTTCAGGGCCACGATAAAGCCCAGGTAAATCAATCCGTCGTGCGCGTGGTACAGAAAGCCGCCGCCTTCGGTGGTTTGTCCCAGCGGCCAGCCCAGTGTGTGCACCACCGCCCCGGACCGGTGCTTGCTTTCGGCAACCCGCCACACCTCCTTGATTCCAATGCCGTAATGCTGGGGATCGCTGTCCTTGCGAAGATCAAAGCGCTGCATCAATTCCTTGCCCAGGCTGCCCCGGCATCCTTCCGCAAAGATGGTGTACGGAGCGCGCAACTCGATTCCGGGGTCGTAGCCGGGTTTTTCCGTTCCCTGTCTCGACCTCCCCATTTCACCCGTAGCGACGCCCGCGACACGGCCGTTTTCGTAGAGCACTTCGGAAGCCGGATAGCCGGGAAATACGTTGATCCCCAGGTTTTCCGCCTGCTCCCCCAACCACTTGCAAAGTTCGCCCAGACTGACGATGAAGTTTCCGTGGTTGCGCATCGGATACGGGATGAACATACCGGGCAGGCGCAAGGACCTTTTCGGCGACAGCAGGAAATGAAAATCGTCGGTCTCTACCGGTGTGGCCGGCGGGGCGCCCAGATTCTGCCAATCGGGTAGAAGTTCGTCCAGCGCCCGGGACTCCAGCACCGCGCCGGAGACGATATGCGCGCCGATTTCCGCACCTTTCTCCAGCAGGCAAATATTCAGCTCACGGCCCTGCTCCTGCCCCAACTGCGCAAGCCGAATGGATGCCGCCAGACCGCAGGGGCCACCGCCCACCACGACAACATCGAATTCCATGCTTTCGCGCGTACTCATCTGGCCGGCAGTTTACACGGCTGGGGTCTGGCCGCAAAAAAGACATATCCGCGCCTGCATGCTATTATCCTGCGCGGTCTTAAAAACACTTTTGAGGAGGGGACTTGATGACCCAGAGACTCCGATGGCGCCTGCTTGGCGCCGCCATTCCGGCGATCGCCCTTTGTATCCCCTTGGGCGCAGCGGCGCAGGAACTTGAAGAAATCATCGTTACGGCGCGCAAACGCGACGAATCGCTGCTTGAGGTACCACTTTCGATCACGGTATTTTCGGCAGAGGATCTGAGTCGCGCAGGCCTGGAGACCCTCGGAGACATCTCCCTGCAAACGACGGGCCTTTCGTTTCAGGACAACCTGGCGAGCAACCGTCCAGGCAGACAGAACACGCTAATCCGTTTCCGCGGAATGTCCCCGCCCCGAGGATCGCCGCATTACCAGCTTGCCGGGCTTTTCGTTGACGGCGTCTATGTGACGGGCGGCTCGCAATCCATACCTATGCTGGACGTGGAGCGCGTAGAGGTCATCAAGGGCCCGCAGTCTGCGTTCTTCGGCCGCAACACCTTCTCCGGCGCCATCAACTATGTCACCCGCAATCCGAGCCTTACGGAATTTGAAGGCAAGGTGCGAGCATCGGCGGGACAGTATAGCCAGTACAACATCGCCGCAAGTTTTGGCGGTCCGATTATCGCGGACAAGCTGGCCTTCCAGGTTGGTGTGAGCGATTACAACAAGGGCGCAATGTACATCGCCAACGACGGTGGCGAACTGGGCAAGGAATCCTCGGATTCCCTCAGCCTGACGCTGCTTGCGGTGCCGAGCGACAATTTCACCGCCCGCGTCCGGTTGTTCTACCATGAAGACGACGATGGTCCTCCCGCGATCGCCTACCTGCCGGGGGCCGACTACGACACCTGCACGGGCACATCGATCCGGCGTCCGGATAACGACGGCAACCTCACCACACTCAGCCCCACGCAGTACCTTTGCGGCCGGATTCCTCTTCCCGGGGAGCCGGGCGCGCCAGATATCTCCGTCAATACCACGCTGTACCCCGAAATCTTCAAACGCATAACGCACCCGACGCGCTGTCCCGAGGATTGCTCCGGCTGGCTGGTGCAAAACCTCGTGAACAACACGACCCTGGACGGCGTGCCCAGTCGCACCACCATGGGCATGAGCCGCGAAGTTTTCCGTTCGGTGCTGGAATTGGACTACGGTTTCGCCAATGGCATGGATCTGTCCTTCAAGGCCTCCTACAACGACCATGGCGTGAACTGGATCCGTGATTTCGACATGACCGATTTCGAATCGTTCTGGACCTCCGATCCGCAGAGAAACGAAGACAAGGGCGCCCAATTGCGCCTGACTTCCTCGCCGGAAAGCAGGATCAGCTGGATGGTGGGAGCAAGCTACGTAGAACAGGAAATCGCCCTGTCCGGCGTTGGGGGCGACGTGGTGGTTGCCTGCTTCGCCCCTGAAGCCATCGGCTGTTTTGGACCACTCTTCGTTTCGCTGCCTCCCACCCAGGGGGAGACATCCAAGACGCGGGGCATCTACGCCGCCACCACCATTCCCCTGGGTCAGCAATTCAATCTGGATGTCGAGGCGCGTTACATGGCCGACCAGCGAATCAACGCCGGTATTCCCGCGGATTACAACGAAGTCGTTCCCCGCGTGATCCTGCGCTGGCAGCCGAATGACGACACCAACCTCTACGCCAGCTATTCGCGCGGTGTTCTGCCCGGCGTGCTGAACACCAACCTGATCAATGCGCAGCGCGAAGCGTTCGCAGTGCCGTACATAGATCGCGATACCGGAATGCCCAGCACCGAATCGGAGTACGACCAGATAAGGCGCAAGGCTCCGGAGGCCGGCGAGTCCACCCCGACGCAGGAACTGGACGCATTTGAAATGGGCGTAAAGCTGTCCCTGCTAGGTGGGCGGGGTCAGGTCAGCGCTGCCGTTTACTATTACGAATGGGTAGCCCAATTGTTCACCAACTTCGTCGTCTATTACCAGGACGATCCAGACCCCACAATGCGCGACGGCGTGGCTGGCCCCCAACAGCAACCACGCACGCTGGAATTCAACTTCCCGGGTGACTCGAACCTTTGGGGCTTTGAAGTGGAGAGCTCCTGGGTGTTAAACGACAATTGGTCTGTTGGTGCGAATGTCGCTTGGGGGGACAACGAATATACGACGTTCGCAGCTACCTTCGTGCAGGACATCACCGGCAGTCGCAACCTGGCAGGCAACCAGTCGGGACGTTATCCGGAAATTATGGGCAACGCCAGCCTTAACTACACCGACACGCTGACTGCCGACTGGGATTTCTTCGCGCGTGGCGACTTCATGTATTACGGCAAGACCTGGGCCGGCAATGGCGGCAATCTCGCCCGGCTGGACGGCTATTGGCTGACCAATCTGCGAGCCGGGGTCGAGCGTGACAACCTGCGCGTGGAATTCTTCGTGAACAACGTCCTGGAGCAGGACACCTGGGTTGGCGCCGTGCGAAACACGAACTTCACCCAGTTCACCCGCTTCATGTTCAATATCCACGGCGTAATGATGGCGCCGCAAGACCTGCGTTCGGCCGGCATCCAGGTGGACTGGAGCTTCTAGTATCCAATAGCCGCTCACCCGCCATTAAAGCGGGTGAGCGTGTCTCCTGGGTGTCGTGTCCGGCTGCCAACCGTCGCTTTCGACACGCTGCAGGCCGTACGTTCGTTGCAGGAGGCTGGCATGGACCGGCGGCATGCGGAGAGTGAAAGATTGAATCCAAAGTCGAACAGGTCAGGAACTCCATTCTTCGAGCTCTCCTTACCGGCTGCATCGCGATCGTTGTGACCATGATCGGAGGTATCTTCGCTCTCCTCGCTGCCGCGTGATGGATCAGGCGCCGTGAGCGCTTGCCTTTGGAGTCCATCGCCGGAACAGGCCCGCGCCAGCGCCATGGCGCGGTTCATGAAGGAAGCCGGGCATGAGGACTACCCTGCCCTTTACCGGTGGTCTGTTGAGCATCCGGAGGAATTCTGGCCCAGGCTGTGGCGGTTCTGCGGCATCAAGGCCAGTCGCAATTGGAACTCGGTGCTCACCGAGGGGAACCAAATGCAGGATGCCGAATGGTTTACCGGCGCCCGATTGAATTTCGCTGAGAACCTCCTTTGGCAGGAGGGCTCGCGCACGGCGCTGGTCTATCTGGACGAAGCGGGCCGCCGGATGGAAATGAACTACAGGGAGTTGCGCCGGGAGGTGGGACGGATCGCTGACGGGCTGGTTGGCCTGGGAGTGGGGCGTGGCGACAGTGTGGCCGCCTGGATGCCGAACCGGCCCGAGACTGTGGTGTTCATGCTGGCCGCCGCGAGTTTCGGGGCAGTGTTCAGTTCCTGCTCCCAGGAATTCGGTGTTCCGGCCGTGCTCGAACGCTTCGCAATGTTGCGGCCAAAAGTGCTGCTGGGCGCGGACGGCTATTTTTGGAGGGGCCGCCGGATTTCGCGCCTTGCGGAGCTGGAGGAGATCCGCAATGGATTGCCGGGCCTTGAGGCAACCTTGCTGGTTACAAACCTCGGTGGATACAAGTCTCCGCAGATGGACGACACCACGATCCCCTATCCGGACTTCGGCACTCCGGCCGCGCCCGGGTTTGCCCAATTGCCCTTCGATCATCCGCTGTACATCGTCTTCTCCTCGGGAACGACCGGCGCACCCAAATGCATCGTGCATCGGGCGGGTGGAGCGCTGTTGCAGCATGTAAAGGAGCACCGCTTGCATGCCGGGCTAACCGCCGAAGACAAGTTCTTCTACGTGACGACCTGCGGCTGGATGATGTGGAACTGGCTGGTCAGCGGCCTGGCGACGGGTTGTTCGATTGTGCTGTACGACGGCTCGCCCCTGCATCCCAGCCCCGATGCCCTTTGGAATCTGGCTGCCGAGGAAGGCGTCAGCCTGTTCGGAACCAGCGCTGGCTATCTCAAGCACCTGGAAAACTCCGGCGTTCGCCCGGGCACGGACCATGACCTGTCATGCCTTCGGGTACTGCTCTCTACGGGCTCGCCATTGGCCCCGGAGAGCTACGACTACGTGTACCGTGAGGTCGCAAGCGACATCATGCTGGCGTCGATTGCCGGCGGCACCGACCTGCTGGGTTGCTTCATTGCCGGCAATCCGATGCTTGACGTGTACCGGGGAGAAATGCAATGCCGGGCACTGGGCATGGCCGTGGACGTGTTCGACGGCGCAGGCCGGCCGGTGCGAGGCAGACCCGGCGAACTGGTGTGCACGCGCCCTTTCCCGTCCATGCCACTTCGATTCATGAACGATCCCGACGGCGAGAAGTACCGGCGCGCGTACTTTGACCGCTTCCCCGGCGTATGGACCCATGGGGACTATGCCGAGATCAGATCGAATGGAGGAATGGTCATTTTCGGGCGCTCAGACGCGGTTCTCAACCCCCGCGGCAACCGTATCGGGACGGCAGAGATCTACCGGGTCGTTGAGGCGCTGGACGATGTGGACGAAGCGCTGGCCGTAGGTCAGGAATATGATGGCGACACGCGGATCGTCCTGTTTCTTCGCCTGGCGGCAGCCGCGGGAAATCCAGAGGAGATCAAGCAACAAGTGCGTGCGGAACTGCGTCGCAAGGCAAGCCCGCGGCATGTACCTGCCAGGATCATCTTTGCGCCGGACCTGCCCCGAACATTGAGCGGTAAGATCAGCGAACTTGCGGTACGTGAGCTGATTCACGGCCGTCCGATAGCAAACCGTAAAGCCTTGGCAAACCCGGAATCCCTGGAATTTTTCACCCGATTGGAGAGAGAGCTGGCATGAAGATCGCGCGTATTGAAGCAGATGGAAAAGCACTTGATGTCGGCATCGACGAAGACTCGAATTTTCATACCTCTGATGGCCGCCGGATCGAACCGGACGAATGGCGCTGGCTTGCACCACCTCATCGGATCATCTATGGCCTGGCATTGAATTTCGCTGATCACGCGCGCGAACTGAACTTTGCCGAGTTGCCCGAGGAACCGATTCCGTTCATCAAGAACCCTTCTTCGGTGGTAGGCCACCTGGCCCCCGTGGTGCGGCCGTCAGGCGTGAAGTACATGCACTACGAGGGTGAACTCGGCGTCGTGATTGGGCGCGAGGCCCGGCGCGTGAATCGCGATGAGGCGATGGATTGCGTAACAGGCTATACGATCTGCAACGACTTCACCGTGCGGGATTTTGTGGGCAATTTCTATCGCCCCCCGATCAAGGCCAAGGGTTTCGACACCTTCGGCCCGGTAGGCCCCTGGATTGTCGACGCAGCCGATGTTCCCAATCCGCATGAGCTGTCGATACAGACCCGGGTGAATGGCGAACTGCGGCAGGACGGTAACACCCGGGACCTGATCTTCGACATACCGGCGTTGATCGAATGGTTCTCGCAGTTCATGACCCTGGCGCCCGGCACGATCATTTCAACCGGCACGCCGCATGGTTTGTCCGATGTGTTGCCCGGAGATACGGTCGAAGTGCGAATTGAAGGCATTGGCGCTCTGGTCAATCCCATTGTTGGGGAATAGACGTCCGTGAAGGAGGCTGGGCCAGCACCGTCTTTCCCCGGCGTTTAACCCATGGATGCGGCCAGCGGTCGACGATAGATCATCACTATGCCCAATGCTCCGAGAAGGGCGCAAATGCAAACCACCATGGTCATCGGGGAGGGTGAACCTCCGGGCAACCAACCGACAATCTGAAACCCCAGTCCGCCGGCCATGATCTGCGCAAAACCGACGATACTGGATGCGGCTCCCCGCCGCCGCGGCGCCACGGAAAGGGCGGCAGCCATGCATTGAGGCTGGGAGATGCCGTTGGCGAAACTCAGCAAGAGGGCCGGCCCAACGATCGAATACAGGTTAACCACGCCATTCAACGTCAGACCCAGCATCACGGCGCCACCAATCCCGTAACTGCAGATCCCGCAAGCCAACAGGCCCCGACTGCTGAGGACTCCCCAACCCGAAAAGGCGTTGCCCAGCAGGTAGCCGCAGGTCAGATAGATGAAAACGTAGCCGAAATGAAACGGCTCATATCCCAGCAGATCGATGACCAGGTACGGGGAAGCGGAGAGAAATCCGTACACGCCCACCTGGACCGCGATCAGCACAATCAGGTGGCCGGTGAACCACGAGGTCAGGAAAGGAGATTTTCGGGCCGGTCGATCACCTTCAGCGGCAGATCCGCCTTCCATTCCGGCTGCCGGCTGGTGGGTCTCCGGCATCCACCGGATTGCCAGGAGCAGCAGGACTGCGGCACAGGCACCGAGCAGCAAGGGAATGCTCCTCCAGCCGACGGCGGTAACCAGATAGCCGGCCACTACGGGCGCCAACATGGGACCCACCACCAGCGCCATGGTCATGTAGCTCACGCCTCGCGCCAGCTTCTCGGGCGGCAGGATGTCGGCGGCTACTGCGCGTCCCATTGTCGAACCTGCGGCCACACCTACCGCCTGCACGACCCGACCGAATATCAGCATCCCCAGAGAATCGGCCCAGTAGCTGATCGCGGAACCGATGCAGAACACCGTCAATCCAAACAGGACGACGCGCCTGCGTCCCAAGCGATCCGATATCCTCCCGTAGGCAAGCATCGAAAAGGCCAGGGCTGCGGAGAAAGAGGAAACGACCCATTGCGTATTCGCTTCGGTGGCCGAGAAACTGTCCCGGATACTCGGCAAGGCCGGAACGAAAATCTGCATGGCCAGCGGGCTCAGTGCGTGAATTACCGTAACGATTGCAAGTATCGGCCCAATTCTTGCTGTCTTTAAGTTTTCCATTAAATAACAGCTACAACTACTTGTATTACAGTTAGTATCATGGCTGTGATGGCGCCGGCCGCCAGGTCATCCAACATAATCGCCGTGCCCCCGGAGTAATGTCTCTCCATCAGGTTCACCGGCCATGGCTTGGTGATATCCAGCAACCGGAACAGGAGGAAGGCCGCCACGATCCAGGGCCAGCCCGGCGGAATGAACAGCAGCGCCAGGTACATGCCCAATATTTCGTCCAATACCACGAAGGACGGGTCATCACCCCCTGCCCTGCGCTCGCAGGCGCCGCAGACAAGCACCGCCGGGATCAGGAGTACGATCAGAAGCAGAGCCTGCAACCAGCGTCCCATGGGAAGCGTCAGCCACCACAGCAGGATCCCTCCCAGGGAGCCCCAGGTACCGGGGGCTACGGGCAGGTAACCCAGGCCGAGGCCGGATCCGGCTATCTTGACGATCCGTGTGATCACGAGAAATGGCTGAAGCCGGTTTTCTCAGGGGCCCAGGGCCGTCCCTTGCGGGTGATAGTCAGGCTGTTCCCGTCATGCGTCTCACCAATGCGCGTCAGGAGCAGGTCCGGGGAAAGGGCAGCCAGTTGGTCTTCGTTTTCGGGTGAAACCGTAAAGCAGAGTTCGTAGTCGTCACCACCGGTCATCGCCAGACAGCCCGATTCCTCCCGGCCTGCAAAGGATCGCAAGGAACTGGATGTGGGCACATCTTCGCCAACCACCTGACCGCCTACGCCGCTACTTCGAAGCAATCGGGGTAAATCCTGAATCAGACCGTCGGACAGGTCCATGCAGGCACTGGCCAGGCCGGCCAGTGCCCGCCCAAGCTCTACGCGTGGTTGCGGATAGCAGAATTGCCGGATAAGCGCCTTTCCTTCGGCTGACGATGGGAACGAGGGCATCATGCCCTCGTCGAGGGTTGGAAGCCCTCGCTCCTCCGGGCAGCGCCGGGCAGCTTCGATAAGCTTCAGGCCTGCGGCGGCGTCGCCAAGAGACCCCGATACCCAGATGCCGTGCCCGGCTTGCGCGCCACTACGCCGCAGCACTTTGTCGGGTTTTGCGGCCCCATGCGCGGTCACTGTGACGCTGAGGGGGCCGCGCACAAAGTCCCCGCCTATTACTCGAACTCCGAAACGATCTGCCAGCCGGAAGAGGCCGTCGGCAAATCCTGCAAGCCAGCTTTCCTGCGCCTGCGGCACCGACAGTGTTACAACGGCCCAAAGGGGGCGTGCAGCCATCGCCGCCAGGTCGCTGAGGCTGGCTGCCAAGGCACGGTGTCCCAGCGCTTCAGCTGCCATGCCTTTGGGAAAGTGCACGCCTTCATTGAGCGTGTCGGCGGTAATCAGCAAGTCCTCGCCTTCAGGACAGCGAACCATCGCGCTATCGTCTCCGGGGCCCAACAGGACGCTATGCCTGTCGGCTCCATGGCGTGAAAAGACCTCCTGGATCAGGCGGTCTTCACGTTCAATCGCCATTGCCGGCGCTCCCCGCCGCCGAACCCTCCGGATTGGCCCTGGCCCATCGATCCAGGACCGCGTTGACGAAGCGGTACCCATTTTCGGCGCCGAATTCGCGCGCCAACTCAATTGCTTCGTTGATGATTACGGCGTATTCGGCTTTGCCATTCTGCATTTCCGTGAGAGCGGACCATAGAATGGCCTTCTCCACCGGGTCGATCCGATCCGGCGAAATATCGCTTGCCGCGGCAATATCCCGGTCCAATTCACTCCGCCCCCGGATCGCTTCGTGCAGCATCGAAGAAAAGAACTTCGGGTCGGCCTCCAGGTAATGAGGTTGCCCGGAGAACTGTGACTCGATTTCCTCAGCCGCGTATCCGGTAAGTTGCTGCTGGTAGAGGGCCTGGACCAGAAGCCGACGGGCCTGGCGGCGACGATTCCAGCGCACCGGTTATCCAGTCTCGCCCGAAAGCATGCGCAAAACGGCTGCTGCAGCTTCGCTGCCTTTGTTGCCTTTGCGTTGATCCCCGCCGCAGCGCGCGCTGGCCTGCTCAAAATTGTGGCAGGTCAGCACCCCCAGCCCTACCGGGATGCCTTCCTCAAGGCTTACCCGCATGAGCCCGGCGCAGGCCTGATGCGCGATATGTTCGTAATGGTCGGTCTCGCCCTGTATCAGGACGCCCAGGGCGACCACGGCGTCCGGCGAATGGCGGCGGATCAGCCTTTGGGCGGCCAGCGGCAGTTCCCAGCAACCAGGCACCCGCTTGAGCATGACCCGGTCCTGCGCTATGCCTGCCTGCGACAGTACTTCGCAGGCTCCGGCCGCCAAGCGTTCAGTCAGGTCCTCGTAGTAGTCGGCGGCCACTACTAGGATCTTCAGGTTCTGGATTTCCAGCGCCACTCTGATCAGTCTCCGGGACCGACAAATTCGACGATCTCCAGCCCGAATCCGGAAAGGGCATGAATATTGCGTGGAGCGCCCAGCACCCGCATACGGCTTACGCCCAGATCGCGCAGAATCTGCGCACCGACGCCGATGGTCCTGAGATCAGTCACGCCTTCACCTTCGGTCCTGGCGGTTCCGTTCAATGCAGTCATGGCAGCCATCATGCTTCGGGGCGATTCCTCGTAGCACAACAGCACCGCCACTCCCGCCTCCGAGGCATGGATCTGTCCAAGGGCGGCGCCGAAGGGCCAACCCAGGTCGGCTTCCACTCCCGCCGCATCCCGGAGGGTGTTATGGACGTGAACGCGCACCAGCGGCGCGTCGGTCTTGACGAGGTCACCATGAACAAAAGCCAGATGTACCGTGCGGGCGACCTGGTCTTCGTAGGCTATCAACCGGCAAGGCCCGAAGCGTGTCCTGGCCTTGCGTTCTTCCAGCCGCTCGACAAACTTGTCCTTGGCCAGCCGGTAGCGGATCAGGTCCGCGATACTGCCGATCTTGAGGCCCCGCTCGGTGGCGAATTTCTCAAGCTGGGGACGACGCGCCATGCTGCCGTCTTCATTGAGTATCTCCACGATTGCCGCCGAAGCAGGCAGGCCCGCGAGGCGGGCCAGGTCGCAGCCCGCCTCCGTATGGCCTGCGCGACTGAGCACGCCGCCGGGCTGCGCCATCACCGGGAAAACGTGGCCGGGCTGGCGCAGATCTTCCGGCCGAGCATCAGGAGCAGCCGCTACGCGAATTGTGTGGGCGCGGTCATGGGCCGAAATCCCGGTGGTAACGCCTTCAGCAGCTTCTATCGAAAGCGTGAAGTTCGTGCTGCGTTGCACGTTGGTGTCTGCCACCATCAGCGGCAAGCGCAATCGGCTGCAATGCTCGGGTGTTACCGTCAGGCAGATCAACCCTCGGCCGTGAAGGCTCATGTAGTTGATATCCGATGCCGTGACCCTGGAGGCGGCCATCACGAGGTCGCCTTCATTCTCGCGGTCTTCGTCGTCCACGATAATGACCATACGGCCTGCGCCGATATCTTCGATAATTTCTTCGGTGCTGGAAAACATATTTTGTCTAGTGTCGTGTCACGCTCATATTGTCGCATCAGCGTGACACGACACTAGCGTTCAAGCAATCTTGCGGCGTAACGTGCAATGATATCGATTTCCAGGTTGAGACGGCTCCCCGCCCGGCAGTCCGAGAGAGTGGTTTCCAAAAGCGTATGCGGGACGAGGTTGACGGAAAAACCGCCATCCCCTGCATCATTCACCGTCAGGCTGACTCCGTCCAGCGCGACTGAACCCTTCGGTGCAATGAACTTCATCAACTTGCCGGGAACCGACAATTCCAGCACTACGGACCGCCCGTCCTCCAAACGGTCCCTTACTTTGGCCACGGTATCGACATGCCCCATCACGAAGTGTCCACCCAGGGCGTCACCCGCAGCCAGAGACGGTTCCAGGTTAACCTGGCGCCCGGTGACCCACTCACCCAGCGCCGTGTCGGCCAGCGTTCGCGCCGATATGTCGGCCGATACCCGCCCGCCTCCGGTTTCCACGATCGTAAGGCAAACGCCACTGACACAAAGACTCGCACCGAGCTCCAGGGAGGTTTCATCGATACCGGGAGTCTTGATTTGCACCCGGCGGTCACCGCTCGCGTACACCCGTACGTCGCTAACGACGCCGATGCTCCGGACTATGCCCGTAAACATCTCACCGGGGAGCCGGGACCAGTAACAGGCGAACGTCCGGCCCAACTCTTCCGGCTTCCATGACCCGGAATGTCGGCCGGTGCGCCATGTCCTTCAGGGGCGCCAGCTGAAAAAGTCCCGCCGCGCCATCGCCCAGAAGGACAGGAGCGGTGTACAGGAGCACTTCATCAATCAGTTCCTCGCGAAGCAGCGCGCCCGACAATTCGGCGCCTGCTTCCACCTGGACCTCGTTGAATTCCAGATCTGCCAGCAACCCCATGGCTGCAGGCAGCGCGACACGGCCGCTTGCGTCGGCAGGCAGTCGGTGGACCTTGGCCCCGGCCGCTTTGAGATCCTCAACACGCCGGTGTGACTCTTCGCTGTCCGGAGCGCAGTGCATTACGTGAATCGCGCCGGGGCGCGAAAACAAGCGGGCATCGACCGGTGTTCGAAGCTGAGTGTCCAGTACCACGCGGGCCGGCGGCTTTATGTCACCCAAGTCCTCGCGACGCGCATCCAGGCGCGGATCATCGGCCAGCAATGTGCCGATCCCGGTAAGGATGGCGGAGCTCCGGGCCCGCCAGCCATGTCCGTCCTGGCGTGCTTGCGGCGATGTAATCCATTGGCTCATGCGGTTTGCCAGTGCGGTGCGGCCGTCCAGGCTGGCCGCGAGTTTTACTCGCAGCCATGGGCGGCCACGTTCCCAGCGCGAAAAGTACCCGCGATTCAATTCCCGTGCCTCCGACTCCAGGACTCCCCCCAGGACCTCAATGCCGGCCCCCTGTAGCCGCCTCATTCCCGTCCCGCGAACCTCCGTATTCGGGTCCATGCCGGCAAGAACGACACGGGACACGCCGGCACCCACCAGTGCATCCGCGCAGGGTCCGGTCCGTCCGGTATGCGAACAGGGCTCCAGCGTTACGTAGCACGTTGCGCCTTGGGCTCCGTTTCCGGCCTCCTCAAGCGCCCGCGTTTCCGCGTGAGCTTCGCCCGCGCGACGATGCCAACCGCTGCCTACGCAATCCTCGTCTTTGACCAGCAGGCAGCCGACGCGCGGGTTGGGGTCGGTAGTGTGCAGGCCCCTGCGCGCCAACTCCAGCGCCTTGCTCATCCAGCGCCGGTCGGGATGCAGTTCTGCAGGCCGGCCCGCGGCAGCGGTACGCGCAGGCATTGTCACTCAGGCATACACCGGGAAGCGCCGGCATGTCTCCAGTACGCGAGCCTGGACTTGTTCGATGAGCGCTCCATCGCCGGGGTCGCCTACCACCGAAGCGATCGAGTCAACCAGCATCCCGATTTCCTCTTCACCAAAGCCGCGTGTCGTACAAGCCGGCGTCCCCAGGCGCAGTCCACTGGTAATCATGGGCGGTCGCGGATCATTGGGCACGGCGTTCTTGTTTACCGTGATGTTGGCCTTGTCGAGCGCGGCTTCCGCTTCCGCTCCGGTAACGCCCGTTGCGCCGAGATCGACGAGAAAAAGGTGATTTTCCGTCTTGCCGGAGACGATTCTCAGACCCCTCTCGCTCAAGCCATCGGCAAGTGCCGCGGCATTGCGTTTTACCTGGCGCTGATATTCACGAAATTCGGGCTGCAGGGCTTCCTGCAGAGCAACCGCCTTGGCTGCAATTACATGCATCAGCGGTCCTCCCTGAGTACCAGGGAAGACCAGCGAGCGCAGCTTCCTGGTGATCTCCGGGTTATCGCGGGCCAGGATCAGTCCGCCGCGCGGGCCGCGCAAAGTCTTGTGCGTCGTAGTGGTTACGACATCGGCCATCGGCGTCGGATTGGGGTATTCATCGACGGCAACCAGCCCGGCCACGTGGGCCATGTCCACCATGAGGTAGGCGCCAATTTCATCGGCGACCTGCCGGAATACGCCCCAGTCCACCACCCGCGAATAGGCGGAGAAGCCCCCCACGATCATTTTCGGGCGATGCTTGAGCGCCTGGTCGCGCAGTTGGTCATAGTCGATCAGTTCGGTGCGGGCGTCCAGACCGTAACTGGAAGCCTTGAACAGCTTTCCGGAAATATTGACCGGTGAGCCATGCGTGAGATGCCCACCATGACTGAGATCCATGCCGAGAATGCCGTCGCCGGGCTTGAGCAGTGCGAGATAGGCGGCAGTATTGGCTTGCGTCCCCGAGTGCGGTTGGACGTTGACGTAGTCCGCCCCGAACAGGCGCGAGGCCCGCTCTATCGCCAGGGATTCCGCCACGTCCACGTGCTGGCATCCGCCGTAATATCGCCGTCCGGGATATCCCTCGGCGTACTTGTTGGTAAGCACCGACCCCTGCGCTTCCATCACGCTCCGGCTGGCGTAGTTTTCCGAGGCGATCAGTTCAACAAAGTCTTCCTGACGCTGGACCTCGGCGGCTAGTGCGTCGGCAAGTTCGGGATCGAACCGGGCAACGTGCGGGTATTCAGTAGCCATATATCTCCATTGTTCGCATCAACTTCTTCAAGTTTGAGTTCGCAGGGAACGCGGGCATTTCCCGCAGCTAGTGTACCGGTACTGAGGGCTGCGGGAACCTCACGAACGACCCTCCACCAGGCTTCTGACGACCGCGGTCCAGGCCGACGCCAGGTTTGCGAGCGAGTAACCGCCGCCGCCTGTTGCCATGATTCGGCCCTGGCAGGTGGAACGAGCCAGCGCGCACAGACGATGGGCTGCATGGGCGTGGCATTCGGCGCTGTACTTCAGCCGGCCCAAAGGGTCCCCTTCCAGACCGTCGGCGCCACATTGCAGGAGAACAAATTCCGGGGCAAATGCCCGTACATGCTCCACGACTCTCTCGAAAGCCCGCATGAACTCGGCATCTCCGTCCCCGGGCTGAAGGCACAGATTGAGTTTTGTCCCTTTTCCCGCACCGGTCCCCGTTTCATGTTCACCCCCGGTTCCCGGGTATTGCCACCGGCCGTCTTCGTGAATATCGGCGAAATTCAGGTCCGGGTCGTCCTCGTAGGCATAGTAGACCCCGTCTCCGTGGTGCACATCGATATCCACGTAAGCGATGCGTTGGACTCCATATACCTCACGCAGGGTTTCGATGACCACTCCGATGTCATTGAAAACGCAAAATCCGGCAGCGTGTTCTCGGCCGGCATGGTGGAGCCCGCCGATCGGAAGGAAAGCGTTGGAGGCACTGCCTTCCATTATGCGTTCGACGGCATGGACCGCTGCTCCGGCCACAAACCGGGCAGCTTCGTAGAGCCCGCGCCATGCCGGCGTATCGCCGCCATCGAGAAAACCCTGGCCCTCCGCACAGCGATCGCGGACGAATTGAAGGTAGGAACGACTGTGGAAGCGGCCCAGTTCTTTCAGTGTGGCCAGCCTCCCTGTTTCACGCACCAGGTCATCGCCCGGTTCCAGTTGGGCCAACGCATCCTCAAAGGCGCCATGCCGGTCCAATCCGAAGGGATGGCTGCCTGGCCAGCCGTAAGCGGACAGTTGTTTGCCTCCCATGACCAGGGTTGGCTGCATACGGTCAGACTCCGATCAGGCAATGACCGAACGGGCATTGAGAAACATCTGCATCCAGGGCCCATGTTCGCCCCATCCGGCGGGATGCCAGGAGTGCTGCACGGTCCGGAACACCCGCTCCGGATGCGGCATCAGCGCCGTAACCCGTCCGTCAAGGGAAGTCAAGCCGGCCAGACCACCGGGAGACCCATTCGGGTTGGCCGGGTACATCTCGGTCGGTTCTCCATTGCCGTCGATGAACCAGCAGGCTACCAGCCCGGACTTCTCGCATTCCGCCTGCTGCGTGGATGAAGCAAACTCGGCCCGTCCCTCGCCGTGCGATGTGGCAATCATCAACCGTTGCTCCTCCATGCCTGACAGAAGCAAGGACGGACCGGGTTCGATGCGGACAATACTCAAGCGCGCCTCGAATTGTTCCGAGCGATTGCGTGTAAAGCGCGGCCAGTGCGCGCATCCGGGAATCAGCTCGGAAATCAGGCTCAGCATCTGGCAGCCGTTGCAGACTCCGAGGGTAAGACAATCAGCCCTCTCGAAGTAACGGGAAAAAACTTCCCTGGCCCGTTCATTCATCAGGATCGAGCGCGCCCAGCCGCCTCCTGCGCCGAGCACGTCGCCGTAGGAGAATCCGCCGCAGGCTGCCAGGGCCTGGAAATCCTTCAAGTCCTCGTGTCCGGCAAGAATGTCCGACATGTGGACGTCCACCGCCACGAAACCCGCTTGCGTGAATGCCGCGGCCATTTCCGCCTGGCCGTTTACGCCCTGCTCTCTCAGAACCGCCACCCTTGGCCTGGCTTCCGTGATGGACTTCTCGCTGGTTCGGGGTGACGGATGGTCCGAAACGGAAGCAAGCCCGGAGTCCTGCTCGTCCAGAACGGCCCGGTATTGCTGGTCGGCCGTCTCGGGGTTGTCCCGCAGGGCCTGCATGCGGTAACTCAATTCCGACCAGCTGCGATGCAACTCCACCCGGTCCAGGTCCAGGGATTCGTTGTTGCTCACAATCTCGATTTGCCGTGGGCGAGGCAATCCGCCGGAAGAATTCAATACCTCTCCCAGGTCCACAAGGCATTCCGCAATTCCCGTTTCGCGGCACACAGCCCGCACCCTGTCCAATCGATCTCCGGGGACCTGCATGACGCCGCCTGGTTCTTCAGCAAACAGGCGTTCCAACAAGGCTTTGCGGCTGGCGGATGGCAGCTGGACACGCAATCCCAGGCGGCCGGCAAAGGCCATTTCGCACAAGGTGACGAACAACCCACCGTCGGAGCGGTCGTGCCAGGCCAGCGCCAGTCCTTCGCGGGCCAGCCGGCTTACGGTTTCCACCAGCGACTCCAGCAGCCGCGGATCATCCAGGTCAGCAGGCTCGCCTCCCGTGCGGCCGTATGCCTGCGCCAGGCAGCTGCCGCCCAGGCGACCCCGGCCCATGGACAGGTCGAACAGGAGAAGCCGCGTGCCAGGCTGGTCCGCAAGCTCCGGCGTCAGTGTCCGACGCACGTCTTCCACCGGCGCAAACGCCGTAACCACCAGCGAAACGGGTGCGGTCACGGTGCGTTCCTCGCCGCCCCGCTCATTCCAGGACGTCCGCATCGACAGTGAGTCCTTTCCCACCGGCGCAGCGACCTTGATGGCCCGGCAACAGGTCGACAGGGACTCCACTGCCTGGCGCAAGGCGGCAGCCTGGCCGGGTTCTGTCGGGGCCGCCATCCAGTTGGCGGAAATACGGACTTTCGAGGTCGTGCCGACATCCGCCGCTGCAATATTCGTAACCGCTTCAGCCAGTGCCAGGCGGCTCGCGGCTGCGGGATCGATCACTGCTACGGGACTGCGCTCCCCAACCGCCATGGCCTCCCCCGCGTAACCAAAGTAGTCCCGCGTCGTGACCGCCACGTCGCTGACCGGCACCTGCCAGGGTCCGATCAACTGGTCCCGCGCGACCAGCCCCCCGACAGTCCTGTCACCGATGTGGATCAGGAAGGACTTGTCGGCAACGGCCGGCATCGCCAGCACACGGCTTATGGCTTCGCGAGCGTCAATGCCGCCCAGGTCCAGTGGAGCCGATTGTGTCCCAGCCTCCGACAAGCGCATGGTGACGCTCGAAGCGCCGCCGAACAGGAACTCAAGCGGCATGTCCACTGGCGCCCGACCCGAGTGCTCAATGAGCCGAATCCCGCCTTTGTCGTCCATTTGTCCAAGCACAGCCCAGGGACAGCGCTCACGAACACACAAGGCCTTGAATTCCTCCAGGCGGGCCCCGTCCACCGCCAGCATGTAACGCTCCTGTGCTTCATTGCACCAGGTTTCCAGCGGAGTCATTCCCGGGTCGGCGGTGGGAATGGACGCGTAGGAGAGGTCCGCGCCACGCCCACTGTCGTGCAGAAGTTCCGGAATGGCATTCGACAGACCACCCGCGCCTACGTCATGGATGGCCAGGACCGGATTGCTGCCGTTGCTTGCCAGCCCCAGTTCGCAACACCGGTCGATGACCTCCTGGGCGCGGCGCTGCATCTCGGCATTGCCTCTTTGTACCGAGGCGTAGTCCAGTTCTTCGTGGTCCGTACCGCTGCCCCGGGACGAAGCGGAACCGCCCCCCACGCCGATCCGCATGGCCGGTCCACCCAGCACCACCACCAGCGTTCCGGACGGCGCCTTTTCCTTGTGAACGTCCGGATTACGTATGGCGCTCACTCCACCGGCGATCATGATCGGCTTGTGGTACCCCCAATGCAGCTCACCGGCTTGTTCAAAGCAACGGAAATAACCAAGGACCGCCGGCCGGCCAAACTCATTGTTGAACGACGCGGCGCCGATAGGGGCTTCGAGCATGATCTGCAGGGGCGACGCCAGCCGGTCCGGGCGGCCATGCCGGTTTTCCCAGGGCTGCGCATGGCCGGGCAGCCGAAGGTCGGAAACGGTAAAGCCGGTCATGCCTGCCTTGGGTCTGGCGCCGCGACCGGTGGCCGCTCCATCGCGAATCTCGCCCCCTGCCCCGGTTGCGGCGCCGGGATACGGTGATATGGCGGTGGGGTGATTGTGAGTCTCAACCTTGATGCAGGTGTGCGCCGGCTCTTCCAGGCAGGCGTACTCGTGGTCCGGTCCGTGAACGAATAGCCGTTTGGCCGGCCCGCCCGAGATCACGGCGGCGTTATCCACGTAGGCGGACAGGAGTCCCTGCGGGCTGTGTCTGGAGGTCTGGCGAATGAGATCAAAAAGTGAATGCGGCAGCTTGCTCTCCCCGTCCATCCAGTCGGCATTGAAAATCTTGTGCCGGCAGTGTTCGGAGTTGACCTGCGCGAACATCATCAGTTCGGCGTCGGTCGGGTCCCGGCCCAGTTTCCTGAATCCCCCGTCCAGGTAGCCAATCTCTTGCGGCGACAGAGCCAGCGCCATTTCCCGGTCGGCCCGCTCAAGCGCCTTTCGGCCTTCAAGCAGCAAAGGGATGGATTGAAGCGGCTGCGGGGGGCTTGGGGCGAAAAGCTCTTCGGAAATGCCGTCTTGAGGATGCAATTCCTGCGTCATGCGATCGAAGAGTTCAGCCTTGCATGAGTCTCCAAGAGGTGTTGAAGCCCAAATCCGATAGCACACGGCGCGTTCGATTCGCTTGACACCGGTAAATCCGCAAAGGCGGGCGATCTCGGTCGCTTTTGTGGACCAGGGGGAGATGCTGCCACTCCTTGGCACCGCGAGCAGAACCTCCACGGGTTCGGCCGATTCCTGTTCCGGTTGCGGCCAGTCCGGCCCATAGTCCAGAAGCTCCCGAAGGCGGCGCAATTCCGCCTCGCCGGGTTGCGGGTCGATGCTGACCAGGTGCACAAAGCTGGCGCCAACACCCCGCACGCCGGGCTCCCGGGCCTTGAGGCGGCCCAGAAGTTGTTTGCGTCGAAACGGAGATAAGGCGCCGGAACCGGAAAGCGCCAGCATCCCCCTTACTCGGAACCAGCGCCCCCGGGCGCATAGATCGGCGCCGGAAACTGTGTCACGTTGCTGTCCTCGGCCGAGGAGATCTTGCTTACGCCACGTTTCTCGACTTCGTCGATGCGCAGGACGCAATGCAAGGGTATGTAGGTTCTGCGCACGCCGGAAAACTCGGTCTTGATCCGTTCTTCTCCCGGATCCACGACGAGCGAGGTCCTCTTATCGAATTCCAGGCCTTCCAGTTCGACGAAACCGAACATGCTTCCCTGCGATACGCCGCGAGCGTACATTTCATAAACCTTTCCCTGGTTCAGGAAGCTGATTCGATAGAGGGGCTTGGTCGCCATGATGGAGGTGAATTATACCGAACAGGATCCTTTCAGCCTGCTACCGGATAGGATATGCACACGAATGATAATGATTAGCATTCATGTTAGACTCGCAATTGCTGAAATTTACCGGTAACGGGTCCCTTGCGAACAGAAGTCGGTCTCGACGAACTGCCAACCGGCAGTTGTAGCGACATTCTTGCCATTGAAGGCGAGGGTCGCGTGGCGCGTGAATTGTTGACACTCGGTTTGGTTCCCGGCGTTCGCGTAAGCGTGCTGCGCCGGGGGATTGGAGGGGACCCCCTGGAGATCTCAGCGGGAGGCCATCCCGTGTGCTTGCGGCGCTCACAGTCGCGTCTGGTACGCGTGCAGGCAGCCACGGACAAGAACTGACTTCGGCTGTGGAAAGGCGCCCGCTGCTCGCGGTTCTGGGTTGTCCCAATACGGGCAAGAGCACGGTTTTCAATCACCTCACCGGGCTGCGGCAGAAAACCGGTAACTATCCCGGGGTTACCGTCGAGAAGATTACCGGGCTAGCCCGCCTGGAGAAACAGGATGTCGAGTTGGTTGATCTTCCCGGCACCTATTCCCTGGCAGCGGATGGTCCGGAGTCAGGCATTACTCTGGATGTCGTGCTCGGCAAGGCCAGGGGGTTACAGCGGCCGGACGCACTCTTGCTGGTTGTGGACGCGACCAACCTGAGGCGAAGCCTGTACCTGTATTCCCAGGCTCGCGAGCTCGGCTTGCCGATGGTGGTGGCGCTGAACATGCGGGACGTAGCGGAAAGGCAGCGTATCCGCATTGATGCCCACGAGCTGTCCAGACAGCTGGAGGCACCGGTTGTTCCCATGACCGCAAACCGGGGACAGGGACTCAGGCAGCTCCGACAGGCGCTTGAGGGGATTATTGGTCGTCCACCGGGCATGCTGGAGCTGGTCATGCCGGAAGTGCGCGACGCGGCAACCAGGCTTGAGGCACGCATGAAGGCAACAGCGAGCGCTCTGCCTATGCTGGAGCGCGCGATCATCGATCAGGGCGGAGAGTTTGAGCGCAGAGTGCTTGCAGAGAACGGACGAGGGGCCCTGAAGGAAGCAAGGCAGGCAGCGCGACAGGCGACAGGCGAAGCGAGCCTGCAGACCTGCGAAGCGCAGCGCCGCTACCGGAAGGTGGACCAATGGCTGGCAAGTGCGGTCGAGAGCGGCCCGGCCGCAGGCCTCATGCGGCTGGGGTTGTTCGAGCGCATGGTCAGTCACCCCGTGTCGGGCATCCTGATCTTTCTTGCGGTGATGAGTGCGGTGTTCCAGGCCGTCTTTGCGTGGGCCACGCCGCTGATGGATGCCATCAGTCTCTTCTTCGAACAGACCGGCGCCTATGCCCTTCAGCGGCTTCCGCCGGGGGCCCTGGCGAGTCTGTTGATCGACGGCCTGTGGTCAGGCGTTGGGGCGGTAGTCGTCTTTATCCCGCAGATCGTTTTCCTGTTTGCGCTGGTCCTGTTTCTCGAGGACTGCGGCTACATGGCCCGGGCTTCCTTCCTGATGGATCGGCTGTTGAGGACCTGCGGCCTTTCGGGGCAATCCTTCATTCCCCTGCTGTCCGGCTTTGCCTGCGCAATTCCCGCAATCATGGCCACCCGCGTGATCGGAGATCGAAGAGCACGTCTGGCGACCATCCTGGCCATTCCACTGATGACCTGCTCGGCACGCCTTCCGGTTTACGCATTGCTGATTTCCGGCTTCGTTCCTCCCGCCTATTACCTGAATGGCTGGATCAATCTGCATGGTTTGCTCTTGCTGGGCCTGTATCTGCTGGGCATCGCCGGCGGGGGCCTCAGTGCGCTGCTGACCCGCCGCATTGCGCTTCGCGGAAAGGGTGCCTCGTTCCTTATGGAAATGCCGCCGTTCCGTTGGCCCAATGCCCGGGTTTTGGGTCTGAAGTTGCTGGCAAAAGTCCGGGTATTCCTGACCCGTGCCGGAACCGTGATCGCGGCGGCCTGCGTCCTGATCTGGGCGCTGGGCTATTTTCCCCGCTCGGATGCCATTGCCGAGGATTTCCAGCAGCGGCGTGCAGCTCTCGTTTCAATCGAAGCGGGCGAAACGGCAATGCAGGAAGAATTGCGCAGGCTTATCGCGCAAGAACGGGCCGCCCAGTTGGAGTACAGCCTCCTGGGTCGAATTGGACGGTTCATTGAACCGGTTTTCAGGCCCCTGGGTTGGGACTGGCGAGTTTCCGCCTCCGTGGTGGCCGGTTTTCCGGCGCGTGAGGTTGTGATCGGAGTTATGGGAACCGTCTATGCACTCGGCTCGGACACTTCAGAGGGAGGCGGTTTGCGGGAACGGCTGCGTGAGTCACGCTGGCCGGACGGACGCCCGGTGTTTACGCTGGCGATGGCGCTTGGCCTGCTGGTTTTCTATGCCTTTGCCCTGCAATGCGTCTCGACCGTGGCGGTAATAGGAAGGGAGACCAACAGTTGGCGCTGGGCGGCCGGCGCCTGGGTGTACATGACGGGCTTTGCCTGGCTGGCTGGCATGCTCACCTATCAATTGGCCCGATGAATACGGGCCTGCAGGAATGGCTGGCGCTGGCGATTGTGGCGCTGGTAGTCGTTGCGGTCCTGTTCAGGCGGATCCGGTCACGCCGCCGCAAGAAGGGTGCAGGGGAAGCCAGTATTTCCGCGGACCGGATCTCCCGCCGTCGCTAGCTGCCGGGGCGGTAACGCAAGGCCAGCTTGACTCGGCGGCCTTTCGGATTGTGCGTCATGCCGTCGTAGGCGTGTTCAACGTTTGCGAACGGCGGCTCTTCACCGGTCAGGTTCAGGGCCGACAGTGCCAGGTTCAAGCCCAGCCACGGCATGCGCCATTGGAAAGTCACGTCCAGTGTAGTGAAGCTGTCCACGGTAAAGCTTTCTACCGGGATTCCCCCATAGCCATCGTGCGCCCCGTCATCCGTGTACGACGACACGTGATTGACATAAGCGGACAAGCCATAGTCATTCCAGATGTATGAAACGAATGCCTGCGCCTTCCAGTCGGGGATTGCGACCAACAGGGGATTGCCGAAATTCAGGCGCCCGGCTGCCTCGACAAAACCCTGAATCGGGACTTCGTTCAGCGTTAGCGCCTTAACGTCGTACTCGAAAGTGTAGGTGCCACTCAAACCGGCGCTGAGCGAACCGGCGCCAAAGTCGAGAGAACCACGCGCCTGCCAGTCGATACCGGAGGTTTCGACGCCAGGCCAATTGACCAGCGGTACCTCGACCCGGGTTATCGATCGGGGGCCGCAGGGATTCGCCAGAGTGTCCGCTCGGCCATCCGCGCAATAGATATAGTGGCTGACGTTCCGCCGAGTGGCAGGATCCGCGTAGAGGTCATCAACGGTGTCGTGCGGCAGGCTGCCGATCACATCGTCAAAGTCGTAGCTCCAGTAATCAAGCGTCATCTCGAGCCCTGAGTCCAGCAATACAATGACGCCCACGTTGTAGGTAAACGCCTGCTCGGGCTCCAGCGAGGAATCGCCGTAGATGTCCACCGGAATCCAGGCGCCGACCTGGCTGACGTAGTTGGTCACGGTAAGGGGCACCTCTTCCAGCAGGTCGTCCACTGACGGAGTTCGAAACGTTGTCTGCACTGAACCGCGCAGTGCAAGCGTGTCGTTGATACCCCAACGCAGGGCCAGCTTCGGGTCCACGCTGCTCGCCTGGTCGTACTTCTCGTAATTCGCTGCGACCTGGGCGTCCAGCCGGTCTCCAAGGTTGATTGCGAATTCAGCGAAGAGGCGATGAACTGTCTGGTCCTCCTCGTATGGGTTATAGGCGTTGATGAAGGAAAACGGACCAAAGTTCCCGCTCAGGCATTCGGTGTCGCCGAGGACGGCGCAGGGATTGATACTCAGGTCCCCGTGCGGATTCGGCTGGCCCTGGGCGTTGAAGCGCCGAAACTGGTACCCGGCGGCGTAGCCCAGCACGTCCTCGATCCAGCTGCCGCTGACGGTCACGTCCGCCACCAGCATTTCCGTCTCGCTATGGAGGTTGGAATTGCTGTTCAGCCAGTCAAACAGCTCCGGCGAGTTTGCCTGGGCGGGATCGTAGTCGGGATTCGGCGTGTCGTAATACGGCGCACCCGGCAGCGAAGAAAATTCGCTGGCGCTGCTGAAGGGGTTGTAATACAGGCAGCTGCCGATGCCCGGCGCCTTTGCCGTGTCCGCAATGCGCATGCCCGGCGCAAGGGAAGTGTCGGGAACCACTCCCACCCCGCAGTCCGGACCGGCGTAACCACGAAAGGCAAGAAACAGCCGTTCGGTGAGGATTGCCGGAATGCCGACGTTGCCATCGGCGCGCGAAAAGGAAAGACCCAGATCGTAGTAGGTCTCGCGCCCACCCAGACCATCGAACGACCCTTCGATCGCTCCAGCCATGCGCCAGGTACTCGTCTCCCGGCGGTCCGTTCGGGCCGGATCGCCATTACCGAAGGGCCGGCCGCGCCAGTACCAGTTCTCATCTCCGGCACATTCATCGCGAAAGTCCCGGCTGTATTCCTGGTCCGCGCAGAAGGCCATGCGGCTGGGATGGTCGGGCGCAATTTGCATGACGCCGCGATGCAACAGTGGAAATGGAGGATGAGAAGGCTGCGTTTGCCATTTCGGCATGACCGCTTCCGACCAGAGGGCTTCCAGATGGTAGTTGGCTCCGGTCCCCAACTGTCCGTTCAATTCGGCAAACACACGCGTATAGCGAAGTTCCTCGATGAGATTGTCAAAGGGCTGATAGTTGAATATGCAGTAGAAGGGATCGACGGCCGGGTGTTCGGGATACCCGTTCAGTTCATTGCAGCGGGGGTCGGTCTTGCCGCTCCACTGCACGGCCTTGAGCGTATCGATAACCTCCTGCCGCGGGGTGGTCGCCGTATCGATACCGGTAGGAAACCAGAAATAACCTGGATTGCCGACGCTGGACCACCCTGCCCTCCACGGATCCTGCAACGGCCGCAACACCCAGTCACGGTCCTCCGCTTCGAGTTCGCCCCGCCTCTCGTGCTCAATCGAGACGACCAGATCGGACCCGCCAATCGTTCCGCCCCAAATGGCGCCTGCCATCAGGTCGCTCGCGCTCTCGAAACTGTCGTACGATCCCATGACCTCCAGTCCCTCGAAATCGTCGCGGGTGACGAAATTGGCAATGCCGCCCACCGCGTCGGAACCGTAAATTGCGCTGGCGCCTTCCTTGAGAACCTCGATACGCCCGATGGCAATCGAAGGCAGCACGCTGAGATCGACGAAGCGGCCCCCGATCAAGCGGGCAGGTAGATAGGTCTGGCGGCGGCCGTTAAACAGAACCAGCGTCCTTGAAGCGCCCAGTCCTCTGAGGTTGACGTTTGATACGCTCTCCAGGATCGCCGCGGGCAGGCCGGTGTTGTACCAACCGGACCGTTCGCCGACTACGCCGTTGCTGGCCCCCAGGTTCTTGAACAGATCGACGACCAGCGGCGAGCCCTGCCGTTCCAGCGCTTCGCGATCCACGACGCTGACCGCATGCGACGCGTCGATCGGTGTGCCGCGGATAGCGGTGCCCACCACCACGATTTCTTCAAGGACGGAGGATTGGCCATCGGTATCCTGGGAAAGCGCCGGCGCCGCGATCAGCGCCGCGTGAAGGAGAACGCAGTTCGCAATGAATAGCCTTGACTTCCAGCGGATCATGAGCCCCCCCCCCAACTGCGCGTCGCGCCGCTTACGATCACCGGGCAAGAGTCTAACGCATAGTCCGGAAACCGGCGTCTGCACGAACTATTGGCCCGGTTACAGGATCTCGATACCGCACGATGACCCAAGACCTTTGACGGGAACGAGCCGAAAACGGCAAAATACAATGAACGTTGCCGCCAGATCAGCCGGGAAACGCTATTTCTGTTTTCCCGGGTTCGCACATAGGAATCGCATGAAACCCCTGAAAAAATACTCGATCGCCATGGTGGCGCTCATTCTGGTCTGTGGCTGCCAGCCATCCAATACCCCGGACGACGAGCAAATCGCGCCCGGACCCAACGAAGAAAACGAGGTGAAAACTGTGACAAGTGATTCGGGGCCGGGCTTTCTGGCCGAGAACGCAGCGCGGGACGGAGTAAGGACTACCGCTTCAGGACTGCAATACGAAGTGCTGGTAGCGGGGGACGGGGCCACGCCGGAGGCGACCGACCTGGTTACCGTCCACTACACGGGCACGCTGCTGGATGGCACCGTATTCGATAGTTCCGTGCAGCGGGGACAAGCAGCGGAGTTTCCGGTCAATCGCTTGATTTCAGGCTGGACTGAAGCGCTGCAACTGATGCAGGTCGGCGACAAGTGGAAGCTCTATATCCCGCCGGAGCTGGCGTACGGTGAGCGCGGAGCAGGTGGCGTAATCGGCCCGAACGCCACGCTGATTTTTGAAGTGGAACTCCTGGGCGTGCGTGCCAACTAGTGTCGTTTCAATGGTTTGTGGCCGTCCAGCGCGTCCAGCCGCTACCCTCGTGCCCGAAATCAAAAACGTCCGGATGAAGCATCTCTGCGAGTATTTCCGCTGACTCCACAACGCGCGGCCCCGGGCGGTTGAAGTACTGATTGCCGTCGGTGATGAATACGCGCCCTTCACGCACTGCCGACAGCCGGCTCCATTCCCGGCATGATTCCAGGGCGGACATTTCGCTGGTCGAACGGGGAATGTCGAACCCGCAGGGCATGATGGCGATGACGTCGGGGTCATGGTCCACCAGCTCCTGTATTTCAAAGTAGCCGGAATGCCGGCCGGCTTCGCCCTTCATGGTGGTCCCGCCGGCGGTTTCCACCAGCGACGGCAGCCAATTGGCCGCGTACATCAGCGGATCGATCCATTCGATGCAGGCGATCGAAGGGCGACCGGAAGTCCGCAAGGCACGCCGGCGGAGTTCCCCCAGCCTTCCGATCAATTCGCCCACGAGTTGCTCTCCCTTGGCGGGAGCGTCCAGCGCCGTTGCCACCTGCTCAATGTCCCGCCAGACATCAGCCAGGTCCATCGGGGCAAGGGACACAATCCCAGGCTTCGATGACACCAGGTCACAGACCGCCTTTTGCACGTCGGCCAGGCTTACCGCACAGACCTCACACTGGGTCTGGGTAATGATGACGGTCGGCGCCAGCCGGTCCAGCAGGTCCGCATCGACGCGATAAACGGACAGGGCCTGGTCGACCAGGTCGCGCACCTGTGTATCGATTTGGCGGCTTGATGCGTGGGCGTCGACCTTCGACGAGGAGCAAACAGGAATCGCCCCTATCGACGACGGAAAATCACACTCATGCGAGCGGCCTACCAGGCGATCTTCAAAGCCGAGCGCGGCAACGATCTCCGTGGCGCTGGCGATAAGCGATACGATCCGGTGTTCGCTCATCGGACCGGACGCAGGACTATGCTGTGCGGGCCAGGGGGGCTTCCCGAGCCGGGCTGCGCAATGCCAGGCGGCTGAACAACAGCGGCAGGAACACACCCATGCTGATCAGGGTATTCCTGAAGAACGGGATGGCCATCACGTAGCATTCAACCAGGCCAGCCCAGGTGATCGGATATCGCACCCCTCCTCCGAAGGCCCAGGTGCCGAAATTGGAGACGACGAAAAAGAGGATCGCGCCTCCGAGCCCGGCGGCTGCGATTCGCTGCCAGGATTGCTGTGAGCGGGCGATGAAACCGCAGGCGACTACCAGCACCACTGAGAGATAAGTAACCGGCTGGTCCGCATAAAAGGCCCAGTCTGCACGCCCGGAAATCAGCCAGATACCGAGATCGCCGGCAAGATAAATCGCGACAGGAGCCAGGTAGGCAACCGAGCGCTTGGCGAAGCAGGCTGCACCAAAAATGCACAGCGGCAGGATCGGCGAGAAATTCCATGGGTAAACCGTGTTCTCGGGATCAATCGGCAACCCGAGCGTGTACAGCACATACGGTATCAGGCGAAAGCCCACGGCAACGACCACCAGCATTGCCACAGTGACGGGACGGGGTTGCAACATCGAATATCTCCTGTAAAGGGCGCCCAAGCTATTCCCCGGCTACCAGATTACCCGAAAATCCAGGCAATCGGGAAGCAAATTCGTCTCTTGCAACGCGTGGGCGCTCACTTCCTTTTAGGTTTGAACACCGTTGCGACGATGCCGTCGAGCTGGTTGCAGCGGTCCAGCCAGGCCCGCACATTGGGAAACGAGTCGTAGTCGATCGCTTGACCGTGTCGCCCGAGCAGATACGGCGCGATGGCGAAATCGACGATGGACATGTCGCCGAGAACGAATTCCCGACCTTCGAGCTGACCGTTGAGGACTCCGATATTGAGATCGATGTCCTTCTTTGCTGAGCTCTTGACATCGCTGTTCTTGCTGCGCACGGCGATGATCGTATTGATCAAGTGGAATGCCTGCCAGTAAAGCCAGCGGTCACAATCCGCCCGGCCCCTGGGGTCGTCGGGCAACATGCCCGTCTCCGGGTGCAGTGTTGCGAGATAGCACAGGATCGCATTGGATTCCCACAGGCAGAAATCGCCATCCACCAAAAGCGGGGCCTTGCCCATCGGGTTCATGCGCCGATAGGCCTCCGTCCTGTTCTCCTGCTCGCGAAACCCCATCGAGTAAATCTCGACGGGCAGATCGAAGTGCTTGATGAATGCCTCGACCTTGCGGTTGTTGGGCGTCGGTGAGAACGAATAGAGTTTCATGATGCTTCGAGCCTGCCCAGGGTGCGCGTGTCCATATCTCCGACAGTAACAATCCTACTATTACAGGGGAGGACTTGGCTCATTGCCCAGTATCAGCGCGGCAACTTCATGCTCTTTAGCGCGAAGTGCCCGGGAAAAACCGTCACGCAGCCAGCAAGTGCAGGTTTCTTCCGGGGACCCTGGGACACTTGATTCCCAATGCCCTTTGCGCATTGAGCCACACGGTCAACTGCTTGCTGTTGTCATCGTTCCACTCGCCGACGCGTTTTCGGTTGCTGATCAGGGCCCGCCCCCGTCTGTCAATCAAGTACTCGCCTCCTGCGGAGGGCGAATCAAAATATTCGATATTTCCTGCTGAGACGAGTTTGGACTTCAGGAGGGTCGCTGGCGTGCCCCATATAGGGCAAATTGCTGGAGACATAAGAGAATTTCTGCCTTAAATGTGATTTGAGACAGGCCCAAATTGTACAAGAAAACCAGCTGAGAGTGAATTCGCATCCGAAGCGGGCCAGCTCTACGGACTGCCCCCTGGCGGGCGGGCTGCATGAACTCGGCGTTGAACGCCGGCAGATAGACTTCAGCGATATACCGGTTGGCCGCGGCCAGGGTGGTGATACCGGCAGCGGCCAGCTCCTTGGACAAGCGCCCCTGCTCTCATGCGCGGTCAGCTGCCGGCGGATGGTCGGGACGTAACCAGAGAATAACCATCGCCCCAACGAGGATGGCGGGAATCGAACCGTAGAGCACCCCGTTCCAGCCAAGCACCTGAATGACTGCCCCCGCACTCAAGGAGGCAACGGCCGAGATACCCATAATACTGAAATCGTTCAGCGCCTGGACACGGAAGCGTTCGGCTGGACGATGGGCTCGGACCAGAAGCGACGTTCCTCCAACATAGAGGAAATTCCAGCCGACGCCGAGCGCCACCATTGCCAGGCCGTAGTGCAGCACGTGGCGGCCCGCCAGACCTGCAACCAGGGTGGCGCCAAGCAGCGCCGCTCCCCCAATCATCACCCGCCTGGCGCCGAAGCGCCCGATGAGAACACCACTGATCAATGAAGGAAGGTACATGGCCAGCACATGGGCCTGGATGACCGCCGCCGTTACTGCCAGGGAAAACGCGTCGACAACATGCATGGCCAGCGGTGCGGCGGTCATCACGACAGTCATGACGCCCCACCCGATCGCGGCCCCCGTGACGGCCACGATAAAGAAGCGGCCGCGAGCTATGACGCGCAGAGGACGGACGTCCCCGGTTGCTTCTTCCTCGGTCGAACGAGTCATCGGCCGGAAGGCAAGGAGGATGGCAGCGCCAAGCAGATAGCACCCCGCAATAGCGGCGAACGAGCCACCGAACGGTGCGTCCGCGACCCAGGACTCGCCCCACGATATCAGCCCCGGGCCGAGGAAAGCGCCAAAGATGGAGCCCAGGAGCACGATTGAGATCGCTCTTGGCGCGTCGGCCGCATCGACACATTCAGTGGCGGCAAAGCGGTATTGCGCAGAAAACGCGGACGCGCAGCCGATCGTGATCGAGGCGCCACAAAGCAGCGCGAGGTTGTGAGTCAGGGTTGCAACGAAAGCACAGGCTGCTCCCAAGGCGCCCACCGTGGCGCCAATCGCAAAGCCACGGGCGCGGCCCACGCGCGCCATGGTCCACGAAGCAAAGATCGTGGAAACGGCCGCGCCCACGATGAGCAGCGACACCGGCAAGGTCGCCAGGGCCGGGTTCGTCGCCAGGCTACCTCCAAGGATGCCGCCAGCCGTAACCACAGCGAACCAGCCGGTGACCGACACTGCCTGCGCGAATAACAAGATCGCCAAATTGCGGTTGAACAGTTCGGAGCGCATGACCCGGCCTTGTGGATTGCTAGAGCGCAAACTTGAAACGCAACGGCACAATAACAGTCCCCGGCAGCATGGCGCAAACTCAACGGGCGGCCCCATTTGTTCCTAACACGACCTCCACGAAGGCGAGACGCCTTCGCTCCCAGCCTATAAAACAGGCCGCTTAACTTCGTCTGGTCCTCAACCCGTCCGGCTGCCCCGAATGCGACTTCCCAACTGGCTGCACAAACTTGCTTCGCCGCCCCATTTCTACCGGATTGCGGGGCGCATCGAGCCTTGGATGCTCTGGTCCGGGCTTGCGGCCATTGCAGTCGGAACTTTCGGGGGATTGCTGCTAGCGCCGCCGGACTACCAGCAGGGCGATGCCTACCGCATCATCTACTTCCACGTTCCGGCCGCCTACCTGGCCATGCAGCTCTACGCGCTGATGGCCATCGGCTCGGCGATCGGGCTGGTATGCGCATGAAGCTGGCGTATGCCATCGCCGCCGCCGCCGCGTTGTAACCCTGCGCACTTTGCCGTGCCGCACGGCCCGCCTGCGTCTGGCCCGTAGCAGCACCCTTGGCCGAGCGCTCCGCATCCTTCAATGCCCCGCCCGTCTTGCGCGCCGCGCCGGTAAGCTGGTCGTGTTCGCGCGCGACCAGCTCGGCGTTTGTCTCGTATTCGATGCCAACTTGCGCGAGATTGGCCATCCTGCAACCTCGCTACGTTGGGGGCCACAAACCCATCCCACTGCTCGCTAGCGCCCATGGCGTCGCGATACCGCACTTCCACGGGATAGGCATAGGCCGCCGACCAAGTGGACGAAATGCGATCCCTCGCCGTTACTTCGGGTGAAAGCAAATCAGGCTGACCAGCCGCCGAACGCTTGGCGTCCTCACGGCCACGCCGCCCCTGCGCCTTGGGCGGCACCTTGGCAGGCACCGCCGCGCAGGTCGGGTGAATCACAAGGCTATTGCGCAGAAAGGAGGATAAGCAAAGTCCCCTGCCCGTTGTCGAGCAGGGGGCTTGGGGTGGGGCCTTGCTACGCGCTGTGGCGCAGTTCGGTAACCACGGGCTCCGGTGGCTGTGTGCAGTGGTCGGCCCATTGCTGCATTAACTCGCGCCGGCGCTCGAACAGGTCGGAACGGAAGTAGGCTCCTTCCGTCCCACCCACTGTGTGCGCCAGTGCTGCCTCGGCCAGTTGGCGATCCACGCCCTGCTCCCCGCACCAATCGCGGAAGCTACTGCGGAAGCCGTGTTGTACGAACGTGGGCTTGCCTTCGGAGTCCTTATAGCCTGCCGCCTTGAGCAGCTTGCCAACGGCCATGTTGCTCAATGGCTGGCGGGGCTTTTGGGGTGAAGGGAAAATGTAGTCCCCGCCGCCGAGCGCCCTGGCTTCTTCCAGCAGGGCCATGGCGTCGGTAGATAGGGGCACCCTGTGTTGACGCCCGCCCTTCATACGCTCCGCGGGGATAACCCATGTCGCGCCGTCCAGCGTGATCTCGTCCCACCGAGCCAGCCTCGCCTCGCCTGGGCGGGTGGCCGTCAATACGCCAAACTTGAGCAGCAGTTTCACTGCTGCACCGGCGTTCGTGTCATCGGCGCTGGCCAGCGCGCGGGGCACCTCCTGCCATGGCATTGCCTTCTGATGCACGACCTTCCGTTTGAATTTCGGCAGCGCCCCGTTAATCACCTCACCGGCAGGGTTTGGGCCTGCATGGAAATCGTTGCTGATCGCCCATGCCATTGTGGCCTTGATCCGGCTGCGTACCCTGCGGGCGGTTTCATGCTTGCCCTCCCAGATGGGCGTAATGCAGCGCAGCGCATCATCCTTGCCAATGGTGTCCACGCGGTAGGTGCCGATCTTGGGGAACACATATGCCTCCATGGAGCTGATCCACTGCGCGGCGTGTTTGGCGTTTTTCCAAGTTGGCAGCAAGGATTGATGCAGGACGGTCGCCGCTTCCTTGAACGTGGGCAGGCTGGCCTTCTTGCGGCGCGGGTCTTCACCCCGCCGTGCAAGCTTCCTGTTTGCGGCGGCCAGTTCCCGTGCCTCGGCTAGGGTGATGTCCGCGCATGATCCAAGGGGCAAGTCAGCCTTGCGCCCGTGGATGCGCAGACGCTGGTAGAAGCGTTTGTTCCCACTGCAATGGACCCGCACATACAAGGTGGGGCAGGCCGCATCAGATACCAATCGGTAGTTTCGTTCGGGCGCCTTCAGTGCCCTAATTTTGGCAACAGTAAGTCCAGCCATGGGGCGCTCCTATAGGTCGTTACATACCCTGTTACAATACATCGCACTCTAAAGTATCCCAAAGCAAGACACAAGAATCCCAAACCATATTAGCCATAAATGATTGTTTTGTTACGTGTTAACCGGCTGAATGGCTTTGATACCAACGCTTTTGGATTGTGTTTGGACCGGAGGGAGTGGGATTCGAACCCACGTGGGGCGAATCGCCCCCATCTGATTTCGAATCAGCGCCGTTAGGCCTCTCCGGCATCCCTCCGGGGAAGGATTATATGTTCCCGGTCAGTCCAGACGCTTGGTAAATCGCAGTACCGGAATCAGCATGGAGACCAGGAAGAGTCCGGAAATTGCATACATCTGTGGCGCCATGTCGGCCAGCGTCGCGCCGCGCAGAATGATGCCTCTTATCACCTCCACGAAGTGAGTGATGGGGAACAGCAGGCCGATCCATTGCGCAATCTTCGGCATGCCGTCGAAGGGAAACATGAAGCCCGACAGCAGCAACATAGGCAACATGAAGAAGATGGCGCCCTGGATGGCCTGGAACTGTGTTCTGGCAAAGGTTGATATGGAAAGACCAATTCCCAGGGTGGCCGCCACGAAGACGAGACTGCCCATGTAGAGGTCGAGCAGCGAACCTGCAATGGGAACCCGGAACAGCCAGCTTCCGGCAAAGAACACGATCGTGACCTGGGCGAGTCCGATAAGAATGTACGGCGCGATCTTGCCGAGCATCAGTTCGTAGTTCCGCACCGGGGTTGTGATCAGAAATTCCAGGTTGCCTCGTTCGCGCTCACGGACCACCGCGACGGCCGTGAAGACGATCATGGTGAAATTGAGAATGACGCCTACCAGGGCAGGCACGACCTGGACCGCCGAGCGCCGTTCGGGGTTGTAGTAATTGCGAATCGCCAGGGACATGCCGGCTTGGGCAGTCTCGGCACGAGCCAACGGGGAGTATCGGGCGATCCGTTCGGTTGCGTTGATGATCGCCGGATCGCTCGCATCCACCATCAATTGCGCCAGGGGCCGTGTGCCGTCGCTCAGCCGTCGCTCGAAATCAGCCGGAATATAAACGACGGTCCGCAGCTTGCCACGGCGCATCTCGTCGAGCAGTTCAGGCACTTCGCCGGACCTTTGAACGAATTCCAGGACCTGGGTGGCCTCAAGCGCTCCGACCATTTGCCGGGACATCGAGGTATCGGCATGGTCCACCAGTCCGGCGGGCATGTGGCGGACGTCGGTATTGATGGCGTATCCGAACAGGACGATCTGAATGAGTGGAAGCCCCACAATCATGACCAGGGTCAGCCGTTCGCGGAACAGCTGCCGTAGTTCCTTGTCCACGATGGCGGAGATGCGTCGAAACCAGAACCGGATCAGCGCCAGCGACTTCGGCACCCAGGAGAGGGTCACGACGAGTGCGCGCCACAGACCGGTCAGCACGATCACGAATGCTCTCCAAAGGCCTGCCACCAGGTAGGCGAAGCTCCGCCACAATGCGACGAAGCCCACAGTCAGGCCGCGCCAGATTCCAGCGAGAGCGCCCCCAGAGGACCCGGGTGCACGCTTAATCACTTTGATTTCGCGCCGAACCCGGTCGCGGCGACGAACACATCTTCCAGGGTTGCGGCGGTCCGCCTCACCGAGCCGTGCAGTTCAGCTTCCTTCAGCAATCCCTCGATCCGCTCCACAGGAGCTGCCGTATCGGGTTTGAGCATCACCCTGAGCCGGTTGCCGAGTTGCGTAACGGCTCGCACCCATTCGTGCGGCTCCAGCAGCGCCCGGGTCCGGCGCGGCATCTCGGTGGCGACCTCCACGGTCAGCGCCTCCAGCCGGTTCATCAGATCCTGGGGAGCACCCTCTCGCACCATGACGCCTCGATCGAGGAAGGTAAGGCGGTGACAGCGTTCGGCTTCATCCATGAAGTGGGTAGACACCAGGATGGTTGTCCCTTGGTCCGCCAGCTCGAACAGGCGGTCCCAGAAATCCCGGCGGCTCTGCGGGTCGACGGCGCTGGTGGGTTCGTCCAGCAACAGCAGCCGGGGCTCATGCAGGGTAACGGCCGCCAGCGCCAGGCGCTGCTTCTGGCCGCCACTCAAGGTGCCGACCAGCCTCGAATGCAGATCGTCCAATTGGTAGAGCCTACTGTTTACCCCAATGCGCTCTTTCATTCGGCGCAGCCCCAGGTCGAACACGCGCGCAACAAACCGCAGGTTCTCCATCACGGTAAGGTCTTCATAGAGCGAGAACTTCTGGGTCATGTAGCCCATTTGCAGCCGTAACTGCTCGGCTTGCTCCGGCACCCGGCATCCAAGAACCGTGGCCTCGCCGGCGGACGGCGCCAGCAAGCCGCAAAGAAGCCGCATGGTGGTCGACTTGCCGGAGCCGTTGGGGCCCAGAAATCCGAATATCCTCCCGCGCGGAATATCCAGATTCAGGTTGCTGACGGCCGTTACCGCTCCGAATCGCCGGGTCAGGCCGCGGCAGGAGATCGCAAAGTCGTTATCGTTCAATTGAGTGGCTCACTCAATCGACGGAAAATCCACTTCCACCGGCAGACCGGTAGGCAATTCCCGGTGGCCTTGTCCCTGCACCGACACCTTGGCCAGGTAGGCAAGACGGCTGCGATCACGCTGGGTCAGCGAGAAATAGGGGGTGAACGCCGCTTCCGAGGAAACGAAGGTCACAGTGCCGGCCACTTCGTCTTCCAGTCCATCTACCTTCAGCCGGGCCGCCAGTCCCGGCCGCACGCGGGCGCGTAGAGGCTCGGGCACATAGATCCGCGCATGAAGCGTATCACTGGCCAGAAGAACGACCAGTGTGGCTCCCGGAGGGGGACGTTCGCCCAACTTATAGGGCAGCGCCTCAATCCGTCCTTCCCTTGGAGCCACGATTTCCAAACGCCCGGAGCTGATCCGCAGCCGCTCCAGGCGCGCTTCGGCCTCCGCTACGGCAGCTTCGGCCTGACCCAGTTCTTCTACCGTTGCACCGTCGAGCAGATCTTCCAGCACCGCACCCAGGGCTGCGACATCGGTCCGCGCCATCTCCACTGCGCGCAGGGCCCGATCAACGTCGGTCTGACTGGCGATGTTCTGTTCCGCCAGGCCGATGATCCGCAAGTGCTCACGGGTACTCACCTCAAGGATTTCCCTGGCCCCATCAAAGCGCGCTCGTGCTGCCCGAATTGCCTCTTCCCGGGGGCCGCGCATCAGTTCCGCCAATCGCTGTTGCGCTTGCGACACAACGGCCTCCACCGCCTTGAGGTCTTGTTCGACGCGCGCACCGTCCTGGCGCATCAGGACCTGTCCGGCCTCAACCTGTTCCCCTTCCGCGACATTCAGATCGATAATCGGCTCCTGGAATTCCGCAGTAAGTTCCACGCGGTCGCGTTCCAGCGTGCCGACCAGCGGCAGTGAAGAAGAATCCCGCACGCAGCCGACGGTCGAAACAAGGGACGCGATTAGCACGGCAACGGTTGCCGTACGGATGATCGAATGGGGAACTACGGAAATCACGCTGGCTACTGCTCGTATCATCCAACAATCATATCCAAGCTGGAGCCGCGTGCGGCGAGGAATTTTTCAGCGACGCCTCTCGCGGAAGAATGAACGCAATAACTCGGCCGACTCGGCGGCCATCAGCCCCCCATGCACTTCGCAACGGTGATTGAGACTGGAATTCTGCAGCACGTCAAAAACGCTGCCTGCCGCACCGGACCTCGGATCACCAGTCGAGTAATGGACCCGGGCAACTCGGGCCAGCACAAGGGCGCCGGCACACATCGCGCAAGGTTCCAGAGTCACGAACAACTCGGACCCCGGAATGCGGTAATTGCCGACCTTCGCGCAGGCTTCGCGCAACGCTTGCAGTTCGGCGTGTGCGGTGGGATCGCCGGCCCCGATCATCTGGTTGCGGCCCTCCCCCACGACCTTGCCGTCAAGCACCAGCACCGCGCCCACCGGCACCTCTCCTGAACGCCCGGCTTCTTCGGCCAGCTCCAGGGCCCGCCGCATGTACCGTTCTTCCGTGCCTTGGCGCGCAGGCTGCACGCTTATTCCCACTCGATGGTGGCCGGCGGTTTGGATGAAATATCGTAGGTCACGCGGGAAATACCGGTCACCTCGTTGACGATGCGCCCGGCCACCCTTTCCAGCAGGTCCATGGGCAAGCGGCTGGGCCCTGCGGTCATGAAATCGGTCGTATCCACGCAACGCAGCGCGATGACCGGTTCGTAGCGACGACCGTCACCCTTGACTGCAACGCTGCGTGAAGGGACAAACACGGTAAAGGCTTGCGCCACCCGGTCATACCACCCGGCGTCGAGCAACTCGGAAATGAAAATGTGATCGGCACGGCGCACCTGCTCCACCGCTTGGGGATCAACCTCGCCCAGCACACGCACCGCAAGCCCCGGCCCGGGAAAAGGATGGCGCCCGATCAGTTCGTGCGGCAAACCCAACTCCAGCCCGACCTTGCGGACCTCGTCCTTGAACAGCAGGCGCAGGGGCTCCAGGAGTTTCAGCTTCATCCTCTCCGGCAAGCCTCCCACGTTGTGGTGGGACTTGATCAGGTGCGCCTTGCCCGTATGGGCAGCGGCAGACTCGATTACGTCCGGATATATGGTGCCTTGCGCCAGCCACTCGACTCCGGGAATACGCGCCGCTTCCTCTTCAAATACCTCGATGAAACATCGACCGATGGCCTTGCGCTTGTCTTCAGGGTCGTCCAGTCCCTTGAGCGCCGCAAACATGCGCCTTCTCGCATCGACGACCATTACCCGGACTCCAGAGCGGCCCAGTGTTTCCACCACCTGTTCGGCTTCGTTCAATCGCAACAGTCCGTGATCCACCAGGACACAATGCAGGCGCTCACCGACGGCCCTTTGCAGCAACACGGAGAGCACCGAGGAGTCCACACCTCCGGAAAGCCCCAGCAGGACATTGCCGCTTGAGGCCGTGCTCTGAATTTCCTCAATTGCCTGCTGCGCGATAGCCTCAGGCGCCCAATCGCTTCCCAGACCGCAGATATCGTGCACGAATCGCTCGATCATTCGCTGGCCGTGGCGGGTATGCGTAACTTCCGGGTGGAACTGCACGCCGAACATCCTTCGCTCGGTATCCGCTATGGCCGCAAGCGGAGCGTTATCACTTGCGCCAATTCCCTGGAAACCGCGAGGCAGTCCATTGACGTGATCGCCATGGCTCATCCATACCTCCAGCGGCTTCTCCGAAATACCCGACAGCAGTGCGTTCTCCTCCACCACGCGCAATTCGGCGGGGCCGAACTCGGCGCTCTCGGCAAGCTCCACGCTTCCGCCGAGCTGGTGGGCGATGGTCTGCATGCCGTAGCAGATGCCCAAAACGGGTCTATCCAACTCTAAGACGCTTTGCGGCGCGCGGGGGGTTTCTCCGGCGGTCACCGACTGCGGGCCTCCGGAGAGTACGATTCCAGCAGGATCAAATTGCCTGACCGCCTCGTCCCCTGCGTCCCAGGGAAGGATTTCCGAGTAAACCCCCGCCTCGCGAATGCGGCGGGCAATCAGTTGCGTGGTTTGCGACCCGAAGTCAAGGATCAGGATACGTCCCTGGGTCACGCGCGGCCGGCCCGGTAGTTGGGGGCCTCCTTGGTAATGGCGACGTCGTGGACATGGCTCTCCTTGATGCCGGCGCCGGTGATTCGGACGAACTGCGCCTTGGAACGCAACTCTTCCACCGACGCACAACCGGTATAGCCCATGGCCGCCCGCAAGCCCCCTGTCAACTGCTGAACGATGGTCACCAGGCTGCCCTTGTACGGCACCCTGCCCTCGATTCCTTCGGGAACCAGTTTCTCCAGTTGCTCGGTGGAATCCTGCTGGTAACGGTCCGACGACCCGTATTGCTGCGACATCGCGCCCAGCGACCCCATCCCGCGGTAGGACTTGTAGGAACGCCCCTGGTACAGCTCCACTTCACCGGGCGCCTCTTCCGTGCCGGCGAAAAGGCTGCCGATCATGGCGCAATGCGCACCGGCGGCGAGTGCCTTGGCAAGATCGCCGGAATAGCGAATTCCGCCATCGGCGATAACCGGCACATCGTGCTTGGCGGCAGCCTTCACGACTTCCGCCACCGCGGTAATCTGCGGCACGCCAACCCCGGCAACGATTCGCGTGGTGCAAATGGAACCGGGACCGACACCTGCCTTCACCCCGTCCACACCGGCCTTGATCAACGCCTCGGCGCCCTCGCCGCTTACCACGTTGCCGGCAATCAGGCGCATGTCCGGGTAATTCGCACGGAGCCATTTGACCCGCTCGATCACTCCGCGGCTGTGGCCATGCGCCGTATCGACCACCAGCACGTCCACTCCGGCCTCGCTCAAGAGAGCAGCCCGTTCTTCGCTATCGGCGCCGGCGCCGACCGCCGCGCCTACCCGCAATGCGCCCCGCTGGTCCTTGCAGGCACGCGGAAAATCGCTGGCCTTCTGGAAGTCCTTGGCGGTTATCAATCCCTTCAGTTGAAACTGCTCGTCCACAACCAGCACTTTCTCGATCCGGTGCTTGTGCAAAAGCGTCAGGACCTCTTCCTCGTCAGGACTTTCCTGTACCGTTACCAGGCGTTCTTCGGGTGTCATCACCTCGCGCACAGGCCGCTCAAGCCGCGTCTCGAAGCGCAGGTCCCGATTGGTCACGATGCCGAGCAAACGGCCTTTCTCTTCCACCGGCAGTCCGGAGATGTTGTTGCGGCGGGTGATTTCCAGCACTTCGCGCACGCTCTTGTCGGGATTCACCGTGATTGGATGGGAAACGATTCCGGAAGCGTATTTCTTGACGGCGGCGACGTGTTGCGCCTGGAGATCGGGCGTCATGTTCTTGTGGATGACGCCCAGGCCGCCCTCTTTGGCCAACGCAATTGCCAGCCCCGACTCGGTGACCGTGTCCATGGCCGCGGACATCACCGGAATGTTGAGTTCAATCCCCCGCGCGGCCGCTGTGGCCAGGCTCACCTCCCTGGGCAGGACCTCCGAATAGGCGGGTGCCAGAAGAACATCATCGAAAGTCAGGGCTTCCTGGATGATTCGCATGGACGGATCCAATTGCGTAACAAGCTATCATCTTACAAATGCGTGGCGAAGTGGTAAACCTCGGTGCCGGTGAACGGGCCGAAGACGCGCCATTGCTGCAAGTCGGCCAGTTGGTTCAGCGTATTGCGGCTCGCTTGAGGGATGAGTTTGCGGCAGTTCGCGTCGAGGGCGAGATTGCCGATTTCAGGCACTACCGGGGCCGTCACATGTATTTCAAGCTCAAGGACGAGGACGCCCTGATTGATTGCGCGATGTTCGCTACAGCCAACCGCCGTCTGTCCTTCAAGCCCGCCGATGGACAGCGCGTAATCGCTACCGGGCAGGTGCAGGCCTATACGCCCCGTAGCAGCTATCAGCTCATCGTGTCGGATATGCGCGAGACCGGCGTCGGCAAGTTGCTGCAGCAATTCGAGGCCCTGAAACGCAAACTCAAGGAAGAAGGCCTGTTCAACGAGGAACGCAAGCGGCCCCTTCCATTGCTTCCCAACGGCATCGGCCTGGTTAGCTCGCGTGAGAGCGCGGCAGCCCGCGACGTTGTGACGGTATTGCGCAGCCGATTCCCGGCGATGCCGGTGGTGCTGTACCACACCCAGGTCCAGGGCGCCGCAGCCGCCGAGCAGGTCGTAGGCGCCCTGCGCGCTGTCATCGAGCACAAGGTCTGCGATCTGGTCATACTGGCCCGCGGCGGCGGAGACCTTGAGGACCTCGCTACATTCAATGACGAGCACCTGGCGCGATTCATAGCCGCCTTTCCATTGCCGCTGATCAGTGGCGTCGGACACGAGACCGACTACACCATCGCCGATTTTGTTGCCGACCGTCGCGCCGCTACGCCGTCGCAAGCCGCGGAAATTGCAACGCCCGATGCAAACGACTGGCTGCGGAGGGTCGAACGCGCCGGCAGCAGCATTGATCAGGCAACGCTGACGCTTCTGGCGGCACGGAATCGATCCATTGAGCAAATACTGGGAAGGCTCGAACGCGCCGGTCCGCCGAACCGGCTGATGGAACGAGGTCAGCGCCTCGATGAACTGCATGAACGAATGCGCCGTTGTGCAATTCGCCTGCCGCGATACGGACTGCAAACGCTGGCTGCATTGAATGCGCGGCTGCTCGCGGGATCGCCGGTTGAAAAGGCGCGCGGCCGGAGGCAGCGGCTCGATTGGCTGGCTTCCCGGATCACGGCAGCGGCAGGCCAACAATTGCAGCCTGCAGCGCAACGGCTTGAACTGGCGCAGTCGGCATTGCGCAGCCTGGGGCCACAAAATACCTTGAACCGTGGCTACGCCATCGTTACCGCGTCGGACGGTCAGGTTCTCACTGATGCGGCGAAGACGGCCGTGGGGAGCGATATCCGTGCGCGGCTGGCCCGCGGGAGCATTCGCGCACGGGTGCGCAGCAATACGCCCTCAGGATGAGGAGGTTGCGTAGGGGTTCGTCCCGGTTCGCAATTCGATCTGTAAAGGGGTGCCGCGCAAGCCGAAGTGTTTGCGGATTCGGCGCGCAAGGTAACGGCGAAAATCCGCCGGCAGATGATCGGTCTGGCGCCCATGGATAACGATCAGCGGTGGCCGTTTGCCCCCCTGATGAGCGTAATTCAATCGAATTCTTCGCCCCCGGCGGCGGGGAGTAGCGTGCTCCTCCACAGCCTTGCGCAAGACGCTGTTGAGCTGTCCGGTCGGCAAGTCGCGCGAGGCTGCCTTGACACCGCTCAGTGCGCTTTCGAGAAGGCGTCCGACCTGCCAGCCGCGCAGGGCCGATACGCGGTGAAGATCGATGTAGTCGAGAAAACGCAGTTGCCGCGCCAGCTCGTCGTTGATCCGTGCACGATTCTCCCGGTCGATCCGGTCCCATTGATTGACGCCGATGACCAGCGCCCTGCCCCGTTCCAGGGCCAGGGAAATCAGTCGCAGGTCCTGCTCGGTCGCTCCTTCCCGCCCATCCAGGAGGACGATTACCGCATCCGCCTGTTCGATCGCCTGCAAGGCCTGGGTTACCGAAAGTCTCTCCGGGCCGGCAACGATACGTGTGCGTCGGCGAATTCCCGCCGTATCCACCAGTGTGCAGGGCTCATCACCGTACAGGAAGTCAAGCGGGACGCTATCGCGCGTGGTGCCGGCCTGATCGCGCACCAGCATGCGCTCTTCACCCAGGTAGCGATTGATCAGCGTTGACTTGCCCACGTTGGGCCGCCCGATGATTGCAATTCGTGTTCTCTCGCCCTCTTCCCGGTCCACTGCCTCGCCTTCGGGCAATGACTGCACGATGCGCCCGGCCAACGCCCCGATACCGTCTCCCCGAAGCGCTGAAATCGCCAGGGGCTCTGGCATGCCCAGGGCGTGGAATTCCGCCACGCCTATCTCAGCGGCCTGGCCTTCACACTTGTTGACCGCCAGAATTGCGGCGACTCCGGATTCCCGTATCCATTGGGCCGCCGCCTCGTCCGCCGCGCACAGTCCTTCACGCGTGTCGGCCAGGAGGACCGCCAGGTCACTGCCGGCCAGCGCCAATTCCAGCTGTTTGCGTGAAGCCTCATCCCATTCCCCGCCCTGCCCCACGCCAGGCGTATCGACGAGAATCACACGCCTTCCCTCCAGGCTGACCAGACCGTGGCGGCGGTCGCGGGTCAGCCCGGGAACATCGGCAACCAGAGCTTCGCGCTTACCGGCAAGCCGGTTGAACAGCGTTGATTTACCTACGTTGGGCCGCCCGGTTAGGGCCACGACCGGTAACATGACGACGCCTTCCCATACTCACTAGTGTCGAATTACGGCACTAGTCAGGACCCGGCTGCCGCGACGGCGCGCCAGGCCGTGAGTTCACCCGAAACGGTAAGTGCGTACATCATTTGACCCATTACCAGGGGCTGGGCGCCGATTCGGCCGTTTCCGGCCCGGGCGCGTGCCTCGAGCTTGCCCGTAAATACGTTGAAGCCGTGGAGAAAGCCTTCCAGGTCCCCAATCATGAGGTGGGAAGCGAACAGCGACGGGCGGGAGAGGTCCCGGTACCCAAGCAGATCAGCGTTCCAAAGAGGCGTGCCGCCGGTCCGGGCATGAGCGCTTACCTTGCCGTCCTCACTGACCGAATACACGTTGTTGGCGTCAACCACCAGGCCGTTGTAGCCGGAAAACTCGCGCGACCACAACAGTTCACCCGACTCCGCCGCAATCGACGCGAGCAGGCCGTTATATCCCGCAACATAGACATCGTTGCCGACCACCTGCACCTCTCCGTTCAGGTCAACCAGGCGTTCCAGCTCATTACGGCCTGCCGGCGCTGCAAGTGGCAGGTCCCAGGCTTTGGACCCATCCGACTGCTGGTAGGCAATCAGGCGGCCGTTGTCGAAGCCACAAATCACCAGCTGAGCCTGCAACACCGGCGCCGAAGTGCCTCTCAGGCTCAGCCGCGGCATGCTTTGCGACACCGACCAGAGTTCCTGACCCGTGGCCAGGCTGAACGCGTAGAGGAAGCCGTGCACCGTTCGCACGAACAGCCGCCCGCCGCCCACAGCCGGCGCTGCCAGCACCTCGCCCTTTACATAAGCCCGCCATTCCTCCGACCCTGTGGACGCGTTCAAAGCAACGATCCAGCCTCCCGAGGAAGCCACGGCAACGTGGCCTTCTCCCACGGCAGGACCGGCCGAGAGTCTTAGTTTCGTATCCCGTTCCCAACGCCGCTTTCCGGTGTCCGCCTCAAAAGCGTGGACGGACCCGTCGGTGGATGCGGCATAAATTCGGGAACCATCTCCATCCAGGCGCAATGCAAGACGCAGTTCTCCGCCCCCGTCACCGACCTTCGCGGACCACACGCGGCGAATCCTGAATTGTTCGCTGAACTCTCCGAGTTCGCTCGGCAGGCGCGCTTCACTTTCCTCGTCGCCCCCGAATATTCCGCAGCCCCCGGTTGAAAGGGTGGTCACCAGCAGCACCGAGGCGACCCGCCAGGCCCGCCAGCCCGAACCATATTCCCGCACCTGCATCATCCGCTCTCCGCAGCCGGGGCGTCCGGAGTCTCCGTTTCACCTGGCTCGGAATGTTCGTCCGTCTCGTCCCCCCGTCCGCTTTCAGTGCTCTCGTCACCGTCAGCTTCCGTACTTTCCGTGGTGGCAACCGTGACCGCACCCAGGTTGTCCAGTTTCAGTCGGATCCAGCCGGCATCGACTTGCCCCGTATTGTCCAGTGCCGCCTGATACGCGTCCCGCGCCTCATCAATCCGTCCAAGGCTCTGTAGAAGGTCGCCACGCAAGTCCTCCGTCAATTGCACCCAGGCCGGGGAATTCACTTCCGCCTGCAGCACCTCCAGCCCTTCTTCCGGGCGTTCCATATACAAGTACACCCGCGCCAGACGCAGGCGGCCCAGTTGCCGCAGGTCTTCATCCTTGGTTGCGGCAACGAGACCTTCCAGTTCCTCGGCGGCCAGCGAAGGTTGGGTGGTATCGATATATTGCTTGGCCATCAGCAGGCGGGCATGATCCGCATAGCCGCTGCCCTCGAAGTCCGCCAGCAGGCGCTGGTGCAGTGCCCCGGCGGAATCGCGGTTGTTGGACTCCAGCGCCTCTACGAGCTCCTCGTACAGTTCAGAGGCCTCCGCAGCCTGGCGTGCCTGGTAGTTCTGCCACTGGGCGTAGCCGAAGTAACCCCCGACGCCCACCGCCAGCGCCGCGACCGCGGCCGGGACGTACTCTCGCAGCCAGACCCTTACGCGCGCAGCCTGCTGCTGATCGGTGAGGAAATCATCCATGGTCGGGGATTGTACGATCCGCGCGGGCCAGCAGCACGCCCGGCAGCTTGGCGATCGCTACGGTTTCCTGCTCCCCTTCCTGGCGCAGGTCCTTTAGCCCTACGGTTTCTTCGGCTACCTCGCGCTCTCCGATGACCAGCGCGTAGCGCGCTCCGGAACGGCTTGCATGACGAAGCTGAGCGCGGGCGCCGCCGGCGCCACAGTGCATCTCCAGTTCAATTGCGGGACATTGATCCCTGATCAATTCCGCAAGCTTGAAACCCGCCCGCCGCACTTTGTCATCGCCCAGCAGGACCAGGTAGGCTTTGGCTGGGCTCTTGTAAGCAGGCAAGGAGGCCAACTCCAACAGACGCTCGATACCCATTGCCCAACCGATTGCCGGCGTAGCAGGACCACCAAGCTGTTCCACCAGCCCGTCATAGCGTCCGCCGGCGCACACGGCGTTCTGCGCCCCGAGCTTGTCGGTGAGAAACTCGAACACGGTCCTGCTGTAGTAGTCAATTCCTCTCACCAGTCGCGGATTCACCCGGAACGGCAACCCGATTGCCGAAAGCAGGGATTGCAACTCGGAAAAATGCTCGGCGGACTCGCTTCCCAGGAATTCGTTGATATCGGGAGCAGCAGCGATCAAGTCGGCCATCTCGGGATTGCGGCTGTCAAGAATCCGGAGCGGATTGGTGTTCAATCGCCGGCGGCTGTCGGAATCCAGCGCCTCAGGATGATCCTGGAAATACTCCCTGAGGCACTCCCGGTAGGCGCTGCGGCACTCCTGTCCGCCAAGGCTGTTGATTTCCAGCGTCAGGTCCGCAACTCCCAGCTGACGAAACACTCTCGCGGCCAAAGCGATCAATTCGGCGTCAATGTCGGGGCCGGGGTAACCGATGGCCTCCACGTCGAACTGATGGAACTGCCTCAGCCGGCCGCGCTGCGGCCGCTCGCGGCGAAACATCGGGCCGACGCACCAAACGCGGTGACGGCCACGGTGCAAGCCGTGTTCCAGCGCCGCGCGCACGAAGCCTGCGGTGGCTTCGGGACGTAGCGTGAGAGATTGACCCTTGCTGCCCTCAACGACATACATCTCCTTCTGCACGATGTCCGTATGCTCCCCCACGGAACGCAGATAGAGCTCGGCGTGCTCCAACACCGGGACACGGAATTCCTGGTAACCGGCAGATTCAAGGGTTCGGCAGACAATGTTCTCCGTGCGCCGCCAGACCTCGGAGTCGCCCGGCAGGACATCGCGGACGCCCCGAACCGATGGAACGGACCTGCCGGCCACGCGCTGCCTCAGAATACTGGCCGCGGGACCGGATCAGTCCCCGAACCAGCCCAGAACGACCCCGCCCCAAAACTGGTAGGCGATCAGGCAAACGGCCGCAACCACGACAATCCACGTCACCAGCTTCCAGCGCCCCCAGCGCTGAACTCGGGAAGGAACCAGTTCGACCTTTGCGGGAAGGCGGTCCCAGTCCGGGTAATTCCTGCGATAGTCCGTAACCAGCTCGTCCGGATCGATCCGCAACAGCTTGCAATAGCAGCGCAAGTGACCGACCACGTGCGCGTGCGCACCGAACATCTCGATTTGGCCCGACTCCAGGGAGTTGACGGCATCCGTTGAGAGCCTCAGTTCCTGGGCCACATCCTCGACGGTGATCATCTGCGCCCTGCGCGCAGACTGCAGCCGCTCGCCGTAATTGCCGGCCGGGTTTTGGGTGGGTTCTGGCATCTCAACAAATCTCCTGGTCAGTTGTGCCTCTTGAGCTGTTCAAGCAGGTATCTTGCCTGAATGTGCTGAGGATCAAGCTCGAGTGCGCGGCGAAACCAATCGGCCGCACCGGCGCGGTCCTGCGCCAAGACGCAGAGGCCGCAATTTACGTAGACATCGGCCCGGCGTTCACCGCTCGCTGCTTCGGCGGCGCGCCTGAGAAACTTGAGCCCCCCGGCCGCCCCTCCGGGCCTGCGGCAGCGAAACACTCCGAGGCTGTTGAGCGTCTCGACATCGCGCGGCGCCAGGCGCACGGCGCGCCGGTAATATTCTTCGGCCCTGCCGGCGTCTTCAAGCTCCTCGTAGAGCATCCCAAGGATTCGATGCGCTTCGGCGGAACGAGCATCCTGATGTGTAGCGCGAAGCAGCTTGTCGTGAGCAAGGTCCAGACGCCCCTGGCTCAGGTATGCGGCGCCCAGCTCGAGGTTCAATGCGGCTGCCGCGGGCTTGTCGGTCATGCCCGCCTGGCAAGCGGAGGCCAGCGCAGCCAGGATGACCATGCCGGCAACCTTCATGCCCGGGCACTCATGCCGGCCGGCACGCTCATGCCGTTCAGAACCGTCCCACGCAACTGACCGCATGCGGCGTCAATATCGTCACCACGCGTCTTGCGGGTGATGGTCATCACCCCCGCATCCAGCAGCGTTTGCCGGAAGCGGTCAATGGCATCGCGCGGCGAGCACTTGTAGGGCGTGCCCTCTACCGGGTTGTACGGTATGAGATTCAACTTTGCAGGACGATCACGCAGCAGTCTGGCGAGGGCCCTGGCCTGGTGCGGCTGATCGTTGACCCCATCGAGCATTACGTACTCAAACGTAACTTCCCTGCTCTCGGTCTCCCTGGCGTATTCCCAACAGGCATCCAGCAGGGGCCCCAGCGGGTATCGTTTGTTCAGGGGAACCAGGTGATTGCGTAGTCCGTCGTCGGGCGCGTGCAGCGACAAGGCCAGGGCGACTCGCGACACGGAAGCCAGCTTGCGGATTCGGGGCGTAATGCCGCTGGTACTCAAGGTCACGCGCCGCCGCGAAAGCCCAAGGCCCAGGTGATCCACAAACACCGAGGCCGCCCGCGTCACTTCCCGAAAGTTAGCCAGCGGCTCACCCATGCCCATGAACACGATATTCGTGATGGTCCTGCCTTCCGGTTCCAGTTCGCGCCGGGCAATGAGGGTTTGCGCGACAATTTCAGCTGCGCTGAGATTGCGGCTGAAACCCATCTGGCCGGTAGCGCAGAATGGGCAGTTCACCGCGCAACCCACTTGAGACGACACGCAAAGCGAACCCCGCCTGGGCTCGGGAATGAATACGGTTTCGATGACCTGGCCGCCGCCGACGTCCAACAGCCACTTGCAAGTGCCATCGTCCGATTGGCGGCGCTCCAGCACCTCGGGCAGTTCGAGTCCGGCCACATCCACCAGGGACTCGCGCAGCGCCAGCGTCATATCGGTCATGCGGCGCGGTTCCAGCTCGTCGCGGTGGTACAGCCACCGCATCAACTGCCTGGCACGGAACGGCGCCTCGCCCCGCGAAACAAACCAGTCCTCCAGTTCGCCGCGCGGCAAACCCAAAAGTGAATCGGCCTGGGGCATCAGACCTCAGTGCGAATACAGATCGCCGGGTGAAAAGAAAAAGCTGATTTCCTCCCGGGCCGTTGCCGTACCGTCCGACCCGTGAACCACATTGCGCTCGATGCTCTCCCCGTAGTTGGCGCGAACCGTGCCTGTATCCGCCCGGGCGGGATCCGTGGCCCCCATCAATTCCCGGTTGCGCTGAATCGCTTCATCGCCCTCCAGCACCTGGACCATGATGGGGCCGGATGTCATGTAGGCCACCAAATCGTCATAGAAAGGCCGCTCGCAGTGCACACGGTAGAAATCCCGGGCCCGTTGCTCGTCAAGAAACAGCATTCGGGCCCCGATGATTCGCAGCCCGGATGATTCAAATCGCTTGTAAATCTCCCCGATCAGCCCGCGTTCCACGCCGTCCGGCTTGATGATCGACAAGGTCCGTTCACTCATACCGTGAAACTCTCGCCGCAGCCGCACTCGCCCGTGGCATTGGGATTCGTGAATACAAACTGTTCACTCAGTTCCTTTTGAACGAAATCAACCTCGGTACCCTCGAGCAGCGGCAGGCTGTCGCGCGCTACCACAATACTCAGCTTGTTCTGCTTCATCACGATATCCTCGCTGGTTACCTCATCGGCATAGTCAAGGACATAGGAATAACCGGAACAACCTGTTTCCGTAACGCCCACGCGCAGGCCCACACCGCTGCCACGGCGCTTCAGATACTCAAGAACCCTTGCTTCGGCACGGGACGTAAGGCGCAAAGTCATGGTTTTACCTCAATCAGGACGAATCCGCCCAATTATCCCCGCCCCGCATGCAGGCTTGCAAGGCATCGCAAGCGCAAAGCACCAGGGAACGCGCCTCCGGGGGTGGCCGGAGCAGTTCGTTCAGTTCCTTCATCCAGTCATCGATAGACAACTGGCGACCTGCGGATTCAAGGGCGCCCGATGCATTGCGGGCCGCGGCCTCGAGAATCGGCGGCCCCAGCACACGGTAGCCGGTCTCTACAACCTTGCTACCCTCCCACCGCGCTTCAAGGCGAACCCAGGCGCCGGCGCTGCGACGGCCTGCTTCACCGCAGCTTACGTTACTGGATTGAGCATCGAATACAGGTTTCTCATCCGCCAAAGTGCGTAATACGGACACTCCTTTTCCAAATATCTCAACTACAGTGTCGATCTCCTCACTTGTGCTGAAGCGACCCAAGCTAAACCGCACGGTACTTGACGCAAGCAATGCCGAGCGCCCAAGACATCGCAAAATACCCGATGGTTCATCCTGGGCGCGCGAGCAAGCCGATCCAAGTGAGAAAATCACACCCTGAAGTGCGTTTACCAGGCTCCTGCTTTCCACGCCCTCCACGCTTACGCTCACAATACCCGGCGCTAGCGGTGCGTCCGCACCGTTGAGCAGGACCCCGCCCTCCCGCTGCAACCCCTGCCAGAGACGCTCTCGAAGGGTGGAAAGCCTTGCGTTCTCTTCCTGCAGGTGTTCAGCTGCCAGTTCACAAGCCCATCCCAACCCGGCAATCTGGTGTGTCGGCAGTGTTCCGGGGCGCAGGGATCGCTGTTGTCCGCCGCCATGAAGCAGCGGATCAATCCGTGGAACGCGTTTTCTGTTGAGGCACAACGCGCCTACGCCCTTGGGCCCATACAACTTGTGCGCGGTAAGCGAGAGCAAGTCGATTCCCTGCTGCCCCATATCCAGGTGGAGTTTTCCTACGCTCTGCGCCGCGTCCACGTGAAGCCAGGCACCGTGTTCCCGGCAAATGCGACCGAAGGCCGCTACGTCCTGCACCACGCCAATCTCGTTGTTGACGTGCATCAGCGACACGAGAACGGTATCCGGTCGCAATGCCCCCGCAAGGGCGTCCGCTGTTATGACTCCTTTGGAATCCGGCTCCAGACAGGTGACTTCGAATCCTTCCGGCTTCAACGCCAGGCAGGAATTCAGCCCGGCCGGATGCTCGCTCAAACTGGTTATGACATGCCGCCCATCCCGCGACCGGTAGCGTGCGGCGCCGATGACCCCCAGGCCAATCGATTCCGTGGCGCCGGAGGTGAAGATCACTCCTTCGGGAGAAACGCCCGCCAGAGCGCCTACATGCTCCGCTGCCCGCGTGATCAGATCACCGGCGAGCCGGCCCCCAAGGTGATGCGATGACGGGTTGGAGTGCGGTCCCTCGGCAAGCAGCGCAGCCATGCGGGCCGCCACACGCGGGTCCACCGGCGTGGACGCGGCATAGTCCATGTAAATCGCATTGCTTTCCGACATTTTGTTTTGACCGGGAATTTTCTGCCCGTGGGCGATAGGATACCAATTTGTTGGCATTACAATACGGTGTTTATTTGCTGCGTTCCCAAGGCATTCGCATTGCACGTATTCGACCTCGTTGAGCAAGGCGCCCGGGCTGCCAGAGGCCCAAACCCCTGTTCGGCTGTACGAGGGATGCTGGATAGCCTGTGCGACCGTCTGGACGATGTCCACAAGGCGCTTGAATTCTGCTCCTGCGGCAGCCCCGAAGAAGCCCCGGACCGGCAAATTTTCTATCGGTCCCCCAACCTCACGATGATGCGAATCTGTTTTTGTCCCGGTCTGCGCACACCACCGCACAATCATTCGACCTGGGCGGCCATCCTGATGCTCACCGGGCGGGAGAGAAACACCTTGTACCGACGTTGCGGGCGGCATGGGCTGGACAAGACCGGAGAGGTCCTGCTAAAGCCGGGGTCCGTGTTCCGGATGAACGTGGATACCATACATGTGGCGGAGTGCGCCACCAACGAGCCGGCAGTGGCGCTGCACGTCTACGGCGGCGATCTCGACCACCTCCCCCGCCAGGTCTGGCACCCGCATACCTACAAGGAATTCCCCATGGAAATGGAGAGATACGAGGAATTCTCACGGATTGCATCGAAAGACTGGCAACCCACTCAGGCCGGCGACCAGACCGCACTCCCGGCATAATTTCAGGCACTGCAAGGAGCAGGCGCAATGTCAGTTGCGCGCTACTGCCCGCTGCCCTCAACATTTTTCGTCCCACAACCCGAATCGGTGATACACCGCCATGATGCCGCTGCTCAATACCGCCACCGCCGCCGCCCGCCGGGCCGGCGACATGGCCCTGCGTTACGCCGACCGCATCGAATCACTGACGGTGCGCAGCAAGAGCCCCAACGAGCTGGTGACCGAAGTTGATGAGGCCGCGGAGAGAATCATCATCGACCACATTCGCATGGGCTATCCGGACCATGCGTTTCTCGGCGAGGAAGGCGGTTCGCAGGGCGAAAGCGAGTTTGAGTGGATCATTGATCCGCTGGACGGCACCACCAACTACATCCACCGCTTCCCGGTGTTCTGCGTGTCCGTTGCCATGCGGCGGCGCGGCGAATTGCAACTGGGTGTGATCTACGACCCGCTTCGACAGGAAATGTTCACCTGCATGCGCGGCGGCGGCGCCAGGATGAACGAACGGCGTATCCGGGTAAGCCGCCAGGAATCGCTGGCAGGCAGCCTCATCGGAACCGGGTTCCCCTATCGCCGCAACCTGGAATGGGTGGACGTGTATATGCGCCAGATGCGCCAGGTGATTCGCCGCACCTCGGGCGTGCGCCGGGCCGGCGCCGCGGCCCTGGATCTGGCATATGTAGCTGCCGGCCGGCTGGACGGGTTCTGGGAGTTCGGGCTCAAGCCCTGGGACATCGCCGCGGGAGCGATGCTGATTGAGGAGGCCGGCGGCTGGATCACGGGCCTGGAGGAGGAAACCGACTGCATGGAGACGGGCCACGTTCTCGCGGGCTCCCCCAAAGTCTATGCGGAACTCAGGAAACTATTTTACGACACAATGAGAAACACGAAGTAACTCATTGTTATGTTGAGTTTTTAAGACTACGTAACTGCTCCGTCCGTTCCCGATTCCTTCTTCGGAGGCAGAAGATCCGTAGTGCTGACATTGAGTGCCAGCGCACTGTTGCCGGCAACGTAGATGGACGAATAAGTGCCTACCACGACGCCGATGATGAGCGCTGAGGAGAACCCTTTCAGGGCTTCGCCGCCGAACAGGAACAGCGCCACCAGGACCAGCAGCGTGGTCAGACTGGTAATGATGGTCCGGCCCAGCATCTGGTTGACCGACGTGTTCATTATGGCCTCCGCCTCACTCGTGCGGATTCTCCGGAAATTCTCCCGAATGCGGTCGAACACCACGATCGTGTCGTTCAGGGAATATCCGATTACGGCCAGCGCGGCTGCAAGGATAGTCAGATCGAAAGGTAGCTGAAACACGGAAAACATGCCCAGGATGATGATGACGTCATGCGCCAGGGCCGCGACGGACCCCACAGCGAATTTCCATTGAAAGCGGAACATGACGTACAGGAGGATCATCATCAAGGCGAAAAGCACCGCCAGGCCTCCCCGCTCGGTCAATTCCTCGCCGACCTGGGGTCCAACGAATTCCACCCGCCGCAAGTCCACCTGCGTTCCACCGCCCTGCAGCACGCCGAGGAGCGCCTCACCCAGGCCCTGGGCATCGACGCCTTCACGCGGCAGGATCCGGATCAGCACATCCCGGGCGGCGCCGAAATTCTGCACCTGGGCGTCGCCGTAGCCCGCTTCCTCAAGTTGTGAGCGAATGCCGCCCAGGTCGGCGTCGGTTTCATAGCCCACTTCCAGCAGCACTCCTCCGGTGAAGTCAATCCCGAAATTGAGTCCACGCAGAGCAAGAGAGCCCAGGGAAATAGCGATCAAGGCCAGCGAAACGACCGTGGCGATTCGCCGGCGTCCGAAGAAGTCGATCTCGCGGCGGAGACGGAGCAATTCCATGGTTACACCGCCAGGCGGCTGAGCCGCCGCCTCCCGTAGATGAGGTTGACTACCGCCCGGGTGCCTACGATCGCGGTGAACATCGACATGAGGATGCCCAGCGACAGCGTCACGGCAAAGCCCTTGATCGGACCGGTACCGAAAGTGAACAGCACCAGGGCTGCAATCAATGTCGTAATGTTGGCGTCGGCGATGGTTACCAGCGCCTTCTCATAGCCGGCGCGTATGCTGGCTTGCGGCGAGTTGCCGTTGCGCACCTCCTCGCGGATCCGCTCGAAGATCAGCACATTGGCGTCCACGGCCATGCCGACCGTCAGCACGATTCCGGCGATTCCCGGCAGGGTGAGCGATGCCTGCAACAGCGACAGCAGCGCCACGATCAGCATCAGGTTGGCGGCCAGTGCCATGGTGGCGATCAGTCCGAATACGCGATAGTAGATGCTGATGAAAAGCACGACCAGGAACAGGCCGACAAGGATGGCCCGCACGCCCTGATCAATGTTGTCCTGGCCGAGAGAAGGACCGACAGTACGCTCTTCCACCTTGAAGATGGGCGCCTCCAGGGCGCCGGCCCGAAGCAGCAGGGCAAGATCGCGCGCTTCCACCACATTCAGCCCCGTAATCTGGAACCGGCTGGAGAAAACTCCCTGGATGGTGGCCCGGTTAATGACTCTTCGTTGCTCGCGGGAAGTGACGCCTCCCTGCTCGTCCACCTCGCGCACCTCTTCCACGAACACAACCGCCATAGGCTTTTTCAGGTGTTCCTGGGTCGCTTCCAGCATGGCGTCCGCACCGCGGCTGTCCAGCGTTACGTGCACGGCGGGCTGCCCATTTTCATCGAACCCCTGCCGGGCGTCCACCAGCTGCCCACCTCCGGCGATGATCGACCGCCGGATCAATACCGGCTCGCCCTCGTAGGTATAGAGCTCGCAACCAAGCGGCGCCCGCCCGATCCGTGCGGCTTCCACGGCGTTCTCCATGTAGCAGGTTATGCGGAACTCAACGGTTGCGGTCGAATCGAGAATACGGGACGCCTGGGCCGGATCCTGGACGCCCGGAAGCTGAACCACGATGCGGTCCTGGCCCTGGCGCTGGACAACCGGCTCGGCCACACCCAGTTCGTTGACGCGGTTGCGCATGATGGTGATGTTCTTGTTCACGGCGTTGTTGCGCAACTCCCGCATTTGAACCTCGCTCAAGCTTGCGGTGATCCACGCACCCTCGCCGTCCATGCCCGACTCGAATTCCAGTTCGGGTTCATTCTCGGCGAGTTGTTCCAGCGCTAATTCCAGGTCTTCGGACCGGCGCAGATCGACGCGCACCCGATCTCCCAGTACCTGCGAAGTGCGCCGGATGCCTTCATCCCGCAGGCTCCTGCTGAAATCCTCCGCGTAACCTTCCAGGCGTTTGTTGACTACTTTCGCGGTGTCGACCTCAAACAGGAAATGCACGCCGCCGCGAAGATCAAGACCGAGGCTCATGGGTTGAAGACCCAGTGACGCCAGCCACTCGGGAGTTCGGGGCAGGAGCGTCAGCGCCACAATGTAGCCGCCCCCCAGTTCCTCGCGCAGGTAGTCGCTGGCGCTCAGCTGGGTATCCACCGAATCGAACCGAATCTCTACCGACCTGGCACTCTCGCGCACTCCCAAATGTGGAATGCCGGCGCGCGAAAGCGCCCTGCGGGCCAAATCTGCCTCCAGTTCGGTGATCTCGCGATCGTCTTCACGGGAAAGCAGTACCGACGGATCGTCGCCATAGATATTGGGCAGCGCGATCAGTCCACCGCCGAGCACGGCGATCAGTACCAGCAGGTTCTTCCAGAGAGGATAGCGATTCATGCGAGGAAGCCGGCGCCGCAGCGCCCGCGGCAAATGGTCAGATGCTCTTGATCGTGCCCTTCGGCAGCACGGCGCTTATGCTGTGGCGCTGCACCTTCACCTGCACATCCCTGGCGACTTCCAGCGTCACGAATTGCTCCGCTACGCCGGTGATGCGCCCCACGATGCCACCGGAGGCAACCACTTCGTCACCATCCGCAAGAGCGGCCACCAGGGCCCGGTGCTGCTTGTTGCGCTTACTTTGCGGGCGTATCACCATGAAATACATGACGCCGAAGATCAGCACCATGGTGAAAATCATCGGCAGCATGCTGGGACTATCGCCCCCTTGCTGGGCCCAGGCGGGCGGAATCAGAATGTCGAGAAGCATGACTTGGAGGTCCGTTTGTGGCTCAAGCGTAGCGGCAAATTATCGCACACTGCAGCCGGTAAGGTCCTCTTATCTCTTGTTGTATGCGGAAAACCGCTCGAGCGTGCCGGACTCGATGGATTGGCGTATGCGGCGCATCAGGTCGAGGTAAAAATGCAGGTTGTGCAGCGAGTTCAGCCGCAGCCCCAACGTTTCTCCGCATTGATCCAGGTGACGCAGGTACGCACGGCTGTAGTTCCGGCAGGTAAAGCACTCACAACCCGGATCAAGTGGCTCCGGGTCGCTGCGGAAACGCTCATTGCGGATCCTCAGTGGCCCCCGGCGGGTAAACAACTGACCGTTTCTCGCGTTGCGCGTAGGGATGACGCAGTCGAACATGTCCACTCCCAGACGAACCGAATCGACGATGTCTTCCGGTTTGCCCACGCCCATCAGATAGCGGGGTTTTTCTTGCGGCATGTAATCGCGTAACTGCTCAAGAACGCCATTGCGTATCTCGGCGCCCTCTCCCACGGACAAGCCCCCGATACCCAAGCCCGGAAAGTCCAGTTCTTCCAGGAGTCCCACGGATTCCTGCCGCAGGTCGTGATACATGCCGCCCTGAACAATGCCGAACACCGTGCCGGCGTTCCCACCGGAATCGCACGCGGCCTTGCAGCGAGCCGCCCAGCGCATCGAGCGCAACATCGAGGAGCGGGCCTCGGAATGGTCCACGGGGTAAGGTGTGCATTCGTCGAGGACCATGTGTATATCACTGCCCAGCCGGGCCTGCACCCGCATGCAGGATTCCGGGTCGAGGCGAACCAGCGAGCCGTCGGTAGGTGACTGCAATTCGAGCCCCTGCTCGCTGATTCCTTTGCCACGGGCCAGGCTGAAGGCCTGGTAGCCACCGGAATCCGTCAGGATCGGGCCTTGCCAGCGCCCAAACTCGTGCAGCCCCCCCAACTCTTCCACCAATTTCTCGCCCGGCCGCACCATCAGGTGAAACGCATTGGCCAGAATCATTTCCGCGCCCAATTCCTGCAAGTCTTCGACCGAAAGGGCGCGCACGGCGCCATAGGTACCGACCGGCATGAAGGCCGGCGTGTTCACCGTTCCCCGCGGGAACTTGAGCCGCCCGCGGCGAGCGCCTCCGCAGGTAGCGTCGATCGAGAATTTCATGCGGAGCTCCCGGACCGCTCCAGCAGCATGGCGTCGCCATAGCTGAACAAGCGATAGCGCTCGCGGACTGCGTGCTCGTAGGCCTCAAGCACACGCTTTCGTCCTGAGAACGCACACACCAGCATCAGCAATGAGGATTCCGGCAGATGGAAATTCGTTACCAACAGATCTACCACGCGAAAATTGAATCCGGGCATGACAAACAGCCGTGTCTCACCGTTGAAAGGCTGCAGATCGCCATGCTGCGCTGCCGTTTCCAGGGCGCGGGTGACCGTTGTGCCAACCGCGCACACGCGTCCTCCCCGATCACGGCATTTCCGAACCGCACGGCACACGTCCTCGGTTACCTGCATCAGTTCGGAATGAAGCTCGGCGCACTCTACCTGCTCTTCGTCTACCGGCTTGAACGTGCCGGCTCCGACATGCAGCGTAATGCGGGCCACATCCACTCCTCTTTCCCCAATAGCGCGCAATATGCCCTCACTGAAGTGCAGACCGGCTGTGGGCGCCGCCACCGCGCCGGCATGCCTGGCGAACAGGGTCTGATAGTCATCGCGGTCCGCGGGACGGTCGGCGCGGCGAATATAGGGCGGCAAGGGCACATGGCCGTGCCTCTGCAGATGCGGCGCGAGTTCGCATTCAAAATCAAGGACAAAAAACGCCTCCTGACGGCCGGCGACCCGAGCTGCCGCACCCCCCTCAAACACCAGCTTCTGGCCCTTGCGTGGCGAACGGCTGGACCTCAACTGCACCAGTGCGCGGCGACCACTCAGAATGCGTTCCAGCAGCATCTCCACACGCCCGCCACTCTCTTTAGTGCCGAACAAACGTGCCGGCAGCACGGCGGTGTCGTTCACGATCAGCAGGTCTCCCGGACGAAGCAGCCCGGGAAGGTCCGCGAAGCGCAGGTCATGCGGTGGCCCGGATGCCGGCAGGTGAAGCAAGCCACTCGCTCCTCTCTGACCGAGAGGTTTCTGCGCGATCAGTTCTTCGGGCGCGTGGTAAGAAAATTCCTTGAGGGCCACGCGCGCATTTTAGGGAATGCACGCGTCAGGTTGAGCTCCAGGAGGGCGCTGTTCCTGCTTAGCGGGTCGGTTGTGGAGGAAACAGGGGTGTCCCGGGGGTCGGGAACTGGCCTCCGTACCGGTTACCGGGGGACTCCGGCAGCTCGAATCTCAGGGTTTTGCGGCGCTTGTGCCGCAGCACCTCCAATTCCACTTCTTCACCAGGCTCGTAGGACCGAAGTATGCGCGTTGCACGGCGGGCGCCATTGACTACCCGTCCGCCAATCTTCTGAATCACGTCGCCATCTTCCAGACCGATCTCTTCGTTGTCCGGCGCCCTTACGACAAGCAGTCCCTGGTCCGTGTCGAAGTACTCGCCCATCTGGGGCGTCAGTTCGGCAATCTGCAAGCCTTCAAGCCTCCAGGCCATTTCGTTGAAGTCGAGCATGCCGGACGGTCGGCGGAAGACACGCACCACCCTGCGCTCCTGGCCCCCGTCTTCGTCCACATCGACTTCCACGTTGATACGCGGGTCCCCGCTGCTCCAGCTGCTCACATTTCGGGACCAATCCCGGAGCCTCTCCGCAAAACGAGGTCCACGAACGCTGACGCGGCCATCTCTCGGGCTTTCCACGACAAGGTGTTCCCACTCGTCCGTGATCACTTGCGCCTGCAGTTCATCATCGCCACGGCGGTAGCCGATCGTGATTTCAGTGCCCGGTTCCACTTCGACCAGCACTCCGCGCAGCTTTTCATAAGACTCTCTGCCGCTTTCCGCGGCAAGCGACTCGCCATCGATCGTCAGAAGAATGTCGCCGTAGAGCAAACCCGCAAGTTCAGCTGGCCCCCCCGGCGTAACCGACATCACGCTTACGCCTTCAGCAGGGCCTTCTTCCCATCGACCAAGGCCCACGCCCAATCGGGCGCCTCTCGCCTGCTGCTGAAGCCTTGCCATCTCCTTCCTCATTTCCTCTTCAACTTGCCGGATCTGCCTGCTTACCTCCGGGCGCAGTGCACGGCCATCCTCTTCAGCCCCTTCCTGAGCTTGTGCATGCAGCCCCAGTGGCGCCAGGAAGATAGCCATAAGAGGGGTCAGGGCAAGAATTCTCATCGTTACGTTCTCCTGTGCCTTTTTCAATTACTAAAAATCGGCGTGAATAAAGCCGACCTGCTGCGCTTCCGCGCGGCGCATCCAAAACAGATCATCCATGAGCATTGCCCGCTCCTGCATGAGCCTGCGGGAGACTGCCGTGTCCTCCGAGTCGAGAGAAACCGGAATCAATCCTTCATCGAGCAAAGCGATCTGGTCCTCAAGTTCCGTGACCAATCCGAAAGCGTCCATCTCCAGCACCTGGCCCGGCCCGGGCAAGCTCGCAACCGGCAAGGCCCTCAAACGGTCTTCCTGAAAGCGCGAGAACTCGATCAGCGCGTCCATGTCCATTTCCGCCAGCTGACCTTCAAGGTTCTCCAGGTCAGCGACCGAAATGATTTCCGCCGTTGCGAAGTCCTCGGCGTGGTTTTCGCCCACACCGGCATTTTCCACAAAGTCAGTACCCGGAGCGCCTGAAAATACGCCGATACCGAGGCGGACGCCGACCACGGCTACTGCAATGCTTGCCGCAGCGGCCAGCCCGCCGCCCCAATAGCGCCGGCGATTGCGTTGCGCCCGACGTTCCGCGTCGTGCCGCTCACGCACGGCCGGCCATTGACCTTCCGGCGCGCTTATATCGGGCATAGCGCGCAAGGCCGCAGCGATGTCAGTTCCGGGCGCCTTGTCTTCGAAGAGTTTGCTGCTCATTGGGTCTCCTTCAGGCGATCATTGCCCGACGAACCGGCGTCGCGGTCGATTGTTCGGGAGGCGCGAGGCGCTCCCTCAACCGCTTGTGCGCTCGCGCCAGTTGCGATTTGGAAAAACTGCGGGTGCGATTCATCATCTCCGCGATCTCCTTGTGGGTGAACCCCTCCACGTCGTGAAGCCATACGACGGCGCGGGCCGTGGGTGAAAGACTGTCCAGCGCCGCCTCCAGGTCCATTGCCAATTCCGGTGTCTCCTCGTTGGCCGGAATCTCGTAAGTCCCTTTCTCGCCGACAATTTCCGAGAACAGCTGCCGCCGCCGGGTCCATGCGGCGCGCATGTACATCAGGCAGCGGGAAACGGCAATACGCCGTATCCAGGTGGCCAGGGATGCGTCTCCCCGGAACTTGCTGATGCCTCGTATCACTTCCACGAAACTTTCCTGAAGTATGTCCTCTGCGACCGTTCGCGAACCGGTCATCCGCAACGCGAGCGTATAGACCGGGTCGGCAAACTGCCGGTAAATGATCTCGTGCGCCTTCATGTCGCCGCGCTGGGCGCTGCGCACGAATGCCGGATCAATAGTCTTGTTGGCGAACCCCGACATGTCCTGATAGATGCGATTCCGGTATCAAAAGGTTGCAGCCCAAGGCTACCAGCCTAGTGTATCCTTCCCCTCCGGCGCCGGGATGGCGGAATTGGTAGACGCACCGGACTCAAAATCCGGCGGGGTGAAACCCGTGCGAGTTCGAGTCTCGCTCCCGGCACCATCCGCAATCGCGGACCCTGCCCTTCCTTCAAGCAATTCCACACGCCTCGAAACACTCGTGCCGCCGCCAGCCAACAAATTCTGCAGCCAATGCGGCGCTCCGGTGCAGCGCCGCATCCCGGACGGCGAAGACCGCGAGCGCGAAGTTTGCCCGGTTTGCCATTTCATCCACTACCGCAATCCCATTCCGGTGGTCGGTTGCGTCGCCGAGCATGATGGGCGGATTCTGCTGTGCCGCCGCGCCATCGATCCGCGCCTGGGCTACTGGACCGTGCCTGCCGGGTTCATGGAATTGGACGAAACGCTGGAGGAGGCCGCATTACGTGAGACCCGCGAGGAAGCCTGCGCCGAAATACGGCTGGGCGATCTCTATTCGATCGTGGACGTACCGCGCGCAGGCCAGGTACATTTCTTCTTTCGCGGCGAGGTCATCGACGGTAAATTTGCACCTGGCCTTGAGTCGCTTGAGACCCGGCTGTTTGCACCAAAGGACATCCCCTTTGACCAGATTGCCTTCAGAAGCGGCATAATCGCGCTGCGACGATACCTCGACGGCTCCGGCAAGGGGCTGAGGCTCGATGCGGTTCTGCCCGGCGCGGCAGATTGATTATCATTGACAGGCTGGTTGAAGAAACCGACGGACAACAACGCCAATGACCTTTCTGGTTCTCGAGAGCTGCATCAAGTGCAAGTTGATGGACTGCGTGGAAGTCTGCCCCGTGGACTGCTTCCATGAAGGTCCCAACATGCTCGTGATCGATCCGGAGGAATGTATTGACTGCACCCTCTGCGAGCCGGAATGCCCGGTCGATGCCATCGTCTCGGAGGATGAGATCCCGCCCGGTCAGGAAGATTTCCTGGAATTGAACGCGGAACTTTCGCAGGGCTGGCCGGTGATCACCGAAGCTGGAGAACCGCCTCCCGACGCCGACGACTGGCGCGAAGTGACCAAGAAGCGGCAGTACCTCGAACGCTGACTCTCTGCCGGCCGGTAGCAACCGGCGGCTGCATAGCCTACTCGCCGGCGGCTTCCTCGCTCAGGATTTCCGCAAGGCGCAACGGCGGCACATAGCCCGGAATCAGCTGCCCATTGGGCGTAAGCAGCGCCGGAGTGCCGGTGAGGCCGACGTCCCGACCCAGTTCGTAGTGCCGCTCGACCGACATCGAATCGCATGATGTCTCTGGTGTGAAGCCACCGGCCTTCGCCCGGGTCATTGCCTCGGAACGCTCTTCCGCGCACCAGATGGACTGCATGGTGGTCCAGGTATCGCTACCCGGACCGGATCGGGGAAAGGCCACGTAGCGCACGCCGATTCCCAGCTTGTGGTATTCGGCCATTTGCTGATGCAATCTCCGACAGTAGCCGCAATCCACGTCGGTGAATACCAACATCTCATGCTTTGGGTCATCGGGAAGGAAATCCAGCGTGTCCCACTCATCCAGGCTGGCCACCAATTCGCGACGCACTTCCGACCGACGCTGCTCGGTCAGGTTCTCCCCGGTGGAGACATCCTGAAGGTCGCCTGATCCCAGAAAGCCGAAACGCCCGGAGGCATCGACATAGGCCAGGCGATAACCGAAGCGCAGTTCATACATCCCCGGCACCGGGGTGGTCCGCACGTCGTCAACGTTTGCATATTTTTCCTTGAGCCCGGCGATATCCGCTTCTGCGTCATCGGAATCGCTGGAGTACAAGGCGACGGGAATCAGCAGCAAAAAAACGGGAGCAATCTGGCGCAACTTCATTCGCATCTCTTCATCTGCCGAATATTTCGTTGATTATAGAGGGCTGGAAGCCGTTCCTCCCAGGGCTCAGGAAGCCAGGGCGCCGTCGGTTTCCGGGATCCCCAGCCCATCGCGCCGCAGAAGAATGATTTCGTCACGCAGGCCAGCCGCTTCCTCGAACTCCAGGTCCTGTGCATGCCGGTACATGCGCTTCTCAAGCTGCTTGATCTTCTTCAGCACCTGCTCGGGCGTAAGCGCGCTGTATTCGGACACCCGCTCCGCCACCCTGCGGGCCGGACGTCGCCGGCTGCGCCCGCGAATGACAGCGCCCTCCATGATGTCGGCCACGTCCTTCTTGATGCCGCGAGGCTGGATTCCCTTCTCGCGGTTGAACTCCAGCTGTTTCTCACGGCGCCGGTCGGTTTCCTCCAGTGCGCCGCGGATCGCCCCGGTGCGCCTGTCGGCATAAAGGATGGCCATTCCGTTCAGATTGCGCGCGGCGCGGCCTATGGTCTGAATCAGCGAGCGCTCGGAGCGCAGGAACCCTTCCTTGTCGGCGTCGAAGATTGCAACCAGTGAAACCTCAGGCATGTCCAGACCTTCGCGCAACAGGTTGATGCCTACCAGTACGTCAAAGGACCCCAGGCGCAGATCGCGGATGATCTCCACCCTTTCGACGGTATCGATATCCGAATGCAGGTAACGCACCCGCACCCCGTGCTCTTCCAGGAACTCCGTCAGGTCCTCCGCCATTCGCTTGGTCAGCGTCGTGATCAGGACTCGCTCCTTGCGCTCCACGCGCAAGGCGATCTCGGAGAGCACGTCGTCCACCTGGCGCGACGCCGGGCGCACTTCCACCTTTGGGTCGACCAGCCCCGTGGGACGGACAACCTGCTCTATGAGTGCATCGGAATGCTCATGTTCAAACGGCCCCGGCGTGGCGGAGACATAGATGGTCTGCGGCGAGATGCGCTCGAATTCCTCGAATCTCAAAGGGCGGTTGTCCAGCGCCGAGGGCAGGCGGAAGCCATACTGCACGAGCGTTTCCTTGCGCGAACGATCACCCTTGAACATGCCCCCCAATTGCGGCAGGGTGACGTGACTCTCGTCCACGAACAACAGAGCCTCGGCGGGCACGTAATCGAACAGGCACGGAGGCGGTTCGCCAGCCAGCCGGCCAGAGAGATAGCGGCTGTAGTTCTCGATTCCGGTGCAGTAACCGACCTCCTGCATCATCTCGATATCGAACAGTGTCCGTTGTTCCAGCCGCTGGGCCTCCACCAGGCGCTGCTCGGAACGCAGCACGTTGAGGCGCTCCCGCAATTCCCGTTTGATCTTGTCCACCGCTCCTTCCAGAGTTTCCCGCGGCGTGACGTAGTGCGTCTTCGGATAAATCGTGACCCGCGGCACCTGCCGGCCCATCTCTCCGGTGAGAGGATCGAAGTAGCGGATGTCCTCGACCTCGTCATCGAACAACTGCACGCGCACGGCCTCACGCTCGGATTCGGCCGGAAACACATCGAGAATATCGCCGCGCACCCGAAACGTGCCCTGGCGCAGTTCCGCTTCGTTGCGGGTGTATTGCAAGTCCGCCAACCGACGAAGAAGGTCTCGTTGGTTGACCCGGTCGCCGCGCACCAGGTGCAGGATCATCTGGAAGTAGGTGTCCGGATCGCCCAAGCCGTATATGGCCGACACCGTGGCCACAACTATGGTGTCCTTGCGTTCCATCAGCGCCTTGGTGGCCGAAAGCCGCATCTGCTCGATGTGCTGGTTTATCGAAGCGTCCTTCTCGATGTAGGTATCGGTGGAAGGCACATAGGCTTCGGGCTGGTAGTAGTCGTAGTAGGAGACGAAGTACTCCACGCGGTTGCGCGGAAAGAAGTCCCGGAACTCACCGTAGAGCTGGGCGGCCAGGGTCTTGTTGGGCGCCAGAACCAGCGCCGGCCTCTGTTGCCGGGCCACCAGGCTGGCCAGCGTAAAGGTCTTGCCGGACCCCGTCACACCGAGCAGCGTCTGCCGGGCAAGGCCGGATTCCAGGCCATCGCACAGGGCGCCGACCGCCTGGGGCTGGTCCCCTGCCAACTCGAAATCAGACTGCAGTTCAAAGCGATCCGTCTTCATTTGACGACTGTAGCATCCTGCGCAGGGAGCGCCGATAGAATATCCGTTTGCAAACAGTAACGAGCAAGGTCATGTCTGCCATTCAGTTATCCGAGCGCGTCCAACGGGTCAAGCCTTCCGCGACGATCGCCGTATCCACGCTGGCCCGGGAAATGCGGGCCGCAGGACGGGACGTTCTTTCCCTCAGTGCCGGCGAGCCGGATTTCGATACGCCCGAGCACGTGCGGGCCGCCGCCGTAGAGGCCATGGAGGCCGGCGATACGCGCTATACGGCAGCCGACGGCACCCCGGCGCTGAAGAACGCCATCTGCCGTAAATTCGAACGCGACAACGGTCTCGCCTACGAGCCCTCTCAGATTTCCGTGGGAGCCGGCGCCAAGCAGGTCCTTTATAACGTCTGCGCTGCAACCTTGAACCCCGGCGACGAGGCAATCGCCCTGGCGCCCTACTGGGTGTCCTATCCGGACATCGTCAAGCTGTGCGACGGCACTCCGGTGGTGGTTTCCGCCGGTCTGGAGGCAGGCTACAAGGTAACGCCGGAACAGATTGACGAGGCGATCACCGATCGCACCCGACTGCTGTTCTTCAACACACCGAACAATCCCACCGGCGTGAGCTTCACGCGCTCCGAACTCGAGGCCCTGGGAGAGGTCGTGGCCGCCCATGAGCAGGTGGTAGTGGTTTCCGACGACATTTACGAACACATCTACTGGGGCGACGGTCCCTGGCTGACTCCCGCCCAGGTCTGGACCGATCTGCAGGATCGAATCGTGACCGTCAATGGCGTATCGAAAGCGTATGCAATGACCGGCTGGCGAATCGGATATGCGGGGGCGAACGTGGATCTGGTGAACGCCATGCGCAAACTTTGCAGCCAGAGCACCTCCAATCCCTGCAGCGTCTCACAGGCGGCCGCTGTCGCGGCGCTCGAAGGCGATCAATCGGTGCTTACCGTGATGCGGGACGCGTTCAAGGAGCGCTATGAATACATGTACGAAGGCGTCAACGCCCTGCCGGGCATGCGTTGCGCTCCGGCCCAGGGCGCCTTCTACGTGTTCGCAGACGCCCGCGAAGCCATTCAGGCCAAGGGACTGGACAACGACACGCAGATGGCGGAACTGATCCTGTCCGAAGCCGAAGTCGCCCTCGTGCCGGGCGCCGCTTTCGGCGCCGAAGGTCACCTGCGCTTCTCCTTCGCCTGCAGCATGGACGACCTCAAAGAAGCCATGGGGCGTTTGCGCCGGCTGCTCGCCTGAGCGGGCCGAAGCGGCTAAAATTGCCGCGCGCTTCCCCGGTAGCTCAGTTGGTAGAGCGGTTGGCTGTTAACCAATTTGTCGCTGGTTCGAGTCCGGCCCGGGGAGCCACACTCTTTGTTCCATTTCTGTAACGCATCGACCCCAAATCGGGGGCTTCCTTCCGTATTCCGGAAAAACTCCTGCCGTTCAGGTTCTTCAGAACCTGCCAGTCCGCAGATCAAATGGCCGGTCTCTTTTGCTAAAATAAACGTCTGGGGGTTTTTGACCGTATGAACAAGAGAGTTCGCGAAGCGTCTGCGTGACGCTGGGTCGCTGCGGCGGCCAAAACGCACACTGCAACGTCCATTGCAGTAAACCTGCCCCAAGTCTCACGGATCGTCATTTCCTGACGGCGGGACGGGGCAGCCACGAATACATTCAACATCGGGCCGAACGGCCCGCCGGCAACCGCTGGCGGCGGCGCATTGCGCGCCGGAGGAGGATCCGATGAAGGATGTTGCCTACCAACTTGATCGTGCAATCGTCACGATCATGACTGAAATCACCGAGCAGTCGATGGTCGATCTCGTCGCCGAAATCGACCGGCTGAGTACGGACTATTTCTACAAGAAGATTGAACTGTCCATCTCTTCGCCCGGCGGCTCGTCGCTTGCGCTGGATTACTATCTGGATGCACTCAAGCGGTTCCAAACGCACGGTTTGCAGATTTGGACCCGGGCGCTCACGCAGGCCGGCAGCGCCGCTGCCGCCATCCTGTCGCTGGGAGACGGGCCGAGGAAGGCCGGACGCACAACCATGCTTCGGTATCACTTCCATCGTATCGCCTCGGACCCGGAGTTGACCGCGCACAAGGCCAGGGAATACGAGCGCCTATTGAGTCAGCTCGACCGCAAAATGACCTGGCAAATCTCCGAGCGTGCTCTTGAGGGCTATCGCTCCGACAAGGAAGCGCCGCAATCCCTGAGTCCGCAGGATCGGAGTTTGGACGATTTCTCCGAGATGGACTGGCGCATCATGGGCCGGTTGACCACTCCCGAAAGTCTCACGGATTTCGATCCCAATGAGGACAATAGGAAAAATTGGTTGACCGCGGTCCGCAGGCGTGTCGCCAATGATTGCGAACAGCAAACCGATGCGTCCGGGTTCCTGGGTCTCTACGAGCAAATCTTCGCCATGGACGTGCCCATCTCCGCTGCGCTCGCGTGCGAGTTGCGGTTGATCGACAGCCTGGTGGATGACGACGAGACGGGTGTGCCAACGTACGAGCCCGAACTTGATCGGCACACCGTCAAGATTCCCGAATGGCGCAACCTTTTCCCATCGAGGGGCGAAATCCCGCGGGCGGACCTCTGCCGCCATGTCATGGCTTTTGGCGAGACGGGTTCCGGGAAGACGGAATCCGCAATCGTCCCTGTCCTCAAGGGCATCCTGCGGCAGGCCGATCCTGCCTATAGGGGCGATAGCCCGGTGAGCTGTGCGCTGGTCATTGACCCGAAGAAGGAGCTGTATCAGATTCTCAAGGATGAAGCGCCGGAGGGCGTTGCCGTGAAGGTCCTGGAAACCAAGAAGAACGGCGCGGACGGATTGAACCTCAACCTCATGAACGGCGAGTGGGCCATTGCAGATGATTTTGCCAACGACGATATGCTCGCCGCGGCGCAGAAGATCCTCAAGCGCTGCGCCTCGTTCGTGCCCCAGAACCCTTCCTTTCAATCGCTGATGGGACGTGGAGCGGCTGACAACGCCTATTGGAAGAACCAGGGTGTGCGGCTCGCCCAGACAATCATCGCGCTGCTGCTCGTGGTGTTGAAGTATCGAGGCGACATTTTCGAACCAAAAAACCTGAACCCGGTGGCGCCCTACCTGAAGATGAAGTTGCGGACCTTCGGGAAAACGTGCGGACTTTTGGCGCCGAGTGCGGAAACGGCTGGCAGGGCCTACGCAAGAGTCATGACGGAGCTGACGAGAATCGGTGACGCAGCACGCTTTGATTCCGATCCGAACGGGGCTCCTAGTAAGAGGCCCGGCAAGGCACTGTTCACCGTGGAGGAGCGGCGTGCACTACGAAAGGCCTGGAAGGGCTTTTGCTCAAGCATTTGCTCCAGCCAGCGGGAAAACGCCACGCTTTGCAAGCAAATCAACGCCAAGGGCAAGGAGTTCTCCGGGCTGGTCATGAGCAAGGAACCTGACGACGGCTCCCAATTACTCGACCGCCTCAAGGCGACAGTCGAGTTCTGCTGGGACTCAGCCTGCCCCCTACTGCCGGACGAATCTATGCTTCCTTGCCGAAACCTGATCACGCTGGCGACCATTTTCCATGGGCAGTTCTTTGTTGCGGGATCCGGGAATCATACGGACGAAAAGGACCAATGGGTAGGTCCGGACGGCACGACAACGACTTTCCGTTTCAGTACCAGAGGGCGCTCCAAGCATATTTTCCTGGCCCACCGCTTGGTCGAGGAATATCTGCGGGACCTCATATCGGGGAACTGGGAAATCGACGACGCATTTGACGAGGTGGAGTATTTTCACAGCCTTGCAGCAGTTCGCAAGGACGTGCAGCATTACATGGGGTTGTACGGCTTCGCCAAGCCCACCTTCACGGACTTCAGCGATTCCGGACCGGCACAAGCGCTATTTTTCGGATGCGAACCCTTTCTTCCTGCAAGAGACACTATGGCGGAGCAGGACAATCAATCCAACATGTTCACTGCCGCCATTAACTCGAAAAACGGCGGCACCGTGTACGTCTATCAGCCGTTGTTGGGACATGGCCGCGACGCGCTCGTCGCCCGGGCTCTCAAGGCCCAGTTCTTCGAGGCGGTCTTAAGCGATCCGAAGCGCCAGGAGAACGGCTCGAAGATGCCCCTGGTGGCGTATGTCGCCGATGAGTTCCATCGCTTTATCACGTCCGACGTCGTGCATGGCGAGCAGTCGTTCTTCGACACCTGCCGCTCCTTCGGGGCCTTCTGCGTGGTCGCATCGCAATCCATGTCGAGCCTTCACCATGCCTTGGCCGGAGACTCGTTTACCAACAAGGATGAAAAGGCGGTCGAAATCCTGCTCAACAACACGGGAACCAAGCTGTTCTTCAGAACGACCGACAAGGCGCTCCACGAGACCATCGACCGGCTTTGTCCGCTCACGCCTCATCTGCCCAAGTCCACACAGGTCCGCCCGCCGTCCACGCTTCGGCCCGGCGAGTGCTATGCGGTCGTGACCGATGGGCGCTTTCTCCGATGCAAGATCGATCTGAACGCCGATTGCAAATTCCAGCCGAAATAGCCAGCTATCCGGTGATTCGTGCCCTAATCCCGCCAGTTGCACCATGCCGGATCATTGCGCGCGGGGTCGCCGCCATTCAGCTCCATGTAGCGATCCCGCAACAGTTCCATGCGTTCGGTTTCCCAAGCCTCCTCGTCACCGGGTAACATCGTTACGGGGTTCTCCTGATCCGGAGGCAGCGGCCAGGGCCACTGATTCCAGCGACCGGAATGCAAGTGATGCACGGAGCGGCCGCCGAAGCGGCCCGCCTGCGGATTCCGGGCGAAAGCGCACAGCAAATCGACGGCATCGCGGGTCAGCCCGATCTCGCGGGCCGGCGCCAGGAGTAGTAGCGGACCCGGGCGCATGCCAAAGACCTCGATGGAATGATCAATGTCCATCTTGCGGTCATACGGCCACCTCTGCGGCACCAGCTCATCATCCACGAAGGCCACCGGCTGATCGGGAGCGATCCACTGCAGCACGGCGTCGAGTTTGCCCCAGGGCAGATCGCCGCGGCCCGTCAGGTCGGTCTCGTCCGAAGGGTCAGACGACGGCAGGTACGGCCACTTGGCGGCGAACTTGATCCCGGCGCCGGTGGCGAACCTCGCGCAGTTTCTTCTCCAGGAGGAGATCCAGGCCACGTGTGTAAACGCTTCGGCCAACTCCGCCAACCACTGCGATAACGCCGGATGGAAATGCTCCGCGGGATGCGTGGGCAGAGATAGAAAACCCGGATGCGGCGCGCGAGAATGAAACCGCAGATTCTTGCCGAAAGGGGTACACACCCCGTCTATATCAAGGCAAAGGACAGTGCCTTGGGGTAACGGTTTCTCTGAGGGGAGTGGGGACTGAGGAGAACGGCGAAACAAGAACTCTATTTTAGACACTGGTTTTAAGGGAGCGAGCGTTGATTCGATCGCACGGGCGTCCCATCGGACAAGTGGGCCCTCGTACCGACGCCGGTACGCCGCATGTCGGATATCGAGCGGGGTTGTGTGAAAGAGCAAATTTCGCGCTAGGATAGCGACCACTCGCCCTCGCAAGAGCGCCGTACCCAATGGAACAACTCAAGGCATTCCTGCAAACCATCCTGGAAGCCGTTGACTCGGTGCGCCCGGAGGGAGTGACGCTGCCGGAGAGCCTCGTGCAGCTCTCTCTTGTCGGGGCGCTGTGCGCCTGCTCCCTGCTGATCAGCCGCCGCCTGCACCCTGCCATTACCTCATGGTGCGAAATGCGGCCCCGCTGGGAGAGCGCCCGCGGGATCCTGGAGCCCCTTGTCTGGCCGCTGATCTGGTTTGTTCTTGTCAGCATCCTGTTGGGGATCTACCTGGCCCTTGGGCTGGACGCGTGGCTCGTGCGGGTTTTCGTGAGCCTGTTGCTTGCCTGGATTGTGGTGCGGCTCGTATCCCGCCTGATTCGCAACCCCATGCTATCGCGGGTGACGGCGGTCATTGCCTACGGCATGGCCGTGCTGAGCATCTGGGGGAAACTCGACGACACTATTGAGGCCCTGCAAGGGAGTGAGTTTACTCTGAGTCTGGGCGATTTCAGCTTGAACCTGTATCAGGTTCTAACCACTGCGCTGCTATTGGCCGTGCTCCTGAGTCTCGCGGCTTTTGTGTCACGGATGACGGAAGCTCAGCTCAAGGACGTTGATTGGGTCTCCCCGGCGGGACGTGTTCTTCTTACAAAAACGCTCCGCACCGGACTCTACGTACTTGCGATACTCATATCCATCAGCACGGCGGGCATCGACCTGACAGCTCTGGCGATCATCGGAGGCGCCGTTGGCTTTGGAATCGGTTTCGGCCTGCAGAAGATCGTGTCGAATCTGATCAGCGGGATCATCCTGCTGATGGACAAGTCGATCAAGCCCGGAGACGTGATCACCGTGGAGAATACCTACGGCTGGGTCAACAAGCTGGGTGCCCGCTACGTCTCCATCATCACCCGCGATGGAATCGAGCACCTGATTCCCAACGAAACGCTGATCACCGAGCCGGTTTCAAGCTGGACCCATTCCGACGCAAACAGCCGGCTTCGAATTCCCGTTGGCGTGCACTACGACACGGACCTTGAACTCGCGACAAGGCTGGGTGTGGAAGCAGCCCAGAGTCAGGAGCGCGTGCTCAGGGATCCGGCGCCACGCTGTTTGGTCAAGAATTTCGGGGATTCCGCGATTGAGCTGGAAGTCCGATTCTGGATTCAGGACGCCGACAGCGGCGTGTCAAACATCAAGAGCGCCGTAATGCTCGAACTGTGGCGGCAGTTCCGAGACCACGGAATACAGATTCCGTACCCCCAGCGGGTAATGCATATCAAGAATGGCTAGTTGGCCAGCGACTGAATTCCTGCTGTTTCCAGTTGAGTTTGCCTGAGGGCGGTCCGCCCTTATCGAGGGCGGGATGCCGCGAGGGCAATGCCCTCGCTCCCGGCAAAAAAAAAGCGGCAGGCATCGACCTGCCGCTAGCCCTTGTAAAGGGAGGGGGTTCAGTCAGGCGCGAGAACTTTCCGTTCAGGCAGTACCGGTGGATTCGGTGTCCTCCGGATCTTCCAATAATATATCTTTCTTATTATCTTCCAATACCTTAGGCCCAATACCTTGAACCTTTAGAAGATCTTCAACCGTTTCGAAAGGCCCATTATTCTTGCGGTACTGCACGATCGCTCTTGCCTTTGAGGGCCCAACCCCCTGCAATTCGCGAGCGATAGTCTCCGCATCTGCCGTGTTCACATTTACCGGTCCCGCAAATACCAGCACGGGTGCCAGGGTTGCGATTACCATTGCGATCCATTTGTTCATGCTTGCTTCTCCTTTGCTGCGTGGCTCCGTTCCGTGGAGGATCGGATACAGGGCGGATTGTGGTCCACCCCTGTGAGCGGAGAAAGCTGGAAAGAACCTGCGTTTGAGAACTTTTGCCTTGTAGCTGATTCAGACCGCAAGCGGAGAAATTAATTGTGCGGCGTCCCATGCCCCGCATTCATTACAACGCCAGCTGTGTAACTCCTGCTGCTGCCCGCAAACCGAACAGCGCCAGCCTGGCGGCGACCCGGTTGCCGCCTGCAATTCGGTCGTGAGCTCATGGAGAGAGTCAGGAGCGAAGTCCGCCGCCACTCCGGACGCATACATCTTTCCATAGGCCGGAAGCCTTTCGTTCAATGCCGCAAACAGGCATTCCGCCGAGGCGGCGCATAACAGTTCGGGGGACATCAACAAGCTACAGGCGAGCGCTGCGCTCAGCGATGGCGTAGCCTTGAGCTGCTCGCACAGGATTCCGTTCAATTCCCCGGAAGATATCTGCAGGTCCCTGGACGCTCCAAGCAGGATCAATACGGCCTGGTCGGGATAACGGCCGGCAACGGACAGCGTGCCGGCGAGGCTGCGAGGGTCGTAGACGGCTCGATCCACCAGCAGGCGCGGGGAATCCTTGCTGCGGCGGGCGGCCTTTCTCCAGCAACTGCGCGCCTGGCGCAGCTCCCCTTCCTTAACGGCCAGCACCGCCAGTTCGCAAAGGTAATGGCATCGCAACTGCGAACCGAGATCGGGATCCTCTTTGCGTACCTGATTGGCTACATCAACCGCGCGCTCCCAATCGGCCAATTGCTCACACACTCCCAGCTGACGCTCGAGGGCATTGAGACGCAAGGGCAGGTACTCGGCCGTCCGTGCATACGCCTCCTCGGCCCGGTCCAGCATTCCGGCGGCCCGATAGTCGTCGCCAATCTCCAAACCTGCGTGCGCTCTCGTCGCGGCATCAAGATCTGGCCTGGCGGCAATGGCTTCGTGAATCTGGAGAGCTCGCCGCCAGTCGCCCCCGGACCGGAAATAGGCAGCCAGTTCAAAGGCCGCTTCGGGCTCGCTGTTTTCCTTTTCCGCCTCGCGGAGATACGCCTTTACCGCTTTTTCGGACCGCTTGGGAAGTTGCTCGGAAAATTCTCGAAATCGCCAATTCAATCCGCGGCTGGATTCTCCGGCCCGTGCGTACCAATACCCAAGCGCTGCTGCCAGAACCAGGCCACCGGCCAGCGACACAAGAAAATCAGGAAACATCGTGTCGCGTCACGACACCGGCCTCAGGCTTCGGCCGGGGCGGTTCCTTTGGCGTCGTGTCGAGATTTCCCGGCATTGGCGCGGCGTTTGAGCAGGACGCCGGCCACGCACAGCAATCCAAATAGCCACCCCACACCAAAGGCCACGGTAAATGCAAGGGGCTTGGAGAGAGTGACTTCGGCAAAAGCCAGGTCCAGTTGAACCTCGCCGCTGTTAAGCAGCGCCAGAATACCCGCGAGTGTCGCCACCACCACCAGCAGGAGAATATATATCCCGCGTTTCAGCCAGCGTGCGGCTTTCATGACAAACCGGGACCGCGCCGCCTAACGCGACCCCCTGGTTCCGCCCGCTTTCGCAGTGGCGTTTACCCTCTCGCGAAGCCGTTTCCCCGGCCGAAACTTGGGGACGTACTTGCTGGGCAGCGCAACGGCCTGTCCGGTACGCGGATTGCGCCCGATGCGCGCTCGCCTGTAGCTCAGGCCGAAGCTACCGAACCCTCGGATCTCGATACCGCCGCCAGTCGCCAGAGTTTGACCCATCAGATCAATGACGTGCTTGACCGACGCTTCCAGGTCGGAGGCGGAGAAATAGCTGAAGCGTTCATCCTCCAGCAACCTGCGCGTAACGATCCGTACCAGTTCGGATCGCGTGATCGCATTACCTGCCCCGGACGTAGTCACTAAGCCGACTCCCCCGCGAACGCCAGGCAACTATCCGTGCCGGCCATAGCCTCCCCCCGCATAAACTACTCCTCCCCGTCTTCGGAATCCTTTTCTTGCTGGCTGCGCAACAACTCTCCCAGGGTAGCGCCCTTTATGCGGTCGCCCACCTCGGCTTCGTAGTCTCGCAATGCCTGCGCTTCCGCCTGTTCTTCCATTGCCCGGACCGACAGGGATACGACCCGGGTCTTCCGGTCAATGCCGACGATCCGCCCTTCGATGGGCTTCCCTGCCTTGACATGCATGCGCGCATCATCCACATGCTCGCGCGATAGCTCGGCGGCCCGCATGCGTCCTTTCACACCTTCGCCAAGTTCCAGTTCGATCATGCGTTGTTCCACCGTGGTTACGACCGCGGTAACGATGCTGCCCTTGGGGTGGTCCTTGAGGAAATTGGCCAGCGGATCACCCTGCAGTTGCCGGATGCCCAGCGATATTCGCTCCCGGTCCGCATCCACCGACAGCACCACCGCCTCCACTTCCTGGCCCTTGCGGTAGTTCCGAACGGCCTCATCGCCCGGCAGGTCCCAGGAAAGATCCGACAGATGCACCAGCCCGTCAATATTGCCTTCCAGCCCGATGAATATTCCGAAATCGGTCATCGATCGGACCTTGCCGGAGACACGGTCGTCCTTCTTGTATCGGTTGGCGAAGTCCTGCCAGGGGTTCTCCAGGCATTGCTTCAGCCCCAGCGAGACACGGCGCCGCTCTTCGTTGATGTCCAGCACCATCACTTCGACCTCCTGGCCGACGTGAACGATCTTGCCGGGATTTACATTCTTGCTGGTCCAGTCCATTTCCGAGACGTGGACCAGCCCTTCCACACCCTCTTCAATCTGCACGAAGCAGCCGTAATCCGCCACGTTGGTGACCTTCCCGAACAACCGCGTGTGGGTGGGATAGCGCCGGCCGATGTCCACCCAGGGATCGTCGCCCAGCTGCTTGAGCCCGAGCGAGACCCGGTTGCGCTCGCTGTCGAAGCGGAGAATCTTGACTTCCAGTTCCTCGCCGACCCGGACCACCTCCGAGGGGTGCTTTACCCGCCGCCAGGCCATGTCGGTGACATGCAACAGACCGTCGATCCCGCCGAGATCGACGAATGCCCCATACTCGGTGAGGTTCTTGACGACGCCCTTGATCACCTGGCCTTCCTCCAGGCTCGAGAGTAGCGCGGCGCGCTCGGCGCTGTGCAGTTCTTCAATAACCGCGCGCCTGGACACGACTACGTTATTGCGCCGGCGATCCAGCTTGATGACCTTGAAATCGAGCTTGCGCCCTTCCAGGTACGTGGTGTCGCGGATCGGATGCATATCCACCAGCGAGCCGGGCAGAAAAGCACGAACGCTGGAAACGTCGACGGTAAAACCGCCCTTGACGCGCCCGCTTATGGCGCCCTGAACGATTTCTTCCTGCTCAAAGGCAGTTTCCAGGCCCTCCCATACACGAGTACGCTTGGCCCGCTCCCTGGACAGGCGAGTCTCTCCGAATCCGTCCTCCATGGAATCCAGAGCGACTTCAACTTCATCTCCGATGTCCACTTCCAGTTCGCCGGTCTCATCCAGGAATTGACTGGCGGGAATCAGCGCCTCGGATTTCAATCCGGCGCTTACCGTTACCACTTCCGATGAAATATCGATCACTTGCGCCGAGAGAATTTCTCCCGGCCGGAAGTTCTTGTCAGCGAGATTGGCCTCAACCAACTCTGCAAAACTTTCTGCCATTAAGGGCCTCAATGTCATGCGCGCGAACAATCCAGCTTCGCCCGCGGTTACTTTTCCACGCGCCCTCCATCCTGGCCGGCGCCAAATCTGACCCGCTACCCGGCCGCGTTCTCCGGCCAGACTTCCATCACGAGACGCCAGGCCGTAAGTTTGGTCTGCTCCACATCCAGCGCCGTGGTGTCCAGTTCCACCGCATGACGCACTCTTTTCAGCGGAGCCAGCTTGCGGCCCAAATCGCGGCGATCACGATCTTCGAGATCGCGGATCAAGTCCGCCATACTAGCATTGATTCCCTTTTGCTTCAATTGGTTATGGCGACGTTGGGCGCGTTTTTCCGGGCTTGCCGTCAGGTAAATCTGAAGCGGCGCATCCGGGAAAACCACCGATGCCATATCGCGTCCTTCCGCAACCAGGCCAGGGTCCCGCCTGAATGATCGCTGCCAGGGAAGCAGGTATTGCCTGACTGCAGCCAAAGGAGCAACCCGGGAAGCCGCAACGCCGACTTCCTCTGTGCGAATTGCCGCACTTACATCCTTGCCGTTGAGGAAAACTCTATCGCCATCACCGGTAGCGTGGAAATCCAGCCGGCAATCAGCAAGGTGGGCGGCGATTGGAGCTTCGCCGGCCTCCACCAATCCGGCCCGCAAGAGGGCAAGCGCAGCAGCCCGATACAACGCTCCGCTGTCCAGCCGGCGCCAACCCAGCCGCTCGGCCAGGTGCCTCGCCACCACACCCTTGCCGGCGCCGGCCGGCCCGTCAATCGCAATAACGGGAGCGTCACTCATCACGGAACGGGGAAAATTGTAACGATGGCATCCTGCCCGCGCCGAAGGCTGAAAGCCCTCGGTCCCGGGGCAACTCAGTTGACAGTCTCAATGCTTAACCCAAGCTGTTCCGCGGTCGCAACAAAACCCGGGAAGGAAGTATCCACACACTCGACGTCGCGAACCAGAATCGGTTTCTGCGACACCAGGGCAAGTATCGAGAATGCCATAGCCACCCGGTGATCACCATGGCTGTGGACTTCTCCTCCACGCACTGCCCCACCCCGAATGCGCGCTCCATCGGGGGTCTCATCGCAGCCCACCCCAATTGCCTTCAGTCCGGCGATCATGGTGGCGATTCGATCGCTTTCCTTGACCCGCAGCTCCTCGGCGCCTTCGATAACGGTTTCTCCCATGGCGCAAGCCGCAGAAGCAAACACCGCCGGCATTTCGTCGATCGCCGAAGGCACAACCGAAGCGGGCAGCCTCGCCCCCTGCAAGACGCTTGGACTGGCAATCACATCCGCTACCGGCTCGGCGCCCGCGGTGCGCCGCGCCATGATCCGGATACCGGCACCCATGTGGTCGAGCAGGCGAAGGAAACCCGTGCGGGCCGAATTCACCCCCACCGAGTCCACCCGGACGTCATTGGAACCGATGGTTCCGGCCAGCAGCAGAAATGCAGCCGATGAGAAATCCCCCGGCACATCGATCCTGGCCGACCTGAGAGGTTGTTGGCCCGTCAGGCAGGCGCTTCCGTTGGTGCGTTCCACGGAAACGCCGAAACTCGGCAACATTCTCTCGGTGTGATCACGGGTCGGCGTGGATTCATGCACGCAAGTCACTCCCTGTGCGCCCAGTCCCGCGAGCAGAATCGCGGACTTCACTTGCGCGCTGGGGATTGCGGGAGTGTGCGAGATGCCCCGCAAGCTGGAGTCGGGCGGGGCGATCCGCAAAGGCGGCCTGCCGTCCTGTCCCAGTGCTTCGATGCGGGCCCCCATTTTTGTCAAGGGCTCGATCACCCGGCGCATGGGCCGGCGGCTCAGCGACTCATCGCCATGCAATTCCGCTGCCACGCCCTGCCCCGCGAGCCAGCCGGCGAGCAGGCGCATTGCCGTCCCCGCGTTACCGCAGTCCAACGGCTCGCGTGGAGACCGAAATTTTGCGCCGCCGCGCACCAGCAACCGATCCGGGGCCAGCCAGGAAATCGGCACTCCAACATCCTCCAGTGCTTTCGCCGCCGCCACACAGTCGTGGCCGGGAAGAAAATTGACGATCTCGCTTTCACCTTCCGCCAGCGCCGCCAGCATTACGGCACGGTGCGAAATGGACTTGTCCCCCGGCACCCTGAAGGTCCCAGGCGCCGGCGGGACGTTCGTGCGGCTAACGCGCCAGGTTTTCACAAGAGTGCTCCACAGCAGTCAGGATTGCGGACCGAGATCCCGCACCCGCTTGATGCCTTCGAGCGACCGCAAGCGTTGCAGCGCTTTCGGAGGCGCATGATCGTTCAGATCCAGCATGGTGTAGGCGAGAGCGCCCCGCGAAACATTCATCATGTACTCGATGTTGAGGTTCTCTTCCGCAAGCAGGGCGGATACATTCGCCACGATCCAGGGAACATTGGCGTTGGCAATCGTGAGCCGGTAACCCTCTCGCCTCGGTAGATCGATCACCGGAAAATTCACCGATCCACGCACATTGCCATCCTCCAGGTATGCGCGCAGGTTTTCCGCGGCCACCACTGCGCAGTTTACTTCGGCTTCGGACGTGGAAGCGCCCAGGTGCGGAAGCAGAATGGCCTTGGGATGGCCCATCAATTCGGGCTCCGGGAAGTCGCACACGTAAGTCGACAGCCAGTCGTCATTCAGGGCGTTCAGTACGGCGCCGGTATTCACAATACCGCCGCGGGCAAAATTAAGCAGCACGCCGCCCTTGCGCATGCTGCGGACCAGCTCGTCACCGATCAGCCCGCGGGTCTGGTCCATCAGTGGTACATGAATGCTGGCGAAATCTGCGCCGGCGAATACGTGTTCCAGACTGCGCCCCTTGCCGACCTCCGCTGAAAGTTCCCAGGCCCGATCCAGCACCAGCCCGGGATCGTAGCCGAACACCTTCATGCCCAGTCCAACCGCCGCGTTGGCTACTTTTACGCCGACCGCGCCAAGTCCCACGACACCCATGACGCGGCCCGCCAGTTCCCGGCCGGCGAACTGCTTCTTGTGTTTCTCTACGGCCTTGTGGAGCTCATCGGCAGGCAAATCCAGCTTGCGCAGATGGTCCCAGGCCGGCAAAAGGTTGCGCGCCGCGAGCAGCATGCCGGCCAACACCACCTCCTTGACCGCGTTGGCATTGGCGCCCGGCGCATTCAGCACCGGCACCCCGCGTTCTGCAAGTGCGTCCACGGGGATGTTGTTGACACCCGCCCCGGCACGCGCCACGACCTGCACGCTATCGGGGATTTCCACGCGGTGCAGATCATGCGAACGCAGGAGTATGGCGTCCGGAGCATCATGATCGGAGGGCGCCAGATAGTTGTCTGACGAAAGCCGCGCAAGCCCTTCGTTGGCGATGTTGTTGTAAATTCGAATATTGAACATTTCGTCAGGCCCCGCGTTCGAATTCCTTCATGAAGCTGACCAGCTCCCGCACGCCTTCTTCGGGCATTGCGTTGTAGATCGATGCTCGCATGCCCCCCACTGCGCGATGTCCCTTGAGCCCATAGAGATTCTGTTCCTCGGCGGACGCAAGAAAACTTGCTTCCAGACCGGGGTCGGCGAGCGTGAACGGCACATTCATCCATGACCGCCACTGTGGGTCCACATGGTTGGTATAGAAGTCCGAGCCGTCGATGAAGTCATACAAGAGGTCGGCCTTTCGGCGGTTGCGTTCAGCCATTCCGGCGAGACCTCCCTGATCCGATACCCAGCGGAACACCAGCGAGGCGACGTACCAGGGAAATGTTGCGGGCGTATTCAGCATCGAACCCGCGGCCGCGATCCTGCGGTAGTTGAGGGCCAGCGGCGTTTCTTCCGGGACTCGCTCCAGCAGGTCGGGACGGATGATGACCACTGTGAGCCCGGCCGGGCCAATGTTCTTTTGCGCACAGGCATAGATCAGCCCGAAGCGATCGACCGGAATCGGCCGCGAAAGCAAGGTGGACGACATGTCGCACACCAGGGGTGCGTAGTCGATGTCCGGCGGCGGGTCGATCTCAAGACCGTGCAGGGTCTCGTTGGCCGTGTAGTGAAGGTACGCGGCGTCTTCTCCGCGGGCCCACTGCGATTGTTCGGGCACGGAGCGATATTTCAGCGCTTCACCGTCGGCAATCACTCTTGAGGGACGCAGCCTGGCGGCTTCCGAGACGGCCTTTCGGCCCCAGTGTCCGGTGATCAGATAGTCGACGCCCTGCCCCTCCCGCGCCAGCGTCATCGGGACCGTTGCAAACTGCAAGGTTGCGCCTCCCTGCATGAACAGCACGGAATATTCCTCGGGAATCGCAAGCAACTCCCGCAGGTCTCGCTCGGACTGCTCGGCCAGCTCGATGAACGGCTGGCCACGGTGGCTGTCTTCCATCACCGATAGCCCGCGTCCCTGCCAACTGAGCAACTCGTCGCGGGCTTGTTCCAGCACAGGGAGCGGCAGGCCGGCGGGGCCGGCGCTGAAGTTATGGATTCGGGACATTAGCTCTTGAATACGCTAATACCCGGGAGCGAGGGCGTCTCGCCCTCACCGAGGGCTGGAAGCCCTCCCTCCCTGGGTCGTTCAATCGACATCTTCGTCGCCTTGTTCCTGGTCCCCTGCAAGCGTGCAGAATACCGCGACGCGATCGCCCTTGTCCGGCCGCATCAGGCGCACGCCGTGTGAATACCGGCCCTGCACCGAAACGTCGTCGACCGCGGTGCGTATCAGCGTGCCGCCGGCCGTCATCAACATCGCCTCATCGCCTTCCCGCACCAGCGCGGCGCCTATCAGTGTGCCGTTGCGCCCTTTCGTGCGGATCGAAATCACGCCTTGCCCGGCCCGGCCTTTGCGTGGAAACTCGGTAACCGGCGTTCGCTTGCCGAAACCCTTGGTCGTGGCCTGCAACACCCAGGCGTCCTCTAGACCCGTGTCATCCGCATCCACGATCAGCGCTGCGACCACCGCGTGCTTTTTCTTCTTCAAACGCTGGCCGATCACCCCGGCAGCCGTGCGTCCCATCGGGCGAACGGTCGACTCCGAGAAGCGGGCGGCCCGGCCATTGCTGGCCACCAGGATGACATCGCTATCGCCATCGGTTATGGCGGCCTCCACCAGGCGATCGTTGCCCTTCAGGCTCAGTGCGTAGATTCCGGTACGGCGGATCTTCGCAAAAGCGTCCAGACGGGTCTTCTTGACCCGGCCCCGGCGCGTGGCCATGAACACGAATCGTCCATGATCGAAGGAATCCACGGGCAACACGGAATTGACCTGTTCACCCTCTTCAAGCCCCGGCAGCAGGTTGGCAATCGGCAACCCGCGCGTCTCGCGGCTCTGCGTGGGAATCTCGAAGGGCCGCAGTTGATAGACCCGCGCCTGGTCGGTAAAACACAGGAGCGTGGAGTGAGAATTCGTTACGAGGAGCTGGTCGATAAAGTCCTCCTGGCCTACCGACGCACCGCGCTTGCCTCGGCCGCCGCGTCCTTGCGTACGGAAGGTCTCCAGCTCCTGGGTTTTCACATAGCCACGCCAGGAAAGCGTTACCAGCACCTCGCGCCGCGGGATCAGGTCTTCGTCCGCGGTCCGGCTGTAATCGGAGATGATCTCCGTGCGCCGCTCGTCGCCGTACTCGTCCCGCAGATCGACAAGTTCATCCCGTACCACTTCAAGCAGGCGGTCCGGATCACGCAGGATGTCCGTCAATTCCTGCATCTTTTTCAACAGATCGGCGTATTCCTTGAGAATGGCGTCCTGCTCAAGGCCGGTCAGGCGCTGCAAGCGCAACTCGAGGATCGCGCGGGCCTGGCGCTCGGTCAGGCGGTAGCCACGGTCACTCAGGTTCGGCAGGTCGATTGGGCCGGTGTCCGCCCGTTCCAGCAGACCTCTTACTGCGTCTGGCGGCCAGATACGGGCCATCAGGGCCTCACGCGCCTCCGGAGCGTTGCGCGACGCCTTGATCAGGGCGACTACCTCATCAATATTGGCCAGCGCCACGGTCAGTCCCTCCAGGACATGCGCCCGGGCCTTGGCCCGGCGCAGATCGTGGACACTGCGGCGGGTGACGACGTCGCGCCGATGATCGAGGAAGTGCTCGAGCATTTCCTTGAGGTTCAGCAATTGCGGCCGTCCACCGCAAAGCGCCACCATGTTGATGCCGAAACTGGATTCCAGCGGCGTGCGGCGATACAGGTTGTTGAGAGCGATGTCCGGGCTGGCGTCGCGGCGCAACTCCACAACCATGCGCAACCCGTCCTTGTCCGACTCGTCGCGCACCTCGTGGATGCCGACCAATACCTTCTTGCGGGCCAACACCGCGATTTTTTCAACACACTTCGCCTTGTTCACCCGGTACGGCAATTCGGTGATCACGATCGCGTTTCGCCCGCCACTCTCCTCAAATTCCGCCCGGGCCCTCAATTGAATCGTCCCGCGCCCGGTGTTGTACGCCTCCGTCATGCCGGACTCCCCCACGATCTGTGCGGCGGTCGGAAAGTCCGGGCCCGGAATATGCTCCATCAGTTCGGCGATCTCGATGGCCGGGTTTCGGCTCAGCGCCAGGGCTGCGCCAATTACTTCCCGGAGGTTGTGCGGTGGGATATTGGTGGCCATCCCCACAGCGATTCCGGATGCGCCGTTGACCAGCAGATTGGGCAACCGGGCCGGCAGGACCGTGGGCTCGCTCTCGGCGCCGTCGTAGTTATCGACAAACTCGACGGTCTCCCGATCGATGTCCGACAACATCATGGCGGTGATCGGAGCCATGCGGATTTCCGTGTAGCGCATTGCCGCGGGCGAGTCGCCGTCCATCGAACCGAAGTTGCCCTGCCCGTCCACCAGCGGGTAGCGCAGCGAGAAATCCTGCGCCATTCGCACGATGGCGTCATACACGGCCGTATCGCCGTGCGGGTGAAAGCGGCCTATGACGTCGCCGACGATCCGGGCCGATTTCTTGTAGGGCCGATCATGCAGGTTTCCGAGCTCCCGCATGGCATGAAGAATGCGGCGGTGCACCGGCTTGAGGCCGTCGCGAACGTCGGGGAGAGCACGGCCCACGATGACGGACATCGCGTAGTCCAGATAGGACCGGCGCATCTCTTCTTCGAGCTTTACCGGTACGATTTCGGGGGCTGGGCCGGCCATGCAAAAAACGCGCCGCGGCGAAGGCGGCGCCCGACGGTTTAGAAGTTGTCAATTCTATCACTTAAGGCGCGTCCGCCCCAGTGTCAAATTGATTTCAGACGCTATTCGCGTAGCTTGTTATGGGTTCTAGCCGCCTGCGCCTAATCCTCTAATATTGCGTCCATTTCCGGCTGCCGAGAGTGTATAGTAGACAAGATAATGGTGAGACAAATTTGGTTTTCGCCATAGCACGGGAGACGCAACTTATGAAACACTCGGACGAACCCTATCTCGGCAAATGGCGCAAACCTGGCATGGCATGGTCGGGGATGCTGGCAATTCTTGCCGGACTGACCCTCAGCATGAACCTCGCAATGGCTCAGGAAGATGCCGACGATGCGGACGCTGAAGACGAAGAGGCCCTGGAACTCCAGGATGTCCGCGTGACCGGCAGCCGCCTGAACCGCCCGCCTTCGGAACTTTCCGGCAACCTCATCGTGCTCGACCGCGAGGATATCCGCGCGTCCGGCGAACTCACCCTGGCGCGCGTGCTGCGGCAACTTCCGCAAAACGTCAACGCTACCAACGAGACGTACGGCTCCACGTTGAACGGAGCGCGCAACGTCACCGGCGCGTCCACCGTGAACCTACGCGGTCTGGGCAGCGAGTCCACGCTGATTCTCATTGATGGCAGGCGAGTCGGTTACAGCGGCGTTCTGGGTGGAGTGACCGATATTTCCACGATTCCGCTATCGATGGTGGATCGTATTGAAATTCTTCTCGATGGCGCTTCGGCGGTCTATGGTTCGGACGCCGTGGGCGGCGTGGTGAACATCATTACCCGCCGGGACTATTCCGGCCTGGAGTTGGATATGAACTACGGCCGTCCCCACAAGAGCGGCTACAGCGAGTCGCAGGCCAATGTCGGTGGCGGCTTTTCCTGGGGAGGGGGGCGCCTGAACGCCGGCTACGAGTACTTCCGCGATTCCGGCCTGGACGCTTCGGACCGGGATTCGGTTGTAGTAAGTAACCGGAGCACCCTGCTGACCACCAATCAAAAGAACACCGCGGCCGGCCCGCGGGTTCGCGTATACACGAACTTCTTCGATGATGCCTGCGACTCCGATGCCCCCATCTGGGCCAGGCAACGCGCAGTCGTCTACGAGCTCGGTGGCCAGGTCATTTCCCGGGACGAATACGCCGCTCTCGACGCCGGACAGCAAGCGATGGCCACCTGCGTCAACGACTTCACGCTGCCGGCCGGCTTCCAGCACACCGACGGCCTGAGTTCCCTCGACATCGTCGGCGAGCCGCACTGGGGCGAGGCGGCCGAGCAGGGCCGCAGCCTGCGGCCGGAACGCCAGCGCCATTCGATTTTTCTCGGGGTTGACCAGGAGTTGACCGGTTCGCTTGTTCTGCACGGCAACATCCGGGCCACGCGCAAGGACGCCGAGTCGCAAGACGGCCTCATTCAGGTTGGCGGAACGCTGCACGCCAACAGCCCCTACAATCCCTTCGGCACCCAGGTATCACTGACCGGCACGGCTCCCGATTATCCGCCCACCACGTACGACTCGACAAGGGACGAGTTGTATGTGGGCCTGGGCATCGAAGGAACGCTCGGAAGCTGGTCCTGGCAGGCGGATTTCAGCAGCTCGAGCTCCGAAACGGATACGCAGCGCCTGAACGTGCGTGACCCGGCGTATGGCCTCGGCATCAATTCCGACGGCGTAAGCGAGGCCGTCATCGGCCGCTTCAACCGTATACTGGAACCGGCGTGCGCCGAAAAGGTAGCGGAGCTGGGCGGTACCCGCTACAGCTACAGTTCGTTCTTCGGCGGCAACTGCACCGTTTACGGCGCCCCGCCCGATCCCATCAACCCGTTCGGCGATATCGCGCCGTATATCCTCCCCGACGTGAACTCCGGGGGAGCGAACGAACAGCTGCAGTTCGAGGCCCTGGCGCGGGGCGAACTGTTCCGCGCTCCCGGCGGGGCCATTGCGCTGGTGGTGGGCTACGACTACCGGCAGGACACGCTCGATTCCTTCAATGAGTTGGCGAACTACCTGTCCAGCACAACGCCCACCGGCAATGTGAACTTCGACACGAACATCAGCCGCGACAATCATGCCGCCTTCATTGAAGGCCTGGTCCCGCTGGTGGGGGCTGACAACGCCATGTCTGGCGTTCAGAGGCTCAACCTGACATTCTCCGGACGCTACGACTCGTACTCGAACGTGGAGGTCGACTACCGGCAAACGGAGTCGACGGAGGCCGAGAGCGTCGAGGCCAGGGACCCGGGCAGCGAATTTACCTGGTCGGGCGGCATCGTGTATCGGCCCACGAACACGGCGCTGTTCAAGGCCAACCTCGCCACCTCGTTTGTTGCACCGCAGTTGAACCAGTTGCTGCGCAAGTCCTTGTACGAGGGTAACCCGCGCTCGTTGTGGTATTACGTGCCCGGCGCCGGCGGCGCCATCACCACGCTGCCGGGAAACCGGGTGTTCGGCTTCAGCGGGGGCAACGAACAGCTCAAATCGGAAACGGCAGATACAATGAGCCTGTCGGCAGAGTTTTCTCCCGATTTTCTGCCCGGCGTGTTGCTAAAGGCCTCCTGGAGCGACACCGAGTTCAAGGATCGGATCTACAAGCTGCCGGTACCCATCATTTATCTTGACGACCTGCCGTCGAACGTGATCTACAACGAACCCGAAGACATCTACATACTCGACGACCGCTGGATCAACGTCTCGGCGATAGAGCGCAGCGGGATGGACTACGAGTTGGGTTACGAATGGCAAATGGGCCTGAGTGACTACAAGATCACCGTACGGCGCTCCTACACCAACAAGTACCGCGTGCAGGTGGACCCCTCCAGCGGAATTGTTCACAACCTGGTTACGAGCCGCGACGATTCGGGACCGGAAGACACCGTCATACCGCCGGTCCCCAAACACAAGACCACCGCCCAGTTCACCTGGTCGAGGGGAACCCTGTTTTTGAGTATCGACGTTGAGGGCGCCGACCAAACCTCGCGCCTTGGCAGCTTCTTCAGCTACGTGGACGAGCCGGCCACGCTCTACGACCTGGTGCTGGGTTACGGATTCGACGACAACACGCTGTTCACATCTCCGGACTGGCTGAGGGGCGTTGAGCTTACGCTAACGGTCAACAACCTGACCAACGCCTTTCCCGAGTACACGCGGATAAGCGAGGGGAGCGGCGAACGCGCCACGAACCAGATCAATCCGCTAACCGAATGGACCCAGGGCCGCTCATACCGCCTGAACGTCCACAAGTCGTTCTGACAGCAGGAATGACTTGACTACTTGATAACGCGGAGCTGTCGAAAAATGCTGCGCCCGGCGCGGCCCGTTCGGGCTCGCCGGGCGCCGTTATTTGGAGTCAGCTGTCCGCCAGGAGAACGCAAATGAAACACACTCATTCTCGGCATTCCGTCTCGGTCAGGCTCTTGCCATTGAGCCTGCTTCTTGCTTGCTACGCACTGACAATTACGGGTTGCGGTAATTCACAGGAACCTGGCATGAGCGCCGATACAATGCCGCAATACGTCATTTCCGGCAACGTTTCGGAATTTCTCGAAGAAGGCGAGGTCGCCCTGAGTCGTGGAACCGCCGTGCTTGGCGGAACGGAAGAAATCGATCGAGTGACGCTCACCAATGGCGAGTTTTCCCTGGGTGGGGAATTCAGTGACGGCGCAGTGGTTCGATTGGTCGTCTATGACAGTGAAGAAAACAGCAAGGGGTCCGTGCAGTTCATCCTGGAGCCGGGCGACATTGCCATCGAATACACCGGAAAAGTTTCCGGATTGAGAGCACGCGGCGGAGCCTATAACCAGCAGGTGATTGCCAGTTGGCAGGACAGTGAGGAATATCAGCAGGCTATCGCCGCCTACAGGGACGTGATGGCCAGGCGTAGCGGCATGGAAGAAGGCGACGAAGGATTTGAGGAGATCCAGAAGGAGTCGTGGGACCTCTATAACGCACAGCACCTGGTTCGCTCCAATGCCCTGCGCGCCATCGCCGAATCTGAAGAAGACCCTCTGGCGAGTCTCTATGCAGTGCTGATGGGCGGGATGGGTGGCCAGGACGCCCTCACGCGGCTGGATGCCCTGAAGGCCGAACTGGGCGAGCATCCCGCGCTGATGGCGATGCACAGCCGAGTCAGCCAAGGCATCAGGATGCGGACTGCCGCCGCTGCCATGCAAGAAGGCGCTCAAATCAAGGACTTCTCCAGCGCTGGGCTCGACGGGCTGGATTATCACTTGCGGGACGCACGCACCGCCAGTCAGTACACGCTGATCGAATTCTGGGCCTCCTGGTGCGGTCCTTGCCGGGCCGAGAACCCGAACCTCATCGCCAGTTACGAGAACTACGGGCCCAAGGGTTTTGAAGTCTTCGCCTTCTCTCTTGACGATGATGGCGACGACTGGGCCGAAGCCAGTGAGGAGGACGGAATTCCGTGGATCAATACCAGCGACTTGCTGGCCTACGACAGCCCCGTTCCGGAGCAGTTTGGAGTATTGGGAATTCCCATGAATTTCCTGCTGGATTCCGAAGGCGTCCTCGTGGCGAAGAATCTACGCGGCGAGAAGCTCAACGAGAAACTCGCGGAGCTGATAGACGGCATCGCTCCTCCGTCCGCTGACAAGGAAGGCGAAGACGAGGAGCCTGTTTCACTAGGCTCTGGCTAAGAACTGGCGTTTCAATATCAGTAGGAGCGCGGCATTCCGAGAACGTGCTGGCCGATATAGCTCAAGATCATGTTCGTTGAGACCGGGGCGACCTGGTATAGGCGCGTTTCGCGGAATTTCCGCTCTACGTCGTATTCCTCCGCGAAGCCGAATCCGCCGAAGGTCTGAACGCATGCTTCCGCTGCATCCCAGGCCGCTTCCGAGGCCAGTAGCTTGGCCATATTGGCTTCCTTGCCTGTGGTCAATCCCTCGTCGAACTTCCGGGCGGCATCCGCAACCATCAGCGCTGCTGCTTCGACGGACGCGTAGGCGCGGGCAATCGGGAACTGCACGCCCTGATTTCGGCCGATCGGACGGCCGAATACTTCCCTTTCGCCGGCATAAGAAGCCGCCTTGTCGATGAACCAGCGACCGTCCCCGATACACTCGCCGGCGATCAGTGTGCGCTCGGCATTCATGCCGTCGAGAATGTAGCGAAAGCCCTGCCCTTCCTCGCCGATCAGGTTGTCGGCCGGCACGCGAACGTCGTCCAGGAAAACCTGGGTGGTGGCGTGGTTCATCATGGTACGGATGGGCGTGATGCTCAAGCCCGGCGCCTCGCGCATATCCACCATCAACACCGACAAGCCAGCCGTGCGGCGCGCCACTTCCTCGCGGGGCGTTGTGCGCGCCAGCAGAATCATGAGGTCCGAGTGTTCGGCGCGCGAGGTCCAGATCTTCTGGCCATTGACCAGGTACTCGCCGTTCTCCAGGCGGGCGGTTGTCCTGAGACCCAAAGTGTCGGTGCCGCTACCCGGCTCGGTCACGCCAAAGGCCTGCAGGCGCAGCTCGCCGGTTGCAATGCCCGGCAGCCAGCGCTGCTTCTGCTCTTCGCTGCCGTGCCGCAGCACGGTGCCCATGGTGTACATCTGGGCGTGGCAAGCGCCGGCATTGCACCCCGAACGGTGTATTTCTTCCAGTATTGCGGTGGCCGCCACCAGTCCCAGACCACTGCCGCCGTATTGCTCCGGAATCAGGGCGCCGAGGAACCCGCTTTCGGTCATGGCGCGCGTGAATTCCGTTGGATATTCCCGCTCCCGGTCCAGGTCGCGCCAGTACTCGCCGGGAAAGTCCGCGCAGACGGCACGCACGGCCTCACGGATTTCGTCCAGGTGTTCCTTATCCATGGATGTTCACAATATGGCTCGTGAAGCGCCGCCGTCAGCGGTAATGGAGCGCCCCGTAAGATGCGGGGCAGCGTCGCCGGCGAGAAAGGCGACCAGGCGAGCGACCTCGGTCGTTTTCGCCAATCTGCGCTGCGGAATCCTGCCGAGAAACTCTCGCTCCTCCTGCTCAGGCGTCTTGCCGCTACGCGAGGCGAAGGCCTCCATCATGCCTTCCCAGCGATCGGTCATTGTGGGCCCGGGATTCACGGAGTTGATGACCACGCCGAACTCCGCGACTTCACGAGCCAAACCGGTCGTAACCGCCATCAGGCCTGCATTCGCCGCCGCGCCCGGCAACATGCGAGGATCCGGTTCCCGTCCCGAATTGCCGACGAGGGACACAATCCGTCCATAGCGCCGCTCGATCATGCCGGGCAGTACCGCGCGGATCATGCGGACCGTTGCCATGAACTTCAAAGCCATGCTGTCTTCCCAGGCAGAGTCCGGGAGGTCCCAGAAAAGACCACCTGCGGATGCTCCGGCGCTGTTCACCAGCACATCCACCCGGCCGAACGCACCTGCAGCGGCAGTAACCAGAGTTCCCGCAGCAGCCGGCGAAGTCAGATCCGCGGCTTTCCACTTCACCTCCACACCGCTGGCCTTCCTGAGACTTCCCGCCAGACCGGCCAAAGCGGCTTCCTTGCGGGCGGTAAGAAACAGAGTGGCGCCTTCGCTGGCCAATTCACGCGCGCACGCCGCACCGAGGCCTCCCGTGGCCCCGCTGATCAGCGCAACCTTCCCTTCCAATTGCAGATTCATGCTCAAAACCTCCCGGTGCGGGGATTATGGCAGCACTTGGAGGCAGTTACGCGCTCAGTCGCGCGGAAACCAGACGATTCAGGCTAACTCCCTCCTCAGCTGCCTTGAGTGCAAGATCTCGATGCATCTCCGGTGGTATTCGCACGACAAACTTGCCGCTGTACGACCGGTCTGCCAATGGTTCAGGGGGAGCTTCCCCGTTTGCCCGCATGTCCGCCAAGACATCCTCCACGAGTTTCCGGATTCCGGTCAGTGCCACGCGGTGCGTGTCCGCGAGCCAACTCAAGGAGGGAAATTCCGCGCACAATCCCACATGCTCGCCGTCTTCGGCGGACCAGGTAATTCGATAGGTGTAGTGGTCAGTCATTGCTCTTCTCAAGCCTCTCGATTGCCTTGATCACTTGCCGAACCTGATACGCCTTCGCCATGCCATCGCGGAACCGGATTCCTTTGGGGTTGCTTCGTAGCGTATCAAGGTCCACGGGCGTCTCCTTACGCCCTTCCATGATACCACTATTAATACTACCTTGAAGTCGGATTCAGGGCCAGTCACGGGAAACGCTGACGAAGGAACCGCGGGACCGGGAAGCCAGCATCCAGTAGTAGCCGGTCGCATCCGGGTCGCCATCCATCGGGTAGAAGATGACGTTGATCGGAATGCGAGGCGGCAGGTCACGCACCGCGCGATCGAAATTCCGCACCCTGGCCCGGGAATCGACCCAACCTACGCGAGAAGGAGGACTCGCGCCTTGGGTGGGAAGTCCGTCGGTAAGCAGAAAAACGTTGTCCGGCAACGGATCCAGTGCGCGAATGGCACGCACCGCCGCATGCATGCTTGTGCCTCCCTTGGGCGCGTATACCCGCAAGGCCTTGATCGCTGCGCTGACCTGACTTCCGTCCGCCACGGTCAGCCACCTGCCGTCCGTTCCTTCCAGGATGCTGCCGTACTGCTCGCCGTAGATGTAGACCTGAAACTGCTGCTGCGGTTCGAGCCGCGTGGTGATCCAGTCTACGGAATTGACCGTCTGGCGCCACTTCGGCGCGCGCGGTTTCAGCTCCTCGTCCATCAGGCGGAAACGAATCACGTCGATATACGTTCGCCCCAGCATGCTCGCGGAGGCATCCACCAGGATCAGCACGTAATTGCCTCCCATCTTCATACCGGTCAGATACTGCCGCGCACCTTCCCCTTCGAAGCTCCTCACGCGCAGTCCGGTGCCCTCCTCCGCTTCCGCGATCTGGGCCTCGAGTTGCTCCTGCATCTCATTGAGACGGTCGACGTCTGCGCGCAGCTTCTCGACGGATTCCTGGCTCTGTGTGCCCAGCCGCTCGTATTCCGCAAGCTCCGTCAATAGCGCAGCCAGGCGTTCCTTCAGCTTGCGCAGTTCCTCGATCGCTGCCGCCCGGCGGTCCTCCAGCGTGTCACGCTCACCGCGCAGCTGCAGCAGGTCCTTGCGTCCTTCGAGAACCTCCTCTTCCAGGAGGGTGGATTCGCTGAGCAGGTCGATGCGCATGGCATCCGCACGCAAGCGCACCTGTGCGTTGATGATCACGAAAAACAGCACTACCGCCCCGAAGCCACAGGAAATAATGTCCAGAAAGGACATGCTGAAGACGTGAAAGGGTCTACGAGCCATCGCCACCAACTTCACAGGCCACCAGGAACTCGACCGGACCCACGCCAACCACGTCACCGCCTCGCAAGGGCGCGGATTCCGCTACAGCCGCGCCGTTCAACCTTGTGCCATAGCGGCTGTGGTCATGCAGCATAGCCTGTCCATTCTCCAGGATCACGGTGCAGTGATCTCTCGAAACCCCTGCTTCCTGGGACAGCATGATGGCCCGGCCGTCTGACTGCGGCGATGTGCCGACCCTGAGACCCAGAGCGTTGATGCGCCAGGCCCGGCCACCCTGGACCAGATGTGTAGGGACCTGCGCTTTCTGCCCGACCTCCATTACTGCGCGGGGCTCCACTACGCCCGTTTCGGTAGGTGTAGCCTTCAGGCTGGCGGATTCACCCTCCAGATCCGCAGCCGGCAGCGAACGCACTAGCACGTATCGGTCCTTTGCTCTCGCCCCGGACCTGAATCGTGCGAGGGCGCCAAGGGCTGATGCGCCCGGCTGCAGCACCTGTGCCTTCGCCGACAGCAGCCGCGCCAGCACCGCAGCGCAGCCGGGTACAGCGGCGAGTACTCCCGAAACCTGAATCTCGGCCGCCTGCGGTCCCGCGCACCAGGAGCGCAGGCGATTGCCCAGCACCGCCAACTGCCGCTCCACCGCAGCCATGAAATCCTCCCGATTCAGGACGGCAGTGGCGGGAATGGGCGCACCACTCAGTTCGACCTCCAACTCGCCCGCTGACATCACAGCCTCAAGCCATGGATCCAACTGGTTGGCGAGCTGTTGCTCGGTCACGGACAGATCAAGCGGGTCGAAGCGCGAGGCAGCGACGAAACGCCCGGCTGCGTACGCAGTCATGGCAGCCCGCAAGTGGCGCAAACCCGGCCGGCCGTTGAACAGTAATTCCTCCGATGTGATTCGGCCTTCATTCTGTGCAAGCCGCGTGACTACGATTCGCTCGGCGGTCGTTTCGATGTGCAGGCAGGGGCCGTTTCCTCGAATGCCGCGCACGGCGGCAACGCCGCTCTCGACAAGTCCGGCGACCGGGACTTGCGCCTCTTCGGCTATTCCCAGGAGCAGGGCCAATCGATCATCGCGAACCCCGGCCGGGACTACCAGGATAACGCCACTGATGTTCTCCACTTCCTGGCTGAATCGCTGCCAGAGTTCCCGCAGTTGACCATGCGCGAGATCGGCGTAACTGCGAAACCCTCGCACCGGCCTGGGAAGAGGTTCATCGGAAAGCAGTTCCCAGTAGTTTTCGTAGCTCTGCCCCGGGTTGAGCCGGGCTTCCGCCGCCGCCTCGCGTCCGAACCGGACGCGCCGCTTTTCAACCAGCGCGACGCCGGGCTCGTTGAATAACACTCCCTGCGCCGATGCGCCCACCAGCGCCGCGCCGTTTACCTCCAGGGCGACTTGCGCCATGCGTATGGCGGGCGGCTAGTCGCCCTGCAGGCGCCGGATCAGCCGTTCGTCACAGTAGTCGGCGGTCTCGAACACCAGGCGCTCCTGCAGCAGCTGAAGCTGATGCACCAGGAACATGATGAATATGCTCACCAGCAGTGCAAAGAACGTGGAATTGAATGCCACGCCCAGGCTTTCCGTAACTCCGCTGATGTCGCCTTCCACCGCCCGATAGGCAAGCGCAAGCGCCTCACCGATGCCGCGAACGGTTCCGATAAAGCCGATCGAGGGTATAGCCCAGGCAATGTACCGGATCATCGACAGCTCGGACTCCAGTCGCTCAGCCTCGGCATTGACCAGCGTCTGCGTGGCGGAAGACACATCCTGCACGTTGCCGGTGGCACCAAAACGCTGCAGCGCACTCATCAGGACCCTGGGCAGCAGCAAGCGCTGTTGCGATTCCGGCAGGGCGCGCAGCTGCCGGGTATGCTCCCGGGTATCTTCGGGAAGGATGCGCACCCCTTCGGCCAGGGGCAGAAGGTCGCGCTGAAGCAGCGAGCGTTCGCGCATTGCCCCCCTCGCCTTGTAGCCCATGATCGCCAGGGCCCAGAGCGCCAGGATCAGGCACGCCTCCTGCTCAAAGTCCCGCACGATCACGTACAAGGAACGTTCCGGAACGTATTCCCCGTCCTGCTCCAGGAGGATCCGCTGCTCTTCAAGCACCGCGTTGGCCTGCGGGCGCACCCAGGCCACGTACATGGCGTGCACCAGGATCACGGCAAGGAACAGCGAGAAAAGCTGGAACACGAACTCGACCGGCAATTGTCTTCTCATAACTCGCTCACTAGTCCGCCAGCGGCATGCGGAGATCTCTCGGAGGACGAGGGGTCAGCACACTGCGCAAGTATGCGCTGCCCTGCCCCCAATCGCCTCCAAAAGGGGGTTCGGAAAACTCCAGTTCCGCCACCGCACAAGTCGGAAACTTGCCGTGCAGTATCGCAAAGGCATCGTCTTCGCCATCGCCGGCCAGGTAGAGGGCCAACTCCTGCAGCGCCGGGTTGTGCCCGACCACCATGATATCTCCAGCGTCTTCCGGCACCCGGCGCAGGCACTGCAGAATCGTGCCTGGACTGAAGGTGTACAGCCCGTGCATGACCGCCACGTTGAGGTCGGCAGGCAGCCAGGGCAGCACTCCACACATCGTTTCCACCGCTCGCCGACCCGCCGAGCATAGAACCAGTTTCGGCGCGCAGCCGATCGCCGCCAGCTTCTCCCCCATGGCAGGCGCGTTCTTGCGGCCGCGCGGCGCCAGCGCACGGCTGAAATCGTCCGCAGAATAAGGCCCGGCCTTGGCGTGGCGCAGTAACCATAGTCGCGTCATGCCCCTCGTCGGGTCTGCCCGCGCTCCTGCTTGAATCGCATAAACGTCGTCATTACTCCTGTATGCTACTCCGATCATGGAGCACATTCCACGCCGTTTTGGGTCGCTTGACTAATGGCCACACCGGGTACACCGCGAGCGCTAAGCGAGGCGGAACGCGCCGGCGGGCGGTTGATCAACCGGGAACTGTCCTGGCTGCAATTCAACACCCGGGTTCTGGAGGAGGCGGCCAACGAAAACCACCCGGTGCTGGAGCGCGTAAGGTTCCTGTCCATTTCGGCCAGTAATCTGGACGAGTTCTACATGGTGCGGGCGGCGGGCCTCATGGCGCAGGTGGCCGCCGGCGTTGCCAAGTCCAGCGACGACGGTTTGCAACCCGCCGAGCAGCTTCAGGCCATTCGCGACCAGGTCAGGAAGCTGCTCAACGCCCAGTCGAAGTGCAGTGTCGAACTGCTTTCCGAATGCCGCGAAGCCGGCGTGTCCGTTGTCACGCCCGGCGAATTGGGCAAACGGGCCCAGGCATGGCTCTCGAAATGGTTCGAGAACCAGTTATTCCCGGTGCTGACCCCACAGGCTGTGGACCCCGCGCACCCCTTCCCCTTCATCCAGAGCGGCTGCCTTGTCTATGTCCTGCGACTGAAGAGGCCGGCCGACAAGCACGAGATGAACGGCCTGGTGCTCGTCCCACCACAGATCGAACGCTTCGTTCGGGTACCCGGCAAGACTGTGCGCTACGTGGCGGTCGAGGAAATCATCGCCCGCAACTTCAAGCGCCTGTTCCCCGGAATGGAAATCCCAAGCCACGGAATTTTCCGCATCAGCCGCGACAGCGATCTGGAAATCGACGAGGAGGCCGAGGACCTCGTGCGGACCTTCGAGACCGCCCTGTTGCGGCGGCGCAGAGGCAACGTCATCCGGGTGGAAGTGGCGGCAGGAATGCCGAAGAATTTCCGCAGGTTCGTGCTCCAGGCCTTCAATGCCTCGCACGCGCACGTATTCAATATTCAGGGCCTGCTGGGGCTGGCGGACATCAAGCAGATCATCAGCGACCAGCGCCGCGACCTGCAGCACGAACCGCTGAACGTGCGTTACCCCGAGCGCGTTCGCGAATACGGCGGCGACATACTGGCCGCCATTCGCGCCAAGGACTTTGTCGTCCAGCATCCATACGAGAGTTTTGATGTGGTGGTGCAATTCCTGCGCCGCGCCACCGACGACCCGGCCGTCGTGGCGATCAAGCAGACGCTGTATCGCACTTCCGAGGACTCGCCGATCGTCGAGGCGTTGATTGCGGCTGCTGAAGCCGGAAAACTGGTTACCGCGATGGTTGAACTCCGGGCGCGCTTTGATGAGGCGGCGAACATCCGCTGGGCCCGTGAAATGGAACGGGCTGGAGTACAGGTGGTCTATGGCTTCATGGAAATCAAGACCCACGCAAAGGTGTCGCTGGTGGTCCGGCGTGAGGCGGGCGAGTTGCGCACCTACACCCATTTCGGCACCGGCAATTACCATCCCGTCAACGCCCGCGTTTATTGCGACCTGAGTTTCTTCACCTGTGATGCGGCCCTGGGCCGGGACACCGCGCGCCTTTTCAATTACATGACCGGCTACGCCACGCCGGAGGACATGGAAAAGCTCGTCTATGCACCCGCTCAGCTCAAGAACACGCTTGTAGAACTGATCGATGACGAAATCGCCCATGCCCGCGCGGGCCGTCCCGCGGAAATCTGGGCCAAGCTCAATTCGCTGGTGGACCCCGAGATCATCGATTGCCTGTACCGGGCAAGCCAGGCCGGCGTCCGCATCGAGCTGTACGTCCGCGGGATCTGCTGCCTGCGTCCCGGTGTGCCGGGCATGTCGGAAAACATTCAGGTGCGCAGCATGGTCGGGAGGTTCCTGGAGCACTCGCGCATCCTGTGTTGCGGCGCCGGACACAAGCTGCCGTCAACCGAAAGCAAGGTCTTCCTTTCGTCTGCGGATTGGATGCCCCGCAACCTGCACCATCGCGTGGAGACACTGGTGCCGATCGAAAACGAGACCGTCAAGCGCCAGCTCGTGGAGCAGGTCATGATGGCCAACCGCTTCGATGTCATGCAAAGCTGGCAACTGGGGCCGGACGGATCCTACCGCCGTCTTCCCCATGAGTCCGGGAATTTCAGCGCCCATACCTGGTTCATGACCAACCCCAGCCTGTCGGGCCGGGGCAGCGCCTTGAGCGAGTCGCGTCCCGCCATGCCGGGTGAACTTTTCCCCGAGACGGAAGGCGCTACGCCGGCGGAAGACAAACCCCGACCCACCCTGGTCAAAGCCGCCGTATAAGCCAAAGTGCCAGGCGTACTGCGAACCGGCCCCGCTCCCGCAAGCGAGGCACCCGTCGCCGTGATCGACGTGGGTTCGAACTCCGTTCGGCTGGTGGTCTACGAGAACGGCGGGCGAGCGCCCCTGCCGATCTTCAACGAGAAGGTATTGTGCGGATTGGGGCGTGGGCTGGATCGCACCGGCAGGATGCCGGAAAAGGGCGTGCAAAAAGCTCTGGAGAGTCTGCATCGATTTGCCCGGCTATGCCCGCAGATGGGGGTTCGCGACGTGCAGGCGGTGGCGACCGCGGCGGTTCGCGAGGCCAGCAATGGCCCGGAGTTCCTGGAAACGGTACGCAATGAATGCGGGCTCGAAGTTCGCTTGCTGACGGGCGATCGCGAAGCTGAGGTTTCAGCGGCGGGCGTGGTCAGTGCAATGCCGCAGGCCAGCGGTATCTCCGCGGATCTAGGCGGCGCCAGTCTGGAGCTATCGCTTCTTGACGAAGGCTCGATTGCCGAACGAATTTCCCTGCCGCTGGGAACTGTGCGCCAAAACGGCGATGAGTCTATCCGCGACAGCAAGAAGGCCGTCCGGGAGCAACTTGGAAACCTGGCCTGGCTGCAGCAGGCTGCGGACCAATCCCTTTACCTCGTAGGTGGCTCATGGCGGGCACTAGCGCGGATTCACATGGACGAAACCGGCTACCCGCTGCATGTCATTCATAACTACGCTTTAGACGCCGGCAGCGCTTCGGACTTCTGCGCAATGCTGGCCGGATGGCCCCGGAAACGCCTGGAGGCTGCCAAGGGACTGCGATCGGACCGGCTGGAATCACTGCCGTTTGCCGCAGTCGCCCTGGAATGCCTGCTGGAGCATTCCGGCGTTGAGAAAGTGGTGTTTTCCGCCAACGGCCTGCGCGAGGGATGCCTGTATGAGGCATTGACTCCGCTGGAGCGGCAGATCGACCCTTTGCTGTCGCTTTGCGAATCCGCGGCCCGGCGCATGGGGCGAGGAGGATCCGGGGGCGAGTTCCTGGCTGAGTGGATCGCTCCGGCGCTCGAGAGTAGCGCGCCTGACAAGCTGCGCCTGGCAGCCTGCCACCTTTCCGACATCGGCTGGTCCGAACACCCGGATTACCGGGCCGAGCAGGTGTTCCTTCGGATCATGCGGATGCCGCTGACCGGCGCGGACCATCGCTTCCGCATCATGCTGGGACTCGCCGTCGCTTCCCGCCATTCCGCCATGCAATCGACCGTGAAACGACTGCGGCTCGACAAGCTGCTGACCAAACGCCAGAAACGCCAGGCCGCCGCCATCGGCCTGGCAATGCGTCTTGCCTACACCATTTCCGGCGGTGCACTGAGCGTTCTCGAACAGTTCCGCCTGAAGCGCACTGCGGAGAAACTCATACTGACCGGACCCGACGGTGCGCACATCCTGGTCGGCAACACCGTCCAGCGGCGCCTGCGCGCCCTCGCAGACAACCTGGGACTTGAGCACGGCATCCGTCTTCATGGGAACGGAGCCTATCCGGCCGAGAGCGTCCCCGCACTCGAAAGGCAGGACACTCTCCCCAAGCCGAGCACGAACAAAGTTTGACGGCGGTTTCCGGCGAATAAAAAGGCCGCTGCTCTGCAGGCAGAGCAGCGGCCGGGTTGTTGCCGAAACGGCGTCGGGCCTACCAGTCCGCGTCCAGCTCGTAGTTCACTTCCAGGAAGAATACGCGCCCGCGCGCATCATAGCGGGTGGGATCATAGGGTAGCCGGTCATAGACCGTGCGCAACTCTTCGTCAAAGATGTTGCGTCCGCCGCCGCGTACCCGCAGCCCGTTGTCGAACTGATAGGTTACGGTCAGATCAACCGTGGTGTAGGAACTCACCTGCAAGGGCGGGGCATCCGCATACTGTCGCGTGCACCCGCCAACGGCCTCAGTGCAACGGCCGGTGCGTTCGTTGAGGTAGCCCGGAATGTAGGTGACGAAACCGTCAACCGCCAGGGGTCCGCGCAGGTAGCTGAGCGAAGCCTGGATCTGGTACTTGTTGCTGCCCCCGCCGGTGCCGACCCGGGTCACTGGTTCAACGCCCGGAGAGACAACGAAATACTCGTCCAGCACCCGGTTGTAGTGCAGTCGCGGATAGAAATCGCCGACCCTTGTGCTGAAGGTGTATTCGGCATAGACATCCAGACTTTCGTTGACCTTTTCCGCCACGTTGATGGATTGGTTGCTCACCCCGACGGCGTACCCATCAGCGTTCCGTTGAACAAGGCTATCCAGCGTGAAGGCGACCTCCGGGTAGTTGAAGAGCAGCGTGCTGCCGTAGTCGATCTTGTTGATGAATTCCGCCTTAGACCAGTCGGCGGTCAGGGTCAGGCCCGGCGCCGCCGGAGGGTTCCAGTCCAGCACCACCCGGGAAGTATCGGATGTTTCGTTCGCCAGGTTGGGATTACCGCCGGAAAACAGCGTGGGCAGGAAGACATATCCCGTGCGTCCATCGGGGTCGTACGGGTCGATGTACAGGCCGGTGTAATTCCTGGGATCCTCAACACTGAACAGATCGCTGTAATTGGGTGGCTTGTAGGCCTCAGCATAGGAGATCCGCAATGTGAGTTGATCCACCGGCTTGTAGTGAATGCCCAGCCGCATGCTGGTTTCCCTGCGCTTTTCGTTCACGATATTGGGCGTGCCCTGATCCACCCAGGACCACGACGACAACACTGTGGTCTGCCATCCCTCCCCGGGTATCCACGCCGTAGTAGTGCGAGGTGTCGTGAAGTCCCGAGAGGAGCTCACACCGCCGAACGCGCCCGTGAACTCGTGTGATTGCGAACGGGCCTGCAAACTCAGATTCAATGCGGCAATGCCCGGCATTGCGTTTTGGGCGTTGACCAGCGGCAGGGCCAGCTCCGCGAAGTAGCCGGTTTCTTTCACCTCGGGCTGCTCGACCCCCACGCGGGTCTCGCGCCCGAATCTGCGATCCTGGCCATCCTCGGTCCAGGTCAGGTCATGGCCATAGACTTCGCGGCGCTCGATTTCACTGCCGACCACATAGCGGATCGCCCCCCCCCAGATTTCCAGCAACTCGCCCCTGAGCATGGGCTTGAACGTTCTCTTGTCGGTGAAATTCAGGCTGGGGCCCAGTGCGTTGGTCAGCAGTTCGGCGAAGTTTGCGCCCTGCGCGGTACCGTCGCCGAACAGGTTGAGCGCAACCGCTGGATCCGGGCTGTCCACCGCCTCGTAAAACGCGGTCGCGGCCGGGTTGAAGAAGCCGCCCCGCGAAGCGAGGCCGTAATCGGATCGGGCCTGCAGAGTTTCCCTGCGGGAACGGCCCAGGGAGAAATCCAGTTGCAACTGGTGCGAACCACCCAGTTCCCAATACAGCCCGGCGTGGTAATCGTTCTGGCGCGTCTCCGCCTGCGTGTACGACCAGGGCAGATCGCCATTCTGAATCTCGCGTAGCGGATAATAGCTCACCACCACGGTGCGGCCGAACGGGTTGTACGCGTTGCTGGCCGGAATCAGGTAATTGGACATGTAAGACAAGAAGTTCTGGTAGCTTTCCCGTCTGCTGATCAGCAGGCCCGCATAGACGAGCAGGTCATCGGTCACGTATTGCTCCGCATCCAGGGTCAGCGCCTCTTGCGTGGAATCCGCGCCGTTCTGCGGATCCACAAAATCCCAGGGCTTGATGTCGGTGCTGAAGTCGTCGATGGCGGCTCCCACGCCGGAGCCGGAATTCAACTGATACTTCGTCGGATCGAAGAAACTGCATCCGGGGTAAACCACCGAGCCGTTCCACTCGCATACCACCCCCGGCTGGCCGAAGGAGTAGCTGCGGCGGTCGTACTCGGGACCAAACTCGGCACGGTAATCGTTGGAGGTCCAGATCTCCGTATTATCGATCGGTCTGTCTTCACTGCGCGACAGAGTGCCGCTCACATTGCCGCTATCCCAGGACATGCCGGCCGTGAAATCAAGATTGCGGCGGTCCGCGTTGGTGCCGCTCCACTCGTTACGCGCCGTAACGGACATGCCGCTGTAGTCCTTTTTGGTGATGAAGTTGACCACGCCGCCGATGGCGTCCGAACCATAGACCGCCGAAGCGCCGTCCAGCTGGATTTCCACCCGCTCGATGGCGGCCAGCGGCAAATTCAGAAGGTTCAGGAAGTTGTCATCATCGCCCGCTCTCCCGGCCATCCGCCGCCCATCTTTCAGCACCAGCGTGTTGGCCGATCCCAGGGCGCGCAGATTCACCGTGGACGTGCCCAGGCCCAGGGCGCCCAGGCTCCTGTCCACATCTTGCGCACCGGGGCCGAAGCCCATATTGGTCTGGGTGTTGATGGAATTGAAGGCCCAGGGAAGAGTGCGAAAGATGTCTTCCACGCTCGATATGCCTCGCCGCTGAATGTCCTCGGCGGACAAGACAAAAACCTTGGCGGAGGGATCGCCGCCGATCAGGTGCGAGCCGGTTATGGTCTGCCGGGCGAGCAGCAGCGCTTCCTCCCGCTGCGCAGCCTCGGCCTCGGATTCCACGTCGCCCAACTCGTCCTCCTGGGCCAACAGCGCGGAGGGCACACAAAATGCGAACAGCGCCCACGTCAGCCACAATCGATTTACTTTGAATCTCAGCATGATCTCCTCCTCCCACAGATCAAGTGCTTAAGTCATAAATTTTCTCAGCTTTACCTTACAAGAACCTTATATCCAATTGGCAGCGGAAAATTCCAGTCAGATGTCCGTGGGGAAGGGAATGGGATTGTCGGCGGACAGGGGTTCCGAGGGGGTAAATTCTTCCAGGACCTCTTCGCTTTGCAGGGCTTCCTCGATGCGGGCGAGGTCTTCTTCGATTGAGGTGACTTCGGCGGATAGTTCCGGAGGTGTCGTGGAGGTTGCGGGTTCGTCGGCGGTGGCGTTTTCCGAGGGCAGGATGCCCTCGTTACCAAGGGGGTCCCCAGGGGAACCGTCTTCGTTGGTGATCTGATCCTCTTCTGAGGTCGGATCGGCCTGTTGAGTAAGGCCCAACCAGCCGCCCACCTGATCGGCGGCCCAGGTCAGGCCGATGGCCAAAGCGATGATCGCGACGACTCCGGTGATCTTTTTCATTCCGGTTCCTGCAGTTCGGCGTAGCGTGCCAGTCGAAATCCTACATCGAGACGCTCCTCGTCGCCAAAGTCACGGAACGCCCACCGGAGTTCGCGCAGGGTGCCATGCAGCCATCCGGACCCTCGAATGACGTGAAACCGGCCTTCCTCGGGGCCCCGCGGGTCCACTTCGAAGTTCGGATAAAGGGTGTCGGTGCTGTAGTAATCCCCCATCCATTCGGCCGCGTTTCCACCGAGGTCGTAGAACCCCATGGGGTTCGGCGCAAACGTACCCGCCGGGGCGGTAAACGGGTAATTGTCGTTGTACCCGGACAGCACGTTGGTCACTACGCTGGCGACCGACTGATCCGCGAAGTTGCCGGAGCGGGCAGCAGGTGGCATGCGCTCACCCCATGGGTATCGTGAATCCCCTGCCCCGCCACCGTATCGCGCCGCCCAGACCCATTCCGCCTCGGTCGGCAGGCGATAGCCTGTTCCCGCTTCATCCACCGGGTGCAGGCGACCGGCGCGGCTTACATACTGCAACGGCAGGTTTTCCTGCGAGCTGAGCCAGTTGCAGAACGCCGCCGCTGCCTGCCAGTCGACGTTGACGGCGGGACTGCTGTCCGATGCCAGCGGGCGGAAGCGCTCCGCTCCCGAGGTATGCGAGGGAACCAGGGCCCGGAATTCCCGGTTGGTGACCTCTTTCTCACCGAGGTAATAGCGCTTCGCGATGCGCACCTTTCTGCGAACCTCGTTGTTGCGCCACCCCTGCGAGCCGCGCTGCGAACCCATCTCGAACTCTCCCGGGTACAGCAGGATCATTCTTGATCCCACGGAAGTTTCAATTTCCGGCGGTTGCGCGGCGAGCAAGGCCTGCTGCGGCGTCAGCAGTTCTACGTCGATCTCCTGCGGGTAGGCAGGCTGGGGAATGATCTCGCGAGTATCGGAAACGTACCCTTCCAGCCTCAACTCAAGCTGGTGATCGGTGGACGGTAGATCCAGGTCAATCGGCGTTGTTCCGGCGGTCTGCCCATTGACCAGCACGATGGCGCCCGCCGGCCGGCTCAATACTCGAACCTTGCCCAGGCGTGGCTTGAGACGCACGGAGATCGCCTGCTCCGCCCCGCGTCCGAGCGTGACCGTGCGTTCCTGTGATTCATAACCGGCCCGCGAAACAACCACGCGATGTGCGCGGTCCGGGCTGACTTCCACTACTCCCGGCGAGCTCCCCCGGAAGTTGCCGTCAATGGTGATGCTGGCGCCAGGCGGTTCCGTTTGCACACGCAACACGCCGGAAGCGGGCTTCAGACGGATAGCCGGCAGGACCTGGGTAATTCCGGCCACCACGGTCAGCGTCTCCCGATGCGTTGCAAAGCCCGGTTTGGAGAACGACAGCACGCGCTCGCCGGAGAGCAGCTCTACCGTTGCAGGGGTAGCACCCAGAACGTTTCCGTCCGAACGGAGTTCCGCTCCCTCGGGCACGCTACTCGCCGTAATCTCGGCCCAATCCGGCTCGAGTTCAGCCATGAACGGCTCCAGTTCGCCTCCACCCCTAACGACCAATGCGACATTCAAGTCCTTGTAGCGCTGTGCGCTGACGGTCACCGCATACGTGCCCGGATCCAGTGAAATCTCGTCGCCGGTGCCAAGCTCTCCGTCAATACCTTCAATTCGAATGACCGCCCCCGCTACCGAATCCACCACCACCCGGCCAGGCAAGAGCTGCATGGCAAACCGGAACTCCTCATTGTCCAGGCCACGCACCTCGATCGCCTCGTCCAGCGGGTGATATCTCTCAAGCTCCGCTCGCACACGGTAATTGCCGGACCACAGCAAGTAGCGCGGTCCCACATGCGGCGTCGGCCGGAAAGCCTCAACCCGGATTTCAGCATTGGCAGGCTCCACTTCAATAAGGACGCCGTCGGCCGTAAAAACAAACAGTGCGCAAGCCCCCAGAGCGGCGAGCATCGTGCCCACAAACGCCCGCAACCAAAGCCGGGCCCCTTGGGGCCGGACCGCGCCTTGCCCCGATCGTGCCGGACGAACCGGGATTGCCGCCTTCGAGTCTTCTTCGTCCACCAGTTCCGGTGGCCGGGTATCCCAGGCACGGGCCAGATAACTCACGCGCAAGCGCAAGGACTCCGGCGCGATGGCCTCGACGGCAACCTCTACTCCGGCGATCGCAAGTCGATCACCTTCCTTCAGCCATTGGGCGCCGGTGATGGCTTCGCCGTTCAGTTGCAGGCCGGAAATTCCCGCGTAGCACTGCACCAGGGCCCGTTCGTCAAGCAGATTGATGCTGGCTGCCGGCGGCGCGGTGGCGGGTCCGGGGACGCGAATATGTGCGCCGGTTCCGCTGCCCACAAGCACCGGCAGCTCATTGGCGGTCAACACACGCTCCCCCTCGGGCAGCGCGATTGTTACTTCAGCGGCCATTACTCACGCCATCAGATGGGTTCGGTGCAGATCAGGACCAGGGGGGCGGGCAAGCCTTCCGGCGCCACGATGAACTCCCGCCGAACATCGCGATATCCCTCGCGGGTTCCGATCGCCGTATAGGCGCCGGGGCGCAACTGCAGCACCCGCTCATCGAAGCTGCCCAGGCGGCCAACGTGGTAGATGTTGACCTCGGTGAGCCCGTCCGAACGCAGCCTGACCGGCGCGGGGGTAGCCGCTATGATCAGGGCCTGATCCAGGCGGGAGATCTGGTTGCTCAGGCGCGGCCCGGGACTTTGGATCGCATTCGCCTCACCCAACAGGCCCTTGCCGCGTTGCCAGGCCTCTTCGCGATTCAGTCGATTTGCGTTGGCGATGGTGTTTTCGAGCGCGTCGTCCAGGCGAACCCGCCGTGCCGCTTCGGCCAGGCCCCGTTGGGCTGAAACGATGTTCGCGTCGATATCCAGCATCCCGCGATAGTTGGCCGCGGCAGTTCGCCAGTCCTCGCGGAACTTGCCGCTCATGGCGGCCGCCTGAAGCTCCGCCAACCGCTGGCCCCGCTCCTCCAGTTCCAGCGCCTCCAGCGCCTCCGCCGGATCCGAAGCGTTGGGACGCTGATTCCTGGCGGCCTCGAACGCGGCTCGTGCGGCTGCCAGGTCCCCTTCGCCCATGGCGGCGTGCCCGCGCGACATGCGCCGATCAAACAAGCCCTGATCGATACCGGTATTGACGGCCGCCAGCTCCTGGCGAGCCGATTGCCGCTCGGGATCGAGCTTCAGCACCTCCTGCCACGCTGCCCGCTGCTCCTCCAGACTGCCGTTCCGCTTTGTGGCGCGTGCTTCCGCTACGGCTTGCATGGTTTCCGGCAGTTTCCTGGCGCGCCGGCCAGCCGATTGGACTTCCGGATCCGCTTCCCCGAGGAGAATGCCGGCTACCTCCAGCGCTGCCAACGCGGCCGCCTGGTCGCCGGATTCGATGGCCTGAAGAGCATCTTCGAGCGACTTGCGCCCGATGTCCGGCGCGTTTGCGCGCAGTTCGTCGAGAATATTGCCGGCCCTGCCGTAGGCCTTTTGTGCGTCTGTATATTCACGTCTGCGGTAGAAACCGTCGGCCTCCTGCTCCGCGGCGATTGCCTGCTCCCACGCGCCCCCCGACCACAGACCCGGCTGCAACCCGGCCAGGTAGTTGCGGTCCTGGAGCATGCCGCCCATCGCCTCGTCCGCCGCGTCACGCTGCACACGCAGGAGTTGCCGGTCCTCCTGAGGCTCCTGGGTCTCCTCAGCGACGCGCCTTGGTGATGGTCGATCCAGGGCGCGTTCCTCGGCGAAGCGCGGGAGTGCCAGGAACAAGAAAACTGCAACGGCCAGCAACAAGCCCCCCAGCGCATACGCCACCCATATGGGTATGCCCGGGCGCCCCTGTACGACAGGTGCCTGTTCCCCGTCGTCAGGACGGGCACGGGCCCGCGCAATAATCGCGGCCGATTTGCCCTCCTCGCCGGGTTCTCCCGATTCTTGCAGGATCTCCTCAAGCGAGGCTCGAACCGGCTGCATGGTTACGGGCCGCCCGGCTTTCTCGTGCGAAAGCATGGCGCCCACCAATTCCACCAGAGCCTCAGGAAGCTCGGGCATGCCGTCAGGCGATGCCGGGGGCGCGGGACTCCCGCCTTGACTACCCTTTTCGCTGATATCGGGCGCGTAGGGTGGAAACCCGCAAAGCAACTCGTAGAAGACGCAACCCAGCGCATAGACATCGTCGCTGATCTCCGGAGCCTGGCCATCGAGTTGCTGTGGACTCATGTAGGCCGGCGTGCCGCCCCCGCGGCGAATTCGATCGTCAACCGCGGCATCCGGCAGCCGCGCAGCGCCGAAATCAGTCAGGCAAGGCGCTCCGGAACCATCCAGCAGGATGTTGTGCGGCTTGAGGTCGCCATGCACCACGCCCTTTCGGTGCGCGTAAGCCAGCGCATCGCAAATGGGCAAAAGCTTCCGGGCGGTGTCGATCCAGGGCGCGGTCCCGGTTTCTCCGATACGGCCTCCAGCCAGCAGCGGCATCGTAAAGAAATGCCTGTCGCCATCCGAAAAGAAGTCCAAAGTGCGCAGGATCGACGGATGAACCAATGACCGGGACACGGTGAATTCGTGCTTGAACAGGTCCAGCCGGGCACTTACGCCGGAGTACTCCTCGACCAGCAGCTTCAGAGCAATTTCGCTCCCGTCGTCGATATCCTCAGCCTGCCAGACCTCTCCCAGCCCGCCCACGCCCAGCGGGCGAACCAGCCGAAATCGGGATGCAAGGACCTGGTCTTTGCGCGGTGTCATCGTCGAGTTATCTCGCACACTAGGCTCGTGCCCCGCAAATCATACGGGTTGCGCAAGAAATATCGCGCTCCACGAGCAAGCGAGCGCCCTCACTTCGATGAGCGTTCGGTACAAGCTGGATCGAGAAGGACGCGTTCAGGGACGCGGCAGGGAAATTTCCTGGGCGTCTTCCGCGCCGGGCATTTCAAGTTGGCCGGTCTCGCGCGTGTAGATTTCCCGCAGCAGCCGTCGCCATTCTCGGAACCGTTCCTCCGCGGATCCGGTCAAGCGCCGGGTCTGGCCCTCCAGTTCCACCACCATGGGCTCGGCCTCGGCGTCGAAGGATTCGCCCACCTCCCGGAGGGCTTCTTCATGCATCTTGGCTTCCTCACGGCGGCCGAAGCCCGACTGTATACCCATGATTCCACCCTGGATCATCGTGCCGGTGACGCCCATGTTGTCGCCACCGCTGCCCTCGTAAGCAATCGCCCCCAGAATTCCGAGGATGCCCATCAACATGCGTGTTCTGGAGGACCTGCGCATTTCCTCGTAACTCATACGCCCTTCGCGCGCCATGCGCCGCCAATCCGTGTAGGACTCGTCCAGCCCGTAATAGAGATTGGCGTAATGCTCATTTACGGCGTCGATCAGCGCGTACTCCCGCTCGCGAACTTCGCGCATGCGGCTGACCATGGGTTCGTCCGCAGCGGGCAGCCTCTTGACCTGGTACTGCCCGTCCTCGTCCTGCTCCAGGTAGCCCGCGAATGCTTCGCGAACCAGGCTTTCCCCATAGCGCAAATCAGCGATCTCCTTGATCCTCCGGAGCTCCCTGTCATTGAGCTGGGCCCGTGCCTGGAGCAGATCATTGGCAATCTGGTTGTAGATATTCTGGTAGGGATCATCCTGGCCGGGTCCGGCGTTGTGCACATAGGCCTGTTCCGCTACCAGCATCTCGTAACTCTGGTTGAACCACTCCCGCATGGAGGCGTCCCAGGCGGCGACGTGCAACTTCGCGCTATAGCCGTCGGACTGGTCGATCCGACCGGAAACAAGGATGTCGGCGACCGGGCTCAACTCGGGCAGGACACTGACCGCGCCCCAGTAGCCGGTAGCTTCCAGGGTGTTCTTGAGGTGATATGGCATGTAGCGCGCCTCAGCGCGCCGGATCTCGGGGAATATGAACTTGTCGTTGAGCTCCTGGTCGCTCATGCCCTCGGGCAATCCCGGGTCGAATACCAGGATACCGACACTGAGCAGTGCTTCCTGGGCGATTTCGGTTTCCGCCCGCTTCAGGCCTACCTGCGTGTACTGGACCTCTTGCGCCGACGTACATGCCCCCAGGAAGAGGATGCACGCGGCAACGCCGACAATTGATGCTGGTCTGTTCAATTGGATTTCAATCCCATGTGCTTGCGATACTCATCCCACAAGGCCTCGCGAATTCGCTTGTCCTCTTCCTGCTCGGCGGCCTCGCGTATCTGCCTTGCCACCTGATCTTCCTTGCCGGTAACTTCGGCGATGTCCTCGGGTATTTCAGATTTCGACCCGGGATTGGCGCCGGGTTCACCGTCATTCCCATCTGAACGCGGACCGCCCTGACCACCGCCGCCGCTGCCGCCGCCGCCAGCCATCGACCCGGAGGAATCGGCACCACCTGCCTCACCGGGCCCGGCTGCGCCGCCGCCCGACATGCTGGGAATTGTGACCATGGGACCGCCGCCGCCGCCGGCCTCACCCACCATTCCGCCCATTCCGCCGGAGCCACCGGCAGTTCCCTGCCCGGCGGAAGCCATCTCGCCGCGTTCACGACCTATTTCGCGGTCATATCCCTCCATGGATTCACGCAAAGCCCCTTCGGGATCGCCCGAGCCGCCTGCGCCGCCGGACTGACCTCCTCCAATGCCGCCTCCGGTTCCCGGTGTGCCGCCGGCCGAACCTGCTGAACTGCCGGCAGTTCCTGAAGAGCCCCCGGCCGTGCCCTGTGAACCACCCATGGAGCCCATCGAGCCGCCGGAAGAACCGCTCGAACCGCCCATGGAGCCCATCGAACCGCCGGACGAACCGCTCGAGCCGCCGGAAGAACCACTCGAACCGCCCATCGAACCCATCGAGCCGCCGGAAGAACCGCTCGAACCGCCCATGGAGCCCATCGAACCGCCGGAAGAGCCGCTCGAACCGCCCATCGAACCCATCGAGCCGCCGGAAGAACCACTCGAACCGCCCATCGAACCCATCGAGCCGCCGGAAGAACCGCTGGAACCGCCCATGGAGCCCATCGAACCGCCGGAAGAACCGCTCGAACCGCCCATGGAGCCCATCGAACCGCCGGAAGAGCCGCTCGAACCGCCCATCGAACCCATCGAGCCGCCGGAAGAACCACTTGAACCGCCCATGGAGCCCATCGAGCCACCGGAAGAACCGCTGGAACCGCCGGAACTTCCACTCGGAGAAGTCGGAGACGGCATTGGTGAGGGAATGCCTCCGGATGGCGAAGAAACGCCACCTACGGTATTGCAACTAGCGAGAAACAGCGCTGCGGAAAGCGCTGAAAATATACCTAGAATTCGAATCGTTGATTTCATATCCGTCTTTCCACGCTTGTCGAACTAGCATACCACCCGGCAGGGATGGCGAAGCCCTCAGAGCATTGGATGCGGCAACTATCCTTCCCGTCGCTTCTTGTAGTCCTCGTAGTTGAGCCGGCCATATCGCACTGCGGGCGCATAGTGCCCATATCGCTCCTGTTCCCGTTTCTGGCGGTAGCGCCTCATTATCCAGGCAAACAGGTTAAACAGCACGAAAGCAATTGCAATCAGCGCGCCTGAATTGGAAAAAATAAAATCAAGAACGTCCAAAGATTCGACCGCCTCGCGTTTCCGGCAAAGATTCCAAACCAGCCTTTATTTTACGCAGAGTGCGGTAGTACTATCGAGTTACTTCCCGAAAACCTGAGTCAACGTCCCATGCGTGCGCGCTACAGAAATCTGCTGGTCGCCGTTTTTCTTGCCGGTGTGCTGGTCCTCGTCTGGCGCCTCCAGGGGAGCGAAGCCACCACAACGGTGCTGCTGATGACCTCCGCGGAGCTTCAGGATGGAGACTCCGCCTCACTCAGCGCTGCCGGCAGACACAGCGCGGAAGAACTAAGCCGGCTGGCAGGAAACCTGGCGTCCCCGGAACTGCTCGCGGGAATCTTCAGCGCGGGAGGCGAGCCGGAACGCGAAACCGTGCGCTTGCTGGCCGAACAACTTGATATACCCATAAACGACGTGTTGATTGAGGACCCTCCGGGCTTCGCAACCGGGCTGGCTCGGCAATACCGCGGAAAGGTTGTTGTGATCGTGGCCACAGCCAGCCTCGCCTCCGCCCTCCTGGCGGAGTGGGACGCCGCCGCGCTGGATCAGGCGGAGTTCGGTCCCGGGCGACTGCACCTCATCAGCCTGCCCAGTTTCGGCCAGCCGCGGACGCTTTCACTGAACTACTGAAACAAGGAGCGAGGGCTGGATGCCCCCGGTCCCAGGGAGTTACCGCAGGAGGCTGCTGAAGGTCGCCAGATCAATATTGGAGCCACAAAGAAGCACGCCCACCTGCTTGCCTTTCAGTCGCTCACGCAACGGTCCCAGGGCCGCCGCCGTCGCCGTGGCGCAGGCCGGCTCCACCATCATCTTCAACTCCCGCAGGATGAGCCGCATGGCGCCGCGGATTTCCTCGTCGGAGACCCGCCCCAGATCATGCATGTAGCGACTGGCGAGCGTAAAGCTGTACTCCCTGGCGTTTGGGGCCCGCAGGCTGTCTGCTATCGAATCGACGTTGCGTGCGCTGACCGGCTCATTTTGGGTCAGGCTCTGGAACATTGAGTCGGCACCGAAGGGTTCGGCGCCATATATCTCAATTCCGGGCTTTATTCGATTTGCCGCCGCAGCTATACCGGCAACCAGGCCTCCACCCCCTACAGGAATGACCAGCGCATCCAGGGCCGGGGCCTGCTCCAGCCATTCCATGGCCAGGGAGCCCGTACCAATGGCAATGGAACGGCCCTCGAACGGGTGCACCAGCGTGCGCCCCTCGTTTTTCTCGATATTCAGGGCCTTTTGGAAAGCGGCTTCCGCGTTGTCGATCAAGTCCACCCTGGCGCCCCAGCTTCGCGCGGCCTGCACCCTTGCCGGATTGGCGGGAGAAATGATGACGACCCGGGCCGAGGTGCCCATGACATGGGCGGCCCAGGCCACCGCGACGGCGTGATTTCCCGCGCTGACCGCAGTGACGCCCTTCGTTAACTGTTCCCTGGACAAGGACAACATCCAGGCAAGGGCGCCCCTGGCCTTGAACGTGCCGGTCATCTGCAACAGCTCGAATTTCAGGGAAATTCGCATGTCGGGCGCACGCTCCTGAATTGCCGCGCCACGCCATTCGTGAACCGGCGTGCGAACCACGCGTTCCTTGACCACTTCCCGGTAGGCGCGGATCTCGCCGAGTGAGGGAGGTTCGTGAACAGTCATATTGTTGCTCCTTGGTTCCTGACCTCCCGCACATAACGCTCGTCCAGATCACGGGCGCGAACACAGCCCAGCAGGGCCAAGTCTCTTTCGACTTCCTCACGAAGAATCTTCAGGGCGCGATCCATACCCGCCTCGCCCCCGGCTCCCAGGCCGTACAGGTAACCGCGCCCGGTGGAACAGGCCGTAGCTCCCAGGGCCAGCGCCTTGAGAACGTGCGTTCCCCGCCGCACGCCACCATCCACAATAACTTCGGCGGCGTCGCCGATCGCGTCCCGGACATCCCGCACCAGGTCCACCGGCGCAGGCGCGCTGTCCAATTGGCGTCCGCCATGATTGGAGAGCATTACCGCGCTCGCCCCGGCTTCGACCGAACGGCGGGCGTCTTCCGCGCACATCACGCCCTTGATGGCAAATGGGCCATCCCATTGCTCGATCATGCGGGCCGCGTCGTCCCAATCCACGGTCTTGTCGAATTGGCGCCCGGCATAGGCCATCAGGTTGGTATCTTCCGTATCGCGAATTCGGTGGGCGAAATTGGCCATCACGGCCCCGCCGGACTTCAGATAGTGAAACGACCAGGTAAGGTGGCGCGCCACGTCGAGCCGGCTCATCAGAGTAAGTTTCGGCGGCACAGTCATGCCGGTGTAGTAATCCCGCTCGCGGTTGCCTCCGACCGGAACATCGACTGTCAGGCACAGTGCAGAGTAATTGGCCTCCCGGCACCGCTCGATAAATTCCCGGTTCAGACCCGGGTCCCTGAGCACGTAAATCTGGAACATGCGCGGACCCTCGCTGGCGGCCGCCACGTCCTCTATCGAGGTGGAACCCAGCGTGGAAAGCGTATACATGGTTCCCGAGCGATGTGCCGCACGAGCCGCGCCGATTTCGCCATCGTGGTGAAAGATCCGCGACATTCCCGTGGGAGAGCAGAACAGCGGCCATTCGAGTTTCTGGCCCAGCACGGTCACGCCGGCGTCCACTTTCTCCACGTTGACCAGGTAGCGCGGCAGCAACTCGTAATTGTCGAAGGCCGCCGTGTTACGCCTCAATGTCCACTCGTCGTCCGCGCCGCCGCGCATGTAGTGATACATGGGCGACGGCAGCCGCTTGCGTGCGAGCTTGCGGAGATCCTCCAGGTTGTAGCAACGCTTGAGTCTTCGCTTCCCGAACATCACTCGAACCTCGTCAGCGCGAAATCCTCCAGGGGGAAGTCCTGCTCCCGGCCCGTCAGCTGCTGCGCCAGCGCCTTGCCGGTACCCGCGGCCATCGACCACCCCAGGTGCCCATGCCCGGTCGCCAGTGAGAGACCGGGAACTCGGGTGGGACCGATGATTGGCACGCCGTCAGGAGATGCCGGGCGCAGGCCGCACCAGGCGCGCATCTCGTCCACCGGAATGCGTTCGGCATGGCGGGGAAGCACGCCGGCAAGGAGGTTACGCAGGTTGGCAACCCGCTCGGGCGACAGGTCCTGGTTGAATCCCGTGAATTCCACCGTGCCTCCTACCCGAATACGGCGTCCGCCCAGCGGCACGACACCCGCCTTGTAGGCATCGTCCAATACGGCATGCTCCAGGACCGGCAGGCCCTCGGGCATGGGCGTGGTGAGCGAATAGCCCTTGGCCGGGCACACCGGAACCCGAACACCTGCAGAGCGCGCCAGGCCCGGTGTGAAGCTGCCTGCGGCAATCACGACCCTGTCCGACTCGATTTCCTCGCCACTTAGCAAGCGTACACCCTGGACGCCTTCATGATCGCGTAACAATCGATCCACGGTCTCGCCGAAACGGAACTCGGCCCCATGCCGGGCCGTGTGCTGCTGAAGCCCGCAACTGAACTTGTAGGCATCACCCACTTCGTCCGACGGGAAGAAAAAACCACCCACCAGTTCCCCTTGTATCGCCTCCAGGGCAGGTTCCATTTCCACCGCCGCCTTTGGGCTCAACTCTTTCGCGGGAACCTGATCCGCACCAAGCACGCGTAGGCGCTCCCGCCCTCGGTTCATTGAAGCCTCATCCCGGCATACTTCCATGATACCCACCAGACTGGCCTCATACTCGACCGCAGTGTCGGAACGTATTTCTCCCATTGCATCAATGGAATAGTTACATAATCTAAGGTTTTTTCTACGATTGACTTCATGCCGGGCCGGGCTGCTGTTACGCAAGAAGCGGTACCCCCAAGGCAGCAATCCCGGGAATGCACCCAGCCTTACCAGCAAGGCCGCTTCCTTGCGCCCAAGGTACTTGAGCAGCTTCAGCCAAACGCCGGGAGAATTCCATGGCGCCGAAAGGCTAGGCGTCAGCATGCTTGCGTTGGCGAAACTGGTTTCCAGCGCCGGTCCTTCGCGGCGCTCCACAACCGTCACACGAGCGCCGGCACGGTTCAGGAACCAGGCCGTGGTGACGCCAATAACGCCACTACCGACGATCACTACGTGCATGACGTGGCGGGATACCGGTTCAGGCGGCGATCAATTGTGCGAATCGCGTGTACACGCGGCGGCCGAGATCCATTGAACGGTCCATGAACGCCCCGGTGTCCTTGAGAATTCTCCTGGAACTGATGCGCCCTTCCTCTTTTAGCCAGCCGCGCGCAGCGTCGCGCTGGACCCATTCCCTGATCATCGACTCCAGGACCTCCAGGTGAAACTGGATTGCGTAGCCGTTCTCGCCATAGCGAAATGCCTGGTTGGGGCAATCGGGCGAGGACGCGAGAAGCACCGCCCCTTTCGGTAAATCAAAGGTATCGCCATGCCACTGCAATACCACTTCCCTGGAATTCAACTGAGAGAACAGTGGATCCCGGCTCGCCGCCCGGGTCGTTGCCAGGTCATACCACCCTACTTCCTTGACCGGATTGGCGTACACCTCGCTGCCCAGGATCTTGGCCATGATCTGCGCACCCAGGCATACGCCCACCATGGGCACCGAGCGATCCATGGCTTCGGCGCAGAGTCGCTCGACCTCAAGCAAGTAGGGAAAGCGGTCCGTATCGTTGGCCCCCATGGGTCCGCCCATCACTACCAGGCCGGCATGTCCGTCCAACTCCGGTTCGGCTGCTGCGTCACGCTGGAAATCAACGATATTGAGCTCAAGCCCTTCGTTGCGAAGAAGGGATTCCAGCATGCCCTCGGTTTCGTAGCTGACGTTGCGTATGACGAGTACTTTCTTCATTACTTGTGTTGCTGATTTTGGCGGGTGCATTGTACTTGCGGAGGTCGTGGAATCCGGCATGGTGCCGCTCGGAAGCCTGCCGGGGAACCTGATCGAAACCCCGGCATGCGGAGCGTAAGGTTGTGATAACCATTAGGCGCGATATTACGCTTGTGGAGCCTCCCGTCCCATGAAAATACTGCTTGTTGAAGACGAACCCGATCTGGCAGCCGCCACACAACGGCTGTTGCGCCGCCATAACTACATCGTGGACGTGGCATGGAACCTGACCGTCGCGCGATCCGCGCTCAGTAACAGCGAGTACGGCATTGTGTTGCTTGATCGGCGTTTGCCGGACGGCGAAGGCGTCGAGTTGATCCATTTTGCGCAAAAGAACAACCTCCTGTGCAAGTTCCTGGTACTTACCGCGCTGGGCGAGTTGCAGGAGCGCGTAGAGGGCCTGGATCTCGGCGCGGACGACTACATGGTCAAACCATTCGAGCCCGAGGAACTGCTGGCGCGCATTCGCGCAGCGGAACGCCGGCCAACGCCCGAGCTCGGCCGGGTGCTGAAGCTCGGCAGATTGAGTCTTGAATGCGAATCCCATAACTTCGACGTGGGAGGGAAAGCGCTGATACTTCCACGCAGGGAAATGGTGATACTGGAACAGCTCATGCACAGCGCAGGGCGCGTGGTTGCTCGCGAGGCATTGGAGAAAGCGATGTATGGCTATGATGAGCAATTCGAGTCCAATACGCTGGAATCACACATGTCGCGACTGCGAAAGAGCCTTTCCTCCCATGACTGCGGCGTGAAAATTCACACCGTTCGGGGTGTGGGCTACATGTTGAGGGCAGAGTCATGAAGAAAATACGGCGCATACCTCCCATCCACCGCTCTCTTTTGGGACAAACCACCCTGCTTTCGCTTGCGCTGCTCCTGCTTGCGCTGGCTTATTTCGTTGTATTGCCTCTTTTCACCTTTGAACGAGAAGATCCGGTGATTCGTACTGTCTGGATGATTCGGGCGGAAGCATTCCGATCGCCCGACGAGCCCCAAAGGCCGCTGACGGAGATGGCTGAATCCGAAGTGGTGCGCGAAGCCGTGGCGGCCAACAAGGACTTTCGGCTCTTTGTCCGCGACGGGACGGAAGAATTGCAACTCGGGGCCGATCCGCGCTGGCTTGCCATAGCTGGTAACTCACGGATGTTGCCGGGTGACGTGGGCAGAGAAGCAATTGAAGACCGATTGGCCAGTACATACGCCCAATTCAGCTTTGAGGATGCAACAGGCAGGGGCCGGGTGGACTACCTGGTAGACGAAGAACGGGATTTGTATTTCGAAGTCGGCGGTTTGACCGATCCCGTAGCGCAAGCCACGGCATTTTTTGGTGGGCTGGACCCCAGCCGCTATTTCTGGTGGTCGTCGCGACGGCTCCTCGCGGTGGCGGGCGTTGTATTCCTCGGTGTGCTCGGACTCTTCCTGCTGCTGGCGCGATCAACCAGGCGCCTGGCGGCCCTTGCGCAAACACTGGACCCTCAAGCGCCCAATCACGCGCTCCCGGAACAGGGCCTGCCTACTGAAATAGTTCCGATGGTCCGCGCGATCAACGGCATGATTCGCCGCATTGACGCAGCCAACGAGGAGCAATCGTTCTTCCTCGCAGCGGCCGCCCACGAATTACGCACGCCCCTGGCAATCGTGCGCACCCGTTTGGAGAACATGCCGGACAGCGAAGACAAGGAGGACCTCAAAAAGGATCTCCGCCGTATGTCGCGTCTGGTTGATCAGTTGCTGCGCCTGATGAGCGTGCGCAACAAAGGCGCGCCTTCGGAAACCGTCAACCTGGTCTCAGTTGCCAGAAACGTTGTGGCCGAGCGGGCGCCGCTGGTAATCGACAAGGGTGTGGAAATCGATCTGGACGCGAACGGAGACTCGGTGAAGGTTCGCGGCGACGAGCGCTTGCTTAGAGTCGCACTGGCCAATCTCGTGGACAACGCCCTTTCCTTCAGCAAGTCCGGACAGCGGCTGGAAGTACAGGTGGGTCCGAAGAAGAAAATAACGGTCCGGGATCAGGGCCCGGGCATCCCTGCCGAGGAACTGGAGAACATTTTCCGGCCTTTCGCCAAGAACCCGCCCAACCGCCGCGGACACGGCCTGGGCCTGGCCATAACACGCTCCGTCATGGCGCTGCACGGCGGAAGTGTTGACGCCGCCAATCTGAAAGATGGCGGCGCCAGCTTCGCGCTTCAGTTCTAACCCGGAAGGGAGGGCATCTTGCCCTCCGCCCTGCGGGCGAGGGCTGGAAGCCCTCTTTCCCAGGTTTGCCTACTGCACCAGCACGCGAGCTAAAACGTTTTCCGTCTTGGGCAGCAAACACAAGTCGTCCTTGCAGGTCTGGTAGGTAACCTCGGCGCTTACCTCGTACAAACCCGGCAGGGTGCCGGCCGCAGCCTCGATCGGCTGGCCCCAGGTCACTCCCTTGCCCATGTGAACGTCGTATGAGCCCTTGAACCGGAAGGGCGGCCTCTTGACCGCGCCGGCAGCCTCAATTCCGGCGGGCACGCTAAAGCTCACGCTGGTTTCCTTCATGCCCTGCCCAACGTTGCGGCCGGTCGAAGCATAGATGTACCAACCGTCCTGCATATCGAGCTGAACATTGACATCCGTGGTGCGGCCCGTTTCCAACACGACCATCGGGTCCACCCGGACCGAGACCGGCGAGAAAGACGCATCCGGAGCATCAGCCGATGAAGAGTCGGCTTCAGTGCCACCTGAGGCGGCCGGGGCAGCGTCGGCATTGGCGGCGATCATTGGCGCGGGCTCCGCATCCTTGCTGCCCAGCATCACGTAAACCCGGCCCTGATGGCGCATGGTGAGCCAATACTCCTTGCCCATGTCATACAGTCTTCCGATGTCCTTGTCCCACCATTCCTGCTGAAACGACAGTCCTTCCAAAATGTCCTCGTCGCTGGGAACCTGAAACGTCATGCCTTCCGCCGCACGGTCAACGGAGATTTCCTGAAACATGGCGCGCTGCGTTTCCAGCGTCGGGCGCGGGCGCGGCGGGTACAAGCCCGGGTCCTTCCCCGCACTTTCAACCTTGTTGACGTCTTCCCATTCCCAGGACAACTCGTCGCTGAACTCGCCGCCGTTGATCGTCGCCACGCTGGCGCCGATGATCAGGTCGTTGACGCCATCCGCATTCCAGTCGTCCACATACACACGTTGCCCGCTGCCAGGGATCGCCTTCGCGCCCCCGTCGGCCGGCAACAGATCAACGCCTGGTTCGAAGCGATGGCCTTCCGGCGTCTTCACGCCGCGGAAGAACGAGACCGCGCGGCTGTTCGGCGCCCGGTAGGAGTCGGTGACCAGCAGGTCCAGCACGCCGTCCTGGTCCCAATCCACCGCGAGTGGATTGGGTTTGCCGTCGCCCGAAGGCGCCACACGGAGACCCGTTTGCATGTATTGCACCTCGCTGTCCGTGTATGAGCGTGTCTGCAGCGGCTGCCCGTTGACGTCCAGTAACGGTTGGCGCACGCCGAAACCGGGATTCGTGGGGCCGCCGATGTTCTCGCTGACCCGCAATCCGCCGCTGCCGCCCACGATCAGGTCGTAATCGCCGTCATCATCCAGATCGCCAAAGGTGGCCGAGGTGTACACCCAGTAATCAAACGTGCCGATGTCGCCGGGTTCACCCTCGTAATTCCCCCAGTCGGGTTGGCCGTTCGAGGCCGGATCGCCTTCCTGCGGCAGTGTCTCGCCGGGCAGGAAGCCATCTGCGCTGCCCCGAAACCAGGTCACTTCGCCGGGGTGATACTGGCCACTGATCATGTCCAGGTAACCGTCGTCGTTCAGGTCGTAGAACATGGGCGTAAACCCGATGCAGCACCACTGAGGAACTTCCATGATGGTGCCTTCGGTATCGCGCGCCCACTCGAATTCTTCGGTGAACCGCGGCTCGGAATCGGTTCCCACGTTCAGGTAAACACGGATCGTTGATCCGTCCGCTCCCATCGGAAAGGATTCCGAATTGGTCTCGAACTCCCCAACCAGCAGGTCCCGCTTGCCGTCTCCGTTCCAGTCCCACAGCGCCGGCGCAGCCAGGCCATGCTTCTCCGTGAGCACCGGCTTGTCGCCGGCCATTACCAGGAACGGTTCGCCAAGCGTCGGCGCCCCCGGAATGTCCGCCGGCGTCAGCACCGGGAAACTCATCTCATCCGCGTTTGCCGCGCCAACAACGAAGACGGCCGCTATTCCAGCCAAATATCTGCTACGCATCTCTTGCCTCCTGAGTTTGATTTTTTTTCTCGTTCGCATTCAGTCAATCGTCTGAATCCACTCTCCCTGCCGGCGCCGCATCAGCGCCACGATCGGCCATTACCGGGCCTGGTGCGTCTTCCTTGCTTCCGAGCATCACGTACACCCTCCCCTGGTGGCGCATGGTCAGCCAGTGACCCTTGTCCTCACGGTAAAGGCGACCAATGCTGTCGTCCCAGTATTGGATATTCATTTGGACGTGTTGCTCAAATTCCTCGTCCGTGAAGGCGTCCGCATTCCAGTATTCGGCCATTGATTCTCTCGTAGGCCGCGGCCGCGGAGGATATAAGCCCGGATCCTTTCCGGCGCTCTCCACTTCGTTGACGGACTCCCATTCCCAGGACAACTCGTCGCTGAACTCGCCACCGTTGACTGTCGCGACGCTGGCGCCGATGATCAGGTCGTTGACCCCATCGAGGTTCCAGTCGACCACATACACACGTTGTCCGCTGCCCGGGATCGCCTTGGCGCCGTTCTCGGCCGGCAGCAGGTCGACTCCCGGCTCGAAACGATGGCCGTGTGCCGTCTTGACGCCGCGGAAGAACGAAACCGCGCGACTGTTGGGATTACGGTAGGAATCGGTGACCAGCAGGTCCAGCACGCCGTCCTGGTCCCAGTCCACGGCAAGCGGGTTGGGCTTGCCATCGCCCGACGGCGCCATGCGGTCACCGTTTTGCATGTACTGCACCTCACTCTCCGTGTACGAACGCGTCTGCAGCGGCTTGCCGCTGACGTCCAGCAACAGTTGGCGCACTCCGAAGCTGGGGTTCGCGGGTCCGCCGATATTCTCGCTGACCCGTAAACCGGCGCTGCCACCCACGATCAGGTCGTAGTCGCCATCGTCATCGAGATCGCCGAGAGTTGCCGACGTGTATACCCAGTACTCGAAGGTGCCGATGTCTCCCTGCTCACCTTCATACAATTTGAAGGTGCGACCTCCCAGAGCGTCAGCGCCTCGCTCTTCGACATACTTGACCATCTCCGCCTGGTATTGGGGATCAGCACTGGCAGCCGGATCACCTTCCTGCGGCAGATTTTCACCCGGCAGAAAACCGTCTGCGCTGCCTCGGAACCAGGTCACTTCTCCGGGGTGGTACTGGCCGGTGATCATGTCCAGGTAGCCGTCGTCATTCAGGTCATAGAACATGGGTGTAAAACCGATGCAACACCACTGCGGCACCTCCATGATGGTGCCTTCCGTGTCCCGCGCCCACTCGAACTCCTCTGTGAATCTTGGTTCGATATCGGTGCCGACGTTCAAGTAAACACGGATCGTGGAACCATCCGCTCCCATAGGAAAGGAATCTCCCGAATTGGTCTCAAACTCGCCAACCAGCAGGTCCCGCTTGCCGTCTCCGTTCCAGTCCCACAGCGCCGGCGCAGCCAGGCCGTGTTTCTCCGTGAGCACCGGCTCGTCGCCGGCCATTACCAGGAACGGTTCGCTCAGTGTCGGCGCCCCCGGAATGTCCGCCGGCATCAGCGCCGGGAAACTCATTTCATCCGCGTTTGCCGCTCCAGCTACCAATAGGGTTCCAATCAACCAGAAGCTGTTTCTTCGCATGTCATGTCTCTCCAGGAGCCAACCCTGATCGCTATTGTCCCTCAACAGGCTTACGCAAGCCTTACATTCGGGCGCACCTGGAAGCGATTTGTTCTCACGTTCTTCTGCGCCTCTTGCACTCCCGCCGCCAACCGTGGTCATCGGTGCATCAGTTAGGATGAACGGGCGATGCGGATGAGGCTCCTGATCTTGTGCCTGGTAGCGCTGAATGGCGTGCAGGCAAAGGACGGGCCGAGCCTGTCTGATCAGTACCGGCGCCCGCCCTCCGAGTGGCCTGCCTTTATCGTTGACGAGGGCGTGCACGCGGAGGAAATCGGGCCTCTGCCCTCTTTGCCGCCGGTTTCCTGGCATACGCCCGAAAGCGAGGAGCTTGGCAAACTGCTGTTCTTCGATCCCCGCCTGTCCGGATCGGGGCAACTGGCGTGTGCCAGCTGCCATGATTCACAGCTCGGCTGGGGTGACGGCCGGCGAGTATCCGCCGGCCATGATCGCCGAGCCGGTCAGCGTAATGCGATGACGCTTCTCAACGCAGCGTATTTTGACCACCTGTTCTGGGACGGGCGCGCCGTAGGCCCGCTGGACCAGGCCCTTCAGCCGATCCAGAGCCCCTTGGAGATGAATGCCGAACTGGAAGTGGTCGTCGAACGGCTCAGAAACACGGCGGGTTACGGCGCGATTTTCGAGAGTGCCTTCGGCTCATCCGAAGTGTCCGCGGAGCGAATTGCACAATCAATTGCTTCCTTCATTCGCTCACTCGTATCGTCACGCAGCCGTTTCGACCGCTTTGCGCAGGGAGACTACGAACAACTGAATAATGAGGAAATCGAAGGCCTGCATTTGTTCCGCACCCGCGCCCGCTGCATGAACTGCCACAGCGGCCCGCTCTTCTCCGATGGGCAGTTCCACCACACGGGCTTGAGTTACTATGGAAGACGCTTCGAGGATCTGGGAAGGTTTCACGTCACCGGAAAACCCCAAGACCGCGGCAAGTTCCGCACTCCCACGCTGCGCAATGTCCGGCATACCGGACCTTGGATGCACAACGGATTGTTCGACGATTTCACCGGCATCCTGCGCATGTATAACCACGGCATCACGTTTGCCGCGCGGTCGAAGCCCGGCGCACCCGTACTGTCGCCGCTGATCCGGCCCCTGGGGCTGGACGACCGCGAAATCGCAGCGCTCGAAGCATTTCTCGACACCATAGGCCGGCGCCCGCCATTCGTGGAACCGCCGGTTCTGCCCGGCCTGGCCGAATCCGATTCCGGCGCAACTTCGGAATTTCTATCCACGGGGACTTAGCGGCCCCCGTGACCTTGAGGGGACACACCATGGACATACTGAAACGATCGGCCCTTTGCCTGGCCTGCCTTTGCATCGCCGTGCAGCCGATTCTCGCTCAGGAAACCGAGAACGATGAGGAAGAGGAAGAGGCGCTGGTAGTGCCTATTGAGGTGGAAGCGCCGGAGCTGCGCGTGCAGCAAGGACGCAGCGAATACAACGCCGAGTTCATCGAGAACATGCCTACCGGACAGGGTGACCTGGCGGACCTACTTCGGATGAACCCCGCGGTGGATTTTTCTCGGAGAGCGGATCTTGCCGTCGGTTCAGCGACGCTCAGGCCTGACGAAATTTCAATCCATGGTCAGTTGTACTACCAGAATCTATTCCTCATCGACGGCGCGGACACGACCAGCGACATTGATCCTGCAATTCCGAACCGGCTCTTGAATTCTAGTCACGCGGGCGACGTCTACAGTATTCCCAGCCTGTTTGCACCGATAGGTGGTAGCTCGCCGCAGGGCTATTATCTGGATGTCGAATTGCTCGACAAAGTGGAGGTGTACGACAGCAACATCCCGGTCGAATACGGTGGTTTTACAGGCGGGGTGGTTTCAGCCAAAGTCAAGTCATACCAGGGAGACGACACATTTTCCTGGCATTTCGGCATGCAGCGCGACGAATGGGAAGAGTTCCATGTCTCCGAAGCCGACATCACTTCCAATGACCGGTTCAACGGCGTTTACACGCCCGATTACCAGAAAACCAACTTCGGACTCAGCATGCAGCAGGGCCTTGGCGAGAATCTTGGGCTCACGCTGGGACTGACACGGCGCCAATCCCGTTTTGCCCAGGAATATGAGGTGGGGCGAACGGACATCGTTCGGATGGTCGAATACGAAGACCACATCGACAATCTGATGGGCCGCCTGGACACCAAGCTGGGCAATACCGATGCCGGACTTTCCTTTCGTTACGCAACCCGCCGGCACGATGGCGTAACCTCGACAACCTACACCGGCGCCTTCAAGAAGGATCACCAGGGCTACGGTTTCACCGTGGACCTGGGCAGGCCCGTCGCCACAGGAATATTGGACCTGATACTCAGTCTCGATCGGACTTCCGATTCACTCGACAGCGATGCGAGCTTCTTTACCGTCCACGAGGCCTATGAGCGCACTGAGCTTCAGTATGAGGGCGCCTTCGGGGACATGGAGCAACAACAAACCCGCGTCGCCCTCAAGCCAAAATGGAGCCTTGATCCCATCGATCTGGGTGGTCGTGAACATACCATTTCAGTTGGCGGTGAGTATCGCAACACACGGAGCTACTATGAACGCCCCGAAGATATTACATTTGAACGCTACGACTGCATCAGAGACCTTAGGCCAGGTGATGGTTGTGTGGACCAGGACGGAAGTGGGGAGAGCGATCCAGGGGATGAAAGGTACGGCGCGCTTCAATTCTTCTACGCGGGCAAGGTCAATCTGACTTACAACGAACTTTCGATCTACGCTCAAGACAACATCGACCTCGACAGTTGGCAGGTCAATCTGGGACTGCGCGGGGATTGGGGTAGTTTCCTGGAGAACTTTGATGTCTCACCGCGCGTCAGCGTGGCGTGGTCGCCGTTTGAAGACGGCAGCGGAGAACTCACGGCGGGCGCCAGCCGCTACTACGGCAGGAGCTTCTTTCGCTACCAATTGAACGATGCGATTTGGAGTTGGCGGGAAATCTACTCGTACCTCACCCGATTTACAGGACGGCCAGGCCAGGAGATGCCGTGCTCCAGACCTGAGTTTCCGCAGTGCACGCACCGTACGTATGACAACCGCAGTGGGCTTCTGGACTTGGACACACCTTATTCCGATGAGATCTCGCTGGGCTGGCGCCAAAGAATTGGTGCTTTCGAGGGCAAATTGCAGTTGCTGACCCGCGAGAGCCGCAAGGGCGTGTCCCGTCGGCGCGAGGACGACGGACTTTACTACTACAACAACGAAGGCCGCAGTTCCACGCAGAGCGCCACTTTGGAATTAACGAACAGCACGCCGCTGGTACTCGGTCCGACAGAGACACGTTTTACGGTAGGTCTGGGCTATCGCGATTCGGAAAGTAATCATTACGACAACGAGAGCTATGATGAAACGCTTGATACCGACCTGATTTATTACAAGGATCGATTGATTCCTCCTGAAGAACTTCCTGCGTGGGACTACAACATCCCGCTGAGCATTCGGTTGAACTCCGTCACGGCGATTCCCGTGTGGGGACTCACCTGGTCAAACTTCTACGTCATCCGCCGTGGTGGAACCGTTGCCGTGGATTTCGGCGAAAATTACGAGAGCCCGGAAACAGGCGAGCGATATGACGTCTACGAAGATCACGAATTCGGCAGCCTGTTTACGATTAATTCGCGAATTCAATGGAGCCGCCAGCTCACCGATGGCTCGGAAGTCTATGCGCGCTTCGAAATTCACAATCTGCTCGACCGTGTAACAGATACACAAACCCGCACGCTTGCCATAAGGCGTATGAGCCGGCTAAACACCCAGGGCCGGCGATTCTGGATGGAAGTGGGGATGCGGTACTTCTAGCCGTTACGCCAGAGCAAACGTGATGGAGAACGGCTGGGAACGAGGGCGTCCCGCCCTCAAAGCTGGGAGGACAGGATGTCCCCGCTCCCGTATACCATGAACGGTTCCAGTAGCAGTTTCGGCCAGGTCGCTGCCTTCCTGGGCACCGGTGGGCCGGTTATATGGCTCTTGCTAGCCATTTCCATCGCTGCGCTGAGCGTGGTGCTGCTGAAGCTATGGCAGTTCTTCAGTTTGCGTCCCGAGCACAACGAGGAACTGCCTCAGGCGCTGTCGGCCTGGCGGGAGGCACGCTATGAAGAGGCATGGCAAATGCTCAAGACCGAGCGTTTCAGTTCCGAAATCGTTGCTCTGGCGATGCGCGAATTGGCGCAGGGAGGCACCGATCAAGCCACCCTCAGAGAAGAACTGGAGCGTGTGGCCCTGGCCAAGCTGAACGCCTTGCGCGCACAGCTGCCGGCGCTGGAAGTGATCGGCACGCTCACACCCCTGCTCGGACTGCTGGGAACGGTGCTGGGCATGATTGCCGCTTTCCGGGCCATGGAAGTCGCCGGAAGTCAGGTCGACCCATCAGTCTTGTCCGGCGGCATCTGGCAGGCCTTGCTGACCACCGCCATGGGCCTGGCGATCGCGATACCCGTAATGGCCGCCTACAACTGGATGGACCGCAAGTCCCAGCGTGTGTCGGAACAAATCAACGACGCCGTGACCCAGGTATTTACGCATTACAACCGCGGGAACTTTCAGGACCGGGCCGGCTCATCTCCATCCGATCCGCATGCGCCTTGACCACCTGATTCGCCGACGCAAGCGCGCCATCAGCATGGTCCCGCTGATCGACGTCGTCTTCATCCTGCTGCTGTTCTTCATGCTGTCCACCAGCCTGATTCGAGCGCGGGAAATCCCTGTGGACTTTCCCACCCCGGATTCCGAGCCCTCCGCCCAGCAGGTCAGGACCATTCGCCTGGAATCCGACTCCGGTTCGTTCTCCTTCGAAGGTCTTCAATACGGGTCCTCGGACGTCGAAGCGCTACGCGAAGTGATTGCTGAAGACCTGCTGGCCCCGTATGCCATCGACACCGCGCCCGGCGTCAGCACCCAGGCGCTGGTGACGCTTCTGGATCGCCTGAAGCTGGCCGGAGCGGAAAACCTGTCGCTAATGGGGGAATCGCAATGAATCTCTACCGGCGGCGCGAACCGCAATCCCAGGACAACAGCATGATTCCGTTGATCAACGTGGTGTTCCTGATGCTGGCCTTCTTCATGATCCTGGGGCAGATCGAAAGCTCGGACGCGGTCCGGCTCGATCCGCCGGAATCGCTTAGCCTGGAGGCCCAGGGCGAATATACGGCCACGCTGCTGGTTACCGAACGCCAGTCCCTTTATCTGAACGATCAAGCGCTGCGTAGCGAACAGTTGGCGGGAGAAATACGGCGCCTGCTGGAGGCAAGCTCCGACCCTCAGGTCGTTCGCGTGCTGGTTAAAGCCGATGCCACGCTGCCTGCCAGCGATCTGCGCCGGATCCTCGCCCGCCTGCGCGCTGCCGGCCTGTTGCGCGTTTCGCTGGCGACGGAGTCGATGCCCGATAGATCCGCCGGGTAACGCGGGTGACAAGAGAGAGAAAACTGCTGCAGTGGGCTGCCGCCGTCAGTACGGCGTTCGCTGCCCATGTGCTGCTGATCGTGGGCTATGCCGGGCTCACCACTTATGGCGCAGCCGGAGAGGGTCAGGGAGGAATCGAAATCGGCCTTGGGATGCTGGGCGAAATGGGCGAATCGCTTGAGACCTCCGACGCAGCCGAACTCGCGGAGCTGCCACGCGAACAACTCCCGGAGGCACCTCCGGAGCCTGCCGACCCACAACCCGAAGCACCAAGCCCCGAACCGGAACCGGTTCAACAGATCACCGAAGTTGCCGTGCAAACGGAAACAAGCGAAGAGCTTACAGAAGTTGTTGTGGAAACCGACACAAGCGAACCGATCGCCCACCTGCAACCCATCGAGCGCGAGATCGCCGGCGGAGCTTCCGCGCCATCCGAAGGGGGCAGCACGGGAAATGACGCCGTCACCCAAAGGCGCCAGTCCTCCGGTACCGGGAGTTCCACTCGGGCGGGCGGTTCCCGGGGCCGCCAGGCAGCGTACGTTGCGACCCTCGCCGCGCAGCTGAACCGCAAAAAGCACTACCCCATGGCGGCCCGGCGCGCGAGGCAGGAAGGCACCGCCACACTCTCGCTGGTGATTCAGCGCGACGGCACCGTTTCGGACTTCAGCATCAGCGAGAGTTCGGGCTGGGAAGCGCTGGATGCCGCGGTCTTGCGGATGCTGGAACGCGCGCAACCCTTGCCCGCGTTTCCCGCATCAATATCTGAAGAGGAACTGCGAGTGAAGATCCCCGTTTCCTTTTCGCTGAATCCACTATGACGCGAAGTAAAACGGCAGGCCGATAGGACAGCCAGGCAACTCGCAAGAGGAGAATTTCCATGAACGTGAGAATCCTGGCCATCGCCAGCATCCTTCTGGTCGCCGCCACCCTTGGCGTACAACCTGCCCAGGCACTCGAATCAAGTATTGACGCGGTAACCGTCTACCCCCGGGGTGCGGACGTCACGCGGGTTGCGAGGGTGTCGCTGACACCGGGTACAAATGCCGTAATCCTGGAGGGATTTCCGGGCAATATCGACCTGGGACGCGTAACGGCAATGATCGATGACAACACGGTCGAGGTGCGATCCATACGGCTGGACGTCCAGGAACAGCGCGAGGCGTACGATGCGGAGGTCCGGCGCCTGGAGGAGGCCATTACTCAAGTGCAGGACGCAATCGAGGCAATTGACGATGAGATCGCCGCGGCGGAATTGCAGCTCAAGTTCCTGGAGGGGCTGGCTCGGGACTATGCAAGAAGAGAGCGCACTGAGGCGGTAACGGGCCAGGCGGACATCGCTTCCTGGCAGCAGGCGCTGAACTCGATCGGCAGCGGCGCAAGCAAAGCCATGAACAAGATCCGTAACGCCCGCAAGCTGCGTCGCGAAGAAGAAAAGGAACTGTCGGTGCTGGAGCGGGAACTGGAGAACAAGCGCGACCGGCGTGCTGACTCCGTTCGCCTGTCGGTGTCGCTGGCGTCGCCGACTGCACTCGAATCCAACTTGCGGGTCACCTACTTTCAGCGGCAGGCTGGCTGGAGTTCTTCCTATTCCGCCTACCTTGACACTGATGATTCCAATCTTCGGCTCACCCACGAGGCGGAAATCCGCCAGGTCACCAGCGAAGACTGGCGAGATGTCCAGCTTACGCTGTCGACCGGGAATCCGGGTGGCGCGATGCAGGCTCCCGAGCAGGACAGTGAGTTTCTCGACCTGTACGACCCCCGCCTGGAGCGAATGCAAAGGGCGCTTTCACGAGAAAGCGCGGGATTCGACGCCTCTCGCGCACTGGAAGAAGTCATAGTCACCGCACGGGCGCGGCCAGGCAGGTATGCAGTTCTCTATCAGGCGCCCGAGCGAACCAGTATCTCCAACGTTGCCGACCAGTCCCAGGGCGTTCCTCTTGCGGAGTATCGGGCCAGCGTTGCCTTGGTGACGCGGACCACCCCTCGCCGGGACGCGCGGGCTTACCTCACTGCAAGATTCATGCACGACAGCGAAACAGCCCTGTTTGCTGGACCTATGCGGATATTTGTGGACGGCGCATTCGCCGGTCTTGCGGAACTGCCGGAATTGCTTCCGGGAACTGAGGCGGTGCTCCCCATGGGACCGGACCGCCAGGTGGAGGTGCTTGCTATCGATCAGGGTGGAGAAAAAGGTCGCGAGGGTTTCCTGACCACGCGCAATACCGAGTTGACCGATTTCCTTTTCGAGATCGTCAACCGGCATTCCAGGGCAACGGAAATCGAAGTGATCGACTACTACCCGGTGCCGCGGGATGAGCGCATTGAAGTGGATGTTCCGGGCAGCGCAACGAGGCCGGACCTGGAAGACCTGGATGACCGCTCCGGAGTGGTGGCCTGGCTAAAGGAGCTTGGGGCCGGCGAACGCTGGCGGATCACTCACCAGTACGAAGTGAGCTACCCGAGAGACACTACGCTCGCTGACCAGCGCTAGCGTAGCCGCACGCCGTAGGCGGTCTCGGCGAGACCGACCAGTCCCCGCCCCTCCAGGGAGGTTCCTGCCGTGTTGACCTCCTGGATCGAAAGGCGCCTTATCCCGCACTGTGGACCGAGTAGTTTGTGGAGACTGGCCTGGCCGATGGAAAACGGCGGACCATCCATGACTTCGGGCGGGTATTCCAGGCAATTGATCAATCCCACTGCACCCGGCGGAAGCAGGCTCAAGAGCTGGCGCGTATAGTCCGGCTGCATTTCCGGAGGCATGGCTACCAGCGCGGCACGGTCATAAAAAGATGCAACCGGTGCCACATCCGCGGCGGTGGCGGCAAAGAAATCACCTTGCAAGACCCGGTAGGGACCAGCGCTGTAGCTGCGAAACGCTCCAGCCTTTTCTATGTCCGGCTTCAACTGGAGCCCGTCGAAGAATGCCTCGCAGGCTACCGGGCTCACTTCCACACCAACCACTTTGTGTCCCTGCTCCGCCAGCCAACGCATGTCCAATGACTTGCCGCACAACGGCACCAGCACGGCACTGCCCGCCGGCGCCTCCACTGAAGGCCACCAGGCCTGCAGCATCTCATTGATCGACTCCTGGTGAAAGCCGGTCTCACCCAGTTCCCATTTCTTGAGCCAGAAATCCGCTTCCATATTCAGTCAGGCAGGCTGTAGGCCACTACCGAGTCGCCTTTTTTGTACGGATAGACCCAGTTGTGCCCGCCGGTGGCCACAACCACGTATTGTTTGCCGCCGGCCATATAGGTCATGGGCGTGGCGTTGGCGGATGTGGGACCCTCGAACTCCCATAGCAGCTCGCCGGTCTCGATGTCGTAAGCGCGGAACCGCTCGTCAGCCGTGGCGCCGATAAACACCAGGCCCCCTCCGGTGGCGACCGGTCCGCCGGCAAACGGCGTACCCCAGCGAAACGGAACGGGGACTGGCGCCAGCTTGTCGATGAGGCCAAAAGGCACTTCCCACTTGATCGTTCCCTCACGCATATCCACCGCCACCAGTTTGGCCCACGGAGGCTTGGTGCAAGGCATCATGAACGGCGAGACAAGCGGCCCCTGTTCCAGGCCGTAATCCGTCCCCCTGATGAACCCGGGCGGCCCGATCGGCAGGCCCGACGTAGGAACGCGGGCTGCTTCCGGATCGATTTCCTCGTTGGGTATCAGCCGAACCCGGTAGGGAGTCTGACCAACGGGAGTCACCAGGATATTCCCGTTCGGGTCGAAGGCGCCCCCGCCCCAGTTCATGCCGCCGCCGACGTTCGGCATCATCAGGGTTGTGGTCGTGTTGGGAGGCGTGAAGATCGGACCGTGACGCATCGATTCGATCATTTCGCGGCACTTGTTCCTGTCGTACGGGGTGATGCCCCAGGCGTCCTCCGGCGAGATTCCCTGCCTGACCAGCGGCGGCGGCTTGACCGGAAACGGCTGCGTAGGCGATACCTCGTCATCGGGCATTCCGTCCGTTGGCACGGGCCGTTCCTCGATCTCGAAGAAAGGCTCGCCGGTATAGCGATGGAACGTGAACACCATGCCCTGCTTGGTCAGTTGCATCACCACCGGCACCTGTTCGCCGTCGTGCGTGATCTCGGCCAGAATGGGGCTGGTGGGCAGGTCCCAGTCCCACAGGTCGTGATGAAGCATCTGGTAATGCCACACGAGTTCACCCGTTGCGGCGCGAAGCACGATAAGCGAGTTCGCATACAGGTTGTTGCCGGGCCTGTTGCCCCCATAGAAATTCGGCGCCGGACTGGCCGTTGGAATGAACACCAGATCGTGCTCACTGTCCCATGTCATGTTGATCCACGCGTTGGCGCCACCGACGTGATAAGGCGTGCTTTGGGGGTCGTCCTCGGGTTCCCGCTTCAGCGTGTCGAAGGTCCACAAGTGCTCGCCCGTGCGCGCACTGAAGGCGCGCACTGCGCCGCTCATTGAACTGGCGTCCTTGAACTTGTCCGCGGTACCGCCGACAATGATCACGCCGTTGACGACCGCGACCGGCGAGTTCAGCTGCATCGTGAGGAGCTGATTGGTCGGCTGCAACTGCATGATGACCGGCGTTACGTCGACAAAGCCGTTCTCCCCAAAGTCCGCGCAGGACGCGCCATCGCGGGCATCGATGGCCGCCAGTCGCCGGTCGTTCGTGGCCAGCAACAGGCGGTGGGCACAAGCCGCTTCTTCCGGCGCTTGAGGATCGCGCCAGTAGGTCACGCCGCGGCAATTGAAACGCCCGGCATAGGGCGTGAGGTCGATCTCGGGGTCAAACTCCCACCGCTTGAGCCCGGTCGCCGGATCCAGTGCAATGATCCGATTGAACGGATCGCACAGCACCAGGTGGCGCCCTGCCTCCTCCGGCAACAGTATCGGCGTCGTCTGAAAGCCCACCGTGCCGTACAGATGCGGCGCCCGTTCCAGGTGACCGGTGTTGTAGGTCCAGGCAATTTCGAGATCGTCCACATTGGAGCGATTGATCAGGTTCAGGGGCGAATAGCGCGTGCCGCTCTCCTGACCGGCATAAGTGGGCCAGCCCGGGTCATCAACAGAGGAATACTCCGTGACCACCTGTTCGTCCCTGTTCTCACACCCTCCGAGTACAAAAACACCCACGAGCAGTACGATCAGCGGGAGCCTGACTCTGGGTATCTTGCACATGGTGATTCAGTGCCGAAGGCTATGCCGATTGCTGTTGTGGCGGGATGCGGTTCAGCCACCGACCGCGAAATGTTGGGCGAGCGCTTTGAAGCGGCGGCGCAGCTCCTGTTCGCCTAAACGAGTCGGTAACCTGTCGAAGCCATGTGGCGCGCCCGGGACTTTGTGCAGGTCTACCGGCACGTTGCTCGCGCGCAGGCGGCTTGCGTACTCGAGAGATTCTTCGTAGAACAGGTCCTGATCGCCGATGCACAGGTAAGTTGGTGGCAGGCCATCGAGTTGTTGCGCTCTCGCCGGCGATGCGAACGGGGAGACCCTTTGAGAGAAGTCGTTGGGACTCAAATAGACTTCCCATGCGAATCGGTTGTGGTCCCTGCCCCACAGCCAAAAATCAGTACCAGGCCCTGGCGCGGCTCTTACGTTGCGGTGATCGAGCATCGGATAGATGAGGCATTGATACGTAATGGCGCCCGGCCGCTGGTCCCGGCACCGCAAGGCCAGCGCAGCCGCCAGGCCACCGCCGGCGCTGGCGCCGCCGAGTGCGAGCGATTGAGTTTCTATGGAAAGCGCGGCGGCATTCTCAAGAATCCAGCCCAACGCAGCATCGCAGTCGTCGAGAGCCGCCGGATAAGGGTGCTCGGGCGCCAACCGATAGTCGACCGACACAATCAGACAGCCGAGCTCATCGACCATGCGGCACAAAAGCAACTCGTCCATCTCGGGACAACCCAGAATGTAGCCCCCGCCGTGGATCCACAACAGGCACGGCCGCGATCCGGGCGCATCAGGACCCGAATACAGCCGAAGTCGCAGGGTCTGATCGGGGGATGGTCCAGCAATTGTCTCGTCAGCAACACTGACATGATCGTATCCCTCAATCACGGCCGCGGCCTCCAGCGACATCCGGTCCAATTCACGTCGCGTCTGCCTGAGATTTTCCTTCGTCAATTCCAGCTGCGGGAATTGATCGAGAAAAGGCAACAGTTCCGCGTTTATGCTCACTACGTCAACCTCCTGGGCATCAAGATCGCAGGGGATGCGCCGCTGATCCAGGCATCTCCATTCGCAGGGGCGCCGGAATAATTCTCACTCCAGCAATTCTCAACCCACTCCCATACATTGCCGTGCATTTCGTGCAAGCCAATCGCATTGGCCACGAAAGATCCCGCCGGAGCGATAAGGGCGCACAGCGTCACCATCTTCTTCATGATCCAGATCTCCCGGACTCAAGCACCACCCACGTAGCTATCGGCAGGAAGCGTACACAAAATCCCGCAGGCAAGCACGCCCGCATATTGAGCGAAGCCGGCTCAACTCAGAGCGCGTCCGCCAACTGCCGATATGCCCTGCGGCCTTCGTCCGCCGCCGGCCCATAGTGCTGAAGGCCATCCAGTTCGGAATGAGCGAAGGCAATACGCCCGAAGTTCTTCCGAAGTGTATCGCGCGGCGCCGAACCGTCTGCGCCCCCATAAAAGCCGGGGTACGGGACGGAATAGGCGTGGCCCCAGCGATTGAGTATGACACCGGCCACATCGACAGCCGGATCGAATCCGCTTGAACCGAATAGTCGCATCATCTGCCGAAGTATCTTCCGCTCGTAGTCCGGGTAGGAAGTGCTCAGCAATTCCGCACGGCCGAGCGTGACCTGCGCGACAGGGTCCAGACCCGGCGAGTGGAAGGGCGTGTAGAAGGAAAGAACCACCGGCTTGTCCGGATCCAGTGGCGGCCGGTAGTCTCCCACGTGCATGGGGCTGCGGATGTTGCAGGTAAAGCCGAATCCGTCGTCCTGCTTGTCCCAGATCGCGGCCGTTACGCCGAGCTTGTAAAGAAAACGCCAGTTCGTCAGCGCGACGTTGGCAACAAGAAATGGCGCGTGGACGAAACTCTCGCAAGCCTCCCGATACGACGGCGGCAAGTCATGAATGATGTATCGGTTGATCCAGCTCCCCGTCGCCATCACCACGGCCTTGGCCTTGATTCCGTGGTATTGCCCGTCGCGTGCGTAAACCACGGACACGGAACCCGCTTCGCTTGCAGCTCCGTCGTGCGAGACAAACAATGCCGTCGAGCTCGTCCGCATGCGTATCGGTTGGCTGGCTCGATCCAGAGCGCCAGGTTTGATCGGACGGGTAATGATGTCTTCGAAATTTGCGCGGCCCTCGACGGCATCCGGGATCAGGCGCTTTAGAAAATATCGGACGAAGCCGGAATTTCCGCCGGGAAATGAGACCCGGCGGGTGCCCGCCGGCATCGGCCCGAAGAGGCCCGGCATCGGCAACTGCCAGGCAGCATACGCCGACACGCTGTCGCTCCCCAACCCGCATGCAGATGCCAGAAACAGGTCCGCGTAGCGCATTCCCTCGTCGCCGAGCTTCAGTTCCCTGCCGAGAAACTCCTGATAAGACATGGTGTCGAGTACGCGGCGTGCCTGATCCGGCGAATCGAATTGGCGGGTAGCTCCCGATTGGAACCACGCAAGAAGGTCCCTTCGCGCCGTGTCGGAAAGCGGGGTATTGGCAAGCTGTCGCTTAAACATGTCGACGGCCCAGGAGCCGGATCCGTTGGGGCCATTGCCGAAGAAATGCCCGACACTCGTGTTGTGCTTCAGTCCGGCTACCAGGTAGCCGTAGTTATCCTGGCAAAACTTGAGTGGCTTGTGGTCCGTTGACCACGCGGGATAAGTGAATTCCCTGGGGATGTCGAGCAGAGCGTAATAGTACGAGTCACGGCCGGAAGCTCTGATGTCCGCCGCGGGTTCCGGCACGAAGAACCCGTTTGCGCCCTGAGGCGCAATCAGCCGCTCGCCGTTCACGAGGAACTCGTTTTCCTTGGCCTCCCCGCCGATCATGGGATGGTTGTCCAGCAGGAGGCAGGTCTGCCCGTCCTTGCGCCGCCGGTCAAACTCAAGCGCCGCGCCCAGACCGGCCATACCTCCGCCGACGATTACCAGATCGAATTCTTCGACCGACTCCAATTGCGAAAGATCGGTCGGAAATCTCCGATCGAGGACTCGATGCGCCGTGTCGACGACTTCCGGGGTATTGCCATGCGAATCACGGAACGGTCCGACACCGCCATACCCATACCAGTCCGCTCCCGGAGATAGCCCGGGGGAACCGGATTCCGTCTGTCCGTAGGTGGGAATAGCACCGGCCGTCAAGGCGGCGCCGGCGCCAGCAGCCATGCCATTGACGAAATCGCGCCGCGTGATGTGCGCCGCGAACCGGGGCTTGTGAATCATTGTCAGGGAGCGAGGGTCCGGGCAACCCGGAAACCGAGGCTGCCGCTGCGGTCGTCGGCTGCACTTGCGAAGCGAACCGCAGAGCGCAAGTCGTAGGGAAAGTCGTCGTAGGAGCCACCACGCAAAACCCGCTGGGAGCAATCGCCGCTGAGCCACGCCTCTCCATTCGAAGGAGCGCCCGAGTAGTCCTCATTCCAGCAGTCCTCAACCCACTCCCAGACGTTGCCATGCATTTCGTGCAAACCAAACGCGTTGGCCTCGAATGATCCTACCGGGGCTGTCTGAATGAAGTCCCATTGGGTGGTGCAGCCACCACAATTCGCTTTCCCCTGACCGATTTCGCTTCCCCAGCTGAACTGGGTCGTCGATCCCGCCCGGGCGGCATATTCCCATTCGGCCTCCGTCAACAGGCGGTACGTCTGCCCGGTCTCAGACGACAACCAGGCCACGTATTCCCGGGCGTCATTCCATGACACGTTGACCACCGGCTGCCGCCCGCGGCCCCAGCCCTCGTCCTCCACCTTGTCGGGGTCCGTAAAGCGGTCGTAGTCCTCGAACATGATCTCATGCTTCGATACGGCAAAAGGCAGCGGGATTGTTACAGGATGAACCGGCATCTCATCCTCGTAACACTCCTCGCCCGACACGCAGCCCATCTCGAAACTGCCGGCGGGTATCACCACCATCTCGGGACCGCGCCCGCCCGCCTGAAGCGCATCGGAGAAAACCTCCCCCGGTTCCTGCCCCGGCGCCGCCTCCGCAAGAATCACCGCGAAAGCCGGAAGGGCGCACAGTGCAAACAAGTTCTTCATGATCAGTTCCCCGAATTCAAGCGCAACACAATTATTGTGCAAAATTTCGGCGGCAGAGAATACTGCAGAGGTTGATGGGGACCTGGTGAATTTCCTTCTTGAACTCGGCGGTTCGCACCGACATCGATTTCCACGGCTTACGCACGGTGCACGTGAGCTTGCAGCTGGCGTAGCCAGCCCGCACATGAGCCCGGATCGCCCTGACGGCATCGTCGTGCTCGGCGTTGGCGTTCCTCAAAGTCCGGCCTATCCGTTTTCTGAACTTCTCAACATTGCGGTAGACGAAGCAGGCGGGGACCGCAAATCCAGCGATGACGAGTCCGCGATTGCTGGACATGAATTCACCAAGGAATTGATCTCGTCTGGCGCGGCTTTCGGACATGTGACCCCGCACTGACACTGCCCCGTCTGGCGGCGTATGCATTGTAGCGTGCCATGCGCGCGTTGCGCATGCAGCGACCGAGACCCTGCGTACGGAGGCGGGATACAATCCGGTAGCCTTACGACCGACACATCCGAAGGTGCGGCAGTGGATGCGAAAATGGCCAAACGATCCCGTTCCCTTGGGAGCCTCACGCGGGACGAAGTGAAGTCGGTGGTGGATGACTACACCGGGCTCCACGATGCCGGTATTGAGCACAAGAAGGAAAGGTACAGGCAGCTCGTCAATCACTACTACGACCTCGCGACCGATTTCTACGAGTGGGGTTGGGGCAAGAGCTTCCACTTCGCTCCCCGCCGGCGGGGTGAGAGCTTCAAGGCGTCGCAGCTGCGCCACCAGCATTTCCTGGCCGATAAGCTGTCACTGAAACCGGGAATGCAGATTCTCGATGCCGGTTGTGGCGTGGGCGGCCCCATGGGCAATCTGGCCCAGTATTGCGGCGCCAGTTTTGTCGGGATCAACAACAACGCCTACCAGATCAAACGTGCGAAAGTGCACAACCGGGATGTCGAGGCGTTGTGCCGTTTCATTCAAGGCGACTACATGCGGATCCCGGAGGACGACAACCACTTCGATGGCGCCATCAGTATCGAAGCGATGCCCCACGCACCGGACAAGATCGCGGCGTACAGCGAAATCTTCCGCGTTCTGCGTCCCGGAGCCGGTTTCGCGTGCTACGAGTGGTGTGTGACCGACGTTTTTGATCCTTCGAGCGTGCGACACATGCAAATCAAGGAAGGAATCATGACCGGGTCGGGACTGCCTGAAATCGCCAGCACGACGGAAGTCTGCGACGCGCTGGGCGCCGCCGGGTTCGATCTGCTGGAAGCGCGCGACCTTGCCCCCGAGTCGGATCCGGAAACGCCCTGGTACCGGCCATTGCAAGGGCGGGACTTAAGCCTTGCAAGTTTGCCGCGCACGCCCCTCGGCCGTGCGCTCACCAATCTGACGCTGCGGGTTGCCGAAAAGTTGCGGCTGGCTCCGAAGGGCGCGCAGGCGGTCAGTACGTTCCTGAACTGGGGGGCGGACACGCTCGTTGAAGGCGGCTAATCCGGAATCTTCACGCCGATGTTCTTTTCCCTGGCGCGCAAACCACTGGATTCCAGCGACTGAATTCAAGAAAGGCAGGACAGCTGCCGGAAACCTACCCCGCCGATCTGTACACACCCTCACAACGCGCCAGGAACCGTCCCAAAGACCCCGAAGACCCATACCACGAGACAACCGTGCGCGTGACACACTGCGGATGAGGGTACTCCCAAAAACTGAGCCACATCGGATGCGATTTCTGACAAACCTGGAAGGACGTCGTTTTCAGTTTGGATGAACCGAACTTAGCGAATTGATCAGATCAACCGATTGCAACGCAACGTTTGGCTTACCGCGATCACATGTCTCCATTGTTGAACGCAATTGTCGATGCGCTCTTACATTCCTCCAATCGTCAGTCAGTAGGGTGAATGCGGCAAATGCAGTCCCTGCACCCACTTGAACCAACTCAAGAACAGTCGAGCATTACTTATGATATTCCTAGTGATAACCCAACAAATATTTCCTTAATAATTCCATAATATCAATTACTTATAATTGTTATTTGGCGGAGAGGGTGGGATTCGAACCCACGATACGGTATGACCGTATACCTGAACTCCAATCAGGCGCCTTCGTCCACTCGGCCACCTCTCCCAAATTCTGTCATCGGCCGGAATCCGCCTTCTTGATCTGCGGTGGCAGTTCCAGGCAGTCACCGTTGGCGCGCCGGGCCTGCCCTTCGAGCACTTCGCCCTCTGGAATCTCGAGATTTCCGAAGGCCTGAGGAGTTTCCAGTCCTTCCGCAGCGATCAGCGGGTTAGCGGCCTCGGCATCCTGGTACTCCTGCGGCTTCTCGCACGGAGGCGTGCCGCCACCGAACAGCGTGCACCCCTGCAATACAAGGGCAAACGCTGCAATTCCCGTACCTCCAAACAAGTGCTTCATCACAATACCCCTGCTTTCGCCATGGCGCTCGCCAGGCGCTCGTGATGCGGTTCCGACAGCCAGGTCAATGGGAGACGGATCCCGTTCTTGATCCTGTTCATGCGATTCAGCACCCATTTCACCGGTATCGGGTTGGATTCCACGAACAGCGCATCGTGCATTTCGGACAATGGCGCGTCCAGGAGCTCGGCGCTCGCCTTGTCCCCGGACAGCGCGGCCATGCTCATGCGCGCCATCTGCTCCGGCGCCACGTTGGAAGTGACCGAAATCACGCCGTCGCCGCCGGCAAGCATGAAAGCCCTCGCTGTCGCATCATCACCGCTATACAAGGAAAACTCCTCTCCACACAGCTTTCGCAGGCGCCCTGCCCGCTCCACCTCTCCGGTTGCTTCCTTGCATGCCGCGATCCGCGGGTGCTCGGCCAGGCGGCCGACTGTCTCGGGCAACAGATCCACTCCGGTCCTGCCGGGAACATTGTAGAGGATCAGCGGTTGCTCAATGGCGTCCGCTATGGCCGTGAAGTGCCGGGCCATGCCTTCCTGGGTCGGCTTGTTGTAATAGGGCGTCACCACGAGGTAGGCGGCGATTTCCGCGCTGGACACGGCCACGGACAGCGCAATGGTCTGCGCGGTGGAATTGGACCCGGTGCCCGCGACAACCGGAATCCGTCCCCCAGCCTGACTGGCTGCATGGCGGATGAGGTCCGCGTGCTCCTCATGGGTCAACGTGGCCGCCTCGCCGGTGGTCCCGGCGATGACCAGGGCGCTGGTGCCGGCCTCGACGTGCCAATCGATCAAGCGGTCGACGGCCGGATAGTCCACGGCGCCGTCGGCGTTCATGGGCGTAACCAGCGCTACAAGACTTCCACGCATAACGGCGTGGCATTTTATCGCCCCGCCAATCATGCTGCGCTACCTCACAGTGAAAAACCCCGGGAACGAGTGCTCCCAGCCCTCGCGGGAGGACAGGATGTGCTCCTTCCCGGGAGACCTTCCCCGGACGATCCCTGCATTCCAGGGGCTGCTGGAGGGGTTCGTGTAAGCTAGTCGAAGCATGGAAAAACTACTGGCGATATCCGCGTTGGGCGCGGTGGATGGGGCATCGGCACGCGAACTCAGCGAGGTGGTCAGCGAAGCCGGTGGAGACATCCGGGACGCCCGTATGACACAAATGGGGAACAGCTTTGGCGCCCTCCTGCTGGTCAACGGAAACTGGCACGCGATGAACAAGGTGCGCGCGGCGCTGGAGGGCTACAGCAAGCGCACGGGCTGCCAGATTTCGCTCAGCGAAACGACCACGCAGGAGGCTGAAACGCCGGCAGCCCCCTATCATGTGGAAGCCGTGGCGCTGGAGCGCGAGAACCTGGTCCTGGCGCTGGTAAGCTTCTTTGCAAGACGCGAGTTGTCCGTCGCCGAGGTTCATGCGCGGCGCTACAATGCTCCAAGCACGGGCGCGGCGATGCTGGCGGTTCGCCTGGAGGTGCATGTCCCGCGGGACGTTGGCATCGCCATGCTGCGCGAAGAGTTTCATGACTTCTGCGACAAGAACAACCTGGACGCTGTCATCGAACCGATCCACGGCTAGCCGACCAATGAACCCATTGCAAGGAGAAGATGAATGAGCACGACCGAAATCGGCGCGCCGGCGCCGGACTTTGATTCGGCCAGTACATCCGGCGGCCAGCAAACCCTGGGAGACCTCAAGGGGCGCAAGCTGATTCTTTACTTCTATCCCAAGGACAACACTTCGGGATGCACGCTCGAAGGCCAGAACTTTCGCGACCTGCACGATGAATTCGGCGGCGCCAATGCCGTCATCCTGGGCGTTTCGCGTGAGTCCATCCGATCGCACAACAATTTTCGCGGCAAGTACGACTTCCCGTTCGACCTGCTCTCGGATCCCGAAGAAACGCTGTGCAATGCCTATGGCGTGATCAAGGAAAAAAGCATGTACGGACGCAAGTACATGGGCATTGAGCGCAGCACCTTCCTGATTGACGAGAATGGGGTATTGCGGCGCGAATGGCGCAAGGTCAAGGTGAAGGGGCACGCCGACGAAGTACTGGAGGCTGTCCGCTCCTTGTGAACACCCCGCGGCACTCATCAGCGCAACGCGCCGCCTGCGCGGCGCTGCTGGTGCTGTTCAGCCTGCAGACGCTGCCGGCCGCCGCCCAGATGCAGCCGGGGCAGGACCTTCCCGATATGGGCAGCCTCGCGGACGCGGTACTGACCCGTGATCAGGAACGGGAAATCGCGCTTGGCGTAATCGAGCAGATTCGACGCGCCGGGAAGCTGGTCACCGACCCGGAAATCAATGAATACGTGGGCAACGTCGGACGGCGGCTGGCTTACCAGGCGCAAGACGGTGAATACCGATTCCATTTCTTCGTGGTAAAGGACGCGTCGATCAACGCGTTCGCCCTGCCCGGCGGCTATATCGGCGTCCACACCGGGCTGATTGAGGCGACCGCCAATGAGAGCGAGCTGGCAGGCGTGCTGGCGCACGAAGTAGCGCACGTCACGCAGCAGCATATATCGCGCCAGATACAGTCCATGAGGGGTACCGGGCTGATGTCGATGGCGGTGCTGATCGGCACACTGCTGGTCGGAGGCTTGCTGGGCGGCGGCGACGACGTGGTGCCCGGCGCGCTGATGGCCAGCCAGGGAATGGCCCAGCAGCGGCAGATCAACTTTACGCGCGCGCATGAATATGAGGCCGACCGAATCGGAATCGGGACTCTGTATGCGGCGGATTTCGACCCCCGCGGACTCCCCTCGTTCTTCGAGACCATGTCGCGCAAGGAATCGCTTGCCTCGGCGGCGATACCGGAGATTGTGCGCACTCATCCGGTGGGCGTAAACCGCATTGCAGAGGCGCGCAATCGGATCGCCCCATACATGATTCGGCAGGTCGACAGCAGTCTCGGCTATTACCTGGCGCGGGCCCAGGCGCGCTTGCTGGGCAGTTCCAGCCCCGAAGAGGCATTGCGGAGATTTCGGGGGCAGCCACTGCAGGAAACAATGGCGGACGTCGGCAAGTTCTACGGAGAGGCGCTGGCGCTGATCGAGGCAGGCGAGCCGAACGAGGCGCTGATTATTTTGCGGAATCTCCGGGCCGAGTATCCGAACTCCATTCCGATGCGAATTGCCCTGGCCCGTGCCCTCGCGGCAGCAGGTAATTCAGCGGATGCCCGGCGCGAATTCGAGCTGGCGCTGGCCTTGTTCCCGGGCAATGTCAGCCTGGCGCACCGATACGCGGAAGTGCTTATCTCGGAGGGCCAGGCACAAAGCGCCCGGAAGCTCCTCATGGACTATCTGATCGAGGACAAGCTCAACCTGGAGACCACGCGCTTGCTTGCCCAGGCCAGCGGCGAATCGGGCCAGGTGGCCGATGCGCATTACTTCATGGCCGAATATGAGCTCATGCGCCGCAACCTCAACAGCGCGCATACCCAGTTGCAACTTGCGCTGAAGGCCGCAGAGTACGCCGATGACGTACGCCGCAGCCGCATCGAGGCCCGCCTTGAGCAGGTGGAAACGATGGCGGAGAAAGGCGGCAGGCGCGAAAGGGAACAGGACGAGGAATCCGATGAGGACTCATCGGAACGGCGAGGATAGAGGGGGTACCTGGATATGACCAATCGCCTGAAGGAATGGTGGACACTGAATCCCGAGGAGGAGCAGCGAAGCGCGGACAACCCGCTTACGCCGCTCAGCGACAGCCAGCGCCGTAACACGCTGCCGCTGTTGACGCTGGCCTTCGGCTGGGGCTTCCTCGTGACCGGGCTGCTCACCGGCGGCGAATTGGGTAAAGGAATGACCTTTTGGCCCGACGCCGTCCAAGCATCCTTTTTCGGCAATCTGGCCAACTTCGTGATTGGGGCGGTGGTCGGCTACATGGGTTACAAGACCGCTTGCAATAGTGGATTGCTATACCGGTTGGTGTACGGCCGCCTTGGTGCTTATATCCCAGTCCTGTTCATCGCAATATTGACGATCATTTGGCAGGGAATAGTAGTTGGTGCGTTTGGCTTTGCTTGGACCCAATCCTTTGATTCTCCTGCTTTCTACGCGGTCGCTATCTTGGCCGGCTTGCTCTTTACCGTTACGACCTACTACGGGGTCAGGGCGCTGGAATGGGTCAGCGTTCCATCCGTTGTTGTCCTTGTGGGAGTGGGACTCTACACGATCGACCTGAATGTGGGCCAAGCAGGCGGATGGGATGCATTCCTTGCAATATCCTCCGAGAAAGCCGCAGCTTCCGAGGATCCCAAGAGCGTGCTCTACGGCGTAAACCTCGTAATCGGATCGTGGATTGTAGGTGCAGTTGTAATGGCGGAATACACACGTTTCGCCAAGCGCGCCTGGGTTGCCATAGCAATTCCGTTCATTGTGCTGATCGTCGCACAATGGTTCTTGCAAATTGTTGGCGCTCTCGGCGGTGTAATGTACGGAGGGAGTGGAGATTTCACTTCCTACTTGCGTGAGCAAGCCGGATTAATCGCCTGGCTCGGGGTAATAGGGATGAGTATTGCACTTTGGACGACTGGCGACGCAAACCTGTACTTGCCGGTAATTCAGACCTCAAGCATCATGCGCCGCCCCCGAAGAGCCATGACTGTAATCTGCGGGCTCCTTGGTACAGCTGTGGGACTCGTGATCTATAAGTACTTCGGAGTATGGATCGAGGCACTGGCCGCGCTGGTACCGCCCTTAATCGGCCCGGTAATCGCCCACTATTATCTTGTGGCAAGGGCAAAAATGGATCCCGCAAATGATCTGCGTCTGCCTTTCGTCAATTGGGCTGCGCTTCTTGCCTACCCCGTGGGACTGTTGAGTTACCAGTACGCACCCGAATGGCTCGTACCAGCGTTGTCAGGTCTAGCGGGCTCAATGATCGCATACCTGATCCTGTACTACCTGATCCCGCCGCTACGCGGCATTGCGCGAAACTAGGACTCTACTAAGCCGCTTCCAGTTCCGGGCGGTACTCTCCCCGCCGGGCCAGCCCGTTCAGCCGGGCGCGCTCACCGAAGGCGCGCTGCGCGTCGGACAATTGGTCGGGCTTGCCGCCCCACGCCGTCAGGGCCGGCGCCTGAAGCGCGCGGCCGTAGGAGAACGACACCTGCCAGGGATGCGGCCCGCTTGCGTTCATCGCGCTCAAATGGGCGGTCGCGTCCTCCGCGGACTGCCCGCCGGACAAGAAGGCAATGCCCGGCACCGCTGCCGGCACACAGGCCTTCAGGGTTCGCAAGGTAGCCTCCGCCACCGCTTCCACGCCGGCCTGGGCGGGGCACTCGGTTCCGGAAACGACCATGTTGGGCTTGAGCACGATCCCTTCCAACTCAACTCGATGCCGCTCCAACTCATCGAAAACATGCTCAAGCACCGCGCCGGTGACCTGCTCGCAGCGGGAAATGGGATGCGGTCCGTCCATCAGCACTTCCGGCTCCACGATAGGAACCAGCCCGGCTTCCTGGCACAGGGCCGCATAGCGGGCCAGCGCGTGGGCGTTCGCATGCACGCAGCAGTCGCTGGGCGCGCCTTCGCCGATGGCGATGACGGCCCGCCACTTGGCGAATTGCGCCCCCAGGCCCCGATACTCGGCCAGGCGCTCGCGCAAACCGTCCAGTCCCTCGGTGACTTTCTCGCGGGGACAACCCGCAAGCGGTTTTGCTCCCTTGTCCACCTTGATACCCGGGATCATGCCGCGACCCGCCAGGTATTGCGGGATGGGCTGACCATCCGGCATCGCCTGGCGCAAGGTCTCGTCAAAGAGAATGACCCCGCTGATGTATTGGTCCGCCGAAGGCGCCGAGAACAGCATCGAGCGATAGTCGCGGCGCAAGGGCTCGGTGGATTCCGCCCCGATACCCGCAAAGCGTTTGCCGATCGTAGGTGTGCTCTCGTCGGCCGCCAGAATGCCCTTCCCCGGAGCGACCATTGCCTGAGCTATTGCTGCGAGGTCTGCGTTCGTCATTTGCTGATCTCCCTGTTATCGCGCGTAGTGTATTCATTCGTCCAAAAACCCGCCACCCTGCCCCCTGGGAACGAGAGCTTCCAGCCCTCGCTCCACGGGAGGAGCACCTGGGTGATAATCGGCACTGCCAACAGGTTCCACTGACCCTTTGCCACCACTACCAAGAGCGCGTCACATGAGCATTACCGTATTCGACAACTGCCGCATATTCGATGGCCACGGACCCGACTACATCGAGGACCACCGGGTAGTGATTGAAGACGGCCGGATCAAGGCTCTGGCGCCGATGAGCGGCAAGCCGCCTGCAGGCGCGCAAGTTGTCGATTGCGGCGGGCGGGTGCTGATGCCCGGGCTGATCGACTGTCATTTTCACGCTTACGGCGTCAGCTTCAGCTTCTACGAACTCGACCGCATGCCGCGCGAATTGCTGGCCCAACACGGCGCCAAGACGATGCGGGACACGCTGCATCGAGGGTTCACCACCATTCGGGATGCGGCAGGCGGCGACATCGGCCTATGGATGGCGCTGGAGCAAGGGCTGATCGAAGGCCCGCGCCTGTTCTACCCTGGGCGCGCCCTGTCACAGACCGGCGGGCATGGCGACATGCGCCCCGGCGACCAGATCGAAGCCTCGGCCTGCGCTTGCGCCTATATGGGAAGCCTTACCGTAACCGCCGACGGCCCGGACGAAGTGCGCAAGGCGGTTCGCGAGGAACTGCGCAAGGGCGCCCACCAGATCAAGATCTTCATCTCAGGCGGGGTGGTCTCGCCCACCGATCCCCTGTGGATGCCGCAATATTCCGACGAAGAGGTGCTCGCGGCGGTCGAAGAAGCCGCTTCCCGGCGCACCTACGTGATGGCGCATTGCCATACCGACGACGGCGCCCGCCGATGCGCGGATCTGGGGGTGCGCACGATCGAACACGGCTCGGAAATCCTCGATGACACGGCCGAGGCCATCGTCAAGGCCGGCGCCTACGTAGTCCCGACCCTGTCCGTAATGCATGTGATCAAGGACTACTCCGGACAGCTTGGCCTGCCGTCGAGCAGCCACGGCAAGATTTTGCGCGTCCACGAGACCATGCTCGCCGCAATGGAGACCTGCGCGCGCCACGGGGTCAAGCTGGGCCTGGGGTCCGATCTCCTGGGGCACGAATACATGAAACTGCAAGGCAGGGAGTTCGCCTACCGTGGCGAGGTCCACCCGCCCGCGGAGGTGCTGCGCTCGGCCACTTCCGTCAATGCCGAGATCCTGCGCGAGGAAGGCAATCTCGGCTGCATTGCTCCGAATGCGCACGCCGACCTGCTGGTGCTGGAAGGCGACCCGATGAAGGACCTGAGCCTGTTCGGCAACGCGAACAACATCCCGATCATCATGAAAGCGGGCGAATTCGTCCGCCGCACCGGGTTCTGACGCGACATTCCCGCACAATCGTCCACACTGAATGCCGGATTGGCCGAAATGCAATCCCGATCGCTTGACAGGGAGAATTGGAAGTCCGGCAGATTCCCTGGTCAGCCGGCCCGGTTGGGCTGTGAAGACCGGGCGCTGCTTCGTTTCATGAGTACGGTGAAACCTTCCTGTTCGAAATGATGGTCGTTGGTCAGAACTTCGGTGATCGACTGAGCCTCCATGACGTTCATCGATACGCAATCCTGGAGACTGTAGCCCTTGTCACCACGCGCCTCGTAGCGATCCAGCGCCTTGCGAAACGACGCTCTGGACTGAGGCACGACGCGCACGCTGGAATCAGACTGGAGCGCCCGCACCCTGCGAGCGGCGGCCAGTCGAACCCGTGGCCCTCCCCGGGATAGACTGGCAAGGAACTCGGTCAGGACTTCGTCGGTGGTGACGATCCTGATTTGACCCAACTGCCGCAGCGCATTCCGCACCGCCGAGCGCCATTGATCGCGCGGCCGGGCCATGGCAATCCAATAGGCAGTGTCAGCGAATACGGTCTTCATCGCGGGTCGATGTCATACAGATACTCGTCAAGCCGGTCGCTCAGGTCGTCTGGGAGCTTTGCCCAGTCCTCGTCTGTGACGTCTTTGAACGCTTCTGCAAATTTCCGTTCCTCCTCATGGAGATCTGTGCTGCCGACATGCAGCTCCGTCCCCATGAGGTGTTGTATCGCTTCGTCAATCTCGCCGGAATTGGTCAGATACCATTCATTCCCCCATGCCTCCTCAAGCTGTTGCCCGTGGTCTTTGAACCACGCATGCAGCAGCCTCTCCCTTCTGCGCGCTTCGGCATCGTCGGCGCATCCAAGCCGCAGCAGGTAGCGGGGCCTTTCCGGAAGAATTTCCCGAAAGTCGCGCAACCGGCTTCCGAACCCTTCGATTCCGGCCCTGCCAACTCTTATCGGCCAGCGACCGTCGCCACTTACCCTGTATCCGGGTATACACCAGGCGTACACCTCGCAGGGGCCGGCGCCGATTTCGAGTTCCGGAGTCAGCCCGTCATCCACTGGGGCATCACGCACGGCGGACCCTCCAACACCCGTTCCCTGGTATTGCCTGATCTCCCTCTCAATACCAAGGTACCGGTAGCGTCCCCGCATTTCTCTTCGAAAGGGACTGGCGCGCGTCAGGAGCCACTTCTTCAATACAGTAGCCACGGCGGCGTTCGTGGTGCCCGAAGCCCCGCCCTGCCGGACAAATTCCCTTCGCATCGTCTCGCTGATTTCGATGCGCCTGTACAGCCAGCCCGGCTGAAAAAGGCCGCTCCTGCGGCACAACTCGCGGGCTGCGGAGGCTCCAAAAGGTTCCCTGATCAGATCTTCCAACAGACTCATGCGTTCCATCCGGACTATATTAAGGTATTTACGGGCCTAAATGACCATATAAGGCCCCCTGATCAATACAGGAGGGAAGAATTGACTCACAGAATCGCCCGTGAATCGCATTTTGGACTAAAATAGTCCTGATTCGATCTGGAGCGCGAAGATGCTCAGAGTAAGCAGGCTTACCGACTACGGGACCATGATTCTTGGCTGCCTGGCAAAGGGCGATGAACAATCGCTTTCCGCCAAGCGCATTGCCCAGGCCACCGGGCTCAGGCCGCCCACGGCGCAGAAGCTGCTCAAGCAGCTGGCCGGAGGCGGCCTGGTTCTTTCCGAGCGTGGCGCCACCGGGGGTTACCGCCTTGCGCGTCCTGCCCGGGACATCAATGCCGCAGAGATCCTTGAGGCGCTGGAAGGACCGATGGCGCTTACGGAATGCAGTCACGCCGAGGGCCAGTGCGACCTCGAACTGTTTTGCTCCGTTGGCGGCGCCTGGCAGCAGATCAATCGTGCGATTCGTGGTGCGCTCACCGAAGTGACGCTGGCCGATCTCAGGCGCTCTGCGCCGAGCTTTAGCACTCCAAAACTTGCGGCCGACCTGACCGCGAGGATGGGACGATGAGCCAGGTCGCCGACCGCAACCCGGAAGTGCGCGAGCTGCTGCAGCGCAAGTACCGGCACGGCTTCGTTACCGACATCGAATCCGACACCCTGCCTCCGGGCCTGGACGAAGACGTCATACGGATAATTTCGGCGCGCAAGGAAGAGCCGGAATTCTTGCTCGACTGGCGCCTGCGGGCCTACCGCTACTGGCTCCAGGCGAAAGAGCCGTCCTGGGCCAAGCTGAACATTCCGCCGATCGACTACCAGTCGATTTCCTACTACTCCGCTCCGGGACCGGCCAAGGACGCGCCCAAGAGTCTGGATGAAGTGGACCCGCGGCTTCTGGAAACCTACGACAAGCTGGGTATTCCCTTGCACGAACGGGCCCGTCTGGCAGGCGTCGCGGTAGATGCGGTGTTTGACAGCGTGTCGGTGGCAACCACTTTCAAGAGCCGCCTGGCCGAGGCCGGGGTGATCTTCTGTTCGTTTTCCGAGGCGGTGCGCGAGCACCCGGAACTGGTGCGCAAGTATCTCGGCACCGTGGTGCCCTATCGCGACAACTATTTTGCGGCGCTCAATTCGGCCGTGTTCACCGACGGCTCATTCGTCTACATTCCAAAGAACACCCGCTGCCCGATGGAGCTCTCCACGTATTTCCGCATCAACGAGCAGAACACGGGCCAGTTCGAACGCACCCTGATCATTGCCGACGAGGGCAGCGAGGTGAGCTACCTGGAGGGCTGCACGGCGCCGATGCGCGACGAGAACCAGTTGCACGCGGCAGTCGTCGAGCTGGTGGCGCTCAAGGACGCGCGAATCAAGTATTCGACGGTGCAGAACTGGTATCCCGGCGACGAGAACGGCCGCGGCGGGATTTACAACTTCGTGACCAAGCGCGGAGACTGCCGGGGCGACAACTCCTCGATCTCCTGGACCCAGGTGGAGGCCGGTTCGGCCATCACCTGGAAATATCCCAGTTGCATCCTGCGCGGCGACAACTCCACCGGCGAGTTCTATTCGGTGGCCGTGACCAATAACTACCAGCAGGCCGACACCGGCACCAAGATGATCCACATCGGCCGCAACACCAGCAGCAACATACTGAGCAAGGGCATCTCCGCCGGCCGCGCCCAGAACACCTATCGCGGCCTGGTCAAGGTATTCCCCAGGGCCGAAGGGGCCCGCAACCGCACCCAGTGCGACTCGCTTCTGATCGGCCATGACTGCGGTGCCCACACCTTCCCGCACATGGACATAGCGCATCCGCAGGCCGTGGTGGAACATGAAGCGACCACCTCGCGGATATCCGAGGACCAGTTGTTCTATTGCCGCCAGCGCGGTCTGGATGAAGAAGACGCCGTCAACCTGATCGTCAACGGATTCTGCAAGCAGGTGTTCAACATGCTGCCGATGGAATTTGCTGTCGAGGCGCAAGCGCTGATGAATGTGAGCCTCGAAGGAGCGATCGGATGAGCGCGCCCCTGCTGGATATCCGTGACCTGCGGGTCCGTGTCGACGACAAGGAGATCTTGAGCGGCCTCTCGCTTCAGGTCAGGGCCGGAGAAGTGCACGCGATCATGGGCCCCAACGGCGCCGGCAAGAGCACCCTGGCGCAAACGCTTGCCGGGCGCGACGGCTACGAGATTGCCGGCGGCCGCGTGCTGATGGACGGCGACGACCTGCTGGATATGAGTCCCGAAGAACGGGCCTGCAAAGGCCTGTTCCTGGGGTTTCAATACCCGGTCGAGATACCGGGCGTCAGCAATATGTACTTGCTGCGTTCGGCCGTAAACGCCCAGCGCAAGGCGGCGGGACAGGATGAAATCAACGCCGCTGCCTTCCTCAAGCAGGCCCGCCAGGAAGCGGCTCGTCTCAAGCTGAAGCCGGAGCTGCTCAAACGCGGCGTCAACGAAGGTTTTTCGGGCGGCGAAAAGAAGCGCAATGAAATTCTGCAACTCGCGGTGCTGCAGCCCAGGCTGGCGGTGCTGGACGAGACCGACTCGGGGCTGGACATCGACGCACTCAAGGTGGTGGCAGCGGGCATCCGGGCGTTGCGGGACGGGAAACGCGCCTTCGTGCTGATTACGCACTACGAACGGATTCTCAACCTTGTGTCGCCGGACCAGGTACATGTGCTGGCAGGCGGGCGCATTGCCCGTACCGGAGGGGCCGAGCTGGTGAGCGAGCTGGAGGCTTCGGGATACGAAGCCTTCCTGCCGGAAGCGGCATGACCGGACCGCTGTCGGAAATCGTCGTTGCCGCCGGCAAACGCCGCTCGGAAGTGCTCCGCATCGATTACCGACCGGGAGACCAGGAATCGCATGCCTTGCGCATAAGGCTGGAGCCCGGCGCCAATCTGGAGCTGCAGGAACTTCACCAGGGCAGCGGAGATTGCGAGATACAACTGAAAGTGGAACTGGAACTCGGCAGCGGCGCCAGAATGCGACACGTGGCCGTTGTGGATGACGCCGGAGACGGCCGTTTCGAAATCGACCGCCAGGTGCGCCTGGCCGCTGACGCGGAACTGGAATACACCCGCGTGGGATCCGGCGCCGCCAGCGACCGCGAATTCCTGCGGACCCACATGGAAGGCACGCGTTCCCGTTTCCGGCACAACGCGCTGATGATGATGGAAGCGGGCCGGCAGGCCGAGCTGGACCTGGAAATCGCCCATCATGCAGAAAACGCCCAAAGCAATAGTCTCTGCCGATGTGTTCTCGGCCCCGGAGCCAATGGCCGCTTTGCCGGAAAGATCCTGATCGTGCCCGAAGGCCAGGGAGCCGATGCCCGGCTTAGAAACGACAATCTGCTGCTGGACGAGTCGGCGCAAATGGAAACCCGCCCGGAACTCGAGGTCTATGCCGACGAAGTGCAATGCGCTCATGGCGCGGCCACCGGCGCGCTGGACGAGGCCGCTCTGTTTTACCTCCGCACCCGCGGCATGTCGCCGGAGCAGGCCCGCGCGATGCTGGTGCGTGCATTTGCATCGCGAATCAGCGGAGCAATCGACCTGGCTGAAGCTGCGGAAATGGCCAACGGCATGCTGGCTCGGGCCCTGAACGATACTGCGCCACTTGAACTGGCCGCCTGAAAGCAATGAGCAGTCCTGCCGCCGTACTCGCTGAAGTCCAGAAACCGTTGTCGGCCGAGGCCCTTCGCGTAGATTTTCCCAGCCTGGCTACCCGGGTGCAGGACAAACCGCTGGCTTACCTCGACAACGCTGCCTCCACGCAGCGTCCGCAAGCGGTGATGGACGCCGTGACAGATTACGAGATTGATATGCACGCCAACGTGCACCGCGGCGTGCACACACGCTCCGACAAGGCCACGGCCGCCTTCGAAGGTGCACGTGAGCGCACCCGGGCCTGGCTGAACGCCGCTGCCAGCGAAGAGATCGTGTTTACCCGCGGAGCTACCGAGGCGATCAACCTGGTGGCGCGCTGCATGGACGAACGCATGGATTCCAGCTCGGAGATCCTGCTGACCGGGATGGAGCACCATTCCAATATCGTGCCGTGGCAGCAGCTTTGCCAGCGCACCGGCGCGCGTCTGAAGGTCGCGCCGGTGCTCGACTCGGGAGCGCTGGACCTCGACGCCTTTCGCGGCCTGATCAGCCCCAGGCTCAGCCTGATAGCGGTAACTCACGTGTCCAATGCGATGGGCGTGATCAACCCGGTGGCCGAAATCTGCCAGATGGCGCGCGAGACCGGCATCCCGATCCTGATCGACGGCGCCCAGGCCGCTGGACACCTTCCACTGGATATGCAGGAACTGGGCTGCGACTTCTATGCGCTCTCCGGCCACAAGATGTACGCGCCCACCGGCATCGGGGCACTCTACGCCCGTAAACCGTGGCTGAACGATCTTCCACCGTTTATGGGCGGCGGCGAGATGATCCTGGAAGTGCGTTTCGACGGCACCACCTACAACAGGCCGCCCCACAAGTTCGAGGCCGGAACACCCAATATTTCCGGCGCCATCGCCCTGGGCGCAGCCATCGACTACCTTGCCGGCCATGGACTTTCCCGCCTTGCGGCGCTGGAACACCAACTGCTGGATTACGCCACCGAGCGCCTTCAGGCGGTTCCCGGGCTTCGGATCATAGGCACGGCGCCCCCCAAGTCGGCGGTAATCTCGTTCGTGATTGACGACATTCATCCGCATGACCTCGGAACAGTGCTGGATCACGAGGGCGTAGCGATACGGGCCGGCCACCATTGCGCGATGCCGCTCATGGACCGTTTCGGCCTTCCGGGCACGGCGCGCGCCTCCTTTGCGTTCTACAACACCTCTGATGAGGTGGACCGCCTTGTGAGCGGAATCGGGACCGCACGCAAACTGTTCGGCTGAGACGATGGATACGGACCTGCAAAGCCTCTATCAGCGCACGGTGCTGGAACACTGCCGCTCGCCACGCAATTTCCGCGCGATCGAACAAGCCGACCGGGTCGCACAGGGCTTCAATCCCCTGTGCGGCGACAAGATCACCGTATACCTGCGCGAATCCCCCGGGAAGGAGGGCATCCCCCATATCGCCGAGATCAGCTTCGAGGCGGCCGGCTGCGCGATCTGCCTGGCCTCCGCGTCCATGATGACCGAACTTGTCAGCGGCGAAGCGGAAAGCGAAGCAAGGCACCGGGCGGAAGAGGTGCTCGCGGCATTCAAGCCGGGAGCGAAGAACGGCCTCAACGACCTGGGCGATATCGTCGCCCTTGGAAGCGTTCGGGCCTACCCTTCCCGCATCCGCTGCGTCACGCTGCCGTGGCGGACATTCGCCGCTGCGCTGGAAGGCGAGGTGGCCACCGTGAGCACCGAGTAATCCCATGTTCGGAAACCAGAGCGAACCGGTAACGCTGACCCGCGACTGCAAGGCGGTCATCATTCCCGCAGGCGAGGAGGCCCAGTTGCGCGCGGGCCAGCTGGTGTTCATCACCCAGTCCCTGGGGGGCAGCTTCACCGTATACGTCGATGGATGGCTCTACCGCATCGCCGGATTCGACGCCGACGCGCTGGGCAAGAAACCCGTAGAGCCCCCGAAACTGCCGGCGAACGCGGGCGACTCGGACGTGGAAGCCGTGGTCTGGGAGCAGATGAAGACCTGCTACGACCCGGAAATCCCGGTCAACATCGTTGATCTGGGCCTGATCTATTTCTGCGAAGTCAAACGGCGTGAGGACGGCAGGCGCGACGTGGCCGTGGAAATGACACTGACCGCGCCCGGCTGCGGCATGGGTGAAATCCTGGTGGAGGACGTGCGCGAGAAGATCGGCCTGATTCCGACGGTCAAGGAAGTCGCCGTTGAGTTGGTGTTCGACCCTCCCTGGAACCAGAGCATGATGTCCGAAGCAGCCCAGCTCGAAGCCGGCCTGATGTAAGGACAACCCTGGCAATGCAATGGACACGCACACGGAAACTCGTAAGACGCAGAAACTTCGACGCTCTTCCCCCCAGAAAGGCTTCCCGCTCAGATTCGTAACCGCCGCGAGCCTTTTTGACGGCCACGACGCCGCGATCAACGTGGTGCGGCGCCTGCTGCAGGCGGCCGGCGCCGAGGTCGTGCATCTGGGACACAACCGTTCCGTCGAGGAAGTCGTTACCGCCGCCATTCATGAGGACGTGCATGCCATTGCATTGAGTTCCTACCAGGGCGGTCACCTCGAATACTTCAAGTACGCGCTGGACATGCTGCGCGAGCGCGGCGCCGGCAATATACGGGTCTTCGGTGGTGGCGGCGGCGTCATCATTCCCGAAGAAGTCCGGGAACTGCACGAATACGGGATTGCCCGCATCTACACGCCGGAAGACGGTCAGAGGATGGGTCTCAAGGGCATGGTCGTCGATGTGTTCCGCCAGGCACGCAAGGCATTCGACAAGGGGATGCTGTCCGTGTCCATGGACGATCTCAAAGCCGGTGATTTCGGCGCCCTGAGCCGCGCCATCACCTGCATCGAGCGTGGATTGGCCGACCCGGGCGATTGGCCGGAAGCGACCCGATCAGCCCCGGTTCTCGGGATCACCGGAACCGGAGGTTCAGGCAAGTCCTCGCTTACCGACGAGCTGGTGCGGCGCTTGCGGCTCAGCTTCGACAATCGCCTGCGCATCGCCCTGATCGCGGTGGACCCCACCCGCCGGCGAACCGGCGGGGCGTTGCTCGGCGACCGCATCCGCATGAACGCCATCAATCACTCCGGCATCTACATGCGCTCTCTCGGCACCCGCACCTCGGGGCGGGAAATCCCGGCCACCCTGCCCGAGATCCTGAGAGCCACCCAGTTGGCCGGCTTCGACCTGATCATTGTCGAGACCTCGGGGATCGGCCAGGGTGACGCTGCCATTACGCCCTTCGTGGACGCCAGCCTGTATGTGATGACTCCGGAATTCGGCGCGGCGACCCAGCTCGAGAAGATCGACATGCTGGATTTTGCCGACGTCGTGACGATCAACAAGTTCGACCGCAAGGGCGCAGCGGACGCCTTGCGGGACGTCCGCAAGCAGATGATCCGAAATTGGGAATCGTTCGGGACCGATCCCGAAAAGATGCCGGTCTACGGAGCAATCGCTTCCCGAGTCAACGATGACGGCGTGACCGCCCTGTTCCATGGTTTGCTGAAGGTCCTGCGCGACAAGGGTTTTGCGGACCACCTGGATGCCTGGGGCGAGCCGCTCCTGGCCCCGGTCCCGACGCGGGCGTCTTCGCGGGCGTCCGCCGTAATCCCGGGCAAGCGCACCCGCTACCTGGCTGAAATTGCCGAAACGGTGCGGGCGTATCACGATCGCGTGACCCGTCAGAGTGAAGCAGCACGCGAGCGGCAAAGGCTACGCGAGGCACTCCGGATGCTTCACGATGCCGCCGGGCCTTCGGGACAGCAAACGCAAACGGACCTGGAGTCGCTCGCGCGCGAGCGGGACGCGGCGCTCAACGAAGATGCGAGGGCGCTGCTCGATGAATGGCCGAGTGTTCGCGATAGCTACTCCGGCAGCGAACACCGGCAGGACACGAATCGCGGCCAGGTCCGCACTTCGCTTGTCCATACCACCTTGTCCGGGAGCGAATTGCGAAAGGTGGCCCTGCCCCGCTACAGCGACGACGGCGACCTTTTGCGCTGGCTGATGCGGGAGAATCTCCCCGGGCGCTTTCCGTTCACCGCCGGCGTCTTTTCCTTCAAGCGCAGCGGCGAGGAGCCATTGCGGATGTTCGCCGGCGAGGGCGACGCAGCGCGCACCAATCACCGGTTCCACTATCTCTCGCGGCACTCGGAGGCAAAACGCCTGTCCACCGCCTTCGATTCCGTGACGCTCTATGGATTCGACCCCCACCACCGCCCCGATATATACGGAAAGGTCGGCAATTCGGGCGTTTCCATCGCAACCCTGGAAGACATGAAGGTGCTCTACCAGGGATTCGAACTGTGCAACCCGTCCACCTCCGTTTCAATGACCATCAACGGGCCGGCTCCGACCATCCTGGCCATGTTTCTTAACACGGCGATCGATCAGCAGTCTGATGCCTTCACTTCCGAGAACGGACGCCCACCGGATTCCCTTGAAGCCGAAAAAATCAAGGGTGACGCGCTAAGACGCGTCCGCGGGACCGTCCAGGCGGACATCCTCAAGGAGGACCAGGGCCAGAACACCTGCATTTTCTCCACCGAATTCAGCTTGAGGATGATGGGTGATGTCCAGGAATATTTCACTCGCAAGCAGGTGCGGCATTTCTATTCGGTGTCCATCTCCGGCTATCACATTGCCGAAGCCGGCGCCAATCCGATCAGCCAACTGGCCTTCACTCTCGCGAACGGCTTCACCTACGTGGAAGCCTACCTCGCGCGGGGAATGAAGATCGATGAATTCGCTCCGAATTTCTCGTTCTTCTTCTCCAACGGCATGGACCCGGAATACTCGGTGCTGGGCCGCGTCGCCCGGCGCATCTGGGCAGTCGCGATGCGGGACCGCTACGGCGCCAACGAGCGAAGCCAGAAACTCAAGTACCACGTCCAGACTTCGGGACGCTCATTGCACGCCCAGGAGATCGAATTCAATGACATCCGCACCACGCTGCAGGCGCTGATCGGCGCCTACGACAACTGCAACAGCCAGCACACCAACGCCTACGACGAAGCCATCACTACGCCCACCGAGGAGAGCGTGCGCCGCGCCGTGGCGATCCAGCTCATCATCAATCGCGAATGGGGCCTGGCCAGGAGCGAAAACCCCAACCAGGGATCCTTCATCATCGAGGAACTCACGGACCTGGTGGAGGAACAGGTACTCCGGGAGTTCGAGCGCCTGTCGGAGCGGGGCGGCGTGCTGGGCGCAATGGAAACCGGCTATCAGCGCGGACGGATACAGGACGAATCGCTTGAATACGAGCAGCGCAAGCACGACGGCAGCCTGCCTATCGTCGGAGTCAATACCTTTCTTCGCGACGAACCGGCGGACTCGGACTCAACGACCATTCCCCTGGCAAGGTCCACTACCGAGGAAAAGGAGGGTCAGATCCGGCGCTTGCAGGAATTTCACACGGCCCGCGCGGGCGAGGCGCCGGCCATGCTGGAGCGGCTCCGGAACAGCGTGATGAGTGGCGAGAACGTGTTCGAAGTCCTGATGGACGCGGTTCGCTGCTGCTCGCTGGGCCAGATTACCGACACCCTGTTCGAAGTGGGCGGTCAATACCGCCGCAACATGTAACCCCCCTGGGAACGAGGGCGGGACGCCCTCGTTCCTACGAACTCGCAGCAGCCAAAAACAACTCCGCGCAGGCCCGCGGCTCCGTAACCATGGCGTCGTGACCAGTGCTCATCTCCTCGTATCGCCATTCCGGGTGGTTTTTCGCGAACAAGGCGTGGTCCCTTATTCCGCTGTAGGGCATTTCAGGATTCGTGCAGCGAATGAATGTCCTCGGCAAGCCTTCATCTCCGCCGTTTTCCAAACGTACGGAATCCAGCCAGCTCTTGAGCGGATGTGGAGTAAGCCGCCGGTCCACCCAGGCGAGCACTTCCGGGGGATCGGGTGGTATGCCGTACATCGCGCCCGAGCGGGCCACGATGTACTTTCCGTCGGGCGACATGCGGCGCCGGCGCTCCATATCCGCCTCCACTTCCTCCTTGCTGGCATGCCGTCGTGAAGAAACCAGGCTCTCGCCGTCGCGCAGGACCACCGTGTCCAGGTACACCAGGTGCCGCAGCTTGTGCTTTGCCCGGTCCGCCACTCCGGAAATCACGCACCCGCCATAGGAATGGCCCACCAGCACCACATCGTCGAGTTCTTCCCATTTCAGCACGTTGACGATGTCCTGAATGTGGGTATCCAGCCCGATCTCGGGATGCAGCAGGTGAGAGCGCTCGCCGCAGCCGGTCAGTGTAGGCGTATATACGCGATGTCCTTGAGCCTCAAGGATTTCACGCACGAATTTCCAGCACCAGCCGCCATGGCCCGTGCCGTGAACGAGTACGAAGGTCACGCCTTGCCGGGAAGGAGGACTAGTGCCGTGTCAAACAGATATCTTCGCATCAGAGCGAGCGGTGCGGGCCAATGCAAGGCGCAGCCCGCAGGGAATACTGGCCGTATTGCCCAGGGCTGCAACGCCGCAGTGGCGCGCACCGCTCGCTCCCGAAGGGCGCGTTCCCCATGGCCTGTGGCGGCGTTGCGCCCCTTGGCAATGGGAGGCGCCATTCCCGGCGGGGACGCGCCTTGCCACATACCATGGGGAACGCGCTGATGCGAAGGTATCTGTTTGACACGGCACTAGCGTCGTGTCACGAGGACGATCGGGCGGCCTCAAGGAACAGGTCGGCGCATGCTTGCGGCTCCGTAACCATGGCGTCATGGCCGGTCTTGAGCTCGATATAGCGCCAATTGGGATCCTCCTGGGCAAACTTGGCGTGATTGTTCAGGCCGGCGCCCGGCATTGGCGGTTCGGTGCAGTTGATGAAGGTGCAGGGAACGCCTTCCTCTCCGCCGTTTTCGAACTGGACGGGATCCAGCCAGCTCTTCAGCGGATGCGGGGTCAGCCGCCGTTCCACCCACGCGACCACATCGGCCGGTTCCGGCGGAATACCGAAGCGTTCGGCGGAAAATCCCACCACGTAGTTACCGTCCGGCGCGATGCGGCGCAGCTGATCCTTGTTCGCGGCCATTTCCTCGGCGCTGATGTCCCGCCGGGCGGTCAAAAGGCTCTCACCATCGCGCGGAATGATTGCGTCGAGATATACGAGGTGCTTCAAGCGCTCCTTTTGCCGGTCCGCGACACCGGAAATCACCAGACCGCCGTAGGAATGGCCCACCAGCACCACGTCCTCGAGTTCTTCCCACTCCAACACGTTGACGATGTCCGTGATGTGGGTCTCAAGCCCGATTTCCGGGTGCAGCAAATGGGAACGCTCCCCGCAGCCGGTCAGGGTGGGTGTGTATACACGATGTCCCCGCTCATGGAGGATGTCGCGCACGAATTTCCAGCACCAGCCGCCGTGGCCTGTGCCGTGAACCAGCACAAACAGTACACGGTCTTCCGGGCCTTCTTGCGCACCGGCGCTGGACATTCCGGCCGCCGCGACGGCCCCTCCGATAAAAGCTCTACGTGTTGCAGGTGACATATTTCTAGTTGACCTCCGAGCGGCCCCGCCAAAGGAGCCAAGATACCATCAGGCCAGCCTGCAGCCAGGCTGAAATCGCACCGATAACCAGGTGACTTGTTGGTTCCTGAAGAGCAAAGGGAGAAAACAGGATGTAAAGGTCCATTCCTCCTGCGGTGGCGCCTGCGCCGCTCAGCGCGCCAGGCACAAACAATCCCAGCACCAGCCAGGATGCCAGGGCGGCCAGTTCAGGCCAGCGGCGCACCCGCCCCGCCAGCACCAGGAACAGAATTCCCATGTCACGCACAAGGAACCCGAGCAGGCTGACGGCCCAGAAATTGAGCTGGGCAAAGCCGAGATTGTCGGAAGGCGAGGAGACTCCCGAAACCAGGTGGACCACGACGGCGACAACTGCCAGAAGCAGGATCAGCAGCCAGGCGGGGGCCGCACGCAAGGTGGGAGCCGTCAGGAATTCGCGCGCCCGGCGCCGGTCCACACGTTCCGATACCCCCCAAAGATACGTGGCCGCGACCAAAACCAGCAGCATGGCTGCGGTCGCAGTCCGCCAGGGACCGTAGCCGGCTTCGATCAATACGAAGTCCGCTGCCTCCCCGGCCGCATAGGCCGTGCCGGCCCACCACAGGCCCACACCGAGTCCGACCACAACAGCCTCTACGGCAAGACGGGCCGTGCTCAGCGTCTCGCGTGCGGCGCACCAGCACCAGCATGCGGCAATTGCGACCAATACCAACCCGCTGACGACCCAGAACGCATCGTGTCCCATCGGCGCGATACCGAACCACAAGGGCGACGCGTCGAGGCCCATCATCGCCCCGCCCGCCAATCCTCTTCTTACGATCGTAATCGGACTGGTCAACAACAGGGCAAGCAGAATGGCGACGACAAAGGAACGTCCGCGGGCCACCTTCGACCGGTCGCAATTGCGGATCGCCAGGGCCAGGGCCAGGAACCGGGCAAAAAGGTTGGCGCAGATCAAGAGCCATGCATCCACGGGAAAACGGGACTGGATCTCGCTTTGTATCTGCTGCATGATCTCGGCCGACTGGTCCAGAGTAAACAGAGTCTCTGAAGGCAGGTATACCCCCAGTCCCCAGCACACCAGGGCGCACAGTGCCGCGAGATCGGTAAGGGCGGTGGCCCCAAAGGCCTTGCCCAGCATCAACTGGGTCGGACTCAGCGCACTCATGCGCTGCCGCTGCCAGGTGTGGCTGTTATGTTCCTCCGCTATCGCGCCGACGATGCGGATGGGCGTAACGACAAAACTGAAGATCCCGAATGCCAAGGCTCCCACCTGCCCCAGGGTCATCCAGTCCGTGGCGAGTTGGATACACCATGCCACTCCAACAGACAAAAGCAACGTAATGATCAAGCGCAGCCGAGTGGTTTCCGCTCGCCACCCGCGCAGCAGCTCCGGGTTCAGGCGGGCCAGGAATTCAGTCATGACTCGCCCCGCGGGCCTGTTCGCGCATTTCGTGATACACGTCGCGCAGACTGCCCGGGGACAATCCGCTTCGCTGCGCCAGCGTGGCGCCTTCCTGCATCACCACCAGGTCGGTGGCGTATTCCTCAAGTTCGGCCAGGATGTGCGAGGAAACAAGGATCGCCCTGCCTTCTGCGCCCAGCTTCCCCAACCACGCGGCCAACTCCTCGCGATGGTCGGGATCCAGGCCCGAAGCGGGCTCGTCGAGGAGCAACAGGGGCGGGCGCGAGACTTCCACCTCGGCGATCGCCAGTAGCTGACGCTGCCCGCGCGACAGTGAATCCAGTTCCTTGTCCAGAAGATCGGCGACCCTGCACTCTTCAGCCACCTGTTCGATTGCCTCCGCGAGCGCGGCACTTGAGTTCAGCCCGGAAGACGCGCGGGAGCGGCTTTGCGCTGCATATTCCATGCTCTGACGCGCCGTCAGTCCCGAATACAGCCCATAGTGCTCGGACAGATACCCGGTCCGGGCCCGGTGACCGCGCAGATCACTCTGAATGTCCTCGGCTTCCCGGCTGACGGAACCTGCGTGAGGTTCAAACAGGCCGGCCAGGCAGTGAATCAAGGTGGTCTTGCCGGTGCCGTTTGGCCCGACCAGGGCAACGATGCTGCCGGGCGATATGGTGACGTTCGCCTGGTTTACCGCTGGCGGGTCCTGGCCCCAGTAGCTATAGGTGATGTTCTCCGCTACCAGCATGCAGTCTCCAGTAGAACCATGCGCCAGCGATCAGTCCACTGTACACCCTCCGCACAGGTAGTAGTACCCCCGCGGGTCGTTGAACAAAGCCAGGCGCTCCAGCTCGGCGTTAATGGTGCTGCGTGCCTGCTGCACGGCATCCATGAACCGGTCCGGCTCCGGGTGGAAACCGAGGCGGTACTTGAGCCTTGCCAGGCGAATCTGCAGGAAGTCGTTCAAGCCGGTGAAGAAGGGGCGCTTGCGTTTGATCCGCGCAACGCTGTACTTCCCTTCTTCCAGGCCGGCCAGCGAAGCGGCGCTCTCGATCGCGTCCTCGGTGGTGCCCAGATGGTCCACCAGGTTCAGGGAGGCAGCGTCCGTACCGATCCAGACCCGGCCCCGGGCTATTCCATCCACCTCGTCAAAGCTCAGTGCGCGGCCCCTCGAGACGTGGTCCACAAATCGCTTGTAAATCAGGTCGATCCTCGCTTCCATTTGCCTCGCTGCGTCCTCATGCAGGTCGCGCCCCGGGAGAAAGTGTTCCGAAAGCGGCGTCGTTCCCAGGCCGTCTTCGGTCAGGCCCAGGCGTTCAAACAGCCGCGGCGCGGTAAACAGGACGCCCCCCACGCCGATGGAGCCCGTAATCGTAGCCGGGTAGGCCCAGATTTCATCGGCCTCGGCCGAAACGTAGTAACCGCCGGACGCCGCCACGCTGCTCATGGACACCACCACAGGCTTGCCGGCATCGGAGACCGTGGCAACCGCGGCGGAAATCACTTCGGATGCAAAGGCGCTGCCGCCGGGGCTGTCGACCTGCAGCACCAGGGCCTTGATGGAGTCTTCCTCGGCGGCGTGTCGAACCAGCTTGGCGATGCTGTCGCCCCCGGCCGTGCCCGGTCCGGCGCCGCCGTCAACAATGGAACCGGCTACCGCCACGACCCCAACCTGGTTGTCATTGTCCTCATACGGAGGATTCTCGCGATCGGCCACTTCCAGGTAATCGGCGAAGGCAACCTTGTTATACTCCTCGTCGTCGGTATCGCCGAAGCGCTCTTCCAGGTACGCCGGGAAAGTTTCGTCATTGTGGATCCCATCCACCAGGCCGGCTTCCAGGTTGACCTTCGCCAGGTCCCCTTCCGCGTCCACCAGGGCTTGCGTAAAGCCCGCCGCGAACTGGTCCAGCGCGTCCGCCTCCAGTCCGCGCGCCTCGGTAACTTCGCGCTGATAGTCCGCCCACAGGGCGCCCAGCCATTGCCCCGCACTCTGTCGGTCCTCGTCGGACATTCCATCACGGAAATAAGGCTCCACGAACGACTTGTATTCCGCCACCCGGAAGACATGTGCGTCGATGTCCAGCTTCTTCAAGGCCTCCGCAAAGTACATCCGCCAGCGGCCGAACCCGGTGATTTCCACGCCGCCCAGGTCGTGAACGTAGACCTCGTCGGCCTGCGAAGCAAGAAGGTAGTCGGACTGGCTGAAGGCGCGCGAATAGCTGATCACCGGCTTGTCGGCCGCCCGGAATTCGCGGATCGCCGCGGCCACGTCCTGCAGCTTCGTGAAGCCGCCGCCGGCAAAGCTGTCGGTGTCCAGCAATACGGCTACGATTCGCTCGTCCTCGGCCGCATGCCGTAGCGCCCGCACCACGTCCCGCACCAGCGTTTCGGGCGGAGGCTCATTGTTCATGCGCTGCAATTCAAGATCCAGCTCGCCGGCCGAGAGTTCATGCACCAGGACGCCCGAGAGATTCAGATTCAGCACCGTGCCCGGCGTGATCTGCGGCGGAGTTTTCCCTGATCCCAGCGCTGCCAGTATCAGCACAAACACGAAAATCATCAGGACCAAGTGGATCACCTTGCGAAAAGCGTCTACACCGGTCCAGATATAGCCCAAAAACTTCATCACCATGAATACTTGCTCCTCAATTTTTTGCGGCGACTAGTGTAAGCCATTGCGTTGCGCGACATGGACGCTGCGCGGCTCTATCGGCGGGATATCCCATTCAGTCGCCGGTATAACGGACCCGGTAGACCACACCGCGCTGATCGTCGCTGATCAGCAGGCTGCCGTCGGGATGCACGAGCACGTACGCCGGCCGTCCCAGCACTTCCTCGCGATACGTGGTTTCCTCCCCTTCCGTAGTTTCCTCTACTTGCAGCCATCCTTCGGCAAACGGTTCGTAACTCACGACCTTGTCGCCCTCCAGTTCCAGCATCATCACGCGGTAGCCGATCTTGCGGCTGCGGTTCCAGCTTCCGTGCTCGGCGACAAACAGGCGTCCCTTGTACTCGGCCGGAAATGCGTCGCCCGTGTAAAAGGCAAGGCCCACGGGCGCCACGTGCGGCCCCAGTTCCTGTGCAGGAGGCGTGGCCGAGGCGCAATCGCCCAGGTCTCCCCACTTCGGGTCCGGGTCGGGAATATCGGTCCCATGGCAGAACGGGAACCCGAAATGCATCCCGGCACGCGGCGCATGATTGAGTTCGCAGGGCGGAATATCGTCGCCCATCAAGTCGCGGCCGTTCTCCGTGAACCACAGGTCCCCTGTTTCGGGGTGCCAGGCCAGGCCCACGCTGTTGCGCACGCCGCGCGCCCAGACCTCGCGCTCTCCACCTTGCGGGGGAATGCGGTCAATCGTGGCGTAGGTATCACAGACATTGCAGGGCGCTCCCTGGGCGACATACAGCCAACCGTCCGGCGCAAATCCCATGGCGCGCCAGCCGTGGTGCCTGTCGGTGGGCATTCCGTCATGGAAGACCTTCGGCGAAATCCGCTCCCCAAGGCGTGCTTCGACATTCTCGTATTCCAGGACTCGGTGTATTTCCGCCACGAACAGCGAAGAACCACGCACTGCCACGCCATTCGGGTCGATGAGTCGCGAGGCCAGTTCAAGAACTTCCTGGTCCGGTCCGCCGGGATCGCGGACTGCATGTACCTTTCCGATCCGCCGCGTGCCGATGAACAGCGTGCCGTTCTCTCCGATCGCCATGCTTCTGGCATTTCTTACGCCGGTCACGTATTCCTCGATCTCGAAGCCGGGGGGCAAACGGATTTCACTCAAGTCAAAGTCCGCCCTGGCCGGGCCGGCGCCTGCGAGCAGCACTGCCACGACGGCCAGTGCACGGGTTGTTTGTTGTTTCATGTTCAAGTCATCCAAAGAGAAAGAGTCGGCCAGAAAGCGATCAGCAGGACTGCCGCAAACAGCACCAGGAGAAACGGCAGGCTGGCCAGGTACACGCGAACGATCGGCTGCTCGAACCGGTAGCTCGCGATAAACAGGTTCAGACCCACAGGGGGCGTGAGATATCCCAGCTGCATGGTGGCCAGGAAGACGATGCCCAGATGAACCGGGTGGACGCCGAATTGCGCCGCAATCGGCAGGATCAGCGGCACCACCAGCACAATCGCCGAGAAGATATCCAGGAAAGCGCCCAGGATCAGCAAAAAAAGCAGCAGCGCCAGCATGAAGGTCAGCGGACCGCTCACCGCTTCGCCGATCACCGACAACAGGCGCTGCGGGACTTCTGTGTCGATCATCAGGTTGGTGGACGCCAGCGATACCGCCAGTATCAGCAGGATTCCGCCCACCAGGGTCATCGAATCGCGCATGATCAGGGGCAGCCGGGACAATGGAATCGCCCGGCGAATGAAGACTTCGACGATCACCACGTACAGGGCCGTGACCGCGGCCGCCTCGGAAATTGCGAAATAGCCCGAGTAGATGCCGCCCAGGACAATAAAGGGGAGTGGCAGTTCCCATCCCGCCGCCTTGATCGCAGCGCCTACTTCGCGCCAGTCGAAACTGGTCAAAGGCTGTCGCTCGCTGCGATTGACCCACAGGCAGTAGGCGGACAGCAGGACGATCATCAGCAAGCCGGGCAGGACTCCGGCCCGGAAAAGCGAATCGATCCGGGTCTCGGACACCACGCCGTAGAGGATCAGCGGCAGGGAGGGTGCGAACAACAATCCCAGACTGCCGCCGCTGGTAACGAGCCCGAGGGAAAAACGTTCCGAGTACCGCGCCTGTTTCAGCGCCGGGTAGAGCAGCGCGCCCATCGCGATGATGGTGATGCCCGAGGCGCCGGTGAAGGCGGTAAACAAGGCGCACACGGCCAGCGCGAACACCGCCAGTCCGCCGGGCATCCACCCAACGAGCGCCTGACTCAAGCGCACCAGCAGCTTCGGTGCGGGGCTTTCCGCGAGAATGTAGCCGGCAAAGCAGAACAAGGGAATGGCGACCAGCGTCGGCAGCGTGGCCACGCCCAGGATTTCGACGGCAATGGACCCCAGGGGGATGTCGGCCTGCAGGTATCCCAGGATCGCGCCGGCGGCGATGACCGCAAAAAGCGGCACCCCCAGGATCGCCAGCAGGACGAGAAGGATCCAGTGCATTCCGCTCAGGCCCCTCGCGCCGGCAAACCCGGCTCCTTGCTTGCGGCAAGACGGCCGCGGCGAACAAACGAGACCATGTGACAGAAATGTGCGCCCGCCATGACGGCAAAAGCGGCGGGAAGTATGGTCTCAAGGATCCACCTGGGGACTCCGCCCAGCGTGGTCTCGCCGTAACCCATGGTGTCCAGCCAGTATGCCCCGGTGATCAGCAGCAGGGCCACGCAGACCGACATGGCGCAAAACTGGACAGCAATGCCGGCCCACCGCCGGGCCTCGTCCGATAGCAAGTGCGAGAGCGCGTCAATCGAAATGTGGCGACTTCCGGCGCTTGCCGCCATGGCGCCGAGCATGGCGATCCACAGCACCAGCCATTCCAGCAGGTCGCCGCTGTAGGGGATGGCCATGCTGAAGGCGTTGCGCCAGAGAATCTGTGCGGAGGCCAGCAGCAACATGGCCGTCAGGCACAAGACCAGCAGACCGGTCAGCACCATCCCCGCAATTCTGGCGGCCCTGCCCAGCATGGGGAATGCCCTAGCCCTGGCCCGGCCGGCCCACGGGCATCAGCCGGCGCCTTGATCGGCGCGGAATTGCTCCAGCAATTTCAAAATCCGCTCATGCAACTCCGGCGACATGTCGGCTTCCCGCACAATTTTCCGGAAAATTGCCTCAAAGGCCTGCTGCCACCTGCGGACCTCTTCCGGGGTAGGCTCCAGATAAGCAAGTCCGGACTTTTTCAGGGCGGCGGCGGCTTCCGCGTTTCCGTCCACGTCCCGCAGGTCCAGTTGCGTCGCCAGTCTTGTGAAGGCTTTCCGCACGATCACCTGATGGTCCGGAGCCAGTTTGCCGAAAGCACGCTTGTCCATGGCCAGCAGGCCGAAGGCGAAGACCACGGGAATATCCGCCACATAGTTCAATCGCGTATGCCATTGCAGCAGAATCGCACCGGAAGGCGGAGTAACGACGATGTCCAAGAGGCCCGTCTCCAGTCCGACCAGGACATCGGAAATCGGCAGCGACACGGGTGCAAGGCCGATAGAGCGCATTGCATTCTCACTGATGCTATCGCCCTTCGGGACCCAGATCGCCAGGCCCCTGGCATCCTCCAGCCGGACCACGGGCCTCTTCCCCGACATGATCCGGGCAAATCCCAGGCTGCCGAAGCCGAAGGTCTCATAACCCTTCTCGCGCAGGCCGGCGGCGATAATCGGATCGATGTGGCGACGCACGAACATCATCTCGTCCCGGTTGCGAAACAACAGCGGCAGCCCGTATTGCAGGATATCCGGATAGGCGCCTGCGAGTGCGCTGGAGGTCAGCACGGCGCCTTGCAATTGGCCGGTACGCATCTTGCGCAGGACCCTCAGGTCGTCACCCTGCACTCCTCCGCCATAGAACTTCACCTTCACCCGGCCTTCCGTCTTCTCCTGAATCTCCGCCGCGGCCGCGCGCATGTCGCGCATCCACTCCGATCCTTCCGGAGTGACGGTGGCGATCTTCAGTGTCTGCGCCCAGCCCGGCCCCGCCGCCAACAGAGCCGTCAGCAACACCGCGCCCAGGCGCCGGCAAGTGAATCTAGAAGTAATCATCGGCTGAGCCCAGCAATTCGTTCGCATCGGCCTTGGCGAGGTTATTGAACAGGGTCAGGCCTGGCTGGTCCGCCTCGGCGTCCAGCACTTCCCCAAGCAAGCGGTCGTGCAGCTCGCGATCGTACAGCAGTCGCGCGCAGTTGCGCGCATATTCCACGTGAACGCTCAGGTCCTTGCGTCCGGTAATGCGCAGGGCCTCGTCAAAATGGCGCATCCCGCCCTGGGGATCGCCACCCAGTGAGGCCGGGCGAAGACAGCTCAAGGTCCCCAGGTACATGTGAGCCCGGCCCTCGATTTCCGGCGGCGCTATCGCCAGCAGGCGGTTCAGCGCCACCTGCAGTCGGGGAAGCTGCGCCAGCGCGTCATAGTCGGCCCGGGCCTGCACCCACGCCAGGTATCCGATGGCATAGTCGTACAAGGCCTGCGCCCTGGCGGGCGGGTAGTTCCCGATACGGGCCTCGTAGTCCGCGAATCCCAGCGATTCCACGCCGCAGCCGGCGCGATCGGCAGCGCATAGTGCCCGTTTCCCGTAGTCGTAGGCCCTCTGGGTGAGCTTTCGGGCCCGTTCGGGGTTATTGACGAACACCACCCCGTAAGCGGCATATAACTGTGCTGCGGAGCCGAGAACCGCGGGGCCTGCATCCCCGGCCGCCAGACTGTCGATCAGGATCAGCAGCGTGGGCGTTGCCTCGCGGACCAGTTCCGGATCGTCATGCTCCAATACCGCCTCGCCCAGTTGTTCGGTGAGCCCGCTGGTGGCGGATTCGATCAGCGAGCCGCAACCCGCCAGACCCATTGCCGCGGCGGCAAGAACAGGCCAGAGGCGGGCGAGCCTCACAGCTTTTCGCGAATTCTCGCGCTCCGCCCGCGCCGTTGCCGGAGATAGTAAAGCTTGGCCCGCCGGACATCGCCACGGCGCTTGACCGTCACTCCGGCGATCATCGGGCTGTGGGTCTGGAATACGCGCTCAACCCCTTCTCCATGCGAGATCTTGCGCACGGTAAACGAGGAATTGAGCCCCCGGTTGCGCATTGCGATGACCACGCCCTCGAATGCCTGCAAGCGCTGGCGCTGGCCCTCGCGCACCCGCACCTGCACCACAACCGTGTCCCCCGGCGAAAATTCCGGAAGATCCGTGCGGACTTGCTCCGCTTCCAATTCTTGAATGATGTTGCTCATCGCTGGATTCTCGTATTCTAATGTTCCTTAAGTTCACCTGACGATCCCGCCTCGCGCTCGCAGTCAGCCTGCAATTCCGACTGAAACTCCTGCAAGAGCCGGCTTTCCCGTTCATCCAGGCGCCGCTGTGAAAGCAATTCCGGCCGACGCATCCAGGTCCGACCCAGAGACTGCTTCAGCCGCCAGGTGCGTACCCGGTCATGATCACCGCCCAACAGCACTTCGGGCGCCGCCCGGCCTTCCACAACGGAGGGACGAGTGTACTGCGGAAAATCAAGAAGACCAGAGGAAAACGAATCTTCCTCCGCCGAACGTTCGTCACCGAGCGCCCCGGGCAACAACCGCACTACCGCGTCAATCACCACGCAAGCCGCCAACTCACCGCCACTCAGGACAAAATCTCCGAGCGACAACTCACGGTCGGCCTCCATTTCCACCACCCGCTCGTCAATGCCTTCGTAACGCCCGGCAACCAGCACGACTCCAGGACCTTGTGCCAGTTCTTGTGCGTGGCGCTGGGTGAAGCGTTCGCCCTGGGGTGTAAGAAAGATGACGGGCGCATCCTTCGGCGACTCGGCCCGAACGGCCCGGATGGCTGCCAGCAGCGGTTCGGCGCACAAGACCATGCCGGGGCCGCCGCCGTAGGGCCGGTCATCAACGTGTCGGTGCGGCCCGGCGGCAAAATCCCGGGGGTTTACGCATTCGAGCGAAGCCACGCCGGATTCGAGCGCGCGCCCGCATACTCCGCCCTTGAAGGCGTCGAGCACCATCTCGGGATGCAGGCATATGGTGGTGATTCGCATCGTTCTGATCGTGCCTAGTCCGCCGCGTCCCAATCCACGACCAGGCGCCGCCCGGACAGGTCGACTTCCCGCACCCGGCTGCCCGGAAGAAACGGGATCAGCCGTTTCCGCTCCCCCTGCACAATCAGTACGTCGTTGGCGCCGGTAGCCATCAGACCGCTCACGTCGCCCAGGCGCACACCCTCAAGGTTACGGACTTCCAGGCCCTGGAGGTCGGCCCAGTACCACTCATCCTCTCCGGTAGGCGGCAGCGCGTCCCGGGGCACGTGAATCTCCGCTCCGTTCAGCGCCTCGGCGGCCTCGCGCGTCTCGATGTCCTCAATATGACATTCCAGACCGTTGCCGGTGGACCGCAGGCGCCCGAGGGTCACCTGCTTGTGCCGACCATTCAAGGCAAGCGTCCAGTGACGGTACTGCTGAAGCTGTTCCGGTGGGTCGGCATAGGAAACCACCCTGAGCCAACCCGACAGTCCGCGGGCCGCGCCCAGGCGGCCCATCGGGATCAGGTTCGCTTCGCGGGAAGCGTTCTCGGGCCGTGTCGGTTCAGCCTGAGTCCTTTTCGGTCTCGGCGGCGTTTTCGCCATCTTCCTGCGCGCCGTCTTCATCCGGCGCGGCCTCTTCAGAATCTCCCCCTTCCTGGGCAACGGCCTCTGTCTCGGGCTCAGCTTCGTCGGCAGCGGCAGTCTCTTCGGGGGCTTCCTCTGCAGCTGCTTCTTCAGGGGCTGCTTCTTCGGTAGTCTCCTCGGCAGCCGCTTCTTCCGGAGCTTCCACGGTCTCCTCTTCTGCGGCAGCCACCTCCTCTTCCGCCGGCGCTGCCTTCTCAGGCGCGGCGTCCGCTGATACGGCTTCCTGCGGCACATCGGGCGTCGCGACGTCTGACATGCGGGAGCGGCGGATCAATTGACGAACCCGCTCGGAGGGTTGTGCACCCTGCCCCAGCCAATAATCCACGCGATCCAGGGCCAGCTTCAAGGGCTGCTCGCCGCCGACTGCAATCGGATTGTAGAAACCCAGGCGCTCGATAAACCGCCCGTTGCGCTTATTGCGCGTGTCGGTTACTACGATGTGATAAAAGGGCCTTTTCTTGGCCCCATGACGGGAAAGTCGAATACCAACCATAGAATGTGAACCCGCGGCCGAGCCGCTCGCCTCTCAAACTTGCGGATTGTAGCAAAATTCCTTGCACCACCGATACTTCAGGCGCGGCCCAGGCGAGGACCATAACGCGCCGTATGCGGCGCGGCCGCCGGCGCCGAGCCCAGGCTGCCCAGCAGTTCGGAAAGATTTTCCAGGCGCCGCGCCACCAGGTGGATCACGTCGTTCTCGCGTTGCACCTCGCCCCGAACACCCAGCAGCACGGAAGACATCAGGATGTCGCGATAGCGCTGAAAGACGTTTGGCCAGGTCACCACGTTCACCACCCCGGTTTCATCCTCCAGAGTCAGGAATACCACGCCCTCGGCGCTGTGTGGCGCTTGCCGCACCAGCACCAGGCCGGCTGCGGCGCACAACTCGCCGGCTTCCGCCTCCGCGACCCGGTTCCCGGTCCAATACCCGAGTGCCGAGAGCTGCGCCCGCGCAAATGCCAGCGGATGGCCTTTTAGGCTCAGGCCCAGCGCCCCGTAGTCGCGCAGCACCCGCTCACCTGGCGGCTCGGCCGGCAGCAGAGCGGCTTCCTCGCCGGGGAGTTCGTCCAGGCCGGCCGAGGCGAACAGCGGCAAGGGCCGTCCCACGGGCAGGCGCTCGACTTCCCACAGGGCTTTGCGGCCAGCAAGTTCCATGGATGCGAATGCGTCGGCGCGCGCAAGGCAGCGCAAGGCGCCCTTGTCCAGCACTGCACGCCGGCGCAAATCGGGAATGTCCGGATATCTCTCATGGCGCTCCGCAACCAGGCGTTGCGCCGCGGCAGCACTCAAACCGCGCACCTGCCGCAAACCCAGGCGCACGGCGAAGCTTCCGTCACGGTCCGGCTCCAGCACAGCATCCACATCGCTCTCGTTCACATCCACCGGCAGCACGTTCACACCATGCTCGCGAGCATCGCGCACGATCTGCGCCGGCGCGTAAAAGCCCATCGGCTGGCTGTTCAGCAGTGCGCAGGCGAAAACTTCCGGGTAGTGGTGCTTGAACCATGCCGATGCATAGACCAGGATCGCGAAGGACGCAGCATGACTCTCGGGAAAGCCGTATTCGCCGAACCCCTCGATCTGGCTGAAGCAACGCTGCGCGAATTCCAGCGAATAACCGCGCCGCGTCATCCCGCCGACGAACTTCTCGCGAAACTCCGTCACGCTGCCGGTATGGCGGAAGGTGGCCATGGAGCGCCGCAGCGCGTCCGCCTGGGCCGGGCTGAACCCGGCCGCCACCACCGCGATGCGCATGGCCTGTTCCTGAAACAGCGGCACCCCCAGGGTATTGGCCAGGACCCGGCGCAATTCCTCCGAGGGATAGGACACCGGTTCCTTGCCATGCCTGCGGCGCAGGTAGGGATGCACCATGTTGCCCTGTATCGGCCCCGGCCGCACGATCGCCACTTCGATCACCAGGTCGTAGAAGCAGCGCGGCCGCATCCGGGGCAGGAAACTCATCTGCGCCCGGCTTTCCACCTGGAATACGCCCACCGAATCCGCCTTGCAAAGCATGTCGTATACGCCGGGGTCTTCCGCCGGTATCGAAGCCAGCGTCAGCGGCCGCCCGTGGTGCCGATCGAGCAGATCCAGGCACTTTCTAAGGCAGGTCAGCATGCCCAGGGCCAGCACGTCCACCTTCAGCATTCCGAGATCGTCGAGATCGTTCTTGTCCCATTCGATCATGGTTCGACCGGCCATCGCTGCGTTGGAGATCGGCGCGACTTCATCCAGCCGCCCACTGGTCAGCACCATTCCGCCCGGGTGCTGGGAAAGGTGGCGCGGAAACCCGACAAGTTCAGCGGCTATTGCAATTGTCCGGCGCAGGCGCGGATGATCCGGATCCAGGCCCAGGGCGCGCAGGCGCGCCTCGTCGGGCCAGCCACCTTCGCGGCCCCAGATACGGCCGGCCAGAACATCCTGCGTGGCGTGGGGCAGACCCAGCGCCTTGCCGACCTCGCGCAGGGCGCTACGCGGCCGGTAGTGGATAACGGTAGCGGTCAGCCCCGCGCGTTCCCGCCCGTAGCGCCCATACAGGTATTGAATGACCTCTTCGCGCCGTTCATGTTCGAAATCCACATCGATGTCCGGGGGTTCGCCACGGTCGCTGGAGATAAAACGCTCGAACAGGAGATCGATCTTCGCCGGGTCCACTGCGGTAATGCCCAGGCAATAGCAGACCGCGGAATTCGCCGCGCTTCCCCGCCCCTGGCACAGGATGCCTTCGCTTCTCGCGTGACGCACCAGGTCGTAGATGGTCAGGAAATACGGCGCGTAATCCAGCTCTCGAATCAATTCCAGCTCGTGGGCGAGCATCTTGCGCACCTTGGGCGGAACCCCTTGTGGATAGCGCTCGGCGGCCGACTCCCAGGTCAGATGCTCCAGCCATTGCTGGCGTGTATAGCCTTCGGGCGCCTGCTCGTCCGGGTACTCGTAGCGCAGTTCATCGAGACTGAATCGGCAAGGCTCCATCATCTCGACACTTCGAGCCACGGCATGCTCATAGCCCTCGTACAAGCGCGACATCTCCTCGCCTGCCCGCAGGTGCCGCTCGGCGTGGGCCTGCAGCCGAAACCCGGCGGTGTCGATCGTTACGCCTTCGCGCACGCAAACCAGCACGTCGGCGATCGACTTGCGTTCCGGCGCGTGCATCCAGGCATCGGCCACCGCAACCATGGGTATCGACCATTTTTCCGCCAACTCCGCGATCCGCTTGAGCCGCAGAGCGTCACCGCCGTCAAACAACAGCGGTGCGGCCAGGCCTGTGCGCAGGGCGCCGGCGTTGGTCAGGCGGCGCACTCCGGACAGGTCCTGCAAGCGGCGCGGCGGAATGATCAGCAGCAGCTGCCCCTGGGCATGCCCGCACAGTTCCGTCAGGCTGAAGTCGCATTGCCCCTTGGCCGTTCGGCGCTTGCCCAGAGTGAGTAGGCGGCACAGACGCCCCCAGGCTGCCCGGTCACACGGATAGCACAGGACTTCGGGACCATCGCGCGGCTGAAGGCGGGCGCCCGGCAGGAAGCGGATCCCCGCCTCGCGCGCCGCGGTGTGGGCCCGCACCACGCCGGAAACACTGTTGCAATCAGCCAGCCCGATCGCCTCCAGGCCCAGTTCCGCCGCCCTCGAAACCATCTCCGACGGGTGCGAGGCGCCGCGAAGAAAGGAGTAGTTGCTTGCCGCCGCCAGCTCGGCGTAGGCGTGATTCATCGAACCGCTGGAGCCGGCGGATCAGGCCGCCGGAGCCTGCACGTACCAGCGACGAGTCTCATCACCGGGTTTCTGCTTGCGATACAGATGAAAGCACTGGCCCTGGTCGTCCTCCACCAGCCAGTATTCGCGGCCACCCTGCTCGTCACTGCGCCACCACTCCGGCACTACACGCCGCGGGCCCTGCGCGCGCCGCAGCAGGTGCCGGTTCCGCCGCCACCGTATCCACGCCGGCGGTCCGCCGCTTGCCGTTGAGGCAGCATCCACGGGCTCGGCTTCCTCCAGCAACATCAACGGAGCGCGCAATGCCCTCTCACGCTGCTCGAAAAGGGAATCCGTGGGGCGGTAATCCAGGGCGGAAACAAACCGCCACCGCTGCTCGGGCAGGTAGCTGGCCTGCGGCGCCTGCATTCGGACCGCCGAGGGCCCCAGGCGGCTGCAGAGCCGGTCCACCAGGCGGGCGAAATCGCCTTTCTGGTTGCCGGCCGGGCCGCCGGAAAGCCAATCGGCCTGCTCGGCAACGACGGATTCGGTGTCGTAAGCCACCAGGCTGACAGCGTCAAAACCCACCCCACGTTCCATATTCGGCAGTTTTCCCTGCAGTTTCTCGTCCAGCAGTTCCGCAAGCTGAGGCGCCGGTTGAATGAGCCGCGCCGTGCGCAGCCCGCGCCTTGCGCATTGGCCGTCGGACCGGTGCAACTGCAATTCAAAACGCCGCGAACCCATGCCTGCAGCAGACAGTTGGGCGCAAAGCTGAACGGTCAGTTCGACGATCGCCGCCTGGAGTGGTTGCCGGAGCACAACGGGACTGTCGAATTCCAGCCGGGCCTTGAATTCCCTGGGCGGCGGCAGGTAATCCAGGGGTTCGGAGGCCTCACCCGTAGCCTGTTGTAGCCGCAAGGCCGTCTCGGCCCCGAACCGGGCCCTTAGGGATTCAGGCGGAATTCGCGCCAGGGCGCCGATCGTGTCCAGGCCCAGTTCCCGCAGCACGGCGCAAACCTCCGCTTCAAGACGTAGCGTTTCCACCGGCCAGGCGCTCATGGCCTCATACACGGCATCGGGCGCGAGACGGGTCAGGGGCCCCGAGGCGACACGCACACCAGCCCAGGCGGCGCCGGGCGTATCCGCCAGACAAACCCGCCCGGGCTCGCCGCTGCGTTCCAGTTCGGCCAGCAGTTCTAAAAGCAGCCCGTTTTCTCCGCCGAAAAGCGCCGCGGAACCCGAGATATCCAGAAACAGGCTGTCCGGTGGCGCAAGTGCGATCCTGGGCGTAAATCGCCAGCAGGCCCGGGCCAGGCGCTCAAGGCGCTCGGCGCGCAGCCGCTCGGCCGATTCAGCCGGCGGCGCGGACGGCGGCTGCTTCAGCAGGCGATGCAGCCATACACAGGCGATTCTCATTCTCGTTCCACTCGATGTTCCATACGCCGGGCGTTCTGCCGGGGGCCCGCAGAAGGCTCACACGCCAGCTTCGCGCACCGGGCAACTCGTATCCGCGCCAGTTGAGCCCGGAAGGCGCGCTTGGCGCCGGTTCCACCCGCCAGCGGCTTTGTGCAGCGGTGGCGGCGCGGAATCTGGCGCCGCGCGCCAGGAAAATTCTCGATCCGTTGCGCAGGGCGCGAAGCGACAGCCGCCGCGACGGGGTAAAGCCGTAATGCCGCTCCACCCCGGGCAGGCAGCCCACAACCGCCAGCAATCCGGAGCAATCCAGCGCCTGCTCAAGCGCCCAGAGCAATTCGCGTTCATCCTCCGGCTCAACCAGCAACAAACGGTCCGGGTTCAGTCCGATGGACTCGAGCCCGTCGCCGAACGGCAATCCCCACCGGCGCGAGGACGCCCGGGTCTGCACCCAGACCAGGGACCGGTCCGATGCGCCCGGCAATTCCGCAAGATTGCAAAGAAGCAGCGACAATGCCGCGGCCCGGCCGGCGCCCCGCTCCCCCAGGAATTCATGAACGCCGGGACGCCTCAGCGCCGCAAGCGGCCAGCCGCGATCCGGCTCCGCAGCGGAGATGCGGGTCAGGACCTGATCAACCATCGTCTTGCTTCTTTTACCGGACCCTCAAGTTTAGCGCCTCTTCCCTGCGGGACCCGGGTGCGTGGCTTACGGTCCGTTGAGGCGCAGTTCCTTCGCGGCGGACAGCAGGTAGTTGCGCGCCTGGGGGTTCTCCAGGCCTTGTGCCATGCCCTCGAGCGCTTGCGCCTTGCGTTCGACGTGGCGCTCCTCCAATGGCTCGATCAGCATCAGCTGATCCGCCAGATACGCCGCCCAACGGTAATCGGTCAGCAGCAGCGCGCTGTCCAGCGCCTGGTCCATCGAAACACTGCCCGTGGCCAGCCCGTGCAATCGCCAGGCCAGCGTCCGGGGAGACAGCGGCACAAGACTGCCGGGCTGGCCGTCAAACCAACCCATCCGGCGCGCATAGACGGAACGAACCGCCCATTCCAGCGTGCCGTGAGACTGGGCCAGGACCGGACTGGATGCAAGCTCCCGCGGCAGGCGTATCGCCGCGGCCAGTTCATCCGGGCCCAGGCCGGCATCGATACCGCGCAAGGTTTCGTCATGCACAAAGCGAAGCGCTGCCGCATAGTCGGCCAGCGCGAGATCGATCACGGCCTCGCCGAACAGGGGTTGCAGGTGCCCCGGGATCAGCACCGCGGCCTCTTCCGCCCGCATGCGATCCAGACTGCGCGCCCACTCCTCGAGATCCGCGGCGGCGCTCCCGATCCCGTCAAGGTCGCCGGGGAAAGCCGGGTAGAAGTTGCCGCCTGTGATCAGCACCTTGCGTTCCGGCAGCCATACATAGAGCTGGTCGCCGGTTTCCCCCGGGGCCGCCACCAGTTCCAGCGCCATGCCGTCTATGCGCATGCGATAGCGGTCGCCGTGAATCAGCTTGTCGGGAGGCAGGTAGCGGTCCAGCGAGCCTTCTTCCTGCGGCAATGGATCGATGACGGTGGCGGCGCGCTCTTCATCGCTTAGCAGCACACCCTTTTGCCGCTGCCGCCACAGGCGCGCCTCGACGCCGGTAACCGGGCGGCGCAGCCGGAAATCAGCGTGGGCATACACGTCGGGGACGAAGTAGCGGCCGGTAATCGCTGCAGCGCCCGACACGTGATCGCGATCGCCGTGGGTATAGATCACCGCCGCAAACGGCAGATCCACCCGTTCGCGGTAGGCTGCGGCCGCCCTTTCCGCCGCCAAGCCGGAATGATGCGCATCAACCAGAATCGCCGCATCCGTACCAGCGATCAGGGTGGAGTTGGAAGGGCCGAAGCCGGTTGCGACGTAAACGCCTTCGGCGGCCTCCAGCACTTCCCCCGCCGGGCCCTTCGAAGCGGCAAGGAACACCAGCGCAGCAACAAGAATCGCCGCCGGCCAACGGGAAGCAATCATTTTGAGGCCAGGGCCGGGTGTCGTGTCACGGCAGGACGCGAGAGACGGAAAGCCAGGAGCCCACCGGCACGATCATTGATTGCAGCCTTTTGTCGGTTGCGATGCGTCGGTTGAACACCTGTATGCCGTACGCGGGGTGTCCGGGCTCGAGTTCTTCATGGCCATGGCCGAAACAATTGGTGTTGTCCCCGAGGATCAGCCCCCCGGGACGGGTGTGTTCCATAGCGAAGTCCAGCGCATCGCTGTAGATTTCCTTTGCGGTGTCGATGAAGACCAGGTCATAGGGCGCGTATTCCGCCAGTTGAGGCATTACGTCGAGCGCGCCGCCGAGCACGATCTTTACCCGGTCCTCCACGCCGGCACGGCGAAAGTTCTCGCCCGCGACCTCGGCGTGCAGGGGCTCCCTTTCGTTGGTGACCAGCAGACCATCGGGCGGCAAGGCCCGTGCCAGCCAGATACCCGAATAACCGGCCAGGGTCCCGAATTCCAGGATCCTGCGCGCTGCTATGGTGCGCGCCAGGAGGTTCAGCGCCTGCCCGGTCTCGGCGTTGACGGAAATATCCGGCATTCCGCGCTCAACCGCCGCCGGCATGATGCCGCGAAGCAGGTCGTCCTCGTAGTCGAACAGGGAGCGGCGATAGGTATCAAGGTCAGGGTAGGCAGTCATGCGCGCACTCCGTGTCGTGTCCCCCGGAATTTCATCACGGCGTAGTATATCGGCCAAACCAAAAGGAGGACCGCATGGCAACGGCTGACGAGAAAAAGCACATCGTCGAGGAATTTCTCAAGCGCTGCAACGACTACTCGCGGGACATGCTGGTGAAGTACCGCAAGTCCCTGGATACGGCGAATGCCGGGGAGGAGCTGGTTTTGCAGGACAAGATCACCCATTGGGTGGCGTATCGCGCCTTCAACGAGCACGCCATCATGGAACTGAGGGGCACGGAACTCGACGACTGGTTCAGCGATGACTGATTGCCTGGATACCGGGGCGTTCCGGCGACACGCCCACGAGGTGGCGGATTGGATCGCGGACTATTTCGAGTCCGTGGAGCAATTCCCGGTGCGCTCACAGGCGCAACCCGGAGACCTCCTGGCCAGCCTGCCCGCAAGCGCACCGAAGCAGGCCGAGCCCATGGAGCGCATTCTCGAGGACTTCCGGCAGCTCATCCCCCCGGGCATGACGCACTGGCAGCATCCCTCCTTCTTTGCCTTTTTCCCCGCCAACTCCAGCCCGCCCTCGGTGCTGGCGGAAATGCTGACCGCCGGCATGGCGGCGCAGTGCATGTTGTGGGAAACCTCCCCGGCCGCCAACGAGCTGGAAGGCCGGATGATGGAATGGCTGCAGGAGATGCTCGGCTTGCCGAACGAATGGCGGGGCGTGATCCAGGATTCCGCTTCGGGCGCGACGGTTTGCGCGATGCTCGCTGCGCGGGAAAAGGCCAGGGAGATCGCCAGTCTCGACAGGCAGGCCTTCTATACCTCCACCGAGGCCAATTCCTCGGTCCACAAGGGCGCGCGGATTGCCGGTTTCGGACTGGATCGGATCCGCAGCATCGAAACCGACGCTGAGCAGCAGATGAAGCCCGCCGCCCTGGCGCAGGCGATCCGGGCGGACCGGCGTGCGGGGCTCACCCCGGCTTGCGTGGTGATCACGCTGGGCACGACAGGCACCGGCGCCATGGACCCTCTGGCCGAGATCGGCGAAATCTGCCGACGCGAGGACGTCTATCTGCACGTGGACGCCGCCTGGGCCGGCAGCGCCCTGGTTCTGCCGGAATGCCGCCACCTGATGGCGGGAATGGAGCTCGCCGATTCCTTCGTTTTCAATCCCCACAAGTGGATGTTCACGAACTTCGATTGTTCGGTTCACTTCCTCAAGGACCCTGAATCGCTTCAGCGCTCCCTGTCGATCAATCCCGTCTATCTCAAGAACACGAGCGACGAGAAGATCACCGAGTACCGGGATTTCGGCATCTCGCTCGGCCGGCGGTTCCGTGCGCTGAAGCTGTGGTTCGTGATTCGTTCGTTCGGAGTCGAAGGCCTGCAGGAGAAGATCCGCTCTCACATCCGCTGGACGGAGGAACTGGCGCAGGAGATCCGGGCCAGCGATGACTTCGAACTGGTCACCGGTCCCAACCTGGCGCTGATCACCTGGCGCTACGCTCCAGACGGAGCCGACGAGCAATTGGTGGACCAGGTCAACGAGCGCTTATTGGAGGCCATCAACGCCGACGGGCGCCTCTATCTGACCCGGGGTTCCGTGGACGGGCGAATGGTCATACGCTTTTCCATCGGTCAGACCTGGACCCAGGCCAGTCACGTTCACTCAGCTTGGAAAAGAATTCAGGAAGTTGCTAGAAAACTCTGATATGTAAAGATTAATGCTGTTCGGCCGGCTTGCCGATATCGGCGGAGGCGGCGCGCTTGCGCTTCTTGCGCTTGGCCTTTTTCTTCTTGCCCTCCTTGCCCCAGCCGGCAGGGGGGCCGGGCTCCTGCCCGTCCATGATCTCCTTGATCTGCGCCGGCTCGAGGGTCTCGTACTTGAGCAGTGCAGCCGCCATGGCATGCAGGTACTCCAGATTGGTCGTGAGTATGCCCCTGGCCTGCTCGTAGGCCGTGTCGATGATTTCGCGCACTTCCTTGTCGATGGCATGCACGGTGGCGTCGGACACCTGCTTGTGCTGGGTAACGGTTCGGCCGAGGAACACTTCGCCGTCTTCCTCGCTGTAGGTCAGCGGTCCGAGGCGTTTGGAGAGGCCCCACTTGGTGACCATGTTGCGCGCAATGGCCGTGGCGCGCTCGATATCGTTGGCTGCCCCGGTCGTTACCGCATCCTTGCCGAATATCAGTTCTTCGGCGACGCGGCCGCCGAACAGGCTGGTGACCTGGCTGATCAGGCGTTGCCGGGAGTGACTGTGGCGATCGACCTCCGGCAGAAACATGGTCACGCCAAGGGCGCGGCCACGCGGAATAATGGTGACCTTGTGCACTGGATCGTGCTCCGGCACGTTCAGTCCCACGATGGCATGACCGGATTCGTGATAGGCGGTGAGTTTGCGCTCTTCGGGGGTCATCACCATGGACTTCCGTTCGGTGCCCATCAGGATCTTGTCCTTGGCGCGCTCGAACTCTTCCATGGTTACCGAACGGCCCCCTGCCCGGCCGGCCAGCAGCGCGGCCTCGTTGACCAGGTTGGCGAGATCGGCGCCGGAGAACCCCGGAGTGCCGCGCGCCAGGGTGCTGGCCGAAACGCTGTCGTGCACCGGGACCTTGCGCATATGGACCTTGAGGATCAGTTCCCGTCCCCGGATGTCCGGCAGCGGCACCACCACCTGCCGGTCGAACCGTCCGGGCCTGAGCAGCGCCGGATCCAGCACGTCCGGGCGGTTGGTGGCGGCGATGACGATGATGCCTTCGCTGCCGGCAAACCCGTCCATTTCCACCAGCAGTTGATTCAGCGTCTGCTCGCGCTCATCGTGTCCGCCGCCCAGGCCGGCGCCGCGATGGCGTCCTACCGCGTCGATTTCGTCGATGAAGATGATGCAAGGCGCCTGCTTCTTGGCCTGCTCGAACATGTCGCGCACCCGCGATGCGCCCACGCCGACGAACATTTCCACGAAATCGGAGCCTGAAATGGTGAAGAACGGGGCCTCGGCCTCGCCGGCAATGGCGCGCGCCAGCAGCGTCTTGCCGGTACCCGGCGGGCCCACCATCAGCACGCCCTTGGGAATCTTGCCGCCCAGCCGCTGGAACTTCGAGGGGTCCTTGAGGAATTCCACTACCTCGGCCACCTCTTCCTTGGCCTCCTCCACGCCCGCTACGTCTTCGAAGGTCACCGGTGTCTGGTCGGGATTGAGCAGGCGCGCGCGGCTGCGTCCGAAAGACATGGCCCCGCCCCGGCCGCCTACGCCGCCGCCTTGCATCTGGCGCATGAAATAGAGCCAGATGCCGATCAGCAGCAGGAACGGCAGGAGATTGAGCAGGAAGGACAGCCAGGCGCTCTCCGACTTGGGCTTGGGAGAGCTCACAGTGGCGCCGTTCACGGTCAGCTCGCGGACCAACTCCGAGTTATCGGTGGAGGGGGGGCTGTAGGTTACGAACTCCTGCCCGCTGGTCTGCACGCCGCTTATGGTGCGGTCTTCCAGGATCTCAACTTCCTTGATGCCGCCGTTGGCGGCCAGCTCAAGGAATTGCGAAAAAGTGATTTCCTCGGCTTTTTCCGTGCGATTGTTCAGCGGCTGAAGCAACATCATCAGCGCCAGCGCAATCACCAGCCAAAGGAAGAGATTCTTGGTCAGCTTGCTCATTACTTCAGTACGCGCAAAAAATTCTCGGCATCAACAGACAACCTTACACGAAAGGCGCGACCCGCGGGTCGCGGGCGAGCCGGCCCACAGGCCCTCTATCGAGTGATTGAGGGTTCCGGTTCATTTCGGCTGCGGGACGATCCGCAGATAGGGTTTGGGCGCTTTCCAGCCTTCGGGGAACTTTTCTTTCGCCTGCTCGTTGGACACCGCCGGGACGATGATGACGTCCTCGCCCCAGTTCCAGTTGACCGGCGTCGCCACCTGGTGCGCTGCCGTGAGCTGGCAGGAATCGAGCAGCCGGAGCACTTCGTCGAAATTTCGCCCGGTGCTCATGGGATAGGTCAGCATCGCCTTGATCCGCTTGTCCGGCCCGATGATGAAAACGGAGCGCACGGTAGCGTTATCGACGGGCGTGCGTCCCTGGGACTCGTCACCGGCAGTTTCCGGCAGCATGTCGTAAAGCTTGGCGACTTCGAGCCGGGAATCGCCGATCAGCGGATAGTTCACGGCGTGCCCCTGGGTCTCTTCGATGTCCTGGACCCACGCCTCGTGATCGCTCACCGGATCGACGCTCAGCCCAATCACCTGGGCATTGCGTTTCTCGAACTCGGGCTTCAGCCCCGCCATGTAACCGAGCTCCGTCGTGCAAACCGGCGTGAAGTCCTTGGGATGAGAAAACAGGATCGCCCAGCCATCGCCGATCCAGTCATGGAAACGGATCGTTCCTTGCGTGGTCTCGGCCGTGAAGTCCGGCGCCTCTGCGTTGATTCTCAAGCTCATGGGGCTACTCCTTCAGGTGCGACAGGGGGGCTGCAGGTCGCAAAAAACCGGTGAATTGTAGCAAACCGCGCGTACATGGCCGCTCGTTCAAAGGATCCACACTCTCTTATTTGAGGACGTTAAGGGGGATCTTCAAGTAGCGCCTGCCGTTGGCCCGGGCCCGGGGCAAGCGCCCGGCGCAAATGTTCACCTGGAGGGAAGCAATCATCAGACGCGGTGTGGAAAGCGCCGCATCGCGTTTCCGGCGCATGGCGATGAAGTCATCGCGTGAAGTGCCTTCGCGGCAATAGATGTTGGTCCGGCGCTGCTCCGCCACCGTGCTCTGCCAGGCAATCGAACGCTTGCCGCCCGCTCCGCTGTCGTGACCCGCAAACACCCGGGTATCCGGATCCAGCGCAAGAATCCGCTGCAGGGAATCGTAGAGGACGGCCGCCGAACCGCCGGGAAAATCGCATCTGCCGGTCCCGGCGTCGGGCATCAGCAGGGTGTCGCCGACAAATGCCGCATCGCCGAACAGGTAACAGGCGCATGCCGGCGTGTGTCCGGGCGTATGCAGGACGGACACCTTCGTCTGGCCCAGGCGGAACTGCTCAAGATCTCCGAAGAGGTGATCGAATTGCGAGCCATCTGCCGTGAAGTCGCCCTCCGGATAGAACAGTTCGCCGAAGTGCCGCTGTACGGCGGTCACACCGGAGGATATTCCCAGGCGTCCTCCCAGGCGCTCCTTGACGTATTGCGCAGCACTCAGATGGTCGGCATGAACATGGGTCTCAATGATCCACTCCAGGGCAAGCCCGGCCCCTTCCACCGCCTCGATTGCGCGCTCTACCGGCCGATAGCTTGTCTGTCCCGATGCCGGGTCGAACCCGAGAACCGGATCGATCAGCGCGGCGCATTTCGTCGCCGGGTCGCTTACGACATAGGACACGGAATGGGTTTCCGGGTCCCAGAACGCCTCCACCGCAGGCTTCATGCCTGACCCACCAGGTAAGTCTCCCGACTGGCCCTGCGCGAAGCCTGGGGCGTGCGCAGGCGTACTTTCGCCAGCTGTTGCCGCGCGTCAGCCACGAATTCCTCGAATCCACTGCCCTGAAACAGTTTGGCCACAAACGCGCCGCCCGGCCGCAACAGGTCCATTGCGGCCTCCAGGGCCAGGGCCGCAAGTTCCATGGAGCGCGCCTGGTCGAAGTCCCGGTTGCCGCTGAGCCGTGGCGCCAGGTCGGAGATCACTGCATCCGCAGGCCCCTTCAAGGCGTCGCGCACCTTGCCCAGCACCGCTTTGCAGCTGACGTCTCCACGCAGCACACAAACACCCTCCAGCGCCTTGATGGGTTCGATGTCCACCGCCACTACCGTCCCCCCGGGGGATACCCTGCGGGCGGCGTACTGGCTCCAGCCGCCGGGCGCCGCGCCGAGGTCGACAACCCGCGCGCCGCGCGCGAACAGGCGGTCGCGGCGATCCAGTTCAGCGAGCTTGAAAGCCGACCTCGACCTCCACCCTTCGGCCCGGGCGCGGCGGGTCCAATGGTCCGCCCAGTCACTATTCATACTTCACTGCAACGATCTCGAAGTGTTTGACGCCACCGGGAGCGCTGATCTCCACTTCGTCGCCCTCGTACTTGCCGATCAGCGATCGGGCCATCGGCGAGACAAAGGAGATGGCGTCGTCGCGCACGCGGGCCTCATCTTCCCCAACAATCTGGTAACGCGCGTCACTCCCGCCGTCCAGGTTCTTCAATTCCACCGTCACGCCAAACACCACACGCCCGTCATGCGGGATACGCGCCAGGTCAATTACCCGTGCGTGGCCCAGGCGGCCCTCGATATCGCGGATCCGCGCCTCGACCATTCCCTGTTGTTCCTTGGCGGCGTGGTACTCGGCGTTCTCGCGCAGGTCGCCGTGCTCGCGCGCCTCGCCGATGGCGCGCGCCAGTCGGGGGCGCTCCTTGTTCTTGAGCCGCTTGAGTTCCTCGCGAAGCGACGATTCCCCCACGCGTGTCATGGGCACCTGTGTCATGCGGCCATCCCCTCGTGCAGGTCCTGCAATCGGGATACCGGCCCGACGCCAAAGAAGTCAATGGCCCGGCAAGCCGCTTCTCCGGCAGCGATTGTGGTGAAGTAGGTAACGTTGTTGCGCACCGCCTCGGCGCGTATCTCATGCGACTCCAGGATGGAGGCTCGGCCCTCGGTAGTGTTTACGATCAGGTCCACCTCGCCGTTGCAGATCAGGTCCGCAATGTGCGGGCGACCCTCGCGCACCTTGTTGATCCTCTTGCAGGAAACACCATGACGGGCCAGGAAGCTGGCGGTCCCGTGCGTGGCCACCAGTTCGTAGCCCTTCTGCTGCAGCATCCGCGCCAGGTCCACCGAAGCAGGCTTGTCGGCGTCGCGCAGCGACAGCAGCGCTGCCCCTCCCTGCTTCAGCGCGACGCCGGCGCCCTCCTGGGCCCGCGCGTAGGCTTCCGCAAAGCTGGCGCCGACCCCCATCACCTCGCCGGTGGACTTCATTTCCGGCCCGAGTATCGGGTCGGCGCCGGGGAAACGCGAAAACGGGAAAACCGACTGCTTTACGGAGAAATAGGCCGGACGCGGTGGGTCCTTCACGCCCTGCTCGTCGAGCGTTTGTCCTACCATCACCAGCGCTGCCACCTTGGCCAGCTGTATACCCACGGCCTTGGATACGTACGGCACGCTGCGGGAAGCGCGGGGATTGACCTCCAGCACGAAGATCTCGTCGTCCTGTATGGCGAACTGGATGTTCATCAGCCCGCGAACGTCGAGCGCCCGCGCCAGCAGCTCCGCCTGCCGCGCCAATTCCTCCTGCACGGCTTCGCTGGCCGTGGCCGGAGGCAGGCAACAGGCCGAATCGCCGGAATGAACGCCGGCCTGCTCGATATGTTCCATGATTCCGCCGATCAGGACCCGTTCGCCGTCGTAGATGGCGTCTACGTCAAATTCCACCGCCCTGGGAAGAAACTCGTCCAACAGCACGGGGCTCTCATTGGACACGGCCACCGCCTCGGCCATGTAGCGCAGCAGTTCTTCCTCGCCGTAGATCACGTCCATGGCCCGCCCACCCAATACGTAGGAGGGCCGCAGCATGAGCGGGTACTGAAGCTCCCGGGCCGCCTTGACCGCCTCTTCAACGGAGCGCGCGGTGCGGCTCTCCGTCTGCTTGAGGCCCAGTTCGAGCAACAGCACCTTGAAGCGCTCGCGATCCTCGGCCCGGTCAATCGCATCCGGAGGCGTTCCGATGATCGGGGCGCCGGCGCGGTCCAGCGCGCGGGTGATCCGCAAGGGGGTCTGGCCGCCGTATTGCACGATCACCCCGCTGGGTTTCTCACGCTGGACGATCTCCATGACGTCTTCCACCGTAAGTGGCTCGAAATACAGCTTGTCGGAGGTGTCGTAGTCGGTGGAGACGGTCTCGGGATTGCAGTTCACCATGATCGTCTCGTAGCCCGCGTCACGCAATGCCAGCGCCGCGTGCACGCAGCAATAGTCGAACTCGATTCCCTGACCGATCCGATTGGGCCCGCCGCCCAGAATCATGATCTTGGGACGGTCGGAGGGATCAGCCTCGCACTCTTCCTCGTAGCTGGAGTACATGTAGGCCGTGGTGGTGGGAAACTCCGCCGCGCAACTGTCCACCCGCTTGAATACCGGACGAATCTCGGCATCGCGGCGGCGCCGGGTCATATCTTCTTCCGAGACGCCCATAAGATGCGCCAGGCGGCTGTCGGCAAAGCCCTTGCGCTTCAGGCGTATCAGCCAGTCATCGCTCAGCGCGTCCCAGCCGGCCTCGCGGACCCGCCGCTCTTCCCGGACCAGGTCGGCAATCTGCCCGATGAACCAGGGATCGATGCAGGACAGATCGAAGATCTCCTCTTCGGTCATTCCCAGCCGCAGCGCATCGGCCATGTACAGCAGTCGCTCGGCGCCGGCGGTGCGCAATTCCTCGCCGACCACGGCCCGCGCATCCGCATCGGACGGATCGACGCGCTCGCACAGGCCATCGATCCCGATTTCCAGGCTTCGCAGGGCCTTCTGCAGCGACTCCTGGAAAGTCCGGCCCAGCGACATCGCCTCGCCCACCGATTTCATTTGGGTAGTCAGTCGCGCGTCGGCGCGCGGAAACTTCTCGAAAGCAAACCTCGGCGCCTTGGTCACGATGTAGTCGATCGCCGGTTCGAAAGAAGCCGGCGTGAGGCCGGCGGTGATTTCATTTTTCAGTTCGTCCAGCGTATAGCCGATGGCCAGCTTGGCGGCCACCTTGGCGATCGGAAAGCCGGTGGCCTTGGATGCCAGCGCCGACGAGCGCGAAACCCGGGGATTCATTTCTATCACCACCATTCGCCCGTCATCCGGGTGTATGGCGAACTGCACGTTGGAGCCGCCGGTGTCCACGCCGATTTCCCGCAGCACCGCGATGGAAGCATCGCGCATCCGCTGGTATTCCTTGTCGGTGAGGGTCAAGGCCGGCGCCACGGTAATGGAATCGCCGGTATGGATGCCCATCGGATCGACGTTTTCTATCGAACACACGATGATGCAGTTGTCCCGCTTGTCGCGGACCACCTCCATCTCGAATTCCTTCCAGCCGAGCACCGATTCCTCGACCAGCGCCGAATGGCTGGGTGAGGCGTCCAGCGCCCGCGACATCGCATTCTCGAATTCCCCGGCGTCGCGGGCTATGCCCCCGCCCACGCCGCCGAGCGTAAAAGATGGCCGGATGATGGCCGGATAGCCGATTTCGGAGATGACTTCCCTGGCCTGGGCAACACTGCGGACCATCCAGGAACGGGGAGTTTCCAGGCCGATGGACAACATGGCGTCGCGAAACCGCTCCCGGTCCTCGGCCTTGTCGATCACGTCGCTACGAGCGCCGATCAGTTCAACCCCGTGCTCCTCAAGAACGCCCTCGCGGGCCAGTTCCAGCGCCGTATTCAGGCCCGTTTGCCCCCCCATGGTCGGCAGCAGGGCATCCGGGCGTTCCCGCTCGATCACGGCGGCCAGGGAACGGGCGTTGACCGGTTCGATATACACCGCATCGGCCGTTTCCGGATCGGTCATGATGGTGGCCGGATTGGAATTCGCCAGCACCACCCGGTAACCCTCCTCGCGCAGCGCCTTGCAGGCCTGAACGCCCGAATAGTCGAACTCGCATGCCTGCCCGATGACGATCGGACCGGCGCCGATGATCAATACGCTTTCGAGATCGTCCCTACGAGGCATGGCCTTGCATCATTCCGGCGAACCGTTCGAAGGCATAGCCCAGATCATGCGGTCCCGGGCTGGCCTCAGGGTGGCCCTGGAAACTGATTGCAGGACGGCTGCGGTGGGCCAGGCCCTGCAGCGTACCGTCGAACAGCGAGCGATGTGTCGCGCGCAGGCAAGAGGGGAGGCTCTCTTCCTCCACGGCAAAGCCGTGATTCTGGCTACTGATGGCAACCTCGCCGTTATCCAAGTCAACAATAGGATGATTGGCGCCATGATGTCCAAATTTCATCTTTATTGTCCGTGCTCCGCAGGCCAGGCCCAGGAGTTGATGTCCCAGGCAAATGCCCAGAATGGGTGTTCCCGTATCCAGAATCTCCTTTATCGTATCAATCGCGTATTGGCAGGGCTCCGGATCCCCAGGCCCGTTGGAAAGGAACACGCCGTCCGGCTTCAGGGCCAGGGCCTCGGAGGCCGGAGCCTCGGCAGGCAAAACGCGCACCCTGCGGCCGAGACGGGCCAGCGAGCGCAGAATATTGCGCTTGATACCGTAGTCGTAGGCCACGATCCATCCCGAACCGGACTTGCCGTTCTCGCCCGGCCAATCGTAGACCTTCCGGGTGGTCACTTCCCTGGCCAGGTCCATTCCAACCATTTGCGGGGCGGCGCGGGCCTGGGCAAGCGCTTCCCCGGCACGATCGGTTCCGGTGACGATGCAACCCGGTTGCGCGCCTTCCTCGCGAAGGATGCGGGTCAGGCGGCGCGTATCGACGCCGGCGATGGCTACAGTGCCCTCGTTGCTCAGGAAGTCGGAGAAGGCGATGTCCTTGCGCCAATTGCTTTCGACCACCGGCAAATCACGAATGATCAAGCCCGCCGCATAGACCTGGTCGGACTCGTAGTCCTCGCGGTTGGCGCCGGTATTGCCGACGTGCGGGACGGTCAGGGTGACGATCTGGCGGCAGTAGGAGGGATCGGTGAGAATCTCCTGGTAGCCGGTCATTGCGGTGTTGAACACCACTTCGCCCTGGGAATTTCCGTCGGAGCCGATTGACCAGCCACGAAATACCGCCCCGCCGGCCAGGGCTAGCACCGCCGGAGTCACTCGGTTAAAGCCGTCGAGTTGGACGCCATTACGGAAGATAAATCGTACATGCCCGGCGGCCGGTTCGCAATCCATCGCGCAGCTCGCAAGGCCCCGGCGGCGAACACGCCCCGGTTGACGCTCTGGTGCCGCAATTCGAGCACTTCCTCGTTGCCGGCCAGCAAGACGGTATGGTTACCGGAAAAGCCCCCACCCCGCACCGCGCTGAATCCGATCGAGCCCTTCCTGCGTGCGCCGGTCCGGCCGTGCCGCTGAAACACCGCAGCCTCCGGGAAATCCCGGCCGCGGGCCTCAGCTGCCGTCCGTCCGAGTTGCAAGGCGGTGCCCGAAGGCGCGTCGGCCTTGTCGCGATGATGGGTCTCGATGATCTCGAGGTCGTATTCCTCACCCAGGCGCTTTGCGGCCAGCTGCAACAACTCATCGAGTACGTAAATGCCCAGGCTCATGTTGCTGGCCTGCAGCACGGGAATCCGGGTCGATGCATGTTGAAGCGCTGCCTGCCCGGACTCGGTTATTCCCGTTACGCCCTCCACCAGCGCACAGCCGGAATCGGCGCAGGCCGCTGCGATCGCCTCGATGGCGGCAGCAGCGGAGAAATCCACTGCTACGTCCGCTACGGACACACTCTCGCGGGCATCACTCGTTACGGTGACGCCGGTTACGCCAAGATTGGCCGCCAGGCCGGCGTCCTGGCCGATCCACGGGTCCCCGGGGGCCGCAAGTGCCCCGGTCAAATGCAGGTCCTCGGCGAGAGCGACGCGCGACAGCAATTCCCGGCCCATGCGGCCGCTTGCACCCAGCAAACAGATCTTCATGACGCCTTCCGCCCGGAATCCTGCCCTTTCTTGCGCGCCCAGGATTGCCACCTGGAGCGCAAAGGCTGCTGCCGGTCTCCTGCATTCTCGACTTCGAGTTCAAATTCTTTCAGCAGACGCCGCTGGGCACGGTTGAGTTCCACCGGTGTCTCCACCTCGGCATGACAAAACAGGTGCCCCTTGCGGCCGCCGCGCGCAGGTTTCACACCGCGGCCGTTCAGGCGGAATATGCGGCCGGACTGGGTGCCGGCGGGAATCTTGATTTTTACGGATCCGGTCAGCGTAGGCACTTCCACTTCTCCACCCAGGGCTGCGGTGGTAAAGCTTATCGGATAGCGGCAGTGCAAGTCTCCGCCGTCGCGCGTGTAAAAGGGATGCGGCCGAACGTTCATTTCCACCATGAGGTCGCCCGAAGGGCCACCCCGACGGCCGGCATTCCCCTTGCCGCGCAAGCGGCTGCGGTCTCCCGTGTCTACGCCGGGAGGGACTTTCAGAGAAATCTCCTCGTTCTTGCGAAGCAGGCCATTGCCGGAACAATCCTTGCAGGGGCTGGACACTACCCGCCCCTCCCCGCCGCAGGCGCCGCAGGTTTGCTGGATCGAAAAAATTCCCTGCCGCATCTGCGTGCGGCCGCTGCCGCCGCACCGGCCGCAGGTACTCAATCCGGTTCCCGGGCGGGCGCCGGAACCGCTGCAGGTCGAGCAGGCCACTTCCCGCGGGACCGTGATCCGCAAGTCGTCTCCGAAGATCGCCTGGGTAAAATCCAGATCAAGGCGGTAGCGCAAATGGGCGCCACGGCGCGCCTGATTGCCGCCACGCCGGCGGCCACCGAACACTTCGCCGAATATGTCGCCGAATATCGTATTGAAAGGATCGCCCGACGGGCCACCGGCGCCCGCTTCCACGCCGGCATGGCCGAACTGGTCATAGGCGGCGCGCTTTTCGCCGTCGCTCAGCACCTCGTACGCGCGCTTGGCCTCCTTGAACTGGTTGGCGGCCTCTTCTCCCTGGTCGGGATTGCGATCAGGGTGGTAGCGCATGGCAAGGCGGCGGAAGGCCTTCTTGACATCGGCCTCCGACGCGTTGCGGTCCACACCCAGGACTTCATAGTAGTCCCGCTCAGCCACTTACGACACTCCCGTCCCGGCGCGGCGCGCCCGTGCATGCCGGGTCATTCGCGCCGCACGCACCAGGCTTCAGGCAGACTTCTTCTGATCGTCCGGAGTTACGTCCTCGAACTCCGCATCGGTTACGTCGCCATCGTCGCCATCGTTGCCGCCCGAGTCCATGGTCGGCCCGGGTCCTTCGGCGTCTCCCGCAGCCTGTGCCTGCTCCTGGTACACGCGCTGAGCGAGCCCCGCCGCAGCTTCCGACAGCGCCCGGCTCTTGGCCTCGATCACCGACCTGTCGTCGCCCTTGAGCGCTGACTTCAGATCGGCAGCCGCCGATTCGATGGCGGCGCGTTCGTCCGGCTGGACCTTGTCGCCCAGGTCGGACAGCGCCTTCTCGCTGGAGTGCACCAGCCCGTCGGCCTGATTGCGCACGTCCACCAGCTCGCGGAATTTCCGGTCTTCCTCGGCATGCTGTTCGGCCTCCTGCACCATGTTCTCGATCTCCTTGTCCGACAGCCCGCTTGACGCCTTGATCACGATCTTCTGCTCGCGGCCGGTGGCCTTGTCCTTGGCCGAAACATTGAGGATTCCGTTGGCGTCGATGTCGAAGGTGACCTCGATCTGCGGAACGCCCCGCGGCGCCGGCGGAATGTCGGTGAGGTCGAACCGGCCCAGGGACTTGTTGTCCGCGGCACGCTGACGTTCGCCCTGCAGCACGTGAATCGTCACCGCGGACTGGCCGTCATCGGCGGTTGAAAACACCTGGTTGGCGCGGGTCGGAATAGTGGTGTTCTTGTCGATCAGCCGGGTCATCACCTGCCCCAGCGTTTCGATGCCGAGCGACAGCGGCGTTACATCGAGCAGCAGCACGTCGCGCACATTCCCCGACAGCACGCCCGCCTGGATGGCGGCGCCCATGGCCACGGCTTCGTCGGGATTCACGTCCCTGCGCGGGTCGCGGCCGAAAAAGTCGCGCACCGCTTCCTGCACCTTGGGCATGCGGATCTGGCCGCCCACCAGGATCACGTCGCTGATGTCGCCCACCGAAAGGCCGGCGTCGGCCAGCGCAGTGCGGCAGGGCTCGATGGTGCGATTGATCAGGTCTTCCACCAGCGCTTCCAGCTTGGCGCGGGTGAGGCGGATGTTCAAGTGCTTGGGACCGGCGGAGTCCGCGGTTATGAACGGCAGGTTGATTTCAGTCTGCTGCTGCGAGGACAGCTCGATCTTGGCCTTCTCGGCGGCCTCCTTGAGGCGCTGCATGGCCAGCGGGTCCTTGCGGATATCCACACCCTGCTCTTTCTCGAACTCGCCGGCCAGGTAGTCGATCAGCCGATTATCGAAGTCCTCACCGCCCAGGAAGGTATCGCCATTGGTGGCCAGCACCTCGAATTGCGTCTCGCCGTCGATCTCGGCGATTTCGATAATCGAGATGTCGAAAGTTCCGCCGCCCAGGTCGTACACGGCAATCTTGCGGTCGCCGCGCTGCTGGCCCATGCCGTAAGCAAGCGCCGCAGCCGTGGGCTCATTGATGATGCGCTTGACTTCCAGTCCTGCGATCCTGCCCGCATCCTTGGTTGCCTGGCGCTGGGAGTCATTGAAATAGGCCGGCACGGTGATGACGGCTTCGGTGACTTCCTCGCCCAGGTAGTCCTCGGCGGTCTTCTTCATTTTCTGCAGGACCCGCGCAGAAATTTCCGGCGGCGCGATCTTGCGGCCCTTGGCCTCCACCCATGCGTCGCCATTGTCCGATTCCACCAGCTTGTAGGGCACCATTTCGATATCGCGCTGCACGACGCTGTCCTTGAAGCGCCGCCCGATCAGCCGCTTGATGGCGTACAGGGTGTTGGTGGGATTGGTGATTGCCTGGCGCTTGGCCGATTGGCCGACCAGAACCTGATCGTCCTTGGCAAACGCCACCACCGACGGAGTGGTGCGGTCGCCTTCGGAATTCTCGATGACTTTGCCCTGCTTGCCGTCCATGACGGCCACGCAGGAATTGGTGGTTCCCAGGTCAATGCCGATAATTTTGCTCATTCGTAATCTCCACGAGGTGTGCTTTCAACTCGCCAGTACCCGATATGAGGATTCAATCCGCGCAATTCAATGCACTTATTATTCGTCGGCGCCTTGTGCTCCTTCCGTCTCCGGCGGCCCCGAGCAGACCACCACCCGGGCCGCGCGCAACAGCCGGCCCTGCATGAGATAACCCTTCTGCATCACCGAGATCACGCATTCGGAGTCGACCGAGTCCGATGGCTGCATCGCAACCGCCTCGTGCCTTTCGGGATCGAAGGGCTCTCCTTGCGAATCCACCGCTTCGACGCCGAACTGCTCGAGCGACTTTTGCAATTGGCGCAGCGTGGCGCGTTGACCCTCCAGCAGGCTTTCGGCCGTGGCGGTGTCCGCCGAGTCCAGACCCAGCTCCAGGCTGTCCAGCGACGCCAGCAATTCGCGCGCAATCTGCCGCTGGCCGCGCCCGTAGGCCTCGCTGACCTCCCGCTGCGCCCGGCGGCGAACATTCTCGGCTTCGGCCACCGACCGCAACAGCGCTTCGTGCTGCTCATTCAGCGCGGCCTTGAGACCCTCGACCTGCGCTGCAGGATCCTCAGGCCCGTCCGTCTCCAGGGCCTCTTCCTGTTCCGGCACGACAGCTTCCTCCGCCATTTCGGATTTCGATTGTTTGCTCATTGACAGATTCCCCTGAGGTAGCGCCCGGCACGAGTCCCCGGCATCTTCCATGCAGGGGGTACTATGGTGCATTATTCCCTTTTTTCAAGGCGAAACAGCCGCCTGAATGAGTCCCATACAGAGTCCTTGCAAATGTCTCAGATTCAGTTTCAAAGGGTGGCGATACTGGCGCGTGACGGGCACGAGGCCATCGCCAGGGCCGCCGGCGAATTGGCGGAGCACCTGGAAAACCTGGGATGCTCCACTTCACTGGAGAATAATCCGGACTCCGTAAGGCCCGAAGGCAACATTCAATTGATTATTGCCATGGGCGGCGACGGCGCCATGCTTCGGGCCGCGCAGGCCGCGGTAAGAAATGACACGCCCTTGCTTGGAGTCAACCTGGGCAGGCTGGGATTCCTGGCCGACCTGGGCCAGGAACGGTTCCAAACGGAACTGTCCGCCCTGCTCGGCGGCCAGTATTTTTCGGAGCGGCGCATGCTGCTGAGCGCCCGACTGACCCGCCAGCAAGGCAAGGCGCGGCGCGCAACGGCACTCAATGACATCGTCGCGCACCGCAGCGGCGGCGCACGCATCCTGGAGTTGTCCACCATGGTGGATGGCCGCCGAATCGCCACGCACCGCGGCGACGGGTTCATTGCCGCAACGCCGACCGGCTCCACCGCATATGCGATGAGTTGCGGCGGTCCGATCGTTGACCCGCGCCTCGACGCCACGGTCCTGGTACCCATCTGCCCCCATAAACTCGACGACCGTCCGCTGGTCATCCCCGGCGCCGCGAAGGTCACACTGACGATTCCCTCCGACAGCGGCGTGACTGCGGCCTTGAGTTGCGACGGCATCAGCCTGGGCGTTCTGGAATATGGCCAGACGCTGCACGTGTCCCGTTCGTCGCGCCGGTTGCAACTGATCCATCCCGCCGACTACAACTACTTTTCCGTGCTCAGGGAAAAGCTCAACTGGGGCAAGGGACCGGCAACGCAGGAAGCCGGGTGAACCGGGGCCTGTTGACAAGCTGCGATGCTGACCCATCTCGCAATCCGAAACCTGGCGGTGGTCGATTCAGCGGAGTTGGAGATGGATCCGGGATTTACCGCACTTACCGGTGAGACCGGCGCCGGCAAGTCCATCCTTGTCGAAGCCCTGGCGCTTGCGACCGGCGAGCGCGCCGACTCCAGGCAGGTTCGCACGGGGGCAAGGCAGGCAGACATCACCGCCTGCTTCGAAGTCCCATCCTCGATACCGTTGCCGTCCTGGACCGAGGACTACGAGCTGAACGGCGAGTGCATCATGCGCCGCATAGTCCGCGCCGACGGCCGGTCGCGTGGTTCATTGAACGGCGTGCCGGTGCCCGCCCAGCGCTTGCGCGAGATCGGCTCCCGCCTGATCGACATCTGCGGCCAGAAGGCGCACCAGGCGCTGCTGAATACCGGCGCACAGCTGGAAATCCTGGATGAATTCGGCGGCCTTGCCGAAGCCGTCGCGGAATACGCCGCCGACTTTGCCGCCCTGCGCCGGGCCGAACAGGAGCTTGAAGCGCTCGAACAGCGCTCCAGCGATCGCGCCCTGCGCCTGGAGCTGCTCAACAGCTGGGTTTCCGAACTGGAAGCCTTGAACCCGCAGCCCGGCGAACTGGAAGAACTGAACCGGCTGCGCTTGCGGCTGGCCAACCGGGCACGCCTGCTTGCCGCCATGGGGAGTGCCTTGCACAGCTTGCGCGAAGGCGAGACTTCGGCGGGCAGTGCGCTGGCATCGGCCCGACAGGAAGTGGAGGGGGTCTCGGAGTTCGAGCCGAAATTGAGCGAGGCGGCCCGGCTATTGAGTGAATCGGAGGTGCTGGTGGAGGAAGCTGCGGCAACGCTGCAGCATCTTGGAATGGACCTCGACGACGATGAAGGCAACCTCGACGAGATTGAGCAGCGGCGCCAGGCCTTGCTTGCCGTCGCGCGCAAGCACGGCAAGGCACAGGAAGACCTGCCGGTATTGGCCGACGAGCTCAAGACCGAAAAGGAGGGGCTGGAATCGCTGGACCAGCAACTGGAGCAGGCCCTGGCCCGGCGGGACGCTTTGCGCAAGACAACCGAGCTGCGCGCCAAGGGGCTTACCGAGTCGCGCGGCCGGGTTGCGGAAGAGTTCGCCCGAGTGGTTTCCGAGCGCATGCAGGGCCTGGCAATGGAAGGTGGCAGCCTTTCCGTTCGGTTCACCGAGGCCGGCGAACCCGGCCGGCGGGGTCGTGACCGGGTGGAGTTCTACGTGGCGCTCAACCCGGGCCAGGCCGCCCTTCCCCTGGCGCGTTTCGCCTCAGGGGGCGAGTTGGCCCGCATCGGGCTTGCCGTGCAACTGGCCGCGGTCGGCGCCCGCCAGCCCCCTACCATGATCTTCGACGAAGTGGATTCGGGCATCGGCGGCCGGGTCGCGGAAGTGGTAGGGGCGGGACTGGCCGAATTGGGGCAGCGAGGCCAGGTGCTGTGCGTGACCCATCTGCCCCAGGTTGCCAGTCAGGCCTCACGGCAAATTCGCGTAAGCAAGGAAGTCCGCGACGGCGGCACCCAGACCGTGTCGGCGCGGCTGGAGGACAGCGAGCGCGTGCACGAAGTCGCGCGTATGCTTGGCGGGGTGGAAATCACACCCCGCACCCTCGCCCATGCCGAAGAGATGCTGGCCCGCGGGCGGGTCTGGCAATCGGGAGGCCGCGGAGAGTTGCAGGGTGGCTCGGAGGCGACGGGCAAATGACCAGGAACATTCCCCGCAAGAACCTGCAGGCTGTGGGACTCAAGGTCACCCAGCCGCGCTTGAGCATCTTCCGGGTGCTGGCGCAAAGCAGCGAGCGCCACATGAGTGCCGACGACATCCACCTGCAGCTGGCGGAGGATGACAACGAAGTTCCTCTGGCTACCGTTTACCGCGTGCTCACCCAGTTCGAACAGGCCGGACTGGTCACCCGGCACAACTTCGAGAGCGGCCATTCCGTATTCGAACTCGCCTCCGGTGATCATCACGACCACATGATCTGCGTGGAAACCGGGGAAGTCATGGAATTCGTCAACGAGCAAATCGAACTCCTGCAGGAAGAGATCGCCGACGAGGCCGGGTACGAGCTGATCGATCACAGCCTGGTGCTTTACGTGCGCAGGAAGCGCTGAAAGCAAGGCGATGCCCGAGTACCCGCGCTGCTATACTGCCCCACCGCGATGAAACATCCGCAACAATGGCGCCGAATGGCGCTGGCCGCAGCCGCCTGTGTCCTTGTGGCCGGCTGCGTCTACAAGGTCCGGGTCTACCAGGGCTGGATCATCGATCCCGGGGACATCGAAAAGGTTGAAATCGGCATGACGCGCGAGCAGGTGGCATACCTGCTGGGTACGCCGACGGTGCGCGACCCCTTCCATTCCGACCGCTGGGATTACGTGTTTACCGCCGGCACCCTGGAAGGAGAACGCCGGATTGTCGTGATCCGCTTTTCGGCCGAAGGCGTAAGTTCGATCGATATCAGGAACGCGCCCGACGACTAGTGTCGTGTTCCGCCGCCGCCCGGCGGCGTGCGTCCATCGGGTCATTTTCAAGCGGCCGGTAGATCTCCAGCCGGTCGCCCTTATTGAGAATGTAGTCGTCGGCCACCTGCATGCCGAATACACCGAGCGGGCAGTTTGCCGCATCGATTTCCGGGAACAGCGCCGCCATGCAGGACAGCTCGACGGCAGGCCGTGCCCTGCAACCTCGCGGGACGCGCAAGGAAAGTACGCGCTGCGCACCCGGCAGGGCGTAACTCACTTCGATGGCAATTTCGTCACTCATGACCGGAACCGATCGACCGTGCGCGATTCAGGAAGTCCTGCATGAGGCGGTTGCACAAGGCCTCGAAACTCGAGCTCAGCAGCAGGTCCTGGGCCCTGCTCTCGAATTCGAACCGGATGAACAGAGACACCCGGCATCCTGTGCCCACCGGCTCAAATCGCCATTCACCGGTAAGGTGCCGGAACGGCCCGTCACTCAAGTTCATTACCAGGCGGTGGGGGCGCTCCATCCGGTTCAGCGTGGTCAGGCGTTGCCGGAACACGCCGCCCTTGAGGTCCAGGCTGGCCAGCGCTTCATGCTCGTCCTGCCGGTGCACCTGGGCGCCTGCACAGCCGCGCAGGAAACGCGGATAGTCCTCCACGGCGGACACCAGGTCGAAGACGGTCTCCGGCGAACACGCCGTCAGGGCTTCTCTGGATATTTCACGCATTTACTAGTGCCGCGTTATTCTACTGCCCAGGCATCAGGCGCTAGCCGCGCCCCGCAACCACCCAGGCACCATGGCACGCAAACCGCAACCCGGACGAATCGCCACAAACCGGCGGGCATACCGAAACTTCGAGATCCTCGAGGAACTCGATGCCGGGCTTTCCCTGCTGGGCTGGGAAGTAAAGGCCCTGCGCGCCAATCGCGCCAGCCTCGTGGAGGCCTATGTCGCCATTCGCGAACGCGAGGCATGGCTGGTAGGCGCCAACTTTTCGCCCTTGCCTGCCGCCAGCGCACATCCCGCCCCGATCCCGGACCGCAGCCGCAAACTGCTGTTGCACCGAAATCAGCTTGACCGGCTGGCCGGCAAGGTGGAGCAGCGTGGACTTACGCTCGTGCCGCTTTCCTTGTATTGGGGTGGATCGAAAGCAAAATTGCGCATCGGCCTGGGACGTGGACGCAAACAGTACGACAAACGCAGGCTGGACCAGGAGCGCGACTGGCAGCGGGAGAAGCAGCGCCTTGCGCGCCAGTCGGCCAAGGGCCGCTCCTGAAGAGCAGATACCCCGCGCCTTGTTTGGTCTCATCCGGCGAGGGGGTGATAGGATATTCTTAGGCCCGCTGGCCGGGCCCATCCTGGGGAGATTTGACCAATGTATCGCGCGCTATTGCACCGCTCGGTCGCAAGCACTATTGCGTCGCTTGCCCTGTGTTCCGCAGGGGTCGCCGATATGACCATGCCGGGCGACGCGAACAGCGGTTGGTACGTCGGAGCCGGCCTGGGCGGGAGTCAGGGGTCCACGCTGGACCAGGAAGGCTGGAACCGGGAAGGCACCTGCTATCCCGATGAGGCCTGTTTCGACCAGACGCCCATTCCTGCCGTTTCGGGATACCGCTGGCGCTACGACATCGACCTGGACACCGGTGCTTCCTTCGAGATTTTTGCCGGGCACGCATTCGGCCACGCCCGACTGGAGCTTGCGATCGCGCAGGAACGCAATAATGCAAACCAGCAGTTCAAGGGCATCAGTTACTACGACGGAACGGCCATTGCGCCGCGGCCGGGCGGTACGGTGACTTCCGCCAGTCAGGCACATGTCGACAACTTCAATGCGCGCTCCGTACTGCTCAATGCCTACTACGATTTCCCGGGCGCCTGGGGTGAAATCTCTCCATACGTCGGCGTCGGGCTCGGCGTCTCGTCCCTGGAAATATCGGGCGTGCACTTCTCCAGCGATTACCGGGACAGCGCAGGTGAAACTTACGATCCGCCGCTTACCCTCTACAACTCGACACAGAACGGCGACTTCAGCGAAACGAGGTTCAGCTGGCGACTCTACGCCGGCGCCGACTACGACATGGGCTCCGGCCTGCTGCTGGGAGTGAAACTGGCCTATGCGGCAAGCGGAGACTTTGAAGACACGGGCACCTACGACAGCCACCCGTTCCACCAGCAGGACCCGAACTTAAGCAACACCAACCGGTTCGGAGGCCCGCGAAACCTGACGCTTGCCGTAACGGTCAAGCGCATGATCGGGCGCTGACCGGCGCCCCGAACGACAGCGCGCCGGAGACATCCGACCACGCTCAATGCAAAATGGAAACGGGGGGTATCCATGAACGCTGATTCCGGCAACGAAAAGACCAACGTCCGTTACGAGCCGAACGACAAGCTGCCCGGGCCTCTCGCCCTGGGCCTTGGCCTGCAGTTTGCGGTGCTTTGCCTGGCAGGCATCGTGCTGACGCCGGCGATCGTCATACGGGCCGGTGGCGGAAGCGAATCCTACCTGTCCTGGGCAGTGTTCGCGGCGGTTGCGATCAGCGGCATCACCACGATCATGCAGGCAGTGCGGGTCGGCCGGATCGGGTCGGGTTACGTGCTGGTCATGGGTACTTCCGCCACCTTCATCGCGGTTTGCATCACCGCGTTGGCCAATGGCGGCCCGGGGTTGCTGGCCACGCTTGTGATTGTGTCCTCCCTCTTCCAGTTCGTGCTTTCCGGCAGGCTTTCACTATTGCGCCGCATTCTGACTCCGACCGTGTCGGGGACCGTGATCATGCTGATCGCCGTTACCGTCATGCCGATCGCCTACGACATGATCTCGGAAGTTCCGGACGGAACTTCGGCTGCAGCGGCGCCCCTGAGCGTGCTCGTGACACTTCTGGTCATCTGCGTCATTGCGCTGAGAGGAAATTCCGCGCTGCGTCTATGGGCGCCCGTGATCGGCGTCGTCGCAGGTTCCCTCATCGCCGGGTATTTCGGACTCTACGACATAAGCCTTGTCGGCAAGGCGGGCTGGATCGGGCTTCCCGAGGGCGACTGGCCGGGATTGGACTTGAGTTTCGGGCCGACTTTCTGGGCGCTTCTTCCGGCCTTTATCTTCGCCACCCTGGTGGGCGCCATAGAAACCATCGGGGACGGCCTGGCGATACAGCGTGTCTCCTGGCGCAAGAGCCGGGCAGCCGACTTTCGCGCGGTCCAGGGCGCGGTGGCGGCCGACGGAATGGGCAACCTGCTGTCCGGCCTGGCAGGCACCGTACCCAACACGACCTACTCCACCAGTGTTTCCGTTACCGAACTCACCGGCGTGGCCGCTCGACGGGTCGGGGTCGCGGTCGGCGCCGTATTCATCCTGGCGGCACTGCTACCCAAGGTGCTGGCGCTGATTCTCGCTATTCCGGGCCCGGTGGTCGCGGCCTACATCATCGTTCTGATGGCCATGCTCTTCATGGTGGGGATCAGGCTGGTCCTTCAGGAGGGCATGGACTACCGCAACGGTCTGATTTGCGGCGTTTCATTCTGGGTCGGAACCGGCTTCCAGGCCGGCGTGATATTCCCGGAATTCTTCTCGCAATTCGCGGGTGGCATGCTGGAGAACGGCATGACGGCCGGTGGCTTGACGGCAGTCCTGATGACGCTGTTCGTGGAACTGACGGCGCCGCGCCGGAGGCGCTTTCAAGCCGAACTGCAAGTGTCGGCGCTGCCGAGAATCATGAAGTTTCTGCACGGTTTTGCAGCCCGTAGCGGCTGGCAGGAAGCGATGGTCCACCGACTGGAGGCAGCCAGCGAGGAGACCCTGCTGAGCCTGCTCGGGCAAGACGAACAGGGCGAGATCGCACAACGACGCCTGTTGCTGATTGCGCGCAAGGAAGACGGCGGGGCAGTACTGGAATTCATCGCCACGCCCGGCGAGGGCAACGTGGAAGACCGGATTGCCCTGGTCGCCGAGCAATCCTCGGACGTTGCCGTGGAGCAGGAAGTTTCGCTGCGGCTGCTTCGGGCCCTGGCCTCCTCCGTTCGGCACCAGCAATACCATGACACCGATATCGTCACTGTGCGCGTCGACGCGCCGGGCGCGGCCAGCTGAAGCCGCACGGTTTCTATCCACCGGGCGCGGGCCATAGCCTACTGAGCCTGTCTGACCTGATACAAGAGAGGAGATCCGATGAGAGTTTCCATTTGGATGTTGGCGCTGCTCCTGTCCGGCAGCGCCTGGGCGGAAACAGTCATTCACGCCGGCCAACTGGTCGACGTCGAAGCCGGCGAAGTCATTGAGGGCGCAACCATCGTCGTGGACGGCGATCGCATCAAGGCCGTGCAAATGGGCCTTGTGGGCGAGCCGGACATCGACCTGACCGGCTCCTTCGTCATGCCCGGCTGGATCGACATGCATGTGCATATCTCGAGCCAGCAGAGCCCCGGACGATTTGTCGAAACCTTTACGCTGGAACCCGCGGACTCGGCATTGCGGGCGGTACCCTACGCGGAGCGAACCCTGATGGCGGGTTTCACAACGGTACGCGATCTCGGCACGCGGCACGGCGTCGCCCAGTCCATCCGCCGTGCGATCGCCGAAGGCCATATGGTCGGGCCGCGCATTTTCACAGCCGGCAAGAGCCTTGCCAGTACCGGCGGACACGCCGATCCCAGCAACGGCGTCAACAGCGAATTGCGCGGTGATCCGGGACCGGCCCAAGGCGTGGTCAACGGATTGGACGATGCCTACAAGGCCGTGCGCGCCCGCTACAAGGAAGGTGCGGACCTGATCAAGATCACCGCCACCGGCGGCGTGCTCAGTCAGGCCAGGAGTGGGCTGAATCCGCAATTCACAGAGGCCGAAATCGCCGCCATCGTCGAAGCGGCCGAGGACTACGGGTATCGGGTCGCGGCCCACGCCCACGGCGCGGAAGGCATGCGGCGGGCCGTGGCCGCCGGAGTGCATTCCATCGAGCATGGCACATACATGTCCGATGAGGTGATGGAACTCATGAAGGAAAAACGTACCTGGTATGTACCCACCATCATGGCCGGCAAATTCGTGGCCGAGCAGTCCAGGGTCGAGGGCTACTTCTCGGAGGTAGTGCGACCCAAGGCCGCGGCGATCGGCCCCGTCATTGCCGAGACCTTTGCCAGGGCTTACCGGGCCGGAGTCCCGATCGCCTTCGGCACCGACAGCGGCGTCTCTCCCCACGGGGACAACTGGAAGGAATTCATCTACATGGTGGAGGGCGGCATGCCGGTCGTGGAAGCCATTGTGAGTGCGACCAGGAGTGCGGCCGTGCTACTGGATCAATGGGATGAGCTGGGCTCCATTGCGCCGGGCAAGTTTGCGGACATCGTCGCCGTGCCCGGCGACCCCCGACAGGACGTCGAAGAGTTCGGGCGGGTGCACTTCGTGATGAAGGGCGGCAAGGTCTTCAAGCAATAGTGCGGTTGGCATTCACCTGCATGGAGGTCGTGCAACCCTGGTGATCGCGCTTATTGCGGATCCGGCACGGGTTCGGGCCCCGGAAAGAACCAGTCCGGTCCCGCGCATGGTGTTTCCAGAAACAAAGAGGCCGTAACCTGATCCGACGGAAACTCTTCGATTTCAACCAGATCGGCCAGGTCCCCGCGGTTCGTGGGGGTGCAATTGATTCCATCGCCGTCGGAGTCGACCCACGCATATACGACCAGGCCCTCATTTCCCTCGACCGGGTAGTCGAAGCTGAAATCCGAGGTTCCCAGGCTCGTTTCCCGACCGTCGACGATTTCCAGTGGATAGCGCAAGTCCCCCGTGCCGCTCCAGGCGTGATGAACGGACAGATGCACGGTCGCCGCCGGGTCGATTGACTCCGGAGCCGCTATCGTCACCGTGAGTTCGACGGCAATCGGCGGTGGAGGGGGCGCTTCACTGCAGCCGAAACACAGCGCGGCAATAAAGACCGGCGCCGTCTTACGCATGATGCGCGGCGTGGGAAGCGAAAAACTCCAGGCGCTTGTGCCTTGCATGATTTGCCGTCTGGTCATGATTCCTGATCCTCCAGAACGATCTCCGGCGTGCCGAAGACACGGGTGAAATTGCCGGCCAGGATCAGCCGCATCTCCTCCGTCGTATAACCGACCGCCTGCATTCCGGCTACAAATGCCTCAAGGTGGGACTTGACGTAGCCGGGAAGCTGCGGGCCGTCGGAGCCGTACAGCAACTTTTCGACCACGCCACCCGCCTGAATCCGCTCCAGGTAATCGTGCAGCACATGTTCCGCCCGCTCAGCGCCAAGCGCTCCCGGTTCCAGGTAAACATTGGGGTAACGCGCGGCCAGGTCGATTGCCGAGTCGGTATGGGTCAGCGCCCGGTTGAAACTGTCGTAGCCGGAGTGGCCGAGTATGAACACCGCATCGGGATAGCGGCGTATGGCGTCTTCCAGGTAGGCGGGATCGCAATAGGGCGGTTCGGTGCGTGTGCCCGGATTCGGGCTGGTGCCGGTGTGCAGGTATATGGGAGTGCCCTGCCGCTCCGCTACTTCGTAAATCCCGTAGAACCTCTCGTCGTCCATTCGAAACTGCTGGTGTCCGTGGGCAATCTTGATGCCGAGCATGCCGTATTTCTCGATCGCGTCTTCCATCTGCTGCAACTGCTCGGCGCCGTCCTGGTTCCAGTGGTCGACCCGCAGGCTCGCGAAGCCGAACAGGCGGTCGGGATCCGCCTCGACCTGCTCGGCTACGTAATCGTTGGTGGCGATGCCCGTGGTGGCCGGGCTCCAAAGCGCAAATACCGCGCCGGCGCTGACTCCGGCTTCGTCCAGGGTACCCAGAATGCTCTCACCCCTTAAGCGGTAGTCCATGAACAGCTTCATGGTCCACTTCATGCCCGTGGGCACACGGCTGGAAAGGCGTTCCTTGAAGCGTGGCGGCGATCCGTCCCAGGTTCCGGTATGCAGGTGCATGTCGATAACGGCAAGCCTTTCGCCGTTGACGGCAACGCCCATCTGTTCGGGCTCGCCGGAGCATCCGATGACGGAAAGCGCAAACATCACAACAATGCTTCGCTTGAAATAGGAGAGCTGCATAGGTTTGTCCTCGGCCTCGTGGCTGGTCGGTTCGCTTGGCGAAACGGAGTTGTAAGGGTACAGGGTGTTATCTCCGGGCGAAGCGGGCGCGTCCGCCGGCAAGCCCGGCGTGCTGCTCGAATTCCTCGAGGAACCGCCTGGCGGCTGCATCTTTGTGCATCCAGGCATCCAGGAAAGCAGTCGTAACGCCCGCCAGGATCCTCAATCCTTCGGTGTCCTGCGCGCCGCCGCGGCCCTCCGGCCCTCCCCGATCCTCGCGGCAGATTAGCCCGCCCAGATAATGGTCGCCCTCTTCGAGCACCACCGAGTACTTGTCTCCCGGAGGGCTCAGTTCGTACGACAGCATGCGCCACTCCCAGGGTTGGATGACCCCATCGCCTGCGTTGCGCGTATCCCGGGTGCCGCCCGTAACCAGCAACGGCCCCGGCAGTTCGGTGAAGGCCTCGTCTGCCATCTGCGGCATCGGCCCCGGGCCGCTCATGACGATGGCCGCATCGAAGTCGAGCGCGTAGCTCACGCTTGTGGAACCATCCTGGTCCTTCAATGGCTGACCCCATATGATCTGCGTGATCATTCCCCCAAAGGAATGTCCCGCCATTACCTTGCGGGTGTAGTCGATCCTGCCGGTCAGCCCCGGTATTTCCTCACCCGGGGCAAACAGCGCGTCCAGCACGCGTGATACGTCCGAAATCCGGATGTAGTGGAGGCTGCCGGCATCCCGCGCACTGAGCTTGCCCTGCGATGTCGGGCAGTCGGGATGCTCCGGCTGTACAACGACGTAGCCGTACGAAGCCCAGTGGTCCGTCAATCCGGAATAGTGCTCGCGGTAGCAGGCGAAACCATGCGAGAACACCACAAGCGGAAACAGCCCCTCGCCATCGGGAAACGCGATTCGCGCCCGCAAGCTTCGCTGGCCGGTTGCCGCCGGCAGGACATGATTTTCGATCACCCGCACTCCGTGTGGTCCCGATTCCGTCTTGAAGGCCTTGGCCACGCTCTCGCCGTGAGCGATCCCCGGCCAGCATGCGATTGCGGCCAGAGCCACAACCGTTGCAACCCGGCCTGCTGCCGTGCGGCAACAAGTAGTGGCCAGAAGCCGTTCCAAGTAATGCATGAACTCAATGCCCTCCGCTGGAAGGGGGAAAGTTTACAATGCCCCCGGCCGGGAAAAGAGCGCTGGTCCAGCCGCACGCAAGCCTCGGCAGGATGTTGTCCGTGGTCCGTCGCAACGGAGATGAAATGACAAAGAGCGCAGCCATCACATTGGCAGCGATTCTCACAGCAGCCTGTGGCACGGCTGTGGCGGGCGACATACACACGGAACTCTACGGCGAAGGCGCCGTTGAAGGCGGCGCGAAACCTCTCTACTGGGACATTTACACGGCGGATGCCGGCACCGGACGATCACTCATTTTTCTGCATGGTGGCGGCTGCCGGCGTGGGTCCCGGACCAACGCGGGACTGGTGGACCTGGCGGTGCGGCTCGCGCAAGACGGGATCACTGTCTTGAGCCCGGACTATCGCCTGCTTCAGGACGATCCCAAACCGGGACCCGATGCGCTGGCCATGATGGCCAAGGCGGCTACCGACATCTGGCTACCCCGTATTCTGGCAAGCGGAAGCGGCGAGGAGGAAGCGCAGACCATCCTTCAGGGTCGCATTACCGCCTGCGCCGCCGCAGCGGAAGACGCGCTGGCGGCCTGGCGCACCCTTCGGGCGCGGGCTGTGGAGCTGGGATTGGATCCCGACAGAATCGCACTCGGCGGCTCGTCGGCCGGTGCATTCGCCGCCCTGGTGGCGGCCTACGAACTGGCCACCGACGATGAGCGCCCGGCGGCAGTCGTGTCCCTGTGGGGAGCGGCGCCCGGGCTGCCCTTCACGCATGGAGGCCCGCCCTTGTGGTCGCTTCATGGAGCCGACGACCGCATAGTTACCCTGGCGGCAGCGGAGAAGACCGCGAACCGGGCCCGCCGGGCCAACGTTGTTGCGGTGCTCCGCGTGCAGCAGGAAGCGGGGCACGGCTGGAGTGAGGTGGACTTGTATAAAACTGCAACAGACGACAAGACCCACTACCAGTCACTGCTGGACTTCCTGAAACGATAGCCCTCCGGCGCCATGAACCCCATTTCCGATAGGCATGAAATGATGGAAAACAAGCCCCAATCCGACTTCACCAGTGTCATAGAGAAACGCCGCAGCACCCGTAAATTTCTTCCCGGCCGCGCCGTCGGCCGCGATGTGCTCGACCGCATCGTGGACTGCGGGCGCTGGGCGCCTTCTGGCGCCAACAGCCAATGCTGGGACTTCATCGTCATCGAGGACCCGCAGACGCGCGAATCCGTACGCCAGGTGTTCCTGCAGCAGGCCCGCCGGCTGATCGACCACGCCAGGGGTTTCCCCGCAGTCGGAAAGGAATATCTCAAGAACACGGTCGCGATCATCATCGTGATCGGCGACCCGCGCTGGAAAGTCTGCTTTCCGCAGCCCACCAGCGACGAATGGGAACGCGAGTACCGGGACAACAATGAAGCCATCTTCCTTTGTTCGCTCGGCGCCGCGATACAGAACATCCAGTTGGGAGTGACCGCCGAGGGACTCACTTCCGCCTGGCTGTCAGGCGGAGGCGAAGACACCATCAATCGCGAACTGGCTGCCCTGCTCGGCTATCCGCCCTGGATGAAGGCCTACGGCACCATCCCCATCGGCTACCCGGTCAAGAGCCAGCACCGCCGCTACCGCCGCCCGCTCGAACAGGTCCGCCACTGGAACCGCTACCAGCCCGCTCAGTACCGCCCGCACGCGATGGTCGATTTCTACGAGAGCACGATCCGGCCGTTCACCATGTACCGCGATCGCGAAGACCTTCACGACTGGCCGGACTTTCGCAGCCGCCTGGGCGATTGGGCGGAAGCCTTCACCACATCTCACCCGAACCCTGGCAGTGAACTGGAACCGGAAGCGGACTTTTCCAAACCCCGAACGAGAGGCCCCGCGACCAAGGCCCGTCTGCGAAAGTGACCGGCAGCCGGAAACGTCTACCATTCGCCCGCTCACAAGGAGCTGATCCACCATGTCCCAGCTTTACCACAACCCACGCTGCTCCAAGTCACGCGCGGCGCTCGCTCTGTTGCAGGAACGGGACGCGGAATTCGAAGTGGTGCGCTATCTCGAAACTCCACCCGATGAAGCCACGCTGCGCGGCCTCCTGGGAAAGCTGGGCATGACCCCGCTCGAACTGATGCGCCGCTCGGAGTCCACCTACCGCGAACTCGGGCTGAAAGGCGCGGAAGTCTCGGATGATGACCGGGTCCGCGCCATGGCGGCGCATCCCATTCTCATCGAGCGGCCGATCTTCATCGTGGGCAGCAAGGCAATCGTGGGAAGGCCACCCGAACGGGTGCTCGATCTCCTCTAGCCCGTTGCGCAAGAGGCTGGAGTGTTAGACTCCAATCAGGCTTTGCTTATGCGCGGCGCGCTGAACCTGGGACTGCTTTTACGTTACTGCCTTACCCGACCAGGACTCGTTGGCGCCTTCCGGAGAATTCACTATGACCGCCCTTGATACCACAAAGCGCGGAGGCTCCCACCTCCTCATCCTGACGGCCACATTGCTGTTTGCCCTGTCCGCCTGCGAACAGGCCGACAAGTCCGACGACGAGGCGCAAGGCGATGCCGCCGCAACGGCTGACGCTCAGAACAAGAAGATCATGCAGGCCTATATCGACCTGGATACGGCCTGGCATGCACTGGACAACCAGATCAACCAGTCGGATGCTTCTTCGGAAGAGAAGGAACGGCGGCGCACGGAAGAACGCGGTGAACATCCCGATATCGTGCTGTCCGTGACAGCGGCCCGGGCGCTCGCGGATGCAGGAGGAGAACATGCCGTCGACGCCGCGGAATTTCTTATCCAGCATACGCAGGGCCTTTCACCTACTGCAGCGGCCGACGTGGAGTTTGCCAACGACGCGTTGCGGCGAATGGCCGGCGCGGACTGGTCGGTGGTGGAAACCTACAAGGAAGAACTAGCGGCCTGGAAGAAGGATGATGAGGCGCGCAGGGAGGCATTTCGTTCGCCCGACAACGAAGGCAAACCGTTCATATTCGTCGCGCCTCCGAAGTCCCTGCTTGCAACCGCAGCCGCGCAGAACATTCTTGACGCCGGTCCCGACAATGAGCAGGCGCGCGAAGCGGCCGACTTCCTGATCGACCCGATGACCCGCAGCCCCTTCGGCATGCTCAAGGCCGCGCAAACGCTGGCCGAGAACTTTTCGGATTTCGAAGAATGGCCGGAATTGCTGATGAATATGGACAACGCGCGTCCGTCCGGAAAGTCCGAGTCCTTCGACGAGTTTCTGGCGGAGATGGCCTCGAATGCCGACGATCCCGTGGTTAGCGCCACGGCGCGTTACTTCGCGGCAAAGGGACTGGTCGAGGCTGTGAACCAGCCGTCCATGGATCCGGCGGAACGCGATTCGCGTCGCGAGCAAGCCCTGGAGATGGCCACAGGCCTGAGCGCGGGGATTGAAGACGAAGAATTCGTAAAGAAGGCCAGGGTCGACGGTGAAGAGGTGAGCAGAACGCTTGCCGAAGCGGAAGCCTCGCTCGTCCACGGCATTCGCCATACCGTAGTCGGCGCGACGGTCGCCGACGAGCCGGGCAAACGCCTGGACGGCAGCGAGGACAATCTGTCCGCATACTCCGGCCAGGTGGTATTGATGGACTTCTGGGCGACCTGGTGCGGACCGTGCATCGCTTCGCTTCCCCAGATGCGGGGATTGGCGGAGGAATATCCCGACGATCAGTTCACGATTCTCGGAATCAGCGTCGACGCGGAACTTGAGACCGTGACCGACTTCATGGAAGGCGAAGCCATGCCATGGGAACACTGGCACATCGGCGTCGCCAGCGACATGGGTATGTCCTGGCGGATCCCCGGATATCCGACCTACGTCGTGATCGATCAGGACGGTGTGATCCTGTCGCGCGGCCATAGTCTGGACGCGGCGTCCAAGACAATCGAGCAAGCGATAAACGGCGAGGTTGAAGAGGCTTAAGCCGCCCACGGGCACAGCAAGAGGAGCGCGAAATGACGTCCGCGTCCGTTTTTCACTTCCTGCATATTCTGGTATTTGCCGTCATCGCCGGCATCGAGCTGCCGGCCATGTATGCCCTGCGCCTGGCCCGGGCGCCCGACAGCGGCGAAGTCACCCGCACCCTGGCGGTACGAGTGAAGCGCTATTCCGACGCGATCTCCGCCATCATGCTGGTGTTGCTCCTGCCTTTGGGCGTGCAGGTTGCCACCCATCTCGGCGTCTATGCGCTGATGTCGCCTGCCTGGTTGTACGCCACGTGGGCCGTGGGATTCGCCTGGCTGGGCATTGTCGTGTTGTCCGAAGTAACGGGCACATCAAAATTGGTGCAACGCATCTACAAGACCGAGTGTGTGCTGCGCATCATCATCGGCCTTGGCCACCTCTATGACGCGGTGGTCGGGTTCATCGGCACCGGCGCGATCCAGACCAACTGGCTGGCGACCAAGGTTCTCCTGTTCGGACTGATCCTGGTAGTCAGCGGCTGGATCCGCTGGCAGACCCGGGCCGTACGATTTGCCTCTTCGGAAGATGTCGGCGCTGAGTCCCACGATCTTCTCGCCACGCTTCGCCGCGCCCAGTGGGGCAGCCACAGCATCCTGGCGATGGTCCTTATCGCCGCTTATATGGGAACCGCAAAACCATGGTAATGCGACTTAATTTCTCCGCGTGTCTGCTGCTCGCTCTAACTGCATGCGTGAGTAGTGGAAACCTGGGCCCTGAATTCTCCGAGGCTGATTTGTCCACTCTCAGCCTGACCAATCCCCAAAATGCGCAAGGGCGTGTGCTTACCGGTGGACAGCCGTCGCCCGAAGACCTTGCCGCGCTTAAAGGCTGGGGCTTTGGCACCATTGTGAGCTTGCGCACGGAGGGCGAGAACATTGGCTACGACGAACAGGCAATGGCGAAAGAACTGGGTCTCACCTTCGTCAACATTCCGGTCAGCGCTCGGGAAGGCCTGACCGTTGCCACGGCTTCAAGATTGCGCTCTGTCGTCAATCAGACCAAAGCTCCCGTATTGCTCTATTGCGGCAGCGGCAATCGGGTCGGAGCTCTGTATGCCCTGGGCGCCTACCACCTTGATGGCAAATCCATAGAAGAGGCCCTGGCCGTGGGGCGAGCCACGGGACTGACCAGCTTTGAACCCACCGTGCGAAAGTTGCTGGAAAAAGACGAGGGCGACTGAGTTCTATTGCGGGGCTGCCCGCCTCGCACGCGCCCGCTCGATCATGGGCGCGAATTTCTCGTGGTCCACGTCCCGCTGGAAGAGTTTTTCGATATACATCAGGGCCGTCATCGGAGATTCGGCCCAATGGATATAGCGCCATCCTTCCGGTTTCTTCCGTAACACCGCGCTGACCCGAACGTCCTCTCCAATGGGGGCCTTGCCCCGTATTTTCATTTCGAAATGCATGCGCCAGGCGGCAATGGCGAGATCATCGGCGATGAGCTTGACAGAAATGTCATACATCTCCTCGCGCAGGCCTTCCACCACCGGGTTCGGCCGCGGCGGATCGAGATAGGCCCGCAGCGACTCCCAGCCAATGAACCAGCCATCCTGCTCTTCGGCAAGATAGAAAGGCACTTCCTCATCGGGGTCCCACAGCTCCAGGACCGTGGAGTAATCCTGTGAGTTCCATCGCTCCGCGGTGTCGTGAATCACGGCCTCCACGGCAGCAATGTCGTCTTCCTCGGCAGCCTGTGCCGAGCCGATGGAGTGTTCGGCCATGGTTATTCCCATCCCCAGAAATATGATCGCGCGCAGCGACGCTAGCACAGTTGACTTCAAACTAGTATTCCTCTTCGTATTCGATGAGATCGAAATGGGCGTTCATGTATCCGCCAACGGTGATCTTGACGAACAGGAACCCGTCGATGGTGCACCAAACGTCCTCGGTAGGGTGATAGTCGAGCAGGAACCGGTAGTGATCGGTCTCAAAGGTCCCGGCCGGGACCGTGATCTCTTCGCGCCCCACGTATTCCAGGTCGAAGTCCGTGGTGCACAGGTTGGGCCCCGAGCATCCGTCATGCTCTCGCGAAGACATTAAGACGCCACGGCACGGTTGCGGGTTCCTTTGCAAGGCGTGATCGAAGCGGGCGCAGTGGATCGCGTCGCAGGACACGGGATGCGCTCCGAAGGACAACGGCGGCGTGGCGAGATCCATGCGCTGACTTGTGCGCCCGGCCGTTACATTCACCGCTTCACACTCGGCGCCGCCATCGGTGAATCGGAACCAGCCGCTGCCCAGAAAACTGCCGCTTTGGTGCAAACGGACAAAACAGTCCAGCGGACGGTAGTCGGGGTCCGTCGTATAGACCGTTTCCCGTAGAACGGAGCGGTCGGCGACAACGCCCGGCTCGATTTCACAATGGGCCCGAAGGGTGCGCTGGCGGTCTTCGTGGAACGTTACCGACCACCATTCCCGGCCAAAATCACGCCGTTCTCCTTCCGGATCAAAAATGTAGGCGATCTTGCCCCGTACGTTTCGATGATTCATGTCAATAATGTTTCCTTTGACAATGCCTTTCCCTTAGAACGTCTGCCGCTCAAATACGGTCCTGCCGCCGACGATAGTGCGCAGCACGCTTATGTCGTCAAGGTCCAGCGGAGGCGCCTCCAGCGGATTACGATCCAGGACCACCAAGTCAGCCAGCTTACCCGCTTCGACGGTGCCTTTTTCGTTTTCCTCAAAAGATTGGTAGGCAGCATGGATAGTGATGCCCTTCAACGCCTCGAGCACGGATATGCGCTGCGCTTCGCCGATCACTCGGCCGCCCGAAGAAATCCGATTCACCGCCGACCACACAATGCGCATGGGCTCCATCGGCACCACGGGCGTATCGGCGTGCAGCGTATAAACCAGCCCCCGTTGGACGGCGGAAGCAGCGGGACTCATCCGCGATGCCCTGGCGGGGCCCATGAACATGTCCCAATGGCGATCGCCCCAGTAGTAGGTGTGCAAATTGAAGAAAGAAGGAATCAGCCCCATCGCGCTCATGCGATCGAGTTGGTCATCTCGCGCCATCTGGGCATGAATGATGATGTGCCGGGCGTCGTTGCGGGGAGCGGCTTCAAAGGCGCGTTCAAACGCATATAGGATATCGTCGATGGCGGCATCGCCGTTGCCGTGCACAGCCACCTGGTAGCCAGCGGCATGAACCGTTTGAACTTGAGCAGCGAGGGTTTCCCGGTCCATTCGTGGATATCCCCTGTAGTCGGGATCACTGTGGTCGTGGCGGTGATAAGGCTCGGAGAGATAACCCGTATAGCCCTGGATGGAACCGTCGGCAAAGCCCTTCACCGCCCGGTACGAAACCATGCCGTCCGCATCGGGAGGGTCGAGGACATCGCCGTTTTCGATGATGCCCACCATAGCCTGGATCACCGGCCAGACATGGACGCGTATCGGCAACCGCCCTTGGCGATAGGCGCGCACGAATATGTCGGCGCCGTTGGGAGCGGTGGCCCCCTGTTGTGCCGTGGTCACGCCCATGGCGGCATACTCGATTGCTGCGTGGGCAACCGCATCGACCAGTTCATCTTCGGAAAACTGCGGCAGCAGACGGCTGACTTGACCCATGGCCGGCGGTTCCTCAAGAACCCCGTTGGGTTCGCCCGAGGCGCCGTCGATGCGTATCTTGCCGCCCATAGGCTGCGGAGTCGCACGGGTAATACCCGCCATCTCCAGGGCCAGGCTGTTGGCCACAGCGAGGTGTCCCGAAATATGGCCGACAAAAATCGGATGGTCTGTAGATGCCCGATCCAGATCCCACCGCGTGGGGTGGCGCATCTCCGCCACCAGGGTATCGTCGTAGCCGCGCGCCTGAATCCACTCTCCCTTCGGTGTCTCCGCAGCCCGCGACGCCAGGCGGGCAACCATGCCGTCGATAGTCCTGACGGTTCCGATGGGCGGGCTGTTGAGATCGACAAAGTGGCGGGCGAACAAACCCGAGCCTGGAAAATGCCCGTGTGCGTCGATGAAACCGGGCAGCACGGCCGACCCATCCAGATCTATGACCTCGGTCTGAGGTCCGGCCAGTTTGCCGATTACCTCGCTGGTTCCGACAGCGGAAATGCGCTCACCGGAAATTGCGACAGCTTCCGCGTAATCCCCATTGTCGGGACCGGTCAGTGTGACGACGTCGCCGTTGATGAGAATGGTGTCGGGGTTCTCCGCGGCGAGACCTGTGCCGCACAGGACAAACAAGGCGAACGCGGGTGCGAAACACCGTCTCACCGGTCGCTCCGAACTTTGTCTATCAGAAGGAGACCCCCAGGTTGATGAACACAAAGCGGCCCAGCGCATCGAAGAATGCCGGGAAGGTGTTGCCGTTGCCCGGCGCTGTGCCCGCATCGGAACTGACTTGCGGGTCGGTATCAAACAGGTTGCTTATGCCTGCGGTAAGCACGTAGTTTTCCGTTGCACTCCACTCCGCGGTCAGGTCCCAATAGGTCTCGGCACCAAAGTTAATGCCGTTGGAACCCAGGTCTTCGGTCTCGCCCAGATGCCGCAGGGCAAGAGAAACCCGCACATCGAACGGAGCATAGAGGGAGGCCTTGTAGTTGCCGCTCCACTTTGGCTGAGGGTTCTTGCCGCAATAGGCGCCCCAATGGCCGGCGCATTCCAGTGCCTGCTCGCCCGGCAGCTCGACCAGGTCCGATGCCAGCAGGTAGGTGGATACGCCCTGCAATTCCATGGGGCCCACCGGCGTGTCGAAGTTGTAGTCGAAGATGAGGTCGACGCCTTCCACGTTTTCCTCGCTCAGGTTGGTGGTCTGGGCCGAGATGTAACCGCCCTGAAGCCAGAGGGATCCGCTGATCGGGTGGCGGTTGATCAGATCGCAGAACGCCGAAATGCCGGTATCCAGACACTTCTGCAGCGCGGTTGCGGCAGGGATGGTGCCGATGCCCTCCTCCACCTTGATGTTGAAGTAGTCCAGGGTCAGCGTCAGGCCGTCAACAAATGCAGGCGTAACGACGAGGCCGGCGGTAAAGGACTCGGCCTGCTCAGGTTCGACCACGGCGCTGCCGCCCACCAGGATGTTGTACTGATCCGCCGGTGATTTCAGGTCCGTGCCGTAAAGGTCCGCGGTCAGGCCGGTATTGGCGCACGCCGACTGGCTTGCCGTCATGGACAGGCCACAGGGATCGTCGGAAAGGTCGACCAGGCCAAAACCCTGGGCCCGGAACAGCTCGAACAGGTTGGCGTGACGGATTGCGGACTGATACGAAGCGCGCAAGGCCACGTCGTCGGAAACGCGCCAGAAAGCGCCAAACTTGTACGTGTCCGTGGTGTTGCCGGTAGAGTAATCCGCATAGCGATAACCCGCATCGAAACTGAGGTTCTCCCGGACCGGGATGCCGAGCTCAACGAAGTACTCATTGACGTCGTAGCCGCCGGCCAGCGGGAGGGTAGCGCCGCCGGAACCGGAACGGTCGCCGGTGCGGCTGGGCAGATCGGGACGAAAGTCCGTGCTGAGGTCCTTGGTCTCGACACCGAGCGCGACCGAAATCGCGCTGGGGGCGCCCGGAAACGCCAGGGGAGACTCCCCGGAAACCACGGCCTGAATGATGCGCTGCTCGCCGGTACCGAGGACGAAGGTGGAAGTCGCGATGTATTGCTGCAGCTCATCGCCGGCGTCGATCACTGCCTGAATGCCGCCGTCGCCGGCCAGTCCGCCCTGGAAGAGGTTGTATGGGATACAGGAAGCATCCGTGCCGTCCAGCGCTGCTATGCAGGTCGGCGTTCCGTTGACGCTGATCACGTCGATTGCCCGGTTGATCGCGGTGACCGAGAGGTCGTTGCGGTACTCGCTGGTGAACTCGACGTCAGACAACTGGTAGGACAGGTCATAGGTCCAGCCCCAGGCGATGTCACCGCGCAGACCCAGGATCGACACAGTGTTCTCATAGGTCGTTACGTTCTGGCGCGGACCGCCTTCGACGTTTCGCTTCAAGGAGACCAAAGGAGCGGAGTAGCCGATGATGTCCCCGGCGCCAACGGCGATATCCAGCGACGAGATGTAAGCGAGCGCTTCGGCCGAGCCGGCGAAGTCCGGTGCATGATCGCCGCCCATCCCGACCCAGTTTCCGCAGGCGGTGTCGTATTGCTGCCTGGACAGCAGCGGGTGGTAGCAGGGAAACGATTCGACGTTGCCGAAGGTTCCGGAATACGCGATCTGCGCATTGGACTCGGAGTCCATCGAGCGGATCTGGGCATAGGCCTCGACGTTGTCGTTGAACTCGAACCGGCCGAAGAACCCGGCGTTCAAGCGCTTGTCCGGGCGCTGAAAGAAATTGGTGGGGTTGTAGTTGTAGGCCTGGCCGGCCCGGGGAACGAATTCATCGCCCTGGACTTTCAGGTCCAGCCCGGTGATCGACGGGTCCGCCGTATTCACGTAGCCGTTCGCGCGATAGCCGCCGAAGTCCGCCCACCGTCCGGGAGGAATCGTGGAGGAACCGCCGCAGGCGCTCTTGCCTCCCGTCAATGCGCAAGCGGAAATGTCGTATTCGCCCTGCAGGACCGGCGACGTATCGGTTTTCTCGATGAAACCGGTGATATGCCCTCGGCCGTCGAATATCGAGCCCCCGAAGGCGACCGCCAACTTGTTGGTTTCTCCGCTGGTCACGTCTTCATCGGCCAGCTGGTACTCGAAGGAGCCCACCAGTTCGCGCAACTCGCCGTTGTCGTTCTCGTGCTGGTAGAAACTGTGCATGTAGCTGGCCTTGAAGCCCTCAAAATCATCGTCAAGGATGAAGTTCACGACCCCGGCTACCGCATCCGAACCGTAAACGGAAGAAGCGCCGCCGGTGAGCACTTCCACCCGCTCCAGCAAGAGCGTGGGTATGGAGTTGAGGTCGGCGCAGTTCCCTCCCCCCGTGGTGCCGGGGGCCAGCCTCTGACCGTTGAGCAGCACCAGCGTCCGCTCACAGCCCAGGTTGCGGACGTTGACCGTCGCAGTGCCGGATGCGCCGTTTGACGCTGTAATGGCCTGGCCCGGTGAAACCTGGGGCAAATCGTTCAGGTAGTCCTCGACGCGGGTGATGCCGCGGTCCGAAATGTCTTCCATTTCGACCGTGGTGATTTGCGAAGAACTGACCACGTTGGGATCACGCAGGCGGGTGCCCGTCACCACGATTTCCTCGATGGCTCCGGCCTGCTCGTCCTGTGCCAGGGCGGTTTGTGTGACGCTGGGCCCCATGGCCAGCAGGACGCCGGACAGCAGCAAAAAAAGTGTTTTCATATCTGATGACACTCCAGGGATCATTCGTCACGCAGCATAAGGACTATGCTTATCTGTCAAATACTTAGGTTAAACTCCTAACGTGTCACTTTAATCCGTTGTGTTTGCCTTAACTTGTCGTCCCACTCGCCGGCGAGAAACTGTGCGATATCCGGGATGACGCGCTCCGGCGCTTCGACATAGGGGTAGTGCCCCAGTCCTTCATATTTCTTGAGGAAGGTCGGGGCGGAGGTCATCCAGTGTTGAAAGACATCCCCTTCCAGGTGCATGACGGTCGTGTTCGCCTTGCCCCACAGGATCAGAGTCGGCGCCTGTATTCCGGAAAGGATAGTCTGGGGATCGCCGGTCTCGAAGAAGTATTTTGTGATCGGCGTCGTTTCCTTGCGGCGGTTCACGTCGTAGGCAAGATCAATAAACCAGGCAGGCGCGTCAGCGTCCGAAGGAAAATTCTGGTTGACCGAAAACTCCCAGAACTCACGGGGCTTGACCGGCATGTCGTCCCATTGGGCGACTTCCGGGCGCGCCCGGTTCGGGTCCGTGCGCGCCGTTCGGGGCATGCCCGCGGAATTGATGAGCACGAGCCGAGTGACATGTTCCGGGAATCGTGACGCGTAACGGAATCCGACACTGCCCCCGCTGGACGTCGCGACCAGGGCAAACTGGTCGAGATCGAGTTTTTCGACCAGTCCGCTGACAATCTCCACGTTGCGCTCGATCAGGTTGAACTTGCCGCCCGGCGGTTCCTTTGTCTCCGGCCCGCTCAGTCCCACATTCGGAAAATCCAGTCGAATGACCCGATGGTCGTTCACAAGTTCTTCCGTCAGCTGGTCCCAGGCCAGAAGATTGAAATACGAGGCGTGAAGCAGGACGACGACCGCCCCCTGCCCTTCGTCGCGGTAATGGATATCGGCGCCGTCGATGGTCACGAACCGGGACCCGTCATCGGCGTATTTTTTCCGAAGATCTTCCAGGCTGATCTGAACGGGGCCTTGCGCCACAGCCGCAAAAGACACGCCCATCAATGCAACGAAAAGAGGAAAGTACTTCATGGTGATCACCGGTCGAAAGGCGGCCAATGGTAACCCCTCAGGTAACCGAAACCAGGAACCGATCGGTGCGTTTATGGAAGCGCGGGCACCTCGATCAAGGCGAGCGTGCCCTGAGAAAACGTGTGCCGATGATGGCGACCACCATAAAGCCCACGGTCAAGAGAAACGCCAGGTCATAGGAACCCTGGGTATCGAACAACACGCCGGTGAGCCAGCTTCCCGAGCCGGCGCCGACAGCCTCGATAATTACAAACAGCCCCATCAGTCGGCCCAGGGCGTGGGGCGAAAAGGTGTTGGAAATGGTCAGTTGGGTCAGTGCATAGGCGCCGCCCCAGCCAAGACCGATACAGGACAGTCCGATCCAGGCGCCTTCCGCGCCCTGGAAGATCATGACAAGAGCGCCGGCCAATATGAGAGCCTGAAACCCGATCCAGATGGGCTTGACGCCCCACTTCTCCGCCAGAAACCCGGAGGCGATCTTGCCGACAAGACCAGAGATAAAGATGATGGTAAAACCGGTTGCCGCGGTGCCCGGCTCGAAACCCTGATCACGCAGATAAAGGAAGGTGTGCTGGATAAACGCATTGGCGGCATAGAAGATGAAAGCCGCAATCACGGCCAGCAGAACAAAATTGAAGGTTCTGACCTGGGCCCACACTTCGCTCATGTCGATATCGCGCGATCCCGCGGGAGCGGTTCGAGGTGCCGCTTCACCACCGAGCGGCTGCACACTCAGATCGGCAGGTCTTTCACGGACCAGAAGGTAGAGAACCGGTATGAGCACGATGGGCAGGCAGCCCAATACCTGAACGGCGTCGCGCCAGTGCATCTGACCGATAAGCCATGCGCTGAGTTGGGGGAGAAGAGCGCTGCCGAGACTGGTTCCGGCCAGAGCCACTCCCAGAGCAATGCCACGCTTGGTTACAAACCAGTTGGACAACAGGACGACGATGACGACTATGTTAGTGGCCGAGATGCACAGGCCTATGAGGACGTGGATCAAATAGATATGCGTCGGGCTGGAAATGGTTGAATAAAGAAACAGCGCGGCGCTGAGGAATAGGAGCCCGGCAAAAATCACAGGGCGTGTGCCGTAGCGGTCGGCAAAGTAGCCGACCAATGGTCCTGAAAGCCCGGCGCACATCACCGTAATGAGGTCGCGAAACTTCAGCGTTCCGCGCGATATACCCAGTTCTTCAAGTATCAGTTCGTCAAATACCGGAATTCCCGCCAGCGTCAGGCCATGGGCCGTCCACAACAGCAGGAACATGCATCCGACGATGACCCATCCGTAAAAGACGGGCAGTCGGGCTACCGTCCGGGCAAACGCCCGCATACTAGTGCACCTGGCGCAGAAAACGGGCCAGAACGTCGTTGTATGCGGCGGGATGGGTGATCTGGGGCACGTGGCCGGCCCCTTCAATGACCGCCTCTTGCGCATTGGGCAGAGCATGGAGAAGCACTGACGAGCCGCTTAGGATGGTTCCTGATTCTTTGCTGCCCCGGATGACAAGACATGGCGTGGTGCTGCCTTTCAACGAGTCGGCGAAGTTCTCCATGTTCATGTGCATTTCCCCGCAGCCCCGGGCGGTGGCCTCGGAAACGGGCTTGCAACTGCGCGTCAGGGGATCAGCGGCGCGCTCCCCGGCGGGGATATCGCCAAGCCTTACGGCCCATTCCACAACCGGCTCAAAGTATTCGCGCAGGGGCGCCTTACAGGTGGTGCTGCTGAAAACGGCAGCGCTGACACGGTCTCGGTGGCGGGCGAGGAGTTCTTGCGCAACCATGCCGCCCATGGAGTGACCGACGATCGTGGCCCGTTCAACGCCCTCTTGATCAAGGACGGCCAGGGCATCCCCGGCCAGGGCGGCAAAGTTATAGCCGTCCATATCGGTCCCCTCACTTTCGCCATGCCCCCTCAGGTCCATGCAAATCAGCCGGTAGTCGGGGCTGAAGACGGGAACCTGATCCTGCCAGAGGGCGATGGTGGACGTGTAGCCATGCATGAACAGGACCGGCGCTCCGGCGCCTTCGGTCTCGTAGTGCAACTTCAGGGCATCGTTTGTGACGTGGGGCATGGCCGGTCAATCGAACACATGGCCGCCATCGACGAAGATGGTCTGGCCGGTCATGAAGTCGCTGGCCGGGGAACAAAGAAACGTCAGTGTCCCTACCAGATCCTCCGCGTATTCCCAACGCTGGATGGATCTGCCCGCGGCGGACCGGTCGAGGACTTCCCCGGGATACAACGCGACAATGGGTTCGGTTGCGACCATGCCGGGGGCAAGGGCGTTTACGTTGATGTTGACAGGACCCAAGGCACGGGCCAGAGCCCGGGTCATGCCGATAATCCCACTCTTGGTAGCCACGTAGTGGACGAGGTCTCCCGGCCCTGACTTGGACACGGTGGAAGTGAGATTGACAATCTTGCCCCCGCCGCGCTGTTTCATCGAGGGAACCGCCAACTGGCTCAACAGAAATGCGCCTTTGAGGTTTGCATCGAGAACCTTGTCGAACTCTTCTTCCGGAATGTCCACAAAGTCGATGGTGGTGGCATAGCCGGCGTTGTTGACCAGAATATCGATGCCGCCAAAGCCGTCGATGATCTTGTCCACGGCCTCCTGAAGCTGTTTTTTGTTACCCACGTCAGCAGTCAGGCCCAAGGCCTTGTGTCCCGCTTTTGTTAACACGTCGGCGGCATCAGCCACCTTGTCCGGCTTGATGTCGATGAGACCGATGGCCGCGCCTGCTTCGGCAAGGGCCCTGGCGTAGTGGCGGGCGATATCTCCCCCGCCCCCGGTGATCACCGCGACCTTTCCGTCGAGGTCACCAGGGGACAATACGCTGGACGCATTTGGCGCCGTTTTTTCGTATTCAGTCAAAGATATGTCCCCCGTCCACAATGAAAGCCTGGCCGGTGACAAAGTCGCTGGCGGTTGAACACAGGTACAGGACCGTCCCCACCAGATCCTGGGGAACCTCATCCCGTTGAATGGAACGCATCCTGGCGAACTGTTCGAAGACTTCGGGCGGGTACATGCCGTCCATCTGCTCGGTACGGGTCAGCCCCGGCACCAGGGTGTTGACCGTGACCCCGTAATTGCCCAGTCCCTTGGACAACGCCCGGGTGAGACCGATGACGCCTCCCTTCGCGGCCACGTAATGTACGGCTTCGGCCACGGGGCTCCAGAAGGTGGCCGATGACGTGTTGATGATCCGGCCCCAACCGCGGGCCATCATGTGAGGCGCGACCGCCTGGGCGCCGAAGAAGCAGCCGCGCATGTTGACTGCCACGACCTTGTCCCATGCTTCTCCCGGCCATTCGTACCACGGCACCCCGTGGGTTTGATCGGTGGTGCCGAACCCGGCGTTGTTGATAAGGATGTCGACCTGTCCAAACTCCTTGATGGTCGCGTCCACGGCCGCGCCAAAGGCGTTGCGGTCCGAAACGTCCGTTTCCACGGCTAGTGCGCGTCCGCCCCCGGATACGATGTCTTCCGCCACGCCTTTGGCCTGGTCGGCCAACACATCCAGCACCGAGACGGCGGCGCCCTGTTCGGCCAAAGCGCGTGCGTAGGCGGCTCCCAAACCCCTTGCCGCGCCCGTAACGACAGCAACTCTTTTCGAAAACTCGTCCACCGACACCTCCCACCAAACAGTGCCCCGGATTACCGTATGAACTCCGCTCCCGGATGTGCCCGCGGTTGACTTTGCAAATAGTCGATATGGCGCGACAGGGCGGTATCCATTTTTGTCAACAGACCAGGCTTGAAATTGAGTGAGCGAAGGATAGGGATATCCTGCATAAAGAAGTCGACTTCCATGTTGATTACGAAATCGGCCCATTTGGCCGCCTCTTCGTCCGCCTTGGGCGAACCGTCTCCCCTGTCGGCTGCCGCGACAAAGTAGATTTCCGAGTAACCCGGCTTCGGAATGGTCTGGGCGGCAAAAAAGCCAAACCATTTGCCGTCAAGATCACCACTTAGATAGAGGCAGTTGTTTCCGTAAATGCCCTGGTGATTGTCGTAGGGCGTTCCGTACCGGTTGGTGGACAGGATGCGAAACTCGGCGAAGTGATCCGACCACACAATGCCACTTTCCGGGTTGGCATCTCTGAATGTCATCTCGTGCACGGTCACGAAGTGCTGAAAGTCCAGGGGATTGGTGATCACCATCCAGGGATCAAGGGGAAGTGCACAGCGGGCCGGATCCTCCGGGAAGTAATCCAGCTTGATGGCCGCCGTGCATAACTCACTATCCTCGTAACGCCTGGTTTCATCGACGTTGCGAAAGTCGGGCAGGTCCCACAATGGCTGCTCACCGTTGAAGGCAAAAATGAGGCCCCAACGTTCCTGGCTGGGGTACTCAAAAAGGCAAGCCGACGGGGGTGGCGGATCTCCTGCGCCGGTCTTGACGCAGCTGCCGCTGCCATCGTATTCCCAATGGTGATAGGGGCAGCGGATATGGTTATCCACCACGTCACCCTCTTTGAGGTTGGCCCCCATGTGCAAACAAAAAGCGCTGAAAACGTGGGCCTGGTCATCGGGGCCCCGGAACACAATCACTTCGCCGTCCAGGAACCCGCGTCCGACTACCTCACCTTGTTTGGCTTCCGTTGAAAGACAGATGGGATACCAGCTTTGGCTGAACAGTCCATCGTCGCCTTCGCGCCAAAACTCCTTGGCTACGGGCCTACGACGCCGTTGGCTGCTGTCTTCAGAACGGTCCGCGCGCGTATCCATTTTGCTTCCTCTGACTTTTCCTGCCCCGTACCTGCCTGGAAGCAGGCTTACGGGAATTATGTCAGGTCTCTGACAACACGGGCAACCAGGGTTCTTCGCCGTTCCGCGCGGCGTTGTTCCTCCTCGGGTGTGGGCCGATAGGACTCCACGTCCGCCAACGAGTAGTCCCCGTGCTCTTCGGCGAGCGACTCATGGGTGTCGATGCGGTCCCGCAATACCGCAACTTCCACGGTCAGGCGCAGCGGCTCGCCCGGCCCCATTGGGAGAGTTTGGTGGAGGCGGCGTCCCTATTACTTCCAGCGGGAAGCGTTGGTACCAAAGGCTTTCACGGGGTTATGTTTAACTTGTCCAACAAAAAGTAAAACATTCTTTATGGGCGGCTGCGCGAACGCTTGGTATTGCTGGGTTTGGGCCGGATTGTGGAGAGAATTGCATTGTTACAGCCAGCTACACGGGATGATACACTCCCCGGCGTTCTAGCGGGCTATCAGTCCGTTAGGTGCGGCGGCTTCGACATTCGAGCGGATGCCGGGGCTTTGTTCTTTCAGTCCACAATCAGGAACCCATTGGGGGGAACACAAATGCCAGACAAGAACGATGGGGGAGTTCAGGTCGGGATGTGGCCTCATTCGTATTGTGGAACCGGGCGACACTCCCGAAGAAATCCACGAATGAGAGCACACAATTGCAAGAGGCGCTGGAATGGATAGCCTTCTGAGTTGGCTGGGTTGGGTAGTTGCGGCAGTCCTTGCGATACCTGTGGTCATTCGCGCTCAGATAAAGTTTGACATCAACGAATGGCAAAAGAACAGACAACAGCAAAGGCGGGCAAGAGCGCGAGGTCTGTGCTCACATGCTTATCTCGTCGATGAAGAGGGAACGCGGTATGTGAAAAGCGCGTATGTTTCACCGCCCGGCGCGACCGCTTACCAGTGCCAGCTTTGCCGGCACATAACGCACGACTACGATGAAATCCAAATGAGGATTAAGTACTGGGCAACCAATCCGGATAAGCTGTGGGAGAGGATTCAGAAAATTAATAAGCTTTTTGGGTGAGAAAGCAGGTCAATTCATCGGAAAGTTTCTGAACCTGGTCTGACGCGAGTGCAAGCCCTTCCAAAAATCTAGTCACGCTCGCCTGTTGAACTAGGGTGGGGCCAATGTTGCAATTCTCCGCTTGGAAGAAGCCGAACCACCTTCGGATGCCGTTTATGTAAGACATGAAAAGTTAGACGAGCTGCGATGTCTGTCGGCTCATCCCAATATTGAAGCACTTCAAAACGTCGGGCTGAGGCAGTTTTCTTTCCGACGAAACCCATTATCTCAACGTGGAACGCTAGAAAAAAAAGCCCAACCATGAGGCCGATCCAGCCGGTTACTGCCCATAAAGGAATCGTGTTGGCGATCCACTCCCTGGCTGTCTCTGGCAGCAAACCGATTCCGGCCACCAAGCCAGCAATAGGTAAACTGCGCAACCATTTTTTCATCCTCGAACTCTACCCATCGCAACGCCCCTTGGTCAATCAATCGTGATAATTTCCAACACTTGCTCAAAACTCACCCGCCATGAACTTTCCCATACGCCAGCACATTTTCCCCAACTCCATCCTGAAGAACTTTACGGACGAGAATGGGTTGTTACATTGTTACCACAAGCCTTCTGATGAGACTTTTTCTGCAACACCCAAGAATGCCCTCCGGGAACACTATTTCTACACGGACATAGCGGAAGATGGCACGCCGACCAACGATGCAGAAGAGCGTCTTGGAGTAATGGAAAGTGCCTTTAAGCCCCTGTCCGTCAAGCTTATTGAACATGCCAAAGAAGGCCACGAGGTTCGATTGTCGGCGGATGAGGTAGATCAGGTACGTGAATTTGTACTGGTTCAATTCAGACGATCACGACGCGTCAATACGTTGGCGCACAAAGTGTCCGAAGACAGGGGGGAGGTAAAGAATGTGATGGCAGACCTGATTTTTGACAACCCATTGCACCCCAAACTTGAGGGAGCGGTTACTTCCACAGGTTTTGTCCTAGGAGTTCCAGCAGGGTCAAGAAAGGCCTTCATCATCGGGGACAGTCCAGTTGCCCTGTTGAGCATCGAGGGAACCACCGATTCACAGATCGCGATGCCAATTGCAAGCGATGTTGTTATTGCGCTTTCCTCTATGGTAGATCGGCCAATCGCCCAGCAGATCAACCCATGGCAAGTTGGCGCTGTCAACAAAGAGATTGCGAAATTCAGCAATACCATCGCTTCTCATCGCGCGGCGTATACCGAGCATTTCCGCAACGCCGATCTGGATAGCAAGGATTGGCCGGGCGCCTAATTGGTGTTTCTTCTAGACTAACCTCGCGCCTTTACGGTGTTTTCAGCGACCCTCAAAGGCCCAATACCCTTCGCCTCGATACGGGCCTTCCCAACGCCAAGTGTCCCCTGTTTCCGTATTCAACAGAAAAGTTGGCATACCCTCACCGCCGTAAATCGTCCATTGGGCAGCGACACGCGGCGCAACAGCAGTCTCGGCAGAATCCTGGGCAAACGCGCCCGATCCGAAAAGCCATCCACATGCCAATAACGTCACTGCCGCAAAACCCATCAAAACGCGATTTCTCATTGTGCCTTCCTCCCAAAACTATCAGGCCGCGAAATCTTATCAGCGGCGCTCCGAGGGTGCGGGTTATGGGTTGGGAGAATAAAGAGGCCGCTTAATCTTTCGCTTGACCGATGGGTTAGCCTGCAAACGGACGGTTAGGCGGAGAACCTGCTTACTGCTGGCGGCCGAATGCAAGAATAGTACCGGAGAACCAATGGGGTCAGAAAACACAATAATTCTTCGCCACTTGGCCTCTTGATACGGCGGACCTGTCTCCGCAAGCCATTCGCGTCTCTTTCTTGCCAGCCTCACGCTGCTAACAAGCCACAAGTCTTTCTCTTCCAATTGCCGAATTTCTAGGAATCGGCCTTTTGGTTGTATTTCCTTCAGTATCGGAAGAAATTTCGGTATTCCATATCGCGACCGGTAAGAAAGAATAGCGAAAATCGCGGCGACGATGCCACCGAGGGCAGCAATTGCAGTCCACCAATCGACCAAATCTTGTGCGTCTAGCATCTTGCCTAGATTCAGAGTATTACCAGATAAAGCACCGTCGCTTGAATCACATTGCGGAGCGCAAGATTAGAAGTCCGGCTACTCGCCTTCTGCATCCTTGATCATCTGCAAAACGGCAGACATCGGCACATAACCAACCAGACCGGTATGCTCTGTCGCGACGTTGACGGTCTTTTCCCCTTGCTTGTCGTATACCGGACTCGGTAATACTGGAAAGTGCATGATTATTCCCGCGATAGTCCACATATTCTGTTCTGCGACGTGATACACGATCGCGCCACCGGAAAACCCCTTATTGATGTAAGAGGCGCTGTACTGCACCTTAGGCTCAGCACTCAGGTTCACGACGAGCAGGGCAGCTATTGGAATTGGCCGACCGTCAATCTCCATAACGTGGTCGGTCTTGAGCTGATTGTTTGAATCGATTATTCCCGGGAATCCCAGGGAATAGCCGATCTGCGCATGTATGGCACCTTGCGGAATACCGTAGAGGACCGGCAGCCGGTCGCCTAGATCTGCTGGCAATTGCGCCGACTGCAACACAATAACGTCCAGACTTTCGTCCTTAGCGACAACTTTCCACTGAAGTGGGTGCCATTCTTCTCGATATCGAACTGACGGATTGCCTCTACAACTATCAAATACGTGGAGAGCCGTAACCAGATATTCGGCGCCATCATTACTGACGAGCGTACCGCTTCCCTGTACTTGATTGGTGGTATCGCCAAGCCAAAGCAAGCGACTCAGTACATTTGCTGTTGGCGTCTTCACGGCAGCCCCTCCTAAAGTCCCTGAAACCGTCATCATCAACAGGACGCACAGAATCACTAACCGTTTCAATTCTTCTCCTCTGAGCCGCGTTATACGACATCAATTGGCTTGCTGCGAGTCCATATTTCTTCGTAAATCTGTAGCTTTTTCTCAGCGAGGCCGGGCGCGAAGGGAATTAAATAAGTTGGCTTCTTGCCTCCGTCCTTTATCGAGCCTCCGCTAATCCAGCAGTCTGCTCGATCTACGATAACCAACCGGTCGTGCAGCTCGTTGCTTTTCCTAATGGCAATGCCTGTTCCAAAGTCTTCGATGTGCTTCGCCGCGTAATTCGTTACTTCCTTCGCGTAACGTTCTACGAGCAAGCGAATTGCAACATTGCCCGAGACCTCGCCGAGATAGTTATCAAATGCCTCGCCATTGAAGTAGGGGTCCACTACAAATACCTCTTCCGTCGCGACTCCGATGATCTTCTTGAGGTCCGAAAAGTACCGATATCGTTCACCGGGTCCGTAGGCCATGCCCATCTCATTGCGACCGTCTAGTTCCAACTCAAGCCGGATACTCTCCATTGCATCAAATACCAGATTTAGAACAGCCTGGAACAGCCCCGGTGCATTCGAATGGTACGTTCGCAAATAGGTATCAAATCGCGTGCCGAGATGAATAGAGTCATAGCGTTTGAGGAGCGCGCCAGCTGATCCCAACCATTGCCGCGCCGGCCGTACTCCAAAAGCGGAAACGCTGATCATTTCTTGTGGAGTAACCGGCTTGTCGTACAGTTCCTTAAGCTTCAGCAGAATGATGTGCTTTCTTGCCGCGTCTAAAATCATGCGTTCTGCCGCTCTTGGCGCTGTTGCCCCACGTGACTACGCCGGGGGCGGGATTACGTCGCTCAAACTTTGGGCGATCTCGTTCGGATTGAAAGCGGGGAGACTAGGCCGCTTTTTCGCGCAATCTCGACAAATGATCGGCTCAATGCTGCTCTTCTCGTAAACGTGGCAGATCTCGCCAAGAGTGATCTCTTTGCCACACTTGCAGCTCGTTGGGTAGTCTGCTACACAGACCCAATGGCGCCCGTCATACACTGCGCCGCGGGGGGTTGGAATCGTGCTCATAGTGTCCTCTTGAATGAATACTCTTAACTAAGGACAATTTTATCCGCGGGACGGTTATTGCCAAATCCGGACCTAGCAGCCTGTCGGACTTAGGGGCTGTATTTTCTTACAATGGGTTCGGTCCAAGCGATGGGGTAATCGAGATGCCGAAGTTTGTGGAGCGGGATTCGAGCCAAGCCTACCTTTTGCCTCCGGACCTTCGCGAGTGGGTTGCGTCGGACGACTTGGCGCATTTTGTTCTGGAGGCGGTGGAGCGGGTTCCGATGGAATCGTTCAAGGTGAACGAGCGGGGGACCGGTTCGGCGCAGTATCACCCCCGGATGATGCTGGCGCTTTTGATTTACTGCTATGCGCACGGGATATTCGGTTCGCGTCGGATCGAGCGGGCGACGTATCGGGACATCGGCGTTCGGTATGTGACAGCGAACTGTCATCCGGATCATGACACGATCTGCACGTTTCGGCGGGAGAACTTCGAGGCGGTGGGGGAGGCGTTTTTGCGGGTATTGCTGATGGCGCGGGAGTTGCAGTTGCTGAAGGTGGGCACGGTGAGCGTGGACGGGACGAAGGTGGACGCCAACGCGAGCAAGCGCAACAGCCTCCGTCGGGATCGCGCCCATGCGCTTCGGGAGCAGTTGCGCGGAGAGATTGAGGACTTGCTGGGCCGCGCGGAGCGTGCGGATGCGCAGTCGGGGCCGGATGCGGAGAGTTTGCCGGAAGATTTGCGGCGGCGCGAGAAGCTGAAGGCGAAGCTGGATCGGGCGTGCGCCAAGTTGGATCGCCGTGCGCGTTCGCAGGCGGCGGCGGATCGGGCGGCGTATGAGCGCAAGGTGGCGGCGCGCGACAAGCGCGAGGGTCGCGCCAAGGGCGCGAAGATCAAGGAGCCGGGTAAGGAGCCGAGGCCGGAGGAGCAGATCAACCTGACGGATTCGGACAGTGCGCTGATGCGCAAGAACAAGCGCAGCGAATGGCGTCAGGCGTATAACGCGCAGGCGGTGGTGGATGCGCACGGAAGCCAGTTGGTTTTGGGTTCGCGGGTGAGTTCCTGCGCGAGCGATAGGCGCGAGTTGGTTGCGGATGTGGAGACGATTCCCAAGGCGTTGGGCGAACCCGGCCGGGTGTTGGCGGACAACGGCTATGCGTCGGGTTCGCAGGTGGCGCGGCTGGAAGGCCGGGGCCTTAAGGTTCTGGTGGCGGTCGGGACGGAGGATCGTCGCCGTGCGCATGATTTTCGTCCGCCGGTTGAAGGCCAGGCGGCGAAGGAGCCGAAGGCGGCCTGGCTGAAGCGGATGAAGGAGAAGATGGAAACAGAAGAGAACCGGGCGCTGTATCGCTTGCGCAAGCAGACGGTGGAGCCGGTGTTCGGGATCGTGAAGGAGGCGATGGGATTTCGGCGGTTTTTGCTTCGCGGCCGGAACAAGGTGGAGGGCGAGTGGGCCCTGGTGACGCTGGCCTACAACTGCAAACGGTTGCACCGCTTGAGGATGGCGTGAACCGATGATCCGGCGAGTCGTATCTGCCTGTTTCGGCCTCCTGGGGCGCTTTCGTCGGCTTCCGGGAACCCCGGCAGGGCGCTGGCCGGGTTGCCGGAATTTCCCGCCCGTCGAATGCGGTCCCCAGGGCGGACATTCGAGGCCGTGGGGAGGGCGCCCCAACGAACTATGACAACCCTAAGCCCGACAGACTGCTAGGATCGGCACAATCCGCGGGCAGGCCTACCGCTTAAGCCGCTTAACCAACCTTCCGATTAGCAGATCCCACGCGGGCAGGTTTCCTTCCCTTCGCCATCGCGCCCAACAGCACGCCACGCACGTGCCACTGCATCCAATGCCGTGCCTGCGCCCAGATGCATTAGAGCCAAAATGGAACAAGCAATTTCGCTTGACAACCCACTTTCCCACCGCTAGGGTTTTGCTCAACACCCCTTGTGGTTTCGACCGCAAGGTGCGGGCCTCTCCGGAGGCCCTTGCTTTTTCCAAGGACTGGAATGCGCACAACTGTCTATGTAGATGCCCTGAATCTCTACTATGGGGCGCTAAAGCAAACATGCTACAAGTGGCTTGACTTGCACGCACTGTTCAAGGTCGCCCTTCAACCGCATCACGATATTCGGCAAATCAAGTACTTCACGACGCGCGTATCGAGCACGCCAAACGACCCATCAAAGGCGCAACGACAAGATGCCTACCTTCGTGCGTTAGACCAATACACTCCGAATACCCAAATGTATTTTGGGCATTTCTTGCGTCATGCCAAACGACTTCCGCTCGTTCAACCGCTTGGTAACCAACGCTTGGCTGAGGTCATAAGGACCGAGGAAAAAGGATCGGATGTCAACCTAGCCGTACACCTATTGAACGACTGCTGGCTAGATGCCTATGACTGTGCCGTGGTCGTTACAAACGATAGCGACATCGCCGAAGCGATGCGCCTGGTAAGGCAACGTCCCCACAAGCGAGTTGGCCTTTTGAATCCGCAGGCAGGGAGGGCGTCTCACCAACTGCGGCAACACGCCGACTTCGTAAGAACCATTTTTGCCAGGGCGCTACGGCAATCACAATTGCCGGACCCGATTCCAGGAACCAACCTGAAGAAGCCCGCACAGTGGTAATCAACCCCACGGTGCACTCTCCTATCGCTGGGCAAGGCGCGGATTTCGATACGGCACCAAAGTATTGATGGAGGCGGCGGGAATCGAACCCGCGTCCGCAAGCGCTACTGCCCAAGGTGCTCTACATACTTAGCCGCGTCATGGTTAACGGTGGTTCTCCGACGGGCGGGAATAAACTACCGCTGTGATCAGCTAACTCTTAACCCGTAGGCGCCAATCCGTTCTACGGGCGATCCTGTGCAAGCGACGCCTCTACCGAGCCACAGGCAATCCTGGCAGAGACGCTAGCGGTCAAGCCGCTAGAGCGTAGTTGTCGTCGTTGGCAACTATTGGTTTTGCAGGCGGATTTACGAGGAACCCTGCGCCTCGGCATGCACACCAAGGGTCTCACGGCCCACGTCGAAGCCATGTCGCCCCCGTGTCGGGTATTGTACGCAATTGGCCGAGCTTGGAAGCCTGCATTTCCGTTCCGAATTTCTCCTGCAAGGTATGTCAACCCACACTCATAGCCATCTCGTCACGGGCGCCGACCGCCCCCGGCTGTTGCGGTTGGCGAGCTATGCATCGGTTAGCACCGCGGCTTGCCTCGTCGTCCTCAAGCTGTGGGCGTGGCAGATCACCGACTCGGTGTCCTTGCTCAGTTCGCTGGTGGATTCGGGGCTGGATGTTCTTGCCTCGTTGATCACCTTTTTTGCAATCCGGGTGTCGCTGCGGCCGGCGGACCGGGAGCATCGCTTCGGCCACGGAAAGGCGGAAGGGCTGGCCGCCCTGGCCCAGTCCGTAATCATCACGGGGTCCGCTGTATTTGTGCTCAAGGAAACGGTCGAACGGCTGATGAATCCCACCGGCGTCGAGCAAGTCGGGTATGGCGTCGCGGTAATGCTGATCTCGGCTGCGCTGACGCTGGTCCTTGTGAGCGTGCAGCGATATGTGCGATTGCGCACCGGTTCGACTGCGATCGCCGCGGACGCCATGCATTACAAGACCGACCTGGCGATCAACCTGGGCGTGGCCGCGGCCATCGCCGCGACGGCATGGCCCCAGGGCTGGCTGGCGGACCCGCTGGTGGCGGCGGCCGTTATCGCGTACCTGCTCTACGGCGTCTGGCAGATCGCCAGGAACGCGCTGGACATCCTGATGGACCGCGAGATTCCGGACGAAGACCGCGAAAAGATCGCGCAACTGGCCGAAAGTCACCCGGATGTGCGCGACATACATGACCTGAAGACGCGCCACGGGGGCTCGAACTACATCGTGCAATTTCACGTGCTGCTTGACGCCGGACTGAGCTTGACCGAGGCGCACGAGATTCTGGACGATGTGGAGGACCGTATTCGCGCCGAGTTTCCCAGCTGCGAGCTGTTGCTGCACCCGGACCCCGAGGGCTACCGGCCCAGCATCCAGGAATTTGACTAGCCGATGATCGTGCGGCCTTCACTGAGATCAACTCTGGCGCTCGCCGCGCTCGCAGCGGTATTCCTGCCATCTGCTGGCGTGCTCGCTGCAGGTTCCAGCCTGTTCGATCTGGAAATCGGCGATCCAAAGCGCAAGGGCCAGCGGGTTGCGGTGGTGCTCGACGGCATTACCGACACCGACACAGGCGAGGTATTGACCCCACGGCAAATGGCGGAACGCCTGGCCGATACCCGCATACTCTTCATCGGCGAGGATCACACCGACATGGATTTTCACCGTGTGCAGGCTAGAGTCATCGAAGAGCTGCACCGCAGCGGCCGCGAAGTGATGGTCGGGCTGGAAATGTTCCCGTATACGCGCCAGGAAATCCTGAACGAATGGAACGCCGGCTCGCTGACCGAAGAAGAGTTCATTGAATCGTCCGGTTGGTACGAGACCTGGAGTTATCGCTGGGACTACTACCGGCGTATTTTTCTGTTCGCGCGGGACAACGGCATTCCGATGTTCGGTGTGAACATTCCCCGCGACCAGGTAAAGACGGTGCGCACGAAGGGCTTCGAGGGCTTAAGTGCCCAGCAGGCTGCACATTTGCCGGAGTCGGTGAACACGGACAGCGACGAACACCGGCAGTTATTCCGTGCTTATTTCGAAGACGACGATGCGCTGCACGCGGCCATCAGTGAAGAGCAGTGGAACGGCATGTACCGGGCACAGTGCACCTGGGACGCGGCGATGGGCTGGAATACGCGCATGGCGCTGGAACAGCATGGTGGCGAGGACGCCATCATGGTGGTGTTGATCGGAGCGGGCCATGTCACCTACGGTCTCGGCGCCGAACGACAAATCAAGGACGCCTTTGACGGCCGGATCAGTTCCCTGGTGCCGGTGCCGATAAGGGACAGCAAGGACAAACCGGTCCACGAGGCAAGGGCTTCCTACGCCAACTACATCTGGGGCGTACCGCCCGAGGTCGAGTCCGTGTATCCGAGCCTGGGGGTTTCTCTGGCCGGTGCGCTGGGCTCGGCCCCGACCAAGGTCATTCAGGTCAGCGATGACTCGATAGCGCAGCGTGCCGGGATCCAGGTCGGGGATGTGCTGCTGTATCTCGACGACAGCAAGGTGGACTCGAGCGTCGCGTTGCGCAAGCAGATCGCGAACTACGACTGGGGCGACAGCGCCGTGTTGCGGTTCAAGCGTGACGGTGAAGTGCAGACGCTGGATTTACATTTTCGCCGCGTGGCGGCCCCGGCGGACGACAAGTGACTGATTTCGGCGGCTCCCGGCGTTGGATTCTGCTGCTGTTCCTGGTGGCTGGAACGGCGTATGCCGAGAGCGAAACGCACTACGAACTCGATGTCGGCATCGAGCCGGACACTCATCAGCTCACAGTATCCGCCGTCGTCGAACTGCCGCCGGAGTTCGCCGGGCGCTCGGTCGAGTTCCTTCTGACTTCGGCCCTGAAAATCGACGACTCCGACCTCAAGGTGAGCCGGTTGCAATACGAACAAGGAGGTTTCACCGGCATCAACGGCTCCAGCGTGGTGCTGGGGGAACTCGAGGCGATCGCGCGTTACCGGGTCACCTTGGCCGAGGGTTCGAGCACGCTGAAGCTTGACTACAGCGGTGCGGTGAACTTCCCGCTGTCCTCCCCCGAAGAGGAATACACCCGCGGCATCAGGGAAACCGCCGGGCTGATCAGTAGCGATGGCGTGTATCTTGCCGGCGGCACGCTGTGGTACCCGTACTTCAGCAACGAGCTGGTCAGTTTCGGGCTCACGGCGGCCGCGCCCGACGGCTGGCACCTGATCAGCCAGGGCAATGGGTCTTCGCGGGACCCGGCCGGTCAGGCGCATTGGGATTCGGGCGGCCTGGTGGACGAGATCTACCTGGTCGGCGGACCGCTGACGCCCTATGAAAAGGCAGCCGGCGCCGTGGCCGCACAGGCTTACTTGAGAGAGCCCGACCCGGCGCTGGCCGAGAAATATCTTTCCGCCACCGCCCGCTACATCGAGATGTATCGCGCACTGATCGGGCCCTATCCGTACGGCAAGTTCGCGCTGGTGGAGAACTTCTGGGAGACCGGTTACGGCATGCCGTCGTTCACGCTGCTGGGACCGCAGATCATCCGCTTCCCGTTCATCCTGACTTCTTCCTATCCCCACGAGATCCTGCACAACTGGTGGGGCAATTCGGTGTTCGTCGATTACCCCACCGGCAACTGGTGCGAAGGACTGACGGCCTACATGGCCGATCACCTGATGAAGGAGCAGGCAGGCCAGGCGGCGGAGTATCGGCGCGATACGCTGAAGAAATACCGGGATTTCGTCCGTGACGGGCGTGATTTCCCGCTGAGGGAATTCCGTTCCCGACACAGCGCCGCCACCGAAGCCGTCGGTTACGGCAAGACGCTGATGGGATTTCACATGCTGCGCCGGCAGCTCGGCGACGAAGCGTTCACCACGGCACTGGCGCGCTTTTACCGCGAGCATCGCGGCAGCAAGGCAAGCTTCGGCGATATCCGCGCGCAACTGGAACAGGTTTCCGGTGAGGACCTTGAGCTGTTCTTCGAACAATGGGTGGAACTCCCTGGTGCGGCCGACCTGCGTCTTGATGGGGTCGAGGTCCGGGCCATCGACGACGGTTTTGAGGTGACCGGCATGCTGCAGCAGGTCCAGGCCGGCGCGAAATTCGAATTACAGGTGCCGTTGTCCCTAACCACCGCTAATGGACTTCAAACTCAGGTGCTGAGCGTGACCGAGGCAACGACGTCATTCTCGTTTGAGACCGCCTCCCGACCGCAGTTACTGGAAGTCGACCCGCAATTCGACCTGTTTCGGCTGCTGGATGCGCGTGAAACCGCACCGTCGATCGGCCAGGTGTTCGGTGATCGCAAGCTCCTGGCGATCCTGCCGGCAACTGCCAGCGAAGCGACCCGCGCCGCTTATCGCGAGATGGTTGAACGGTGGCAAAGCCCAACGCAGGACATGACGATCGTGCTCGACGCCGACATCGCCGCCGATGAAATGCCGGCTGACGCCGCCGCCTGGATCCTGGGCCGGGACAACCGCTTCGCTCAAGCCCTGTTTCAGTCGGACCCCGCACTGGGACTGACGGTCAGCGACACCGGCCTGCAGTTTGAGGATCGGGCGATTCCCGCTGCCGGCCATTCGACCGTGGCGGTGCGCCGGCATCCCGCGAACGTCAACAAGGCGGTCGGCTGGATCGTCGTTGATCCCATTGCCGCATTCCCTGGAATGGCTTCCAAGCTGCCCCATTACGGCAAGTACTCCTATCTCGCTTTCGAAGGCGACGAGCCGGCCAACATCGCCAGCGGCGAATGGGCCAACAGCGATTCGCCGCTACGCGTGGATCTGCGCGGCGCGGAGCAACGCACCGCCGGCCCGGCGACTGCCGCGCCCCCGCCGCCCCGCGAACCGCTCGCCGAACTCCCGGCGGTCTTTAACGCCGAACGGCTGAAACAACACGTCGATCACCTCGCCTCACCCGAAATGGAAGGCCGCGGGCTGGGCTCAACGCAGCTGGAAGAGGCGGCCGCCTATATCGCCGGCGAATTCGCCGACGCCGGTCTTGCAGCCGCTGGTGACGACGACGGTTATCTCCAAGGCTTCGCGGTCGAAGAAGGGGAAGACGGGCAACCGCACCGGGTACACAACGTCATCGGTTACCTGCCCGGGACCAATCCGGCGTATGCGGAACAGGCCGTATTGATTACTGCCCATTACGACCACCTCGGACACGGCTGGCCCGATGTCCGCCAATCCGATGCCGGCAAGATTCATCCCGGCGCCGACGACAACGCCAGTGGCGTGGCGGTACTGATCGAACTGGCGCGCAACTTCGCCGCCGGAGCGCCCCCCGAACGCAACCTGGTATTCGTCGCCTTCAGCGCCGAGGAATCGGGATTGCAGGGCTCACGCTACTACGCAGAGCATCCGCGCCCCGCGCCGCTGGCAGGCATCGTAGGCGTCATCAATCTCGATTCCGTGGGTCGCCTGGAAGATCAGCCGATCTCGGTGCTGGCCACGGGCAGCGCGATGGAGTGGCCGTTCGTGTTTCGTGGCGTCAGCGCGGTGACAGGCATTCCCAGTGAAAACATCGCTGGTGCGGCCGAGTCGTCAGACCAGAAGAGTTTCATCGAGCGCGGCGTGCCGGGAGTGCAGATCTTCACCGGCGCCCATGGCGACTATCACCGCGCCAGTGACACGCCGGACAAGGTCAACGCTGACGGCATGGTCAAGGTCGCGACATTCGTCAAGGAAGCGACCGGCTACCTGATCCAGCGCGAGGAACCGATGGTCCTTTCAGGCGGCGCGGCAGCCACAGGTTCCGGCAACCGCACGGCTACCACGGAAGGACAGCGCCGCGTGTCTTTCGGTACCGTGCCGGACTTCGCCCACAATGCTGACGGGGTGCGGGTGGACTCGGTGGTGCCCGGCTCGCCGGCCGAGTCGGCCGGAATACAGGCCGGCGACATATTGCTGGCGATGAATGGCGAGGCACTGGCCGGCCTCGGCGCTTATTCCGATTTCTTGAAGACCCTGGCGCCTGGCGATACCGTCACCACGAAGGTACTGCGCGATGCGCAAACAATCAGCGTCGAGGTAACCGTGGCGCCGCGCTGAAGCCCCTGTTGCCAGGTGTCTTCCGAGGGCTAGACTTCCGGCGGAACCTCTTCGGAAAACAGCTCCCAGGTGCCGCGTGGTTCGATGCCGGTTTCCCAGCCGGTTTGCGGCTCAAGCAACTCGGGTTTGTCCCGTTCCAGGCGCTCCAGCACCACACGCGGAATATTGTCGAGCTCACCCGAGATCTTGAAGCTGTGCATGCGGCCGAACAAGGCGCCGTCGCGCACCGCCGTTTGCCCCATGCGCATCCACGGCCACCACGGCGACGTGCGCATGAAACCGGCGTGAAAGCGGGCCGAGGGATTGCTTCGATCTTCGAGCTCCGCTGCAGGGATATAGAAGACGAAGTGCTCTGAAGGATTGATCTTGGGCCCGGTCGAAGCCTTGGGCCAACCCTCGGGCGTAACCGGGTTGGTGTACTCGTGCGCGTATTCCCAGGCGAGCAGGTACTGATCGTGAACCTTCTGGAACGGCAGGATAAACGGGATAACCCCCTCTTCGTTCATGCGGGCGTCGGCCGCGTTCATCAGCGTGTTGTCGTCCGCGGCGCCGCCCATTGACATGCGTGGCATCTCCTGGGTCAGGCTCCCGCGCAAGCCATAGTTGAAGAAGGGAAATGCATCAACCCGCTCGCCGCTGTACGGGTTGTCCCAATAGTCGATGATTTCACCGCTTGCAAGGTCGGTGAAATAGCCCGCCTCGGTTCCCCGAATCCAGAGGTGTCCGTTCTCATCCATCTTGCATTGCATGTTCCCGCAGCCCACGTAACCGAACAGCGGCGTCAGCTTGTTCACGCCGATGCGCGCGAACTGAACGCCCTGGTAGCCGCTGTAGACGGGCGTGTCGGCGTAGGTGCCCCAGATTTTGCCGAAAGCGTAGAGGTTGTCCTCGGGCTTCGTGAGGTCCAGGCCGCCTCCGGTGTCCGGCGACGCTGCCGATGCAGCGGGTTCCTCAGTGTCGCCCGGTGCGCCGCAGGCTGTCAGGCCGGCTGCCGCCAGGCCTCCAAACGCGCCGGACATGAGGCCGCGGCGGCTGACGATGCTTTCCAGCATTGAGTTCATGAACATGGTTATTCCTCTCGCAAGATTGTTCTATTGAGCCGAGGGCAGGGATGCCCCCGATCCTTGGCGGATGCCCTCGCTCCCAGCATGTTAATGCCTCAAGTGACCGTGGGCCGGCCGCTGAGACGCAGGTCGCGCCCGGAAGCGCGCTGAAATACGTTGAGACCAAATTCCGACGCCACCGCCAGAAAGTGGTCGAAAAGATCGGATTGCAGGTCTTCGTAAGCCTGCCAATCGGTGGTTGCCGCAAAGCAATAGATCTCGATCGGGAGTCCGTCCGGCCCCGGCTGAAGGTGCCGGACCAGCGTGGTGCGCTCGGGATGCACCTTGGGATGGTTCTTGATGTAATTGAACAGGTAGGCGCGGAATGTGCCGACATTGGTCAGCCGCCGCAGGTTAACCGGCGGCGATTCGACGCCGATGCGGCGGTTGTATTCGGAAAGCTCGCGGTGCCTTGCCGGTATGTAGTCGGCCAGCAGCTTGAATTTCGAGAAACGCTCGATCTCATCTTCCTCAAGAAAGCGCACCGTGGCCATGTCGATGTAGATCGAGCGCTTGATCCGGCGCGCGCCGCCCTGGCTCATTCCCCGCCAGTTCTTGAACGACCCGGCAATGAAGTCCTGCGTGGGAACGGTGCTTAATGTCTTGTCCCAGTTGCGCACGGTGACGGTGTGCAGGGCAATGTCGATGACGTCGCCGTCCACGTTGTGCGATGGCATCTCCACCCAGTCGCCGACACGCACCACATCGTTGACGGAAATCTGGACGCTGGCCATCACGGAAAGCAGGGTGTCGCGGAAAACCAGCAGCAATACCGCGGTGAGCGCACCGAGGCTGCTGAGCAGCAACCAGATGGACTCACCGGACGCATAGGCCACGATGACCAGACCGCCGCCGACGTAGAGCAACAGCGAGATCGCTTGCGCGTAGCCCTTGAGCGGCAGGCGGGCGTGGCTGCCCGGCCGTTTCTGTGCGAAAAGACTGACGGCCCTGAGCAGTGAGACCAGCCCGGCGATAACGGCCACCACCACCCCTGCGAACGCCAGCACTACGAGCACCCTGCCCAAAACCCCAGCGGCGCCGGCCCCCGCGGCCCGAAGGCCGAGAAACATCACCAGGGCGGGCGCCAGATGGGAAAAGCGAAGAAATACCTTCGATTCCAGCATTGCGATGCTTAGCGGGCTTTGTGCGGTTTGCAAGCGTTTGCGGATCGTTGCGGTGATCACGCGGCGGACCAGCAGGTCCGCCAGCAATGCGGCCAGCGCCAGGACCAGGACCAGGACTACGCCACGGGCCAGCGGGTAATTCCCAAGCCAGTCGTTGATGGCGGTAAGGATTTCGCTCAAGTTCACCCGGTACTCTTCAAGAGGGCGTGACGCCCTCGTTACCGGAAAGGGGATAAAGCAGGCGGAACGCTTGCCAGACTACCGGAATGTCTTCACGGAAACTCTGTCCCCGGGCCGTGAGCCACTTGCCCCAGTAGGCGCGGTGAATGTCCTGCCAGACTTTCACTTCGCGGGCTGCGGGGCCTTCTCCGGCGGTATGCCGCTTCGAGACTTCGTTGAACGCCAGTTGCTCGCAGTCGTGCAATTCCACCAGGCACCGGGGGGACCAGTCGGCGTCCAGAAAAACGATCCAATCGCCGGGCCTGGGAACTCCGCCCTCTTCTTCCACAAACTCGTGCAAGGAGTAGGTACAGGTCTTTTCCTCCCCGAGCACCAGCCCGAGAAGCAGGTCACACATCTGCTTGGTGGAACCCAGCCGCCGCCGTATGAGGCGCTCGCCGGTCATCGGCGGCACTCCCGCTGCCTGGGCCTGCTTGAGAAATTCGTCGACGCTCATGGTCCGGCCTCGTAACCCCCTCTATGGGTTGGGGGAGTATACTCAAGCGCGTGGCTCCAAACGTCGTTCAGAGGTGGTTGGCGGCGACGGCCGTGGCCGTATTTGCAGTCGGCATGACGGGCTGCGGCGGCACCGTCAACCTGACCGCCAACTTTCCGTCGCCGCTTGTTCAGCGCTTGCCCCTGACCGCGCAGGTGAATTACCCGCCGAGCCTCCAGGAGTTCACCCACCTGGAAGAGGCAATGGACACGACCCGCTGGACCATCGCCCTGGGCAAACCATGCATGCGCATGCTGAACAACGTTCTCGGGGCTTCACTGACGCTGGTGCCGGCAGGCAGCGCCGGAACCACGCCCGACCTCATCATCGAGCCGGAAATCCTGCGCTTCGAATTCGGTGTTCCCGGACGATCGAAGGTGGACGTGGCGGCCGCCTGGATCGAATTCGACGTGCGTATCACCAGCGGCGACGGCGCTCCACTGACGACGCTGAAGATCCCGGGATACGGCGAGGGCTCGCGCGTCGGCGGCAGCCTCGGCAGGAGCTTGAGCGAGGCGGCCGAGTACGCCTTGCGCGACGCCGGCGCGACATTGACTCAGGAAATTACCCGGGATGGTGCTATTCTGGCGCTAATCGGGAGAGAATCATGAACACCGGCAAACAGGCGTTTCGAATCTTTCATGCGGCATTGGCCGCAGTTCTGATCGGCTTGGCGGGGGGCCTGGCGCCCACCGGCGCTTTCGCGGAAGAAGAAGAAGAGTCCGAATCGCTGGTGCTGCTTCGGACCAGCTACCTGGCCGGCAACCGCACCGAAGAGAAATTCGTGCGCTGCGTATCCAAGAAGATCAAGTCGGGCAAGACGCGCCCCAAGGTGTACGCGGAGCGAAAGTTCGTCGACGATCTTTATCCCTGGCTGGAGCCGCGCACCATGCCGCGCGAGAGCGAGGACTTGAGTGACTTCATGGAGCTGCCGGGCGTGGGCGAGGCCATCCGCCGCAAGGGCGTGCGTTACATGGTCTGGCTAAGCGGCCAAACACAGCGCGAAGGCAGCGGCGGCAGCCTGTCCTGCGCTGCCGGGCCGGGCGGCGCCGGTTGCTTCGGCGTGGCCTGGTGGCAGAACAATTCCGAATACACCGCTTCCGTCTGGAACGTCGACGAACTCAGCGACATGGGCGCGATGGAAGCGAACGTGCGCGGCACTTCGGTGATACCGGCGATCGTGATTCCCATCCCCATGATCGCGCGCACCAGCGAGAAGGCCTGCGACAGTCTCGCAGACCAGCTGCGTGACTACCTCGATCTGGGCTGAGCCCCTCGCTCCCGGGCGAGCTACTTCCAGCGTGACTTGTCGGCGAGGTAACGCCCTGCGTCGTCCAGATCGGTCGGGAGGTAGTCCGAGAACAGGTTCGGTCCGTACTTCGGCACGTATCGCTCGTATACGGGCTTGTACAGGTCCCAGTGCACATCCGGAATGCGATTCCTCGCTCGATAGGCAGCCAGCGGCAAGGTAGCGCTGATAGGCTGCTCAAAACCGCTCCTGGCCTCCGCCAGCGTCTCTCCGCGCGGCCCCCAGATTCCGGAGCCGCCGCCGCCGGTGTCGCCGAAAACGCCGCGCGTTCCGGGCGAATGGGCGTTGTTTACCAGCGCCGTGTAGACGCCGTTATGCATCGCGCTTGAGCGCACGTCCAGATGGTTGAATCCACCGGTGGCGGTGCGCAGCATCAGCTCGCAGCCTTTGAGCGCAAAGGCCCGGATCAATTCCGGCTCGCGCTGCACGGAAGTCGTTGAGATATTGCCGAACTTGGTGCGCGTAACGGGAATGACCTCGTCCTCGCCGTACATTTCCACGTACTCGTCGAGCACGTTGTAGATGGTGGTGGTCATCAGCTCGATGCTGCGGGCTCCGGCCTGGAAAACGCCCTTGATGTTGCGCGCCTTCCAGTGCCGCGCCACAACCTCGCCCTGGTCGCCGATGATGGCGGTGATGGACAGGTTATGCCCCGGCCAGTCCTTGTCCCGCACGTAGCTGCCGAACACGATGAAACAACCGTAGTCCCTGGCTTTCTTCGCGATCGCCTCGGTTTCCTCGCCGGGAATTTCGATTGCGATGCGCTGCACGTCATCCCGGTTCCAGTGAAAACGGAAGCCGGTAATGGGAAACTCATGGAAGAAAAGGATGTCCTTGGGCAGGCCGGATGCCTGCGCCATGTCGATCAGGTCCAGCATGTGGCTCAAGTTCCTGCGCTTGCCCGGCTCGGGGTTCTTCTCGTCCACCGGCCGCACCACCGACTGCACCACGCACATACGCACGTTGTCCCTGGCCAGCGGGACCGTTTCATAGGTGCCGTCGCCATGGACGGACACTTCACCGCCCTCGCCTGCTTCCGAAGCCAATGCGCGGCGCGCCATCCCACCGCCCGCGGCTGCCGACAACCCCGCCAGGGCCGCGCCTCCTAGCAGGCGCCTGCGATCAATGCCTTTGCCCTTCGCCATCATTCTTCCTCCCTTGGAGCCAAACGCGCTTGCATTCTACTGCTTGTTCGGGACAAGCTTGGTCCCGTGGAATTTCTGAAACGACTGCCCCTGCCCTGGGTCATCGGCTCCCTTTGCGCACTGCTTGTGGGACTGCTGGTCGTACCCGTAGCAGTCTATTGGGTGGGCGGAAGGGTTATCGGCGAATACCTCGACCCGGGAGGACTGCTGGCGCTGTGGGGCAGCATCTACGGCGATGCGGTCCGCCTGCGGGGCGCGGGCCTGATCCTGCTGCTGGGGCCGCTGATCCTGTTCCAGATCAGCTGGCTCGGCCTTTGGGTGAGAAAAAACTACTTGAGTCAGCTCGGCCAGAAATAGGCGCCCACCCCGGCAAGCGACAGCCAGAACAAACACAAGGGGGCCCATCGCCAGGACGTCTGACGCAAATGGCCCCACATCCCCATGCCGCCGAGAGCGGTACAGCCGCCAAACATCGCCGTGGCTACCAGCAGCAGCGGCAATTCCGACTCCAGCCGGGGATAATCCTCCATGATGATCCAGAAGGTAAAGCAGACGATCGCAAGCCCGGCGAAAATCGCCAGGCAACTGCCGAGAAACACGCCGAGAAGAATTCCGAAGGGCCGCATGCTGCTGGTATGATCCGCCGGGGCGAGGACTAGAGTTGAACATGCGAATCATAACTGCCCACAGAGCTCATCAGGCGGGACCGGTAAAGCGCCGATCCACAATCTTGCTGGGCGTACTGGCGATCGGTACATCGCTGCTCACCGCGGGTGCGACAAGCGACACGGACGAACCGCTGCTGATCACGGCCGACCATCGCACCACGGCCGCTACCGTCGTAAAGTTTGCCGAGCGAGCGCACTATGAAGACGTTCGTGTGGATGACGGCATTTCGAAGGAAACGCTTCGCAATTTCATCCAGCTGCTGGACGGTCAGAACCTCTTTTTCCTCACGAACCAGGAAGCCTATTTCGAGAGCGAGTACGGCGACCGGCTGGACGATGCCATGCGCAACGGCGCTCTGGATCCTGTCTTCGGGATTTACCGGCTGTTCCTCTTGCGCATGTCCAGCTATTTCGACTTCGCGCAGGAATACCTCGACAGCCAGCCGAAACTCAATACCGATCGAACCTGGGTTCTCGATCGGGAGGACACGATGCGTCCCGAGAACCAGGCTCAATTGAACGAGGTCTGGCGCGACCGAATACGCCACGAGCTAATCAACCTGGTGCTGGATGATCGCACCTACGAGGAGGCCGTTGAAGCGCTGCGGGAGCGATATACGCGGCAGCGCAAGTCCTTGTTCGCGCAGGATTCCGATGACGTATTCGCACTGTTCATGAACGCCTTCACCCGCGCACTCGACCCCCATTCCACGTACTTCTCGCCGCATAACTTCGAGGAGTACCGCATTCAGATGAGTCGAGCCTATTTCGGGGTTGGCGCATCGCTTTCGTCCGAGGACGACTATGTGCTGGTTCGCGAAGTTCTTGCCGGCGGTCCCGCCGAAAGGGACGGACGTCTGCGGGCCGGCGACCGCATCACCGGCGTTGACGGCAGCGGGAGCGGGGAAGTCACCGACGTTGTCGGCTGGCGACTGCAAGACGTCGTTGAATTGATCCGTGGGGAAGCGAACACGCCGGTCGTTCTTCGCATCATGCCTGGCGGGGATTCCGGGGCAAGCGATACCTTTCTCCTGGATCTCACTCGGGGCCGCGTGCTTCTTGAGGGCGCGCAAAAGGAACTGCTGAGTGTCGAGCGTGACGGATCGGAACTCAGCGTGGGCGTTGTCCGTATTCCGAACTTCTACTTCGACGCGCAAGGCCGGGATGCGGGGCTGAAGGACTACCCCAGCTCCACCCGGGATGTGAAGGGACTGATCGAGGAACTCAAATCGGAGGGAGCGAAAGGCCTGATCCTGGACTTGCGGCGCAATGGCGGCGGTCACCTCACCGAGGCGATCTCGGTGGCGGGGCTGTTTGTCGGCGGCGGCCCCATCGTCCAGGTACGCAATTCACAAATGCGGGTGCAGCCGATGCCGGCAGGCAGGAACCGACCGCAACCGCCTGTCTGGGACGGCCCGCTGGTGGTCCTGGTTGACCGCCTGAGCGCTTCGGCATCGGAAATCCTGGCGGCGGCGATTCAGGACTACGGCCGCGGCGTGGTCGTCGGTCAGCGCACCTTCGGGAAGGGCACGGTGCAGAACATCTACCCGATCGAGCGCCGCGGACAATCGATGTCGGGGCAGCTGACACTTACGATGGGCAAGTATTACCGGGTCACGGGCGAGAGTACGCAGCATCGCGGCGTCGACCCGGACATTGCCCTCTCGGTCGCCGCCGCCGAGCCCCCCGTGGTTTTCCCCAGCCAGATCATCAGCGATGAGATTGGCGAGAGCGCCAGTGAAAACGCGCTTCCCTGGGACACGATCCCCCAGGAGGAATTCCCGGGCCGGTCCATCGACAGCGCCACCTTGACCCTGTTGGCGGCCAATCACGAGCAAAGGGAATCCACCGACCCGAGCTGGCGATTGCTCTCGAGCCGCATCAAGGACATGCAAGAAAAAAGCGAGCCTGAATCCGCGCCGATCAACCTCGATCTCAGGCGCGAACAGCAGGCCGAGCGCCGGGCGCAGAGACTCGCAATGACCAATGAATGGCTGGCGGAGTATGAACTGCCGCCGATCGAAAGCCTCGAAGATCTAAGGGGTATGGAATTGCCGGACGTGGCCCTGGAACAGGCCTCGGAGGTCGTTGCCGACCTGGTGCGGCTTCAGGCCGCTTCTTCGCCTGCCGCAGCCAGCAGTTCCCTGCACTGAAACGGCGGCCGCGCTGCGGACCGTGACCGCACCGGCCCGTGATGCGAGTCGGTCAGGAACTCAAGCCATTTCCCGAGAGTACGGTTGCGTCGCCAGCAATCGGCGAAGCCTCCCTGCGCTACGTTGAAAGTTCCGTAGCGCCGTGACCAGTGCGCGACCTCGGCTACCCGCGCATCCTCATACAGGTTCACAATCAGGTCGGGCTCCGCCTCCGAGTCGCCTTCCCCGGGAAACAGGTAGGTCATCCGAAGAACGATGGTGAAAGCGGACCTGTGTTCGACTTCCAGATGCAACTCGCCGTTGACGGGGCTGTGCGAGACGTGCCAGCCCGGGGTCCTGAGCGCATGCCCGAACAGCCGCCACAGGCTTGCATGGTTGCGCTCGTACATGTCGATCAGCGCGCCCAGACCCAGCGGTCGGTTGCCGAGAAGCATAGCCGGCGCGAGTTGCTGAGTGACGCGTGCAAGTGAAAGCATGAAGGTCGGAATATAGCAGAATCGAACGCGCTTGCGTCTCCATTCGTGCAGGGGTACTCTTCAATTTTCCGCAACGCACAGGGAGAAACAAGGGTGACTGCACTGTTGAAAGCAACCAACGGCACGCTGATGCGCACTCCGTTCCTGGGCCTTCTTGCCTGGGCCACCGTCCTGCTCTGGATGCCGCTGGCGCACACGCTGGTGGTGCTGCAATTCAGCCTGTTGGATGGGGCTCCCCGGTACTTCCTGAGCATTCTCATCGGCCTGGTCGGCTGGGTGCTGGTGTGGAAGGGATTCAGCCGCAAGGAACTCCCGGCAACCGTGTACGGATTCATCGGCGGTTCACTGATCTGGCTGGGGTGGATGGAAGGTTCTCTGGAATTTCTCGGCCATTGGCTCGACCCGGAGCCGCTGATGTACATGGGCATCGAGCTATTCACGGCCAACCTGCTTCTGTTGCAGGCAACCGGCGTGTTCCTGATTGCCCTGCTCATCTGGCTGGGTTCCAACAAGGACACGCATTGCCGGATGTTCATGTGGTTCCACCGCAACCTCAAGCTCACGCCCGACCGCCGGACCGCCGGCTACAAGCGCCAGTTCTCGCGAATCGTGGCGCTGGAAGTGATCATGCTGAACTGGTTCTTCTATGTGCTGATCCTGGTCGTGTTCGACCCGCGAATCCTCGGGCCTTTCCACGCCGCCACAATTGCAACCGTCGCCGCCGTATTCCTCTGGTCGATGTGGCTGTTGTTCTTCCGCATGGTGTCCATGCCGCAGCCCGCCGGCGCGATTCGTTACGCGGTGCCCTGCGCCAACGTTTTCTGGTTCTGCGTAGAATCCGGCTCAGCGTGGCAACTTTACCTGGAACCCTGGATAAGGCCCTACGAATTTCCTGTTACCAACATTCTGATCGGCCTGGCGTTCGTGGCCGGCCTGGTATGGTTCCACACCCGTCAGCAAGCCTCGGCGGCGGCCAAGGGCGCTCCGGCAACCTGAGGTTCCATACATGACTTTCGCCTTCTGGTGCATTTTCGCGGCCATGTGGCTGCCCCTGGTCTGGACGGTCGTTTCAAAATGGGGATTCAAGGACTATGACAACTCCCGGCCCCGCGACTGGCTGGCCTCGCAGGAGGGCTGGAGGCAGCGCGCCGTATGGGCGCAGAGCAATGCCTGGGAAGCGTTTGCGCCGTTTGCTGCAGCCGTACTCATTGCGCACTATGTCGGCGCGGACCAGGACGCGGTGGATTGGCTGGCGGGGATTTTCGTGGCAACACGCACCCTGCACGGTGTCTTCTATGTCGTGGACAAGTCCAGGGCGCGATCAGTGGCCTGGGCGGTTGGCCTTATCGCCGTAATCGCGCTGTTCGTAGTGGCCGCTTCTTCAGCCTGACCCGAACAGGGTCTCGCGGTAATGCCTGAGCTCGGCGATTGAGGCGAGGATGTCGCTTTTCGCCCGGTGCAGTTTGTCCTTGGTGATACCTTCCAGCACCTCAGGTTGCCACAGGCCCGCAAGAATCTTGAGGCTGCTTACGTCCAGGTTGCGGTAATGGAAAAACGCCGCAAGATCAGGCATGGCGCGGGACAGGAAACGGCGGTCCTGGCAGATGCTGGCGCCGCACATCGGCGAGTTCTTGGGAAGACAGTGCTTCTTGAGGAACTCCAGCGTCTCGCGTTCGGCCTGCTCGGTGCTCACCCGGCTGGCAAGGACTTCCGCAAACAGCCCCGATGCCGTGTGGTGACGCGTGTTCCAGTCATCCATCTCGTACATCACCGAGCGCGGCTGGTGAATCACGGTGTTCGGGCCCTCTGCCACGGTCTCGAGCTCGCCGTCGGTAACCACCGTGGCAATCTCGATGATGTGGTCGCGCAGGGGATCCAACCCGGTCATTTCCAGGTCGATCCATACCAGTCGTGAGTCTTTTTCGCCCAAGCCAGCCTCCTGTTTCGTTCGGGCGCGGATTCTAGCCTCAATATGCCCGAATCCGCCAATCATTCCGACAATTCGGAAGATACCGCGCTCGTAACCGCCTGTTACGGGCGGCGCGGTCTTATCGAATCACACTCCGGAGAAGAGCTTCCGTACCTGGCCGCCAGCCGCCGCCACAAGCCGGTTTGCGGAGACCGGGTGCAGTTTGAAGTCCGCGCCGATGACTCTCCCGCGGTATTGCGCTCCATCCTGCCCCGACGCAACGAACTGTCGCGACGAGCGGCCAACGGGCGAACGGAGATCGTGGCGGCCAACTTCTCCCTGCTGGCAATCGTGGTCGCCCTGGAGCCGGCGCCCGACTACGAACTGGTGGACCGCCTGCTGTGCGCCGCCGCTTCGGCCGGGACGGAGAGCCTGGTGGTATGGAACAAGATTGATCTCGGCCGCGTTCAACCGCTGCGGTTGCGCGAATACACGGCGGCGGGCCTGGAACTCCTGGAGGTCAGTGCGCTTGCCGGCACGCGGCTGCGGCGCTTGAGGCGGCGACTGGCATCCCACGTCACCGTGTTCGCGGGACAGTCGGGAGCGGGCAAGTCCACATTGATCAACGCATTGCTGGGGAGGGACGTTGCGGCAGCAGGAGACCTGTCGGAAAGAGGACGCCATGGGCGCCATACGACCGCCTCGGCAGCCATGTATGCTCTGCCGGGCGGCGGACGGGTCATGGACCTTCCGGGCGTGCGTTCGCTGATGCCCGCACTGGCGGACTATGCCGACCTTGCAGCTGGATTTCCGGAGTTTTCGGACTTTGCCGCCGAATGCCGCTTCGCCAATTGCCGCCACCGCAACGAACCAGGCTGCATGGTGCTGGAAGCCGTTGCCGCCGGACGCCTGCCGCCAGGGCGTCACGCGGGCTACCTGGCCCTTCTGCGCGAGTTCGAAGAACTGAGCGAGTGCTAGCCCGGGTATTCCGCCACTCCCGCCAGCGCCCGAAGCGGCTTGCTCTGGCCGCAGTCGATGCGACCCACGAACTCACCGGTCTCGAGATCGACCTTGAGCGCGATGCCGCTGAAGATATTGCTGAGCAGGCAGTAGCGCGAGTCGCCGCAGCTGGCGATGTCCGACCAGCCGTATTCCGGGAGCGCATATTCGCGCATCACCTGGCCCTCTTCATCCAGCATCTCCATGCTCTTGCCGCGCGTCAGCAGCAGCCGACCGTCGGGCAGGTAGCGCACGGCAATCGCAAACAGGCCATCGCTGATGTCCTTGCCCGGGTAGGTCACGAGGTCCTCAAGCTGGCGGCCCTCAACCACGTCATAACGCATCACTCGCTTGCCCAGTTCGGTGGTATAGGTAATGAACTGCCCGGAGGGATGCAATGTGGAGTGGGTCACGCCCTTGAACCGGGTCGGTTCGGGCGCATTCTCGACCTCGAACTCGCGGTCCAGCTCCCCATCGGCGCTGTAGCGGTAGATGTTCCCGTAACCCAGCACGCCACTACCTGGAACGCGCGGAAAATCAATCGTCGTGAGCGCCTCAATTCCCGGCGGCGGCGCTTCGGCACACATGTGCTCACCCAGATATACGCTGCCGTCTTTGGAAAAACTGGCGCTCCGATAAACCCGCGGCAGAAAATCCTTCTTCGGTAACTGCCGCGCAGTCACCGGATCCACCTGAATGACCTGGAGGTCCTCAAAGGCCCACAGGACCCCCTGGCGGTCACAGGACAGACCGCCCACCAGGTGCCGGGTGCCCTCGGTGTAGAGGATCCCCTTGGGGCAGCAATCCTCGTCGTACTGGAGAATGCGACCGATTCCGGCGTGATCGTCATCCGGGTCATTGAGCAATGTGCAGCCGAGAAAAATGTCCCCCGGGGCAAACGGCTGCATGGTGGACTCGTATTCGGTTTTCATATCCATTCTCCCTTCCGGGCTAATCACAGGCCCTTCGCTGGGCAAGCGCCGAAGAGAGCGTGCCTGAATCCACGTAGCTCAGCTCGCCCCCCTGCGGCACCCCCTGGGCAATCCGCGTTGCCCGGATGCCCGCTCGCTGAGCCAGCCGTGCCAGATAGGAGGCGGTGGCCTCGCCTTCGACCGTGGCGCTGGTAGCCAGTATGAGTTCCTTGATCACACCTTCCTCCAGGCGCTTTTCCAGTCGATCCAGGCCCAGTTCTTCCGGGCCGATTCCGTCCAGCGGCGAAAGGCGCCCGGACAGCACGAAGAAAAGGCCGCGGTAGGCGCCCGAAGCTTCCAGGGCGGCCAGGTCGGAGGGCGATTCCACAACGCACAACTGGCTTGGGTCCCTGCCCTTTGATTGGCAAATCAGGCAAAGATCGCCGTCGGCGAGCATTCCGCAACGCGTGCAGGGCTGCACCGAGGTCAGCGCCTCCGCGAGGCTGCGCGCAAGCCGTTGCGCCCCCTCGGGCTGGCGCGCGAACATGTGCAGGACCATGCGTTCCGCGGATCGCGGGCCCACGCCGGGCAGAAACTTCAGCGCCTCCAGCAATTCTGCAAGGCGGGGCGGAAAAACGTTCGAGGTCACGGCTTGGAAGCAGCTTCAGTAGATTCGACCGGCCGGATGGATCCGATTTCTATCTTTGCCTCGAATATTTCAAGCGACGCCTGAACAAAGGGATCCTCCTTGAACTCCTTTTCGGCTCGCTGCTGGCGCCGGCGCTCTGCTGCCTGGTTTTGGCCGGCCAGAGTTCCCCTTTGGCCGGCGCCGGCAATTTCTATTTCCACGGTCCGGAATTCCGGAAACGCCGCCAACAGTGCGGTGTCCAGCTCTTTGCGAACCTCGCTGGTAAGCAGGTTCTCATGTTCACCATCAAGACGCAGGCGCAGGCAGTCGTGTGTGGTCTCCGCCAGTTCGCTATGCGCGGCGATTTCGCCGGACAAGCCCTCCAGCGCCAGCTTTTCCACCGTTTGCGGCCATTCGTCCGGATCCAGTGAATGTTTTGCCGCGGGTTCGGCAGCGGCAGCGGGTTCCGGCGCCGCAGGCTTGGGCATCGGCTCCGCTCGCGCCGGCTCCGGCGGAGCAACGCTCCTGGCCGGCCCGGCATCAGCAGAACCAGAGCGCCCGACTTCCCCGCGGGAACGAGGGCGTCCTGCCCTCGACGCACCCTCCGACTGCGCAATACCTTCCGGACCCGCAACGCTTCCCCTTTCTCCGACCTGCTTCAATGGCGATTCGGGGCGAAACGCCAGCATGCGAAGCAGGGTCATCTCCAGCCCAAGGGCCGGATCCGGCGCCAGCGGCAGAGTCCTGCGGCCCTGGATCGCGATCTCGTAGAGTAATTGCACCTGGTCTGCGGGCAGCGCTTCGGCCAGAGGAGCAAGCTGGTCCGACTCGTCATCCTCGTCGAGAACGCCTGCCCCTACCGCCTGAAGCAGCGCCAGGCGCTGCAGGGCGGCAGCCATTTCAGCCAGGATATTGGCCGGGTCCGCCAGGCGCTCGCGCAACTCTTTCGCACCGCTCAAGAGCGCTTCGCCCTCGCCGGCCGCCAGGGCGTTGAGCAGGTGAATGATGCTGGGCTGGTCCGCGCCGCCCAGCATGTCGGCCACGTCCGTCTCACGGACGGCATCCGCACCGTAGGCAATCGCCTGGTCCAGCAGGCTCAGGCCGTCCCGCATGCTGCCATTGGCGGCCCGCGCAAGCCGGGCCAGTGCGCCGGTCTCGGCCTCGACGCCTTCGCCCTTGCAGATGGCGGCAAGCTGATCGGTGATCGTCTCACTGTCCATGGATCGGAGATTGATCTGCAGACAGCGCGACAGCACCGTCACCGGAAGACGCCGCGGCTCGGTCGTCGCGAGCAGGAACTTCACATGCGGCGGCGGCTCCTCAAGCGTCTTCAGAAGCGCATTGAAAGACGATGCGCTCAGCATGTGCGCCTCGTCGATCAGGTAAATCTTGTAGCGGCCCGAAGTCGGCGCGTATTGCACGTTCTCCAACAGCTCGCGGGTCTGCTCCACCTTGGTGCGGGACGCAGCGTCCACCTCCATCAGGTCGACAAAGCTCCCCTCCTGGATACTCTCGCAACTCGGGCACTCGCCGCAGGGCTCGGGCGCCGCTCCCTTCTCGCAATTCAGCGCCGCGGCAAGGATGCGCGCCAGGGTCGTCTTGCCGACCCCCCGGGTGCCCGCAAACAGCCAGGCGTGATGCACCCTCTCGGCCTGAATCGCATTGGTCAGGGCCCGCACCGCATGCGGCTGTCCCTTGACTTCGGAGAACTTGCGCGGCCGCCACTTGCGCGCCAGGACCAGGTAACTCATGACGGAAGGTTATCAGAGTACCGGAAACTTCTGCACCCAATGCTGTGTCTTACAACAAAGAAAGCAAACGATCTCGCCCAGGTGCATCGTCCTCGCTTTCCACAAAGCGATTCAGCTCCGTGATCACGCGATCCCAAGGCACCTGCGCCACACGATCAGCGACCCTTTGACGCCAATTGTCCGAAGTAAGTTCGTCTGCGTTGCTGTCCTGCCGCGGTGACAATCCAAGTTCATACAACAGACGCGGAAAGCGGAAGTCCACTCTGTGTACCACAGTCGAGGCCCGCGTCCTTTCCAACAATTCATACGATTCAAGGTGGAATTGACGGACAATTTTTTCGGTCCACCGTTGTGGATCGTAATTTTCGCGATTTCCCTCCAGCGAAAAGTCAAGGTCTTCCGAGTAGCGCTGCAGTCCGAAAAGAAAGCGGAGCGCGGTGCCGCCCATGAAGGCCACGCTTGCCATTGCGCCGGCCCGTACCAGTCCCTCCAGGATACGCGCCTGCAAATATTCCCGCACCAAGTTACGAGCGTTCCAATTGCTCGATTGACTCGACAGGTTTCGTGCAAGTTCAAGGAGGTGTTGCTTCATTACGCACTACATCCAACTCTCTTCCTGCGCCGCGCGCGCAACATACTCAGCCGCCCTGACCAATTTCGGGCGCTGAGAGGCCTTTGCCAGGGCAGCAAGATGCGCCACGCTGATGCACTCGTAATTCAATCGCATTTCCTCAAGCCAGCGGGGATCATCCGCTTCCGCTGTGAGATGGACCAAGTCCAGGAGAGCCTTTTCGGGTGTTGCAACCCACGCATGCTGGCCGCGCTGGATCTCAACCTGCCGATACCCCATCGCAGGCGGTGCGAAGAGGTGCAGCATGTCCGGACAAAGATATTGAAAAATAAAGCGTCCCAGTGGGGTATTCCAGGTACGTGGCCTGCCGGAGCCGCAACTGGTGGCCGTCGAAACGTACTCGGGAATCACCGCGGCATACGCCAGGGCCATGTGTGTCGACACGTACGACCCAGGCGCCAGCCGGTTGGCAATCAAGAACGGAGAGGGGTTCGTTTTTCGGTACGGTGGGGCTAGCGCATATAGCCCCCGGCGCAATTGAATCAGTTTGCCTGTCGAGCGCCAGCGGCTCAATTGGACGGCCAAAGCCTTTGGCGGGGTGTCTGCCCCATACAAATCGCCGGTTTCAAAAACCGGCTCATCATCCACAAGCTCCAACAGCTTTGAAAATTTCATTGCATTAATTTAACATATATGACAACTTACATACTATGGAATTCCATTTCGGTCCAGCTCATGGAAGGCGTAGCTGCCGGAACGATCAGCGAAGCGAGACCGGCCGAGTGGTTCATGCGCACCTGGCTACCGCATGATCGTTATTCGCCGGAGCTGAAGGTATTGATGTAGGCGGTTACGTCGTTCAGCGCCTGTGGCGTCGGTAGGACTATGGCCATGCCTCGCATCTGCGCGTCTGTAACATTGGCCGGGTCGGCGCCCCGAACGCCGGAAATGTAATGCTGCAACTGACGCACCGTGTACCAGTCATGCTGACCCGCTAATCCGGGCGAATCAACTTCAGGCATGCCGCCACCATTCTCCCCGTGGCAGGCAATGCACGTGGCGTAGGCGGCCTGTCCGGCGGTCACGTCGCCTTCTATGGTTGCGGGAGCGGGCGCCGGCGAAAGGGTCGTGATGTATGCAGCCAGGTCCGCAACCGCCTGTTCGTCGGCCAGGGTCAAGGCAATCGCCCGCATCAACGGGCCGTAGACGTCGGGGGACGGCTGGCTACAGGCACCGCCGGAGGGCATCCCGCCGTCGAAATGGCCCGCCAGTTCGGACTTGATATCCGCGTAAGCCGGTGATTGCGCCGTGGCTCGCAGCAGCGTGCCGGCCACGTCCGCGACATCGCAATTGTCCCTGGCCCGCAGTCCTTTCCGGAAATTATTCAGCGAGGTAACCACATACCAGTCTTCCTGCCCCCCGATACGCGGCGCCCCGTACTCTTCGAAACCCTCGCCCTGGTCGCCGTGGCATACGGCGCAAACAGCAAACTCGGCCTCCCCGCGCACGGCGTCTCCGGCGGCTGGAGCGGGGGGCAGGTCTTCTGCCTCTGCGGGCAAATCGTCTGAAGGCTCCTGCCCTGGCGCTTGCTCTTGCGCGGCAGCGGCTTCGTCCGTTTCCTCCGGACCGGGGGAACAGCCTGCCAGCGCGCCATAAGACGCAATAGCCAGCGCAGCCAGCAGCGGCACGAAAATTACATCGCGTTTCTTCATTCTTTGTTGCTCCAACTGGAGAGACTACCGGGTGCGGCAGTGGGAACCACGAAACCGGCTAGGCAAGGCCGACGGTTGCAAACCCGGTGGAAAACAGAGCGAGAAACGCGGCCAGGAGGCAGATGAGACCACCCAGAAGCGGCATGCCCGCACCTCGAAAGCCCTTGAACAGCGCGATGATCAGGCCCAGGCCGGCAAACAGTCCACCAACCAGCGCGACAGGGATTGTGAAAAGCCCGAGAAACGGCACCCAGGCGCCTAGAAGCGCCAGAGCGCCGCATACGACGGAGATGACCCCAAGGGTGGCCGATGCGGTGGTCTTGTTTACAACAATGACTTCTTGCGGTACCTGTTTCATGGACCCTTCCCCGTTCTGCAACGAACCGATTCGGCAATCCCGCATTCTATAATCCTTCTCCTCTTTTTGAATGCTCGGGGATGGGAAGACAAGGCCATGAACAAAGCAAAACGCTCGCCATCAAGTGAGCTTCGCAAGCGTCTGGATCATCCGGTGATCGACACCGACGGGCACATGGTCGAACTGTTTCCCGTGATTTTCGATTACCTCAAGCAGGTGGGCGGGCCGGAAATGACCGAGAAGACCTTCGGCAACTTCCGCACACGGGACACGCTGAACTGGTACAAGCTGGACCGCGAACAGCGCCGGCACCACAACCTCATTCGTCCCGCCTTCTGGGCGGCGCCGGCTGAGAACACACTCGACCTCGCGACCGCGATGCTGCCGAAACTGATGCACGAACGGCTTCCCGAGATGGGAATCGATTTCGCGGTCGTCTACCCCACGATCGGTTTTCTGCTGCCCGATATCCCCGACAAGGACACTCGCCGTGCAGCCTGCAGGGCCCACAACCTGATGATGGCGGACATGTACCGTGGCTTCGAGGACCGCATCACGCCGGCCGCGGTCATTCCCTGCCAGACGCCCGAGGAAGCGATAGAGGAACTCGACTACGCAATGGGGGAGTTGAACTTCAAGGTGCCGATGTTCATCAACCTGGTGAGACGCCCGATCGGCGCGATCGATGAGGTCAACCCGGAACTCAGGCCCTACGCGTTCTGGATCGACACCCTGGCGATCGACAGCATTTACGACTACGACCCGCTCTGGCAGCGCTGCATGGACCTGAAGATCCCGGTGACGGCCCACGCCGTCGGACAGGGCATGCACATGCGCCGTTCCCCCAGCAATTACATGTTCAACCAGACCGGGCATTTCGCCGCCGCAGGTCACGCGTTCGCCAAGGCGCTTTTCTTCGGCGGCGTGACCAACCGCTTCCCGGACCTCAATTTTGCGTTCCTGGAATGCGGCGTCGCCTGGGCCGCGAGTCTCGTCTGCGACTTGAAAGAGCGATGGGAAAAACGTGGCGCCGGAGCCATCGAACAGTTCAACCCCGACAAGATCGACCGCAAGCTGATGGAATCGCTGTTCGAGCAGTACGGCGGCGAGGTCATGTCCGGACGCCTGCCGCAGGGCCCTATCCTGAGAAGCGTCAGGGAGCACGACGGCGTCGACGATTTCGCGGCTGCCAACGTCAAGAGCATCGACGACCTGCTCGATCGGCTGATGCCGAACTTCTACTATGGCTGCGAGGCGGACGACCGGATGAATGCGACCGCGTTCGACACGCGGCTGCTGCCGGGCGGGCGCAAACTCAACGCGATTTTCTCGTCGGACTTCGGCCACTGGGATGTTCCCGACATGACCGGCATATTGTGCGAAGCGCATGAACTGGTCGACGACGGCTTGATCAGCGAAGAAGATTTCGCCGATTTCGTGTTCCACAATCCCGCGCGCCTGTTCACGAACATGGATCCGAACTTCTTCGCCGGCACGGCCGTGGAGGACGACGTCGCGAAGATGCTGGCGAACGGCAGGCAGGCTGCGGCCGCCTGAGCCGGCCCTTGCCAACTGTCAGAACAGCGCTGATCGCGGCCGGCGCGCTGCTGCTGGCTACGGGCGTTGCGGCGGACACGCTGCGACGTGGCGCGGCCGGCGAGCCGAACAGTCTCGACCCGCAACTCGCATCCGGCCACGTGTCGGCCATTCTTCGTGATCTCAACACCGGGCTGACCGCTTTCGATGCCACCGGGCGGCTGGTCCCCGGCGCCGCCGAATCCTGGGACATCAGTTCAAACGGACTGACCTATCGCTTCCTCTTGCGCGAGAACCTGAAGTGGTCCGACGGCTCGCCGATCGTAGCGGGCGATTTCATCTACTCCATGCGCCGGCTCCTGACTCCCGGCACCCGCACGCGGCACGGGCCGTTTTTCTACTCGATCAGGAACGCGAGGGCCGCCTTGAGTGGTGATGCCGATCCCTCGGAAGTTGGTGTCCGTGCCGAGGACGACCGGGCTATCGTCTTCGAACTCGAACACCCCGACGTGGCATTGCTTGAGAAGCTGAGCAGTTTCGCCGCGGCTCCCGTGCCGCGCGAAGTCATCGAAGAACACGGCCGACGCTGGTCCCGCCCCGGACAACTGCTTTCCAGCGGACCTTACCGTCTGGTCGAATGGGTGCCGCAATCGCACCTGACGCTCGAGAAGAACCCCCACTTCTTTGCTGCCGATGACGTTCGGATGCAGAACGTGCAGTACTTCCCGACGACCAACGCCGAAACGGCCATGCGCCGGTTCCTGGCGGGAGAACTCGACTTTCTGCTGCTGTTTCCGCCCGACCGCCTGAAATGGATAGAAGAAAACCTGCCCGGTCAGCTCAAGGTGTGGCCGGCGCTGGGTATCAGCTACATCCTCTTCAACCATCGCAAACCGCCGTTCGACGATGTTCGCGTGCGCCGCGCGCTGTCGATCAGCGTCGACCGGCGGCAAATCGTGGACCGGATCATGGCGATCGGCGTCCCTCCCGCCTACTCGGTGACCCCGACCGCGGTCAGCGGCTACGACTCTCCGGCGCCCGATTACGCCAGCCGGCCGATGCCGGAACGGCTTGCCGAGGCGCGCGCCCTGCTCGAATCCGCCGGCTACGGCCCCGATCGCCCGCTGACATTCGAACTGCGCTATGAGCCACTGGAAGAGGAACGGCGAATTGCAGTCGCGATACAGGCAACCTGGCGCGAAATCGGAGTCAACGCGGAACTGCTGCACACCGACTTCGTCACATTGCACCGTTCGGTGCGCACGGGAGACTACGACGCCGCGCGGTTCATCTGGTTCTCCCCCACCGACGACCCCGAGACCTTTCTTGGCCTGATCGAGCCGGGCAATCCGAACAATCATGCGGGTTACCGAAACGCGGACGTCGCTCAACTGATCGCCAGGGCCGAGACGCTGCTCGATCGCGATGCGCGCCTGGCCGCGTATCGTGAAGCGGAAGTGACCGCGCTGGCGGAACATCCCGTTCTGCCGTTGTTCTTCACCGTGCACCGCTACCTCCTGGCACGCGACATTCACGGCTTTACGCCCAACTCTCGCGGAGTCACTCCCAGCCGCTACGCCTGGCGCGAATAGCCCCGGAAAGCGCTGATCCCTAAGGTCGATGCTCGCATTCACTCTTCGGCGGCTCGCCGTCGCAATACCGACTCTGCTGATCATTGCGACCGCATCGTTCTTCCTGATGCGCGCAGCGCCCGGCGGGCCATTCGATGCACAGGCGGACCTCGAGCCCGAAGTGCTCGAGAGCCTGCACCATGCCTACGGTCTGGACAAGCCACTGCTGGAGCAATATTGGATCTATCTCACCAATGCATTGCAGGGCGACTTCGGACCTTCGCTGGTCTATGAGGACTTCCATGTAACGGAGCTCATTGCGATCGGGCTACCGGTGAGCGCGAAGCTCGGCCTGACCGCGATGCTCGTCGCCCTGCTCATCGGCGGAACCTGCGGGGTCCTGGCCGCGCTGCGTCACAATCGACTCTTCGATCACGCAACGATGACGCTGGCGATGACCGGCATCGCCATACCCTCTTTCGTCACCGCGCCGATACTCGCGCTGTTCTTCGGGCTCTATTTGAAGCTCCTGCCTGTCGCCGGCTGGAACGGCGGCGCGGCCGCCAACATGGTGCTGCCGGTAATCGCTCTGGCGCTGCCGCAACTTGCGATCATCGCCCGGCTGATGCGCGGCGGAATGCTCGAGGTATTGCGCGCCAATTTCGTTCGGACGGCCCGTGCAAAGGGCCTGCCCGAGAGGCAGGTCGTCTGGAACCACATGCTGCAATCGGCGGCGATACCGCTGGTCGGCTATCTCGGTCCGGCGCTGGCCGGCATCATGACCGGGTCGCTCGTCATCGAGCTGATTTTCGATCTGCCGGGCGTCGGCCGCTACTTCATCCAGGGGGCGCTGAACCGCGACTACCCGCTGGTGATGGGGATCGTCATCGTCTACGGCACGCTGATCATCCTGCTGAATCTCCTGTCCGACCTCGCCTACGCAGCGCTGGACCCGCGTGTGCGGAGGACCTACCGTTGAACGCGCACGGCCTGATGCAGTCACCGGAGCTCCTCCGGGCAACGGGCGGCGAGCTGTCCGGTTCACTCTGGCGCCAGGCCGGCCGGCGGTTTCGGCGCAACCGCGCCGCAATGGCCAGCATTGGCGTGTTGATCGCCATTGCGCTCGCTTCACTACTGATACCGGCGTTCTGGCCACACGCGGTGGAGGAAGCTTCCTGGGAGAAGATCCTCCTGCCGCCGAGTTTCGACAACTGGCACTGGTTCGGCACAGACGCCAACGGCCGCGACATCTTCGTCCGCGTCTTCTACGGGGGCCGCATTTCGCTCACGATCGGCCTGATGACGACGCTGGTGGCGCTCGGCATCGGGGTCGGCTACGGCGCCATTGCAGGCTTTGCCGGCGGACGGACCGACGGATTCATGATGCGCTTTGTCGATGTCCTGTATTCGCTGCCGCTTTTGTTCTTCATCATCATTCTCGTTACCGTTTTCGGCCGCAACATCTTTCTCATATTCGTGGCAATTGGCGCGGTCGAATGGCTGACGCTGTCGCGCATCGTTCGCGGGCAGACCTTGAGCGTCAAGGCAAAGGAATACGTCGAATCGGCTGTTGCGATCGGCTTGTCGAAGCCCGCGATCCTGCGCCGCTACATCATTCCCAACGTGGCCGGACCGGTCGTCGTCTACGTGACGCTGCTGATTCCGACCAATATCCTGGTCGAGAGCTACCTGAGCTTCATCGGGCTGGGCGTCCAGGAGCCCCTGACCAGCTGGGGCCTGCTGATCTCGCAGGCCGCCGGACAGCTCGATACCGCCCCATGGCTGATCCTGTTTCCGGCGACGCTGCTGGCGATCACGATGTTCTGCTTCAACTTCATCGGCGACGGGCTGCGCGACGCGCTCGACCCCTCCCACCGCTAGCGCCCGGCAATGAGTTCGCTACTTGAAATTCGCGACTTGTGCGTTCGCTTCGACATTGGAGACGCGGAGCTGGCTGCCGTTCGTGACCTTTCCTTCAAGATGGACGAAGGCGAGTGCCTCGGGGTGGTCGGCGAATCGGGCGCCGGCAAGAGCCAGGCCTTTCTCGCCGTTATGAGGCTGCTCGCGGACAACGCGCGGGCAACGGGTACCGTTCAGTATCGCGGGCGTGAAATCCTCAACGCGCCGCGGCGGGAACTCGACACGCTTCGAGGCAGGCGCATCGCGATGGTGTTTCAGGACGCGCTTTCCGGGCTCACTCCCACCTTGCGCATCGGCCGGCAGCTTGAAGAGGTCGCACGGCGACATCTCGGCATGGACGCGCGCCAGGCCCGCGCAAAAGCGCTGGAAATGCTCGAAACGGTCCGCATGCCCGATCCGGAGCGCTGCCTGCGAGCCTATCCATTCGAATTGTCGGGCGGCATGCGCCAGCGCGTGATGATCGCGCTCTCAATGATCTGCCGTCCTGATGTGCTGATCGCCGATGAACCCACGACCGCGCTCGACGTGACGATCCAGGCGCAGATACTGGGGCTGCTCGCCGAAATGAGACGAAGCGCGAATACCTCGATCGTGCTGATCACGCATGATCTGGCCGTCGCCGCGGGCTTGTGCGATCGCATCATGATTCTTTACAACGGCCGGCTGGTGGAATCCGGAACGACACGCCAGGTGTTCAGGACCCCGAAGCACCCGTACACCTTGGGTCTGCTGGCCTCGCTGCCCAGCCTGGCCACGGACCCCGCGAGCGATTTGCCGGCGATCCCCGGGCAGCCGCCTGATGCACTGGCGACGCCGCCCGGCTGCGCATTCGCCGAACGCTGCCCGCAGGTGATGGATCGCTGCTTGCGCGAGCGCCCGGCGCTGGGCACGACACAAGGGCGGCATGCAGCCGCCTGCCACCTGAACACGACGTGACCGGTCCACTGCTTAAGGTCGAGTCGCTGTCCGTCGACTACGAACAACCGCGCAGCGGGGTTCTCAGCTCGCGTGTCCGGAAACTGCGCGCTGTCAACGACATCAGCTTCGAGCTTTACGAGGGAGAAACACTGGGCATAGTTGGGGAAACAGGCTGCGGAAAAACCTCGCTGGGGAAGGCGGTCCTGCAATTGATCCCGCCGTCAGAGGGACGCGTCCTCTGGCGCGGGGTGGACTTGTCGCAAACCGACGCCACGACGATGACGAAACTGCGCAGCGAACTTCAGATCGTTTTCCAGGACCCTTTGTCCGCCCTGAACCCTCGAATGCCGGTCGGTGAGATCGTTGGTGAACCACTGCGCGTGCATGTGGCGGACATGTCCGCCGGAGAGCGCCAGGCTGCGGTGGCAGCCATGTTCGAGCGAGTGGGCTTGCGACCTGAGATGATCCGGCGCTATCCGAACGAATTCAGCTCCGGCCAATGCCAGCGCATCAGCATTGCCCGCGCCATGATCACCGAGCCGAAGCTGCTGGTCTGCGACGAACCCGTCAGCGCGCTCGACGTTTCGATACAGGCGCAGATCTGCAACCTGCTTCGCCGGCTGCAGCGCGAAACAGGCGTCGCGATGCTGTTCATCAGCCACGACCTTTCGGTCGTGCGTTACATGTCGCATCGGGTGATGGTGCTGTATCTCGGCAGGCTGATGGAAATCGGCCAACGCGATGAGCTATTCGAAAATGCCCGGCATCCCTACAGCCGGGCGCTGATCACCGCAATCCCCGATGCCGACCCCGACCAGCGCCCACCCGAACTCACCGATGTCCTGCCGGGCGAAATCCCCTCGGCACTGGACCCGCCTTCGGGCTGCGTATTCCGGACCCGCTGCCCGATCGCCACGTCGGAATGCGCACGCACCAAGCCGCCAACCGAAAGCGTCTCGGCGTCACATCGCGTCGCCTGCCATCGCTGGCAGGAAACGCGCTGATAATCAACCCACAAGTTCCGGAAGGAGGCCGAAAGCGAACTCCCGGCGCTGGCAGGTTCATCTTCCCGCCTCATTTGACGCATCCTGATCACGAATCCTGCTGCGACGGTCGCGTTCGATGACCTCCCGCAACCAGTCAGGATCGGGCATGAACGCCACCGAGTAGAAGCCGCGCATGTCGAATTGCGTCCGTCCCGGGTTGAGAAAGCCGGCAACCCAATTGCGTATGGGAACGCGGCTGTAACTGCTTATCCCAATCAGGTTGCCCTTGCGATCGAGAACCGGTCCACCGCTGTCGCCCGGAGCAGTAGGCGCATCGTGACGCACGGCAACGAACGCAGGGGCAGATCGAGAGGCACTCCTCCCATCAACCGACAGGATGCGTCCCGCCGAACAAAGGAGCCGTGCGGATTCCGTGCGGACAATCGAAGGCGATCCTGCGGTAACGATGGGGTCGTCGATTCGCGGTAGTTCGGCGTCAATCTTGAACGGCGCCAGTGAGCCGACGTCCGCGTGGACGACAGCAAAATCCGGCCCACCAACCCAGAAACTCGTGGGCTCCCAGACGATACGCGCGGGTGCCGCCTCAATCTTCGCCTTGCCATCTTGCCAACTGACGTCCAGGACGATTGTCAGAGACGACTTCCGCCTCACGACATGGGCTGCGGTCAGAAAATAGCCGTCTTCCGCTACCGGCACTACCACGGCCACGCCGCCTTTCCTGGCCCCGAATGGCACGATGGCAGGTACGCCATCCACCTTTCCGGAGAAGGGCACGGCGTTGACAAACACTGTGGGAACCCGCTGCTGCAGGCTCTCCAGAAGCGGCCTGCCGTCTACCACGACATTCTCCCAGCCCTCAAGCCTTTCTGCCTTCATGGCACTGAGCGACTTGGAGATCCCCGCCGGCATTGGGAATGAGCATCCGGATAGAAGAACCAAACCGACGCCGAGAGCAACCAAACGCCACCTGGTCGGAATCGACATTCGGGAAGATAGCGTCCTGTTCATCATTGGCGCACATTGTCGCACCATCGGAAGAACCCCGCGAAAGGCCGGAAGAACGGCCAAAGAGAACCAGCGTGCTATATTGCAACTCACTCACTGGGGCTACGGGGACACGCCATGACACGCTCAGAACATTCGCGCCTGTACATCCGGCGCAAGTCCCATCCACTGGCTACTCTGATACTGGTTTCCCTGACAGGGTCGCTGCTCGCCATGAACTTCGCTTCGGCCCAGGAGGACGCGGAGGACGAAGAAGACACCCTGGAGTTGCAGGACGTCCGGGTAACGGGCAGCCGGCTAAGCCGCTCGCCGTCGGAGGTTTCCGGCAACCTCATCGTGCTGGACCGCGACGACATTCGAGCCGCCGGAGAACTCACGCTGGCGCGCTTGCTCCGGCAGTTGCCCCAAAACGCAAACCCCACAAACGAGAACTACGGCTCACTCTTGAACACGGCCGGGAACAAGACCGGCGCCGCCACCGTGAATCTGCGGGGACTGGGCAGCGAATCGACGCTGATCCTGGTGGACGGCCGACGGGTCGGCTACAGCGGCATCCTGGGCGGCGTTACCGATATCTCCACGATCCCCTTATCCATGGTGGAACGCGTTGAAATCCTCCTGGATGGGGCATCCGCTGTGTATGGATCGGACGCCGTGGGCGGTGTGGTGAACATCATTACCCGGCAGGACTACCAGGGCGTGGAACTCGACATCAACTATTCCCGCCCGCACAAGAGCGGCTATGACGAAAGGAAAGTAAGTCTGGCCACCGGTCTGGCCTGGTCGGGAGGGCGAGCCAAGTTCGCCTTTGAGCACTTCCGGGATTCAGGGCTGGATGCCTCGCAGCGGGATTCGGCTGTTGCTCCCTTACGAACCGATCTGGGCTACACCCCCGGGGTAAAGCAGGCCGCGGCCGGCCCGCAATGGCGGATTTTCTCCCACCGTACGAGTGCTGACTGCCCGCCCCCACCCCACCGGACCAATCGTCTTGCCCAGTTGCCGGTGCTGTGGGAACTGGCGAATGGCAGTAAGGTTACCCACGCCGAGTACCTGGCGCTGGACGAGGCCGGCAGAGCCAATGCAACTTGCCGCGCCGACGTAACCTTACCGCTTGGGTTCCAGTACACGGACGATCTCAATTCCATCGAACTGTTCGGCGAGCAGCACTGGCGCGGCGAAGCCGAAGTAGGCTATAGCCTGCGCCCGGAACAGGGTTACGACACGGTGAACCTGGGCGTCGATCAGCACTTGACGGATTCGCTCGCTCTGCACGCCAACCTGCGCATGACGAGGAAGGATTCCAATTCCGGCGACGGACTCAACGCGACGAGTTCTCTCGGCACTCAGATTTTCCACGAACGTAACCCCTTCAACCCCTTCGGAGTTCAGGTGCGGATAGTCGGCTTGCTGGTTGATACGCCGCCGCAAACCTATGAGTCCGAGACGGACGAGATGTTTGCCCGGTTCGGCGCCGAGGGATCGCTGGGAGGCTGGACCTGGCAGGCGGAGTACAGCTCCTCGCGGCAGGAAATCGACACCACTCGTTACAACGTCCTTGATTCAGCTTACGCGCGCGGCCTGAACAGCGATGGAGTAACCGGAGCCCAAATTGCGTTTCTGCTGCGTGTTACCGAGGAACAGTGTGAGGCCAGACAGGTGGAGTTGGGAGGCTGGAGCTACATCTATACCCCCAACCCCTTCTTCATCGGCATCTGCCGTGTTCTCGGCCAGCCGCCCGAGCCCGTCAATCCTTTTGCCGACGCCAATCCATACATCATTCCGGGCCTGGACGCAGGGTCCAAAAACGAGCAGAAGCAGTTTGAAGCGCTGGCGCGCGGCAACCTGTTCGACGCCCCGGGCGGACCTGTTGCGCTGGCAGTGGGATACGACTACCGCCAGGATGTGCTGGACTCTTTCTCTGAGTTGGCATTGCTGGGTAATTTCCTGAGCACCAACACACCTACGGGGATACAGGCATTCAACACGCGCATCAGCCGTGACAGCAACGCCGCATTCGTGGAAGGCCTGGTTCCATTGGTCGGATCAGGCAATGCCATGGCGGGCGTGCAACGCTTGAGCCTCACCTTTTCCGGCCGTTACGATTCTTATTCCAGCGCGGAAGTGGAATATGGCGAGAGTTCCTATGGCGAGGCCGGCACGCTGGATGCCGACGACCCCGGAAGCGAGTTCACCTGGAGCGGAGGCCTGGTGTACCGGCCCAACGGCGCGATGCAGTTCCGGGCCAAGTTCGGCACTTCCTTTGTCGCGCCGCAACTGAACCAATTGCTGCAGCGGGTGGAACGTCTGGATCCGAGCCCATTCAGTGTCTTTGTTTACCTCGACGAGAACGGCGAACCCGTCATACAGCGTGGCGTTATCAGGTTGAGGGGCGGCAACGATACTCTGGAGACCGAGACCGCCGAGAACCTCAGCCTGGTGGCGGAATTTACACCTACCTTCCTGCCGGGCCTCTTGTTCAAGGTTGGCTGGAGCGACACGGAGTTCTCCAATCGTATTTCCAAGCTCAACACGGGGATCGTTGAAGATCTGAACAACCTGCCCCCCACCCTTACCTATTTGCCGGATGACGACGTGTACGTAAAAGACGAACGCTGGATCAACAGTTATGCCGTCAACCGTTCAGGCGTGGATTACGAGCTCCACTATGACTGGAGCCAGGGACTCAACGACTTCGGCATCAAGCTCCGGCGCTCGTACACCAATCGTTTCGAGGTCAGACAAACTGCCATTTCCAACATTGTGCATGACCTGGTGGGGCAGCGTGACGATACCAGCCCGGAACAAGTAGCGATCCTGCCGGTTCCCAGGCACCAGACCAGTATGCAGGTCAGCTGGGCGCGCGGTGGGCTGTTCGTGAGCCTGGACTTGCAGGACGCGGACGATGTGGTAAGAAAATGGACGGCCACGAGTCATTTCATTACCGAGCCGGCCGCCAATTACGACCTGGTTCTGAGTTATGAGTTTGGCGAGGACACGCTGTTTGACGCGCCGGAATGGATGAATGACTTCAGCGCAACTCTGACGGTCAACAACATTACGGATGCATACTCAAGGTCCACCAGGTTGAACCCGGAAACGGGCGAGACCTTGAACTATCGACTGAATCCAGTCTATGAGTGGACACAGGGCCGCGCGTACCGCCTGTCACTCCACAAGTCGTTCTAGAACCCCTGGGAACGAGGGCTTCCAGCCCTCGCCGAGAGGCCAGGATGGCCTCGTTCCCTCGAGAGGACGCCAGTGCAGTTTCAGGATGCTGCCGTAGCCGTGTATGATCACTGGCTGTTTGCCGGGCCAACTGGCCCGGCGATGCACTTCTCAGACCTGATCACACGGGGACTGTTTGCAAGAACAGGATGTGGCCGGCCGAGAGAAACCAGCATCACAAGGCTTATCGGTTCTTGTGATTTCCAATGAGGGGTACTTATGAAAATGCGGAATCTGGTTGCGGCGTCACTGGCGGCTTCGATGGCTTTGCCGGTTGTGCAGAGCGCTTTGGCGCAGGAAATGTCGCTGGAGGAAATCGTCGTTACCGCCCGTAAGCGGGAAGAGAACATCTATGAGATTCCGATCTCGGTGTCGGCAATATCGCAGGAACAGTTGAATCAGGCCGGCATCGGCGATTTCCATGAACTGTCAAAGCTCATTCCCGGCCTGGACTTTCATGGCGTCACTGCGACAGCCGGACGCGTCAATCCGCAAATCCGCTTCCGCGGAATGAACCAGCAGATCATTACGCCCTCAACCCAGGTGGGCGCCCTGTTCTGGGATGGATCGTATATCGCGGCCGGTGGCGGCTTTTTGCCGATCACGGACGTGGAGCGTGTTGAAGTGATCAAGGGCCCGCAAACCGCGTACTTCGGGCGCAACACGTTTTCCGGCGCCATCAACTACATTCCCAGACTCCCCGGAGACGAATGGGAAGCCGATGTAACGCTGCAGTTCTCACCCTCCCAGAACGATGAATACATCGTCAGCATGGGCATCGGAGGCCCGTTGACGGACTCAATAGGCGTGCGCCTCTATGCGGGCTACGAGCAAAATGCCGGAGATTTCGATTTTCAGGACGGCACGCCCTTCGGCGTCCAGAAAGATCTCACCCTGAACGGTACGCTGGTATTTGACGTCTCAGAAGACTTTCGCCTGAAACTCACCGGGTACTACGTCGACGCCGAGGACGGCGGCGTCAACGGTGGTGTCCATTCAGGGCTGCACGGCACACCGGCAGGCCAATGCAATATCGTCTATTCCGGCGAGTATCTGAATCCGGTCACCCGCCAGACTACTCCCTTCACCCGTGACATGAGCACGTTGCCGTTCGCTTCCTGGTGTGGCGATTTCCCCGACGGCGAGCACCTCCAGTTCGGCATCACCCGGACCCCTGAGGGCAACTTCCCCGGCGGTCAGATACTTGGCGGTCGTTCCCTGACCCAACTTCATCCACTACTCCGGGAATACGACATCCTCAAGAACCCGCCAGGCAAGCTCGGCGGCTTTAACCGGACCTACCGTGTTCAATTGAGCGGCGAATACGACGTTGCCGACCACACACTGTCATTCCAGGGTTCCCGGGCGGATACGGGGACCCTGAACTACGTCGACTTCTGGTACGGCGTTCCATCAATTCCCGGCACATCCTTTGTGCTAGGCAATCAGATTGCCGTGCAGGAGACGTACTTGGAGGCCCGGGTCGCCTCTCCGCAGGACCAGAGACTCCGGTATCTCGTGGGTATCAGCGACTATGACCAGCGCTATCGGCTTGGCAATACCCCGACCGTAGCGCAACTGGACCCGAACACGGCCGTGGGTGCAACGGTCGACTTCCAGGACAATGCCACTACGGCATTGTTCGCATCGCTCGACTACGACCTGACCGAGGACCTGACCGTTTCGGCGGAATTCCGCTACACCGATGAAGAATCGATAGCGGTTCTGTTCGGAAACCCCAATGGCGCCTGTTCGTTCTCACCTGTGTGTAATGAGAAAAACGATTACACCGATTTCATTCCACGGGTGATTCTCAGCTACACGCCGTTTGAAGGAGCCACCACCTACTTCAGCTATTCCTACAGTTCCCTGCTTGGCGTTGCGACGCAGGCAGGGTTCGTCAACAGCGTTGCTCCGGAGGTCATCCCAGCCGATCAGTTGGACGCACTGGGCCTGCACACGGCACCCCAGGAGAACACGCAGTATGAGATCGGCTGGAAACAGCAGACCGACAACTGGGCCTTTACCGCTGCCGTCTATTACGTTGACTGGCAAAACCAGCCATTCGCGTCGGTCATTCTGCTTCCCACCGGCGGCACAACCTCCTACCGGGGGCCGGGCAATTCCACCTACAAGGGAATCGATCTGGAAGCGCAAGGAAATCTGACGGACTGGTTGAGCATTCGCGGAACGCTCACCTATGTGGATGCGATCATGACCTCGTTCTCTTCACGTGGATCGAACGAGTCCTCGCTACTCGGATCGGGTGTGTTGTCCGTGGTCAATGATGGCAATGTGGCGCGCAACACGCCAGCATGGACCGCATCGCTGAGCCCCACCATACTCAGTGAATTCGCCGGACGCGAAGTCTTCTTCCGCACCGATTTCTTCTACGAGAGTGCAAAGTGGGCGGACTACTCGGAATGGAACCGGACAAAGTCGCTATTCAGAATCAATGCCCGCGTGGGAATCGACTTGATCGAGAACAGCACCCTTGAAGTTTTCGCTACCAATCTCACCAACAACAAGGTCCTGCCCAACACCAACGGAACGACCACCGGTCCCGGCGGCGCCCGCAAGGTTTTCACGGCAGGTTATCAGCCGCGGGAATTCGGCGTGCGCTTGAGGGCGTCCTTCTAGTTCGCAGGCTCAAGGTGATCTTCGGCCCGCAGTCCGGGCCGCGTTTGACGGGCAGACCCTGACAACAGGGCTGCCCGACAAACGGTTGTTGCCTCAGGCCGAGCCGTCGAGGAAGTTCACCACTGCGTCGGCCCATTCTTCGGGCATCTGATCGACGATGTCGATGCCGCCACCTTGCAGTTCCACGTAGGCAAAGTCAGGACGCATCTGCGCGGCCAGCTTGGCATTTTCGTAGATCTGATCGCCCGTGTTGGTGAGGATCAGCGTCGGGACCATGACGTCCATGAGTGCTGCATTGTGATCGTAGATGAATGCGGCGTGGTGGCCGGTCCAGAATGGCGCGTAACCCTGAAAGCGCTCTACCGTATAGCGGGTGATGGTCTTCGGGTCGGGAGTTCCTCCGCCGTCGACGTACATTCGGTAGCGCGAGGCGAAGGCCTTCTGCAAATGGCTGCCGTCGGCCTGGTAGACGAAGTTGATCTCTCCCTCTTCGACGAATTTGAGGAAATTGCTGCGTTCTTCCTCGCCCATGGGCAAAGGGCCGTTGATGATGAGCTTGTTCACCCTTTCCGGGAAATTGATGGCCACTTCCGTCGCTGCCATGCCCCCGGTATGGTGGCCGAGCACGTCGGCCTTTTCGATGCCGAGGTGGTCGAGTACAGCCGGCACCGCTTCGGCCCAGTCAGTGACCGTGGGCACAAAAGGCACAGGGTCCGATTCCCCGAATCCGGGCGAATCGACGCCGATGGCCCGGATTCCGCGGCGCGCGAGCGGTTCGTAGACATTCTCGAACTGGCGCGAGGTCTGGGGCGCCTGGGGACACAGAATCAGGGGCCTGCCTTCACCCGTGTCGCGGAAGTGGATCTGGCCGAAAGGCCCGTCCGCATAACCGCGCCTGGGCACATAGGGCACAGGCATGGGTCCGGAGCGGACCGCATAGGGGTTGCCTTCCGCCCGCGTCTCGGCGGAGGCGGAACGGGCTCCGGACATCACCGCAATGGCGGCCCCGGCGTACTTGAGTGTGTCTCTGCGGGTGGTTGGCATGGCGTGGTCCATGGAAATTGAGGAAAAGCGATCATATCAGGCGGCTGGATTTGCACGCCCGCCGCCGGACTACCATCGGTACTCCACGTACGCCCGGTAGTGCCTCGGCAACTCCGGCAGCGCGATGACGCTGCCGTAAAGGTTCGGAAAGTTCGCGCGAAAGTAGCGTTCGTCGGTGATGTTTCGAGCCGTTATGTTGAAGGTCCACGGGCCGCGATCGACGACCACGCCCAGGTTCAGCAGAGTGTAGGCCGGCAGCGTGACCGAGCCGGACAGACCGGAAGGCACCGAGTCGACATCGACTGCGCTCGCGCTGATCGCGATTCCGCCGCCGAAATTGTAGGTGCCGGTGAGCGCCAGTACATTGCGCGGCATGCCGGCGCGTCGCGCAGCATCCTCGCCTTCGCGCACCACGATGCCGCCGAGGGCGCCGCCGTAGAAGGCTTCCGGCGCAATGCCGGGGATGTCGTCGGCGCCGATGTAGCTGTAGCGGCCGCCGTTGGCAAGCGTGTTGAGGTTGATCGCCTCAAGATTGGTGTAGCTCACGGTAAACAGCCACCTCGGCTCCGGAATCCAGCGCATCTCGAACTCAAGGCCGTCGGTGCGGGAGGCCTGGTTGGTGACGATGGACTGGGCATTGAAGTCGGTGCGTTCCTGCCAAAAACGCGCCACAGCGAAATAAAGAGCGTTGGAAAACAGGCTTCCCTTGAGGCCCGCTTCGAACAGTTCCGAGCGGTCGAAGGCGCCGCCGCCGAGCACGTTCGCGGTGGAGAGTTCGGCGCCCTGTCCGGCGATTACCGTGGACTGGCGCGAGGCGGTCAGGTACGGCATCAGGCCGTTGTCGCTCATCCAGCTCACGCTCAGGTTCCACGACAGACCATTGACCGTGTCCGACGCTTCGGCGACCACGCAGTCCGGCGCCGAGCGCAGGCACATGTGGTTGGCGCTCGGAAGAAGCAACTTGTCGAGCGGCGAGCGGCTTTCCATGTCGATGATGTCGTAGCGGAGCCCCGCAAGCACCGCGAAGCCGTTGTCCCAGGTGATGTCCGCAAGCCCAGCAAGTCCCAGGTTCAGGTAGTCCCCCAGGTAGTACTCCGTGTAGTCGGCATCCAGTTCGGTCGCCAGCCAGCGCGTGTCGAGCGCGCTCTCCGGCCGGGTCAGATCGCGGCGGTCGAAGTACTCGTTGGAATAGTCATTGCCGTGCTGGAAGTTCGTGTAGCGCAGCGACGGCGACCATTGCAGGTCCACCGTCGCCCCGGCCGGCTCGAAGGTGGCATGGGCAACCAGCTTGTCTTCGATCACCCAGGTATCGTGAAACTGGGAAAAGCCGTAGGTCGCCTGGTTGAAATTCTCGTAGGCCTCGAAGAAGAGCTGGTTCTTCCACTCCCAGGGCCCGTCTCCCGCGTCGACCAGCACATCGAAATACAGCGTGACGACATCCGTATTGACGACATCGTCCGGGCTGACCAGCACCTGGCTGCCATCGAGCGTAGCCAGGCCGGGGTCCGCCAGCGCAAGCAGACCGGGATGACAGTCGAATACCGGCGCGTCGCCGATGGCGCAGTCACCGCTTCCGCCCGACGGGCGGCTGAGCGGGGACCGGGTGCCTGACACCAGGCCCGGGACAAAGGGACTGAGATCGCTGAAGCCGTCGCCGTCCACATCGAATTCCTGGTGCGAGATGTGCCCGTCCCCGTTGGCATCGAGCGGCGGCGGGCTTCCGGTGACATAGGTCCCGTGATCGATCAGGTCCTGGGTGAGCCGATTCCAGCCCGCCACCTCGGTAACCCCGACCCTGTGAAACATGCCGCCGAACTCCAGATGCACGCGGTCGGTCGCATCCGCATCGAAAGAGACCTGCAGGAGCTTCTGGTCGAGGCCTGCGCTGTCCTGGTAGTAACTGCCGGAATCCTCGACTTCGGCGTACAGGTAGTAGTGGAACTCCCTGCCCGCCAACCGGCCCGGCCCGCCGACTTCCGCGCTGAGCGTGCGCTTGTTCCAGCTTCCGGCGCCGAGCTCGAACCCGCCGGTGGTCCCCGACACGAGGTGATCCGCTTCTTCGACATGTGCGGAGACGGGGGTGAAGTTCATGTAGCCGCCCATCTTGGCGGGACCGAAGATAGGCGATGCCGGACCGCGCACGATGTCGATTCGGCTAGAAGCGCCGATGGGCGTGGGGTAATTACCTCGATTGTCGAGCCGGCGCATTCCCCGGAAATAGCTCTCGCCCGGCGTGCCGCGGATGTCGAGCGTGCCTGCCACACCGAAAAACGACTGCGTAAATGTGCCCGGCGCGAGCGCTACGAGCTCATCGATGTCACGCATGTCAAAGCGCCGGATCATCTCCCCGCTGACGCTGGAAACCGCGCGCGGCGTCTCGAGCAGCGACTTGCCGAAGCCGAACACGGAATCCACCGCCTCGCCGGGCTGGCTGCGAAGTTCGCCGCGGACCACGATTTCCTCGAGGACGTCATCCTGGGTGAGCGCCGGGACGACGCCGGGCAGCAGGCCGAGGGCAATGGCGACGCCGGCGAGCTTCATGCTCAAGCCCCGGTCGCGCTTGAGACGATCACTCGCCGCCTTCGGGACCATAGAAAATGACCCAGGTTGCAAGGTCGTCACCGAAATCAAGAAACCGGTGCTCCATCCCGGCGGGCACGAACAGGAAATCGCCTGCATTGAAGGGAACCACCTCGGCTCCCATCCGGAACCGTCCCGACCCGCGGATAACCACATAGCATTCGTCCCGGCTATGGGCTTGCTGCAGGTCTGAGCCCTCCGGAATGTAGAACTCGACTTGAAGCTGGCCCCGTTCCAGGCCGATATGAAATCTGTTCCCTGCCGCATCAGGAATGTGTTGAGCCATCTCTTCGGGCGTCAGCCGGACAGCGCCCCCGGATCTCGCCATTGAAACGTCCTCCATTTTTCCGCGCTCAGAATACTCATGTCACTGAATTGGCGCCACTACTCACGCCAAGGCGCCCTGGAGAGGTCACGACGGTACAATCCTTGCATTGAAGGGCCATTCTCGCGTTCTCGCCCGTGGACGCCCGGGGAGAAACCATCACCTGCCTGGCTGAATTGCAGAACTTGGGGCTCGACAAGGAAGGATTGACTTGTTCCAGGACTACGTAGAAAGAATCGAAAACTCCCGGGTCTATTCGGCCGCCAACAAGACGCCACTGCAGCCGGCATCGATACTCTCCCGGCGGCTGGAAAACCAGGTGCTCTTGAAGCGGGAGGATCTTCAGCCGGTCTTTTCCTTCAAGTTGCGCGGGGCATACAACAGGATGGCCCAGCTTTCCGCGAATGCAGGAAGGCGCGGAGTCGTAGCGGCATCCGCCGGCAACCACGCCCAGGGCATCGCTCTTGCAGCAAGACAACTGGGCATGAAGGCGCTTATCGTGATGCCGCAGACCACGCCGCAGATCAAGCTCGAATCGGTTCGCTCCCTGGGGGCGGCTATCGAGTTGCAGGGAAGCAACTATGACGAGGCCTTCGAGTTCGCAAGGCGCAAGGCGGAAGAGCTCGGCAGCACCTTCGTTCACCCCTATGACGACAAGGATGTGATTGCGGGACAAGGCACGATCGCGATGGAAATCCTGCGCCAGAATCCTGGGAGGCTGGATGCGATTTTTGTTCCGGTCGGCGGCGGCGGTCTGATTGCCGGCATGGCGGCCTACGTGAAGGCGCTGCGTCCGGACATTCGGGTGGTTGGCGTAGAACCAAGGAATGCGGCTTGCCTGTCACGCGCACTGGCAGCCGGAGAGCGCGTGGTTCTTGATGATGTCGACCAGTTTGCCGATGGCGTCGCCGTGCGGCAGGTCGGCGAAGAACCTTTTCGAATTGCGCGCGAGTGCGTGGACGAGGTCGTTACGGTCAATCATCGCGAGATCTGCACCGCGATCAAGGAGATCTTTGACGATTCACGCTGCATTGCCGAACCGGCGGGCGCACTGGCGCTGGCAGGGCTCAAGCGTTGCATCGTTCGGCAAAAATGGACCGACAAGGTGCTGGTCGCGGTTGTCAGCGGCGCCAACGTGGACTTCGATCGCCTGCGAGGCATTGCGGAGCTTGCCGATCTGGTCGAGCGGCGCGAGGCGCTGCTGGGCGTGACCATTCCGGAAAGGCGCGGGAGTTTTCGTACATTTTGTCAGGCGATCGGGCAACGGTCGATCACCGAGTTCAACTATCGCTACGCAGACCCGAACGAGGCGCACGTATTCGTGGGTGTCGAACTGAGAAACGGTCGCTCCGACAAGGAAGAATTGATCGCCAACCTGGCGAATCGCCGCTACAAGGTGGTGGATCTCTCCGATAACGAAATGGCGAGGATTCATGTGCGCTACATGGTGGGCGGCCGGGCAACCGGCCTGAGCGACGAGCGGTTGTTTCGGTTCGATCTCCCCGAGCAGCCCGGCGCGCTGTTGCGTTACCTGACGCACATGGGTGAGCGTTGGAATATCAGCCTGTTCCACTACCGCAGTCACGGCGCCGCGTACGGGAGAGTGCTGGCGGGAATTCAGGTGCCGCCCGAGGAACTGCAGCAATTCCATGACTTTTTGTCGGACCTGGGCTATCCGTTCCACGAGGAAACCGGCAATTCGGCTTACGAGCTGTTCCTGGGATCGGATCGATGACCGGTGCTGCGACCGCTTCCCATGCTTCGGCCCACGCATACGAGGCACTGCTCGGGCGTTCAATCAGTTTCTCAATCTTGCCAACGTCACGGAGCAGCGCGAAATCCTCAAGCGTCTCATTGCGGAAATCTGGCACACGGATGAAGTGCGGCAACAGCGGCTAAGACTCAGCCCGGCCGGAAAGCGACAACGAACAAACTGATTGTCGCGGCAAAACTGGCCCACCATGCCAGAGCGCGCAAAGCAGGCCTGTCCGCAATATAGAACAACCCATGCAGGACTCTCAGTGCGACGAACGCTCCTGCCAGCCAGTCAATCACACTTTGATCGGCCTCAAGGTAGTGAGCGACCAGAACGGCGGCAGCAAAAGGCGCAAATGATTCCCAGGCATTTGCCTGCGCCCACAGCGCTCGCTGCCGCCAGCCAGTCTGCGATGCGGCCCAATCCCTGGGCCTGCGGATGTCAAAGTCGAAATACGGGTATCTCACCGCGTAAGCCCACGCGACGGGCAGCACAAAGGCGAGCAAGACGCAAAGCAGTGCAAGGGTCATTGTTCGATCTCGTCAGCCAGCCATCCTTGCAGCAATGGCGTTCTTGTTCACTATGACCTCACTCATACTTCTTGTTGACAACCCGGGTGCTGCCTTCCGCAAGCGCCCGACGCAGTGTTGCCAGGTGCGAGGAGCCATACATCACAAAGATGCTGTCGGCTTCCTTCAGCAGCTCCTGAATTCTCTCAAACGCGAAGTGATCGCGGGTCATCATGGAGTGATACGACATTATTTGAAGCAGATTGCTTCCTTCTACGTTGCCCGGTGCATATGAGGAATTCTCCAGTTCCGCATAACTGAGGCCTACCTCATCTTCCAGCCATTTGCGAAAGCTGGCTTCATCGTATTGCTCAATATCCGGCAGGAACATTCGCAGATAATCCAGATCATCGGCAACAATCCCGGGAACGTCCTCAAGACGAAAGTCATCCTGCCGCTTCGCTTGAATAATCGACCTCGAAATATCGTATCCAACGAAGTCTTCCAGCCCCAACTCCCCCTTGCTTTGCTCAACAATGAAGTTCAATTCGTCCTCATGCCCAGGCTCGGCGCCCACTATGGCCGTTTGCGCATCCTTGACTTCAGCAATGGCCCAGTACAACTCTCCGCAATCATGAAATGTCGGGTTCTCTTCGCACTTCTCCGCTTCACGAACGAATCCCTCCCGATCGCTTTCGCTAATGTAATTGGGCAGTCCTTCGAGAATCAGGATTTTCGGCTCACATTCCTTGATGACCGCAGCTATGGTCCGGGAGGTTGGAGAATCGCGTCGCGGATCATGGTCTGACGCCACAAAACACAGCTTTTTCTCCCCGTAGTGGAAGAACGTGACGAATGGCGACTCAAAAGGTTCCTTTTCTTGAAGCTCAGCGGACCATCTGTCTACGCCGGGACTTGCAGACGCTGAAAACGCAAGCAAGAGCGTAGGTAGGATCAGTGAAGGGAGACACTTCAGTTTGCCATGGTGCATTTGCAATCTTTCCTTTCCAATCGCAAGGGTTAAGCGGATCAGTCGGGCAGGCTGTAGGCCACCACCGAGTCACCCTTCTTTTGCGGATAGACCCAGGGGTGGCCGCCTGTAGCGACCACCACGAATTGCTTGCCGTCGGCCATATACGTCATGGGAGTGGCGTTGGCCGAGGTGGGACCGTCGAACTCCCAAAGCAACTCGCCGGTCAGCGTGTCGTATGCGCGGAACCGCTCGTCGGCGCTCGCGCCGATGAAAACTACTCCGCCGCCAGTGGCGATCGGCCCGCCCGAAAACGGCGTGCCCCATCGCAAGGGAATGGGAACCGGAGCCAGCTTGTCGATCAGCCCCAACGGCGCTTCCCACAGGATCTCGCCGGCGGCCATGTCCACCGCCACCAGCTTGCCCCAGGGCGGCTCCGTGCACGGCGTCATGAAGGGAGAAAACAAGACCCCCTGCTGCAGGCCGTAGTCCGTGCCGTCGATGAATCCGGGCGGTCCCATGGGAAGACCCGACCCGGGAGCCCCGGCCACTTCCGGATCCAGTTCCTCGTTGGGGATCAGTTTGACCCAGGAGGGAGTCTCGCTGACCGGCGTTACCAGGATGTTGCTGTCCGGGTCAAAGGCGCCGCCACCCCAATTCATGCCGCCGGCGACGCTCGGCATCATCAGGGTAGCCGTCGTGCTCGGAGGCGTGTAAATGGGGCCGTAGCGCATGGCCTCGATGCTTTCCCGACACTTGTTCCTGTCATAGGGCGTCATCCCCCAGGCGTCGTCCGGCCCGATTCCGTGCCTGACCAGTGGTGGCGGCTTGACCGGAAACGGCTGAGTGGGCGAGATATGGTCATCCGGCATTCCGTCCGTGGGCACGGGACGTTCCTCGATCTCGAAGAAAGGCTCGCCGGTATAGCGGTGGAAGGTGAAAACCATGCCCTGCTTGGTCAACTGCACTACCACCGGGACTTTCTCGCCATCGCGCGTGATTTCCGCCAGTATCGGGTTCGTCGGCAGGTCCCAGTCCCACAGGTCGTGATGCAGGATCTGATAGTGCCAGACCAGCTCTCCGGTGCGTGCGCGAAGCACTATGAGAGAGTTCGCATAGCGATTGTTGCCCGGCCGCTTGCCGCCATAGAAGTCGGGCGACGGGCTGGCCGTAGGAATGAACACCAGGTCGCTTTCGCTGTCCCAGGAAAAATTGATCCATGCGTTGCCGCCGCCCACGTGCCAGGCGCTGCTCTCCGGGTCGTCCGCCGGCTCCCGGATCAACGTATCGAAGGTCCACAGGTGCTCGCCGGTGCGGGCGCTGAAGGCACGCACGGCGCCGTTTACGGAACTGGCGTCGCTGAACTTGGCGGCGGTCCCGCCGATGATGATCACGCCGTTGACGACAGCGACCGGCGAGTTCAGCTGCATCGTCAGCAGTTGGCTGGTCGGCTTGAGCTGCAGGATGATCGGTGTCACATCGACAAACCCTCTTTCGCCGAAGTCCACGCAGGACTCGCCGTTTCGCGCATCGACTGCGGCCAGCCGTCGGTCGTTTGTAGCGAGAAGGATGCGGTGAGCGCAGGCTGCTACTTCCTCCGCGGCCGGGTCGCGCCAGTACGTCACGCCTCGGCAATTGAATCGTCCGGCAAAGGGCCGCAGATCAATTTCGGGATCAAACGCCCATCGTTCGCGTCCCGTGGCCGGATCCAGCGCAATGATCCGGTTATAGGGATCGCATAACACGAGGTGGCGTCCCGCCTCTTCCGGCAGAAGAATGGGCGTTGCCTGAAAACCCAGCAAGCCGTTGAGCTCGGGCGCCCGTTCGAGGTGGCCGGTGTTGTAGATCCAGGCAATGTCCAGATCGCCTGCATTGGAGCGATTGATCTGGTTCAGAGGCGAGTAGCGGGTGCCCGTCTCCAGGCCGGCATACGTGGGCCAGCCCGCGTCCTCAACCGGGGGACCCGGCTCGAACAATCCGTCGTCCTGGTTCCCGCAGCCGCTGAGCAGCAGAGCGCCCAGCAGCAGCATGATCGTTCGGCGACCGCTGTTCGGCAACTTGCGAATTCTGTAGAGTTGCATCACGAGCGCCGGATGCGCAGCGTGCGGCCGAAGCCCTTCGGCGGTTCGGCGTCACTGGCATATGGCGCCAGCTTCTCGGCAACGTCGTCCGGAAAAGGCGCGGACCTTCGGGACGTCAGGTCGACGTTCATGCACAGGCACTCGTTGGTCGCAACGAGCTTGCCGCTACCCCTGGCGATCATTCGATGAAAATAATGGATGCGCTTGGCATCGTAGTCGACAAGCGTCGTCTCGACTCGGATCGCATCGCCTTCGAACAGCTCGCCGAGATAGTCGACGTTGATGCCCAGCGTGAACACCGAGCATCCGCTGCTGTCCGGATAGTCCATGCCGATGCCCCAGTACTCATAGGCAGCATCTGTCGCTTCATCAAAAGCGAGCACGAAGAAGGCGACGTTCATGTGGCCGTTGTGGTCGATCCACTCCGGCTTTACGTTCGTTTCGAAAAGGAGAACTCTTTCCTCGCTCATCCGTCAGTACCGCGCTGCTTGCGCCTGCCTCCGTTTACGCCGACTGGAGCGCCAGTTTGCCAGAGAATGTCTTTGGCGCGCGAGTAGCCGGTCTGCTAGACTCGCGCCGCGTCGCATGGGTCAGCCGGCTGGCCAACCGGCGCGACATCAATTCAGACAAGCGGAAAGATTCAATGGGTTTGCTGGACCGCGTATTTGGGCCAAAAACGATCGATGAAAAGTTCGTCAACAGCCCGATGCGCGACAACTGGTACCAGGCCAGCTCCTACTGGCCATCGTCCTTCTCGTTGATCACGACCGTCAGCGAAGATGGATCGACCAATATCGGCCCGTATCAACTGACCTTTCCGTTTGAGGTCATCAAGGAGCGTTCATTCCTGGTGTGCAGCCGCAAGGGGTCGAATACCGAGAGGAACCTGCATCGCAATCCCAAGTGTGCGGTGCACTTCATCGAGTTCAACCGCAAACAGCTAAGCAAGATCGTTGGTTTGGGCTACCCCGGCCAGACCACCGGGGAAAAAATGGCGGACAGCCCGTTCACGCTGATCGAGAGCCCGACGCCCGGACGCGGAACGGCGGATGGCTGCCCACTGATCATCAAGGAAGCATTTCAGGTGCACGAAGCGCAGTGGGACGAGTCGTTCCCGATCAAGGACGACGGCAGGACGCCCGAATACCTGGTGCTCCGGCTCGAAAATATCCTGTTGAAGGAAACCTGGGCGAAGAATATCGAGAACGGCACCAATCGCATGCCGAACATGCCCATCACGTTCGGGTTCCGGGACGGCGAGAAGTTCTGGTTCGCCGAAAGAAAGAAGGCCTTCTGGTTCCCCACGCCAATCGACAAGGGCGCCAAGGAAGAATCGGTGCTCTACGAGGCCAACCGCATCGACCCGGAAGTGAAGTTCACGCGCGAAGCGTGCAAGCAACTGACCGGTATACCCAAGCCCTTCATCAAGACGGCACTCAAGGGAATCATCAAGCAGGCCAAGGAGCGCGGCGTCACCGAAGTGGACCGCGAATTCGTCGAGATGCTGAACAAGGAGCGCAACTGACCGCTTGAACGCCGCCGGGCAGGCCGCCCGACGCTAGACTATGGAGGAAACTCCATGACAAATCGGTTCTTCATCGCTGCCGGCCTGTTGTTGTTCGCGCTCCCGCCCACTGTGTCCTGGGGGCAAGCGGACCAGCCCGTCCTGGAAGAAATTCTCGTTACCGCGACCAAGCGCGAGGCATCGATTCAGGACGTTCCGATTGCTGTATCCGCGTACACCGGAGAAGAACTCGCCGGCAGGGGCGTGACGGATCTGTACGGGTTGCAGGAGGTGTCGCCTTCGGTCGCGGTTTACAACTCGAACAGTACGTCCAATGGGGGCACTCTCCGCATTCGAGGCGTGGGCACGACGGGCAACAACCCGGGACTGGAAGCCGCGGTAGGCACGTTCATCGACGGCATCTATCGCTCGCGCGCGGGGCTTGCATTCGACGACCTGGTGGATATTGATCGGGTTGAGGTCCTGCGCGGGCCGCAGGGAACGCTGTTCGGGAAGAACACGATCGCGGGCGCGGTCAACATCATCACGCGCAAGCCGGCATTCGAAAACAGCGCCGACGTCACGCTGGGGCTCGGAAATCTCAATTCCCGCGAGGCGGCTCTTATCGGCAACATCGTGCTGGCGGACGACGTACTGGCCGGACGCGTCAGCCTGGCCTGGCGCAAACGCGATGGCGGCTATCGGGACATTGATTCCGACGATACCTACGACCACCGCAACCGCAGCTACCTGAGGGGCCAGCTCCTGTGGGCCCCGAACCACGACCTGGAGATACGCGTCATTGCCGACTACACCGACAAGGACGAATCGTGCTGCCCGGCGCCATTCTGGATAGCCGGGCCCACCAGCGCGGTCATTGCCGCTCTTGGAGGCGACATCACGCCATTCTCAGTCGATCAGGATGCCCGCGTGGGCGTGAACTACCCACCGTATGAGGATGTAAGGAACCGGGGGCTGTCGCTGGACGTGTCATGGGAGCCGGGAGCCGGCATGACCTTTCGGTCGATCACGGCCTACCTGGATTTTCAGATCTCACGGGGCCAGGACATTGACTTCACCAACGCGGACATCCTGCACCCGCAGGATACCGATGAGAAGTTCAAAAACTATTCCCAGGAGTTTCAGCTATACGGAGAAACGGAAGCCTTTTCCTGGCTGGTCGGCGCCTATATCTACACGGAGGACATGGAGTCCGACGAGCAGATCGTTTTCTCCCATCACGGCGGCAACTATGTGGGCGCGCTGTTCGGCAACCCGTCCATCGCGCCGCTGTTCATGGGCGACCCGGCGGGCCGGGGCGTTCCCGGGCAGGGCTTCGACGCGCAGTATTTCTCCGAGGCGAAGGGGTGGTCTCTGTTCACGCACAACACCTGGCACGCGGGCGCGGTGCTGGACCTGACCCTGGGCCTGCGTTACTCGACCGAAGAAAAGGACGCCGGTTCGATCGTCAATGGCGCCCCCTTCGGCGAGTTCGTCAACGACCCGTTCTGCACCGCGTTCGGGGGCGTTTCAGCCTTCTTTTCGCTTTGCGACAACCTGAGCTACAACAACCAGGCGGACGAAAGCAAGGTCACGGGCACACTGAAGGCATCCTGGCGGATCGGTGACAACGTCAACAGCTACGCCAGTTTCGCTCGAGGCTACAAGGCCGGGGGTTTCAATCTCAACCAGGAAGCCGTGGGATTCCGTGACGCCAACGGCAACTTCGTCGACCAGAGCCATTTCGGACCGGAAACGTCGGATTCCTGGGAATTGGGCATGAAATCCAGGTCGCTCGACGGCAGGCTGACCGTCAACGGCGCCCTGTTTCATACCACCTTTGAGGGCTTTCAGCTCAATACCTATACGGGACTCGGCTTTACCGTCGGCAACGTCAGGGACGTGATAAGCAAAGGCGTGGAAGTGGAGTCCTCCCTCGCGCTCGGAGGCGGGCTGTTGCTTACTGCGGGCGCCACCTATGCGGACGCACGCTACGGCGACAAGCTGGTGTCGGCCAATGCCCACCTTGAAGGCAAGCGGCTGACGCAATCGCCGCTGTTGCAGGGCAGCGTGTCGCTATTCGTTGACCGGGAAATACCCGGGACAAGCTGGCGCTGGTGGTCCAATCTAAACTGGTCGCACGTCGGCGCGGTCAATACCGGGTCCGACCTCGATCCGGAGAAGGTGCGCGGAGCATTCAATCTGTACAACGCCAACGTGGGAGTCGGGACCGCGGATGGCCGCTACGAGTTGCTCCTCTGGGGCAGAAACCTTACCGACAAGCGGATGAACATGCTGGTGTTCGACTCCGTGTTTCAGTCCGGGAGCTGGCACACCTGGGTGAACGCGCCCCGTTCGATCGGACTGACGCTGAAGGCCCAGCTCCGGTAGGAGCCGGATGTGACCAGCGCTTTGTCCGAAGAGATTGGTTCCCGGAACGGCAATTCAGTCGCGGCATTGCAGGCAACCTACGAGCGCCATCGCGCCGAAGAGGATTTTGTCGCGACGATCCTGGCGCATGTTGCGGACGCGGAATCGCAACGGGCGGCAACCTGGCTGCTGAAGAAGCACGTCGAAGCGGGCAATTCTCTATCCGCTGCCGACTGCCGCACGGTGTTTGGCGTTCTGCCCGACCAGGATCATTGGGAAAGCAAATTGCATATCCTCCAATGCCTTCCCTACCTGGATATCCATGAGGACGCTTGCGCCGGTCTCGAGAGTTTTCTTCATGCCTGTATCAAGAGCGAGAAGAAATTTGTCAGGGCGTGGGCCTATAACGGGTTCAACGAGCTGGCGATGCGCTTTCCGCGATACCGGGAAGAGGTGGACGGCATGCTTGCCCGGGCCGGCGATTCGGAGGCTGCGTCGGTTCGGGCGAGAATTCGCAATATTCTGAAAAGCCGCTCAAAAGCCCGCGAGCGTGCTATGTGACAATTGATCCGGCGTGGGTTGCAAGGGCGACTGATGGACGTCAATCCAGGTATATAAGTGAGTCAGCTCAAGCAAATATTGACTCCCAAGGAGATTAATCGGCGCGTGGAGGAGCTGGGAAGCTCCATCAGCGATTACTACGATTCGACGCCCGATCTCCTGGTCATCGGACTTCTCAAGGGATCCTTCATCTTCCTGGCTGACCTGGTGCGTCACATCCGGACTCCGCACGAGATTGCCTTCCTGGGCATCGAGAGCTACGGGGACTCAATGCAATCCGGCGGGCGGATCGAGATGACCTACAACCCCAAGCCCCGGATTCACGGACGATCCGTCCTGCTCGTCGATGACATTATCGATACCGGCCAAACGATGAATTTCGTCCTCCCGATTCTGGAAGAACAGGGAGCCGGTGAGATTGAAGTTTGCGTGCTGCTTCACAAGCGCAAGGCCGGCAACCTCAAGTGCGATGCGCGCTGGGTCGGCTTTGACGCGCCACAGGATTTCCTGGTGGGTTATGGACTGGGCCTGGGCGAGCAATTCCGCCATCTTCCCTACATTGCGGCTGTGGTTGGCGATTAGCGCAGTGTCGGGCGCAACGGTGGCTAGTTACAACTCTCCTCCGGCGGGGGATTGGGCTGGCTGTAGCCGACCTTCAGATCGCCGGCTGGAGTAATCACGATGTCGATGTGGTCGTCGTAGGGCACGTCCACACACCCTTCGATCCTTCCCTGGGGCCATTCTTTCGGGCCTTCATGGTCGCCCCGGTCTGTGCGGAGAATTTGCGATGGAGGCACCCCGGCCCTGATGTAGCGGTCCACGGTGGCCGTTCTGGGAAGTTCGTATCTGTGTCCCGACGGGAAAATGACCCATTGGGGAGCAACGCTCGCAATGAACTCGGGGGAACTGGAGCTGATCGAACCGTGATGGGGAGCAATGAGGACATCGGACTTGATCCTCAGATTCCAGTGAGGATCCGCGTTATCAAGCATGTGCTTTTCGGTTGCAATTGGCTGATCGCATTCGTCAATCTCATAGTGCTCACAGCCGATGGCATCGCCGGTGAGCAGAATGGATCTGCCGGCGAAATCAAGGCGGATCACGATGCTCCCCGCGTTGCGTGCATGGGCTGCTTGGAGTTCGCCCCATTCTTCCGGCGGCAAAGAAAATCCGGACACCGGAATCAGTAAGGTTTTCCTTCCAAGAAGATACTCTGGTGGGCTGGTATCTCCATGGGGAAGGCGCGGTTCGCTTAAATCCCACACCTGTGCCCGTTCGGACTTGATCGCCAGGTCGACTTCCTCCCAAATCACGGCGTCGCCCTGGAGTGCCCTTGCTTTCTTCCCGGGTCGAATGATCACCCCGACTTCATAGGCGCCGAGTATCGCCGGCGCGCCGCCGATATGGTCCCGATCCGCGTGACTAAGGACCATGAGGTCGATTTCCTCCGAGCGCGGGATGATTTGCTCGATCGCATCCAGTGTCGCTTGCCGCTCCCAGTCCTCCCATCGCCCGGTGTCATAGACCAGGTAAACATGATCCCACTCGCCCGATTCGTCCTTGGCCGGCGCCCTCACGACGATAGCGTTACCGTGACCCACATCAATGACGCGCACATACAGGTCCGCGTCGCCGGCAACGGGCGCCTGGGCAAACGCGTTTAGCGCAAACAGCGCCAGACATCCGACCCATCCGGTCGTCCCGATTCTTACTGGGATGTCAACTTCTGAGCTCATTTGCAGTTTGAGATAGCTGGCTTCTGGTTGAGTGTCCGTGAGTCTGTCCGTATCTGATATTATCCGACATACGGAGGGTCGCTGAATGCCGAACGTACACCTTACCAAACCAATGGAAGCCTATGTCAAGGGACGGATAAATTCTGGAGCGTACGCCAACGTGAGCGAAGTCGTGCGGGCCGGAATCCGGCTCCTTATGCAACGAGACGGCGCGCGGCAATTCCACGCAATGAAGTCGGACCTCGAGCGCGCCGTGCGTGATGCGGAATCCGGCCACTTTGACGACTTCGACCCCGAGGCCTACGAACCAGACGCCTACCGGACAATTGCCCCGACACCATGACGCTTCGACTGTCCCGCCTGGCCAGGCGGGACCTGGATGATATCCGCCGCTACGCATTGGACACCTGGGGGCGCGATCAATGGTTGAAATACTATCCGGGCCTGGTACGCGCTTTTGAAGACATCATGACAAACCCTGACGGCGGACGCGACCGAAGCCTCTTTGCGCCGGGTCTGCGGTCGATCGACTATGAGAAGCACGTTATTTTCTTTGCGCGGGTCTCGGCAGCCGACAATGCGCCAGTGATCCTGCGGATCGTCCATCAACGCCGCAACATGCCGGCGCTGATATATTTCGAGGCTCTGGGAGGCTGATCATAAGAGCGCTGGACATCGGAATCGTCGGCGCCGGCCTGGGCGGCATGACCGCTGCCGTTGCGCTTCAGCAGCACGGTTACAACGTCACCGTCTATGAACAGGCTCCGGCCCTGGGGGAAGTCGGCGCCGGCATCACCGTGGGGCCCAACATAAGCAAGGTCCTCGCTGGTCTGGGCCTGGAAAGCGCAACGGAAGCCTTTGCCGACGGGTCCACAACATTCGGCACGCTTCACTACAGGACCGGCGCGCGGATCCTGTTTTCTCAGCGGAGTCCGGAAGAAGCACTCAAGATGCGGGGTGCGCTGACGCGGCATATGCACCGGGCGGATCTGCACAAGGTCCTGGAAGACGCGCTCGGCAAGGAGGGCGACACCCTTCGACTGGGACACAGGCTCACGGACATCGAGCAGGACGACGGCGGCGTGACCCTGAACTTTGCCGACGGCGCGACCGACAGGCGCGACATCGTCATTGCCTGTGATGGTCTCAAGTCCGTGGTGCGCGACAAGCTTTTTCCCACGGAACCACCCAGGTACACCGGCTTCATGGCATGGCGTGGCCTGGTCGATGCCGCCGATGTGCCGGGGGTCAGCCAGGTGCCCCACTTTGCCTCCTATCCGGCCGAAGGCAGGATGTTTTCCCGTTATCCGGTGCGCCGGGGCACCCGGATCAACTGGGTCGCCAATGCGTACCGGCCGGACGACATCGGCGAGGAAAACTGGTTTGCGCAGACCGACATCGACGAGGTTCTCGAAGAGTTCGGGGACTGGCATGAAGATGTTGTGCGAATTCTCAAGGCGTCACCCGGCAGGAGGTGTTTGCGCTGGGCGCTCTCAAGCCGCCAACCGCTCAACGGCTGGATTGCCGGACGGGTCACCCTGTTGGGCGATGCCGCCCATCCCATGACGCCCTTCTACGGTATGGGCGCGGGTCTGGCCTTTGAAGATGCCGCGGTCCTCGCCCGCTGCTTTGAAGCGGAGGACGGGGATTGGCGGGCGGCCTTCCTGCGCTACGAGCGGGCACGCCTTGCCCGGGCCAACAGGTTCCATGCGCAATCGCTTGAGCGCGGCAGGATTTACATGAGCGCGGACCCGACGGACCGGGCGAAGGAGCCCACCGCCGGCATGGAAGCGGAGTTCGGCTACAACGCCATGACGGTGGACATTTGACCAACAGGCGAGGATCCCCTATGAGCGACCTGCAGCAGGAAATGGAAGCATTCCTTGCAGAATATGAAGAGCGGTGCACCCCGCCTGGCGGCTTTTGTCGGGATCGTGAGTTTCAGGCCTGGTGAAATTACAAGAGCACCTTCTGTGACCTCCAGCGAAGCAAGTTACGCGCGCCTTGGCCCTCTCGTCCTGGAGAGGGATGTCAGCAGGCGAAATGCGCTGACCATATTGTTGGCGGGGTTCTGGACGATTGGCTTCGTGACGTTCCTGAACTTCATGAATCCGTACGTTTTTGCTCTGCTGGGAATTCCTGAAGAAGAGCAAGGGTCGCTGGCCGGCCTTCTCGTGTCGTTGCAGGAAATCACCCAGATCGCGATCTGCGGCCTCATAGGCGCCTGGTCCGACCGCGTTGGCCGTCGTCCAATCTATGTCGGCGCGATGGTTTTGCTTGCAGTGGGGTTTGCGACTTACCCGATGGCCTCAAGTGAAGCGCAGCTGATTGGACTTCGCATCGCTTATGCGATTGGGGCCACGGCCTGCACCGTGATGATGTCCACTTGCCAGGGTGAATACATCACCGACAAATGTCGCGGTCGCTGGATAGGAATCGTGGCGATCGTCAACGCTCTGGGCGTAGTCGTAATGATCGCGATTTTCTCAAAGCTCCCGGTGTTCTTTGGGCAGCTGGGGCTGAGCGATGTCAATGCACTGCGCGCCAGTTTCTGGGTCTGCTCAATAGCGGCCCTCTTGCTGGCGATCGTTCTTCATTTCGGGCTGCAGGCCCCCAAGCCAGGAGCGAAGAGTTCTACGCCGAACCTATTCAGTCAGACGGCGAAGGGCCTGACCCTGGTAAAACAACAGCCCTTGCTGGGCTTGAGTTATCTGACGGCCTTTGCTTCAAAAGGCGACCTGGTGATTGTCACGACCTTTTTGTCACTTTGGGTCACGCAGGCAGGCATTGCCGCCGGCATGTCGCCGGCCGTAGCCGTAGCGCGGGCCGGCATGGTTTTCGGTCTGGTTGCAGGCTGCGGTCTGGTTTGGCCTTTCGTCATCGGCACCTTACTTGATCGGGTCCCGCGCCTGGTTGGGATCGCAATCTCATTTGCAATCGCAAGCGTGGGTTACGTCAGTGTGGGGCTGATCGACGATCCGCTTGGACCGATGATGTGGGTCGCGGCTGCCCTGGTTGGGATTGGCCAGGCCAGCGCCATCGTAAGCGCCGCCGTTCTGATCGGCCAAGTGGCGCCCGAGGGCAACAAGGGCACGGTTTTCGGTACCTATGGTGTGGCCGGTTCAGCCGGCATCGTGACCCTCACCTTTGTCGGCGGTCTGATGTTTGATGCCTATGGGGCCAGCAGCCCCTTTGTGTTGATGGGCGCCGTAAATGCGCTTGTGGTGGTTGTTATCTGGCTTATGTTCCGCTGGCAAAGAACAGCCGCACAATTGTTGCAGAATTGAATATTGCGAAACCAGAAGGTGACATCTGCGTGCAATACTTGACCCGTCAAGAAGATCATCATCTCGCACTTGGGGGAGGCGGAAGGATATCGAACCACCAACCCGCGTAGAGCAAGACGAAAGCGAGAAGCAGAGGAATGCCCAAAAGCAGGGCCACAAGCACCCAAGGTGATACCGTGATGTGGATGAGCCTAAAGGGAGCTTCTTCCTCTTTGCCTGTGAGCTCGTCGATCTCCGTAAGATCGTTGATTCGCTTAGTGCGGATTTTCAACATGTCTGTCCCTCTGTTGAGTGAGACAATTGCCCAAGCCCCTTTTTAGCGATTTTAAGGTGTCTTCCGCCAGTCTCGTTCATGCTGGCGAGGTTTATCGTGCTTTCTCATGGTACGCCCTGATCTGCTAAGCCGCGATCAGACCGGCCAACCTCTGCTCTACCTCCCCTGCCACACGAAGCATAGCTTCAAGCAGTTGCTCGTCCACATCCAATTCGCCCTCGCACTCGGCCAGGGTGGTTCCGGTTTGAGTTTGCCGATCCGCGCAAGGTTCTTGAGTTCATCCCGCGGCATCTTCGCCTCCGATGAGCACGAGGTGTTCGCCCTCGATTGCGGCGGAACAGGAAGCGATGTCAAACCCGACAATGACGATGTCGTATTCCTCATGCCAACTGGTGCGCCGACTACGATCGCCTGGTGTTTCCATTTTTCTCTCCATCCGACGAACGCCGGCGCGTTCAGCGGCAATAGGAAGGTCCTTCCCAGTCCAGGATTACCTGAAGCTCTTGAGCTGACGGCATTTTTTTCCTACCGGTTCAATACCGCCACCTATTTGCCCTGTGCGCGCACATAGCTCTCAAGCACGCGGTTCATGCGGGATTGATAACCTTTTCCGGGCGCCCTGAAGTAGGCCAGCACGGAACGCTTGACACGCAAAGTGACCTGCTCCGTCCGGTCCGGTTCAACCAGTTCGGCATTCCGCCAAAAATCGTCATCCAACTCGGGAATCTCGCTGAAGTCAATATCCTGGTCCTTGGTTGCCGCGATCTGTCTGGGCGTCAGGGGGGGTTTATCGTGCTTTCTCATGGTACGCCTGTCTTTCTTTGCGGGATGCGGGACGCGCGGAGATCAAGCGGATGCTGCCGTTTCGTTTGGTATAGGCGACTACCAGCAGCGCTCCCGCCCCAACGGAACCCACGCTGTTCTATTATGCCCTACAATTTGTAGTTACATTCCCGAAGTTCAGATATATATACGCAAAAGGGTTGAGCACCCTTTACAGAGAATCCATTGGTTGAGAGATTATTCTCGACCCGCAGCCTGATCAAGGTGAATAGGTGCCGGGTTTATTGCCGAAATCGAACTCCCCAATGGAGTCGAAAGCCATCATTCGCAACATTCTTACATGCAGGAGACTGAGGCAATCAATAGCGCAAGAGAGCACACTTATTCCACCCTTCTTACCTGGACAGGCAACAAGGGCCAGGGCACGTCCGCTTACGACGCGTACGGACGGGACTACGAGGTTGCGTGCGCTGGGAAGACGACGATCCGGGGCTCCGCCGATTCAAGCTACCTGGGGGATACCGAACGTCACAATCCGGAAGAAATGCTCGTTTCCGCGCTGTCAGCCTGCCACATGCTGTGGTACCTGCACCTTTGTGCGGTGAAGGGCGTGGTCGTGACGGCCTACGAGGACACTGCCGAGGGACAGATGCAGACACACGCCGACGGATCCGGCGAGTTCAAGCAAGTAACGCTAAGGCCGCGCGCCACCATTTCTGCGGACAGCGATCCTGACGAAGCGAGGCGCCTGCACAAGGAGGCCAATGCGCTGTGCTTCATCGCCCGCTCCGTGAACTTTCCTGTCCATCATCGACCGGAAATCCAGACTGGCCAGCAATCAGGACTTTCTTAGATACTGCAGCCCCTTGTAGAGGAACAGGGCGGCGGCGACCGGGTCAATCAGCAACCAGATCGTGGGGTTCTCAAGCCCACTTTCCGAAACCTTGGCGATGTAGTTATAGGCGTACAGATGTGCCGCTATGGCGAAGGTGCAAAGTGGAACCGCCCCGCCCTTAGAGCGAATGATCTCGGCAATAGTCGCTGCAAACCCTACCAGCACAAGTACGTCAACGTAGTTGAACAGTGGCGTTGCCGCCACCGGACTCGCTGCAAAGTACAGATTGGTTGCAGTCAACAAGCCTGCCGTGAGCAGCAGCAAGCCGCCAAGCCACTTATGCAGTGGATTCTTCAATTCAGTCATGATGTTTCCCCGGCCGGTCCCGGAACGCGGCCTGCTTTTCCACGAAGGGTTCACGCCAATCGGGGAACGCATCGCGGAATTTCTGATTGCGCCGGCCGTAGTAAACCAGCGCCTTGCCGGTGCCGCCGTTCCACAAGTCGAAAGTGGCATCAGCATACTCGGAAAAGAACTCCATCAGGCGTGCGTCCAGATCCGCGACAAGGTCCGCGTAAGCCGGATCGTCGACGAGATTGGTGGTCTCGCCCGGATCGTTGGTCATGTCGTAGAGCTCGTTTGGCGACGCCAGGAAGCGCTTGGTGTATTTCCACTGCCGGGTCTGGATCACCCGGGTGGAGATGTATTCGAAGAAAACCTCGTCCTCCCAGGCCACGTCCCGGCCGCGTAGCATGGGTGCGAAGCTTTCTCCGGGAGAATTGGCAATCTCCAGATGCCCAAGACCAAGGTATTCGAGCAAAGTGGGCAACATGTCGAACTGGTTGACCATGGCGGTTTCCGTCGCACCCGCCTCTATGCGGCCAGGATGGCGAAAGATCAACGGCACCTGCATGTTGGCGTTGTAGGCCGGCTCAGGTTCGCCCCAGGACGAATTGCCCCACATGCCAAGCTGTCCCCAGCTTGATCCCTGGTCGGCGAGAAACACCACCAATGTATCGTCGCGCAGGCCAAGTTCATCCAAAGCCGCCAATACAGTGCCGATGCCCTCGTCCACATGGGTCATTTCCGCAGCGATGTTGATCATGGCCGTCTTGTTGTTGAGCGCATCGATGGCCGCCCAAGGATAGGATCCACCCTCGGTCGGCTCGGGCGCGGGAACCGTATTGTTCCTGGCCCATTCCCGCATGTAGGGATGCACCCGGTTCTGCGGCATGGTGGGCACGTTGTCCTTGTAGTAGTCCGCGTGGCGGGAGACCGGCGGCTGATTCACCGTCGGCGGCAGAATGTACGGCCCGTTGTAGGACAGCCACAGGAAGAACGGACGCTGGGCGCCCTGTGCCGATTCTTCTTTCTTGTAGTGGGTAAGGAAGTCCACCGCCCGGCGGGACCAGAAGTCGGTGAGATGTTCGTCCCGGTCGAGCAGGTTATAGGTCTCGCCGTTATCGAAGATCTGTGCGTCGACGAAACTGGACGTATGGCCGCCGCGGAACGTGGTCCACCATTGAAACCCGAGCTGGGGTTTCTCATGCCGGCCCAGGTGATACTTCCCGACCAGGCCGGTGTAATAGCCGGCGTCGGCCAAGGTCTGCGGCAGGTTGCGGTATTCTTCAATGGCGGCATAGTCCGCCACCGTGTAGCGAGCCGGCAGTCCGTTGTGCACACCATTGGCCGACGGAATCAGCCCGGTCATCAGTACGGCACGCGACGGCGAGCACACACCGGAGGTCGCGTAGGCCTTTGCGAACAACAAACCGTCGCGCGCCAGTTGGTCGATGTTGGGGGTCTTGATGTCCCGACTGCCGTACGCCCCAAGCAGGTTGGGGCTCTGGTTGTCGGTCATGATGAGCAGCACGTTAGGCCGGTCCTGGGCCGCGACGCCAGTCGCGAACAGGGCTGCCAGAGCGACAGCTGCATAGACCATGCGGTAGTTCATTGGACGGGTAGCCCCTCAGGGCTGAAGGGCCCCCTGGGTGCGCCGCAGCACCGCGACAAAAATCAGCGCGGTCACGAACATGGTCAGGCTGTAGGTTGCAGCCGGCACCGTGGCGAGCCCGCCGCCGAAAAGGAGCACTGCGATGGCGATGGCTAGCGTCCCGTTCTGCAGCCCGCACTCGATCGCGATGGCCGTTCGCTGTTTCGCTCCAGTGGCGAACATCCGCGCCAACAGGTAAGCGATCACCATCATCAGCAGGTTCAGGGCCAGGGTAGCCAGTCCGACCTGGGCGTAATAGTCGGCGAGGTTGTTGCGTTCCTGGTAAATGGCTCCCGCGAGCACCAACACGAACAGCACGGCAGACACGGCACGGGCCGTAGGTTCGATCCGCAGTGCAAAACCCTCGGCAAAACGACGGACAAGCAGGCCGACCGTGACCGGGACGGTGACAATCAGGAAAACGCTGATCGCCGTGTCGGCGACCGTGATGTCCTGCATCGCCTGCTCGCCGATGAAGTGGCCATAGGCGAAGACGACCACGAACGGGATCGTGATGACGCTCAGCAGGCTGATCACCGCGGTCAGCGAAATCGACAGCGCGACATCTCCGCGTGCGAATGACGTCAGGAGGTTGGAGGTCACTCCGCCCGGGGCGGCGGCAATGATCATCATCCCCAGGGCAAGTTCCGGCGCCATCGGCCAGATGCTGGCAAGGAGGAAGGCGACTGTCGGCAGCACGACGATCTGCGACGCCGCGCCAACCGCGAAATCGCGCGGGCGACGCACTACCCGGACAAAATCATCGAGGGTAAGCCCCAGCCCAAGCGCCAGCATGATGAAAGCAAGCGCCAGCGGCAGAACGACGTCAGTCACAATTCCCATGCTTCCTCCTGAGCCCGGCAATCAGGACTTTCTGAGGTACTGCAGCCCCTTGTAGAGAAACAGGGCGGCGACGACCGGGTCAATCAGCAACCAGATCGTGGCGTTCTCAAGCCCACTTTCCGATACCTTGGCGATGTAGTTATAGGCGTACAGATGTGCCGCTATGGCGAAGGTGCAAAGTGGAAACGCCCCGCCTCTAGAGCGAATGATCTCGGTGATAGTCGCTGCGAACCCGACCAGCACAAGTACGTCAACGTAGTTGAAAAGCGGCGTTGCCGCCACCGGACTTGCTGCGAAGTACAGATTGGCTGCAGTCAACAGGCCTGCCGCGACCAGCAGCAAGCCGCCAAGCCACTTATGCGATGGATTCCTCGATTCAGTCATGATGTCTCCGCGACCGGCCCCAAGCGCAATTGTCAGAGGTTAGCGTACCCCGCAGGCCAAGCGCGCGGAGGCAAAAGTTAGCCGGAATTACCTTTGATTTCAAAGAACTCAAGAATTGCCCCATCTGGAGTTCTCACGCTAAAGCACTTTGCGATACCGTATGGCTCAATCAAAATCTCAGATAGTTCAGAATAAAACTCCACTTTTCGCTGACGCAGATCACCAGCGTACTTTTCGAGATCTGCGACAGGAAACCTTGCAGCCAGGTATCCAGTATTTGGGGCAACACATCTCTTGCCGAAGTGTTTTCCCTGAATTTCACGCATCTCAATGATCTCGGCAGAGCCTTCGTTCGTGCCGTCTGGGTGTACGATGGCTACACGCCTTTCGACTGTCCTCGCTAGAGGCATAGGAATGCCCATGACGTCTCGTCCTGGCTCCTCGGTATCCTTCACTACAGAATTGACGAGCGTTTTCCAGCCGAGTTTTTCCGTATAGAAGGCCAGGCTTTGGTCAAAGTCCTCGACGATTTGAGCAGAATTAAAGGCTCGGCTCATATGAGCGTACTTGGGCAGGTCAATCAGGACTTTGCCGTAGGGCTGAAGCATTCCGAAGGCAATACCATCTGGCGTGAGCGCCAAGGATTGACGCACTTCAAAACCACCCCAGGAGTAGTCGACAGGTTCACCAAATGCCGTCCATCCCGCTCGCTGGAACTCTCGGTAAATGCGATCAACATCATTCACGTAAACATCGACGTCAAATATACCTCCAACGTCCCAGGTGCGTTGAGAAGACCGCATCACAGCGCCACGGGTGCCATGGAATTTGACCAATCGGAGATGACCGGTGGAGTCATTTTCGGCTGTTAAGAGACATTGTTCGATGCGCGTACACTCTGGCGGAACGTGCCACGCGGTGTGCTGCTCGGGTGGTGCATCTGGTAAATCCAGAGCGGACCAACCGGCCACCTTAGTGAGTGCGTCTCGCAGCCAAGAAATCTCCTCAATGGAAATAACGATTTCACTAAAGCCGGAGTCTGACGTACCTGGAGTTTCTTTCATCTTAAATTTCAGTCCGATTAGCCACGTATCAGCACAATATCCCAGTTCACTCCTCGCGACCCCGAGACACTCTCTGATTCAGGCGTTGAATATGAACCGATAAGCGTTTCATTCGCCCAAGCCACCTGCAGCACCGGATCCAACTCATTCAACGGCTCGTTTGGAAAGTACATCTGAGTAACCAGTCGATCGTATGATCCAGTAAATTGATAGTGAATATGGGGAGGACGCCAATAGTCCTCAATTACCGGGTAGGCTCCGGGTTTAACAGTCTTAAACCTGTATCGTCCCTCTTCATCTGTAACCATGGTCGCGTACCCATCGAAGTTGGGATCAATTGGCGCAGGATTAAGATCGTTCGGGTGTGTGTAGCGACCAGCCGCATTCGGCTGCCAAATTTCCATGGCGACGTTTGGACAAGGTTCACCATGCAAGTTAAGGACTTTGCCAGAGACCTCGATGACCTCCCCTAACGCCGTTCCATCTCTGCCTTTAAGACGGGTCATGTCTGTGCCCCCGTCGAGTGGCTTTTTCACTGGATAAAAGGGGCCCAGGAACTGATCAGGTGTTGGCATTGGTCCATCGGGATCAAACCCGTAGCGCTTATCCTCTTGCGCGAGAGACGGCGACGCGAAAGTCAAAGCACCCAGCGCGGCTAATTTTCTTAATACTTCGCGCCTCGACACTCTGTGGTCTGGGCAAGTGGGCATACGTTCATATGGAGCAGTCGGAATGAGTGTTTTTTCGTTCATGCCAATCATGTTGAACCTCCCGGTCCAGACTTAATTTCAGCAGAACAATAGATGCTTGCTGACCAAAAATACGAGCCATATAGTATCTTGAGCGATTGAATTCTCTGGGGCTTATAGCGAATAGTAACAATTCGCCTGATCTTCCCCTGGATCCGAGCCATGTCGGCATCAATCTCAGCGAACTGGTCGGACGTCAAGTGCGCATTGACCGCAACATTTCGGATTTTTCGCAAGCCTTGAGTTTCACGCGCACCGCACTTGCAGAGCCTTCTCCAAGTAAAGGACGCCGGGTGACGGATTGTCGTAATCGGGCGCGACCTCGATGAAACCCATGGATCGGTAGAGTACCGTCGCGGCCTTGAGGTGTGGGAGCGTATCCAGGCGCATGCGAGCATAGCCAGCCGCCGTCCGAGGCCGGCGCCCCGCCACGGTGGGCGCACAAAGAGGCGCTTCATTTCGCAGACCCCCTGCTCAAGCGGCCACATGCCTACGCCACCGGCGACGGCGCCATCGAGCGTGCGGGCGAGCAGTAAAGATCCGGCCGGCGGCGCGTACCTGCCAGGCAGACTGTCGATCTCCTCGGCAAAATCCTGGAAGCACAGGTCGACACCCAGCCACTGCTGGTATTCGACGAACAGCGTACGGATCTCCGCCAGGTCGGCGGCCGATTCCGCTTCGGCGATGGTGGCATCTTCGTTCAATAGACGCACATTGAAACCCTGGAGATGGCGCGGCGCATCCATGATTGAAACTGTGCCATGTGTATCCTGCTCTTGGAGCCTGATGGCTCTCTGAAGCAAGCCCAACGTCTAACACTCTTCCGGCAAGTGTGGCTAGGACTCGGCGCTATGAACGGGAAAATCCTCAGCCCGAATGGACGGATTTATGGGGGGAAGATCACCTCATCCGCCAGTTCCAGCACGTCCCGCGCGTGCTTGCGCCAATGGGCGCGGTCCACCGCTCAAACCGCCAATTCGGAGATTTCTATAGACTCATGGGCGGCTGCTTTGCAGAGTTGCCGCGGCGGTGTTAGGGTCTAGCAGTCTGTCGGGCTTAGGGTTGTCATAGTTCGTTGGGGCGCCCTCCCCACGGCCTCGAATGTCCGCCCTGGGGACCGCATTCGACGGGCGGGAAATTCCGGCAACCCGGCCAGCGCCCTGCCGGGGTTCCCGGAAGCCGACGAAAGCGCCCCAGGAGGCCGAAACAGGCAGATACGACTCGCCGGATCATCGGTTCACGCCATCCTCAAGCGGTGCAACCGTTTGCAGTTGTAGGCCAGCGTCACCAGGGCCCACTCGCCCTCCACCTTGTTCCGGCCGCGAAGCAAAAACCGCCGAAATCCCATCGCCTCCTTCACGATCCCGAACACCGGCTCCACCGTCTGCTTGCGCAAGCGATACAGCGCCCGGTTCTCTTCTGTTTCCATCTTCTCCTTCATCCGCTTCAGCCAGGCCGCCTTCGGCTCCTTCGCCGCCTGGCCTTCAACCGGCGGACGAAAATCATGCGCACGGCGACGATCCTCCGTCCCGACCGCCACCAGAACCTTAAGGCCCCGGCCTTCCAGCCGCGCCACCTGCGAACCCGACGCATAGCCGTTGTCCGCCAACACCCGGCCGGGTTCGCCCAACGCCTTGGGAATCGTCTCCACATCCGCAACCAACTCGCGCCTATCGCTCGCGCAGGAACTCACCCGCGAACCCAAAACCAACTGGCTTCCGTGCGCATCCACCACCGCCTGCGCGTTATACGCCTGACGCCATTCGCTGCGCTTGTTCTTGCGCATCAGCGCACTGTCCGAATCCGTCAGGTTGATCTGCTCCTCCGGCCTCGGCTCCTTACCCGGCTCCTTGATCTTCGCGCCCTTGGCGCGACCCTCGCGCTTGTCGCGCGCCGCCACCTTGCGCTCATACGCCGCCCGATCCGCCGCCGCCTGCGAACGCGCACGGCGATCCAACTTGGCGCACGCCCGATCCAGCTTCGCCTTCAGCTTCTCGCGCCGCCGCAAATCTTCCGGCAAACTCTCCGCATCCGGCCCCGACTGCGCATCCGCACGCTCCGCGCGGCCCAGCAAGTCCTCAATCTCTCCGCGCAACTGCTCCCGAAGCGCATGGGCGCGATCCCGACGGAGGCTGTTGCGCTTGCTCGCGTTGGCGTCCACCTTCGTCCCGTCCACGCTCACCGTGCCCACCTTCAGCAACTGCAACTCCCGCGCCATCAGCAATACCCGCAAAAACGCCTCCCCCACCGCCTCGAAGTTCTCCCGCCGAAACGTGCAGATCGTGTCATGATCCGGATGACAGTTCGCTGTCACATACCGAACGCCGATGTCCCGATACGTCGCCCGCTCGATCCGACGCGAACCGAATATCCCGTGCGCATAGCAGTAAATCAAAAGCGCCAGCATCATCCGGGGGTGATACTGCGCCGAACCGGTCCCCCGCTCGTTCACCTTGAACGATTCCATCGGAACCCGCTCCACCGCCTCCAGAACAAAATGCGCCAAGTCGTCCGACGCAACCCACTCGCGAAGGTCCGGAGGCAAAAGGTAGGCTTGGCTCGAATCCCGCTCCACAAACTTCGGCATCTCGATTACCCCATCGCTTGGACCGAACCCATTGTAAGAAAATACAGCCCCTAAGTCCGACAGGCTGCTAGGACAGCAGCAGCACAATGAACACCGCAAAGGCCATCAGTATCACCCACCCCAAGAACCGGCGACCGCTGGGGGTGGCCGACGCGACCACATAAACCACGAAGCACAGCAGCCCGAGTGCCGTCCACATCAAGCACCTATGCGCTTCTTACGGTGGCGCTGATATTGTTTCACGAGCCTGCGGTATTCCTCGCGGCCTGCTGAGGCGCCATAACCCCATAACGCCTTGTTGGGATCCCTGCCACACTCAATTAGGTCGCGCGTGTCCCTTATGAAATCACCGCGCGGATTATCATGCGCCCGGCGGCTGCATACCCATTCCCAAAACCACCGATGCCTCAAGGCTTTGTGAGTGTCGGGCGGGTTTTGCGGGAACGGCGGGTGTGAGGCTCGCGCTTAGAGGGATCGGGCGGACGGGCGGCGGCGAAGATGCGCCGGGCGACTTCCTCCGGCGTGGCCGGCAGGCGTACTTGCTCCTCAAGTTCTCGGCGGGTGTGCCGCCGGCGGGATTTCATGGGATGGTGTCCTGTTTGAGTGAATTGCAAAGGGAATTAAATAGATAGCTTTAATTGGTGTGCCCCTTTATCCGTTTTGCCGTTCGGAGGGGCACTCTGCCTATTTTACAATTGGGGTGCCCCTTTATCCCCTTTGCCATGAGGAGGGGCATATCGCCTATTTGTATTTCGTTGTATGGCAAGGCAATCTTACAAGCTGTCTGAGGTGGAGAAGCTGGGAATTGAACCCGGAGCCCGTAATTTTTTAAGACGTAGGTCCGCACCGTCGTCTCCCCCCACACTCAGCATTATATGGAATCGCCGTGTCTATTGCAGGGACGGCTTTTTCATTTCAGCTCCTGCTGAGGAAAAGACTATGGACATATCAGAAAGCCTCATAAAGTTGCTCCAGCAATTGGGAGACTCTCCAGGAGGCTGCATAAGTGTCGGAGAGGGTCCCAACTGGCTTACAAAGAATCAGGCACAACAACTGGTAGATAAGGGCTTGGCCCAGTGGAAAGACGCTGGCCATAGAGAATTGCAAATGTCTAATCTGGGTTCAGCCCTTCATGGCTCCAATAAGCAAGAAGAAGTGCCCTTGGAGGGTAATAAAATACTTGCCTATTCTCTAGATGCTGGCTTATCAGGAATACTTATTTGCTCTGCCTGCCAATGCCCCGCGATAGGAGAGGCAGATACTGTGATATGCCCAGATTGCGGAAATAATTGCACTTGGGAAGAGATCAACCAATTCCTGATAAAGGGCGTTCTTGATTTTCCATTCCAGATTGGCAGGACACGCACCGCACGTACTATCGAATAATAGGTTGGCCAGCACCTAGCCTGGCGGAATTTCCTTTCCTCTTAGGTCTATCATATTGAAATATCAGGAGAAAGACTTTACTTTTCTGACGACATATATTTAGTAGTACCCGCGGCATCAATAGCGCCAGCATAATTGCGTAAGGCACCCACCCCCACGGTACTTTCTTGGGCATACTTCTTGGCTTGCACGTACACCTCGTCGAGGCCCAGCGCGTCCTCCCGGATTGCGGCATCAATTCCCCCGTCGCCGCCGCCGCCAGTCACCCGACCCATTGAGGGGTCCCCTCCACCGTAGCCCAATGCGCGTAGAGGATCGACCACTACCTGTTCGAGAAAGGCGGCCAGCGCCTTACGAACGCGCTCTAGCACTTCAGCTTCTAGTTCGCCTCGCAATTGGCGATCGGCACGCTCTATCGCTTCCTCTGGCGTATACGTAGTCTGCTGGTTTGGGGCAGATCCGGTCCCTGCGGCTCCTGAGGATTCATTTGCCTTCTTGCGCCATTCCACAAATGCTGGATATTTGCTGAGTGTTTCCAAGTTAAAAACGCTTGGAGAACGCTCCAGCAGCCGCCTCCCTTCAGCCGCTAGCTTGTAAACGCCTCGGCTTTGCCGCTCAACCAAGCCGGATCGCTCCATAAACAAGACCACCCAGCTCACCCGGTTTGAAAAAACGCTTTGGCGACCGCTTGGCAGTATTTCTTTTAGGTCTTGTCCGGCTTGATCGCCTTCACCCACTTGTACAGGCTATGCGCTGAAACGCCGAGGCGTTCCGAAACTTCCGCCACGGAATATCCGCGGTCGACGATCTGTCGGACGGCTTCGTCCTTGAATTCAGGGCTGTATCTTTGGTTGCTCATAACACTTCCTCCTATGCTCGGAACATAGCCCGGAAGTGTCCACCAAACCGGGGGCACTCCAATCTCACGGCCTTGGTGTCCAACTTCAGGGGGTCACTCCAACAGGTGGTCACTTTCAAATAGAACGGGTGGCCACTTTCGATTAGAACAGGTGGCAACTTTGCTTCGGAATACGCAATTCCACCTCAACTCTCATAGTGGTCATAGCAAAGCAGGTTCTTATCCTCTACATATCTCTGCCCAGGAGGAAGAATCTGTGCCGTATCTGCCTTTTCGTCGTAGTGGATAAGTGCGTTCTTATGAAGATCCTTAAGTATCTTCTTCCGGAAGCGAGATGGGGTCGAATACCCGGACCACTTCAATAGGTCAGTAACGCTGACAGCCTTGCCTTCAGCATACGCGAATATCAGTGCCTTCTCAGCAGCAGACTTAGAAGGGTCAAGTACTCTTCGGACGTCGTCCTGCTTCCATACAATGCCATGCGTTCGCGCAGTTACCGACTCTACGATGGCGCGCGAATCCTCTTCTGAGAGTTTTGAAAAGAACCGCACAAACTCTGCAACAACCCATTTCATGCCGCGCAGAAAGAACTCAGCATCCATGTGGTTCGGATTCACTTCTCCGCTCACATGGCCGATAGCGCGGTTATTCCGAAGCTCATACATACTCATCAAGATTCGAGGCACCTGGATACAGAGGGATCTTCCCTTAGTCTTATTGAACTTCTCCAACTGCTGACAACTCAGAAACATGTTCTTGGGCTTACTGGGTACGGACGCATATTTGCCGTTCGCATTGCCTTCACAGATCGTGTACGAGACTTCGCAGAATTTCCCCGCCTTGAGGCCAACCTTTTCCCAATCGCTTGCACGGTATGCTGCAAGCGCTTCTTCGAACTGCAAAAGGAGAGGCGTTCGCAACTGCTCCGGTATCGCATTCAGGGAGGCGTCGAGATCAACGCGTGTCATTCACGATCCCAAAAATACTTAAATCCCCTGCCTTCTTTGCTGCGGCGAATTTGTCCACGGTTAAACATATCGCCGCATGATGCGGACACTTGGCTTGACGTATGTATCCAACCCTTTCTTCCGAGTTCCGTCGCAATCTGCAATGTCGTCCGAGGTTCCTTGAGAAATCCGTCCTCCATTAGTGTCTTAATCCGATCCGCGCAAGAGTGACCCTTAGCAGGCCGATTGACGACTCGTTTAGTGCGCTTGCGATCGTTTGGCGGATTACCCGTTGACGCTTCGATTGCCGTGTCACGGGTGCCAGCACTGCCTACCGCCTGATCCCCCACATTTGCGCCAGTACCGAAACCAGATGCCTCAATGAAAGGCATGAGCCTCCGGAACTGTGCTTCGACAAACTCCTTTTCCCCCTCAAGTTCGATAACCCCAGACGGAGCGTCGATAAATATCCTGTTTGTCATTATTCTGCGCCTCGTGAACTGGATTCTCGACCTAAAGAATAGTTTTTGTTCCTGCGCGAATCAACATCCTCAAGCCTGCGCCTCAACTAACTAGATGGACTGCGCGATTATCTCGATCGCCAGGACAATTGATGGGCATATCTCAGTGGATAGGTTTCGAATAAATTGAACACGCATGCATCAGGCCCTCGGAGTACGGTAAGCCCACACTTGCCTGCCGTTTTCCTTGACTTTCTTACGTTCCAACTTCTTGCCGCGGACTAAATCCGCGACCGGACCTGAAAGTGACGTCATCTTTGCGTTGACGGCAAGCTCCTGAAGTCGATCTGCTACCCGCGTAAGTGTACGCAACTCGCCAAAAAATCCCTCGTAGAGAAGGCCTTCGAGCGATGCCTTAATCGGCACGCCCGTCTTCTTCTTAGGCTTGACCTCGTCTTTCGCAGCGTCGTCGACCGCTATGCTCCGATTGTCACGCTTCGCACGCACTGACTTTGGCGGGGAGGCCTGCACTCGCCTATCTCCACGAACAATTTGGCCTGCTGCCGCTAGGTTGGACGTGCGGACCGAATAGTGACCGTCCGTACGGGCTAGGATATGGTCGTCCTTTAGCTGCTTCAGAATCGGTCGAAGCGACCCGCCTTTGATGCCTACGGCATCCTCCAAGTCCACTGGCTTTGTGCTTATGCTGGGCGGATCATCCACAACGTATGCCCACCCCAAAACAGCAGCGACATAGACGATGATCTTTGCCGAGTTGCCTAATGAGTTGCCCTCGGGTGTGAAGACAATTGCGTGCGGATCAACTTCATACTTCACATAGTCGGAGATAATTTCCTCGATGGCCGCCTCAATGACCGCACCACTATCAACGATCAGATCCTTTAGAGCCATGGCAATCTCCTAATTGGCCTTTCCCTTCGCGAATTTATTGCTAAGCGCAGCTAATCCCTTCTTTGTAATGTAGTACTGCCCCTCGCTTGCATGCACTCTAGCGAGCATGCCTTTCCTTTCTGCATTCGAAAAGTCCCGCCAAAAATTTGCCGGCATAGGCTCCCTTGCGGTTGAGAAACGAACCTTCACATCTTCACGCGAAAAATCCGACTTTCCCTCAAATTGCATCATGTAGTGCCCAATCGCAACAATCAGGTCGGGCTTGTGGCTCGCATCCACATCGTCAAGAAACTCCCTCAACGAAATTCGCTGAGTCGCACCCTCGACCGAAGGGTCGGACTTGTAGTCAATCACCGCATCGTCTGTAGCAGGCTTGTTTAGACCCATGACAACTGCCATTACACTGGCCACAGTCTGCCCGTCAATCAATCGGTCGACATTGATCCCGTCCCCCGTAATCTTCAGGCTAAATGAGCCATTCGGGATTACCTCTTGCGCCATTTGTCATCTCCGCCACAAAAGGCGTAAGTGTGGCATGGGATCTAATTATTGTCAACAGATCATACGGATCTCATCCCTATTCTGAACCATAGAGAAATTATTTCTGAATAAACTTTCTTTTTTTTCAATATATTAGTTACTATCCTTTTGGAAGAAGGTTTCTCTTTATTACTTAGTATATTGTACGTCGAGTCGAGTTACTATTTCTTATTACTATAAGCTACTGATTTTCATATGAATAATAGGCTATCTATACTATTGTGTATTGATCACATACCTCCTTTATCCATAATGTTCTACATGTTGCTATATTGTAACGTTGAAGGAGCACGCTTCATCTCGAAGTAGCGTCCATTCTTGGAGCTGGTTTTAGGACCAAACAGGGATAGAGATAGAACGCCTGTCCAGTGACGGTTCACCGATTCTTGAATGACCGGCCACACGATCTACAACCGGCAACAATGAGTGTGGCCCGGATGCGCGGTACAACCGCAGCCGCTGACCCTACCGGCATGCCAACAAGCTACCGTCTCAGGTGGATCGCATAATCCTGGGCATCAAGAAGGAAGATCGCACATGGGTGCGAAAGATTCGGGCCAAGCTTTTCCGTCAATACCCCATGCTCAATCGCCCACAACCCCTTCACTGGGGAGAAAGTGTTAACCATGTCTCAGGTATAAAACGCAAACCATGTACCCAGTATGGACCCATCTTGATTTGGCGGAGAGGGTGGGATTCGAACCCACGGACGGCGTAAACCGTCAGAGGTTTTCAAGACCTCCGCATTCGACCACTCTGCCACCTCTCCGATGATCGAGGATCAGGCAGGGATTTTAGCCGCGCCGGCCATCCAGGGCCTTAGCACCTCCGGCACTACAATGCTGCCGTCGGGCTGCTGGTAGTTTTCGATCACGGCTATCAGGGCGCGGCCGGCGGCGATGCCGGAGCCGTTAAGGGTGTTCACGAAGCCGCGCGCGTCCTTGCCCTTCCAGCGGGCGCTCATGCGCCGGGCCTGGAAGTCGCGGCAGTTGCTGCACGAGGAGATTTCGCGATAGCGGTCCTGGCCGGGTAGCCAGACTTCGAGATCGTAGGTGATGGTGGCGGAGAAGCCGGTGTCGCCGGACGACAGGACCACTCTGCGGTAAGGCAGTTCCAGGCGCTCCAGCACGATTTCGGCGTGGTGGGTCAGCTCTTCCAGCGCGTCGTCGGAGCCGTCGGGGTGCGTGATCTGCACCAGCTCCACCTTTTCGAACTGGTGCTGGCGGAGCATGCCGCGGGTGTCCTTGCCGTAAGCGCCGGCTTCGGAGCGAAAACAGGGGGTGTGCGCGGTGTATTTGAGCGGCAGTTCGGCTTCGTCGGTGATCTGGCCGGCGACCAGGTTGGTGAGCGGCACTTCGCCGGTGGGGACCAGGTAGCCGGAGCGTTCGCTTTCGATGCCGAAAAGGTCCTGTGCGAACTTGGGTAGCTGGCCGGTGCCGACCAGCGATTCGGGGTTGACGATGTAGGGGACGTAGGCTTCGGTGTAGCCGTGTTCGCGCACGTGCAGGTCGAGCATGAACTGGATCAGGGCGCGGTGCAGGCTTGCGAGTTCGCCGGTCAGGACGGTGTAACGCGCGCCGGCCAGGCGGGCGGCGGCGCCGAAGTCCATCTGGCCCAGCGCTTCGCCGAGAGCGACGTGGTCTTGAACATCGTCGCCTGCCGGGCGCGGCTCGCCCCAGCGCTTCAGTTCGCGATTGGCGCTTTCGTCGGCGCCGTCCGGCACGCTCTCATCGAGCAGATTGGGCAGATCGAGTTCGATCTTCCGCAGGCTCGCCTGCACGGACTTGAGTTCGCCGCCGGCGTCGGCCAAACCATAGGTAGCTTTCTCGACCTGGCGCTTCAGCGCGTCCACGTCGCCACCTTCGCGGGCGGCCACGCCGATCGCCTTAGAAAGCTTGTTGCGTTCCGCACGAAGTTTCTCCGCTTGCACCTGCCACTTCTTGCGTCGCGCTTCCAGCTCACCGTACGCGTCCACGTCGAAGGATGCGCCGCGCCGGGCCAGGTTGCGTGCGACCGTCTCGGGCTGCTCGCGCAGTAGCTTGGGGTCGATCACGATTCCACTGCCTCGAATATGTCCACGCCCGGGGGGATCTCGGGATTGAAGAGCTTGTCGTCAATCTTGCTTTCGAGGTCCAGCCGGTAGAGCTGCAGTTGCACGCGGCCGCCCAGTTCATTGGCATACTCGATGATTGCGGGAACATTGTCTCGCAATGCCAGCCGGATGTCTCCCTCCTCGGCGCTCGTCATGGCCAGGTCGAACCATTGCAGGCCGTCCTCGGACTCGGCCAGCTTGACTTCGTAGCTTTCGAGCACCGAGGCGTCGCCGGCCAGCAGCGCGGCGGCGGATTCTCCAAGGCGTTCGGCCTGCTGCCACACCGTGACCTGCTCCAGTTCGCGATCGAACATTGACAGGCGTTCGCCGTCGGCCCAGATCATCAGTTCGTCCGGCTCCAGGTAGTCGAAACGAAAGCGGCCGGGGCGGGAGAGATACAGGCGGCCGGTGCTTTCCTGCTGGAATACACCTTCGCCGTCGAATTCGAGTTGGATGAAGTCGGCCTGGAGGTGTTGGATTTCGAGGAAGTAGCGTTGCAAGACCGCATTGCCGTCGGTTTCCTGTGCCCAGGAAGGGGACGGCAACAACAACACCGGCAGGATCAAGAACAAGGCGCGCATTATTCGGGGTCGCCTGCTACTACGCGGCGTTCGCCGCGGCCGTCGGGGGCGGAGACTACGCCGGCGCGTTCGAGTTCTTCGACCAGGCGGGCGGCGCGGTTGTAGCCCACGCGCAGGCGGCGTTGTACGTAGGAGATCGACGCACGGCCGGTCTCGATGACAATTTCGCGGGCCTGCGAGTAGAGTTCATCCACTTCGCCGCCGTCTGCACCAGCCGCATCGCCCTCTTCGGACTCGGCGGGGCCCTGCGTGACCTGTTCGTCGTAGCTGGGGCCGCCGGTGCGTTTCAGGTCCGCGACCACCTTGAGGACCTCGGCGTCTTCCACGAACGCGCCATGCACGCGCAGCAGGTCTCCGGAGCCGGGCGGGAGGTAAAGCATGTCGCCCTTGCCCAGCAGCGTTTCGGCGCCCACCTGGTCGAGGATCGTGCGGGAATCCACCTGCGACGCCACGCGAAAGCCGATCCGCGCGGGAATGTTGGCCTTGATCAACCCGGTGATCACGTCCACCGACGGACGCTGCGTGGCGACGATCAGGTGCAGGCCGGCCGCCCTCGCCTTTTGCGTCAGGCGCGCGATCAGAGTCTCGAGCTTCTTGCCGACCACCATCATCAGGTCGGCCAGTTCGTCGATCACCACCACGATGCGCGGCAGCGGCTGCAGCTCCGGCCCCTGCTTGTCCTCGTCGTTCTCGGGCGGGCCGCAAAGCGGGTCGCCGGTTTCGCGGGCAACCTCAAGGCGATTGTTGAAGCCCTCCACGCTGCGCGTCTTGACCCACGACATCAGGCGGTAGCGGCGGTCCATCTCGGCCACGCACCAGCGCAGCGCGTTGGCGGCCTCCTTTACGTCGGTGACCACCGGGCACAGCAAGTGCGGAATGCCCTCGTAAACCGACAGCTCCAGCATCTTGGGGTCGATCATGATCAGGCGCACCGATTCCGGCGTGGACTTGTAGAGCAGGCTTAAGACCATCGCATTGATCGCGACCGATTTGCCCGAACCGGTGGCGCCGGCCACCAGCAGGTGCGGCATCTTCTGCAGGTCGGCGACGACCGGGTCACCGGCAATGTCCTTGCCCAGCCCCATGGTCAGGTAGGACTGGGCCTGCGCATAGGTCCGGGAGCGCAGAATTTCGCCCAGGGTGACCAGAACGCGCTCGTTGTTGGCGATTTCGAGCCCTACGGTGGACTTGCCGGGCATGGATTCGACCACGCGCACGCTGTGCGCCATCAAAGAGCGGGAAAGGTCCCTGGACAGGCTGGAAATCCGGCTGGCGCGAATGCCGGCTGCGGGCTGGACTTCAAACAGCGTCACGACCGGGCCGGGCGACACGGCGACCACGGTGGCGCCGACGCCGAATTCCTGCAGTTTCTCTTCCAGTCGCCGGGCCTGGTCGCGCAGCAGGTCGTTGGATTGCAGCGTGGCTTCGGCCGGCGGGTCCGAGAGCAGACTGAGCGAAGGCAGCCGACCGCCGGACGGGGGTTCATCCGCATCCATGGCGCTTGCCTTGCGTCTGCTTATTGCCGGCGGGGACGGGATCTTCCGTGTCTGCACCGGCTTGGAGATCCGCGCGCGCGGGCGCCGTTTTGGCCTGCTTTTCCTGCTGCCGACGCCCGCAAGTGAGAGCAAGGCGGCCACACTGGAGTAAAGGGCCTGCCAGGACCACGCCAGGATCCGGATCGTCAGCCGCCCGGTGACTTCGGCCAGGCCCACCCAGGAGAGGCTGGTGACCAGCGTTATGCCGGTCATCCACAGGGCCAGCAGCAGCACGATGCCGCCCAGGCTGGCCAGCGCCGGTTCCAGCACGCCCGAGAGCCAGGCTCCGATCAGTCCGCCGCTTAAGTTCGCGCGTTCGGACATCTCCAATAGTCCGCAGCCGCAGACCACCACCAGCACTCCGCCTGCCGCGCGCGCGCCGGCGTCGGGCCACGACCAGTCCTCGCGTGCTCTTGAGGGCGACAGGTACCAGGCGCTGAAGCCGATCACGGCTGCCGGGAACAGGTACGACGCCTCACCGGAGAGGTCGAAAGCGAATTCGGCGAATAATGCGCCGATGTTGCCGACCAGGTTGGAGCCCGCAACCCCCGCCGAGACTGCCTCGGGCACATGGCTCAGCAATGCCGCGAACATCAGCAGACCCAGGCCCAGGCAAAGCCACAGGCCGCCTTCGCGCAGCGCACGCTCCACCCAGGTTCGTTCTTTTGCCTTTGCCTTTGCTTTCACTTCACGCCGTATCTGAGGCCCGCCTAATCTTATTCGCGCGTCGGCGGAATAGAAACCCGTATAAACTTGCCGCCGTGCCCAATTCCGTTTCCCGACTACTGATCCTGGGCTCCGGCCCAGCAGGCTATTCCGCGGCCGTCTACGGGGCGCGCGCCAACATGTCGCCGCTGCTGATTACCGGCAGCGAGCCCGGCGGGCAGTTGATGACCACCACCGACGTGGACAACTGGCCGGGCGGTTCCGAAGGACTGCTGGGCCCGCAGCTGATGGAGGACCTGCGCCAGCACGCCGAGCGCCTGGGCACCGAAGTCATCTACGACCATATCGAGGAAGTGGACCTGTCGCGGCGGCCGTTCACGCTGACCGGTGGACTGGGCGAATACCGCTCGGAGTCGCTGATCATCGCCACCGGCGCCACGGCGCGCTACCTGGGCCTTGAGAGCGAGCAAAGCTACATGGGCAAGGGCGTGTCGGCCTGCGCCACCTGCGACGGCTTCTTCTTCAAGGGCCGGCCGGTCGCCGTGGTCGGCGGCGGCAACACCGCGGTCGAAGAGGCACTCTACCTTTCCAACATCTGCTCTAGCGTGACCCTGGTGCATCGCCGCGACGCGTTGCGTGCGGAGAAGATGATGCAGCAGCAGCTGATGGACCGCGCCGGACCGGACGGCCCGGTCTCGATCGCATGGGACCGGGTGGTCGAGGAAGTCCTGGGCGACGAAAACCAGGTGACGGGTCTGAAGATCAAGAGCACCAAGGAAGAAGGCGTATTCGAAGAGCTCGAGTTGGATGGCGTATTCATTGCGATCGGCCACGACCCCGCCACGGGGTTGTTCGTCGACTCACTTGAGCACAACAACGGCTACCTCACCGTGCGCGGCGGCGATTCGGGGGGCTCCACGGCCACCAGCGTGCCGGGGGTGTTCGCAGCCGGCGATGTGGCCGACTCCGTTTACCGCCAGGCGATCACATCGGCAGGCACCGGCTGTATGGCGGCGCTGGACGCAGAAAAGTTCTGCGACGCCAATCCTCTGTAAGCCTGGGAGAGAGAGTTCCCAGCCCTCCCGGCGCCTGCTAACCTTTAGCTCGTGCGGATAAAGGTTCTTGACGGGATCGAAGAGGTAGCGGCCGGCGACTGGAATGCGCTCGCCGCTGAGTCTCACCCGTTCCTGCGCCACGAGTTCCTTCGCGCGCTGGAGGCCTCCGGTTGCGTTTCCGCGGAAACCGGCTGGCAACCCTGCCATCTCCTGCTGCTCGACAAGGGAGACCGGCCCGCCGGCGCCATGCCCCTGTATCTCAAGAATCATTCAAGGGGCGAGTTCGTGTTCGACTGGGCTTGGGCCGCCGCATACCAGCGCGCCGGCCACGACTACTATCCGAAGTTGCTGAACGCGGTCCCGTTCACGCCGGTGACGGGACCGCGCTTTCTTGGCAGGGGATCTGCCGATCAACTTGTCCGGACTCGATCCATGTTGCTGGCCGGCGCCGTGCAACTCGCCGAGCGCCTTGAGGCCAGCTCGCTGCATTGCCTGTTTCCTGCACGGCAAGACGCGGAATGGATGGAAGGGCAAGGAATGATGCTGCGCACCGATTGCCAGTTTCACTGGAAGGATGAGGGCTACAAGGACTTCTCCGAGTTTCTCGCAACTTTCAGTTCGGCCAAGCGCAAGAAGGTCAAACGCGAACGGCGGCGCGTTCGCGACGAGGGAATTGTCTTTGAGACGCTTAGCGGCGCCACGCTGACGCCGGAACTCTGGAAGACCCTGTATCCCCTATACGCCGCAAGCTATCTGAAGCGTGGGCAGTATCCGTACCTCAATCACGAGTTCTTCGAGCGCGTCACCCGCGAAATGCCCGAGTTGCTGGTGATCTTCCTGGCGCGCCTCCACGGAGAGGCGGTCGCGCTGGCGATCTGTTTCCGCAGCGACACCGCCCTCTACGGCCGTTATTGGGGCAGCACGGGCTACTACCACAGCCTCCATTTCGAGACCTGCTACTACCAGGGCATCGAGTACTGCATTCGCGAAGGGCTCAGGCTGTTCGACCCGGGCGTCCAGGGCGAACACAAACTGGCGCGCGGGTTCGCGCCGGCAACGTCGTATTCGACGCACTGGGTGCGGCATGCGGGATTTGCCGACGCGCTGACCGGCTATCTCTCCGAGGAACGCGAACAGGTTGCCCGCTACGTGGATATCGCCGGCGAGCACACGCCGTTCAAGCAGGCGGGCCAGAACTGAAGAGGCGCCGGACTTCCCCGGCGCCCCAGTGTTATTTCACGATGCCTTGCGGCCCTCGCGCGTTACGAATCGCCCTTGATGCTCCTCAAGATTTCAGTGACGATGAGATACAAGCCGGCGGACCCGAGCAATGAGGACAACACATTGACGCCCATGAGCGGGACCAGCTCTAGCCCAAGCATCTGGCCGCCGCAAACGGCGCCGACATAGCAAAGGGCGATCCGGGCAAGCAATGTCCAGACATCGCCTTCCCGCGTCACCACCTTGAGCCCTTTCGACATCACCAGCGCAACCACTACGGCGATAACCAGGTTTACAAGTACCGCACTGTCCATATGTATTTCCTCCCAGGGAAAATAGTTGGACTCCTGATCTTACTCGTCGCGAATGAGTGGGAGAGGAAAGCGGCTCGAAGGAAACGATAAAACCTGTCTTTACAGGCACATAAGACAGATACTTAAGACACACTTTAAGCATGCAGGCGGCAGCCCGCCTGTTACGGCCGTGTCCCGCCGAGGCGGGCCGTGCTATTGGCCTTCGGTGAAGGAGTTGATGTACGCGGTTACGTTGTTGACAGCTTCCGGCGTAATCAATATCTGCGCCATGGGCCGCATCTGCATGTCGGGAATATTGTTGGGATCGGTCCCTCGAACTCCCGACATATAGTTCAGGAGCTGGCGCACGGTGTACCAATCGTGTTGTCCCGCCACCGCCGGGGCGTTGAGCGCCTGAAGGCCCTCGCCGTTCGCTCCGTGGCAGGCTATGCAGGTGATGTAGCCGGTAGTTCCAGCCGTAACGTCGCCTTCAATGGTTGCAACCGGCATGGGCGGCGAAAGCGAGGTTGCATAGGCGGCCAGGTCCTCGACAGCCTGATCGTCCGCCAATGTAAGTGCAACGGCGCGCATCAGCGACCCGTAGACGTCGTTCGAAGGCTGGCTGCAGCCGCCGCCCGCAGGCAGCGTGCCACCGTCAAAATGGGTCGCCAGCTCGGCCTCGATTTCCGAATAGTCGGGAGATTGCGCCTTGGCCCGTTCCAGCGTACCGGCTACGTCAGCCACGTCGCAGTTGTCCTTGGCGCGCAGGCCGGCGCGGAAGTTCTTCAGTGAAGTGATGATGTACCAGTCTTCCTGACCGCCGATCTTCGGGGCGCCGTACTTCTCGAAGCCCTCGCCCTGGTCCCCGTGGCACACGGCGCAGACCTCGAATTCCGCCTGTCCGCGAGCGGCGTCACCGGCGGCCTGGGCGGTTCCCGCCGCGACCATGGCGGCGGCGCTGATCACTAAATAGCCAATACGCTTCATTCTTTTCCTCTGCTTCACTGGCAAATTGACCGGCCTATTTTATGCTGATTGGTGGGTACACTGCACGTATGGAGTGCACACTTTTCTTCTGCCACCGGGCCGGCTCCGACGCCTCCGGACGGCTGGACATTCGCGGCATATTCGATGAATTGCGCGCGTCATCGTTCCCGGCCCGCCAGCCGAACATGCGGCTGGCCGGCCTGGTGAGCTGGGACCAGGACGAGCGAGGCCGCGTGCCGTTCGTCATCGAACTGCTGGATCCGGGCGACAAGGCCGTCTTTACCATCCAGGGATTCAGCGAAGTCGAGGAGACGCAAGGATCGGCCGCCCCGCCCCGCACGCAGTTCAACCTGCCGCTGGAAGACGTCACTTTTCCGGAGCCGGGGCGCTACCGCGTGCGCCTGGAGGTCAACGGCGAACACACCTTCGGCCCTTCGCTCTACCTGGGCAAGGGCCACGATACTCCGGTCGATTGAGCGACATTCCCTTCATCGACGCACCCACGGTGCGGCACGTTCTGGACATGAGTGCGTGCATCGACCTGATGGCGAAGACCCAGGCGGCGATCAGCCGCGGTGAAATCGAGTTGCCGCTGCGCTCCTTTCTTCCGGTCGCGGACGGTAACGGAGCGTTCGCCCTGATGCTCGGTGAAATCTCCTCGGCGTTCGGCGCCAAGCTGCTGAGCCTGTTTCCGGGCAATCCGGGCCGCGACCTGCCTGCGATACAGGGCTGCATCCTGCTTTTCGACCCTGAAACGGGAACGCCTGCGGCGCTGGTGGAGGGCGGTTCGGTTACGGCCATCCGCACCGCCGCAGCCAGCGGGGCGGCTACTCGTGCGCTGGCCCGCGAAGATGCTTCCGTGCTGGCGCTACTGGGCTACGGCGTCCAGGCGGAAACGCACCTGGAAGCGATGCGCTGCGTTCGGACGATAAGGGAAGTTCGCGTGTGGGGGCCGAGTATCGAGAAAGCCAGGCGCTTCGCCTCGCGACATGCGGCAGAGGGTCTGGCCATTGCCGCCGTTGATACGGCACGCGAGGCAATACGCGGCGCGGAAATCGTCTGCGGCGTAAGCAGCGCCGCGGAGCCCATAGTCAAAGGGCGTTGGCTGGCGCCGGGCTGCCATCTCAACCTGGTGGGCGCGCATACGCCGAAGACGCGCGAGGCGGACGGTGAGACGTTGCGCCGCGCGCGGGTGTTTACCGAGGTATCGCGGTTCGCCTTGCAGGAATCCGGCGACATTCTTCTGGCGATTGAGGAAGGACGGCTGTCGGAAGGCGACCTGTGCGGCGAAATCGGCGCGGTGATCGACGGGCGGATCAAGGGACGGCGCGATGAGCGCGAGATTACGCTCTACGTGAGCCTGGGCAACACCGCGCAGGACCTGGCGGCGGCGCAGTTCGTTGCGGAGACGCTGGGTTAGTCGCGCTGTTCGGTGAACTTAAACGTGGCGATGTAGGCGATCACGTCCTTTTGCTGCTGCTCGGTTTCCACCAGCTGCGCCATGTAGCGCATCTGGGTCCCGAAGATGTCGTCGCGCTGCTGTCCGCGGGCGCCACTCAGGAAATCCTTCAGCTGCCGCAGCAGGTACCAGTCGAACTGGTTGGAGAGCCGCGGCGCCCCCAAAACGGTCGAGCCCTCACCGTTCTCGCCATGGCAGGCAATGCAGGTGGCCTCATAGAGCTTGCGGCCTTCTTCCGGATCGCCGTCCACGGTGATAGGCAATGACTCGGGCGGCGCCATGGACTTCATATAGGCCGCCATATCGATAATTGACTGCTCGTCCGGTACCTGCGCGATCGCCATGCCTTTCATCTGGTTACCGTAGATGTCTTCAGCCGGCCCCAAATATCCACGCAAATTGGCCAGGTAATTCTCCAGCTGCCGCTCGACATACCAGGAATCCTGCTTGCCGGCGGCCGGAGTGTTCATGAGCGCGTTCCCCTCGCCTGCCTGACCGTGGCAGGTACCGCAGAAGAAATACAACTGCTTGCCGCGCTCAAGGTCGGGTTCGGCTGCGAATGACTGCAAGGGGGCGGCGCAAGCCAGCAGGAAGATCAGCAGGATTTTCTTCATCGTCAGAACGCAGTTTTCCGCTACTTCAGGTAACAGGCGCGAACTGTACCAAATGCCGCGCGCGATGCAAAGCATTTCGGCCTGCCACGGCCGCAAAAAGCGGCCCTATTCCTCTTCTTCCTTGCCGCTGTGCCGGTCGAACCACTCCAGCACCGCGCTGACCTTGGCCAGCAACTGGCTGGGACGCGCCGCGATGCTGTGTGATGCGCCCGGTATCCGCACCAGCGCAGTATCCACGCCGCGCAGCTTCAGCGCCTGGTAGTACTGCTCCGATTCCCACATCGGCGTGCGCCAGTCCTCCTCGCCGGTCAGCAGCATGGTCGGCGTGGCCACCTGGCCGGCCAGCGACAGCGGCGAGCGCTCCCAATAGCCCATCGGGTCGTCCCAGGGCATCGCCGGGAACCAGTACTTGGAGAACATCGGCGCAAAGTCGGCACTCAAGGCAAAGCTGATCCAGTTGATCACCGGCTTGGCCGCCACGGCCGCCCGGAAACGCTGGGTCTTGCCGACGATCCAGGCGGTCAGCACGCCACCGCCGCTGCCACCGGTCACGTAGAGCTGGTCGGGGTCGATCACGCCGCGGTCGATGACCGCGTCGACCACCGACATCAGGTCGTCGTAGTCCTCGCTGGGGTAGTTGTGGTGGATATAGCTGCCGAACGCCTCACCGTAACTGGTGCTTCCCCTAGGGTTGGCATACACGACGACGTAACCCGCGGCGGCGTAGAGTTGCGCCTCGACGGAGAAATGCGGCCCGTAGGCGGCATGCGGACCGCCGTGGATCTCCAGCAGCAGCGGGTATTTTTTCGATTCATCGAAGCCGGGAGGCCACACCACCCAGGTGTGGATCTGTTCGCCGTCGTAGTCCGACGGGACGTGAAATTCCTCCACCTGGCCGAGTTCGCGGTAGTCGAGCAGGTTGGCGTTGAGCCGGGTGAGTCGCTCGGGCTCCCCAAGGCCCCGTCCGACCGCGACATCCGACGGCGACAACGCGTCCCCGCGGGTGATCGCATAGACATTGCCGCCGCCGACCGAAAACTGGGCGCCCAGGTAAGGACGCGTGAGTGCGAGACCGCCCATCTCACTGGTCACGTCCGTCAGCGTGCCGCTTAGATCGACGTAAGCAAGCCGGGTCAGTCCCCGGTCGTCGTAGGAGAAATACAGGCCTTCGCCGTCGGCCGACCAGCGGGGCCGGGACACGTCCCGGTCCAGGTCCGGCAGCAGTTCGCGGCGCTCGCTGCCGTCGGTGTTCATGGTGTAGAGATGGGTGATCTGGTAACTGCGGACCCGGTCGTCATAGCCGGTCCAGGCCAGCATCCCGCCGTCGGGCGATACCGCCACCGAGTTGTCCGGACCTTCGCGGTCGGTCAAGGCGTCGATGTCGCCGCCTTCCAGGCCCACCCGGTAGAGTTCGGAGTTGGACGGATTGAGTTCGGCATCGTCGTGGCGGTTGCCGGTGAAATAGAGGCTTTGGCTGTCCGGGGCCCAGGCTATCGAGCCACCGTGGTTGTAGTCGCCGGATGTCAGCTGCCGGGGGGCGCCGCCTTGCGCCGAGACCACGAACAGGTGCGTATGTCCGTGCGGCAGCGCCCCCGCGCCGTCCATTCGGAACACGGCCCGTTCCACCACCACGGGCGGCCGCGCCCAGTTCGCGCCCCGCGGCTTTTGCGGCAGCTTGCCCATGGACGGCGGCTTGGAGGGCACCAGCAGCGCGAACGCCAGCCATTTGCCGTCAGGCGACCAGGCGAGATTGCGCGGCGCCCGGTCCAGGCGGGTAACCTGCAGCGTCTCGCCGCTGTTCATCCAGCGAACGAATATCTGCACGCCCCGGCCGTCGCTGGAAAGATAGGCCAAGCGCTCGTTGTCCGGAGCGATCCGAGCGCCGCGGTCATTGACCGCACCGGTGGTCAGCGGCCGGGCCGCGCCGCCGTCCACGTCGATGCGCCACAGGTTGGAGCGCCGCCGGTCCTCCATGATGTCCATGAAGTTGCGGGTATAGACCACGAACGAGCCGTCGGGGCTCACCTGCGGGTTGCTGGCGTAGGCGAGCGAGAACACGTCTTCGGGCGAGAACTTCGGCTGCCCCGCGTGAACAACCGAGGCGGCAAACAGCAATACAAGGGCGATGCGTATTTTCATGAGCGGCAAATAGTGATAAGTGGGGTGGCAAGGATAGAACATTTCCCGAGGGCAATCCCGGTAGAATTGGAAGCCGATGGAATCCGGCGAACCTGCCCCACGCATCGTCATCCGCCCCAACTGCAATTTTTCCGGACGCGGCGCTGTTTTGCTGTTCGCCGCAATGACGCTTCCGGTGCTCGGCGTGGCGGCGGCATGGGCGCTAAGGGGCTACTGGTTGATCCTTCCATTTGCCGGCCTGGAACTGGTTGTATTGGGTATCGCGCTGGCAATTACGGTACGCCGGGGACGCTATCGTGAAGTGATCCGTTTCGGCAATCGCACCGTGCGGGTTCGAAGGGGTTTTGCGGGCCATCAGGAACAGGTAGAATTCCCACGGCCCTGGACCCGAGCCTGGATTGAACCCGGCCCGAGTCCTGCCTTGCCTGGGCGCCTTTTTTTGGGCGCGGGCGGCTCATCCTGGGAGTTGGCCGCCTGCCTTACGGAGGAAGAAAGGCAATCGTTGTGCCGGCGTTTGCGCGAACTGACCCGCGACCCGGTAAGCCCGGAAGTAGAAGGAGCAACTCTTTGATGAAACGCAGCAAGGCACACGGCGGCTGGCTGATCCTGGCGATGACGGGAGCCGCGTTGTTCGCGGCGAGTCCGGCAATCGCGGACTGGGCGCTCGATTTTCCGGCCAGCGCCACGGAACTTGGAGACAAGATACGTGGACTGCACCATTTGGCCCTGATCATTTGCGTGATCATGGGCGTCATCGTGTTCGGCGCGATCGGCTATTCGCTGGTCAAGTTCCGCAAGTCGCAGGGCGCTCAGGCGGCGAAGTTCAGCCACAGCACCAAAGCCGAGATCATCTGGACCGTAATCCCGGTCCTCATCCTGGTCGGTCTGGCGATTCCGACCGCCCGGGTCCTGATCGAAATGGAAGACACCCAGGCCGCCGATCTCAGGATCAAGGTCACCGGGTATCAGTGGAAATGGCGCTACGAGTACTTAGACCAGGACATCAGCTTCTTCAGCAACATCGACGAGGCCAGCAAGGCCGCGGGGATATTGCACTCGGACCATAGCGTGCACGACGCCGAGCACTACCTGCGCAACGTGGACAAGCCGATGGTGGTGCCGGTGGGCAAGAAGGTGAAGCTGCAGCTGACCTCCAACGACGTCATCCACGCCTGGTGGGTGCCTGAGCTGTATGTCAAGCGCGACGCGGTGCCCGGCACGATCAATGAGACCTGGTTCCGGATCGAGGAGCCGGGAACGTACCGCGGCCAGTGCGCGGAACTGTGCGGGCGCGGTCACGGGTTCATGCCGATCGTGGTGGAAGCCCTGGCGCAAGACGAATTTGACGCATGGGTGGCCGGCCAGACCGAGCCGGCCCAGCCCGAAGCCATCATGAGCAAAGCATCCGCGGCCGTCTCCGGCAGCGCAAACGCCCGGTAGACGGGGTATTTCGAATATGAGCGATACGACACACGCGCAAGAGCATCACGACGGCCCGCACGCCAAGGGCATCTGGCGGTGGCTCACCACCACCAACCACAAGGACATCGGCACGCTGTACCTGGTGTTCAGCCTGGTCATGTTCCTGGTGGGCGGCACCATGGCACTGATCATCCGCACCGAGCTGTTCCAGCCCGGTCTGCAGCTGGTGGACCCGCACTTCTTCAACCAGATGACCACCATGCACGCCCTGGTGATGATCTTCGGAGCGCTGATGCCGGCCTTCGTGGGACTGGCCAACTGGCAGATCCCGTTGATGGTAGGCGCGCCGGACATGGCCCTGCCGCGGATGAACAACTGGAGTTTCTGGATCCTGCCGCCGGCCTTCCTTCTGCTGCTGGCCACCCTGTTCATGCCGGGCGGCGCTCCGGCGGGCGGCTGGACGCTGTATCCCCCGCTGATCCTGCAGACCGGAGACGCCTTCCCGTTCGTGGTGTTCTCGCTGCACATGCTGGGCGCGTCCTCGATCCTGGGCGCGATCAACATCATCGTGACCATCTCCAACATGCGCGCGCCGGGCATGGGCTTCATGAAGATGCCGCTTTTCGTCTGGACCTGGCTGATCACCGCCTACCTGCTGATCGGCGCCATGCCGGTGCTGGCGGGCGCCATCACCATGCTGCTCACCGACCGCTATTTCGACACCAGCTTCTTCCTGGCGGCCGGCGGCGGCGACCCAGTGATGTTCCAGCACATTTTCTGGTTCTTCGGCCACCCCGAGGTCTACATCCTGATCCTGCCGGCGTTCGGAATCATTTCCCAGATCATCCCCACCTTCGCCCGCAAACCGCTGTTCGGCTACACCTCGATGGTGATCGCGACTTCGGCGATTGCGTTCCTCTCTTACGTCGTGTGGGCGCACCACATGTTCACGGTGGGCATGCCGCAGGCCGGCTTGCTGTTCTTCATGATCTCGACCATGTTCATTGCGGTGCCGACCGGGGTGAAGATATTCAACTGGGTGGCGACGCTGTGGCGAGGGTCGATCAGCTTCGAGACGCCGATGCTGTTCGCGCTCGCGTTCGTGGTCCTGTTCACGATCGGCGGCTTCTCGGGACTGATGCTGGCGCTGGTTCCGGCGGACATCGAGTACCACGACACCTACTTCGTGGTGGCGCATTTCCACTACGTGCTGGTTCCCGGCGCCATCTTCGCGGTGATCGCCGGGGTCTACTACTGGCTGCCCAAGTGGACCGGTCACATGTACAACGAGACCCTGGGCAAGTGGCACTTCTGGCTGTCGACGATCTTCGTCAACGTGCTGTTCTTCCCGCAGCATTTCCTGGGGCTGGCCAGCATGCCGCGGCGGATTCCCGACTATGCCGTGCAGTTCACCGAGTTCAACATGGTCTCGACAATCGGCGCTTTCGGTTTCGGCCTGTCTCAGTTGCTGCTCGTCTGGATCATCATCCAGACCGTCAAGGGCGGCCGCAAGGCGACGACTCAAGTCTGGGACGAGCCGCAGGGTCTGGAATGGACGGTCCCATCGCCGGCGCCCTATCACACCTTTGAAACGGCGCCCAAGGTTTAAGTCCCAGGCGGTCCTTGACCAGCTCATGCGCCAGAGTGCCCGAAAGCGTCTGCATCTCGCCTTGCTGCTGTTGCTGGCGATGGCGTTCTACGGCGGCTTCATCCTGATGCAATGGGTGAGGAGCGGCGCATGAAGCGCAAGGGCGGCAACCGGCGCCTGGTGCTCACGCTCGGTGGAGCGGTGGCGGGCATGTTCGCCTTCGCCTTCCTGCTGGTGCCCTTGTACGAGGTCTTCTGCGAACTGACGGGCCTGGATTCCGATCGTCTGAGCCAGGCCACCGATCCGGGCAACGTAGCCTACGCCGCCGAAATCGACGAGGACCGTGTGATCACGGTGGAATTTTTCACCAACACGCCAAACGAGTCGGCCTGGGAATTCCAGCCCGGCGAGTTGAGCATCGAGGTCACGCCGGGGCACACCGCGGAAACCCGCTTCATTGCCCGCAACCTGCTGGACCACGATGTCATTTCGGTCACGCTTCCGGCGGTACGGCCGCTGGAGGCAGTAAACCACGTCAGCAAGCAGGTCTGCTTCTGTTTCGAGGAACAACCGTTTACGGCTGGAGAGCAACGCGAGTTGCCGCTGCGTTTCACGATTGATCCTGATTTGCCGGCGCACGTCGAAACCGTGACGCTGGCTTATACCCTGTTTACCGCGGAGCCCGGTTGAGGAGGAGTTGATGGCCAATACGAAAGCGGACTACTACGTACCGCACGGCAGTCCCTGGCCCATCGTGGCCTCAGTGTCCATGTTCGTCATGGCGCTGGGCGGCGCGCTGTGGCTGAACGGCGCGGAGACGGGAAGGACAGTGCTGCTGCTGGGGCTGGCCGGGCTGACCGTGATGATGTTCGGCTGGCTGGGGACGGTGATCCGGGAGAACATCTCCGGCCTTTACAGCGGTTGGGTTGACCGCTCCTTCCGCCAGGGAATGGCCTGGTTCATCTTCTCCGAAGTCATGTTTTTCTTCGCGTTTTTCGGCGCGCTTTTCTATGCCCGCACGCTGGCCGTGCCCTGGCTGGGCGGCGAGGGCATCGGCGAGGCCACCAACAGTCTTCTGTGGTCGGGATTCGAGGCGGGCTGGCCCACCAACGGCCCGGGCGAGATCGGCGGCGATGCCGAGGGCAACTTCCAGCCCATGGGCTGGAGCGGCCTGCCGCTTCTCAACACGGCCATTCTGCTCACTTCCAGCGTCACGATCACCATCGCCCACCATGCGCTGAAGAACAACAACCGCAAGCTGCTGAACATCGGCACGCTGCTGACGGTCCTGCTCGGCATCGCCTTTCTGTTCTTCCAGGGTGAAGAGTACATCGAAGCCTACCGGGACCTCGACCTGCGACTCAGCACCGGCATCTACGGTTCCACTTTCTTCCTGCTGACCGGGTTTCACGGAGCGCACGTCACGCTTGGGGCGATCATGCTGACCGTGACCTGGTTCCGCGTCCTCAAGGGGCACTTCACGCCCAACGAACATTTCGGTTTCCAGGCGGTGTCCTGGTACTGGCACTTCGTTGACGTCGTGTGGGTGTGCCTGTTCATCTTCGTTTACGTGCTATAGCGGAGGAATTCGTGAGCATGAACAAGAAATTACAAATGGCGGCCTTCCTGTTGACGGCGGCCCTTTCCTCGCAACTGGCCGCTGAAGGCGATCCCGAGCGCGGCCGCATCCTGGCCGATCCCTGCCTGGGCTGCCACGGCATCGAAGGCAACATGACCACCTACCCGCCCTACCACGTGCCGCGATTGGGTGGTCAGAACGCCAACTACATCGTCAAGGCGCTCAAGGGCTACGCCGCCGAGGACCGCGTGCATGAGGGAATGCATGCCCAGGCCGCCGACCTGTCCGAACAGGATCTTGAGGACATCGGCGCCTTCTTCGCAAACGAAGCTACCGTGGAGGCGGACCCGGACGTCACGCCGCCCGAGTCCGGCATCTATTGCGTATCCTGCCACGGCACAACCGGTGTCGGCCCCACTACGGAATTTCCGCACCTTGCGGGACAGCACGCCGACTACCTGCACGAGACCATCCGTCAGTATCTGGAAGGCGATCGCAGCGACATCTCGATGAACGCCTTTCTCAACATGCTGACTGAAGAGCAGCTTGACGAACTGGTCCAGTTCTACGCGAAACAGCCGGGGCTGGTCACGGCAAAGCGCTGAAGCGCTGAACGCCGCAAAGCGAGAGGAAATCTTCCGGCGCCTGCGCCGGGCCAATCCGCGCCCTACGACGGAGCTCTCCTACGGCTCGCCGTTCGAACTGCTGGTGGCCGTGGTGCTGTCGGCCCAGGCCACCGACATCAGCGTCAACAAGGCCACCCGGACACTCTTCGCCGAAGCCGACACTCCCGAATCCATGCTGGCGCTGGGCGAGGCCGGAATCCGCAAACACATCCGCCGGATCGGCCTGTTCAACGCCAAGGCCGCCAATCTGACGGCCTTGAGCCGGATGCTCCTGGACAAGTATGACGGCCAGGTGCCTCGTGAGCGTGAGGCGCTGGAAGCCCTGCCCGGCGTGGGTCGCAAGACCGCCAACGTAATCCTCAATACCGCTTTCGGCGTGCCGGTCATCGCCGTTGATACCCACGTCTTCCGCCTTTCCAACCGCACCCGCATCGCCCCGGGCAAGACGGTGCTGGAGGTGGAACAACGACTGATGCGGCTGACCCCGAAGGAATACCTGCAGCACGCCCACCACTGGCTGATCCTGCACGGCCGCTACGTATGCCAGGCGCGCAAACCCCGCTGCAGCGAATGCGTCATCGCCGACCTCTGCGAATACCCGCTGCGCCAACGCCCCAAAGAGTAAAATCCCTCCCCTGGGAACGACCAATGACACCCGCCATCAATGGAATCTCCGGCGCCGGACTCGGCCTGCGCCGCCCGTACCTCAAGCCGTTCACCGCTGAGCCCCCCGAACAAGTCGATTTCTTCGAGCTGGCTCCCGAGAACTGGATCGGCGTCGGCGGCGCACTGGGCAATCGGCTGTCGTACTTCACCGAGCGCTGGCCGGTCATCGCGCATGGCCTGTCACTGTCGATCGGCGGCCCGCACCCGCTCAATGAATCGCTGGTGCGCGATGTCGGAGCCTGGATGGACGAGCACGGCGTTCGGCTTTACTCCGAGCACCTGAGCTACACCAGCGACGACGGGCAGCTCTACGACCTGCTGCCCATTCCGTGCACTGCCGAGGCGGTCCACTATGTGGCCGAACGGATACGGCGCGTGCAGGACATCCTGGGCCGGCGCATCGCGGTGGAGAACGTCTCCTACTACGCCTCCATGGGCGCGGAGATGGACGACGCGGAGTTCCTGGAGGCAGTGCTTGCCGAGGCGGACTGCGGCCTGCTGCTGGACGTCAACAACGTTTACGTCAACAGCATCAATCACGGCTATGACCCGCGCGCGTTCCTCGATGCGATCCCCGCCGACCGGGTGATGTACCTGCATACAGCAGGACATTACGAAGAAGCGCCCGACCTGCTGGTCGACACCCACGGCGCCACGGTCAAGGAAGAGGTCTGGCAGCTGCTCGACTACGCCTACCAGCGCCTGGGACCGCGGCCCACCGTACTGGAGCGCGACTTCAACCAGCCGCCGCTGCCCGAATTGCTGGCCGAGGTCAGCCGCATCAAGGAAGTCCAGCACACCTGGGAAGGTGGGGGTCCAGCCCTGCCCGAGGGCTAGACCGCCCTCGTTCCCAGGCAGCGCTAAATGATGGCTGATTTTCAGCAGCTGCAGCGGCAACTCACTGCCCATCTGCGCGATCCACAAGCCAATCCTGCGCCGGAGGGCCCGGAGGATCGCCGTCTGGCCATCTACCGCCGTCTCGTGTTCGGCAATGTGTCGCGCCTGCTGGCGGCAAATTTTCCGCTCGCACGCAAACAACTCGGAAAGGACGCCTTTTCGGCCCTGATACGGCACTTTCTGCGCGAACATCGGGCCGAAACGCCGTATTTCCCTCGGATGGCAGGTGAACTGCAGATCTGGTACCAGAAGGCCCAGCCGCAACGCGCGGAAGATCCTCCGTGGCTGGGAGAATTGATCCTTTACGAGTCGGAGAAGAAAAGAATACGGAACATTTCCGACCCGGCGCTGGACCCCATGATCGACCCCCAAGGCGATGTCATATCCGGCATTCCGGCGCCATCGCCCCTGCTGCGACTTCTTACGCTGCGCCACCCCGTACACAAGGCCAAATCGGAAGAGCTGGTGGCAGAGCCGCCCGAAGTACCTTCGTTCCTGCTCTTGCGGCGCGACCGCGCCGGCCGCATGCGCACCGAGGAACTGGGCGTTCTCGCTGCCGGCCTGCTGGCGATGGTGCTGGATGAGAACCGCAAGACCGGCCACGAACTACTGGAAACCATGCTGGAGCAGGCGCCGCCGGACTCCCGCCCGGCGCTGATGCGCCAGGGCGAGGCGGGCCTTCGCCGTTTCCACCGAGTGGGAGTGCTACTGGGCGCCTACCGGAAGGACCCCATCCAATAGCATTCCCCAGGGCACGATCTGCCCACTTGAGTATCGCTGGAACTCGTTGCCCCCGTAGACCACGGCAACCTCGCAGGGCTGCGGCAGTTCCGCAAGGTGACCGTGTACTCGCTTGGTACTGCTTAGCAGGCCCGGAGAAGGAGTTGCATTGGATTTGGCCTCAACCAGCGTGATCTTCCCTTCCTGTTCAATTACGAGATCAGCCTCGGCGCCGTTGCTGTCGCGGTAGAACGAGAGACCGCCCGTCATGCCCTGGTTCGTTCGATGTTTGAGAACCTCCGACACAACCCAGGTTTCGAAGATCGGTCCGCGCAGAGGATGCGAACGCAGTTGCTCCGAACTGCGTATTCCCAATAGCCAGCAGGCAAGGCCCGTGTCGTGAAAATACAGCTTCGGCATTTTCACCAGCCTCTTCCTCATGTTCGAGTGGAACGCCGGCATTCGAAATGCGACGAAGCTGGCTTCCAGCAGGTTGATCCAGGCCTTTGCTGTTGGTTGGGAAATCCCGCAGTCGTTGGCCAGCGAGGAATAATTCAGCAATTGAGCGGTTCGCCCTGCACACAGTTCGAGAAACCTTTGAAAAGTGCCAAGATCTCCCACACTACCCAGGGTTCGCACATCGCGTTCCAAATAGGTGGCCACGTAAGAACGCAACCATGTCTCAGGTTCAAGTCCGCGATCAAAAATACGCGGAAAGCCGCCCGCATGGAGCGTGTCTTCCAGCGTCGAAGGATTCCGGGCAGAGCGCAGAATCTCGCTGCGTGTTAATGGCAGCAGGTGGTGGACTGCCGTGCGTCCGGCCAATGATTGACTGATTGATTCCAGCAGCAGGAAATTCTGCGATCCGGTCAGGATCCACTGCCCGGGTTCAGGGTCGTCATCGATCAGTCCTTGCAAATAGGACAGCAGGTCGGGAACCCGCTGTACTTCATCGAAAATGGCGCCATGGGGATATTGCGCCAGAAATGCGCGGGGATCCGCCGCTGCAAAGGCCCGCACGTCCGGAGCCTCAAGGTTGACGTAGGGATGCTGCAAGAAAAGGGCGCGGCACAGTGTGGTTTTCCCACTCTGCCGAGGCCCGGTAAGCGTTACGGCGGGGAACTGCGTCGCAGCCTTACGCAATATTGGAGCAATATCCCGAGTAATCATGACTCGCGGAAGGGTAGCATAAATCTAGGCTAAATCAAAGTGACATTTTGAATTATCCTAGTTTCCTGGGACCGTAATGGTGAGGATTACCCTACCCGCTCCGGCGCGCAGTCGCCGATATTTTCTCCAATCGCTGCTTCAGGCTCAACGCAAGTAAAGCGATGGTCGCAGCAACCCTAATAACCAATACCCAGCTTTGCGGCCTCCCCGCAGCGCCGCTGTAAACCGCCCAAGCGGCCACCCATATGCCGGCAGTGCTCGTCAGCGCAACACAGCCGTGCAGGAACTGGGCGCGTGTCTTGAGCAGCAGCGTAAAGAAATACAAGGTCAGTTGGCCTGCGACAATCTGCAGGAAAACGATCGGATTGCCGAAGGTCTGATAAAGCGCAAGTGTGGAAATCAGCCCCAGTATTCCCAGGGCCAGGAACGGCTGCCGTCCGGTCAGGTAGAGAAACACGAATGCGCCGGCGATGGCCGTGCATACTGCCATCAGCCACCACTTGTCCCCCATGCAACCCGCGATCAAGCCCAGCATTCCCAGGCAGTTGCAAACGTAGAACAGGAAATCGGACAGGGCCGTGCCGTCCGTGGAGCCCATCCCCGGCTCCAGGTACCAGCGGTCCGCCGTGTTCTGAGCAATCTCGAAGGCCGCGGCCGCCATCATGAACGCCACGGCAACGTAGAAGATGCCGGGCGCGGCCGCGCGGGAAGAAACAAAGGCCCAATTCGCGTAAACGGCCCACAGCAGCAGCAAGGGCGTCAAAAAGGCGATCGCATGGGCTGCAAGCACCCAGATTGCCACTGGCGCCGGCAAGGCGACCTGCGAGCGCAAGCCCGCCGTGGCGGGCGTGTCGCGAAGTGCTTTCGCGTCGGTCACTCCGGCCAGCTCATTCGGTCAAAAACACCCTGCCTGCCATTCGTCCCGGGCCTCTTGCCGAGGCGCGCCTCATGGCTGAATTGCTGTGCTATTCTGCCCGGCCATGCAAGAATTTCTCAACAACATCGTCGGGGCCGCCTGCAAGGTCATGAAGCGCTTGCAGTCCGCCGACTGGCTGGCGCCGCTGGCGATACGCCTTTACCTCGTCCCGGTTTTCTGGGTTGCGGGAACCAACAAGATTCACTCCGAGCGGGGGCTTGAATTTACGGCACGCTACTTTGACAGGCTGGGCTATCCCCTTCCGGAGCTGATGGCCTTTCTGGCTACCGCAACCGAGATCGGCGGCGCCGTCTTGTTGCTTCTCGGTCTGGCCACGCGGCTGGCCTGCATCCCGCTGATGGCCGTCATGGCAGTGGCCGTAACCACGGTCCACTGGAAGAACGGCTGGCAGATCACCGCCGATCCGCGCAGCCCGTTCCCAAGCGACGACGTCGGCGAAGCGCGCGAACGCCTGAGCGAGGCCCGCGACATCCTGCGCGACCAGGGCGAGGCACTGCACGGTGACTCAGGCTGGTTCACCGAATTCGGCAGCCTGACCATACTCAACAACGGCGTCGCACTGGGCGTGACCTATTTCGTAATGCTGCTGGCCCTGTTCTACCTCGGCGGCGGCCGCCACTTCAGCGTGGACCACTACATCGCCCAATACTGGCGCCGCCGCGGCCAATAACCCGCCGCCGGGTGTGAATGCAGCGCCCACACCTCAGACACTGGTCCGACACCGCCCCGGAGCACGCCTGGGACGTCTCTCCCGCTCAAGCCCGCGCGATCCAGGAATCACTGCGCGAACGCGTCGTTGCCGAAGACCGCATCGGCCAGATCCGCACCGTCGCCGGCGTTGACATCGGCATCAGGAAAGGTGTCGGCCGTGCCGCCGCCGTGCTGCTGGACTTTCCTTCGCTTAAGCTGCTCGACTACGTCGTTATCACCGCGGAACTGCGGTTCCCATACGTCCCCGGCCTGCTCTCCTTTCGCGAGTGCCCTCCGGCGCTGGCCGCGTTGCGCGCTCTGCCCCAACGGCCGGATCTGCTGCTCTGCGACGGCCAGGGCCTGGCCCACCCAAGGCGCTTCGGTATCGCCTGCCATTTGGGCGTGCTTCTGGACATCCCGTCCGTCGGCGCGGCCAAGTCACGCCTGATCGGGACCCACGAAGAACCGCACAGCGAACGGGGCTCGCAAGCCCCGCTATTCGACGGCGAAGAACAAATCGGCACAGTCGTGCGGACGCGAACCAACGTGCGCCCCATCTACGTTTCCGTCGGCCACCGCGTGAGCCTCGAAACGGCGGTGGAGCTCACGCTACAATGCGCCCCGCGCTACCGCATCCCCGAACCCACCCGCCAAGCGCACAAGTTCGCCTCCGGATAGGCCGTCCCCCTGCTCATGACAGCCGTTTCGGACCTGTTTATTGCAAGAAGGGTGCATCCAAACAGGGGCGGCCAAGCATCGATAAGATGTTGAAGCAAGTGAAATCGGGAGACTCGTATGTTCGATGAAGGAATTTTTGTTCCTATAGTGCTGTTTCTGGTCATCGGTGGGACCATCGCCATCTCCGAGTACTTCAAGTACCGCAAGCGCCACGACCTGCAAGACACCATCCGCGCAGCGATCGAAAAAGGCCAGGAATTGCCGGCGGAAGTCTTGGAGACCATAAGTAACCCGAAAGCTCAGCCGAAAAGGGATCAGGACTTGCGTCGGGGTATCGTGCTAGCAGCGACTGGATTGGGCATTGGGGCATTCGGCTACCTGATCGGAGAAGAAGACGCAATGGGACCCCTGATGGGCATTGGATCTATTCCGCTGCTGATTGGATTGGGATTGACTCTCTTGTGGTTCCTGCGATCGCGCCACGAGAAATAAGTCAACCGCGAAACGCAACATGCGGGAGGCCGATGAGCAGCTCGTACTGCGCGCCCGAATCGGCGACCGTGACGCGTACGGCGAATTGGTTGCGCGACATCAAGGACGCGTGCGGGGCTGGTTGCGCCATCTGTGCGGAAACCACGCCGAGGCGGACGACCTCGCCCAGGATGCCTTCGTGCGCGCCTGGACCCGCCTGGATCATTTGAAGGACGCCGCTCGTTTTGCGCCATGGCTGATGAGGATCGCGTACAACGAGTTTCTGCAGGGCCGTCGTTCGCAGCGCAGGCAGGAGCGTCTGATGGAGCGCCTGGCACAGGAGAGCGAGCAGATGATCCATGGTGACGGTGACACGGGCGCCCGGCAAGACGCGTCCCTGGAACTGCAGAGAATTCTGCCGGTCCTTTCGCGCCAGGAACGCGCCGTCGTAGTGCTAAATTATGCTTATGGTTATTCGCACGGCGAGGTGAGCGAAATGACCGGCCTGCCGCTGGGCACGGTCAAGTCGCTGATCCATCGCGGCAGCCGAAAAGTACGGGAGAAGTTCAATGCCCGAGCATGACAACGAACGAACAGTAGATCAGGAACTGAAGGCGCTGTTCGCCGCTGCCGATGCGGCTGACGAGATCGACACGCCGCAGTTTGTGCAAGGCGTCATGAAGCGCGTCCGCCGCCGTGAATGGATGCGCGCGTTGGCGCTGGGCGCGGGGATTGTTTTGGGGTCCTTCCTGGCGATGCCGGCACTTGTGGAGTTCTCCTCCGCCTTCAGCAGCATCGACTTCGACATGACTGAAGCAATCCGCGGCGCGGCTAACCAATTGGCGGCCTCCGCTTCCGCCTACGCTCGTTCCATGACCGGCATGGTCACACTGGCGACGACCGTAGTGCTGGCCGTGTTCATTGTTCCCCTGCTTCGCTGGCTGGCGGACTGATTGTGGGACGGCACTAAAGGCAGCCGGTAACGAATTCAGCCGGCTTCCGGCCCGATCTCGTCCAGGATTGCCGATCCCTTCAGCGCCTCGTTGTCCTGCGCGTTGTCCCAGGCGGTCCTGCCCAGGACATTCCTCAACTTTGGATCCGCCCCGGCCTTCAGCAAGGCGCGAATGCCTTCAGAACTCTTGGCAAGGGAAGCCGCGCAATGCAGCGGCGCGTCCTGCATCCTGTTTCGCGCATTGGGATCGGCGCCGTGTTCAATCAGCACGCCAATCAATTCCGCCTGGTCAAAATAAGCGGCTATGTGAAGCGGCGTATCGCCTTGTCGGTCGCCCAGGCCAAGGTCGGCTCCCGCAGCAAGCAGGACCCTCGCAACTTTAGGGACGCCGCGAATCGCCAAAGTGTGCAGGGGCGTTTTTCCGCTAAGGGTTCGCGCGTTCGGATCGGCGCCGTGTTCAATCAGCGCAGATGCAACCTGCACACTGTTGCGGCTTGCCTGGTGCAATGGCGTTTGGCCGATGTCGTTCCTTGCGTTCACGTCAGCGTTCGCGCGCACCAGCGCGTCGATCACTGCCGCGTTCATGTTTCGCATGGCCGCCAGGTGCAGAGGTGTGGCGCCGGAATCGTCAAGCGCATGCACGTCGCTCCCCTCATCCAGCAACAGTGCAATCACTTCCGCGTTACGGTTGCGCTTAGCGGCCGAGAACAGCGGTGTTTCGCCATCCTCGTTGACTGCGTGAGGATCCGAACCCAGACTGAGAAGCATACCGACAACCTCAACCGTGGCGAGTTCCGATGCCCGGTGCAGGGGAGTTTCACCATTATCGTTGCGCGCATCCAGATCGGCGCCGGCATCGACAAGAAAGGCAAGAATCGCAGGGTTCCGATTCCAGCATGCCGCAATATGCAGCGGCGCGTCGCCCCAATCATTGCGCGCGTGCAGGTCGCCGCCCGCCTCCAGTAGCAAGCGGATCACTTCCGAACGGTCATTGCGCGCGGCTGCCGTGTGCATTGGGGTATCACCTCCATTGTCGGTGCTACCAACTTTGGCCCCGGCCTCCAGCAGCCTGGCGACGACCTCGGTATTCTTGTTGACCGCGGCAAGGTGCAGGGGAGTCCGGCCCACCACATCCGCCACCTGCAATTCAGCACCTGCTTCAATCAATACCGAGACCGACTCAGGCTTGGCCGCGACCGCCGCAAGATGCAAGGTAGACTGGCCGGTATTGGAAAGTGCATTGGGATCCGCGCCTGCAGCGATCAAGGCAGAGACCACAGCAGGATCGCTGCTGGCATTCGCCGCCCAGTGCAGGGGTGTTTGGCCCCCTTGAGACCTTGCCGCGAGCTCAACTCCACCCGCCAGGCATTCGCGCACCTGTTCGACCGTCGCGTGTTCGAAGAATTGTGGAGAATTCCAGTTCGCGCAGTCCGTAGCGGCGGTAACGGTACCGGGACTTATCGTGAGAAGGACTGCGGCGCCGACTATGCATCCGGCAATACCCCCTGCCAAGTATCGGCTGCCGCGAGTTGGACCGACAATGCCTGTCTCTTCGCTACGATGCTCCTTGGCTGTCGGTTGCGCGCTCACGGCTGCGCCTCCCGTGCCGCCTTGAGCCTTTTCCACGCATCGGTGTCGCGAATGAACTCGTTTTCCTGTGCGTTTTCCCAGGGAGTCTTGCCGTCATCGTCCCTTGCGGCAACATCCGCGCCGGCATCCAGCAGAACAGTGATCAAGGCCGGGTCCTGACTGTACTCGGCCGCACGATGCAGGGGTGTCGTGTGGGTTTCGTCTCGGACATTCGGGTCGGCGCCTGCATCCAGTAGCAACTCGGCCACCAGGAGATTGTTAAAGACCGCCAGATGCAGTGGGGTCTCGCCCTGCTTGTTTCGTGCGTCAAGATCAACGTCCCCTGAAAGAAAAACACGAGCTGCCGCAGGCTCCCGCACATGGGCAAGCCGGTGAATCGGTGTCTCATCCGAATGATTGCGAGCCCCGATATCCGCGCCGGCGGCAATCAGGGCCGAAACCACGGCCGGACTGTTGTAGACCGCCTCATGAAGGGGTGTTTCTCCATGATCGGTCAAGGCCATAATGTCTGCGCCAGCTCTCAGCAAGGTCTCGATTACGGTGACATTCCGGTTTCTTCGGCTGGCCAGATGCAGAGGTGTCTCGCCGATGGATGTTCTGGCGTTCGGATCGCCGCCGGCATCCAGCAGCAGGGTGACCACATCCGGGTTCCTATTGGACGCCGCCGCCGCATGCAGAGGAATCCGACCGGAATCGTCGAGCGCCTCGAGATCGGCACCCGCATGTAGCAAGGCGGCAATAACGGGAGCATTGGAATTCCCGGCAGCCGCTAAATGCAGGGGCGTTCTGCCGCTAATGTCTCGCGCCTGAAGATCGCCGTCCAGTTCCAGCAGTACATCGATTACGGCCGGATTGCGACTACCCATTGCCGCCCGGTGCACCGGTGTTCTTCCCTGGCGATCTCGCGCATGCAAATCGGCGCCGGCTTCGACCAGCATGGTGGTTATCGCGGTATCGTCCGCTCGAAACAAGGCTGCATGCAAAGGAGTCCGGCCGCGTTCATCCCGTGTGTTGGGATCGGCGCCGGCCTTAAGGAGCGCTGCAACGACGGCGAGGTTCCGGCGGCCTGCTGCGTCCAGCAAGGGCGTGTTGCCCGATTCATCCCGGGCGTTGAGATCGGATCCCGCGGCCAGCAGCATCGAAACGGCAATGCAATCTTCCCCGTAGGCCGTGACGTGCAGCGGTGTCTGGCCGAATTCATTGCGCGCGGCAAATTGAGCACCGGCGGCCAGCAGAATGGGAATGACTTCCGCGTTTCCGTGCGCCGCGATATGGATGGGCGTGTTGCCGTATTCGTTCCGGGCATTCGGGTCCGAGCCGGCAGCCAGCAAGAGTGCGGCCACCCGTGAATTCTCATTCGCGGCTGCAGCATGCAAGGGTGTGTCGCCCGATTCGCTTTGTGCGTTGGGATCAGCGCCGGATTCAACAAGCGCGGCGGTGATCGCTGGATCCGCGTTGGAGCCTGCAGCCAGGTGCAAGAGCGTGCGTCCAAACCGGTCCATCTGGTTCGCATCGCCAGCGGTTTCAAGCAGCAAGGCAAATACCCCCGAGCTATCGTTCCGCAATGCCGCCAGCTGCAGCGCCGAGAAGCCCCCTGTCCCCTGATCCAGCACATCGGCGCCTGCTTCGATCAGAACGGCGAAAATCCCGGGATTGCCGTTGATCTCCGCCGCTCTCTGTATCGACGTCATGCCTTGCCAACTGCTGGCATGAACGTCTGCGCCCCCCTCAATTAGCGCAGTTACCGTCGCAGGTTCAAAATCGCCCACAACCGCCGATTGCAGCGGGCTTTCTCCCAGGCGGGACGGCGCGTTCGGGTCCGCGCCGGCACTGGTCAACGCAGCGATCACAGCGGGATCCCCGTTCTGAAAAAAGCTGTAATGCAGTGTGGTGAAGCCCAACTGGTCCGCCGCGCGCGCATCCCCGCCGGCGGCGATCAACACATCCACGACAGTGGGGTCGGGGCTGTACGCTGAAGCCCAATGCAAAGGGGTGACGCCTTGCTCATCTCGGGCATTGGGGTTCGTGCCAGCCGCCAGGCACCCGTGGACTTTGCCGGCATCCGCGTTCTCGAAGAATTCTGGTTTATTCCAGTTGGCACAATCCGCTTGCGCAACCGGGGTGACTTGGGAGCACGCCTGCAACAGGCCTGCGGATGCAATGCAGGCAATAGGCCAGAGTTTTTTCAGGCATGCTCCCAAGAGTGGATTCACAGCCAGGTCATTCTATGCGGCCTGGCTCTGCCAAGGCCCCCTGCCCTCGTTCCCGGGCTCCGTTCCCGGGGGTTACTTGTTCTTCGGGGCGCGGCGCGGGAGGTAGAGGTCGGTGATTACGCCCAGGTAGGCTTCGGCGGCCATGCCGACGGATTCGGATAGCGTGGGGTGCGGGTGGATGGTCAGCGCCAGGTCTTCGGCTTCGGCGCCCATTTCGATGGCGAGGGCGACTTCGGAGATGAGGTCGCCGGCGTTCACGCCGACGATGCCGCCGCCGATGATGCGTCCGTCTGAAGCGTCGAACAGCAGCTTGGTCATGCCTTCGGAGCGTTGCATGGAGATGGCGCGGCCGCTGGCGGCCCAGGGGAACACGCCTTTGCCGTAGTCGACGCCCTGGTCGCGGGCCTCGGCCTCGGTCAGGCCCACCCAGGCGACTTCGGGGTCGGTGTAGGCGACTGACGGCACGACGCGGGCATCGAAGGCGACCTTCATGCCGGCTGCGGCTTCGGCGGCGACCTTGCCTTCGTGGGTTGCCTTGTGGGCCAGCATGGGGTGGCCGACGATGTCGCCGATCGCGAAGATATGAGGCTGGTTGGTGCGAAGCTGCTTGTCCGCCGGAATGAAGCCGAGCTCGTCGACGGTAATGCCGGCTTTGTCGGCATCGATCTTGTCGCCGTTGGGTACGCGGCCCACGGACACCAGCACCCGGTCGTACACGTCGGGGTCGGGCGCCTTCTCGCCTTCAAAGGTAACTGCGATGCCGTCTTTAGTGGCCTTCGCTGACGCGACCATCACGCCGGTATGAATCGCCGCATAACTCTTGCGGATGCGGCGCTCCAGGGGTTTGAGCAGATCTGCGTCGGGGCCCGGCATGAGCCGGTCCAGCGCTTCCACGACGGTGATCTCGCTGCCCAGCGCGTCATACACGGTGGCCATCTCGAGACCGATAATGCCGCCGCCGATGACCAGCAGGCGCTCAGGCACTTCGTCCAGCAGCAGGGCGTCGGTGGAGTCCATGATGCGCGGGTCGTCGGGCAGGTTCGGCAAGGGGCGGCTCTGGGAGCCGGCGGCGATGATGCACTGTTCGAAGGTCAGGTTTTGAGTGCCTTCCGCCGTCTCGATCGCCAGTTCATTGGCTGAGGCGAAGCGCCCCACACCTTCAACGACCTTGACCTTGCGCTTTGACGCCATGCCGGCCAGCCCGCCGGTCAGCCTTCCGACAACGCGTTCCACCCAGGCGCGCGTCGCGGCGGGTTCCAGCTCCGGCGCCTGATAGCGGATGCCTGCCTCTTCGAGGTGCTCGGCCTCACCCATGACGCGCGCCAGGTGCAGCAGCGCCTTGGACGGAATGCACCCCACGTTCAGGCACACGCCGCCCAGGGTGGAATAGCGCTCCACCAGGGTCACGTCCATACCGAGATCGGCGGCCCGAAAAGCCGCCGTATAACCCCCGGGACCCGAACCCAGCACCGCCAGTTGCGTCTTCACTCTTCGTTCTCCGTGTCGTCGCTGTCTTCTTCCTCTACCGGCGCGAGCAACCGCTCGGCATCCGCCAGCAGTGCGCACAATCGCGTCGTAAAACGCACCGCCGTGGCGCCGTCGATTACGCGGTGATCGTAAGAAAGCGAAAGCGGCGCCATCAGCCGGGGCTGGAATTCGCCGTCAATGTAGACGGGCGCCATTCGGGCCCGTGAAACGCCCAGGATCGCCACTTCCGGCGCGTTGATGATGGGGGTGAACGCCGTGCCGCCGATACCGCCCAGGCTGGAGATCGTGAACGACCCGCCCTGCATTTCGTCGGGCGCCAGCTTGCCGTCGCGGGCCTTGGCGGACAACTCCTGAAAGGCACGCGCCAAACCGGCGAGGTCCATCCTGTCAGCGTCGCGGATCACCGGCACCAGCAAACCGCGCTCGGTGTCGGCGGCGAATCCCAGGTGGACGAACTTCTTGAGCGCCAGCGCCGAGTCGCCGTCGGTCAGCGAGGCGTTCAGCGTCGGGAATTCCTTCAAACAAATCACCGTGGCGCGGGCCACGAACGCCAGCAGCGTCAGGCGCACTCCGTCGTCGGCGAGTTCGGCCTTCATCGCCTTGCGCCGCTGCTCCACCTCGGTAATGTCGGCCTCGTCGTGCTGGGTGACGTGAGGGAGGTTCACCCAGCTTGCCCAAAGGCGCGGACCGGAGATCTTCTGAACCCGTCCTAAAGGCACGACTTCGATCTCGCCGTGGGCGGAGAAGTCCACGTCGGGAACCTGCGGCAGACCGGCGCCCGGCGCTCCCTGCTCCAGGGCCAGCTTGACCCAGGCCTTGACGTCGGCCTTGCGGATTCGGCCCTTGTCGCCGGATCCCTGCACCGCGCCCAGGTTCACGCCCAGTTCGCGGGCGAACTTGCGTACCGCGGGCGAGGCATGGGCCGTGGAAAAACCTTCTTCGTCGATCGGCGGCAGGATGCCTGGCGCGGAAGACAGCTGCTGCCGGGCAGCAGCCGGCGCAGGTGCAGCCGCAGTGGCCCGCGCGGGAGCCGCCGACGGAGCGCCTGCAGCGGCAGCGGCGGCCCCGGCCTCCTCAGCTGCAGGCTCCGCGCCTGCGCTGTCCTCGGCCACCACGCCTTCGAGCTGGGCGATGACATCGCCTTCATTGACCTTGTCACCTACCGAAACGTTCAGGCTGAGCACTCGGCCGGTTGCCGGCGACGGCACGTCCATCGCCGCCTTGTCGGTCTCCAGCGTGATCAGCGGGTCGCCGGCCGCGACCTCGTCGCCGGCGGCGGCGGACACTTCCACGACCTCCACATCGCTGAAATCGCCCAGGCCGGGCACGCGAACTTGGGTGGCTTCAGGCATGGTCGGTTCGTGGCTTATTTAGCTAACTTCGGCTTACGTCGGTCTAAATAGGGTCTTTATGAGGCTAACAACGCGTATCTTCGGATATCACAAAGTAACCGGATCGGCTTTCGCGGGGTCGATATCCCAGGCCTTCATCGCCTCGGACACCTTCTCGGGAGCGATCCGCTCTTCCGCCGCAAGCGCCGAAAGTGCGGCGGCGGCGATATAGCGAGCGTCCACCTCGAAGTGATTTCTCAACGCCGGGCGGGCGTCGCTGCGCCCGAATCCGTCGGTCCCCAGCGTGATATAGGTGCCCGGGACCCACTGGCGGATCGAATCCGGCAGCGCGGCCATGTAGTCGCTGGCCGCCACGACCGGCCCCTTTGCGCCTTCGAGGACTTCCGTCACGTAAGGACGGCGCTGCGGCTGGTCCGGGTTCATGCGGTTGTAGCGCTCGCAGGCCAGTCCGTCGCGTCGCAGCTGGTTGTAGCTGGTTACCGACCACAGGTCGGCCTCGACACCGCACTCCTCGCGCAGCAGTTCTCCCGCCGCTACGGCTTCGTTGAGAATGGCGCCCGATCCGAACAACTGGACCCGTTCGACCTCGTCACCGCCATCTTTCTCGCCCGGCAGCTGGTAAATCCCTTTCAGGATGCCTTCGCGCATATCGCGCCGCATCGGCGGCTGGCGATAGTTGTCGTTCATCGTGGTGATGTAGTAGAAGACGTTCTCCTGCTTGTCCACCATGCGCCGCAGCCCTTCCTGGATGATCACGATCAGCTCGTAGGCATAGGCGGGGTCGTACGAATGGCAGTTCGGCACCGTGGCGGCCGCCAGGTGGCTGTGACCGTCCTGGTGCTGCAGGCCCTCGCCGGCCAGCGTGGTCCGGCCGGCGGTGCCGCCGATCAGGAAACCGCGCGCCTGCGAGTCGCCGCCGGCCCAGATGAAATCGCCGATCCGCTGGAAGCCGAACATCGAGTAGAAGATGTAAAACGGAATCATGGGCAGGCCGTGGTTCGAATACGAGGTGCCCGCGGCCAGCCACGAACAGAACGAGCCCGCCTCGTTGATGCCCTCTTCCAGGATCTGCCCCTTGCGGTCTTCGCGGTAGGCCATCAGCTGTTCGGAGTCCTGCGGCGTATAGAGCTGGCCCACCGAGGAATAGATGCCGAGCTGCTTGAACATGCCCTCCATGCCGAAGGTGCGGGCTTCGTCGGGGACGATGGGGACCATGTGCTTGCCCAGCACCCTGTCCCGCACCAGCATCTGCAGCATGCGAACCAGCGCCATGGTCGTCGAGATGGAGCGCGTGCCGCTGCCGCCGGTAATGGACTTGAAGGTGCTCAGCGCCGGGACCTTCAGACGCGGCGCCTTGCTTATGCGCTGCGGCAGGGAACCGCCCAGCCGGCGGCGGCGTTCCTTCAGGTAGCGCAGCTCCTCGCTGTCTTCTTCGGGCATGCGGAAGGGAATCTCGCCACGCTTCAGCGCCTCGTCGCCAACCGGAATGTTGAAGCGGTCGCGGAACTCCCGGAGCGCCTCCAGGTCCAGCTTCTTGGCCTGGTGCGCGGTCATGCGGCTTTCGCCGCCCTCGCCCATCCCGAACCCCTTGACGGTCTTGGCCAGGATCACCGTGGGGCGCCCCTTCTGCTTCATCGCGCGCTCGTAGGCGGCATAGATCTTCATCCGGTCGTGACCGCCGCGATTGAGCAACTCGATGTCCTCCGTGGACATGTGGCCTACCAGGTCCTTGAGCCCATCGATTCCGCCGAAGAATTTCTCGCGCGTGTATTCGCCGCCCAGGGCCTTGCAGTTCTGGTATTCGCCGTCCACGCACTCTTCCATGCGGCGGCGCAGCAGGCCATTGTGATCGCGCGCCAGCAGCGGGTCCCAGCGCGAACCCCAGATCGCCTTGATGACGTTCCAGCCGGCGCCAAGGAAGGCGGCTTCCAGTTCCTGGATGATCTTGCCGTTGCCCCGCACCGGCCCGTCCAGGCGCTGCAGGTTGCAGTTGACCACAAACACCAGGTTGTCCAGGCCCTCGCGGACCGGCACCGTGATCGCCCCCAGCGACTCGGGCTCGTCCATTTCGCCGTCGCCCAGCATGCACCACACCCGCCGGTCGCTCATGTCCGCCAGGCCGCGGTGCTCCAGGTAGCGCATGAAGCGGGCCTGGAATATCGCCATCATCGCGCCCAGGCCCATGGACACCGTGGGGAACTGCCAGAAATCCGGCATCAGCCACGGATGCGGATAGGAGGAAAGTCCGCCGCCGCCTACTTCCTGGCGAAAGCGGGCGAGCTGTTCGCGGGTCAGGCGCCCTTCCAGGTAGGCCCGCGCATAAATGCCGGGCGAGGAGTGTCCCTGGAAATAAACCAGGTCGCCCCGGTTTTCCTTGGTCGGCGCCCGCCAGAAATGATTGAAGCCCACCTCGTAGAGCGTGGCCGCCGAAGCATAAGTGGCGATATGGCCGCCGTATTCCGAGCTCTTGCGGTTGGCGTGAACCACCATCGCCATGGCATTCCAGCGAATGTAGTTCTCGATCCTCCGCTCCATCGCCACGTCGCCGGGATACTCGGGCTGGTCGGAGCGGTCGATGGTGTTGAGATAGGCGGTGTTGGCGGCATAAGCCATGTGCGCGCCGGAGCGGCGGGCCCGGTCGGTGATGCGGTTGAGCAGAAACGCCGCGCGCTCGGGGCCCTGGGTGCGCAGGACCGAGTCGATGGATTCCAGCCACTCGCGGGTCTCCAGCGGGTCGCTGTCGTGTAAAAGATTGGCTCGCAGTTGGGGATCGTCTGGCATAGAATCAAACAGGCAAAATTACTTCTTGAGTGTGATGAGGCCGGGCTCTCCCGGCAGTTCCGATGCAAGCTCCCTGGACCCTGAAAAATCGTTTTCGCGGATTCATGCCGGTGGCCGTTGACGTGGAAACCAGCGGCATCAATCCCGAAACCAACGCCCTGCTGGAAATCTCGGCGGTGCTGTTTACGGTGGGCGACGACGGCCAGTTGTCGCCGACCGAAAACGTCTGGCTCCATGTGCTGCCCTTCGAGGGCGCCGAGATCGACCAAGAGGCGCTGCGCATTAACCGGATCAAGCCGCACCACCCCTTGCGCCCGGCGGTCCCGGAACGTGAGGCCTTGCGACGGGTATTCCGCGTCGTGCGAAGGGAACTCAAGGCGACGGGCTGCTCACGCGCCATATTGGTGGGTCACAACGCGCATTTCGACCTGGCCGTGCTAAATGCAGCGATCAAGCGCAGCGGCATCAAGCGCAACCCGTTTCATCGCTTCAGCGTCTTCGACACCTGCACGCTGGGCGGCGCGGTGTACGGCCAGACCGTAATGAGCCTGGCCGTCAAGGCCGCCGGCTTGGAGTGGAACGAGGATCGCGCCCATTCGGCCCTCTACGATGCCCAGTGCTGCGCTCAATTGTTCTGCGACGCAGTAAACCGGATCAACGAGCAGTCCAACCCCGCCCTGCGCTAGTCCAGTTCCTGGACCAGTTCCCCCAATTCACCGCTGCGGGCCATCTGGGTGACGATATCGGCGCCGCCCACCAGTTCGCCGCGAACGTAAAGCTGCGGAAAAGTGGGCCAGTTCGAGAATTCCTTCAGCCCCTGACGCAGATCCTGATCCTGCAGAATGTCCACGTAGGCGAAGCGCTTTCCGCACTGCCTGAGCGCCGCCACGACCTGCGCGGAGAACCCGCACTGGGGAAAATCGGGTGATCCTTTCATGTACAACAGCAGCGGAAAACCTTCGATCTGCTTGCTGATGCGCTGCTCTAACTGCTTGTCCTGCATAGCTCTGGGTCAGTTTCCGAATAACCTGTCAATTATAGGCCACCCACCGCGCTTCTCTACTTAATTCCCGCTCCCGGCAGCCTGCCTCCCTGGGAGCGTGGGCGTTCTCTGGCGTCTGGAAATCGGCAATGTCCTGACGGCGGCGGAACGCGCGAAACGCATCACCTCGGCGCAGCTGGCAGCCTGCCGGGAGATACTGGTGCTTGCCCGGTCCCACGGCCTGACCACCCATGACGCCTCCTACCTGGAACTCGCGTCGCTTGACAAGCCGCTGGTCAAGGCGGCCCGGCGCGCCGGGGTCAAGACCCTGCCGTAATCGACATCCCCCCTCATCAATTGTTCCATGTTCATTTCTCCCGTTGACGGATTAAACTAGGTTCTTGAATTCCAAATCTGACCGGAAATCATCCAACGTGGAAAGTCCCGGTCCGTTAGGGCGAACTGGAAAGATGCCGAACATGTCGAAGAGCGCGAACAAAGAGCAAGCCGCCTATGATGGCGCTAATGAAGTGACGATCAAGCTTCAGATCAAGCCGCTGGAAGAAGGTGGCTACCTGGCCACAAGCGCCGATGTTCCCGGTTTGGTCGCAGAAGGCCGCACGATCGCCGAGACCACCGAGATCGCGCAGGGCCTGGCCCGGAAAATTGCCGAGTCCTGTCTTGCGCACGGAGATCCCTTGCCACCCGCATTGGTCGAACTGGAGGAAGAAGTAAAAGAACTGTTAGTGCCCGTCAGCGTACCGTAGTGGGACGGCTCGCCGGCTTTCGGTACCGTGAGGTCGCACGGCGCTTACGGCTGTTAGGTTACGAGTTTGATCGCCAGGGCCCGGGCAGTCACGAAGTCTGGCGACATGCCTCCGGCAGGAAAGTCACGGTACCCCGCCACGCAAGAGACATGCCGGAAGGCACCCTTCGCGCCATACTCCAACAAGCTGCTATTGATATATCAGAGTTTTTGGCCGCCCGTTAGATCGCTGCGTGCACCCACGCAAATTGGAGGAAGCATGCTCGAAAGACTCACCGCCTTCTACGGGGCACACGGAATATCGCCAGTCGACTTTAGTTGTCCTTCGCGTGCGGAGTGTTCGGCGATGTAGCGGCACTACCGAAGAATACGCACTGGTACCGCACACACGAAATGGCGTTGGAACTGCTCCACCAGTTCGACGCGCAGCTCCAGTTCGACGATACCCGGCTCTACTTTGCCCACGTCAACAGTGCGAAGTGCTGCCAAAACAAGCCAGGGAGGCAATCGGCTGACTCGACCTTGTTCAAGAACTGCCGCCGCTTCATCCCGGGAGAGCTACGCATCCTGAATCCGGATGTCGTAGTGACGCAAGGCGGCCGGGCGAAAGACGCGATTCTCGAGAGCTTTCCTGTCCGACGGCATGTTCAGCGTCGAGTAGAAAGTGATCCTCGCTTCCGGCTTGCCGCTCGCTACGAAACCGGCCTCATCGAACTCAAGCCGGACTCGAAGAAATGCCTCTGGCTTCAGACCCACCTCCCCAACAACTTCGGGCTCTTCAATCCGCAGCGCACCCATTGTTGGCCTCTTTACGCGGAAGAGCTTGGTCGATTCTGGCGTTCGCGCGAGAGGTGAGTCGCTCTGAGCGAGCGCGTAGCGCGCATTGAAGGAATCTTGTCCGGACAGGTGTCGAGGGGCGCTCAGCAGCGCGAGCCCGAAGATCGCTCCGGAACAGGCGCCTTACAGAGCAAATGACAGGGTGGTCATGAGGCTGCGGAGCGCCAGAGGCGCACGCCGCAGGCTCCTGTAACGGCAACATACAAGGGATCGATGAAGGACCAGAGCAGCGATACTTCCTCGCCGACCATGTCGCCCAGCCAGTTTGAGAGAAACCACAAGCTCAGTACCAGGGCGCTGTAGAACAGCACGTTGACTTCGAGATAGCGTTTGAGATCGGCGTTGCCGTCGTCGGCCTTGCGCAACCCGAGTTTCCAGTTAAGGCTCGCTACGAACGAAATCAGCACTGCCGGCGCCATGAACCAGTTGAGGAGGGTCCAGGTGGGATAGCCCGTGCTGCCGTCGTCATAAAGCGGCGTTATGAAGAAGAACACGCCGACAACGGCGGCCGTTACCAGAGAATACGCGCCCAGAATGCGCCGAATAATTGCCATGATCCGTTTTCCCCCGTTTCATTCCGAAGTATGCCGGCAAAACCCACAACGCATCCATGTGCGCCTTGCGGCCTTTTGTCACGGCGCATCATAGGGCACATGACGAGTACCGCAAATTGCCGCAAGTTCGCTACCTTCACTTGTGGCACAATCCGTTTCTCGGAAATTAACGTGAAGGGGACGTTATGAACCCATTGAATACCCTTACCGGCACGCTGGTAGGCGGCCTCGTGATTTCTCTGGTCATCATGTTCGTGGCGGCGGCCACCGGCAGTTCGATGGCCGGCGCCAACGTGGTCAACGCATTCCTGATCTGGCTGCATGTGTTCGCCGGCATTACCTGGGTCGGATTGCTGTACTACTTCAACTTCGTCCAGGTGCAGGCTTTGTCCGAAGCCGCATCCGACGACGGCGGTCCCAGTGGCGCGGCCATTACGCGCTACATTGCGCCCCGTGCCTTGTGGTGGTTTCGGTGGGCGGCGCTGATTACCTGGCTGGCCGGCGCGACTTTCCTGCTGCATACGGGCGATGCCATAAACGCCTTGACGCTTGGGATAGTGCCCGACGGCGGCGATGCCATGTATGGGCTGACCATCGGCATCGGGGCATGGCTGGGTACCGTAATGCTGTTCAACGTATGGATAATCATCTGGCCCAACCAGAAGAAAGTGCTGGGGATGGTGGAAGCCAGCGCCGAGGAGATCAACAAGGCCCGGCGCACCGCATTCCTGTTTTCCCGCACCAATACGCTGCTTTCGATTCCGATGCTTGCGAGCATGGTGGGCGCCGGCCACGGCATGATGTTCTAGCTGGGCGCGAGGGCTTCCAGCCCTCCCTCCCGGGGTCAGGGCGTGATGCGCATGGAGAAGTCGCAGGCCCTTATGTTCTTGGTCAACGCGCCGACGGAAATGCGGTCCACACCGGTTGCCGCAACAGCGGCGATGTTGTGCGCTCCAAAGCCCCCCGAGGCTTCCAGGATCACCTCCCGGCCCCGCCTGTCGCGCTCACGCACGGCGGCGGCGAGTTGATCCATCGAAAAGTTGTCCAGCATCACCCACTCGGCGCCGGCATCCAGCGCCTCCGCAAGTTCCGCAATGTCCTGCACCTCTACCGTGATCGCAAGGCCGCCTTCTCGATCATGAGCCGCCTGTAGCGCCTCGCGCACGCCGCCGGCCGCGGCGATATGGTTTTCCTTCAGCAGGACCGCGTCATAGAGCCCCATGCGGTGATTGCTCCCGCCGCCCACCCGAACCGCGTATTTCTGGGCTGCCCGCAACCCGGGGAGCGTCTTGCGGGTGTCCAGGAGGACCGCGCGCGTTCCCGCCAACTTCTCGACCATGCTCCGCGTACTCGAAGCCACGGCCGACAGCATCTGCAGGAAATTCAGCGCCGACCGCTCGCCGCTCAGAAGCCCACGAACAGGGCCCTCAAGCTCGCAAACCGGCTCGCCTGCCCTGGTGGTTCCGCCTTCCGTGACATGCCATCTCACGGCGACACGCGCATCGCAAGCGCGAAACACCTCCTCGAACCAGTCGCGCCCGCACAGCACACAGGCCTCACGTGCAACCACCACTGCTTTCGCAACGGCGGATTCGGAAAGCAGTTGAGCCGAAACATCGCCTGCGCCGATGTCCTCGCGCAGTGCCCTCCGCGCATCCTCGCGCACCGCTTCCATGGGCGGGCCGGAGTGGTCGTTTGTCATGGTCCCGGTGCTGGGCGCGAGCCCTCCCGCTACTTCAGAAAGACGTTCATTACCGTGGCGCGGACCAGCAGGGAATCGTCCTCTTCGCGCTTCAATTCCGCCTCGACCACGGCCTGGCGGCGCCCACTTTGCACGATGCGGGCTTCCCCAAGCAGCGGCTCACCCATGGGCACGGCCTGCAGGAAGTTCACCGAGATCTGCGCAGTCGTAAAAGGGCGCCCGCCGCAGGCAAACCAGGTGGTGGAACCACTGATGTCGTCCAGCATGGCCACCGCGAAACCACCTTGCAGCGAGCCGATGGGGTTCGCCAGCTGCGCAGGGGGCTGGTAGCGCGCCACCGCCGAACCTCCCTCCGCGTCCACCGAAACCAACTCGCCGCCCACCGCCTCGCGACTGGTCAGCCTGGGTAGCGCGGTGAGATCGATCGAGGCAGCCAAGGCCTAGTCCACGGCGTCGCCCAGACGCTTGGCCAGCGCCGCTACGTCCTCCGGGTCGGCCAGGCTGACTTCGGGATAGTCCATGAAGCGCTCGGGAATCTTGATCGTTGCGTCAATGCCCATCTGCTCGGACTGCACCGGAACGCCCTGGGCCGACTTGGGCGCCGATGGATCGAGCACGAACGCCTGCCCCGATTTGTTCATGATGATGTCCGAGACCGGCTGCACCCGGGTCATGATCGCCCACTCCACGGATTTCAGGTCGTACGGATCGACGTCGGGGCCCACCACGATTACCAGCTTGGCGGTGCGCCCCCAACGCCCGGCCGCGCCCCACACGGCGTGCAGCACATACTTGCCGAATTCCGAGTGCGGCTTGGTGGCGCCGTCGACGCTCAATTGCACGATGTAGGTCATGTTGGGCGTCACGACCACGTCCTTGACCTCCGGGATCTTGCGGCTCAGGTCGCTCAAGACCTCGCCTTCCACCGGCAATAGCGCCAGGTAGTTGTGATCGAACGGCGGGACCATCTCCATGGTCGAGTGCCAGATCGGGTCCTTGCGATGCGTGATGTGATTGACCTGCATCAGCGGGAACACCTGCACCTTGTCGTAATAGCCCAACGGGTTGGAATGCCAGCCGATTTCCTCCTGCTGCCCGGGGAGAAACTCTCCTTCCAGCACGTATTCGGCGGTGGCGGGGACTTCAATATCCACCGTGTCGCACTTCACAAGTTCCAGCGGGCTGCCGCGCAAACCGCCGGCAAAGTCGTACTCGTCCTGGCCAAACGGCAGGCCGGTGGCCGAAGCCAGATGCACCGCCGGATCGCAGTTGCAGGCAATCGCTATTTCCAGTTTCTTGCCGGCGGCAATGGCCTTGGCCAGGTGCAGGCCGCCGTGGTTCATCGGCGGGTTCCAGTAGACGAAGACCGCCAGGCTGCGGTCCTGGTTGTGTTGCGAATACTCGCCGCCGGCCGGATGCTGGGCGTTCCAGAGCTGAGTGTGCCGGTACCAGCCCACGTTGCGGGCGCCAGTTTCGGGGTCCTTGGTGATCGCGATGCCGTTGGTGATGTAGGCCGGCCCCTCCTTGCCGAACCACACGTGAGGAATTTGCTTGCCCAGCGACACCTCGTGCTCGGGAATCACGACCTCCTTGCACGGTGCGTTCTCCCGGTCCACCATCACCGGCTTGTGCCAGCCCGCAGGGTCCGCAAGCACGCGAGCGAGCTTGCGCTTGGCGTCGAGCACGTCCTCCTCGTCGATGCAAAGCGCGGTGCGCTCGCGCGAACCATAGGGATTGAAGGCCACCGGAACGCCGGGCGTGTTATAGCCGGTCAGATTGTCCAGAATCAACGCCCGATTGGGGCCGCCGTGCAGCAGCGCCATGAGCGGCTGCAGATCGGACTTGCCCAGCGCCACCGACAGCGGTTCCGAAACCCGGCGCAGGTCACCGCGCTCTTCCAGCAGGTCCAGGTAAGCCCGAAAATCCTCGTATGCCATTACGTTCCTCCCGTCGGCACTTGCGTAAACGCGCAGCCTAATGCAATTTAGCGTTTCTTTCCACGGGCCGGGGCGCGGCGCAACCCTTGAACGACGTGAGCGACAAGATTTACGACTGGCTGGCCTACCACGCCCGCTACAACGCCGACTCCCCCGCCTGTGTCGATCTTGGAACCGGACGGCGTTTCAGTTATGCCGAATTCAACGACCGCAGCACCCGGCTCGCTACCGGCCTGGCTGCCGAACATGGCGTGGGAAAAGGCGACCGGGTGGCCATCATCGCCGACAACAGCACCGATTTCTACGAACTCATGTTCGCCAGCTGGAAGCTGGGCGCGATTTTCCTGCCGCTCAACTGGCGCCTGCACACGGTGGAGATCGCCGACATCCTGCTGCACGCGGAGCCGAAAGTGGTTTTCTGCGACGAGCAATACGCACCGCTGGCCGCGGGATGGGACCGGGGAGCCCCGCTCATACGCCGTTCGGGCAGCGATTCGGACCACGAGCGTCTGATTGCGGGTAACCGGCCGGAAGCCGTGATGCCGGACCTTGGCGGCGATGACCTGAATTGCCTCCTGTACACCTCCGGCACGACAGGCCGGCCCAAGGGTGTGATGTACAACTACCGAATGGTTCTGAACACGGTGCTCTGCGCTGCCCTGCACGCTGGATTGTCGCGGAATTCCGTCAGCCTGACCTATGCGCCCTTGTTCCACACCGCAGGCTTGAACGGTTCAGCTACTGCGCTGTTCCACTACGGCGGGTGCGTCTACGTAATGCCCCGCTGGGACGCCCGCAAGTGCCTGAGCTACCTGACCGATGCTGAAATGGGTATTACCCACTGCGTCGGCGTGCCCACGCATTACACGATGATGAGCGAGCTGCCGGAGTTCGAGGGCGCGAGCTTTCCGACGCTGGAGTGCCTGGGCGTCGGCAGCGCCCCGGTGTCCATGCAGCTGCTCCGCACCTGGGAAGCCAAGGGCGTGGCACTGGCACAGTCGTATGGCCTCACGGAGGTCTTCAGCGTGACGCTGACTCCGCCGCACCGCGCCCACGAGATGCTGGGTTCGGCGGGACACGCGATGATGCACGTGGAGGTACAGGTCGGAGACGACCAGGGAAAGGAACTGCCGCGGGGCGAAGTGGGTGAAATCCAGCTGCGGGGCCCCGGCGTCACGCCGGGCTACTGGCGCGACCCGGAGCGAACGGCCGCTTCATGGATCAACGGCTGGTTCCGCACCGGCGACGGGGGCCGCATGGACGGGAACGGAACGCTGACCATCGTGGACCGCCTCAAGGACATGTTCATTTCCGGCGGCGAGAACATCTACCCGGCGGAAATCGAGCACGTGGTGGTAAGGATGCCGTCGGTGAGCATGGTTGGCGTGATCGGCGTGCCCGACGCGAAGTGGGGCGAGGTCGGCCTGGCGCTGGTCCTGCCGCGCCAGGGAATGCAAGTGACCGAGGACGAGGTCGTGGAGCAATGCCGTGCCAACCTGGCACGCTACAAGGTCCCCAAGCGCGTGAGAATCGTCAGCGAATTGCCGATCAGCCCGCAAGGCAAACTACTGAAAACGGAGCTGCGGCGCCTTTATGCGCCCCCCGCGGGAACGAGGCATAGCGACAAATGAGCAGCAGCATCCCGATGCAGGACAACCCGTTTCGATACGCGGGTTTCCGGCGCCTGTTCGCGGCCCAGGTCATTGCGCTGGTCGGAACCGGGTTAAGCACCGTGGGCCTGCAATTGCTCGCGTATCGATTGACCGGCGGTCAAGCGGCTCCGGTGCTGGCTACCGCGCTGTCGATCAAGATGGTGGCCTACGTGTTCCTTGCGCCGATCTGCGGTGGCCTGGCGCATCGGACCTCGCGCAAGTCCATTCTCGTGACCAGCGACGTTTTGCGGGCCGGCCTTGTGCTGCTGTTGCCCTTCGTCACGATGGAATGGCAGATCTACCTGCTGATCTTTGCCGTGCAGGCGCTCTCCGCTGCGTTCAAGCCGGTGTTCCAGGCAATTATCCCGACCGTATTGCCCGATAACGCCACCTACACGCGGGCGCTTTCCTGGACCCGCATGGCCTACGACCTGGAGACCGTCGGCAGCATGATGCTGGCCATTGTGCTGATGGCCGCCGGCGGCGGCTTCGAACTGTTGTTCGAGCTGAATTCCGCGGCCTTCCTGATCTCGGCGCTGCTGATCGTCATCACCCGTCTTCCGGCCGTCGCGCCGGTGGAACGCACCGGCGGCATGCTCGACGACGTCACCTTTGGTTTGCGTTCCTACCTGGCCACGCCCAGGCTGCGCGCGCTCCTGGTACTGTATTTCGCCGCCGCGATGGTCAGTGGCGCTGTGCTCGTGAACAACGTGGACTATGTGCGCAGCGAACTCGGCGGCGAGGAATTCCTGGTGGCCGTCACCATGCTGGCCTACGGCGCGGGTTCGATGGCCGCGGCACTGACCACCCCGTTGCTTCTTCGCCGGATCAAGAGCCGGCAACTGATGACCCGGGGAGCGCTCCTGGCCGGTTTCGCCGCGCTGTTCCTGATACTGGCGCCGGGCCTGGCGCCGGTGTTGGTAATGTGGGCAGTCATGGGCGCGGGCGGGTCATGGGTCTATACGCCCGCGGGACGGGTCATCAACCGGTCCTCCAGCCCCGCCGATCTGCCCGCGTATTTCTCGGCCCATTTCTCTCTGTCGCATGCCGCCTGGCTGGTCGGCTACCCGCTTGCCGGTTGGCTGGGTTCGACCCTGGGGCTCTCGACCGCCGGATTGATTCTGGGAACGATCTGCATCGTGCTGGCGCTGGCCGGCGCGAAGCTATGGCCGCGCAAGGACCACCAGGAAGTCATGCACGAGCATACGGCACTGGACCATACGCACAAGCATTTTCACGACCGCCACCACCAGCACGCCCATGAAGGCGGCGAAGGCCAGGAGCCTCACAGCCACAAGCACCGCCACGAGCCTGCGCGGCACTCACACGATTACGTAATCGACCTGCACCACCCGCGCTGGCCCACAGGCTAGCGAACTACCATCAGGTTATTGTCAGGTTCATGATCTATGGTTCTCACCGGGGTTCGTCGGGCTCTTGAGGAAAACACCCATGTACTTCAAAGCAACAGTAACTGTCTGCCTTTCCCTGATGCTGGCTGCCTGCAGCGGTGAGGTCGATGAGCCGGCATCGGCTGCCATAGAGGCGAATCCTGGCGATCCGGGACCAACGGTCACTTACGTCACCACCGAGACCTTCGACACGGAAGTGATTCAATCCGACCTGCCCGTGCTGGTCGATTTCACCGCTACATGGTGCGTGCCCTGCAAGGTCGTGGATCCGATCATCATGAGCCTGTACCCGGAAATGGCCGGGCGTGCGAAGGTCTTCAAGCTGGACATCGATGAAGACCCCGAAATCTACCAGCGGCTCGGTGTGAACGGCGTGCCTCACATCCTTTTTTTCAACCACGGTGAGGAACAGGAACGAATCGTCAGCCCCCAGCCTCGGGAGGTCTACGTTCAATACCTGGAGGCATTGATTGACGACAGATCTACGCTGGAAGTCTCGCTGCAACTCCTGGACGAAGACCCGTTTCGCCGGCACTTCATCCTGTCACGGCGGATCCAGGACCTGAAGACCGCGTTGGAAGCCTATCCGACGCTGATGTCCGATCCGCTGGAGAACGGCCAAACCCCCCTGTCACTGATCCTCAACAGCCCGAACTACCGGCAGAACGAGCAGATCGAGCTTGCCCTGGCTCATGGCGCACAGCCAAGCACGCGAGACCTGGTCGGCCTGGGAAGGTGCGAAGAATTCGTTGCCGCATTAGTCGAAGATCCCCACGCTCTGAATCGAACCGACCCTGACGGTGCATCGCCGCTGTACCTTTCGATCGTCCGGTCCTACAAGCTCGAAGGCGGTGGATGCGTTCGCGCCGTGCTGGACGCCGGTGCGGACCCGGCGGCAAACACAAGCCAGCGCTATGCTCTCGGCCGCATGGTCGTTCTGATGGACGATCCCGAGCTGATCGGCGAGTTCCTCGATCGCGGAATGGATCCCGCGCAATCCAACGAGAACGGCTGGAACATGCTGCACTGGGCCGCCTACTATGGTTACGGCGATGTCGTGTCGATGTTCGTCGATCACGGAATGGATCTCGACGCAGTGAACCATGAGGGCAAGACCGCGGCCGATATGGTGCGGGAAAAGCGCGACCGCACGGCAAAGGCGCTGGAAGACGGTGTTGACGCTTACGGCCGCGTCGTTGAAGAGGCGGCGCGCGAGTACTACCGGGAATCCATCAACACCAACGAGGATATCCTCGTGATCCTCGGCGCGTAGCAAAAACGCCCGTTTATTCCCCTTTCAGGCGCGCTACCGCGTTACGGTAGCCGTCCTCAAGTTCCTGGATCAGTTCGGCGGTGGACAGCACCCGTTCAACCGATCCCACGCCCTGCCCGGCCGACCAGATGTCCCGCCACGCCCTTGAGCGCTTCTCCTCGTTGTCGAACTGGATGTCGGGCTTGGCGCGGCGCAATTCATCCGGATCAATTCCGGCGTTTTCCACGCTCGGCTTCAGATAGTTGGCGGGCACGCCGGTGAAGTAAGCGGTCAGCACCAGGTCGTCCGCACCGCTGTCAACCAGCATCTGCTTGTAGGACCCCGAAGCCAGGCTCTCCTTAACCGCAATGAACCTGGTGCCGATATACGCGAAGTCCGCGCCCATGGCGATGGCGGCCGCCACGTCAGCGCCGGAGGAAAGGCCGCCGGCCATAACGATCGGGCCGTCGAAGAACTTGCGGACTTCGGCGAGGAAAGCAAAAGGGGTGAGCATGCCGGTATGACCGCCGGCGCCCGCCGCCACCAGGATCAGGCCATCGGCACCGGCATCGGCGGCCTTGCGCGCGTAGAAAAGGCTGTTGACGTCGCAAAACAGCAATCCGCCGTACGAATGCACTTGCTCACGCACCAGCCTGGGGCTGCCGAGCGAACTGATCACCATCGGCGCCTGATACCTGACCGTGAGCTCGAGGTCCTCGGCCAGCCGCTTGTTGCTGCGGTGCACGATCAGATTTACGGCCCAGGGTGCGATCCTGCCGGGTTTCTCCCGCTCCGCCTCGGCAAGCGTTCGCGAGATTTGCTTCAGCCATTCCTCGAGGGTCGCCAATGGGCGGGCATTGAGTGACGGAAACGCGCCGATGATGCCGCCCTTGCAGGCCTCGATGACCAGTTCCGGCCCGGAGACAAGGAACATCGGGGCGGCGAACGCAGGCAGACGCAGCCGCGCCTTCAATGCCGCCGCTTTATCGGCGCTTTCCGGGGCTGACGTCACCGCAACGGGTTGTTCCTGCTTGTTGGTCCTATTCGCCGGTGGACAGCGGCGGCAATTGGCCTAAGTTCGCTCCGCTGTCGGCAACCAGCGTTTCACCGGTAACCAGCGGCGCGCCTTCAAGGAACCAGACGATGACCTCGGCTACCTGTTCGGGCATGGCCACTTCCTTCAGCGGCAAGATGGAGCTGGCGAACTCAAGCATGTTCTGGTACGCCTCGTCGCCCATACCTCCCTGCAGCCATCGCGTCTGGATCATGCCGGGCGCCACGCTGTTGATCCGGATTTCCGGCCCGAGCACGTGGGCCAGGGACTTGGTCATGAGGTTCAGCGCAGCCTTTGAGGCGGCATACGGAATCGAGGACGCAATTCCGGTAACGCCACCGACCGAGGAGTTGTTCACCACAGCGCCCCTGCCCTGCGCGCGCATATGCGGCTCCACCGCGCGGATCATCTGGTACGCGCCCACCACGTTGACCGCATAAATGTCCAGGAAATCCTGCTTGTCGATGCCGTCCAGCTTGCCAAAGGGATTGAATTTCGTCCTGCCGGCATTGTTGACCAGGTAGTCGATCCGCCCCCAGGCATCCATGGCTGTCGCGGCCATGGCCTTGCACGCGTCGTCGTCGGAAACGTCCGCCTGCACTACCCGCGTTTCCGCGCCGGACCCTTCGCAACGCGCGGCGGTTTCACGCGCCTCTTTCTCGCTGCGAGTGTAGTTCACGACGACGTTGCAGCCGCGCGCCGCCAGCAATTCTGCCGTGGCAGCGCCGACACCTGTGGCCGATCCCGTTACGATGGCCGTCTTCCTCTCGTTCATGGCGCGCAATTCTAGCTGTTGCAGTTTGTGTGGGGTAAAGTTGCTCCGGCTACACGAACGAGAGGAGACATCGCAATGGCCGCACCAGGTGGAAGAGAAATGCCGGCGTGGGTGACGCGCCCCATATCCGACATGCCCGTGCTCGGCCCCGCAGAATCGCTGAGCGGAATCCAGAAGGAACTGCAGGAATTGCTGGACCGTTACGCGAAGGGCGTCGAGTCATCGGAGCTTTCCGAAGTCGAGGCGTGCATGCGTACGGACGGGGAATTCCTGAGTGTCGAATCCAGCTATCCCAATTACGGCTGGGAGGACTATGACCAGAATCACTTGAGCCTCGAACTGAACATGCTCAAGGACATGGAATACAAGGCGCAGCTGGTGCACGCCTTCGGCAACGGCGGTCTTTCCTACGGCGTGTTCGTTTTCCGCGCCTCTGCCGTCAGGGACGGGCAAAGGCGCACCAAGGAGGGCATGGGCACCCTGGTGGCCGAGAAAATAGACGACGATTGGCGGATTCGCCACTGGACCACCTGCGCCCGGCGCCCGCCCAGCGCCTGACATTCCTTAGCTTTTCGCCGCCTGCTTGCCCCCGGGCCAGCGGCGCACCAGTCCGGTATCCAGGCCGAACAGGTCCATGATCCGGCCCACGCTGTGGTTGACGATGTCGTCCACCGTTTCCGGCCTGGCATAGAAACCCGGAACCGGAGGCGCCACTACGGCGCCCATCAGCGCCGCCTCGCGCATCAGCCGCAAATGTCCCGCGTGCAGCGGGGTCTCGCGAGGCACCAGCACCAGCTTGCGCTGCTCCTTCAGCGTCACGTCAGCCGCGCGGACCAGCAGGTTCGCCGCATAGGAATTGGCAATCGCGGACAGCGTTTTCATCGAGCAGGGCGCCACGATCATACCGCCGGTGCGAAAAGAGCCGCTCGCGATCGTTGCCGCGACGTCGCTGTCCGCATAGACCACATCCGCCAGAGCCTCCACGTCCCGGACCTTCCAGTCCGTCTCCAGCGCGATATTGACCTTGCCGCCGTTACTCACTACAAGGTGAGTTTCCACTTCCGGCGCCGCCCGCAACGTCTCCAGCAACCGAATGCCGTAGATCACGCCGCTGGCGCCTGAAATTCCGATGATGAGTCTCATAAGCTCCTGGTCCGCATTTTATGGCAGCAGCGGAACCCACAAGCCCAGAACAATCGTGGCTACCCCAAGCTCGCGAAAATCGCAGCCGGTCCAGGGCCTGTTCACGTTTGCAGGCCGACGAATTCCAATAGCGGTTCCAGTTGACCTTTGTCAGCGCATTGCAACGCCTTGATGTAGGCATCTCGACGCATATTGTCCGCTTGCAAGTCGAACCCGTCCGTCCAATCAATGGCAGGACATTCAAAATGGCGTTCCAGAAAAATATCGGCGGCTATGCGGGCGTGACGACCATTGCCATTGGGGAAAAGATGGATTTGAACCATTCGGTGGTGGAAGCGAGCCGCCGCCTCAAGGGGCGGATAGACTCGGTCTTCGGCCCAGATTCGTGCGTCATCCAGCAGCATGTGGAGTTTGGGAGCGATATCAAATGGAGCACAACCAATATTCGTTTCGTGTGTGCGAAAAGTTCCCGCCCACCGCCATACATCACCGAATAGCCTCTTGTGTAATGTGCGCATAAAGTCTTCGCTCAGAACATCTCTCCTGCGAATCCTTTCCAGCCAAAGCAAGCCCTGCGCAATATTGGCCTGTTCCAGTTCATCCAACTCCCCGCGTGCGCTTATGTGCCCAAACTTCAGGCCAGTCAACTCGTCCGGGGCAAGTGGCGTTGCTCCTGGAGGATAAGCAAATGTCACGCCTTGTCCCAAAGTCCAGGCGGCAGGTCCCGGGCGAGATTGTCGGCCAGTCTCTCAATCTCCTTCGAAACCTGATTGTCGGGCAACGATTGTTTTTCCAGTGCCATATGAGAACTGGCACGGCGAACAATACTTGCGGCCTTGGCGCTAGCTTGCTTATGTATATGAGCTCTAACGGAACCTTCGTCCGGCACGATCGCGTAAACGAAGCGCCCGCCAAGCGAGTCGGCCAGCTTCTCCATTTGCCTGATGGTGATGCCCCCTTCGCGTTCTTTGCGCTCTGCCTGGTAAATTGCAGATCTTGACACTTGCGCACGGTGGGCAAGCTGCGGCGCCGACATGCCGAGGGCTTTGCGCATCGTTGTGAGCCACCCTTCGCGCGGCGCCTTAAGCCCCAGGACGTGTTCACTCGCCTCATCGACAATTCGGGCATATTGCCATCTGGCGGTTTGCCTGACATTCATAAGTTTATCTATCTATTGTCATTCAACTCTTTGAAGTATATATATAAATATATTTTTATTCAAGAAAGTATATCTATATATCAACCTCTCAAGAGAACTTTCGCTTGCAATAGTTAGAGTGAGGTGGTGCCGGAAGTCAGATTCGAACTGACGACCTACGCATTACGAATGCGTTGCTCTACCAGCTGAGCTATTCCGGCCGGTCCGGCCAGCGGCTTGGGCTTTCCCGCAAGGCCATGCGCAAAAGGGATCGCCGCTACGCTTGAACGGGCGGATTGTATCGCAATCGGAATTCCGGGAATTTGTGCATGAATGCGCGCGTTTGCCGCCTTCAGCCGCGCCGGCAACCTGCCTATTCTTGGATACGCGCCCGCGGAAACGGCGCAAGCAAGGGATCGCATGATGCGTGGCTACACGCTTTTGGAAATTCTGGTCGCACTGTCGGTAAGCGCCATTGCAGTCCTCCTGACTCAGCCCGTAATCGCAACCGGAATGCTCAATCTGCAGCGGAGCACGACGATCAATGGAATGGTCCGCAGCCTGCATCTGGCGCGCCGCACGGCCACCGAACGGGGCCGGGACACGATCATGTGCCCCAGCGCGGATGGTCAGCAATGTGGCGGCGTCGAAGAATGGGATACCGGATGGATCGTGCATGACGGCCCGCGCGGAACGGCACCCTACGCGCCGCCGCCGGGATCGATCCTCTATCGATCGCGAGGCAGGGCCGGTCTGACCATCAGCGCCAATCGCACCCAGTTCGTGTTCCGGCCTTTCCGCGGGCGCTCCACCAACGGAACAATGATCTTTTGCGACCGTCGCGGCAGCAGCAAAGCCCGCGCCGTGATCATCAACAACATCGGCCGGCCCCGCCTGGCCCGAACCACCAGCGATGGCGATCCGTTGCCCTGCCCGCCCAGTTGACGGCGAACCTGGCTTCAGCCTTGTGGAGACCTTGCTGGCGGTTGCACTGTTCAGCCTGGGCGTGCTGGGCGCTGCCGCCCTGGTCACCGATCGCCTGCGCGAAAGCCGGGCAGCGCACAGCCACTTCCTGGCTCAAATGCTGGCGGAGGACCTTTCCGCACGTATCCAGGCTAATCCTTCCGCATTGAGTGGTGAAGACTTCCGATCCTGGCAACGACAGGCCGCAAGCACTCTACCGGGACTGCAATGCGAGGCCAGCGCCGTTGGCGGGTCCCCGCCGGCGTACAGGATGGAACTGCGCTGGCCCCTGAGTTCGGGTGAGCCAGGCCGGCTGGTCTGCTGGCTGGGACGATGATCAGGCAGGCGAACACCGAGCGAGGCGGAAGCCTGGCGGAGTTGCTGGTCTCGATGGCTGTATCGAGCCTGTTGTTACTGGGCGTTTTTTCCTCCGCCCAACAGTTGCGCCGGAGCAGCCAGGTCGCCGACAACCTGCACAGGCTTGAGGAACAGGCCCGTTTCGTTCTCGACCTGCTGCGTGCCGACATCCGCTCGGCGGGGTTCTGGGGACTGCATGCCGATCACGAAGTCCTGCGCCTGGGAACCGCTGCAAGCGTGCGCTGCGGCAGTACGGACGCGAGCGACTGGGCCCTGCGGCTGGAGCAATACGTGGCCGCCGGTAACGATGCATGGCTCCTGCCCTGTGCCCCGTTCCGGAACCGCCGGCAACCGGGAGCCGACGTGCTGGAAATACGGCGTGCCGCCTCCGAGACCTCTGCTGCCGATGCCCGCAAGCTGCAGGTTCTCTCCTCCCGGCGCGAGGCGGTGGTGTTCTCGGGTGGCGCGCCGCCCTCGCTGGACGGCGCAACCGAATTACGGGACCTTGTCGTACATGCCTGGTACGTGTCCGCGCGCTCGAGCCGGGACGCCGGGACGCCTTCGCTGCGCCGCAAGACCCTGGTGCGCGGCAGGACCCTGCGCGACGAGGAAATCCTGTCGGGAGTGGAGGACTTGCAGGTACGCCTGGCGCTGGATACCGACCGCGATGGCCTGGCCGACCGTGTGGTGGACCCCGGGGAGTCCGGGGATGCGCCCGTTGTGGCCGTTCGGTTCTGGGTGCTGCTGCGAAGTGATACGCAAGAGGCGGGGTATCGCGACACCAGGTCGTACACCTACGCGGATCAGGCAGCCCGGCGCTTCAGCGACTCCCGGCGACGCCTGCTCGTCAGCGGCAGCGAGGTGGTTGCCAATGCCCGCTAGCCGCGACAACTCCGAGCGGGGCATCGTAATGGCCCTGGTGCTGATGGTGCTGGCGGTCCTTTCACTGCTGGCGGTTGCGGGCCAGGGTGACGTGGCGCTGCAATGGCTGCAGGTTCGCAATGCAAGAGAGTATGCGGAAGCAGTTGCGCTAGCCGAGACTGGTGTCAGCAGGGCGCTTGCGGCTGACCGGTTCCGTCTTTCCGGCACGCAGACCGGACGCTACTGCCGAATCGCCTCGCGTTGCGTGGATTGGACTGTGCGCCACGTCGAGACAACGCCGGTTCCCTCAGGCGTGGATAAGGAACGATCACCCGGGCGCGCCCTGCATTTTGAAATCAGCGCCGTTGGGCGCGCGGGTCCGCGAGCGCAGGCGGCCCTGGTGGTGGGGTTTCTGCTGGTGGCGCCCGGCTTGCCGGATGCACCCTTGACCGACTCCATCGAAGTCTGCCGCCAGGACGAAGGCTGCCCGGAAGAAACCGCAATGCCTCCGGTCCGGCGCTATTGGCGAGAGGCCGCGGGCTGAATGGGGACGCCTCGAGGTTTCAGCCTTACGGAGTTGCTGGTGGTACTGGCCATCCTCGGCCTGCTTACCGCAGCGGCGGTGCCGCTATGGAACCGCCAGGTTGAACGGGCGCGGCGGATGGACGCAACCGATGCATTGATTCGTATCGCGGTGCTCCAGGAGCGTTTTTACCTGGAGAACGGCCGCTATGCAGGTGCGGGCGAACTGGCCGTTGCCGCCCCGGATGGTCTGGGCGTGAGCGGCACGGAACGCGGCTATTACCGGCTGGGCCTGGAGGCGCTGGATGGCGACCTGGCCGCAGGTTACGAAGTCAACGCAAGCGCCGATCCGGATGGTCCCCAGGCCAACGATGAGCAGTGCCGGGTGTTTCGGCTGGATTCCACCAGGCTGCGCGCCGCTGAAGACGCCGACGGAGAAGACAGCAGCGCTGACTGCTGGCCTTAGGCTCGGGAACGACTCTGGCGCAACAGCTGCACCAGCACCAGCACCACGCCGACCGTAATGGCGGAGTCCGCGACATTGAAGGCCGGGAAGAACCAGTTTCCGTAGTGCAGCGAAACGAAGTCCAGCACGTAGCCCCGTGCGACGCGATCGATGAGATTGCCCACCGCGCCGCCGATCATCAGGGACAGACCCAATGCCCAGAACGCATCGCCGCTGGCCGCGGCCTTGCGCATCATCGATACCAAAAATCCAACCAGGACCAGCCCGAGAACCAGGAAAAGCCCGTTCTGCCATCCCGAAGCGCTGGAAAAGATGCCGAACGCGGCCCCCGTATTGTGCCAACGCACCAGGTCGAAGAACGGCAATACCTCAATGCGCTGGCCTTCGAAGACCCGAGTTGCCACGATCCATTTTACCCATTGGTCTGCCACCACCAATGCTGCGGAGATAAAGAGCAAGGTCCTGAAACGCGGTACTCTCATGCCCATACGCGCACCTCGCCTTCACCGCCGAGATTCAAGACGCAGCGGTCGCACAATCCCTCGTAGTCCTCGCCTTGGGGCCGGACCGGGGCGCGGTGCCAGCAGCGCTCGCATTTGGGGTGCTCGCTCGCCCGGCACACCGGCTCCTGCTCCGCTTCTCCCGGCTCCAGTTGCACGGCTGCGGAGATGAACACGAATCGCAGTTCGTCACCGAGTTGCTGTAGGGCGGGCAATGCCGCCTCAGCCGCCGGGACCGTCAGTTCCGCCTCCAGCGACGATCCGACCTGGCCGCTCTGGCGCGCTTCTTCCACCACGCCAAGCACACGCGAGCGCATCTCCCGCAATGCTCCCCAATTCGCCTGGCACTGCGGCAAGTCCGGCAGCTCGTAGGGATCGGACATGAACACCGATTCGGGCCGCTTGCCGGGCAGGTCCCGCCAGAATTCCTCGGCGGTGAAACTGAGCACCGGCGCCAGCCAGCGGGCCAGGCATTCCCCCAGGTGCCACAGTGTGGTTTGCGCCGATCGCCTGCCGTGACTGTCCTCCGGCATGGTGTAAAGGCGGTCCTTGATCACGTCGAGGTAGAAGTTGCCCATATCGACGACGCAGAAGTTATGCAGTTGCTGAAAGATCGGGTGGAACTCGTAGTTGCGGTAGTGCTTCCACACGGCTTCGTCAAGCTCGCTTGCCCGGCGCAGCGCCCACAGGTCAAGATCGACCGCCTCTTCGGGCGCGACGGCATGCTGCCGCGGGTCAAAATCGCGTAGATTGCCGAGCAGGAAACGCGCCGTGTTGCGCAGTCGGCGGTAGGCGTCGGAGACGCGCGTCAGGATGTCCGGCGAAATGCTCACCTCGCGACGGTAGTCGCTGGTCAGCACCCAAAGACGCAACACGTCGGCGCCCAGCTTGTCCACCACTTTGCGCGGATCCACCACATTGCCCAGGGACTTGGACTGCTTGCGGCCCTGCTCATCCACCGCGAACCCGTGCGTCAGCACCGCGTGATAGGGCGCGCGGCCGTCAATCGCAACGGAAGTCAGCAACGAGGACTGAAACCAGCCGCGGTGCTGGTCCGAGCCTTCCACGTAGAGGTCCGCGGGGTTGTCGATTTCCGGATGCTCGGCGCCCACGCAACGGTGCACCAGTCCCGAATCCATCCATACGTCCATGACGTCGGTGACCTTGCGGTAGCGCTCGGCCTCGTCTCCCAGCAGGTCGGCCGGATTCAGCTCAAACCAGGCCTCGATTCCCTTGTCGTCCATCCGCAGGGCAATCTCCGACATCAGGCGCGCCGAATCGGGATGCGGCTCGCCGGTCTCGCGGTCGACCAGCAACGGCAGGGGCACGCCCCACGAGCGGCTCCGCGAAATACACCAGTCAGGACGCGTCTCGATCATTCCGCCGATGCGCTGCTCGGCCCAGTCCGGATACCAGTCGACTCCCTCGACGGCGCTCGCCGCCGCCTCGCGCAGGCCGGCCCGGTCCAGTCCCACAAACCACTGCGGAGTGGCGGTGAACAACAGCGGCCGGTGATGACGCCAGCAATGCGGATAGGCGTGAACATAGTCCTCCCGGCAAAGCAGCGTGCCCCGCTCCGCCAGAATGTCGGGAATCCTGCGGTCCGCTTTCTCCACATGCATGCCGCCCACCAGTCCGGTGCTCGCCAGGAAATGGCCGTCCGTGTCCAGCGGATTGTCAAGCGGCAAACCAGCCTTGCTGCACAGCGCAAAATCGTCGATCCCGTGCGCCGGCGCGGTGTGCACGGCACCGGTGCCAGTGTCCAGCGTGACATAGTCCGCTGTAAGGACCGGCGAAAGACGATCGTAGAAGGGATGGCGGAGCTCGAGGCCCTTGAGTTGCCCGCCCTTCAGCGGCGCCAGTTCCCTTGCCCCGCCCGTCACTCCATAGCGCTTCATGGCGTCTTCGGCCAGCCCTCGCGCCAGCACCAGGCGCTCGGTCCTGCCGTCGATCTCCGCCTCCAGCAGAACGTAGTCGAAGGTATCGCTCAAGACCACCGCCTGGTTGGCCGGAAGCGTCCACGGCGTGGTGGTCCATATCGGGACATACAAGGGCGCACCGCTATCCTCCACCCCGTCGATACGCCCGTAGAAGTCGGCAGGGTCATTCGCCAGGAAGCGCACGTCCACGGCGATTGAGGTCCTGTTCTCGTACTCGACTTCCGCCTCCGCAAGCGCGGACCCGCAATCCAGGCACCAGTGCACCGGCTTGTGTCCGCGATACACGTGCCCGCGGGCGTAGATCTCGGCGAAAGCGCGAATCTGGTTGGCTTCGTAGCGCGCCGCCATGGTCAGATAGGGCCGCTCCCATTCGCCCAGCACGCCCAGGCGGCGAAAATCCCTGCGCTGACCGTCAATCTGCCCCGCCGCATATTGCCGGCAGGCTTCACGGAAGCGCGCGCCGTCGAGCGCAGCCGCCTTGTGACCCAGCTCCCGTTCCACCCGGACCTCGATCGGCAGGCCGTGGCAGTCCCAGCCGGGAACGTAGGGCGCGTCGTAGCCGTCGAGGATCCTCGACTTGACGATGATGTCCTTGAGTACCTTGTTATACGCGTGTCCGATGTGGATCGATCCGTTCGCGTACGGCGGCCCATCCAGTAGCACGAATTTCCTGCGCCCCTGCATGTTCTCGCGAATCCGCGCGTAACGCCCGCTCTGCTCCCATTCGCGCAGCATTTCCGGCTCGCGGCGCGCCAGGTTCGCGCGCATCGGAAAGGCCGTACGCGGCAGGTTCAGAGTGTCACGATAGTCGGGCATGGCTGGGGTGGGTGCTTGAGACGGAAGTGTGACGAAGCGCTACGCCGCGCGCAAGAGTTCGCGGGCCTGATCTGCGTCCCGGTCCATCTGCTCGCGCAATTCATCGAGATTCTCGAAATGAACTTCATCACGCAGCTTCACTACCGGTTCCACGTCCAGAAACCGCCCGTAGAGGTCGCCGCTGAAATCGAAGATGTGGGCCTCCAGGATTTTCTCCGTGCCGCCGACCGTGGGCCGAAAACCGATGCTGGCGACACCCGCCAGGGGTTCATCCGCGGCGCCATGCACGCGCACGGCGAAAATGCCGTCCAGCGGACTGTTACGTCCCTTGAGCCGAATGTTCGCGGTCGGATACCCCAGTCGGGCCGCACCGATATTCAAGCCCCGGACTACGCGACCGCCCATGCAGAACGGCCGTCCCAGGAGCCTTGCGGCCAGCCGCAAATCGGAATTCGCCAGGGCCTGGCGCACGCGCGAACTTGACACGCGCCGGCCGTCGATCCGAAACGGCGGCGCCTCTTCCACGCTGAAACCGTGCTTCGCACCCGCCTCCCGCAGCGTGCCTATCCCCCCGCGGCGCTTATAACCAAACCGGAAGTTGGGGCCCTGGATGACGTGCCGGACGTTCAGCAACCCGACCAGAACATCCTGCATGAACGCATCGGGCGCGAGCCGGCGCATCGACTCATCGAACGGCGGGCAGTACAAGACATCGATTCCCGCGAAACTCAAGGCTGCGTATTTCTCGCGAAGGGTCATCAGCCGCCCGGGAGGCTCTCCCTGCGCCAGGTATTCCTTGGGCGAAGGCTCGAAACTGAATACGATTGCGGTCAGATTTCGCTTGACGGCGGCGTCATGAACCCGGTACAGGACATGCAGGTGTCCCAGGTGCATGCCATCGTAGCCGCCTACCGTGACGACGCTTCCGTGGTCCAGTGAGGCCGGCAAGCTGGAGATTCGGCGAAGAAGGAGCATCGCTTGCTCGACTGAATTCCTTGTGGTCCTGGGAATATTTCCTCCAGTGGAAGAATTATAGGAGGCGATGATCTCCGGTGCGAGCATGCCGCGAGAGGCTGCTGCACTGAGCTTCGGTGAAATCGGGTAGCCCCTTTGGCATTAGCCGGCCTGTGACTCTTGCCTCTTCTGAATGATCGACAGCAGGCAACTGGCGGCGTCGAGCGTTTCCGCCAGGAGACGCTCGTCCCGTTCAAGATAGCCTTCGTACTCGGCCACATTGCGGTTCTCATGCGCCTTGGCAAGTACGCGCCAATAAACCGTCTCCAACCCCGCGGTGTGCGGCAGCACCTGAAACACCACGTAGCGAACGTCTGATCGATAGCCCGCTTGGCGCAAAACGTAAAGGGCCAGCGCGTGTGCGGCGCCGTAGGCCAAATCAAAACGGCTGGCGAAGGACAGTTCAGGCCGCTTGGCGTCCGCCAGCCTTGCCAGGGCCGATGTGAGCAAGCCCTTGAGTTCGTCGGCCCTCGGAGTTTCCTTCGTGAGACTGCCAATGCGGACCAGATTATCAAGGGACCGGGATGTCACCTTCGTCCCCAAATATCGGCAAACGCGGCCGGCCGACAACTCGCGCTAGGAACCCGTCGGCCCTTGCCCGTTTCTCCCACCATTGCGCGGGGGTAACTATTGTCGGATTGACGGTTCGTCCCAACTCCGACTCTGCAGTTTGCACCGCCGCGTACAGATCCGCATAGCTGAGCGCATCGCCGGCTACCACCATCAGGTCGATGTCGCTGTCACCTCGATCCCGGCCCGCAGCTACGGAACCGAACACGAAGGCAGCATGTATGTGGATTGCCATAGGTTGCAGGGCCTGACGCAAAGGGCCTACGAGGCCAACCGTCTTTTGAACCAACCCGACCAGTTCCCCGAATACGGGAGACTGGGAATTGGCCTGATAGTAGATCTGGCGACCGTCTCGACTCATCCGCACCAGGCCCGACGCCGCCAGCCTTTTAGCCAGGCGGTGCGTCGCGCCAGTGCCGGAACTCGCCAATCTAATGAGATCAGCGCTTTGGAACTTGCGCTCCGGCTGGCCGAAGAGCAATCCCAGCACACGCTGCTGCACAGGCGTGAACAAGGCGCCGGCCAGACCGCTTGCAGGTATCCGTTCCGTACCTTTAGTTCCCATATCGGGAACTATCATACCCCTATCGAGAACTCGTAGCCGTAAACTAGGCCGTATCGCGCCAGCGGTGACCGGTTACGTGCAGGCAAACGAAATACGCCGCCGCCGCGCCGCCCGCGCAGGCCAGCATCCAAAGGCCACGGGTGGTGAGCGATACCTCCGTCCAGCGAGCGGCATCCGGGGCGAATTCGGCCAGCAGCAGGCAGATCACGGCCGCCGCCACTGCGATCCGCAGCAAAGGCTTGAACATGGCCCCCCGCTTGCCTTCCGGGTCCTGGCGGCGGAACAGCAGCCACAGGGCGACGCCATTGATCGTAGCGCCCAGAGCTGTGCCGGCAGCCAGCACCGTGTGCGGCGCATGCATCTCCCGCGCCAGCCAGAACCACAAAAGCGGCAGGGTCACGGCAAACTTGCAGCCAAGCGCGAGGATGGCGACCCGTACCGGCGTTTTCATTTCCTGGCGGGCAAAGAACGACGGCACCAGCGTCTTGATCCCGATCAGGCCCGGCAGCCCCAACGCGTAGGCCTTGAGGCTCAAGGCCGCCATCTGCACGTCCTGAAGATTGAATTCTCCGCCGAAGAAAAGCGTGGCCATGATCGGTTCCGCCAGGATGAACAGCCCGGCTGCGCACGGCACGGAAATCGCCAGGCCCGACCGGATCGCCCAGCCCGTGGAAGCCAGGTAGTCATCCCGCTCACCCGCCGCATGCAGCCGCGACAGCTTGGGCAGCGCTACGGTTGCCAGCGCGACGCCGAATACACCCAATGGAAACTCCATGAGTCGCTGCGAATAATTCAGCCAGCTGAGGCTTCCCGATGCCAGGAAGCTGGCGAGAACAGTGTCCAGCAGCACGCCCACCTGTGCCGCCGACGAACCGATGATCACCGGCACCATCAAGGTGAGGATTCGGCGCACCCTGGAGTCGCGCCATCCCCATTGCGGCCGGAACTTGCCACAGGTGCGACGCGCAAACACCAGCAGAAACAGCATCTGCGCCAGGCCGGCAACAAAAACGCCCCAACCCAGCACCGTGCCTTGCGGCTCTGCCTGTATCGCGTAGAGGCTGGCCGCCGCTATGAGGCAGATGTTCATCAGGACCGGCGTGAAGGCGGCGGCGGCGAATTTGCGGTGCGCATTCAAGGCCGCCGCAAGCATTGCCGTGATCGATATGAAGAACAGGTAGGGGAATGTGCGGCGCAGCATCGATACCGCCTGTTCGTAGGATTCACCACCTTCCAGCGCGAAGCCCAATGCGAACAACCACACGAATACAGGTGCGAAAATCACTCCGATCAGCGATACGGTCGCAACCAACGCGCCAAGCGTGCCCATCACGCGCCCCAGCAGGTCCTCTAACTCTTCCTTGTCGCCTTTCTCCATGCGCTCCGAATAAACCGGCACGAAGCTCTGCGTCAGCGCGCCCTCGGCAAAGAAGTGGCGGAACAGGCTCGGGATGCGAAACGCCACGATGAAGGCGTCCATGACTACGCCGGCGCCCAGGAACCGCGCGAAAGCGATCTCCCGCGCCAATCCCAGCACTCGCGAAACGGTGGTCAGCCCCGCCACCTGCGACCAGGAACCCAGCAAGCCCTGCTTCTTCTTCAGGTCAGTCATCCCAGCCGGCAGTTTAACGGCGGCCGCGGATTGATTGCGCACGATGAGGGCTATACTTCTGCCCCATGGACGCTATAGCCAATGACCTTCCCGAGAAGGAAGAAGTGCGGATCCGGCCATTTTGGTATTCGGATTACTGGATTTTCCCCAAGCTCATCACCATCGTCACCACGCTGGACAAGCACGGCCGGATAAACGCCGGGGCCTACTCGCACATCATGCAGCACGACGTGATGCACAAGACTCCGCGCATCCTGCTGGGTTTCCGCAACACGTCGGACACCTTCCACAACATCCGCCAAACCGGCGAATTCGTGATCAACTGCCCTTCCTACGACACGCTCGAAGACATGATGGAAACCGGGCGCTTCTATCCCGAGGGCGCCAACGAACTGGATTACACCAACTACACGATGATTCCGTCGCGCAAGGTCAAACCTCCGAGCATCGCCGAATGCCCGCAGATCATCGAATGCTCGGTCGACAAGATCTACGAACTCGACCGCACCCAGGGCCATGTGCTTGGCAAGATGGAAGCCATCGTGATGGACAAGGGCCTGGCCAAGCTGCCGCGCGCCGAGCGTCTGCCGGCCATGAACCTGCCGGTGGGACTGGGCGACGAGAAGCGCAAGTACTACTTCTACACCTCAACCCACGACGTCGTCATGCACGAGCTGGGCGATCCGCCGGATATCGAGGTGGAACCGGTAGCCGACGAGGCCGAGGAAGAAACCGCAGAGGCCGAGGCGATGGAGTGGGACGCCCAGGCGCAGGAAATGCTCAACGGGGTGCCCAAGGCCCTGCAAAAGATGGTCAGGGGCCAGGTGGAAGGCACACTCCGCGACCGCGGCGAGGACGCCGTAACCGGCAAGCTGTTCGAAGGACTGGCCCGGGAATTCGGCCTCAGCGAAGAACTGCTGGACAGATACCGCACCGATGCGGACACGCCGGCTTAGGTTCGACCAAAACGGCGAGCCGGCTGAGGTTGTTCGCCTCGAAGAGGTCGAGCTCGGCGATCCCGGCCCCGGCGAGGTCATCGTCAGGCTGGAAGCCAGCGCGATGCACATCGCCGATATCAAGCTGGTGCAGGGCATTGATGCCTTGCGCCGTCCCCTGCCCGTCACGCCCGGCTTCGAGGGCGTGGGAAAAGTCGTGGGAGCCGGGACCGATTGCGGCTACGCAGCCGGCGACCGCGTGTTTCTTCCGCTGGGTTGCGGGACTTTTTCCGAATACGTGCGGGTCCACAGGAACGACATGGGCATGCGGCGTGCGCCGGCCGGCGATGCGGAGCAGCTCGTTTTGTCAAATATCAACGGCGCGACGGCCTGGACCCTGCTGCAGGACTTCGTCGACCTCGAGCAAGGCGAATGGGTGCTGCAGGATGCGGCCAATTCCAATGTCGGGCGTTATTTGATCGTTCTCGCGGCCAGGTGGGGCTATCGCACGGTCAATCTCGTGCGGCGGGAAGAGGTTGTTCAGGAACTGAAGGACCTGGGCGCCGATGCGGTCGTTTTGGATGGACCAGACCTTCCGGAACGCATTCGCCAGGCCACCGGCGGGGCCGACATTCGACTCGGCATCGACGCGATCGCCGGCGAAGCGGTCATGCGCATGGCCAATTGCCTGGCGGACGGCGGGCTTATCGTGAATTACGGGACCCTGACCGACCAGCCCTGCCAGATCGATTTCTGGCAGATGTTCCTGCACGACATCCGCCTGTGCGGCATGTCCACGACGCGCTGCTTCGCCACGCGCACCGAAGAGGAAATCGACGAGCTACAAGACGAGATCGCCCTGATGGCGGCGGACGGCCGCCTGAGCGCCAAGATCGCGGCACGCTACAGCCTGGATGAATGGCAGGAAGCCTTCGCCCATGCCGGACGCACCGGTTCGGCCCGCGACGGCAAGATCATCATCCGCCCCAACGGCTGACCCCGGGAGCGGGGCCTTTCAGGCAGCTCGCGTGCCGGCCACTGCGTCGCGCAAACCCTCGAGAAGTCCTTCCATGTGCGCCATCCGCTCGCGCAGCCCGGCCACCTCCTTGCCCAGGAGCGAAATGTCTCCCTGCAGCTTGGTGCCCTGCTCCTGGATGTCACCCCGCAGTTCGGCACGCTGCTTTTGCATGTCTCCCCGCAGCTCCTTTCGCATTGAAGCCAGGTCGGCGCGGAGCCAGGCAAACAGGCCGCCGATAAGCGCCGCCAGGGCGATCTGTCCCATCCAGTCCATCCTTCAAGTCTACATGGCCTTACGCCCGAAAATCGCGCGGAATCGCACGTGTTCGTGCACGAATCACGACGAGTGCAGCCAACAATAGGTACAAGGGTTAGGGCCCAGAACGAAATTTCGCGGATGGCCGACGACGGTCGCCTGAGAGCCAAGATCGCCACCCGCTGTTATTGCGCGTCCATAGCCGTAAGGTTAAGGTAAGTAACCGTTGCAATAATCTTCGGCTGAGGGGAGTCTGGCGATCATTGCGCTTGGCTTTGGCCAATTTCTAAAGGGGACACACGATGTCGAATCTAATTTCCGTGCGCTGCCTGATGGCGCTACTGCTGATTGTTGCCACACCGGCCATGGTCATGGCCCAGGACAGCGAGGACGCCGACGAAGACGAGGCGCTTGAGTTGCAGGTGCAAACCGTAACCGGCAGCCGATTGCGTGGCGGCGTGAGCGCTTCCCCGATATTTGTGCTTACCCGGGAGGAAATCGACCGCCGCGGCCTTCAGGACATTGAGGACATCCTTCGCTACATTCCGCAGAACTACTCGACAATGACCTCCGGCGGAAGTTTTGACAACCATTCGCCGCGTTTTGCCCAAGGCCTGGTCACCATTAACCTGCGCGGCTTGGGCGAAGGATCCACCCTGGTGCTGGTAAATGGAAAGCGCATAGCGGCATCTCCGGCGGAATTCGGCACCTTCACAGACGTCTCAACGGTCCCATTCTCTGCCATTGAGCGTATTGAAGTGCTAACCGACGGTGCCAGCGCAGTGTATGGCTCCGACGCCGTAGGCGGTGTAGTGAATTTCATTCTCAAGAAAAACTACCGCGGCGCGGAATCGTCCTTGCGTTACGAGAGCAGCAGTTCGGGAGGCCACCGAAAGGTTGCAGAACAGACTTTGGGGCTGGCCTGGGACACAGGCTCGCTTACCGCGTCAGTAAATTTCCAGCAGGAGGATGCGGTCATAGCCGGTGATGCGGGCATTGACATCGATGGAGATTTTAGCCAACAGGGCGGAAGACGTTTCCCTGCTACCTATTCGCAGCCCCCGCTCTTGTTGCGGTTTGGGCCGTTCCCCCCCAACGCGCCTCCTGGGACCCGCGTAGCCGTGCTACCTGCCGGAGACGGCACCAACATCAACGTCGATGACATCCTCTACATCAGCAACGAGGAATGGCAAACGCGGACTGGAAATTACGCAAACGTACCTAGCGGTGCGTCATTGCTGGGCCCGAGCGACGCAACGCCTTCCGGCGACCATCTGGGAACCTATCTGAACCTGACCCAGCAATTGACCAGCACCATTTCCATTGATTTCAGCGGGGTTTACAGCGAGCAAGACGATTCGAACGAATCCCATGGACAGTCCTTTAGCGGGAGGGTACCCACCAGCAACTTTTACAACACCCTGGGCGCACCCGTATACGCGGCGTACAGCCTGGAGCGCGAGATCGCCGAAGGCAAGTTACGCCCGTTCGTACGCTTCACCGAGTCAGATCGATATGACCTCTCAGCAACCCTTAACTGGGACCTGCCGGTTCGTGACTGGCAGGCACGCCTCGGATACAGCTACGGTGAGAACAGTATCTACAACACATACTTCGGAACCTTCAACACCGACACGAGAACGCCGGAGGGGGTGAAATTCGTGGAGGCGCTTGCCAGTCCGGATCAAGCCACGGCCTTCAACCCGTTTGGCGATGGTTCCGTCCAACTGGACGACCTGATGCAGTTTCAAGGGGATGACGACAGGGGCAACCGCTCGCAATCACAAGAGGTCATTTCCTTGAATGCGGACGGCGCCTTGTTGGAATTGCCCGCGGGCGAGGTACGCTTTGCCCTGGGCGGCGAGCTGCGCACCGACACGCTGGATTTCGAGGACTTCGGCCTCAATCCCTTCACGTTCCGGTTTCCGGGCGCACCGGACATCGTTCCGGAATCGGACAACACTGCGTTGTTTGCCGAATTTTCCATTCCGATTGCTCAGGGAAGGCCCGGCATTCATCAGCTCAACCTGAACGTGAACGGGCGCTATGACAAATACGAAATTGCCGGTCCATTCGACGGCCCCGAAAATCCCGGCAGGACCCGCACTTTCAGTGACTTCGTACCGAAAGTCGGCCTGGTTTGGTATCCGGTGGAGTATCTGAAGCTTCGCGGGACCTGGGGCGAGGCCTTTCAGGCGCCCACGCTGCAGGCACTGTTCAGCCCTCCCGACTTTCTCAACCCGCCTCATACGCCACCGTTCTTCGCGATTTTCGATCCGCTGAATCCGGCAGCCAACGGCGGCCCCTTTGTCCCAGTATTCCCCGTTATCGGGCTGGGAGGCAACCCAAACCTGAATTCGCAGGTTTCCGACAACATCAGCGTTGGCTTTGAGGTTTCGCCTCCGGGCGTGCCGGGCCTTTTCCTGTCCGCGAACTACAACCGGACTGATTTCACCGACAAGATCGGCAGCATTTGGGGCGCCCTGGGCTACCCGGGAACTTTTGCGCTCGAAAATGCGCATTTGTTCCCCGGGCTGGTGGAGCGCAATGCTGAAGGCGTGCTCATTCTACTTTCGGACCAGGACGGCAACCTGTCGGGTAGCCTCAACGAGTCCGTGGATGTCGAAGTGCGGATGAACTTCAGCTCCAGCTACGGCGACTTCGTGGCGGGCATGCAGGCAACGCGAACTCTTACCCTCAAGGAAACTGCCGCGCCGGGAGTGGAACCACTGAACCGGCAAGGAACGCACCAGGGTCCGCCGGAATTGCGAGCCAATTTTTATCTGGACTGGGATTGGCGGAACTGGCAGGCGGGCGTAACCATACGACATTCGTCAGATTACGAGAATACCGCCGAACAGGCACTGCGCCGCGATGTGAGCAGCTACACCACAGTGGACGTCCAGGGCACTTACCATCTGTACGACGCGGGCTGGCGCTTCACGCTTGGCATTGAGAACCTGTTCGACAAGGATTTCCCGTTCATTGACAACTTCCAGGGCGTGGACTCGTCGCGGGTGGATTTCCGCCGCCGGGTCTTTGTGCTGGACGTAGTCAAGGAGTTCACCTGGTAGAACGCAGTGTTTCTCGGGTCAGGGAATCAGGATTGTTGATCCCATGGTGCGGCGGGCCGCGGCATCGCGGTGTGCTTGTGCGGCATCCTGCAAAGCAAAGCGCTGACCGACTTGAATCGTCAGGGCGCCGGAGCCCACCTGCTCGAACAGCGTTGCCGCAGCGGCGCGCAGTTGTTCCTGGGTTGAGACGAAGTCGAACAGAATCGGTCGCGTCAGTTTCAGGGAGCCCCGGCGCGCCAGCTCAATCGGCGCTATCGGCTCCACCAGGCCGGTCGCGTTGCCAAACGTCACCATCGTGCCCAGGGGACGCAGGCAGTCCAGCGACTGCATGAATGAATCCTTGCCCAGCGAGTCGTACACCGCTGCCACGCCGCCGCCGCTCAGTTCGCGGACCCTGTCGACAAAGCCGGGATCATCGCCCAGCACGACCTCGGCACAGCCGGCGTTGCGGGCAGTTTCGACCTTGTCGCCGCTGCCCACCACACCGATCACGCGGGCGCCCAGCAAGGCCGCCCATCGCGCGGCGATCTGCCCTACTCCACCGGCCGCGGCATACAGGAGCACGGTGTCGCCAGCCTGCACGGGATAACTGTGATGAAGCAGATACCAGCTCGTCAGCCCCTTCAGCATCATCGCCGCCGCCTGTTCATAGCTGACTTCGTCGGGAAGCGGAACCAGGCGGTCAGCCGGATAAACCCTCTCTTCCGCGTACGACCCTACGGGCGGCGTGCAATAGGCCACCCGATCACCGGGATTGATATCGTTTACGCCCTCGCCCACCGCCAGGACGTCACCGGCTCCCTCCGATCCCAGGCCGCTGGGATATTCCAGGGGATACACCCCGGTCCGGAAGTAAATGTCGATGAAATTGAAACCTATGGCCCGGTTGCGCAGCAGCACCTGACCCGGACCGGGGGCGCCCGATTCCACGGCGCGCCACTCCATGACTTCCGGGCCGCCGGCCCGGTCTACTTGAATTGCGTACGGCATCGGGCGATTTTATCCGTTGGCGGGAGCGCTGGAAGCCCTCTTGCCCGGGGGCAGCGCTTCTATTGGCCTTCGGGCTGGTACCAGATCGGAGAAGTCCAGGCCAGTTCCTGAGTCACTTTGGGCGCGCTGTTTTCGCACTCCGCAGGCCGCTGCTCGGGCGGTAGCTCCAGGCACTGGCGCCAGCTCCAGCGCAGCGACGGCGTTTCTACAGCTCGCATGTAGTAGTAGCTGGCCTGCGCAGGATCGAATTCGGGGTCTTCGAAGACCGTGCAGAGCGAATCGTGGCCGGGCCCGTTCCATTCCCCTGTATCAAGTTCCAGGGAGCCGGCAGATTCCGCATCGCCCGCCACGTCGAACACCTTGTAATGGGCCTGGTCGCTCTCGTCGACCCATCCCTTGATCACCTGTAGACGCAGCAGGGGCGCGCTGGCCGCGTCACGCTCGGCCATCGCGACAAATCGCGGGGCCCTCTTTGAGGTTCGCTCCGGCAAGTCCGCTCCCATCGGGACTCCTCCCGCGTAGCCGGTCTGAGCGGGAGATGCGCACGCCGAATCCGGGAAATCCCAGCCCCCAAAAAGCCTTGGCCGGATGCGGGGGCCCGACGTACCGAACACTTCACGCCGCTGCAGCGCATCGAAAAGCGCATCGCGCGAATTCTCGACCGCCCAGATTCCCGCCAGACCGCCCGGGTTGGTGTAGAGCCCGCTGGCATGCACCCTGTTGGCCGTCAGGCGCTCGACCCTATCGGTTTCCGAAACGGTATGCCCTTGCCAGCCGGACTCACCGGCCGCGCCCGCAGTGGAAAGATGGGTATCGGTGGAACCGATGACGCCGAACTTGTACGGATTCACGCCCGTCGTCTTGTTGTTCTGCAAGCCGGTCAGCAGCACGCTACGAAAGAAATCGTTCTTCGAGACGCATCCGATATTCAGAGCGCCGCCACGGCCGGTCTCGCCCTCATCGCAAATCGGCGGCGCGTTGCCTTCGGCCGGCAGGCCGCGATAGTACCGGCGGAGCTGCTCCATGTCACACAACACGTCGGGCTCGCCGAGGATGCCCGGAAGACCATTGAAGCACTCCGAACTCCCCTTGTGCTGAATGATCTCCATTACCGGCTCCAGCCTGTTGCGCCTTTGTGCCAACTGCCCGCCTGACAGCCGGGAATCGGAACCGGCCACACTGGAAGAAAACAGCGTGCCGGAACTGAGATTGGAGCTGTGCGGAATCGCCAGTACGTCGCAATCCTGCAAGCCTTCAAGACACTCGCTGGTCAGCCGGTCCCAAAGTTCGATATCCGTGGGCGCCTCGAAGTAAGAAGTCGGCAATCGGGGAACCCGGCCGTTACGAAAGATCACGTTGCGGTGATACGGGTTGTTGTCAGGCGTGCCGCTGTGCTCGTACGCCACGAAGGTCGTGAACTCGCAGCGGGATGAGCGGTCGTAGGCTTCTTCCGCCATTTGCCCTATAAGGCCCCACCGGGTTGCCGACGCCTCCAGGCACAGGCGGCCATCCTCGCCGCAAATGTCCGCATTGCGGGACGGCAGATCCTGGCTCAATCCCCTGGCCATGACCAGGATCGCAGGAGGCCCGCCCTTGCGGTATGTCTCGCAGCTCCGACTTCCGTATGCTGCACTTTTTTCGTCCGCGCACAGTTCAAGTTCGCCCAGGAACTCCGCGTGGTCGGTGACCGCAGCGAAATCCAGCGGGGCACCGATTTTCTGCACCCTTGTCTCCGTGCCTCCCGCCTGGTGAGGCGGCAGGACGATTTCCTTTCCTCGGGCGTAGCGGTAGGCATCGGCCGGAATGGTCGTAACGCCCAGCGGAAGCGCATCGTAGGAGTAGGACGTGTGTATATGCAGATCGCCGAAATACGCATTGCGGTATGGGTTGCGGTCCACGCAGGGCTCGCGTTGTTCCGTATAGCGCACCAGGGCGCCGGCCGGCTCCGGTGCGGCGCCGGCTGCCATCGGAGAACAGGCGCTCGACAGTGCAAGCGTGCCTGAGAAGAAGGCCGCAGCCATCAACAGTCGGTAGCGCATCCGGACAAGTTCCCTTCGGCTTCGGCGGCTGGAGTATATCAACGCGCGACCGCGGCTTCCCGATCCGGCCGGCCCCACGCAATGGCGGCCACCGCTACGATGATGGGCGCAAGCGAAGCGTAAAGCACAGCGTCCCATCCCAGCAGCTGCATGACGACGCCGGCACTCAGCGATCCGACCGCCGCCGTACCGAAGATGGTGAAGTCGTTCAGTGCCTGAACACGGAAGCGCTCCGCGGGACCATGCGTCCGCGCCAATAGCGCTGTCCCGCCGACATACAGGAAATTCCAGCCGACCCCCAGCGCCACCATGGCGGCGCCGTAGTGCATGATTTGCCGGCCGGCCAGCCCGGCAACGATTGTCGCCCCGAGCAGCAAGGTACCCAGCACCATAATCCGGCCCACTCCGAATCGCCCGATGAGGAATCCGGTGAAGAGCGAAGGAACATACATGGCCAGCACGTGGTACTGGATGATCTTCGCCGTTTCCTCGACGGAATACTGGTCAACCACGTGCATGGCCAGCGGCGCAGCCGTCATCATGAAGGCCATGACCCCCTGTCCGATCGCTGCGCCCGTAACGGCGGCGACGAACAGGCGGCCCCGCGCAATGGTACGCAGCGGACGAACGGCGCCGGTCCCCTCGTGCCCGGACGCGGAAGGCAGGGAACGCAGGCCCAGGAGAGCAAAGCTGGCGACCAGATAGCAGACCGCTATTGCGGCGAAAGTGCCGCCGAATCGTATGCCGGAAATCCAGGCCCCGCCCCGGGCCACCAGTTCGGGGCCAAGAACCGCCCCGGCCAGCGAGCCAACCAATACGATCGAGATCGCTGTGGGCGCAGCCGCCGCACTGACGCTTTCCGTGGCGGCAAACCGGTACTGCTGCGAAAAAGCGGCCGCGCAACCGACACACATCGAGGCGCCACAGAACAGGGGGAAGTTCTGGACTTCCGCGGCGGCGATAACGCAAAGGGCGCCCACAGCGCCGATCGCTGCGCCCAGGGCGAATCCCCTGGCACGGCCAATGCGGGACATGGTCCAAGACGCGATCACCGTGGAAACCGCCGTGGCGACGATCAGCAGCGACAAGGGCAAGGTCGCCAACGCCGGATTTGCGGCCAGACTGTGGCCAAGAATCCCACCGATCGCCACGACAGCCACCGTTCCTGTAACCGAGACGGCCTGCGCCAGTACCAGGATCGCGATATTGCGGTTTAGAAGTTCGGAACGGATGGCGGTTCCTTGCGATTACGACGGCACGAATTGGACGCTACGGGACCAGCCTGCCTGCTGCCGCCCGCAGAAGCGGCACGATAACAGGCCGCCGCGACCGTACGCAATTTCGAGAGTCCAAGACTTGTCTCATGTGTCCGGATTCAGATACGAGTAGGACTGGGATTGGGGAGACTTTCGCGCCTTTTTCTCTTAGGGAGCGTAGCGGTGCAATCACACCCCGGACTCAGCCTTTGGGATGGGCCATGGTGATGGCGTAAGGACTTGTTTTTACGGGCTATTCGTGGTATAGTTCGGGCACCTCAATGGACTGAACGGAGCCTCGAAATGGACCTTCACTGCACTTCCTCCCACGCCCCTGTTTGCGACGCCGAGCGTCCCCCGAGTGGCGCTGCACGGTTTGCCCACCCGGATGCCGACATCCGTATTGCCGCCCGACTTCGCGAAGACGAAGCCCTTGATGCCCTGGAAGCACAGATCACCCGATTGTGGGGGCACATCAACGCGGCCACGGCGCAGTTTCTGGCCCTGCTTGCGGAGTTCGACCGCAGAGAAGGCTGGGCCCAGCACGGCCTGGCGAGTTGCGCGCATTGGCTGAGCTGGCAGTGCGGCATCGGCCGGGTGGCGGCGACAGAGAAGGTGCGCACGGCGCGGGCTTTGACGTCATTGCCGAAGATCGCACAAGCCTTTGGCGAAGGCCGGCTGTCGTATTCGAAGGTGCGCGCGCTCACGCGGGCGGCGACCGCGGAGACGGAGGACACCTTGCTGCACATTGCCTTGCACGGCACGGCGGCGCATGTGGAGCGCACGGTGCGGGGCTTTCGGCGGGTGCTGCGGGTGCTGGAGCGGGATGAAGCCGAAGCCACACACGAGCGGCGCTACCTGGACTGCCGGCGGGAGCACGACGGCAGTGTCAGGCTGGACGCACGCCTTGCGCCGGAGGTGGGCGAGATGCTGCTCAAGGCGTTGGAAGCCGCTCAGGCGCAGCTTGAGGAGCCCGCAGATGTTTCCGCGGAAACACCTCCTAGAAGCGCCGGCCAGCGGCGCGCGGATGCCCTGGAGCACATCCTCGGGCGGTTTATGGCGGGGAAGTGTTCAGGTTCGGCGGCCAGCGCTCATGAACTGGTAGTGCACATCGCCCACGACGCGCTGTGTGATGTGCCGGAGAGCACGGGCGCGTCGTTTGAGCACGGCGGTAAGGTGGCGGTGGAGACGGCGCGGAGGCTGGGCTGCGACGGGGCCTTGATTGGGGTGGTCAAGGGCGCCCGCGGCGAGCCGCTGGCGGTCGGGCGCCGGACCCGGGCGGTGCCGCCGGCCATCCGTCGTGCGCTGCGCGTTCGCGATGGCGGCTGCCGCTTCCCGGGCTGCGACCGTTCCCGCTATGTGCACGCCCACCACATCCGGCATTGGGCCGATGGCGGCGAGACCAGCCTTGATAACCTGGTCACCCTGTGCTCTCAACATCACCGCCAGGTGCATGAAGGAGGGTATGGCGTTCGCGTAAACGAGGGCGAGATCCAGTTCACGCGCCCGGACGGCCGTCCCATCCCGCCGGCGGGCGAAACACACGAAGGCTGTTTCCGCGGAAACACCTGCGCAGCCTCCGGCGCACGGCAGCTGGCGGCGCTCAATACAGCGCGCGGCCTGAACATCGATGCCCGCACCGCCCGCTGCGGCTGGGATGGCGAGCGCATGGACTACAACATCGCCATCGACGCACTGTGCCGGGAGGCGGGCCATACCTGAACCGCCGCCTGAACTGTGGATGGTGTGAGTTCGTACATCATGTTGACAGCCCCAGGGCCTTGGGACACAATGCGCGCCCATGGCAAACTCAGCACAAGCCGCCAAACGCGCGCGCCAGGCCGTTGATCGGCGCTCGCGCAACATGTCGATGCGCTCGAAATTACGCACCGCCATCTCCAGGACCGTTCGCGCCCTGGATTCCGGCGACGCGGAGAAGGCGGCAGCCGCCTACCAGGAGGCCAAGCCCGTCATCGACTCCATGGCCGGCAAGGGCATCATCGGCCAGAACAAGGCCGCCCGGCACAAGCACCGCCTCAACAAACGCCTGAAAGCCCTTACCGCAGAATAGGCTGCTCTCCGGGCAGCCGCGGCATCAAGGGCAAGATGCCCTCTTTCCCAGGGCGGGTCAGCGCAAGGCACCCAAGGTTACGGCGGTGCCGCTGGCGGCGACCATGAGCATGCTGCCGCCGGTGCCTACGACTTCGTAGTCGAGGTCGATGCCTACTACGGCGTTAGCGCCTTTCGCGCGGGCTTCCTCGGACATTTCGGCCAGCGCAGTTTCCCGCGCGCGCCGCAATTCCTTCTCGTAGGCGGCGGACCGCCCGCCCACGATGTCGCGGATGCTAGCGAAGAGGTCCTTGAAGATGTTGGCGCCGACGATTGCCTCGCCTGTGACGATTCCTCGGTACTCGCGGATGGTCTTGTGTTCAATGGTCGGTGTGGTCGTGAGGATCATTGTCTTTCTCCAGGGTGTCCAGTCTTTGCACGGCGGCCTTGGTCAGCGCGTCGGTTCCCGTTCGGGTGAGGGCGGAAATCGTAAACGCGGGCGCTGTCCAGTCCAACTCCCGCAGCAGGGCGGCGCCGACGGTGGCGGCCTCTTCCTCAGTGACGAGGTCCGCCTTGTTCAACACCAGCCAGCGTTCCAGTTGCGCCAGCCGCTCATCGAAGGCAGCCAGTTCGCCGGCGATGGTGGTCACCGATTCGGCCAGAGCATCGACTGGCGCAGTGCCGCCCTCGGGGGAAGCCAGGTCCACTAGGTGCAACAGGAGGCGCGTGCGCCGCAAGTGCCGAAGAAAGCGGGAACCCAGGCCGACCCCCGACGCGGCGCCCGGCACCAGGCCCGGTATGTCGGCCATTACAAAGCTCTGCATCGGTCCCACCGCCACGACGCCGAGCTGAGGATGAAGCGTGGTAAAGGGGTACTCGGCCACCTTGGGGCGTGCCTCGGAGACCGCCTGAAGCAAGGTCGACTTGCCTGCGTTCGGCAAACCCAGCAATCCGACGTCCGCCAGCAGGGTCAATTCGAGCGCCAGGCGGCGCACCTCGCCCCGTGTGCCGAGCGTGTGTTGACGCGGGGCGCGGTTGACGCTTGATTTGAAGCGGACATTGCCGCGGCCTCCTTGCCCGCCCCGGGCGACCAGCAACTCCGTCAGCTTCGGACTCAGTTCTCCCAGCACTTCGCCGGTGTCGGCCTCGGTAACCCGCGTTCCCGCGGGCACGGGAATCGCAAGGTGACCGCCGGCCGCGCCGCTACGCTCGCGCCCGGCGCCCGCTCTGCCGTTGCCGGCCCGGAACACCTTGCGGGCGCGGAAGTCCGCCAGCGTATTGATCGCTCGATCCAGCACCAGGGTCACATCACCGCCGTCGCCGCCATCGCCGCCGTCGGGGCCCCCGCGCGGAATGTACTTCTCGCGGCGGAAGCTCACGCAACCATCGCCGCCGTCGCCCGCGCGTACGCGAATTTCGGCTTCGTCAGAGAATTTCATTGCTGTGGACCGTGGCGAGGACAGGATGCCCTCGGTCCGGCCGGATGCCCTCCGTCGCGGAGAGTGAGGACTAGCTAGGAAGGAAGGACCGAGACAAAGCGGCGGTACTCCGGGCCCTTGCGTTCGTACTTCACCACGCCGTCGGTGATGGCAAACAGGGTGTGGTCGCGGCCCAGGCCCACGTTGGCGCCCGGGTGAAATGCCGTGCCCCGCTGCCGTACCAGGATATTGCCGGCGAGAACCTGTTCACCGCCGTATTTCTTGATCCCCAGCCGTTTGGACTCGGAATCGCGGCCGTTGCGGGAACTGCCCGCTGCTTTCTTGTGCGCCATCCGTCAACTCTCCTTGCCTGATACCCCGGCGGGTTCGATACCGGCGATTTCTACGGTCGTGTATTGCTGGCGGTGCCCGAGCGTGCGGCGGTAGTCCTTGCGACGCTTGAACTTGATGACCTCGATCTTGCGCGCCCGGCCATGGTCGCAAACGGTTGCCCGCACCGAGCCGGCCGGCGTCCCCGAGGTCCCGATCCTTGACTCCTGCCCCTCTTCGCCACCGATGAGCATGGCGTCGAAGTTCAATTCCTCGCCGACGTCCGCACTCAGACGCTCAACGCGCAGGCGCTGACCTTCGGTCACGCAATATTGCTTACCACCGGTGCTGATCACCGCAAACATCGGGACTCTCCACGACTTAGACTCGCCGGGCCGGCATTATAGCCGCTCCGCCATCCGCAGACACTGATTGTCAATCGTCCTCGCCGCCGTTCATCCCTACCGACTTGGCGGCGAAGGCAAATTGATTGGCGATGTCTTCAATCCGCATCCAGGTCGGAGTGCCCGCGCCGTGCCCGGCCCGCGTTTCGATGTGGATCAGCACCGGGTTGCCGCAACCCTGGGCATGCTGAAGCTCGGCGGCGAACTTGTAGCTGTGCCAGGGCGCCACCCGGTCGTCATGATCGCCGGTCGTCACCAGGGTCGGCGGATAGCAGGCGCCTTCCGCTACGCGATGCACCGGCGAGTACGCATATTGGGCGCGAAAATCGTCTTCGTTCTCGGAAAGGCCATAGTCATCGCCCCAGGCCCGCGCGTTGGCGCTGGCCGTGTGGTAGCGAAGCATGTCGAGGACGCCCACACCGGGCAGGGCCGCTCCGAACAGGTCGGGACGCTGGGTCATTACCGCGCCTACCAGCAGGCCGCCGTTGCTTCGACCCTGAATGACCAGCCGCGACGGCGCCGTGTAGCCCTCCTCAATCAGCCACTCGGCGGCGGCAATGAAGTCATCAAACACATTCTGCTTGCGCTCCCTGGTGCCCGCCAGGTGCCATTCCCGTCCGTATTCGCCGCCGCCCCGCAGATTCGGGATGGCGACCATGCCGCCTTGTTCCAGCCACACCAGTCGGGAACTGCTGTAGCTGGGCATGAGTGAAATATTGAACCCGCCATAACCGTAGAGGAGCGTCGGATGATCTCCGGTAGCCTGCAGGTCCTTGTGGTGCACCAGGAACATGGGCACGCGGGTGCCGTCCTTGCTGGTGTAGAAGACCTGTCTGCTAACGAACTGCGAGCCGTCTATCGGCGTTTCAGTGCGATGGTGCAGTGTGCTCTCACCGTTGCCGACATCGTGGCGGTACACGGCCCCGGGATCGGTAAAGCCCGAAAACACGTAGAAAGTCTCCGGATCATCCCATCGGCCACCGAAACCCCGCACCGACCCGACGCCCGGCAGTTCGATTTCCTCCACCTCCGTGCCGTCCGTCTCATAGACCTTCACCAGGGGTTGCACGTCCTTGAGATAGGAAGCGATAAAACGTCCGCCTACCGCTCCGATGCGCTGCAGGACGTTCTCACCCTGTGGGATCACCTCCGTCCAGTCATCCGGCCGATTGACGTTCAGCGCGATCACCTTTCGCCGCGGCGCGTCCTTGTTGGTCGAAAAATAGAAAGTCTCGCCGTCGTTCGCCAGGTATCCGTAAACGCCGTCCCACTCACCGAGCAGCGGACGAATGGCGGAATCAGGCTCGTCCATGCGCCGGTAATGGATGGCATTGCTCAAGTATCCCTCCTGCAGCACGACCATCAGGTAGCCGTCGTCTTCGGTCACGAAAGCATAGGCATTGCGGCCCTTGTCGGGCGGCATCGCAAGAATCAGGCGGTCGTCGGCCTGATCGATCCCCAGCGCGTGAAAGTAAACCGACACGGCCTTGTGGTCGTCGCCCTTGCCCTGCTCATCCACCGGATAACGGCTGTAGTAGAAGCCGCTTTCGTCCGCGTTCCAGGAAACGCCGGTGAACTTGGTAAATGTAATGTGCTCCGGCAGGTCCGTTCCGCTTTCGACCTCCCGCACGAACCAGTCCCGCCAGTCCGACCCGCCATCGGACTTGGCATAGGCGATGTATCGACCGTTGGGGCTTACCGAGTTGCTGGCCAGGTTTACCGTCCCGTCCTCACTCCAGGTGTTGGGATCCAGCAGTATCCGGGCTTCGCCGTCTCTTCCGTCAAGCACGTAAAGCACGTTGTGGTCCTGCAGGCCGTCATTGCGGAACTCGAAGTACCAGGGACCATCGCGCCACGGCGCGGAACGCCGCGGGTAGTTCCAGACTTCGGTCAGCCTGTCGCGCAGGCGTTCGCGTAACGGCAGGGCCTCCAGGTAGGGAAGCGCAATCTCGTTCTGCGCCTCTACCCAGGAGGAAGTCTCCGGAGCGTCCAGTTCCTCCATCCAGCGATAGGGATCGGCAACCTGCACGCCGAAATATCCGTCCTGCTGTTCGGAGCGGGTAGTGGCGGGATAATCGAAGCCTTCCTGGCCCGATGGAGCACAGCCCGCAAACAGCAGGACAGCCACAGCAAAATAACAAGTTCGACGCATTTCCGGTAACTCCGAATCGAGGTGCGTGAATTCTAGCCGCTGACGAGCCCTTTGCGCCGTGAATTGATATGATTGTCGTGGTGTCCAACGCGGACGTATTCCGGCAGGCCTTGCGGCTGGTGGGGAAGGACTGGAACCTCCTCAATCGGCTGATCTACTCCCACTTGCGAAGCGACGTTCCGCTTGTGGGCCGCGTGGCCCAGTACCTTCTCAACTCCGGCGGCAAGCGTATCCGGCCGATGCTGCTGATGCTGGTCGCCCGGGCCCTGGGCTGCGCTCCGGGCGGCCCCCAGGTGCGTGCCGGCGTGATCGTCGAGTACATCCATTCCGCGACCCTGCTGCATGACGATGTAGTGGATGAAGCCGAAATGCGCCGCGGAAAGTCGGCTGCCAACGTGCTTCACGGGCCGGCTGCCAGCGTTCTGGTGGGCGACTTCCTCTACTCCCGCGCATTCCAGCTCATCGTCGAACTGTTGCAGGAACGCCGTGCGGTCGAAGTCCTTGCGTCGACGACCAATCAGATCGCCGAAGGCGAAGTCATGCAACTGATGAATCTGAATCAGTTGGCGGTAACCGAGGAGCAATACCTGCAGGTAATTCGGCGAAAGACCGCCTCCCTGTTCGAGGCCTGTGCGCGAATCGGGGCAATCCTGGCTCATAGCGACCGCGACATTGAAGAGGCGGCCGCCCGCTATGGCCTGGAACTGGGCATGGCCTACCAGATCGCCGACGACGCCCTGGATTATTCCGGCGGCGAGGAGGCTTTCGGCAAGAATGTCGGCACCGACCTCAAGGAGGGGAAGACCACCCTGCCCCTGCTTCATGCCATGCGGGTGGGGTCACCGGACGAGCAGACGGTGCTGCGCAATGCCCTTCGTACCGGGGGGCTGGAGAACCTTCCGGGCGTAATGCGGGCGATCGAATCAACGGGAGCGCTACAATACGCCGCCGGGCGCGCTCGCGAAGCTTCGCAGCGTGCCGAGGATGCCTTGTCTGCCTTGCCCGAAAACGGCTTCCGCGATGTCCTGATGTCGCTGGCGCGGTTCGCGGCGGAACGCAGCTACTAGCATCCGGGCCTTTGAGCCCTGTGGTCGGGGTGTAGCTCAGCCTGGTAGAGCACTGTCTTCGGGTGGCAGGAGTCGCTGGTTCAAATCCAGTCACCCCGACCAATTTTCCCTTGTCAATGCTGCCACCACCTCACGCCACTTGCCGTAACCGCCTGCGGCCTCGCAGACCGGCCAATCACTTCCAAACATGATGCGGGACACGCCAAATGCCTTGGCCGCCATCCGCGCGAACCACAACACCTCTTCAAGCGTCCATCGTTCCCAATCCGCGTCAATAAGCAAGCCGGAGATCTTGCACACGACATTGGGCAATTTCGCCATTTCGCGTATATGGGTTAGCCATGGCTCCTTTTGACACTCTCTGATGTTGGGCTTGGCGCAGTGATCCCTTCCCCGGATTGTGCCCAACTTTTCCGCTGTTCGGCATTCAGCTTGAGAATTGATGTAACAATCGTTGACAAGCCCATGAAATCATGTATATTTGCTGAACCAACAACGCCACCACGGGGGCGACCATGATTCGCAATTCGGTTGTTGGGCTCGTACTGCTATTGTTGGCAGAGCCACTGCTCGCCGACAAAAAGCTGGACGACAGAATGATGCACGCCGCATCTATCCTCCAGGAGATACGCGGCCCGCTGGAAGAAGACGCTCCCGGAATCCTGAATGACGCCTACGCCTTGGCGATATTCCCCGAGTTTGTCAAGATTGGACTGTTCGGCGGAGTCAAGCATGGGCGCGGGGTGCTGGCCACGCGTCTCGCGTCAGGTGACTGGAGCAAGCCGGCCTTCGTGCGCATCACCAGCGGCAGCATCGGCCTGCAGTTCGGCGTATCGATGTCGCAGTTGCTCATCGTCTTCAAGGACCCCAAGGCTGTTGAAGCGATTTCCGGCGGACAATTCAGCATCGGCGCCGACGCCGGTTACGCTGCCGGGGAACTGGGCGGCAGCGCGGGAGCGGGAACCGACAACAAACTGGACAACAAGATCGTGGCAATGGCCCGATCCAAGGGCCTGTTCGCCGGCGTAGCGCTGGAGGGAGGCGTTCTGAGAATCGAGAAGGATTCCAACGTGGAGTTCTACAACGACGCGATCGGGCTGGACGGCCGGGATCTCCTGCAGGACACGGAAGTCGAAATGCCCACCGTTGCGCAGCATTTCACTATCGTGCTGGCCGAATCCGTACCGGAGCTCTCCCCCGAGGCCTCCCCGGTCAGCTGGGCCAGAGACAAATGGGACCAACTGCGCCTCGATGAGGACGGAAACGCCGGCAGGGTGGCCGAGTCCGCGCCGTCGGATCCCGACAGGCAGAATACGCAGGACACACCAGAATCTGAATCAGCCGCGGCAGACAGGGGCGTGGACCTTACACAGCCCCCTCCCCAGGCAATAGCCAGCGCACCCGGATCGTCGACGCCCGGCGGAACTTCGCAGGGCAGCTGGGTCACGCCGGACGGTACCGAACTGCCTTCGGCGAGTGCCGCGCAAACATCTTCCGCTGGTGCCTCGGGCGCCGGCAACGGCGCGACCGCAAACAACACACCCGGCAACCTGAGTTGGGCTTCTCCGCAGGATGCCGCAGCAGCGGGGAGCGATGGATCGCAAGGAGGCGAAGAATCCGGCGGCTCGGGACTGGCCGGAAAGATTGTCGGAAAAGCCACCGAGGCAATCTGGGATGGAGCCAAGGAGCTGGCGCTGGACTCGATCCGCAACACGCCGGAGGCAAAGGGAGCGAAAGTGGCGGCAAAGGTGGGCGGGAAACTGATCGAAGGCGGGGGATCCAAGCCCAAGTCGCCGCCGAAGAAACCTGCACAGCCGCCCGTCTCCAAAGTGGCCGGCACCGGTCAAACCGGTGAATGGGTGGACCCGGCACAGGCCTCAACCCGGATCGCTGCCCAATCCCCGGACTCATTGCCGGCAGTTTCCAGCGCCCCCGGCACGGCCGGCGCTCCCGCTCCCGCAGTATCAAGCGTTCGTAGCGCCAATATCACCGGTCCTCCGGCGCCTTCCGATTGGCCGGAGGAATGGCGCCAGAGCGACCTGCTGGGCGGGATTTGCGAGCCTGGCGCTCCTACTAACTAGCCGCGCCCAAAGTAGCGACGCGCAAGTTTCTCGGGCGATAGCCGCAACATATAAGCCACGGCCAGCAGCCGGTTTTTCAGGCTGCGCCTGAACCAGCCATCACGCTTCCAGCGGCGCGCCGATACGCCCAGGCGGGCCTGCACCGGCACAAAACGACCCAGTCCCCGCATCCGCCGAACCAGCGGCGGTTCTTCGAACAGCGACCGCCAGGGGAAACCGCCGGCCTGCCGATAGGCCTTCCTGTACATGAAGAGTCCCTGGTCTCCGTACGGCACCCCGATCCTGGCGCGCAGATTGACCAGACCAGCCAGCAGCCCCGCCTGCCAGCACGTTTCATTACGGAACGCGAAGCGGAACCAGCCGCCAATTGCACCGGAAGACAGGTGCGAGCGCATGATGGCAAGAGATTCCGGCGGCGGCTCGGCGTCCGCGTGCAGAAACCAGAGCACATCGCCGCAAGCTGTCCGGGCGCCGCTATCCATTTGCTCACCCCGGCGCGGCGGCGAGGAAAGCAAGCGGCAGTTTGGCGCCGTGCACAAGTCCTCGATTGCTTCCCCGCCCTCGCCCTCCACGACGATGATTTCGTACGGCTGAGAGTCAAGCTCCTGAAGCACAGCCATGAGCCGCGTCAGCTCCTGCCGATCGCGAAATACCGGAATGACTACGGAAACCTTCATCTGACCAATCCGTTGCGCTCAAGCCAATCAAGCAGTTCACGCCGCGCCGGTCTCCGGTCGCCGCTTAGCGCCCGGTGCAATCGCGACATGTCCGACGCGCGGTCCACGTCAAAGCCGCCCGGGAAGCGAAGCACCCTGTAGCCCAGCCTTCGGCATGCGGCGCTCAGCGCATCCGCAAGACCCGGAGCGCCCCAGGGCAGTGCCGCCAGGCCCGGCCAGCGGCGACGCGTCGCCATCATCGTGACTCCCCCGTCTCGTGCGCCGGGCAGCACAACATCATGCGTACCGAGACCGGTGACAACGCGCCGGTACTGGCGCGGACCAAGCGCCGGCGCATCGCTGCCGATGTAGATGCGCCGCCGGAATCCCATCCCCCTCAGTTTTCGATCCAATCGCTCAAGGCGTCGACCCAGATTGCCCGGCCCCTGAGCCAGAATAATCGGCCGTGTTCCGGCGGCGGCCTGAGCCGTGAGCAATTTACCTGCCCAGCCGGTATCTTCGGGACGTTCCGGCGCCACGACCACCTTTCCGCGCCAGGCCCGCAGGTCCTCCAATGCGCAGTTCAGCGCCAGGCGACTGAATTCCACCGCAAGACGCTCTCCCAAGGTGGCCGCCAATCGGCGTTTCCCATGCTGTATCCGGGGCCGGCGAAACACCAGGACAAGTGCGCAATCCTGCCGCCGTGCTATGCTTGAAATTGCGTTAACCAAGCACATTTCCTCAAGTAAATAAGTACACTTCCGTTACACCAACGCAGCACGCCCACCGACTGAACAAGGTGTTGTAATGCAGTATTCCAATTTCGTCAGGACCTTCAATGCCCACAGCGGCGCAAAGGAATTGATGGAGGACATGTCGTGCAATATTCCCGGGCTCGATACCGTCTATCGCCTGGGTGGCGGCAACCCGGCCATTATTCCCGAAGTCGCCGAGCTGTTCCGCGCCGAACTCGCAAAGATCGCAGCCGACCCGAAGCGATTCGACCAGATGGCTTCGATCTATTCGGAGCCGCTGGGAGATGCACATTTCCGGGAGGCCCTGGCCGACTTGCTTCGTGAAGAATACGGCTGGCCACTGACTTCGAAGAATATCGCGCTGACGCCAGGCAGCCAGCTCGGCTTTTATTTTCTCTTCAACATGTTCGGCGGAGTGGGACCCGGCGGAAAGAGGCAACGCATCATTATTCCGCTTTGTCCCGAGTACATCGGTTACAAGGGACTGCTGGCCAATGAAGCGGATGTCGCGTCCCGGCGCTCGATCATTCGCAAGCTGCCCAACCGCCAGTTCAAGTACGGCCTACGCATGGATGGCCTGGATGAAGTGGAAGACGTTGGCGCGATCGTCGTTTCCCGTCCCACAAACCCCACCGGCAACGTGATTCGCCAATCCGAGCTGGCCCGGCTGGACGAGGTGGCGAAGGCCCGGGAGGTTCCGCTGATCGTGGACAACGCCTACGGTTTCCCCTTCCCCGGCATGATCTACGTGGACGAAAAGCCGCAGTGGAACGAGAACACCATCCTCACCATGAGCCTGTCGAAGATCGGTCTGCCTGCTCTGCGTACCGGAATTGTGGTGGCGAACGAGGAAGTGACCGAGATCCTGGGTCGCATCAATGCGCTGACTCAGTTGGCGGTGGGTGCGGCCGGTGCGGCCCTGGTGGCGCCCTTGCTGGAAAACCGGGAGTTGCTGCGCGTCTGCCGCGAGCTGATCATGCCGTTCTACCGGCGCAAGGTAAGGGATGCGGTGGGTTTCTGCCACGATGCGCTGAACAGTTGCGACTATCACGTCCACAAGCCGGAAGGCTCGATGTTCCTTTGGCTCTGGTTCCCGGGGCTCAACGACAATCGGACCCTGTACCGGCGGCTCAAGGCGCGCGGTGTCATGGTCTTGTCCGGAGACCAGTTCTTTCCGGGGCTGAGCACCCCCTGGACCCACGCTCGCGAGTGCGTACGGGTCAATGTGTGCGGCGATTCCGACTTGGTCTACCAGGGCCTGAAAATAATCGGCGAGGAAGCTTCCCGCCTGCAAGTCAAGGCTGCCTGAGCAGACGCCTTCATGAGTACCCGGATGCTGGTCTTCCCCGGCCAAGGCGCACAGTACGCCGGCATGGGAAGCGACTTGTACGAGATTTTTGATGCCGGGCGCGAGGTATACGACCAGGCCTCAAGCGTGCTGGGCTATGACATGCGGGAACTGAGTTTCTCGGACCCCGAAGGAAAAATCGGCCTTACCCGTTACACGCAACCGGCCCTGCTGACCCACTCGATTGCCTGCCTGCGGGTGGTGGAATCCCTGTCGGGGGGCACGCTGGCGCCAATGGCGGCAGCCGGACACAGCCTGGGCGAATACAGCGCGCTGGTGGCAGCCGGCGCCCTGACGTTTGACGATGCGCTCCGCCTTGTGAGTGAGCGCGGACGCCTTATGGGCGAGCACGGAGAAGGCGGAATGCTGGCTCTGGCGATGGAAGCCGAGGAAGCGAGACAGCTTGCCAATCGGCATTGTTGCCAGGTGGCCGGGCTGAATTTGCCGACCCAGACCGTGGTGGGGGGCACGCAGGCTGATCTTGAGCAGCTGGCGACGGACCTGACGGAGAACTATCCGCGCAAGCGCGGCACTCCATTGGCCACGGAGGGCGCCTTTCACACCTATCTGATGGTCAAGGCGGCCCGGGAATTCCGCGTAGTCCTGAGCGCAACCGAATTCAGCGCGCCGCGATACCCGGTGCTTTCCAACTACACCGCGCGGCCCCACGACCCCGCTCCGGACGCGATGCGCACGCGGCTGTTCTTTCAGCTCATCAACCCGGTGAACTGGGTGGGCTGCATGCAGTGGGCGGTGGAAAACGGCGTGTCGTCGTTCCTTGAACTCGGAGGCGGAATCGGCCGCGGCGAAACACCGGCCGAGAAACGTCCCAACCTGCAGGCCATGCTGAAGAAATACTGCCGCCTCACCGGCCACGAAGCCGGCATCCACGCGGTCATCAACGAAGCTTCCGCACGGGAATTCACCTAAAACTAGGAGCGGAAGTCGCGCCAGGCGCCGATGGCGGCGCACAGCCAGGCCAGCGCCAGCGTCATACCGCCGTAGGGAGTTAACGCCGCCAGGTCCGGGCCTCCCATGGTCTTGACATAAATGGTGAACGAGAACAGGACCACGCCGGCGATCAGCAGCCAGCCCGTGAGCTTATAGAAGAACACTTCCGGTTTCCGCCGCAGCAGCATCCCCACGATCAACAATCCCAGCGAATGCGCAACGTGGATCTGGTTCGCCCAGTCCCAGGCGCGCACCTCGTCCGCCATGGCGCCCGCCTCGTAAAGACCATGCGTTCCGTAAGCCCCCAGCATGACCGATGACGCCAGCAGAAGCATCCCCAAAAGCATAAAAACCAACGGCATCACGACCTCCTCAAACGGCGCGTTGCTCCAACTCGATCAGCACCCCGAAGCAGTCCTTGGGATGCAGAAACAGGACGGGCAGACCATGCGCGCCGATCCGCGGTTCGCCGTCGCCCAGGATACGCACGCCATGCTCCAACAAGCGATCTCTCACCGCAAGTATGTCATCCACTTCGCAGCAGATGTGGTGCATTCCGCCGGCAGGAGTGCGCTCAAGGAAACCGGCTACCGGAGAATCGTCGCCCAGGGGCTCAAGCAACTCAAGCGCTCCGTTGGGCAAGCGTACGAACACGGTGGTTACGCCATGCTCCGGCATCGCGTGCGGCGCCGACACGTCGGCCCCCAGTATGTCGCGGTAGAAAACGGCGGCTTTCTCAAGATCCGGAGTGGCCAAAGCGACGTGATTCAGCCGCCCGATCATTGCCGAAGGTTCCTCCACCGCCGCGTCCTGAGCGGAACGCCTTCCAGGAGCGGCGTCCGCCAGTTCCCGGATGCGGCCGGCCAGTTCATCCACCCCGGTTCCCTCAAGGGCGGAGCAGTAGCTTACGGCGCCGGTCTCACGCGCCGCCGCCGGGATCGATCGCGAGTAGTCGGCAGCGGTGGACTTCGCCAACTGCAGCATTTCCCCGTCGGCCTTGTTGACCACGATCAGATCGGCCAGCTCACGTATCCCGCGCTTCATCCCCTGCAATTCGTCGCCGCCCCCCGGCGCCAGCACCAGTACCAGCATATCCACCAGGTCCGCAACCTCAGTATCGGCCTGCCCGGAGCCCGCGGTTTCCAAAAACAGGTAATCAAAGGGACCGCTGCCCAGCACCTGCAATGCCTGTCTGGTGCGGGAACTGAGCGCTCCGCTGCCGTCACCGGTAGGCGAGGGCCGAATGAACACGCCCGCCTTTCGGGCCAGATCCGCCATCCGGGTCTTGTCACCGAGGATCGAGCCGCCGGTCCGCGAGGAGGTGGGATCCACGGCCAGCACGCAGACGCGTTTGCCCTCCTCTACCCATCTCAGACCCAATTGCTCGATCAGCGTCGACTTGCCGACTCCGGGAGGTCCGGTAATGCCGATACGTACAGTGGCATTTGCCGTTACGTCCAGCCGCGAGAGCAACTCCCGCGCCGCCTGGCGATCGTTTTCACTTTCCGACTCCACCAGGGTCAGAGCTCTTGCCAGGCTGCGCCGCTCGCCGGCCATTACCCCTTGGGCCAGGGTCTCGATCCGATCGCTCATTCGTATTGCAGGATCAACTGATTGGTCTCGAGATTGTCGCCGGGACCGGCGGCGATGCGCAGGATACGACCGTCACGCGGCGAGCGCAGACTGTTCTCCATCTTCATCGCTTCGATTACCGCGATCTCCTGGCCGGCCTTGACTTCCTCGCCCTCCGCTACCCGAAGTCTGGTGAGCACGCCCGGCATCGGCGCATTGAGTGTGGTGACGCCGGATCTCGACGGCCTCACGGCCATGCGGCGCTTCAGCCGTGCGGAACGCGGCGGAAGCAGCACGAATTCACGCTGGGTTCCCGCGTGGCTCACCGTAATTCCAAGGCCCTCGCGCTGCACGCCGAAATTTCGTTCGGCGCCGGACAAACCGAGGCTTTTCGGGGCCCGCACCTCACATCGGGCAACGGGCTCAAACGGGCGCCAGCCGCTGCTCAAACGATACACGCGCCTGCCGAACCGCACGCTGACGCTGCGCCCCGTCCATTTCCTCTTCAAACGCAATTCCTCACCGGCGGAAATCAGCACGGCGTCGGTCCATTCCCCGGGAAGGATGCGGGCCGAACGGTCCTGTGTCATGACCGCCACCGCGCCCAGCAGTTCCGATAGTTCCGGAGAAAGTTCCGCTGCCGGATCGAATCCGTCCGGATATTCCTCTGCGATGAAGGCGGTGGACAGATCGCCCGCGATGAATTTCGGATGGCGCGCCAGCGAGGCGAGGAACAGCAGGTTGGTGGCGGGGCCTTCGGCGCTGAAGTCATCGAGGGCGTCGGCCAGCCGGGCTGTAGCCTGCTCGCGCGTATCGCCGTAGACCACCAGCTTGGCAATCAGCGAATCGTAGTAGACGGAGGCCTCGTCTCCTTCCTCCACGCCGGTGTCCAGACGTACATGCGATCCTGAGCCGGAATCGTTCATCGCCGCAGGAGGACGCCAGCGGACCAGGCGCCCGGCAGAAGGCAGGAACCCCCGCTCGGCGTCTTCCGCGCAAATCCTGCCTTCCATCGACCATCCCTCAAGACGAACGTCGTCCTGTGTGAAGTCCAGCGCTTCGCCTGCGGCGATACGCAGCATCCACTGGACCAGGTCGATACCGGCCACCCATTCGGTGACCGGGTGTTCCACCTGCAGGCGGGTATTCATTTCCAGCAGATGAAAATTACTCTCGGAGTCGACCACGAATTCAACGGTTCCCGCGGAGCGGTAGTCGATGGCCCTGGCCAGGGACACCGCGGCCTCGCCCATGGCGGCCCGCAACCCGGGCGTCACAAACGGCGACGGCGCCTCTTCGATGACTTTCTGGTGACGCCGCTGAATCGAGCACTCGCGCTCCCCCAGATGCACGACATTGCCGTGGGAATCGGCAAGTATCTGCAATTCGATATGGCGCGGCCGCTCCACGTATTTCTCAACGAACACGCGCCCGTCGGCAAACGCGGCCTGGGCCTCCCGAACCGCCTGCTCGAACCCTTCCCGGCACTCCGTTTCGTCGCGCGCGATGCGCATGCCGCGTCCCCCGCCGCCGGCCTGGGCCTTGAGCAGCACCGGGTAGCCGATATCGCCGGCCGCTTCGGCGGCGGCATCTGCGCTGTCGAGCGCCTCCGGGCGGCCCGGAATCGTGGGAACGCCGGCGGCGGCGGCAATACGCTTGGCCTCCAGCTTGTCGCCCATCAGCCGGATGGCTTCGGCCGGCGGACCCACAAATGCAATACCGGCTTTCTCGACGGCGGCGGCGAAAGCGGCGTTCTCCGAAAGAAAGCCATATCCCGGATGCAGCGCGTCGGCGCCGGACTGCCGGCATGCGGCAATGATCCTGTCCGCGTCGAGATAACTCTCGGCGGCGGTCAGCCCGCCGATACCGACAGCTTCGCCGGCGCTGCGGGTGTGCAATGCCTCGGCATCCGCATCGGAATACACGGCCACCGTGCGAATGCCGAGCGCCTCGGCGGCGCGCATCACGCGGCAGGCGATCTCGCCGCGGTTGGCGATCAGCAGCTTGTTGATCTGCATGCCGTTGCCATTGGAATCACGAAGATAGGACTAGAGTGGGATGTTTCCGTGCTTGCGCCAGGGGTCCCTGACGCGCTTGTTGCGGAGCATGGAGAAGGACCGGCACAGATGCTTGCGGGTAACGCGCGGCTCGATCACATCGTCGATGTAACCGTGTCCTGCCGCAACGTACGGATGGGCGAACTTGCGCCGGTATTCCTCGGTGCGGGCGGCAATCTTCTCCGGATCGCCAAGGTCCTGGCGGAAGATGATTTCCACCGCCCCCTTCGGTCCCATCACGGCAATCTCGGCGCTGGGCCAGGCCAGGTTCACATCGCCGCGCAGGTGCTTGGACGACATGACGTCATAGGCTCCGCCATAAGCCTTGCGGGTAATCACCGTAACCTTGGGCACGGTGGCCTCGGCGTATGCATAAAGGAGCTTGGCGCCGTGGCGGATGATCCCGCCGTATTCCTGCTGGGACCCCGGCATGAAACCGGGCACGTCCACCACGGTCAGGAGGGGTATCGAGAACGCATCGCAAAACCGCACGAAGCGCGCGCCTTTCACGGACGCTTCGATATCCAGGCAACCGGCCAGCACAGCAGGCTGGTTGGCCACGACGCCCACGGTCTCGCCCGCGATCCGCACAAAGCCGGTAACGATGTTGCGGGCGTAATCCGGCTGCATTTCAAAGAACTCGCTTTCGTCGGCAACCTTGTAGATCATTTCCTTGATGTCGTACGGCTTGGCCGGATCGGTGGGAACCAGGCTGTTCAACGACGGCTCCTCGCGATCCTCTGGGTCCTCGGTCGGACGGGATGGCGCACGCTCGCGGTTGCTGGACGGCAAATATCCCATCAGGTCACGCGCCATCCGCAGCGTTTCCACGTCGTCATCAAACGCCCGGTCCGCGACTCCGGACCGGGAACTGTGAGTATCGGCGCCGCCTAACTCCTCGGCGGTGATTTCCTCGGCCGTGACCGTCTTTACTACGTCCGGACCGGTAACGAACATGTACGAGGTGCCGCGCACCATGAAGATGAAATCGGTAATGGCCGGCGAATACACCGCCCCGCCGGCGCAAGGGCCCATTACCAGCGACAGCTGCGGCACAACGCCCGAAGCCAGCACATTTCTCTGAAAAACATCGGCGTACCCGCCCAGCGAGGCCACGCCCTCCTGGATCCGCGCGCCACCCGAATCATTGAGACCGATGATGGGCGCGCCGACCTTGATCGCCTGCTCCATGACCTTGCAGATCTTGCGGGCGTTGGTTTCCGACAACGAACCCCCGAACACGGTGAAATCCTGACTGAACACGAACACCAGCCGCCCGTTGATCCGGCCGTGACCGGAAATCACGCCGTCTCCGGGAATGCGCTGCTGCTCCATGCCGAAATCGCTGCTGCGATGCTCGACGAACGCGTCCCACTCGTCAAACGAGCCGGTGTCCAGCAGCACATCGATCCGTTCCCGCGCGGTCAGCTTGCCGCGCTCATGCTGCCGCTTCACTCGAGCTTCGCCGCCGGCAGTTCGCGAAGCGGCCCGCATTTCCTCCAGGCGCTTTAGCATTTTCGCCCGATCGCTCATCCCCGGTCCTCCTCCAGCAGCACCAGCATCTTCTCCGCCGCCGCGGTAATGTTGGCGCCCGGCTCGAAAATAAGCGCAACGCCCGCTTCCTTCAGCGCCTGGCGGTCCTGCCTGGGAATGATGCCGCCAATCACGACCCGGACGTCGTCCGCGCCTTCCGCGCGCAATGCCTCGATCATTCTCGGCGCCAGCTCCCGGTGCCCCGCCGCCTGGGACGAAATTCCCACCAGGTGCACGTCATTCTCGACCGCCTGGCGGGCCACCTCCCGCGGTGTCTGAAAGAGCGGTCCGATGTCCACGTCGAAGCCCAGGTCGGCCAGCGCCGAAGCCACAACGCGGGCGCCACGGTCATGCCCGTCCTGGCCGAGCTTGGCCACGAGGATCCTGGGACGGCGCCCTTCGCGCTCACCGAACTCCCGCACCCGCTCCTGCAAGGCGGCAAATTCCGCGTCGCCTTCGTAAGCGTTGGCGTAGACGCCGCTCACGGTCTGGGAAACGGCACGATGGCGGCCGAACACCTCTTCCATGGCAAGAGAAATCTCCCCCGCTGTGGCGCGCCGCCGGGCCGCTTCCAGCGCCGGTGGCACCAGGCTTTCGCCGTCCCTGCTTGCGGCTTCCCGCAGCTCCTCAAGGGCACGGCGGCAGGCTGCCTCGTCACGCTGCTCGCGCACCTTCGCGATCCGCCGGAGCTGGCTTTCCCGGACCTTGCGATTGTCGATGTCAAGCAGTTCAACGTTGGAATCATCTGCAACCTGGTAGCGGTTCACGCCTACCACCACGTCCTCGCCGCGCTCGATCCGCGCCTGCCTGCGGGCCGCCGCTTCCTCGATGCGGAGCTTGGGGACGCCCGCCTCGATGGCACGGGTCATTCCACCGAGGTCCTCCACTTCGCGGATCAGTTCGCGAGCGCCCGCTGCCAACGAAGCGGTCAGGCTCTCCACATAGTATGAACCCCCGAGCGGGTCGGCGACACGGGTTACGCCCGTTTCCTCGCGCAGCACCAGTTGGGTGTTGCGGGCGATGTGCGCCGAGTGGTCCGTCGGCAGCGCCAGGGCCTCGTCAAAACTGTTGGTGTGCAGCGATTGCGTACCGCCCAGAACAGCAGCCAGGGCCTCGACCGTGGTCCGAATGACGTTGTTGTAGGGATCCTGGCTGGTAAGGCTCACTCCGGAGGTCTGGCAATGGGTGCGCAACATCATCGAGCGCGGGTTCTTCGGCGCAAACAGTTCCTGCATCTGCTCGGCCCAAAGGAGCCGGGCGGCCCGCAGCTTGGCCGCTTCCATGAAGAAATTCATGCCGATGCCGAAGAAAAAGCTCAAGCGCGGGGCGAACTGGTCCACGTCGAGTCCCGCGTTGATCGCCGCACGCACGTATTCCAGGCCATCGGCCAGCGTGTAACCCAGTTCCTGTACCGCCGTGGCCCCGGCTTCCAGCATGTGGTAGCCGGATATCGAAATGGGATTGAAGCGTGGCATGTTCCCGGCGCTGAACGCGATGATGTCGCCGACGATCCGCATCGAGGGTGCCGGCGGATAGATGTAGGTGTTGCGGACCATGAACTCCTTGAGGATGTCGTTCTGCATGGTCCCCGACAGTTCCTTCAGCGGCGCGCCCTGCTCTTGTGCGGCCACGATGTACATGCACATGACCGGCAGGACGGCCCCGTTCATGGTCATCGACACCGACATGTCCTTGAGAGAAATGCCTTCGAACAGGCGCTTCATGTCCTCCACGGTGTCGATCGCCACGCCGGCCTTGCCGACATCGCCGAGGGCGCGCGGATGATCGGAGTCGTAACCGCGGTGGGTAGGGAGGTCGAAAGCGACGCTCAGGCCGGTCTGGCCGGCAGCGATATTGCGCCGGTAAAACGCGTTGGATTCCTCGGCGGTGGAAAAGCCTGCGTATTGCCGCACCGTCCATGGCCGTCCCGCATACATGGTGGCGCGGGGGCCCCTTACGAAAGGCGGCGCGCCGGGTAACGCGCAAGTGTGCTCCAGGCCCTCAAGGTCCTCGGCGGTATACAGCGGCTTGACGGGAATCCCCTCCGGCGTCTCCCAGATCAGGCTTGCTGTGTCGGCGCCCTTCAGTTCCTTCTGGGCCCGGGCCGTCCACTCCGGCGGCAATCCCCGGGGCGCCGCTTGTGCGTCATCCATTGGCATCGTTGAGGGTTGTTGTTCCTGTGAGGGCAAAACGGGCAGTATAGCCCGCATGCGGTTTGCGATCATCGGAGCGGGCGGCGTCGGAGGCAGCCTGGGGGCGGCGCTGCTGAGCGCCGGGCACGACGTGCTCTTTGTAGCACGGGGAGCCAGTGCGCGGGCCCTTTCGACTCAAGGGCTGACGGTCCGGCACGAGTCGAAACCGCATCGCTGCGACACGGTTGACGTCGCCGAGGACCCGGCTGGACTGCCGCCCGCAGAAGCTGTCCTGCTCTGCATGAAGCGCTACGACCTCAAACAGGCGATCCGCCGGCATTTTGACTGGCTCAGCTCCTGTGGCTGCGTAATCACGCTGCAGAACGGGCTGGACGCTCCAGGTGTCGCAGCGGGGCTGTTGCCTGACGGCAAGGTCGTGGGCGGAACGGTGCAGGTAGTGGCCAAATTGATCGCCCCCGCGGTGGTCCTGCGCGAAGGCGATATACATCTGGTCAACCTGGCGGAACCGGCCGGAGGCGCGTCGGCTCGGCTCAAACGCCTGCATGAGGCGATTTCCGAGTCCGGAATCACGGCGGAATTGCATGACGGCATGCAAACCATGCTGTGGCTCAAATTTCTCATGGTGGCTTGCTCCAGTTCCATCAACGCAGCCACCCGGCAGGGATTCGACGCGCTCGCGGGCAATCCGGCGATGCACTGGCTTCTTGAGATTGCGATGCAGGAAGCGCTTGCGGTCGCTCGGGCACTTGGTGTTTCCTTGCCGCGCAACATCGAGGCGGATACTCGCGCCACCTTGAAGAACGTATTTGCCTTTGGCGGCAAGGCGTCCTTGCTGACGGACCTGGAGCGGGGCAACAGGCTGGAAGTCGAATGGCTTTCGGGGGCGATACATCGGATGGGCGAGCAGGCCGGCGTGGCCACTCCGCTGCATACGGCGGTTTACCGGGAACTGCTGCCCATAGCCAACGGTGTTCGTTGTAACAACGCATGAGGACTTGCTCAGTTATTGCGTTGCGAGGGGCTTGGGTGGGTCGCCGGTAAACTAGCAAGCCGATGAAGAAACTGACGTATTGGGGGGAGAACCTGCGGCTGGTGGCTATTCTGCTGGCGGTGTGGTTCGCGATCTCGTTCGGCTGCGGCGTGTTGCTGGTCGATTTCCTCAACCAGTTCTCGCTGGGCGGGTTCATGCTGGGGTTCTGGTTCGCGCAGCAAGGCAGCATGTACGGCTTCCTGGTGCTGGTCTTCGTGTATGTCCTGCTGATGGGGCGTATCGACCGGAAACACGGGGTGCGCGAAGACTGATGGAACTTCAGACGCTCACCTATATCGTCGTCGGTTTGTCTTTCGCGCTGTATATCGGCATCGCGTTCTGGTCCAAGGCGCGCACCACCGGTGACTTTTACGTGGCCGGCAAGCATGTGCATCCGGTGGCCAACGGCATGGCCACGGCAGCCGACTGGATGTCGGCGGCCTCGTTCATCTCCATGGCCGGGCTGATTGCATTCCTGGGCTACGACAGCTCCGTGTACCTGATGGGCTGGACGGGGGGATACGTGCTGCTGGCGTTCCTGCTGGCGCCCTACCTGCGCCGATTCGGCAAGTTCACGGTGCCGGAATTCATCGGCGAACGCTACTACTCCGACGCTGCGCGCGTGGTGGCCGTGATCTGCCTGATCGTGATCTCGTTTACCTACGTTGCGGGACAAATGCGCGGTGTCGGCATCGTGTTCTCGCGCTTTCTCAACGTTGATATCAGCGTCGGGCTTGCCGTCGGAATGGCGGTGGTGTTCTCCTACGCCGTGCTTGGCGGAATGAAGGGAATCACCTATACCCAGGTGGCCCAGTATTGCGTCCTCATCTTCGCCTACACCGTGCCGGCGGTGTTCATCTCGCTGCAGGTCACCGGTGTCGCGCTGCCGCAGGTCGCTTTCGGCAGCGAGGTCGTCAACGGCGGCGGGAGCCTGCTCGCGACTCTGGACCGCATCGTGACCGATCTCGGCTTTTCGGCCTATACCAGCGGGTCAAAAAATACCGTGGACATATTTTTCATCACGCTCGCGCTGATGATCGGCACGGCGGGCCTGCCGCATGTGCTGGTGCGTTTCTTTACCGTGCCCAAGGTGCGCCACGCGCGGGCTTCCGCAGGCTATGCGTTGTTGTTTATCGCCATTCTCTACACCACGGCGCCGGCCGTGGGTGCGCTGGCCCGGCTCAACCTCACGACTACCATCCAGACTGGGCCGGTGTTCGATGAAACCGCCAACCTGCGCTACGAAGAAAGGCCGGACTGGTTCCAGACCTGGGAAGACACGGGATTGCTGCGGTTTGAGGACAAGAACGGCGATGGCCGAATTCAGTACTACAACGACGCGAACCCCGAGTTTGCAAAGCGGGCCGAAGCGAATGGCTGGCGCGGCAATGAATTGACCGTGGACCGGGACATCGTGGTGCTGGCAAACCCGGAAATCGCCGGGCTGCCCAACTGGGTCATCGCGCTGGTGGCCGCCGGAGGCATCGCCGCGGCGCTGTCCACGGCGGCCGGGCTGCTGCTGGTCATTTCCGCGGCCGTTTCGCACGACCTGATCAAGAGCGTGTTCGTGCGCAACATTTCGGACCGGGCGGAGCTCAGGGCGGGTCGGATCAGCGCGGGCGTAGCGGTGCTGCTTGCGGGGTACCTGGGTTACAACCCCCCGGGGTTCGTGGCGGAGGTGGTGGCGCTGGCTTTCGGCCTCGCAGCCGCGTCGCTTTTCCCCGCCATTCTGCTGGGCATACTGTCGCTGCGGGTGAACAAACAGGGAGCAATCGCGGGCATGCTGTCCGGGCTCCTGTTTACGATGGGCTACATCATCTGGTTCAAGGGCGTGTTCATGGAACCCTTCGCCGCAAACGTGCCGGAGAACTGGCTGTTCGGGATTTCCCCCGAAGGCATCGGTGCGGTAGGCGCTGCGATCAATCTCGCGGTTACGCTGACAGTCAGTGCGTTGACGCCGGCCCCTCCGGCGCAGGTTCAGGCGTTGGTACGCCGAATCCGGGTTCCGTCAGGCAGCGGCGACTAGCCCGATCACCACTTCCAGTCGAACATCAGCCACGCCTTGGTAGTGTCGGTGGCGTAATCGTCCGCGGAGTAGTGGGCGATCTTGAACAGCAGACCCAGGTTATCGCGCAACGGATAGGTAATCGCGAGCCCGATTTCGCTGCCGTAGTCTTCCCAGTACACACTGCCGGATTGCCGCTCAATGAACTCACGGTCCGGCTGAAAGTTGTGATACACACCGGTTACCGTGGCTGCGCCCACTTTCCCGGACACACTGACCCAGGCGTCGTGCACGCCCGTGGGCGGAGCGATCAGGAACTTGTCCGTCCATCCCTGGAACTTGTGCAGCGTTGCCGCCGGGAATCGGAACTGGGCGAACGTGTGAGAATACTGCCCTTGCGCTCCTGGAATCTCAACTACATCACTTCCCACGACTTCGTACGCAGCAGTAATGTTGATGCCGCCTAGATTCAGATCTCCCTGAATCAGGTAGTGCGTGGCGTCGTAGGAAAGCGGATTGTCGCCGTGGTCGCTCTGGTTCGAGGCCATGGCGGTAATCGTAAACGGATCGAACTTGCCTTGGTATTCAACGCCATACGTCGCGTTGGAGTTGGCAGGACCGTTGTCGTTCTCAAGGTCCCATAGGTAGGCATAGCCGGCAAGAGTGTGTCCCGGCGCCGCCTCTACCGATGCCCGGAAAGCATGCGAATTGCCGTACCAATCACCCGGTTGCGCACCGTCTCCGGGGCCGAAGATCCGATTGATGTTGTGGATATAGGCGTAATCGAGATTCAGCGCGCCGGCCGAAGTCTGTATTCGCACGCCATCGTAGGTCTGCTCGTTCTGGCGGTAGGCCACGCCGCCTATGAAGCGCTGCGAGCCATGATTGATGCGCTGCCGCCCGAGGGTAAGCGTGAGATTGTCCTGCTTGTACTTGACGAAGGCCTGGTTCAGGTCAAAGCCGTCGGGATCGGCGACCACCGGATACGCGGTCTTGCCGTTGGTGGTCGAGTTGAAGTCCTCGATTCCCAGAATCAGCGAGTAATCGGTCTCGACACCGAAAGACAGGGAGTCCGTCTCCGCTGAATTCCAGGTGAGGCGGGCGCGGGCCGTGGAAGCCAGTGCGTCCTTGTCGACACCGTCCTGCGAAACGGTCTCCAGACGGTAACGAAAACCCAGCGAGGTCTTGCCGCCGGAAATCGCTTCGCCAATGTCGGCCGCTGGCGAAGATGGAGCAATGAATGCCGCCAATACCGCCACATATGCAATGGATCGGGTAGGCAAAAGGCGGGAAATCCGCTCCCCGCCCGACTTTACGCGCTCCCCGACGTGTCTCAAATTTGCAGCCCGCATAGGTCACCTAAGAAACTTGCGACTGGTAACTCCGAAGTGTACAGCCTATTTGCTGCGGATACACGCCATGGAACCGCGCAGGCTCCTGTGCCGAACAGAGCCCCAATCCTCAAGCCGATGGACTCACCGGCAAGCGGAGAGCTTGCCGTTGCCGGGCGCGGCGCGGATAATGCGCGCGCATCACGCCCACGAGAAGGAATCGTCGAATGAAAGTCCCGGACCAAGGCAACAAGATCACCATCAACGGCTCCGGCCTGGCCGTGCCGGATCGCCCCATCATACCGTTCATCCGGGGAGACGGCACAGGCCGGGACATCTGGCGGGCAACCGTGCGGGTGCTTGATGCGGCGGTGACGGCCGCATACAGCGGTGAGCGGCAGCTGATGTGGATGGAAGTCTACGCCGGCGAAGCGGCGTTCAGGAAATTCAACTCCTGGTTGCCGGACGAGACCATCGATGCGATCCGCGAATATCGCGTCGCGATCAAGGGACCGCTGACCACACCGGTGGGCGGCGGCATTCGATCGCTTAACGTGGCCATCCGCCAGATGCTCGATCTGTACGTCTGCCAGCGGCCGGTACGCTGGTTCGAGGGGGTGCCCTCGCCGGTGCGCGATCCCGGGGCGGTGGACATGGTGATCTTTCGCGAGAACACCGAAGACATCTATGCGGGAGCCGAATTCGAGGAAGGGGAAGAGGACACCCAGCGCTTTCTGGCGTTGATGAAGGAGCATTTTCCCGAGCGCTATGGAAAGGTGCGCTTTCCGGGTTCTTCCGGAGTGGGGTTGAAACCCGTCTCGCGCGAGGGCAGTCAGCGCCTGGTGCGCGCCGCCCTGGACTATGCCCTGGCGCAGAACCGCCGAAGCGTGACCCTGGTGCACAAGGGCAACATCATGAAATACACCGAGGGCGCGTTCCGCAACTGGGCCTACGACCTGGCGGAGAACGAGTACGGCCAGCGCTTTTATACCTGGCGCCAATGGGACCGGACCAAGGAGAGTCAGGGCGAAGAAGCGGCAAACAACGAACAGAAGGCCGCGCTTGACGGCGGCGCCGTGCTGGTCAAGGACGCGATCGCCGACATCGCTTTACAACAGGTGCTTACCCGGGCCCACAGTTTCGACGTCATCGCAACCACCAATTTGAACGGCGACTATCTGTCCGACGCGCTCGCCGCGCAGGTCGGCGGCATCGGCATCGCTCCCGGCGGCAATATCAACAGCGACACCGGGCACGCGGTATTCGAGGCCACCCACGGCACCGCGCCCAAGTACGCCGACAAGGACATGGTCAACCCGGGCTCATTGATTCTTTCGGGCGAAATGATGCTTCGCCACCTGGGATGGAACGAGGCCGCCGACAAGATCATCGCCGCCATGAACGCGGTCATTGCCGAGCGCACGGTCACCTACGACTTCCACCGCCTGATGGAAGGCGCCACCAAGGTCAAGTGCAGCGAATTCGGTGACCGGCTGATCGCCAGCATGCAGGCTTGAGAGCCCGCGCGGCCAAGATGATATGCTTTTCGTCCCGTTCGTGGCTTTGAGCTTTTGATTTACTAAGGGGGATTAAAACATGAACCGCTGGAACGTAAGCATCTTTGCATTGTGCGTGGCCGCCCTGGTCGTTTTTGGCGCGGCCCAGTCGCAGGAGACGGACCACGAGGAAATGGACCACGACGCGATGGACCACGAAGGAATGGATCACGAAGGAATGGACCATTCCGGGCACCACAACATGACGGAGGAGGAGTACGACCTGTTGCGGGAAAAGATACTTCCCTACCGAAATTACACCAACAAGCAGATTATGGACAATATGATGGACATGCCGCCCACTCACGAGCGGTATATCAGCGCTCCGGAGATCAAGGGCGACCTGGGCATCATCGTTCTCACGCATGGAGCTTTCGAGCCTGGCGACACCTATTTCGCCAATTCGCTGACCGGGCTGGCCAGACAGCACCCAGTGGCAATCGGCTTCGGAATGGCGATGATGAACGGCAATCACATCCAGTCGGCAATCCATCAGCTGGAAGCCGCGGGTGCTCAGAAGATCGTGGTCGTGCCCGCAGCACTATCTCCCAACGGTACCGTCTATGAGCAATGGGCCTATTACCTGGGAGCACGCGAGGAGGCTGCCTACCTTCCCGCGCCCCGCGTGACGTCGAATGTGCCGATGACCCTTGCCGAACCCCTGGCGGAGCATCCCATGGCTGCCACCATGCTGCTTGATCACGCGAAGGAAATCAGCAAGAACCCGGATAACGAATTTCTGCTGATCCTGGGTCACGGCCCGGCCGAACCGGAAGACAACGCGATCGAACTCAAGGTGATGCAGAAGCATGTGGAAAGCGTGAAGGCGGGAGGGGGTTTTGCCGACGTCAAGGGATACAACTTTCAAGACGATTCTCCGCCGGAAATTCGCGCGGCGAACGTAGAAACCATGCGGGGCTGGATCGAGGAAGCCAGCGCCGCCGGTCTTGACGTGATCATGGTGGGCTACCTGCTTTCCACCCGCGGCATCCAGCACAAGATCCCGAAGGATTTCGCCGGCCTTGATTTCACCTTCAACGAGAAAGGCCTGTCCGCCCATCCGGACTTTGCGAAATGGGTCGAGGCCAACGCACGGGAAACCGCCGCCCAGCTCTAACTTCCCTGGAAATGTCAGTCTTGCTGCTGGCGTGATTCGAGCACCTTCCTGAAGTAGGTCCAGCTCGTTTCGTTGGGCCGCTCGTCGTCCAGCGGCGGAGCGTTCGCGTACAGGGGGAAGTGCTCTTTGATCGTCGCACGCAGCGACGCCGGCACATTCTCGTAATCGCCTACTTTCGAGCCGCCGGCGTGGAAGTACATCTTGCCGGAGCGGGAGCCCATTTCCATCCACGGCAGCCATTGCGCCAATCGCACCCAGCCGACAAACGTGCCCGCCGAGTCCTTTTCCGCATCCAGCAAATCGTCCAGCTTGCCCTTGAAATTGAACATTTCCGTTGCGTGATAAGTCCCGCCGATGTATTTCTGAAAATCGCCGGCCAGCGGATTGTTGTAGAACAGAGGCACGGCCGCCGTCCACCACCAGTCGTTGCCCTGCGTCACCACCGGCATCTGATACTCCGAGCCGTCGGCGCGCAGCGGAAACTGCGCCGGCTGATTGACCGGGTCATTCTCGACATGAATGACTTCAACGGTCTCGCCCGTATACGGGTTGTCCCAAGTGTGGAGCATCTCACCGGTGTTCGGATCCTGGTAAACAAGGATCTCTCGCGACACCATCCGGAAACCAGTGCCGCGCTCGGGATCCTCAACGGTAGCGCACTGGCGCACGTTGATTCCTTCCACGCGAAACAGCCGGATGTCCCGCTGCCCCGGAACATGTCCGTAGGCCGTTCCCGTCCACCAGAACACGGACTCCTTGCCGTCGATCGTCGAGCACTGGACCTTGCGGTAGGCCGCCAGCCGTCCTTCTCCGGTATCCAGTCCAGGGGCCGCCCCCGCATGCGCCATGCTTCCCAGCAGTAACCCGGCCAGCATCGGCGTACAAATACGAACAGAAAATTTCATCACGCTCTCCCGTGTTTGCGAAAACTCGCCACTGCCTCCCAGACGGCAGCGGCTGTATAGAATAACCGCATGACCGATTCCGTGACCGGCATTCTCCTGGGCAACCTGGGGCTGATTCTGGGCATCATGGTGGTGCTCTGGCTGATCAGCCTGCGTCTGCGCGATACCAGCATCGTGGACCTGTTCTGGGGCCTCGGATTTGCCGTGATTGCCCTGGCAACGCTGTGGCGCACGGGCGGCGTGTCGCCGCGCGCCTTTTTGCTGGTACTGCTGACCACGGTCTGGTCGCTGCGTTACAGCTGGCATCTCTGGCGGCGCAATATCGGCCACGGCGAGGACTACCGTTACGCCAAAATGCGCAGCAAGGCCGAGGACAGCGGCCAATCGTGGAGCCTGCGCAGCCTGTATGTCGTTTTCCTGCTCCAGGGCTTCATCCTGTGGCTGGTATCGCTGCCGGTACAGCTGGGACAGCTCTACCAGGACCCGATCACGCTCGGCTGGCCGGTTCTCGCCGGCCTTGCCCTCTGGATAACGGGCGTGTTGTTCGAGGCGGTGGGCGATGCGCAACTCAAACGCTTCCGGAAAAACCGCGAGAACCGCGGAAAAGTACTCGACACCGGCCTGTGGCGTTACACCCGCCACCCCAACTATTTCGGCAACGCCTGCCTGTGGTGGGGCATCTGGCTATGCGCCTGTGAAGTGGATGCTGCGGCGTGGACTTTCTTCAGCCCGGCGCTGATGACCTGGGCGCTGATGAAGTTCTCCGGCGTTCCGATTCTTGAAAAGCACCTGGCAGCGACCCGGCCCGGCTACGACGAATACATGCGGCGGACCAGCATGTTCTTCCCCCTGCCGCCCGGAAAGGCCAACTGACGATGCTGGGCAAGCGGCCCAAACGCGAAGAACAGGGACTCAACCTGTCCTTTCTTGACGTCGTGTGCTGCGGCTTCGGCGCCGTCATCCTGCTGTTGGTCATCACCAAGATCCACGAGCCCGTCATCATCGAACGCAGCCGCGAGGAACTCGAAGGGCTGATCCTGCTGCTGGAACGCGAGTTATTTGAAATCCGGGGAGAGTCCACGGTCCTGAAACGCGACCTGGAGCCATTGCGCGCGGACACCTCGGAGCGGGTGCGGCGAGTGAGCCTGACGCAGCGTGAAGTCGAGGAGGCCGAAGATCAGTACCTCGCGGCCAGGGAAACAGCAGCGCAAGGCACCGACGAAGCCGGCAAGCTGCTGGCCGCGCGCCAGAACCTGACGGAAGAAATGCAACGCCTGCTGGCCGACTACCAGCCGCCGCCCAACGACACCACGGTTGGCGGCATCCCGGTGGACAGCGAGTACATCATCTTCGTGATCGACACCTCCGGCAGCATGGTGGGCAACGCCTGGCCCGCCGTCCAGCGAATTGTGGCCGAGACCTTGCGCGTCTATCCCACGGTCAAGGGGATCCAGGTGCTGAACGACGAGGGTCAGTACCTCTTTTCCTCCTTCACAGGCCGGTGGATACCGGATTCGCCCACACGCCGCCAATCCATCGTGCGCGCGATCGCCAATTGGAACGCCTACTCCGATTCCAATCCCTCGGAAGGAATCGTCGCGGCCATATCGACCTTTTACGATGAGACCAAGAGGGTGAGCATCTACGTGTTCGGTGACGATTTCTCGGGCAACTCGGCCGAATCCGTCGTGCGTTACGTGGAGAGAATCAACCAGGCCGACCGCTTCGGAAACTGCCTGGTGCGGATTCACGCCGTAGGTTTCCCGGTGTTGCTGCGGGGAGGCGCATTCCGCCAGGCAAGCCGTTTCGCAAACCTGATGCGGGTGCTTTGCGAACGCAATTGCGGCACCTTCGTCGCTCTCGCCACGCTCAGCTAAGGGAACTACGACGCGAGCAACAGGACCACCATGCGCTGCTTGAGCATGCTTTCCCCGCAGAACCCCGAAAAGGGGCACTGACCATGTCTGGCAAGAGGCTGAAGCACAACCGGCAAGGCTCCCTATTGTCTTTTCTCGACGTTGTGTGCTGCGGTTTCGGCGCCGTCATCCTGCTGCTGGTCATCACCAAGATCCACGAGCCCGTCAACATCGAACGCAGCCGCGAGGAACTCGAAGAGCTGATACTGATGCTCGAACGGGAGGTTTTTGAGATTCGGGGAGAGTCCTCGGTCCTGAAACGCAACCTGCAACCATTGCGCGCGGACACCTCGGAGCGGATGCAGCGAGTAATCGTGACGCGGCGTGGGGTAGCGAAGGCCGAAGACCAATACCTGGCCGCCAGGAAAGCCGCAGCGGAAAGCACCGACGAGGCCGGCAAATTGCTGGCCGCGCGCCAGAATCTGACGGAAGAAATGCAGCGCCTGCTGACCGACTACCGGCTGCCGCCCAACGACACCACCGTGGCAGGAATTCCGGTAGACAGCGAGTACATCATCTTCGTGATCGACACCTCCGGGAGCATGAGAAACGACTCTATGGCCTGGCGGTCAGTACTGAGAATTTTTGGCGAGACACTGGCTGTTTACCCGTCTGGCGTAAAAGGTATTCAGGTGATGAATGCGGATGGAGCCCATCTGTTTCCATTGTTTGCCGGCACATGGATCCCTGACTCGCCTGCACGACGCAGCTCCATCATCCGAGCACTAAGGAACTGGCAGGATCGTTCCCAATCCAGTCCGGCTCCGGGGATCGCCAGCGCCGTAAGTAGGTACTACGAAAATTCGAAGAAAATCAGTATCTTTGTGTTTGGAGATGACTTTCAGGGGGCCTCCGCAGAGAGTCTGATTCGTTATGTGGAGCGGATCAACCAGGCAGACAGGTACGGCAATCGGCTTGTACGGATCCACGGTGTAGGATTCCCAACGCGAGGTTCATTCCGCCCTGCCCGTTTCGCCAACTTGATGCGAGTAATCTGCGAGCGCAACGGCGGAACATTCGTCGCTCTCCCCACGCTGAGCTGACCACCCCTGGGAACGAGGGCATCTTGCCCTTGACGAGGGCTGGAAGCCCTCTTCCCCGCGCTTCCTATACGGGAGGGCGGTCGTCGTCGATGGACACGCGATGCATCAGGCGATGGCGGTCGCCGAAATCGAAGACCCCCTTGTGAATGGTGCAGCGGTTGTCCCAGAAAGCCACCGAGTTGTTTTCCCAGGTAAACCGGCACTGAAATTCCGGCTGGGTGCTGTGGCGGAAAAGGAAGTCCAGCAGCACTCGGCTTTCTGCAGGCTTCATGTCCTTGATATGCGAGGTCATCAGTTCGCTTACGAAAAGACTCTTGCGGCCGGTCTCCGGATGGGTGCGAACGACCGGGTGCTCGGAAGGCGGAAGCATCTTGCGCATTTGCAGGAACTGCTCCGGGCCCAGACGGGTCACCAGTGTCTCGAGGTTGCGGTAGGCGTTGTCGTGTACGGCCGTGAGGCTTGAAAGGAACGTTTGCATGCTGCTCGAAAGGTCCTCGTAGGCGGCATGCATGTTCGCCCATACCGTGTCGCCGGCGCCCTCCGGAACGTCCAGGGCGTAAAGAACGGAACCCCGCGTGGGCACCGGCAAAAACGCTGCATCGCAGTGCCAGGTGATGTCGGTGACGTCGCGACTGTAAAGCCCCGGGTATTCCTGCACGAATACGTGCGAAGTGCCTTCCATCGTCGGCATGAACCCGGCCTTGGTCAGGTCGCCGAAATGGCCGGCGAAGGCTTCGTGCTGATGCGGAGTCAGTTCCTGGTCACGGAAGAAAAGCACCTGGTACTCCAGCCACGCCGCGCGCAATTCCTCAACAGCCCCTGCATCAGGAGGCTCGGCAAGGTTCACGCCGGATACCGTCGCGCCAAGGGTGCCGGTCGCCGGCCGAACGGAAATTCGGTTGTAGCTCATATGGGCACCTCCCACGGCACTTCAGGATCTTCGGGCAACTGGCCCTCATGCACCCAACCGTATTGGGTGTTGCTTGGTTCCGCGCCGCTTTCCAGGTAGGCCGCCCTTACCTGGCTCAGTCGATCGTAAGGTATCGCATCCATCACGCCCGGCACGTCGATCCCGTAAAGGCGTGCCGAATTCAGGCCCAGAATCAGTTCCTTGTCGCGCCGGCTCATGGCCGGATAGCCGTGGGCTTCCTGCAATGCCTCGGGAATCTGGAACCGCCGGAACGCTTCAATCTGCCATTGGGGCGAACCCCACCATATGGAATCCGTGCCCCATATGACGTGGTCGCTGCCAAAGGCCTTGAGGATCTGTCCCAGCAAGTGGCCGCAGATCTCCGGATGGGTAATGGCGGTATGACCGAAAACGCTGCCCAGCTCCATGTAGACGTTGGTCATTTCCGGGGTTTCCAGACGGTCCCTGACAATATCCGTTGTCCAGGTGAGGTAGCCGTTCTCGTCGATTCCGGTCGCACCGGCCGACAGTTCGTTCGTAAGGTTCTTGAACCCGGAGTGATAGACGATGAAGTTCAGGTCCGGCCAGTCCAGCGCCGCTTTCCTGATGTCCAGCGGCCGGCTGTATTGAGGATCGGTTCCGAAGATGGGCAGGCCCTTGTGAACGGAGATGTTGGTTATGCCCAGTTTTCTCGCCAGTTCGTAGAAAGGATAGGCGACTTCTTCGTCATCCATGAGCCAGCGATGACGCGGCAGGCCCGTATAACACTTCCAGCCGTCGACCTTGAGCTCCGTCGCCTGGCGCTCGATGTCCTCCAGTCCGCCTGGGGCGGCGGGCGCCGCCAGGCCGTGGCTCAGCATCCGCTGGGTGCCGGCAAGGTCATTGACCGTCTTGCGCGTCTTCACCATCAACGGCACCGGCAGGATATTGCTTTCGTCACTGCCGGTCGGGGCTCCGCTGATGATCCCCATCGATGTTTCGCTGTCGAGGAAGACTTCCTTGATGAAATTCCACAAGTGCAGATCGCTGCGCCCGGGCTTGACGCCCGCCAGGTCGGGATTGAGATTGAATTGACCGGCCAGGCGCCGGAACACCAGCGGGCCGAGCATGTCTTCCTTTACATGATGCAACTGCGCGTCGAAAATGAATTCCGGCCAGCGCTCACCTGCAGCATCAAGCTCCGAGGCTTCGGCCGAATCGACCAGGAAATACCGGCCGAATACTTCGTTCATCGCCAGGAAGGCGGCCGCCATGCCGGCGGCGCTGCTTAGATACTGCCTGCGGCTCATCTTTCGTTTCGCGGCCAGGCTGTCCGCCAGCTCGTGGATGCGCCGCTCGACGCGCCGCTGGTCTTCCGATTGCGGCATCGGAATGTACTCCTCGTTGGAGACCACTTGCGTCGGGATGGGCGTGCAGCGATCTTCCCGCCGGTCCTTGTCGCTCTTTCGAATCCACATGAGTCCTTCCCCGTATTGGTCCGACAGGTAGTTTAGCAATCTCAGTCATGGCACGCCCTTATGCATTGAATTGCAGGCAAGCGAGCATATGCCGGTGCGAGAAACGGAACCCGGCGGGTGGACAGTACAATTTCGCCCGACTCCTCACGCGTTCCAGCGCTCCGAATGCAAGCACCTGATCTTCTGATTTTCTCCCGTTGGATTGTTCCGGTTGAACCTTCCGGCGCAGTGCTTGAGGACCATGCACTTGCGGTTCAGGGACAGAAGATCACCGCGCTGCTTCCCCGCGCGGAGGCCGAGCGCCGCTGGCCGGACACGGCAAAAGTGGAACGCCCGGATCACGTTCTGATTCCGGGACTCGTCAATGCGCACACCCACGCCGGAATGACCCTCTTGCGCGGCTATGCCGATGACCTGGCCCTGCAGACCTGGCTGGAAAACCATATCTGCCGGCCGAGGCAGAACATCTGAGTGAAGAATACGTGCGCAGCGGGACGGAATTGGCGCTGATCGAGATGGTGCGTTCGGGCACAACCTGCTTCGCGGACATGTATTACTTTCCAGAGATCGGCGTGGAATCCGCGCTTAAGCGCGGCGTGCGGATCGCGGTCGGGCTGCCGATGATCGATTTCCCGACCCGCTGGGCAACGGACCGCAAGGAATCGCTGAGCAAGAACGAGGAGATTTATGGACAATACCGGGGTGAGGCGGGAGTGTCCTTTACCATGGCGCCGCACGCACCCTATACAGTCGATGACGCGGGTCTGGCGTTATGCGCGAAGCTGGCGGAGCAACGTGGCATTCCGATACACATTCATGTGCACGAGACCGCAGCCGAGATCGCCGAGTCACTTGAGCGCCACAACTGCCGGCCGCTGGCGCGCATGGATGAACTGGGCGTAGTCAATGAACGCCTGATGGCGGTGCATGCCACCCAGCTTGAGGATGGAGAAATCTCCGTGCTTGCCGAACGGGGTTGTTCGGTAGTGCACTGCCCGCAATCGAACATGAAGCTGGCAAGCGGGTTTTGCCGCGTGCAGACGCTACTTGCGGCGGGCGTCAACGTGGCCTTGGGCACCGACAGCACCGCGAGCAACAACGATCTCGACCTGCTGGAGGAATTGCAGACCGCCGCGCTGCTCGCCAAGGCGGTGTCCGGCAACGCCGAGGCGGTAACTGCGGCCAAGGCACTGGAAATGGCGACCCTGGCCGGGGCGAAAGCACTTGGACTGGACAGCGAGATCGGATCGCTCGTTGCCGGCAAGTCCGCGGATATGGTTGCGCTGGACTTGTTGCGGCCGAATACGCAGCCCGTGTACGACCCGATATCCCAGGTGGTCTATTCCTGCAAGGCTGGCCAAGTCAGCGATGTCTGGGTGCGCGGAAGTGCGCTGCTGGAGGGGGGGCGACTCAAGCAGGACGATGAACAGCGCATCCTCGCGGCGGCGAGCCAATGGGGAGCCCGAATCGGTGGATCAACCGCCGATCAGCCGGCAACCTCCGGGTCGCAATGAACGCCTCGAACGCGCAACGCAACGCCGACGCGGCCGAACTGGAACGCTTCGCGGCGATGGCCGCGCAGTGGTGGGACCCGCAAGGCCCCAACCGCCCCCTGCACGCCATGAATCCGGTGCGGGTCCAGTATATTTCCGAGCGAGTCGAGGGGCTCAACGGCAGGAAATGCCTGGATGTGGGCTGCGGAGGGGGCTTGCTGAGCGAATCGCTGGCGGGAGAAGGCGCAGGCTCGGTGCTCGGAGTGGATGCTTCGGGAGAAATGCTGGAAGTGGCGCGTTTGCATGCGGCGGCCGGCGATTTCTCGAACCTGGAATACCAACTCGGCACCGCCGAGGAAATCGACGATCAATTCGACCTGGTCTGCTGCCTGGAAGTGATTGAGCATGTACCCCGGCCCGATGAACTCATTGCTGCCTGTGGCCGTCTGACCCGTCCGGGAGGCCATGTCGTGATCTCGACGCTCAATCGGACCCTGGCCGCATTTGCCCTGGGCATCGTCGGTGCGGAATACGTGCTCGGCCTGTTGCCGCGAGGTACCCACCGGTATGAAAAGTTCATCCGCCCTTCGGAACTGGAAGCCTGGGCGCGCGCCGCAGGATTGAGGGTCCAGGACATCACGGGGCTTCAATACAATCCGCTGCATGGCAACTTTCGGCGCAGCAGCAATATCGACGTGAACTACATCGCGCACTTTGTGAAGACGGGTGCCGCATGAATGCGGCGGACACCAAGATACACGCGGTGCTGTTCGATCTGGACGGCACCCTGGTGGACACGGCGCCGGACCTGGTGGGCTGCGTTCAGGACGTGATGCGGGCGCGTGGGGCGCGGCCGGTGCCGTTCAAGGCACTGCGCAGTTATGTATCGAGGGGCGTTCGGGGGCTCCTGGGGGCCGCGTACGGACCGGAGTTCATTGAAAGCGAAGAGTATCCCGACGTATTCGAGCAGTGTCTGAAGCTCTACTCCTCGCGCCTGGCCGAGCGCTCCCGCCTGTTTCCGGGCATGCGCCGCACGCTGGATGAACTGGCCCGCCGGAATATCCCCTGGGGTGTGGTCACCAACAAGCCCGAGCACCTGACGCGGCCACTGCTGAAAGCACTGGACCTGGCGCAGGAATGCGCAGCAACGGTGGGCGGAGGGACCACGGCCAATAACAAGCCGCATCCCGAACCCATGCTCTTCGCAGCGCGCCAACTCGCCGTGGACCCCGTGCACTGCGCGATGGTCGGAGACGATCAGAGGGACATACAGGCCGCGAGCAACGCCGGCATGACGGGACTGGCGGCAGCCTGGGGCTATTTCCCGCCGGAAGAGGAACTGAGCGCCTGGGGCGCCGCCACGATTCTGCAGTCACCGCTGGATCTCCTGGGCTGGTTGCAAGCCCGAAACAAACCGGCAAAAGACGCCTCTGCGTCTCCCCGCGCGGCATGAGCGGGTTGAGCCTGGTACTCATCGGGGCAGCGCTGGCGCTGGGCGCTTTTGTTGGGGTGCTTTGGCAGAGAACGCGACACCAGGCCGAGCTGAGCCGCAAGGAAGCCGCTTTGGCCGAGGTTCAGGCAACGCTGCGCGAGCAGAAGGCGGCCGAGGAAGCGCGCATGCAAAGCATGAAGGCCGCCAACGAGCAATTCCAGGATCAGATGAAAGCACTGGCCGGGGCGGCGCTGAGTCAAAGCCAGAAGGATTTTCTAAACCTGGCGAGCCAGACGTTCAAGACGGCACGGGCAGAATCCGGCGCCGACTTGGAAAAACGCCAGAAGGCCATTGAGACGCTGGTCAAGCCGATACGCGAGAGCCTGGAGAAAACACAGACGACCCTGGGCGAAATGGAACAGAAACGGGCAGAGGCTCAAGGCCAGTTGCACGAGCAAATCCAGTCCATGGCCAGCAGCAACAAGGAACTGCGTGCAACGACGCACAGCCTGGTGACGGCGCTGCGGCGCCCGGAAGTTCGCGGTCAATGGGGGGAGATGCAGTTGCGGCGCCTGGTCGAGATTGCGGGCATGCAGGAGCATTGCGACTTCGTGGAACAGCCGCAAGGCCCCGAGGGAAGGACGCGTCCGGACATGATCGTGAAACTGCCGGAAGGCGGGCAGTTGGTGGTCGACGCCAAGACCCCGCTGGATGCATACCTGAATGCGGTGGAGGCCGCTGACGAGGAAGATCGCTCGGGCTTCCTGACGCAGCATGCGGCCAACGTCGAAGAACAGATTCGACGTCTGGCCGCCAAGGAATACTGGGACCAGTTTGAGCGCAGTCCGGATTTCGTCATAATGTTTCTGCCGGGCGATCATTTCCTGGCGGCCGCGGGGGACAAGCGGCCCGACCTGATGGAAAAGGCGCTGCGCGAGCGCGTAATCCTGGCCACGCCAACCTCGATGATGGCCCTGCTGCGGGTCACGGCGTATGGCTGGCGGCAACTGGCGCTGGCCGAGAATGCCCAGGAAATCTCGAAGCTGGCCGCTACCCTGCATGAACGCGTAGCCGTCTTCAGCAACCATTTCTCGCGGCTGGGGGTTCAGCTCAATACCGCGATCGGCACCTACAACAACGCCGTCGGATCTTTCAGGAGCCGGTTCCTGCCTGCACTGGACAGAATGAGAAAGGCCGGCGTCCAGAAGGCCAGGGAAATTGAAGAGCCCGACGAAGTAGCGACTGCCGCGACACCTCTACTCGGACAGGAGGACACCTCCGAAACCACGCCTGCAGACGCCGATTCGACGCAGGAGACGGCCGGCACGCCTCACTGACCCGCTGTCAGGCGCTTGGGATCGATTTCGCGCCACTGACGCTGAGGAAGGTCGCGAGGCAGCCGCACCGGACCGTAACGAACTCGTATCAGGCGGCTCACGGCATGACCCTGCGAACTCCACAGGCGGCGCACGATGCGGTGGCGGCCCTGGCTCAGCGTTACCCGGTACCAGCAGTTGATTCCGCCGCCTCCCTGCTCCGCAAGCTCGTCGAATCGCGCCGGACCGTCCTCGAGCAGGACTCCCTCGGAAAGGCGCAAGAGCGTCTTCGCGCTCGCCCGTCCCAGCACACGCACCAGGTACTCCCGTTCCATGCCGAAGGAGGGATGCATCATCTTGTGCGCCAGGCCGCCGTCGGTGGTCAGCAGCAGCAAGCCGCTGGAGTTCAGGTCGAGCCGACCGACAGCCACCCAGCGCTTGCCCTTGAGCCGCGGCAGAGCGGCAAATACGGTCCGGTGCGTGGCACGGCGTTCGCGGGTGACCAATTCACCCTCCGGCTTGTTGTAGACGATAACGCGGGCAGCCGAAGGGGCTGCATGCCGCACATGCAAGAGGCGGCCGTCCAGGCGATATTGTTCGCCGCCCTCTACGTGCAGACCGGGAACCGCGCGGCGGCCGTTGACGCTGAGACGGCCGGCGGCGATCCAGCCTTCCACCTTGCGCCGGGAGGCGATCCCGGCGTCAGCCAGGTACTTCTGGATCCGAATCAACCGGTATCGAGGGACGCGTCGCCGGGGGATCGCCCTTCGTCGAAAAGCCCGGCCCCCTGCTCGCTTGCGCTTTCCGCATCTGTGGCTGACCGGTCAACCGGCGGACCGGCGGCCGGCGCATCTTCCGACGAGGCAAATTCCCCAGCCGACGGCAAATCATCCAGCCGCTTGAGACCGAAGTAGTCCATAAAATCCCTGGTTGTGCCATACAGCGCCGGACGGCCCGGCGTTTCGCGATGTCCCACCACCTCGATCCAGTTGCGCTCCATCAGGGTCCGCATGATGTGGCCGCTCAAGCGCACGCCGCGCAATTCCTCGATTTCCGCCCGTGTAATCGGTTGCCGGTAGGCGATCGCCGCGAGACTCTCCAGTAGCGCGCGGGAGAACTTCGGCGGCCGGAATCGCTCCAGTTTGGTCAGACGCTCGGCGGCGGCACTCCCCGTCTGGACCCGCCAGCCGCCGGACACTTCTCTCAGCTCGATCTCCCGCGCCGAATAGTCACGCTCCAGGTCTCCCAGCGCCTTGAGCACATCGTCTTCGCCAATCTCCTCCAGGGGATCGAAAAGGTTGAGCAACTGGGCCATATTGAGCGGCCTTCCCGCTCCCAGCAACGCCGCCTCGACCAGGTTCCGGGTGCTCAGGGAATTCACTTGTCACTTTCCTTTTCCTGTCCGCGGCCACCAACGTAAATCGGCGCGTAGGGACCGTTCTGGACTGCCTGAACCCCGTTGTCCCGCACCAGCTCCAGAAGGGCCGAGAAGGTAACTGCCGCCCCCATGCGCCCTTCGGAAGGATCGAACAACTCCGTGAATTCCGTGAATTCGCGGCCGGACACCTGCTTGAGAATTTCCGACATGCGCTCGCGGATGGAAAGTTGTTCGGTCTGCACTGCCCAGCCCACGCCGAAACGAACTCGCTCGATAACCCGCGCGTAGGCCAGGGCCAGTTCGTTGAGCGTTGCCTGCGGAAGCTCGCGCGGAGGCTGCTCCGCCAGAGCATCCGCTTGCGCATGAAACGCTTCCCGCTCCAGGCGCGGAAGTTCTTCCAGCCTGCCCGCCAATTGCTTCAGCCTCTCGTATTCCAGCAAGCGCTCGAACAGCCGCGCACGCGGGTCCACTTCGTCTTCCTCCTCAAACGGCAATTGCGGCAGCAGCATGCGTGACTTGATCTCCGCCAGGGTTGCGGCCATTACAAGGTATTCCCCGGCCAGCTCCAGCTGCATTTCCTGCATCAACTCGATGTATTGCGCATATTGCTCGCATATTTCGGTAATCGGAACTTCCATGATGTCGAGATCATGGCGGCGAATCAGGTACAGCAACAGATCCAGCGGCCCTTCAAAGGACTGCAGAAAGACGCGCAGCGCTTCAGGCGGGATGAAAAGGTCCGCGGGAGCCTCGACGTACGGCTCTCCCGAGACGATCGCCAGGCTGGCGCCTAGGCCGTGCTCTTCCAATAACTGTTGCTTGTCAGCCATCCTGGTTCAATCGGACTCTACTACTATTTTAGGGAATACTGCCTTCGCCCCGCGAGCCCGCCCCGCCAGCCGCGCGGCCATGGCCCGGGAAAGTGCCCGGTAATCTCCGCCGGCGTCCGGTTCCGAGGGCGCGACAAGACGCCCGTCATCGGTTGCCGCCCTTACTCCGGCAGCCAATGGCAACTGCGCCAGCAGCGGCACATCGAACTCGTCTGCCAGCCGGGCGCCGCCACCCTCCCCGAAAAGCGCCTCGCTGTGGCCGCAATGTGGACAGACGTAGGCGCTCATGTTCTCCACCACTCCCAGCACCGGCACGCTGACCTTCTGAAACATGGCGATCCCCTTGCGTGCATCGGCCACGGCCAGTTCCTGCGGCGTGGTCACAACCACCGAGCCGGCCAGCGGAACGCGCTGGGACAGCGTCAGCTGGATGTCGCCGGTACCGGGCGGCATGTCCACGATCAGGTAATCAAGGCCGCTCCAACGTGTCTGGCCCAGCAACTGCATCAGCGCCTGGGTCACCATCGGACCCCGCCAGACAACCGGGCTGCGGGTATCCACCAGGAACCCGATGGAGCTGGCCTGCAGGCCGTGGGCGCGCAGCGGCTCGAAGCTCTTGCCGTCGGTGCTGCGGGGACGCTCGCCCTCGAGTCCCAGCATGCGCGGCACGCTGGGGCCGTAGATGTCAGCGTCCAGGATCCCGGTGCTCGCCCCGTCCAGGGCCAGCCCAGCGGCCAGGTTTGCCGCCACCGTGGACTTGCCTACGCCGCCCTTGGCCGAGGCCACCGCAACAATATTCTTGACCTCTTCCAGGCGCTCAAGTTGCGGCGGCACGGCGTGCGCCGCAATGTCCGACCTGACCACGACCTCCTCGACGTCTGACGCCTGCTGCACTGCAGCGATCAGTTCGCCGCGAAAACCCTCGCAGGGGAAGCCGACGGTCAATTCAATACTCCGTCCGCCGTTCATCGCCTGCGCATGCGCACCGGCCTCGCCCAGGCTCAAACCTCCGAAGGGCGCCTCCACGCCCAGCACCAACTGTTCCAGATTAGCCGACATTCCTACCCTAAAATGCTTGGTCTGATTGTATGCGCCCGAGCGGCCAACACTCTCAATTCCGCCGTTTTTTGCCGAGCGCAATTCCATGGACCACCCTTCAACAAGCAAGAATTCTGAACCGGGCGGCCCGGAGCGGGGTGCTAACTCCGTCTCAAGGTACCTGCGCATCAATTTCGGGACCGGCGCCCTGGGCATGGCGATCGTCTTGAACACTCCAGCCGGGATCCTTGCGCCGTTCATGACCAACTTTCTGGGCATTGGGGCGGGAACGGTGGCCACCTTGCTGCTCGCCTCGAAACTCTACGACGTGATCACGGACCCTTTGATGGGCGTCATCAGTGACCGGACGCGAAGCCGCTGGGGACGCCGGCGCCCCTACCTTTTGCTCGGGGGCATCGTGAGCGCAGCGGGCTTCTTCCTGGCTTTCAACCCACCAGCCTTCGCCGGCCAGACGCAGCTGATCGTCTTCATGCTCGGCGCGCTGCTGTTGACCTACACCGGTTACACCATCTTCAACATTCCCTATCTCGCCATGCCGGCGGAAATGACCAACAGCTACCACGTTCGGACCTCGCTCATGGCCCACCGAATCGCGTTCGTCAATGTGGGGGGACTGATCGCCGTTTCTTCATTCGCGCTGGTCGAGTGGCTGGGCAACGATCGCAGCGCGCACGGCACGATGGGCTGGATATTCGCGGCCATTGTGGTCCTCGCGTGTGTCTATTGCTTCTTCGGCACCCAGCCCGCCAGACAGACCGCGATGGAGAAACAAAAATATTCCATAGGAATGCAGATCAAGACTGCGTTCGGCAACCGGCCGCTCATCATCCTGTTGGGGGCCAAACTCTGTCAGCTCCTCGGTCTCGCAGCGGCGAGCGTCACCGGCGTATATTTCAAGGTCGTAATCCTGGGATTGAGCTACCAGCTGACGACCGTCTACCTGGTCACCATCACGCTGGTCATCATGGCATGCCTTCCCCTTTGGAGCATGGCTTCCAGGAAATACGGCAAGCGCGCAATCTACATGGTTTGCACGGCGGGCTACGCTCTGGCGACTGCATCCTGGCTGCTCGCCACGGCGGCCGATCCGCTGTACTACATTTTCGTCCGGGCTGTCTTCCTGGGCATTTTTGGCAGCGGCGTGCTCGTCATGGGCCCTTCCCTGCTGCCGGACGCCGTCGAGTGGGACTATCTGAGGACCGGGATGCGGCGGGAAGCCACCATGTCCGCCTTCTATACGACGGTGGAGAAGTTCTCTTTCGCAGTAGGCCCGGCCCTGGCGCTCTACATCCTGGCCGGATTCGGCTACCAGGCCGGTACTGAAGGCATGCAGGTCGAACAGCCCGAGAGCGCAATCACGGCAATCTATGTCGGCGCCGGGCTGGTCCCGGCGGGGCTCTACGCGCTCAGCCTGATTTTCCTTTTCAAATACGACCTGACGGAAGAAAAGCTTGTCGAGGCCCGCGGGCGAAGCGATGGAGTCAGGTCCGGCGATTCGGCAGGGGACGCTTCGCCGGCCTGAGGATCTGTTTGAGGAATTATTTGCTGTGCATCCCAAGGTAAACCAGGAAATCATCGATAGCTACAACGAGGTGGGTGTGGCCCATGTACCCTGCGTGTTCCCGCAGGATTGGGTCGAGCGCATGACCGAAGTGATCGATACGGTCGTCGCCGGGCTTCGTGACGGCTCCCTTTCGTTCCGCCCGCACGAAATCATGCGAGATGTCGAATTCGAGGACCACGACGGCTATGTCCGGCTGATCAATATCTACTACCGCGTTGCGGAAATGCAGGCGCTGGTGGAACGCAGTGACGGCGCCGCGATCGTTGCCGATGTCATCGGGTCGAATGAAATGCGGGCCTGGGTGGATGGAACATTCTTGAAGGAAGGCAACAAGAAGGAAACGGCGACGCCCTGGCACAACGACGAGTGCCTTTTCCCCATGCGCGGCCATCACAGTCCGTCGATGTGGGTGGCCTTGACCGACATGGACCTCGACAATGCGCCCCTGCTGACGCTTGCCGGATCCAACAGGGACCCCCACCGCTATGTCAGTTCCTGGGCGCTGAAAGGAGTCAAGGCGCCTCCCGAATTTCACCCGTGGTCCGAACTTCTTGAACGCGTGCACGCGCCCGATGCGGACATCCGTGTCTGGCAGGCGCGGGCGGGCGACATGCTGGTCCTGCACCCGAAGACCATTCACGGATCCGCGCCGCGCAAGGCCGACCAAACAGGGCGCCGCATCGGTTTTTCGCTGCGCTGGATCGGCAGCGATATCCGCTACCAAATCAATCCGACCGCCAACCTGTCTCCCTTCCAGAACAGTGAGCTCCTTGAAGAGGGCGAACGCATTCCGAACGAGGTCATTCCCGTAACCTGGCGGCGCGAGTCCCGCAAGAGCGCCGCCTAGACCATGCGCCGCACATTGGTGAAAACTACGGCGGGCCACGTTCACGTCCGCATTGCCGGCTCGGGCGATCCGATCCTGTTGCTTCACTGGACTCCGGCGTCGAGCCGCCAGTACATGGGTGTGCTGGAGCATCTCTGCGAAGCGGGATACGCCGGCCATGCCCCGGACAACATGGGGTATGGCATGTCCGACCCACGGCCGGCCCGCTGGGCGGTAAACGAATATGCCGACAATATTGCGGAGGTCATGGACGGCCTGGGCCTTGAGGCCGCGGCTGTCGTAGGCGGGCATGTATCTTCCGAGTTCGCGGTTGAACTTTCTCAACGCCATCCCGACCGCGTCACGCATCTGATTCTGGACGGCTGCCCGGTATGGGACCGCGCCTTTCGCGATGAAGTGCTCAAGCTTTCACGGCAACCGGCGCCGCCCTGGTCGGAGGACGGCGCTCACATCGCCTGGGTGTGGGAGCGGTCGCTCTGGCTGCAGCGGATGTGGGACTCGAAATTCCAGCTTGATGACGACGGAGCCGCCCTGCTCCGCAACGCCGTCATCGACAGCATGCTGGCGCAGCAGATGGATGACGCAACCGAAGCGCTCCGGAATTACGACATGGAAGCTGCGTTAAGACGGGTGCGCAAGCCGACACTGGCGCTTACCGCGGAAACGGACCCGCTGAACAACTGCCACGAGAAGGTCCTTGAGTTGGTTGACGGCTCCGTTGGACACACATTTGCCGGTGCCCATCCTCTTCACCACCCGGAAAAGGCCGGCGAGTACGTAGACGTCATTCTGGAGTTCCTTCGGCGCGCGTAGAAAGTCCTTCGCGCGTGCTGGTCAGCTTGCCTCCTCCGGAGTCAGTGCGGTGATCGCAAGCGCGTGGATCGGGCCGTCCATCAGTTCGTCGAGCGCAGCGTATACGAGGCGATGGCGCGCGAGCTGGGCAAGACCTCGAAACTGCTCCGCCACGATGCGCACCGAATAGTGGCCGCCTCCATCTCGCGCGCCAACATGACCGACGTGCAGGTGGGAATCGTCCCGCACTTCGACCTCGCTTGGCGACATGGCCTCGAGCAGCCGCGCGCGAATCCGCGCCGGACGGTCTTCGGTCATTCTCCCTCCACCGCCCTCAGCGACCGAATCACCCAGAACGCCTGTAGTACCGCGAAGGCCAGGAAAAGGCCGGTAAGACCGAATATCTTGAAATAAACCCACGTGGCTTCGCTGAAGGTATATGCCACCCAGAGATTAAGCAAACCCATGACAATAAAGAACAGCATCCACGCCCAGTCCAGCAATGATGCCGCGCGAGCCGGAAGAGCCGAGAATCCCGCCGCTTGCGATGCGAGAAGGGCGAGTATCAGACCCTTCCGCTTCCACAATCGCCCGCCCAGGAGCACCAGGCTGAAGGCCCAGTACAGGACGCTGGGCTTCCACTTGATGAACACCGGATCCTTGAGCATTACGGTCAGGGTGCCGAACACCAGCACCAGCCCCGCCGAAGCCAGTGTGATCCGCTTGGGTTTGTAGCGCCCGCCGATCAGCCACTGCGCCGCAACCTGCAGGATCACGGCGCCCATGAGCACCCAGACGGCGGGGATCATCCCCCATAGCCAGTAGGCGACCAGGAACGGCGCGAGAAAGAAAAAGTCCAGAAAAACATGCACGGCGGCGGAAATGATAGCCCGAGCGGAAAGCGATACACCATGTGTCGTCCGTCGGAAAGTCGCCGCTTTCCGAGGCGCAGCAAAACGCCGTTGGCAGCCGGCAGTTTTTCCCATGCACAACACCTGCCTGTTCATCGGCGGCTACTTTGCAGGGGAGGAGCTTGAACAGCGCCTTAAACAGATCGAGCGTTTTCTGACAAAGTACTTCCCGGAAGCGAACGCAAACGGAGCGTAGCCGAATTGAAGTGCCCTAACCTGCGGTAGCGCACCAGTTTCTGACGCTCCGGGCGAATCTGCCGCAGCCGTAGCCTTTCCTCGTCTCCGTCTTCCGGGAGTGTTGGAGCCAGGATGGCGGAACCAAGCCAGGGATGGCGCCTCCCGGGAGACGGGGACGAGGAAAGGCGCAATCAACGCGCCTTCGCCCACGGATCATCCGCCGGCCGGCTGCATATAATGCGCCGATGCTTAATTTCTTCAGCCATCCGCGGGGTCTGGTTACCCTGTTCTTCACCGAGATGTGGGAGCGCATGAGCTATTACGGCATGCGCGCCCTGCTCGTTCTCTTCATGGTCGACCAGATCCAGAAAGGCGGGATGGGTCTGACCGATGATATCGCCACCGCCATCTACGGCGTTTACACGGCGGCCGTATACCTGGTCGCATTGCCCGGCGGCTGGATGGCCGACCGCCTGCTGGGCGGGCAACGCGCGGTATGGCTGGGCGGCATCATCATCATGTTCGGGCATTTCGTGCTCGCCATTCCCACCGTCGCGAGCTTCTACCTCGGCCTTATCCTGGTGGTGCTGGGCACCGGCCTGCTCAAGCCCAACATCAGCGCCATGGTGGGTCAGCTCTACGCGCCCAATGATCCACGCCGCGACGGCGGGTTCACGCTCTACTACCTGGGAATCAACGTGGGCGCCTTTCTCGGCCCCCTGGTTTGCGGAACGCTGGCCGACTACAACTGGCATTACGGCTTCGCCGCCGCGGGCGTGGGCATGCTGTTCGGACTGATTCAGTTTTATTACACCCGGAAATATCTGGGAGAAGCCGGTGCGCGTCCCGAGAACGCCGCGTCGGCCGCGTACCGGCAGCGGGTATGGCTGGGCGTGGCCGGCGTGCTGATCGTGCTGGCGTCTGTATACGTCGGCGCCTTGAGCGGCGTCATCGAATTGAATGCGCGGGCCATTGCGGGAGCAAGCGCCTGGGTTATCGGCGCCGTGGCGGCGATTTACTTCCTGATACTGCTGTTCTTTGGCGGACTGACGCGCGACGAACGCCTTCGCGTCTTCGGGATCATCGTGCTGTTTTTCGGCGCCGCAATGTTCTGGGCCGGTTTCGAGCAATCCGGCTCGTCGCTGAACCTGTTCGCCGAGCGCTACACGATACGCGAGTTCGGATCGTTCAGTTTCCCCGCCGAGTGGTTCCAGTCGCTCAATCCGTTCTTCATCATCGTGTTGGGCCCGCTGTTCGCCATGCTGTGGACGGCCCTGGCACGGCGAAACCTCGATCCCTCGACGCCGCTCAAGTTCGCCTTTGGCCTCATACAACTCGGACTCGGCTTCATAGTGATGATTGGCGCCGCCACGCTGGTGGCCGAAGGCAACCCGGTCCTCCCCACCTGGCTGTTTTTCACCTACCTGCTGCACACCACCGGCGAGTTGTGCCTGAGCCCCGTGGGCCTGTCGGCCGTTACCCGTCTGGCGCCGAAGAAGTACGTGGGCCAGATGATGGGCATCTGGTTCCTCGGCGCGTCGCTGGGCAGTCTGATTGCCGGCCTGATCGCGGGAGAATTCGACCCCGAAGCGCTGAGCGATATGCCTGCCCTGTACCTGCAAATCGTACTGACCACCATCGGTAGCGGCCTGATACTTGCGGTATTTCTCAAACCCTTGAAGAAGTGCATGACACCTGCGGAGGAAGAAGCCAAGTGAAGACTCGAACCCTTTTCCCGGCATTGGCCCTGGCCGTTTCCGTCGGCGTTACGGCTGACGACGGGCCTTCCTCCAGCGCGGAGGAGTTTGTCAAGGCAACCAGCGAGACCTACGAGGAGATGCGTCGCGAGGGCGCCGCAGCCGCCTGGGCCTATGCGACCTACATCAACCAGGATACGGCGCTATTGGCGTCCAGGGCGCACGAACGCAGCCTCAAGTTCCAGAGCAGCGCGGTTGAAGGCGCAAAGCGCTACGACGGCATGGAACTTGAACCGCTGACCCAGCGCGCGATCAACGCGATCAAGTGGGGCACGACGCTGCCGGCGCCGAACGACGACGCCAAGAGGCGCGAGTTGTCGGAAATCATGACCGGCATGGAGGGCGCCTACGGCAGCGGCAAATACTGCCCGGACGGCCCCGACAGTTGTCAGGACCTTGAGAAGCTGAGCGAAATCATCGCCCGGAGTCGGGACTATGACGAACTCCTGGAAGCCTGGCGCGGCTGGCGCACCATTTCGCCGCCGTTCCGCGGTGATTACCAGCGCTTCGTCGAACTCGGCAACGAGGGCGCGAACGAGTTGGGATTCAACGACATGGGCGAGTTGTGGCGCTCCGGCTACGACATGCCCGTCGCCGACTTCAGCCAGGAAGTGGAGCGTCTTTGGGGCCAGGTTTCGCCGCTCTACGAGCAGCTGCAATGCTATACGGCCGACAAGCTGCGGCAAGCCTACGGTGAAGAAAAGGTGCCGGTGGGTCAGCCGGTCCCGGCCCACCTGTTCGGCAACATGTGGTCGCAGACCTGGGGCGAGATCTACGACCTTGCCGAACCCTACGCCGGAGTGGCGGAACTGGACGTGACCCAGGCAATGCAGGACCAGGAGTATGACGCCGTCCACATGACCGGGTTGGCCGAGAAGTTCTTCGTGTCGCTGGGAATGCCTGAACTGCCCGCGAGCTTCTGGGAACGCTCCCTGCTGGTCAAGCCGCGGGACCGCGACGTGGTCTGTCACGCCAGCGCCTGGAGCCTGGACGGCAAGGACGACGTGCGGATCAAGATGTGCATCGAGCCCACCCAGGAGCATCTGTCCACGATCTACCACGAGCTTGGCCACATTTACTATTTCCTCGCCTACCGCGACCAGCCGATCATTTTCCAGTCGGGAGCACACGACGGCTTCCACGAGGCCCTGGGCGACATGGTCACGCTTTCGATGACACCCACGTTTCTCAAGAACCTGGGATTGGTGGAGGAAGTCAAGGAAAACCACGAAGCGCTGATCAATACCCAGATGAAGTGGGCGCTGGAGAAGATCGCCTTTTTGCCCTTCGGCAAACTGATGGACCAGTGGCGCTGGGGCGTGTTCTCCGGAGAAATCGCGCCCGAGGACTACAACGCCGCGTGGTGGGACCTGCGCACCCGCTACCAGGGAATACGCCCGCCGGTGGAGCGTAGCGAGACCGACTTCGACCCGGGCGCCAAGTATCACATTCCGGGCAACACGCCGTATACCCGTTATTTCCTGGCCTTCGTGCTGCAATTCCAGTTCCAGCGGGCCCTGTGCGACGCGGCGGGCTTTGAAGGGCCGCTGCACGAGTGCTCGATCTACGGCAACAAGGAAGCCGGCGCGCTACTCTGGAAGATGCTTGAGCAGGGTTCGAGCCAACCGTGGCAGGACTCGCTGGAGGCGGTGACCGGGCAGCGTGAGATGGACGCCTCGGCCATCATCACCTACTTCCAGCCGCTGATGGACTGGCTGAAGAAGGAAAACCAGGGACTTTCCTGCGGCTGGTAGTTTCCCTGAAGACAAGCCGCTTGAGATGACACGCAGAATCCTCGTTACCGCGGCGTTGCCGTACGCCAGCGGCCAGATTCATCTCGGCAACCTGCTGGAGATGCTGCAAACCGATATCTGGGTGCGCTACCAGCGGCTTTCGGGAGCGGATTGCTCCTTCGTTTGCGCCACCGATGCGCATGGCACGCCTACCATGCTGAAGGCGCGCGAGGAAGGCGTCAGCCCGGAAGAACTGGCCGAGTCCTGCCGGGCGGCCCATGTGCGTGATTTCGAAGCCTTCGGGGTCCGGTTCGACAACTACTACACGACCCATTCGCCGGAAAACCGCGAGCTGGTGGTGCGCATTTATGGCCAGCTGGTGGAACGCGGACATATCCGCACGGCAACCATTCAGCAGGCCTACGACGAACAGGCCGGCATGTTCCTGCCGGACCGCTACATGCGAGGGGAGTGTCCGTCCTGCGGGGCGGAGGACCAGTACGGCGACAGTTGCGTGGCCTGCGGAGCCACCTATTCTCCATCGGAACTGGTGAACGCGCGCTCGATCCTGAGTGGCCGCCCGCCCGTCACTCGTGAATCGGAACACAAGTTCTTCAAACTGGGCGAATTCGAGTCCTTGCTGAAGACCTGGATGCAGGCCAGCAATCTGGACCGGGGGGCGCGCAACAAGCTGGCCGAATGGTTCAAGGAGGGACTGAAGGACTGGGACATTACCCGCGACGAGCCGTATTTCGGCTTTGAAGTGCCGGGCGAAAAAGGCAAGTATTTCTATGTCTGGCTGGATGCGCCGGTCGGCTATATGGCCAGCTTCAAGAACATTTGCGGGTCCGGCGAAGACGCTGAAGCCCGCTTCGAGCGCTATTTCGGACCCGACAGTGACGCGGAGCTCTACCATTTCATCGGCAAGGACATCCTGTATTTCCACGCGCTGTTCTGGCCGGCCGTGCTTCTGGGCGCGGGAATGCGCACGCCCAGCGGGGTCTTCGTCCACGGGTTCCTTACGGTGGACGGCCAGAAAATGTCCAAGTCACGCGGAACCTTCATTACCGCGGCGGACTACATCGGCGCGGATCTGGACCCCGAGTACCTGCGCTATTACTACGCCGCCAAACTGGGCCCCGGCCTGGACGACATCGACCTGCAACTCGAAGACTTCGCTGCGCGAATCAATTCCGACCTGGTGGGCAAGCTGGTGAATATCGCAAGCCGCTGCGCCAGCTTCATCCAGCGCGGATTCGACGGCCGGCTCGGCCCCAGTTTGCACGACCCGGCGCTCTATGAGGAATTTGCGGCGCAAAGGGAGCAAATCGGAGAACATTACGAATCCCGTTCCTATGCCAAGGCAATGCGGGCCATCATGACTCTGGCGGACCGCGCCAATGTGTGGATCAACGAGCACAAGCCCTGGGAACTGGCCAAAGACCCCGCGAGGCGGGACGAATTGCAGGCAGTCGCGACCCAGGGAATCAACCTGTTCCGCGTTCTGATGACCTACATCGCCCCGGTACTGCCGCGCATGTCCGCCGGAGCAGAGGAGTTCCTGCGTTCGAAGCTGGCCTGGCACGAAGTGGATACGCCCCTGCTCGGCGAACCGATCGAGAAATTCAAGCCACTCGCGAGCCGCGTCGCAGTGAAGTCGCTAGAGGTGCTGATCGAAGCCAATCGCGGCCAGACTGCAGCAGAGGCTGAGCGTGCGGAACCGATCGACATCGAAGAATTCCTTCGCACCGACTTGAGAGTGGCACGGATCACCAAGGCGGAGCGGGTGCCGGGCGCCAACCGGCTGTTGCGCCTTACGCTGGACGATGGAGGCAATGGGCGAACGGTGTTTGCCGGCATCGCGGGCGCTTATGCACCGGCCATCCTGGTGGGCCGCAAGGTGATCCTGGTGGCGAACCTCAAGCCTCGCAAGATGCGTTTCGGCGTCTCCGAGGGCATGGTGCTGGCCGCCGGCGAGGACGACGCACGCGTGTTCCTGCTTTCACCCGACGAGGGCGCCGAACCGGGCATGCGAGTGCGCTGAGCCGGGGAAACGATTCACCATGCAAGCTTCGGTAGCGCGAATTGACGAGGCGCTATGCGTGGGCTGCGCACGCTGCCTGCCGGCCTGCCCCGTGGATGCGATCATCGGCAGCCGCAATTTCACCCACACGATTATTCATGACGAGTGCGTGGGCTGCGGCCTGTGCCTGCCCCCCTGCCCGGTGGATTGCATCGCTATCGAACCCCGGTTCATTGGAGCGCCTTCCGATGAGGAGGACGAAGCCATTCGGCAAAACAAATTGCGCCGGCTGGGCAAGACGGCGCAAGGCCGATTTCGGGCACGCAAACAACGCCTGGCGTCTCTGGGAGGGCGGGCCGAAGCGCGCATTTCCGGCGCTCCGCCCGCCACGGCCCCGGCGCCGACCGACAGCGAAATCGAAGCCCTGATCCGCAGCCTTTCCTGACCCCCAGGGAGGACAAAATGTCCTCCCGCCAAAACAGCGCTGGCCACCGCCTGGCGCGGCGCCAGCGTGGAATCAAGTAACGAGAAGCGCCGCTATGAGTCCTCCGCCAACGGCCAGACTGGTCAGCGATACGGCATTGATGCGCCGCAACACGGCATTCGTGCCCTGCTCAATCCTGTTTTCGATGGCAAGCTGCATTGCCTGAATCTCGTTTCTGGGGCTATAGGTTTCTTCCAGCCTGAAAAAGAGATTGGCGATCACCTCGGCCGGTCCTTTCTCCAGACCCGCATCGCGCAACGTCTGCGCTGCTCTCAAGGAGTGACAAGCGGCAGTGTTCACGAAGCAAGTATAGCGTCAGCCCCGAAGCACCCGTTCTCATATTCGCACGCGTTTATGGAAAGAGGGAGTGTATTCGATCGGCGGGGCTCCGAGCGCCCGCGTAGCCGGTCACGGCGCCGGAGGAACTAGGAAACGGCTTCGAGCTGTTCTTCGGTTGCGTAGTGCCGAACCTGCCACTGCGAGATCATCGGCATGCTGCGGAACATCACCAGGACCAGGAAGAAATAGGCGGACAGGGCGGAAATCGCGATCATCCACTCGGTAGCCGTCGAGAACGGAACATGGGCGTCCTCGAACACGGGCATCACGATCAGGTAGCGGTTGATCCAGAAGCCCACAACAATGAGACCGGACAGCACCAGCATCGCCGGCCAGGAGCGCTTTATCCAGGCGAGCAGACCGAAGAGCAATGGAATGAAGAACATGCAGCTCACCATGACCCAGAAGAACGGCTGGTAATGTCCGTACATCTGTTTCCACACCGGGCCGAACTCGTGCGGCAGGTTGCCGAACCAGGATACGAAGAACTGCGCCCAGAACATGTACAGCCAGAGCAGGCAAAAGGAGGTGATCAGGATGCCCATCTGCTTCAGCCGGCCGCTGTCGAACCACTCCGCCAGGCCTTCGCTCCGCCACAGGACCGCGCTCATCAACAGAATCGCCGCGGAACCGGCCAGGTTGATTCCCTGAATGAAGTACATGGGAAAGACGCTGCTGTGGTAATGCTCAATCAGCATCATCCCGAAGTCCCAGGCGATGAAGGAGTTGGACACCACGTAGAACAGCAGGATAAAGAAAGAGGAGAAATACAGCCGCCGCTGAAGGGAGAACATGTCCACGCCGCTGCGCCAGGAGGCGAGCCAGCGCCAGCAGGCCCGGCAGACCGGGTTTCCACTCTCGGCACGTTCTTCACCTGCGTCCGGCAGCAGGCCCCAAAGGAAATACAACACGGACAGGCCGTAGAACGCCGCCAGGGCCACCAGGTTGCGCCACAGCAGGAAATCCTCGTTCAGCCACAGGACGCTGCGCCCATGACCGGCTTCATGCAGCCAGTAGAACAGCTCCTCGCGACCGCAGGCGAATATCAGGCCGAAGCCGATAAAGGCGAACGGCAGAAAGGCCAGCGTCATCACCTCGCCGAGGCGATAGAACACCCGGGCGAATTCCGCCTTGCACAAGCGCATCACGGCGGTAAAGGCAATGCCCGCCTGACTCAGCCCCAAAACGAACATCCATGTGACCAGGGCGAACCCCCAGGGGAATTCGCCGTCCCCGCCTTCGAGCAGGAGCAGCACGAAAGATACGGCTGCCAACCCGGCCAGAAAGCCGATCGTGGCCAGGAACGCATTCTGGCCCATCGCCCCTTTGCCCTGGTCCGAGTTCATTCGGCCGCCGACTCGCTGCCTGCTTCGGGTTCGATCTCGGCCGTATCAGCCAAGCTCGCGGCCTCTTCAAGCAGGCCGGTGCGCAGGTAGCGCACGATACGCCAGCGATCGTCCTGAGAGACCGCAAAGCGATAGCTCGGCATCACCACGCCGCCGTGTGTGATCGTGTAGAAAAGCTGTCCGTCGGACTGGTTCTGCACGTATGGCAGAGTGAGATCCATCGGCTCGGGGTTGTATTTCAGGCCGACGCTGCCGTCTCCCGCTCCGCCGGCGCCGTGGCACACCTGGCAGTACGTTTCGTACATCTCCGCACCACGCCCTTCATTCGGATCGTCGGTGGGAAGCGGGTTGCTCAATTGCTCGCCTGCCTTCAGCCGCGCCCGGACCAGCTCCGGAAGGTCGGCCGGTCCGTCCAGTTCGCCGCCGTCACTGGGGACGGAATCGGACGGCAACTCCACCATGGACTCCTGGGTCTTCACGCTGGGCTGGTCCTTCATGTCGTCGTTCCAGGGCAGCGCCTGAAGCGCGGCGGGTACCGCTAGCGCGGCGCAGAGCAGCATGGCGGTGGAGAAACGACTCATGCCGCGGCCTCACGCTCGATGGAATCGGCGCCGGAGGATCGCAGGATTGCTTCCGCCTGGTTGGCTTCCGACCCGGAAACCGCAATGATGAAGCGGTCCACGTTGCTGGGCGACCGGTATACGCGGTCGCGCCAGGCCGGGAAACGTCCGACCACGAAAAAGCCCAGCAAGGTCGCAAGCACGCCCAGCAGAATCGTGCTTTCATAGGTAATCAGCAGGTACGGAGGCAGGGCGATTATTGCCCGCCCGGCGGTCGGCAGAATGAACCGGGTGGCGGTCCACACGCAAAGCGAGAACCCGCCGATGGCACCAAGAATCGCGCCCAACAGCGCAAACACCCGAACCCAGGACTTGCCCAGCCCCAGGGCTTCCTCCGCTCCATGAAGCGGAATCGGCGAAAACAGTTCAACCCCGCCGACGCCCTTCTCACGCAGCGCGCGTGCCGCATCCAGGGCCGTGTCTTCGTGCGAAAAAGAGGCCAGCAGGGTCATGAATGGGCCACCTTCTTGCGCAAGGGATTGAGCGTCTCCTTGACCTCGTAGATGGATACCGCCGGGAACACCTTCACGAACAGCAGGAACAGCGTCGTGAAGATGGCAAACGAGCCGATGGTGATGGAGATTTCAACAAAACTCGGCAAGTACGTCCCGAAAACGTCGGGCAGGAATTTGCGCGGCAGGGAACTGGCCACGATGATGAAGCGCTCGGTCAGCATGCCGATGTTGATCAGGATGGAAACCGCCAGCATGACGTTCCAGTTGGTCCGTATCCGGCGCGAGAACAGGGCCAGGGGCACCAGCGCGCAGAAGGTGATCATCTCCCAGTACAGCAGCCAGAAGGGACCGTCCTTGACCTTGTAAGAGATAGCCCAATTCTCGAACGAAGTGTCGGCATACCAGCCCGTGAACATCTCGCAGATGTTGATGTAGGTCCAGATCAGCGACAGCACCAGCAGCAGCTTGGCGAGGTTGTCGATGTGCAGCTTGCCGATATAGCGGCCGAAACCCATGAAGCGCCTGAGCATCCACATCACGGTCACGATTCCCGCGGTGCCAGAATAGATCGCCCCGCAAACGAAATACGGCGCAAATATGGTCTGGTGCAGGCCGGGGACGGTGGACATGGCAAAGTCCCAGGACACGATGGAGTGCACAGAGACCGCCAGCGGGATCACCAGCACGGCAAAGAAGGTGTAGGCCCAACCCAGCGTATGCCATTCGTGGGCCGTCCCCCGCCAGCCGAAGCACATGATTGCGTAAACCCTGCGGCGCAGCCCGGTGGAAGCGTCGCGGACCGCCGCGAAGTCCGGCAGCGAGCCCATGTAGATGAAAACGCTGCTGGCCGTCAGGTAGGTCACGATGGCCATCACGTCGAACATCAGCGGCGAGCGGAAGTTCGGCCACAGTTCCATCGGGTTGGGGATCGGGAAGGTCCAGTGCACGAACCAGACCCGGCCGACGTGCACCATGACGAACATGGCCGCCGTCATCAGCGAAAACAGCGTCATCGCCTCGGCGCTACGGTAAATCGACTTGCGCCAGTCCGACTGCGTAATGTGCAGCACCGCGGACAGCAGGGTCCCGGAATGACTCAAGCCGATCCAGAAAATGAAGTTGGAAAGGTAGGTGCCCCACATGGCGTTGCGGTTCATGCCCGCGGCGCCGACTCCCACAATGATCTGGTAAATCCAGGGGGCGATGAAGAACAGCAGCGCCACACCGGCGGAAATCCCAAGTGTGACCCAGTAGCGCCAGGTGGTCGTGGTCAGCGCGCCGATGACGTCGCGGTTGACCTCCGCGTAACTCGGCTGACCGTGATCGAACATCTGCTTTTGCAGCGCGGTCATGGTCAGGCCACTACTCCATTGGTTTCATCGGTCCACATGACCGGTTCCGCCGCATGGCTGTCGTGCTCGTCGGCGTGATGGTCCTCGTCCTCGCTGCCGGGAAGCGGATCGCGGGCGTTCTTGAGGTAGATGACGCTGGGCGCGGTGTTCAGTTCCTTGAGCACCTCGTAGGCGCGGGGCTCCTGCATCTTGCGCGAGACGGCGCTTTGGGGGTCGTTGCGGTCGCCGAAAACGATCGCATCGGTGGGACAGGCCTGGGCGCAGGCCGGCTGCACTTCGCCATCTTCCACCCGGCGGTCGTCGTCACGGGCCCGGTCCTTGGCACGATTGATGCGTTGGATGCAGAAGGTGCATTTCTCCATCACACCCTTCTCACGCACCGTCACGTCCGGGTTGAGCTGCTTCTCCAGCGGTTCGTCCCAGGTATAGGTGAACCAGTTGAAGAAGCGCACTTCGTACGGGCAATAAACCGCGCAGGTCCGCGTTCCAATGCAGCGGTTATAGACCTGGGCGTTCAGCCCGTCCTGGTTGTGGTAGGTCGCGAATACCGGGCAGGCGATCTCGCAGGGGGCCTTGTCGCATTGCTGGCAAAGCATCGGGATGAAATTGAGCCGGGCGTCGGGGTAATTGCCGTCCCAATAGCGCTCGACCCGGATCCACTTCATCTCGCGGCCCTGGCGCATGCGCTTCTCGCCCACGATCGGCAGATTGTTCTCCGCCTGGCAGGCCACAACGCAGGCCTCGCAGCCCGTGCAGCGGTCCAGGTCCACGGTCATCGTCCAGTGGTAGTCGAATTCCGTGTAATAGCCGGCGGTGCGGTATTCGCGCAGTTTGTCGATGATCTTGCTCATGCCTTTCCTTCCGGCCCCAGGATCTGCCTTCCCAAAGTCCGGCTGACGCCACCGGTCCTGGTGATGCGCGCGCGGCGATCCGTCTTGCGCAGGGAAACACGGGTGGCCGCCCAGGCCAACGCGCCGGTGGCCTCGTCGCGCTGCGCCGCCAACAGCGATGCGGGGTTCACTCCGCGCCCCTGGGCATAGCGGCCGTTTGCCTTGTGGCCCTGCCCCAGCGGTATCGCTATCACGTCCGGGCGCACGCCCTCGTGCTCCAGCACCGGCACGGTCACCGTGCCGGCCTGAGAGGTCAATTCGACGAGGTCGCCATCCTTGAGTTCCAGCTCCTTGGCGGTCGCAGGGTTGACCTCGACCCAGCTGCCGTAGGCCACACTGGTTTGCGGATCCGGCAACTCCTGTATCCAGGGCAGCCTGGCGCCTTGGCCTTCGCGCAATGCCTGCGTCTGGAAGGGATGGAGCACAAAGGGAAATTCGCTCGCGTCACCGGCAAATTCAGCTTCCTGCGCTGCGGCGGGAGCCGCTGCCTCGGCGGAAAACTCATCAGCCATTCCTTCCGCCAGTTCGGCAACCCATACGCCGTCCTGCTGCACCTTGCGGAAACCGGCATTGAAGTCCCCTTCAAGGCCCATTGCCTGCCACGCGCCGGCCCACTCCGAGCGGGTATACGCTTCGGTGTCCGCATACGGGAGAGCTTCAGCCAGGGCGCCGCCGGCGCGTTGCGCCAGCTGAAGAAAGATATCGGTAACCGACAGCGTATCGTGCTGACGTTTCTGCACCGGCTGTTGCAAGGTAACCGACAGCTTTCCGTTTCCCGGGAGCGAAATATCGTCGTCCCAGGTCTCGAAAAAAGTGTCCGTGGCCAGCACCCAGTCCGCGGCGCTCGCCGTATCGGTGGGAAAACTGTCCAGCGCCACAACCAGCTCGGCCCTGTCCAGCGCACCAGCCAGGCCCAGGGATTCCGGCAGATCGTGCAGCGGATCGACGCCGGCCACGATTACCAGGGAGACTTCGCCGTTCGCCGAAGCGGTCACGAATTCCTCAATGGCGTCCAGGCCGGAAAACTGCGGAGCGTGCGCCAGGTTGGGCTTTACGGTGCTGCCCATGGCCCCCAGCACCCGGTTCAGTGCGGCCACCCAACTCAGCGTTTCGGTCGCGTTGACACCGGCGCCGGCAGCTCCGCCACCCAGAACCAGCGGCGCCTTGGCAGATGCCATCCGCTCGGCTACCGCCTGCAGTCGCTCCACCGGGATGTCCGCGTGCTGCGCGGCCGCTTCCAGGCTCATGGCGCCGGTCAAGCCGCCCCATGCCTCAAGTTCCGCGCCTCCATGGCCACGGCCCAGCAGTTCGGCCGCCAGGGCCAATGCCAAGGCCCCTTCGGCCCCCGGCCTTCCCGGCAGCCACTCATCGGCATTGGCGCCGGTTAGCGACATGCGCGGTTCGATCTGGATGAGATATCCCCTGTGCCCCTGCGTGCCCTGGCGAAATTCGCCATAGGCCTTGGAATAGGCCACCGGGGAGCGCCAGGTGCCCAGGAAGTCGGCGCCAAAGGAAACGATGAGATCGGCGGCCGCGATATCGTAGTGCGGAAGCCCCCTAAAGCCGTACATCGCTTGCGCTGCGGCCAGCTCCGTAGCCGGAGTGTCCAACCCCAGACGCAGCACCTGCGCGCCCAGCGCTTCCCGGAACTTGTCCAGGGCCTCCTCTCCGGAGCTCAGAACGCCGCCGGTAAGAATCCATGTGCGGCTGCCCATGCCCGCGGATTGCATGGCGGCCAGGCGCGGGGCCAGCGCTTCAAAGGCCTCGTCCCAGGAGGCCGGCCCAAATCCGCCCTGTCCGTCGGCGCGCATGGGAGAGACCAGTCGGTCCGGGTTGTACAGCGCATTCAGGCTGGCCTGCCCCAGGACGCAGGTGCCACCCTTGCTGACCGGATGATTCGGATTGCCCTCGATCTTCTTCGCCAGCCCTTCCCGTACCCGCACGGACAGACCGCAGCCGGCCGGACACATCCGGCACAGGGTGTTGTACCAGGTGTCCATTCCCGGGGAGTAATCCTCCGGCGGGACGTTGGTGGAAAGCAGCGTTTCCAGCGGCCTCTGGTTGATCTCACCGAGCAGCAGGCCGGCACCGACGCCGACGCCACCGGCGCCTACGTACTTGAATATGTCCCTGCGGCTCAGCATGGCATCAGTAGTGGCAGGTCAGGCAATCGCGGCCATTGGTCACCTGCTCCTTGGTATGGCAATCGGTGCACCAGGGCATGCGAAGGTCCTCGTTGAGATCGACGCGCCGGGTTACGCGAGCCATTTCCTTGACCGGGCCATGGCAGGTCTCGCATTCCACGCCGGCGCGAATATGCGGCTTATGGCGGAAATGAACGAAATCGGGCGTATCGTGCACCTTTACCCAGGGGATCCCTTCGCCGCTTTCCCAATAGGCAAACAGCTTCTCGACTTCGGGCTTGTTCCGGACCTCGTTCAGGCCCTTGTGACAGCCTACGCAGGTCTCGACGCTGGGCACTCCGGCGGTCGCTGATCGGTCCGCCCAGGCATGGCAATACTGGCAGGGAATCTCATTTTCGCCGGCATGAACCTCGTGGCTGAACTCGATGGGCTGGACCGGCGTATATTCGTTCGCCAGAGCCCCGTGCGCCCAGTGACCTATGAAAGCGCCGACGATCACCATCGCGGCAATAATCAGCCCCTTTATCACCGGCCGCGCGGCTTCGTACACGGAGATCGACACGATCAACTCCAACCCTTGACGGCGCGGGATTATAGACGGTTACGGGCCGTCTGCCCACCGTTTGGCGCTGGCGGAGTTCCTACAGGACGACCAGTGGGTCATCGATGGTGGCGAGCGGCTCGAATCCGTCCCTGGTAACGACAATCAGGTCCTCAAGATGGGCGCCGCCCCAACCGACCTCCAGGGACGGCATATCGATGGTCAGGGTCATGTTTTCCTGAAAGGTCAGATCATCGGAAACCATGAACGGCAAGCCGTCCCGATAGGGCTGGTCCGTATGCTGCAGGCCGACGGAATGGGGCGACGCGCCGAAGGTGGCCTTTGCGAGCCGCTCGTTCGCCTTCTTCATCGCATCGCCGGCATGCGCCCGAAGTTCCGAGTACTTCAATCCCGGACGAATCACGTCCAGCGCTGCAGCGTAACCCGTCTTGATGATGCCGACCCGGTCCAGCACGTCCTTGCGCGGCTCGCCCAGGCACCAGGTGCGGCCGAAGTCGCCGTGGTAGTAGTTGAACTGGCACACGGCGTCGACCATCATCGGGCGTCCCGGCACAACCTCGCCATCGGCAAATCCGCCGATGGTGCCCATTGCGATCCATATCGCCTTCGCGCCGCGCTTGGCCGCCTCCTCGAGGAAGAGCTGGTCCGTGTCCGCCTTTGTCATGCCCGCTTCGATCTGCCGCAGCATCGCCATGCAGGCATCCTGGTTCGCTCGCGCCGCAGCGCGCATGTGGCGAAGCTCCACATCGGACTTGATCATGCGGATCTTGCGGAAGGTGTTGTCGCCGGGGACACAGGTCACACTGTCCTGGCCAAGGCTGCCCAGAATGTGGGCGATGCGCATGTCGTCCACCGCCACACGTCCTTTCGCCAGCCCTGCTTCCTCAAGCGCGCGTATCAGCGCCCATTCCGGGGTCGCGGCCTTCCTGTGTTCGAAGCGACGCTCCATCTCCACCCAACCGCGTTCGATGTCCGTGAGGCTCTCCTCACGGATGGGACGGCGAATCCCCCCGCGGGCGTCGGGCGGCTGACTCCAGGTATCGGGGTCCTGGTATTGTTCCCACGCCACCGGCGCGCTGTACGGAACAATCTCGGGATATTCCCGCTCGGCATTTGCGATGAACCACAAGTCCGTTGACGCAACTACAAGGAAGGAGGGCTTGTCGGGGTCGCGGGGCATTACCGCAAAGCTGGGAATGGCCCTGAGCTTCTGCACTTCGTACGAAAAATAATTGCCGAGGTAAAAGACATTGACCGGGTTGAGCGCGACGATCCCGTCGATGCCTTCCTGTTCCATCACCTCGTAGGCCCGCGGCTTGTTGACCAGACTGCGCCCGTCGAAGTCCTCGCCGGGTACCGGACCGGGAGCAATCAGCCCCCAGTTGGCGTGCGCCTCCGGGGCGCCCAGCATGCTGGCGCCCAGCCCAAATGCAGCCCCGCCGGCAATCCCGGCGAAGAAGTCCCGGCGTTCGATGTGAAAGGGATCGGACTTTGTCATAGCGTGCCTTCCGTCAGAATATCGTGAAGTCCCTCGGCCAGGCGGTCTACCTGGGCCTCGGTATTGAAATGGTGAGTAGAGGCGCGCACCGTATTCAGGCCGAAGTCGGTTTCCCGAACCCACACGCGATTGCGCTCCCACAGTGTATTGACGACCGCTATCCGGTCGAAGCCTTCCAGTGAGAATCCGGTCAATCCGCAGCAGAGTTCGGGGTAGCCCGAGGTGTACAGCGTCACTTCGGGAATCTCCCTCAGCCTTTCCCGCAATTGCGCGGCCAGTGCGCGAACGCGTTGTTCGATCCGGACCCGGCCGATGGCGTTCTGAAACTCGAGCGCCGTCATCGTTGCGAGCAACAGCGGGCCGGCGCGCTGACTCAGGCGGTCGTAGCGTTTGGCGCCGGTTTCATCGTCATCCCAGCCCATCGACGCCACAGTCGGCCAGACCCGATCCTGTGACTCACGCCTCATGTACAGGAAGCCTGTGCCGACCGGCGCGCCTGCCCACTTGTAGGGACTCGATGCATAGAAATCGGCGCCCAGGTCGTGCATGTCCAGGTCCATCATCCCGATCGCGTGGGCGCCATCGATCAGCGTAAGAACGCCGCGAGGCCGCGCCAGCGCCGCCAGTTCCCTTACCGGAAGCATGCAGCCGGTCGGAAAAGTGAGATGACTGACGCTGATTACCCGGGTTCGGGGCGTAATGGCGTCCTCGAAGCGGCTCAGGATCTCGGACGGATCCGAGGTGGGAATCGGGAACGGCAACTCCTTCACCACCACGCCATGGCGTTTCGCCTTGATTTTCCACGGTTCAAGCCCCCCGGGATGCTCATGAAAGGAGCACAGCACCTCGTCGCCGGCTTCGAGGTCGAGACCGTTGGCGATAAAACTCATGCCCTCGGTCGTATTCCGGGTCAGCGCGACTTCGCCGGGGTCGGCGCCGACGAACGACGCCAGTTTCTGCCGCAGCATGTCCTGGGCGTCCCCCTGACGCGGGTTCTCGTGGCCGGGATCGGCGGCCAGGGACCGATAGCCTTCGACTATGGCGTAAAACACCGGCTTGGGCATCGGTCCAAGCGTGCCGCTGTTCATATAGGCCAACTCTTCCGAGACCAGAAATTCGCGGCGCACTATTGCCCAGAAATCCTCTTCCGGCATCGCTTCGGCCTGTGCCTGCTCTATTGACGCGATAGACGCCCGAGCATCGGCCCTCGACGTCCCCCCGGCCAGAAGCGCCCCGGCCGAGCCTGCCGCGAACGCGCCCAGAAAATGACGGCGCGAAACAGCGGCCGCGGTTCCCGGCTCCGGTACCAATTCACGCAAGGGTTCTGGCATCAGCGCGCCTCCCTGGAGTCGCCTGAAGACCATAATAGACTACGCCACTCAAGCGGCGCATACTCGAAATCGGGCCGAACCCGTGCCGGGGATGTGCGCGGCCCGCGCAAAGCCGATTGGAGATTCGCCTGAAAAACAGCACCCGAAATTCGCCCTTTGCCAAAGCCGCGCTTTGTCTGGCAGCCATTCTTGCAATGGGGGGCAAGGATCTGGTGCCTCGAGCCTGCGCGGAGGAAGCGCCCTTACGGGTGGCGGTGACACTCATGCCGGCCAGCTTCGGCGATCCGTTTCGGACCCTGGGAGTCCCCGGGGACTGGGTCTGGCGCCAGATTTTCGACCCGCTCACCGAGAGCGACGATGAAGGACGCATTGTTCCGCTGCTTGCGGAAAGTTACGAGAACCTGGCCCCCAACACCTGGCGCTTCGTGCTGCGCGAAGGCGTGCGCTATGCCAACGGCCGGCCCTTTAACGCCTTCTCGGCAAAAGAGGTTTTCGACTGGCTGATAAGCGATGAGGGCCAGGCGACGGTTGTAGGCTGGGAAATGCGCCGGGTCAGCAAGGTTGAGGCGCCCGATGCCCGCACGCTGATCTTCACCACCTGGGAACCGGACCCGGTCCTGCCCAACCGGCTGACCTCCGCGATGATGGTCGACCCGCAGGCCTGGCGCGAACTGGGCCGGCAAGGCTTTTCGCGAACCCCGGTGGGGACGGGTTCGTACCTGCTTACGGACTGGCAGAACCGCAACGGCGCGGTAGTGCTCACGGCCAATCCGCATGCGTGGCGGCCGCCCGGAATTTCCCGGGTGGAGATCTATCCGCTGCGCGACCACGCTTCGCGTTTGCAGGCCGCCCTGTCCGGCCAATTGGACATCATCATGTCCTTGCGCCCCGAGCAATTGGACGCCTTTTACGCCCGTGGCTTTACGGTCCACGCCGATATCCTGCGTCAGATCCTCGCCTTCGCATTCGACGTGACCGGACATCCCGACTCGCCGATCGCAGACGTACGCGTTCGCCAGGCGCTCAACTACGCCATTGACCGAAGGGCCATCTCGGAAGACATCCTTCAGGGCTTTGCGCCGCCCGCCAGCCAGGGATCGGCTCCAAACGTGTTCGGCCACAATCCGCGGATCAAGCCGTATCCCTACGATCCGCGCAAGGCCCGGGCGCTGCTCGCCGAAGCAGGCTACCCGCAGGGTTTCTCGACCGAGGTGCAGGTCGTGACCGGCACCTATCCCAACGACCTGGAAATCTTCGCCAAGCTGCAACAGGACCTGGCGGCGGTGGGCGTCGACATGGCTTTCCGAAGGGTACTGTTCTCCGACTGGATCCGCCAGTTTTTCCAGGGCGCCTGGCGCACCGAGCTCTTTACACTCGCCTGGAACACCGCGCCGCATAACGACGCCTTGCGCCCCATGGAGCAATACTCCTGCCTCAAGACCCGCCCGTTCTTCTGCGACGAAACGCTCAGGTCAAGACTCGTGGCGGCAGGCCGTGAAATGGACACGCAGCGAAGGGAGGCCTTGCTGCAGGAATTGGCTCTCGAGTACCGGCGGCGCGCCCCCAGCCTGCTGCTGCTGGAATACGGCCACATGTGGGTGGTTGCGCCGGGCTTGAGAGGCTTCCGCGTGCGCACCCGCGCCCCGCAACTCTACCGGGTGGAAAGGACCAGATAGTGCTATCGGGTCTGGCGCAACGCGCCGCGCGACTGCTGATCCTGCTGCTGGGCGTCAACGCAGTCCTGTTCGTTGCGCTTGGCCTGGCAGGCGATCCGGCCCTGATGCTGGCCGGCGAGGACCCGACGCCGGAGCTGCTCGAGAGTATCCGTGCAGAATACGGTCTCGATCTTCCCGCCTGGCAGCGCTACCTCGTCCAGCTTGGGCGCATGGCGCAGCTCGACTTCGGCGTCTCGCTCTTTACCGGCCAGTCGGCCATGGCCATGGCGCTGGAACAACTGCCGGGCACTCTGCTTATGGCGACGCTGAGCATGGCATTGACTCTGATCACGGCAATCCCTGCCGGAGTCTGGATCGGACAGCGCCCCGAGGCCGCTTCCCGCCGATTCGGCGCCGCACTGACTGCCGTGGCGCAGGGCATCCCCGGCTTCGTCATGGCGCTGGTCCTGATCCAGATATTCGTGGTACGCCTCGGCTGGCTGCCCTCGCTCGGTTACTCCCAGCCGGCCACCTGGATCCTTCCAAGTATCTCGCTGGGTTTTTTCCTTGCGCCGAAACTGTGCCGCGTGGTCAGCGCCGGCGTAGCCGAGGCCATGCAGGAGGACTACATACGCACTGCCCGCGCCAACGGTGCATCGATGCGGTTCATCCTCTGGCGGGAGGCGCTGCCTGCCGCCCTGCCGGCGGCCGTCGCGCTGGTCGGCACGCAGTTCGCCTTTTTGGTATCCGGCGTCGTGCTGATCGAGACCCTGTTCCTGTGGCCGGGGATCGGCCTGTTGCTGCTGCACTCGGCCCAGAACCTGGATTTTCCGGTGCTACAGGCAATCTGCTTTGTCGTCGCAGTGCTGGTGTTTGCGGTTAACAGCCTGGCCGACGCCCTGCTGCGCCTGATGGACCCAAGGCTCAGGCCGGCAACCCAGTGATTGGTGTCGTGTCACGGCTGCTTGCGCCGCTCAAGGCGTCGCCGCAATTGGCGCTGGGCGCGGCGGCGCTGCTGGGCTGGGTGCTGCTTCTGGCGCTCAGCGGAGCCCTGCAGACGCACGATCCGCAGTTGGGCAACCTGGCCCAGCGCTTCGCGCCGGCGGGCACGGCGGATCACTGGCTGGGGACCGACAATCTTGGCCGGGACGTTTGGTCACGGGTGCTCTCCGGCCTTCCCTGGTCGATGGGCGTGGCCACCGTTTCCTGCATACTGGCGCTGCTGCTGGGCGGAACCCTGGGCATGTGCGCCGCACAGTTCTCCGGTTACCCGCGCACCATAATCAACCAGCTGGTTGACGCCACACTGTCCTTTCCAGGCCTGGTCGCGGCGATCATCATCGTGGCGGTGGCGGGCCGGGGTTTCTGGCCGCTCAGCATCACGCTGGGGCTGTTGAGCTGGCCGGTCTTCGCCCGCGTAGTCTACGCGGAAAGCCTGCGACTGCTGGCTCAAGACTATGTCACCGCGGCCCGCATCATGGCGGTAAGCGCGCCGCGCATCCTCCTGGGCCACTTGCTGCCGGGACTGCGTCCGGTGCTGGCGGTAGTCCTGACCTTTCATTTCGCCGACATGCTGGTCGCGGAAAGCGCCCTCTCCTTCCTGGGGCTGGGAGCACCGCTGGGCGTTCCCACCTGGGGCGCCCTGCTGCAGGAATCGCGCGACTTCCTCATCGTTGCGCCCTGGCTGATGGTCGTACCTGCCGCGGCCATCGCCCTGCTGGTGGTGTCCATCCACCTGCTGGGCGATGGCCTCAGCGCGCTGGACCGCGCGCGACGATGAGCACTTCCGCTTCCTTACTGCAAATACGCGAACTGTGCGTTGATTTTCCCCGCGGCGGCAGGGTCCTGCACGACGTATCGCTGGATGCGGCCGAGGGAGAAATCGTGGGCCTCGTGGGTGAATCAGGGGCCGGCAAAACGCTCGCGGCGCTTGCCATTCTTGGGCTGATACCTGCGCCGGGGCGCATCGGCGGCGGCCAGGTGTTCGTAAGGGGCCGGGAACTGACGGAACTGGACGAGGAAGCCCTGCGGCCATTGCGCGGCCGGCTCGCCGGCTTCGTGTTTCAAGACCCCTCGACGTCGCTCAATCCGGTTCGCCGGATTGGTTCCATGCTAGTCGAAAGCGCCATGCGCCATTCCGGACTGACCCGGAAACAAGCGCGTGAGAGAGCAATTGAAGCCCTGAGCTCGGTCGAACTGCCCCGACCGGAGTCGGCCATGCGCGCCTATCCGCACCAGTTCTCCGGCGGCCAGCGCCAGCGCATCATGATCGCTCTGGCGCTCATCAACCGGCCGCCGCTGCTCATCGCCGACGAACCCACCACGGCGCTGGACGCTGCGGTGCAGTCAAGAGTGCTTGATTTGCTCCGGCGCCGCGCAAAGAGCCATACGTTGCTGATGATCACCCATGACCTGGCGATGGCCGCACAATTCTGCGACCGTCTTTACGTCATGCACGGCGGGCGCGTGGTGGAGCATGGCCCGGCCCGCGAATTGTTCTCGAAACCGCGCCACGACTACACCCGCTCGCTCCTGGACGCGCTGCCGGGTAGGCGCACGTCCGTTCCGGTCCTCAGCCCGCGCCGGAAACACCGAGAGGCCCTGGCCGCCCTGCACGGCCTTACGGTCCGATACCGTGGCGCCGGGCAGGCGGCAGTGGAGGAAGTGGATTTCTCAATTCACGCCAACGAAACAGTCTGCCTGGTGGGGGAGTCCGGATCGGGCAAGACCACGATCGCTCGGGCGCTTGCGGGCGTCATCAGAGTGACGCCGGGGCAACTCCGTTTTCCGGCGCTCAATGAGGAATTTCCGGGCGCGGCGGCCCGGGCGCGGCATCTGCAAATGGTGTTCCAGGACCCCTATTCCAGCCTCAATCCCCGGTGGTCGGTAGAACGCATCGTCGCCGAACCCATCCGCACCCACCGGCTCTGCAGTCGCGGGGAACAGAAGGACCGCGTGGCCGCGCTGTTGAGCCGCGTCGGTCTGGACCCTCGGCAGATGGACCGGCGGCCCGCCGCTTTTTCCGGAGGCCAGCGCCAGCGAATCGCCCTGGCGCGCGCGCTGGCGATGAATCCGCGCCTGTTGCTTGCCGATGAAGCACTCTCCGCGCTGGACATTCGCACCCAGGCGCGGATCCTGGCGCTGTTGAGAGATATCCGCGAAGAGCGCAAACTGGCACTGCTCCTGATCACACACGATCTGTCGTTGGCCGCGGAGATCGGCGACCGAGTGATCGTGCTGCGGCACGGCAGGATTGTCGAACAGGGGTCGGCATCAAGGGTAATGACCGCTCCACGGCACGAATACACCCGCGAACTACTCGCCGCGCAGGAGCGCTGGCGGCCGGAGCCGGGTACGAGCGCGGGCGAGCGCGGGAAACCTCAATAGCGACTTTGGCGTACATGTACACTCCACGCCTGTGAAACGTCGAACACTGCTGAAAGGCGCGGGCGCCACCCTGACCATGATGGTTCCGCCCGTGCGGGCCGGCACACTGCTGGAGTCTCGATGGGACTTCATCATCGTGGGCGCCGGAACCGCCGGCCTGCCGGCCGCCATCCACGCCTCGAGGCGCGGCGCGAAGGTATTGATGCTGGAAGCGGCGGACTCGCTGGGCGGCACGCTGACCATGGCCTCCGGACAGGTCAGCGCGGCCGGCACCCGACTGCAGGAGGCCAAGGGCATTTCCGATTCGCCGGATCGCCATTACGAAGACATCATGGAGATTACCTTCGGCGAGGCGGACCCGGACATTACTCGGCGCACGGTGGACAACGCGCCCGACACGCTGAACTGGATACTCGACAAGGGCCTTGTCCCGCTGCCCGGTCATCCGGTGACCGGCGCGGCGCCGGGACGCGCGGGTTATAGCGTGCCACGCTATTTCTGGGGCGAGGCGGCCGGGAAAGCAATCCTCAAGGTGGTCCTTGAAGAGCTTGACCGCGAAATGCCGCAGGGCAATATCGCCATTCGCATGGAAACACGGGTAACCGGGCTGCTGACATCCGATTCGGGTGTCGTGGAGGGCGTTCGGGCCGAGAGCGGCGACCAGGAGTGGACCTTCCGCGGCCGGCACGTGCTGCTGACCAGCGGCGGTTACGCCATGAACCCCGACATGTTCGAACTGCTTACCGGCTACCCGGCCTATTCGGCCGGTTCCTGGCCACATTCCCTGGGGGACGGACTGGACCTGGCGGTCTCCGTGGGCGGCTGGCTTCGGGGCCAGCGCCTCCATCGCGCCGGCACCGGCTCCATCCTTACGTCGGCGGAGTTCCCCGCCAAGTTCTATGCGCGTTTTACGACGGTCCCGCAGGTGCGGCTACCCTGGGAAATCTGGGTCAACGATTCAGGGCAACGTTTCATTCGCGAGGACGAGCCGCTGGTGCGCCCCCGCGCCCGCGCGGTGCTAGGCCTGCCGAATCTCCGTTACGTCATCGTCTTCGACGAGAACATCTTCAGCAGCGCGCCGCCCGGACTGCCGCGATTCAGCCGGGAAGAGTTCCTCGACCATTGCGAAAACCATCCCATGTTCGCCCGTGCGAACAGCCTGGAGGAGCTGGCTGCGGCGGCCGAAGTCGACGCCGTGGGCCTGGCGCAAACCGTCCGCGACTACAACCGGGCGGTCGCGAGCGGCGAGGACACGCTGGGCCGGGAGCATCTGCCCGCGCCCATCGCCCAGCCGCCCTTCTATGCGATCACGCACCTGGGGAGTTCGGCCACTTCGTCAGCCGGCGTGGTCGTGAACAGAGATCATCAAGTCGTTCGCGGCAACCAGGAGCCGGTACCGGGCCTGTACGCAGCCGGTGAAATCCTGGGAGCCGGCGTCACGCTGGGTTCCACCTTTGCCCCCGGGATGATGCTCACCCCGGCGCTCTCGGTCGGCCGCTGGCTGGGGATGACGCTCCCCGTCTGACACCGAAGGACCGAGGGTATATTTGGTCCGCCCTCCTTCCCGGGATTGCTCAGAACACGTAGCTCGCGGTGACTCCGATCTGCCGCGGGTCGGCCAGCGGGTACTGGAATGCGCGAACGAAGGATGATGTCCGTGCACTGTTGCCCCGCGGCAGGAAGTTCTTGAAGTCCACAAAGCGGATCACGGTGGAAGGCGTGCGGTCGTCGGTGAGGTTGCGCACGAACAGCCCCAGCTGCCATTGCCCCACGTCCAGCCCCAGCTTGAGATTGACAAGGTTCTGATCGCCGCTGTGCGAATGATTGAAAATCTGCGCATATTTGCGGCTGGCGTAGGAATAGTCAGCGCGGATATACGCCGTATTGGCCCCGACCTGCCATTCGTAGCGGGCAAATGCACTCGCCTGGTGCTTCGAGGCGTTGGGGGTCTGGTTGCCCGCAACCGAAGGATCTCCGCCCGTAAACAGCCGCTGCTCGGAATCATCGAATTCCACAAACGTGGCGTCGTTCAGCGCGTAGCCCAAGCCCCCGGTCAATTGCTCGGTGAAGATATGCGCGACTTCAATTTCCAGTCCCTTGGCCTCGGTCTCACCGGCGTTGACCACCACCGTTATCGGACGCCCGTCGCTAAGCGTCGCACCCATGGTGAGCTGCTGATTGGTCCAGTCGATGAAGTACAGCGCCACGTTGAATGTTGTGCGCCCGTCATTCAGCGTGTTCTTGGCCCCCACTTCGAAGTTCACGGAATCTTCCTCGTCGGCAAATAACAGCGACGGATCCAACAGTGGATTGGCATTGATGTGGCCCGGCTTGTTGCCCATGGCGACAGTCCCATAAAACATTGTATTTCCGGAGTATTTCCAATCCAAAGTGGCACGGGGAGACCAGCTCTTGAAGGTGTTCTCGATCAACGGCAGCGTTGCGCGGGCGCCCGGATTGTCGTTGCCGATCTTGTCTGATGCATAGCGCAGCTCCAGCGTTCCGGTCACGGTGTCGGAGAAATCCTGGGCCACCGAGCCGAAAACCGCCCAGTTGTCGGTGCGTGCTTCGCCCTGATCAACTGTGCTGCCGTTCAACCGGTCTTCACGAAAATCACGGCGGCTCTGGTAGAGGTATACGCCGCCCAGCAGCCGAGTCGCCGAATCCAGACTCGTGGTGACCAGGAGTTCGGTCGACCATTCCGCGCGGTCGCTGACCGCCACGCGATTGAAGGTTCCGCCGGCAAAGGTGGAATTCGACGTGAGATCCACGTCGTAGCCGTAATTGGCGTCGGCTCCGAAATAGCCGGTGTTGGATCGTACCGTGTAATCGCCGAGGTCCCATTCCAGTTGGACGGACGCTCTGAACGCCTTCTTGTCCAGCCCGATCTGGTCGCCGAACAGGTCGAGGTTCTGCTCGGTGCTGTCCAGCTCCGCAACCTCGCCGCAGTAGTACTGCCGCGCGACTTCCAGGAAACAATTGTTGTGCGTGCGGTCCTGCAGCGTCACCGCGGCCGCGCCGTCGTCATCCTTGCCGTAACCTGCGTTGATGCGGGCCATGAACGTATCGGAGGGACGGAACTCCAGCGACAGGTTCAGGTTGATGGACTCCTCATCGCCGACCAGCTGGTTGTCCAGCGTATTGCGATAGAAGCCGCCATAGCTGTAGTAGCGCACATGGGCCATGTAGAAGGCGGTGCCTTCGGAAAGCGGACCGCGCGAAAGAAAGTTGATCTCCCCCTCTTCGTGTTCCGCCAGGCGCATCGACACCTTGTTCTCGGGTTCGTTGCTGCCCCTTTTGGTAATCAGGTTGATGGCGCCCGCAAATGTGGCGCGACCGAACAACGCCGCCTGCGGGCCCTTGATCACTTCGACCCGCTCTACGATGTCGAACGGGAACGACAAAATGGAATCGTTATATTGCACGCCATCGACAAAGATGGATGCGTTGGCGCCGCCCAGAATCTGCGACTGTCCACGAATGACCGGCCTGCTGCCGCCACCCTGCACGCCGTAGCGATTGAGTTTCTCGAACGAAAAGCCGGGGGTGAACTGGCTGATATCCATGACATCGGCCAGACCCCGCTCGCTCAATTCACCGGCGGTGAAGGCCGTAATGGTCAGCGGCACGTCCTGGATTCTCTCCTCCTGTTTGCGCGCCGTAACGACCACTTCCTCAATTTCCCCGACATCCTGCTGGGCCAGGGCGGGTTGGCCAATGAGCATGGCCATGCATAAAAATAGTCCTCTGCGAAAATCCATTGACTGTCCCTCAAAGTTACTGACGCGGGCAATATAGCGAAAGACAGCGGGATTGACTAGAGTTTCGTGGACTTATTTCTCTCCTTCGCGCAGAACGAAGTAGATTCGATCGATAAATTCCTTGCGTTCCCGGTCGAGCGCGGCGCGCTCTTCCTCGCTGAAATTGTAGGCCTCCACGGCGTCAGTGCTGATCCCCGCCTTGCCGAGCGCTTCGACCGCGGCGAGGCGCTCCCTTACCGCCCACAGTTCCTGCGCCAGGCCCATTGTGATGGACACCAGTTCATCCACGCCCTGTACGTCGAAGAACCGCGGCTGCTTGCCGCGGGTTAGGTCTCTCAGCCGTGTCTTGGAGGATTCCCTGGACAAGACCCCGGCCCTATTTCCATGCGCCGAAGCAATACCAGCGTATCGATGGCGTCAGGCGTCCGGTGTTCTCGTCCACGGTTATACCGTCGCGCGAAACGTAAGCCTGAAGTTCCTCTTCGCCGTTGCGGGCCAGGCTGGGCACAATGAACTCCACGAACTTCGACTCGTCGAAGCCCGCCGCTGTGCAGCAGTCGACCGGGAGCATATCGCGGAAAGCCTTGTAGTACGGCTCTTGGTTGTAATAGCTGTCCCAGTCGAAATAGAAGCTCTCGAAGGGCGTGGTGCGGCAGTTGGGCGGCAGCTCCATGTGCAGCATCAATCCGCCGGGGCGAAGAAGGCGGTACGCCTCGCGGAAAACGGCGCGCACTTTCTTCGGCGGCAACTCATGCAGGAACATCGACGACCAAACGATGTCGAAACCCGGCTCGCCGTCGAAATCGCACTGCGAGGCATCCATCTGCCGGTAATGAACTCGCGCTCCCAGCGATTCCGCGCGGGCGTGGGCATATCGCAGCAGTGGCGCAGCCACGTCCACCGCATGGACCTCTGCCTGGGGAAAGGTGCGCGCCCAGGGCACGGTGTTCGAGCCGATGGAACAGCCCATGTCGAGAATGCGGCGCGGGCGAAGTTCCGGGAATTTCAATGATATGAAGTGCGCGATGCTGTTGCCGATGTCGTCGCGGCCGTTGCCGAACAGCCCCATGCTGAACACGGCGGAACCGTTGTCGTAGAGGGCGCCGGCGGCCACGTCGTCGGCGCCGTATTCCGTGTGGTAGCAGCCGGGCATCAGGTGCACGTCGTGATTGGCGACATACGGCGGTGTTTCCACGACCGGATTCAAGGTAACCGAACCGCCGCACCCGCTTCCATTGGCGGCCGCGCCGGCGACCTTGCGATTCAGGTCCTGAAGGTTGCGTTCGATGGTAGGGATGACCGAGCGCCATACGAGTTTCTGGCAGTTCACCCGCATGGCCGAGTAGAAGCGATAGGAACGCTCGCCGCGCATTGCCCTGTGGACCTCCACGCCGTCCCGGGGCTGACGCCCCTTTTCGCGAACCAGCGCCGGCTCCACACCTTTCGCGTAGGCCGAGCGCATTTCAGCTGCCAGATCGCCCAGTATGTGGCGGCGTATGTCGCTGACAAATCGCTGGCGCGAGAGTTCGTCCCGGGTAGGCTCAATCCGAAGTCCGTGGCGTACGTAGTCGGTCATGACGGGGGTCCCAGGCAAGCTATCGAGAGTATTTCCCTAGGATACTGCAACTTCCAGCGACCGTCTGTACCGGGACTTGTTGACCCTGGTGGAACAGCGTCGAGGCAAGCACAAACCCCCGCCATGAATCACCTGGCAGATCAAGAACTCTTGCAGGCTCCCGTCCAAAACGGTTCGATTTTTGAGAGGATCGGTATAGACTAGCCCGCCCGTCGATCTGAGAGAAACGGTACAAAGGGGGAATCTCGTGGCCGAGGAAATCATTGCGCCGGACGGTTCACCGATGCGGGCGGCCGTTATCGGCTGCCGTGACATCGACAAGTCGCTGGCCTTCTACAGGGACCGCATCGGTCTGTCGGTTCTCGCCGAAGAGTTGCTGCGCGGCCCGGCTTTTAGGGAGTTCTGGAACCTGAACGGCGGAGGATCCGCCCGCGCGGTTTTGCTGGGACAAGGCGATGAGGGCGTGGGCCAGGTGCTGCTTCTTGATTTTCAGCTGCCCGAAGGCAGCGCCAGGCCGGTGGAAATTCGCGACCGCAGCATAGTGAGAGCCTACGGTTGCTTCAATCTCAATTTCTACACGGCCGACATTCACCGCGACTTTGAAGGGTTGAAGAAGGACGGCTTCGTGCTCTGGTCCGATCCGGTCCAGCACTTCTTCGGCGATGATGTGGGCGATCCCATTGAAGGCATTTTTGAAGGCCCGGACCGTGTACCCATAAACCTGGTGGAACTCGCCACGAGCGACCCGGCCACGCGGGTAGGCCAGATGCGTGCCTACGTCGAGAAGCGTGGCTATACGGCCGCCGGGTTCACACCCATCGTGACCAGTTCACACGGCGTGGATTCCTGCGAACGCGCCATCGCCTGGTACGAGAGGGTGCTCAAGATGAAACCGCTGATCGACGAGATCCTGGGAACACCGGAGTCCAATCGACTGCTGAACCTGCCCGAGGACGCGAAGACCCGGGTGGTATTCATGCAGGGCGCACACATGTTCGGCAAGGTTGTGCTTGCGCAGCCGCTCAACTACGAGTGTGAGTCATTGATCGATCGGGCCAAGCCGCCCAATATCGGCTACCTGGCCCAGGTCTTTGCGGTCACGGAACTGGATGAAGCGGCCCGCCAGTGCGCGGCCATGAACGTGGAGGTCTTGAGCAGTCCGCAGGAGACTCCATGGCCGGGTTGGGGCCTTGTTCCGGCCATGCTGGTCAGGAATCCGGGAAGCGGCGCGCTGCAGATGCTGATGGAGGTTGCGTGATGAGCGTCTATGGCATGACTTCGGTGACGGTGGGTGTCAGCGACATCGATGCTTCCTTGCGTCTGTTCCGCGACGTAATGGAACTAAGGGTGGAAAGCGACGGGCAAGCGCCCCGGGAGCTCCTGGATGCCTGGGGTCTGCCGGAGCAGGTCTCGGCACGCCTGGTCCAACTCTCCTGCCGCGGCTATCCGGCCGGACACCTGCGCCTGGCGCAATACTCCCCCGCCGCAACCGAGGCCGTGCGCCTGGACCATGGCCACGGCGCGGTGGATTCTTCCACCGACATTGGCCCCAAGGCGATTGATTTCTACGTACCGCCACCGATGAGCGCGGCTGTCAAAGCCATCACCGAAGACGGATACGAATTTCGCTCCGAACCCATCCGCTACGAGCTGGGCGATATAGAGAGCGAGGAATGCCTGTTCTCCGGACCCGACGGCGTGCCCGCCCTGTTGATGATCGGCCACCGTCATCCGCCCGAATCGATGCGCGAATTACCCGCGGGAGTTCGCTTTTCGGAAATCGCCACAACATCGGTCGTGTGCGCTGACCCGGATGCCGCCCGCCGCCTGTACTGCGATGTGCTGGGCATGGAACCCGGCACCGACGCCTGGGTGCCGGAAGAAAACCTGGACCTTGCCCGGCGGCTCACCGGAGTTGCGACGGCAACGGGCATGCATTTCCTGGTACTGTCCGCCCCGGGCGAGCCCAGCGGCAAGCTCCTGTTCGTGCATTTCGCCGGGGCGCCCGGCAAGAGGCTGACCGGTCGCATGCGTCCCGGAAGACTGGGCGTGAATTTGTTCAGCTACACGGCAAGTGACCTGGACGCCACGCTGGCGAAGGCCTGCAAAGCAGGCGCCACGCTACTGCGCGGACCCAGCGATGTGGGTGAGAAGCGCGTGGCGCTGCTGCTCGGCGCCAACGAGGAGCTGCTGGAGCTGACCGAAGCGGACTAGAAGCGCTTGCGCGCCCGCACCATGAAGTACGGCGCCTGTCGGGTTTCGCGAACCTCCACCGCGGAGATCACGCCGCCGGCGCGGCCGGCCTCGTAGAGTTCCCGAGTTCGCTTGCGGTGCCCTCGTATCAGATTCACGATTTCAAAACGAATCGTCAGGTCCTCACCAAAGGTTCGGTCCAACCAGAGGTTAAGGGGCAATGCAAATTCCCGAACATGGCGCTTTTCGGAAATGCGGAAAGCGCGTTCCTGGAAGCCGATGAACGCGTCGAACCCCACCACCGATTTCCATTGCGGCAGTTCCCAGATGAGGCCGACAAATCCCACGAACGAGTCGCGGCCCGTTCGAAGCCGCGTTTCACCGGTAAAGGGATCGGTGATCTCGGAATCGAAGTGCACGGTTCTCGAACGCCACGTGGCTCCCTTCCAGCCCAGGGGATCGAGGGGCACGTTCGTGACCAGTATCCACTTGCCGCGCGTCGCCCTGCCCGCGTTGCCCCGTGCATCGAAACCCGATCCGACGGGAATGTAGTCCAGCGCGTTGTCCAGCCGGAAATGCGTGTAGGTCAATATGGCGGACCCTTTCCCCCAGAACCTGCGTTCGAATTGCAGTTCGTACTCGGACCCCTCTTCCGGTTCCAGGCCGGCATTTCCGGCGGAGAAAATTCCGAACTCCAGCGACGGCGACGCGGCGAACGAGTAGAAATCCAGTTGCCCCACAACTTTCTCCACGCGCAGCCGGACATCGGTCGCGTCATTGACGGACCAGGTCGCCGTCAGGCGGGGCTTGATGTAGTCGAACTTCTTGCTGAGATTCGCGTCGCCGCTTTGCCGCAGACTTGAATTCTCGAACTCGACACCGGCTTCGAAGGACAGATTGGAACGGACCCTCACCAGGGCCTTGGCGAACGCCTGGTAGCGATCCTCCTCCACCGTGATTTTGTCATTGGGCAGTTCCAGGCGCGTTCCGGCCACATTCACCTCGACGAAACTGTCCAGTTCGTTGAAGGCGGCCTCGGCCCCGAATTCCAGGCTCAAGGGGGAGGACAGGTCCCAACGGTATATCGCGCGTGCCGCGGTCTCGGTCCAATCGAATTCGTCGTCCGCCAGGGTCTCCAGGGAGCCGGCCTGCAGGAATGAGTCGCTGCCCAAAGACTCCAGCCGGTGGAGCATTTTGGCGTTAAGGCGCCGATTCGGGGCGAGATTCATTGTGATGTCGGAACCCACCTCGAATACGTTCGTCTCCCGCTCGATATCGATGACCTGATCGTACGGGTCGCCCGTCCCGGTCTCATAGTCGCCCACGTGGTCGATGAGCAGGGTCGACTTCTTGGCCGTCAGATTCAGCCCCAGATCAAAACCGTCCCAGGCGTAGTTGCCGCCTACTGTGGCGTGTACGCTCTTGTCCCAATCGTCACTGTCAAACCGGCCACTGAGCGAGGATGCGGGATCCGCAGCCGTAAGCGTATAGGGCCCCTCGCCCGTTCCCCACTCGAACTGTTCGTCCTTGTAGACCAGGCTCGTGTCGAGATTGAAGCGCCCCGAACTCCTGGCGTACTCGATGCGCGCGCTACCGCCGAGGTTCCGGTCATTGTCTGTGTACTTCTTCAAGGCCGCTTCCGTGACCAGGGTCGACTTACTGCCCGCCTTGCGCACGATGTTCAAAACGACCTGGCGTCCCATCGTGTCGAAGCTCGCGGCGTCCGCGCGTATCACTTCCACCTGCTCAATGACGGAGAACGGAATACTGGAGAGCACCTCCTGAAGCGTATTGGCCTTGATCGTCGGCCAGCGGCCATCGACCAGCACGTTGCCGGCAGCGCTTTCCAGTCCGCGCATGTCATTGTTTCCGCGCTCAAAGACGAATCCGGGCGTTCGGTTGGCCAGGTCCATGGCATTGACCGGCTCCCCACCGGCGTAGAAGGCGGCCGGAAAGACCCGGATGCCGTCCGTTTCCGCCGAAGCCGGTCGCTCCTGCGCCAGGCACGCAATGGCGAGCGCCGCCTGCACGAAGAGAACTCCGACAACTCTCGCGATATAACCAATGCCCTGTATCACTACCAGTACCATACTCGCTATATCGCGGGGCGGGAAATCAATTCCAGGACCTGGCCTGTTCCCGTGAGCGCCGCTATTCTCCTAAACGCGTTCTTCCCCGGACATCCGGCTGGCTGATAAGATTCGTCCGGTGGCGCCTGGAGGATTCCGAACAAGGCGTCAAGGAGAGTAGAGTGCGGGAAAACAAAGAACGGATTCATCGGCGGCGGCTGGTTCAGGCCATTCTGGCCGCACCGCTTGCATACGTCTGGGCGCGGACGGGCGCCGGGCAACAACACGGCGCCACCATATCCGCAGCGTCATCAATGGCAAGGCGGATTCGCCGGCGATACGTGGATGGGCGCTTCGGCCAGGTCCACGTGTACATCGCCGCCGCGCTGAACGATACAGGGGCGAAGACCCCGCTGATGTGCTTCCATCCCACCGCGCTTTCGGGTGATTTCTTCCATGACTTCATGCTGGAGATGAGCAAGGACCGGCTGGTCATGGCCATGGATACGCCAGGCTATGGCCGCTCGGACCCCCCACCCGAACCGCAGCCGATGGAGGAGCTGGCGGGAACGGCGGCCGACGTGCTCGATGCACTGGGCTACGGTGCGGATGGCGGGGGCGCCGTGGACGTGATCGGCTATCACACCGGCACCTTCATCGCCGCGGAACTGGCGGTACAGCGCCCGGACCTGGTGCGCCGGCTGGTGCTGCCGGGGATACCCTACCGGGCCGGCGAGGAGCGCCGCGAACTGTACGAGCAGTACGCCAAACCCACGCCGCTCACGGAAGATGGATCGAAAGCGATGGAAATATGGAAATTCTGGGTCAACGACCGCCATCCGGAGGTCTCGCTGCAACGCGGCGCGTCGCACTTCGCCGATCACCTGCAATCAGGTCCTTATTCCTGGTGGGCCTACCACAGCGTATTCAGCTATCCCGCCGAAGAGCGCCTGCCGCTGGTTCGCCAACCGGTCCTGGTACCCAATACGCACGGCAACCTGCAGGAAGCCTCCCGGGCCGCCGCCTGGTTGGTTCCCGACGCCACGGTGATCGAGATGCCCGATCTCACCCACGGCGTGTTTGATGTCGGCGTGGACCGGCTATCGGCGGTTTCCCGCGAGTTTCTGGATTAATGAATCATGAAATTTGAACGAGTTGCGAAACTGGGCGCGGAGGTTTCCGGAGTCAAGCTGTCCCCGGACCTGCCACAAGACGTAATCGATGAAATCGAGCAGGGAATACTGGAGCATCGAGTGGTTTTCTTCCGCGACCAGGACTTGAACGGGGAGCAACTCGTCGAGTTCTCGCTGCGCTTTGGCGAGAGCTTCATCCAGCCGGCGCTGGCGCACAAGTACCAGGAGCTGCTGTTTCTGGAAAACGACAAGAGCAAGCCGCCGACACTCAACACCTTTCACCAGGACATGACCGGCCTGGCGCAACCCCCGGCGCTGCACATGCTGCACGCGCTGGTCGTTCCCGACGGCGGCGGCGACACGATGTGGGCCTGCAACTACAGCGCCTACGAATCCCTCTCGGATGAAATGAAGCGGATACTCGGCAGCCTGACCTGCACCCACACGATACTCGGGTACTACGAGCCGATCGTAAGGAACTGGGAGGACAGTGAGGAAAAGCTGAAGGAATTCAAGGCAATATTCCCGCCGATGTCTCATCCGCTGGTGAGGACCCACCCGCAGACCGGCCGCAAGTCGCTGTTCGTCAACCGCTTCTTCACCAATTTCATCAACGGCTTCACTGCCAAAGAGAGCGAAAACCTGCTTCAGTTCCTGTACCAGCACATCGAAACGCCCGAATTCTGCGTTCGCCTGCGCTGGCGCCCCGGCACCCTGGCGATCTGGGACAACCGCTGCACCTCGCACTACGCGCTGGCCGACTATTGGCCGCAACACCGCAAGATGCAGCGCGCATCGGTGGCCGGCGACACGCCCTTCTAGGCGATTTCCTCGCGCAGCCCCTTGAAGAGGCCGACGCACATACACAGCAACACCAGGGTGAAGGGCAGGCCCACCGAAAGGGTCAGCGCCTGCAGCGAAGCCATGCCGCCGCCAAGCATCAGCGCCATCGCGACCATGCCCACCAGCACGCACCAGAATGCGCGCTGCTGCACCGGCGCGTCCATTTTGCCGCCGGCCGTAATGGTGTCCATCACCAATGAACCCGAGTCGGCCGAGGTCACGAAAAAGATCGTTATCAGCAACACGCTGACAGCGGACACCAGTGCCGTGAGCGGCAATTGCTCGAGCATCCTGAACAGGGCCAGTTCGGGCACTGACTCCGCCACGCCCGTATAGCCGGTGGAAAAGTACTGCTCCACCGCGGCGCCGCCGAACGTCGCCATCCACAGGATGCCGATTAGGGTCGGGATGATCAGCACCCAGGTGATGAACTCGCGCACGGTGCGACCGTAACTTACGCGGGCAATGAACATGCCCACGAAGGGCGCCCAGGCAATCCACCAGGCCCAGTAGAAGGTCGTCCAGTCGTGCAGAAAAGTCAGGTCTGCGCGGCCGATCCAGTTACTTAACGCCGGTAGGTAGTAAATGTAATCGACGGGCGCTTTGGCGATCTGCCCAAGAATGGCCAGCGTCGGCCCCGCAATCAACACGAATAGCCAAAGTCCGCCCGCAAGCCCCATGTTGATCCAACTCAGGCGCTTGATCCCCTTGTCCAGCCCGGCAATGACGGACACCAGCGCAATGGCAATGATGACGATGATCAGGATGATCCTGGTCGTGGTGACGGCGGGGATCCCGAACAGATACTGCAGTCCGCCGGCCATCTGTTCGGCGCCGAAGCCCAGCGATACCGCGATCCCGAACAGGGTGGCCAACACCGCGACAATGTCCACCGCGTGGCCAAAGGGGCCCCACACCGACTTGCCGATCAGCGGATAGAACGCGGACCGCAGCGTGAGCGGCATGCCCCGATTGAAACAGAAGAAAGCCAGCGACAAGCCGGCCACCGCGTAAATCGCCCATGCATGCAGGCCCCAGTGCATGATCGCGGCGGACATGCCCGCGGCGCGGGCCGCAGCGGTGTCGGCGGGGTCGATGCCCAGCGGAGGCGCCAGGGTATGGGTCACCGGCTCCAGGACGCCGAAGAACATCAGGCCTATGCCCACGCCGGCCGCGAACAGCATGGCCAGCCACGCGAGATAGCCGTATTCAGGCATTGCGCCCTTCCCGCCAAGGCGAATCCGTCCAAGTGGCGACAGGGCTACCGCGAAACTGAACACCACAAAGATATTCGCCGCGCCAAGAAAGAACCAGTCGAAGGTCACGGTGGTCCAGACCCTCAGATCAGCGAACAGGGCCGTCGCCTGTTGTGGAAACAGCAAAGTGCCGATCACGAGCATTACCACCAGCAGGGCGGAAACGATGAAGACCGGGTTATGGATGTCCAGACCCAGGAACCGGATGTTCTGCTCGCCGATTTCGTGGCCTATATCCGCAGCCGCGGGGCGGGTCACGGCCGTGTCGGCGCGTTTGCTGCCGGTATCGCTCATACTCATACCATGTCCGTAGCCGATAGTCCCTTGCGTGCCGGGGATTCGCGGGTCAGATGCCGTAGCGACGCCGGACGTCTTCGCCCAGCGCACCTCTAAGCGGATCGAGCCAGGCCTCGTAGTTGCGCCAGTAGTCCAGCCCCGACTTGAATATCGGCTGGCGGACCTGTTCCGAACTCGGAGTGCGCACCGCCCGGTCCGTGCGATGAAAACTCAGGCAGTCCGGCTCAAAATCCAGTCCGCAATGGTCGAGGATTCGGCGGACCTGGGTTTCCAGGTCACCCACCACGTCTTCGTACTGGACGCGCAGGACCTTGCCGGGGAGCACCGCGTCCCAGTGATCCATGAGTTCGACGTAATCGCGGTAATACTGTCCGAGGTCCGCCAGGTCGTAGGTAAATTGCTGGCCTTCGGCGAACAGCTGCTTGTAGCCGCTGAAACCGCACGCCATGGGATGGCGCCTGGCGTCGATGATCTTCGCTTTGGGCAGTATCAGGTGAATCAGCCCGATGTGGCGGAAGTTGTTCGGCATCTTGTCGACGAAAAACGGCGCGCTCTGGCGATGAATCCGCGTATCGTCGATGTACTGCTGCCCGAATTGGTGCAGTTCCTCATCGGACAGCGCCGCCAGGATCTCCGGATAGCCGGGCTCCGTACCAATGCGTCCGCGCCGGCGCAATTGCTGCGACAAGGACAGGATGTTCGGCAATTCCAGGGTGCCGTCGACCCTGGAATGAGACGAGAGGATCTGTTCCAGCAGGGTTGAACCGGCCCGAGGCAGCCCGAGGACGAAAATCGGATCGCCCGCGGAATGCCCTGCCCTGGTACCACGCGACAGCATCCCGGCGGTGCACACCCGATGCTGGGCGCGCAGTTCCTCCGTCATCTTGTCTGCATCGTAGGTACTTGTAGTCTTCTTGGAGCGGTTGCCCTGCTCGTAGTAACGGAACGAAGACTCGAAATCGTTGCGGTCTTCGTAGGCCTTGCCCAGGGCAAAGCTCAGGTGAACGCGGTCGGCATGGGCCAGATCATCGTTGCGCGCCTGCGCGTGCATCCGCTCGAGTTCGCGGTCGCCGAACGAGTAGACCTTCAGGTTGGAAAGCGAGTACCAGGCCTCGCCGTGCCGCGGCTGGCTTTCCAACGCCGCCCGGTAGGAGGCGACGGACTTGTCGTACTGGCCGCAGGTCTTGAACGCGTGGCCCTTGGATGTGAGCGTGACCGGATCCCCGGGGATCTGCTCCAGCACCCTGTCGAAAAGGCTCAGTGCCCCCTCGTAGTCGCCTGTCTGCATGCATTCGATCGCGTAGATGGACTGGAACTGCGGATTCTTGGGTGAGGTTTCAAGCAGTCTCTTGGCCTGCTCGAGGGCCTGGCCGGATTTCTGACGTTTCCTGAGGGCCTGGATGTAGTCGACATGCACCCGCACGTTGTTCGGATCCAGCCGGTGCGCGGACTCGAGCAGAAACTCGGCGTCCGCCAGAACGCCAAAGCGGATACCAATGTCGGCCAGAAGCCGCATAGCCTCCACGTGGTGGGGCACCTTTTGCAGGAATTTCCGGCACAGGTCCTCAGCCTTGAGCAACTTGCCCTGGCTCACAAGGTCGAGAACGATGACGAGAGGTTTGGGCAGCCGCTGCAGGTGCTCCAGTTGCGCCCTGGCTTGCGCTGCCTCCCGGGCGCGGCCTCGGCGGGTCAGGATATCCAGCTGCCCCCGCCAACTCGCCACCAGCGCCGGGTTGAACCGGCACGCCCGGGAATACGCGTGGAGCGCTCGGTCGGGGCGGCCCATGTCGCGGTACGCATGGCCCTCCTCCTGGTGCGCCCGACCGTTCTCGGGGGCGAGGGCCTTCAGACTGGCAAGATTCGACATGGCCGCGTCGAACTCGCGCCGGTAGCGGCGGCAGACTGCGCTCATGTACAGCGCGTCGGTGTGCTCCGGCTGGTCGTGGAGGATGGCATCGAGGTCGGCCAGCGCCTGCTCGTATTGTCTGGCTACGATCCTGGTCTGGATCGCAGCCAGCGTGGGCTTGTCCGGCGCCCGGCTGTGCGCTGGTGAGACAACGGCATCCCCCGGAGAGGATGCCGTGTCGGTGCCCGCAGCCGCCCCCGGGTCGGTCAGAAGTTCACGCTCGCGCGTACGCCGAATGTCCTGGGTTGCGCGTAGGTGACGTTCCGCCTGTCGAACACGAACGAGCGCGATACCTCGGCGCGTTCATCGGTCAGGTTGTTGCCGTAAAACGTCACCGCCCAGCGCTCGCTGGCCACGCCCGCCGTCAGGCCGAACATTGTCCAGCCTTCGACCAGGTCGCGGTTGATGGTGATGATGTCGCTGTACGAATCCGCGGACCAGGTAATCATCGGCATGATGTGCGCCGTCCATCCGTTGGCCTGCAGTGTCCACTCATACCGAGCCCGCAGGTTGCCCTGGGAACCTGGAGCGAACGCAAGTTCGTCCCCGACACGCACGTCGTTTGTCGGGGTGATCTTGCGCGTGATCTCCGTGTTCAGGAACGACACCGCGCCGGCGATCGTGAGTCCGTCAATCGACAACGGCAGCCAGGTAAAGTCTGCCTCCAGGCCGGTCACCTCGGCGTCCGCCGCGTTGTCCGAGAAGAACAGGTTGGTGATGCTGGGATCAAAGATCGTGGTTTGCAGGTTTTCGATATCGATGCGGAACAGCGATGCGTTCAGCCGGAAGGTGTTGCCGAAATCGGCCTTCATGCCCACCTCGAAATTGACCACTTCGTCGGTTTCAAGCACGTTGGGCACAATGAACCCGCTGCCGTCCCCGCTTGCGGCCCCTCCCGGCCGATTCAGCAGTCCGGGCCGGAAGCCCTCGGAAAGCGTAACGTAGTAGAGCTGCTCAGGGGCCGGCGTCCAGCCGAGCGTCGCCTTGAAGATCGTGCCGTCGGCAACGGCCTTGTCGGGTGCGCCACTCGGGTTGTTCGGGCCGAACTTCTGCGAAATGTTGGTGCCGAATCGCTGCCCGTCCGTTCTGCCCGGGCCGGCGGAATTGCCGAACGATGAATTGGCGCTGCCCTCGAGATCGACCTCGATTTCGTAGTTGCGGGCGCCGAGTGTTACCGTGAATTGCTCGTTCAGGTCGAAATCAATCTCGGCGAAGACGCCGAACTGCTCGTCCGTGCGCCTGATGTCGTTGCGGAAGATGACGCCTTCCGGAAACGGTCCCGCGTAGGTGTAATAACCGGGGCCCGCACCAAACGCAGATCCTTCAGGATTGCCAGGCGCATCCTCCGGGTTGGTCAAGGGGTAGTTCGGCACGAATCCCGGGACCCCTGAAAACCCGACGGCATGGACGGAACCGGGATAGGTGAAATCGTTGAGCTCAAGGAGTTCCAGTTCGCTGGCGAATACACCGCCCTGCAGGCGCCAGCGCCTCGACGGGTCGGTGGCGAACCGGATCTCGTGGGTCTTGACGTCGAGTTTGTTGTTGCTGTCCACGTACATCAGGGGCGTATGGCACCTGCCGGACCCGGGGACCGTCGTGCTCGCGTAATACACGTTGTAGTAATCGCAGATGTAATACGGCAGGTACTGGCCCACGAACAGGTAGTCGGTGTAGTCGACGATCTGTTCCGACTCGCGGTCCGTGAAGGCGCCGGTGTAGATGACCTCAAGCTGATCGAACATGGCCCGTAGCGTCCACGCCGTGTTGTCGAACGTGTCGAAGATGCCTTCTTCCACGAAGCGGGTGATTTCGAGGTCGCCGACCTCGGGATCGGCGAAGAACACGCCGTCCGCCTCGGTCTCCTGCGTCGTGTGGGAGACGAGCAGCGACCAGTTATCGCTGATGTCCCAATGGCCGGAGAACCGTGCTCCGTTGTACTCGACACTGTTGATATTTTCGTCTGCGATGTTGCTGTTGTCTTCTGTAATGAACTCTATGCCGGAGAGATCGGTTCCCGCACGGAATCCGGCGCGGAAACTGGCGACGGGCTCGCCGTTTAAGCGCACCGTGCCCTCGGGCCTCCACCGAGCGCTGCCGCTTGCGTCCCGCGTGCCGGGGACATTGTCTATCCACCCGCCCTTGCTGTCGGAGTAGACGACGCCGCGCAGGCCCAGATTCTCGGCGAGGGGCATATTCACCATCAGTTCGACGTTTCCACCGCCATCGCCGCCGCTGATCGTGTTCGCGCCGAGCTTCACCGAGCCGTAGAACCCGGTCAGATCCGGCTTGTTGGTGATCAGGCGGACATTGCCGGCCTGCGAACTGGCTCCGTACAAGGTACCCTGGGGACCGGAAAGCACCTCAATGCGCGCCAGGTCCGCCGCATACACGTCAAGGTTGCGACCCGGGTGCGCCAGTGGCTGCTCATCCAGGTAGAAGGCGACGTTGGGTGCGAGACCGGCCACGCCGGCGACCGTCAGGTTCGGCGTAGTCGATGCGACTCCGCGGATATAGATCGTATTTTGACCCGGCCCGCTGCCGCCGGCGGTCACGCTTGGCAATTGCAGCACGTACTCCGAGAAATTCGTGACCCCGAGTTCGGCGATCTCCCGGGAGCCCAGGGCGGTCACGGCCAGAGGAACATCCTGCAGCGATTCCTGAACGCGCCTTGCGGTTACCACAATTTCGTCGAGCATTCGCCCGCCGGCTTGCTCCTGCGCCGCGACTGGCGCGGCAGCCAAGGCAGCCGCTACCGCGGCAGATAATATGGTATTTTGCGTTGATACATGAAATGCCATAGTCCCCAATCTCCCAGCGGCTCAACCCGAACCAGTATACATAATCATAACCAATAGTTTCGCCGCCCGATTCCCAAGCGTGCAGGAGGGCCTTCCAGCAGGTGCAGGCGGTGTGCTGGGGGACTTGTCCAACCTCGACCTATGTTCGGAGTTTCGCAGTCACACCGAAGCGATCCGATCGAGACCTGAATAGACATTAAACCGGTTCGCCTTCAGAAAGCCCACCAGCGTCATGCCGAATTCCTCGGCAAATTCCACCGCCAATGATGACGGGGCGCCGACGGCAGCCAAGATCGGGATACCGGCCATCAAGGCCTTCTGCATCAATTCAAAACTTGCCCTGCCGCTAACCACGACTCCGCAGTCACTCAGTGGCAATTCGTTCTTGAACAGCGCCTGGCCGATGAGTTTGTCGAGTGCATTGTGCCGGCCCACATCCTCGCGGCTGACACGCACCCGCCCCGCGGCATCGAACAACCCGGATGCGTGCAGACCTCCGGTCCGCTCGAAAACGCTCTGCAACTCCCGCAACCGGTCAGGCAGCGCGCCGAGGTTCTCCGAGCTTACTCGCAATGGGTTGCCACGGAGGTCGTAACGCCCCTGAACCGCGACTGCCTCCAGTGATGCCTTTCCGCAGACACCGCAACTGGAGGACGTATAGAAGTGGCGCTCAAGGCGCGCGAGGTCAACCTCCACGCCGGGCGCCAGGTCCACTCGCACCACGTTGATCAGCCCGTTCGCCGCCGGCGGCCCACACGGCCCGATGGCTTCGAGCTCCGCGGGCCCCCCGATAATTCCCTCGGTCAGCAGGAAACCGGCCGCCAGTTCCTCGTCCTTGCCCGGCGTGCGCATGGTGATTGAAATGCTCTTCTGCGCGCGCCGCCCATCGGGGTGTGTATAGGAGAGGCGAATCTCCAAGGGTTCTTCCGTCGCGACCACATCATCGCAATTCCCCCTATCAGCGCCAAAACGCTGAATCTGCACACGCTTGACGCTGTTCTGCGCCGCAAGGTCGCCAACGCTCAACGCGCGGCCCGCCGAATTCGATCCGAACTCACCTCAGCCATCTTCCGGGCGACGGCTTGCCTCGGCGGTATCCGACTGTTCTTTGATCAGTTCCCTGAATGCCTGCTCGGCCAGGTCGGACAGCCCGGTGTCGCCGGACTGCATGTGCCGAGCCATCGTGTCGAGCATGTACGGACTCCAGAATCGGCTGATATGGTCCACTACACCGGCCACCTCCCTGGCCCGATCCAGCCCGCAGTCGAAGTTCGCTGCGATATCGTTGGCCATGCGTACCAGCTTCGCCGGATTCATTAGCTGCGTCGCCTCCAACTTGCATCTGAACAGCAGACAGTTCAGGCGGACACGGTGGTCCTCGCCTTGCGCAGGAACTCCAACTGCGTGTCGGTGAATTCCTCGAACTCAAGCTGCCAATCCGAAAGGCGGGTGACCTTGTAGGCCTGCACCGCCGTGACCTTGTACTCCGGACAGTTGGTCGCCCAGTCGGAATTGTCCGTGGTCACGACGTTGGCGCCGGATTCCGGATGATGGAAGGTCGTATAAACCACTCCGGGTTGAACCCGCTCGGTGATGTCCGCGCGCAATACGGTATTGCCGGCCCGGCTCTTCAAGCCCACCCAGTCGTCCTGCTCGATACCTCGTTGCTCGGCATCGTGGGGGTGAATCTCAATGATGTCCTCCCCGTGCCACTGGGTGTTCTTGGTGCGCCGCGTTTGCGCGCCGACGTTGTACTGGCTCAGAACCCGTCCGGTGGTGAGCAGCAGCGGGTACCTGGAAGTCGAGCGTTCCTGCGTCGCCACATAGGGCGTCAAACGGAACAGGCCCTTGCCACGCGTGAAGGTGTCCACATGCATGGTCGGCGTGCCGCGCTCGGCCTTCTCGTTGCAAGGCCACTGAATGGAGCCGAGGCGATCGAGCTTCTCGTAGCTTACGCCGCGGAAGGTAGGTGTGAGCCGCGCGATCTCGTCCATGATCTCGCTGGGATGGCCGTAGTTCATCGGGTAGCCCATGGCGTTGGCCAGCAACTGGGTCACCTCCCAGTCCTCGTGGCCGGCCAGCGGCTGCATCACCTTGCGCACCGGCGAGATCCGCCGCTCCGCATTGGTGTAGGTGCCGTTCTTCTCCAGGAACGATGAACCGGGCAGAAACACGTGGGCGAATTTCGCGGTCTCGGTCAGGAACAGGTCCTGAACGATCAGGCACTCCAGCGACGACAGCGCGTCGGAGACGTGGGTGATATCGGGATCGGACTGAGCCATGTCTTCACCCTGCACATAGAGACCCTTGAAATCCCCCGCTATCGCCGCGTCGAACATGTTCGGAATCCGGAAACCCGGTGTCGGCAACAGTTCCACTCCCCATTCCCGCTCGAACAGCGCGCGGGTTTCGGCGTCGGAAATATGCCGGTAGCCCGGCAGTTCGTGGGGAAAGGAACCCATGTCGCAGGCGCCCTGCACGTTGTTCTGACCCCGCAGGGGGCTGACGCCAACACCCTCGCGGCCCAGGTTGCCGGTCGCCATGGCGAGGTTGGCAATACCCATGACCATGGTGGAACCCTGGGCGTGCTCGGAAACACCCAGCCCGTAGTAGATGGCGCTGTTGGGACCGGCGGCGTAGAGCCGCGCCGCGGCCCGAAGATCTTCCGCGGGCACGCCGGTAACCTCGGCCAGGGTCTCCGGGGAATTGCGCTCTTCGAGGATGAATCGGCGCCAGTCCCCGTATGCGTCCAGTTCGCAGCGGTCCTCGATATACGGCCTGTCCTCCAGCCCCTCGGAGAGAACCGCATGGGCCAGCGCATTGATGATGGCCACGTTGGTGCCCGGGCGAAGTTGCAGATGGCAGTCCGCCTCCACATGGGCGGAGCGAACCAGGTCAATCTGCAGGGGATCGATGACGATCAGCCTGGCCCCTTCCCGCAGGCGACGCTTCATCTGTGAAGCGAACACGGGGTGTGCGACGGTCGGGTTGGCGCCGATGATCATGATTACGTCGGCCTTCAGGACCGAGTCGAATGCCTGAGTCCCCGCCGATGCGCCCAGGGTGGTTTTCAATCCGTACCCCGTCGGCGAGTGGCAGACCCGAGCGCAGGTATCCACGTTGTTGTTGCCGAATGCGGAGCGGACCATCTTCTGCACCAGGTAGGTCTCCTCGTTGGTGCAGCGCGACGAGGTGATGCCTCCGATGGAATTGGAGCCGTATTTCTCCCGAATCTTGTTGAGCTTCCCGGCCGCGAAACCGATGGCCTCCTCCCAGGACACTTCCCGCCACGGGTCGTCGATCGATTCGCGAATCAGCGGCGCCGTGATGCGATCCTTGTGGGTGGCATAGCCAAAGGCAAAGCGCCCCTTGACGCAGGAGTGCCCGTGATTGGCGTGACCGTCCTTGTTGGGGATCATCTTGACCACTTTCTCGCCCTTCATCTCCGCGCGGAACGAACAGCCGACTCCGCAGTAGGCGCAGGTCGTGATCACTGAATGCTCCGGTTGGCCCATTTCGATCAGCGAGGTTTCCGTGAGGGTCGCGGTGGGGCAGGCCTGCACGCAGGCGCCGCAGGACACGCATTCCGAATCAAGGAACGGCTGGTCCTGGCTCGCCGCAACCTTGGATTCGAAACCCCGGCCGTCTATGGTGAGCGCGTAGGTGCCCTGGACCTCCTCGCAGGCGCGCACGCAGCGCGAACAGACGATGCACTTGCTGGGATCGAAGGTGAAGTAGGGGTTGCTCTCGTCTTTTTCCGCATCCAGATGGTTCTCGCCTGCGTAGCCGTAACGGACTTCCCGCAGACCCACCGCGCCGGCCATGTCCTGCAGTTCGCAGTCGCCGTTGGTGGGGCAGGTCAAACAATCCAGCGGATGATCGGAGATGTACAGTTCCATGACGTTGCGGCGCACGTCGGCCAGCCGCGGGTTCTGCGTGGTCACCTCCATGCCATCGGCCACTTCGGTGGTACACGACGCAGGAAGACCTTTGGCGCCCTCGATTTCCACCAGGCACAGCCGGCAGGAGCCGAAAGGCTCAAGCATGTCGCTGGCGCACAGTTTGGGAATGTTGATGCCCGCGAGTGCGGCCGCACGGATCACCGTTGTGCCCTCGGGCACCGTCACGGCCTTGCCGTCGATGGAGAGCCGTACCATCGTCGCGGACTCGCTGGGCGGCGCACCCAGGTCTTCAGGGCGTCGGTAGGCCTCGTAGACTTGACTCATGACTCATCTCCATCCATTCCACCGGCGATCAGCGCGCCCGCAGATCCTCGGGAAAGTGATCCAGAACGCTGATTACGGGGAACGGGGCCATCCCGCCCAGCGCGCACAGCGAACCTGCGACCATCGTATCGCAGAGGTCCCGTAACAATAGCAGGTTGCCGGACTCATCGTCACCGCTCAGAATCCGGTCGATGACTTCCACGCCCCGCACCGCGCCGATCCGGCAGGGCGTGCATTTTCCGCACGACTCGATCGCGCAGAATTCCATGGCGAAACGGGCCTGCTCTCCCATGTCCACGGTGTCGTCGAAGACCACCAGACCGCCGTGGCCGATCATCCCGCCGAACTTCGCGAACGCTTCGTAATCAAGCGGAGCATCGAACTGTGAAGGATGAACATAGGCGCCCAGCGGACCGCCCGCCTGCACGGCCCGTATCGGCCGGCCGGTGGCAGTGCCGCCGCCGAAGTCCTCCAGCAATTCACGCAGCGGGAGGCCGAAACCGATCTCCACCAGCCCGCCCCGTTTGATGTTGCCGGCCAGTTGCACGGTCAGTGTCCCTTTGGAGCGGCCCGTGCCGTAGTCCCGGTAGTGCTCTGCGCCCTCGGCCAGGATGATCGGCACACACGCCAGGGTGATGACGTTGTTGACGATGGTGGGCGCCCCGAACAGGCCCTTGATGGCCGGCAGCGGGGGACGGTAGCGGATCACGCCGCGCTTGCCTTCAAGACTCTCCAGCATGGAGGTTTCCTCGCCGCAGATGTAAGCGCCGGCGGCCTTTCGGACCTCCAGGTGGAAGGCCTGACCGCTGTCCATGACATTCCTGCCCAGCAAGCCCGCTGCTTCAGCGACTTCGATGGCCTCGTTCATGATCCGGATCGCCAGCGGATACTCGGCGCGCAGATAGATGTAGCCTATTGTTGCGCCCACCGCCATACCGGCAATGGTCATGCCCTCGATCACCACAAAGGGATCGCTTTCCATGACCATCCGGTCGGCGTAGGTGCCGGAATCGCCCTCGTCGGCATTGCAGGTGACATACTTCTGCGTCCCCTCGGCGTTCAGCACCGTGCGCCACTTGATGCCGGTGGGGAACGCGGCGCCGCCGCGGCCCCGAAGGCCGGATTCGGTAACGATCCCGATGATCTCGTCCCGCGACAGTTCCACGGCCCTGGCAAGGCCCTCGTAGCCGCCATGAGCGCGGTAGTCGTCCAGCGACAGCGGGTCCGTGATGCCGACCCGGGCGAAAGTAAGACGAGATTGCCGCGCCAGATAAGGAATCTCCTCGGTAGGTCCCAGCCCCAGAGCATGCTCACCCGCGGCGAGGAACGCCGCGTCGAACAGCGCCGGAACGTCGGTGGACTGCACCGGCCCGTATGCGTGGCGCACGCCGTCGGACTCGACCTCGACCATGGGTTCCAGCCAATACAAACCGCGGGAACCGTTGCGCACCACGGTGACGGATTCGTCGCGCCTGGCCGCCTCCGCGGCAATCGCGGCCGCCACACCGTCGGCGCCCATGGAACACGCCGTGGTATCACGGGGAACGAAGACCCTGTGTTCCTCCACCGCCATCCCTCAGCCCTCTTCCAGCAGCGCGTCGAGGCGTTCCGCTGTTACCCGTCCGTACACGAAATCATCGATCATGACCGCCGGCGAACAGGCGCAGTTGCCAAGGCAATAGATCGGCTCCAGGCTGATCCGCCGATCGGCGGTGGTTTCGTGGAAGCCGATGCCGAGCCGCTCCTTCGTGTGCTCTTCCAGCGCCCGAGCGCCCATGGCCTGACAGGCCTCGGCCCGGCACAGGTACAGCGTCCTGCGGCCCGGTGGGGTGGTTCTGAACAGGTGGTAGAAGCTGATGACGCCATGCACTTCGGCGCGGGAGATGTTGAACACCCCGGCCACAATCGGGACTGCCTCCGGAGGGATATGGCCGAGTTCGTCCTGAATGGCATGCAGGGCCGGCAGCAATCCTCCGGGGCGGGCAACATGGCGCCCGGCGATCCTGGAAACCAGCGCATCTCGCACACCTGTGCCGCTACCTGCGCTCTTCGTGCTCAACAGCGGCTCCGACGCAATACCTGATGGATCATCCTGCCGACGCTAACACACCCGCCGTCAGAACAGGCCCTCGATTTCGCCCTCCCGGTTGAGGCGGATGCTGGTGGCGGAAGGGACCCGGGGGAGGCCGGGCATCGTCATCATGTTGCCGCAGATGGCGACGAGGAACTCGGCGCCGCAGGAAAGGCGCACCTCGCGGACGTGGATCGAGTGGCCGGAGGGGGCGCCCTTTGCGTTGGGGTCGGTCGAGAAGCTGTACTGGGTCTTCGCCATGCAGACCGGGTAGTGGCCGAAGCCGTCTGCCTCGAATTTGGCGATCTGGGTTCGAACCGTGGCGGGGGCGATCACTTCCGCCGCGCCGTACATGTTCCGGGCGATGGTCTCGATCTTCTCCCACAGCCCCATGTCATCCGGATAGAGGGGGCGGAAGTCGGCCTTGCCGCTGTCTACCACTTCCACCACCTTTCGCGCGAGCTCCTCGGCGCCGGCGCCTCCATTCGCCCAGTGGGTGCACTCGATGGCGACCGCGCCCCGCTCATCGCAGTACTCGCGAACCGCGTCAAGTTCGGCGTCGGTGTCCGCGGTGAAGCGGTTGATGCCGACCACTGCGGGCACGCCGAAGCGGGCGATGTTGTCGAGATGCCGGCCAAGGTTGGCGAGACCGGCGCGGACCGCGTCGACGTTCCCGGAACCGAGGTCGCCGATCGCGACCCCGCCGTGCATCTTGAGGGCGCGGATGGTCGCGACCACCACCGCCGCGTCCGGCTTGAGGCCCGCCTTCCGGCACTTGATGTCGAAGAACTTCTCCGCCCCGAGATCCGCTCCGAACCCTGCCTCGGTCACCGTGTAGTCGGCGAGCTTGAGTCCCAACCGGGTCGCCATTACCGAGTTGCAGCCGTGAGCGATGTTCGCAAACGGCCCCCCGTGGATGAACGCGGGGTTGTTCTCAATAGTCTGGACAAGATTCGGCATGAGCGCGTCCTTTAAGAGCACGGTCATCGCCCCATCCGCCTCAAGCTCGCGCGCATACCGTGGCGCGCGCTCGCGGGTTTCCCCGACCACGATGTTGCCGAGCCGGCGCTCCAGGTCCGCGGGCCCTTCGGCCAGGCAGAAGATCGCCATGACCTCGGACGCTACCGTGATGTCGAAACCGGACTCGCGCGGGTAGCCGTTGCCGACCCCGCCGAGCGCGATCGATACGTTCCGGAGCGCACGGTCGTTCATGTCCACCACTCGCCCCCAGGTAGCGCGCCGCGTGTCGATCCCGAGCACATTCCCCCAGTGGATGTGGTTGTCCACCAACGCCGAAAGCAGGTTGTGGGCGGCGCCGATGGCGTGGAAGTCGCCGGTGAAATGCAGGTTGATGCTCTCCATGGGCACGACCTGCGCGTAGCCGCCCCCGGCCGCGCCGCCCTTCATTCCGAAGCATGGGCCAAGGCTCGGCTCCCTCAGGCAGATGGCCGTTCGCTTGCCGACCCGGTTCAGGCCGTCGCCAAGCCCCACCGCGGTCGTGGTCTTACCCTCTCCGGCCGGGGTCGGGGTGATCCCGGTCACGAGGATGAGCTTGCCGTCCTGGCGGTCGGCGAGCATATCGAGGTAATCGAGCCCGATCTTGGCCTTGTCGTGGCCGTAGGGGAACAGGTACTCGCCCGGAATATCGATCTTCGCCCCGATCTCGCCGATTGGAAGGGTGCGCGCCGCTCGCGCTATCTCGATGTCGCTTCGCACCTTGCCCTTTTCGCTCATACGCCCGCTCCCGCCAACTCGAGTCGATCGCCCTGCTCCAGCAGCCCGTGGCGGAAGCACCACAGCCGGCGCAAACCCGCGCCGTTGTTGGCCTGCTTCCACCAGTTGGCATGTTAGTGGATTGGCGGTTGATGGGACAACCCATTTGCAACAAAAGCTGTTATGCTGCTTGCCGTTCAGCCGCTCCATCTCAACCCCTTGGTATCCGATCATAAGCAGAGCGCCAAGATGCTTGACTAACCCCGTTCGGCGGCGCGCCGTGCATGAGCAGCCACCCGCAAGATAGGCGGCGCCCTGGCCGAAAGCGGCGCGGCGGCCGCGCCGCGAAGCTCACCGCTCGCCGGCGCGGGACCGTGGAGGAACTCGCGACCTGGATCGACCGCAAGATTCCCTGTTTCGAGGTTCTCGATACTGAAGCGCTGGAGTTGATCGAGCACAACGCCGAAACCGTGCTTGAGGAAATCGGCATCGAGTTCCGCGATTTCCCGCGGGCGCTGAAACTGTGGAAGGATGCGGGCGCCGATGTCGACGGCGAGCGCGTGCGGTTCCCGCGCGGCATGTGCCGGTCGCTGGTTCAGGCCACAACGCCGCGCGAGTACACACAGCATGCCCGCAACCCCAGGCGCTCCACAATCATCGGCGGAGCGCGCACGGTGCTGGTTCCCGCCTACGGATCGCCATTCGTGCGGGATCTTGACCAGGGGCGCCGCTACGCGACCATCGAGGATTTCCGCAACTTCGTGAAGCTGGCCTACATGAGCCCGGGATTGCACCACTCCGGCGGCACGATCTGCGAGCCTGTGGACGTGCCGGTCAACAAGCGTCACTTCGACATGGTCTACAGCCATATCAAGTACAGCGACAAGCCGTTCATGGGTTCCGTCACGCATCCCGATCGCGCCGAAGACACCCTTGCCATGGCAAGAATCCTGTTCGGTGAAGACTTTGTGCCGCGTAAAACGGTGTTGACCAGCCTGATCAACGCGAATTCGCCGCTTACCTTCGATGCGACCATGCTGGGAGCGGCGACGGTTTACGCCGAAAACAACCAGGCGACGATCATTTCGCCGTTCCTGCTCGCCGGAGCGATGTCGCCGGTGACCGTCGCCGGCACGCTGATCCAGATCCTGGCCGAGGCGCTGGCCGGGATGGCATACATTCAGCTCGTGTACCCCGGGGCTCCCGTGGTGTTCGGTTCGTTCGCGTCGGCCGTGTCCATGCAGTCCGGAGCGCCGACCTTCGGAACTCCGGAACCCAGCCTGGTGCTGTACGGCGCGGGACAGTTGGCGCGGCGTCTGGGCGTGCCCTTCCGTAGCGGCGGCGGGTTGTGCGCGTCGAAGATACCCGACGCCCAGGCGGCTTACGAGTCGGCCAACACGCTGCAGACGGCAGCCTTGGCGGGCGTGAACTTCATGCTGCACACGGCTGGATGGCTCGAGGGCGGTCTGTCGATGGGCTACGAGAAGTTCATCCTGGACGCCGACCAGGCCAATATGATCGCAGTGCTGCTGAAGGGCGTGGATTTGTCGGAAAACGGCCAGGCCATGGATGCGTTGCGCGAGGTCGGACCCGGCTCGCATTTTCTTGGCGCCGCGCATACCCAGGCAAACTTCAAGACCGCGTTTTACCGCTCCGGCGTCGCGGACAACAACAGCTTCGAGCAATGGCAGGAGGACGGCTCGCTCGACGCGGCGCAGCGGGCCAACGGAATCTGGAAGCGGATGCTCAGGGAATACGAGGCGCCGCCGCTCGATCCGGCCATTGACGAGGCGCTGGTGGAGTTCGTCCAACGGCGCAAGTCCGAGTTCGAGGATCGGGACTACTGACGGCCGCCATGTACCGAATGCGGCGATGGTCGGTGCGCAACGCGCGAGGCCTCAAGAAATTCTACGTGGCCATCGAGCGGATCCTGGTCTTGTGCCACCCGCTGTTGCAGCGCATCGGCTACGCGCGGCTGGACAAGCCGTTCATGAAGATCGAGTCGGCCACCAAGGGTTTTCTGCTGGACTCGCAGAATTGCGGCCAGTGCATCGTCGGCTTCACCGGGCTGTCGTGCCCGATGAACTGCCCGAAGAAGATGCGCAACGGCCCTTGCGGCGGTGTTCGTGCCGACGGCAAATGCGAGGTCAAGCCCGAAATGCCCTGCGTCTGGGTGCTCGCGTGGGAAGGCAACCAGCGGTTGCGCGAAGAGGAAATGCCGCTCCAGGTCGTGCAGCCGCCCGTCGACCACCAGTTGATCGGCCGGTCGGCGTGGCTGCGCGAGGTGCGCATCAGGGTCGAGAACTCCAACCATGCAGTTTGAAGACGAACCCCTGGCACCCGGCGACCCGCTGCCGATCAGGCCCGGACACTCCTCGTTCGGCCGGTTGGAGCGCGTGCTGCGGGCCGGCGGGTTCGCGGTGACGGCAGAGATCGCGCCACCGGATTCGGCCAATCCGGCCGAAGTCTACGAGCGCGCGGCGCTGTACGACGGCTACGTGGATGCGATGAACGCCACCGACGGCTCGGGCGCCAACTGCCACATGTCCAGCGTCGGCATGTGTTCGCTGCTGTGCCGGCGCGGCTACGCCATGGTGATGCAGGTTTCGGCCCGGGACCGCAATAGGATTGCCATCCAGGGCGACGTGCTCGGCGCGGCGGCCATGGGCGTGGCCAGCATTCTTTGCCTGACCGGCGATGGCGTGGATGTGGGAGATCACCCGCAGGCCAAGCCCGTATTCGACCTGGACTGCATGTCGATGCTGAGCATGATCCGCCACATGCGCGACGAGTCGCGGTTTCTGAGCGGACGCATGCTGACCGAACCGCCGCGGGTGTTCCTCGGCGCCGCCGCAAACCCGTTCGCACCGCCGCTGGACTACCGCCCGCTCCGGCTGGCGAAGAAGATCGAGGCCGGCGCGCAGTTCGTGCAGACCCAGTACTGTTTCGACATCGACGCGTTCAGACGCTACATGGCGGCGGTGTGCGACGCCGGAATCCACGAGAAGGTCTTCATCCTGCCCGGTGTCGGCCCGCTCGCCTCGGCCCGTTCGGCCGAATGGATTCGTAACAACGTGCCGGGCATCCATATTCCCGATGCGGTCGTCCGGCGGTTGAGGGGCGCGGTGAATCAGCAGCGGGAAGGGGTGAATATCTGCATCGACATGATTCACCGGATCAGGGAAATCGAGGGCGTGCACGGCATTCACATCATGGCCTACCGCCAGGAGCACCGGGTCGCAGAAATCGTCGAGCGGTCCGGCGTGCTGGACGGCCGCCGGCCGTGGCAGCCCGCTCTGGACTGGAAGAACTCCGCGTGGGATCAGGGGCACCGCGCGGTATCCGTCGCGCCGACCAGGCAGACAATCATTTCCCGAACGCGCTGATGCGGATGTATCTGCTGGACACGAGACCAGACCTTAAGCGATGAAGACGCGCGCGAAAGTGGTCGTCATCGGTGGCGGCGTGGTCGGCGTCAGCACCCTGTATCACCTGGCCAGGAAGGGCTGGGGCGACGAGGCCGTACTGATCGAGAAAGCCGAACTGACGTCGGGTTCGACCTGGCACGCCGCCGGACTGCTGCCGCTGTTCAACATGAGTTATTCGGTGGGGCAAGTGCACAAGTACTCGGTCAGGCTCTACCGGGAACTCGAAAAGGAAACGGGGCAGCGGATCGGATTCAACCGGGTCGGCAACCTGCGGCTGGCCATGAACCGCAACCGCATGGACGAGTACTACCAATACGCTGCTACGGCAAAGACCATCGGGGTCGACGTGCGCTTCCTGACGCCGGCCGAGATCAAAATACTCTGGCCGCTTTGCGAAATCGACGGGCTCGTCGGCGGCATCTTTCACCCGGAGGACGGCTACCTCCAGCCCGCCGACCTGACCCAGGCGCTGGCCGCCGGCGCCCGCGCACGCGGCGCCGCGATCTATCGCAAGACGGGCGTGGTCGGAATTTCCCAGGCGACCTCCGGCGGCTGGGTGGTACAGACGGACAAGGGCGACATCATCTGCGATCACGTGGTCTCGGCCACCGGAAACTACGCCCGCCAGACCGGTGAGATGGTGGGCCTTGACATTCCCGTGATGCCGGTCGAGCACCAGTACATCGTCACCGAACCGCATCCCGACCTCGAGGCTCGCAAGCGCGAGGGCCTGCCGGAACTCGGCGTGCTGCGCGAATCGGACGGTTCGTGGTACCTGCGCGAGGAAAACAGCGGCTTCATCCTCGGCCCCTATGAGAAGGACGCGCCCTGCTGTTACGTCGACGGCCCCGACCCGCAAGCCGAGTACGAGCTGTTCCAGGAAGATATCGACCGCCTGATGCCGCATATCGAGGCCGCCATGGCGCGGGTACCGGCGTTCGCCGAGGTCGGGATCAAAAAGGTCTACAACGGCGCCATCGCCTACACGCCGGACGGCAATCCGATCATCGGGCCGGCGTGGGGCATCGACAATTTCTGGCTGTCCGAAGGACACAGCTTCGGAATCACGGCGGCAGGCGGCGCCGGCTGGCAACTCGCCGAGTGGATAGTCGAGGGCGAGCCGACCATCGACATGCTGGGCGTGGAGCCGCGCCGTTTCGGCGAATACGCGACCAGGGACTACCTGGTCGAAAAAACCGAGGAAGCGTACGCGCACGTCTTCATCATTCACTATCCCGACGAGGAGCGACCGGGCGCGCGGCCGCTGCGCACCGCGCCCTGCTACGGGCGCATGAAGGCGCGCGGCGCCGTGTTCGGGCAGAAGTTCGGCTGGGAGCGGCCCAATTTCTTTGCCACCGACGGCATGCTCCAGGAAGACGACTGGTCTTTCCGCCGTTCGCGCTGGTTCGAGGCGGTGCGCAGGGAAGTCGACAACGTCACGCACAATGTCGGCCTGCTCGACATGACGGCGTTCGCCAAGTGCCGCGTATCAGGCCCGGGCGCGGAAGACTTTCTCAACCGGTTTGTCGCCAACGCCGTGCCGGGGCAAGTCGGCCGCCTTTGCCTGGCGCACGCGCTGAACCGCAACGGCGGCGTGCATTCGGAGTTCACGATCCGGCGCGAGTCGGGCGATTCCTTCTACCTGGTGTCGGCCGGCGCCTTTCAGCGGCTCGACCACGACTACCTGCGCAAATGCATGCCGCGCGACGGTTCGGTGCAGTTCACGCCGCTTACGAATGCCACCGGCGTGCTGGTGGTGGCCGGCCCGAAAGCGAGGAAGCTGCTGTCGAGGGTGACGCGGTCCGACCTGTCCAACGAGGCGTTCCGCTGGCTGACCGCTCGCAATATCGTGGTCGGTTCGGCGCCGGTAAATGCCATGCGGGTGAACTTCGTCGGCGAACTCGGCTGGGAACTGCACCACCCGATGGAGTACCAGAACCATATCTTCGATGCGCTGTTCGAGGCCGGCGAGGACCTGGGGCTGGCGCCGTTCGGAATTCGCGCCATGGACTCGATGCGGATGGAGAAATCCTACCGGCTGGTGGGCACGGAACTATCGATCGAGTACTCCGTTTTCGAGTCAGCGCTGGATCGCTTCGTCAAGCTCGACAAAGGCGACTTCCTCGGACGCGACAGGCTGCTGGCGGCAAGTCGGGCGGGTCTCAAGCAAGTACTCGCAACGCTCGAGGTCCACGATGTGGAAGACGCCGACGCGCTGGGCAACAACGCGCTGCTCAAGGACGGCGAGACCGTCGGCCGGGCCACCAGCGGCAACTACGGTTTCCGCTTGGGCAAGTCACTGGCGCTGGGCATGCTGCCCCGCGAACTGGCGGTTCCGGGCACCGAGGTCGAAATCGAGGTTCTCGACAGGACCCTTGGAGCAACGGTAATTGCCGACAGCCCGTTCGATCCGACCAACGAACGCTTGCGCGACGTCAATGGGGCCAACGGCTAATGACACGGTACTCGGCGCTGGGCCTGCTGCGCAACGCGCTTGACTACAACAGAAACTGGCCGGCCGCGTGGCGCAGTCCCGATCCGAAGAAGAGCTACGACGCGATCATCGTCGGCGGCGGCGGTCACGGTCTGGCGACCGCCTACTACCTGGCCAGGGATCACGGCCTCAGGAACATCGCCGTGCTTGAGAAAGGCTGGATCGGCGGAGGCAACACCGGGCGCAATACGTCCATCGTTCGTTCCAACTACCTGTGGACCGAGGCGGCGCTGCTATACGAGAAATCGCTCAGGCTCTGGGAAGGGCTGAGCCAGGACCTGAACTACAACGTCATGTTCAGCCAGCGCGGCGTCTACAACCTCGGCCACTCGCTGCAGGACATGCGGGACATCGAGCGGCGCGTCAACGCCAACCGGCTCAACGGGATCGACGCCGAGGTGCTCGGCGCCGAAGAGGTCCAAAAGGCGATTCCCTGCATAAACACCTCGCCCGGAGCGCGATATCCGATACTCGGCGCGTCGCTGCAGCGCCGCGGCGGTGTGGCGCGCCACGATGCCGTCGCCTGGGGTTTCGCGCGGGCGGCCGACGCGCTCGGTGTGGACATTATCGAACAGTGCGAGGTCACCGGCATCGATGTCCGGGCAGGCAAGGCCTTGGGCGTCGCGACCACGCGCGGCCCAATCGCAGCCGACCGCATCGGCGTGGTGGTTGCCGGCAATGCCGGCGTGCTGGCGAAAATGGCCGGCCTGCGCCTGCCGGTCGAGAGCCATCCCTTGCAGGCGTACGTGTCCGAGCCCATCAGGCCGGTGCTGGACACCGTGGTCATGTCCGGCGCGGTGCATGGTTACATCAGCCAGTCCGACAAGGGGGAGCTGGTGGTCGGCGCCGGAATCGATGCGTACAACGGCTACGGCCAGCGCGGCAGCTTCCCGGTCATCGAGCATGCGATGCAGGCGATCATCGAATTGTTCCCGGCATTCAGCCGCGTGCGCATGCTCAGGCTATGGGGCGGCATCGTCGACATCTGCCCGGACTCCTGCCCGATCGTGTCGAAGACGCCGGTGCAGGGCCTGTACTTCAACTGTGGCTGGGGCACCGGCGGCTTCAAGGCGACGCCGGGCTCCGGGTGGGCGTTCGCGCATACGCTCGCCCACGACCAGCCCCACGAACTAAATGCGCCCTTCAGCCTGGACCGGTTCGCTTCGGGCGCGCTGATCGATGAACACGGCGCCGCAGCGGTGGCGCACTAAGCACTTCGGCCATGCTGCTGATCGAATGTCCATGGTGCGGGCCCCGGGCCGAGACCGAGTTCAGCTACGGCGGGGAAGCCGGCATCGCGCGCCCCGCCGACCCTTATGCGCTGAGCGACGCGCAATGGGCCGACTACCTGTTCTACCGCAGCAACCCGCGCGGTCCCCACCGGGAATTGTGGAATCACGACCACGGCTGCCGGCGTTGGTTCGGCGTCGAGCGCGATACGGTCAGCTACCGCATTGAACGCAGCTACATATTGACCCGCTCCGATGCTGCAACGGACGCCGGTTCCAGGCACAACGACGGAAAGAGTGACTGACGATGTCCGGCGCGCAGCCGAATCGACTGCAACTGGGCGGCCGGATAGACCGGACCCGGCCCTTGGCATTCTCCTTTGACGGCAAGGGCTACGAGGGCTTTACCGGCGATACGCTCGCCTCCGCGCTGATCGCCAACGACGTGTCCCTGGTGGGACGCAGCTTCAAGTTGAGGCGCCCGCGCGGGATCGTTGGCAGCGGCGTGGAGGAACCGAACGCGATCATGCAGGTCGGTGAAGGCGCCGCAGCGCAGCCCAACCTGCCGGCGACGCAGGTCGAACTCCGCGACGGCCTGGTCGCGCGGTCCACCAGGGGCTGGCCCGGCGTCCGGTTCGATATCGGCGCGGTCAATGATTCTCTGGGACGAATTCTGGGCGCGGGCTTCTACTACAAGACGTTTATGTACCCGCGCTCATGGTGGAAGTACTACGAGCGCGCTATCCGTATTTCGGCCGGTTTCGGCCGAGCGCCTGCGGCACCCGATCCCGATACCTACGAGCACATGAACGCACACTGCGACGTGCTTGTGGCCGGCGGCGGACCAGCCGGCCTTATGGCAGCGCTGACGGCGGCAAGGTCCGGCGCCCGGGTGATTCTCGCCGACGAGCAGACTGAATTCGGCGGCAGTTTGCTCGCTTGCGCCGCGAGCATCGACGGGGCTCCGGCCTCGGATTGGGCCGCCGCCGCGACCGCTGAATTGAGTGGCCGGGAAGACTGCGTCCTGCTGCCTTCAAGCACGGTTTTCGGTTACTACGATCACAATTTCCTGACGATTGCGGAGCGTTGCGCCGGCCATCCGGGCAGCGCGGGCGGCGGAGGCGTCCGGGAACGGCTCTGGCGGGTCCGGGCCAGGCAGGTGGTGCTGGCCCAGGGCAGCCTCGAGCGGCCGCTGGTGTTCTGCAACAACGACCGTCCCGGCGTAATGCTGGCCTCGGCCGTCTCGACCTACATCAACCGGTACGCGGTCCTGCCGGGCCGCCGCGCGGTGGTCTTCACCAACAACGATTCCGCTTACCGGGCGGCCATCAGCCTGGCCAGGGCCGGCGCCGAGGTTGCCGCCATCGTCGACAGCCGGCCGGGAGGCGCAGGTGAACCGGGCGTGCGGGCGCAGGCTCTTGGGATTCCGATCCTGACGGGGCATGTTGTGACCAATGTGGCCGGCCGGCGCCGGGTCAAAGGCGCCAGCATCGCTCGCTGGAATGGCGACAGTTGGGAGAACGTCAGGAGCACGATCCGCATCGACTGCGACCTGGTGGCCGTGTCCGGCGGCTGGAGTCCTGCGGTTCATCTGCATTCCCAGGCGGGCGGGCGGCTTGCCTGGGACGATTCGCGCCTTTGCTTCCTGCCCGCGGAAGCGTGCCAGGCCAATATTTCAGCCGGCGCAGGCAACGGCAAGTGGTCCCTGGGCGAATGCCTGGCCGACGGGCTTCGGGCCGGCGCTGAGGCCGTGTCGAGGCTGGGGCTGAAAACAGCGCCCATCGAGGCGCCGGGCGCCGACGCCGATGCCAGGGAAAACCCGATCGAGCCCTTGTGGCGGGCACCGGCGGCGAGAGACGCGGACCGCTGTCCGAAGCAGTTCATCGATTTCCAGAACGACACCAGCGTCGCCGACATTCGCCTCGCCGCGCGCGAGGGATATCGCAACGTGGAGCATGTCAAGCGATACACGGCGCTCGGCTTCGGCACCGATCAGGGCAAGCTCGGCAACATCAACGGCATGGCCGTGCTGGCCGACATGCTCGGCAAGACGATTCCCGAGGTCGGCACCACCACGTTCCGGCCGGCTTACACGCCGGTGAGTTTCGGCGTCTGCGCCGGCGAGAGCGTAGGCCCGCTTTACGAGCCGGTGAGGACCACCGCAATCCACGAATGGCACCTGGCTCAGGATGCGCCCATGGAAGTGGTCGGCCAGTGGCACCGGCCCTGGTACTTTCCGCGGGACGGCGAGGACCTGCATGCGGCGGTGGCTCGCGAATCTCTGGCAGTGCGCAACTCTATAGGCGTCATGGACGCCTCCACTCTGGGCAAGATCGATGCCTGCGGGCCCGATGTCGTCGAATTCCTTGAGCGGATTTACACGCACAACGTCGGCAGGATGAAGGTCGGACGCTGCGCCTACGGGATCATGCTGGGCGAGGACGGCATGCTCATGGACGATGGCGTGATGGCGCGGGTCGGCGATCGCCGGTTTTACCTGACCACGACGACCGGCGGCGCGGCAACGGTGCTGGGCTGGATGGAAGAGTGGCTGCAGACCGAGTGGCCGGAGCTTGAGGTATACCTGACGTCGCTCACCGATCACTATTCGACGATTGCCCTCGCCGGGCCCGATAGTCGCAAATTGCTGGAAAAGCTCGGCTGCGATATTCCGCTGGACAAGGAGCGTTTTCCCTTCATGACCATGAAGCCGGCGGTGCTGGCGGGCACGCGCGTGACGCTGTTCCGGGTGAGCTTTTCCGGCGAGCTGGCGTTTGAGATCAACATCGACAGCAACCACGCGCTGGCCATGTGGCGAACGATCATGGAGGACGGCAAGGACTTGGACATCGCGCCCTACGGAACGGAAACCATGCACGTGCTCCGCGCCGAGAAGGGATTCGTCATTGCAGGCCAGGACACCGACGGCTCGGTGACGCCCGTGGACCTCGGCATGAACTGGCTGCTGTCAAAGGAGAAGGATTTTCTCGGCAAGCGTTCCCTGATGCGCCCGGACTGCCTGCGCGAGGACCGCAAGCAATGGGTCGGCTTGCTTTCGCGCGATGGACGCACGGTGCTCCCGGAGGGCACGCAGCTCATCGGCGAGACCGGCAAGCCCGCTGCGATGTGCGGCCATGTAACGTCCAGCTACTTCAGCGCCTGCCTGGGTCACCCGATTGCGCTGGCCCTGGTGGCCGGCGGACGGACGCGCAAGGGCAAAACCATTTTTGCGGCGCGCCCCGGGCGCGACCCCTTGCCCGTGCAGATCGTGTCGCCGGTATTTTTCGACCCCAAGGGACAGCGTCAGCATGTCTGAGGCGAACTACACCAACCATGGCCTGGAACCCTTTCTCGCTTCGGTGGTATCCGCGCCTGAGCCGCGAGTCGCCATCAGCGTCCGGGCCGGCAGCCGCTTCCTCAACCTAAGGCTGAATCCGCATCGCGGGCAGGCCCTCCAGGCCACTGAGCGGATTCTGGGCCAACCCGTGCCTCTGGACCCGAATACGTTCACGGCGGGCAAGCACAGGGTCTATTGGCTGGGGCCGGACGAATGGCTGATCGTGACCGGCGCAGAGTGCGTCTCCGGTCTCGGCAGCGAACTCGCCGAGGCGCTCGCGGGGTCCCACGCCGCGGTCAACGATGTAAGCGGCGGCAATGTCGAGTTGCTCGTCAGCGGCGCGGACGCGCGCACGGTGCTGGCGAAGGGCTGCACCCTGGACCTGCATCCACGGGAGTTCGCCCCGGGGCAATGCGCGCAGACGGGCCTGGGCAAGGCGGCTGTCCTGCTGGCCGCCGGCGGTGCCGCGTCAACCTACGCCATCATCGTTCGCCGGAGCTTCTCCGGCTACCTGTGCCGCTGGCTGGCGAATGCGGCGCGGCCGCACGGCGCCCGTTTCTCGGAACTGAAGGCCGAACCGGTACCGAACCCGGGTTGATCCCAATCGCGCGTGCTGCTCAGCGCATTGGCGGGGGGCGGCTCAGAAAGGCAAGCACTTCCTCGGCAATCGCACCCGCTCCCTCTTCCATGACCGCCCGGGTAACGTCCTTGCGCTCCACGAAGCGTGCGCCGGGAATCCCGGCGGCAGCCCGGCGCGTGTGGTCCTTGAGCATGTACTGGCTGGCTACCACCAGGGTGTCGTGCTGCACGCTGCGGAAGCGGGGAACGCAGTCGTAGGTAAGCGTGGCGTGGTAGCCCCAATTGGCCCGATTCCCGGCCCTTAGAAGTTCGACGAAATTGCCGAATGCCCGATCAAGGGACATTCCATCCAGACGCTTGGCCACGCTGAACTCCCAGGCGTTCGCAAGGCTTTCCAGCTCAGCTGTGTAGCCGGGATCGGCCGTGGATTTCGGATAGCGCTCCGCCTGTTGCTCGGGCATGAAATAGGGCACATCGATCAGCGCCAGGCGGTGCACCCGGTCCGGTTGCAGGCGGGCCATTTCAACCGCCAGCAGGCAGCCGCTGTGAAAACCCATCAGGTCAAAGGAGTTGCCGAGGGCATCGCCGCAGGCTTCCAGCGCCTCGTGCATCGCCGTTGCGAGTTCTTCCATCGAGAGCTTGCGGTCCGGAGGGTCCGACCCCCCGAAACCCGGGCAGTCCGGTGCGCATATCAGCCGCTTTACATTCAGCAGCGGGGCTATCGTCTCAAAGAAGGCGCCGCTGTAGGGGAATGGGTGCAGGCAAACGAGAGTCGGCTCAGCACCCGGAAACGAGGGCTTCTTGCCTTCGCTGGCGGCAGGACGCCCTCGTTCCCGGAAGGGGCGACCTGGTTCCCGTGGATCAAGAATCCGCAGGTGAATCTGCCCCAGTCGGGTTGTTGCGTAAGTACGTCTCATACGCAGCGGCTACGGCCTCGCGCGTTTCGCGCGCCCGGCAAGGCGATCAGTCGCGCCCGAGTACCGGCCCGTAGGCGAGGTCCGGCTTGCGGGCGGCGCGCACCTCGTCCGGCCGCCCGATCGGCATGCGGTGCGGTGCGGAGCGCACTGCCTCGGAATCGCTCAGTGCCTTGTCGCGGATACGGACCATTGCATCAATCAGTGCGTCCAGCGCCTCGGGCGACTCCGTTTCGGTCGGTTCAATGAGCAGGCACTCCGGGACCAGGAGCGGGAAGTAAACGGTAGGCGCATGAAATCCCTCGTCCAGCAATGCCTTTGCGAAATCGGCCGCGGTCACGCCGGTTTCGTCACGCAGGTTCTTAAGGCTGATCACGAACTCGTGGCCGGCGCGGCGCTTGGGGTACGCAAGGTCAAAACCTTCTTCCGCAAGGCGAAATGCCAGATAGTTTGCATTCAGCACTGCGTGGTCCGCTACGCGCTGCAGGCCCTCGCGCCCGAGCATGCGGAGATACACCCACGCGCGCAGCAGCACGCCGATATTGCCGCCGTTGGCCGCCAGCCTGCCTATGCTCTGAGGGCTCTCGGTTCGCCAGCGGTAGGTCTCGCCGGTTTTCTCCACGAAGGGAACCGGAAGAAACGGTCTCAGACTGCTCGCCACGCCCACCGCCCCGGCGCCGGGACCTCCGCCGCCATGCGGTGTGGAAAAGGTCTTGTGCAGGTTCAGGTGCACCGCGTCAAAGCCCATGTCGCCGGGCAGCACCCTGCCCAGCAAGGCATTGAGGTTGGCGCCGTCGTAATAGAGCAGACCGCCGGCAGCGTGAACGCGTTTTGAGATCTCCAGTATCTTGCGCTCGAAAACGCCCAGCGTGGAGGGGTTGGTCAGCATGATGCCGGCGGTTCGCGGGCCCAGAGCCGCATCCAGTGTGTCGAGTTCAATATCGCCGTCCTTGCCGGTGGCGATTTCCCGTACCTTCAGGCCGCACATCGCAGCGGTGGCCGGGTTGGTACCGTGGGCCGCATCCGGGACGATGATTTCGTCGCGACCGTAGTCTTCGCGCGCGTGGTGGTAGGCCTTGAACATCGCCACACCGGCGAATTCGCCTTGCGCGCCGGCCATCGGCGCCAGCGTCATGGCCTCCATGCCGGTCACCGCTGCGAGCAAGTCCTGCAGTTCGTATAGACACTCCAGCAGACCCTGGGCGGTCGAGTCAGGCGCCTGCGGATGCACCTCCAGGAACCCCGGCAGTGAGGCCAGTCGATGGCAGGCCCGGGGGTTGTATTTCATCGTGCAGGAACCCAGCGGATAGCTGTTGGTGTCGATGGAGAAGTTCAACTGCGAAAGGCGGGTGTAATGCCGCACTACTTCCAGTTCGGACACTTCCGGCAGCCGCGCCGTCCTGTCGCGGAGCAATTCGGCCGGCATATCGGCGTGCTGGAAATTCTCCGGCGCCGGCGATTGCGCCCTCGCGCGCCGCCCGGGCTGCGAGACCTCGAAGATCAGCCTACGCGGCATGGCCGGTCCTCACCGCTTGCAGCTTGCCGCCGATGATCTCGCGCATGGCATCGGCGTAGCGCCCGATATCCTCGCTGGTTCGCATTTCGGTGGCGCATACCAGCAATGCGTTACCCAGTTCCGGGTAATGGGGTGACAAGTCGATGCCCCCGAGTATTCCGCGGTCCGCCAGCGCGGCGAGCACCGGCGCCACCGGACAATCCAGATGCAAGGCATCCTCGTGGAAACACGGCGCATCGAATACTCTGCGAACGCCGGGAATTGCCGTCAGCGTGTCGACGAGTTCCCTCGTGCGTGCAAGGCAGGCTGCGGCCACGCGACGCAGGCCTTCGCCGCCGAGCAGGGCCATGTACAGGGTTGCTGCGGTAACCATCAGCCCCTGGTTGGTGCAAATATTGGAAGTCGCCCGGCTACGGCGTATGTGCTGCTCGCGGGCCTGCAACGTCAGGACATAGGCCGGATTGCCCGCCGTGTCCACGGTTCGCCCCGCCAGGCGCCCGGGCATTTGCCGAAGGAAGCGGGACTTGCAGGCCAAAAGGCCGAGGTACGGACCGCCACCGGACATCGGTATGCCCAGCGGCTGACCTTCGCCGCAGACGATGTCGGCGCCCCATTCGCCCGGGGGCTTCAGCAGCCCCAGAGAAACGGGATTCACGCCAACCACCAGCAGGGCGCGCGCCCGGTCGGCCCGGGCACGCCAGGCCTTGATATTGGGCACGCCGCCCAGGTAATTGGGCATTGCCACCGCCAGCGCGGCAAAACCGCCGCCGGACTCGTGATCCACAGGCGAAAAGTCAGCCCTGCCGGATGAATCCAATCCGACTTCCACCAATTCGATCCCCTGACCGCGCAACAGCGTTTGCGCCACCGAACGCCAGGCCGGGTGAACGGAACGCGCCACCAGGATCCGTTTCGATCCGGACTGCTTGTTGCAGCGCACCGCCATCAGGCAGGCTTCGGCAAAGGCCGTGGCGCCGTCATACAACGAAGCGTTGGCCACGTCCATGCCGGTCAGTGCGGCAATCATGGTCTGGTACTCGTAGGTCAGCTGCAACGAACCCTGGGCCGCCTCCGCCTGGTACGGCGTGTAGTTGCTGTAGTACTCGCCACGGGAAGCGATGTCCCAGATCGCCGCGGGGATGTGATGTTCATAGGCGCCACCGCCGGCGAAGCAAAGTAGCGGAGCATTTCGCCCGGACCGCTCCCTTGCGATACGCGAAATGCCGGCTTCATCCAGGCCCGGCGGTATGAGTGGCGGCTCGGACCGCAGCAGGCGGCCCGGAATCTCGTCGTAGAGTTCCTCTATTGCGCCGGCGCCCAGGCGCCGCAGCATGTCCTGGATTTGCGAGGACGTGTGCGGGACAAACGGCATGTCAGCTCATCAGTCCAGCAGTTCTTCGTACTGGTCCGAATCCAGCAAGTCCTCCCAGTCGGCGGGATCGTCCGGAGTCAGCTCAAACAGCCAGCCTCCGCCGTACGGATCCTCCGAAATCATCTCCGGCGAATCTGCAAGCTTCTCGTTCACCGCCACTATCTCGCCTCCCAGCGGCGAGTACACGTCGCTGGCTGCCTTTACGGACTCAACGACTGCGCATACATCACCGGCCACAAATGGGGCGCCCACCTCGGGCGTGTCCACGTAAACCAGGTCGCCGAGCTGCTCCTGTGCGTAGTCCGTCAGCCCTACGACCATAGTCCCGCTATCCTCCTTGCGGACCCATTCGTGCTCGCTGGTGTACTTGAGTTCAGTCGGAATTTCTGACACTGCTCTACCCCTTCCTGTCATCCGGCTGCGTCACGGCTCAATCAATACCTGACCGCGGCGCACAAAAGGCGGTTTTACAACGGCGCATGGCGTCGCGGCGCCACGAACCTCGACTTCGCACTCCGGGTAACTACCCCGCGGCAACCTCGCCAGGCCGATTGAAACGCTCATGGTAGGCGAATAACCGCCGCTCGTCACTATCCCGGAACCATTCGGCGTTCGCACCGTCTGGCCGGCGCGAAGCATACCTCTTTTCTTCAGAACCAGGCCCTTGAAAACCGGCAGGTCCGGATCCTTCATCTGTGCTTCCAGCGCCCGCCGGCCGACAAAGTCCCGTTCCGGCGGGTCCATGACCAAAGTCCACTTCAAGCCGCAGTGCAGCGGGGTCACGCTGGCGTCCATGTCCTGGCCGTAAAGGCAAAGTCCCGCTTCCAGCCTCAGCGTGTCGCGCGCCCCCAGTCCACAGGGTGTGACGCCCGCCTCCTGCAAGGCCCGCCAGAACGCCTGTCCCGTGCCGGCATCCAGGTAGATCTCGAATCCGTCTTCGCCCGTATACCCGGTACGCGCGGCAAGGATGCCGCCCTCGTTCGTGGCATTGAAGGTCTTCAAGCCAGCAAGGGCCGCGCCATATTCCGGGCCGATGACCGATTCGGCGACCGCAGTTCCCAATTCCATGGCACGCGGACCCTGGACCGCGAGCGTCACCTGGCCTTCAGCGGGCTCGAGGTGGACGGGAAACGCTCGAGCCACCTTGCGCATTTGTGAACGCACCGTCTCGGCGGTAGCGGCGTTGCTGACCACGAGATATCGATCGTCCGCCAGCCGATAGGCGATCAGATCGTCCAGCACGCAGCCGGAATCGTCCAGCAGACACGCATAGAGCCCCGCAATGCGATTGCCCAGCCGATCGATGTCGTTGGCCAGCAAACGGCGCAGACAGGTTTTTGCGCCGCGCCCGGAAACCTCGGTCAAGGCCAGGTGAGACACGTCGAACATGCCCACGGCGCCACGTACCGCATGGTGCTCGGCAACCTGCGACCCGTAGTGCAGCGGCATCTCCCAACCGGCGAAGTCCACCATCCGCGCCCCGCCGGCGCGATGCAGGTCCGCCAGGGGCGTGGCTTTACTCGCCATTCGCCGACCGCATGATGAAGCGTTCCACTTCGCGTTCCAGCAAGGGTAGCGGCAGGGCTCCGTTGGCAAGCACGGCGTCGTGAAAGGCACGCACGTCAAATTCGTCCGACAGTGTCTCTTCGGCGCGCCGGCGCAATTCCTTGATCTTCAACTCACCCAGTTTGTAGCCCAGCGCCTGGCCCGGCCAGGCAATGTAGCGATTGATTTCGTTTTCCACGTTTGTCAGGCTGAGGGAAGTGTTGTCCGCCAGGTAGGAAACGGCCTGGGCTCGATTCCAGCCCATCGCGTGTATGCCGGTGTCGATCACCAGCCGGCAGGCACGCCACATCTCGTAGCTCAGTCTTCCGAAATGTTCGTATGGGGTGGTGTACATCCCCATCTCCACAGCCAGCCACTCGGTGTACAGCGCCCATCCTTCGACAAAAGCCGTAAAACCCAGGGCCCGCCGGAATTCCGGCACGCCCTCCTGCTCGCGCGCCAGTGCCACTTGCAGGTGATGTCCCGGCATCGCCTCGTGCACGGTCAGCGCCGGCAACTCGTATAGGGGGCGTTGATCCAGCGCATAGGTATTTACCCAGTAATACCCGCCTCGATTGCCTCCGCGGGGGGCCGCCCAGTAGCGGGCGGTGGTACCGGTAGGCGCCATTTCCGCGGGCATGGGCATGATCCCGTAAGGCGTCCTGGGCAACAATCCGAACCAGCCAGGCAGCAGGCCGTCCGCCTTCTTTGCGATCAGCGAGGCTTTGCTCAGCAGCTCCTCCTCGGTTTCGGCGTAAAAGCGCGGGTCGGTGCGGAGAAAAGTCACGAACGCGTCTATGCCGCCCTCGAACTCCAGGTCCTCCACGATCTGAAGCATCTCGGAGCGTATCCGCGCCACTTCTTCCAGACCGATGGCATGTATGTCCGCCGGAGACAGATCCAGGGTGGTCATGGCGCGGATTCGCTGCCGGTAGTAGTCGCGACCCCGGGGAAGTTCCGACGCTCCGAGGCTTTCTCTGGCGTGCATCCGGTACTCCTCGTCCAGGAATTCCGCCAGCCGCCGAAACGCCGGCAGCACCTGCTGGCCGATGACCTCTCGTGCGTCGGATTCGAGCCTGGTTCGCTCCGCATCGTCGAATCCGGCAGGCATGCGCGCGAATGGCCGGAAGAATGCACTTTCCTCGACCGCTGCTTCCGCCGGCGCGGCGACGGTCGGCAACACGCTGTCCAGTACGACCACCGGTGCCACAAAGCCGTCCGTAATGCCCGCGCGCATGTTCTCGACGTGCTGCTCGATGTGTCCTGGAATCGCCCGCAAGCGCTCCAGGAAATTCTCGTAGTCCAGAGCATTGCGGAAAACCACGCCGTCGGCGGCACGCAGCAACTGCGAATGAAACCCGCTGTCGGCAATAAACGGAATGCGCTCGGGGCTGTGCGCAGCCGACTCTATGCGATTGCGCAGCATCCATTCGAACAGTTCGTAGTCCAGCCGGCGACCGGGCGGTAGCGCATCGAAGTCCATGCGCTGCAGACGGTCCATCAAGGCGGCGGATAGCCGCTTTCGGCGCTCGATGTCATCAAAGGAGACGCCGGAAAGCCGGTCGTTGTAGTCGTTCACTCCCATGGAGGTCGCAAGCAGGGGATATTCGCGCAGCCGCAGAGCCCATTCGTCGGCGAACAACTCGTCGAGCTGCTGTTCGGCTGCCGGCTGCTGTGCGCCCGCAGGCAAAAGGACGGTAGTCAGAAGAATGGCCAGCAGATAGCTCGGCCCGTATAAGCTTCGCATGCGTTCGCTCCTGAAAAGTCGTTGGCCGGCCGTCCGCAGACCCGCGCCGTGCGCCCGCCGGAGGCGCTCACCTCTCTCTATAAACTATTCGCCCTTTGCTCAAGTCGTAGGGTGTCAATTCCACCGTAACCCGGTCGCCTGTGAGAATGCGGATGTAATGCTTGCGCATCTTTCCGGAAATATGGGCCATAACCATGTGACCGTTATCCAGGGTGACCCGGAAAGTCGTGTTGGGCAGAGTCTCGGTGACCACGCCCTGAAACTGAATAGGCTCTTGCTTCGCCACCGAAAGGCTACCTTCTCGAAATGCTCACTGGTTCGAAGGACCTCATTGGTCCTCTTTGGCCAGCTGGCGCTCCTCCACCTCAAGGGCCAGCGCATCACCCGTTTCGTCGAGCGTAACCAGCAGCCGCCCGCCTTCCTGGAGGTCGCCGAACAGCATCCGCTCCGCCAGCGGCTTCTTGATTTGTTCCTGGATTACACGGGCCATGGGTCTGGCGCCCATTTTACGGTCATACCCGCGCGTGGCAATCCATTCCCGGGCTGAATCTTCGAGTACCAGCGTCACATTGCGTCCCTGCAGTTGCGCTTCCAGCTCCAGCACCAGCTTCTCCACGACCCGCAGTACCGAATCGTGCTCCAGCGCCGCAAACTGGATAACGCCGTCGAGGCGATTGCGGAATTCCGGCGAAAAGGACTTCTCGATCGCGGTCATCGCGTCGCTGGAATGGTCCTGCGGCGTAAAGCCCATGGACCCCCGGGCCGCCTCGCGGGCGCCGGCATTGGTGGTCATCACGACGATCACGTGGTTGAAGTTGGCCTTGCGGCCGTTGTTATCGGTCAGCGTGCCGTGGTCCATCACCTGCAGCAGGAGGTTGAATACGTCCGGATGTGCCTTCTCGATTTCATCCAGCAGCAACACCGAATGGGGATGACGGGTAACGGCTTCGGTCAGTTGCCCGCCCTGGTCGAATCCCACATAACCCGGCGGGGCGCCGATCAGGCGTGATGCAGTGTGCCGCTCCATGTATTCCGACATGTCGAAACGCAGCAGCTCCAGGCCAAGGCAATAGGCCAGCTGTCGCGTCACCTCGGTCTTGCCCACGCCCGTGGGACCGGAGAACAGGAAACTTCCCACCGGCTTCTCAGGTTCCCGCAAGCCCGAGCGCGCCATGCGAATGGCCGAAGTCAGAGCATTGATGGCGGGACCCTGACCGAAGATCACCCGCTTTAGGTTGCTCTCCAACTGCTCCAGCTGTTCGCGGTCCGACGCGGAGACGCTACGCGGCGGAATACCTGCCATCTGGGCTACCACGGACTCGACTTGCTGGACGTCCACGGCAAGATCCTCCTTGCCTCCGGCGCTGAGCTTCAGTCGCGCGCCGGCCTCGTCCACCACGTCAATGGCCTTGTCCGGCAGGCAGCGGTCGCCGATGTGGCGGGCCGAAAGCTCGGCCGCCGCGCGCAAGGCTTCGTCGCTATAGGTCGCCTTGTGATGTTCCTCGAACCGGCTCTTGAGCCCGCACAGGATTTCGTAGGTCTCGTCCACGCTGGGCTCGGGCACGTCGATCTTCTGAAAGCGCCGGGCCAGGGCTCGGTCGCGTTCGAAAACGCCGCGATACTCCTTGTAGGTCGTGGAGCCAATGCACCGGAGATCGCCGTTGGCCAGCACCGGCTTGATGATGTTCGAGGCATCCAGCATGCCTCCCGAAGCGGCGCCCGCGCCGATCACCGTATGGATTTCATCGATGAACAGAATGGCGCCCTCTTCCTCGGCCAGTTCATTGACCAGGGCCTTCAGCCGCTTCTCGAAGTCGCCCCGGTAACGCGTTCCGGCCAGCAGCGCTCCCATGTCCAATGCGTACAAGGTGCATCCTTCCAGTGAGTCCGGCACGTCCTCGGCAACCATCATCAGCGCCAGGCCTTCCGCCAGCGCCGTCTTGCCTACCCCGGCATCGCCTACGAACAGCGGATTGTTCTTTCGCCTGCGGCCCAGCACCTGCATGGCGCGCTCGATTTCCTTGGCGCGTCCGACCAAGGGGTCGATGCGGCCCGCCTTGGCCCGCTCGTTCAGGTTCGCGGCATAGGCTTCCAGTGCGCGGGGGCTGCGCCCCGCATCGGGATCCTCGCTGAGCTGATCATCGGCGGGGGAAGGCCTGGTCCGGGAAATGCCGTGCGAGATGTAGTTCACCACGTCCAGGCGAGTCACGCCCTGGCGGTTGAGTTCGCTCACCGCATAGGTCTGGTTCTCGGCAAACAGCGCCACCAGGACGTTGGCGGAACTGACTTCCTTAACGCCGCTGTTCTGGACGTGCGCCATGGCCCGCTTGAGTATCCGGTCAAAGGCCCGGGTCGGCCGCGTCTGCCGGTCGGCCTCCACGCCCAGTGTCGGCATGGTTTCCTCCAGGTGCTCCTCCAGGGACCGTGCCAGATCATCGACATCGGCCTCGCAGGCCGCCAGGATCTCGGCCACTACCGGGCTGCTGGTCAGGGCCAGCAACAGATGTTCCGCGGTAAGAAACTCGTGGCGGCTCTCCCTTGCACGCACCAGCGCGTTGGACAGGCAGATTTCAAGCTCGCGGCTCAGCATGACCGGTCAGGCCTTCTCGACCACGCAGGCAAGCGGATGTTCGTGACGCCGCGCGTATTTCAGCACCTGCGATGCCCGGGTCTCGGCAATTTCAAATGCGAAAACACCGCACACGCCGCGCCCCTTCATATGCACCTCCAGCATGATGCGGGTCGCCTTCTCTCGACCATAGCCAAAGAGTCTTTGTAACATCTGCACAACAAACTCCATAGGCGTATAGTCATCATTGAGAAGCACGACACGGTACAGCGCCGGCCTTTTGACTTCCGGCGGAGCGGTCTCGGTCGACGGGGCGCCGCCGAGGTGATGCAGGAAATCGTTGTCCGAAGGCTTGTTCATTTTTGGCACGCACGATGATGCCTTAAATTATCACAACCTGCCCGCGTCATTGTGCTGTAAACGTGGCAATTTGAGATGAATTCCGTGAATTGGAGCCGGCTGTTCAAGCGAATTCCCGTGCTGGTGCTGAGTCTGGCAGCCGCGGCGCTGATGGTCCGGATCGCATGGACGGCCTGGGAAATGACGCGGTATGAGCCGCCGCGGGGGAACGCGGGGGAGGTTGCGGCCAGCGACCGGGACGACAATGCCGACGCACCGGGAAGCGCTCTCTTCGGAGTGGCTGCCGCGCAGGTCAGTCCAGGCGGGCAGCCGGGCGTGCTGAGCGGCGGCGACCTTCAGTTGCGCGGCGTCGTGGCCTCCAGTGACCCCCGCATGGCGCACGCCATCATCGAATTCGGCGGGGTTCCCGGTGCGTATTTTTCAGGCGACACTGTGGCTGCAGGTTTGAGATTGCAGGAAATACGATCGGAAGAAGTGCTCCTTGATCGGGGCGGCGAACTGCTTCGTTTGCCGCTGGTTGACCTGAGCCCCGGCAGCGGCAGTTCGGGTCTCCGCGGCATTGATCCCAATGCGGGCGCGATGGTCAACGATTTGGCCGATTCCCGGCTTGAGCCGCCTCGAATGACGCTCTCACAGATAATCCGGATGGAGCCGGTCATGGACGCAGACGGCGGGATGGAGGGTTACCGCATTTTCCCACGCGCGCAGCGCGCATTGTTCGACAGCCTGGGGTTCGTTTCGGGTGACCTCGCGGTGGCGATCAACGGCGTATCGTTCGACCACGACGGCGGCGCACAGGGACAACAGGAGATGAGCGGCAGTGGGGATATGATTCTCCGCGTAATGCGTGACGGCGAGCCGATTGAAATAACCATAGGAAGCAATAATTTCGGCCTGCTGGCCATGTGAGGGCATGAAGATGATTCCGTACCGTGCGAGAGTGAGTTGGACGTGGGCAATACTGGCTGTCTTCATGCTGATCAATCCCGCCCATGCACAGCAGGGCACGATCGAACTCAATTTCCGGGACGCCTCGCTGGAAGAAGTCGTGGAAGGCGTGGGCCGGGCCACCGCAAAGAACTTCGTGATCGATCCGCAGATCGGCACGGATCGAAGGTTCACGCTTATCGGGTTTCGCCCCGTGTCCGAGGAGGGGCTTTACCAGGCTTTCCTGTCGATGCTTGGCGCCCACGGCATTGTTGCGGTTCCCTCGGGCCCTGTGATCAAGCTTTCGCCGGACCGGACCCTGCGAATCTACGCCGATGTTCCGGAGGGTGCGCTGCAAAACGATGAACTTGAAACGCGGGTGCTGGCGATCGACAACGTGCAGGCCCAGACGCTGGTCCCTATCCTTCGCCCGCTCTTGTCCCCCGGCGCGCACCTGGCCGCCCATGCGCAAACCAACGTGGTCATTCTCTCCGACCGCGGCTCCAACCTGAACCGGGTCGCCCGGGTGGTCAAGCGCATCGACCTCAGGAGCGACCAGCCGGTCGAGGTCGTACCCCTTGAATACGCCAGTGCCCGGGACATCGTTCGGGTCCTCAATGAAATTGTCCAGGCTTCCGCAGAAGGCGGCTCCAACGTGGCCGTGGCCGATGATCGGACCAACAGCATTCTGCTGGGGGGCGAGGAAAACCGGCGGCTGGAATTGCGGGCCATCATCGCGCACCTGGATACGCCGCTGGAAGAAGGCGGCAACACGCGTGTGCGGTATCTGAACTATGCCAGCGCCGAGAACCTGGCAGGAAAACTCTCCACCCAGTTCTCCGACGAAGGCACCACGGAGATCAAGGTGAAGGTCGCGGCCGACGAGGATACCAACGCCCTGATCATCGACGCTCCGCCGGACACCTTAAGGCGCATGCTCGCCGTAGTCGATCAACTGGACATCCGGCGCGCGCAGGTGCTGGTGGAAGTCCTGATTGCCGAAGTCAGCGCGGACCGGGCCAACCAGCTGGGCGTGAACTGGGCCGCTTACGACCCGCAGCGCGTGCTCGGTAGCACCGATTTTCCGGCCTCGGGAACCAGCCTGCGGGAATTGGTGGCCGGATCCCTGTCCAATACGGACCAGGGGCGGGCCGCTGCGGGCCAGGCGCTGGGCCCCGGCGCCGGATTCGCCGTGGGACGGGTGCGCGACGACGGGCTGAGCTTCGCCGCCCTGATCAGCGCAGTGGAGAATACGGCAGGCGCCAACATATTGGGTACGCCCATGCTGGTCACGCTGGACAACCAGCCGGCGGAGTTCAATGTCGGCCAGCAAGTGCCGTTCATTACCGGCAGTTACGCCAGTTCGGGCATCAATCCGAGCAGCGCCGACGGACAGATTCGGCCATTCACCACGGTGAACCGCGGAAGCGTCGGACTCAACCTCAAGATCACGCCCAGAATCAATCAGGGAGACGCGGTGCGATTGGAGATCAACCAGCAACTCTCCGAACTCGCGCCTTCGGTGGCCGGCGCCGTGGACCTGGTTACCAATGAGCGCACACTGAACACCGCGGTTATCGTCGAGGACGGAGGCACCCTGGTTCTGGGAGGGCTGATTCAGGAAAAGGTCCGGGAAAGCCGACAGTCCGTTCCGTTTCTGGGCCGGCTGCCACTGATAGGCGCCTTGTTCCGCGCCAGCGGCGAAACCCTGGAGAAGACCAACCTGATGCTGTTCATCCGGCCCACCATTCTGCGTGATTCCGCCCAGGCCGAGGCCGTAACCAACGCCAAGTACAACTACCTCCGGCGTCAGCAGCTTGTTCAATCGTTCTCGGGTAAGGGCCCACGGCTGCCCGGCGACCTGGAGGAAGCCTTCGAACCGGGTAGCGGAGCGGCCGGCTCCAAAGGCGAAGATACGGCGGAACAACCTGAAGGGACTTCGGCGCCGGATTGATTTCCCTGCCCTTCAGCTTCGCGCAGCGCCACGGGGTACTGCTGACGCCCGGACCTGACGGCGAACTGATCGCACTGGTACGGGCCGGAGCCGGTCTGGAAGGACTGGCCGAGGCCGGCCGTGCGGCCGGCCGGCACGTTCGGCCAAAACTGATCGACGCCGAGGACTTTGACCGACGTCTTCGGGCCCGTTATGAGATGGGCGCCGACAGCGCGCTTTCGATTGCCGAGGACCTTGACGAAGATCTGGAACTGGGGGCACTGGCCCGAGAGTTGCCGGCCCCTTCGGACCTGCTGGACAGCGACAACGACGCGCCCATCATCCGGCTGCTGAACGCGGTACTCGCCTCGGCTATCCGGACCGGCGCCTCCGACGTGCACCTGGAACCGGGCGAGTTCAATCTGAACGTGCGCTTCCGTGTCGATGGCGTACTGCGCGAGACACTGAAATTGCGCCGGGGCTTGAGTCCGCTGGTCATCTCCCGGGCCAAGGTCATGGCCGACCTGGACATCGCCGAGAAACGCCTTCCGCAGGACGGGCGTATCTCGCTGCGGATCGCCGGTCGGGCCGTGGATGTGCGCATTTCCACGCTTCCCGGTATTCACGGCGAACGCGTGGTCATGCGGCTTCTGGACAAGCAGTCGGGGCGGCTGGACCTCACGTCGCTGGGAATGGACGCGGACACCCACGAGCGCATGGAACAGCTGATTCAGCGCCCGCACGGCATCATCCTGGTTACCGGTCCCACCGGATCGGGCAAGACCACCACGCTGTATGCCGCGCTGGAGAAGATCAACGACAGCACGCGCAACATCATGACGGTGGAAGACCCGGTGGAATACTACCTGGAAGGCGTGGGCCAGACGCAGGTCAACAACCGTGTCGGCCTCACATTCGCCCGCGGCCTGCGGGCGATCCTGCGCCAGGACCCGGACGTGGTGATGGTGGGCGAAATCCGCGACCTGGAAACCGCCGAGATTGCGGTACGCGCCAGTCTGACCGGCCACCTGGTGTTCTCCACGCTGCACACCAACACCGCAGTCGGCGCGGTCACGCGACTGCGTGACATGGGCCTGGAACCATTCCTGATTTCATCCAGCCTGCAGGGTATCCTCGCGCAACGCCTGGTGCGCAAGCTCGACCCCGCCACGCGTGAGGCCTATTCGCCCGGGGAATACGAGAATTCGCTGATGGGGATTGACGCCGGCGACGCGCCTGCACTCTACCGGCCCGGCCCGGTGGCGGCGGCGGAGGGCGGCGGATACCGGGGACGCACCGGCATTTATGAATTGATCAGCGTCAACGACTCGCTCCGCAGATTGATCCACGACGGTGCGCCGGAACAGCAGCTGGAGGCCGATATCCGGGCCGGCACGCCGTCGCTGCGGGCCAATGGTGTGAGCAAGGCCCGCAATGGCCTGACCTCTCTCGAAGAGGTCCTGCGCGTGACCAGCAAGGAGTAGGCCGACTATTGCCTCAGTGGAGTTTCACCGCGCAGGATCAGGAAGGTCGCCGACGGCGCGGCACAGTCGAGGGCGATAACGCGCGCCATGTCCGCGGCCTGCTGCGGGAGCAGGGGCTGCGCCCACTCAACGTTCGGCCCGCGGCAGCGGGATTCCTCAATCGCCTGCTGCCCGGGAGGCGACCGGCGATGGGCAGTCAGGTGCTGGCGCAGGTCATCCGGCAACTGGCCACCCTGCTGCGCGGCGGACTGCCGCTGGACACGGCGCTGCAAGCCCTGGTAGCCCAGCGCAGCCGCAACAGCGAAGTGCTGATGGGCGTTCGGGCACGGGTGCAGGAAGGCTACAGCTTTGCAGAAGCGCTGAGCGCATCCCGGCGGGCATTCCCGGAATTGCTGGTGGCAACGGTAGGTGCCGGTGAACGGATCGGACGGCTGGAGGAAGTGCTGGAACGGCTTGCGGAGCACTTCGAGAAACACCAGGCCCTACGTCAGCAGGTGAGGGCCGCATTGGCCTATCCGCTGGTCCTGACCGTGTTCAGCCTCGCCATCGTCAGCCTGATGCTGGTCTATGTCGTGCCCCAGGTCACGCCCGTATTCGTTGACAGCGGGGTGGAATTGCCGCTTCTGACGCAGGTCCTGATGTCGGTCAGCGACTTCACCCGCACATTCGGTTGGCTGGTCCTGCTGTTTGCCGCGTTGGGCGCCCTCCTGGTTGCGCGTGCGCTACGGCTTCCGGCAGCGCGCCTGAGGCTGCACCGGCTATTGCTGCGAACGCCCCTGTTCGGCGCCCTGTCGCGGGAACTGAATTCGGCGCGGCTCATGCAATCGCTGGCAACCCTGACCGACGCCGGCGTCTCCGTGTGGGAGTCGCTGCGGGTAGCCGCTCGCATGCTGACCAACCTGCCGATGCGCCAGGCGGCAATGGCTGCGGCCGAAGAGGTCAGTGAAGGCAAGTCGGCCGCCGAAGCGCTCGATCGCAGCGGCTTGTTTCCGCCGCTTTGCATCCAGTTGATCGCCAGCGGCGAGGCCAGCGGCGAACTTCACCAACTGCTGGGGCGGGCGGCGGAAACCCAGGAACGCGAACTTTCGGCGCGAATCGACACGATGACGTCGCTATTGCAGCCGGTCCTGATCATGCTCGTTGGGGGGTTCGTGTTGCTGATCGTGCTGTCGATCCTGATGCCGATATTTGAAATGAACCGTCTCATCGGCCAATAGGACCGGCAGGGCACACGCCCCGACGCCGGCGTGAGATCCGTAGGGAGAGGGGGTGGGTCAATCCCGCGCTTTACAGAATACGCGGTGAGAAGTGAATGTCCCGGGACACCGGGAGGCGCCGGGAGAATGGCGCCGAAAAGGGTAAAGCGGCCGCAATACGAAGATCGCGGCCGCTCTACTTGGGGAGACTATTTCTGCTGGCTCTCTTCGAACATCCGATCCATGCGATCGCTGGTGGCATCCGCAGTGGCTTTCGCCTCTTCAGCCGCCTCAGCCGCACGCTCGGCAGTCGTGTTCGCACGCTCTACCGCGGCAGCGGTCTGCCGCTGCGCTGCCTCAAGATCGCCGATCCTGCCCTCCAGGGCGGACATACTGCTGCCCATGGCGGCAGCGGCGGCATCCATCTTTGCGGACATCTCGTCCATACCCGCAGTGCAGCAGCCGGAAAGAGCTACCGCAACCGCCGGCGCTCCAAGCAGAGCTATAAGAAATCTGGTCTTTTTCATGAAGATCCTCGGGTCGTCAGCTTGCCAAGTACGCCTGTATCCGGCGCATCGGGCTTATCTTCGCCCACCCACAACAAAAAAGCAATAGATTGGAGCCCTTCAGCGTGTGAAGTTTCCGCAACAGCCCCTTGTTTGAAGGCCATTTTCCGGAACCGCTATCGGGCTGCCGTTTGAGTTCGTTCCAACTCGGGAGAAATGGGCTCGGGAACGCCCAGGCGTTCAATCAACACGCGCCGCATCGCCTGCAAATCCAGCTCTACCCGGGCCGCCTGCGCAGAAGACTTGATGCGATTGACCAGACCCTCCAGCTCTTCGGGCGCCTCCGCTTCAAGAGCGTAATGGGCCTCCAGGTAGAGCCGCCCGTCGCGCCAACCGATCTTGACCGGCTGGTCGACAATGGTTACCGGCAACCCGGACGGCACCTGCGGGAAGAGCCATTCGATATCTTCCGGCAGCATTCGCAGACAACCGTGGGTAACCTGCATGCCGACGCCCCGGGGCCGGTTGGTGCCATGGATCAGGTAACCGGGGGCCGAAATATTAATGGCATAGTCGCCAAGCGGGTTTTCCGGACCGGGCGGAACGACTCGCGGCAACACTTCGCCGTCGGCCGCGTACTCCGCGATGATGGACTTGGGTGGCCTCCATGTTGGCCGGGTGCGCTTGCGCGTGACCTTCCAGTCGCCAAGAGGGGTCTTCCAGTCCATGCGCCCGATGCTGATCGGAAAAGTCGCCACCATTTCCTGACCATCCTGCTGATAGTAAAAATAGAGGCGGTACTCGGCGATATTCACCACCACGCCGCGGCGGCGCGCATTGGGCAGGATGAAGGAGGTCGGCAGCATTACCCGCGCACCGTCCTCCGGAACCCACATATCGACGTCCGGGTTGGCCTGTTTCATCTCGGAATAACCGAGGCCGTTGCGGCGGGCCACATCGAGCAGGGTCTCGCGGCGGTCGGCACGTACCCAGTGCGATTCGCCCACCACCGTCACGGTCGGCGACGGCAGGAAGAAATTTTCGGCCTGTACCGGGAGGACAGCGAATATCCCGGCGATCAGGATAATCGGCGCACAAGGCGCTATTCGGATTCCGCCAGTAGGCATCAGAATTGCATCAGGCCCGCGGCCCAGGTCAATCCTCCTCCAAACGACACCATCATTATGCGCTGTCCGCGCCTGATTCGTCCATCCCTTACGGCCACGTCCAGCGCCAGCGGTATGGAAGCTGCGCCGGTATTGCCATGGTCCTGCAGGGTCAGTATCACCCGCTCGTCCGGCAGGCGCAGGCGTTTGCCAATGGCCTGAATGATACGGAGATTGGCCTGGTGCGGAATCAGCCAGTCCACCGAGTCGCGCCCCAGGCCGTGTTGATCAAGCAAATTATCCACGGTACTGCCCATGGTGCGAACCGCGATCTTGAACACTTCGCTGCCCTTCATACGCACCGCGGTGCCGCCGTTGCCCAGTAGTTCCGGATTGCGTGACACGCCCGCCCGGCTGCGGAGAATGTCAACGTAGGAGCCGTCGGCGCCGAGAATGAAGCCCATCATTCCGGGTTCTTCGGCAGGTTCCAGCACCACCGCTCCGGCGCCGTCTCCGAACAGGACACAAGTCGAGCGGTCGCTCCAGTCGGTAATGCGTGAAAGCACTTCCACTCCCACCACCAGGGCCTTGTTCGCACGCCCAAGGCGGATCATCCCGTCGGCAAGGCTCAGCGCGTATAACCAGCCGGTGCAGGCCGCCTCGCAGCTGAACGCCCCGCATGGCGGTATTCCCAGCGCTTCCTGCACGATGCAAGCCACGTTCGGAAAAACCAGGTCGGGCGTCGTGGTCCCGACCACCACCAGGTCGATTTCCTCCGGCGCGCAGCCTGCCGATTCCAGCGCCGCCCGTGCTGCAGGTATGGCCAGATCCGAACTCGCCTGCTCCTCGGCGGCCATGTGCCGGCGCTCCATTCCGGTGCGGGTGCGGATCCACTCGTCGGTGGTATCCACCATCTGCTCGAGGTCCTTGTTGGTGAGCAGCCGCTCCGGCAGATATCGCCCGGTACCGGCGATACGGGAATGTCTCAGGCCGGCGATACGGCCGCTCATGCCGCCAGGTTGCTCCATAGTCCCTGGATACGTTCATTCAATCCCTTGGCTACCTCGCGCATCGCGAGGTGAATCGCCTGCTGCCAGCCGACCTCGTTGCTGGAGCCATGGCTCTTGATCACGATCCCGTTCAGACCCACCAGCGCGGCTCCGTTGTGCCGATTGGGGTCCAGCCGCTTCCTGATGGCGTACAGGAAAGGCCAGCAGGCCAGAGAGTAAATCCGGTTGATCCAGCCGCTGCGAAAGTAGGAAACCATCTGACCGTATACGAATTCCGCCGAGCCCTCCATGGTCTTGAGCGCGATGTTGCCGGTAAAACCATCGCACACCACCACATCGGCGCGGTGCTTGAATACGTCGTTGGGCTCGACAAAACCGTGGTAATTCAGGTAGCTCTCGCTGAGCAACGCGTTGGCGGCCTGCACCGTCTCGATGCCCTTGATTTCTTCCTCACCGTTGTTGAGCAGGCGGATCGAAGGATTCTCGACGTTGTTGATTGAGGCGATCACCGAACCCATAACGGCAAACTGCAAAAGGTGGGTGGGGGTACACACCGGGTTGGCGCCCAGGTCCAGCATGTAACAGACGCCCTTCAGGGTGGGCAGGGCGACCAGTATCGCCGGACGATCGATGCCGGGAAGCGTCCTGAGCACCAGCCGGCCGGTGGCCATGAGGGCCCCGGTATTGCCGGCGCTCACACAGGCCTGCGCTTCTCCGGAACGCGCCAGTTCCAGCGCCATGCGCATTGAAGAGCGTTTCTTCCTGCGCATCGCTTCCGCAGGCTTGTCCTCCATGGACACCACCTGGTCGGCATGGTGAATCTCCACACGGCTCGCTTCCTTGCCCAGGCGTCCCAGATGCCGGCGCACGGTGTCGCTGTCGCCAACCAGAATGAGCCGCAGTTCCTCGCGGTTGCGTAGCATTTCGAGACAGCCGCGAATAGCCACGCCGTGGCCGAGGTCGCCGCCCATGACGTCCACAGCAATCGTGACGAGTTTGCTCATGGATGCTGAGCCGACAGCCTCAACGCCGTCCCGTCAGGCCGGCAGGTTTCAATTTCAGGACACGGTCCCGGCGCCTGAGCGCGGGGATCAGCCTCCCATCTCCTCCTCTTCGGGCTCCGGGGGCGGCGGGATCACCTCACGGCCGCGATAGTGGCCGTCGGGTGCGATGTGATGCCGGCGGTGCAATTCGCCGGTCTCCGGATCGATCGATAGCGTGGGACGCCCGAGAGCGTCATGCGACCGGCGCATGTTCCTGCGCGAGCGCGATTTACGATTCTGTTGAACTGCCATCTTGATCCCCCTTGGAACCAGCCAAATAGCACCGTCAATTCCTGTCCTGCCGCATCAGGGCCCCAAGGCCCGCCAGGGGCCTGGAGGCTTCCGGCGATGAGTGTATTTCCGCTTGCTGCGCCGCCGGGCATTGTTCATGCACCGGCGCCATGGGCAAGCTCGTCAGTATCTCGTCTTCCAGTATTGTACCCAGCACCAGCCCCCCCGGCCCGGCGACAATGGTGTCATAGGGCGAAGAAACCTGCTGAATCTCGCCTTCCGCGCCCACAACCGTTAGCCGGCAATCCACCTCAAGTGGCCAGCTTACCGGGGCCAGGCACCGCTGGCATTGAAGCTGCAAGGCCCCACGGGCCTTCATTCTCACGATCGGGAAGCCCTCCACGCCGAGTTCGAACGACCAGCGCGCGTCGAAGCGCTCGGACAAGCCGGCGCTACCGCACAGTTCCAGCAGGCGCGCGGAATCCCGTACTGCGAAAGAGGCTTCTATCACATGGCGACGGCCGGCCCATTCACGCAGCTTTCGAATCGCTACGGTGTTACGCTGGAGCAAACTGGATTGTGGAATGCGAAACCAGGGGCCGCTATCATAGAAAGCTGCCTTTACGCTGTCAATTCAGCAAGTTAAAGCCTGTTACCGCAAGTTCCATGTCCCCGAAGATCGTGCTGGCGACGCAATCGCCTTACAAGCGCCAGTTACTGGCGCGACTGGTAGACGATTTTGTGGCCGATCCCTCCGGCATCGACGAGAGCAGGCTTGAGGGCGAGAGGCCGCGGGAACAGGCTGCACGGCTGGCGGAAGCCAAGGCGCGGGAGGTAGCGCCGCGCCATTCCGGCGCATGGGTGATCGGCGCGGACCAGCTGGCGGAATTCAGGGGCCGGCAGGTAGGAAAGCAGCCGTCTCCGGACCGTGCGCGCGCCACCTTGATGTCCTTTTCCGGGCAAGACCTCAACTTTCACACTGCGGTATGCGTGCTTTCGCCCGGCGGCGACGCCCATGCGCACGTGGACCTGACGGTGGCCCGATTCCGGCGCCTGGACGCCGAACTCGTCGAGCGCTACCTCGAACGGGACAAACCGTACGACTGCACAGCGGCGTTTCGCGCCGAAGGCGCCGGGCCGATCCTGCTCAAGGCGCTGGAATCATCCGATCCCACGGCCATTATCGGTCTGCCGCTCCTTTGGCTGGCCTCCGTTCTTCCTCTCAGCTCCCGGTAGCAGCCTTGGGAACGAGGGCTTCCAGCCCTCGGCAGGGAAAGATGCCCTCGGTGAAGTCCGCTTCTCGCTGCAACCCGCCTAAGGGCGCGAAGGGCGATAGCCGGAAACAATCGGATAACGCCAGTCGCGGCCAAAAGCGCGCTGGGTAACGCGCACGCCCGGAGGCGCCTGGCGGCGTTTGTACTCGCTCAAGCGCACCCGGTCCAGCACCTGGCGCACCACGCCCGGTTCAAAGCCACGATCGGCGATATGTTCCATCGACAGGTCTTCCAGCATCAGTGCGTCCAGAACCGCGTCCAGGACTTCGTACGGCGGCAGCGAATCGCTGTCGAGTTGGCCCGGGCGAAGTTCAGCTGAAGGCGAGCGCTCGATGACCCGATCCGGAATGACCGGCGAAATCGTATTGCGATGGCGGGCCAGTCGGTAGACCCGCGTCTTGGTGCAGTCCTTAAGCGGTGCAAAGCCGCCCGCCATATCGCCGTACAGCGTCGCATAACCCACCGCGTACTCGCTCTTGTTCCCGGTGGCCAGGACCATGCGTCCCTGCTTGTTTGAAATCGCCATCAGGAGCATCCCGCGGCAGCGCGACTGAATGTTCTCCTCGGTCACGTCTTCGGGAAGCCCCGCGAAAAGACCGCCCAGCGTTTCCCTCATGGCCTCGACCATGCCGGTGATCGGCAGGACTTCGTAGTCCGCGCCCAGAACCCTCGCCTGGCGCTCCGCGTCCTCAATACTCATCGGCAGGGTGAAGCGATACGGCATCATCACCGCCAGCACCCGGTCCGCACCCAAAGCGTCCACCGCCAGGGCCAGCGTCAAGGCCGAGTCGATTCCGCCGGAGAGACCGAGTACGACTCGCTCAAAACCGCTCTTTCTGACGTAATCGCGAATGCCGGTCACCAGTGCCTCATAGACTTCGGCGTCTTCGGAACCCAAAGGCGCTACGCTTCCCTTCGCCGGTCGCGCAGGCCTGCCTTCGCCGGTTTCGATACGCAGGCAATAGAGCCCCTCGTCAAAGGCCGGAGCCCTCAGACAGGTCCGGCCGGCTTGATCGATCACGCAGGAGCCGCCGTCAAAGACCAGTTCATCCTGACCGCCTGCCTGGTTCACATAGGCGTATGGCAGACCGGTCTCCGCGGCGCGTTCCGCGAGCAGCGCTTCGCGCCTTTCCTGCTTGCCCAGTTCGTAAGGCGAACCGTTGGTCACGACGATCAGTTGCGCGCCGTCGGCTGCGAGTTGCTGAGGCACCTCCGGCTCCCAGACGTCCTCACATACCGCCAGCCCCAGCCTGGTCTTACCCAGATCCACGCACCGGGCGGCCGTGCCCGGGCGGAAGTAGCGGCGCTCGTCAAACACGCGGTAGTTGGGCAGCACGATCTTGTGATGCAGATGCAGGCGGCGTCCCTCCGCAAACAGTGCGGCGGAGTTGAACCAGCCACCCTCTTCCCAATGCGGGTAGCCGAGAATGACGGCAATACCCCGCGAAGCGTCCTGTACCTGCCGCAGTCCCTTGGCAAGATCGTCCCGCAGGCCGGCGTGAAACAGCAGGTCTTCGGGCGGATAACCGCACAAGGCCAATTCCGGGAACACGACCAGGTCGGCGTCGCCGGCCCGTGCCTCTTCGATCGATCGCAGAATACGGGCGACGTTGCCGGGCACGTCACCCACCAGCATATTGAGTTGCGCCAGGCCGATCTTCATGGCGCAGTCCGCTTCAATCTACGGCTGATGGCCTGGGACAGCGCTAGGAAAGCGCTCGCGCCATGGTTGCCCCGATTTCCGCAGGCGAGCGGGTCACGGAAACCCCGGCGACTTGAAGAGCCTCGTACTTGGCCTCGGCGGTTCCCTGGCCGCCGGCCACGATGGCCCCGGCGTGGCCCATGCGCTTCCCGGGCGGAGCAGTCACGCCGGCGATGTAAGCCACGACCGGCTTGGTCACCTCGCTGCGGATATATTCGGCGGCATTTTCCTCATCAGTGCCGCCGATTTCGCCCACCATGACGATCCCTTCCGTAGCGGTATCGCGCTGAAACAATTCCAGGCAGTCGATGAAATTCAGGCCGCGGACCGGGTCACCGCCGATACCCACGCAACTCGTCTGACCCAGGCCTTCGGCCGTGGTCTGATGCACCACTTCGTAGGTGAGAGTGCCGGAGCGCGAGATTATGCCGATCCGGCCGGGTTTGTGGATGAAACCGGGCATGATGCCCAGCTTGCATTCGCCCGGCGTGATGACCCCGGGGCAGTTCGGACCGATCAGGCGGCAGTCGTAGGACTTCAGGGCGGCCTTGACGCGAACCATGTCCAGCACCGGGACCCCCTCGGTAATGCAGATGATCAGCCGGATTCCGGCATCGGCGGCGGCGATGATCGCATCGGCGGCGGCCGGCGCCGGCACGAATGCCAGGCTGGTATCTGCCCCCGTGGCCCGCACCGCCTCCTCCGCGGTGTCGTAGACCGGCAGGCCCAGGCATTCCTGGCCGCCGCGGCCCGGAGTCACACCGGCCAGAATTTCGGCGCCGTACTCCAGGCACTGCCCGGCGTGGAAGCGGCCCTGCCTGCCGGTCAGGCCCTGGCAGATCGCACGAGTGCCGGCGTTCACAAGGATGCTCATGCCGCCATCTCCACTGCGATTCGCGCGGCCCCCGCCAGGTCGGATGCCGCAGTCACGGTGAGTTCGCTCCTGTCCAGCATGGCCCGCGCCTTCTCCGCGTTGGTGCCCTCCAGGCGGGCCACGACGGGCACGCTCACACCGGCTTCCCGAACAGCCTGCAAAACGCCCTCGGCGATGACGTCGCAGCGAACGATTCCACCGAAAATGTTCACCAGTATGGCGCGCACTTTCGGGTTGGAGAGGATCAGGCGGAAGCCCGCGGCGACGCGCGCCGCGTCCGCGGCTCCGCCGACATCCAGAAAGTTCGCCGGCTCCCCGCCCTGGAGCTTGATCAGGTCCATCGTGGCCATCGCCAGGCCCGCCCCGTTGACCATGCATGCGATCGATCCGTCCAGAGAGACATAGCTCAGGCCCACTTCCCGGGCGCGCCGTTCCAATTCGTCCTCCTGGCCGGGGTCGCGCTGCCCGGCCAGCTCCGGCTGGCGAAAGAGTGCGTTGTCTTCCACCGCAATCTTTGCATCCAGCGCCAGCAACCGGCCCTTGTCGGTAACTACCAGAGGATTGATTTCGACCAGGTTGGCGTCGCACTCGTCGAACATCCGGTAGAGCGCAATGGCGATCTCCTGTATTTGCCGCGCCGCATCGCCTTCGAGCCCGAACGCCTTTGCCAGCCGCCGCCCGACATAGGGCATCACCTTGAGAGCAGCCTGCACCTTCACCCGCGCAATCTTCTCCGGCGTTGAGTGGGCGACTTCTTCAATGTCCATGCCGCCCGCCGCCGAACCCACAAAGGAGGCACATTCACTGGCCCGGTCAATCAGGAGGCTCAGGTAAAGCTCGCGATCGATGCCGCTGGCCTGTTCCACGTACACCTGCTCCACAGGCAGCCCTACCGGGCCGGTTTGCGGCGTTACCAGACGCGTGCCCAGCAAGCGCGCAGCGGTTTCCCGGACCGCTTGGGGCGTGTCGCATAGCGCTACGCCCCCGCCCTTGCCACGACCACCCGCGTGGACTTGCGCCTTCACCGCCCATCGCCCGCCGCCGAGCGTCCGGGCCGCATTCTCGGCCTCGTCGGGCGATGCCGCGACCTCGCCGGCCGCAACCGGCACACCGTAGCGCTTGAGCAGCGCCTTGGCCTGATACTCATGCAGATTCACGCGAGCATTTTAGATTCATTGGCGCGTCGTTGCGCGGCCGTGTGCTGTCCGGGCGGATTCTCCCCGGTTTCCCGGGGACTCTCCCGGTTGTTGCCGAGCGGGAGAGAATGGAAGGCAAACAGCCCCGTTTTCCTGCTTGCGGCCAGCCTGCGCGTGCCGTAATCTGGCGTCGTTCCGCGTTGAGAGGGCTGGATGCCATGCGAAAGATGTCACAAGGATTTACCCTGGTGGAGCTGATGATCGTGATCGCCATCATCGGCATATTGGCCGCCCTGGCCATACCCGCCTACCAGGACTACACCATACGCGCACAGGTGCAGGAAGGCGTGGCCCTGTCGGTGCAGGCCCGCAACGCGGTGACCGAAGCCTATATGAGCAGCGGCAGCGGGCCGGCCAACCGTGCGGCGGCCGGTTTGAGCGCAAATGCCGAAGATTCCCGGGGCCGCTACGTCAAGTCGGTGGACATTGCCGACAGCGAGGTGGTGGTCACCTTCGGCAATGAGGCCAACCGCATTATTGAGGACAAGGTCCTGTACCTGACTCCGTACCTGGCGGAAGACGGCACCACCCTGATCTGGCGGTGCGGAAACGCCGCCGCGCCGGAGGGTGAACCGCTGGGCGCGGAAGAAGCCGCAACCGATCTGGAAAACGCCTACCTGCCGCAAACCTGCCGCTCATAACCACCCGCCGACACGGCACTAGCCCTGTAGTGGAATCGGGCGCACTCTTAAGCCCGCTTGCCGAACGTTTGATTGCGCACGGCGTTGCCACGCCGGAAATAATGGCGCTGGCGGAGCAGAATACCGGACCATCCGCCGACGGCCTGATCGCCTGGCTGGCCGAGCGCAAGGACATCGACGACGCGCAGCTGGCGTCAGTGGTGGCCCGCGAATTCGGCCTGCCCTTGCTTGACCTCGACCGCCTGGCCCACCTGCCGCCCGCGAATGCGGGATTGGATCCCGAGTTTTTTGCCTCCCGTGGATTGATCGCCCTTGCCGCCGACAAGAGACGACTGGTCCTTGGGCTTTCCGATCCGGCGCAGATCACCGCCCTGAATGAGGCACGGCAACGCACGGGTCTGGAGCCAAGGGCCGTCGTGGTGGAACACCACAAGCTGGCGTCAATGCTGAAGTCACCGACGGTAAACCTGTCCGATAGCGAGTTGCTGGATGGCGAACTGCCGGGCATGGAGTTTGAGGCCGAGACACCCGAGGAAGAAGACACTGCGATCATCTCGTCCGTAGAGGAAGCGCCTGTCGTGCGCTTTGTCAACGGGATCCTGCTCAACGCGATTCGCCAGGGCGCTTCGGACATCCATTTCGAGCCGTACGAGGAAGACTACCGCGTTCGCGTGCGTATCGATGGGCTGCTGAGAATCGCCGCCCAGCCACCGCCGGGACTCGCGGCGAAGGTCTGTGCACGGCTCAAGGTCCTGGCCCGGCTCGACATTGCCGAACGGCGCGCTCCGCAGGACGGCCGGCTGCGCTTGCGCCTGTCCGATCGGCGCAAGGTGGACCTGCGCATGAACACACTACCCACGCTGCATGGCGAGAAGGTCGTTGTCCGTATCCTTGACTCCGGCGCCGCACTGCCCGGACCGGAGGAGCTGGGAATGAACCCGCGCCAGCAAGCCGACTTTTGCGCAGCCCTGGATCGTCCGCAGGGGATGATTCTGGTTACCGGGCCGACCGGTAGCGGCAAGACCGTAACGCTGTACGCGGCCCTGGACCGTCTGAATATCCTTCAACGCAACATCAGCACGGTCGAAGACCCCTGCGAGATCCAGCTACCCGGAATCAACCAGGTGAACGTCAACCGCAGCGCCGGACTGACCTTTGCCAGCACATTGCGTGCCTTCTTGCGCCAGGACCCCGACGTGATCATGGTGGGAGAAATCCGTGATGCGGAAACCGCGGGTGTCGCCGCACGCGCCGCACAAACCGGGCACCTGGTACTCTCCACCCTGCACACCGAGGATGCACCGGCGTCACTGGCGCGATTGCGCGACCTGGAGGTTCCGCCGTATGCCGCCGCCTCGGTGCACCTGATCATGGCGCAAAGGCTGGCCCGCAGACTTTGCATGGATTGCCGGGAAAGCTACAGCCCCAGTGAACCGATACTGCGCGCCGGGTGCTGGGGCGACGAAGCAGATCCCAACGGTCTGCGACTGTTTCGTCCCGGTCCCCCCGGGCACTGTCGCCATTGTGCCGACGGGTATCGGGGCCGTATCGGAATATTCCAGGTCATGCCGATTTCACTCGCGCTCCGGCAGTTGATCCTCAAGGGCGCTCCGCTGGCCGCCCTGGAGACTCAGGCCCGCAGCGATGACGTCGCGAGCCTGCGTGAGTCCGGCCTGGAAAAGGTGCTCGACGGCACTACCAGCCTGGAGGAAATCAATCGCATCACCGCCTCCGGCATGAGCGGCGAGTGGCATTGATGTGGCCGCCAGGGGCTATTACTGGGAAGGGAGGACGCGAGACGGCCGAAGGCTGAAGGGTACCCGGCGCAACACCAGCGCTGCAGCACTGCGCGCAGAGCTGCAGCGTGACGGGATTACGCCGCTGAAGGTCCGCGTCAAGCGACTGCGTCGCAGCCAGCTGCGCGCCATCAAGCCGGCGGACGTGGCATTCATGGTGCGCGAACTGGCGACCGTACTTGAGGCCGGCCTACCGGTAGTGCAGGCCCTGGACATCACAGGCGAAGGCCAGCAGCAGGCTCGCATGCAGGACTTGCTGGAGGCACTTTCGCGTGAAGTGTCCGCCGGCAGTTCCTTGAGCGAAGCGCTTCAGCGACATCCAAGATACTTCGGAAGACTGCATGTCAGCCTGGTGGCGGCGGGAGAGCGCTCCGGGAGGCTCCCGGGACTGCTAACCAGCCTCGCCACCTGGCTGGAACGTCGCGAAGCCATCCGCAAGAAGGTCTCGTCGGCACTGAGCTACCCGCTTGCCGTATTGGCGATTGCGGTGGTCGTGGTCGGGCTGATGCTGATCCACGTCGTCCCGGAATTCGAGCGCATGTTTTCAGGCTACGGCGCAGAACTGCCGCCATTGACGAACCTGGTAGTCAGACTGTCGGAAAGCCTCAGGGGAAACGGGCTCACCTGGTTGGGCTCATTGGCTTTCGGAGCTGCTGCGCTGTATTGGATCCGTCGGCGCTTTGGGCAGGTTCGCCACCTGGAAGACCGTCTGAAGCTGCGCTTGCCCCTGCTGGGCAGCCTGCTTGAGAAGGCTGCGCTGGCGAGGTTCATGCGCACCCTGGCGACACTGCTGGACGCGGGCCTTCCAGCCGTTGAGGCACTTGGTGCGGCGGCGGGCGCCTGCGGTAATCGCCTGTTCGAAACTCAGATCCGGCAGGCCCGCGACGATGTAGCCACCGGCCTGGGCTTGCGTCGCGCAATGACCTGTCTGGAAGCCCTGCCACCGACGCTGGTGCAAATGGTGGGAGTGGGCGAGGCAACCGGACGACTTGGCGAAATGTGCCTGCACCTGGCGGATCGCTATGACGAGGAATTGCAAACAGCGGCCGATCGCCTGGGCGCATTGTTGGAGCCGCTGCTGATGGCGATCCTGGGTGTGCTGATCGGCGGCCTGGTGTTGGCGATGTACCTGCCGATCTTCCGCATGGGCTCCGTCATCTGATTGCCGCCAACTTCATGTTCTCATTGTCTGCTTGACACTCCCGAGCCGCTCCCGCTATATGAGTCCACGGAAGAAGGGCAAACTGATACGGTCGGGGATATGCTCCAATTGTTGCTGCAATCGAGGCTGCGAGTACGCCGACACAAAGGAATCCGGAGCTAACACATGTACTGGGAATTGAACGGCACGACTGCGCTACCCGCCTGGAGCGGGGCGATCGCGGTATTGCTGGGACTGGTCCTGGGCAGTTTCGCCGGCATGCTGGCATACCGCCTGCCGCGGGGACTGGCGCTGGACAAACCGGATTCCTTTTGCCCCTCGTGCCGGGCCGCTATCGGCTGGCGCTGCAACATTCCGCTGGTCGCCTACCTGATTCAGCGCGGCCGCTGCACGCAATGCGGGGAACCTATCCACTGGCGCTACCCCGCCAGCGAAATGGCCTGTGGACTGCTCGCGCTGGCCAGCTGGTTCTTCTTCGGCGCCGGCGTGGAGGCAATCGCGGTACTGCTTGCCTGCTCGACACTGGTGGCATTGGCGCTGATCGACCTAGAACACGGCCTCCTGCCCGACCGCCTGACGCTTGGCTTGCTCTGGTTGGGATTGGGATTCAGCCTCGTTCCAAAACCGCTGGACGCGGAAGTGCTGATTGGTCCGCATTTTCCGGGCCCGGGACAGGCCATTGCCGGGGCCATTGCGGGCTACTCTTTCCTCTGGGCGGTAAACGCATTCTGGCGGCTGGTGCGCAAGCGCGAGGGTCTGGGAGGAGGAGATTGGAAGTTGTTGGCAGCGCTGGGCGCATGGGTCGGACTGCAGGGACTGCCACTGGTCATCGTTCCTGCAGCCATTGCCGGGGCCATTGTGGGGCTGGTCCGAATCGCTCTGGGCCAGGGGTCGCTGAAAGATGAGATACCGTTCGGTCCGTTCCTGGCTGCCGGCGGAGTTTTCACTCTGTTCCTTGGACCGCAGGCAGCGTCTATGCTGGACCCCATGCGAGTTCTCGGCTGAATGGGACCATGAACAAGCGTTTCACGGTTGGGCTTACCGGCGGGATCGCCAGTGGCAAGAGCATGGTGGCCGACTGGCTTCAAGCTCTGGGGACGGCAATTGTGGATACCGATCTTATAGCGCGCGAGGTGACGGAAGCCGGAAGCCCGGCGCTGGCTGAAGTCTCCCGCCAACTCGGGCAAGATCTCATCGCCGCCGATGGCACGCTCGACCGGCGCCGGTTGCGCTCACTGATCTTCTCCGACCCACTCGCACGCACGCGGTTGGAAGCCCTCCTGCACCCGCGTATCCGCAGGGTCGCCTGGCAGCGGGCCGCCGCTACTCCCGGAAGCTACCTGGTCATGGTTATTCCCTTGCTTGCGGAAACCGGCTTCACGGCCGGAATCGATCGCGTGCTGGTAGTGGATGCGCCGCGGGAACTGCAATTGAAAAGGCTGCGGGCACGAGACGGCGCCACCTATCGCGAGGCCCGGGCCATCATCGCGGCCCAGGCAACAAGGCGCCGGCGCCGCAGCCTCGCCCACGACGTGCTCCTGAACGACGGCAAGCCCGAGGACCTGCGTGAACAGGTCGAGAGACTCCATCACGCATATCTCAGGCAGGCCGGGAGCCCAAACGGGGAAACCCCCTCAATTGCGGGATAAGATAGCCGTAAAAATTTGCAACTGCATCCTGCATGAACGACTTCGCCGACCCGCGAATCCATCCGGCCATCCTCTATGAGTTTCCCTTGCGGGACAGCACCCGGCTGTTCCTGCGGCTGGAGGTCCTGGGCGAGCAGTTGCAGCATGCTGCCGGACACCGCGGCGCGGAGAGCAACCGCAGCGCCGCTCACGCTGTGCTGGGAGCACTGGACCTGGTTTTCCGCGAGGACCTGCGCGCCCACCTGCTGCAGCAGGTTTACCACTTGCAGCGCAACTATCAAATCCTGCGCGCACGGGAGGACATTCGCCAGGACGGGCTGCACGCCATACTCGAAGAGCTCGAAGAGTTTCGCCAGGAGCTGGCGGGATTGAAGTCCAGCGAAGTCAGGACCTTGCGGTTTGATCCGCTGATCAGCTCACTGCGCCAGCGGGATTCCGTAACGGACGCGGCCATGGCCGTGGACCTGCCGATGTATCAATGGTGGTTGCACTCCGGCGCGGAGCGTTGCAAGGACGACATCAAGCGGTGGACCGAGACCTTTGAGCCCTTGATGGATGCGAACCGCAAGTTTCTCACGCTGCTCCGGCAGAGAGGCGAGTACCGGGACTGCGAGGCTCAGAAAGGGGGGTTTACAGCGTCCATCACCCTCGGCCACGAACTGTGGATGGTTCGCATTGCCATTCCCACGGATACGCCTTGCTTCCCGCAAGTCAGCGGCACATCCGACAGCGGCAAGGTCCACGTGCGATTCATGCAGACACCCTCCGGCAAGGATGCGCCGGAACCCTACCGGGACGATTTTGCCTTCAAGCTGGCCGTCTGCTGAATAAGCAACTCGACCAGCGGACGGTCCGCCGGCAGAAAACCGAGATCACCCAGGTGTTCGGGCAATTCCCATGCGATAGCCTGGGCCTCCATTCCGCTTGGCGCACCCTGGTATTCCTCCACCGTAAAGAAATTGAGTTCGATCAGGCGGTCCGGATAAGCCTGTTCGTAACGCATCAATTCCTCGGCCCTGCGCACCACAATGCCGAGTTCCTCACGCAACTCGCGGGTCAGCGTCTGGCGCGGAGTCTCCGGCGGGCGCACCTTCCCCCCCGGGAACTCCCAGGCTCCCGCCATATGCTTGCCCGGCGGGCGGCGCGAAACCAGCACCCGTCCGTCTTCGCGCCGGATAACCCCGGCCGCCACGCGCACCCTGTCCATTTATGCTGACCTTGCGCCTTTGTCGTCTGCCACTCCCGCCACGCGGCAATTCACCGCTTGGTCATGCCGGCGAGCGGGTGCATAATGATTGAAACGTTTTCGCTTTGACTTGATGGAGAAATCGAATGCAGCTTAACTTAAGTGGCCATCATCTGGAGCTCACACCCCGAACGAGAGAATACGCAAGCAACAAGTTCAAACGCATACAGCGACACTTCAGCCGCGTTACCCAGATTCACTGCGTTTTGTCCGCCGAGAAATCACACTACAAGGCCGAAGCGACGGTCCATCTCAGCCAGGGTCGCCTTCACGCAGATTCCGTCAAGCATGACCTGAAGGCCGCGCTTGACGAACTGGTGGACAAGCTGGACCGGCAGGTTCGGCGACACAAGGAGAAGCTGCACGACCATCACGCCCGGGAAGCGCCGCACCACGGACTCGGTTGATCGAACGCCTCCGAGGCCGGGCTAGTGCCGTGACACGGCACTAGAGCAGCAGCAGGCTCGCCAGCCCCAGGAAGGCCGCAAATCCAACCACGTCGGTAATCGTTGTCAGCACCACGCCGCCGGCCAGGGCCGGATCGATCCTGAAGCGACGCAGAACCAGCGGAACCATCACGCCGGATGCCGCCGCCGCCACCAGGTTGATGGCGATCGCAGCACCGGCGATCATCGCCACCTGAAGGTCCTTGAACAAGGCCGCCATCACCAGCGTGACAATCACCGCCCAGCCCAGCCCGTTCAGCAGGCCCACCGCCAGCTCCTTCCAAAACAGCCAGCGCACGTTGGAATCCTGCACCCGACCCTGAGATAGTCCGCGCACCATTAGTGTCAGCGTCTGGCTGCCGGCGATACCGCCCATGCTTGCAACTATCGGCAGGAACACGGCCAGCAGCGCGAAGCGTTCGATGGCGGGTTTGAACCCCGCCACCACTCCGCCGGCGAGCGTGGCCGTCACCAGGCTCAATCCCAGCCACAACGTGCGACGCCCGGTACTCACCGTCACCGGGGCAAACATGTCGTCGTCGTCATCCAGGCCCACCGACCCGAGGATCTCGTGGTCGGTTTGCTCGCGCAGGGCATCGACAACGTCATCGGCTGTGATCTGCCCCACGAGCCGACCAGCGTCGTCCACCACCGCGGCCACCGAACTGTCGAGGTTCTGAAACTGGTGAATCACTTCGGCGGCAGGAGTGTTGCAATGGATCGGCCGTGCTTCGGTGTCCATCACTGCGGCAACGGTGGATTCCGCTGATCCACCCAGCAGTTCACGCACCTGCAACACGCCGCGGTAGCGTTGGCTGCCTTCGACGACGTAGACGCAATACAGGTCTTCGGGAAGCTCTTCCTGCGAGCGCAGGTACTGCAACACTTCGTCAAGGGTCATATCGGGCCGCACCGACACCGTTTCCGGCAACATGAGCCCGCCGGCCGAATCCGGCGGGAAGGTGAGGACCGACCGCAGAAGTTCCTGGTCTTCCTCGTCGAGCGAGCGGATGATCCGCTCCGTAATCGAATCCGGCAGGTCCGCGACCAGGTCCGCAAGGTCATCCAGGGCCAGTCCCTCGGCGGCATCGACCAGCGCAGCGGACTCCATCCCTTCCACGATCTGGGCGCGAACCTCGTCGTTGAGTTCAACGAGGATCTCGCCCTCGTCCTCCTCGTCGACCAGCTCCCAGGCGAGCTCGCGCCTGCCCGGGGGCAGGGATTCAAGCAGAATCGCGGCTTCGCGCGGACTTAGGGCGTGTACGAGTCGGCGCAGGCGGGGTTCGGTGTCCGCCGCCAGAAGGGCGCGCAGCGCATCGCGCTGTGATGTATCGCGCGCGTGCTCAAGCATCTCTGGTCGCCTGTCTCGTTCATGACAGGCATCATTTTACTGCCTCAGGCTTCTACCGGCAGCACGGTAAGGGAATCGGTGTGCCCGGAAATTCCCATGATTGCGCCCTTTGTGATGATGACGAGGTCGCCGGACTGCATGCCGCCGGCCTCGCGAAGGCGCTCGAAAATCGCGCGAAACAGCTTGTCTGCCTGAGTCTCGGTCACGTCGAAAGCCACCGGCACCACGCCCCGGTACAGCGTGACCCGGCGCTGGGTGCCCGGATGGCGCGTCAGCGCAAAAATGGGCAGATCGGATCGGATCCTCGACATCCAAAGGGCGGTTGAGCCGGATTCGGTCAAGGCCGCGATTGCCCGCACGTCCATATGATTGGCGGCATACATGGCCGCCTTTGCGATGCCTTCATCCACCCGCTCGAAGGCGCCTTCCGTTACGGGGCTGGTCTCCATGCGGGCGGGCATCCAGGCTTCTGCGCCCTCGCATATGGATGCCATGGCGGCCACTGCCTCGGCCGCGTATTCTCCCACCGCGCTTTCCGCCGACAGCATGACCGCGTCAGTGCCGTCCATCACGGCGTTGGAAACATCGGAAACCTCGGCCCGGGTGGGCATGGGGCGATCGATCATGGATTCCATCATCTGGGTGGCAGTGATCACCACCCGGTGGCGGTGCCGCGCACGCCGAATGATGGATTTCTGCAGCCCGATCAGGCCCTCATAACCGGTCTCGACGCCGAGGTCGCCACGGGCCACCATGACGGCGTCGGTTACATCCAGAATGTCGTCGAGATTGTCCAGGGCCTCGGAACGCTCGATCTTTGCAACAATGTGCGCCGAACCGCCGGCCTCCTGAATCAGCTTGCGGGCATCTTGAATGTCGGCGCCATCGCGCACGAAGGACAATGCAATCCAGTCCAGGCCGGCTTGCGCCGCCAGCACCAGGTCTTCTCGGTCCTCTTCGGTCAGTGCCGGCACCGCCAGCAGGCCTCCTCCGCGCTTGTTGACGCCCTTGTGGTCGGAAACCACGCCCCCGTGCACTACGCGGCAATGCACCCGGGACCCGCGTATTTTCTGGACCGTCAGTTCCACGTTCCCGTCATCCAGCAACAGAGTGTCTCCCGGGACGACGTCTTCGCTCAAGGTCGATATATTGAGGCCCACGCCTCGCAAATCTCCGCCGTTGACATCGAGTTCGGGATCCAGGAAGAATTCCTCGCCGTCCACCAGGCGCACGGGTCCGTCTCGGAAGCAGGAGATACGAATCTTCGGACCCTGCAAGTCACCCAGCAAGGCCACGCAACGGCCCAGTTCCCGGGCCATCGTGCGCACTTCGGAAATACGCCGGTAGCGCATGTCCCAGTCGCCGTGTGAGAAATTCAGTCGCAGCGCGTCGGCGCCATTCTGCAAGACGCCTCGCAGGACTTCCGGGCGGTCCGTTGCAGGGCCCAGAGTCGCAATAATCTTGGTGCGACGCATGATCGCTGCATCATACACGGGAGCTGTTTGGCGGCTCTTTCAGAGCGCTGGGGAAGCCCGGCTCTCCAGAGCGGAAACCGCAGGCAGCTCGCTCCCCTCCAGCCAGGCCAGCATTGCGCCACCGCCCGTACACAAGTGATCAATTCCCGTGCCCAATCCGAAATCATCCAGGGCCCGCAGCGTGTCGCCGCCTCCTGCCAGGCTATAGGCCCTGCTGGACGCCACAGCTTCGGCTACCCGTCGGGTGCCCTCGGCAAAGGCCTCAACCTCAAAAAGGCCCAATGGGCCGTTCCACACAACCGTGCCGGCGCCGGCCACCACGCTTGCATACCTTTCCGCCGTTTTCGGCCCGATGTCCAGAATCATGTCCCGGCGGCCTACCCGGTCCAGTGCTGAAATCCGGGCAGCCTGCGGTTCGCGCGCCGAAGGCGCAAGCACGGCGTCGGTGGGCAACAGCACTTCCGCCGGGCCGTTCAAGACCTCTCTCGCCTGACCGTACAGTCCCGGTTCGGCCAGCGATGCGCCGATGTCCGCGCCGTTGGCCCCCAGCAGGGTGTTGGCGATCCCGCCTCCCGGGATCAACACGTCCGCCTGCGCCGATATCGACCGCAAGACACCCAGCTTGCCGAACACCTTGGCGCCGCCCACGATGGCCACCAGCGGGCGGGGCGGATCGGAGAATGCCTCCTCCAGCGCATTGAGTTCCTTCAACAGCAGGGGCCCTGCGCAGGATTCCGGCGCCGCCAGCGCAACGGCGTGAACGCTGGCGTGAGCCCGGTGCGCACTGCCGAAGGCGTCCATCACGAAAAGATCACACCATTGGGCCATGCGCCGGCCCAGTTCCGGGGAATCGTTCTTCTCGCCGGGATTGAAGCGCACGTTTTCGCACAGGACGACCTGTCCGGGGGCAACTTCACAGCCATCCAGCCAATCGCGCTGCAGCGGCACGGGAATAGCCAGCGCGCGACTCAGCTCTTCTGCGACCGGCGCCAGTGAGAACCTCCCGTCATACACGCCTTCCTCCGGGCGTCCGAGGTGCGAGAGCAGGATTATTCCCGCTCCGTTGTCCAGGCAATGCCGGATTGCGGGAAGCGCCGCCCGTATGCGCTGGTCGTTGGCGACCCGCCCATCCGCAATGGGCACGTTCAGGTCCGCGCGAATCATGACCCGCCGCCCGGTCACAGCGGCGGAGGTCAGCGCGTGAAGCGACACGCGTAACACGACACTAGGGAGCGTCCAGCAACGCCCCGGTCGTATCCAGCATGCGGTTGGCGAATCCCCACTCGTTGTCGTACCAGGAACACACCTTGACGAGGTCCTCGCCCATGACCTTGGTCATGCTGCAGTCGTAGACCGATGAGTAGGGACAGTGATTGAAATCCACGGACACCAGCGGTTCATCGTTGACCGTCAGAACTCCGCTCAGCTCGCCGTCGGCGGCGGCCCGCATGATCGCATGAATCTCTTCTACCGTGGTGCCGCGCGATGCGCGGAAGGTCAGATCGACCAGCGAAACGTTGATGGTGGGCACCCGCACCGAAAAGCCGTCCAGCCGCCCGTCCAGCTCCGGCAGCACCAGCCCCACGGCCGCCGCGGCGCCGGTCTTGGTGGGAATCATCGACTGGGTGGCCGAACGTGCGCGCCTGAGGTCCTTGTGGAACACGTCGGTCAGTACCTGGTCGTTGGTATAGCTGTGCACGGTGTTCATGATTCCCTGCTCGATTCCGACCGCCGCATGCAGGACCTTGGCCATCGGCGCCAGGCAATTGGTCGTGCACGACGCGTTGGAAATGATGGTGTGGCTGGAGCGCAAGATGTCGTGGTTGACGCCGTACACCACAGTGGCGTCCACTTCTTTCCCCGCGGGCGCCGAGATCACCACCCGACCGGCCCCGGCGCGCAGGTGAGCGCCTGCCTTTTCCCGCGTACGAAATAAGCCGGTGCATTCCAGTACCGCGTCCACTTCAAGTTCGGCCCAGGGCAGCTGCCCGGGGTCGCGCTCGGCCAGCACCCGGATCCGGTCTCCCTCCACCACAATGTCGTCGCCGTCCACGGCAACATTGAAGGGGAAGCGGCCGTGGGCGGTGTCGTATTGCGTCAGGTACGCATTGGTTCCGGTATCGCCCAGGTCATTGATCGCTACGATTTGCATGGCGTCGCGATGAGGACCCTCATACAAGGCGCGCAGGATGCAGCGCCCGATTCGCCCGTAGCCGTTGATTGCAATTCTTGCCACTGCTGTGTTTCCTCAACTCGATTTCGCGCCACGCACTTCGGCGATGGTCTCGCGGGCCAGCGCCGCCACAGCCTCCGCCGTGAATCCAAAGTGTTCAAACAACTGGGCGCCTGGAGCCGATGCGCCGTACCGGCTTATCGACAATACGCGCCCGTTCGGGCCGGCAATGCCGGTCCAGCCCCTGGGAACGCCGGCTTCCACCACTACCCGCGCCCGCAGGCCTTCCGGCAATACGGACTCGCGGTAGCCAGCGTCCTGCTGCATGAACACATATACGCAGGGCAGTGAGACCACCCGGGCGGCAATGCCCTCGCCTTGCAACTCGGCGGCCGCGGCCATCGCCAACTGCACTTCCGAACCGGTCGCCATCAACAAGACGTCGGGGGTATCCGAGTCCTCGTGCTTCAGCACGTAACCGCCACGAGCCACCTGCGCAAGCTGCTCTGTGCTTCGCGTCTGCGCCGGCAAACCCTGTCTCGTGAGCACCAGACTGGTGGGCCCGTCCGTGCGCTCGATCGCCTCACGCCATGCCACCGCGGTCTCCACGGCATCGCACGGCCGCCAGACGCGCATATTGGGAATGATCCGCAGCGACTCCACGTGCTCGATGGGCTGGTGGGTCGGGCCGTCCTCGCCCAATCCGATCGAATCGTGCGTAAAGACATATATGCAAGGCTGGCGCATGAGCGCGGCCATGCGCAGGGCGTTGCGCTGGTAGTCGGAAAAGGTGAGAAAGGTGCCGCCATAGGCAATGAAGCCCCCATGCAGGGCCAGGCCGTTGACAATCGCGCCCATGGCGAACTCGCGTACGCCGAAGTACACGTAGTTGCCGCCGCCTTCGGCCTTGACGTCAACCGAGCCCGAATGGCGGGTGCAGTTGGAACCCGTCAGGTCCGCCGAACCGCCTACCAGCTCCGGAAGCAACGGCGCGAAGGCCTCCAGGGCGCCCAGGGACGACTTGCGCGTGGCCTGTGACTTGTGCTCCGCGGCGATGTTCTCGACCGCCTGCGCCGCGAGAGTGTCCCAATCCTCCGGCAGCCTGCCCTCCATCCGCCGCTCAAACTCCGCGGCCAGTTCCGGATAGGCGTTGCGATAGGCGGCAAATCGCTCATGCCAACTCTTGACCTGCCGGTCGCCCCGATCACGGATATCCCAGCCGCGGCGGACATCTTCGGGCACTTCAAACGGTGCGTGCGGCCAGTTCAGTTCCTTGCGAGCGGCCTCGATCTCTTTCACGCCCAGCGGCGCGCCGTGCGTATCGGCGGTGCCCTGCTTGTTCGGCGCGCCGAAGCCGATGATGGTCCGGGCGCAAACCAGGCTGGGCCGGTTATGGTCGGAGCAAGCCTGATCCAGCGCGCGGCGCAGGGCCTGCGGATCATGCCCGTCCACATCGCGGACCACGTGCCAGCCATAGGCCTCAAAGCGGCCGGGCGTATCGTCACGGAACCAGCCGCGAACTTCGCCGTCGATCGAAATGCCGTTGTCGTCGTAAATGCAGATCAGCTTGCCGAGTCGGAGCACGCCGGCCAGCGAGCAGGCCTCGTGCGAGATGCCCTCCATCAGGCAGCCGTCGCCCAGCAGGACCCACGTCCGGTGATTGACGATCTCGTGCTTCGGCCGGTTGAATTCGGCCCCCAGCAGCCGCTCCGCCAGCGCCATGCCCACCGCGTTTGCCAGCCCCTGCCCCAGTGGACCGGTGGTGGTCTCCACGCCCAACTCCACGTTCAGCTCGGGATGGCCGGCCGTGTGCGAACCCAGTTGCCGGAACGCCATGAGCTGTTCCCGATCCAGCGGGTAACCCGCCAGGTGGGCGGCCGCGTAAAGCAGCATGGAGCCATGACCGTTGGACAACACCAGCCGGTCGCGGTCGACCCAGTCCGGTTGCCGCGGCGCGAGCTGGAGGTAATCGGAATAGAGCAGTTCGGCAATGTCCGCCATGCCCATGGGCATGCCGGGATGGCCCGAGTTGGCGCGCTGTACGGCATCCATCGCCAACGCGCGAAGGGCATTTGCACGCTCGCGCCGGGCGGCTGGCGTAGTGTCGCTCAAGTCAGTCCCGCCACTTTATCGAACAGCCCTGACTGGAGTTCTGGGCGTTCGGGCCGCGACCGGTTCGCGCGATCTGTACCATGGCGTCGTACAGCTCGCGTGGCGCGTGGTCAGGCGCCGCGCGGGAAGAGCTGGCATCCAGGCGACCCCGGTATTGCAATTCGAAATCAGCGTTGTAGCCGAAGAAGTCCGGCGTGCAAACCGCGCCGTAGCGGCGCGCCACATCCTGCGTCTCGTCGAAAAGGTAGGGAAAGGTGAATCCGGCCTGCTCGGCCAAGGCTGCCATGCGAGCTGGCGAATCCGCCGGGTAGCGGATCACATCGTTTGGCATGATCGCAACGCTGCTGACGCCATGCTCAAGCAAATCGGCGGTATCGCGCACCATCTTTCCGAGGATGGCCTGGACGTACGGGCAATGGTTGCTGATGAACATCACCAGCGTGCCGTTACTGCCGCCGCAATCCTCAAGGCTGTATTCACGCCCTGACGGGTCCGGCAACGTGAAACGGGGCGCCGGGGCACCGAAATCACAGGGAGGGGGGCCCATCAGCATGCCGTGCTCCTGCGGTGGTGTCTCGAAATGTCCGGGGAATTCGCGGTGCGCAGAGCGGCCTGCGGCAGGTGCGATACAAGCGCGAAAAATGAGCTAGCGAGCAAGGCAGTAACGGGTCATTTAAGGGCAGTTGAAAACGGCCGCCGGGGGGTTTGCTGAAGCGGCGCAAGTTTAGCACGCGGCCCCTTGTCGGCAAACCTCAAGGCTCCGCTTATTATTGGCGGATGCGAACCGGAACTCCCCTGTTCCCCCTGCCCACGGTGCTGTTTCCGGAGGGCCCCCTGCCCTTGCGTGTCTTCGAGCCTCGCTACGTGGACATGGTGGGCCGATGCATGCGCGACGATGAACCATTCGGCGTGATCCGGGTTCAGGAAAACAAGCAATCTTCCTCGGAGGCGGAATTGTGCAAGATCGGCACCCTGGCGATCATCGCGGACTGGTTTCAGAGCGAAGGCGGTCTGCTGGGCATATTGGCCATCGGTTCGCTGCGGTTTCAATTGCATGCCATCACAGTGCAGTCGGATGGTTTGCGCACAGGAGACATTGAAGAGCTACCGCCCGAACCCGAGGTGCCGCTGCCACCGGAATTTCTGTCCATGAGCACCGCCCTGCAGCACCTGATTCAGAAATTGGACCGCCTGTACCGGGGCATCGAAACGCGGTTTGACGATGCCAGTTGGGTAAGCTTGCGGCTGGCCGAAATCCTGCCGATCGGGCTCGAGCACAAACAACACTGCCTGGAACTCCAGGACCCGGTGGAGCGTCTGCGCTATCTTCGTCCGCTGGTGCGATCGAGCCGGTAGTGTGGTGAACAAACAGCTTGAAGTCGAAGAGCGCGCGGGAGGCCTGCTGCAGCTGACGCTCAACCGCCCCAGGCAACACAACGCCTTGAGTTTCGCCCTTCTGAATGAGCTTGGGAGCTGCCTTGATCACTACGCGCAAGACGAGCGGGTGAAATGCGTCATCATTACCGGGGCGGGTGAAAAGTCCTTTTGCGCCGGCGGCGACCTGCATGAACTGGACGGGATGCGTTCTCTTGAGGATGCACGGAAGATTTCCCGCATCGGGCGCCGGGCACTGGATGCCGTTCGGTACTTTCCGGTGCCGGTAGCCTCGGCGCTGAACGGTGTTGCGCTGGGCGGCGGTGCGGAGCTTGCGCTCGCATGTGACGTTTGCCTTGCTGCCGGGCATGCGCGGCTGGGCTTCGTGCAGGCGAGCCTGAACCTGATGACGGCCTGGGGCGGCGCGGCCGACGTAATTGCACGCTGCGGAAGCGCGCAGGGCCTGAACCTGCTGCTGAAGGCGGAACAACTCAGCGCCGAGGCGGCGCAGAAGGCCGGTCTTGTTGACCAGGTATGCGAGGACAACCAGACCATCGAGCAATTGGTGGAGAGCTGGGGTGCGTTGATGACGAAACGAAGCCGCGCGGTGCTATGCGGGCAAAAGGCGCTGGCTGTGGTCGCACGCCGTCAGCTGCATGATTCCCTCGCGCAAACGGAAGAACTGCATATGGCCCGGGCCTGGGTTGATCCCGATCATTGGGAAGCGGTGCGCCGCAGTTTCCAGGGCAAACAAAGCTAATCATGGCCGCCGGAAAAGAAGGATTTCGCTGGCCGGACGGTAACGGTCTGGCACTCTCGCTGGTGTTGAACATTGAGGAGGGCGCCGAAGCCAGCCCCCTGGACGGTGATTCACGGGCCGACCCGGTGGACGAACTCGGTATTGCCTTGCGCGGCTCGGGGCGCAACCTGCCCAACGAGAGCAACTATCGCTATGGCGTAAACGCGGGCGCGCCGCGCCTGCTCGACCTGCTCGATCGCTACGGCGTGCCGTGCACGGTGGCGGCGGCAGCGCTGGCGCTGGAGCGCGCGCCCAACCTGGCCGGCCGCCTCGGTGAAAGTCATCACGAAGTGTGCGCGCACGGCTACCGCTGGTCGTTTCAGCACCGGATGCCGGAAGACGAGGAACGCGAATTCATCCGCAAGGCCGCCGACAGCATCGAGGCCACGACCGGTAGCCGGCCGCAAGGCTGGCTGTCCCGCTACCTCTTTACCGAAAACACCCGGCGGCTCCTGGCGGACGAGGGCTTCCGCTATCACATGGATGATTTCAGCGACGATCTGCCCTGGTGGGACAACAGCCACGACCAGCCTGTCCTGGTGATGCCCTACGCGCTGGACACCAACGACATGAAGATGTGGAATGCGCCCTCCTTGACGCCTCGGGCCTGGATCGAATACCTCAACGACAGCCTGGACTGGCTGCTCAAGGAGAGCCGCGAGCAGGCCAGGATGATGTCGGTGGGGATACACGCGCGCATTGCCGGGCGCCCCGGACGGGCGGCGGCACTGGATGCGTTCCTGGCCCGGGCGCTGACGCGGCCCGGAGTATGGCCCGCAACCCGGCTGCAGATCGCCGACGCGTGGACGGCGGCGCACCCACCCGGGGATTAGGGGACAAGAACGGCGGCGCCCTTGAGTCTTCCGCGGCGGAGGTCTTCCAGCGCTGCATTGGCCTCTTGCAGCGGGTATCGGTTCACATGCGTGCGGATGGGCGTGTTTCCGGCCAGTGCCATGAACTCGTGTGCATCGGCGCGAGTGAGATTCGCCACCGAACGCAGCACTCGTTCACCCCACAGCAGTTGATACGCAAAGCCGGGAATATCACTCATGTGGATTCCGCCGCACACCACGGTGCCGCCCTTTCGCACGGCTGCCAGCGCCGCGGGAACCAACCCGCCGACGGGAGCGAAGATCAGTGCGGCATCCAGCTCCTTCGGCGGCGGCTGATCCGAAGGTCCGGCCCAGACCGCCCCGAGTTCGCGGGCGAATTTCTCTCCCTCGCGGTCGCCGGGGCGCACAAAGGCATAGACCTGCTGATCATGGGCGGCGGCAACCTGGGCGACGATATGGGCTGCAGCCCCGAATCCGTATATTCCCAGGCGTTGAACAGCACCGGCCAGCTTCCAGCTGCGATAACCGATTAGCCCGGCGCACAACAGCGGGGCGGCGTGTGCCGCAGAATATCCATCGGGTATGGGCACGCAGTAGCGCGCATCCGCAAGGATCCGCTCCGCATAGCCCCCGTTTCGGTGATAACCGGTGAACTCCGCACTGTCACAAAGGTTCTCGTTCCCATCCAGGCAATAGCGGCACTCACCGCAGGCCCAACCCAGCCAGGGCACTCCGAATCGTTGTCCGGGACGAATATTGTCGACGTCCGGGCCCACTGCTTCGGCGACTGCCACGGCCTCGTGTCCCGGAATGACCGGCAGCCTGGGATCGGGCAGTTCACCGTCCAGCAAGTGCAGGTCGGTGCGGCAAACGCCGCACGCCAGCACCTGTCCCAGGACTTCGCCCGCAGCAGGCGCATCCAAATGCATTGCCTGTGGCTCGAGCCCCTCGCGCGGCCTGTTGCAGATCATCGCGCGCATGTCCGGATCGCTTACGGGCGGAGTTCGCGCGCGACCCTGAAACCCACGTCGTAGCCGCGGACTCCGACATCAATTGAGGTGCGGAAAGCCGAACGGAGCGACTCCGATTCATAGCTCCAGGCCCCGCCGCGCAAAACCCGCTTTGAGCAATCACCCTTCAGTTGGGGAGAACCATCCCTGGGTGCGCGCCGATAGTGGTCTTGCCAGCAGTCCTGCACCCACTCCCAGACGTTTCCATGCATGTCGTAGAGGCCGAATGCGTTCGGCCGATAGCGGCCCACCTCGGCCGTACGTTTTGCGACACCGTCCGAACAGGAATCGTTACGCCATTCGTAGTCCGTATCGGCATCGGCGTGATTGGCATACAGGCACAATTGCGAGATGTCGTTGCCGAAGTGGAACTGCTCTTCCGAGCCGGCCCGGGCCGCATATTCCCATTCGGATTCCGACAACAGGCGATAGGACTCGCCGGTCTCCGCCGACAACCAGGCGGCATATCTTCCCGCGTCTTCCCAGGACACGTTGATTACCGGGCGCCGCCCGCGGCCCCAGCCTTGATCGGCAGGTCCCCGGGTCTTTCGGTAGCGGTCAAAATCGTCAAAGGTCACGGCGTAACGCGACACCGCGAGCGCCTCGGGGATGGTGACCTTGTGTACCGGACGTTCATCCGGAAAACAACCGCGGCGCGTTACGCAACCCATGCGGAAGCGGCCCGCCGGGACGATCACCATTTCGGGACCCAAACCACCCGAGGCGAGGCCATCCGAGAAAATATTTGCGGGAGCGGTCTCGGACGCAGACATCTCGTCCTGACCCACCGCTACCTCCAGCCAGAAGGCAGCAACAGCAAGGAGTCCCAGCAGACCAAACAGCTTTTTCTTCATCACAACTCCGTGCGTGAGATAGCCCGATTATTCCACTTTTCCGGCATCGGCGCATGGCGGGTCAAGTAGAATCGCCAGGTTATGTCGAAACGCCTCGCGAACAAGGTGCTGCTGGTCAGCGGGGCGGGTCCCGTGATCTCGGCGGCGATTGCACGGCGCGCAATTGACTGTGCCGCGGAAGCGGTCCTCATTGCCCATGACCCCGAAGCGAAGACAGCAGCCCAAGCCGCAATTGCCGGCACAGGCGCGCGGCTGATTGCCCACCGGCGTGGCGATCCGAAGGCGTGGCCCGAGCTCTATGACCGCCTTCAAGCCGATTCGCTGCTGCCGGACGTGCTGGTCAACGGCTGCCACGCGCACTGCGCGGGAACGCTTGCAGAGACTTCGCTGGAGCAGTTCCGCCAGGCGCTTCATAACAACCTGACAGCAGCCTTCTTCGGCACCCAGACCGCGGTCGTGCGGCTCCGCGCCGCGGGGCGCAAAGGCGCGATCATCAACTTGAGTTCCGTGTATGCGGACCGTGCCCTGCCCGGCACCGCCGCCTACGCCGCCAGCGCCGGCGGAATCCGCTCGCTGAGCAAGTCAGCAGCCCTGGCATGCGCCGAGGCTGCCGACGGTATTCATATTCACGCCGTAATGACTTCACGCTATGAAGGCTCGCCGACGCTTCCGGATGGCGCCAAGGGCCTGCTGGACGGCATGATCGGCGCGGATGAGGTTGCGGCGCTGGTCGTACAACTGGCCGGGGACGCCGCCACCTATACCCACGGTTCCACGGTAATGCTGGACGGGGGCCTATGGATTTCCTGAACGACACCGCCCGACACGGCGAGCCTGGACGGCTTGCAGGCAAGCGCGTAGTCATCACCGGCGCCACCTCCGGCATCGGCCGCGGCTGCGCCATGCACATGGCCGAAGAGGGCGCGCGCCTGATCTTCACCGGCCGTAACGAACAGGGCGCGGCCGAGACGCTCCGCATGGTGCGGGAAGTCGTGCCCTCGGCCGAAGTGGAGTTCATATCCCAGGACGTAACCGTGGAAGCGGACTGGACCCGTCTGTACGACCGGGTGCGCGAGGCCTGGGGTGCAATGGACGTGCTGCTGAGCAATGCCGGGGACGCCAGACTGGGGCCGCTGGAAGACGTCAAGCCCGAAGACCTGGACTTTCTGTACAAAGTCAACGTGGAGGGCCAGTTCCTCGGTCTGCGCGACGGCCTGCCGTTTATGGCTCCCGGGGGCAGCATCATCGTCATGTCCTCGCGCGCCGGCCTGCGGGGCTTCCCGCACGGGACGGCCTACACCTCGGCCAAGGGGGCGCTGACCGCGCTGACCAAGGTCGTGGCGGTCGAAGCCGCAGCCCTGGGCACCGGGATACGGGTAAACTCGGTGCATCCGGGTCTCGTCTGGACCGAAAGCGTGGAGCGCGTGCTCAAGGGCCGGGCCAAGGAGCTGCGGGCCAAGATGGAAGCCAATGTGCCGATGCACAAGATCGGCCATCCGCGTGACGTGGGCGAACTGGTCTGCTACCTTTCCAGCGACGATTCCCGCCACATCACGGGGGCCGAGTTGTCCATAGACGGGGGGATGGCAGCTCAATAGGGAGAAGAAATATGCCTTTGATGGAAGTTGACACAAGCAAGGCGCTTGAACGCGAAAATGCAACCATCCTGCCGGAGCTTGCCAGCCGCGAGGACGAGAGTTACCTGGATTTCGTGGAAAGTCTGCGGTCCTTCGTGCTGGACGGCATGCAGTTCGACGAGCAACTGGCAACCCGCACCAGCCACCTGGAAGACACCTCCGAACCTCCGGCCGAGCGGCTGGAGAAAGTCCGTCGGATCGCAAGGGACATGCCGGTTGCGCGCGTGCGCGACCGTCTGATGCGCTCCCAGCAGGAAATGAAGTGGCGGCGCATCTGCAGTTCGCTCGATGCCCGCCGCGACATTCACCTTGAGCGGCTGGAGGGAGCCCAGAACCGCGGCCCGGCCCGCCTGGAGCTGGACCCCGGGTTCGAGCGGCCGGAATACGCCAACGTGCACTTCCATCTGCAGCCGGACGGCTACCACAAGGACCCGCTGGCGGGATTCCGCTACCACTACGGCACCAAGATCTTCTTTGTGGGCGATAACGACAAGGACCAGTTGCATGCCTCGCTGGTCGACAACCACCTGCCAGTACCCGCGGATGGGCGCGTGGACCGGATTCTCGATCTGGCCTGCTCGGTGGGTCAGAGCACCACGGCCTTGAAGCAAAGGTTTCCGCAGGCGGAAGTCACCGGAATCGACCATTCCGAGCCGATGCTGCGCTGCGCCCATCACCGCGCGGTGGAACTGGGCGTGGACGTGTGCTTTTCGCAGCGCCTGGTGGAGAACACCGGCTACAAGGATGACAGCTTCGATATCGTGTTCTCCTTCATCCTGTTTCACGAGATACCGATTCGGATCATCCACGAGACCCTCGCCGAAGTGCGCCGGGTCCTGCGGCCGGGCGGCCTGTTCGCCGTGTATGACTTCATGATGGCCAGCGGAATGACTCCGGCGCAGCTCTATCACCGCCACTTCGACTCGCGCAACAACGGTGAGGCCTACGGCGACGACTTCTGCTATACGGATTTCGACGACCTGCTTGCGCGGTATGGCTTCGTGCAGGCGGCGCCCGGCAAACACCTGGGTACGACGCAGGTCTGGTACGCGACCCTGCCCACCGCCTAGCCGTACGTGCACAACCGCCACGTCCCGGGGTTGAGGTGAACGACCGCAGCCACAAGGGCCCTTCGGGGCAGACGCCGGAAGGCGGGGCGCCGCTGGCTGGCGATTACCCGGTCTACTTCAAGGACCCCGTGCAGGACGCGATGATGAACATGATCCTCGAGTTGAGCGCGCAGCTCTGGATGAGCATGGATCGCGTCTACGCGCTCGAGGACCTGCTGTCCCGCCAGGGCGTCGTGAGTTTCGCCGACCTGGACGGCTACCAGCCGGATGCGGAGCGGGCGGCCGCGCTCAAGGCCCGGCGCGAGCGCTTTACCCACGGCATTCTGCGAGACCTGAAATTGCTGACCGAAGGCGCCGAGTCGGCGAAAGACTGATCCCATGTCCCGGTTCCCATCCCTGCCCGAACAGGCGGACCTGACCGACGTTTTCCGGCGCTTTCCCATGGGCGTAAAGGCGCTGTGCGAATACACCGACGATCTGTTGCGGGGGCCATCTCCCTTTTCGGTTGGCGAGCGCGAGTTCATTGCCGCCTACGTGTCCGGGCTCAATGCCTGCCGCTACTGTCACGGCGCCCACAGCATCATTGCAGAGATTCATGGAATCGATGCCCAGCTGCTGGAAAATGTGGTGCACGATCCGACCGGCGCCGGGGTGGAAACCCGAATGCTGCCGATCCTGGATTATGTGCGAAAACTGACCGAGACACCGGCCCGCCTGACGGATGCGGACGCGCAGCGGGTATTTGACGCGGACTGGAGCGAAGAAGCCCTCTATCATGCGATTTCGGTTTGCGCCATATTCAATTTCATGAACCGCATCGTCGAGGGCTGCGGCGTGAAATCCAACCCGGATATCCGCGACGCGCAGCGCGAGCGGCATGCAGCCATGCGGGACGAACCGCGCCCATACACGCTGTTCGCACGCACCATCGGCGCCGTGGACTGATCTCCCCTGGGGGCTGCGGAAGTTATTCGGCCGAGGGAAGGTCGAAGAAGTAGTTGGCGATCGCCGCCAGGTCGGCATTGCTCCAGTAGCGCGTGCCGTGGTGCACGATTTCTCCCATCTCGTTCCCGTACACGTCACCGTTCGCCATGATCCCGTTGCGCAGCGACCAGGCAAGGTCGCCTTCTGTCCAATCGTTGGCCTCAAGCGTTTCAGTCGTGATATCGGGGCCGTTGGCCCCGACTTTCTCCACGCCGCCCTGGTACCGGCGGCTCTCATCGCGCCCGCCCATGGCTCCCCTCGGCGTGTGGCAGGCGCCACAGTGCGCCGGGCCTTCCGCCAGGTATCGTCCGCGGTTCCACAACTCTGATTTTTCTTCATCAAGCGTGAGCTCGCCGCGCTCAAGGAACCGACCCTTCCATCCGCCTACCGCCCCGCGCATGCGGTAGAACAGCTTGAGCTTGTGCTTCGGCGCACGACCGGCAACCGGCCCCACGGCCTGAACCGCCGCCCACAAATCCACGATGTCCTGATTGGTCAGGCGGGTGTAGAACGGATAGGGATAGACCGGAAAATAGTGCTTCCCGTTCGGATCGAGTCCCTCCGTAAGGGACCGGGCAAAATCCTCGAATGTCCAGCTGCCGATTCCGTCCTCGGGATGCGGCGTGATGTTCGGAACGTAATAGGTGCCGGCCCGTGACTCGATCGGCAGACCGCCGGAGAGCACCGAGCCGCCTTCCTCGGGGGCCCTGTGGCAGGTGATGCAGCCGGCCAGTCGGGCGACATAGAAGCCGCGATTCTGGTCTCCGGTCAGTCCCGAGTAGTCCCGAGCCGGAGTGTCACCCGACTCCTGGGCGGCGGCAAGAGCGCATGCGAGAACTGCGACGGCGGCCAGCGCTGCCCGTCCCCCGGCAGGAATACGCATGACTGCGGTCAGCTATCGTCCTCCTTGCGGAAATCGTCGTGACAAGCGCCGCAGCTCATTCCCACCTGGGCCAGCGCCGCGCCGGCATCCAACTGCGGAGCTTCACCGGAATCTCCCGCGGCCGGGTCCGGAGGTCCAGCGCTGGGGGGACCCGGAGGCGTGTCGGCCGCTGCGGCCAGGGCGTTCGCTGCGTCCGTCAGGTTCCCGGCAAGAGTGGAGAAACGCTCCCAATCCTCCCAGATCGCCGGCAACGCCTCGCCCGCTGGATCCATGCTGCCTTCGGGGAACAGGGAAGTCAGCGTGTCACCGCTCGAGTCGGCGATCTTGCCGGCCAGTTCGCGCATCCGGTCCGCATCATAGGGCTCAATGCCCCGCACCATCCCGAACATCGACTTCATGGCTCCGCCCATTCCTTCCATCAGGTCATGGCGTTCCTTGGCCACGCCTGTAAGGCCCTCGTCGGCCGATCCACCCACCGCGGCGAAACCGCCGGCGGCAATTACCAGGATTCCCAGCATCTTGCGTTTCATATTCTCCCCTCTCAATTATGACAGCATCAGGCCGCACATTTTAGGGGAGTTTTCCTGCACGGCACGCCATGCGGGTTATTCTCCGCCTGCCGCCGAGAACAACGCCAGTGACACACGCCGCATTTCCTGCACTTTCCCGCGAGAATCATCGCATCGCGCTGGTCGATGGCAGCGCGCGCTATTCCTACCGCCAGGTCCATGACCGCATCGACCGGTTCGCCGCCGGCCTTGTGGGCGAGAACAAGGACCTTGGCGAAGAGCGCATCGGCATCCTCCTGCCGGCGGGCCTTGAGTACGTCACGGCACTGCTGGGCATCTGGCGTGCCGGCGGCATCGCGGTACCGCTCAACGCGGCTTCAGCCGAAAGGGAACTCAGGCATTATCTCGGTAGCGGCGGAGTGACCCGGGTGGTCGCAGGCGTCGAACATCCCCACGCCCTGCGTCGCCTTTGCGAGCGGTTGGGAATCCCCGTGCTGTCGGTTGAAGCCGTACTGGCCGCCCAGCCCGGCGAATTGCCGGCAATCGATGACGCCAGACGGGCAATGATCGTGTTCACCAGCGGCACGACCAGCAAGCCCAAGGGCGTCGTGTGGACCCACGACGCGATTCACGGCCAGATCAGGATGCTGGTTGACGCGTGGCGCTGGAACGAGACCGATGCGATTCCGTTGTTCCTTCCCCTGCATCACCTGCACGGCATCGTCAATGTCCTGGGTTGCGCGCTCTGGTGCGGCGCCACCGTGCACGCGATGCCGAAACTGGACCTCGCGGGCCTTTGCTGGCAGGTCGCTGCCGGCACCTATACCGTGTTCATGGCAGTACCGACCGTATACGTAAAGCTCATGGACTATTTTGAAGAACTCGAACCGGACAGCCGAAAATCGGTGTGCGAGGGCTTCGGTCGCATGCGCCTCAATGTCTCGGGCTCCGCCGCCTGCCCGGCCAGGGTGTTCGAGCGGTGGCAGGAGCTTACCGGTCAGAGGCTGCTTGAGCGGTACGGCATGACGGAGATCGGCATGGCGATCTCCAATCCCTATCGCGGAGAACGCCGCGCCGGGTTCGTCGGCCGGGAGCTCCCCGGCGTTACGGTGCAACTGTTCGGCCAACACGACAATACGATTCGCGAAGAAGGAACGCCGGGCGAGATCCGAGTCCTTGGCGGCCCGATGTTCCGCGAGTATTGGGGGAGCCCGGCCGCAACCGCGGAGAGCTTCAGGGACGGCTGGTTTTGTACCGGCGACGTCGCGGTGGTCGAAGACGGCTATTACCGCATCATGGGCCGTTCCTCGGTGGACATCATCAAGTCCGGCGGCTACAAGCTGTCGGCGCTGGAGATTGAAGAGCTGCTCGTAGCGCACGATGACATCCGCGAAGCCGCCGTAGTCGGCGCTCCCGACGATACCTGGGGAGAGAGCGTGGCGGCCTTTGTCTCGCTTCGTGAGCCAGCCACCCTGGATCTGGCCGGCCTGAAGGCATGGTGCGCGGAAAGAATGTCGGCCTACAAGATCCCCAGGCGGCTGAGGATACTGGATGAACTGCCCAGGAACCCAATGGGGAAAGTAATCAAGACCGCCTTGCGAGACCTGCTCTAGCTACGCACACCCTGGGACCGGGTTCAGTCTTGCTCTTCCGATTCCTTGCGGGCCCGGCGGTCGGGACCGTAGTATTTCTCCAGGTAGTCGAGCACCTTCTTCCGGGTTTCGGGCACAAGCTGCACCATTTCCTGGTCCTCGACCATTTCCACCAGCACCTCGTCCCAGACCGAGCGTGACAGGCCCTGCTGCAGCACCAGGTCGATCGAATGGCAGGAACCGCAGAAACCGAATACTTCCAGGCGGCCCTCATCTTCGGGCATCCCACGAAACAGCGCCTGTTCCTGCTCGCCTTCGGGCTCTTCCTCCGGCTCGCCGTCTCCCAGAGCCAAAGGCGACAATAGAGTCGAGGTGAGCACACTGCACAGGACGGCCGCGCCCGCTAGCCGACGCAGGTTCATTCGCTTCAGGTCACGCGCACCGAAACGTGGTGCAATGCGTTGTTGAGATAGCCTTTGGGGTTCCAGGCCGGGGTAAACGGCTGGCTCACGCCCTCGCGGTCCGTGGCTCGCGCCCAAACCTGGTAATAGCCGGTTTTCGGAAACGTCACCCGGGCGGCAAAACGCTGCCACGCATGCGGGTTGTGCGGCGGCGCGAGTTCGGCCGGCTGCCAGGTCGCGCCGTAGTCGATCGATACATCGACCGCGGCCACCTCGGTGTCGCCGGCCCAGGCGTTTCCCGCCACCTCCAGCTCGCGTCCGGCCAGCGTCACACCTGTCTGCGGGCGCGTAATGAGTGACTTTACCGGCATCGCATGAATGATCTGCATGTCCTCCGCCGGGACCGACTCGCCGGGCGCTACCGGATACGGAGGAACACGGTACGAGGAACCGGTCATCTTGGGTCCGTCGTGCACCACGTCGCGCAGCCAGATTCGCGTCAGCCATTTCTGCGAACAGGAGCCGGGCCATCCCGGGACCACCAGCCGCAGCGGGGCGCCGTTCATCGCATGAAGCGGTCCGCCATTCATCTCGAAGGCGATCAGGTTATACCGGTCCATGGCTTTCGCCAGCGGCACGCCGCGGGAAATCGGAGACTTTCCGGGGGTGCCGGAAAGATGGAGGTCGGCGCCCTCATGGGCGGTGTAGATGGCCGGCTCCTGCACCCCGGCGGCTTCCAGCACGTCAGCCAGGCGCACGCCGGTCCATTCGGAGCAGCCCACCGCGCCGTAGGTCCACTGGTTGCCGCGTGCCGGCGGATCGAAGCCCGCCCGCCCGTTACCCCCGCATTCGATCACCAGCCGGTAGCTCACCACCTCGAATTGTTCACGCAAATCGTTGATGCTGAGCGTCATGGGACGATCGACGAGCCCGTCAATGCGCAACTGCCAGGTTTCCGGGTTCATGTCCTGAGGCACGATGCCGTTGTTTCGTATGAAGTGACGCGCGATCGGCGTTACTTCGTCGTCCAGCAAATGCGGTGGAGTCTCGGCATTGAGGGGACGGTCGTTCAGCACCGCAAGTCCCTGCTTGCCTTCGATCAGCAGAGCATCGGCGGCGGAGGCCGTGGCCATGAGTCCGTAGGGTGTCCAGCGGCGAAACGGCAGAACGCCACCGGCCAGCGCCCCGATAGCGGCGATGCCGGTGCCCTTGAGAAATCGACGGCGTTGCAATATTTCCATGCTGGCATCGTATTCTAGAATACGGTTGCCTGCGGAACGCCGCACTGTCTGAAGCTATACGCGCAAAGAGAAAATGAACATGCCGAGTACGTACCAGGGCCCCGCACTAAAAGACCCGGATCTGCTGAAGACCAGCTCCTACATTGATGGCGCGTGGGAAGGCGGTAATGGGCGGGATACGCTCCGCGTAGACAACCCCGCAACCGGTGCAATGGTCGCCGAGGTTGCCAAGGCCAACGCGACCGATACGCGGCGCGCCATCGAAGCCGCCCACCGCGCCTTCAAGGGATGGAGCCGCACTACCGCCAAGGAGCGCTCACAGGCACTGAGACGCTGGTACGAGCTGATGACGGAAGCGGCCGACGACCTCGCGGTGCTGATGACCGCAGAGCAAGGCAAGGCGCTGGCGGAGGCGCGAGGCGAGATCCAATATGGCGCATCCTTCCTGGAATGGTTTTCCGAACAGGCCAAGCGCGCCGACGGCGACGTTTTTTCCGGGGCGACGCCGCATACCCGGGCCATCTGCATTCGCCAGCCCGTAGGCGTGGTTGCGGCGATTACGCCGTGGAACTTTCCGAATGCCATGATTGCCCGCAAGGCCGCACCGGCGTTGGCGGCGGGCTGCACGATCGTGGTCAAACCGGCGGAAGACACACCGCTTTCCGCGCTGGCGATGGCGGAACTGGCCGAAAGGGCCGGCTTCCCCGCCGGCTGTTTCAACGTCGTCGTCGGCGATCCCGGACAGATCGGCCCGGAACTGACCGGCAGTCCGCTGGTGCGCAAGCTCAGCTTCACCGGCAGCACCAGGGTGGGCAAACTGCTCGAGGAGCAGTGCGCCGCCACACTCAAACGCACAACCATGGAACTGGGCGGCAACGCGCCGTTTATCGTGTTCGACGACGCCGACCTCGACGCGGCGATAGCCGGTGCGTTGCTCTCAAAATACCGCAACAGCGGTCAGACCTGCGTGTGCGCCAACCGATTCCTGGTCCAGGACAGCATCTACGAGGAGTTCTGCGACCGGCTGGTGGACGCTTCAGGCAAGCTGGTGCTGGGCAATGGCGCCGACGAGGAGGTTACCGAGGGACCGCTGATCAACACCGGGGCGATCGAGAAGGTGTCCGGGCTGGTCAAAGATTCCATCGAAGCCGGTGCGGAATGCCTGATGGGCGGTGAGCCCTCCGAACTGGGCGGCTGCTTCTACCCGCACACTGTCTTGCGCGATGTCACGCCGGACATGCCTGTGTTCCGCCAGGAGGTCTTCGGCCCGGTGGCGGCGCTAACGCCGTTCAGCGACGAAGCCGAGGCGGTCGCGCTGGCCAACGACACGGAGGCCGGCCTGTGCGCCTACGTCTACAGCCGCGACATCGGCCGCGTGTGGCGCGTGGCCGAAGCGCTGGAGTATGGAATGGTGGGCATGAACGAGGGCATCATTTCCAGCGAGATGGCGCCCTTTGGCGGCGTCAAGGCCAGCGGCTGGGGCCGTGAAGGCTCCCGTTACGGGATGGACGACTACCTGGACATCAAGTACCTCTGCGTGGGCGGCCTTGACCGCTAAGCTGCCGGGGCCGGAGGGCTTCCAGCCCTCCATCACCCCAACCAGACCGAAAATGCGCCCGCTCCCGCTGCCCGTGCTCGCCACGCTTGCGCTACTGCTACCGCTTCCCTCCGCGATCTCCCAGGCCCACGAGCCACACTCCGCCGACCCGCCAAAGCAAACCGATTGGCCGCACTACGCAGGCGACCAGGGCACGCAACGCTACACACCCCTCGCAAGCCTCACCCGCGAGAACTTCTCCTCGCTCGAAACAGCCTGGCTGCGAACCTCCCCGGATGCACGGGTCCCCGGCGCCGATAGCGACGGGATGTGGGCGGGAAAACACGAGTCCACCCCGATCATGTCCGACGGAGTGCTCTACAACAGCAGCTCTTTCAGCCAGGCCTACGCACTCGACGCCGCGACCGGCAGACTCCTTTGGGTATTCGACCCCGAGAGCTATCGCGCCGGCACGCCGCCGAACTTCGGGTTCATCAATCGCGGGCTCGCTCTCTGGTCGGGCAGCCCCATGCAGCGCATATTCCTGGCCACCGGAGACAGCCGCCTGATTGCACTGAACGCCAGCGACGGCCGACCGATCTCAAGCTGGGGAGAAAGCGGCGAGGTCAACCTGCTGGAAGGCCTGGGCCTGAAAGTATCCAACGACTTGTACGGCGTGTCCTCCCCTCCCCTGGTATGCGGCGAGGCGGTGATCGTGGGCTCTTCCATCCTGGAATTCCCGCCCCGCCCCGACACGCCGCCGGGCGACGTCCGGGCCTTCAACGCCCGCACCGGCGAACTGATGTGGCATTTCCACAGTATTCCGAAGGACGGCGAATACGGGGCGGACACCTGGGAAGACGGATCCAACAAGCGCAACGCCGCCGCCAACGTCTGGACCTATATGAGCTGCGATGAGGATGCTGGCCTGGCTTACCTTCCTTTCGGCACGCCGGTGAACGACTTCTGGGGCGGCAACCGGCTGGGGGACAACCTTTTCGGTGAGTCGCTGGTGGCCGTCGATATGAATACCGGCGAGCGCCGCTGGCATTTCCAGACCACGCGCCATGGCCTGTGGGACTACGACCTGCCGGCTGCGCCCGTACTTGTCGACATGCCGGACGGGCGCAAACTGGCGGCACAGGTCACAAAGCAGGCCCTGCTGTTCGTCTTCGACCGGCTCACCGGCGAACCCGTATGGCCGATTGAAGACACGCCGGTGCCTGCCTCGGATGTGCCCGGTGAACGGGCCTCGAAGACCCAGCCGGTCCCGACGCGCCCTGCCCCGTTCGACCAACAGGGCTTCAGCAAGGACGATCTGAACGATCTGACCCCCGAACTTCTGGAAGAGGCAACCGCAATTTTCGAATCCATGGACGGCGGGCCCCTGTACTCGCCGCCTACCGCCCGCGGACGGCTCATACTCCCGGGCGTCGCCGCCTCCTGGTCCGGCGCGGCTTTCGACCCCGTTCGCGGCTATCTGTACGTGCCCTCCATCACGCTGGGCATGATCATCAAGGTCATTCCCATCGGCCGTAACCAGGAATACTGGCTGGGTACCGTGCCCACGCCCGCGCCGTTACTCTCCAACGGGATGCCCATGGTCAAGCCCCCATACGGGCGCATCACCGCCATCGACATGGAATCCGGCGACCACGCCTGGATGACGCCCGTGGGCCGTGGGTATGAGCAACTCCCTCAGTTCAAGGGAAAGGAAATGCCCGAGATGGGCATTCCCAGCCGCACCTTCGTGGTCGCAACAGCGAACCTGCTCCTAGCAGCACAGGAAGGGATCAATCTGGTTACAGGCACGTCCCCCGAACGCAACGCGGCCCGCTACCAGGCCAACCCTTACATGCCTTCGCTCAAGGCCTACGATCTGGACAACGGCGAACTGATCGGCGAGGTGCCGCTGCCCGGCAACGCCACGGGCGCGCTGATCGCCTACGAGATCGACGGCAAACCATTCATCGTGGTCCCCATCGGCGGGGCCGGCCTACCCGCCCAACTCATCGCTCTCGCCCTACCCTAGCCTTGGGAACGAGGGCTAAAATACCGATTCTCAGCCGGGGATTTCCATACCCGCAAGCACCATGGGGCCGTAGCTCAGTTGGGAGAGCGTCGCGTTCGCAATGCGAAGGTCGTGGGTTCGAATCCCATCGGCTCCATTCGAACTCAATATCGTGCCGTCGGCCGACGGGGGAAATTTCTGTAAGATATTGATGCTAAAAGGGTTTCGCACTAAACCCTTTCGTTGCATTTTTCCGGACTCGTGCTAGTTTTTACCCCACTATGTGGGTTAAGCCGTGGGAAAAACGGAAGTTCGAACTGGGCTTTATTGAGGCCATTGGGGACCGTTTCGAACCCCTCCAACAGGCACGATTTGCCGCATGGGCAGATTGACCGATTTGGATGTGCACGCGCTGACCCGCCCGGGTCGGTACGGCGACGGCAACACGCTGTACCTGGTGGTGGCGCCCCGTGGTTCCAAGTCCTGGATTCAGCGCATCGGAATCCGCGGCCGCCGACACGATCTCGGCCTGGGCCCGTTTCCCAAGGTCTGCGTGGCCGAAGCGCGCGAACGCGCCATCGCCAATCGGGTTGCCGTTCGCAACGGACGCGATATCGCCGCAGAAAAGAAACGCGCTCGCAGCGTGCCGACGTTAGAAGAAGCCGCGCGTCGCGTCCATGAGCTGTTTCGGCCCAGTTGGACCAACGAAGCGCATGCGCGAGGCTGGATACAGACGCTACAGCGCCATGCATTCTCCACCCTTGCGCCAAAGCGCGTCGACGAAATCACGCGCCCGGATGTCTTGGCCGTCCTGGAACCAATCTGGACCACGCGGCCAGAAACGGCAAGAAGGGTGCGCCAGCGTATCCGCACCATCCTTGATTGGTGCGAGGCGTATGACTATGTAACGGAGAACCCCGCCGGAGACTGCATCAATGCGGCCCTGCCTAGCATGCAGAAAAGTCAGCGACATTACCTGGCAATGCCATACGCCGAAGTGGGCCAAGCGCTTCAGATAGTCGATTCCTCCCGGGTAACGCCGATCGTCAAGCAGTGCTTGCGTTTCGTGGTCCTAACCGCGGTGCGCGGCGCGGACGCGCGGGAAGCGCGCTGGAAGGAGATCGATTTGACCAAGCGGCAGTGGTGTATCCCTGCGACCCGCATGAAGGCGCGACGCGAGCACCGCGTGCCCCTGAGCACGGGTGCATTAGCCGTCCTTAAAGAGGCCGGACGCTTGAAAAGGCAGTCGAGGGCGGGACTGGTTTTTGGCTCGTCCCGTAAACCCGGGAACCCTCTCTCCAACATGGCGCTCCTAAAGGCCTTGCGAGACACGGGCTTGGCAGACAAAACGACCGTGCACGGTTTTCGCTCCAGCTTCCGTGACTGTTGTGCAGAACACGGCAAGTCGCGGTCTTTAGCGAACGCCGCCCTCGCACACGTAGTGTCCGGCGTGGAGGGCGCCTATTTTCGGTCCGACTTGTTCGAGGCTCGACGTGAACTGATGCAGGAATGGGCGGACTATATCGTTGTAACAGGAAAGAAATCAGTGGTGTGATACATCTGCGTGTTGCGTCAATGACTCATGTTCTTCGGGATTGGACCGAGCCTCCTACCCATCTTTCGTGGACTCAAATCATTCGAAAAGCACGTATGTCGAATCCTTACTCGTGTCTTGACCGTTCCCCTGGATCCAAGCCATTTCGGATAGGGAGGCCCTCAGGGAACAGTCATCTCCCTATTTCTTCAGCCGCCACATTTCGTGCAGCCTATCGGCATTCGGCAATTGTCGGTTGTCGATGGATGCGGTAAAGGCCTGCCGAGCAACGTGGAAACTATCCATGAGATGATGCTCCTGCGCGGAGCGAGATGCGTGAGCGGAGCCACCTCGAGCTTCGTACAGCGACACGATTCGCTGAAACAACCTTTCTCTTTCGGCGCCCGGTGCTTGCAATAGTGCAGCCAAAGACTTTGCTAAATTCTTTGTGATGTTCTTGCGCCCGGGTCGCACTAGTGTTTCTAATGCAGCCCAAATCATTACCATTGCACTACCCGTCGAGTGCGTCCAGATCACCCCATCGAAGGTTTGAAACGCTCTATTGAATTCGGTGTCGTTCATAAGCGCAGAAGCGCTGTGAAACACGTCGCGAACCCACGATAAGTGCCTCTTCTCGATGACCTTTGGCGGATTTTCAACGGTCTTGAATTGCCGGGACAACGTCTCAATCGGCCACATCGTTGGATCGTTTGGACTCTCGGCAATCGACGAAAAAGATGTATCGGACACGACTGGCATTCTTAATCTTGCGCCAGACGATAGCCGTAGTAACGCAAGAATCCACCATAGTGTATTGAGCTGATCGAATCCTGTTGGACGTACGTTCTCCAGCAACACAATTTCTATATCCACATCCATCCACATGCCGCCGTGCGTCCTTTTCCACGGGCCGGGATGATGCTGCCCTGCGCTTTCCGGACGCCGGAAAGCCAGGATGTATGGTGACATTAGGTGCGCGTAAGTCTGGCGACAAATCAAACCCTCACAGATCTGGAAGTCCTTCACGCCGAGTTCAGCTCCCGCCACCCCACCAAACAACGGAACCTGTTCTGGGTGACTATCTTCCACAGCCAATTGCGGCCGCGCGGCCTCTCCCAATACTAGTCATGCTGATTGGCCCTAGGCGACCCGCCTGTTGTTGCACACGGACTATAAGGCTAGGCGGTTTTAGTTTTGTGTTATCAGAACGCAACCAGTTGATACCAATGGAATAATCCAAGTTTTCTTGCATGAGAAAAGTGCGATCTCACATCCCACCGTTCTTGCGGCTTGTCTAGCAGTCTGTCGGGCTTAGGGTTGTCATAGTTCGTTGGGGCGCCCTCCCCACGGCCTCGAATGTCCGCCCTGGGGACCGCATTCGACGGGCGGGAAATTCCGGCAACCCGGCCAGCGCCCTGCCGGGGTTCCCGGAAGCCGACGAAAGCGCCCCAGGAGGCCGAAACAGGCAGATACGACTCGCCGGATCATCGGTTCACGCCATCCTCAAGCGGTGCAACCGTTTGCAGTTGTAGGCCAGCGTCACCAGGGCCCACTCGCCCTCCACCTTGTTCCGGCCGCGAAGCAAAAACCGCCGAAATCCCATCGCCTCCTTCACGATCCCGAACACCGGCTCCACCGTCTGCTTGCGCAAGCGATACAGCGCCCGGTTCTCTTCTGTTTCCATCTTCTCCTTCATCCGCTTCAGCCAGGCCGCCTTCGGCTCCTTCGCCGCCTGGCCTTCAACCGGCGGACGAAAATCATGCGCACGGCGACGATCCTCCGTCCCGACCGCCACCAGAACCTTAAGGCCCCGGCCTTCCAGCCGCGCCACCTGCGAACCCGACGCATAGCCGTTGTCCGCCAACACCCGGCCGGGTTCGCCCAACGCCTTGGGAATCGTCTCCACATCCGCAACCAACTCGCGCCTATCGCTCGCGCAGGAACTCACCCGCGAACCCAAAACCAACTGGCTTCCGTGCGCATCCACCACCGCCTGCGCGTTATACGCCTGACGCCATTCGCTGCGCTTGTTCTTGCGCATCAGCGCACTGTCCGAATCCGTCAGGTTGATCTGCTCCTCCGGCCTCGGCTCCTTACCCGGCTCCTTGATCTTCGCGCCCTTGGCGCGACCCTCGCGCTTGTCGCGCGCCGCCACCTTGCGCTCATACGCCGCCCGATCCGCCGCCGCCTGCGAACGCGCACGGCGATCCAACTTGGCGCACGCCCGATCCAGCTTCGCCTTCAGCTTCTCGCGCCGCCGCAAATCTTCCGGCAAACTCTCCGCATCCGGCCCCGACTGCGCATCCGCACGCTCCGCGCGGCCCAGCAAGTCCTCAATCTCTCCGCGCAACTGCTCCCGAAGCGCATGGGCGCGATCCCGACGGAGGCTGTTGCGCTTGCTCGCGTTGGCGTCCACCTTCGTCCCGTCCACGCTCACCGTGCCCACCTTCAGCAACTGCAACTCCCGCGCCATCAGCAATACCCGCAAAAACGCCTCCCCCACCGCCTCGAAGTTCTCCCGCCGAAACGTGCAGATCGTGTCATGATCCGGATGACAGTTCGCTGTCACATACCGAACGCCGATGTCCCGATACGTCGCCCGCTCGATCCGACGCGAACCGAATATCCCGTGCGCATAGCAGTAAATCAAAAGCGCCAGCATCATCCGGGGGTGATACTGCGCCGAACCGGTCCCCCGCTCGTTCACCTTGAACGATTCCATCGGAACCCGCTCCACCGCCTCCAGAACAAAATGCGCCAAGTCGTCCGACGCAACCCACTCGCGAAGGTCCGGAGGCAAAAGGTAGGCTTGGCTCGAATCCCGCTCCACAAACTTCGGCATCTCGATTACCCCATCGCTTGGACCGAACCCATTGTAAGAAAATACAGCCCCTAAGTCCGACAGGCTGCTAGGCTCGCAACACCTTCAATTGTAGAGTGGATTTCACTCCTAGAATATAGCGGTCTTAGGTAGCTTAGGTGGACCGATTCTGGGGGGAAGATCATGAGGAGGATTGCGATGAGGGGATGGATTGTTGCTGTGCTGTTGTTGCCCATTGCGAGTGCAGCGCAGGATCAAGTGACTGCTGATGATCTGGCTGGCCTGTGTATCGTGTCAGATACGCTCACGCTTCATGTTGCGGTTGATGAGGACGTGGCGGCAGTGGGCATATCCGAGGACCGCCTGCGTTCCATGATTGAGAGCCAGATGCGGGCAGCTCGTATTTATGAAGCCGGTTCTTCCCAGGGTGGGCCGTACCTAAGCGTGACGATTGACGGCATCTTGCACCCCAATTCCGGTGATTCCTTGATCTATGTGAGGGAGGTCGCCTTACGCCAATGGGTGGAGAATAGAAGCGTGCGGTCCATTGCTTTCTATGACAGTTGGTCGGTGGAGTTTCTTGGCGTTGGGAAGGATGCCAGCATCATGCAGGGTTTGAGCGAGGGCATTGATCGGTTCATTGGTGAATTTCTGCGGGTGAATGAGAGCGATCAATGCGCCCAGGCGCTGGAAAACACGAGACAGCACTGGCGCTTACGCGACAGGAATAACGACTACTTGGAGGGGTTGTACAGCGATGATCCCATTGCTCGGGAATTTCGTGCGTACTTGGAATTGACGCCGGCGCAACGCGAGTATTACGCCGGATTGCCGTTGGAGGAGCGCCCGGTATTCGTGGCGTTCCTCAAAATGAGCGAGGAAGAGCGGGAGGAACTCGGCGCTTTGCCGAAATCGGAACGCGGGGCGTATGTAGAGCGTTTCAATGCGCGCCAGGAGGCGAACTGATTTCGGGGGGGGGGGGGGGGGGGGGGGGGGGGGGGGGGGGGGGCTCAACCTGTTGGACCTGCCCATTCCCAACGGCTCGGATTACGGGGGAACGGTCACGGATAAGAACATATGCGAAAGAGCAGGTAGCTGATGCGGCAGCTTATACACATTATATTGGTTCCAGACGGCAGTGCCGCCCGCAGGCTTCGTCGCATGCTTGCCACGCAAGCACCCTGTCAGGGCATTCTTGTCGGTACCTGGCCGGAACTGATCGAGCAGGCCAAAAGCGCTTATTTAATTCCTCCGCAAGTGGACGACTGGAATAAACGTTTTCCTAGCGCGCTTGAAAAGTTAACCGATGCGTTCTGGTTCAATGGCTTTGAGGTGTCGCCCTTCGAGACGGCAGCTGAAGTCGAGGCGGCACTTTCTCTCCTTGTGGGCGCAACAGAAGCGGGTAGCGAGATTGTCATCGCGGATTCTGACCAGCTTCCGGAACGACCCCGCAAGCATGTTCAGGATCTTGTGCGATTACTCCATGAGCTTGATGGTCGATTGCCTGATGAACTGCACGCCATACAACAACTGCTATCCACTGCACCGAATAGCGCCATACGACAATTAGCGGTTTGTCGTATTGAAGGCTTCCCCTCATTGACGCGCTGGCAAGTGGCGTTGATCGATAAGCTGAATGCGGACGCGGGAATTGAGCGCGACGCTGAAAGGATGCGTCTTCTGGAATCGCTATTGCTCGATGCTTCGCCAGCAGCGCCGCAGACCAGTCTTCAGGCTTTACAACAGCAACTGTTCGCTGCGCCGGAGGAAAAGCCATCGCTGGACACTACCGTGCAATGGCTAGGTGTCAGGGATTTTCTGACCGAAGCCGAAGTGGCGGCTGGCATGGCCCAGCAGATGCTGGCGGAAAACCCGGATGTGAAACCATCCGACATTGGGCTGCTGATGCCCGATAGCTTTGGGTACTCTCTCGCCGTTAACGACGCGTTTTCGGCGGCTGGTCTGCCGCTTTCAGGCTTGCCCGTGGACCACTGGCAACGCGATCTAGGGCGTGAAGCACTATTTCATTTTCTGTACTGCCGACAAAAACCCTCACCCGCGATGGCACTGGCCGTTTGCTTGTCCTCCCCCTTGATGCCCTGGTCCAATGAGCAGGGTGCCGAATTGGCCCAGGCGGTGATGGACGGCGATTATCGGTTACGAGCATTCCCAGCGGCGACACAGTCTGACCGACAGATGCTGGATCTGTTGCGTGAAGGTGATGAGAGTCCAGAAACCTTGGTGGCGGCAATTCAGACATTTGTGGGTTTGTTGGATGGAGGCGAGCAATTTGAGTCTCACGTCTATCACGCGAAGGCGAAGACTGAGGAATTGTGCACTGCATTAGCGGGTAAGACGGAAATCGATTGGGCCCCGTTGCGGCGTCTATCGAGCCCAAAGAACATCAGTACCGGCGAATCGCCGAATTTCAACCTTGAAGGCATCACCGTATGGCGTGAATCCCAAGAGGCCTGGCGTCCGGTTCGCTTTCTGATCGTGCTTGGTTTTGCCTCAGGCCATTACCCGGTAGCCAGCGGCGATTCCGCGGTGTTTGTCTCCGATGATTTGCTCGCCATACAGGACACCTTGGGGTTATCGCTAGCAACGCCTGCAGACCAGATGCGAGACCGGCGGGCACGATTCAAACGCCAGTTGGCAGCGGTTGCCGATTTTGTGTGCTTTATGATTCCTCGCCGGGATTCCAGTGGCGCATCCCAGTCACCGTCAGAGTCTCTGGTATTCATGAGCCAGCTATACAGCGGTATTGATGATGCGGAATCGTTGATCCTTGAGATGGATGTCGCGTCGGACCGTGATCGCGTTCGATTCCTGCCGACTATCGAGCCCGAGCCACCCTGTTTGCCACGAGAGATAGTCGCCGAGGACATCCAGTTCGGCGTTGATTTGCTGGCGCTGCGCACCGATGCAGAAGGCAATCTGCGGCCAGAGTCACCCAGTAGCCTGGAGACCTTGATGGTTTCACGGCTGGCCTGGCTGCTGCGGCGAATCAATGCAGAACCCTTGGGCTGGGAGCCTGAGCGCCCCGATGTCATGTTATTGGGCACCTTGACCCACCAGGTTCTTGAGGAGCTTTTTCAGGTGTCTTGCCCCATACCCGATCCGGTGATTATTGACTCACAGATTGAACCGCTGCTGGATTCAGCCATCAGGACCCATGCGCCCTTCCTGCGCGCCGCGCAATGGCAGGTTGAGCGTAAGCACCTGGCATCCAGCACTCGTAAGGCCGCCGTGGCGTGGCGCGAGGTGCTGGAGACCTTGAAGGCCGAGATTCTCGGTACGGAAGAATGGCTTCAGGGGACGCTCGATGGCCTTCCTATTCATGGCCAGGCGGATATCTTGCTCGGCCTGCCCGATGGCCGATTGCTGGTGGTGGACTACAAACGATCCAGTGCCAACAGCCGCCGACCGCGGATGCAAAAAGGTTACGACAGTCAGGCAAACCTGTACCGCACCATGCTGCAAACGGGAGGCCCCAAGAGCGAAGACAATGTTCCGCTGCTGGACAGGCTGCGGGCAGGGGACACCACCGGCATTGTGTATTTCATGACGAATGACCAGACCTCTCTGTCGGATGCGTTAGTCGTGGAATCCCACGTCATCCCGGGTTGGGAGGTCCTGGAAGGCGATGTGGCCCATCTGGCTATGGGTCTTATCAGGGAGCGACTGCGGGAAGTCAGTGCGGGCCAGCTGTATCTAAACCGGGACGGTGATGCGCAGTTTTTCGGCAAGCAGGCGGGGGTGAAGCCCTATGCACTGGATAACAGCGCGCTGATACCGCTCTTCACGCTTTCCGGTGAAGCCAGGGAGGCCGAATAATGTTGCCAGCATTAACGATTATTCCGGCCGGTGCAGGATCCGGTAAGACCTACACCATTCAACAGCAGTTAGGTGATTGGGTTGTAGAAGGGCTCATCGCGCCTGAACGCATTGTGGCGGTGACCTTCACCGAAGCCGCTGCAGCCGAGTTGCGTGAACGCATTCGCGCGAAGCTGCTCAGTCTCGGGCGCTTGGAAGATGCGTTAAAACTGGATCAGGCCTATATCTCTACGATTCACGGTTTCGGCTTGCGATTGCTGACTGAATTTTCCTTCGACGCAGGATTATCACCCAGGCCCCGTCTGTTGAATGAGGATGAAGAAAACACGCTCATTCGATTGGCGTTGGCGCGAACCGAAAAAGCGGATGTCATCACGTCGAATCTGGCCAAGTTTGGCTACAGCTATGATTTCAACTCACAAAAGAGTCCTGAAGAACTGTTTCGCAATGATCTGTTGAGGATCGTCATGTTGCTTCGATCAGCAGGTTGGTCCGACGAGAGCGATACGTACTCGGAGTTTGCTGCCAACTGGATCAGTGAACGCTATGGCATTACCGGAGATGGCGAGCAACTGACTACGCGATTGCAGCAGGCAGTAAGCCGTCTTCTGGAAGCATTTCCCGAGAATTTGGCCAGCGAGTTTGGCAATAACGCAACAGCGTCAAGGGAATTCCAACGTGATTACCGAAACCTTAAAGCTGCTTCCACCGCCGGTGTTTTTAGTGCGGATTGGAAGTTGTGGAAGGAACTGCGCGCACTGCGTAAGACCAAACGGGGTTGCCAGTTACCGGATGGCTATGATGATTTGGCCGATGCCGTTATCGAAGCCGCCGATGCGTTACCCACGCACCCGGGTCCGCTAGAGCAGGCAGTGCTGCATATTGAGTCCTTGATAGCCGCCGGGCAGGAGGTGCTGGTTCACTATGCGCAAGCCAAGCGTGAAGCCGGGTTGGTTGATTACGGTGACATGATTGCCATGGCGGCGGAAATGCTTCGCAGCCGTCCGGATGTGTTGAACACCCTGGTGCAGCGCATCGACTGCCTGGTCGTGGACGAGTTTCAAGATACCAACCCACTTCAGTTTGCCTTGTTGTGGCAGTTGAAGGACGCTGGAGTACCAACCGTCACAGTCGGCGACTTGAAACAGGCGATTATGGGGTTCCAGGGCGCCGACCCGCGCTTATTCGATGCGCTGATAAGTCAGAATCAAGATGTCGCCAAGCCGTTGACCAATAACTGGCGATCCCAGCCAAACCTGATGCATTTTATCAATGCGGTTGGTTCCGGCTTGTTCGACAATGAGTACGTTCCACTGGCACCGCAGGGTGCAGAAAGTACCCAAGAGCCGATCGAACTGATTGATTTCGCGGTGAAGGCCAAGAAGGGACAGCACGCGATTAGAGCCCTGTCCGTTGGCGACCGGCTGAAGACGCTGCTGGAAGATTCCTCTCAGCAAATCCGGGATCGACGCACAAAACAGTATCGTGGGTTGCGCGGCGGGGATATTGCGGTTCTCTGCCCCACCCACAGGATGCTGGCCGAATATGCCGATGTATTGCGAACCCAGGGACTTCGCGTAAGGCTGCAGGAGGATGGTTGGTATTCCTCACGTGCTGTACAGCTCGCCTGTCAGGCCATGGCGTATGTCGCCAATCCCTCGGATCGTCATGCAGCCTTGTATTTGGCTGTCACCGAACTGGGCAGTCTTGATTTGAAAACAGCCTTGGAACAGCTCATTACCGCTGGAAGGATCGTTGACCCGGTATTGACTCAACTGGATTTGCTGGCACTTAATGTCAAAGACCGGACCTTGTTTGCATTGGTAGCCGACACCCTTGCCGCGCTAAGTCTCTTCGATGTGGTGTCTGTGTGGCCGGACGCCGACCAGTCCCGGGCAAACCTGCTTCGTCTACAAGCTGAGGCTGGCGAATTCATGGATGCCAATCGTGAGGCACTCGCCAGTGGCGGATACCACGGTTCCGGTATTCAAAGCTTCCTGGCATGGCTGAACGCGAAGGTTGAGCAGAAGGACAAGAACAATCAGCCTGACCCGCGTGTCATCGACGAAGATGCTATTCAGTTGGTGACCTGGCACAGCTCAAAAGGCCGGGAGTGGCCCGTGGTGTTTGTGTGCGGCATGGACAAACGCCTGAGTCCGCGATTGCCCAACATGGCACTGGGGTACAGCACCTTCGAGGATCTGTCTCAGCTTATCGAAAAGGCACAGATCGAGTATTCCCCAAAATTTGCCGCCCCCGAGTCTGACGATCAGTTCCTGGGGGATCTTGGACTTGCCACTGAGCTTGAATCCAGACGATTGATCTACGTCGCCATCACCAGAGCACGAGAAAAGCTGGTGCTGGAATGGCCGAGCTATTTGGCAGGTAAAGACGGGCTGACCTACTGGTCGATACTGGCCGCAGAAACCACCGTGTCGCCTCACGCCGCGGCAATAACCGTTGGCGGTACTTCTTTTCCATGTTCGGTCTGGGAGGGCGCATCCGAACTCCCAGGCAATCTTGGTGTTGGCAGCGGGACAACCCCAGAGGTTTTGACCACCATCGGTCGCAGGGCGATACAGCGTGGAGTTGTTCCGGAAGAATTGGTCCCTGACAGCGTCGTGCCTTCAGGCATGGAGAGTCTCCAGAGCACAGAGACAGCCAAGCAACCCGTGGAGTCAATCAGCTACCACGAAGGGTTAGAACTCGAGATAGAGCTCACCGGTACGACCCTCGGTACCTTTCTGCACCGTTGCTTCGAAGTGCTTGGCGTAAACGCCGAACTCGGCGGGAAGCTATCCGCTATTGCTGGTGTCGAGATAAGCGATGGTGATGTGTCGAACATTATTTGTAGCGTTACAAGCTTCGAGCGGTGGATGATGGATCGCTTTTCCGCCACGGCAGTGCATCGAGAACTTCCGCTGCTGGGAATTGATGATAACGGTTCCGTGGTATCCGGGACCGCCGACCTGGTGCTGCAAACAGATGGCGGCATTTGGATTATTGACCACAAGTCTGATCAAGTTGATAACCCGGAACTGGCGTTCAATAGTTACCGACCACAACTGGAGTGCTATGCAACGTTGCTACAGAGCATGGGGCACAACGTGTTGGGCACAGGGATTAATTGGATTAGAGGGGGTGAGGTGGTGTTACATCACTCCGGCAAGTTGTTAGAAGAATCGTCTAGGCACTAGAAGATGGGGCGGAGGGGGATTTAATGAGCGGCGAGATAAAGAAGATTGATTCGATCAAAAACATGGCAGTTTTGATCGTTCCCCTGGATCCGAGCCACCCTGGGTGTGGGAAATTCATCATATCAAGCTACTTTTCTGGCGAACACCGAGGGCGGCATTTTGCCTTGGTAGAGAACGGGCGACTCCCCTTTTCTAATTGATGGTGCACAATCCATTTTCTAAGAGAAAGCGAGGGCCTCCGCAGAGGCTCACGCCGAACACCGCGCATGCGATCGAAACCACAAGGGGGCAACATCTATGAAATACAAAATCTACGGCCCGTTCGAAATTCCAATGCTAGAAGGGGAATTCAAAAAAAGGATTGACAAGGAGGACATTGACAAATTCTGGCGTGATGTCCGCAGTGTTGACACAGGCTTGGAAAGCGCTTGTGGATGCTACATTTTTTCAATTAAGACAAACTCCAAAGAGAAGCCTTGGTATGTTGGTAAGGCGCAAAGTCAGAGCTTTTCCGAAGAGTGCTTTACTTACCACAAGATTGTCCACTATCACGATGCATTGGAAAAAAGCAAAGGAAAGCCAATGATGTATTTCTTGGCGAGAATGACAGATACGGGCCGCATGTCAAGGCCATCCAAGACTAAAACCGGCCATGCTGAAATAGACGACGTAGAAAGAATGTTCATAACAATGGGGTATCAAAGAAACAAGGATATTCGAAATAGTAAAGGGACTAAAAATGCCGAGAATCTCGTTATCGAAGGTTTCTACAATCACCACGATCGCCGCAGAAAGCCGGTTAAGAAGCTTTACGATCTATTGGTTAATCAATAGGTTGCGTATTTCACGCGAAGGTCGCCACTGGCTGGTGGCGTCAAAACTTTTTACGCTTTATGTTTGCGTTGGCACCAGTCACTCCGCACGAGCGTACCTGGCGACTTTAATTTCGGCCACACGATCAACGTGCCCGCAAAATTGGATTAGTTAGTTTTTCGCAGGATTGCGGGAGCTTTGTGCAATAGTCAGTGCCGCCGCCTGCCGTTGCCGTTCGCATGCCAGATCATAGCTGGCCTGCATGTGCACCCAGTGGTCGGCCGTGCACCAGCCAATCCGCTCCAGGGCAAGCGCGATCGACGCGGAAACACCAGTTCGGCCCTTAAACAAGCGTGACAATGTGGTTTGCGAAACGCCCAGCTTCGAGGCACATTCAGCCACGGTCCAGTCCTCGGCTTCCATGTTGTCGCGGGCAAGTTCTCCGGGATGCGTGGGCTTGGATCGTGAACTTCCGTGGGACATGTAATTCACCACGTCCCGGCGGGTGACGCCTTGGCGGTTCAGTTCGCTTACCGCGAAGGTCTCGTTTTCGGCGAACAGCGCCACCAGCATATGGCCCGAGTTGAATTCCTTTACTCCGCTGTTCTCCGCATGCGCCTTGGCGCGATCGAGTATCCGACCTGGCGCGCGCTCGTGCCGGTCGTCTGCCACGCCGAGGGTCGGCACCGTCTCCTCAAGATACTGCTCCAATGTCCTGGCCAGGTCATCGACATCGGCTTCGCAGGCGGCACAAATCTCGGCCAGCACCGGGCTGCTGGTGAGTGCCAGCAGCAGTTTTTCCGCAGTCATGTGGTCGGAGCCGGTCTCCCGGTCGAGCGATATGTCCAGCGCGAAGGCAAGGCATTCAGCAAGTTCGCAGCTCATCATCGTCGGAAGACCTCACGTAGTGCGAACACTAAGGCCGCCGATTGATCTTTCGGATGATGACACCGTGCAATATGGCGCGCCCCATTTTGCTGTTTCCGCCTTTGCTGATCAAACGAGTCGCAATCTGCGCCAGCCAACCTAACCCCCAGAGAAGCAGCAACGCAAAGAACACGAAAGCGCCCGCAGTGACGCCAAAGATCCACATGCACAGGCCAAGCACTCCGACGAAGAGTCCGGCATAACCAAGCACTCTCAGCAGTCCGTGTTTCAATCTTGACATGTCATCCTCCGTTGACGGGCATGTCGGCGCTTATGGCTTTCTTGTGCTATCTCTGCATGAATGTCCATCACCTGTTTGCTCCTCCCGGCAGCTCGGCGGTAGCGGCGGCCAGCTCGTCCATGTATTCGTTCACCCGCTCGGCCAGCTTTTCGGCTTCTGGCCGGTTGTGATGGATGCGCCCGGTGACGTTGGCAAGCCACACCAGGCCCAGGCGGCATTCGTAAAGGGTAAGCATGCACATTCTCCGCAAATCGAATTCGCTGCACATAGTACGAAGTCAATGCGACAAACTGCGTCGCCCGGAAATTACCGGATGGAATGGCGCCATGCACTGAGGCGTGGACACCGTGTTTCGCTGCCTGGCGATACTGCGATGCGTTCCGGCGCGCCCTGTGCGCAATTACGCAAAATAATTGCTTGATAAACTGTCCGCTACGAATCGCCGCGACCGTGCTCTCCCGTGCGGCCGACGCATATCGGGTTCGATGTCGGACCTGTTGGACGGACCCGGCCTCGAAGAGCCGTCTGCCAACGCATCCCCGCCCACAACGAGGACGACTTCCGCGCTACCCGAGTGCTGCGCGACGGCCTGCAAAGAATGGCTGACCGTTCTCCGGTAATCCGGGCCGTTTCGGATGTGGGATTTCCTTGTATGTTGACCCCAAGGAGATCCCCGAGGACGCGCAATTGTAAAGCAGCGCACCGAGTGGTCTTTCCCCCCATGAGAGGCAAGTCCAGGAGCTCATTTTTCAAGGTCAATGATTTTGGGTTTCCTCTTCCACCTGCCGGAAAGCACTTTCGATCTTATGTTCCAGGTCACCCATTCCTTTTTGAATGCCTCTGATGCGATACCGGAGTGATCTATGGTATGGATGATGTCCGAAATACCCTTGCGGATGCGCTGGCAAAGGCAATGACGCCTATTGAGTACGTCGATATCCTTGAGATTTGGCAAGGATTCGATTGATTCGGAGACGGCCTGCAGCTCGCGTTCCGTAGACTGTGCCCACATCTGCAAGCCTACGACTTCCTCCTGCGCCAATTTCGTCATGGCGGCGCATTCTTTTAATTCGTCTGCAATTTTCATTTTCGTTCTTGCCTTCTTCGTGGGATCGCGTTCGGTATAGCCAGTCGGGATCGCTTCCGTGGGCGTTCAATGTCAGGTGACGAATCCTATGGCGTGGGGGTTGTTGGGCTTGGCTTGGCGTTCGGGCTTGAGGAGGGTGTAGGGAGCCCAGTCAGCCGGGCCATGCCGTGTGGCACGCGGTCGGCCACAAAATCCACGGATTTCACTAACTCACACCCGCCTGCCTGGCCGAAGCCGAACGATAAATTCCCGACACCGTCGCCTGGGCTGGCTAGGGGAGGTACTGCAGCCAGTCGTGGGAGGGATCGCCGCAGGCGATGAACGGCGGAACGCGGTTCGACTCCTTGCCGTAGTACAACGGCCGGCCCTTCAGGTCGACCACTGCGCCGCCCGCGCTTTCCAACACAGCCTGGCCGGCGGCCGTATCCCATTCCGAGATGGTTTCCAAGCGCGGATAGACATCCGCTTCTCCGCGCGCGATCAGGCAGAACTTGAGCGAACTTGAGATTCTCCGCCAGTGCGTGACCTCCATTGCGGCCACATACAATTCCACCGTCGAGACGGTATGTGAGCGGCCGGCAAGCACGCGCACAGGTCGGACGGGTGGCTTCCTGACGGAAATCGGAACCGGCGCGCCGGAGCCCCTCTCGCATAGGAAAGCGCCCCCGTCCAAGTGGCCGAAGTAAACGGTTCCCATGGCCGGAGCGTCCACCACTCCGAGTATCGGTTTCCCGCCGAAGACCAGCGCGATGTTCACGGTGAATTCCTCGCTGCCGTGTATGAATCTCCGGGTGCCGTCCAGCGGATCGACCAGCCAATGCCAGTCCCACCCCGAGCGTCCTCTGGCGTGCTGGCCCGCGCCGGATTCCTCCGACAGCACCGGAACCCCGGGCGTCAGGCGTTCCAGACCGGCAACGATATGATCGTGCGCGGCCCGATCAGCTTCCGTGACCGGCGTGCAATCCGCCTTGTAGTACACGTCCAATGAATCCGAGCAGAACAACTCGAGGATACAGCAGCCGGCTTCGCGGGCCAGTTCGGTGACAGGCTCGATCAGGCTGGCCAGGTCCGGCAATTCCATGCACTTCTTGATCTTCGATTTCATTTGGTTTCTTCAATTCTCCAAGGTAATTGGGGAGCGCAGAGCGAATCGTTCCTGCGGTGCACACGATGTGCCTTGGTGCCCAGGGACGCGCATGCGTTGACGAGCGAATCGAGCCACTTTGTCCGCCGCGACCTGCCAGCGCAGCACGCCGGGGGCAAGCGTGGTCAGGTTACGAAACCTATCGGGCGGGGATTGTTGGGCTTGGCTTGGCATTCGGACTTGAGGAGGGCATAGAGGGCGTCCGGGTCGTCCAGTTGGTCCAGGATCTCGGCCTTTTGGCAGGCAACGGCGAAGTCGCCCGGGGTCAGGACCTGGATGGCGCTGAGAGCCTTGGGAGGGGTCAAGCCGAACCAGGCGCGGAACATTGCGTTGGCGCGCTCCGTGTCCAGGTAGCCCACGCTGATCTTGAAGACGAAGCGGCGCAGGGTGGCGGGGTCCAGCTTCTCGATCAGATTGGTGGTGCAGGCAAAAGGCAGGGGGTGACTCTCCATCCAGGTGAGCATCTCGTTGACTTGGCTGATCTCCCAGTTGCGCTGTGCGCCGCGGCGGTCCCCCAGCAGTGAGTCGGCTTCATCGAACACCAGGAAGGAACCGTCGTCTTTGGCTTCGCGGAATGCCCGAGCGATATTCTTTTCGCTTTGGCCCACCCACATGCTGAGCAGATCGGAGGCGCGTTTCTGGGTGACTTCCAGGTCCAGCCGGTCGGCCAGATAGCGCATCCAGGCGCTCTTTCCGGTGCCGGGCGGCCCTTGAAGGCATAGCGAGAAACGCTTCTTGCCGGTGGCGGCCAGCCGGTCGGCCAGCGCTTCCAGGTCTTCGTCCGACTGCATGAACGCGGGGTCAAAGCCGCGTGGGACGCCCTGGTCCGGTTTTTCGCAGTCCAGCAGCCGGGATAGGCTTTGCACGCCGCGACGCACGGCGCCCAGGTCGCCATCGCGCAGCAGAGCCGCGGCAGCCACGGCGCCGGCGGCCACACCCGGCGTGGCGTCGAACTCGTAGGCCAGGGCGCGAGCGTCTTCCGGGCCCGCCTTGATCCCGTTGCGCTCTAATTGGCGCGACCAGATGCGCTGGCGGACCGGGGCTGGCGGCTGGCGCAATTCGATGGCGAACATCATCCGCCGCAGGATGGCGCGGTCAATGCCGTGTTCATCGTTGACGGTCCACAGCGTGGGCGCGGGATTTTCTTCCAGCAGGCGGTTCATGAACAGGCGCGAGGACGCCCGTTTGCTGCGGCGCGGTTTGAGGAAACCAAAAAGGCCGGACAGCGAGGATGAGCCCTCGCCAAGCAGATCATCCATTTCGTCGAACAGGAGCATGGCGCCGGTCTCCCGCCGCAGCAGGTTCTGTCCCAGCTTGAGGTCCGCGAGTCGCTCGCCGCGGGAAGGCTCATCGCCGCTTTCGTTGGTCTCGCCCACGCTGAATAGCGCAACGCCCAGGCGGGTTGCCAGGGTGCGGGCAAACTGCGTCTTGCCCGTGCCGGGGGAGCCGTAGAGCAGCACGTTGACACCTTTAGCGCGTTTGCTCAGAGCGCCACGCACTATGCCTTCCACGTCGGCTCGCTGCTGCCCCAGATGGACGAAGTCCTGCCATTCCAGTTCGGCTTTTGCGGAGGCGCCCAGCAGCAGGGGTAGCGGGTCGGTTTGTTCGTCGGGGGCCGAGGCCAGGCGGTGCAGGCGCGAAGCCACGGACAGGTCGCCATCGTCGTCCACCGCCAGCAGACCGGAGCGTACCAGCGGCGCGTCGGGGGCGCAGCGGGAAAAAAGGGTGTTTGGAGAAATATCGAGCAACTCCGCAAACGCGGGTTTCTTCAGACTTGGGCCTCTATACCGGCTGAACTTTGCGGGTCCCACGTTGTACACGTCGTCCAGCAGCGATTCCAGCGCCGGCTGAGTCTGGTAGCGCAGCAACATTTCCACAACCTGCAAATCCGCGTCGTCAAGGCGGGCAATCCGCGCCAGCCGCTGCAGCCGCAACGCCGTGGAGTCGGCCTTGATGGCTTGCGTGGCGTCGCTGGCCCTGCGCAGCACCGCGCGCAGGTGCTGCCAAGCTTTCGACGACACGCGGTTGCGGGGCATCTCAGCCTCTTGGCATTTCGCAGCCGCTTCAGCGAACCTCGCAGCGTCTATGCCGCAGCCTTGGCCGGCAAGACCGGCCGCCAGCGCTTCGATATGTTCGTTCACCCATTCGGCCAGCGCCGCGGCCTCCGGGCGGCGGTGGTGGATGCGGCCGGCGGCATTTGCGAGCCAGACCAGGCCCAGGCGGCTTTCGTAAGGCGTGAGCATGCACATTCTCCGTAACTTGAAATCTCTGTGCATGGTATGAAATCAATGCGACAAAATGCGTCGCTTGATAATTGCCGGATAGAATGGCGCGATGCGAAAAGCCGTGGACACAGTGTTTCGCTACCTGGCGATACTGCAGTGTATTCCGGCGCATCCGGCGCGCAAGACCACGACGCGAATACTCGCCGAACTTCGCGAAAAAGACCCCGAATTCAACGTAAGCACGCGCTCCATGCAGCGCAGCCTGGAGCAGCTGTCCGCCCGCTTCCCCATAACCTGTGAAACCGTGGGCAGAACCAATCACTGGTACTGGATCGACAGCCACGCCATGACGCAACTGCCGGCCATGACCGAGCACACCGCCTTTGCGCTGCGCCTGGCCAACGAATATCTCCGCCCGCTCATGCCGCCCGCCACGCTGCGGCTGCTGGACGGCTACTTCCAGCACGCCAACCACCTGCTGAAAGGTACCGCCCTGGGCCGCTGGGCCAACCGCGCGCGAATCGTCTCGCACGGCCCGGCGCTGACGCCGCCGCCGGTACGGGAGGACGTTCAGCGGAAAGCGTACAACGCCCTGCTCAACAACAGTCTATTGGAAATCAACTACCGGAGCCGCTCGCAGGGACGCCCGCAACGGGTCACGCTCAACCCGCTTGGCCTGGTGTTCCGCGACACCGTGGCCTACCTAGTGGCTACAGCCTGGGATTATGAGGACATCCGCCACTACGCCCTGCACCGCATGAGCAAGCCGCGACTGCTGAAGCGGCCCGCCAGAACGCCCGCGGGATTCCGGCTGTCAAGCTACATCCACGACGAACTGCCTTTCTCCTACCCGCTGGCCGGCGGCAAGATCAGGCTGCGCGTGTCGGTGGCGCCGGAAGTGGCCGTGCACCTTGCCGAAAGGCGGCTTTCAGGGGACCAGCAGATTACTCCCCAAGCCGGGGGTCGCGTCCTGGTGGAGGCAAGCGTCACCGACACGCAAGAACTGCGCTGGTGGCTGCTGGGATTCGGCGGCGCGGTGGAGGTGCTGTCGCCCGTCTCGTTGCGCGAGGAGTTTGCCGCGCAGGCCAAGGCGATGCAGGCGATGTACGAGACGGAGCCGCGGCCCAATCATTAGGTCCAGGCAAAAGTCTCCTGAGAAATCCAGCCTGGCGATTCCGAGGCGCTACAGCCCGTATGGCGCGCACGGCTCGCGCAACCGCCGTTGGTCCCAAGTGCACCTTGGGCTGTGACATGGCCACCTCGGCCGCTTCCTTTCCTATTGGGGGGATCCTACGGGGATTCCTCCACGTCTGGAAAGCACATCTAATGGGGATCGAATATAGAAGCTGTGCCTCGTGTTGCTGCACTTCTTTCAAGTCCTCCGCCGTCTTGAGGGGCCCCCGACAGCAGGTCACTCAAACACGATGGAACGGGTCATGCGGCTTTCTTTTGGGAATGGTGCAAGGAGGAAGTGAATGTTGTTGTTTGCCGCGTTTTTCGGAATTTGTCAGCTACGCTTGCATTGATTCGGACATAGTCTCATCGTCCGATTTGAACACACTAGATTTACAAATGAATACTCCGGCCGAAGAGGTGGGAAAACGCGTGGGCAAGGAATTGGGAGCATCCAAAATATCCCGGTAATACAGGAGCTTGCCGGCTGTTGTAACACCATCGGCTCCATTTTCGAACTCAAAATCGCCCAGGAAACTGAACGATTCCAGCTAGGCACTTGGGGGCGATGGTCACCCGGGCAAGGACGTCCCCATCGTCCAGTGACAGCTTCACCACCTCGCCGGTGAACCAGTTGGCGGCAAAGGCCGTGTCTCCGTTGAGGCCCGGTGCAACCAGCGCCCAGCCGAATCCCTCAAGGGGAAAACTGGCGACATCCTCGCCGGACTCCGTCAGCACAATGACCCGGGTGCCGAGGGGCAGAACAAGCCGGTCGTCGTTCAGGTGCTCCACATCGAACATCATGGCCGGCGGTGCGCCGGGGGGTGCTTCGGGCAAGGTCATCAGATCGGCCAGCTGGGCGCCCGCTCGCAGGTCGAAACGCATGAGCCTTGGGCCGGTCTCGGAAGTATAGACAAGGGTGTGGCCGTCGGAAGCAAGCGTGGTGTGGGTGGCGCCCATACTGCCGCTGACGCCACCGTGCACCTCGGGCATGAACGTGCGGACCAGGTTCTCCCCGGCGTCGTATTCGTGGATTTCCCCATGCCCGACACTGCCCGGATCGTCAGGCAGATAGGGATACCGGGTGGTGAGCTGCTCCGGCTGGGCGCTGCCCTTGAGGTACTCGATCAGAACAAAATGCCCGTTGTCGAGAAACTGCACCGAGCCGAAGGGACGGTCGGCGAATCTCTTCACCGGCAACAGCGTTCCGTCAGGCTTCACCCGCACCACCAGCCAGGCAAAGCTGTCGAACGCCCAGAGCGTATTGTCCGGTCCGAAGGTGAGACCGCCGACCAGATGGGATGTGTCCTGAATCCAGAGAACGCCCTTGAGGTTGAGGCCGGCATCGAACTGCAGGATGCGGCCGCGGCCGGCATGATCGTCGTCGGGATCGTTCAGCAGCGTCGCACCGATGAACACATCGCCCCGGGCGAACGGTTGCAGCGTCGATTCTTCCGGTGCGAAATCGATAGTGGACTGCTCTTCACTCACCGCCACACCCGCTGCGCAAAACGCGCACACGAACATCAGCACTCTCATTCTGATGGAGATTCATCCTTGTCCCGGGTGGCGGAAATGATGCGGAAGACCCGTTCGAGCATGGCTGCGCGCCAGGCTTCCCGTTCGTCTTCCACGTCTTCATCCGGCGCGTAGTTTTCGATTTCTTCCGGCGTGGCGACCTTTCCCTGGGCCGCAAGCCGTTCATGGGTGTCGAGCCGTTCCTTGACGACAGAAACCTCACCGACCAGGGCCACAATCATGGCCAATAACTTGTCGGAGTCCGGCGAGTCCAGGAAAAAGGGTCTGCGCCCTTTGGCTACCCTTTGCCTCGGTTTTCCTTTCCCGTCCGCCAGCGTACGCCCCCTTTGCCCGATTGACCGGGTTGTTTCCTGCATTTTTCGAAGGGTAGTATAGGTCCTTGGTCGTGACAGGGCCTGGCACACGTTTCGGAGGGCACAAATGCGCAACAATTCAGACCACGCCATGTTTCCGGAAGCCACCCACGACGAGCAGTCGGCCCAGAGCTTCATCAAGACCCTGAGGGTGTTCGCCACGCGCAACTTTCATGCCGGCAACAACGCGATCCTTGCTGACAAGCTCCTGTCCCAACGCCCGGACCGCTCTTGTCCGTCACGCAAGGAAATGCGCGATGCCTTGCAAGACGAGCCCCACAACAAGTGGTGGAGCTCCATGATGCGCACCACGCAGGAAACGCTTTATGAAACGGTCGGCCCCAGCATCGAACGGCAGTTGCCGGAGCTCGTTGACAGGGCCAGGTCCTTCACAGGCAAGCTGGGATCGCTGACCCTGGATGAAAGCGTCGAAATGCCGCCTTACCTCGCGGCTCTGGACGTTCACTGCAAACCCGGGAGTTACCAGCAGGAATTGAGCGAAGACGATGTCTTTGCCGGGGCTGAATTCGACCGCACCTACCGACTCTATTCCATGGGCGGCCTGGGCCCCAACCTGGATGGCATGGGCCAGACGCTAATCGCCTGGTTGAAGGATCATTTCAGCGATGCAGGTCCGCGGCGGATCCTCGATATGGGCTGCACGGTGGGCCACTCCACCCTGCCCTATTGCGATCACTTCCCCAATGCGGAAATCCACGCCATCGACGTGGCGGCCACTTGCCTTCGCTATGGCCATGCCCGCGCCGTCGCCATGGGCAAGGAAGTCCAATTCTCCCAACAGAACGCCGAGCACACCAACTTCGACGACGGGAGTTTCGATCTCATCGTTTCTCACGCCCTGTTGCACGAAACGTCGCGCCGGGCGATCCGGGCCATCCACAAGGAGTGCTATCGCTTGCTGGCGCCCGGCGGGCTCATGATCCACATGGACAATATCGTGCCGGACAAGCCTTTCGAAAAGTACTATTGCGACTGGATGGCAAGGTACAACAACGAGCCCTATATGGGTGCGCTGCAGGACGAGGATATGGTCGGGATCTGTGAACAGGCAGGGTTTGACAAGAACAATGTCCAGCTTGGTGAAGGGATTCCCCGGTTCCGGGACAAGTCCATCAGGGAGACGACGCTTTACGGAAACCTGATGGTCTGCGCCCGGAAGTAGCGTCCCCCGCTTGCCGCCCGTTCTAACTCCGAATCGAATGCGACCCGACCTTGGGATGCTGCAAAACCAGTATGGCCGGTGTCACTCGCCGGCATGATCTCCATAGAAGAAACGCAGCCGCCACGAGTTTAAGTGGCCGGTATCTTCCGGCGCCAGGTCAACAACCTGGATCTTCCATTCGCCGTTTGGCCCTTCGCCGTAGAACGCATTGCTCAGCAATTGCCACTGGCGCAATCCGGGGAACCCGTCCAGCGCGGGGTTGAGCGGCGCATGCACGACGCTCCTGGTGCCGCCTGGCGAAGTGATCGTCACGCCCAGATCGGACGCGTAACTGTGATCAACCGAGATTTCAAGAATCACCGCTTCGATGTCGGCCGATTCAGGCAAGCCGGCGACCGAAAGCGTATCCGAGACACCGCCTCCGTCCTCGTCCGGAACAGCCAGGAGTAACGGCCCACCTTCGGCCGCCGAAAACCATGGGGATTCAACAAACTCACCCAGGCTGCCTGGTACATGTGTGGAGGCCATGGAGACGGCTTCATCCAGGGCCAGCGCCCCGAAGCCATACCAGTTGTGATAGCGGTACCCCGCTGCGTTGGATTCCCAGGCATGCTGCACGACATGGGGCTTGCCGTTGAAAGCGGCTCGAACCTCAGCCCTGTCCGGATCGATGGTTCGCGCGGACGAGGCGAGAATGTGTTTGACGTCGCGCCAGGTCAGTTCAGGATTGACGCCCAACAGAACTGCGATCGCGCCGGCTGTGGCCGGAGCGGCGGACGACGTGCCTCCAAACGTGCTCACATAGTCGCCGTCCGGGTCGATCCCATTGCCCCCCGGCGGGTCTTCACCGCCTGCAAGGTCGTAACCCTTGTCGACACCGGATTGATCCGTAGTGATGATGCCCGGGTGCTCGATCCCGCCCTCACCACCGGGGGCGACGACCCACAGGTTGGCGCCGGCGCTCGAGTACGATGACTTGACGTCGTCGGCGCTGAAAGCCCCAACGTTAATCAGGTACGGCAGATTCTCATCGGGATCCGAGTTGCTGCCCAGGCAGCCGATTTCGGAATTGAGTGGATGCGGCGACCGGCATCCGTTGAATCCGTTACCCGCCGCCTTGACGTATAGCGCCCCTCGGCCCGACCGAAGTTCACTGGTGCCCATTTTCATGAGCCGCACAAAGTCCTCTTGAGCATTCTCGGACGGCGCTACCGTGCCGAAACTCATATTGAAAATGTCGACGCTCTGGGAATCGGGATAGCTGCGACTTCCACCCAGGCTCTGCAGCAGGCTGAGTTGAGGATCCGCGAAAAAGCTGCCGGCGTTATAGCCCCGCAGCGCCACGCCGGGAGCCACGCCACGCCCTCCCAAACCATTGTTCGCAACCGCCGCCGCCACTCCCGCCACGCTGGTGCCGTGATCTCCTAGCACGTCGAGATTGAAGGGATCCGCAGGAGACGAACCGGCGCTGCCTGCAAACAGGAAATTGAACGATTGACCCGGCTCGACATTGGCGGCCAGATCGGGATGGCATATTTCCAACCCCGTGTCCACTACCGCCAACCTTATGCCGCTGCCGTTCTGACCCTCGCGAATCGCCTTGCTCATCTGCAGGTCGGCACCGGGTACACCACGGTTTCTGGAGAAACCGGATTGTCCCGTGTTGCTCAAATGCCATTGCTCCGCGAATAATGGATCGGATCCGCCGAAACCGCCTGGCCGGTCCGGGGCCTCGCATCGCGTGACAACCTTCCCCTCTGGATTCGTGGCGAACGAAAACTGGAAAATGCCATCGCCTTCGCCGTCCGGCCCGTCACCCGCTCCGCGCATCGCACTGGCCAGATAAACCCGGACAAAATAGCTTTCATTCGCCGCCAGATTATTGAGAGGCAGGCTGAATGCGTAGGGAGGCAGAAACACCATCGTGTCAAAATCAAACACCGGAATATCAAAGACGCCGAGCAGGTTCACGTCCGTGGCGAAGCCGGCGTCGCTGGACCACTCCGCAACCAGTTGAATGGACGGTGCATCCTCGTCGGGAAAAGTGAAAGCCAAGACCACAAAATCAACGGCCGCCTCGGTGACGGCAAAAAACGCGGGCGTGACCAGCCCCTCGCCAGCGCTTTGTTCCCGCATCTTGTCAACAGCCGCCGCCTCCCCGTCCAGAATATTCACGGTGAAACTGGATGCCGCGCCAGCCTGGGCATTTCCCTTGATGGGCCCAAGAGTGACTTCGATCGTTTCGTCCCCTTCCAGGTCGAAATCGCGGAATACATTAATTGCAATGCCGGAGGACCGCGCATTCGGGGGCACGATGATGGAGTCCGAGCTGACCGTGTAGTCATGGTCCCGGGTTGCCGAACCGGAAAATTCAAGTGGGATGGCCAGTCCGGCGTGCGCCGTTGAACTGACCGCGACGTTGATTTGCACCGTCGGGTTGCGGGATTCCTGAACCGTGGCCATAGAGCCGCCCGATAACGACACGACTGGCGGCGGCGGCTCACTGCCACCACCACACGCGCTCACCAGCAGGCAACAAACGAGCGAAGACAGGGTACGGGACATGGACGCTAACGCCACTCGATGGGCGGCCCGCGGAGGCGAATGGTCGCCTTGGGTTGCCCGGAAGCCGACTTCAGCCGTTCAATGGCCTGGACCGGATGCAAGGTCTCCGGCAGTTCGACAATGGCAAAACCCAGCCTCTCGAAGAAAACGGATTTCGTGGCCCCGGTCAACTCGGTGATTGATTCCAGTTGCGCTTCATTGTCCAGCTCGACCCGGATACTGGGCAGCAATGGAGCAAACGCCCGCCGCGAGGGATCAAAAGCGATGCGGGATGATGGGCCTTCCAGTGGCGTGGCGGCCTGAAACGTCTTTCCCTCAAAATAAATGACGTGAATTCTTTGAGAATCCGTCTCAAATGAACGTCCGGCAATGGACTTCTGCGCCACCTGAACCTGTCCCCGGGAACGGGTGGTCGGAAGCACAACGACTTCCCGTCCCTGAGACGCCGCGATCCGGTAACGGCCATTACCCGGTTCCTGGGCTGTGGCGGAACCACTTGCTGCAAGAGCAATCCAGCACGCCGCCGCAAGGATGCAGCGCGGGGTCAAAGAGCCCTGTCCAGTTCGAGCACGAGCTCGACGACCGCATCGTGCACCCGGGTCATGGCCGCGCTACTAACGCGTTCAATGGTGTCCTCGCTCGTATGAATGATCTCAAGGACATCGGGAAGGAAGCCCGGCCGCAACCCGGACTGGCCTCGCGCATTCAGAAAGAGCCAGAATTCATGCGATGAAACGGCCCCGTTCATGGCGAGTGAGACGTTCGGAATCCCGGCAGCCTGAAAGGGACGATCGTCGCTTGGGGGGTATAGGGGGAAATCCATGCATGTAATCGTTGCGCGGGCACACACCAGCCGCAGACTACGGTAAACCGCCTCGTTTCCGGCATGCGAAGTCGGCCCATACATGAGGACGCCGTCGTCGGTTATTACGTCAACGTTGATCATCGCCGCGATACGGTCTGTGTCTGCGTTCCTTACAAAGGCGCCGGACCCGACGAGCCCGATCTCCTCGAGGTCGAAGAGAACGACCCGGATACGGTGATTCAGATCGCGTTGCCGCAGAGTCTCGGCCACCCGGGTCAGAACGACAGAGGCCGCACCGTTGTCCACGGCGCCCTGCGAGACATTGCCGTCCCGCAGCCGAACCACATCGTAGTGCGCACCCACCACGATATCGCGGGGACCCTCGCCAAGGGTAACGATCAGGTTTCTTCCGACGGCCGGCGAATTGCGATCCCTCACCGGACTTCGAAACTCTTGTACCTCGGGATCGAAACCATGCTCCCGGAACATCTGAAGTAGCGTGTCCCCGCGCTCTTCGTTCTCGAGGCCGACGATACGGGCCAGGTCCGTATGAAGACTGTCATCACCAGCATCTTTCGAAGGCTGGGCGACAAGGGCCGATGAGACCAGAACGAGAGCGATGCTTGCTGTAACGGCTTTCATAGGAACGGTCGGCCTCCCCTGTCTGCTACATAACGTTGTTCGGCCAGATCATGGTGCGCCAGATGTGGGCCACGGGGCTGTTGTCAAAACCCAGGCCTTCTTTGGGCTGGCGGAAGTTGCGGCCGATGATGTCGACGAACCTGTCGATTTCAATATCGGCGTCGGGATCGAAGGAGTAGAGGTCGTAGAGGCAGATCAGCCGCGCCGTCATGTAGTACCTGTGGTCCCTTGCTTCCTCGTAGGCCCGCAGGATGTAGTCGCTCGGCGTGTAATTTCCACCGAAAAGAGTGACATAAAGTTCCGGATACTCGTAGCCAACGGACGGGTCGGGAAAGAAACGCAGCGCCTGGTGAGCACGAACCGCCCAGGCTACTTCTTCGTCGACATAGGGCTCGATCAATTGCGCTCCCCAATAGCCATGGTCGGTGCGAATCAGACCGCAAATGGATACGTCATGAAGTAGGCAGGCGAGCACGACCTTTTCCTCATGCCCATCGTCAAGAGCGCGATTGGCGCTCTGCAGCAAATGACTTGCCGGATGCCAGCGGCGTTGAAAGAAATCCAGCAAGGTGGGCCTGTCCGGCATGGGCGGCAAGCGTGGGTCGCTGCCCATCATCATGCGGCTGTTGGGCGGTTCGCAGGCGGCGACAGGTTTGCCGCTGATGGTCCTGGCAGGCTGGGGCAAGGACAATTCGGGTGTGGCAAGCCATGGACGCGCTACACCCACATCCGCCTCCAGCTGTTCCAGGGCGCGACGGTCCAGGGATTCCATGGCCATCGCTTCAACCGCTTCGGCCTTCGATTCGATGGACATGCCCGGCGCAAAGGAAGCTGCCGCCGCCGTCGCGGTATTCAGGAGAAAGTCACTACGATCCACTTGCTTCACGGTGTATTGCACTAGGAGCGGCAATGATGCCTCGGTGGGCGCAAATGGCGCAAGGCGATTACAGCAGCGACCAGGCCAGGTCCCTGGCTTCCATCTCGGTTTCCACAATTCGATCTTCGGGGATCCTGGCGAGCACATCGAAGGCGTAGAGCGTCCTGCGGATGCGGTCACTCAAGCCGAAGACAACGATTTTCGTATCGGTCCGCTTCGCCTGGTCGATAAGCAGGGCCAGCAGGTGCGAGGCGCTGTCGTCGAAATGAGTGGTTTTCGAAAGGTCGATGATCACGACTTCATGATCGCGGATATCGGCGCCGAGCAGGCGGATCAGCTTGCGTGAGGAAGATACCGTGAATGAACCGCGGAAGGCCAACAGGCCTATTCGCGCCTCGAAGTCCTCTGTCGCGTCCGCACTGAATGTGGAATCCAGAAGCGGAGTCGAAATCACGCTATCAAGCTCCAGCGATTGCAGTTGCGTGGCGTTGACCATGTACGCGGCGATGACGCCGAACACGATGGCAAACAGTGGATCCACAAAGATGGTCACGCCCATGATCAGCAGCATGACCGAAGAGTGCCGGGGATCCATACGAGGCACCTTGAGCAGGAACGAGAAATCGATCAGCTTCCAGCCCACGGCCATGACGATAGCGGAAAGCGCCGCCATCGGAAGCGGCGCCGCATAGGGACCCAGCCCCAGGACAAGCACCGTGATAATGACCAGGCAGATGATGCCCGCCACCACGGTTTTTCCGCCGAAGCTACGTGAAGTCATGGTGGCTATGGTCGCGCTGCCGGGCATGATGCCGACGATTCCCGCGGCGAGGTTGCCAAGGCCTAGGCCGAATAACTCGCGGTTCGGATTGTGCTGGGAGCCGGTGAAGCTGTCGGCGATCAGCGCCCACATCAGGGTGTAGATCGAGCTGATCAGCGCGATAAGCACTGCCGGGCCGACGGCCTCGGACACAAAGTCAAGCGACGGCATCTCCAGAACAGGGGTCGGCAGTCCGACCGGGACCGGTCCAAGCTGCTCGACGTCGGGCAGGAACTGCGACATGACCCAGCCGATTGCGATGACCGCCAGCACCGCGGGCAGGTACCTGGCGACCCGGGCCGGCCAGGCCAACAACAGCGCCAGGCAACATCCGGCCACGACCAGATCGCTCGTCCCGAGGCGAACCAGCCTGGTCAGCTGCGACCAGAGAAGCAGCACCCCGATGCCCGACATGAACCCGGTGAGGACAATGTGGGGGATGTAGGAAACAAAGCGGCCGACGCCGGCGAGACCGAGCGCGACCTGTATGCACCCGGCCATCACGATGATCAGCGCCAGTTGCGGCAGGGAGAACTGGTCGCCCAGCAGCAGGGTCGCTGTGACTACCGCAAGTACGGCGCTGGGGCCGCTTACGAGCGCCCGCGTGCCGCCGAACATTGCAGCGATTATCCCCACGAAAACTCCGCACCAGAGTCCTGCCAGAGGCCCCATGCCCGAAATGATCCCGAGCGCCATGGCATTCGGGACATAGGATGCCGACAAGGTTATGCCGGCCCTCAAGTCCGCCCAGAGGGTGCCGCGCGCATAAGGCGGCCGCTTCTCGTTGCGCAGGCTGCTCAACATCAGGCGCTTGCCGGCACGGTTCCGGTTACTTCGGCCGCGCGAATGCGACAAGCGCGGCATCCGCCCCGCTGCCCGTGGCGACTACGACGAACTGCCGCCCCGAGCGCGCCCGGTAGGTCATCGGGTTGCCGTTGGTCGGATACGGCGTCGCGCCACGCCAGACCTCGGCGCCTGTCGCCTTGTCGAAGGCATACAGGTACGGGTCGCCGCCGCCGAGGAACACCAGCCCTCCCCTGGTCACCAGGGGTCCGGAATTGCCGAGCGTGCCCAGGCGATCCGGTAATTCGACGCCGCGAAGCAGCGGGTGCGAGCGGATCTCCTCGTTCCCTTCACCGAAGGGCGCCTTCCATGCGATTTCCCCCGCGTTGAGGTCGATCGCCACCAGGCGCGCGTAGGGTGGCCGGGTAAGCGGGATCGGGCCGAGCTTGTTCTCGGGAGCATGCGCGGCGCCCGGTCCTCCGGCTTCCCTGAACATCACCAGCGTCGCGCCGTATGGGCAGTTATTGCTGTACTCGACATCGACCCGCGGGTCATCTCCCAGGTTCTCGCACAGCTGGTTCGTGTCCGCTTCTTCGGAAGTCCGAACGTACAAGAGCCCGGTCTCTGCGTCGAACGCCGCCCCGCCCCAGTTCGCCCCGCCGCTCGCGCCCGGGCGCTGGAGCGTCCCCTGAAGACTTGGCGGCGTGTACAGCGGGCCCAGCCGAAACTCCTTCATCCTGGCGACCGCCAGTGCATGGATCTCGGGAGTGAGATCGTTCGCATCTTCCAGCGACACCCCTTGCCTTCCAAACGGCGGCGGCCGGGTCGGGAAAGGCTGCGTGGGATACAACACCTCGCCCGGCACGTCTGTCGTCGTGTCCACCGCACGCTCCTCGATCGGCCATACCGGTCTGCCCGTTACCCGATCGAACACGTAGGTGAAGCCGTTCTTCGCCACTTGCGCCACCGCGTCGATCTCGCGCCCGTCCACCGTAAACGTCACCAGGTTCGGCGCCGCGGACAGATCGTAGTCCCATACACCGTGATGCACGGTCTGGAAGTGCCACTGCCGCTCGCCGGTGTGCGCGTCCAGGCACACCAGGGACTCGGCAAACAGGTTCGCGCCCACCCGGTCGCCACCCCAATAGTCGCTGCTCGGCGTGCTCGTAGGCACGTAGAGGAGTCCGCGCTCGACGTCGAGCGACATCAGCCCCCACACGTTGGCGTGCCCGGTGTAACGCCACGATTCGTCCTCCCAGGTTTCCGCGCCGACCTCGTCGCCCGATTGCGGGATAGTGAAGAACACCCAGCGCCGCTCGCCGGTGCGGACATCGAAGGCCTGCACCGTTCCGGGCGGGTCGAACTTGCGCTGCACCCCGTCGGGCACGCGGCTGCCCACGATCACCAGGCCCTCGAAGACGACCGGAGGCGAGGTCTGGTCGAACTCGTTGCGGGTAACCGGCCGGCCATGGCCCTCGGTCAGCACAACGCTCCCGCTTTCCCCAAAGCCGCTGTCCAGCGCACCGGTCGCAGCGTCAATCGCGTACAAACGGTCACGACTGTTGAGGAAGATACGCGCTTCGTCCCCACCGTCCCAGTAAGCGATGCCCCGATGCTTGAAGCCGCTTGGGCCAGCACCCTCGGGTCCGCCCGCGTAGGCCTTCGGGTCGAAGGTCCACTGTTCAGCGCCGGTCTCCGCGTCAAGAGCCGCCACGCGGGTGTACATGGTCGAGAGGAACAATACGTTGCCGATCATGATCGGCGTCGCCTGAAACTGACCCGGCCGCGTGCCATGCTGCTCCAGGGCCTTCTCGTTCGGCTCCCATTGCCAGGCGATATCCAGATCACTTGCGTTGGCGGCCGTGACTCCCTCGGCCGGGGAATACTTGGTTTGCGCCGGCTCGGCGCCGACGTACGGCCATTCAATCATGGCGGGCGGTTCCTGGGCGCCCGCCATTGCGGCCGACAAGAAGGCAATTGCTGCAAGAAACCGCGTCATACAGTGAGACTCCGATGCAAACCGGGCTCCGACTCGGGGCGCCTATTCCAGGCCATCAGTGCTGGCGGCGCTGAGGCAGAAAACCGGTGGCCAGGAAGACGACGACAAAGACGACAAGAACGGTCCACATGGCCGCCGAGTATTCTAGCGGTTTGAGCCAGACTTCGTCGTAGAACCCATAGCGCGGCGCCAGCTCGCCGAAGGGAATCCAGAAGATGGCCTTGGTGGGAATGGCATACCGAATGGCAGCCATCACCCGCGTAAATTTTGTCAGCCGCCACAGCAGATAGCATCCCCAGACCGCCAGTGCAGCGGCAATGCCGTACGTCACGGGATGGCCATAACCGAGAAACCGGGCGTCGCCGAGAAACAGCGAAGCACCATAGAAGAACCAGGTCACATAGAGGGTTTCCAGAAACGTAATGCGGCAGATATTCCGCGCTTTCCCCGGCTCGCGCTCGCCGAGATTGAGACGCCCGGCCTTCTGGATCCAGTGAAAGGCATTGCAGCGGCTGTTCTTGTTGAAGACAAAGAAGAGCAGCGTCGCTACGCAGATTCCGAAGGACCCCTGGATGTAGAGCAGATGTGCGGGCCACTTCACGCCCGGTCCCACCTCCGGCATGGGCAACTGAAGCGAGACCTCGTTGAACTTGAAGGAATAGGAGGCCCAGCCGATCCAGATCAGCATCCCGGCGGCAAACCCGAGCAAAGTGCCGCTGACTTCATCGTTTCGCTTGGTGCCGATCAGCAAGAAAACCGCGGCTACGGCGCCAATACCGAGAAACAATCCGCCGGCATTCTCGTAGCCGATGAGGTCCCTGACGACAATCACAAAGGAATGGGCCACCGGCAAGGCAAGAAGCACGGCGAAAAACGCAATCACGCCGACGAACGGCGGGCGGTAATACCGCCGCCGGACCGTCCGCCTTGTATCTGGAGATTGGGTGTCAGGCATCGTTCCTTGCTCTTGAGACTCAGGCCTTTCTGAAACGCCAGCCGTACATCGTTCGTCCGTAGAAGTTGAACCACTTCCGCGCTTCGGTATCCGTAAACGGATAGTCCGCTCCGAGCTGTCTCGCCGTGACAAGGCCGGTAACGAAGCAGGTTTCCTGGCTGTTGATCAGAGTGTGGGCGCCGCAGTGCCACGTCCTCCTCTTGCCCTGAATGAAACGGAAGAACTGGATTAGAAGCGCAATGTGGCGTACGTCGTGGACGATGTGCTGAAACCACCACTTCTTGACGACCTTGCCTTCGTCGATACGACTGATCGGGTTGTAGGTCACCAGGCAGGGCTTGTCCGACCGGTGCGCCCAGGGCTGCTGGTTATGCATGATGTAGGTGATCTCGTAATTGTCGGGCCGGACACCGTACTGCTCGATGTGGTTGCTCCGGGTGGCCAGTGGCTTGACGGCGTTGTCCGGAAGGACCGAGGCATCCGAGTGCACAACGGTATGGTTGTGCAGTTCGCTCTCGTAACGGACCGAAGAAAGCAGCGAGCCCTCCAGAAACGTCGGTTTATCCAGCATCATCAGCGTCTGGTTCGCGTTGCAGGCGAAAACCACATCATCGAACGTTTCCGTGTTTCCGCTTTCGTCCTCCACGACCACTTCGGACGGACCCCGGTACACTTTTCGCACCGGCCTTTCGAGGTAAATCCTGTCGCGGAAGCCGGCCGACATTTTCTCGTAGACACGCCGCGTGCCCCGTTCCCAGGTCTGCATCGGGGTTGCGGTTTCTATGTTGAAGAACTCCAGATACCTGGAAAAAAGCGAAGCAGGCATGTCGAACACGTTCGTGGCCATCAGGAAGTTCACGAACATGGGCTTTAACACCTTGTACCTGAAATCCCCGGAAAATCTGCCGAAGTTGAGCACGGTGCCCATACTGATGTAGTTGAACGGATTGAGGGCGCCGAGCAATCTGGATCGCGTATGACTGAGACGTCCAAACCAATGCAGACGACGCAGGAGCTTCTGGAACTTTTCGATTTCCGGCAGCAGCTGCTCTCGAATCCCGGAATCGAAATCGTGCGCGTAGACCTCGCCCCGATACCTGACGCTGTAGTTGAACCGGGTCTCGACCAGGTCCACTCCGTTTTGCTTGAGGAACTGACAAATATTCTGGTAGACGGAGGGAATGCACGCAGTGACGGATATATCGAACGGGATTGAAGTTCCATCGTCTTGCGGCATGTCGGCGGTTACCGCATTGCCGCCGATCTGAGCCTGCGCCTCGAAAAGGCGAAAATCGAATCGATCGGGATGCCGATTCAGCGCCCAGGCCACCCCCAGTCCTGAAACTCCCGCACCGATAATGGCAACCTTTCTCGGCATCGCCGCTCCCCCGCCTTACGTTTGGATCAAGTGCCTAAATTGACAGGCTTGGGCAGTGTTGTCAAAAAGGATCGTACGCATGTAACCTACGCGATGCCAGTGATTGAGCCGCAACTCACCTTGCCCACGCTATCGGGCGGCATGTTGATCGAAGCAGCGGTCATGATGGCGGCGTTCCTCGTTTTCCTGTTTCTGGGCTCGACCCTTCTGCCCGGACGCAAGATCACCGGGCCGGATCTCGGCGAAAAACCCATCACCTACAAGCTCAATGGTCTCGCCCTGTTGCTGATGACCGCGCTGGCAGTGGCTCTCGCCCAGCTCTTTGGCTGGTTCTCTCTCTCGGTGCTGCATAGCCACTTTTTCGCCTTGTTCGTGGTCGCGAACGGTTTTGCTTTCGCGCTTTCCGCCTGGCTGTTTTGGCGGGGCCACCGGACGCGGGGCAGATCGACGGAATCCTGGCGAGGTTTCCTGATGGGCGTGGAGCTCAATCCGACCTTCCTCGGTGTGGACCTGAAGCTGTTCAGCTACCGGCCTTCGCTCATCGCCCTGGCGCTCTTCAATGCATCGTTTGCCGTAACGCAGTACGAAACCCACGGCGAACTGACACTGGCAATGATGCTCTACCAGGTCTTTACGTTCGCGTATGTGCTCAACTACTTCCATTTCGAAGGCGGAATGGTCCACACCTGGGACATGATCAGCGAGCGTTTCGGATGGAATCTGATCTGGGGCGACTACGTGCTGGTGCCCTTTTTCTATTGCATCGCCGGATGGTGGCTGGTGGACGCATCGGGACCACCGCTGAGCCCGGTGGCGGCAGCTGCGATCGTCGCGCTGTTCGCCTTCGGATTCTGGCTGTTCCGCGGCGCCAACGGGCAAAAGCACCGCTTCAAGCGCGACCCGGGGATCACGATCTGGGGGAAACCCGCCGAATCGCTGGATGGGCGGCTGCTGGTTTCCGGGTTCTGGGGAATCGGGCGGCATCTCAACTACACGGGCGAAGTCTGCGTCTATCTCTCGTTTGCGCTCACCACGGGGTTCGCATCATGGGCACCGTACCTGTTGCCCGCCTGGCTGGCGAGCCTCTTGTGGCATCGCTCCCGGCGCGATGACCGCCGCTGCCGCGCCAAGTATGGCGAACTGTGGGGACGCTATACGAAGCGGGTGCCTTATTCGATGGTCCCGTTTGTCTATTGAGGGCCGGCGTCGAACCCCCCGTAAAGAACGACATGCCCGAAAAGCGCGCCACCCCAACGACTCCCGACCGAGACGCAAAACGGACCGGCCTCACGGTTTCGGCAGGATTGCTCGTGACGCTGATGATCGCGATCATGGCGGTCCCCGGCATCGCCCTACGCTTCTATGCTCACGGCGATCTGAACTTCCTTCATGCGGTTTTCAGCCTGTTTTTCTCGACCAATCTGCTGATCTGCTATTGGGAGGCATGTCTGTTTTTCCGGCGCGACTATATCGAGACGCGCACCGAATATTGGCGTGAAAAACGGCGCGAAACCGGCCGGTCGCCCGCCCTCGAGTTCTTTGCCACGAGAATCCCCCTCAAACAGATGCTGTCGCCGACGATCTGGGCCGACGTCTGGGCAGCCTACTGCCAGTACGACGCCTCTTATGCGGACCGTCGGACGTACGGCTTCAACGTGGACATCGCCAACGGCTTTGTAACACCCGTTCCGACGCTGATCCTCTATGCGGCATTTACGGTGGAGTTCCTGTCCCCTCTGATTGCGGGCATTGTCGGCGTAATGCTGTTCTGGCAATGGGCCTACGTAACGTCACTCTACTGGGTCAGCTTCTTCGTGGCCAAACGGCAAACCCTGATCAGCCGGCGCGAGATCTATATTTTTATCCTCGCGATCAATTCCTTCTGGGTGCTGTGTGCGCTGCTGGGTCTGTACGTCTCCATCCGTCTGCTCGTCGACGGCAACTACAGCGTACTGGGCTATTGAACAGGAGCAATTGCCAAAGTCCATCCTGGCGACGGGCGCTTTGGACAGAGCGTCTGCACGTGCGCTGACCAAGGCTCTTCGCCGGAAAGGGACCCCGCCGAAATGGGGGGTGAATCGCACTAAGGGGAGTCTGGATTACCGGCGGTAAGGCGGCGGTCATTCTCGATCACTTCGCGCAACCACTCCGGGTCCGGCATGATCGCCTTGGCCGAGTACTTGTCCAAATCCAGTTGACTTGGCACGCGGCCAAGTATGGCAGCGAACCATTCCAACCAGTTGAGATCAAAGGAGAACGTGCTATTGACGCCGAGCAAATAGCCCTTGGCGTCGAGAACAGGGCCTCCGCTGTCGCCGTGAACAATGGGAGCGTCGTGGTGCAAGATCGTAACGGCAGGTGACAAACCCTCGGCGTCCCGCTCTGTAACCGACAGTACCCGGCCAGCGGACAAGCGTGACCAATCGGATTCGAGTGGCATGTTCGTCACCGGCCATCCGCCGGTGATTATCCGGTCGTCGGTCTCAGCAGTCTTGTCCGCCAAGCGGAATGCCTCAAGCGGACCGACACTGGCGTGTACGACAGCCAGGTCGATTTCGCTGGAGCGAGCGTCGGGAGCCCAGACAACGCGAACAGGCGATCTCAGAAAATGCGGATCACCGTCGTCATTCTCAACAAGCGCGATCAGGTCGATCGGCGGCTCGTCGACTACGTGGGCCGCCGTAAGAATATAGCCGTCATCCGCGACGACCGCGGCCGCGCCAAGCGTCTCCCCTGTCTTGATTTCCCAATGAAATGTGAATTTCCAGGTTTCTGGTCCCGATTCGCCCTTCTCGTCGCTCTCGGGAGCGCCCGCCAATTCGAAGGAAATATCAGCTGTACTGCTGACAATGATGGGTGTGGCCCGGTCCAGGACCGACCTGAGCGTCGTTCCATCAACGACTACCGGTTCCCAGCCATCCAGAGTTTTGCCTCTCCGTTCAGTCAATGCCTGGGCCGTTGGCTCGGGTATTTCCCCCCTTAACTGCACCTCGCATCCCGATAGCAGCAATAAGGCGATCAGCGCCGTAATACCGAAACAAGGCCGGGAAACGGCAAATTCAGGAGCCTTATCGATCATGGGCGTTTGTCGAAAAAGGGTGCAAGTGGCAGGCTGGCAATATAGCAGCGCAGTGTATTGGAGGCATCGATAGATGCTGTTCGTGGGGCATACGTGTTGAAGAATGCGGCCGGCAACGGCAGATTGATCGCCTTTTGCGGTATCGATGGATGCGGCAAGACCACGCAACTGAAGCTTGCGGAGAAATGGCTGCTTGATCGGGGGCACAAAGTACTGGCTACAAGGCAGCCCGGCGATTTCTACCGCAAACATCCGGCGGTGCGGAACTTTTTCAGGTCGAACGTTGCAGAAGGCGGGATGGAAAGCCTGGTGATGCTATCCGCGCTGGACAGGCAGTTTCACTTAAGGACCGTCGTCGAGCCCGCGCTTTCGGCCGGGAAAATTGTCTTGTGCGATCGCTACTACTACTCGGCCGAGGCGTTCTTCTTTGCGCGCGGAATTGATTGCGAGTTTGTCCGGCAACACAATCCAGGCATTCCGAAGCCCATGCTGACTGTGTTTCTGGACATTCCAGGTCGCGTCTGTCACGAACGCATTCACTCGCGCGACGGCAAGTGGAGCAGCGTGGAAGAACAGGACCTGGCTTTTCTCGAAAAGGTACGCCTTGGGTTCGAAGGCGCCGCCGACGAGACTTTTCTCAGAATCGATGGCCTGGAAAGCATCGAAACCATTCACGAAACCGTTGTGACCGGCGTTGCCGCGTCATTGCAGGAAAGCCATTGATACCTTGAGGGCTGTTGCTCCTACAACTTGCGCCCGAGCTTTGCGGCCAGGCGCAGGCGCAGTGCGTTCAGCCGGATGAACCCGGTTGCGTCCTCCTGGCTGTACGCGCCGCGGTCGTCCTCGAACGTGGCGATGTTCTCGTCGTAAAGACTGTCCGGCGAACGGCGTCCGAGCACGCTGACGGCGCCCTTGTAGAGCTTCAGCCGCACGACGCCATTGACCGGTTGTTGCGACTCGTCGATCAGGGCCTGCAGCGCCTTGCGTTCCGGCGACCACCAGTAGCCGCTGTAGATCAGATTGGCATAACGGGGCATCAGTTCGTCCTTGAGGTGCGCCACTTCGCGGTCCAGCGTCAGTGACTCGATCGCCCGGTGCGCCTTTAGCAGAATCGTGCCTCCCGGTGTCTCGTAGCAGCCGCGCGACTTCATGCCCACATAGCGGTTCTCGACCAGGTCCTGGCGGCCAACGCCATGCGCACTGCCCAGTTCATTAAGGCGGGCGAGGAGCGCGGCAGGACTGAGCGGCTCGCCGTCCAGCGCTTGCGGGTCGCCGCGCAAGAACTCAATCTCGACAATACCCGGTTCATCCGGCGCCGACTCCGGCGCCACGGTCCAGCGCCACATACTCTCGTGTGGCGCCTGCCAGGGATCTTCGAGGTCGCCGCCCTCGTAGGAGATGTGCAACAGGTTTGCGTCCATCGAATACGGCGACCTGCCCTCCTGCTGCTCGTAGTCCACGGGAATCGCCCGTTGCCGGCAGTACTCCAGCAGCTTTTCCCGGGAATTCAGGTCCCACTCGCGCCACGGAGCGATCACCTTGATATCGGGATTGAGCGCGTAGGCGCTCAACTCGAAACGCACCTGATCGTTGCCCTTGCCAGTGGCGCCGTGCGCGATGGCGTCGGTGCCGGTCTCCGAAGCGATTTCCACCAGCCGTTTGGCGATCAGCGGGCGGGCGATACTGGTACCGAGCAGATATTCCCCCTCGTACAGTGCATTCGCGCGGAACATCGGAAACACATAGTCCCGTGCAAAGGATTCCTTCAGGTCCTCGACATGGATTTCTTCAACGCCCATCTCCCGGGCCTTGGCGCGCGCCGGCTCCACCTCCTCGCCCTGGCCGATGTCGGCAGTGAAGGTCACCACCTCGGCACGGTAGGTATCCTGCAGCCACCTGCAGATTACCGACGTATCCAGACCCCCGGAATACGCCAGAACGACCCTGGCAACCTGCATGAACGGCGAACCTTCGGCTATTGCGCCGACCGCCTGGCCCGGTGGCGCCTTCGTCAGCGTCCCAGCAATTCGTTCAAGGCCGACCCGAAGGCTTCGGGCTGATCGATCATGACGTAACTCAGGCTGTTCTCGACGAGTACGACGCGGGCGTTGGGGGCGCTGGAGTATTGCTGGTCATACGCACTCTGAATCATGTCTTTGGGCACCGGAATGACGGACGAATCCCAGGCGGCAAGCACAACTATAGGCTGGGCAATTTCCGCCAGCTCCGGCCTCAGGTCCGTCGAAATCGATTCCTTCATCGCGTTGACGACGGTGGCCCGATCGGATGCGAGCATCCACTCCTCAAGCCTGGAACGAAACTCCGGAGACTTCGACAGCATGCGCAGCTCGCCCGTGCGGGCGTTCTGGTACATTTCTTCAGGCATCGCGTTCATTTGCTGGACCATCATGTCAGCCATGGGTTTCGCCGCTTCCGCCGTCATGCCCGGCCCCATCATGGCCAGCATGAAAGGTAGAGTGTCCACTACTAGTACCTGTGCGACCCGGTCCGGTTCCGCCTTCGCGAGCATCAGGGCGGTCATGCCTCCGAGCGCATGGCCCACCACCGTCGCGCCCGTCGCCTGCTCCGCAGCTAAAAGCAGCGACAATTCCGGAACAATTTCTCCGAAGAAACTGTTCTGGAGCCCTGCGGGCGCCACCCCCGCCATCCCTACGGGCGTAACGGCAATGGTCCGGTACTCGCCCGCCAGCGACTCCATCACCGGCCGCCAGACATCGGCGTGGCAGTCGATTGCCGGCAGAAACAGGACGACCGGTCCCGCAGATCCCAGCCGCTCGACCTCGAACAGGTTGGAATCCTGGGCGTGGGCGGTTTGGGAGAAAGACAAGGCCGTGAAGGCCACAAGAGCATGAATCCGGAAAAGTTTCATTGGAGTTACCGGGAGGACAAATCAAGGAGTGGTCGGATGTTAGCAGACGGCCAACGAAATCCGCTCGACGCGTGATGCAAGAAAACCCTGGTACTCTGAGTAACGGCGATACTCCGACTACAATCCGGGAAAGGACATGGCATTCAGATCGACACTTCGGAAGGCAAACGAGCTTGAGAAGAAGTTCGGCAGCTACAGCTACGAAAAGTACCGAGATCTCCCGGTCCTCTATGTGCCTCTTTTCTTGTTCAACAGTCTTAGTTTCTTCTTGCTCTCGCTGATGTCCGGCATTTCCGTCGCCGGCAGTGTGCTGATCGCACTGGGTGTACTGCTGGCCTTTGGAATCCTGAGCTACGCTTGCCGTAATCGCTCTCTGGCAGGTATGGCTATAAGGGACTGGGTGTTGCGTCTTCGTTCCCGTTCCAAGACAGGGAAACCGTAGATTTCTACTCGCGGGCCAGGAATGCCCGCAGGCGCGCGATCAACACATCAGGAGCTTCTTCCGCCAGAAAATGCCCATGGTCCTTTAGCTTCGTCGTCTCGTAGTCCGAGAGCGCGGACTCCCAGCGCTCCAGCTCCTTGTTGCGGAAGGCGACATCCTTGAAGCCCCAGAAAATCTGGGCAGGCTTGTCGGCAAAGGCCGCCCTTTCGCTCCAGATGGCATCAAGCCAATCGCTAGCGCCCACGATATGGCCGGGCAGAGCGGCGCAGGCCGATCGCGCCTCCGGGGTCGGCAAGGCCTTGCGGTAATGCGCCATGACCCGGGGTGTCAGGATGCTGCGGTCGCCAACCGCCATCGGCATCACCCGGTTCACAAAAAAGTTGCGGTGCTGGATGAGGTACTGGCCCAGCCAGCTCGACATGAAGAAGCTGAAGGCCTTGAAATGAAAGTCGTCGGCGACCGGCCAGCACCACGTGTTCGCGATTACCAGGCGCTTTACGCGATCGGGATTCCTGCGGGCGAAGTCCAACCCGATCGGCCCGCCCCAATCGGTCATGAACAAGGTGATCTCCCGCAGGTCCAGATCATTCAGCAGCGCGGCAAACGCGTTGGCGTGGGACTCGGGATGATGATCCTCAACCCGACCGCTGCGCGCCGACAGGCCGAATCCAATGTGGTCGGGCGCCATGCACCGGTATTCCGACCGCAGCCCTGCTATCAGATGCCGAAACTCGAACGACCATGACGGATTGCCATGCACGAAGACGATCGGCTCGCCGGCGCCTTCGTCAACATAGTGCATCGCATGGCCGGACGGCGTAGAAAAGAAACGGCTCTCGAACGGAAAAAGTTCGTCCGAGAGCCACTCGGGACGCATGGCGGTCACTTGGCCGGAAGCGTTCCGGCGAAAGCGGCCGCCTGGCCCACCCAGTCCCTGAGGTCCGAATCGGATTCGACACCCTGCGGCTCCACAAGCGCCCATCCCTTCATGACGCGGCCTGTGATGTTGGCCGGCTTCGTATGCGGCCTCTTCAGGGTTTCCTCGTGATTCTCCTTGCCCAGCCGTACGATGAGCGCACCCTTCCACGTGCCGGCACACATGTTTCCATTGACCAGGAAGCAGACTCCTCCAAACATCTTCTTCTCGGAAAAGCCTTCGCGGCCGGAAAGAACCGGACGTATCCTCTCGATCAATACTTCATCCGCTGTCACGACACTAGTACGCAAGCGGGTTGCCGGGGGATTCGATGAAGGAGCCGCTTTCCTCCAGGGTCAGGCGGGCGACCAGGGCGCGAAAGTCGGCAATCGCAGGTTGAAGTTCCAGCTTGGCGAACTCGCCGCCCATTCGGGTCTTCACCCAGCCGGGACAGATGCTGACCACCGTGATCCCGCGCGAAGCAAGGTCGCCGGATAGCAGCCGCGTGACCATGTTGAGCCCTGCCTTGCTGGTGCGGTAGGCGTACAGGTCCGCTGTCGCCCGGCTGATCGAACCCTCTATGGAAGAAAGCGCGACGAATTTGCGCTGTTTGCTGCGCGCGATCTGCTCGACGAAGGACTCGGCGCATTTCAAGGGAGCGAGCGTGTTGACGGTCAGCACGTTGCGGATGATCCCGTAGTCGATGTGACCGAAGGACTGGCGGAGATCGGACTCGGCGCCCGGTTTGGGCCCGAACAGGCCTGCGTTGCTCAAAAAGACATCGATTGCTTCGCCGGACAATTGATCCGCCAGCGCGGAGATGGCATCGAAATCCGACACGTCCAGCCGGAAAGCCTGAACGATGCCCTGGTCGGCCATTTCCAGCAGATCGACGGCGTCCCCGGCATTTCGATACGTAGCCAGCACACGCCAGCCATCGTTCGCGTATTGCCTCGCAAATTCCAGGCCCAGGCCACGATTGGCGCCGGTAATCATCACGGTAGAAGACATTTCATTCCTCGGGCTTGCTGCCAGGATCGGCATCGTACACCGGTGAGGCATGATTCGATAAGCAAGCGCAAGCGCGGAGGCCGGCTTCGCGCTGCTAAAGTACGAAGCGATGAGCGAGATTCTCCAACCGCCCGGCTGGCCCCGTCCCAAGGGTTACGCCAACGGCGTGGCGGCGCGCGGCACCCTCGTCTTCACGGCCGGACAAGTCGGCTGGGATACTGAAGGCAATTTCCCCGGCTCGTTCTCCGAGCAGGCTGAACAGGCCTTGCGTAACGTCGTGGCGGTGCTCGCCGAGGCTTCCGCCCAACCGGAACACCTGGTGCGGCTTACCTGGTTCATCACCGACCGGCAGGCCTACCTCGATGCGCAAACCGAAGTCGGCGCGGCCTACCAGCGGGTTCTCGGCAAGCATTACCCGGCGATGAGCCTGGTTCAAGTCTCGGCGCTGGTCGAGCCCGAGGCGCTGGTGGAAATCGAAGCCACCGCCGTGATTCCCGACTAAGCCGCGCGAGGCCAAATCCCGTGGCAATGTGGCGGCCCGCAGAGCGCATCAAGTATGTCGCCGAGTCCGGCCGCTGGCCGACCCGTGAGGAGGCGAAGGAATCGAAACTCTTTACCCCGCTTTCGCTGGGACGCAACGGGCACTGCAAGCTGAACGAACGTACCTGGGTTCCGGCGATGGTGCCGTGGCGAGCCACCGAGGACGGGATCGTCACGCCCGACATTCTTGACTGGTACCGGCGTTTCGCCGAAGGCCGCCCCGGGGCAATCGTGGTGGAAGCCACGTGTATAAGGGACATCCCGTCTGGACCGCTGCTGCGCATCGGCCACGACCGGTTCCTGCCCGGACTGCGCGAACTCGCCCGGACGGTACGCGAAGCCAGTGGCGGCCACACGCGCCTTTTCATTCAGATCATCGATTTCTTGAGTATCCGACGGCGCCCGCGGCGAGACCGGTATCTTAAAGAATTTCTTAAGATAACGACTGAACATATTGATAATTTGAATTTTTTATCTGATTCTTCGGAGGCACAAGTTCGTGCTGCCCTGGTGGAGATGTCCGACGAAGAACTGATCGACGTACTCGACGAGCGGGAGTGGGAAGCCTTGCAACACGGCGCCCGCGAGCGGGTGACCGACACCCATCTACCGCACATCCGCGACTTGCCCGAGAAGCTGCCGGGGCTTTTTGCCGACGCTGCCCAACGAGCTCGCAGGGCGGGATTTGACGGCGTCGAGCTTCATTACGCCCATGCCTACACGATGGCCTCGTTTCTGTCGGCAATCAACACACGCGACGACGGCTACGGAGGCAGCCTGGAAGGACGCGTGCGCCTCCCGGTGGAAGTGTTCGACACCGTTCGTGAGCGGGTGGGCGACGATTACGTGGTGGGTTGCCGAATGCTCACCGAGGACTGTCTGAACGGCGGCATGGAAACCAGCGAAGCGGCGTACTTCGCCACGCGCCTGGCCGAGCGCGGGATGGACTTCATATCGCTGTCGCGGGGCGGAAAGTTCGAAGACGCCAAGCAACCGAAGGTGGGCTGGGCCGCCTATCCCTACACGGGTCCCAGCGGCTACGAGTGCATGCCTTCCTACTACTCCGACGCCAGGGGGCCCTTCGGCCGCAACCTTCAGCCCGCTGGCCAGGTCCGCGCCGCAATCCGCGAAGCCGGTCTCGACACGCCTACGGTTGCGGTGGGGGGCATACACAACTTCGAGCAGGCCGAAAAAGTGCTGACCGAAGAAGAGGGCGACATCGCCGGCCTGGCTCGCCAGGCTCTTGCCGATCCCGACTGGTTCGAAAAGGTCCGTAGCGGACGGGGAAGCGAGGTGAGCCTCTGCCTTTACACCAACTACTGTGAAGCGCTGGACCAGCGCCACCGCCAGGTCACCTGCGAACTATGGGACCGCGAGAACCTCAAAGAGAAAGACATCAAGATGTCCAAGGACGGCAAGCGCCGTCTCGTCGCCCCCCGATGGCGGAAGTAGCCTTTGCCACGGGCAATCAGCTTGAAACCGACTAAAGACGGAGCAGCAATCCTAGTCTGCACCCGCCAAAGGCTTGACGGATGGCACGCTGGATGCGCTCCTTGCGGATGAAAGCTGAAGGGATCGTTCTCGACAGCAACGTCCTGATCAGTGCGGCGCTGAGTGGAGGAGCGGACTTTCTGATTGCCGGGGACCGGGATCTCCTTGTGATGTCGCCTTTTCGAGAAATCCCGTTTGTCACTCCCGCAACCTTTCTGGGCCTACGTTCGAAATAGGGTTTGTCTTATTCCTGGAAAGGGGCAACGAATATTCCGTTTCGTTCGGCTTTGGCGTTGCCCTGGACTGCAAGAACCGCAGTCGGGTTAGTCCGCCTCAGGCTCCAGGTACTCGTGCGACAGTGCTTCCGCATGTTCTATCTGCTCGGCGCTCATTCCTCCTGCGACGATCTTCTTGACCTCGTCAGCGTCCGGATTCCCGCCCGCAGAGGCCGCGTTGAACAAGGCGTAGGCTTCAGTGAAATCCCTGGTGACGCCTTCACCACTGACGTACAACAAGCCAAGCAGGTACTGCGCATTGGCGTGACCCTGCTCCGCAGCCCTGCGGTACCAGGAGGCCGCCTTATCGAGATCTTGCGATACTTCATCGCCGTTGGCATACATGCGCCCGAGCGCATACTGAGCCGGACTGTATCCCTGTTCAGACGACTGTGTATATAAGTCGACCGTTTTACCGATATCCAGCACTACCCCCAATCCTCTGGCGTAGAGGACACCAAGGGCGTGTTGTGCCTGCGGGTCTCCTTGCGAGGCGGCTGTTTCAAACCAGCCGGCCGCCGCCTCCGGGTCCTTGGACACTCCCTGACCGTTCAGGTACATGTAGCCAATGTTGAACTGCGCGGTGGCATGCCCTTTTTCGGCCGCCTGTTCATACCAGAGCTTTGCCATTTGATGGTCTACGGGCACTCCTATACCCAGGTGAGCTTTCCTGCCAAGATGGTACTGAGCTCCTGTGTGACCCCGCATGCCAGCTCTGATTAGCCACCGCAACGCTTCACTGGTATCCGCGGTAACGCCGCGGCCTTCCTCATACATCATTCCCAACCGGTAGCGCGCCTCGGGCAATCCTTGCTCTGCTGCCTTCCGGTACCAATCAGCTGCCAGCGATTCATCCTGCGGCACGCCTTGTCCGTTCTCATGGGCCGCCCCAAGATGCAATTGAGCGAGCCGCGCCCCCTGCCCGGCGGCTTTCTGGTACCACTCAATCGCTTTGGCGTAGTCCCTGGGAACGCCCTCACCATCGAAATACATGCGACCCACACTGAATTGCCCGATAGCAAATCCTTGGTCCGCAGACTTGCGATACCAGTACAACGCCTTTGCGTCATCTTCGGGGACGCCAACGCCGTTGTTGTACATTTCTCCGAGCATACTCTGCCCAGCCGCGGAGCCTTGATCCGCCGCCTGGCGGTACCAATTCAGCGCTTCGCCGTGGTCCGCGGCAACTCCTCTGCCGAATCGATGCATGTAACCCAGGCTGGCCTGCGCTTCGGCATGCCCCTGCTCAGCCGCCTGTCTGTACCACTCGACCGCGCTGGAGTCATCCTGAGAAATGCCAGTGCCTGTCGCAAGCATCGAGCCCAATCGAAATTGGGCTCGCGCCTGCCCTTCTATCGCCAACTGCTCGTAGAGGACATAAGCCCTTTCATGGTCGCCCGATTCATAGGCCGCTTCAGCTTCGTCCCATTGTGCGCCTGCCGCGGATTCCAAAACCACGGCAAGACCAACGGTCACAAGTGCCAGCAGGAGACGCATGACTTCATTCTATACATCCCAAATTCAGCAATGACCCTGTGCCTGCTGTGTTGGATTCCGGCGCCAGGGGCGAGCAGGAACCACGCAAGACAATCGGGCGCTGGCAGGAAGCGTCAGCCGAGCCGAATACTTGCTCGTTAGCCAGCCAGGTACTTGTTCCACATAAGGCTCCGGAACTTGTTTCCCGGATCGATTCGAGCCTTAAGCGCTACAAATTCGCGAAATTCCGGGTAAGCCTGCTCGAATTGTGCGCGCGTGGCGTCGAGCCGGTAAGGCAGATAGTAGCGGCCGCCATGTGCGAGGGCGGCGTCGATCAGTTCGCGGGTCCACACGGCCGACCTTCGGCTTGCCCTCTCGCTGCTGCGCTGCTTGTAGTACAGCACGAAAGAAAAAACCTCTGTCGGCGCCCAGGCAAGCAATGCGTCGGTGTCTTCGGGCGAATGGCGAATGGAAACGTTTACTGCGTCTGCATCGCGCTGTTTGAGAATCCGGGTCATCGCGCGGGCGAAGGGAACACAGTTCTCGACTGGAATGAAGTACTCCTGTAGCAAATAGGTCGAGAACAAGCGGGTTCTCGGCTCCAACGATGCAGTATCGAGACTGGCCTCGTGATTGCGCCAGACGACCGTCTCGGTATCCAGCCATTTCTGCTCGAGCTCTTCACGCAACAGGTGGCCGCCGGGCAATTCCGTGACCGCCCAGATTGCGTTTTGCTCCCGATCGTAATCCGCGTTGCGTGGGATCAGCCGGTCCGGAATGGTGACGGGTTTGTCAGTCAACACCCAACTGATTACCCGTACGCGCTCAGAGTCCGGCGGGAGCAAATTGGCATTGTGCAGCAGGGACCGCGGGTCAGACTGGATCTCTTGCCGAAAATAGCCGGGATAAGCCTCCAGCGAAACTTCGTCTATGACCCGCTCCAGGGCCGTGTTGCGATCCAGGTCAAGCTCGACTTCGGTCACCACGCCCAGCCCGCCGTAGCCGCCGAATACGGCTCCGAAGATTTCCGGGTCGCTGGTGCGGCTCAACTCCAGCACTTCACCTTCCGCGGTGATCAGTTGAACGGCGCGTACGGAATTGACCAACGGCCCGCGCCCGACATAGCGGCCGTGGCAATTCACGCCAATCGAGCCTCCCACGGTGAAATTGCTGAAGCTCTGCATGATTCGCACCGAAAGATCGTGCGGATCGATGATGTCCTGCAGGTCACGCCAGGTCATACCGGCCTGGATACGGATCATTCTCTCCTGCGGATCAAAGGCGACGCTCTGATTCATGCCGCGCATGTCCAGATGCAGGGAATCCGGCGCAGCTATCTGGCCACCCATGCTGAACCGGCCGCCGCCCAGCGAGACCGCGCCGGACCAGCTCCTCAGCGCATTCCTTACTTCATCCGTATTGCGGGGGCGGCGCTCCCCGGCCACCTCGACCGGATTCAGTCTCGACACATCATTGACGACCGGCTTGCTGGCGCGTGCAGCGGCGTGGGCAAACCGGGGCGTCGCCAATCCCGAAATTAATGCTGCCGTAAGGAATTCGCGCCGATCCATCCTGCCTCCCTATGATCTGAAGTCTAGCGGTTCGGCGATCCACCGTGAATCGCCATAGTGGTCAGACGGCGCTTCTCAGGTAAACGGGACGAGCCTCCTGCGGCGCAATCAGCCGGCCTTCCGTGTACTCCCTGGAAGCCAGGCGCAGCACGGATCGGGCTCGTGGCATGGCGCCCTCTTCCATGGAAACAACTCTGGATTTGTGTTCGGTGTGCATCACCGGATATTGCATCCATGCTTTACCGGCAGCGATAAACGGGTCCTTGCCCGGTATCCGGCAGGCCCCAACAGGCGCGAGCCAATCTTCCGCCCCGCCAAGAACCAGACCCGACTCCCCAGCGCGGTACCAGCCCATGTACACCTGGTCCCGTCCCGCGGACAGGCAAGGCGCAAGCCATTGGCTCTCGCGAAGCCCCGATACACCCGAACGATCCAGCGCGTCCTGGGCCAGCGCCGCAAGGCTCGATACGGCGCACAGTTTCAAGTCCATCCCCACCCCGAGCCCCTGTGCCGCCGCAACGGCCACACGCAGGCCGGTAAAAGTCCCCGGGCCGCGCCCGAAGGCGATGCAGTCCAGCTTCGACAGACTCAGTTCGACATTGGCCAGTGCTTCATCAATCGTCTCAAACAGGGCCGCGGCCTGCTGGCGTCCACTCGGCAGCATCAGTTCGCATTGCCGCTCGCCGTTACAGGCAGCCACTGACGATTCCGGCACGCCGGTCTCCAGCGCCAGGCAGCGAAACCCGGTCATTTCGCCTCGCCTGCCCCTGCCGTCGCAATCTTCGACATGAAGGCGACCGCCTCGCCGGCGTCCCGGGTGAGGGGCATCGGCGGCAGACTGGAGAGAAATCGGCGGCCGTAACCCTTGGCGAGCAGCCGCGGATCGCAGATCATCACCACGCCGCGATCGTCTTCGCCCCGCACCAGTCTACCCACACCCTGCTTCAAGGCCAGAACCGCCTCGGGAAGCGAGATTTCATTGAACGGATCGCCCCCGCGCGCAAGGACCGCCTTGCGCCGCGCCTGGTAAACGGGATTGCTCGGCGCCTCGAACGGCAAACGGTCAATGACAACCAGAATCAGGTCGGCGCCGCGCACGTCCACACCCTGCCAGAAGCTCCTGGTTCCCAGCAACAGGCAGTCTCCCCGGCGCCGGAACTCTTCCAGCAGCAGATCACGTGGCCGGCCCGCGCCCTGGGCCACGAAACGGTCCTGCCAGTCGCGGTCGCCGCCTAGCCGGGCTCGTGCCTCGTCCAGGGCGCGGTAGCTGGTGAAGAGAAAAAACGCCCGACCGCCGGCCGCCGCGGCCAGGGGCAGAGCGGCATCGAGCACGGCTTCGGTGAAACCTTCCGCAGTTCGCCCCGGGACCGGAATATCCCGGGGAACGTATAGCAGCGTATTGTGCTCGTAGTCGTAAGGGCTGGAGACGATAAGTTCGCGCACCTCCTCAAGCCCCAGTCGTCGCGCGAAATGGTCGAGATTGCCGTCCATGCTCAAGGTCGCCGAGGCGAAGACCCAGGTCGCTTCCGTTTCGCCGGCCAGTCGTTGAAAGTCCTCGGCAATCTCCACGGGGGTGAGATTCAGACTGACGCCCCCCCGGGTGGTGCGAACCCACCCCGCTCGATAGCTCTCGGGTGGAGTGTGATCGCCATTGCCTTCGCCTTCAGCATGCCGGGCGACGCCGAGCTCCTCGAGGGTGCGGCACATCACCTCAAGTCGCTCCCGTAGTTCGCCCAGCGCAGCGGTAGCGTGAATCACCGGGTCCTGTTCCTCGTCCGAGACGTCCTCGCAGCACTCGATCAGGTTGTCCAGCGCATATCCCACCATGGCGATTTCCGGACCCAACATGCCCGGCGTCCACTCCTTCTCACCGGGTTGCCGGGGACAGGCCAGCCTAAGGTCCCTCGCAGCTTTAAGCAATGCATCGTGGCCATCCTCTATTTCTTCCCAGACCGCAAGCGTCATTGCCTCCCGCTGCACGTCGTTCAAGGCGTCGGCGATCTGGCGCGTGCTCAAGCTCAACGCAAAGCTCTCTCGCGCCACCTCCGGCAGGGCGTGCGCCTCATCCACCACCACACAATCGAACTTCGACAGCAATCCGTCGGCGCCCGCCCCCTTGAGCTGCAGGTCGGCCATGAGCACATGGTGATTCACCACCACGATTTCGGCCCGTACCGCCCGCTCACGGGCGCGGAACACGTGGCAGGGCTCAAAATCCGGGCACTCCCTTCCCAGGCAATTGTCTCTGGTCGAAGTTACGCGCCTCCACAGCGGCGCGTTCTCCGCCACTACCCCGCACTCGGCCCGATCTCCGGAAACCGTATGTTCAGCCCAAACTTGAATGTCCGCCAGCTCCTCGCGTTCCTGAGCCGACAACTCTTCGGCGCTTTCCGCGGCGCGCGCCAGACGATAGCGGCACAGGTAGTTGGCTCGACCCTTAAGCATCCGAACTTTCACCGGCCTCCCCAGCGCCTCGCCCACCACCGGCAGGTCACGCCGGTATAACTGATCCTGAAGGTTGCGGGAATGGGTGGAGATCACTGCCCGCCGGCCCGCCAACAGCGCAGGAACGAGGTATGCGAGCGTCTTGCCGGAGCCCGGGCCTGCTTCAGCGACGAGGCAGCCGCCGTCGGCCAGTGTTTCCGCTACCGCCAGCGCCATTTGCTTCTGGCCGTCCCGCACCACGAAGCTGTCGATTGCTAACGCCAGCGGTCCCGCCGCAGCGAAGGCTGCATTGACTTGATCGGCCGTGTTGCTGATGTCGCCCTCCTTTGCTTCAACCGCCCGGCGGAACCATGCCGGTATTCTATGGCCTCGCCTTCAATCATCAGGGCCGGCGGCGCAGTAAGCTGTAAAGATGTGCGGGCGGTTTACCCAACGCTTATCGTGGCAGCAGGTGCATGACTACATGAACTTGCTGGGGCCGCCGGTGGAGCTGCGGCCACGCTACAACGTCGCCCCCGGACAGAGCGTCGCGGCGGTCCGCGCGGACCCGGAAGGACGGCGGCTCTCCCTGCTGCGCTGGGGGCTTTTGCCGTCCTGGGCGAAAGACCCGGGCATCGGCTATCGGATGATCAACGCACGGGCGGAAACGGTCGCGAGCAAGCCGGCCTTCCGTTCGGCGTATCGCGCCAGGCGTTGCCTGATCCCGGCCGACGGCTTCTATGAGTGGGTGCGCAAAGGCACGATCAAGCAGCCGTACCTGATCGGGCTTGACGACGGGCGGCCGATGAACTTCGCGGGCCTTTGGGAGCGCTGGCGGGTGCCGGAAAACATCATTCTGCCGCGTTCCCTCAAGGACCTGGAGCCCGGAGAAGTGCTCGAAACCTGCACCGTGCTGACCACCGAAGCGAACGAACTCATGAAGCCCATTCACCATCGGATGCCGGTGATCCTGCCGCCGGAAGCATTGACGCCATGGCTGGGTGGAGAAGAGGTGGCGCTGGCCCCCTACCCTGCCGAAACCATGACGGCCCGCGCTGTGAACCGATGGGTCAACAACGCGGCGCACGATGGTCCGCGCTGCATCGAGCCCGCGGACGGCGTGTAAACCCCTGGGAAGGAAGGGGTATCAGTACTCGACCGTTTGAACGGGTGGAAGTTCTTCTTCGTCCTCAGGCCGCAGATCGCGAAAGCGCATGTACTCGCTTTCGAAATACACCTCGCAGTCCCCGGTAGGACCGTTACGCTGCTTTGCTATGCGCAGCAGCCGTTTGTTGACTTCGTGGAGCTCTTTCTTTTCCGGGCCGTCAGGCAGCGTCACGAACGCCACGACATCGGCGTCCTGCTCAATCGCCCCGGAATCGCGCAGGTCCGAAAGCTGCACCCGGCGGTCCGGACGGCGTTCCACTTCGCGATTCAGTTGCGAAAGAACCACGACCGGCACACTCAACTCACGCGCCAGCGCCTTCAAGGACTTTGAGATCGCGCCCAGCTCCATGGCGCGGTTCATGTCCCGCCGTTCGCTGGGCGCGGCATCAACGAGCTGCAGGTAATCCACCAAAATCAGGCCCAGGCGCCGTCCCGCACGCTGTTCCGCACGGGCCACGCGCCGGGCCCGCGAGCGGATCCGGTCGGGCGTCAGCAACTGCGAATCGTCAATCAGCAGCGGCGCTTCCTTGAGCATGTTCAGCGCGCTGTTCACCTTGCTCCAGTTGCGGCCGATCCGCCCGATGCGCAGCTTGCTGTGGTCGATCTCCCCCAGCGAGGACAATAAACGCAAGGCAATCTGTTTTTTCGGCATTTCCAGGCTGAACAGCAGGGCCGATACCCGATCCTGGCTCAGCACCGCCGATTGCGCCATCGTCAGCGCCAGCGAAGTCTTGCCCAGGGAAGGACGTCCGGCAACGATGATCAGGTCGCCGTCCTGCAACCCCGCGGTCAGATTGTCGAAATCCGTCAACCCGGTGGCAACCCCGGTAACCGCCTCTCCGCTTCGTTCCAGCTCGCGCAGCCAATCGACCAGCTCGGCGCGAAACGCGTCCCCCATCCCCAGTTCCTCCAGGTCGCCCCGGAAACTCTGTTCATTGATCAGGAAGATTTCCTGCTCGGCTTCCTCCAGCAGTTCCTGCGCCTCCTTGCCTCCGGTCTTCAGGACTTTCCCTGTGATCCGCCGCCCCGCGCGCGCCAGCTGGCGCAAGATGGACATATCTCGGACTATGCGGGCGTAGGTCTGTACATTGGCCGCGCTTGGCGTGCCGATCAGGAGATTGCCGACATAGCCGGGGCCGCCGGCGTCATCGAGTTGCTCGCGCGACCGGAGGTGCTCGCAGACGGTCAGGTTGTCGCAGTGCTTGCCGTCATGGATTAGATCGCGGATCGCGCCGTAGATCAGCCGGTGATCGTCACGCGAAAAGTCGCCGCCGCCCAGCAGATCAGCTACTTCATCCCAGGACTCATTGTCCAGCATGAGGCCGCCAAGCAAGGCACGCTCGGCGTCAACCGAAGAGGGAAGAAGCTCGCTCTCAGTCATCTCCGGAGGAATCCGGGGCTTCGTCCTGCGCCTCGGCGTCGGAAGCGTCATCTGCCTCCCCGACCGTCAGTTCCGTCTCCTGTGCATCCTCGACCTCTTCCTCGTCCTCGTCCTCGGGAAGCGGCTCGGCGCCCGGCAAAACCTCGGTCTCGCCGGCCTGCCCGACCACGAGGATGGTCACATCCTGTTTCACATCGGCGTGCAGCTTGAGCGTTACAAGATGCTCGCCCAGTTCCTTGATCGGCCCGTCGGGCATCAGAACTTCCGAACGAGAGACTTCCACGCCCGCCTCTTCGAACCCGGCGGAAATCTCGGCGGGCCCTACCGACCCGTAGAGCTTGCCCACCGGACCGGCGTTGGCGATGATAGTCAGCGGCACTGCACTCTGCACCTGCGCGGCGCGCGCGGTGGTGGCCGCCATGCGCTTCTTTTCCGCCGCCATCAGGTCGGCGCGACGTTCCTCGAAGGCCGCGATCTGATTGTCGGTGGCCGGCAAGGCCTTGCCCTGCGGCAGCAGGTAATTGCGCCCGTAGCCTGCACGAACATCCACGACATCGCCGATTCCGCCCAGGCTCTCTACACTTTCCAGCAATATGATTCGCATGATCGCGCTCTACTTCTGCTGATCGGTGTACGGCAGCAGGGCCAGGTAGCGGGCCCGCTTGACGGCAAGGGCCAACTGCCGTTGATACTTCGCAGAGGTTCCGGTGGTGCGCGCCGGAATGATCTTGCCCGTCTCGGTCACGAACTGGCGGAGCAGGCCGATGTCCTTGTAGTCGATCTCCTCGATGCCTTCGGCCGTGAACTTGCAATAGCGGCGGCGGCGGTTATAGCGGTTCATTCCTTCTCCTCCTTCGGCTCCTCGTCGGCATCAGCGGACTCCGAAGACTCCTCTGCCTCTTCCGCCTCGGGTTCATCCGGGGTTTCCTCATCCGGTTCGTCCGCGGACGCATCATCCGACGCTTCCTCGGCTGCAGCCTCTTCCGTCTCGGGCTCAGCTGCGGCCTCCTCTTCTTCGGGTGCGGCCTCGTCTGAGAGTGCTTCCTCTTCCACCGCGGCTTCAGCCGTCTCAGCAGCCTCTTCCACCGTGGCTTCGGCCGACTCAGTGGATTCTTCCGCCGCAGCTTCAGCCGTCTCAGTGGATTCTTCCGCCGCGGTTTCGGCAGCCGGCGCATCCTCCTTGGCGGGCCCGTCCGTCGCGGCCGGTGCGGCTTCGCCGCGGCCGGGACGTTTGCCGTGGGCCATTTCGCGATCGTACGGATACTCCCGGTTCTCGCGTGCGGCTTCCTTTTCCACCGCCCTCGCCAGTGCGGACTGCTCGCTGACCGCCTTGTCGCAGCGAACCACCAGGTGCCGCAGGACCGCGTCGCTGAAATGCAAAGCGCCCACCAGTTCTTCCAGTGTTTCCTGGCCGCACTCCACGTTTATCAGCATGTAATGGGCCTTCTGCACCTTGGCGATGGGATAGGCGAGCATTCGCCTGCCCAGGTCCTCCTGGCGGTGCACCTGACCCTGGCCGCTTTCGATGATTCCGGTGTAACGATCCATCATTACCCGGGCGCGTTCACTCTGATCCGGATGGATCAGAAGCATGATTTCGTAATGTCGCAAGTAAACCCCTCAATGGTCTGAGGCCGCCCGGCGCTCCGGTGCGGCTAAGGAGATATCCGCAGGGCAATACCTGCGGGTCGGGACGGGAATTATACGAGAACATGCGTGCTCAACGGACCGTAAAGCGGGTTTCTTCGAGCTGGGCCAATAGCCGCCCGTCCCGCCAGACTTCGGCGCTGACCCGATGTTGGCCGCGCCGAACCGGCCAGGAATATCGAGGACCCTCACCCGCCAGCGGCGGCCCGCCGTTGATGCGCCAGTCCACGCGGTCCTGTTCACGAACGCCGGCGAGCACGAAGTCGAAAGCCTGATATTCGGGGGGCACGCGCGGATCATAGGCAAGCAAGAGTCCCTCGGTGGGCTGGCTCAGCGCAATCGCCTGCCTGCCGTTTTCGGATGAGGCAGCCTGCAATGGACCGGTGCCGGGAACAAAGTACTCGGCGCGGCGCGGGCAAGGTATGCCCGGACGCCAGGCGATACCGGAATCGGCACAGATCTCGTGCCGCTGAAGCCGCGGACTGAGCCACAAGGGGCCCGTGTCCCGGCTGCGCGATAGAAGATCGAACGCGGCCCGCAAAACCATCGTCGGCCCGATGGCGCCTGTCACGCCCCCTGTCGGCCGCCGGTCCAGGTTTCCCATCCAGACTCCTACGACAAATCGATCGTCAAAGCCCACTGCCCAACTGTCCCGATAGTCGTTGGATGTGCCGGTCTTGACCGCTGTCTGCACCGGAAAATCAAGCAGACCGCCGTTGAATTCCAGACGCCGGGCCTGGGGATCGGAGAGGATATCGGAAAGCAAGGAAGCGATTTCGGGAGACATGGCCCTGCGTGAATTCCATCGGGCATCGTCCCCCGCCATCAGCGAGAACTCCCGATAAAGTCCGCGGTTCGCAATCGCGGCATAGGCCTGTGTCAGCTCAAGCAGGCTCACCTCGCCATTTCCCAGCGCCAGACCGGGACCATAATGATCGGTCTTGCCGGCCAGCGTGCTGAAACCCAGCCGCTGCAGATAGTCCAGGAACCTTCCTTCGCCGGTGAAGGTAATGGTGCGCACGGCCGGTGTATTGAGGGAGTTTGCGAGTGCCTGACGCAGCGTAATCGGCCCGTGAAACATGCCCGAGTAGTTTCGGTAGCTGTGCAAGCCCACGCCCACCATGTCGATGAGCGGCGAATCCTCGATCGGCGTGGCCGCGGTCCAGCCCATTTCCAGTGCCAGCGCGTAGAGGAAGGGCTTGAGCGAAGACCCCGGCTGGCGCGGGCTTCGCACCGCGTCAACCAGTCGCGCCGGCGTGTCTTCGCCTGCCGCGCCCACGACCCAGGCAAGGATTTCACCGCTGGTATGGTCCGCCGCCAGCAATGCTGCGTTGTTCACGTCATTGCCCGCAAGCGTTTCCAGGCGCTGATTGAGCAGGCTTTGTAATCGCTTCTGCAGGCTGCCGTCCAGCGTCACCTGCAAGCGGGGGCGAACCTTGCCGCCCGGCCCGCGAACAAGGCGCTCGTTTACAAAGCGCAGGAAGTGTTCGGCTTGTACCGGCGCTACCGGCGACTGCAGGTCGAATTCGCCGAACGATGCCCGGTCACCGGGCAGGACGCCGCCATCCTCCATTCGAGCCGCCAATTGCCCGATTGCCCGTCCGAGCGCGGCCCGGTCGCCGTGCCGGACGTCCAGGCGCGAGGGCGCCCGTACCAGGACCGCCAGGGCCAGCATTTCCTGGTAGTTGAGCGCGCCCAGGTCACGGTCGAAGTAATAACGCGCGGCCTGTACGACTCCGCGGCGGTTGGCTGCATAGGGCACCTGGTTCAAATAGAACTCAAGAATCTGCTGCTTCGGATGCCGGTCTTCCAGGCGAGACGCCTCCCAGCCTTCGACCCAGCGCGACCACATTGTTCGCGGTCGCGGTCGGATCATCCGAACGACCTGCTCGGTAATCGTGCTGGCGCCGCGGACCGCTCTTCCGGCGCGCAGGTTTTGTCCCAGGGCTGCAAGCCGCGCGCGCCAGTCCTGTCCCGAATGATCGAGGAATCGGGCGTCCTCCGCATACAAGAAGGCCCTAACCAGGAACTCGGGAATTTCATGCAAGGGCGCGCGGGTGTGAAGATTCCACTCGTTGGCGTAGGTAACGTTCAAGGGCACGCCGTTGCGGTCCACAATCTCAGGACGGCTCGCGTCCCCGGCGATGTACTCGAGGCTTTGCGGCGCAGGACCCATGGCCGCTCGAGTGCTCCAGGCCAGGGTACCCAGAGCGACCGCGACCGTCGGCAACACAACCGCCGCACAAAGAAGAGCGCGCCGCTTCCCGGACGAGGGCCGCTTCCCGGAGGTGCGGCGATCAGTCACGGACTTCAAGCCTCATGGACGCCGACTTTCCATAGATGTCGATGTCATACATTTCCTCGGCGTGGGTGGGACGCACCTGGTAGTCGCCATTGGCAATCGCCTGGGCCGTGTAGGAAAGGTGATAGCGCCCGGGCGGCAGGTAGTCGGAATAGAAACGCACCGCGTCGTGGCCCATTTCCTGGTGATAGAAACTCCAGCGATGCGAGCCGAAGTAGAACCAGTCGTCATGCTCGAACCACCAGGAGTCGTCAGCGGCGGTGAAATCGCCTTCCTCGGCATCCACTCCGGACGCGGTCGCCAGGTCGCGGTTGACCGGCTCCAGCCCCCCCGGCACCGGGTCGTCCACCACGACGAAATTTCGCGCCGTCGGCAGGTTCACGAACAGGTCCACCCGCACGAGTTCGCCGCGCTCTATGGAATCCCCGCTCGCGAGCAGGCGCCACTCGCCCTCCCTCTGCACCGAGTACTCCCGGCGAACATCAATGCCGGCATTGACCCGCTCGGACGAGGTCGCAAGCGGCGCGTACGTCAGGCGGGCCGTGTAGTACAGCCGTCCTTCACCTTCGCGACGCACGCGTATCTGCGCCCGCTTGCCCGGATGTTCCGGTGCAATCGGCAGGGACAGGGTCACGGCAGCATCACGGAAGTCGTTGAACCGGGTTTCTCCTATCGGCTTGTCGTCAAGCGCCGCAAAAGCCTGCATGTCAGGCGCGACGGCCTCCCAGCGCCGTGCATAGTCCATCAGCGCATTCATGCAGAAAGCGTTCTCCTGGGTGCTTTCCCAATGCGTGCGGGCGCCTCGCGACTGGGTGAGCGCGCGCACCATGCCCGTGGCCATCTCCTCGTTCAACCCGTAATCCGCCGCGTCTTCCAGGCGCGAGAATGCGGACAGGAGCGCGCAATTGGCCCGCAAAGGTGTGGAGAGGATGCGTGCGTAGCCGCGGTCCAATTGTTCATTGAACAGTCGCTTGCCTGCACTGGCCACGGACACGTCCATTAGCTCCGTCAACATCCGTTCCGCGGACGTCGCGGCGTTCGGCACGTGCAAGGCGGCATCCAGGAAATGCGCCTTGCCGAACAGGCTCATGTACTGGACCTGCTCCTCGTAGCGAAGCAATTCGCTGACCGACAAGCGACCGCGGCGCGCCAGCGCCGCCAGCGCTACGGCCCGCACCGAGGAGGACATGCCGCGCGAGAAGTAGCCCGGCATTACGTCGCGGCGCAGCATGCGCCTCAAGTACTCGTGCAGCTTGCTCTCGACCGTTTCCGGGATCTCGTAGCCCGCATCGCGCAGCCAGGCAAATCCAAGGGCGGTATAGGCCGACAAATAGGGACTCACGTACTCATCGGAAGCAATCCAATAGCTCATGCCGCCGTTGGGCGCCTGGAAGCCGGCTGCCTGCTTTAAGGTCCGCCCCGGCAAGTCCGCGCTGCCTGACCAGGCAACGGAGTCCTCCATGCGCCCCTTCAAGGCCGTGAACTGCGCCGCCAGCAGCGCCTTGCTCAGCCTCTGCTCCCAACACTGGTAAGGATAGTCGCGCATGTAGCGGAACGCTCCCTCCAGGTTGCCGATTACCGTGGGAGAGAGCACCACGGACACGTCGCCCACGTCGGTGTGGATGTCTTTCGGGAACAACACTTCCTCGGCCGCAGGCTGGTCGGTGATCGAGCCGTATTCCGCGGCCACTTCGAGACTGCGGTTCTTCAGGACCAGAATCTCATGGCCCAGGGCGTCGCCGTCGCTGGAATCCTGCGCCCGGGCGGTGAAACGGATCTCACCCTGTGGCCGATCGCGGAGCGCCTTGACCCGGCCGGCATGTAGCGGCAGGTAAACCGTCTCGCGCCGGTAGGGCTCGAGCTCAAGCCGTTTGACCGCCTGGGCCGGCGCATCGGTCTTGATGTCGCCCTCCGCCTCGATGACCACATCGATCGTGCGCGCCGTACCGGTGCGATTCATCACCGAGAATCCGGCCGTAAATGCATCACCCTCGGTGACCTGGTTGGGCATGACAGGGCGTATCTCGGTGGGCAGGTTGGTCTTGAAGCTGGCTGCACCCAGTCCCAGGCGGTCGGTTTCCGTGACCGCCATCGCAAGGATCCGCCAGCCGGTGAGGTTCTCCGGCAGGTTGAACTCGAATTCCGCCTCACCGCGGCGGTTGGCCGCCAGAGAGGGTTCCCAGTGCGCTACGTACTTGAACAGCGTGCGCATGTCCGGACCGCCGCCGCCGTCGCCGCCCGGATTGGCTCCTTTCTTCTCGAATTTCTGCCGGCCCACGATCCGCATCAGCAAGCTGTAATTCGCCACGTCCGGATTGTCCAGACGGTAGAAGCCCTTGTACGGGTCGAAGTAATCCTCGCCCTGGCCGATGAGGTCGAATACCGCCTCATCAAGAACGGCCACCGCAAACTCCACCGGCTGCCGCCGGCCGTGGCGCGGCCTGGCCTTGAGCTTTACGGCAACCTGTTCGCGCGGCTTGTAGAGCGCCCGGTCGGTCTTTACCTCGACTTCGAGCTGTTTGTAGGGATCGACTACCGGAATCTCGGCATAGCCCATGCGAAAGGCGGGCTTGCCGAGGTCCAGGTAGCCCAGGCCCTTGTGATTCTCGGGCGGCGGGCTGTCGACGCGCGGCGACATGACAACCACGGAGAGATAGGCGCCCGGAACGTAGTCCGGCTTGACGGGGAACTCGATGACCGGCGTACTGCCCTTCAATGTCATCTGCCACTGGTCGATCACGCCGTAACGCTCCACGGACACCAGCGCCCGCGCCCCGGGGAACGGGTTCTTGACCAGGTAACGGGCCGTATCGCCGACTTCGTGCTCGGTGGACTCGGGCACCAGTTCCATCGCATAGCCCGGCCGCTCCCACCAAACCACGCGCCCTTCGCCGACGACCCAAAGGAACATCTCGGTCTGCTGCGACCGGCCCTGCGTATCTTCAATTGATGCCGTTACGCGGTACGAACCCGCATTCTCGGGTGCAAAGCTGCAGGGCAGCGGCTTGCCTTGCGGAATGCCCGAACACTCGGCCTCCTCTACCCATTCTTCGCTGAACTGCGGCAGGTAGGCGTTGCCTGCTCCCTTGACCTGCGCCAACTTGCGCACCCGGCGCTCGATGCGGAGCCTGGCCCGGGTATCGGCAACCGGTTCTCCGCTGTCATCCACCACGATGTAGCTCACTTCAGCCGATTCGTGCTGCCTGAATACCCACTCGTCCTTGCGCAGACCCACCAGCCGGTCCACGGCGGCAAAGTCCGCATAGGCGGTGGCCGTTACATACTTGCCACGGTCGTCGCGAACCGCGCTCTCGGCCCGCAACCGGCCGTAGACGATTCCCGTTTCCCGCAATTCAACGCTGGCGCCGTAAGCGCCTTCATCGTTGAGGTCACCCACTTCCTCGTGGACCTGTGCCCTGTCGGGACGCAAGGACGTGTCAAAGCGGAAAGTGGATGCCTCGGCGTGCGAAGAACGGAAAGCTCTCCTGCGAAGATCGACCACCACGCGTGCCTCGGCCTGTGTATAGGCGCCGCCCGAATGCAGAGAGGCGGAGGTATCCACCGTGAGCGTGTCCCCGGGCCCGAACAGATCGCCGTTCAATTCGCTGCTTACCCTGAACGGCGCGGGCGTGAAGTCCGTGACCAGCACCCGCATGGGCCGCCAGTCGATGTCGGTGAAATTGGCGCTCAAGACGAACTGATACCAGCCCATCAGGGCGGTCTCGGGAACGGAATACTCTCCGTGCGCGGCGCCGAAACGGTTAAGCCGGAAGTCCTTGACTTCGTGGACCGCGTTGCCGCCGGGGTCCTGTATCTGGAGCGTATAGGTATCGGATGCGGACGCCACCAGCGTGCGAACGTCCTGATCGCGCACGTAGAACTTGTATTGAATGGTGTCCCCGGCGCGATAGATTCCCTGGGCCGTCGTGCCCCAGGCGCGAACATGGCCGTAGCGCCGCTGTTGCCGGTTTATCACCTGCCAGCGGGACGCTTGGCCGGAGCGGGCACGAAACGATGGATCCAGAGGAAGCATCGCCATGCCCTCGCGCCCGTAAACGAAAACGAAGAGTCGCTCGCAAGCCGGCCTGTGCCGGCCGCACCACTGAAACGTCTCCAGCTCAGGATCCAGCGCTTCCAATCCTGGAAGCAAGGCCACGCCGCGCCGGTTCGTGCGTTCCGGCCCCGCAAGCGGCGAGGTCCGGTGCCGCCCCCTGAACATACCGGCAAAACTGCCCCCGCGAATCTCGACCTCGGCGCCCCTGATCACCTTGCCGGTGCGCAGGCTGGTTACCCATACCAGCGTGTTGTAGTGGCCTGCCTTGACGTGAACCTGATAGGGCGTTACCTGCGTAAAGTAGTCCCAGCTGTCCGAATCCGGCCGCGTGGGAGGCGTGGTGCGAATTCGGCCCAGCACGGCGCCGCTGTCTCCCTCGACCATTTCACGGAGACCCAGCGGCAAGCCAAAAGACACGTCCTCGACCGCCGGCGGTTTGACGACCCGCGACAGCCCGATCTTTGCGCCTTCCTGGTTCAACATGCGGTAATTGAGCCGCACTTCCTCAAGGTTGGTGACGTACAGGGGAAGTTCGCTGTCCACGCCGCTTTCCAGCACGGCGTCCCTGTGCACCAGGGTGTAGTCGGGCTTGCGATGATCGGTCATGAAGGTCACATCGAAGGCCTCGGCCAGAGGCCGGCCGAATTCATCGCGAATACCGGTAGGCAACTTGGCATCGTCGCCTCGCGGAGAAAGGCTGCTTACGCGGTATTCCTGAAATGCCTGGAGACGTTCCGGGAGGTAGATGTCAAAGGTCTGCGAACCATTTACCCAACCCAGGCTCGAGTAATCGCGAACCTGCGCCCACGGATCGTAGTCTTTGCGTTTTCCGGCCAAGCCCGGTTCGAACCCCACGCCGCCCGCAATCTGCGACGGAAGGGCCGGAGCCGAAAATTCAAGCGAGATTCGCGCCAGCGGATTGCACCGGGCCCGCTCTTTGCCGACCACCTCTCGTCTCTCGACTCCACGGCTGCCCCACCAATAGATCCGAATAATGGAACCATTGGGGAGATATCGAATTCTGTCCCCCGCGTTGTTCCGGCAATTGACCCCCAGGAAACGAAATTCATCGAAAGTTCTTGTGCGGACCAGGTTTCTGCGTTCCCGGCCAGGCACAGGCCCCAAAGCCGATACCAGGCCGGCGCGAGCATGCAAAACGGCCCTTCGGCGCCCTGGCAGTTCCCCGGCGGGCTTGACCAGCCATACTTGCCGTGCCTCCCAATCCGCAGCCGGTGACATCGGGTGGGCAGGCTCCACGTGAACCGGAGGGCGCCGATCGTCGGGGTCCGGCTCCGCCATTACGGCCACCGGTTCCTCAAACCCGGCAACCTCGAAGTACAGGCTGGCCTCCACGGAGCCGCGCGTTACGGGCTGATTGAATTGGGTGTAGAAGACCGGCACGCCCGGATGCAGCCAGTCTCGCCGCCTCGCCCGTGACACTTCCGGTAACCGCGTTACCCGCGAGCGGGTTACGGTCTCGCTCGTGGTGGCGCCGTCCATGGCCTGAATTCCCGGCTCCACCGTAATGTGGTACTCGTGGGCGGGCTTCAGGTAATCCCTGGCATCCAGGTTGCAGGCCAGCGCCTGGGTGTTGACCCAACGCCAGTTGCACGCTACCCGCGGCCCGATCGTGATCGGCAACTCCTCCGAGGCGCGCTCCATTCTTCCCAGCGGCACCACCGGGCGATTGAACTCGATCAGGATCTGGCTCTCGGCGATCGAAATGCGCGTGATATTCAGAGCCGGCGGATCGGAAGCAGCTCCTGCAATTGCCAGGACCCCGATGCATAGCGCAGCACGCATACCCAGCCTATACGCACACCATGCACCCGAGCACTTCCGCATAGGGCGAGTATAGGGCCAGGTACAGCGGCGCCAGTGTCATCGACCATCGGATCGGCAACGATTTCGTCACTTGACGCATCCATTGCGTAAGGAAGACGTAAGGTCTTGCAGTAACCTGTTCAGGGACAACGACTTTGCGAAGTCGGGGACAGACAGGAATATGGACAAATCAGCGGCGAGAATGGGGGAAACGGGTGGCGGCCTGCTGGGCTGGGTGCGGCGCAACCGGGGCAAGACCGTCCTTTCCTTATTGGCCGTCGTGATCATTGCATGGATTGCATGGCCGAAGGCCGAAGAACCGCCGCCGCGCCCGGCAACGGTTACAGTCGTTCGCGGCGATATCGAGAGCGCCGTTGCCGCGTCCGGGACCCTGGAGGCCGGCGGTTCCGTTGACGTGGGCGCCCAGGTTTCGGGGCAATTGAACAAACTGCATGTGAAGCTGGGGGACGTGGTATCCGAGGGTGATCCACTGGCCGAAATCGACAGCTTTATCCCGAGTCAGCGCGTTGCCGCGCAGGAAGCCAGCCTGGAAGCATTGGAAGCCAACACGGCCTCCATGGAAGTCAGTCTTGAATTGGAGCGCGGAAACCTGGCGCGCGAGGAACGCCTGATGAAAGCCCAGGCCACTACCGAGGTCGACTACGATCGCGCGGTTCTGCGGCTTGAACAGGCCAAGGCCTCCCTGGCGAGGCACTACCTGCAGATGGACCAGGCCAGGGCTTCACTGGAGGAAGCGCGGGAACGCTTGAACTACTCGCAAATTTCCGCGCCGGCCGCCGGTACGATCGTCAAGGTGCTGACGCAGGAAGGGCAGACGCTGAACGCAACCCAGACGACACCGATCATCCTGCAGATTGGCGATCTGAGCACAGTCCGGGTCATCGCCAAGATCCCCGAAGCGGACGTTGCGCGGCTGTCTGACGGAATGGAGGCTTACTTTACGACCGTGAGCGGGGGCAGCCGCCGCTGGGAAGCCCGCCTCCTGGAGATATCCCCGATCCCGGCAGCGTCGGGTGGTATGGGCTCGCTGACTTTTTTTGATGCTCTGCTGGAGGTCGAAAACAGCGATGGCGCACTGTTGCCCGGCATGGGAGCCAAGGTGTTCTTTCTCCTCGGATCGGCTCGCAATGTGCTGAAGGTCCCGTTGGGGGCGCTCACTTTCGCAGCGGAAGAGGGCCGCATGAGCGCGGCCGGGCAGTTGGCAATGCGCAACGCCGAGGGGACCGTGGGCTCGCGGGGACAATGGCGTCGAGGTGGCGGCGGCGCGTGGCAATTTCAAAGGGGCAACAATTCTGCGAGAGGGGACGCATCCGGACTCACGGGGCGCTTCCGGGGCGGTAACCGTAAAGCCGGCGATCCTGCGCAATCCGCCACCGTGCAGGTAATGGATGCGGAAGGCCTTATCGAGACCAGGGAAGTGCAGATCGGCTTCAGCAATAACGTCGAGGCAGAAGTCCTTTCCGGCCTGGCGGAAAGCGAACGGGTAGTCAGCGGATCGCAGCGAGCAGCCGGGCCGGACATGCCATTCCGGGGCTTCGGAGGCGTCCGATGACGCTCGCCGGTCGCGAAATGCCCCAGGGCAGGACATTGCGACAAACAAACGACAAGCCCCGGTAAAGGTGCACGACAGTCCATCGAAGATGCCCGAACGAAAAACAGAACCATTGATCCGGCTGCGGAATGTCAGCCGCCGTTACCGCACAGGCGGCACGGAAGTGGGAGCACTGGATGGAGTAACGCTGGATATCCACGCCGGCGAGTTCGTTGCCATCATGGGCCCTTCGGGATCCGGCAAGACGACCTTGATGAATATCATCGGCTGTCTGGATCGGCCTACGAGCGGGGAGTATTACTACCAGGGCTCGGCCGTGCATGCGTCCCGGCCCGACCAGCGTGCCCGGCTGCGCCGCGAAATCTTCGGCTTCGTTTTTCAGAACTACAACCTGCTGGGCATGGCCACCGCTCGCGAGAACGTGGAAGTCCCGGCGATCTACGCGGGGACCCGAAAACGCGACCGCCTCACACGGGCAACGGCGTTGCTTTCACGCCTCGGGCTTGGCCAGCGGATTGGCCACCAACCATCGGAACTTTCCGGCGGAGAGCAGCAGCGCGTAGCCATCGCGCGGGCCCTGATGAACGGCGGGCAGGTGGTTCTCGCGGACGAACCGACCGGTTCTTTGGATTCCCGTACCGGCAAGGAGATTCTTCACCAGCTCGAATCGCTGGCCGACCAGGGGCGTACTGTGATCGTGGTTACGCATGACCCCACGGTTGCGGCGCATGCACGCCGGCGCATCAATCTGCTGGATGGCCGCCTGGTCGAAGATACGGGCGCGGTGCGCGTAGCCGTCTTGAGGACGCAAGCCGGGCCAATCGATACCGCACCGGGTGGGAAGGCCGGTGTGCGGGCGCTGACACTGGCATTGCAGGAGAGTTCGCGCACTGCCATTCGGGCGCTTCGGGGCAACAAGTTTCGCACTGCACTTACCCTGCTGGGAATCATCATCGGCGTACTCTCCGTTACCGCCATGCTGGGCGTTGCGGAGGGCGTAAGGCGCGAGCTCATGCAGAATTTCAGCGAACTGGGTGGCGCACGGCTAAGCATTTCGCCTTCCAGCAACCAGAATGAACAGACCGCTGCCCTGACGCTGCAGGATGGCGACGCGATCCGCGAGCAGGTCGCAAACCTGGTGTCGGTCGCTCCGCAAATGCGGGGCGGGGGCGGGATCGTTGTTGGAAGCAAGGAAGATTTCGTTTCGTTGACAGCGACAACCAGCCGCGCCATGGCGGAGGGCAACAGCAAGCTGGCGCAAGGCGTGTTCTTTAGCGAACAGCAGGATGAGAACTATGAACCGGTCGTAGTCCTCGGCGCGAATCTGGCAAACAACCTGTTTGCTCCGGAAGCGGACCCGGTTGGCGCTTACGTCCAGATCAATGGCGCGCCATACCAGGTGATTGGAGTTCTGCAACGTGGGGAAGGGCGGTTCGCCGCCTTCGACTTTTGGTCGCGAAACGCCTATGTGCCGCTCATGACAGGGGCCGTGAGGCTGTTCAACCGGGAAAACCTGACTTCCCTGGATATTCTGGTTACGGAAACGAAGCATGTTGAGACCGCGCAGGAGGAAATCAGCGATTTGCTCACGCGACGCCATGGAAGCCGTGACTTTGAGATCCAGAACCAGGCAGAGCTCATCGAGGCGGAAAACGACGCGGCAAACATCCTGGGGCTGTTGTTCGGTGCCATCGGCGGCATTTCTCTCATCGTGGCCGGCATAGGGGTCATGAACATCATGCTCGCGACGGTTGCCGAGCGCACCCGCGAGATCGGTGTGCGCAAGGCCACAGGGGCGCGGCAGCGGGACATATTGATGCAGTTCGTCTGCGAGGCGGTTGTCGTTGCCGGACTGGGCGGTCTTGTTGGATTGCTGCTGGCCGTTGGGCTGGGCGCTCTGATTAGCAGCCTGACACCGGTGCAAGTAATGTTTACGCCGCTGATCCTGATCATTGGCCTGTCCTGCGCCACCCTCACGGGCCTGGTGTTCGGCTTTGCGCCGGCGCGGCGGGCGGCCCGCCTGGACCCGGTCGTGGCCCTGGCGGCGCAATAGCGGAAAACCAAGATCATGAAAACAAGGATTCACATCTTCCCTGCCTTGGCCGCTATGGCGCTGGCTGGTTGCGGCACTGCTTCGATGCCCCCACTCGACACCGACATTCCCCCGGACTGGGGGGAGACGGCCGTCGGCGAATGGCCCGGCGAGGAATGGTGGCAAGCGTTCGGCAGCGAGGAGCTGAGCGAAATCATCGAGCTCGTTGAAGAGCGGAACCTGGATCTCAAGAACGCCGATCGCAGCTTCCGGCAGGCGCAGCTGGCGCTGATCGACGCGGGCTTCGACCTGTATCCCACGCCGATCGTGGACTTCAACGCCGGCGTCAGCTACAGCGGCACCGAACCGCCCGGCGGGGACTTCTCCGACCGCGGCGCGGAATCCGCCCGACTGGGCGTAAGCGTGAGTTACGGCGACATCCTGAGCAAGCCGTATCGCTATGACCGGGCCGAAGCCTCGTTTGAATCGGCCGCCGTTCAGCTGGCCGGCACGCAATTGAATATCCGCGTGCTGGCGGCCTCCACGTATTTTCGGATTCTCTTTGCGCGTGACCAGATCGATGCCGCCAGGCGCAATCTGCAAACCGCGGAGTTCATTGAACGGATCACCCAGGCACGGGTGGATGCGGGCGTGCTTACGCCGGTTGATGCGCTCCAGCAGCAGATCGCCGTGCAGCGGCAGCGCAATGCCGTGGCCCAGCTGCGCCAGGAAGAGCTGGCCGCACGGGCGGCGCTCGCCATCATGGTGGCCGAGCCGGTGAGAAATTTCGACGTGCAGGGAACCACGCTGGCGGCTTTGCAAACACCTGCGGTCGCACCCGGGCTGCCGTCGGAGCTGCTGGTGCGTCGCCCCGACATCGTGCAGGCGGAACTGACGCTTCGCATGGCGCGCGCCAATGTGGCCATTGCCCGTAACGCGCTGCTGCCGAGTATCGGGCTGACCGGCTCGACCAATACCGCAAGCGACTCGCTGCGCGAACTGACCTCCGGCAACAGTTTCTCGGTGTCCTTGGGGGCGTCTTTGGCGCAGAACGTGTTCGACTTCGGCCGGCGCGGACGGGCGAAAGAGAGTGCACGCCTTCAGATGGAGTCGTCGCTGGCCAGTTACCGGTACACCGTGATCCGGGCGTTCAACGACATCGAAATCGCCCTGGGCAACATCGAGTTGCTGAATTCGTTGAGCCAGATTGCGCTGGAGGACCTGAAACGGGCCGAGGAATCGCTGCGGATCGCCGAAGTGCGCTACCGCGAGGGCGTCATCGAGTACCACCGGGTACTGACCGCCCAGGACTTGCTGTACGCCGCACGCAATACCGTCTTGAGCAACAAGCGCGCCTATCTGAACGCCATCCTGGGCCTCTACCAGGCGCTCGGGGGTGGCTGGACGCGCAATCCCTGAAGCCGGGCAAGGGGAAGTGAAATGAGGGAGGGCCTGCAACCCTCCGCGAGGGCTGGAAGCCCTCTTTCCCAGGCGGAGAATGCCCCCTTGCCTGCTCCGCTATAGCAGGTCCAGGTCCAGGTGGCCGCGGTCCGGGTCGACTCGTGCAATGCGCACTTTCACCGGCTGACCCAGGGTAAAACCGTGCAGACCCTGCCCGCGTCCTTCCCCACGAGCACGCCTGCGGCCCCGGCGGGACGGCAGCCGCCAGCGGGGAATCATGCCTTTCATGCCTGCTTCAGGCACTTGTACGAACAGACCCTTCCCGGTTCCGTGCGAAACGACGGCGTCCAGGGTATCGCCGAGGCGTCCGGACAGATAACGCAGCTTGTAGGCCTTGACGGCGCCGCGCATCGCCGCCTCGGCCTGGCGTTCCAGCTCCGAGCACAATTGTCCGGTGCGCGCGAGTTCGCTGCCGCGCAATGGGGCCGCCTCTCCCCGGCCGCCGTCCAGCAGGTGCTTGATCGCCCGATGCGCCAACAGGTCGGGATAGCGGCGAATCGGCGAGGTGAAGTGCGAGTAGGAGGTGAGAGCCAGTCCATAGTGCCCGATATTGGCCGGCTGATAGACCGCCTGCTGCATGCATCTGAGCATGCCGATAGCCACCATTTCATAGGACGGATGCCCTTGCAGCAGCCTTAGAGCGGCATTGATCTCACCGGGTCTGCGGCTGACCGCGTCGGAAAGCGAGCCGCCCACTCCGGCAAACAGGTTGCGAAGCTCCTCAAGACCCTCGGCGTCCGGCCGCGGATGCACGCGATACAGCGCGGGCATGCGGGCTCTGCCCAGGAACCGCGCGGTGGCCACGTTGGCAGCGATCATCAATTCTTCAATGACCCGATGCGCGTTGTGGCGCCGGGGTTGCTCCAGCGCCTTGACTTCCCCGTTGGGACCCAGGCGCACAATGGTTTCCGCCAGGTCCACGTCGAGGGCTCCCCGGCGTCCACGGGCGGAGGCCAGCGAACGCCACGCCCCGTAGAGGTTCTCCACCGGCTGCAGCAATTCGCCCAGTTCGCGGCGCGCTTTTGCATCGCCTGCCTCGATTGCGGCGTGGACTCTCGAATAGGTGAGCCGGGCCGCTGACCGCATGACAGCGCGGGAGAACTTCCAGGACTTGAGATTGCCGTCGGCATCCAGTCGCATTTCGCACGCCAGACACAAGCGGTCCACCCGCGGTTTGAGCGAACAGAGGTCGTTGGATAGCACTTCCGGGAGCATCGGCAATACGCAGCTCGGGAAATACGCCGAAACGCCGCGCTGCGCCGCCTCCCGATCGAGTGAATCTCCGGGGCGCACGTAGTGGGATACGTCGGCGATGGCAACGATCACCCGCCAGCCCTCGGCCTGTGGTTCGGCGAACACGGCGTCGTCGAAGTCTTTCGCGTTGACGCCGTCAATCGTGACCAGCGGCAGGTCGCGCAAGTCCTTGCGCTCACCGGCGGGTTGCGGCCGCGCCGCGATGCGGTTCGCGCTCTTGCGAACCTTGTCCGGCCAGACAGCCCGCAGCCCGGATTCGGCGATTATGCGTTGCTCGATGGATGACGGCATGGTTTGCTCCTACCCTTGGGAACGAGGGAGGCAATTCCTGGTGTGAGTGATTGACAGACAAGGCCGCAAAACGCAAAATTGACGGTTATTCCAAGCGCCTTGGCGCGCTCGGGCGGGTGTCCGTTTCGGGTTCGCAAGGCAACATCGTGCCGAGGTGGCGGAATTGGCAGACGCGCTGGCTTCAGGTGCCAGTGGGGGTAACCCCGTGGAGGTTCGAGTCCTCTTCTCGGCACCAAATCGCATATTGGATCCAATCGCCAGAAACTGCCACTAGATGACAGAATTATGATATAAAACAATCACTTATCGGTAAGTCCCTGTATTGCATCCCGCGCAGCTCTGCGCTACAATTTGCGTTCGCACGTTGTATAAAAAGGGTGGTAAATTTCGTGGGGCAAGGAAAACTGACGGTCAAGAAAGTCCGGGCGATCAACGAACCGGGGCTGTATGGTGATGGCAATACATTGTATCTGAGAGTGGCGCCGGGCGGGTCCAAGCAATGGGTCCAGCGTCTGACGATCCATGGCAAGCGCCATGACATCGGGCTCGGCGGCTGCTCCTGGGTGACGCTGGCCCAAGCCCGCGAGGCCGCCTATGAGAATCGCTGTCTGGCGCGCCGGGGCGGCGATCCGCTTGCCGTGAAGCGGCAACCCAAGGTCCCGACGTTTCGCGTGGCGGCCCAACGCACCTACGAGACGCTACGGCCCCGCTGGCGCAACGAGAAGGTGGCCGTGAACTGGATGCAACAGCTTGAGCGGCATGCGTTGGCACGCCTGGGCGATTTACCGGTGGACCGGATCGGCCGGGAGGATGTGCTGGCCGTGCTGACGCCCATCTGGACAGTGAAGCCGGAAACGGCCCGCCGGGTACGCCGGAACATCCGTGCGACACTCAAGTGGTGCCAGGCGCATGGATTCGTGCACTTCAACGCGGCCGGAGAAGCGATCGACGGCGCCTTGCCGCGCATGCCCGCCGTGAAGAGGCACCTAAGGGCGTTGCCTTATCCGGAAATCCCTGAGGCAATAGACATCGTCCAGACTTGCCGGGCGTCCTTGCCGGCGAAGCTGGCGCTACGGTTTCTGATCTTTACCGCGGCGAGGTCCGGCGAGGTCCGCGGCGCGATGTGGACCGAGATCCACGGCGACCTATGGAAGATCCCCGGTGAGCGCATGAAGGCCGGTGCCGAGCACCGCGTACCGCTCAGCGCACCGGCGCTAGCCGTGCTGAAACAGGCCCGATCGCTAGAAGACGGTAGTCTACTGGTTTTCCCGTCTCCCATTCGCCCTAGGCGCAAACTCTCCAACATGACGCTCACGAAGGTGCTCCGTGATACGGATCTGGCCGAGCGGGCGACGGTGCATGGTTTTCGGTCGGGCTTTCGTGATTGGTGCGCCGACACCGGCAAGGCGCGGGAAGTCGCGGAAGCGGCACTTGCGCACACTGTCGGAGGTGTGGAGGGCGCATATTTCCGTTCCGATCTATTCGAGCGCCGCCGACGCCTGATGGATGCTTGGGCGGCGTTTCTAACGGGTTCCGAAACCAAGGTGGTCACACTGCATGGATAGCCTGCGGTCCAAGCTGCACTATCGGAGAGCCGCACAAGATTTCTTGCGATCCCCCAATAAATATATGGTCCGCTCCCGGTTTGCAACAGCACATGAAGGTCTTCGGCAAGTCGGGGCTGCGATAATGTATCCGGCTTGTTTGTGGATCATTCTGACCCTGGCCCTGAAGGAACTCCGTACCGGTGATGTCCCCAAAAATGGTTCGATATCGCAAATCGTTCTTCTTTATCAGGTTGCGCATCGGGGGATTGCCCTCTTTCCCAGCCGCAGGCGGGCAAGGCTGCCGCATTCACTTGCATGGAACAACCTGTAGGTCCTTGAATGAGGAGAAACACTTACCAGAATTCGCATCCCCCGCGGCCCAATTCCAGGGGAGACCGCCAACTTCTCCTCACACCCTCCTGACGGTCCACAACACCTTGCCGAGGATGTGCACGTCGCGGGCCGGGGCGGTGTAGTCCGCGTAGTCCAAGTTAGTTGATTTTAGTCGCAGCCCGGGTTCGCCGGCGGCGTCGGTGACACGTTCGACGCGCTTGACCACCAGCCCGTTGCCGTCCCAGAGCACGAACATCTCGCCGGTGGTGGGCACCCGCGGGGACGTATCGATGAGCAGCCGGTCACCTTCGGAGAGCTCGGGTTCCATCGACACGCCCCGCACCCGGAGCACTCGGACGGCCCCGGGGACGGCGCCACCCTCGTAGCGGATCATGCCCTCGGGCAGGAACCACTGTGCCTTATCGTCGACATAATCGCCGGCGAGAGCCCCCGGGCCGGCCGAGGCCTCGACCTCCATCTCCGGGATGGCAGCGAGCGGCACGAGAGAGTCCACCGGCCCGGCGGGTAGGCGCGGCTTCGGGCCACTCCCCTTGCGCCTGGGTGGCCGTTCGGCGTGGTGCAGATGCTCCGCGTCGGAGCCGAGCACCTCGGCGAGCTTCTCCGCGTCCCGGTGGGAGAGCACCTTGGGGGTGCCGCGTTCGAGGAACCCGTGCATGTAGCTGACGTTGCGGCCGATGGCGACCGACGCCTCGCGCATGTTCAGTCCGCGCTTCCAGAGCAGGTCGCGGATATTTTGTCGCACCGGGTCGTTTTGCATCGCAAGTCCTCGCGCGAGTGTCGTCACACGGTAGCTTATTCACTACAAGACACTATTGTAAACGACAACTCACGTCCGTATGGTTGCGCGGCATGAACGACCTTGCACTGCATTTTCGCGACACGGTACGCGCTTGGCTTGAGCGCACCGGCACCCCGCCTGCGCGCCTCGGCGCCGACGCCCTGGGCGATCCGTCGTTCGTGTTGCGGCTTTTTCGGGGGCGCGTCCCGCGCCTGGACACGGCGGACAAGGTGCTTGCTTTCGTCGGCGAGGAACCGGTCGGCCCCGTCTTCCGGGCCGAGATCGAGGCGTTCATCGAGATCACGCGCACCAAGGCCTACGTGCTCGGGTCGGACGCGGCGGGCGATCCGTCGTTCGTCGCCCGGCTGCGCCGGGGCGTCTCGCCCCGGCTCGACACCGTGGCTCGGGTGCTGGCCTGGATGGCGGCCCAATGCGGCGCGGCCGAGCAGGCGGCGATCCGCGCGATTGTGGCCGGAGAGCCGGCCAGGGCCTTCGCGTCTGATACCCCCGCAAACAACAACCAAGGAGCCATTTCCATGAGCGACCAACCCATCCTGTACCTGGGCACGCGCGATGCCGCGGCCTTTCTGGGGCTTTCGCCCCGCACGCTGGACCGATACCGGGTAACCGGCGAGGGGCCGGCGTTCCACAAGTTCGGGACGCGCATCCGCTACGCGCAGGCCGATATCGAGGATTGGGCCGCGGCGCGGCGGATGACCTCGACCTCCGACGACCGCATGGGCGCCCGGAGGGTGGCGTGAAGGTGCGGTGCGCGCGGCAAATCGTGGGCACTGCGGTTTCGCTTGAGAACGTCCGCACGCTGGCGGTCTTCGCCGTCGGGGCGCTGGCGCTGGGCCTCGGAGCCGATCCGGCCTTCGCCTCGACGGACACGACCTTCCAGGGACCGCTGGACACGGTGACCGGCATTGTCGGGGGCACCGGCGGGCAGCTCGCCGCCACCCTGGCGGTGGGTGCCGCGCTGGTCGGCTCGGTGATGCGTTTCAACACCCAGCAGCTTATGGGAGCGGTCGGCGTCGGCGTTGCCGCAGGCGCGGGCGTCGGCATCGTCACCAGCCTGGTTGGCACGGCCATCGTCTGAAGGCGATGAACGATACCGCGCGCCACGCCATTCCACGGCGTCTTGACGATCCCGAACGCTGGCTGTTCTGGACGGTCGACGAGGCCGCGGCGCTGCTGGGGCCGGCCCTGCTCGGGCTCGCCGCCAACGCCTTCGTGACCGGCTTGATCGCGGGCATCGGCGGCTGGCTGCTGCTGCGCCGGATCAAGCGCGGCTCCGGCGGAAACGTTGTGCATTACGCCCTGTACTGGTTCCTCCCGGACTTCGCGCTACGGCTTAAGAGCACCCCGCCAAGCCATGTCCGCCGCTACCTTAGCTGAAGGCCATGCGCCGGGAGGTTCGAGAGGCCGAGGGCCGCAGGGCCCGCGATGCGCGCCTCGCGCTGGCGGTGCTGCTGGGCCTATCGCTGATCGCCAACCTGGCGCTCTCGGTTGGTCTTGCAGGCCGGGAGGCCGTGACCGTGCTGGTGCCGGCGGTATCCGGCCCGGTGTGGGAGGTCGGGAGCAGTTGGGCGGGCCGGCGCTATCTGGAGGACGCGGCGCGCACCGTGGCGGTGACGCTGCTGACGCTGACGCCGGAGAACGCGGGGTTCGTGCGCCAGGCGGCCGCGCGATTGAGCCACGCCTCGGCCCGGGGCGCGATCGGCGCGTGGGTTGCGGCGGAGGCGGAACGCATGGCCCGGCGCGACCTGTCGAGCGCCTTTTATCCGTGGCGCATCGAGGCCGACCCGGAAACGCTCGCGGTCGAGGTGCGGGGGGAGCTCGCCACCTGGATCGGGCGCGAGGAATCCGCGCGCGAGCGCAAGGCCTACCGGCTCGTCTTCCGCGTCGACGGCGGCCAGTTGGGCCTTTTGCGATTCGAGGACCTGGAGGACGAACAATGACAAAGATGACTTCGAGGCGGCTGCTGGGCGCACTGGCCGCCGCTTCTCTTCTGAATCTACACGCGGGCTTCGCCGTCGCGGAGGCGGCGGCGAGCACACGCATTCTGGAGGCGACCGACCACGCCGAGCTCGCCGCCGAGGTGTCGGCGGACGCGGTGGTCCGGGTGGCGCTCGTGGACGACCGGATCGCGCGGGTGATCCGGGCTCCGGGCGCGTTCGCGGTGGAGCACGACCCGGCCGCGGGCGACCTGTATCTCCTGCCCATTGCGGAATCCGCCGCACCGCAGGTGCCCGCCGCGCCACAGGCGCCCGCCACACCGCAGGTGTCCGCCGCACCGCAGGTGCCTGCATCGCAGGTGCCCGTGGTGCTGTTCGTCGGCTCGGAGAGGGGCCTGACCTACCGGTTGACGCTGACTCCGATGGCGGGCGGTCCGGCGCAGATCCTGATCCGCAATTCTCACGCGGAAACCGCGGACCCGGCGCCGGTGGCGGGCAATCTCCGCATCGCCGCCATTGCCGGACTGGTCCGGGCGGTGGCCAACGGCACGCCGCCGGAGGGTTACGCGGTCGAGCCGGGCGACAGGAATCTCGCCGCCACCGCGGACATCGTCGCGCTGGAATTCTGGCGCGGGCCGCGCTATGAGGCGGGGCTGGTCGCCCTGGGCGCCGACGCCCCCGTGGACGCAGCGGCGCTGGCCGCGCTGCTGGGTCCGGACGTGGCGGCGGTCTGGATCGCCGGCCCCGCGCCCGTCAGGCCCCTGCGGGGCGGCAGGCCCTTGCGGGCCGGCAGACTTGGAGCGGGCAGTCCGGCGGCGGGACGCGCGGCGGTAAGCCGTTTGGCTGTGGTCGTGCGCGAGACGGGTGAGCGATGAGCGGTGGAGCCTCCACCCCGCGGGGATCCCGCCACACGGGGGCCGACGCGGCCGACGGCGGCGCCCGCCAGGTGCGCAACCGCCAGATTCTGCTGTTCTCGTCGGTCGCGGCGGTGGCGTTGATCGCGATCGCCGTGTGGCTGTCGGGTTCCGGCGGCAAGGCGCCCGCGCCCGACGCGCGTATCGCGGCGGAGATAGCCGGGCCCGACACCGCGGAGGACACCTGGACGCGGCGCTCCGAGGCGAGAATTGGCACGGTGGAGGCGGATTTGCGCGAGCTGCGCAACGCCAACCGTCAGCTCGCCGACGAAAACCGCAAGCTCTCAGAGGAGATTGGCCGCAACGCCGACGAGGCCAAAGGCATTATCGACCGCCTCACGGCGGCGCTTGGCGAACGCCTGGCGGCGGCGCCACCGGAACCGGACGCGCGAGCGCCATTCGCCGACGTGTTCGCGCCGCCGGGCGCTGCCCGCGACAGTGCTGCGCGAGGCAGCACAGCCTCCCCAGCTGGCGGTACGCCGGACGATTCCGCCGCGGCGCAGCCGCAGGGGCTGATCGAGCGCTTTTCGCTCGACGAGGCGGTGTTCCGGGAGGCCGATGGCGAGGATGCCAGGCCGCTTTCGCTCTGGCTGCCGGCCGGCAGCCACGCCGAGGCCGTGGTGATCGCCGGGGTGGACGCCTCCGCCGGGGTCGCCTCCCAGGGCGATCCGCGCCCGGTGCTGCTCAGGATTACCGGGCCCGCGTGGACGGCGGCGAAGGATGGGACGGCGCAAACGGTCGATCTTGACGGCTGCACCGTCACCGGCGCCGCCTACGGGGATCTGTCGTCGGAAAAAATCTACGCACGGCTGCGCACCCTGACCTGTTCGGGGGACGAGCCCGGCACCGTCGTCGAGACCGAAGTGGCCGGGTTCGTCGCCGGCGCCGGCAAGGCCGGCGTGCGGGGACCGGTCGTGAGCCGCGAGGGCGCGCTGGTGGAAAAGGCGTTTTTCGCGGGGCTGGTCTCCGGCGTCGGCCAGGGCGTCTCCAACGCGTTCGCGCCTCAGGCGCTTGCGACCGGGAGCAATGCGGCGGCGGTCGCCAACACCGGGCTGGACGACATCGGCCGAGCCGGCATTGGCGCCGGCGCCTCCACGGCGGGCCGGCGGGTCTCCGACTACCTGATCCGCCGTGCCGAACAGTACCAGCCGGTGATCCAGCTAATGGCCGGCACGGCGGTGACCGTGGTGTTTCTCGAAGGCACGCGGCTCGACGGCCGGCCCGACACCCAACCCCAACGGAGAACCAACAATGACGGTTGAGAACCTGAATCTTCTCCGGCGCCTGCTCGCGCCGGCGATGGCGGCCGCAGCCGCGGTGACGCTCGCGGGCTGCGCCGCGACCCATATCGGCGAGGACTGGCAGTGCCCGCCCGCCCAGGGCACGCAGTGCACCAGCGTCGCCGCTGCCGATCCGATGGTGAAGCGCCTTGCGGGGGGCGGAATACTCGCAGGGGAACGTGCCGGAACACAAGCGCCCATTGCGTCGCTCGGAGAGGGGAGTCACGGCGTACCCGGCACTTCCATCGAAGCCGGCGGCGACGGTATCGGGCGCAACTGTCCCCCGTTCTGCCGGGCCTTTCGGTGGTTCGCCCGGCTTCTGGAAACCGATGCCGAAGGCGACGCGGCGCAACCCACGGCTGCGGCTGCGCCCGCCGGGAACGATTCAGCAACGGATGCGCGCGCGGACAAGGGCAAAGGCTCTGGCGCGGCGGACGGACCGCCGAAAGATGCCGCTTTGCGCCGGCCCGAGACGGTCGGGCGGGTGTGGATCGCGCCGTTCGTGGACGGCGATGGCGTCTACCGCGAAGGCGCCTGGGTGCGCATCGTGATCGCGCCCGCGGCGTGGGGGCGGCCCTGATGCTCAAGCGCCTCGGGGACCTGTTCGAAGGGCCGGCCGGGCTCGAGCCGTGGACGCCGCCGGAGGTCCCCGCGGCGCTGCACGGGCTCTTGCCCTGGCGCGCCTTCGACGAGGCGAGCGAGCTCTACGTCAACGCTTCGAGCGTCGCGTTCGCGATCGAGATCCCGCCGTTCGCCGGGATCGATGCCGAGACTTTGGGCGCGCTCTCGGGCACGCTCGCCGATGCGGCGCCAGCGCGCTGCACGGTGCAGGTGATCCACTGGGCGAGCCCCCAATTCGGGGCGGCGCTCGACGCCTGGGGCGCGCCGCGGCGGGATGCGGGTCCGGTGCAGGCGGCGATGCGCGAGCGCCGCGAGCGGCTGCTGTCGCACGCGGGCTGGCGAGCGCTCCATACCGGCGGTCCGCCCTTTACGCTCTGCGACTACCGGGTGTTCGTGTGCGCGGCGCTGCCGGGACCACCGGGTCCTGTGGCCGAGACCGCGCTCGGCGGTTTTCGGCGGGCGCTCGAGGGCACGCTGGCCTCGGCCGGCGCCGCGGCGAGGCGGCTCGGCCCCGACGATCTGCTCTCGCTCGCCGTCGAACTCACCGCGCCGGAAATGGCCGGGACGGCGGGCTCCAGGTTGGCCCGCTCCGGTCTGGTCCGCTCCGGGCTGGGCCGTGCGAGGCGGCGCTGGTCGCCCCGCGATCCGCTGCACCTGCAATGCGCGGCCCCCGGGCGCGCTCTTACGGTCGCGCCTGCGGGACTGGTGTTCCATCATCCCGAAGGAAGCGACGTGGCGGTGCGAGTGCTCACCGCGGCGGCCTTCCCGGAAGTCTGGCCGGGTTGGCGGGGCAACGCGCTGATCGGCGACTTCCACCGCGAGTTTCTGCAGCCGGGCTGTCCGGTGTTGACCTGCCTCACGGTCGTGACCGGCGACGAGGCCGCCATCGATCGGGCGGTTTTCAAAGCGGCGCGCGCCGCCCAGCAGGCCGGCACCGGCATCGCCCGCTACCTGCCCGGTTTACCGGAAAAGGCCCGCGACTGGCGGTTCGTCACCGAGCGCCTCAAGGACGGCGAGCGGCTGGTGCGCGCGGCCTACACGGTCGCCGTCTACGCCCCGCTGGACGCCATCGACGAGGCCGAGCAGGCGGTGCGCGCGATCTACCACGGCCAGGGCTGGCGAGTGGCCGCCGAGCGCTACGTGCAACTGCCGTCCTGGCTCGCGGGCCTGCCGATGGTCCCGGCCGGCGGGCTCGCCGACGATCTGGAGCGCATGGGCCGCATGAAGACCCTGCTCACGTCCGCGGCGGTCAACCTCGCCCCGGTGCACGGTGAGTGGCGCGGCCAGCCAGCGACGCCCGACACGCCCCCGGCGCTGCTGCTGATCGGGCGCCGTGGACAGCCGGCAGGCTGGTCGCCGTTCGCCAACACGGCCGGCAACTACAACGTCGCGGTTACCGGCAAGTCGGGCTCGGGCAAGTCCGTGCTGATGCAGGAGCTGGTTGCCGGTATCGTCGGGGCAGGCGGCGAGGCGGTCGTCATCGACGATGGGCGATCGTTTCAGCACGCCGCCGAGGCCCTGGGCGGGACGTTCATCGCGTTCGGCAAGGACCCCGCCTGCCTCAACCCGTTTGCAATGATTGACGCCGCCGCCGCACGTGGCGACGGCGACTACCGCGAGGAGTGTTTTGCGATGCTCGCCGGCGTGCTGTCTCGCATGTGCCGGAGACGGGGGGGCATCGACGACATCGAGGCGGCGCTGATCAACGAGGCGATCGCCGAGGCCTGGGACGAGGCCGGCGATACCGCGGATCTCGCCACAGTGCGGCGGCGGCTGGCGGCGCGCAACGACCGCCGGGCGGCCGACATGGCCACCGCGCTCGGCCCCTGGTGTCCGGGCGGGTCGATGGGCCGGCTGTTCGAGGGATCGGCGGTTCCGGACTTGAGCGGCGCGGTCACCGTGTTCGAGCTCGCCGAGCTCAAGGGCCGCGGCGACCTGCAGGCGGTGGTGCTGATGCTGGTCGTGTTTCTGGCCACCCAGCGCATGTATCACGGCGAGCGCACGCGTGCCAAAGCCATCGTCATCGACGAGGCCTGGGACCTGCTCTCGGGCGAGGACAGCCGGGCGTTCCTGGAGGGCGCGGCGCGGCGGGCGCGCAAGTACCGCGGCGCGCTGGTCACCGGCACCCAATCGGTCAACGACTACTACGCCAATCCGGCGGCGCGGGCCGCCTGGGAGAACTCCGACTGGGTGATCTTCCTCGCCCAGAAAGACGAATCCGTCGAGCTGCTCAAGTCCGAAAAGCGCATCCACTGCGACCCCGGCATGGAGCAGGCGCTGAAAAGCCTGACCACGGCCGACGGGCGCTTCGCCGAACTCGTGCTGCACGGCCCCGACGGCTGGCGCGTGGCGCGCCTGGTGCTCGATTCGTGGTCGGTGGCGCTGTTCTCCTCGCGCGGACCGGCGTTCGCCGAGGTCGAGCGGCTCAAGGCCGACGGCCTGTCCACGGTGGAGGCCATCGACCGCGTCACGGGCGCGAAGCGGCCGACCGTTGCTGCGAAGCCGCAAAGCGACGGCCCAGATTCCGGCCCCGACCAAGCCGATCAACAAGGAGGACGCGCATGAGCGCATCCACAACCCAACGCAGGCGTGAACCCGACGGGCCGTCCGCCCGCCTTGCGCAGCAACTCGCCTGGCCGGGCGACCCGGCCGGGCTGACGGCCGCCGGGATCGACTTCGAGGCGCTGGCCCACGTGCTGGCGAACACCTGCCGCTGGGGCGGGCGCACGCGCCGGTTCTATTCCGGCGCGCAGCGCGCATTGGTGGCCAGCGAGGCCATCGAAGCGCTCGGCGGGCTGGCGCCGGAGGAGTGCCGGACGCTGGCGTTGCGCGCGCTTCTTAACGACGCGAGGATCGCCTGGCTGGGGGATGTGCCCACCGTCGGTCCGGCCTCGGCGAGGGCCGCCGAGCGGGCCCGGCGCGACGGTGCGGCGATCGACCGCGCGGTGCTTGAGGCCGCCGGACTTGACGGCGAGCCGACGCCCGAACAGGCCGACCTGCTGCGCTTCGTCGCCCGCATGACCGACGCCGCCGAGCGGCGCGATCTTGCGGATGCCGAAATCGATGCCGGCGCGGGGGCCGCGTTCCCGCCGCTGAAGCGCCGCATCCGCCCGATCGAGCCGGGACGGGCGGCGATGCTCTGGCTCAGCCGCTTCCGCGAACTCGCCGGACCGCCCGCTGGCGCGGGTGCGGACCCCGCTGGCGCGGGCGCGGACACGGCTGGTGTGGGCGCCGGCATCACAAACCCGAAACCAAACGCCGAATAGGAGAAAGACGATGTCGCGCACCTATCGCGGAACCGCACGGAGAAACCGGAGCACGAGACGGACGCGGGGAACGAAGAACCGCCGCTGGCGGCGTGACCGGCGGGTAGCGCCGCGGCAGAAGGTCGTGCGGGATACGGAGGCCGTGTTCCGCGCGGCCATTCTCGCGGGACTGCTTTCGGCCGAGCGTTCGGACCCCCGCTGGGCGGGCCACTACTTCTACATGTTCCACGACGAGGACGGGACCGCCTGGTTCAAGCATCGCGACACCCGCGCCTACCTGGCGTTCACGGCACGCCGCCAGACCGAAGCCGGCTGCGATTCCGAGAGGCACGGGACGTGAACGAGCTGCGACTGCTCGGCTGCGCCGTGCTGCTCAACCTGGGCGTCGCGGCGGTCCTCGGCGCCGGAATCGCGCGGCACATGGTCGAGGCGGTTCCCGGCATTGCCAGCGTGCGGCTCGCCGCACTCGTCGCCGAGCACGCGGAGACCGCTTCGCGCGGCGGCCGTGGCGCGGAGCAGACGGCGGCGGCGACGCGCGCCTGGGCCCGGGCGCTGGAAGACGCGCTCGCACAAGTCGCCGAGCGTCACGGCGTAGTGCTGCTGCCGGTGCGCAGCGTGGCCGCGGGCGCCCCGGACCTGACGGCCGAGGTCCGCGCCCAGATGGCCCAGGACCTGGCGGGCCGCGAGGCGGCGGGCAAGGAGGCGCGGCCGTGAAGACAGCCACCGGCGAGCGCGCCGGAGGCCGCAACGGCGGCTGGTCCGCCCGCGCCACGTTCGCCGCGATGGCGGCGCTGATCGGGCTGTGGTGGTTCGCCCTCTCGCACGTGTATGTCAACGCGGGCTGGTCCGACCAAGCCTGGGCCTACCTCAAGCTCCCGCTGGCGGGTGATCCCCGCCTGGGCGAGAGGGTGCTGTTCGAGCCTCCGGGCGCCGTGGGTTCCCCGATTCCGTACCTGAAGACCGTGCGGGGCCTGCCGGGCGCCGTGGTCGGCGTGGACGCCGACGGCAGGGTGCGCATCGATGGTGTTCCTCTGGGCCGGGCCAAGGCGAACGCGCGGAACGGGCGGCCGCTTGCGCCGATCGTGCCGGGAACGATACCGGCGGGCCATTACTACCTGCACGCCGAGCACCCCGACAGTCACGACAGCCGCTACGCGGAGATCGGCCTCGTGCCCCGCTCGCGCATTCTCGGGCGCGCCGTGGCGCTGCCGGACATCCCCTGGCTGGGGCTCGACGGGCCGCTGGTCGGGCCGCAAGACATCCGCGGGGACGCGGCCGAAGCAGGCGCCCCCACGGAGGCGAGGCGATGACGCGGCGCAGGTTCCGCGTTGCGGCGTGGGCCGGCTTGGCCGCGCTGGCGCTGGGCGCCGTGTCTACCTCGGCTCGGGACTTGGGCGTTCGCGGCGCGACCTGGCCGGTGGCAGAACCCGACCTGCTGGCCGGGATCGAAGCGCGGCTTGCCCATATGGTGCGCTCCGGAGAAATGGCGCGGGTTCAGGACGAGGCCCGGGAACGCGCCCGGCGATCCCTGGAGGAACCGGAGCCGGTGCCCGGCATCGTCCCGGCGACCAGACAACACACCCGTCGGTTCGATCCGGCCATCGTCGTGGCCGAGGACATCGTGGGCCCAAACGGCGAAGTCATCGCCGCGGCGGGCACGAAGATCGACCCGTTCGACCACGCGCCCCTGACGGGGGATGTGCTGTTCGTCGACGGGCGCCGTGAGGCCGAGGTCGCCTGGGCGCTGGCCCATGAGCGGCCCGCGAAGATCGTGCTGCTCGCCGGACGGCCGCTCGATCTCATGCGCCGGCACGGGCGGCCGTTCTACTTCGACATTGGCGGACGGCTCTCCGAGCGGTTCTCGATCCGCGCCACCCCCACGCTGCTCGCACACCCCCCTGGCGGGGGGCAGTCCCCTGGCGGGGAGCCATCCGCTGGCGCGGGGCAGTCCTACGGAGGGGCGCATGCCGGCGAAGGCACCTATCTGCTCCTGACCGAGTTCCTGGTCGTAGAACCGTCACCGACGGTCCGATCCCCGGGAGACACGTCTGCGAGGGACCCTTCCGCGACAGGCTGTGTCCCCGAAACGGAATCCACCATCAAAACCACCGACAGGAGAGAATCACCATGCTGAACATGAACCGGGTCACGCTGCTCGGCCACGCCGGCCGCGACCCTGAAATCCGCACGCTGAACAACGGCACGAAGGCCGCGTCGTTCGCGCTTGCCACGACGGAGCGCTGGAAGAACCGCGACGGCGGGACCGCCGAAACCGGCGCGGTGCGCGAGCGCACGGAGTGGCACCGCGTCGTCGCCTATGGCGCCGCGGCGGACGCCACCGAAAAACTGTTGCGCAAGGGCGCCGCTGCGCTCATCGAGGGCCGGCTGGCCACGCGCGAGTACCGCGACCGCGACGGCAACGCGCGAACCATCACCGAGATCGTCGTCGCCGGGCCGCAGGGCGTCATCAATGTGCTCTCCGCCCCTCGCGGGGAGCAAACCCCTGGCGGGGAGCAAACCCCTCGCGGGGAGCGGGACCCTGGCGGGGAGCAGGATCCTGGCGGGGCGATCGCTCCTGCTGAGGACGAGACGCCCGAAGGGGCGGCGACAGGCGATTGGCTATGAGGTGCCTGCCGTTCATGGCCGCTGTCGGCCTGACCGTGGGGGTCGCGGTGTGGTTAGCGACCGCCGCGACCGAGTCCTGCTCGGAGCGCTTCTCCAATCCGATCGCGGACGTGGTCAGGCAATGCCTGCTTCCGTTCCTGTTCGTGCCGGGCTCCAACGGGAACGCGTCGATCAAGCTGGACGAACGCGCGAAGGCGCGGACATGAAGCGCGTGCCGTTGATGGCCGTTGCCGGCCTCGCCGCGGTCCTCGCCCTTTGGTCAGGTACCGGCGCGGCGCAGACTTGCACGGGGCGCTTCGTCAACCCGATCACGGACGTGTGCTGGGAGTGCCTGTTCCCGATCTCGATCGGGCCGGTCTCCATCGGCGGCGCCTCGGGCGCGCCGGACACGGACAATCCATCGTCGCCGATCTGCTTTTGCGGCTCGCCGATCCCCCGCATCGGGCTGTCTCTCGGGGTGTGGGAGCCGGCCCGGCTGGTGGACGTCACCCGCACCCCCTGGTGCTTTCCCAATCTCGGCGGACTCGACATCAATCCGGGCCTGCCCGCGGCGCGCGGGCGCACAGGTTCCTCGGGAGGCGATGGCGCGGCGGGCTCCGTGTGGCACGCGCACTACTACGTCTATCCGCTGTTGTCGTGGATCGGCGCGCTGCTGGATCTCGGCTGCCTGGAGGGCGGGAGCCTCGACATCGCCTGGGTCTCGGAGCTGGATCCGGCGTGGCTCGACGACGAGCTGTCGTTCCTGTTGAACCCCGAGGCGGCGCTGTTCGCCAATCTGCCGGCGCAAGCCGCGTGCGCGGCGGACTGCGCCGCGGCGTCGGTCGGTCTGCCGCTCGATGGGATGTTCTGGTGCGCCGGCTGCCAGGGCGGGATGTACCCGCTGACCGGCAACGTGGCCGCGCACGTCGGCGGGGTGCAGGCGTCGCTGCTCGCGGCCCAGCGGCTGGTCTACCGGCTGCACCGGGCGCGGCTGGCCTGGGGCACCTCGGGGTCGGCGGCGCTGTGCGGGCGCTACCCGATGCCGATCATGAAGAAAAGCCAGTACCGCTGGCAGATGACGCAGCCCGTACCGGCCACGACGCCGGCCACCGGCTGCAACCCCACCGGCCGCACCTCGGTGTTTTGGGAATCGCTGCGCGAGCTGCCCGTATCGGGCGAGAGCTTCGGCTACCTGCTGTGGAGGAAACGGAATTGCTGCATCTTATAAATAAGAGCCTCGATCAGCGCGCCGGAGCTTTCGCCCGATACGGGTGCTGCGCACGGCGGCCGGTTGGGCAAGGAATCGTCGCAGCGGTGGCGTTGGCCCTTTGTGCGGGACCGGCTCTGGCGCAGGATCCGCCGGCTTCGGCGGAGGACTTGGCGCAGTCCACCGTCGAGGAGGCGAGCGCCCCTGGCAAGGAAACCGCCGACGTTCGCGCATGGGCCGATGAGACGCTTGCCGAGGCCGATGAATCGCTCGATCCCGGGGACCTGGAGGATTGGACCCGCTCGGTGATCGCCAACGCGCTCGGGCGTGCCGGTTCGGTGGCGGAGACGCCCGCGGGCGCCGTAGCGGACAGAATCGCCGCAGCCGGCGACCCGCTTCCGGCCGAGCGCCACGGGGCGCGGGTCGCCGAGGGTCTGGGCGCCCGCCAGGGCATGAACGGACTGCCTGCCCGCCAGGGCATAAATGGTTTGCCTGCCCGCCAGGGCGCGGCCGAGGTGCTGGTGTTCCTGAGCCTCGCGGTGCCCGAGGCGAGTTGGGCGCAATGGGCTGCGGAGGCGGCCCGGGCCGGCGCGCCCCTGGTGCTGCGCGGCGTCTCGCCGGCGGGACTGCAAGCGACGGTGACCGAGGTCGGACGGCGTCTCGGGGGACACGAGGCGGGGGTGGCCATCGATCCCCGGCTGTTCCGCCTGTTCGGTGTCGACCGTGTGCCCGTTGTCGTAGCCGTTCCGGGCGGCGTCCCGGCCTGTGCAAGCCGCGGTTGCGCGGACGACGCCCCGCCACCGTTCGACTCGGTGGGCGGAAACATCGGCCTTGGGGCCGCACTCGAAGCGATCGCCGCCGAGGGGGATGCAGCGCGTGAAACCGCCGGCCGGCATCTCGAACGCCTTGGGAGACGGCCATGAGAACCCGAGCGACATACGGTCGGTCCGGTGGGACCACGACTGCCGTCGAGGCCGTGACGGCCATCGAGGGCGCGGTGCGCCTCGTGCGGCTGCTGGCCTGGGCCGTGATGGTAGGCGGGTACGGCCTGACGCTCTGGGCGCTGTCCGGCTCGGCTTATGCCGACGACCCGAAGGACGCGGCGCGGCAGATCGGTCAGGCCGGCGCGGCCGCGGCCGGCGCCATCGCCCGCGACGCGGGCAACGCGCAGACGGTGCCCGGGTTCGCCGGAACAAACCTGCCTGAACGCAATCTGAACGAGGCCGGCATGGAGAACGCGGCGCGGCGGCGCCTGGCCGACCCGGACGATCCCGGCGGTTCGGCCGGGCGCGCGGTGATCGACGGGGCCGCGGTGCGGCCCTCCGTGCCGGTTCCGGCGAACGATCCCGCCGTAGTACGGGGGCGGGCCGTGCAGTCCGAGCCGCAGAACGCGGCCTACCGCGCTGGCGGTCTCGCATCCGGCGATTCGGCGGATTGCGACGCCGGCGTGACCGACGCGGGGCGGGGCGGGGTCTGCGGCCGCATCTCGTCCTGCGTCGGCGCCGGCTGCGAGACGGTCCTGGCGCAGGGCAACACCGGCTTCGCCCGTTCCGTGGCGATGCTCAACATGGTGCTGGAGATGGGCGGTGACGAGTTCGACCGCAACGACCTGCGGGTATTTTCCGGCGATCGCCGCGCCTGCGCCATCAAGTTCGGCGGGCTCGCCAACTGCTGCAAGGACTCCGGGTTGCTGGTGGGCATTGCGAACTGCTCGGCCGAGGAGAAGGAACTCGCCGGGGAGCGCAACGCAGGCAACACCCATTATCTGGGTCGGCGCTGCGCCAAGCGTGTGCTCGGCGTGTGCGTGAAGCGCGAGCGGGAGTGGTGCGTGTTCGGCTCCAAGCTGGGCCGTATCCTGCACGAGCAGGCGCGCCCGCAGCTCGGCATCGGCTGGAGCGATTGCGAAGGGTTCACCGTCGCCGAAATCGAAAGTATCGACTTCGACCGGCTGGATCTGACCGAGTTCACCGAGAACCTGGAGGACGGCGCCCGCGAGCCGCCTCTTGTCCTGCCGGACAGGGACGGCACACAGACGGACATGGCCGATCGAGTGCGCGACTTTTACGGGAGGAACCCATGAGGGCGCCGCGCCCGAACTCCGCACACCTCCTGGCGGCAGTCTTGTTGGTAGGGCTCGCGGCGGTAGCGCTGGGGGCGCCCGTGCAAGCGCAGGAGTGGCGCGACTGGTGCGGCGACCCCGGCGCGCAAGCGACGCTTGGCTGGCACTTCTACTGCGACCGGGACGAAGACGACATCGAAGAGGCTGGCGACCGGATCGCCCTCGCGTTCCCGGCACCGAGCGCGACGCAGCGAATCGAGGCGTTGCGACGCGAACTGGACGAGTTCCGGGCGGCGGCGATCCTCGATCCGTCGCCGGTGAAGGTGGGCGCTTACCTGCGCCTGCAACAGGCGACGCTTGAGCGCGCGGCGGTGTTCTCCGACGCGTTCCGCCGCACCGTGTGGGCGACGCCGGAACTCGACTATACGCTCACCCGGCCGGTGGGCGCGCTCGCCAAGCAGCTCTGGTCCGACGAGCGCCGCGAGGAGCGCGATGCGGCGCTGCGCGGTTTAAGCGAGCGCTATGGGCTGATCTTTCTCGGCCATGCGGCCTGCTCCGAGTGCCAGGTGTTCGGGCCGCTGCTGCGCGCATTCGCGCTGCGCCACGGCCTCGACGTGCTGGCCGTGTCGATGACCGGCGAGGCGCTGGAGGGCTGGCCGGAGGCCGTGCCCGACAATGGGCGCGCAGCCCGGCTCGGCCTCGATGGCGCGCCGACGCCGGCGGTCGTGCTGTACGACACCGAAACCCGCGAGGTGCTGCCGGTCGGGTTCGGGGTGCTCGCCGAGGACCAGCTTGCCGAGCGCATCTTCGTGCTCACCGCACGGGAGACCGGCCATGACTACTAGGCCGCCCTGGCGGGCAGCAGGCTTGCGGACGGCAGCCCAGCGGGCGGCGGTCTTGTTCGCCGCCGGGCGTGCCGCGCTACTCACCGCGGTTCTTGCTGTCACGCTAGCGACCGCGCCGTTTGCCGTCGCGCAAGCGACCGTGCTCTCGGAGATGGAGTCGTTCTGGCAGGGAGCGGCGGTCAACACCACCGGCCCCACCGCATTCCAGGGCCAGGCATCCGGCCACTGGACGCTCGGCAACCTTTATATGCGCGCCCCGGTACGCACCGAGCAGATCGCGACGCTGAGCCTGCCGAGCTTCCGGGCCGGCTGCGGCGGCATCGACGCCTTCGCCGGCGCGTTCTCGTTCATCGACTCCGACCAGTTGATCGCGTTCGGCCGCGCGGTCGCGCAAAACGCCTCCGGGTTCGCGTTCGAGCTGGCGCTAGAGACTATCTCGCCGGTGATCGCCGAGACGATGTCCAAGCTCCGGGCCTTGTCGCAGTGGGTCAACAACCAGAACCTCAACTCCTGCGAGTCCGCCCAGGCGCTGGTCGGGGCGGTGTGGGCGAAGAACGACCGCGCGAGCGAGGCCATCTGCGCGGCGATCGGCACATCCCAGGGGATTTTCTCGGACTACGCGGCCGCGAAACACGGCTGCGGGGCGGGCGGCAAGCGCAACTCGACGCTGGCATCGGCCACCGGACCGATGGCGGACCAGGTGCCGGTAAACGTCAACTACGCCTGGCGGGCCGTGCAGGCGTCGGCGTTTCTGTCCGCCGACACCGATCTGGCCGAGTTCGCGATGTCGGTCTCGGGCACCGTGATCGTCACCGCCCCGACCGTTGACGCCGATACGTCCGGCCCGCGGGTGCGCATCCTCGAACCGCTCGCGCTGGACCGCCGGGTGACGGAGGTGCTGATGGAGGGCGGCGGCAATCTGCCGGTTTACCGCTGCGACACCACTACCGACTGCCTGAATCCGACCGTGAGTCAGGCGGCTGTCCCGGCGGACCGGGGGTTCAGGGCGCGGGTCGCGGACCTGCTGCGGCGTCTCGCCGAGGCGGTGCGAAACGACACCGCGCCGCCGGCCGACGCCCTGGGGCTGGTCAATCTGACGACGATCCCGGTCTACCGGGTCATCAACGCAGCCGCCGCGTACCGCGGTGCCGTCATCGACAGCGAGATTGACGCACTCGCGGAAGCCGTCGCGCTGGACCTGCTCCAGGTCTGGATCGCCGATCTGCACCGCGCGGTCGAGGAGCGCGCGGGTACGCTCGACATCGCCGACGGCGAGCAACTGATCCGCTGGCGCGAGGGGCTGCGGGCCAACCGCGCGGCGCTGGCCCGACACCGCAACGAGGGCCTGGCCCGATTCAACACCGCACTGGCGGTCGTTGAAAAACTCCGGCTCATCGAGACCGAGCTCGCCGGTGCCCTGTCGGCGGATCTGCGCGCGGCGCTCGCGTTCGCCCGCGGCGGCGCGGGCGCCCGCTAGGTGCCTGGCGGCACGGCAGTGCTGCGCATGGCGGTGATACGCACGGCGGTGCTGCGTAAGGCAGTGCTGCGCAGGCAGGCCGGCGCACACGCCGGTAGCGGCGCCGGGAATCCGGCGCGGACTTCGGCGCGGACTTCGGCGCGCTAGCGCCCATGTTCGAGATCTTCACACTTGGCGGCGGCACGTATCTCGTCGATCTGCTCAACGCCGTCGCCACCATCACCGGCGGCGGCGCGTACATCACGCTCGCGCAGCTCGCCGGCGCCGGGGCACTGGCCTGGGTCCTGTTCCGCACCGCCTTCGGCGGTTCCTGGAAGGACAACGGCAAGTGGATTCTGATGTTCGTCGCCGTGTGGGGCGCGATGATCGTGCCCAAGGCGACGGTGCGGGTCGTGGACCGGCTCGATCCGGCGCTGGCCCCGGCCGTGGTCGCCAACGTGCCCATCGGGCTGGCGCTGTTCGCCTCGGCGACCTCCCAGATCGGCGACGGGCTGACGCGCTTGACCGAGCAGGCGTTCGCGCTGCCCAATGATCTCGCCTACCAGCGCCACGGGATGATCTTCGGGGCGCGGCTAGCCGCCGCAGCGACTCGGCTCGAGGTCACCGACGCGGTGTTTGCCCGGAACCTCCGCGCCTTCTCTCGCCAGTGCGTGTTCTATGCGCTGCTGCTCGGGCACGTCTCCGCCGACGAGCTGCGCGAGTCCACCGATCTGTGGACGCTGGTCGCGTCAGGCCGCTCGCCCTCCGCAGGCGCCTCGCCTGCGCGCATGGTCGAGTTCGCCGAAAGAAACGCAGGCGGTGGCGTCGACCGCTCGGTCGTGACCTGCGCGGACGCGGCGGGGCGGCTCGACGCGCAGTGGACTGCGGAAGTCGGGCGTGCCGGCGCCGTGTTCGGACGAAGGCTGTTCCCCGGCGCGGCCACCGACGCGCTGGCGCGCACGGAGCTAATGGCGGCGCTGCCGGCCGCGCACGATTTCCTGATCGGCGCCTCGCGCTCGGCGGCGGAGATCATGCGTCAGCAGATGGTGCTCAACGCCGTGCACGATGCCGGAGAGCAGTTCGCGGCCGAGGCCGGTAACGCCGCGGCGCTACGCGCGTACACGGAAGCTCGGGCCGAGGCCCAGACCGTCTCCGCCTACCGGGCCATCGGCCGCCAGGCCGAGACCTGGGTGCCGATGCTCAAGATCGTGTTCGAGTGCCTCTACATCGGCGCGTTCCCGATGGCGGTACTGCTGATGCTCACCCCCGCGGGCGCGGCGATCTTCCGGTCCTACGTGACGGGGCTCGTTTGGCTGCAATCCTGGGGCCCGCTCTATGCCGTCCTGCACCGGATCGCCATGGGAGAAGCCGCCGAGCGCATGGGTGCGTCCGCGCTCATGCCGGGCGGAGACATCGGAGTCTCGCTGGTCGCGCAGGCCGGCATCCGGGCGGTCGCCGCCGATGTCGCGGTGATGTCGGGGTACCTGTCGATGTCGGTGCCGTTCCTCGCCGCCGCGATCGCGTTCGGGGTCTCCCGGATGACGTCGCTTGCGACCTCGGTGCTTCACGTGGGCCAGGAAGCGGCGATCGGCGCGGCCCGCGAGGGCTCCACGGGCAATCTCGCGCTCGGCTCCACGCAATTCGATACGCATCGGTATTCGACACTTGAGGGGCGCCAGATCCGCACCTCGGCGCAGGTCGACGACCACCGCCACACGGGCTATGCGGCGGGCGGCGCGGCGTTCACGGTGACCGGCGACGGGACCGTGGTGGCGGATGCGGGCAGCGCCACCAGCCGCGTCCCGGCGGCCGGGGTGCGGCTGTCGGAATCGCTCGCGGTCTCGCATGAGGGGCGCGCCGCGCAGGCGCGAAGCCAGTCCCGGCAGTTCTCGGTCCAGGCCGGGACCGCGAGAAGCGCCGCGGTCACCGACGCCACCCGGCTCGGCGAGCGCTACGCGCGCGATGTGTCGACCGGAGAGGCGCACGCCCGGGGCGTGACCGAGAGTGACAGCGCGCAGGTCCAGGAACTCCAGAACCACTACGAAAGGATGGCCGAGACGGCGGGGGTGACGAAGGACCAGATGGCGGTGCTGGCGGCCGAGGCGCGGATCGGCGGGGGCTGGAACAAGATCGTGAAGGTCAGCGCCGAGGGCTCGGCGCGCTGGCGCGGCCAGACGATGGAGTCCAAGGCGTTCAATCGCCTTAAGGAATACGCGGACAGCCACCAGGTGCTGGAGCTGTCCTCACGGGTGTCGGAAGCCTCGCGCCGTTACGCTACCCAAAGCGGCGAAAGCCGGCACGCGGGGCTGGAGGAGAGCCTGTCCGCGAACCTGTCGGACCTGCGGCGGTTCGAGGAGCGCGCTTCGCTCGCGCACCAGGAATCGGAGAGCTGGAGCGAACAGGCCGCCAGGGTGCGCTCCGAGGCGCAGGCGATCGACCGGGAACTCGGCCAGCCGTTCTTCGTGTGGCTGAGCGAACGCGAGGATGCCGGCGGCCGGGCGCTCGGGACGGCGGGCGCGATCCGGCTGGCGTCGCCGCAAACGCCCGAGGAGGCCGAAACGCTGCGCCAGCACGCGAGTGCGTTTGTGGCCGAGCGGTTCCCCGAGCCGGTGGGACCGAAGCCGGAGTCGGTGTCCGGCCGGGGCGACTACGACGCCGCGCGCGACACGCTCGACGAGGCCTATTCCCGGGAGACCGCCGCGGCCCACGCCGGATGGTCGCAGGGTGTGCGCGGCCGTGCACGGGAAGCGGGCACCCCTGCGCCAAATGTGGTGGATGCCGAGGCCGGGCGCGCCCGGGCGGACACGCAAGGCCGAATGGCCGCCGGAGAGGCGAAACGCGCCGCCCGCAAGGGCACGACCGAAGAGGACATCCAGCACGGACAGGCCCGCGTCGAGGGCGAGATCGACAAGCCGCTCGCGCGCCACGCCACCGAGAGCCTGCCGGGCGTCGGGGACTGGCTCGCGGGGAAGCTGTTCGGCACCGCCGAGAACGCGGCGCCGGACGGCGTCAAAGATCGCGCCCCGGCGGACGCCTCGCGGCGGGCAGATTAGTGGTGATGTTGGTGGCCGTCGGCCAGGTTCCTTGGACTGCCGTCCGCCAGGACATCGCGCATCCAGGCGTAGCCTCCGGTGCGAAGGTCGAGGTCCAGTTCCTCCTCGCGATCGGGTTCGTGGTCGTAGTTGCGGAAGGCGGACCAGTCGCCGTGGCGGAACCCCGCATCCAGCGCGAGGGCAAGGCTCGCGAGCACGGTCCAGGCCAGGGCCGCAAGCCACAGCGGCGCGAGGAGTTCCTCGCCCATTCCACTAACGGTGGCAGTGATCGCGAGGCCGATGGGCCCGAGCACGACAAGACGCTCGCCCCAGCAGCGACCCCGCGACACACGGCTACTCTGGGGCAGCCGGCTGCGCCGGGGCAACGGGCTGCGCCGGGACAGCCGGTTGCACCGGGGCGGATCGGCACGGGGGGGCAGTGGAATCGAATTGCGGGTCATGGACGGAGTCTCCGGACAACGGGGGCTGGGCGGGCCGGACTCTCGGGACCGCCACCGCCTGCCCTACCCCCCGCCCGGCTCCGCCTCTTCGCGGCGCGGGTTGCGGACGATCCATGTCCGTGAGGGGCTTTGGCGGCAGCACGCTGCGGGGCGGGCAGACCGTCTTCCACGGCCTGCACATGTGGAGCCAGCTCCTGCGCGCGGCCCTGCTCCTTACCGTGTTCGGAGTCGTCGCAACGCCCGCCTGGCGGGCCTGGGACCGCACCACCGGGTACGAGTGGTACGCCGCGGCCATCGTGACGGTCGCCGAGGCCAAGCTCGGGATCGGCTACGAGCGCACCATGCGCCAGGAAGTGCGCCAGCCCGACGGGCGCACCGTCGTCCTCACACTGCCGGAGATCGCCGCCTCGTCGCAGGCGCTGGCCATGCGCGAGAAGCTGAAAACAGAGCTGTTCGCGGGCGCCGCGCTCGGCGCGAAACTCTCCGCCGGCGCGATCGCTGTGCTGCTCGCGCTGTTCTGGCTGCGCGGCCGGCAGCTCGGGCACAACCGGCGTATCCGCGGCGTCGAACTCGCCACGGTGGGCGAGCTGAAACGGCGCATCCGGCCCCTCCACCGGCACGTGTTCGATCGTGTGGCGTCCCGGTCGCCTCCCTACCGCATCGCCGGGGCGCCGTTTCCCGAGCGCGCCGAGACCCAGCACACCATCGTCTCCGGCACCACCGGATCGGGCAAGACCGTGCTGATCTCGGATCTCGTCGGGCAGATCCGCGAGCGCGGTGAGCGTTGCGTCGTCTACGACAAGATGGGCAGCTACACCCGCGCGTTCTTCGACCCGAAACGCGACCGGCTGCTCAACCCGCTCGATGCCCGAAGCCCCCGCTGGTCGCCGTTCTACGAGGCGCGAAGCCCGCGCGACTTCGACACCATGGCGGCGGCGCTGATCCCGCAGCAGAAGGACACCGTCGATCCGTTCTGGGTCACGGCCGCCCGGCAGCTGTTCGCCAACGGCGCCGGGGTGCTGCGCGAAAGGGGCATTACCGAGAACCGGGTGCTGGTCGAGCACCTGCTCAAGACCGACCTCAGCCAACTCGCCCAGGCCATGGAGGGCACGGTGGCGCAGTCCATCGTCGATCCCGAGAACCCCAAGACCGCGCTGTCGGTCCGCGCCATGCTCACCGCCAACATCGGCGCGCTGGAATACCTGCCCGATACCGGCGAGCCGTTCTCGATCCGCGACTGGATCGCCGACGACGGGCGTACCCGGGACGAGCCTACCCGGGACGGACCTCCCCGCGATGCGGGTGCCCGGGACACGCGTGTCCGAAAGGGCGGCGGGTTCCTGTTCCTGACCTCGCGGGGCGACCAGCACGCCAGCCTGCGCGGGCTGATATCAACCTGGCTTGAGATCGCCGTCAACGCCATGCTGTCGCTGAAGCAGGACGACGCCCGCCGCATCTGGGTCGTGCTCGACGAGTTGCCGACGCTGCACCAGGTGCCGAGCCTCCAGCCCGGGCTGGCCGAGTCGCGCCAGTTCGGTGGCTGCTTCGTGCTCGGCATCCAGGTGATCTCGACGCTGCGCGACCTCTATGGGCGCAACGGCGCGGAGACCATCTCCGGGTTGTGCGGCACCCGTGTGGTGCTGGCCGCCCCCGACCGCGACACCGCCCAATGGTCGGCCGACAGCCTCGGGCGCAGCGAGGTTGAGGAGATCGCCGAGGGGTTCAGCTACGGCGCCAACACCATCCGCGACGGCGTGTCACTGACGCCCCGGCGCGAGTTGCGCCCGCTCGCGCTCGCCTCCGAGATCATGCAACTTGAAAGCCTCCACGGCTGGCTGCGGTTCCCCGGCCCGCTGCCGGTCGCCCGCATCCGGCTCAACTACGTTGCCCGGCCCAAGGCGGCCGAGCGGTTCGTGCCGAGGCTGCCGGCTGCGCCGGAGCAAACGGCGGCCGCGAACGAAGTGGTGAAGGAAGAGTCGATAGCCAAGCCGCGGTCGAAGCGGTCAACGGATGCAAAGGACGACGCACCCGTTCTGCGGAGCGATGCCCTGGCTCTTCCTCCGCTGGATACGGACAGTGGATCGAAGCCCTCTCGAAAAACCCGGCACGGCAAGGACCGGAAGATGGGCAAGGCCCGAACCCAAACCAACGGATCGAACCCGGACACGAACTCCCGCGGCGCCGACGGACCGGCCGAGTCCGGGCGCGAAGCCGATGCCGCGATTGCCGAACGGTCCGGCGCGACGGCCAAGGCTGAGAGTGCAAAGCGCCCCGCACCGGTCGTTGAGCCAAAGGACCGGACCGCCGTCGCGGACGGTGATGGGACGGTTGAGGCCGATCGCGGCGCGGACGGGCGACCCGACTGCGACTGGCTCTAATGGTCGTCTCGGTCGGCGCCGTCGCGTCTCCCTCCCAGGGGGTTTCGTACTACGAGCGCGACGGCTATTACGCGAAGGACGATCCCGAGCATAAGAAACTGAGCGCCTGGGCCGGCAAGGGAGCGGAGGAGCTCGGCCTCGAAAGCCCGGTCGATCCGGACGTGTTCAAGGCCGTGCTGGAGGGTGAAGTCCCCGACGGATCGGGCAAGCGACTCGGCCGGATCGCCCGGGACGGCAACCGCAGCCACCGTCCCGGGCGCGATCTCACGTTCTCGGCGCCGAAGTCGGTCTCGCTCGTCGGCCTGGTCGGCGGCGATAAGCGTGTCGTCGAGGCGCACGACCGGGCCGTCAAGCGTGCGCTGTCGTGGGTCGAGGGCAACGCCGCCGAGACCCGCCTGCGGGATCCGGAAACCGGGCGGATGGTCCGGGCCGGCCAGCAGAAGATGGTCGCCGCCACATTCCGGCACAACGTATCGCGCAACCTCGACCCCCAGCTGCACACCCACGCGGTGCTCGCCAACATGGTAAAGGGCGAAGACGGCAAGTGGCGGACGATGGCCAACGAGGGGCTGTACCGCCGGCTGAAGCTGATCGGCATGATCTATCGCAGCGAGCTCGCGCGGGGTCTTTCAAGGCTCGACTACGGCATCGAGAAAAGCCACGCCGACGGGCGGTTCGAGATCGCGGGCGTGTCCCGCGATGTCGTCGAGGCGTTCTCGACCCGGCGCGCCGAGATCGAGGCGGCGGTGGCCGAGCGGGGCGCGGACGGCACCGCCGCCAACCCGCGGCTGGCCGAGCGCGCGGCGCTCATGACCCGGGCGCGCAAGCGCGAGGTGGACAATGGGGCGCTGCGCGAGAACTGGCAAAGGCAAGCAGTGGAACTGGGGTTCGACGCCCAAGCGCTGGTTGTCGAGACCGGCGGAAAGACTGCTTCGCCGGAACGGGAAGCGGTGGTGGAGACAACTACCGAGGCGGCGTCACGGGGTGCATCGTCAGCGAGCGCCATTCGAAAAACGAGGGTGGCGCGTGAGACGCTGGCGAGCACCGGCATCTCTGCGGGCCAGAGTGCCGAAGGAACCGCCGGAACGGCGAAGACCGCGGCGGTCGAGGCCGCGGAATGGGCAGTTGCTCATCTTGCGGAGCGCGAGGCGGTGTTCAGCGGTTCCGACCTGCTGGCGGCGACGCTGGCCTGGCGGCCCGGCGCGGTCTCCGTCGAGGCGGCCGAGAAGGCGGTGGGCGATCTCCAGCAAACCGGAACGCTCCACGCGGCGCCGGCGCTCAAATCGGGCGACGGCATGACCACCGACAAGGCGCTCGCCGACGAGCGGGAGACCATCGGCCTGATGCGGGATGGACACAACCGCGGTCGCCCGGTGATGCGAAGCTGGATGGTGGGTGCGCGTCTGCACCGGGGTCCGCTTACGGAAGGGCAGCGGGAAGCCGTCAAGCTGATCCTGGGAACGAAGGACCGCGTCGTGGGCGTGCAGGGCTACGCCGGCACCGGCAAGACCGCCATGCTGCGGCGGGTCCAGGCGCTCGCCGAGAAAAGCGGCCACCGCATGGTGGGGCTCGCCCCCTCGGCCTCGGCGGCGCAGACGCTCGCGGCCGAAGCGGGCATCGAGACCGAGACGCTGCAGCGGTTCCTCGCCCGCAACGGCGGGGTGGCGGCGGGCCGCCTCACAAAGAAGGGCGAGCGCGAAATGCGCGCGGCGTTCGCCAAAACCGTCCTGGTGGTCGACGAGGGATCGCTGGCCTCCACCGTCCAGGCCCGCGACCTGCTCAGGATCGCGGGCGTCGTTCGCATCCCCCGGGTCGTGCTGGTCGGCGACTCCAAGCAGCTCGACGCGGTGGACGCCGGCAAGCCATTCGCGCAGTTGCAGGAGGCCGGGATGAAAACCGCGACCATGGACCGGATCATGCGCCAGAGAAACCCCGCGCTGAAGGCCGCGGTCGAGGCCAGCCTCGCGGGCGAGATCGGCAAGGCGTTCGAAAAGCTCGGTTCCAACGTCGCCGAGGTGAAGCCCGACAACATTGCCGGCGCGGTCGCCGCGCGCTGGCTGAAGCGCACACCGGAAGAACGCGAACGCACCGGCGTCATGGCGCCCAGCCATGCCTTGCGCCAGGCCATCAACGGACACATCCGGGAGCGGCTTGTCCGCGAGGGCCGCATCCACGGCCCTGCGCTCCAGAGCGAGCGGCTGGTGTCGCGCGGCTACACCAACGCTGAAAAGGCGCTCAGCGGCAACTACGCGCCCGGCGACATCGTCGCCTTCCACCGCCCGTACAAGCGGATCGGCGTTAAGAAGGGCGATGAGCGGTGCGTTGTCGGAGTCGATCAAAAACACCGCCAGGTGCTGCTCGACGGCGGCGAAGACGGAGCCGTGCGCTGGAAGCCGGGCGAAATCGCCGGGCGCCGGGGCGGCAGCGAGAGCTACAAGGTCGAGGGCATCGAACTGCGCGCCGGCGACCGAGTCCGCTGGACCCGCAACGACAAGGGGCTCGGGCTGGTCAACAGCCGCACCGCCGAGGTGGTCGCGGTGAAAGACGGCCGGGTGGCGTTCCAGCTGGAGGACGGGCGGAAGCTGGAGCTCGGCCAGGCCGATCCGCAACTGCGCCATCTCGACCACGCTTGGGCCTCGACGGTGCACGCGTTCCAGGGCCGCACCGTGGACAACGTGATCGCCGCCATGAAGGCGACGCACCCCCACCTGACCACGCAGAAGTCCTTTTACGTCGAGATCAGCCGGGCGCGGGACCGGGCCGAACTGGTCACCGACGACGCGAATGCGCTACGCGAGCAATTGGAGGCCGTCACCGGCGAGCGGATCTCGGCGCTGGAGGGGATTGGGGAAACGAAACGAGAGGCACAAGAATGGGAACGGGAAGCCGTGCCTGCCGGTGAGGGCGAGAGGGGGCGCGGAGTGGAACTGGGCGGAGACAAGGATTCCGAATCTGCAACGAAATTGCACGAGGTGTCAGTACCTGATCGGGGGCGGGGCAAAGATATGGATCATGGGCTGTGACCCCCTTGTTCAGGACGCAGAGAGGATCAATCCCGCAGGGTCCCGAACTCCTGTCTGGCAAGCGGGAAAATATTCTGTCGTCATCGGGCAAACGTCATACGCGAGTCGGAACACCACAGGAGTTCGGGTCTGATAATAATTTTGATGTCTTCCAAATAGGATGGCTAATCGCCACACACGTTTAGAATACTCAAAAGATTCTCTTCAGAGAATTGCGATAATGTGTTATTTTAGTGGACACGGCGTGGCTGAAAGCGCGGCGCATCGACGCGAAGTCCATCCACGACTACGTCGCACGGGGGTGGATCGAACGTGTCGTTCGGGGAGTTTACCGCCGTCCGCTGCCGAGCGGCGCGCAGGCAGACGAACTGTCCTGGCAGGTGGTTCTCCTCTCCCTGCAGCGCCTCAAGGGCTGCAGCGTGCATCTGGGCGGGGAAAGCGCACTGGATTTCGCCGGTCACGTCCACTATCTGAGCCTGGCAGGAACGCCCAGCGTTCATTTCTACGGCGACGCGCCCACCTGGCTCAAGCGTCTGCCGACAACGGAACCGATTGTCCTGCACCGATCCAGGCTGTTCGGCAGGGACCCGGTAGGGGTTGACGGGGCCGATGGCTTGGACGAGGACAACGGATGGGCCGTGGACGTTTGGCGATGGCCCATAAGGGCATCGTGTCCCGAACGCGCGATACTCGAAGCGATCGATGAACTGCCGAACAACGCGAGTTTCGAGCACCTGGACCGGACATTCGAAGGTCTGACAGGGCTCCGGCCCAAACGGCTCATGACGCTCCTGGCGGCCTGCCGCAGCGTCAAGGTGCGGCGCCTGTTCTTCGTGTTTGCGGACAGGCACGAACAAGGCTGGCGAAAATACCTGGAAACCGAGCGGATCGACTTCGGCAGCGGGCCGCGGGCGCTTGTGCCGGGCGGAAGGTTCCATCCAACTTACGGCGTCTCCGTTCCCGAGTTTCTCCTTCCGGCAGCATCGGTAGCGGCGGGCAGAGATGGTTGATCGTTACCTCGCGCAGGTTCGCCTGCTGGTGGACGTGTTGCCGGACGTTGCGGCGGAATCCGCATTCGCACTCAAGGGCGGCACCGCCATCAACCTGTTCTACCGGGACATGCTGAGGCTGTCGATTGATATCGACCTCACTTGGCTTCCGATCAGTGACCGTTCTTCGTCACTCAGGGAAATGGATAGCGCACTCGACCGCATCGCTACTTCGATCGTCCGACGCAACGCCGGGATTAGCGCAAGGCGCCGCGTGGCGTCCCCGAGAGCACGGGGAAAGGCGTGCGCGAGCCCCTGTTATTCAAGCGAACCCGATGCTGGCAGGGAACGGTACGATTCATCGGTGGCGAGGGAGAGATGGGTGCGGTCGTCGGAACGGGGCAAAGCGGCCCGAATGGATCTGGGGTTGTAGTGTGACAGCGAACGGATGCAGGGGCAGGGCGCCGATTTGCCCACTAGCGTGTGAATAGCACGTCAACTTTGGCGAGATGTTATTCTAGACGGGTCGAGGCGTGATTGCAAATTGTCAATTGACAGGCGACAGGCTATAGTGGTACGGTGATCGCATCGTTCCGTCATCGCGGTCTGAAGGCGCTCTACGAGGGAAGGACGTCACGGCGGGTCGCTCCGGCGCATGTCGAGAAACTGCGGGACATCCTGGCGGCGCTCGATGGCAGTCGGGGGCCGCAAGGCATGAACTTTCCGGGGTTCCGTCTGCATGAGTTGAAGGGAACGCTGAAAGGACATTACGCGGTATCGGTATCGGGCAATTGGCGCTTAACGTTTCGGTTCGAGGACGGCGTGGCGGTCGATGTGGACTACGTGGACTATCACTGAGGAGACTGGTTATGGGCATGCACAACCCACCGCATCCCGGAGGTATCGTGAAGCGGCAGTGCCTGAATCCCCTGGAACTCACCGTGACGCGTGCGGCCAGGGGCCTAGGCGTCACACGGCAGGCGCTCTCGGAGTTGATCAACGAACGCACGGGGATTTCGGTGGAGATGGCTATCAGGCTATCAAAGGCGTTCGGCTCGACGCCCGAGACTTGGCTCAGTATGCAGATGGCCTACGATCTCTGGCGGATGCAGGAGCGGTCGGAGAAAATCTCTGTGGAGCAATTCGCGGCTGCATGATCGGATGAAGCAATAACGGGCGCCGACTGCTTGTTCCGTATTGGATCTTTTTTTGGCGCCGCTTTTCCCGAGACAGTAACATTAAACCAGCACATTGAAGTGACACACGCTGCAGGTGGCCAGATACACGGAAGTACGGACTCATGGATCGAAAGAAAAAGTGGGCGCCCCCCCGGTCGAGGGCACATTTTGTTTTTCGAAAAATGTCAGTCCAAAGAAACTGTGTGGGCAAGCGCGTGGAGGCAGTTTCAATGCGCTCCAGAAAACCGCAGGTATCTGAATAGTCTTTGAACATGTTTGAATCCCCCATTCGCGTGATGCGCATTCCAGTCGCCGGACCTGGGACACGGGAGCTGTCCGCTCGGAGAATCGCACCATCGCGTCGATCCTGCCGGATACGCCTTCCATGCCGCCGGACCGCGGCGATTGGGACGCGGCACGGCTAACCGAGGACTCCCTCGCAGGCCACGGATTATTGATCTCCGTTAACGATACGGCTTGCGAAAGCGAGCACAATGACCGAAGGAGCGCTCAAAAGAAAACCCGGAAGCGGAAGCGCAAGGTGGACGGCGAGGAAGTGGAGTACGAGGAGGAGTACGTCGAGGTCACGTACACGCGGGAGACGAGGTTCAATCTCGGCGTTGTTGCCCAGGCAGCCGATCTCAAGACCGGCGCCGTCGTGGATGCCAAGTCAGTGCAACGCGACCGTGAGAGTACCAACCGCAGTACGAGCGGAATCCCGAACTATCCGTCTGAGGCTCCTTTGCGGAACAGTGCGATCGGCACCGCATCTGTCGAGATTTCACAATGGCTGCTGCCGTGGACGGAAATGGTGCGATTGATTTTCTACGACGTCGAAGAATGCGGCATGGCGAATACCCACGTGTCTTTCCTCCAAGGCTCCACGAACCTTGCATTGCAGCCCGCGCGCGCCAGCGTTGCAAGCTGCGATGATCCGCAGATCGAGCCGCGGTTTCGCGCCGCAGCGCACTACAATCTCGGCATCCTGTATTTTATTGACGGCGAACAGGAAGCCGCCTTTCGTACGCTCCTGACCGCGCGGTCCATTGATCCCGAGAACGGCACGATCGCAAGAGCGGTCGAGCAAGTGCAGCGCGCCATGGAACTGATGGAGGAAATACGTCAGATCGACGGCATTCCGCGGCGCAAGCAATCGACCGAATCGCCACTCGTGTATCCTGGCGCGGCGCCTGACGCCGATTGACGGTCGGGTCTGAAAATACGAGTGCTTCGATACAGCTTGTGGATTGGCGTGCCGCGCTGGCGTTCCTGGTGAAATTAAGTGCGCAGGAGGGTCACCCGGACCGCTCGCCGCGCCGGCGGCATTCTCACCGGACGCGCGGGAATTGTGGCAAGGCGAATGGTTAAGCCCGAGTTCGCACCAGTCAAGAACCCGCAAGCGCTCGGCTTCGCAGGCAACATTGAGAGTTTGCTTTACTTGGCCAATTCACCGGCTGTTTACGAAGGATTCCTGACTCGATCGGAGTTAAACTTAAGCGACCGCCTATAGCGACGGTCCAAGGAGAGAGAAGCAATGAAGATGAAGATGTCTGCCACCACGGCGCTCACACTGTGCATCGGTCTCTGGCTGTGCGGCGCCGCCCACGGAGACTATCTGGCCTACTCGGTGGGCGAGAAGTCGAAGCTGCCACTGCCGGAGTCCATCGACGCCATAGAGGCGAGGTACCTCCTCAACATCGAGTGGGGCGACTACGCCGGCGGTCGCTCGCGGGTGGCGGTGCTGCCGGTGGACAACACGAGTTCTGCGTCGAGCTTCCTGGTCACGGGGCAGGACGGCGAAGGCGCGACGTGGGAGACCGAACACGCCAACCTGGTGCCGGTGAACGGGATTGAGGCGATCGTCACCGACGTGATGAACCGCACCGGCCGCTTTCGGCTGGTGGAGCGGCAGGCGCTGGACTCGGTGCTGCAGGAACAGGACCTCGTCACGTCCGAGCGCGTCTCGAAGCCGTCCGGCGCGAGGACGGGGAACGTACTTGGCGCGAAGTACCTGGTTCAGGTTGTCGTGACGGACTACGAGGCGAACGTGTCCGAAAAGAAGGGCGGCGGGCTCGGCGGGCTCGTCTCCGGCCGCCTGCCGGCGGTGATCGGCGGCATCGGCGTCAAGTCCGGCCAGGGGCGGGTGGGCATGAACTTCAGGCTGATCGACGCCGAGACCAGCGAGGTCGTGTACACGCGCCAGATCGAGTCGGTCATCCGCGAGCAGGGCCTGATGCTTGGCGGGCTTGTGTTCTCGGGCGGCGGCGTTCTCGGCGGTTTCTTCTCAAGCTACTCCCGGACGCCCATCGGGCAGGCCGTCATCGCGGGGACGAACAAAGGCATCTACGAACTGGTGAAGCAGATCGGTGCGGAACCGGCATCGGGCAGCGTGGTCCGGGCGGAGGACGGGCGCGTGTGGGTCAACCTGGGCCGCGGGGTTGTCGCCGTGGGCGACGAGCTTCGGATTATCGCGAAGGGCGAGGAACTAATCGATCCCGAAACGGGGCTGAGTCTTGGCAGCATGGATACGGAACTCGGCAGCGTGCGCGTAGCGGTCGTGCAGGAGCAGTTCAGCATCGCCGAGACGGTTTCGATGAGCGGGACGCCGAGCCGTGGGGACCGGGTGGTCTCGACCGCGGCGCCACCGGGCATCCAGTTCGCGCAGGCGTTTCAACCACCGAAGCGCGGCACGTTCTGACGAGAGGCGTCAATCGGACAACCAGACCGAACCTTGTTCGATGGTCGGTACGGAATAGTCGGCCTCGCTCACGACGATACATCGAACGCCGCGCGGACGCGGCTGCTGTCGTCGCCGAGCCCCTGTGCCTCGTCGATCTAAACGCGATATAGCAGAATATCTTACTATAAGATATTGTTTTTATTGATAATTTATAGACCCGCGATTATTCCGTAAGCGTTTCGGAAGCGGATTAGGGCGAATGTTAGCGCTTCGATGCGCAGCGATGTCGTGATTGCCTCCGAGCTGACCACCCGATTCCCGATTCTGTTCACACTACAGTTACAGATGGAGCGTGTCCCATTCATTTTCGGACTCGATCTCGTCCGCCAACAAATAAAGATCACGGGAGTGCTGGCCCAGGCGGTCGTTGAGCCAGAGCCTGCATTCGATTCCGTCGATCACCCTCCTTGAGTCGCGCGGAGTGTTCGTGTCAGCCAAGTAGAAGAGAAGCCTGCTTCCTCCATACTTCCACGATGTGCAATACCCGGGCGGTCGCCGATTCCTCCAGCGAGCGAATCTCGGCAACTCCTGTCCACAATTGTCCGACCAAGAACTCTTCGGAACTTGCACGACAACCAAGCCGAGCGAACGAGGCACCAGCCCCCATTCACCGTGATTGTCATTGCCGCCTTTTCGTGCGCCGAATGCCACGTCGGCCCCGTGCCGCCTCAGTCGCGCCGCTCCATCAAAGGCCCGGAAGGTATCTAGCAAGCTTTCGACCACATGCGGAAAGAAAATTGGGTAGGGCGTCTGACTCTTCAAAAGGCTGGACCCGACATGAATACTCGGCGACGGTGGAGATATCCTTAGCATTGTCGTGGGCTCGGCATAGTACCTCGTGTCCAAGTACACCGAGCTCGCGCCGCCGTACGACTGGCCATACATGGTGAGCACATCCGTGACCGTTGCCGGTACGCAGCCTGCTGAACGCAACCGCGCGTTCGGCTCGCAATGAGAGAATCTGTCTTCCGTGTCCTTCCGATGGGCCTCGTCGAGTCTCTCGAATAAGCGTATCAAGGAGTGCTCCTGGTGCGGTTGTCGTTCCGAACGTATCAGGTCCGCCTTCATCACAAGCTCGGAGGCGGTGTACAGCAGGTGCAGTGCCGGCAGCAGTTCCACTACCGAGCGAGGAAATCTTCCAGTAGGCATCACCGCCCGGTAGCCCCCAAGGTAGTGTTCGGCTAGAGTCGCCATCAGGTTCGGATCGCCGTGTCGGTCCACCGTTGTGGCGTCCTGGATTCTCCCCTCTTCTGCAGGCAAGACCTCCCCGGTATCGGTCAGGCACACGGCCTCGTATTGCACGGATGCGACCTTGTCGTTGTCGAGCCGCCACAAATGAGCTTGCATGGGCTCTGTCGGGCTTTGGGTCCCCGACTTTCGGGCGTTCAAGAGGCGAGCGGGATAATCTGAGGGTCGCGCCATGTAGCACGAAGATGATCTATCGATCTTTTCTTGACCACAATTTGCGCATACATAACGTTGCTCCTGCTGTACCGGATATCCCAGCGGCGCCACCGTGTGGTGCAGGAGACGAACGGATTTCAATTCAACGGTCTGCTGCCCGCATTGATGACAACGTCTGTCCATGAGTACGCTCCGTATGTCTTGTTCGCAGACAGTGTCAATGCTGAACTAATACTCCCCATTTCTTGGAGTGACCACTGAAGTCGGCACCAGGGCAGTCGGATTTGTTTGCCGAAGCATATGCTGCCTCGGAATCCACCGGGTTGAGGTACTGCAGTGGGCAAATGGAGCCATTTTTTTCATTGCAACTTCTTCTAGCAACCGCAGTAAGTGGTTGACTGGCTGGAGCACGGTTGGATTGGGGCAGGTCGGATAGCAAATTGAAGCCATTGGCTAAGTGACCAGCGCCCGTTCGTCTTGACGCCCGGCATTAACATGCACCGTGATTCGCAGGTCGCCGTCGAGCGCCGCGAGCATCTTCATCAGCCGGTCCAGCGTGAAGCGCCCAAGGTCTGCGTTTCGGATGCGCGAAAAATCCGCCGCGGCAAAGGGGGTCAAGGCAGCCGCCTTCCGGACCGAAAGCCCGCGCTCGTCCAACGTCGCGATGATGCGGGCGGCGAGAACCGCCTTCGCGTGCTTCAGGTCCGCTTCCGGATCGCCCAGATCGCGAAACACATTCCCGCTTCCCTCGATCAGTTCAATTTCGGACTCGCTCATGACAAAACCTCCCGTTTCAACCGGGCCAGCCGACTCGCGATCAGATCGATCTCCGGCTTCGGCGTCCTGATCCCGATTTTCGATTTCTTCCGGAAAGCGTGGACCACCCAAAGGCGCCCGGCCAGCTCCGTGACGTAGATCACCCGCCAGGCGTCGGTCCGGTGCCGGATGGCGATCTGAAAGACGCCCGGCCCCAGACCCTTCAGCGGCTTTGCGATGTCCGCCTTGCCGCCCTCGGCCGCGATCGTCAGGGCGGCGCTCGCCCTGTCCCTCACCGCCTCGGGAAACGTGTCGAACACCTTGCGCGCCGCCTTGATCCACCCGATGGGCCTCGAGTTCCTGCTCAAGCCGTATGTTGTCATATGTGACGACATCTTTCAAGGTGGCGGACAACAGACTGCCGGACGATCCCACCCATGCCTGAAGAAGCGGTGCGGGGAGCGGAGCGCTCGCGGTGCGGCTTCCCTCCGGCGCCCGCGGTCGCATCCCATTGTTCCTGTGCGTGAACATTCGCACGGGGCCGGGACGGGGGGGCTGCCTTCACACCTTCCTCACGGTCCAGAGCACCTTCCCGACAATGTGCACGTCCCCGGCTGGCGCGGTGTAGTCGGCGTACTCCGCGTTGGCCGACTTCAGCCGCAGCCCCGGGGCGCCGTTGCCTTCGGCCACGCGCTCCACGCGCTTCACCACCAGCCCGTTGCCGTCCCACAGCACGAACATCTCCCCGGTGTCGGGCACCCGCCGCGACGTGTCCACCAGCAGCCGGTCGCCCTCGGACAGCTCCGGCTCCATGGATTCCCCCCGCACCCGCAGCACCCGGATGGCGTCGGGGATCGCCCCGCCCTCGTGGCGGATCATCCCCTCGGGCAGGAACCAGCGGGCCTTCTCGGCCACGAACTCGTCGGCCAGTGCTCCCGGACCGGCCGAGGCCTCGACCTCCACCTCGGGGATGGCCGCAAGCGGCACGGGCGATCCCTCCGGCGCGCGGGTGCCGCGCGGCTTGCGGCCCCGGCCCTTGCGCGTGGGCGGGCGCTCGGCGTGGCGCAGGTCCCCCGCCTCGCAGCCGAGCGCCTCGGCGAGCTTCCCCGCGTCCCTGTGGCTGAGCACCTTGGGCGTGCCCCTTTCCAGGAACCCGTGCACGTAGCTGGCGTTGCGGCCGATGGCCCTCGACGCCTCGCGCATGGTCGTTCCGCGCCGCCACAGCAGGTCGCGGATCTTTTGTCGCACCGGGTCGTTTTGCATCGCGGTTCCTCGCGCGGGTGTCGCCGGACGATAGCTTATTCACTAACGGACACTATTGTCAACGATATTTCACGCCATTATGGTTGCCGGCATGAACGACCCCGCCCCCCAATTCCGCGAAGCCGTGGAGGACTGGCTCAAGCGCACCGGCATGGCGCCTGCGCGCCTCGGCGCCGACGCGCTGGGCGATCCGTCCTTCGTGCTGCGGCTGCGGCGCGGGCGCGTCCCGCGGATGGACACGGCGGACAAGGTGCCCGCCTTCATCGGCGAAGCGCCGGTCGGTCCCGCCTTCCGGGCCGAGATCGAGGCGTTCATCGAGATCACGCGCACCAAGCCCTACGTGCTCGGGCTCGATGCGGCGGGCGGTCCCTCGTTCGTCGCACGGCTGCGCCGGGGCGTCTCGCCCCGGCTGGACACGGTCGGACGGGTGTGCGTCTGGATGGCGGAGCGCTGCAGCCCGGCCGAGCGCGCGGCGGTCCTCGCCGCCGCGGCCGGAGAGCCGGCCCCGCCGCGCAAATGTAAAACCACCAACGGGGACGCGTCCCCCACGACCAACAACAAAGAAGGAGGCACTTCCATGAGCGGGTAATCCACCCGATATCTGGGGACGCGCGAGGCCGCGGCCTTTCTGGGGCTTTCGCCCCGCACGCTGGACCGTTACCGGGTTCCCGGCGAGGGGCCGGCGTTCCACAAGTTCGGCACGCGCATCCGCTACGCGCCGGCCGATCTCGAGGACTGGGCGTCGGCGAGGCGCATGACCTCGACATCGGACGACGGCGCGGCGGGCCGGAGGGTGGCCTGATGCGGCGCTTCGCGAGGCAAAACCAGGGCAACGCAATCTCGATAGAGACGTTGTGGATGCTGACGGCCTTGGCCGTTTCGGCGCTGGCGCTGTTGTTCGGGGCCGATCCGGCCTTCGCCTCCACGGACGCGACGTTCCAGGGCCCGCTCGACACGGTGACGGGCATCGTCGGTGGCACCGGCGGGCAGCTCGCCGCGGCGCTGGCCGTGGGCGCGGCGCTGTTCGGCTCGGTGATGCGCTTCAACACCCAGCAACTTCTCGGTGCGGTCGGCGTCGGCGTCGCCGCGGGCGCCGGCGTCGGCATCGTCACGGGTCTCTTGGCCGGCCTCGGCGGCTGGCTGTTGTTGCGCCGGATCAAGCGGGGCGGCGGCCCGGATGAGCCACGCCTCCGCCCGGGGCGCCATCGGCGCCTGGGTGGCGTCGGAGGCGGAGCGCATGGCTCGGCGGGATTTGTCGAGCGCATTTTATCCATGGCGTGTCGACACGGACACGGAGTCCCTGACCGCCGAGGTGCGCGGCGAGCTCGCCCAGTTAGTTTAGCCGACCCCCTGCGTCGTCGCAGTGGTGACTCAATCCTGGCGAAGGATGTCGCTGCTCTCTCCAACTTTGCGGAACTCGAACACATTTACGTTCCCATCTTTGCTGTCCTGCATTACAGATATGAACATGCGGTCATCATCAACAGGATGCAGGTGGTGGTGGTTGAGCAACGTGGTTATCTGTCGAAGATAGCGCGGTGCCTCGACATTCAAGAACTTTACAAGATCTCCCTGCTGATCCTCTAAAAAGGGGTTATCCGCGTGTATAAGCCGGCTGCACTTGTCATAGAGCGCCACAAAATCCTCTTGTGTCAGGAAACCGGACTCTATCAACGGGGTGTCGTAGATGGACTGTCCCTCGGTGGTTTTACCCTTGAATACTTGCTCAGAAGGTTGCGGGTAGAAGTTCGGGTTTAATTCTCTCAATACCTTTAGTATGCGCTTTGCATTCCACTCTTTCGCGATATTGCTTTTGATCCTGTCGTATTCTTCTCGGTTAGCAACCAGCGAAGCGAGTGCAATGAGCTCTAGAATCTTCCGCAGTTGCAGAGCCACCGTTTCTGCGGTTGTGGCCACGTACATGACGTTTAGACGCCCCAACAGGACAGTCCGCACAACTTCCACCCGCTTCTTGATTTCCTCCATGCAGTTCACGTACTTTTGGCACAACTCTAACGTGCTATCTGCTTTCGCCACCTTCATTGCCTCCTGTCGTCGTCGCCATCCAAGGAACTCGGCGTCCATATGGCTTGCAGGGCGTCTTCCAGCCCTTTAGTTGAGGATCTGGTTTCGTCAAATAGCCACTTGTGCCGAGCTTCCAGGTGACGCATTAGCTGTTCGATGTATCTAAGCCTGTTGTATGTCCAGTGAACCCATCCTGCGATGCAGGCGAAAACACAACTACTGCGACGGCCACAGAAAACGCTGGAAATGGGCTGAGAATATCGTTAGCGATCAGCCCGAAGAAGAGCAGTGTAGCGAAAGGAATCGCCCAAGCTAACACCTTCCAGAACGGATGACTTCTTTCGCTATCTTGGATCATAGCATGCAGTCGCTTATATAGCACAAATCGGCTTGCGCCTCGATCTCAATATCTCCATCAGCCCATCCTTCCTTTAATCGACCGGTAGCACTCCATCTGGCCTAAGAGCCAGACAAGCCGACGCAGGATCGTATGCGTACCGGGTAATGGTACCGTCACGGATCGTTTTTACTGCGTCGTCGATGGTATCGAGCGGTGCCATGAACCACTCGTGCGGCACGACGGGATTGCCGAATCGGTCCCGGATTTCGATTTCAAGGCGTGCAGGAGCGAAGACTCGGTGGATCAGATTTTCGAGCTTTGCGCAATTGATGTTGTAAAGACTGTAGGTGGCGACGATTTCAATCTCTGCCATCAGGAACGTCGGATCCAATCGTGCGCGGGCAATGCGCGTTTCGACTCTAGCATTTGTGACACCGATCTTGTGGATGAGGTTTCGATTCTCGATGACAAACGGGATATCCGCGTTGCTCCGCAGCACGTAAATTGTCCCGCTGGCCTGGTCGCCATCGGCGGTGCGGTCGGCGCACAGCGGACCGATTGAAGGCTCGATGATCCGTCGTCCCGTCTCGTCCTTTTGCAATGCGCGCTCAAGGGAACGCATGAGCATATTGGTTTCAGTGCCGTTGTCGAAGATCACGCGCAATCGGGCATCGGTTCGTCCTTGGGCATTCCTGAACGGCTTGTCGCTCTTCGAGACATAGGCCTTTTGCCCGCCGAGGATGAAATGCTGGCCGGACTCGATGGTGGCATCGTCGCGGAACGGCTTTGTTTCGCGCAGTCCCGCATCGAGTTCTTCCTGAACGCTTTCGAAGAGAAGTCGGAACGTTTCGAAATCCTCGCACCTGCGCCGGGTGGCTACCTCCTCGGCCGTGCGCTTCTCGGCGCTTGGTCGCACGTGTCGAAGCCTGGCGATATTCGGAACGTCTGCCTCTACGCCGAGTTCGGCTAACAGCGCATCGTCGTCCATGTCGTCCGGAACGGCGGGCGCCGCTTCGGGCGGGACAATCGAGAGGTCTCGATGATCAAACGGGGCCAGTAGCGAGCGGCACTCTTCCTGTTCGCGGATGCGGTCCAGACGCACGGCGTAGAGCCGCTCAAGGATGTCGCATCCTTCACTGTTACGCGGCGTGCGACCGTTCGTTTCGACGAAGCGCGAAGCCCGCAACGATCCGTTCTTCCCGCGGGGTACGCTTGGCTGGCTTCTTCTGTTGGACATCTACACCCAACTCGGCGAGCAGCGCGTCGTCTTCTTGGGTGAACTTAGCCATTGGCAGCCTCCACCTTCATGCGGGCGAGGAATGCGACGCCCTCGGCCATGCGCTTCTCCCAAGCATCCGTCGACGTGAAAGATGGCAGGCGACCACGCTCCTGCTTGAAACTCAGGACACGCCGTGCGAGGTCTGCGCCTCCTAGGGCGTAAGCTGAATCTTCGTCGCGGCGATGACGCCTCCGGCGGCGACGATTACCGCGGACGCTACGGCAATGGTGGACGAGAACATGGCCGGAGCTACGCTGGTTGCGGTAGCGACTGAAAACGCCAGTTCGACCACGGTCGACGACGAGCGGTTTGAGGTTGCCGACGGCAACTTGAAGTTGAAGGATGACATGAGCCTTGACTTCGAGGGCGATGATGGTGGATCGGTTGACGTAACCATCATGGCCAGTGGCGACGGCGAGTCCGCCAGCCACACCGTTACCGTCACGATCAACGACGTGAACGAGGCTTCGATGCTTGATGTCCGGGACAACGAGGTTGTGCCGGTCAAGGGCGTCAACACGAGCCTGACCATCGACGAGAACACGGTGCATGACGGCAAGGGAGGCCCGCCTCTCGCGCTGATTGAAGTCATCGATCCCGATGCCGCCGATCCGACGACCGGCGACGCCGGTGTGGCCGCGGTCACCCTTGGCGGCGACATGGCCGAGTACTTCCAGGTCATCCTCGATCCCGAGAATGGGCTGTGGCTGGCGATGACCGAAGGCACCACCTTCGACTACGAGAAGGTAGGCGGCGAGATCATGCTCACCGTCACCTATACGGACTCCGAGGGAACGGCGGTCGACACGGAAGTGACGGTCACGGTCACCAACGCCAACGAGGCCCCCGAGGTTGCTGAAGACGGCATGGTTGCCGACGCAGTGTTCGAAGGCGGCGAAGAGAACGCCAACACGGTGGATCTCAAGGCGCTGTTCTCGGACCCCGACGGTGACACGCTCACCTTCCGGCTTTCGGACAATGCCCCGGACTGGATGACCTTCTCGGTGACCACTTCGGGCTCCGGCGAAGGCCAGACCATCATGGGAACCATTTCCGGCACGCCACCGGCCGACATGACCGGCTCGATTGACGGCGTGTCGATCATCGCGATGGACGCCGGCGGCATGAGCGCCGAGGTAACCTTCGATATAGTCGTGGATGCCGAAAACGCTGCCCCGTCCCGCCTCGATTTGCGGGTAACGGAAGATGATGGCGTAGTGGTTCGCGTTACCGCCGTTGAGGTGGACGAAAACGCGAAGGGCGCGGTGCTCGGAACGGTCAGGGTCCATGACGACGACGACGCCAGGCACCCGCACGGTCAGCATGATTACACCTTCGAGGTGGACGGCGAAGCCGATACCCGGTTCGAGGTAAACGACTACGGTCACCTTAAGCTCAAGGACGATGAGTCCCTGAATTTCGAGGCAGGCGACGAAATCACCCTGAAGATTACTGCGACCGACCGGCACGTAACCGAGCCGGCTGAAGGCGCGGATCCCACCACGGGTTCCGTTTCGCAGTCGATCAAGATCACGGTCAAGGACATTGCAGCCGGAGACGGCCCAGTCGCGCTGAAGACAATCGGCGACTGGTGGGTCACGGTTGACGACGACCTGGATGCCGAAGACGTGCGCGACGGCGACTGGCTGAGCTTTGGCCTGGATACGACCGGAGACGATGCGGCCTTTACCGACGAGGACGGCGACGACCTGACCTATACCATCACGGCAGAGGATGCCGATGGCACCGTCGTGGACTGGCTGCAGATTTCCGACTCCGGAAAGATCACCAACAAGGCGGAGATGCTGCCGGAACGTGGTGTCTACACGGTAACGGTCACGGCCACGGACGAGGGCGACAATTCGGCGCGGACCAGCTTCACGCTGGCCGTGGCGCTGTCTGATGATGATGACAGGGACAACGATACGCCCGACATCCGTGACGTCGAAGAGTTCGATTACACGGAAGGCTCCGGTTCGCAGAAGGTCGCTTCCTTCTCGGTCCGCGACGATGACGTAGCCATCGCCCCGCACCCATATGGCGTGCTGGAGGTCGACTTTACGGCGACACAGGGTGGCGCGAACGTCAAGAATCGCTTGAAGGTGATGGAAGTGGGCCGGGACGAGGATTCCGTGCATTACGAGATCCACACCAAGTCGGCCGCGGAACTGGCGGTGGACGCCAAGGGCATGCCGCTGAAGACAGCGGTTGAGCCCCTGGATTTCGAGGATGACGACGAAGTCGACATCAACGTGACGGTGACGGACGGCGCAGGCGAGACGGACGACAAGGACATCACCTTCGACCTCGAGGACGCCGCAGATGAGGCGCCCAAGTTCGCCCAAGGCACCATCGCGGACGATCAAGATACCGCGAGGTGGTCAGTTGCTCGGAACAGTAAGACAGGCACGACCACGATCGAGGTGGCCCAGGAACAGGACAAGGTAGTCATCGTGGTGCAGCTCTTCGAGGTATGGAGCGATCCCGACACCGATGTGGACGAGCTCGACTTCAGCGTTGGCGGCAGGGGCAGCCTTCCCGACTGGATGTCGGTTTACGGACCGGACGAATGGGAAGAGATCTACGACCGCCGCGGCGACGTGAACTCGGGAGATGGACCCAGCGATGTGCGCGATGGCGACCAGGTTGTCGTAATCGTGCTCGACCGTGAGGCCGGCGGCGAAAACGTCAGCCTCAGTGGCGCCAGCTTCACGATTACGGCCAGAGACGACGAAGGCAATTCCACGACTGAGACCATCGCCATTGGTGTCGACGACATCAACGTGGGCATCCCCGCGGATAAGGCGGACGACGTTGTCACGATCGAGGGCGACCCTGAAGGGATCGGTTCTTTGACGATCGACTTCGATGGGTCCCTGGATCCGGATATCGACGGCGGCGACCACCCCGTGCTTGTGGTCTACACCTGGAGCACCCTGACGGATACCGATAACGATCCGGCCACAGACCCTGACGTAGCCGTTGTTGCTGTCAGTTCGACTGCTGATCCTCTCCCGCTGGACGTGGGCAGGGATCGGGTCAATGACTATGCGGCGAACGAGAACGTCCAGATCATGGCCACCGTCCAGTACTACGAAGTAGATCCGGAAACCGGGACAATCTCGGTATCCCAGGAATACAGCGACGTAACCGACACGATCGAGATGAAGGAAGCCCCCCCACCGGCGACCAGTGTTTCGTTCGACCTGACGACGAGTGAAGGCGGCGTTACGGCGGCGATCACCACCACTGGGGAGGCTTCAGAGACTGACGCTACTGCGAGGCTTGAGGTTTCCACCAACGGAGAGTCGGGCTGGATTACTGTTGATACGGCTACGGCGGATACGAGTGGCGGCTCGGCGAATGCCGAGTTGGATGTCAATGCGGACGCCGACACGGGGGAGGGCGACGGCGGTGGTCTCTACTACCGTGTGGTCTACACCTATACCGACGCGGACGACGACAGTCAGACGGCGACGAGCGAAGTGATCCAGTTGGGTGACGTCGCGGATCCCATTGCTGGCGCTACAACCGAAATTCTCGGCGACAACGACGACGATGAGGTGAACACTGGCGTAACAGTTCGTATCGACAACCAAGGTAATGATGTGGAAGTCCAGTGGCAGATGCAGGCGGCCCGCCAGAATGCGCCGTGGACCGATATCGAAGGGGCTACGGGCCTGGAACTGGACGTGACCAGTGCCCACGCGGGCGCAATGTTGCGCGCCAAGGTCACCTACACGGCCGACGATGATGCGACTACCACCGATGTGGACGAAGAAGGCTGGCCTGTCTGGGTGGAATACACGGAAGAACTGACGGTTTTGGGAGCCACGGCCGACACCGATCCTGTGGCGACGCAAACGAGTCACCTGATGCGGGTGGAGCTGGAACAGAAGTCCAGCGTTTCTGGTGCTGTTCAGAAGACCGAGGTGGCTACGTTCGATGCATCGAGTCTGTTCTTCGACGCCGACGGCGACGATCTGACCTACACGATCACCGCGGCTCCCACGCTGGCTGTTGATGCTACTGCGGGCGATGATACGGCCGATCCACCGGTTGCGGCTGTGTCTGGCGTTGCGTCTGAGCTCGGAACGGGAGGCAGCGTCTATCGGGTTTATGAGACCGAAGACGTGGATGGCACCGATGAAAATACGGAGAATGTTCTCCAGAGCTTCTCGATCGACAAGGATACCGGCATGGTGACCTACATCACCGATAGGGAGCAGGGCCACGACGGCACCGATACCGATGGAACAGGCAACACGCTGACGTTCACAATATCGGCTGAGGACGCTGCAGGCACTGCCGCTACGTCGCAAGTGATGGTTCGCGTGAACGTCACGCCGACTGAAATCCAGGCTGTAACTGGCACGGCTACCGCTAACGAGGCCCTGATGGCCCCGGGAAGGGGTGTAACGGGTACGGCCCTGAATGACGGAACTGACGATATCAGCTATACGGATGACGCCGAGAACGCGGCCGCAACGGTTGCCACTATCAACGTGATTGATCAGAACTTGGTGACTGACAAGTTCGGAACCCACAAGGTCACGTTGACTGGCCGGGGCGCCGATCAGTTCGAGGTTGTGGGCGAAGACACCAGTGACAACAACGGCAGCACCTGGGAGATTCGTCTGAAGGCCGACGCTGTGTTTGACTTCGAGGCTCTAAGGACCGCGAAGGAAAAGACCGATGGTGACACGTCAATCACCCTGTCCATCACAGTGACGGCCACGGACGGCGGCGGCTTGGTGACTAAGGGTGTGTTCAGTGTTGTTGTCGAGGATGCCGACACGGACGATGATCCGGAGACGGTGACGCCGCCGACGCCTGAAACCGAGGAGCCCTCCGTTCCGGGTCTGGAAGACGATGCCGACGATAGCGATAACGACGGTCCCGTTATTCCTCCGGATGACGGCGGTGCATTCATCGATCATGATGATCTGCTCGACCAGTTTGTGATCTCGATAGACGACATCGACATCGCATAACCCAAACAGCAACTTACGTTGCAGCGAGGCGGACTTTATGTCCGCCTCGCTTTTTTTGTGCGCCACGTATGGCACGCAACGCCGTGGCTGGCGCTATTCGGGTACACGTGGTCGGGGCTGGATGACTTGGTGGTGCAAGTCCACTGCTGGCCCGGCAAGGGGAACAGCTAGCCGAGGGCAAGGGTGCGCATCACGATGTGGGATCCAAACACGATCTAGGAATTCCTACCGCTCTAACGGCTTGTCTCTATTTATTTTGTCCAATAAATCGATTCTCCCGCAAGCAAATCGGAAGTGGGATAGAGTGAAAGTCCGCGCAATCCGGCGCGGCATTGTTCACGGAAATAGCCTATCGCAGGTTCCCGTTTCGCAGCTACGCAGTCAGCCCGTCTGGCAATGGGTGCGGCTCCAGCGATCGGATCACGGCGAGTCTGGAAATACAGGGGCGATACGTTGTGTCTCAGTCGCTACCCCGACGCCTAATCTGGGCATCGCGAAGTCCAAGCATGTCAATGATCTCGTCGTGCGCCGAAATCGGAGTGTAACCACCGTCATCTTTGGATCGAAGTACGATGGCGTTTCTGACCATGTGGTCGAGAACTCGACAGTCCCTTGGGTTCATTTCCCCTAGATGCGTATACAGGTGGCATGGAGGTCGTCGTTCTCTTCGGTGGTGATTGTGTCGATACCAAGCAGGAAGGCGATGCGGCGGTTGCGACCTGACGCGGACGTGAGCGCGCTCTCGGCAAGGCGCATCGTTATAATTGGTAATGCGAAGTGAATGTTGGTGATGTGGAATTATCTAGCCGCTACTAGCTGCGGACTCCGGTACAGAATGTGCTTGCACTGGCGTCCCGGCAGGGTCATCCCCGCTGTGCGCGGCGTCCGGGCCGGCCAGCAGCGGGCTGGTGCGGTGGCAGGCGTCCTTATGCTGCTTGCGATTCCCGCAGTGGCCGAAGACGCCCCGCAACGGGATTCCGCTACGGTTGGCGCTTCACGCCTGCAGGTGGTGGAGGGACGGGAAGTCCTCCTGCTTTCCTCAGGGCCGGGCTCGCCAGCAGCGCCGGCGCCGGAGACGGGCACCCTTTCCGTGCGGTCCTATGAAACCGCATCGCAAAGGATTCATACGGTTGTCTTCGAGGGCCGGACCTATCGGGTGTCCACACCACTGGACGGGGCGTGGTCGCTGGTCGTATTCGACACCTTTCGGCGGGAATTCGCGTCACTGCTGCCGAGCATCCGGCTGGAACTGGGCGATGGCATGGACCTGGCCGCTGTCGCCGAGGCGCTGGACGCGGTGGACGTAACCGTGTTTGAATCACTGGGGTTCGCTATCGTGGATCTTCCCCGCGGGCTGCACCCCGCCGATGCCGTAGAGCGCGTGGAAAACCTCAACGGCCGACTGCGGGCTGCAATGCGGCTACGCCGTCCCGGAATTCAATGGAGGTAGAACGACTCGGAACACGGCTGGACGGCACTGTACGGCGGCGCCTTGCGCGTCCGCATGTTGGCGGCGTTCTGGCCACGGGCGTGCTTTGTTCGCTGGCGGCCTGCGGTGGCGAACCGGTCTCGCCCACCCAGCTGCCGCCACCGCCCACCGCGACGGTAACATTGGCCGGCCCTCAGTCCCTTGCCGTTCAGGAGTCGAATAATCCAAGAATCCAACTGACTGTGGAACTCGACCAGCCTGCCTACCGCGCCGTCTCGGTGGGGTTGAATTTCGGCGGTTCGGCCACCCGCGGCAGCGACTATGACGCCAGCAACGATACCGTTGAGGTGGCCGCCAACGGCCGTTCGGGCAGTTTGGAGATCGACGTCTACCGGGATTTCGATGAGGAAGGCGATGAAACCATCGAGGTGAGCCTGGGAGTTCTAACCGGCCCTGCGCAGCTCGGTGAATCTTCATCGGTAACGCTGCAGCTTGAGGACGGCGAGGCGGCGGCGGTGGACAAGGGCTTCGGCGGCGGCAGTGGTGAGCAGAGTGCTGAACCGGAGTTGCTGGCGCTGGCTTACGGCGTTATCGAGATCCCCGAGGATACGGTTGTCATGGTGGTGTTGGCCCAACTCCCCGAAGGAGTGACAGAACCCCAGACGCTGGTGGGACAGTGGTCGACCGACAGTGGCTTCATCACCGATGTTCACACTATCGCTACTTACGAAATCACGCCATCCGACGATCTCTTTGAACAGGTGTTCGGCAACATTCGCGAATTTCACCTTCCGGTTAAGCAGCTCGCGCCGAACGAACACTACTTCATACGCGTGTACCTGGGCAGCGAACCCCCTCCCACCGGCCCGGGCCTGGAGGCGGCAAACCAGTTCTATGATGGATTCGGCACCAATGCCGAAGGCCGCGTGGCCGTGAGCTGCCAGACCCGCGAGCGCACGGCGGGCGGGAGTGGCAGCGACCCGCTTCTTGCACAGCAGTGGCATCTGGGCAACACCGGACAACCGGCCTTCGCTGACCGCGGCGGCGTGCCCGGAGCCGACCTGAAAATGACGGAGTCGATCGCAGCAGGCCGGCACGGGGCCGGTGTGAAGCTGGCTGTGGTGGACACCGGACTTGAAATTTGCCACCCGGATCTGACCGCCAACACGCGTGAGGGCGGATCATTCAACTTCGGCTACAGTTACACGCCGGGCGCTGCGAGCAATGACCCCTTCAACTTCAGCCTGCTGGGCGACCATGGCACCAGCGTCGCCGGCGTGGCGGCGGCGGCGGCCAACAACGGCCTTGGCGGGCGGGGCGTTGCGCCCGAACTCACCGTAGTGGGATTCAATCCGGCATCCGCTGGCGTCATGGAGGAAGAAGACCCGGGCCTGGGGCTGCAAACTGCGCTTTTGCAGAGTCTCGGCGCCGGAGAAGGCGGTGATGGCGAGCCGGATTCGGCCAGCGTGGACATTTTCAACATGAGCTTTGGCTCTGAGGCGCCTTCGGAAAACGCTACGGAGGAATTCGAGCGCCTGCTGCGAATGGGCACGGCTGAGCTGCGCGAAGGACGAGGTGCGCTTTATGTCAAGGCGGCCGGTAATGGCTATGCCTCCTGCGACTTTTCGCACCCCTTTCAGCGGGAACTGGGCTGCGTCAACAGCAATACGGACCCGGATCAGAACCTGCCGTGGCTGATCAACATAGGCGGGTTCAACGCCGACGACACAAAGTCATCCTTCTCCGCGGCCGGCGCTAACTTATGGGTTGTCGGCCCGTCCGGCGAAGACGGTATTGAGGCGCCGGCAATGATCACCACCGATCAGGCAGGCGTGAATGCAGGCTACAGTCAGTTTCCCCGGAACCGGCTTGACAGCGCACATCCGCTGAATCGCGATGGGGATTACGTCAGTGCCTTCGGCGGCACCTCAGCGGCTACGCCCGCGGTTGCCGGTGCAATCGCGATTCTGATGAGCGTCAACCCGGATCTCACCTGGCGCGACATCAAGCACTTGCTGGCTGCTTCCGCGCGCAAGATCGATCCCGAAATCACCGAAGTGCGTGCCGCTTTCAACGGCAGTCCTTACATCGGACAGCACGCCTGGCGGCGTAACGCGGCCGGCTACGAGTTCCACAACTGGTATGGATTTGGCGCGGTGGATGTGGATGCTGCCGTCGCGATGGCGATGGCGCATACGCCCGACAACCTGGGAGCGTTTGTCGAATCAGAATGGTTCGAGGCCGGTGGGGATGCAGTCCTGCCGCTGGCCATTCCGGATGCCGATGGCGCCGGCGTCAATGCGGTCATCAAAGTGGCCGGTCTGCCGGAGGCCGCGACTATCGAGGCCGTGGTACTGGAAATCACAGTGGAGCACACGAACGCGTTCGATCTGGGCGTGGCATTGCGCTCCCCGGGCGCAATGGAGAGTGTAATCAACCCACCTCTGAACACTGTGCTTGAGAGGTTTCCAGGCATGCAAGACTGGCGTCTGCTCAGCAACGCCTTCTATGGGGAAAACCCTAGCGGGGACTGGACGGTTCACGTGGCGGACATCGCGCCTGCGGACGCAGGCAGCGTGACCAGCCTGCGCCTGAAGATTTTCTTCGGCGAGCATTCCGCGAACTGAAAAGCACCCTGTGGCGCAGTCACGCATGCTCCGTTCAACCATGTTCGTATTTTTCCTGATCCGGAAGAACGCGTGAATGCTGATCGTTAGTACTCGACCGGTATCGCGTCCAGGCTTCGCCACAGGTACCACGAACCCAAGGACCGCCAGGGCCACCAAGGCTCTGCAATGACAAAGAGTTCGTCGGGAGAAAGACGCGCACAGTCATTGTAGTGGCGGGCGATCTCCCTTTGAATGCCGATGTCCGCGACAGGTAGCACTTCGAATCTCAGCAAATGAAATATCAGGAACATTTCCGCCGCCCAGCGGCCGATCCCCAAGAGACGGCCAGCACCGCTGCAGTTCCCGCTGTGTGGCTGATTGTGCTCCGCCTTCCATTTCGACGCCTTCCTGGTTTAGGCTATAGCATATCGAAATTATGGGGTTCGTCAGGTCAATACCGGACGCGACATCCCGAAGAAACACTTTACGTCGAGGACTCACAGTGGATATGGGCATTAGCCGGCAACACTCGAAATTGGCTGCTACAGCGCCCTTCTGCCAGGCGCCGCAAAACTACCAGTGATCAGCGCCCCCAACGCCGCCCACCAGACTTTCGCACGACGGAAGAAAATACCGGCACGAGGATCTGACGGAGAGCAACCGCGGGAAATGGCTGCGCGGGGCGTGCATGACGCCGCATTTCGCGTGCTGCAAGCAAACACCGGTTCGCCGCAGGAGATTAACGTGATCGATTTCGGTGCGGGCGCGGGGGCGTTTTCGCGCCGCCTGTTCAACGCCGGCTATGGCGTGAGCGCCTGCGATCTTTGCCCGGAGCTGTTCCAGGTGCCGGAAGTCACCTTTTGCCGGTGTCCCCCTTCCGGAGAACTACCGTATGCCGATCACACCGCAGACGTGGTCGTGGCCCTGGAGGTTTTCGAGCACATCGATGGCCACGAAATCCTGCTGGCGGAGATTCGTCGCGTCCTCAAACCGGGCGGCACGCTGCTCCTGACCACGCCTAACATTCTCAACCTGAAGTCCCGCATCCTGTTCCTGCTGACCGGCTATTTCTACAATTTCCCGTCGCTGGATTCCGAGGAACGGGACGCGATGCACCAACATATCAGCGGCTTCTCCCTGGATCGTTATCGGTGGCGGCTTCGGCAGTCGGGTTTCGAGTTGCGAAACGTCTCCGTGGACCGCTACAAACTCAGCTCGTATATTTGGACGTTACTCATCCCGCTCATTAGGCTAGTGACCGCGCCGGCGGCCCGCCGTTCCATGAACGTGCACATGCAGAACATGACGCGGATATTACTAGGAAGAATTCTGATCTTGTGCGCCATCCGTTGCTGATGCGGGCTGGCGGGCCCTTCGGCGGGCCGGCTTTCTGCTTGTTGCCGCTGCCAGCATCGCCGGGACGGCCGTGCTGGTTGACGCGTCCGCGGACGCGCCGCGCATGGCCACGGCCGAGGGGCGAGGCGTCGTGCTGTTACCCGCAGCGGATTCAACCGGCCGTGTTCCGTCTTCTGCCGGTTCGGTCTATGTGTGCACTTACGAAACTGCCGATAATCGGATAAACGAGGTGACTCTCTAGGGCCAAGCGTATCGCGCCGCTACGCCGCTTTCCGGCCCGGCCTCGCGCATTCTCTTCAATCGGTACCGGCGCAAGTTCCGCATGCTGCTTCCCAGCATTCGCGTGGCCTGCGCGTCACGTGACCAGGCCGATGAATTCGCTGAACTCGCGGGTGCCGAGCGCCTCCGCTTTTTTGAAGGAGCTCATATGGTTGATTAGAGCCGCCCTCATTTTAGGGCGAGGCTGAGGTAATCCTTAACGGACCGGCGCACAGAATAGGAGAGCTGCATCGCCGCAGGGGGAGAAAAAGGAAAGCGGATCGGGTCGTCCTGATGATGCCGCCCATTTACGGGGGGCTTATATAGTTGATTAGAGGCCTCTCATTTCGAGGCGAGGCTGAGGTAGTTCTTCACCGCCCGGCGCAAAGAACGAGAGAGCTGCATCGCCGCCGGGGGAGACAGCAGAAAGCGGATTGGATCGTCCCGATGCTGCGACCCGTTGATAGCGCCCAGGCGCAATACGAAAGCATGCGTACCAGGAGATTGCTCGGCCTCTACGCTCGTAACCAGAAGAAGGGAACCGCCCTCCTGCCGGATCGCAAGAGGGAAATCAGAGTCCGAAGCAGGAAGGAAAATAGCCATCTACTTGACCTCCAGCCCGAAAATCCGCAGAAACCGCAGCCAGCGCATCCGCCGACGATGCCGCCGCTGAGCCTTCTTCCGACCAGACCAAAGCAGCGCCAGCGCAACATCCTCCGGAGTCGCTCCCCTATAGACGGGGTTCAATGAAGGGACTTTCTTCTCCTGCATCAGCAGATCCTCAATTTCCCATTGCAATCAACGCCTTACTATAGCGGAAAAAGAGGGGCCGCCCCCCGACCAGAAAATAGGGAGCAGCCCCGGAGGCCCCGCTACGCGGGATAGGGGCCGGCCGCCGGCGGCACGGACCACCGGCAACCGGCATGCCAGGTTCGACAGGGGTGTCACCTGGCGGTAGAAATCAAAATGGATCCGGGCTTTCTCAAGCCGCGCCTTACGCGGCCACCGCAGAAGATGGTAGCACAGCGCCGCCCCGAACCTGTTAGACTTTCGAGCCGAGAAAACCTTTCGGGCACCCGCTATGTCGGGCCGCCCGCTCAATACAACAGCCATCTAACGGCCCGGCATTGCTACCCGGTCCCGGCGAACAGGCGGGAACTTTCTTTCCGAAAGGTTTTCTCAAGGCCCGGCGCCTTGCCGGAATGGAGGACCTATGCCGGAGGACTATCTAAAGAGCCGCGTCGCCTTTTGCTACGCGGTAGCTCTCGCCGCCAAGAAACTGGACAAGGGCGATTTCGAAGGCCTTACCTGCGATGCTTTTCTTGCCCATATTGAGCAGCTGCTCGAAATGGCAATTGCCGACCTAGACGATGCTCCCGCACACGATGCTCGATTATTTCTCGCATGTGTGCGGAGACTTCTTTCCTTGCATCAGGATCAGATGGAAGCTTCCACCCCCACGCTGCGCTTGGTTTGGTCTCGCGATTCGGACTAGAGGAACCTCGCTTCATGCTCGCAGGATACTATATCCCTCCAGCGCCTCCGCCTACTGCGCCTGCCTGGCAGCACTGACGCATAGCGACGCCAGGCTGGTATAGAGCGTTCTCCGGGAGGCCAGATCGCTGCCCTCCTCCGTACTCAGCCCCTCGATCAGCGGCATAGTAACCTCGGTCATTTCCTCAAGGTCGGGAGGAGCCAGGAGCTTCATGGAAGCGAGCGCATCAGCCCGCGACAAAGTGAGGGAATCGATCATATCCGTCAGCTCCTCATTGTCGTCTATCAGCATGTCGTAACAGGGGTTGATCACGTAGTCCTCGATCTCCTTCCGCAGTTCCGCGCGGGAGGGAAACGTCTTCACGTAGTCCGCGGACGGGATCGCTCGCCCCGCTCGCGCCGCAGGCGGCGGCGGTATGGCGACGGGCTGCGCGGGCAGGCGCGAGATGGGAGCTGCTGCCTGGCTGGGCGCTGCCGGTTCGGATGCGGCGACCTGCGGGGATTCTGTCGGCTCTACCCCCGAGCATTGCCCGAGCATTATTCCCAGGATCAGCACGCCTCCGTAGCTGAGGATGGTTTTCGTTTTCTTCATGGCGCAGGCCCCTCCAAGGCGTAGAGGCCGGCCCCGCCCCCGGGGGGCGAGGCCGACAGGTATGCGCCGGAGATTGCCTGCGAGAAGGGGGCGGAATACAATTCGCCCGCCGCGCGGTTAGGATGCAATCTCCTGCGCGGCACGAGCCCTGGGCGATGCCACTCGCCTGGGGCTCATCTAGCTGTTTCGGGGCGTTAGCCCGAAAGGTTTTCTCGCTGGGAAGTATATGCCCTGCCTGTCAGGCGGGCCTTCTGAGATTCAGGATCGCTCTGGGTCGCCGCCCTGCGAGGGGTCTTCGACCTCGTCATCATCGGGATGGGGCTCAATCGCTGGCCGTTGCCAGCCTCGGCTCTCCCCGGCCTCGATCTTGGTCAACCGTTCCTCGACCCAGCGCATCGCTTGCGGGTCTCCATTGACCGCTCGCGCGACGATGTGTTCGACCGCGTGTTTATCGAACTCGCGCCAGGCCCGGGCGAACCGCGTTCTGCCCTGTTGTTTCGTGAGAGGCTGCCAGGGGACCAGGTCCTCCAGCGAGTGCCCCAGTAGCCGCCGTATAAGTAAATCCGTCATGGTTTTTCTCCTCCCAGGCTGAAGTATGCCATCCGGAAGGGGAGGAGGGGCAGAGGCCCGAGCGTCCCCGGGCTCTGCGGCCGCCGTGAGAAAAACCTTGAGAATGGTCGGCGGCGCTGAATTCAGCGGGGTCAGTATAGCCGGGTTGCCCAGAAATGAGAAAGCCGGGTCGAATTCCCGGCTTTCCCGCCGCCCGGTTTGAAGGAAATCAAGGAGGGGCGGCACCCCCGCAGGGGTGATGGGGAGTATAGGACAACCCCGAAGGAACCGGAAGGGTCTTAGTCGGTATCTGCCTGGGGCTTTGGGCTGCCCGCTACGACGATCGGCACGGATTTCGGAATGGAAATCTGCCCGAGATCGAAATGGACATGCTGGTCGCCTTCCACGGTCTGCAGGAGCCCTACGTTGTGGACTACGACTGCGCCGGGGTTGTTCTCCAGGCCCGGAGGCAGGCGGCGGCGCTTGAACCAGCGCGCGGCTTCATAGCCCAGGGCGGTAAGCCAACCGGCCCAGAGGGAGGCGATCACCCATAGGGGGATGGGGAAGTCCGTCATCGTAAGGTCGAGGGCATGGAGCGTCGCATTGCCGATGAAGAGCGCGGTGAGGGTAAGGGCCTTCGGTCTCATTATGGCATGGGCTTAGTCGCTGTCTGCCGGGATGATCCGCACGCCCGCGCTACCGGCTGCTGCTCCGCAGGGTCCGGTAGCCGCGATGGGCGTTCCGGCGATCAGTTCCTCATCGGGCAGCTTCCGCCCGATCAGTCCGCGGGCGAGGAAGCGCATCTGGGCGAGGGTATCCAGCTCGCGGATGTTGTGGCGTCCGGCGAACTCGTCCACGTAGCGTTGGAGTTGCTTCGGGCTGATCTTGTGGAAGACGCCCTTATGCGCCCGCTTGAGCATGCTCCAGAAGGACTCGACGCCGTTGGTATGGATCTGGCCCTTGACGTACTCGCCTGCGCTGTGCGCTACGGAGCTGTGCTTGGGCAGGCCCTTGTAGGCGGCGGCGCTGTCGGTATAGATCTCGGCCTGCCAGTCCGCGTTATTTACGACGAAGCGCTGGAGGGTTGCCTGATCGGTTTTCCGCACGACCTTCGCGGCTACGCGGTTGCTGGCGCGGTCCTTTGCGCCGACTACGGCGGTCTTGCCGCTTCCGCCCCGGCCCTTCATCGCCCGGCGCATGGCGGCGTGCATGTTGCGGCGCTTCCCGCCAAAGTACGATTCATCGACCTCTACGGGGCCTTCCATGAGGACGGCAGGGCCATGTCCGGCCCAGGCCAGGCGGATGCGGTGCTGGAGGTACCAGGCGGTTTTCTGGGTGATCTTCAGGTCGCGGCAGATCTTCATGCTGGCCACGCCCTTGAGCGAGGAGACGTCCAGGAAGAGGGCGTAGAGCCATTTCAGCAGGGGCAGGGGCGAGCCCTCCATTGCGGTGCCGGTCTTGATGCTGAAGTATTGCTTGCAGTCCCGGCAGCGGTAGGGCTGGGGCTTGCCGCTGGGGGTCTCGTAGGTATCGGTTGATCCGCAGTGCATGCAGGATCGCTGGCCTTCGGGCCAGAAGATGGATTCGAACCAGGCGCGTGCGGCGTCCTCGTTGGGGAACCGTTCCTGCAATTCGAAGAGAAAAATGCCCTGACGTTGGGCTTTCCCAGAGGCCTTTTGTGCCATGAGAAGCTCCTTGATTTCCTACCTGTAATAGTAGCAAAATCAGGCGCTAATGGCAAGGTCTAATCTAGTCTAATCTAGTATATAAGCCCCTTTCAAAGCACCCGACGGCGCGCAACGTCATGGTGGAAATACACTGGCAACGCAAGAATACCTTTGAGCACTATGGCTCAGGAGATTCTAGAATGCTCGGATGGGACCCATTGCGGGATTCCAAGAACCTCCCAATGTTCAGTTTTTCCGATGTGGACCTTGGCAATATGCAAGACCAGCTTCTCGATACGCTGCCTGGTGACTTGTACCCACTAGTGTCCGAACGCCCCTTGACCGTTGACGCATTCCGCCACTTGCTGGCAAACAAGACAGCAGCACAATTCGCGGACATGGATACGGTAGTTTTGCAACTTGCGAAAGAGGGGGAATTTGACATCCTCGATCCCAATGGGAAGCCGCGTTCTCGACAATTGACGCGTTTGCAGTCAACTGACTTAATCTCCCGCTCCGGAAACCTGCTACTGCCCGGGTTTTCTAGGCGCAACAAGAACTAGGCCATTTGCTGCACCGTATCCGCAAAATGAAGCCCCCGCTCTGTTGCAGGCCCGGGGGCTTTATTGAAAGGAATGAGTCTAACTTTTGATCAATGGGTCCAGGTTGCTGCTGCCGCCGGAGGGTGGCTGGCGGCCGCTGGAACGATCTTCGCCGCTTGCGTTGCAATCATGTTGGCCCGCCGCGGTGAAAAGGTGCAGCTGAATGCGAAGGCCGACCGTGCGGTAAGTTTTGAAGGCGTGGGCGGCAACGTAACCGATTGTTTTGTTTTGAGTGCGACGAATATAGGCCAACGAACGGTAACGATTAAAGGCTGGGCTTGGTGCATCGGCAAAGGCAAACGCCAACGAAGTTTGTTGAGCAAGCGTCCCATGCAACCGAGCATGATCGCGCACGGCGCGACGTCGTCGATTAATGTTGACGTGCAGGATCTCGATTCTTGGAGGCAGATTGCGGAGGGTCTGGTCAAGCACTGCGAGGCGAAGTCACTTGATAAACTTCACTTGGAGATTTACCCAACGGTAGGATTGGCGGTGCGAATTGTCCCCGACCAAGAAGTACTGGACTTTCTAAGCCCGTTCTTTGAAGATGCCAAAAGGGCACTGCAAAGCGCCGAGTAATTGCCGGGCAAAACGAGCTAGTGTGGGTAGGAATGTGGGGCAAACCCATTGGCGAAAAAAATTAAACACTTTTAGAACAGTGTTTTACACGTATGGTTCGGATTTGGCCCGGACAGCGGACCGGTTGAGGCGGAAATCGTGGATTAGCATTGAGCAGGAGGCGCCGGTAAACTGCATCACCGAGGTTTCAACGGTCGGCGCGCAGCCACCGGCGAGCCGATTGGCTCAACGGCCCGACGGTTACGGTCCGCGCATGCGCCGCCCCGTTCATGATTGGCGCGGCGTGTTGGTATAGTGATGACTCGTTGCTGGACGTTTCCTAACGGGTCTCCGTAACCAACGGAAATATAGGCATAAATTCGCTGTAGGATCACCTATACAACTGAATCCGAAAGATCGCATGACTTACTGACCGGACAACTTAAGTTGCCGATTAGAGGACTCTTACCAGTGCCGGTGACAGGGGGTCACTCCAACAACTGGGAAAATCACTTCGGCATTGAATCCTAGATGCTCATGTCTCGCAGGATTTACATCCCCCATTCAGGCTCATGCCTCATTGGACAAGGCTCTGGATCAGAGAAAATCGTGATAGTCTTCAAAGTAGTCAACCACGTTTGAATTTTCTGCGCACCGAGGTCGTAAAGGTATTGCGATTTGAATGAACCACCCCGATGTAACACTGTCCCTCGCCGCAAGGCTTTTTCCACCTTGATACAATGGTACATGTCGGAGTTTGTTCGGCCTCTTGAAATGAATGGAAAACCCCAACTTTACAACTTGGATGTTTCGTGATTGATCCGAATCAAGAGGTGCGTCCAAGACCCGAAGCGAGACTGATGCCCTGCCAACACGATGTTCCGATAATGGACTATCGAAGCGTCGGCAAACATAACAATCAACAATCAGCCTACGTCGTAGTCGATGGACTTGTCTACGACATCACCGATTTTCTCAACCGCCATCCTGGCGGGAAGTACATTCTCATGGCCGATCTTGGTACGGACATCACCAATACGTTCAAGAGTTTTCACGACACGCGTGTCAGCGACCTAATCCGGTCCGAGAATTTTAGAAGAAGACATGGCATACATTTGATCGCAAAGCTCGCTTCTACACCAGTCGATCAATTGAACCAAATTGGGCACTATGAATATCAATCACGGCGCACGTATCGCCAACCAGATCCCATGGGAGACGAACTACGCGTGTCGGTAATGGAGTATGTTCGGCGAAATGGGCTTCCGACAAGAAAACCGACTGCTGAGTGCCTCGTACTCTTACTGTTTTACTACAGTCTTTACATCTACGCGATGTACGAGGCCTTTATACAGGCTTCGCCGTTATGGTGTTTGCTGCTAGGGCCGATCATTACCTTCATGTTGGTGAATGTTGGCCATACTACTATGCATGGAGGATTCTCTAATTCACCCATCGTGAACATTTTGGGTCGAAGTCTTGGCGATGCGGGTGGATACTCTTCTGCCGCTTGGGGTGTCGAGCACCAAGGTCATCATTGACCGTTCCCCTGGATCCGAGCCACCCTGGATGTGGGAAATTCATCATATCAAGCTACTTTTCTGGCAAACACCGAGGGCGGCATTTTGCCCACCGATCGGTGTGGCCGGACATGGTTGTATAACTCGACTCTCGAACACCCACAGTACCGGTGAGCGCAGGGTTCTCTACGAGTTCCACCCCTGGGCGGGTCAGGATGTCAGCATAGATCAAGTGGTTACCAGAGGTGGCGTTTCCGTAGCCCGCTGTCGCCTGCCCGGCAGTTCGCCCGGTCTTCCGTTGGAGTTGCCACTGTGGATGTTCGACCGGCTGGCTTGCTCGGCGGTTCGTAGACAGGAGCGTGGGCAGGTCGATTGGGCCGCGCTTCAAGCATTGCAGGATCTTTTGTCCCGGGTGGTCCGCGACGATGGGGGCGATCGTGATTTTCCCCCGGCGGCTTGTGATCGGCGTTCAGACTTGCGGTCTGGTGACCCAAGTCAAGGAGCCGATCATGCACCCATCCCACCCGAAGTCCATCCAGTTCGTTCTGTTCGATCCTCCGGACCGCAGCCGCCCGCTGAACACGCCGCAATGGCGGAGTCTGCCGCCGCGAACGCGCCGGCGGGCGATTGTCCTGATGACTCGGTTGTTTCTGGAACATTGCCGGACCGATGCCGGCGAAGCCGGGGCGGGGGCCAGCGAGGCGCGCCGGAGTCAGGAGAGCGGTGATGTCTGACAAGCTCCAACGCCATCATCTGCAACGCAAGGCGATTCTGTATATTCGCCAGTTGTCCGTTCATCAGGTCCTGCACAACCGCGAGAGCGGCGCGTTGCAATATGCGATGCGCGGCCGGCTGAAGCAGCTGGGCTTCACGCAAATCGACACCATTGACGAGGATCTCGGCCGTTCCGCGTCCGGCAGCGCCGAGCGCGCCGGATTCGATCGCATGGTCGCGCAAGTCTGCCTGGGCAAGGTCGGCGCGGTGGCGGCCCGCGAAGTGTCGCGGTTTGCCCGCAACAGCCGGGACTGGCAACAGTTGATCGAGATGTGCCGGGTGGTCGATACGGTGTTGGTGGACCAGGAGGCAGTCTATGCGCCGCGCCAGAGCAACGACCGGTTGCTGCTGGGGCTGAAGGGTTCGCTGAACGAGTACGAGCTCGACCTGCTGCGGCAGCGCTCGCTGGCTGCGCGTCACGAGAAGGCCCGGCGCGGCGAGTTGATCGTTGCCGCGCCGATCGGTTACGTGAAGAACGGCGACCGCCTGGAGAAAGACCCGGACCGGCGGGTGCAGGAGGCGATTGCTCGGGTCTTCGACAAGGTGGAGGAACTTGGCAGCGCCCGCCAGGCGCTGTTGTGGTTTCTCGAACACGGCCTGGAGTTGCCCGCCAAGCGTCCCGGCGGCGAGACGGTGTGGCGCCGGCCCTGTTACGCTACGATCCACCGGATGATTACCAACCCGGTCTATGGCGGGGCGTATGCGTACGGCAAAAGCCGCGCTGTGACGGCCTACGGGGGGTCGGGCGTTCGCGTCCGGCACGAGCGAAGGCCGCGCGGCGAGTGGCTGGCGCTTATGCCCGGAACCCATGAGGGATATGTCGACTGGGAGCGCGCCGAGGCGATCCGCACGATGGTGAGCAACAATCTACCTACGAGCAAGCATCATGGCGCCGCCAAGCACGGCGACGCGCTGTTGGCCGGCCTGGTGCGATGCCGGCGTTGCGGGCGCAAGCTGACGGTTCGCTACTCCGGACTCAAGCACAACATTCCCCGATACGCCTGCCACCGGGGCTGGCTGGACAATGGCGAGCCCCGTTGCATCGCCTTTGGCGGTCTTCGCGTGGACGACGCCATTCAAGCGGCTCTCCTTGAGGTGGTCGGGCCCGGCGCCATCGACGCCGCGGTGCAGGCGGAGTCCGAGGCGGCCGCCCGGCGCGACGACGTCCGCGACGCGCTGATGCGCGACCTGGAGGCCGCCCGCTATGCTGTGAACCGCGCCTCTTGCCAATACGAGGCCACGGATCCGGCCAACCGTCTGGTGGCCGCCGAGTTGGAAGCGCGTTGGGAAGCGGCCTTACGGCGGCAGCGCGAGGTCGAGTCGAAGCTCTCCGCCCATGACGGCGCCATCGCCGAGAGGCCCGATCCGACGCCGGTCCCGTTCGCCACACTGGCGCAGGATCTAAAGGCCGTCTGGAACGCGCCGGCCACCGACGCCCGTCTCAAGAAACGCATTGTGCGCACGCTCATTCACGAGGTCGTCGCCGACATCGATGCAGACGCTGCAAACGGGACGGGCGAGGTGGTGCTGGCCGTTCACTGGGTGGGGGGCGTGCACACGGAACTGCGCCTGGCGAGAAAGCGGCGCGGGCAACGCAACAGCGCGCCCCTTGAAACGGTCGAGGCGATCCGGCAACTCGCGCGGATCGTTAATGACGACGTGATCGCCGGCGTGCTCAATCGCAACGGGCTGCGTACCGGCAACGGCAACCGCTGGACTCGTGAGCGCGTCTGTGCGTTGCGTGGCTATCGCAAGATTGCCGCGTTCCGCCCCGCTGCGGACGGTGTCGAGCCCTGGCTCAATCTCACCAACGCGGCGGCGCTGCTGAAGTTAACTCCCAGGACGCTTCGGCTGGCAGCGGAAGCCGGTGAAATCGACTCGCTCCATCCCCTGCCGGACGGTCCCTGGCTGTTCCAACGCACGAATCTCGAAGGTCTGGCGGGACAATCACTTGCCGCAAGGGCGAAAAATCGCCGCAAGCACCCCGCAATACCAGACCCGAATCAGACAAATCTATTTATATCAACAGCATAGAAAGATGGGTGTTATGAAACAGACTTGTAATCTGCACGCCAAGACTCACATTTAGACCGGGCATCGGCAAGGCTTAAGAACCAGGAGGCATTCAGACACTCGGCCCGGAACGAGCCGTTGAACGACTCGATGAAGGCGTTGTCAGTGGGCTTGCCCGGCCGGGAGAAGTCCAGAGTCACGCCATTCAGATACGCCCACAGATCCAAGGCCTTGCTGACGAACTCGGGTCCCTGGTCTACCCGGATGCTCTTGGGTTTGCCGTAAGCCGCCGTGACGCGCTCCAACGTTTCGACTACATCCGGTCCGCGGTAGCTCTGTCGAGCGTCTGTGGCCAGGGCCAAGCGACTAAAGGTGTCGATGATCGTCAAGATCCGGATCCGCCGGCCATCGACCAATTGGTCCGACATGAAATCCATCGCCCAGATTTCATTCGGCGCCGTCGCCGGTGCGCGGTCCTCCCGCAGCTTCGCCGAGACCTTCCGCTTCGGCGTCTTGTTGCGCAACTGAAGGCCCTCTTGGGTGTACAGGCGATAGATCCGCTTGGCGTTCACCCGCCAGCCTTCCCGCTTGAGCAGGATGTGGATGCGGCGATAGCCGTAACGAACCCGGGTCTCGGCAATCGCCCGGATCCGCTTGCGCAAGAACGCCTGCGACGGGAGACAAGATTTGTATTGGTAGCTGGATCGGGCCGCCAGCAGCACTCGACAGGCCCGACGAGCACTTACGCCCCAGGTGACCCGCATATCGTCCACCAGCAAGCGTCGCTCCCGGGCGCTTAGAGCTTTTTTCGCACCACCTCCTGGAGCATTTCCTTGTCCAGGCTCAAATCGGCAACCAGACGCTTCAAGCGCACGTTTTCTTCTTCCAGCTGCTTCAGACGCCTCATCTCCGAAGGCATCAAGCCCCCGTATTTCTTGCGCCAGCGGTAATACGTCTGCTGCGAGATGCCGGCCTTGCGGCACACCTCCTCGACCCGCGTGCCTTCCTCCGCCTGGCGCAAAATAAACGCAATCTGCTGATCGCTGAACTTCGATCTCTTCATCCCTTCGTCCTCGGTTGGTCATCGAAAACCTAACCGGGAATTTTCTCACTTTGAATGGCCCAGAAATCGGGAAGCAGGTCACTCTCTATAGATAACTGTTCCGTTAGCAGTGGAGGTCTGCACAGTTGCTGTCGAGAAACGCCACAACGGTAGAAATTCCTCGCCTATGCCAACCAAAGCCACTCCTAGCTCAATGATCGCACGGCTGGAGAAACATTTACCACGACAGAAGTACGCAGCAGGGCACAACTGTTCACCCCAAACCGCTTCCGAAATGCTTACGGCATTTTCCGGCGAGAATTAAAGAAACTTTAAAACAGTTGTTTATGGGAATTGAAAACGAAATACTTCATTTGTATCAAGCTCGTCAATCCCTGGACGATTGGATGAGCGGCACGACCGAAGCCTTCGCGCGCGTCAAGATTGATGCTCTGCTAAAGGACGCTGGCTGGAACCTGACCGATGGTTCAAGCGTCCTGTTCGAGCACGCGTTGCCCGACGGCACGCAGGCCGACTATGTGCCCTGCGACCGCCAGGGCCGGCCCATGGCAGCGCTGGAGGCCAAGCGCGCGAGCGCCGATCCGATAACAGCACAAGACCAAGGACGGCACTACGCCGAACAGCTCGGCGTGCCGTTCGTCTTCTTGTCGAACGGAGAGGAAGTGCGATTCCTCGATCGCGAGACTGACGCCCACGCGCGCAAGATCGCGGGCTCTTATGCTCAGGACGACCTCGAACGACGGATCGCCGCGCGCCGGATCCGCCGCGACCTGTCGACGGTCGTAATCGACCGGGAGATCGTCGATCGCGACTATCAGATTGAGTGTATCGAGGCGCTGTCCGCCGAAGTCTCGAACGGACGGCGCAAGCTGCTGGTCGAAATGGCCACGGGAACCGGCAAGACGCGTACGGCTGCGGCTTTCATCAAGCGATTGTTCGAGGCGGGCATCGTCACCCGCGTCCTGTTCCTTGTCGACCGGATTGCATTGGCGCGGCAGGCCGAGGACGCCTTTACCGATCATCTCCGTGATTATCCCTGCCACGTTCTACGGCCCGGCCGCGGCTTCGACCGCGCCAAGCGCATCACGATAGCGACGCTGCAAACCATGATTGCGGAATACCGCGATCTTTCCCCGGGATACTTCGATCTAGTCATCACCGACGAATGCCATCGCTCGATCTACGGCAAATGGAGCGGTGTGCTGCGGCACTTCGACGGCATTCAGCTCGGGCTGACGGCCACGCCCTGTACGATCGACGCGGATCAGCTCCCCGATCCGGAGGACGGCCTTTTCGTGCGCGATACGCTGCGGTTCTTCGAACTAGCCGAGCCGACCTTCCAATATCTGTTGCGACAGGCAGTCGAGGAGGGCCACTTGGTGCCCTACCGCATCTACAAGGCGATGACGGTGAAAACCGCCGCCGAAGACGGCTTTGCGGTCCGCCGCGACGAACTCGACTGGACCACGATGGACAGGCAAACGCGAGAAGAGTTCCAGGTACTGTTCTCCGACTCGGATTCGATCACGGTGGATCCGCGCGCCCTGGAGCGCAAATTCACGATACCTGAGCGTAATCGCGCCCTGGTCCGGGAGTTTCGCGACGCACACGAAAAGGGCTTCATGGGCAGGGACGGCGGTAGGCGCTGGCCCGCCTGGGGAAAGACCATCGTCTTCGCTGTGACACGGCGGCACGCCGAGACGTTGGCGGAAATGTTCGACCAGCATTTCGCAGACCTGAAGCCGCACCCTACCGTGCGCTACGCGGATTTCGTAGTGAGCGATGTCGGCGGCGGCCCAGCGCCCGACGCGGGTGCTATCGTCAAACGCTTCAAGGATGAGGACTTTCCGAAGATACTCGTCAGCGTGAACATGCTGGATACGGGTTTCGACTGCCCGGAAGTAGTGAGCCTTGTCATGGCGCGATTCACGCGCAGCACGATCCTCTACCGGCAGATGCGTGGACGGGGTACGCGAAAGGCGCCGCACATCGGCAAGACCGACTTCACGATCTTCGATTTCGTCGGCGTGACCGATTTCCACGGCGACGACGACAGCGATATTGGGGGTGGACCGATCCGCAACGTTGACCGGCCGGTCAGCCCTCCCGCACCTCGGATGCTATTGACCCTGGATGTGGACGATCACATCGACCCGGCGAGCCGCGAGTGGCTCACGCTCGACGCAAACGGTCGTATCGTGCGAACGCCGGAGCACGAGGCGCGCGCCGCCCAGATCCGCGTACGCTTCGAGGCGTGGCGAGGAGACCGGGAATTTAATGCGGAGCAGGCTCGCTGGGCGGGACTGATCGGAAGCCGGGTGGGGGCCGATGCGATGAGAATGGACACCTTCGGCGCGTGGGATTTCGACGAACACCCGTTCGCCGCCCTTGGCGGCTACGACCAGGCGCGGCGTGTGTTCGGCGGTGAGCAATCCCTCAACAGGCTGATCGACGGGTTCAACGCGACGGTATTCGGTCAAAGGCAGGCAGGGAGCGGCGCCGAAAGTGGCACCGCTGCGGAGCAGTAACGGCATGCCCATGACGCCTGAGCTCCGGCGCGGCATTGACCGCATCCGCGATTACCTCTTTGGTGGCGGCTACCCGAACCCGGCCCAGAACGCCGAGCAACTCAGCTTCCTGATCTATTTCTACATGTACGAGGCGGCGGACGCTGCGCGGGTGCGCGCGGCGCAACGACCGGGCGGCACCCCATACGCCAGCGTGTTCGAAGACCAATGGAACCTGCGCGACCCGCGCAACGCCCGCGAACCCGGTACGGCGACCGTGCCGCGCGAACTACTGCGATGGTCGTCCTGGGCGCACGCGCTGAACGGTGATCGACTGGTCAACTGGGTACGAGAGGAGGTCTTTCCGTTCCATGCCGAGCTCGCGGCAAACGGCGTCACCAATTTCATGGACGGCGCGCGGCTGGTCATCGACGAGCCGACCGTGCTCACGCAAGTGGTCAGCCAATTGAATGACCTGCATCTCGATCGGGTGGATGCTGACACCAAGGGAGACCTGTTCGAACACGTACTGCGCCAGATCCGGCAAGCGGGTGAGCTCGGCCAATTTCGGACGCCACGCCACGTTATCCGCACCCTGGTCCAACTCGTCAATCCCCGGATCGGTGAGACGATCTACGATCCGGCGGCGGGGACGGCCGGCTTCCTGGTCGGGGCGTGGGACCATATCCGACTCGCCAATTCCTCGTTCGACGGCATCGAGGAGATCGACGCGGAAGGCAAGACGATCCGCCGCGGCCTCGGCGATACACTGAGCCAAGATGCGGTCAGGCAGTTGCAGGAGGCGACCTTCTACGGTGCCGACGTGGATCCGCAGATGGTGCGGCTTGCCACCATGAACCTGACGCTACGCGGTCTCGACCGCGTGAGGATCTTGAGACGCGACGCACTAACACGCTCTCTCGACCGGGCGGCCAAGGCCGAACTCGGCTTTCCGGCACGGGGATTCGACGTCATCCTTGCCAACCCTCCGTTTTCCGGTCGGCTGGACCGGGATCGCATCGTCGAGGAGGTGAAGGTCGGGAACACGGCGCAGACTGAATTGTTGTTTCTGCAATATATGCTCAATCACCTGAAGGACGGCGGGCGTTGCGGCGTAGTGGTCCCGGAGGGAGTGCTATTCGGTTCCACCGGCGCTCACACGGAGTTGCGGCGAAAGCTGATCGAGAACAACACCGTCGAAGCGGTGCTGTCGTTGCCGGGCGGCGTGTTCAACCCGTACTCTGGCGTTAAGACCTCGGTGCTCGTGTTCCGCAAGGGCGGAGCGACGGAGCGCGTGATGTTCCTGCACGCCGACAACGACGGCTTCAAGCTCGACGCCAACCACGACCAGCCGATCAATGAGGACGACCTGCCCGATCTGACCGAGGCGTTCCATGATCGGGAGGCTCGGTGGACAGCCTGGTGTGACCGCGACCCGAAAACCAACTGGACGGACAAATGGTGGTTCGCCGAGGCTGGCGCGATCCGTGCTGCTGACTTCAATCTGAGCGCCAATCGCCACCGGCCGCAGAACCGGGCGAAGGTGGAGCATCGCGACCCGCTGGAGATTCTGGAGGAGTTGCACGGGATCGAGACGGAGATTCTGGGGGAGATTGATGCATTGGCCGAGGCGGTTAGGGAGGCGGTTTCCAAATGAGTGCGTTTGTGCAGATGCCTCTGGCCGAAGTCTGTACGATTGTCGGCGGTGGGACCCCGCGGCGTAGTAACGCAGCCTACTTCGATGGCGCTATACCTTGGGCTACACCGACAGATGTGACCTCGCTCGATTCGCTCTTTATCGATCAAACGAAGGAAGCGATTACAGAAGTTGGCCTGAAAGAAAGTAGTGCGCGCTTGGTGCCTGCCGGAACTGTCTTAATGACAAGCAGAGCCACTATCGGGTACACGGCGATAGCAACGCAACCTATGGCAACCAACCAAGGCTTTGCCAACTTGATCTGCGGCGAACGTGTTGAGCCCGAGTATCTCGCATTCTGGCTTCGTGACCAGCGTGAGCGACTGATTCAACTTGCGGGAGGCACCACGTTTAGAGAACTCCCGAAGTCTACTCTGAAGAAAGTCCACATTCCCCTCCCACCGCTCGCCGAGCAGCGCCGTATCGTTGGCATCCTGAACCGGGCGGCGAAGATCGAGCAGTTGAAAAAGCGGGCGCAGGAACGATTGCGGGAATTCATGCCAGCGCTGTTCTTAAGGATGTTCGGCGATCCGGTGGAGAATCCGATGGGGTGGAAGATTCAAGCACTCGGGGAGCTTTGCGACATGGACCGCCAAGGGCTTCAGCCAGGAAATCCTGTTGGTGCCCGACTTCCTTTTGTGGGCGTGGAGAATGTTGAGTCGGTAACCGGCACCATCAAGTTTGATACCCATTCACGTGTTGGCACTCAGAAAAGTACAACTTTTCGTTTTGATGAGCGGCATCTTCTCTACGGGAAACTCCGACCATACCTAAACAAAGTCGCAACCCCGGATTTTCGTGGCAGGTGCTCCACCGAGCTTATTCCGTTACTACCTCAAAATAGAGTAGGTAGGGATTTTATTGCGGAATTACTCAGGAGGGAGGAAACCGTTGCCTACGTCATGAGGACCGTAACTGGTTCAAGGATGCCCAGAACCGATATGAGTGCCCTGATGTCAATGCCAGTCCCAGTGCCGCCGTTTGAATTACAGCGACGATTCGCCGAGTTTGTAGAGTCTGCACGAGCCACAAGGGTACTTATCAATTCCAGTCACCGAGCCGCGACAAGGCTGACCTCGTCCCTGATGTACCGCCTGCTGGCAAGTGACGCATGACAGACGATGAGATAAGCGCATGCCCAGTCTTGAGCACAAGCACCTCATTGGACAGATAGTCACGTTAGATTTCCCGCCTCTCGATGGGGTGGAATTCTATGAATGGATAAAGGGTGGCGAGCATCTTAGGTTTCTTCAAGAAAATGCCCGCTCAAATGAACATGTGGTTTACGGCTTGGATTACGGGAGTACGGTCACGTCGGCGCTTGGCTGCAGAACCAACAATCACCAAACAGCACTCAACCGAGCAAGATGATCAAAGGGCAACAAACCAGATTGGCAAGGATATTGGATAATCGCCACTTGCAGGAGAGTAGCCAATATAGAAATCCGCAGCGACATGCTGAGATTTAAGCCGGAGACCAAGGAAGCTCTTGAGGCGGGAAGAGTTCGCAACTTCGTCTTCTTTGACTTTATGTTTGTGGCGAGGCGGGTGCATTGCGGCGATGGGCGCATAGAGTGGGACAGGCATACTTGGAGCGGAGTGGGAACTATTCTTCGCACTAATATGTCCCACACCGGGACATCGTTTTCGTCGTTGGGACGGCGTGGCGCAAGCGGGTATCGCCGGGGGCATGTGACGGCCTCTTTGCCATTGGACAATACAACCCGGGAGGTGATTGCCAACGGCTACTACCGCGACCGGAAGATGGAGTTATTCAAGTGTTCCTTCGACGAACACGGGAAGATCATCGAACGATTTTTCTACGCTCATGGGTCAATCGTCAATCTGAGTTTAGAGGACAACATCGTCACGTTTACGGCGGAAGACGATACGCTCGACTCCGTCGAGAAGAAAGAGGAGCGGCGACAGAGAACAGTTGAGGACTTCCGCACGCAGTTCAAGGGGGAATTATCGCGCACAGCATCGACCAGTGCCATGGGCTGGCTAATGAACGTGCTCGCGGCCACGATCGGGAACTGGGTCGGAATCATCTTGGATACGTTAGCGTTTTTCCGCCGGAGCAATAGGCGCGCCCTGGCGCAGCGTTGGTATGCGAGAAAGCGGACGTACTGGTTCAGCACGACGCCAAGCATTCCCTACAAGTGGAAACGGAAGAAGGGCTATGCGATTCGGGCAGATACGCTGGCGGAAGCGAAGCGTATGCTCTACGAAGAGGTGGCGCGCAAGATCTGGCTGTTTCCAAGGCGTTGGATCAACATGTTCATCACAGTGGACGGGAAACTACCCGAATTCCTCAATCTGGACGAGATCCGCCACGCGATGGATCCGAAAAGATGGAAGGCTACCGATCCCATACGCCAATGGGGACGTGGTGACTAGCTCCTCGCTACTTTCTGTGGTGTGTCGCCGTTCTTCACGACACTCTGCCGCTTCGCGGAGGCAAATTGACCGATTTCCCGTAATCCGAGCCGTTTCGGACGGGCAATGATCCTCCCATATCCAGAGCGGCTCGGATCCAGGGGAACGGTCACGTGGAGTGGAAACTGACTGATGTTTTTGCAACTGATAATTTCTGATCCTTGTCACAAATGACAATAGCAGCGGCACAAGAAACCGTGCTCCAGGCACTTTTCGGCTTACCGTCGTCGGGCGATTCTGGCTTTGAAGGCTTCGTGGCTGCCGCGCTTACCGAACTCACCGGCCATGCATTTCACGTCACCAAATCAGGTCCTCAGGGCGGCATTGATGCCCGGTCCGCGCCTCACAATCTCTTACAGGTCGGTGCAGAGGCAAAACACTACTCACCATCGACGCAGCTTTCGCTTGATCACCTGCTCCACAAGATAACGGACGCATCGACTGCAAGCACACCGGTCGATCTCTGGCTCCTTGCCGCGACGCGACGGGTTGACGCATCAGATCAAAGAAGGTTGCATGAGCACGGCTTGAGACTTGGCATGGGCGTCGCCGTTGTTGATTGTCCGGCTGATTTAACCCGATTGGCCGATTTGGCGGTTGTTTGTGCATCCGCCCCAAATACGTGCAACACGTTTTTTTGCCCGTCGGACGCGCTCTCGGACGCGCTTGATCGAATCAGGCAAGCGCCTGGTTTTGTAGCGAACTGCACACGCATAGTAGAGCAGCTTACGCAGGCCGATACGGGTTATGCGAGTGCCCGAATCGCTAGCGAGTGCTGGATGCACGAGGCGCAGACCTCTCTCCCGAATGCAAGGTCGCGTCTCGGAGGTCACCACGATCTTCTGGCGAGCGAGTACGGCGCAATTTCCAGGGCAGGGATCAATGCCCAACTCGACGATTGGTACAGCAGCGATACTGGCATTGCCGCGTTGCTGGGCGATGAGGGCATGGGCAAGTCTTGGGCAGCGCTCGATTGGCACGCGTCTCTAAAGTCGTCTGCAACTGGCGCGCCCTTGACTGTGTTCCTGCCCGCGACATCCGTCGGTGGACAGAATATCAAAGCGAGAATTGCCAAAGCACTTGCGGATCAAACGCAGCTCGCGAACGTGGAGTTCTGGGAAAAGCGGCTCGGCCTGTGGGAGAGAGCTGGCGGTGAAAGGGTTCGGATTCTCATTCTCCTTGATGGACTAAACGAGAATTTCAGTTTCTTGGACTGGGCGAGTTGGTTGCAGCCGCTATTTGAAGATCGCCTCGGCAGCATGTACCGAGTAATCGTGAGTTGTTGGCCCAATTGGTGGAAAGACTCGCTCTATCGCCTCGCAAACCTGGCTCCGTCGCCCCGCGAGATCATCGTTGAAGGCTTCAATGATGCGGAACTGAATTCACTGCTCGCAGCAATGCAAGTGGATCCGGCTGACCTTACCGCAGGCGTGAGGAAACTGATGCGGGTTCCGAGGCTGTCTTCCCTTGTGGTCAAACACCGCAAGCGGCTTGAGGGCATCAGCGATGTGACTGCGGAACGGGTTGTCTACGAGGATTGGAAGGACCGCATTGAGCGTCGCGGCACAGGGACGGGCCTCAGCGATCTTGAAATGAGGGAATTCGTGGCAGCGCTCGGACAAGAATTGCAGCAGCAAATCAACCGACCGTTGGCTCGTCGGGAAGTCCTAGAAAAGTTGTCCGAGCGGAGCGGCAGATCAGGCTTGGAATTGCAACCGGCAGTTACCGAACTGAGTTCGGGCGCCTGGCTTGTAGCCGGCGAACAGGCGAATACATTCAAGGTCGCGCCTGAACGTATTCCTTTTGTTCTCGGCGCTGCGCTTGTGGCGCAGCTCCGCAACAAAAACGCACCAGCCGAAGCGGAAACCGGCATCGCTGAATTCATGGATCCACTGAAGGCCCACCGCCTCGGCTCCGCCATTCTGAGGTCAGCGACAACTATCGCCTTGCTCGATGAACAAACGCCGCCCGCGCTCCGCCAAACGCTGCTTTCCCGTTGGATGGATGAGCGGCACTTCGGGCCGGGTGATTTCGAAGACTTTTGGCGGCTGGCGGGACTCGACCCGTATCTGATACTTGACGTGGCAGAAGCGCATTGGCTTGCTCGTTCGACAGATCCCCGCAAGGATGAGGTGTTGATTAAGTCCTGCGCGAACGCGGCAGAATTCGACGGCTTCGCAACGGTACTCAAGGAACGATTGACAATGTGGCTCGGGACCGCTTCGCCCGATCCAATGGTGGGAGCGGTTTTAGGCGATATTGATCTGACTCAGCCCGAATCGCTTGAACGGGCCGCGGCAACAAGATCATGCTACGCGGCTTGGACATCGACCGATGCAGCGTCTTTGTTTTCGCCGGTTCGGCTTGACGATCATGAAGGCTGGAGTTGGTTGACCGCGCGGGCCTTGGCGATCCTCTCGTACATCAGACGCGCAGAATTCGCTTGCGTTCTTGAGGCATGGGCGCTTAGTCGCGCGGTCATGCAACGTGCGCGCCACGCTGACGAAGTCGCTTGGCTGTTGCGCTTCAACCTGGAAGATGCCGACGAAACGGATATGACTGTGCGGAACCTGATTGCTCGCCTTGAGGATCAGGAGCACACGATAGCCCACAAAGCCGCGGAATTTTTGCGCTCAGCCGCCAGTCACGTTGATCGGGCGAGCGAGCCGCTGGCAATTTCTCAGGGATCAGAGAGAGCGCCCGCAGAGATGCACGTGGAGGCCTTGAGCGCGGATGAATTCCGTTCAGCGGTGCGCCGTTGTCTTTCGCCGTCTGGCGGGGAAGAGTACGGCGCCGTTGGCAGTGCTTGCCTGATCAACTCCCTGATCGAACGCGGGCTGGAAGAGAATGAGGGTCGCTTGGGCGAGGTCTTGGGAAATCTGCGCGATCTGTTGATTGTGCTGACTCCCCCGAATCGCGAGCAACTGCTTCAGCTCATTGAAGTCGCGAAGCAAAAATCTCAAGGCGAAGCGGATGCCTCCGAGCGGGTGTCAGCCGATCTCCAACTGGCTGCGTTGCCCTTACAACTCTATGGGGCTGAACCCGCAACCCAATCCTCGCTTGTCCTCGAATCGGGCGTTGTCGAGTTCCCCGAAAAATGGCTTGGCTTGTTGCAGCCGGTCGCTTTACAAGACATAGCAGACTGCGGGCATGAAAACGCACCACCGGAGCAATTGGCCCGATGGCTTGGTTACTTGTGTGAGCGGCTCCGACAAGAGGAGATTGAACATTTGAGTTGGCTGCCGAACTTGGTGAGGCACGAGAATCAGGACGTTCGCCACTACGCGCTCGTTCTCGCTACACTTGGCAGGCATCAATCCGCGCTCGCGACGTTTGCCGCATCACGGCATGCAAGTCCGCCAGATTCCGGTAGTGATTCGAAACCGAACCAAGAGTATTGGCGGAACCGGGCGCTGCTGGAGTCTTGTGATTACTCTCCGGACGGGGACGTGATTGGGAACCTCAGTCCGGAACATATTGCTCTAATCGCCAAGCATAGACCCAATGATGCCGCAGCGCGGCAGGGATTCCATGCTTATTGGCGCGGTGAATTCGAAGCGATCAAGTCCGGCACGTCTTGGAGTTGCCCACGGTATTGGCAGAGCTACGAGAACGAGATTGAAGCGGTAATTGAGCATGATCTGGACAAGGTGCTGAGGTGGCTCGAGCCTTGGCTAGAGGATCCGAAAGGAATACACGAAAAGCCTCTGATGAATCGCTTTCCCGTTATCGACACAATGCTAGCGCTTCGCGAGAAGGCGCCAGAAGTGGCCCTGGCCCTTTATGACGCAATCATGGAGCAATCCCAAGGGATGATTTGGTCTACCGATGGTGTCATTGCCTTTCCGTTCCAGGTAGGAAACTCGCCAACTGCTGCGGCAAGATGCGAACGACTGCTGAGGGAAGCAAAAAGCGACCAGGTGCTGTTTATTTTTGCTGTCGCGGCCCACTCGGATTGCCAAGAGGATCGCTTGTTCCACTGGATCGAAGAGCTTAATGCAAGTTCTCTTCCGGCCGATGTAGCCAAGGCTTTTACGCTGCTCGGGTTTTGCGACACAAGCGCGAGTGCGGATGCCATGTGGAAGAGATTCTTGGCATCTCCTCCAATAGATCCGTGGCTTTCAAGGGTTTTGCAGGAAAGCGCATTTGACTACGAGAGGAATCGAAAAGCCCGCAGGGCTTTCGGACGTTTCTTGTCCAGCGATTCACCCGCTGCTGCGCGATTTGCGCTAATGCAGTTTGTGGGAAGTTGTGATGCGCGTCATCACCTTCCATCATGGAATTTTGGCCCCGAATGGGAGGACTGGTCTTATGATTGCCGCGTTGCTTACTGCCTAGCTCGGAATTCACTAAAACGGCGTCTGAATGAACAAAAGAAGCAACGGAAAAAGAGGCTATTCCATACGCCACCGGCATTTTCGAATATGGCCCCGTGGAGGTAAGCGATTTCTTGGAAGCGATCTTCCCCCCTACACCGGTCCAAGCAGGCTTAGGATTTCCCCTTTGTCCTGAACCTAGGGAGGTTCTCCGATGAAGCGCAAACGATTCACCGAAGAGCCAATCGATCCTACGACAGCGTTACTGCGAATCCACTGGTGCCATCAAGTCCTTCTCCTCCAGGGAGGTTGATCTCGTTGAGCGGATCCATGCCTCCTGTATTTCCGATATTCCCTACAAATCCATCAAAAGGAAACGATTCACTTGGCTGGCAACTGTGTGGGATTCGAAATATTACCTGGTCAATAGGCTTCTTGGTGGATGGATCTGGGCGGGTTGCAATGCTTGCGATTTCCCCTTCCGGAGCACGTTGTATGACTTGTTCCAGACTCGTGATGTTGGCTTCTGCTTGGGAGTTAGGTTTGCTTGAATTCAACGATTCTCTGTAGCTTTCTCTTGCATCTTCTAGCCGACCCAGCATCACGAGGACATTGCCCATGTTGAACTGGGCGTTCGCAAAAGGAACATCTGGGCCTCTTCCACCCGAAGAAATCACTTTTTGGTAATCTGACAAAGCTGCGGGTAACTGGTGCATTCTGACTCGTATGTTTGCTCGGTTAAAGATCACTCTTACGCGCCAATACGCATTCGGGCAAAAGGCAACTGCTTTGCACAAGTCACTCACGGCACCTTCAAAATCGTGCGACACTGCCCTTGAATTTGCTCGATTGAAAAGCAATGTCCTATTAAAGGTCCTTGTCCGACTACTTGTCGCGGAAGCGCCATCCAAGAACATGCGATCGCACTGCTTAGCATCTTCGTAGTACTTTATAGCTTCTGAATGATCTCGCATTGCGGCGTGGGCGTTCGCAATGAGAAGAAAAATTTGACCGGTGTCCCCAGCTAGCTGCAAAGCCCTTTGATAGCTCTCAAGTGCCTCCGAATACTCTTGTTCCTGATATGACCAATTTCCCCTCGTCAAATATGCTGCTGGATTATGCATCCTGCGAATCGACTCCTTATCATTATTGAATCGCGAAAACCCATGCACATCGCGAAAAAGAGACGTTCCACCGATGCCCGACTTCTCTGCTAATTCCTTTAGGATGGCCTGCTTATCTTCGAAATTAATCCGGATTTCGTTTACAGCATGGCGGGGAATTATTGGTACCCCAATCACGAACACACTTCTTTGGGCGATTGTCCTAGCAAGAGCGCTGCTATTAGCCATGGGTTCCCAGTAAAGCGGTAAGTTTCCTTTTCTCAGGGAAAAGAGTCTCTCAAAGCTGAGTTTGTCAGCATCGCTCTGGAAGGAGATTCGTCGAAACTCTTGTTGATCGCCCAAATTCACGGCAAAAACTTTTCCGGGACACTCCTGCTCTCTGTCCTTCTGGCAGGCAAACCATAGGGCTACAAGCGGGTCCCAAGTAAAATCCAACAAGCCCGTTGCGGCTCCAAAGTGTTGGAGCTTCGCTAGCAACTCCAAATCGCTAACTTCACGCCCCTCTTCAATTCCGAATCCTGCATTTCTTGAGGGCTCCAGAAGTTCGTCACGATGGTAGCTCCTATAGGCTTCAGCAAAACTTCCGGAATTGACAAAGAACGGATCCTTTGTAAACCGCGATAGTCGCCTTATGGCGGATGAGTGTAAGAGCCACTGCGCGTTTCTCTGCCCTCGATACGCGCATGTGCCTGGTATTTCGCCAATTTCTTCTAAGAAATTGGCTATCCGACTGGTCTTGTTGCTCTTCACCTTAGTACCCAATTACGTGTATTGCCGGCCAACAACAGCCGGGTTGTGCGGCTCTTGCGGACAGTGTGCTTGACCTTCACGAGGCTAAGTAACTGCTGGTCCATTTCGGCGACAAACTACCCTACTAAGTCCAAGCCCCCGTCGCCCGTCCCTTCCTCAGAGACTGCTTAGGCCGCGGAATCCGCTGCCCCGGCTAGGTGTTCGTCCACAAGTCATTGAATCGCCAATGACTGATGGGGAGTGGGGGGACACCGCAAGAAATGCGCCTCAGGTCAAGGTGTTTCATGACATTGAAGCGCGGGACCCTGGTTCATTAGCTGGTTTTGGGCGGTACGCGATGCCAGCGCTTCAGATGATCGATCAGGTGCCGTAGTTCCATCCCCCGAGGTTTAGTCGGGCGTAGGTAGTCGATGTCTTCTCCCAATTGGCTCAGGCGCATATCGAGCTTGTTAAGGAGGTTCTCGCTAAATTGAGTGTTTCCGTGTTCTTGGTCTATGTCGCGGAGAGTTGCGGACACTGCGGCGATGAACCAGCCTGGGGCGTCGGTTTCGTCGAGGGGTTCTGAATAGCGGTGGGTATTGGGTTGAGGACCTGACAGATCGAAGAAGGCATTGTTTAGAAACGTCATGCTTCCAATACTCTTGATTTTCCCGGAAATTGAGACATCGTCGCCGACTACGAGGGTACGCGCGGTTATAATCTGAGTATTCGCCATCGAAGCAGAGATTGTCCAACCATGGGGATTGTCCGGGTCACGCACATCTACATCGCAGTTGGATATGAAGCTGTGGACATCTTCGACGATGCCGCGTATATGCAGCCATTTCCCTGCGTAGAGTTTTCCTCGACGCCTCTTGGCTTCGGACGTTTGCCCTTCTCGCTCTACATAGGCACGCAATTCTGCTGGTGACAATGGGCACCATACGCGGTCATCCTGAAGGTTCGTTCCGATTGTCTCGGTAGGTGCGAGATCTGAAGCTGGAGAACGGGGTGCCAGTGTCGGCGGTTTTCGATACCACCACTTTGAATAGGATCCCATCAACAAACAAATTAAGCAAATGATCGCAATGACGATCCATGCCGATGACCCAGGCGGGAAGATGCCTTCTAGGTACAAAAAGATGGCAGAGACGAATAAAGCGGCGCCTAAGCCGAACCATAATTTAGGACTTTTCATTTGCAGCTTATAACCCTTGCTTGGCGGCGTCGCATTCCCCAAAACTCGAACATCGTCGGGACCCCGCCGAAGTGTATCCGAGTTCAGGAGAACAACCAGGTCATCAGCTGTCGCGCCGCGCGCAACGTCAACTGCAATTGTTGCATTCACAAATGCTTGTCGCTGATGGATATTAAGGATTCTGAGCGGCAGGACACTGGCAGCTTTTTGCCTAGGCGACCCGCATGTAGTTGCATGCCCACCTGATTTTTCCGTAACCTCTTCCGTCGCAACAAGTGATTTACAATTGGATGCCCCATTTGTCTGCAGGCGGGAACAGCTTATGGCGACAACAGTAGCAACTCATTTTTCGAACCTGGAAGCTGTTACAGAAAAGTCAGGTGAGCGTACTGAGCAAATAGCCAATAAACAATCTTTGCTGCACGAGGGGCAAATTGCTGGCCCTAAAGCCTGGCCTTCGTTCCTGACAATTCATGTCCTAGCATTATTTGTTCGTCAAAGCCTAAAAGGCATTCAACGAGAAATTGCCTCGCTCGAAATCGCTTCGGATGAAGATCGTGCATGGTGCAAGAAAGCAGCGACAAAACTGTTTTGGATTGCTCAGTGCACGGAAACAATAGACGAGAAGATTCGCGGCACAAAGTATCTATCTTTGTTTCGTAAGTGGAACGAAGATACGATCTGCTTGGCGGAAGATGCGGCTGAAACACTGGCATTAGCTGCGAGTCCGGAATTCACAAGGCTGCTTGAGGATGACTTGGAAGCAGCCAATGCGAGTCCGTAAGCAAGTTCGTGCCGTTGACACAACCGATAGATTTGAAAGAAATTTAAGGTCTCTTACAAAAAGGAAATACCCGGATTTAAGAGAAACTGTTCGGACATTTCTGGAAGATTGCGCTGCGAAGGGCGTGCCTGCGTCGAGCCACAAAATTCCCGGCGTAGGCAATGGTTCGGTATTCAAGAGCCGTCTCCCTCTTGGAGACATGGGGAAGCGCCGAGGCGCCAGAACTATCTACTATTGTGACAAGAAGCGTGTAGTGGCGCTATTCATATACGCAAAGAACCAGACGTCTGATATTCGCGTCAATGAGATAAGAAACGCACTCCAGAATTTTGGGCTACTCACTTCTCCTGGGAACTCAGATTCCAGCTAGTCAAGCTCAAGTTCATTTGGGCGGCGCGGCAGTTGCCGTTATCTACGAGGCAGAACCGAGACTCGTACAAGGCATTTTTGTTCCATTTGAGAAGCAGCTTGATCTTCCCCCCAGAATCGGGGAGCAGCTTGCGAACACTTCTCCAGATTCGCACCAAAGTGGGGGACATGGTTTTTCCAATCGCATTTGAGATTCAATGCAGACGATTTGCGGACAGCCTGCACCTCCTCCAGTTGAATCGTCTAGATTGCTGCAGCGGCAAACGAGCCTAGGGATTCTCGCTACGCAGGAGAGTATTTCTTACGCGAAATCCCACCGTTTACTTGGGACTCCTGTCGGCAGTCTTAGTGCGCTGCGCAACCGCCTGTTGCAACTGTTGGATTTCATGTCGGACAAGTTGCAAATCCGAATCGGATGGGAGTTCAATCGGAGAGCCGGCATCATACCTGGCGGGAGATCGATCTTTCGACATTCGATTGAACAAATGCAAGAAACTCTCGTCTACATTGCCCAGTCGTCCCCAGCTGTTGATTGCGCTCTTGACAGAACCGTGCTTCTTCGCCTTTGCCGCTGGGCTTCGGTGAAGAATGAGCCGTGCCTTTGATGCGAGTTCGCACGCGCTAAAGAGATTGTCCACGCATGCACGGGCATGCTCTTTTTGCGCCGCGGCCTGTGCAGCTTCCAAGAATTGGTTGGCAGCCTCAAGCATTGCGGCGGACTTTGCGCGACCCGCTCTGAAATCGAAACTTGCGAACCATCCTTCACCATTCCAGAACAAGGTGAAGTGCCCTGCATTCAGTTCATCCTCCTCCAGATCCAACCCTTCCAATTGCCGCAAATCGGAAACGAACACAGCATCTCCTTGCTTGACGGCGCGGTTTACCCGAACGAGTCCAACTGCGCGAACCTTGTCATTGAGGCGAACCATTCGTTCGCCGTCTTCCGGTAGGATCAATTGGGCCGCCTCGAGAAAAAAGTTCTCGTCAAGCTGGCCCGATGACATGCGCCTCCTGATTTCAGGGGCGAAAGCAATCTGAAACATGTGGAGGATCGTTTGGAAACATCCGTCAATATCAGCGGGAATCTCATCGGTTTCGGCAATATCGAACCAATTTCCCGACCGCTGACGCTCTTGTAGCCAGCGATCCGTTTCCTGTGACATCGTCTGTTCTGTTTCGTTCATCGTCTTGTGGGGAGCGGACTAATGCAAAGAGAGGCATTTTAGGCCTAACGACCGGTTCGCCATATAATTTGACTGACACAGCAGACGCACCGCGAAATGAAGAAGAAAAACGTGCATGTAGTGCCCCGCGACGGTCGTTGGGGCGTTAAACGAGCCGGGAACGAGAGGGCCTCATCCCTTCATCCGACGCAAGCTGAAGCGATCAAAGCGGCACGCAAAATAGCGAAACGCGAACGTAGCGAGATGTTGATTCACGGCAAGAACGGGCAAATCCGGGAACGCAACACATACGGCAAAGATCCGTTTCCACCACCCGGTTGATCCCGGTCCTGCCGGAACTAAACTCCGATCGCTGCTATGCGCACCCATAAGGCCGGGCAGAATCGGCAAGACCGCTTCTTCCAGCGATAGAAAGTCTGCTCGGCAATCCTGAGCTTACGGGCAATATCCGCTGCCGAGACCCCCAGCTCGTGCTGCCTGACGGCCGCGACGATCTGCTCGACGGAATAGCGCTTGCGCTTCATCTGACATCCTCCCTCTCAGTTTAGAGTTTGTCAGAAATCGCATCCGAAGTGACTCAGTCTTTGGGAGTGCCCTCACGGGTACAGTCACAACCAGTCAGCTCTTGGGCGTGGGGGAGCCTCACCCGCGCGGTCTGGCGATTCCATCCTGTCCGATTGCTTGGTGTCCCCGGACCTGAGCCACAGTGGATCTCGCATCCCGTCTTACGCGGCCAGTCCTCTGGGTGTTGGAGACACCGGCATGGTAGCCAACGTATCGCCGACGTCCGCCTCGTCTATCACTGAAGACAACCCGGCTTTGTATCCCATGGCACGGGCGATAACGGCCGCCGCCTGCTTGGCGGCGTCAGTGAGCGTGGCGTCGTCGAGGTGGGCGTAGATCGCGGTAGTGTCGCGTTGCCTATGTCCGAGGAGCCGACCGACCGTCGTGAGGCCGACACCGTTCATGACGCCTTGCGAGGCCCAGGTGTGGCGGCAGTCGTGGATCCGGAGGCCGGGCAAGCTGGCTTCATTCCGGATGCCTACCCAGAATGTGTAGAGCCGACTCGACGTGAGGTTGTCAGGAAACACTCGCGTTGCCTCTTCCGCCCGGGGCAGTGCGGCGAGCACGCTGGAGGCTTCCTGCCCGAGCCAGAGCGTACGCGGTCCGCTCTTGGAGTCTTCAAGCCGCGCGCTCGCGCCGTCCTCGCCCAGTTCGCCGATGTCTTCCCATTTGAGATTTAGGATCTCGGAGAGCCGCGCGCCGGTGAGCGTCAGCAGACGGATCGCGGCAACCGGCCAAGGATGTTTGGCCTTGTGCGTGTCCAGAACGGCACCGAGCCGTTGCAGTTCCTGGAGGGTGAGAAAACGCGCGACGGGCTTTCTCGGATTCCTGACGATATTGGCGCAGGCGTCGGGGACGTGCTCGCCGAGCTCGCCCCACTGGCGGGCCGTTTTCAGCATCGCACGCAGGATCTCGAATGCGCGGTTGGCCGCGCCGGGTTTGTCCGCGCTGGCCGCGTCGAACCACGCCGAGACCCGGGTGTGGTCGATGGCATCCAGCCTCAGCCTCCCGAAATGTGGCATCAGGCGATGACGCAGGTATCCATCGTAGGTCTTCAGCGAGGACGGTTTCCAGCGGTGCCGGCGCCGTTCGCGGTAGCGTCGGGCGAAATCCCGGAACAGCAGCGCCTTCTTCTTGCGCGGCGGCGTCACGTCCTCGCCGTCCCACAGGCGGACGAGCACAACCGCGCCTTCGCGCCGTGCCGCGTGTAGCGGCAGTTCGGGGAACCGCCCGAGCGTAATTTTGCGCATGCGCTCGTTGACGCGGGTCTGAATGATGAAGGACTTGACCCCGGAGGGCTGTACCCGCACGCCGAAGTGTGCCAGCTGGGTGTCCCATAGAGTGTATTCCGTCCCGCGCAGCTTCGCGGCTGCGATGCCTTTTACGGTCAATCGAATGCGCTGCTTGCCGGCCCTCATCGTCTTCCCTCCTTGGCGCTGCCGGTCATGGCCCCGTGGACGATGCCGGAGATGCGCCCTGCCGCGGCTCGGACGTGCTCGTCGGCCAGATGGGCGTAGCGCTCGGTCGAGGCGATGTCGGCATGGCCGAGCAGGCGGCCGACGGTGTAGAGGTCCAGTCCGCTCATCACGGCATGACTGGCGAACGTATGCCGGCAGTCGTGGATGCGCACACCATCCAGCTCCGCGAGATCCCGCAGCTTCAGCCAGCGGTATCCGAGGTTCTTCATCGGGCCGTCGCCTGCCGGGTTCGGGAATACGTACTCGCTCTCGCGCGGCAGGGCGTTCAGCACCGCTTGGGCGGGCGGCGGGAGCTGGATCGCCTTCGGCCCCGTCTTCGAATCCGGCAGCAGCGCGCGGGCGCCGCGTATCCAGTCCCACCTGAGACTTGTGATCTCCGAACTCCGGCCGCCGGTGAACAGAAGCAGCCGGATGACGGCGGCAGCCTGAGTGTCCTCGGCCTGGTCGAGCACATAGCCGAGGCGCTTGAGTTCGTCCAGTGACAGGAACCGCTCACGGGGCGCGGTCTTGTAGCGGCGCATGTTGCGGCAGGGGTTGGAGCCCTGGGGCCGGTAATCCAACAGTTCCGCCTTCCGCATCATCACCGACAGCACCGGCAGGGCCCGGTTGGCGCTGGCGGGGATGGCGCTCATCGAATCGAACCAGCGGCGGACATCGGCGCGGGCGATCTTCGCGACAGGCATTGCGCCGAAGAAAGGCACGATGTAGCGGTCCAACAGGTAGCGGTTGCCCTGGCGGGTGGATGGCTTCCAGCGAGGCGCCTGGCGGCGCATGAACTCGTCGGCGAAGTCGGCGAACAGCGGTCCGGTCTCGCGCTCGGTCCGGGTGGCCGCGATGGCGGCCACGGCCTTCTCTCTTGCCTCGGCGGCGGTCATGTCGTCGGCCGTGCCCAGGATCGTTTTCGGCGCGCCGACAGGGCGCGGAGCCCGGACGAAAAAGGTCTTCGTTCCGTTCTTTGCGACGGTGAAACCGAAGGCGGGCAGGTCCCGGTCGATGACGGTCAGGCCGTACCGTCCGGTTTTCTTTTCCTTGAAGGTGCGGCGAAGCGTCCGCTCGTTGATGGTGGCGTGAATGCGCATGGGCGTATCTCCGTTGTCTGTTTCCTCGGGTGCCGTTCGTCCCAAAGGAACAAAACGGCGGCTTTGAACGGACAACGCGCCCCGCGCACGGGATCGCGGCGATAAGCTGCAATAGGTCTAAATAACTGACATATAAAGGAAAACTATCGACAAATGCAGTCCTTTCGGGCCTCGCTCTCTTCGCCTTTGGCGAGTGGGGTGTGAAAACCGAGCCGCCTCCGGCGTCGAGAAGAGCACCGAGAGGCGGCATTCATGATGAGTAAATCGTCGCCGGAGAAGTCGGCGGGAGGGAGCCGCGGCGGCGAATGAGCGGCGGGAAGTGCGGACACTAGCGCAGGCGGTCATGTTTGGCACGGTGCCGGAGACGGCGACGAAATGGTCCGCAGTCGTTCGGGCAGCCATGCACGGCGCAGTGCGCAAGCCGGTGTGAGCCGAAGTGCGGAAGTGCTCCGCACGAGCGGAGATACCGGCACGGGGCGCAGGCGTCACTGGCAGCATGCCAGGCGCAACGCTGGATTGGGCGCAACGTTGTGGCGGCGGTGCCGCTGGCTTCGACCAAAAAGAAACGGGCCGCGCCGCCGTGGAGCGACGCGACCCGCGGGGTCGTTGCGGACTACGCTGCGCGGCAGCGCTGCACCGGGATGCCGAGCTTGTCGGCCTTGTCGACGAGGTTGTCGGTGATGCCGCTGCCCGGGAACGCGATGACTCCCTTCGGCAGCAGGTTGAGCAAGTCGTCGTTTCGCCGGAACGGCGCGGCGCGCCCGTGTGCGTTCCAGTCCGGCTTGCAGACCACCTGGTGCACGCCGTGGCGTTCGGCCCACTGCGCGGCGATGCGTTCCACGCCGGGGCCGCCGCCGTGCACGAGCACCATGTCGCGGTACTTCGCGCGGGCCTTATCGAGCCGGGCGAAGATGGCGTCGATGTCGCTGACGTTCTTGCCGCCGGCGATGGCGATCAGCGTTCCGTCGGGCAGGTGCGCCTGGGTTTCGCGATCCTTGCGTGCGCGCAGGAAGTCGCGGGCGTCGATGGCTGCGGAGGTGAGCTTGCCGGTTTGCGAGACGTGGCTGCCTCGGCGCGGGCGCCAGGTGTGGCCGGTGGCGTTCCGGTAGGCGTCGGCGGTGGTGTCGCGCAGTATCTCGAACGCGTCGCGCCGCTCGCCGAGGTTCTGCGCGCGGTGCGTCGTCAGCTCCAGCTCCCTCGCGTTGATTTCGGTGCCGTCCTGAGCGCGTTGCAGGTCGCGGATCCTGGGCGCGAGCCGGTCGACGCTGCGGTCGAGTCGTCTCACCTGCGCGTTGAGCATGTTGACGAAGCCCCAGAGCATGGACTCGCGCTCGTCGGCGAGCTGGGTGCCGTCGGGGCCGACGTTGTCCGCGAGGACGCGGAACGCCTCGCCGACGGCTTCGAGCGCGTCGCTTTTGTCCCAGACGTCCCTGGGGTCGAACTCGTCGCGGTTCGGTGTTGCGCCGTAGAGGGCTGCGTTGTCGCAGATGACTGCGGTGGGGGACTGGGCTTGATGAGTGTCGTTGTCGAACATGAGAGTGTCTCCTTGGATTACGTATTGAGTGTTGAGCCGTATTGGCCCGCATTGCCGGAAGAGCGTTTCCCGACATAGGTTTGTTGTCTCACGCGCGCGCAGCGGAGTCACCGCGAAGCGGCCGCAACGAAGTGGAGGACCCCGAAGGGGTTGGCGCAGTGAGCACGTGTGTGACAATGGGCCTATGTCGGGAGGAGCTTTGTTGTTTTCACGACAACGCCCTCTTCGAGCAAGCGGAGCGCGCAGCGAGCTTGCGAGCGGAGGCGCGAGGGATTGCAGCGGAAATCGGAGCTTGCGGAGATTGCAGCGTAAAGCCCGGTCGCGAAGCGACGCGCCCAATCAACCCACAGAAGACCGCCACGCCGTCTGCGTTCAGGCAATGGAATCCGCCATCCACGGCGGTCACCCATAGAAGGGATGGGTATTCATGAGCTGTTGCGCGGCCTCGCGGATGCGTTCTCGATCGTGGACGCGCTTCGGTCCTCGCCAGTCCTCGAACAGATGGATCACGAAGTAGTGCGATCCCGGCTTGAGGATGTCGTCCTGGCGATAGACGTTGCCGACGCAGTCGCCGTCGAAGTAGATGCGAGATTGATCCGGACGGGTCCGCTTGAAGGTGATGTCGGTCATTGATGCCTCCCGGTTGCTTGATCGCCGCGGGGCGAGACTCCCTCTGCCCTCGCCACGCCGTTCGCCCCCCACCCGCTCACTCCGCCTCCCGCGAAGAGGACGAGCGGCGCGAGGCGTGAGGCGAGCGCGTCCGGGCCGAGTTCCAGGAGGTCGTCGTTGAAGTCGGCGCCTTCGGGGACGATGACGGTGACGGCGACCCCGGCGCGCGCGCAGCGCTGGGCGAGGCGTTCAGCGGCCCATTCGCCTTCGGCGTCGTTGTCGCGGGCGACGACCAGCCGTTCGACGCCGGGCGGAGGCGCGAACGCGCCGAGGCTCCCGGCGGAGAGCGCCGCCGCGGCCATGAGCCTGGGTGCCGCGGTCACCAGCGACAGCACGGTCTCGATGCCTTCGCCGACCAGGAGCGTTGCGTCGGGCGAGCCGAACCGCACCGCGTGTCCGTGGATGCGACCGAGCGCCTTTCTCGGCGAGGCGACGCCCGCCTTGGCGGGCGAGCGGGGATCGAGCCAGGTGCGCTGCACGCCGGCGATGACGCCATCGTCGCCGGTCACGGCCCCGACCAGCGCCGGCAGGCGGATGACGGAGGCGTCCTCGCGGTAGCGAAGCTCGGGGTGGAAGCGCAGCGCCGCGAAGCGGCAGCGCGCGAGCCCCCGGGCGAGCAGGTACTGCTCAGCGTGGGTGCCGTCGATGGCGCGGCAGCGGCGCCACAGGCGCCGAGCCGCCTCGGTCGAATCGTAGGTCTCGCCCGCGCCCGATGGCGGCCCGCCCGATGCGGGCTCGCCCGGCAGGGCGAGGAAGCCCCGAGCCTCGTCGAGCGCCGCGCGCAGCGTCGGCGCGCCCGAGCGGCGGCGGACGATGTCGAGCAGATCGCCATGCTCGCCGGTGGCCGCGTCGGTCCACTTGCCGGGGATGCCGGGAGGTGCGAGGCGGACATAGAGCGAGCGCCCGCGGGCGCCGTCGAGGTTGCCCGCGATCCAGTAACGCCCCTGGCGGCGGCCGTGCGGCAGGTAGCGTCGGCACACGGCCTCGGCGCGTTGCCCGAGCGCGGCTGCGACAGCAGCGGCGTTCACGGCGCCGCTCCGGCGGTAGGGCATGGTGTGGACATGAGCGGACTCCTTCGGCCTTATGGGGAACGCCCGATACCGGCCGGCCTCCGCCTCTCGGCGGCGCCGGAGGACAAGCGTCCTGCGTGAAACGCGGGCTCGCCGCCCGAACGGGCGGCTCGAAGCCGGCAGCAAAAAGGGGGACCGGCGCCGAAGAGACTGTGAAAGTATTTCCATGAGCCCGAACAGGGCGGACCTCTGAGCCGATGACAGCGATGTTGACGAGCGAGGTTGCTGACGAGGGTGAATGAAGCAGTCTTTGTCCGCCCGTGGCCCGGTTTTCCGCAGCCTGCAAGTGCTATGCTCGCCGGCAACTTAGGCAGCCACAAGGTTGACCACGATGCCGGAGCGACGTTACCGGGAGGTGCAGTCCCGAAGCGAGTTGATGCTTCTTCCGCCCTGCATGGACGACTATGTGTCCGAACACAATCCGGTGCGCGCGATCGATGCGTTCGTCGGCACACTGGATCTGGAGGCGTTGGGTTTCCGGCATGCGGAAGAACACTGCGGGGCCGGCCAGCCGGCCTATGATCCGGGACTGCTGCTGAAGCTTTACCTGTACGGCTATCAACACCGGGTGCGCAGTTCGCGCCGGTTGGAAGCGGAGACGCGACGGAACCTGGAGGTGATCTGGCTGTGCCAGGGTGCCACGCCGAGCTGCAAGACAATCGCGGATTTCCGCAAGAGCAATGCATCTGCGCTGCGGGCAGCCAACCGGGAGTTCATTCTGCTATGCCGGGAGTTGTCGCTTCTGGAGGGTCGCCGGGTGGCTATCGACGGGACTTTTCTGAAGGCCAATGCGAATGCGGACAGCATCCACACGAAGGCAAGTCTGGGAAAGGGTCTGAAGCGTCTGGACGAAAAGATTGCCGAGTATCACAGGCAGTTGGACGAGGCGGATGCGGGATCGGAGGATGGAGCGGACAGCGGAGAGGATCCGGAACTGGCGGCGAAGATCGAGGCTCTGGTGGAAAGGCGCAAGCACCAGCAGTCTTTGCGGGAAAGTTTGCAGGGAAGCGGGGAGAGTCAGATATCGGAGGTCGATCCTGATGCGCGGGTGCTGAGGAAGTCCGGCAGGACAGTGGGCGGCTACAACTGCCAGATCGCGGTGGACGACCGGTCCAAGCTGATTGTCGCCGAGGATGTCGTGCAGGACGGCAATGACGCCGGCCAGTTGGAGCCGATGATGACGAAGGCCGGCGAAGCCATGGGCGCCGAGCGATTAACCGGTCTGGCGGATGCCGGTTACTTCAGCGGCGAACAGTTGAAGGTCTGCGAAGACAAGGGCTTGGACGTATACGTCCCGATACGGAGACATCCGCCCCGAAGGGACAAAGGCGACGTCATGCGATTTAGCAGAGACGACGATTTCCGTTACGATGCCCGCAATGACACGTATGTTTGCCCGGCCGGTCATTGGCTGACCCGAAGGGGATCGCCCCGCATAAAGGAGGGCAAGCGGTATTTCAGATATAGCGCGGTGACCGCGGTTTGCCGGGATTGTTCGCTGAGGGACCGATGCCTGCCAAAGTCGCAGTCGAGGCGGAGAATGGACCGCTGGGAGCATGAGGACGTGATCGACCGGCATCGCAGGAAGATGAGCGCCGGTGCACCATGGATGCGCCAAAGAGCTGCGCTCGTCGAGCATCCTTTCGGCACCATCAAGCGATGGGCGGGAATGGACCATTTCCTGATGCGCGGACTCGACAAGTGCCGCGGCGAGTTCAGCCTGATGACGCTGGGGTACAACTTCAAGCGGGTGATGAACGAGTTGGGCGCGGCGGCATTCAGGGCGCATTGCCTCCAAAAGCAGCAGACGGGGATGATTAGCGCGTAATAGTGCTCTGGCAGCCGTATTTTCCCGTCATTCAGCGCGGCTTCAGGGTAGCGATGTCGTGTCGGCTCATGTGAAGTAGCCCATATGCCAAATATCCGGCTCCTTGGCGGTGACCGGTCCGATCCGGACACGGCCACCGCCGTCAGGAACAATGGAAAATCGACTGTGAAAAGCTGATACTTTCACAGTCTCCGAAGCACCGGCCCCCTTTGGGGGTAAGCGGAAGCGAGATCAGAAGGGGATCTGATCGCCCTGTGTGCCGTCGGCCTGCGCCGGGGCGTTCGCCGGCATGGCGGGACCGGTGGCCGGCTCGCCGGCATCGGCCGCCGCGCTGTTACCGTTCGGCCGGTCCAGGAACTGGACCCGCGAACCGGGCGCCAGGAGGATCTCGGTCGAGAACCGATCGCTGTCCTCGCCGTCCTTGCGCCAGCGCCGCGTCTGCAGCTTGCCCGCGACATAGACCAGCCGGCCCTTCCTCGCGTTCTTGACCAGCATGTCCACCAGCCCGGGCTGGAAGGTAACGATGCGGTGCCACTCGGTCTTGTCGACCCGCTCGCCGCCTTTGTCGATATACGACTCGTCGGTGGCGATGCTGAGATTTGCGACACGGCCCCCTGATACAAGGTGATTGACTGTGACGTCGGCGCCAAGGCGCCCGATGACTTCCGCGCGGTTGAGTCCAAAGCTCATGTTCATTCTCCTTCTGCTTGATGATGACGTTGGGTGGGCGAACGGCCGGGAACCGGAGTCTTTCTCCGGACCCTCGTCCGTTCATCCTTCTCTTGCTTCCCTCCAACTCCGGTTCTCGGCGACTGCGTCCGCTGAGGTTGCGTCCGAAAGGACCTCGCGGCCGGGACAGTGCCGCGCCTGGTCGTCGGCGATCGATTCGCGCACGGCGTCGGCGTCGATGCCGATCTCGGCGAGCAGGCGGCTTGTGGATGGAGTGATGGGGTCGTAGTCGGGTGCGAACATTTGCATCTCCTTCGTTGGTGGAGCCCGAGACGGGGGAGCCCTTCTCCCTCTCCTCTCCCGGGCGTTCGCCCGGCATGCGCTGTTCTCGAACTCAGGACCCCCTACCGGCGAATGAGGAACGCTCAGGCCCAGCCGGTCAGGCGGGCCGTGACCGGCGCGTCGTTGACGATCTCGACCTCCTCGAACGACAGGCCGGCGAAGGCCAGCTCGGCGACGGCTTCGGCTTCGGAATCGAACGGGCCGTAGGTCTCACCGGTGGCGAGTTCGATCACCGTATAACTGGGGTCCCACATCGGGATGCCGCGGAAGAAGTCGGAGCGCTCATACGAGCGTTCGGCGCACGTGGGGCATCGCGAGGCTCCGAAGCTCGGCGCATTGCAGTCCGTGCAGCGGCTGGCGGCGCGCCGTTCCCAATAGCGCTGGCGGCTCCGGGCGTTCTTGCGCTCGGGCCGGCTGCGCTCGGCTTCGAGCACGGCGCAGGGCGCGCACTGGGAGCCGCCGTCGATCGTCGGTCCCCCGCACCGAGTGCACAGGCGGGCCGCCCTCCGGGTCGCGTACAACGCGCGCTCCGCCGCCTGCCGGGTCTCACGGCAGGACCAGCAGGTGGCGCCCCCTTCGACGGGCGGACGGCGGCCGCAGCGCTGGCACAGTCCGGAAGCGAGACGCGCCTGGCGGCGCTTCGCGCTGGCGATGCGGGCGATGCGGCGCTTGATCTCGACATTGGCTCCGCCGTACAGCGCTCCGGCGGCTTTGCCCGCCCGGTATCGCGCCCGGTCCGTAACCCGGCGCTTCTCTGCGCAAGACGAACAGAGGCGGCGACTCGGCTCGGCGGGATGCATCCCGCACTTTGTGCAGACGCCTCGGGCGATACGGTCGGCGGTCTGCTGGCGCACCCGCTTCCGCTCATAGACGCGAGCCCGCTCCCTGTTCCGCCGCGCCTGGCCGGCGGCGCGCAATCGCGCATCGCGCGCACGGCCGGCGGTACGGGCCTTCTCGGCACAGGGCGCGCAGTTGCGCCGCCCAGGTTCAGGTGGGCATTGACCACACTTGGGACAAAGGCCGGCGGCGAGACGCTCGGCGGTGCGCCTGGCGATCCGCTCACGATCGAGCGCCCGGCGAACCTCGGGATCCTTGTGGGGCATGGGTGAACCTCCGATTTCGGTGGAAGTCGGGACGGCAGGACGCCCCCTGGCGGCGGGCCGGCGGGACGTCCCAGGTGCGGCCGGTCAGCCTTTCTGGCGGCGCTCCACGAAAATTGACAAACTTCGCCAACCCCAGAGCTGTACTCCACAGTTGCGCAGCTTGATGCCCGTCGCGATGATGATCTCGTCACGGGCCGGGCGCAGCTTCTCGACCGCCTTCAGCGAGGCGATGGTTGGGCGGGGTCGGTGCCGGCCTTTCGGGCGGGTGCCCTTGGCGTCGACAGGAACGATGTCGCCGTCGGCCTGGGACCGGTACCGCTGGATGACGTAGCGATCGTCAACAAGACCGCTGCCGACGAAATGGGTGAGAAACGTGCGCGCGTCGCCGCGCGGTGCGAGTGCCGCCTGCATCGTGCCGTGCTCCTTGTGTCAGGGGAAAGGGAACGGCGGCAGCGCCCCTCCCCGGAGCGCGGCCCGCCGCCCCGCTTCCGGCCGGACTCGCCCTCTTCGCGGCGCAAGCGAATTCGGGGTTGCCGGGCGGCGAAGGTTGTCTAACCGGCGATACGCATACTGACTAGCTGGCGAAACTGCTCAGAAAAGAGCGGAGGTTGGATTATCCTGAAGACCTCCAGCGGTTCGGGCAGATTGGGTGCAAGCCATGAGAGCATTGGCGTAGTTGCTTCCGAGCAAGCCCCAGACCGTCAGACACGTTTGCGTATGTTGAGCAACAAAAGACGAGAGCGAGAGCGACGGCAAACCGCTCATTGATCGACAAAAGTTTTGGTAGTACCTTCCAATCTTGTGGAGGAGGACGGCAGGACACCTGCGTGTGCAGTGACCCGAAAAGGAACAAACGATGACAAGAGTAGTGTGCTGGAACATCAATGCGAAGCTATCCCCCTGGACCGAACTATTCGGTATGGATGCGGATGTCGCCCTGCTGCAAGAGGTAAAGGCGATTCCTAAGGTGTTACCGGCCGGTGTTGCCCGTTCCCCAAACGGACTAAACGAGCCGTGGGGAGACGGTTTCTTTGACCGCTGGCCGATGATTGTCAAGCTGTCGAACCGAGTGGAGGTCGAATGGTTCCGAGGGGTGATGCCGATCAGTGAGACGAAAGCGAACGAGATGGCCGTAAGCGGTATTGGAACAATTGCAGCAGCCCGAGTGCTGCCGAATGATGGAGAAGCTTTTGTCGCGATTTCCATGTATGCACGATGGATCCGACCACATGTTTCCACTCGATCGAGTTGGAAAGTAGGTTACGCGGACGGTTCTGCGCATCGGATCATCTCGGACCTGTCCGCCTTCATCGGCCACACGGATCCCGCCCGTCACCGGATTCTGGCAGCCGGCGACCTGAACACCATGTTTGGTGTCACGGAGGAGAACCCATTGGCTGATCCCCAAAGGGATCAAACGATCTTTGACCGGATGATCGCACTCGGCCTGGAGTTTATGGGTCCGGAATATCCGAATGGGAGGCAAGCGGAAACGCCGATAACGGGTCAACCGAAGGACTCAAAGAGCGTTCCCACCTATCGCAAGGTCAGGGAGTCGCCCAAGACCGCAAATACACAACTGGATTACGTTTTTGCTTCGCGGGGATTTCACAGGACGATTCGAACGCGGGCTTTGAACGGCGTGGATGAATGGGGTTCAAGCGATCATTGCCGGCTGTTGATCGAGATCGACTGAAACCCGGGTAGTAGAGTTTCGAATGGACGACGATTACAAATCTCCACGTAGATACCCGGGGCGACCGTTACTTGCCAAGATCGGTTCCTGGGCGCGTCAGGCGAGATTCTGGTGGCTTCAGTTCTGGACCCTGAGCAGGGCGGACCGTCGGGAGCGGGCCAAGATGAACGCCTACTATCGCGAGAACCCTAAAGCCTTCAAATGGACAGCTCCTATTGGCTGGCCCTTTGAAATCGTCCAGGACCCCGATGGCGAGTATTGGTATCTTCCGGCGAACGGTGGGCGTAGACGGCCGCCTCGCTGGATGCTCCGTTGGCATCATCGGAGGATGGGGGAGATTGACGAGCTAATCCGGCGAATGTAATACAGCACGGACGATCAAAGGGTTGGGCAGTTAGGCAGTGAATATCGCACATGGGTGGCTCATTGGAATTGCTTCCAGTCGCCCGGCGGGCGCGCACCCGCGATACAGCAATCGCACCACGGCCTCCGCTGTTCCGTTCAGACGATAACCAATCAGACATAGGTCAGCTTGTTGCCCAACAACTTCCATCGGAACCTCTTGCTACGCGACGAAACAAATAATTGCAGCCGGTAACTTGCTATCATCCGCGGGAGCAGGAAGGGCTCAATAGCATCTACCTGGGTGTCCTGGGAGAAACTTGACATTGGAGCAATAGGTTCATTGCGGTCGTAAAGCGCATGCCCATTGAGTTGGAGACGTGGCGTGTTCAAGTGTGCGCCGAGGATTGGAGGGTTGATTGACGCGGCATGAAGATTTCCACAATCTTGAATCACATTGATAGCGGCTACATGGCTCTTCCGGAATTCCAGCGGGGCTATGTCTGGAATCGCGATCAGGTGCGTGCTCTATTTGATTCTCTTTATCGTCGCCACCCGGTCGGCGGTCTTTTGGTATGGGCGACGGAATCAAATTCGGCTGCGCACCGTGGGGATGCAACGCTGGCTCCCGGAATTGTCAAACTGTTGCTCGACGGCCAACAGCGAATGACGTCACTCTACGGAGTGGTTCGCGGTCGTCCTCCAGAGTTCTTTGATGGGAATCTAAGGGCGTTTTCCGATCTTCGCTTCAACCTGGAGACGGAAACTTTCGCCTTCTACCAGCCGATCAAGATGAAGGACGATCCGATGTGGATCGACGTTACGGCACTCATGGTGCGCGGCATCAACGGCCTCGGATCGTTCGTTGCAGAGTTGCGCAATGACCCCGAGACCGTTTCCAGGTTCGGGGAGTATGTCGATAGGCTGAGCCGTCTCCTTGGGATCACGGACGTGGACCTTCACGTGGAGGAGGTGACAGGCGAAGACAAGTCTCTCGATGTCGTTGTGGATATCTTCAATCGCGTAAACAGTGGCGGCACGAAGCTCTCCAGGGGGGATCTTGCGCTCGCGAAGATATGCGCAGAATGGCCCGAGGCCCGGGATGCCATGAAGGCGGCACTGAAGCAGTGGAGTGGCTCGGGGTACGAATTCAATCTTGATTGGCTCTTGCGCTCGATGAATACGGTACTGACCGGCGAGGCCAAATTCCAGCATCTGCATGATCAAGACACGGCGGCAATCCAGGGGGCTCTGACGCGTGCCGTCAAGCAAATTGACGCCTGCTTGAACATGATTGCCGGCAGGTTGGGCCTGGATCACGATCGGGTCTTTTTCGGTCGTTACGGTGTGCCGGTGATGGTGCGGTATCTTGATCGACGCGCTCGCCCGCTCAGTGACCAGGAACGCGACAAGCTGCTCTTCTGGTATGTCCAGTCAGGGATGTGGGGACGGTTCTCCGGCTCAACCGAAGCCTATATTGATCGTGATCTGGCCGCACTTGAAGGCGAAAAGGGCGGTCTTGAGGAATTGATCGAACAGCTTCGGCTATGGCACGGAGGCCTGCGCGTTGAGCGCGACCATTTCGCCGGCTGGAGTGTTGGCGCTCGATTCTATCCCATCCTCTACATGCTCACGCGCATGGGTCAGGCGAAAGATTGGGGCACCGGCTTGCCACTGAAAGCTGACTTGCTCGGGAGAATGAACAAGCTGGAGGTTCACCACATCTTCCCCAAGTCTAAGCTGTACAAGAAGGACTTTCAGCGCCACGAGGTCAATGCACTGGCCAACTTCTGCTTCCTGACCAAGGACACGAATCTGACCATCGGCGCCGCCCTCCCTGAAGTCTATTTTCCGGAGATTGAGAAGGCCCATCCCGGAGCATTGAAATCGCAGTGGGTTCCCGAGGATCCGGAGCTTTGGAAGGTCGAGAATTACCTTGAGTTCTTGGAAGTTCGAAAAGCCCTTCTTGCTCGGGAGGTCAATCTCCGCATGGAGGAACTGCTGCACGGCGATACGCGTTGGTTGGCAGGCGAGCAAGCGCCGATTCCCGAGCCTGTCGCGATCCCAGGCGGGATTGATAGTGAGGCAGAAGAGAAAGAACTTGAGGACGTAAACGATTGGATTGGCCGTAGAGGTCTGCCCCGCGGGGTAATGTCATTTGACTTTGCCGACCCGATTAGTGGAGATCAAAAAGCCGTATTCGACCTGGCTTGGCCAAACGGATTACAGGAGGAATTGAGCGAGCCCGTAGCGCTGTTGCTCAACGAGGGGGCCGAAGTGCTGGCGATTGCGAGTCAGGCAGGCTACCGCTGTTTCCGAAGCTCTGATGCCTTTCGGCAGTATGTCGCCTCGGAAATACTTGCTGAAGACCGGCAAGCGAACGCCGGTGCACAAGAAACGCTCGGTACTTGGTGGAGCGGAGCAAGCATCAGGCGCTTAAGCCGTGTCCGGAATCAGTCCGAAGGTGGCAGCTGACCTCCACCGAGTACCTTCGTCGCCGGAAAAGTGACTGCGGTGATTACCAATCGCCTCCAGCCCATGAGTTTCATCCAATAGTCGCAATTGCCAAGAGGGAGGAACGATTCCATGCTTACCGCGTTCACGGACAATGACGATTCCATGAAGGCTTTTCATGCACTTGAGGCGACCTTGGAAAGGACTGGTTCGAAGCTGCGGCGCACAGTCGGCTGGCAGGGTGGCAATACGGAAAGGTGCATCAATTGGCATGGTAATGAGGGATTTTGGTCTCTGATTGACGAACAAGCGAAGGCGGGGGGCCGCTTCTGGTTCTTGTTTGGCGCGGAAAACGCGCTTACCGCAAGCAATTTGAAGATCACGGTAGAAATCAATCCACTTCATATCGGCACCAATTTGCGTGTGGCGGGTGCGTTTGCGTACGATGCCGAAGGCGCGGTCCACCTTTGCCACAATGGCAACATCGGTGGCGGGAGGCCGGGCATTGGAAAGCGCGGATTCTGGCAGCATTACAGTGGTGATTGGACGCAAATGGCGCATGGGGAGAAGCAGGTTTGCGTCGTGGACCTAGGGTCCATCCGCGATGAAGGCATCGTCCAAAGACTGGGTTGGTTTGTCAATGAAGTAAAACGCATCAAGGGAAACTTGGTAGCCTGCGGACAAAACTAAGAGGCTTTTTGGATCAACCGATATCCTCTCGCGAAGTCCATGGGACGGATTGACTCTGCACAGCCCGAAACTCCTCAGGGATAGCATCAAGCTTGATAAATTCTTCACCCTTGAGAGGCAAGCTGGGCATCAATCACCCTTCTCGGAGGTATTCTGGAGAATTGCCTCGACAATCAAACGTGTCGATTGCAGAGCCGCCACCTCGATCTCCTGCAGGGTCCAGTCATGGGCGTGGGGAAGAGGTACGGAGACTTCGACTCTAGGGTGAGCGGCATCCTTGTCGATCGCGTCAACGTCCTTATCAAACGCGACAATAGACACCTTCGCGTACACAAAATTCATAGCGTCTTGTAGCCCCACGCTGTGCACATGTATCTGGATTCCTTCGATGTTCATAATTGCTCCTTAGTAGTGATTGCGGACCGGGGTGAGGCTTGCTCTTGCGCCCAATAATCAGCTTCGTACTCGGACAGTATGAGAGTATATGGCTGGAGCTAGGACATTGAAGTCGTACGCCGCCGCCCATGTCCGCGCGTGTGCTTGTCGGCACCGCGCCAATGTAATCCAGCCGGGCATGCGGTTCGGGCTGGCCGTGGCGATACAGGAATGAAGTTCCCACATCCAGGGTGGCTCGCGTCCAGGGGAACGGTCATTTGGGAACGACTAGGAATTTAACAGACCGGTTCCAATTGTCCACTCGGTCGTGGAGCATATGGCATCCTGGAGCGAGACGGCTTATCTCTCGCTCTTTCTTCTTCCCTACGGGACTCGTTTGGCCGATTCCATGACCATGCGTGCTTCCCACAGTTCCAGTCCTATATCAAGACAAAGCTTGTAGAACTCTTCTGGCGCTCGACGACGATCAAGATCAAATTCACGAATTAGAGATCTCGCGCACTTGCCCATAGGCTCAATGTCCCCAGAGGTAACCCATTCTGGATTGCCGACTTGATTGTCAAATTTCGAGATTACTTCATCGGGAAGATCCGCGCCGAAAAGAAAATAGCGCAGGTGGGGAAGAAAACGCAGATCCGTAAAAATATCGTCGCCAGTGCATCGATTGCGTTCAAAGACTTCCTTGGGAGAACTCTTGTTTCGTCTATTTATTCGGTACTCGGGATCGCTCCAAAATCTTAAGCGTACTTCAGGTATTGCATCTCTCTTGATCAATGACTTTACAATTTCCAATACGGGCTTCTCATTTCTCAGATAGATATCTCTCGGATCGTGTTCAAAGCTCTCAAACCGAATAGTGATCGCTTGGAGCAGCGCTTTTTCATTGTCAGTCAATGCAATGTGATACTTGCTCATACTACCTCCAGGGCATTAGGTAGTGTGATGGGGCTGGAGGAAGCAATTCTGAACGACATCCAGAGGCCCGAATAAATGCTGTAGCAGCATCTGTTTCCTTCAAATTGACGTCGGCATGCAAGCAACTCGCCGCAGACTGCGCCGCAGAGGCTCGCTTATCAGATTGGACTCGGAGTCGCCTGTCAGTAAAGTCCATACCGAAATAAAGCATTCTCCGAAAAAACCGTCCCCCATGTGTGATGCTGCAACGATTCAACTACTGCCGGCGCAACCCGATATGTAGCCTTCCTCGGCAGCTTCCCACAGACCGGCTGCACGATCTGAACGGATGGAACTCAATTTGGAAAAGGAAAGGCCGGTCAGGCCCTCTATTTCGCGGATGGTCGTCATTATGCCGAGCTCGGCATAACGGCGAACCTCGGGATTCTTGTGGGGCATGGGTGAACCTCCGACCTCGGTGGAAGTCGGGACGGCAGGACGCCCTCCGGGCAGCGGGCCGGCGGGACGTCCCAAGTGCGCGCCGGTCAGCCTCTCTGGCGTCGGACGACGGAAATGCCCAGAGCGCGGTGCCCCCAGTCCTGCACGCCGCAAAGACGCAGCTTGATCCCCGTGGCGATGATGATCTCGTCGCGGGCCGGGCGCAGCTTCTCGACCGCCTTCAAGGGCAGGATCCGGCCGCGGGCCTTGCGCCGCCCCTTGGTTCTGGAACCGTCAGCGAGGACAGGGACAATCTCGCCATTGGCCAGCGAACGGTTATGTGGAACTCAACATAACCGTTCATATGTTGCGCAGCGGATTATGTTGCGGCGACGACGGATGTCGTTTGCTGGCGCGGATACAGCCAAAATTGCCGCAACATAATCTCTTGCGTTCACAGCGACTTCAGGAACGAGAGCAGCCCCTTGCTCTCTTTCCATGGCCGGCCCGGTTTCGCCTCCACCGCGTCGCAGAGAGCCACGGCCCGCGCCTTCATTTCGAGGTCGATCTCGGCATAGATGTTGGTGGTGCTGAGTGAGACATTTCCCAGCCAGGCGCGGATCGTGTTGATATCCACGCCGGCCTGCAGCAGATGGCAGGCGGTGGTATGCCTCAGCACATGAGGCGCAACTTCCGCCGGCTAGCGCCCGTTTGTACGAGATGGTCGAGATAACTCAGCCGCTGCTCGGCGAGCGGCGCTGTTCGGTGTTTCTGGAGTGCTTCCGACGTCGTGAGTAGTTCTTCGAACATGATCGTGTCTCCCATTTGCTGGAGCCACGATTATGCGCACCGTGTAGCGCTGCGGAAATTATGTTGACTTCAATCTCATCGATGATCCGCCCAAGAACGGAATCCGTCGTCACCGCAACATAATTCGCTGCGCAACATATGAACGGTACGTCTCCACGACGTAACGATCATCCTCCAGGCCGTCGCCGACGAAGTGGGTGAGCCAGGTGCGCGCGTCGCCGCGCGGTGCGAGTGCCGCCTGCATCGTGCCGTGCTCCTTAAGTCAGGTGAAAGGGAACGGCGGCAACGCCCCCCGGAGCGCCGCCGGCCGCCCCGCTTCCGGCCTGACTCGCCCTCTTTGCGTCCCGAATCCGGTCGGCGAAGCAATATGCGTTATGCTTGACGTAATGCGGATGCCTTCGCTAGTGTGAAGCCCATGCGGTTGCTCCGGGAACGGAAAGCTTTGTGATCGTAGGTTTCTCGGACAGGAAAACCGAAGCGTTCTACGAGGGTCGCCGGATCGCAGCGTTTTCCGGGTTCGCCCGGGCCGCGTCGCGCAAGCTCGATCAGCTCGACGCGGCCACCCGCTTGGGCGATCTCGCGAGGCCCGGCAACCGGCTGGAGGCACTCAAGGGGCGGCGCAAGGGGCAGTGGAGCATCCGCATCAACGATCAATGGCGGATCTGTTTCAAGTGGCCCGAGGGAAGCCCTGGCCCGACCGAAGTCGAAATCGTGGACTACCATTAATTTGAGGAGGTAAATCATGCGTGACCCCATCCATCCCGGCGAGACACTGCGCGAGGATCTGGATGCGCTCGCCATGAGTGCGGCGGAACTCGCGCGGCGCATCGAGGTGCCAGTGAACCGCATTACCGAGATACTGAATGGCCGGCGCTCGATCACCGGCGATACGGCCTTGCGCCTGGGCCGCTTCTTCGGCACTTCGGGGGAGTTCTGGCTCAACCTTCAGAAACTCTACGAACTGCGGCTTGCGGAGCGCAAAAGCGGTTCGGCGATCGCTCGGCTGCCGACCCTGGATGCCGACAGGGGCCTGCACGCGACAGGATGATCACCGATCCGGCGCAGTCAACTACACATCGGCATCGCGGCAGCGTATGCGGATGGATCGACTGTCGAGGCGAAATGCGATGCTAAGGCAGCATAAGAGCGAAGCGCTGGCCGCCGCGCATGAAGCGGCGCTGGGGCTGGCGAAAGCTGGTGTCCTGTCCAGCAAGACGAGGCGCGTATTTGACGAGATGTGCCTGACGGCGGTCGGACAAATGACGACGAAAAACAAAGACGAACCTGGAATTCGCGAGAGTTCGATTCAGGCGAATCTCGGGTCTCACGATCATGGGTACGGGCCTGGTGAATGAATGGCAGCGTGGCCAACCATGCTCACTGGGCGCGTTGCTGAAGTTTCTCACGCTGGTGGCGATACCTACTTGGACGCCTAGTGTGACGGCGCAGATTGGCACTTTCCCGCTCGACGACGAATTCAGACGTGTCCGTGACACAACGTGGAGCGACGATCTCCGAAAATTGCTTGACTGGGTTGTCAAATTGCCTACATTTCAATCATCAAACTAGCCGAGAGGCACACGAATGATCCAGACGATATTGGTCTCTGCGATTACTGCGGTCATTGCGGCTTTCGCAGCGTTTCATTTGCAAGAACGAAAACTCAAGTTGGAGCTAAGAACTGAATTCATGGCGGAGCAGGCGGCGCAGGGCCTGTTGCAACATGAAAAATGGCAGAAACGCAGTTTCCATGAGATCAATAGGCGCCTCGGCGGCTTCGGAGAGGATGAACTTCGAAAAATATTGGTCCGTGCCGGAGCCGTAAGATTTGAAGGCGAAGACGGAGTGGAATTGTGGGGACTCGTTTCCAGAAACAAGCCAAATCTTTGATGATCGGATGTGGCCCAGTTTTTGGGAGTACCCTCACTTTTTGAGCTCAAGTGGACCGCTTCCGGGGGGAAGATCAGGATAAACAGCATCGCATTGATACCGGACGGCGCTACGCTGGTGTCTAGCGAGGAGTAAACACGCAAGCATTCTTATGGCTTGGCGGTCGTGAGCCTACTGAGCGCTGATGCTGTCCTGCTTAGAGTCCGCGTCCGATTGTCCCCGATTTATTGAACTGGTGCATTCCGGGGCCGAGGTATAGACACCGCAAAACGTCTCCGTGTATCGCACCCACGGCTCCCTGTTCTGGCGCACAATCTGATCCGAGGAAAGGGCCTTCATGAACGCAGACCAGTCCGCGGGCGCATGCAACTTCGTGGCACGTAGAAGCGCAAGTGTTTCAAATAGGAAAAACGCGTCCGACAGTCTGCGCCGTCCGACAGCGCTGCGCTCGCCCAGCAGACGCATCCGCTGGAGCCTATGGCCATCTTCATCCTCCTTGCTTTGGATAGCCTCTTTCAGCAACCTGTCGACGTTTGACCGCAGTTCCTCGGGCTGCACTATCCGCCGCTTCCTGCCCATCGACACCCGGTTTCTCGCGCTACTGTCGGTGCTCCAATGGAACCTGCTGATCTGGCCGCGAACCCTGATGCGGCCCCGATCCGCCTGCTCCACTTCGAATACGGATCCGATGTCGGCATTAATATAACTCGATAACCGCTCTCTTCGCGATTCGGCGTCGATCACGGTGCGCGCGTCGTCTGCCGCCTGCGAGTCGTCGTCGGTTGCCGCCAGGCAGCCAGCACAGATATCCAGGAAGAAGAGAGCATCGGCATACCACGTTTCGGCGAATTCAATCGCCACATGGCCGAGGCTCTTCTCGTACTTGGCGAATCCAGCGTCCTGCCGGAAGTTCGCCGGTAAGCGTTTTGACCCCCACAGTGTGTAGAGGCTCGTTCCTCCGCTATCTACGAACAACGCCATGGGCACGAGCTCTTCATACCGAAGGTAATAACGACCGAGCACTGCGCCATCGCTCACGAACACGAAACCCGGATATCCTCCGTCCCGTCCGAACGCAAACTCCACCACCGGCATCCCCTCGTGGTGACTGCCGCCGGCACTGCCCTGAGACAGCACGCCGCCGATACTCTGCAGCACGTCCGGCTGAAACACATCATTTCCGGCAGCGTGATACGGCACACCGGTCCGGTCCAGGCTGCGAGACAGGATATCGCTGTTGAGTTCTTCTGTACCGATATCCGCATCGCTGCTCAACGCTCCCAATCCCAATAGCGGCAGTGGTGCGCTGACGCCGAGAGCCTCCATAATCTCGACAGCCTCACGCCCCACCCAACTCGGATTGAGCCTTGCCCGTAGGTATACATCGCCCTCATGGGGCACGAACACCAGCATCAATTCCTGTGCGTCATTCCTACGGAGGGGATTCTCTAGACCGGCGGGTGCATAGGGTTCCGAACAATACACACCGCACCAGTCTCCCGTCGCCTGGGTGCCGTTCCAGTGCGGGTTCCGCACGACTTTCAATCCACTTTCAGTCGCCACGAACATCCACTCGAAGTTGTCGTCTCTCGGCGGGTAATTCACGCTGCTGAGCGGTGCGTCGGGATCCGGACAATTGTCGCCGCAGGGTTCATCCTGCGCGGGGATGTAGTCCCAACCCGTCTCGTCCTGTTCCTGAGCCACTACGCCGTTTGGAGACAGCCCCAACGTGACCACAAGCGCCATCACGGCCACTCCTCGCCTTACGGTGAGCCTCATCCTGTCAATGCACGCTGGATCATGCGACCTCGGCTTCCCAGCTAACGTGTACGCGGCATCGCCGCGCGCAACGCGTCGGCGGCCTCGCTGTTGCTCTTGTCTTCAGCGATGTCTATGGGCGTGAGTCCATCTGCGTTCCGCGCCTCCGTGTCGGCGCCGCCAGCGATCAAGGCGTTAACGATCTCAGCGTTGGTTACCGCGGCGTAGTGCAAGGGAGTCATATTGAGTGTCCCCCGCGCATTTGGGTCGGCGCCGCCAGCGATCAATGCCGTGATGGCCTCGGCGTGCCCCCCCCAGACTGCGAAGTGCAGTGGAGGCTGCTGGGGAAGCTCGGCATCGGTAACGGCCAATGCGAAGGCGCCAAACCCGCCCAAGTCTTTTATATCCACTTCGCCGCGTGCGTTCGGGTCGGCGCCGCCGCCGATCAGTGCGGCGACGGTCTCAGCGTTGCCCTGCCGCGCGGCGACGTGCAGGGGTCCCCGTTGACCTTGCTCCGGCGCATTCGGGTCGGCACCGCCGGCGATTAGTGCGGTGGCGATCTCGGTGTGGCCCCACTCGGCGGCGACATGCAGAGGAGATTCGTACCGTTTGGAAGCCAAGAAATCCCGCCTGTAGAAGGCAGACATATCGCCCGGTGCATTCGGGTCGGCGCCGCCAGCGATCAGTGCGGCAACGGTTTCGGTGCGGCCCCACCGGGTGGCGACATGCAAAGGCCCCCGATGACCGGGTTCCCGCGCATTCGGGTTGGCGCCGGCCGCGATCAGTGCGGCGACGATCTCGGTGTACCCCTGCCAAGCGGCATCGTGCAGGGGCATCTCCTGGTCTCCGTTTCGTGCATTCGGGTCGGCGCCGCTGGCGATCAGAGCGGTGACGATCTCGGTGTGTCCCTCACCGGCGGCTGCATGCAGGGGAGTCTCCTGTTCTTCGTTTCGCGAATTCGGGTCGGTGCCGGCGGCGATGAGTGCGGCGACGACCTCGGTGCGGCCCCTTCGGGCGGCGTTGTACAAAGCCCGCTGGTCTTCGCCCCTGGTATTTGATCTGGCGCCGGCGGCGATCAGTGCGGTAACCACCTTGGCGTGGCCTCGCCTGGTTGCGACGTGCAGGGGCGTCTGTCGGTCATTGTTGCGCTCATTGACCTTGGCGCGAGCTGCGATCAGGGTTTGGACGACCTGGATGTGACCGTTTCTGGCGGCGAAGTGCAGGGGCGTCCACCGGTCCTTGTTCCGCTCATTCACCTTAGTGCGAGCGGCGATGAGTGCGGCAACCACACCGGCGTGGCCGTCTCGGGCGGCGACGTGCAGGGGCGTCCATCGGTCCTTGTTTCGGGCGTTCGCGTCGGCGCCGGCGGCGATGAGAGCATCGACGGTGTCGGCGCCGCCACTCCGGGCGGCGAAGTGCAGGGGCGTCCATCGGTCCTTGTCTCGGGCGTTCGCGTCGGCGCCGGCGGCGATGAGTGCACCGATGGTGTCGGCGTCGCCACTCCGGGCGGCATCGTGCAGGGGAGTCTCCTGTTCTTCGTCCCGCGCATTCGGGTCGGCGCCGGCGGCGATGAGAGCATCGACGGTGTCGGCGTCGCCACTCCAGGCGGCGGCGTGCAGGGGAGTCTCCTGGTATTCGTTCCGCGCGTTCGCGTCGGCGCCGGAGGCGATGAGTGCGGTGGCGATCTCAGCGTGGCCCGACCGAGCGGCGGCGTGCAGGGCTGCACCAACGGCTGTCCGTCCATCTTTGTCTTGGGCAGCCATGTCGGCGCCAGCGGTAATGAGTGCGTCGACGATCTTGATGTTGCCCCGATCAGCGGCGTCGTGTAAGGGAGTCTTCTGGTCTTTGTCCCGTGCATTCGTGTCGGCGCCAGCGTCGATGAGTGCGGCGACGATTTCGGCGTGGCCCCAAAAAGCAGCGAGGTGTAGGGGAGTTCCTTGGTCCTTGTTTCGGGTGTTCGCGTCGGCGCCGGAGGCGATGAGTGCGGTGACGATCTCAGCGTGGCCCTTCCTGGCGGCGAAGTGCAGGGGAGTCCTTTGGTCTTTGTACCGCGCATTGGGGTCGGCACTGGCGGCGATCAGTGCGGCGACGATCTCAGCGTGGCCGTTTTGAGCAGCGAGGTGCAGGGGAGTCAATTGGTCCTTGGTTGGCGCATTCGCGTCGGCGCCGCCAGCGATAAGGGCGTTGACGACCTCGGCGTGGCCGTTTTGGGCGGCGAAGTGCAGGGGAGTCCTTTGGTCTTTGTATCGCGCATTGGGGTCGGCACTGGCGGCGATCAGTGCGGCGACGATCTCAGCGTGGCCGTTTTGAGCAGCGAGGTGCAGGGGAGTCAATTGGTCCTTGGTTGGCGCATTCGCGTCGGCGCCGCCAGCGATAAGGGCGTTGACGACCTCGGCGTGGCCGTTTTGGGCGGCGAGGTGCAGGGGAGCCCATTGCTCTGTTGTCCGCGCCTCCGTGTCTGCGCCAGCGGCGATGAGCGCGGCGACGGTCTCGATGTCGCCGTTAAGGGCAGCGCGGAGCAGTTCCTCATTTGACGTCGCGACATCCTGCGCGAACGCGACCAGAGGTGCCGACAACACCATCGTCATAGCCAGAATACCAGCCCCAAACCGGCTTGAAGCTCGCATGAGTGTAGATGAGCGTCTCCCTTGAGCGACTTCGCCATCGGCGGGATAAGGCAGCCGCGACGAGGCTAACACCATCAGCGACGGTCCTGGGGGAGAGCTTCGATCAATGCCAGCTTCGATTGAACACCCGCACGCAGCTTCACCCGCTCCGCCATCGTCCACCGCCGTTATGAAAAAGACGTTTTTGGCCAGATGTATCCCGACCCGTACTACGTTCCTCATTACTCCGCTCCCTTCCTGAAACTCCCCTTCGCTCTGGTCTTCAGAAGCGGACACGCGCGGGAATCCACTAGGGCCTGCGCGGACTAGCGTCCAAGGCCGACATCCAATCCCTCCCGCACTCCAGAACAGCGCATATGGCGCGATACGCGCACCACCCGTAAACACTATACCTTTACCCGTGCGAAGTCACACAGGCGGACTCGATCCCACATCGAAGATGGTCCATTTCTCGCCACTCCTCGTTGATCCCGAGTTGTCCAACTCACAAATAGGGGTCGTCCAAGGAAGAAGACTACCCCTCCAAATCCCCAGTTCGACGTTGGCAAATTCCACGCGGCGCGCGCCGCAAACGGAGTTTGCTGACTTAAGTGCGGAATCCCCCCAAGAAAAGCAAGGAGTCGAAGAGATGACCAACCCCGGAATGAAAGACCACTGGTTCGCCGTTGAGCATACTTCAAAGGTAACCTCCAAGAGCCCCATCCCGATAAAGTTGTTTGGAATGCCACTGGTTCTTTACTGGACACCCAGCGGCGGCATTCAGTGTGTCCGCGATTTGTGCGCTCATCGCGGGTCGCGACTTTCTGTGGGACGCATGATCAATGGTTACCTATCATGCCGATATCACGGCTGGCAGTACGGTGAAGGTGGCCGTTGCGTCAATATTCCCCAACATTTGAACAAGCGGATGGCCATCCCTTCGTCCGCCCATGCGCAGGCCTTGCCGACCAGAGTTCAGGAAGATCTGGTGTGGGTTTGGCCGGGTGAACCCGAAAAGGCCGAGCATTCCGAGCCTTACCTCCCGGAGCTCCCAGGAGAGGATTACCTTGCGGACAATGAACAGTGGTACTTTGAAACACATTACGGACTGGCAATGGAGAACCTGCTTGATCCGGCGCATCAGCCCCATGTCCACCACAGCACTTTGACAGCGTTTTACACACGCGATCACGATCGGGTCAATCCGACTATCTGGAAGGAAGTGCACGAGCGCGACGGTGTTTTGTACGGCCATCAGACTTATGAAAACAACCCCGAAAAGAACATAACGCACACCTATCGCATGGTTTCGCCGTGGCTATTGATCTTCGACGTGCATTTCCCTAAGCGAGGATTCTTTAAGAAATGGCATCAGCAGATGTACTTGTATATGGTTCCGATTGATAAGCGTACGTGTCAAGTTAAGATTCGAGCGTATCGCAATTATCTGACGTCGAGAGTCATTCAGCGGCCGGTCAACCTAATCAACTATTTGGTCGCGAAACGGATTCATCGCGACGACAAGATCGTAATGGAGCCGCAGCAAATTAACTGGGATAACGGGTTGATGGGTAACACGTTTGTCCCATCAGATGCGCTGGTTGTTCGCTATCGTAAGGTTTGGGAAGCGCTAGAGGCCGCGGGTGATCCTTGGTATCGCCCCTTCACGCAGACCAAATCAGAGGATCGCGACCTTGCAGCTTAATTGAAGAAATTTTTGTCAAACGCATTTAGCAGTCTGTCGGACTGCCGACTTTTTGGTGGACATCCCCTTCAGGCCGGGTTGTCTTGCTTCGCGCCGAGTCTCGTTCCAGGTCTCGGCCGACGCGGACTTCAGCCGGTCGCACGCCGAAAAGACAAATTGCGCACCGCCCGCGGCCGTCACTTTGAAGTGGTAGTCTGTCAGTAATTGGGCTGCGGCCTAATCAGGTGCGGCGGCAAGCGTTGAATTTCTCAAGCCTGCTGTTCCTGTCGCTCCTGCTGCTCACGTTGCTCTTGGCGCTCACGCAGATAGAACTGCTCGGCCAACTCGACGCCCTGCTGTGCGATTTGCCGGTTCTGTTCGGCCAGCCAGTCATTCTCCTGCTGCTGCCGGTAAATTCCCTGCCAGGCCCGGCTATCCGCTTCGTATTGCTGCCTCTGCCGCTCATGCGCTTGGTCCGACTTCTGCCGCTCCCTGTCCCAGGTAGTCGCGGACGTACCGGCTCACCCTGTCCGCGCTGGCGTTGTAGCGGTCCCGCTCCGCCTGCTGCTTGGCAACGTGGCGCGCGGTGTCGTGCCGGGCCAGCTCGTCCAGGATCAGGTTGTATTGCCGCTGGTCGTCGGCCATGCGTTGCTTGTCGAGCTGCTGCATCTGCTTCTCGATCTCGAAGTCCGAGGAACGGACTCGGCCGCGGTAGCCTCGTAGCTTGCCTTCCGGACTGCGGTAGGACCCGAGCCGGTATAGCTCGTTCTGCAGCGCCGCGTCGCTTAGGCTCTCCGTGGTTCTTTGCGCGAACGCGGGGCCGGCCAGCAACACGGTGGCAACGGCGGCGGCGATGAGCCGGCAACATGGTTTCATGCTTCCTCCTCTGTGGGTTTCAGGTTGCATTCAGCACGCCCCACATCATAGCGAAACACTTAGGTAGCGCCTGCAGGCTTTGACGAACGCCAGGAAGATGTAGTTCTTGATCTTCTCCTGAATCGGAAGCTGCTCGAACGGCACCAGGTCCGGACGCGTCTTCATGGCCTCGTCGCACACCACCCCGTAAGTCCAGCCCTCCGCCTGGCAATCGCGCATCAAGTTCTCGTGGTTCTCCTGCCTCGTCGGCAATGGGTCCTCGCTCTTGAGGCTGTTGTATAAGGTCTCCATGAGCGACTTCTGTTCCGCCGGCCGGCGATTCTCGAAGTCCGAGGGGGACGGCCATGCCGCGAAAGGCCTTGCAGTAGGCCACAGAACAAGTGCTCGAACTGCGCCAGGACCTCACGCGTGTCGAGAAGCGGCTCAAGGTACTCCAGTAACTACTCAGCGCCGTTGCATGATCTTAATCCCTCTGCGCCCTATTGGCACTCAGGCACATAATTCCCAGACAGTGGAGAATCTGCATCAACGACCAATGGCGGATTTGCTTCCGGCGGCTCGAGGGGCGCCCTGGACCGGTGGATGTGGACATCGTGCACTACCATTGAGCGAGAGGCGGAACATGCGCGAACCCATTCATCCCGGCGAGACGCTGCGAGAGGGTATCGATGCGCTCAGCAGGAGCGCTGCGGATCGAGGTGCCGGCGAACCGCATCAGAGGGATTTTCAAAGGCCCGGCGGTTCATGTCAGCGCATGCGTAACCCCGTTCATGATTCGCGCGGCGTGTTGGCATAGTGATGACTCAGTTCTAGCTGTTCCCCTATGGAATTCCATAACTAATTAGAATACATGACAAAATTTTTCGTATGACTCCCTCTGTAACTGAATCCGAAAGCCATAACTATGCTCCTTGGTTGGTTGCTGTGACGATGAGTTGCGAACGGCCGGAGGCTGGATCGATCTCTCTCTCCTCCCCCCTTCCGTTCACCTTTCTTTCCGCTTCCCTCCAACTCCTCTTTGGCTGGGCCTCGCGGTCCGGGCAGCGCCGGGTCCGGTCGTCGGCCAGGGTGTCGCGCACGCTATTGACATCGAGGCCGAGGTCGGCCAAGAGATCGCAGGCGGACGGAGCGATGGGATCGGTGTCGAAGATGTACATTTCGGTGTCTCCTGTCGGGCGCCTGGCGCGCGAGGGAGACCGCCTCCCTCTCCACCGCCGGGCGTTCGCCCGGCATCCAGCACCTCTCCGGCTCGAACGGCGGAGGGTCAGGTGGCGCGGCGGATGGCCCGCAGGCGCTCGCAAACCGCGCGGGGGGCGAGGACGCCGAGGTTGAGCACCGGGATCCGGTGTTCCGCCGCGATGCGTAGCGCCATGCCCGTTCCCCCCGTGACGGCGCCGTGCGGAGTCCAGGCCACCACGGCGTCGACGGGGCGGTCGAGTCCGGGTCCGAGGACGACGGCGGCGTTGCGCGCATGGAGTTTTCGCACGGCGGGGGAGCATCGATGCCAGGCGGGGTGCAGACGTGTGGCCACGGTCATCCAATCGTCGAGTTCGCACAGCGCGGGGCGATGGCAGTCCGGCCCCCGGTGCCCGTTGTAGCCGCGCCAGGGGAGGTACAGGGTTCGCTTGCCCGCTGGCGATCCTTTTGCGAACGCCGTGTCAGCCCCGTCCGCTCCGCCGCTTGCGAGATGCCATCCGTTGCGCGCCAGCCAGCCCGCCATGACGCTCATGTCGGCGAGCACGGTGTTCGGCGTTGTACGGGCGCCGATGCCGGCATAGGTGAGTGGGGTCATGTCGTGGCCTCCGAGGGTTGCGATGTGTGCCGCGGGCCTCTCTCTCGTCCCGTGGCTTCCACCCGGCCCTGGCTTTCCCCGACCTTTAGCGGAGGCGACGATGCGACGCCCCCCTACGGGGGCGACCCAATGCCGGCGCGGCTTCTGGCAAAGTCCGGGAGCGGCCCTACCGGCGGCCGGTCAGTGCCACGGCTTGTGGCCGGGATCGTCATCCCCGTCGCGCATGGAGGAGGAGGCCATCGCGGTCCAGGTCTCGCGGTCGAGCGCCAGACGGCGGTTGAGCTTGTCGCAGATCGTGAGCGCGTCGTCGAGATCGAGCGCGATCAGCGCCGTCGGGACATGGCCGGACAGGCCCTCGATGACGATGCGGATCTGCTGCACATCGGTCTCGACGTCGTAGGCGGGGCAAAAGCAGAAATTGGGGTTGTCCGGCAGGGTTTGCGCGGTCATGGGAAGTCTCCGTGGCTGGGGGGCGAGGCTGGACGACAGGATGCCGCCGGCCGCGCGGCAAGGGAACCCCGCCGGGCCGGCGATACGGATGGCGGTTGCCGGGCCGGCGGTACGGGCGGGATCACGCCGTGGGCGGCCAGCGTTCGAGGACGCGGTCCAGCGCGTCGGCCCCTGGCGCGAACACGCGGGCGCGGTACGAGACGATCTCGACCGTGCAGCCGAGGCGCTTCAGCGCCGTGAGATCGGTGTCGGCCGGCCCCTCGATCTCGACGCGGTCGGCGCCCATGAGGCGGCGCCGGGCGACGCGCCAGCCGTTAGCGAGCGGCAGCGCGGCGCCGCGTGCCAGCACGGCCTCGAAAGCTTCCTCTCCGGTCATGGCGAAGCCATCGCCGAGTCCGAAGCTAGCGCGCACGGCGCGGACCTGTTCGGCGTCGAGCACCCGCCCGATGAGGGCTTCGCCCGCCAAGGCCTGGCCCGCCAGGTTCTGGCCCGCGTCGGCGGTGAGCCGGCGCACGCGCATGTTCTCCGCCGGCAGGCGGTCCCAGACCGGCAGCAGCAGCCCCGTCGCGAGCCAGAACCGCGACTCGCGGTGCGACGGCAGCGCCGCAACCTCCGCATCCCACAGGTTTCTCCACTCGGGCTCGGGCGCCCGGCGCCAGTGGGAAGCCTTCAGCTCCGCCCGCGCCATCGGGTCCCGCGAGGCGGGCCGGACGAGCCGCGCGCGCTCCTGCACCCCGCCGTCGTCGAACAGGCGCGAGGGGGCGGACAGGACGACGGCGGCCCGCTTGGAGCGGGCGTTGACCGCAAGCCTCGGCTTGCCGCCGGGACCGGGATCGCGCGTGGCGATCTCCAAGGCGGCATCGGCGGTCAGCGGGTGAAGCCGGTCGCGGCGGACGATCTCGACCAGTTCGGTCGCCGCGCCGGTGCCGGGATGCTCGTGGAGCGTCTCCCGGCCGGCGACGGCCAGCGAGTCGGCGCGCACGGTCTCGACGCCGACCTCGTAGGCGCCCGCCTCGACGGCCTGCTCGATGTTGGCGGCGATGCGCGTCTCGAGTTCCGCGAACAGCTCGTTCTGCTCGTCGATGGGCAGCGCCAGCAGCCGGTTCAGGAACTTCGGCATCGGCGGCAGGTTCTCCTTGAGCGAGCCCTCGTGCGAGAGCTTGAGCCCGGTGGCGTCCTCGAACCGCTCGGGCGTCCAGCCGCCGATGCGCCCGAGCCAGAGCGAGCCGTAGAACTGGCGCAGCGCCGCCTTCGCATAGACGCTTTCGAGGTTGTCGCTGTCGCGGAACAGGGACTGGCCGCCGCCCATGGCGGTCTGGCTGTCGCGCTGCCCGCGGGTGATGGCGCCGAGGGAATCAAGCCGGCGCGCGATGGTGGCGATGAACCGCCGCTCGCCCTTCACGTCGGTGGCGACGGGCCGGAACAGGGGTGCTGCGGCCTGGTGGGTGCGGTGGGTGCGCCCAAGCCCCTGGATCGCCTGGTCGGCGCGCCAGCCGGGTTCGAGCAGATAGTGCACGCGCCGCTGGGTGTTGGCGCAGGAGAGATCCGCGTGGTAGCTGCGACCGGTGCCGCCGGCCATCGAGAACACCAGGATGCGCTTGGTCCCGTCCATGAACGCGGCAGCCTCGGACAGATTGGCCGACGCGGGCCGGCCGCGCAGCGCCAGGCGCTCACCGCGCGCGTCGGTGAGCCGCAGCACCCGGCGGGATCGGCCGGTCACTTCGGCGACGGCATCGTGCCCAAAGTGCTGCACGATCTGATCGAGCGCGGTGGGGACCGGCGGCAGGGCCGCGAGCTGTTCGACCAGCGCGTCGCGCCGGGCGATGGCCTCCTGGGAAAGCACCGGCTGCCCGTCGGCGTCGAACACGGGCCGGGACATGAGATTGCCCTCGGCGTCGGTGAACGGTTCCTGGAGCTGCACCGGGAACGCGTGGGCCAGGAACTCGATCACGGTTTCCCGGGGCGTGAGATCGACGTTGATGTCGTCCCACTCCGCGGCCGGGATCTCGGCGATGCGCCGCTCCATCAGCGCTTCGCCGGTCGAGACGAGCTGTACGACGGCGGCGCGGCCTGCATCGAGGTCCGCCTCGATCGCACGGATCAGAGACGGGCACTTCATGCTGGTGAGCAGGTGCCCGAAGAACCTCTGCTTGGCGCCCTCGAACGCGGACATCGCCGCGGACTTGGCGTTGCGGTTGAGCGTCGACTCGCCGTCGACGATGCCGGTGGCCTTCAACGCCTCCTGAAGATTGGCGTGGATGATCTTGAAGGCGCCGGCGTACGAATCGTAGATGCGCCGCTGGGCGTCGCTCAAGGCGTGTTCGAGGATATCCACCTCCACGCCGTCGTAGGAGAGCGCACGGGCCTGGTAGAGGCCCAGCGCCTTCAGGTCCCGGGCGACGACTTCCAGCGCGGCGACGCCGCCGGCCTCCATGGCGGAGACGAACTCGGACCGGGTCTCGAACGGCGTCTCGCCGGCGGCCCAGAGCCCGAGCCGGCCGGCATACGCGAGTCCGGGGACCGTGGTGGCGCCGGTCGCCGAGATGTACACGATGCGCGCGTCGGGCAGCGCGTGCTGGAGCTTCAGTCCCGCCCGCCCCTGCTGGGAGGGGGCGACCTCGCCGCGGCTGCCCTTCGAGCCCGCGGCGTTGGCCATGGCGTGCGCCTCGTCGAACAGGATGACCCCATCGAAGGCGTGGCGGTCGTCCTCGTCCAGCGACCCGGCCAGCCAGGCCACGATCTGGTCGAGGCGCGAGCGGGCCTGCTGCCGCGCCGGCGACCGTAGCGTAGCGTAGGTCGCAAAGAGGATGCCCTCGGTAAGCGGGATCTCCGCGCCCGGCCGGAACTTGCCGAGCGGGATCACGTCCTGCTCCCGGCCGCCGAGCGCGGTCCAGTCGCGGCGCGCGTCCTCCAGCAGCTTGTCGGACTGCGAGAGCCAGAGGGCGCGCCGGCATCCGCGCAGCCACCGGTCGAGCACGAGGGCGGCGACCTGCCGTCCCTTGCCCGCGCCGGTGCCGTCGCCGAGCATCCAGCCGCGGCGCAAGCGCACCGGAGCGGACAGCGTCTCGCCGTCCGCAGTGACGGCGCCTTCGTCGGCGGGATCGCCGTCCGCGCCGCATCGCCGGACGGTCTCCCAGCCGGAGCCGATCCGATAGCGGGCGGCGAGATGCCGGGCATGGGCCTCGCCCGCGAGCGCGACGCTCTCGAGTTGGGCGTCGGACAGCACCCCCTCGGTGATTACGCGCTCGGGCAGCATTGGCCGGTACGACGGCGCCGGATGCGGCACGGCGGCCATGGCGGCCGACTGCACCAGCGGGGTGGGATGCGCGACCGCGCCCGGGATTCGCACGACGGTCGGGCGCCACGCCTCGTGAGGGCCTGCGGCTGGCGCCGCCGGCGTTTCCGGGTCGGGATCGGGCGTAGCACCCCGGATGTCGAGTTCCGCGACCGGGCCCCAGTCGTGGGTGGGACGCGGCGCCGGCTTGCTGACGGGTTTCCGGGAAGCTCTCGCCTGGGGCTTCCGGATGGCAGGAACATGGCCGAACAAATCCGCGTTGGGCGCGGGCTTTACAGGGAGGCGCGGCGGGACGGACGCGAGTACGGCGTCGAGCAGTTCCCCCGCGTCGCCCCCGCGGATCTGGCGGTCGATGTCGATGCCGGGCTCGTGGCTGCGGTCGAGCACCGTCAGCCGGGTGTCGAAGCCGGTGCCGCGCCGCGCATAGGCGCGCCCGTCGATGGCCATCGTGAACACGATCCGCGCCTGCCGCTCCGACGCTGAAAATGCGTCAGTCCAGGCGGGATCGCCCGGGACGCAGTTCGCGGACGTGATGGCGGCGAGTCGGCCGCCGGCCGGCAGCATCGAGAACGCCGAGCGGACATGGCGCAAATCCGCGTCTTGGCGGATGCGCGAGACGCCCGGCGTCGCCGAGAACGGCGGGTTCATGAGAACGACGGACGGCTGGACGTCCGGCATGAAATCCGTGATGGTCTCGGCGTTGTGGCGGGTGACGTTCGCGCCGGGGAAGAGCCGGGCCAGCAGTCCCGCCCGGACGCCCGCGATCTCGTTGAAGTGCAGCGCGCCGGTGGCGTGATTCCCGAGGGCGCACTCGGCCATCACGGCGAGCATCCCGGTCCCGGCGGACGGCTCCAGCACGGTATCGCCCGGCCGCACGCCGGCCGCCTTGAGCGCGGCGTAGGCGAGCGGCAGGGGGGTCGAGAACTGCTGCAGGCGGACCTGCGCCTCGGACCGCCGCGTGTGCGAAGGCTCCAGCGCCGCGAGCGCCGAGAGCATGGCGAGCATGTTCGCGGGCCCGTCGGGGCCGGCGCCTGCACGGCGCCGCATGGCCCGCCCGTAGCGTTGCACGAACAGGATGACGGTCGCCTCGGCGGCCTCGTAAGCGTCCTTCCAGCGCCAAGCGCCCTGCGCGTCGCTTCCGCCGAACGCGCGGGTCATGGCTTCGCGCAGAGTCGGGGCGTCCAGCGGCCGGCCAGCCTCCAGCGCGCCCAGCAGGGCCCGGGCCGCGGCGAGAAGGGCGTGTGCGGTCCGAACGGGTTCGGCGGCGGGCGCGAGGGGCGGCGCAGGCGGGCGCGCGGCGGCGCCCGTTGCGGAAACGGTGTCGAGCATGGGGGTCTCCGAAAGGGTCTGAGGGAAAGGCCGCGGCGAGTGCGGCGGGAGGTCTCCCGCGCCGCATCTCGGGGCCACCCGCCGGCCAGCCCGCCGGACTCCCGGCGGCGCGGCGCGTGGGCATGAAAGGCGTCCGATCAGCCGAAGTAGTGGCCTTCGGCCGTGAACGCCCAGTCGTTTACGGCGATGATCTCGTCCACGACGGCATCTGACGTCTGGTGGTTGTACTCGCGCTCCAGTTGACGGTAGAGCCAGCGCGCCAGATCGCGCATCGCCTCGATGAGCGTGTCTTCCGCGTCGTTCGTCATGGCCTGCCCGGTGGGGCTGTCGCGCTCGACGTCGATGCGCATGGTGTACTCGTGGCAGTAGCGCCCGGACTGCCGGATGCCGGTCGTGAGTTGGTAGAAGTTGCGCCGCTGCACGTCCTGCAAAACGTCGGCGATGCCGTGCAGTTCGGTGTCCTTCGGCGCGTGGGCGCGGATCGCGCGGGCGGCGCCTGTAGCGTACCGGTACGCCCCCTCGAAGCTGGCGCCGTCTCCTTGCGACCAGAACCCGCGGTACCAGAGGCACGGCTTGTCGCGCGTGCCACCGCCCATCAGCGGCACCGGACGGGTATTCAGTGTCACCCCGAACAGTCCGCAGACGGTCTCGAAGTCGTCGTAGACGAACTCGTGCCAGTCGTGCTCCACGCAATGGCCGCGGTACCAGGCGCGGGCGCGCTCCTTTGCCGCCTCGGACAGTTCCGGAAGTTCGTATACGGTCGTTTCGACGATGCGGGGCATGGCGCTACCTCCCGGAATGCAGCAAGGCAGTGGCCGCAACGGCTTCAGCGGATCGTGCCGGGGGGCTCATTGCGCGGCCTCCGCGCCAGACTCGCCGAGCGTCACGGTGACGGTGCGGCCGCGCACGGCGATGTCCGCGCCGCGGTCTTGCGGGATGAGCCAGAACAGATCGCGCTCGACCGCGTCGGCGATGGAGCGGCGCCGCGCCTCGTCGTCGGAGACCAGAAGCCGGGTGGCGATGTGCAGCGCTTCGCGCTCGAAGTCGGTCTGCTGGCGGTCCCAGGAATCGGCGTCAGCGTCGTCCGACGGCGAGAAGTAGGCATCGTACAGCAGCCCCGCGAGTTCCTGCGGGTCCAGGCCGCTGTCGGCGGTCGCCAGCGGCTGCGCATCGCCGACCCAGCACCACGCCTCCCCGGCGAAGGCGAGGTCGGCGGGCAGGTCGAGTGTGCGCTTCCGCCCCCCGGCCGGCCTTATGGTGGCGCGGATGCGGATCGTATCGGGGCGTTGCGGGGGCGCCTCGGGCTTGGCCACCCGCTCTTGCCCGGGCCGGTCCTGGAGGACGCACCTGCGGCCGTCGGCCGTCACCGCCGTCTGGATCGCGGTAACGCGCCCGATGGCGTCGTACCAGCCGTATCCCTCCAAACGGCGGTCGGCCTCGAACAGCCGGCGCGCGACGCTGTTGCGTCCGGCGGCGCGAGCGAACGCCTGGGCCTCGGGCGGCTCCGGATCGCAGGCGACAATCAGCGCGTCGGTGCCGACGAGCTGGAGTTTGGGTGCCTCGCGCCAGTGGTCGATGTCGGCCACGGCGGGACGCCAGGGACGCAGTTCGGGCGGGGGCGCCGGGAGTTCGATGCCGGCGTCCGCCGCCCGATTCCAATCGCCGAACGACGGGCGCGGATCGCCGTCGGCGGCCAGGGCGCGGTAGATGGCCAGCCGTGCGGCGTCGCGCATCTGTGCAAGGAACGGCGTCTCGACGGCTTCCTTGCGCGCCGGCAGCACGAACTCCAGTTCCGGACAGTCCTCGATGTCCGCGGCCACCGTCCAGCGCGCGCCGCCCACCGTCTCGACTGTCGGAAGCCGGACGGCGACGGTGAGGCCGTGAAAGTTCACGTCGGGGTCGTTCAGGCGGAAAGGCTGCGGACGGTTCCTGAACACGCCGAACACGAGTCCGCGCCAGCGCTCCACGTACACTGCGCCGTCGAGAAACGCCCGGCGCGGCAGCGCCTCACCCCCGGATGGAATGAGCGGCGGGTGCTCCAGAATCACCGGCAACGGGTAGTACCGGGCGGCGGCTTCGAGAGCGCGGCGGATGGTGTCGGCGGTCTCCGCGTCGGTCGCGGGAAACGACACCGCCGTGCCGTGGGGAAACGGCGCGGCATCGGCGGGGCGAACCTCGGCGTCGGCCTCCCCCAGAAAATGCGCCGGCGCGAGCTCGATGCGCCAGCCGGAGGCAGGCGAGCCATCGCGCGCGCGGGGCCGCGAGGAGACGGCGCAGCCCCGGCGCGCGAGGCTCAGAAAACCCATGCCGGCGGCGTCTTCGCGCCGCACCAGATCCTGGCTCCAGCCGTTCTCTCCGAAGGACAGCAGCACCGCCGGATCGGCGATGCCGGTCCCGTCGTCGGATACGGTGACGGCCAGTGGGCCATCGTTGCCCGGGGTATCGGTCAGCGCGACGCGTACCTGCGAGGCACCGGCGCGGCGGGCGTTCTGGAGGGTCTCGGCGAAGATGTCCGCGAGCGTGGCGGCGAAAGCGCGCGTGACTCGCTTGAGGGCGGAATCGTGGATGCGCGCGCGGATCGTTCGGGTGTCGTTCATGGGGGCTCCCTGGGACATGAAAAAAGGAACGCGCCCCGCCCGGAGGCGGTCCGGATGGGGCGCGCGGCGGCGGAAGGCTACTGAGCGACGCGGCGCAGAAACTCGGGCACGTCCTCAGCCTCGCCGTGGTCGGCAAGCGGCCCACCGTTGGAAGCCGAGGGATCGGCAGCACGGTCCTCGCCGTTCCCATTGCCGTTCACCGGACCCGGATCTTCTTGCTTCCGGGCCGAGGCGTCGTGACCGTTGCCGACGGCGTGACCTGTCTTCGCCGGTGCTGCGTCCGGGGCGTCGGGCGATGTCCGGGCGCCATTGGAAGAAGTCGCCTCGGGCGAATGGGCCGGGCCGTCCGTACCGGCATCGGCGGCGGCATCACCGCCCGCATCGAACGCCCGGAACCCCGGCGGGGTCCAGGTCAGCGCGGCGGCGTGCGCCTCGGCGCCGATGCCGACCGGCGGCTTGCCGGCGGCGAACGCCTTCTCCATCGCGCGCGCCAGGTCGACCTTCTTGTATTTCGACCGCGCCGCTGCCCAGGCCGGACCGAGGGTCTCGCGGGCGATCGCCTGGATGCGGTCCTTGCGCAGCCGCGACCACAGCAGATCGGCGCTCGGGCGCACCTGCCTGGCGAAGTCGATGTCCAGACGCGCCACAGTCGCTTCCAGTTCCGGTCGGGCGTCGTGCTCGAACGCGAGCTGGCCCTTGACCGTGCGCGCCACCGCGGCGGCGAAGAGCTTCTCCTTGTCGACCCGGGGCAATGCCCTGAACGCCGCGAAGCAGGCTGCGTCGTCGTCGGCCTCCATCCACTTGAACGGAAGTTCCGGCCCGTTCGCGAGCATCGCCTCACCGGGACTCCAGGCGGCGAAGTCCTCGTCGTTCATTCGTGTGGTCGGGCGGTCCGCGGTCTCGTTGAACACGATGTCGAGCGCGTGGTACGAGGTGGTGTAGCCGTTCGCGAGCACGGCACGCGCAAGCTGGAACACCATCAGATCGAACGCCGCCTCGAAGTCACCGGCCAGGTGCGCCTTCACCAGCGCGGTTCGGATGGCGCGCAGATCGTCCCCCAGGCCGATGCCAACGCCGGCTTCCTGCCGGGCCGCGGCGCGAGGATCGAGCGGCGACGCCACGGGCGCCGATACCCCTGGAGGGTCGACGCGCCTCGAATCGACCGTCCCGGTTGCGGTTCCCGCGCCGGCGTCGTGGCCGTTCGCCCCGGCTTGGGCCGCGATGGGCTTGGGCATGTCTTCCGGCTTCACGAGTCCCTGGATGACCTGAAGGGTGCCGTCGCGCCCGACGGTGGCGATGCAGCCGGCGATGGCGATGTCCTCGCGGCGGAATTGGGCGCGGGCCTTCACCGCCTGCTCGATCGCGTCGAGCCGCTCCACGATGGCATCGGCCTCCCCGTCCAGTTCGTCCGTCCATTCGTCCTCGTCGAGATTGACGAGTACGTCGTGACGGGTCCGGAGCTGATCGATCTCGGTGGACTCCTCGTCAGTGGGCGCCCCGGGCCGGGGGTGGACGCGCCCGTAGCGCGCCGCGGCGCTCCGGTCGACCTCCAGGTGGGCCTCGGCCCACTTCCAGCGGGTCGAGAGCTCGTCGGCGGCGGCGGTGAGCTTGGTCAGGGCCAACTCGTTCAGCAACGCCGGGGCCTCCAGCCAGACGCCGTTCTCGTGCTCGTCGGCGAACAGATCGCGCATCACCGCGCCGCCGGCCGCCTCGTACGCGTCGACGCCAACGAAGCGGGCCAGCGCGGCGCTGGCGGGCATCCGCTCCTCGGTAAGCAGGCGCTTCACCTGCCAGGCGGAGGGGCCGTAGTCCTGTGCGGAAACCTGCTCCCACACGGCGAGCTGGCGCTCCCGGTCGGCGGTGACCGCGAACGCCTTGAGCGTTTCCAGGCCGATGGCCTCGTCGCGGTAGGCGTCGAGCAGTTCCGGCGCGGCGTTGCCCAGACGCAGCCGCTGCTCGACGATGCGCTCTGAGATCCCGAACCGGGCCGCGATGGCGGCGACGGATACCCCGTGGTCGGCCAGCGCCGAGAACGCGACCACCTGGTCGGCGGGGTGCATGGCGATGCGCACCACGTTCTCAGCGAGCGACAGTTCGCCGCCGTGGCCGTTCGGCGCGATCCGGCAGGGCACAGGGTGGTCGGCGTCGAGGGCGCCGTCCCCGGCGAGCGCCTTGAGCGCCGCCAGGCGCCGGCCGCCGGCGACGACGGCGAAGCGCTCGTTGCCGTCATCGTCGGAGCCGTCGGCGCGGGCGACGAGGTTCTCCAGAAGGCCGTGGGCGCGGATGGAGGCGGCGAGCTGGGCCTGGGCGGACTCATGTGCCGGGGTCTTGCGCACGTTCTCGGGCGCAAGTGCGAGCCGCGAGAGCGGGATGTCCCGGATCACGGCGTCGGGTGGGGAATCGGTTGGGTTCATTGGGTTCTCCGTGGTGGGAAGACAGGTGCGCGGCCTCGGCTCTCTCCGGCCGGCCCGCGCCCGACCGGCCCCGGGCCGGCTCGGCCTGAAGGCGGCGTTCGGGCGGGGCGCGGCGGAACGAAGCGGGAAAGGACGGTTGGCCCCGTGGGGCCGCAGGAGGGGTGCGGGACGGATGCCCCGGCGTTATCCGGCGATGGCGATGCGCTCGCCCCAGGGCTCGCGGCCAACGGACGGCGGGTCCGACCAGTCGATCCAGAGCACGGGGAAGTCCGGCTCCGTCTGGGGGTATCGGGAGCACTCCATGTCCGTGAAGTACAGGCACACGCCCGGACGGACGCCCCGCTCGTCGAGCCAGGCGAAGCCGGGCCGGAAGTCGGTGCCGCCCCGGCCGCGCACGACAACCTCCTCGGGCAGGTCGAACGCGGCGTATTCCGCCGCGTCCCGCACCGCCGCGTCGACCTGCAGTAGGACGACGCGCTCGGGCTGGATCTCCGCGGCAACCTCGCGCACCTCGCTCCAGAACTCGGCAAGCACGTCCTCCGGCAGCGAGCCCGACGTGTCGACGATCACGGCCAGGGTGTCGATGCCCTCGGAGCGGATCGAAGGGAGATACAGTCCGCCGTCGATGAAGCGCAGGTTCGGCGCGCTCCAGGAATAGTCGCTCTTGGTGGCGTCGGTCATGTGGCGGCGCAGCAGCGCGCGCCAGTCGAGCCGGCTCAAGTGCGCGCCGCGCACGGTGGCCTCGACGGCGCCGGGGAGCTTGCCCTCGGCCTTGGCAAGGCTCGCGGCCTGGTGCATGGCCTCGTCCCAGGCCTGTTCCTCAAGCGCCCGGTCGGCTTGGGACAATGCGGACTCCGGGCCTTCGCCGTTTGCGGGAGCGTCCATGACCTCGCCGGTGCCGGAGGGATCGTGACTCGGCGCGGCTGCGCCGGGCGGCCCTGAGGAGCCTTCGCCCGGGTCGTTGCCCGAGCCGTCATTGCCGCTGGCAGGATCACCGCCGTTGCCGGATGGATCGGTACCCGGTTCAGTATCGGGGTGGCCGCCCGATTGCGAGTCGCTGGTGGCGGGTCCCCCAGGCGCGGAGGCGGACGGATCGCTCTGGTTCTCACCGTCCTCGTCCGGTTCCGGCAACCGGTCATAGGCCTCCTCCACGCTCATCCCCTCCCAGGCTTCGGCCTCGGGCGGCAGCGTGAAACCGGAATCGCGCAGCAGGACGTGGGTGACGAGTTGCGAGGCGTACTGCCAGCGCTCCGGGTCCCGCTCATCTCGCCGGGTGTGGTGCTTGAGCGCGCAGGCGAGCACCACGCGGGCAATGGCGGCCTCGATCGCGTGCGCGCCCGATTCGGCGGCCCAGGCAGGCGAGTAGCGGATCGCCCGCCCGTCGCTGGCGAGCGTCTCGCGCGAGGGATCGGCTCGCAGCGGCAGCCGTAACGCCAGGCTCCCGAAAAAGGGCTGCTTGCGCAGCAACTGCGTGACGCAGGCGCTCACGCGCCGGGCAGACTCGGTCTCGACCCGCGCGGTCATCACGCCGCCTCACGCGGCGCTTCGACGGTGGTTCCGAAATAGCCCGCGAACTGCTCCTTGAGCGCGTCGGCATCGCGCTTCACGCGGGCACGGGCTCCCGGATCGAAGGTCCGCGACGGGCGCAGCGCGTCCGGTTCGACGCTCGCGATCCGGTCCTTGACCTGCTCGCACAGACGTGCGAGTTCGTCGTCGCCGAAGATGTTGAGCCGCGGCACGATGTCGATCAAGTCACGGAGATTCCCGATCATCGAGTCGCGGAACACCAGCGGCTTGCCGTTGTCGTCCTCGCGAAGCCGTTCGGAAACGCGCTCCACTGCTTCGCCAAGCCGGCGGTAGAGGTCGCCCACGGCGTCGCCGAGGCGCTCCTCGATCTGGCGCTCGATGTCGTGCTTCACGCGCTCGGTGTCGTCGCTGGCGAGCTTCGCCATGAAGTGCTCGGCGTCGGGCACCGGGGCGATGCGGTAGGCGATGGCGAACTTGCCGCGCAGCGCTGCCGTCGGCGGGTAGTCCTCGATGCGGAACAGCCTTCCCAGGTCCAGCCGCGCGCGGTCGATGTTCTCCTCGTAGTCCTCGATGAACCGGGAGCGCTCGCGGACCATGCGCTCACACAACCCGTCCATGAGTTCGGTGTAGCGCTCGTAGTTGGCCACCGTGAGCAGCCGGGTGCCCTTGTCGTCCCAGGGAAGTGTCTGCTCGTAGTGGGCGCACCGGGCCTTGCTCACCGTGGCGGTCAACGCGGCGAACGCGTCCTTCGGCAGCAGGCGCTTGTTGTAGCGCCCGGCGCTGGTGCTCGCGTCGTGGTGGACAGCGACGTGGGCGCTCGCGTCGCGGTCGTACAGCCGCCCGGACCAGGCGGCGATTCTGAGTGACACCAGCATGGCGTCTGAGTTGAGGTCCATGGAGTCCTCCTTGGTTATCGGAGCGTCCACACGGGAACGCTGAGAACGGCGGCGAGCTTGCGCTTCGCCGCCTCAAGAGTCGGGGCGCGCACCGCGTACTCGAGCGAGGGCGCGTCTCCCGCGGGGTAGTGCAGGATTCGCCAGACGGGGGACGCCGCCATCACTGCGTCCTCGCGGCGGCCCAGCGGATGAACGCGGGGGTGCGCTGCAGGTCCGGCTCGCGGCGGATGCACGAACCCACGAGGAACTCGCCGACCTCCCGGCGCAGGCGCTGGGCATACGTCACGATGGCGTCGAGGTTGACGTCCGTCGCCAGCCGGTAGAGCGAACCGCACAGTGCGATGAGCGCGCTGGCGTTGTCCGGCACTTCGGCGTTGGCCGGATCGTCGAGGACGGCGCGCGGGTGCGGCAGCTCCCGCCAGACGGCCAGGAACGCGCAGAACTCGATCGCCGCGGCCTCGCCGATGGCGCCCACCAGCAGCGCCCGCTCGGCGGCCGGATCGAGGCCGTTGCGGCGCTTGACGATGTGGCTCGCGAACTCCCAGGTCCGGGGACAGGCAAAGGCCCGCTCGCGCGACCGCGGATCGAAGGTGTGCAGCAGATCCGGCCGAAGCTGGATGAAAAAGAGTACCTCCGGAGCGATGCCGTTGGCGGCGCCCCAGGCGCACCAGTCCTCCGCGTCCACCTTGATCTCCAGGTGCACGAACCGCGAGGCCAGCGGCGTCGGCATGCGGTTGACGACGCCGCGGTCGCCCGCGCGGTTGCCGCAGGCGATCAGAGAGGCGCCCTTGGGCAATTCGTACTCGCCGACCTTGCGGTCCAGCACCAGTTGATACAGCGCCGCCTGCACCATCGGCACCGCGGACGGCAGCTCTTCCAGGTTGATGAGCCACGATCCGGTGTCGTCGGACGGAGGCAGGAACCCCGGCGGCGCCCAGCGGGTGCGTCCGTCGGCATCGCGCCAGGGGATGCCGCGCAGATCGACGGGGTCCAGAAGCAGCGCGCGAACGTCGACGTACTGTCGACCCGCGGCGGCGGCGACCTGCTGGGCGATCTGCGACTTCGCCGCGCCGGGCGGGCCCCACACGATGCAGGGCTGGCGGGCCTCGACCAGCAGGGAAAGGGTGGAGGCGAGTTCGCTGGGACGGAGCGTGTAGTCCGCCGAGACGGTATGGGGGTCGGTCATGCATTGGCTCCGGGATGGTGGAATCGGAACGCGGGCACCCTCGGGCGCACGCGACTCGCCCCGGCCCCGCCCGGCTCCGCCTCCGGGCGCCGCGGGGCGGACCGACGAGACGGCCGGGAAGGTCGGCGAGAACGAAGAGCGGGAGCCGGCGGGGGAGCTATACGTCCGGATCGGCGTCCGAAACCGCGGCCGGTATGCCGGTCAATGCCGGCAGCGGGAGGCGCGTGAGCGAGAGCGTGTGACGGATGCGCCGCTCAAGCGCCACATAGTCGCGATAGAGACGGGGGCGCAACTCCGCCGCGCGGGTGAGATCGGCGCGCGAGGCCAGTATGCAGAAGCTGCAGCTCAATCTGGACATCCCGGCGGCGTACGCCCAGTGCGGCGACTGGCCGGCCTGTTCGATGACCTGAAAGACCTCGGCGGTCGAGAGCCCGTGGACCGGCAGCCAGTCGAACCATTCGCGCCCGGCGCGGCTGTTGCGGTCGTTTCTCCGCCAGGGCTCGCGCTTGGCTCGCGCCGGGCTCTCTTGAGCCCGCATCCCCATGGCGCTGACGATCCGCCCACCGAAGCGAGGATGCGCCTTCAGGTAGCGGCGCAGCTCGCGCTCAATGGGCGTTCTCTTGAAATCCGAGGTACACCACCTCGCGGAACTCGACGGCCAAAGGCCCCGTTCCTCGGTGCGTTCGAGCAGCGTCTTGCCCGAGGCGACCGGCGCAAGGATCAGGGGTATGCCCGGCGGCATCGTCGCCTCGATGTGCTTAATCGTGCCGGGCCACTCGACCACGCCCAGCGGCGCGTGGACCACGACAAGCTGCTCGTGTGGAATGATCCGGGACAGCAGGATCATCATGGTCTGACTGTCCTTGCCGCCGCTGTGACTCACAGCGACCAGCGCGCCGCGTTCGATGAGGTCACGGCATTGGGGCGGGGGGACGAGGCCGCATTCGCAGCCGCGCTGCGCGGTGACGGTGCAGACGGTCATGGCGTGGCCTCCGGTCGGGTCCAAGGGGGCGTGTCGCGCGGATAGGGACGCGCGCGCCACGGTGTTGGTGGTCGTCGGGCGGCTACAGCCAGCCGCGCCGCGCGAACGAGAAGACCTCGCCGTCGGTGACCACAAAATGGTCGAGCAGCCGTACATCGACCAGCGACAAGGCGTCGGCGAGTCGCTGCGTGATGTGGCGGTCGGCCTCGCTCGCTTCGGCCACGCCCGAGGGGTGCGTGTGAAAGACCGCCACGGCCGCGGCGTTCCTCTCCATCGCCTTCTGCACGACCACGCGGGGGTACACGGTGGCGGCGTCGATCGTGCCGTTGAACAGTTCGTCGATCCCGATCAGGCGGTTGCGCGAGTTCAGGAAAATCGCCCCGAACACCTCGTTGCGGCGGCCAGCGAGCTTCAGGCGAAGGAAATTCTCGAAGTCGCGGGGGGACTTAAAGTCGCGGCCGGGGCGGCAACGCTGCGACAGCACCGACAGCGCAAGCGCCACAACGGAGGACTTCTCGCTTTTGGACAGCGAAGCGGGCGTGAGTGAATCGAAGCGGTTGTCGGCAATGGCGGCATTCGATGCGGGCATGGTGGATCGGCTCCTGAATGGATGAGGGAAAGAACACAGGTGTCCGTCTCGGGCGAGACCGCGCGAGACCGCGCCAGCCCCCGGGACCCGCCCCGGCCGGGCCTGCCTCCGACTCTTGATGGCGCCCGCGTCGGCCAATGCGCCGGATCGAAAACCCGGCGGGAATCCGCGATCCTCAGGGCGAGGATGTGATGGAACGAGGGGTGGGCGGGGTCGCGGTCCGGGCGTCAACGCCCGGAGGCGTTTACGGCGGCGGCCGCGACGCGTCCGTCCCGGCGCTGATATCGGCCCGCAGGCTTTCGGCGACGCGCGCGGCCGAGGACTTCACCGAGTCCGGCGCCAGGTGCGCGTAGCGGGCGGTGGTATGCGCCTTCTTGTGGCCGAGCAGCTTCCGCTCTCCCCAGGGCCAGGGCGCGCGACGCGAACGAATGTCTCAGATCGTGAATGTGCACGTTGTTCAGCTCCGCGCGGGCCCGGATGAGAAGCCACGCACTCTTGACGATTGCGAAAGTGTCGGCCCGGCTTGGTGGCGGCAATCATCAAGGGATTGCCCGGCGGTCGCGGCAGTGCCAAGAGCACGCGGTGCGCGGACGGGGAAATGGCCACCGCCCACGCGCCCGTTCTAGCATCGCGCAGTTGAAGCTTACCTACCTTGAGGTCCAGTCCTACTAGCGCAATGTCAAGATGTCGCCCTTGCGACAATTGGTCAATATCAGCAGCGGAACGTTGCTACCGTGCTTGGATGGAACGTACTCTCGTTCTCAAACTCGCCGAGTGCGCAATGCACAGTTGCGTTTGCAAGCGCAGCGTGCGCTCGAACAGGGACTTCTACTGCTGCCTAGAATCAAATTCACGGTAGTGCGTCCGGGACCTTCGCGCACAGGAACTGAACGGTCGATCCAATGCCTTCAGGGGGGAGACGCTGGGTGTCTATTCCAGGACTTGGTACACTTCCTCGATGTTGAAGGAGAATATCAAGACTACTTTACGGAGCGAGAGGCGTATATGAGGTCCAATTATTGACAGTGTGTTCTATGCTCTTGCAAATAGGTTGTGAATCCAGCACGAATTCCCGAGGGTTGCATGCGCGATCTTCAACTTCCATGTAGCTATGATCGAGAATGGTTCGGTTTAGGAAAGAACCCTCTATTCTCAACACCGGGCTCATGAAACCGCCAAAGAAGTTGGGGCCGATATAGATGAGGGCCGATTGGCCACGCGACCACGATCTGCGTTTAATCAGAAATCAACTGGAATTTCCTCGGGTAGAGTTTTCGGTGCGGTCCCAATCCGTCTCCATCCGTTCCGAGCTTGGCCCTGAGTAAACTTCGCTAATATCGTTGTTCAAAACGTTGGATATAGTTAGATGATAGGTTTATTATTCTCGTATTATCAATATGTTATGCGATATGCTAGAGTCCTCTTCTCGGCACCAAACCGCAACGATCCCCACGGCCGATGAGCAAGACTGAACTTGAAGTGGCGCGAGAATGCGCCGAGCAGATGTGGTCCAGGGACCGTGCGTCGAGGGAAATGGGCCTGGAACTGGGCGAGGTCACGCCCGGCGAGGCCCGGGTGCACCTCACCGTTGAACCGGGCATGCTCAACGGCCATGGCGTATGCCACGGCGGCTTGATCTTCGCGATGGCGGATACGGCTTTCGCTTTTGCCTGCAACAGCCTCAACCGGCAGGCCGCGGCGATGCACTGCTCGATTTCCTTTATTGAAAAGGTCTCGGCCGGGCGGCGCCTCACCGCCCACGCGGTGGGGCGTGCGAATTACGGCCGCAACGGCATTTTCGACGTTTCGGTGGTGGATGATCATGGCGTTCAGGTGGCCGAGTTTCGCGGCTACAGCCGAACCATCGGCGGAGAGTGGGTCAGCAACAGCTGAGCTTGGGAAGCGGGGTGGCCGCGCCTTGGTCGAGGGCAGGATGCCCTCGCTCCCAGGGGTCCCGGTCAAGCGTCATGGGAATCGAACGGATGGCGGCGGACAATGGTTTCCTCGCGCGCCGGACCGGTCGACAGGATACAGGCTTCAATCCCCACCAGCTCTTCGAGGCGACGGATGTAGGCGCGGGCTGGCGCCGGCAGGTCGTCCCAGCGGGTTGCGCCGCGCGTTGATCCTGTCCAGCCGCCGATTTCCTCGTAGCAGGGTTCGCATTCGCCATAACGATTCCTGTACTCGGGAATTCTGTCGAATTGATCTCCGTCCAGGCGGTAGCCCGTGCAAATACGGATCGGGTCCACGCCGTCGAGCACATCCAGCTTGGTGATGCAGAGGCTGCCGATCGAGGCGCGCTGCGCGGCCTCACGTACCGCCACGGCGTCGAACCAACCGCAACGCCGGGGGCGCCCGGTGGTCGCGCCACGCTCGTCCCCGTCGCGAGCCAGCCGCGCACCTACTTCATCGTGTAATTCGGTAGGAAAAGGCCCTTCCCCTACCCGGGTGGTGTAGGCCTTTACCACGCCCACCACCTCGCTTACCTGGTCGAGCCTTGCGCCGGCGCCGGTCAACGCCCCTGCGGCGACGGTACTCGACGACGTTACGTACGGGTAGGTTCCATGGTCGATGTCCAGCATTACGCCCTGGGCGCCCTCGAAGAGCAACGCTTTGCCCTGGTCTTGCAGGCCGCGCAAACGGGCCGAGACATCCGCAATCATAGGCCGCAATCTCTCGGCCATGGCCAGCCATTCATCCGTTACCCGGCCGGAATCCACGGGCTTGGCGCCGTAGTAGCGCTCCAGCATGAAATTGTGCAGATCGAGAGACGAATTCACGCGTTCGCGGAAAGTTGCCGGCGAAAACAATTCGCCTGCACGCACGGCGCGGCGCGCTGCCTTGTCCTCGTAGGCCGGCCCGATCCCCCGACCGGTGGTTCCGATGCGGCCGCGACCGGCGTGTCGCTCGCGCGCCTGGTCCAGCGCGATGTGCGAGGGAAGGATGAGCGGGCAGTCAGGGCTTACCAGCAACCGTCCGTCAGGATTCACCCCGTGCCGGGAAATCGATCGCAGTTCTTCGAACAATTGCGGCAGGTACAGGGCGACGCCGTTACCGATCAGACACTGAACGCCGGGATTGAGGATCCCGCTGGGCAGCAGGTGCAGCACCAGGGTCTCACTCTCGTGAATCACCGTGTGCCCGGCATTGTGGCCGCCCTGGAAGCGCACAACGGCGTCGCAGCGGCTTGCCAGCAGGTCCACCACCTTGCCCTTGCCCTCGTCGCCCCATTGGGCGCCGATCAGGACGATACCGCGGGCTTTATTCCGTTTCGACATTTGGCACTACCCACGCGCACAAGACCGCCGGTCCGCCAGGCGGTTCGGCACGGACCAACGGAGCAGGCTATTCCTTGCTCTTCGACTCGTTCAAGTACCGGAAAAACTCGCTGTTGGTATCCAGCACCAGCAGGTCGTTCCCCTGGCCAAAGGATTTGCGATAAGCATTGATGCTGCGATAAAACGAATAGAACTCGGGGTTCTTGTTATACGCGTTGGCATACGTCTCAGCCGCAGTCGCGTCGCCTTCGCCGCGGATGATTTCCGCATCCCGGTAGGCTTCGGCCAAAATAACCGTGCGCTCACGTTCCGCGGTGGACTCGATCAGTGCCGCCGTCTCCGCGCCCTCGGCACGCAACTGCGAAGCCACGCGGCTGCGTTCCTGCCGCATGCGCTGGAACACCGACTCGCTTACTTCATCACGGAACTCAATGCGTTTGACCCGCACGTCCACCACTTCAATTCCCAGTGTCTTGGCAGCGTTGCGAGCGTTGTTGAGCATGTCGAACATCAATTCGCGCCGTTCGGCCGACACGACTTCAACAACGGTACGCTTGGCGAATTCCGCGCGAATGTCGTCCTTGATGATTTCCAGCAGGCGCTGCTGAGCGCGCACTTCGTTGCCGCCTTCATTCGCCGTGTAGTACGTGCCGATGTCATTGATGCGCCACTTGACGAAGAAGTCCACCAACAGGTTCTTTTTCTCCGCGGTGAGGAAGGGCTCCTGCGGATTGTTGATGGTCAGAATCCTGTCGGGAAACAGCCTGACGTTATTGACAAAGGGGAGCTTTACGTTCAGCCCGGAATCACTATACGTCTCAACGATTTCGCCGAAGCGGAACCGAACCGCGTAATGAGTTTCATCCACAACGAACAAGCTGCCCCACAGCAAGATGACGGACAACACCGCCAAAAGGAACCATATTCTCGGCTTCATGATCCTGAACCTCCTCGGCGCACACGGGAATCTTCATTTGCCGAATCCCGCGATTCCTGATCGCCTGCCGCCGCCGGTGGCTGGCTTGTCCCCGTTCCACGCTTGATCAATTGGTCCACCGGCAGATACAACAGGTTGCCGCTGCCCTCCGACTCCAGCAGGACCTTGCTGGAATTGCCGTATAACTCTTCCAGCGCCTCGATATACAAACGCTCGCGCGTCACTTCGGGTGCTTTCTCGAATTCAAACAGCAGTTTTTCGAATCGTTGCGCCTCACCCTCGGCGTCAGCGATAACCTCCGCCTTGTACGCTTCGGCATCCTGAATGCGGCGGGCCGCTTCGCCTCGCGCCTTGGGCACAACGTCGTTGGCGTATGCCTCGGCCTTGAAGCCAAGCTGCTCTTTTTCCTCGCGAGCCTTGATGGCGTCCTGCACCGCCGCCTCCACCTGCTGCGGATAGTTGGCGTCGCGCATATTCACCTGGGTGACGACGATACCGGTTTGATAGTCGTCCAGGGTCTGCTGAATCAGGTCTTCGGTACGTTGGGCAATATCGCCACGGCCTTCGCCCAGTATGTAGTCCATCTGGTTCTTGCCGATGATTTCCCGGATCGCACTTTCGCTGACGTCGCCCAGAGTGGCCTCGGGATCCCGAACGTTGAACAGGAAATCCTCGGCGATGGTGCGCTGGTACTGAACCACCAGGTCCACAACCACGATGTTCTCATCGGCGGTGAGCATGGAGGTCTTCTTTTCGAACTTGTCGACGGACGCAACGTTGACTTTTTCCACCGATTCGATCGGCCAGGGCACATGCCAACGCAGCCCGGATCCCGTGGTCCTGGTATGTTCACCGAAGCGCAGAACTACCGCCCGCTCCGCTTCATCCACGCGATAGAGGCCGGTAAAGGCCCACAAGCCAACGATGATCGCAAGCGCCCAGACGAGCACTCGGCGGAATGACCGCTTGCCGCCGCCGAACCCGCCGAACAACTTGTTCAGCGTATCGCGAACGACATCCTCAAGATCGGGCTGCTGGCGGCCGCCCCGATTCCAGGAACCGTTACCGCCGGGTTCGTTCCAAGCCATATCAATTATTCCGTGTAGTGTTCTTCAGAAGCTAAGCCGCGCCTATGTCCTCGCGGCTGGCCAGTGTTTCGTAAGCCCGGCGGTTCATTTCCAAGTCCAGTGTCCAGCCGCCGCCAGGCAGTAATTGTTCGCGGAGTACGCGGCCACGGCGGTAAAGCAATGCTCTGAGTCTTCCCTGGCCTGCGCTTAAGCGAACCGTACGGCGCAACCGTCCGTCCGACAAGCGCTGTGCCACCCTGGCAAGCATGTCTTCCACACCGGCGCCACTGAGCGCCGAAATCAAGGCTGTATCGGCAGTCTTGTCGACTGCCTCAAGTCCACCCGGAATTATATCCGCCTTATTGAACACGCGCAGCAGCGGCTTGTCGCCCGCGCCGATCTCATCAAGCACCCGTTCCACCTCCTCGATCCGCTCCATCTGATCGGGCGAGGAGGCATCGATTACATGCAATATCAGGTCTGCCGAGGCAATTTCCTCAAGGGTGGAATTGAAGGCCGCGATCAATTCATGCGGGAGGCCTCGAATGAAGCCCACCGTGTCCGACAGCAGTACTTCCTGCCCGTGAGGCAAGGACACGCGGCGGATGGTGGGGTCCAGGGTATCGAAAGGCCGGTCATGGGCGTTGACGTTTGCACCCGCAAGCCGGTTGAACAGCGTCGACTTGCCGACATTGGTGTAGCCGGCCAGGGAAATCAGAGCAGCATCGGAGCGGCGCCGACGGGCCCTTCCCAGCCGGCGGCGGGCCATGACGCTCTCAAGCTGCGTTTCCAGGCGGCGAATACGTCCCGATACCAGCCGCCGGTCCGTTTCCAGCTGCGTTTCGCCGGGCCCGCGAAGCCCGATGCCGCCCTTCTGGCGCTCAAGGTGCGTCCAGCCGCCCACCAGGCGCGTGGAAAGATGCCGTAACTGCGCCAGCTCCACCTGCAACTTTCCCTCCCGGCTGCGTGCCCGCAGCGCGAAAATGTCCAGGATCAGGCTGGTGCGGTCCACGACCCGGCACTTGAGCGCCTGCTCAAGGTTGCGCTCCTGCGAGGGACTGAGCGCGAAATCCACGACCACCAGCGTGGGCAGGGCCTGGGCGCACAGCTGCCGGAGTTCCTCAAGTTTTCCGCTGCGGATCAGCGTTCGCGGATCGGGGCGGCGCAACGGTGAAAGGACCGCGCCGGCGACCTCCGCGCCGGCCGAAGCGACCAGCGACTCGAATTCCCGATTGCGCGCGGGATCACCCGCGGGCATCAGCAGGACGGCCCGCTCGCGGGCGGAAAACTCAATCAAACGACGCGGCCTCTTCCTCGCGCAACAGGCTCTCCAGATCTTGCTGGCGGACGGGAACGATAGCGGATATGGCGTGTTTGTACACGATCTGGCTGACACCATTGTGCAGCAGGATCACAAACATATCAAAACCTCCGATCACGCCCTTGAGTTTGATTCCGTTAACCAGAAACACATACACGCGCGCCCGGCTGCGTCGCAGCGCATTGAGAAACCGGTCCTGAAGGTCTCGACGGCTGTCCATAAGGCGCTCCTTGGCTGACTGCGAACAAACGGCGCACGAACCTCATGCCTTGGGCGGGGTTCGACACAATCCGCAACAAACATGGAACAGCTTCCAAAGATCTCCAAGCCCAAAATAGAATCTGTTTGAGCAGTTTTTCCCACCCATGCAATAGCCAGCCTCACTTGATTCATTTGCGGGCTAATCGGCGGCCGCTCGCCGGCCCACAAACTCGAAATTCGCGCGGATTGCGCTTTCCAGGCACCGGGCACAGTCCGGATCCTCCGCTGCGAGCTGCGTTATTCCCTGTTCGGCGCGAAGCCAGGTCAGCTGCCTTCGGCCCAGCGCCTTGGTGGCCCGGATCCCCCGCGCAATCGCTTCCTCCATCGGATATTCACCGTTCAAATACTCAAGGAGCTGCCGATACCCGGCGATCCGTGTGGCCGGCAGCCCGGGATCCAGCCCCAGCGCTTGCAGTGCTCGAACCTCTTCCAGCCAGCCCTGCCGGAGCATGTCGTGAAAGCGCTCCTCGACGCGGCGGCGCCAGGCCGGCCGGTCTCCGGGCATCAGCGCAAATTTGAGGTAGCGCCGCACCCCGCCCGCAGGCGGGTCCCCCCAGTGCTCGCTGATCGGCTTTCCGGTCAGCTCGCGCACTTCCAGCGCCCGTTCTATGCGCGCTGCGTCATTGGGCGAGATTCGTTCGGCTGCAGATGGATCCAGCGACCTCAGCTGCTCATGCAAGGCCGGCCAGCCCTCCACGGCAGCCTTTCGCTGAATCCGGCTGCGCAGCGCGGCATCCGCGCCGGGCAGGTCCGCAAGGCCCTGCTCCAGCGCTCGAAAATAGAGCATGGTCCCGCCCACCAGCAGCGGTACCTGCCGTTGTTGCAGGGCGAGAGCAATCTCACGCCGGGCGTCTTCCGCAAAGCGGGCCGCGGAATAGCGATCCTGCGGCGAACACAAATCCAGCAGGTGATGAGGCGCAGCTCGACGCTCTTCAGGCCCGGGCTTGGCGGTGCCGATGTCAAGTCCCCGATACACACTGGCGGAATCCACGCTGATGACGCGCAACGGCAGCCGGGCCGACAATTCCACCGCGAGCCGGGTCTTGCCCACGCAGGTGGGCCCCTTGAGAAAGACTGCGTCCACTAGCGGCCGCGCAGGAACATGCGATCGAGCGCCTCGATGCTGAAAGCCCGCCAGGTCGGCCGCCCATGATTGCACTGATCGGCCCGTGGCGTGCGCTCCATGTCCCTCAGCAAGGCGTTCATTTCCTCAATCGACAGCCGGCGATTGGCGCGCACCGATGTATGGCAGGCCAGAGTGGCGAGAATGTGATGCACACGCCCGGTCAACTCCTCGGCCGAATCCTCGCTCTCCGCCTCCTGGCGTGCCTGCGCTCCGGATATCAGGTCGCGCAGCATGGCTTCGGCGTCACCGCCGGCCAGCAGCGCGGGCACTTCCCGCACAGCCAGCGTTTCCGGCCCCACCTGGTCCACCACGAATCCCAGGTCCTTCCAGGTGTCGCGCTGCTGTTTGGCCGTGGCCATGTCCTCCTCGCCCACCCGCAAGCGAATCGGCTCAAGCAACAACTGTGAACCCAGGCCCTGGTCGTCGAGCTGCACCTTCATCCGCTCGTAGACGACCCGCTCATGGGCCGCGTGCGCATCGACAATGATCAGGCCGTCGCGGTTCTCCGCCAGAATGTAGATTCGGGCCAACTGGGCAATCGCGTAGCCCAGCGGCGGCATGTCGCCGTCGGGTGTCCCGGTTCCGGTCTCGCGCACGGCGCCAATGGCCCCAGCCCCGCTCAAGGGCAAGGGCGAAGTGCCCAGCAACAGAGCGAGGTTGGCATCGGCCCCGCCCCGAAATCCGGCTCCGCCCCGAAACCCATCCGGCGACGCGGCGTGGCCCGATTGCATTGCCGGGCCTGGCGCCCCTGCCGGCTTTGTGCCGGCCAGCACCGCCTCCAGGGTCCGCCGGACGATGTCGTGAACCTGGCGGCCTTCACGAAACCGCACTTCCAGCTTCGCCGGGTGGGCGTTGACGTCCACCGCGGCCGGGTCCATGTCCAGGTACAGCAGCCAGGCCGGGTGACGCCCGTGAAACATCACGTCCTCGTAGGCCTGGCGCACGGCGTGGGCCACCGTGCGGTCGAATATCGGCCGCCCGTTCAGGAACAGGTGCTGCATGTCGCCCTGGCTGCGGGTGTACTTCGGCCGCGCCAGCCAGCCGCGCAGATGAATGCCCTGTCCCTGCTCTTCGAAGTAAAGGGCATGCTCGACAAACTCGCTTCCCAGCAGCCGCGCCAGGCGCTCCTCCTGCCCGGCCCGCTCACCCGCGCCCGGCAGCTCGTAGCTCAGCTTGCCGTCTTTCTCGTAGCGCAGCGCCGTGGAGAAGCGGCTCAGCCCCATGCGCAGCACGATCCGATCGATGTGGCGCGTTTCCGTTACCGGCTTGCGCAGAAAACTCCGGCGCGCCGGCGTGTTGTAGAACAGGTCGCGCACCTCCACCGTCGTGCCGTGAGGATGCGCCGACGGCATCGGTTCGGATACGCGGCCGCCGGAACTGTCGACCGTCCAGGCGCTGCGCTCGCCGGCCACCCGCGAGGTCAGGGCAAGCCTTGCGACCGCAGCGATGCTGGGCAGCGCTTCGCCGCGAAATCCGAGTGTCGCGACGGTACGCAGATCATCCAGGCTGGAGATCTTGCTGGTTGCGTGCCGCTGCAGGGCCACCGCCATTTCCGCTACGGGAATACCTACTCCATCGTCGCGCACGCGGCACAGCCGCGATCCGCCCTTCTCCACATGCACGGCAATTTGCCGGGCGCCTGCGTCCAGGCTGTTCTCCATCAGTTCCTTGACCACGGAAGCAGGCCGCTCCACTACCTCGCCGGCGGCGATCTGGTTCACCAGATGGTCCGGAAGCAGCTGAATCGTCATTGCATCGCCGCAAACACCTTGCGCGTGTTCAGCGGCCGTCCCTCCAGGTAGTAGTCGATCGCATACTTAAGCAGACGCCGCGCCGCGCGGCGGATGTCCCTGCCGTCCCAGTCCTGGTTCGCGACTCCCATGAGTTCTGCGCCCAGGAAGTTCATGGCCTCGCCGGGTTTCGCGCCGGCAGGCAAGCTCTCGGCGCCGTGCTCCATACGGTAACAGTAGGCCGTTTCCGGCTTAAGCGCCCGGCCCTCAATATCGCTCTCAAGGTTCAGCCCGAAGCCCAGCGAAGCCAGCAGGTTCAGCTCGAAGCACCGAAGGACCGGCTCCAGCGAGTCGCCCGAGCAAAGGCCCGACAGCGCGATCGAATAGTGATCGAACAGTTCCGGGTGCGGGTCCTCCCGGCGGGTCATGCGCAACAACAACTCGTTTAGATACATCGCCGCAAAAAGCCGGTCGCCGGCCGGCAGGGTGTGACCGGTTTCCTCACGCGCGCTCTCGGCGCGGGTCAGGGTCGCCAATTCGCCGCGGCCGGTCCAGGAAAGGTAAAGGCGCCGGAAAGGCTGTGCCGCCAGCGCCAGCGACGAACGGGGGCGGCGGCCGCCGCGTGCCACCAGCCCCATGCGGCCGTAGTCTCGTGAGAATGCCTCCACGATCAGGCTGGTCTCGCGAAATGGCCGGCTGTGCAGCACCCAGGCCTGGGCCACTTCCACGCGCCGCATTGTGCTCATCGGCAAAAACGGGGGTTGTTGAACCAGTTCTTGCGAACCCGGACCTGGGCGCGCAGATGAAACGGGCGCTTGAAGATGCGCTGCAATTCGATCCGCGCCTGCCGCCCCGCTGCCTTCAGACGCAAACCGCCGCGGCCGATCACAATCCCGCGCTGCGAAGCCCGGTTGACCCGGACCTCCAGTTCGGCCACCACCGCCCTGCCTCGCGTTTCCAGCGACGTTACGACGACATCCAGGTCGTAGGGCACCTCGCGGTGCGTATTGAGCGTGAGCTTCTCGCGCAGCATTTCCGCAATACGAAAGCTCATGTCACGGTCCGTAACCGCCTCGGCCGGGAACAGTGGACTGCCTTCCGGCAGGTATTCGGCCACCACCTCTTCAAGGCGCTCGAGGTTGTCGCCGCGCAGTGCGGAAATCGGCACGATCTCCACAAAATCACCTTTCCCGGCACATTGCTCGAGGAACGGAAACAGGTCTTCGCGGCGCTTCAGGCGATCGATCTTGTTGACTACCAGGATGCATCTCAGGCCCGACTTGCGCGCCTCGTGAAGAACCCGGTCGTCGGCATTCAGCCAGCGCCCCGCCTCCACCATCATCAGGACCACGTCCGCCCCGGCCAGCGCGCCCACCGCCGCGCGGTTCATGCTGCGGGACAACAAGCGGGTGCCCGGCGCGTGCAGTCCGGGCGTATCCACCAGCACCAGCTGCGAGCGATCCGAGTGGCGCACCCCGGTAATCGCGTGCCGCGTCGTCTGCGGCTTGCGCGCCTCGATGCTGACCTTCTCCCTGAGCAAGCGGTTCAGCAGAGTGGACTTGCCCACGTTGGGCCGCCCGAGAATGGGGGCCAGTCCGGAACGAAAGCTCATGATGCCTTGATGATCGCGGCCAGCACGGCCGCGGCGGCCTCGATCTCCGAGGACTGTATGGTGCGCCCCTCGCCCTCGGCGCTCAGCGACATCTGGGGGATGCTGCAAACGGACCGGAAAGAAGGCTCCTGCGGATCGTCGCCAGCCCCGGCCAACTGGTACTCGGGCGGCTTCAGACCGCGTCCCTGCACATATTCCTGGAGCACGCTCTTCGCATCCCGGGGTTCCTCTTCAACGGATTCAAGACGTTCGGCGAACAGTTTCGCAAAGACCACCGTGGCCGGCTCTATGCCTCCATCCAGCCACACGGCCGCGAAAACCGCCTCCAGGCCATCGGCCAGCATCGCCTCGTGCGCCGGACCGCCGGGTCCCAGGTCCGCGCCGTTGTAGTGCAGGTGGTCCGCGAGTCCGACATCGCCGGCAACCGCGGCCAGGGTGGCCCTTTGCACCAGGCGCTGCCGCAGCTGAGTCAAACCGCCCTCCAGCGCCTCCTCGTAGTGACGGTACAGGTAATCGGAGGAAACCAGCTCTAGGACCGCGTCACCCAGGAACTCCAGGCGCCGATTGTTGGTTTCTCCCTCGCTGGGATGAGTCAGTGCGAGCTTGAGCAATTCGGGTCGGGCAAATGCATGCCCCAGCGTACGGCTGGCCCACCGGGAGAGCCGCCTGTTACTCGTCAACGAATCGCGTTTCCGATCCGGTCCCATTGCGGCATGCTGCCGATTTCCAGATTGAACCAGATGCGTTCGGCGCGACCCACGAGGCGATCCTCCGGGATAAAGCCCACTCCGGGGTAGCGGCTGTCTCTGCTGTTGTCGCGATTGTCGCCCATCACGAAATAGTGCCCCTCCGGCACGGTATAGCGGTCTTCCCGCCCACGCTGGCCGGGAAGGTAGTAGACATCATGCTTGGCACCGCCCAGCACTTCCTCGGCCTTTTGCACCGAAAACGGCGCATCGGGCTCCATCGGCTCCGGCTCGCTGACCTCGACCAGCTCGCCGTTGATGCGAAGGCGCTTGCCGCGATACTCGATTACGTCACCGGGCAACCCCACCAGGCGCTTGATGAAATTGGCCGCAGGGTCGGAAGGCAGCTTGAACACGATGACGTCACCGCGCTCCGGGGCGCCAATCTCCACGATCCGTGTGTTGGTAACCGGGAGGCGCAGGCCATATGCAAACTTGTTGACAAATATGAAGTCGCCGACTTCCAGGGTCGGGCGCATGGAGCCCGAAGGAATGCGGTAGGGCTCGTAGAAGAACGAACGCACCAGCAGCACTACCAGCAGGACCGGCAGAAAAGCCGCGGCATACTCGAATATCCTCGACTTCGAGGGCGCTTCACCGCCGTCGGCGGCCAGGCGCTTTGACCTCGGCGACAATGCAAAGCGGTCAATCAGCCAAAGGACCAGCGTTAGGGCCGTTATGGCGACCAGAATCAGGGAAAAATCCATAGGACGGCGATTTTACCCGGCATGCTCATGGATTTCGCAGTCGCACCTGCAACCGTCGCCAGTCGGCAGGCCCAATCATCCCGGGAGTGAGCCAGACCCTGATCTTTGAACTTCCCGCGCCATCATCGCGCGCCGGGCGGAGTGTCAGCCCCACCAGGCTGCGTGTGACAAAGCCCTGCCGATGGAGCAGTTCCACTTTACGAAGCTCACCGGTGTCCAGCACCAGGCTCCAGTCGCCACCCGCTGTGAGCCAAATGGCCCCTACGCCCTCAGCAATGCCATCTCGTCGCGTGGTCCGCAATTCGCGCGCTCCTCCCAGCATTGCCGCCACGGTCAATAGCAACCGCAACCAACCTGGAAGGTCCGTAATAAGGACGGCGCCGACCGCCAGCAGTATTCCCGCTCCCAATACGGGCAAGGCCCAGGGCGGGCGGGCCGCGCGAATTTCAATCGTTGCCGCGAATCCGTTCAATCAGCCGCTCCTGGTTCGGGGAATCGGGCGCTATCCGCCCGACAAGCAGGTCTTCCAGGTCCGGGTCGCTCCGTTCAAGCAGCGATTCGAAGCTCAGGCGCTCGGCGGCATCGGCCTGCTCGTAACAGCGGTCCAGGTAACGCTCCAGCAACAGATCCAGTTCCCGCCGGCCGCGGCGGCAACGCCATCGAATCTTCGCAGCCCGACTCATACGACTCGCCGCAGGCACTGCACGCAGCAGCGCTCAGGCGCGGCGTTCGATGAGCCGTTTCTTGGTTTCCGCAATCGCGCGCGCCGGGTTCAGGTCCTTCGGGCAGGCCTCCACGCAGTTCATGATGGTGTGGCAGCGGTACAGCCGGAACGGATCTTCAAGTTGGTCCAGCCGTTCGCCTGCGGACTCGTCGCGGCTGTCTTCCAGCCAGCGGTATGCGGCAAGCAGCGCTGCGGGGCCCAGGTAGCGGTCCTCATTCCACCAGTAGCTGGGACAGCTCGTGGAACAGCAGGCGCACAGGATGCAGGCCGCAGGCGAGTTGATTTTTTCCTGGTCCTCACGGGACTGCAGACGCTCGCGGTCCGGCGGCGGCGGCGTTTTGGTCTTCAGCCACGGTTCCACCGACGCGTACTGAGCGTAGAAATGAGTCAGGTCGGGCACCAGGTCCTTGACCACCGGCAGGTGCGGAAGGGGATAGATGGCGACATCTCCCTTCAGGTCGCTTACCGCCTGGGTGCACGCCAGGGTGTTGATGCCGTTGATGTTCATGGCGCAGGAACCGCAGATACCCTCTCGGCAGGAGCGGCGGAAAGTCAGCGTCGAATCGACCTCGTCCTTGATGTGCATCAGCGCGTCCAGCACCATCGGAGCGCAATCGGCCATATCGACTTCATAGCGGTCCACCCTGGGGTTCTCGCCGGAATCCGGGTCATAGCGGTATACCTTGAAGTGCCGGATACTGCGCTGACCGTCGCCGGCCGGGTCCTTCGGCAGGACATGATTGCGGCCGCGTGTTACTCGGGAGTTCTTGGGCAGCAGGAATTGCGCCATGTGGGTGTCCTTTGGGGTGTGAGCGTCCAGCCAGGCCGGAGTTGGGAAATGTTAGCAAAAAACCCGCACCCGATTACCCGGAGGGTACTGCTACACTCGCCGAAACGATCGCGGGCGCGGCAATCAGCCGCATGTTCCTCAAGGGAGGTTCGCCATGAATTGTATTTCGAGACTGCTGAGCAAGGGCTCGACGCTGGGCCTCATCCTGAGCGCGTCCGGTCTTGTTCTTGCCGCATGTCAGCCGGAAACTGAAGTTGCCATCGCCAAGGCGAGTGCCAAGGCGGATGACTACCAGGCCATCGCCTGGCACGACGGAGGCGTCGAGGAAGCCTTTGCCGAAGCCGAGCGTTCCGCCAAGCCTCTGTTCCTGTATTGGGGCGCGGTGTGGTGCCCGCCCTGCAATGCAATGAAGAGCACCCTGTTCAAGCAGCCTGATTTCATTGCCAGGACCCGCGATTTCGTTGCCGTTTACCTCGATGGCGACACCCGGCGCGCGCAAGTCTGGGGCGAGAAGCACGATGCCGTGGGCTACCCGTCGGTCATCGTGTTCGACTCCGGCGGCCGGGAACTGACCCGGCTGCCCGGCACACTGACCCCGGAGTCCTTTATGGCGGCGCTGGACGACGCTCGTTCCGACCTGGCGCCGGTCAGCGAACTGGTGGAAGTGGCGCTCGGCGATGAGCGTGCGCTGAGCGACGCGGAATTCCGCAGGCTGGCCTATCACTCCTGGTACCAGGACCGCCGGACGCTGGCTACCGATCAGTACCTGGCCCTGTTCAACCGACTGGCCGACAATGCGACCGGCAGTGACCTGGCCCTTGCCCGGCGGGTCCAGGCCCTGCGCCTGTCGGAGGCGGTGAGCGCCGGCAGCGCGGAACCAGGCCGCTATACCGAACTCATGACAGTCCTTGCGGCGGAGGAGCCCGATCTCGACAACCTCATGATGTTCTCCGGCAAACTCGCCGACACCTTCGCCCAAATAGCGACTGACGAAGTGCGGCAAGCCGAGCTGCGCGACGCATTTGCCGATGCAATCGAGTCCGTGCTCGCCAGTCCGGGCGGCAACAAGACGGCGCCGATCTTCTCCCTGGGAATGCTGCTCGAACTGGAACGCCTCGATGATCCCCAAGCCGCGCCCAGCCCGGAATTGCTTGCCCGGATCGTAGCCGCCGCCGAGCAAGCCGATGCTGGCGCCGAGACGCAGCAGGAGCGCCAGGGCGTCATCTATTACACCTACAGCATGCTGAAAAAAGCAGGCGAGAAGGAACGCGCGCGCGTTCTTCTGGAGAAGGAACTGGAGATTTCCGAGGAGCCTTACTACTTCATGAGCCCACTCGCTTCGCTCAGCTTTGACGCCGGTGACGTGGAGGGCGGATTGCGCTGGATGGAGCGCTACTACCGAGAGGCGCGCGGCCCGGCCACGCGCCTGCAGCACGGCGTCAACTACGCGCTCAGCCTGATGGCACGCACACCCGAAAACACCGACACCATCATCAGCGTGTCGGAAGAAGTGCTGGCCGAAATGCACGGCCAGCCGGATGCGCTGGCGAACCGCAACCTCCGCTCCTTCGGATGGCTGGTCGATGGTCTGGAGGAATGGCGCGCCGAGCACCACGCGGGCCTGTCGCTGGCGGCGCTGGATAGCGGGATCGCCACGATCTGCGCCGAACATTCCCAGGAAGATTCCGTCGGCGCCTGCACCGCCATGCAGCAGCGCCTGTCTGGTTCCACCCCGGGGATGTAACAAGCAACGGCTGGGAACGAGGGCATCCCGCCCTCGCTGGAAAAACACCTTTCCAGCGCGCGCGCACAGGAAATCCGGCGCACAGGCATTCGCTCATCCAGCCTCCCGAGATCGGCCGGTGACTCCAGGTCAAAATAATTGACCGATTCCGAATCCAGGAATTGCCGCGCCCTGGGAGTCATGAAGCTCGAAAGAACTATTCGTCGGGATCGAGTGCTTCCAGCAATTCCGGCGAGGCGGGCGGTTCCGGGGCGGGTGGCCCGGATGCGCTGTCATGGCGCTCGATGTCCTGGATGGTGATGCGGGTGATCCTGCCGGTGGCGGGGTCCTCGCGCACTTCACCGGTAATCAGGACATCCTCGAGCATGTTTGCCAGCACCGCTTCCTTTCGCTCCTCGTCCACCAGGCACACGATCGGCTCTGCGTCGATGGGATGGACCCGGCAGCGGGCCTCATCGCCGGTGAAGTCGACCATCATCAAGCGCCCCTGGATCTTGCGGATATTGACACGCGGCCGGGTGAGCCGCGCACGTATCCGTTCCAGGACCTCGGGAGTCAGCGCTGATTCCACCGTCTCGCCGCCCTCATTCAGGGTGAACTCCATGGCCTCGATACCCTGGCCCAACAGGACGCCGGCATCCCGCCAGGCCCGCAGCACGCCGGGATCCAGACCCACGGGCATTGGCTCGGCCGGATCCTCGCCCTGCAGGGCCTTCAGGCCACTGACCGCTGTCTGCAGAACCTTGAGGCCAAAATCCATCTCCGGAAACGAGGCGTTTCCGAGCCTTCGTTCCAATCTCATTACGGCGCCGCGGCCCATCCCGTCAAGCGATACCACTTCAAACTCGAGCTCCGCCTGAAGGTCCTGGGGCGGCTGTCCGCGCCGCACGCTCTTCGCTTCGCCGCGCAGCACGCGCCCGGTACGCTGCAGCACTTTCCGCCAGTTGGAAAGAAAAGTGACCAGGTGCGCCGCCGGCACCCTGCCACGGTCAACAGCATCGCCGCTGAAGCGGATTTCCAGAATGGAATTCTCTTCATTCATTTCAATGCCGGCTGCCGCGCTCTCAACGGCTTGACGTTCGTTAGCCGATTATAGTTTCCGGCGTTATCGAGACTGGTCAGCACCATTGGAGAAGTTGCAGTATGGCCATACGCAATATGTGGCCTGGAAGAGGTGGTCAGTCCACCCTGTCCGACTTGTGAAAGTTGAAATTCGCCATGGTCATGACGACCGTGCCGTCATCAAGGCGCACGATCTTGTCGCGAAACCAGAAGTCGTCGCCGGTGATTGCGGCTTCATAGCTGAACGCCTGGCCGCCGAAGGCACAGGCATTGGTGCGCATGCGCATGTGATAGCGGTTGCCCCGCTGTTCAACGATGAGATCACAGATCCCGGGGAACGGTGCGATATCGTCACTGCTTATGCCGTCAAGCATTGAAATATCCCGGTACGCGCCGATGTATTTTTCACGGTCCTTGAAGTTGGCGAGGTTGACTCTGATGACCTGTTCCTCTTCGTCGACGGACAATATGTAAACGCGTTGACGATAGGTCTCGCCCGGCTGACCGTCGCGGTACTCTTCAACGTACAACACGTTGTCGCCGATTGCCGGTGCATCCAGGCGTATGTAGTGGGATGTCACGTTGAGATAGCCGCCCATGCCACTTCCATCGAGACGCCAGACCTCCCCGGTGAAATTCTCTTCGCCCATTTGCGCTTCGACATCAGCTACCTGACGGTCGTTGTTGTAGGTTCCCGGCCACCACTTCATGATTTGTTCGAGGTCCTGTTCCAGCGGGCTCTGAGCCTTGGCCGGCATCGATCCCAGGCAGGCCAGAACCACCGCGATACCTGCGATTTCAATTAACCGTCGTTCGAACATTTTCATTCTCCCAATCAAATGTCAGTTACAGAAACTTTTGTCCCGTCACCCGATTCCGGGAGGCACCAGGATTCCCTCGGCGACAAGACGGCTTACGGTTTCGCGTTGTGCCGACCGGTGTTCATCGGTTGAAACCAACGGCGCATCAAGGTGGGTATTGACAGGGGCGAAGTCCGTGGCGCTGTACATGCCCCGGTGCAAGGGCATCTGCAGGTGGGAAAGCAGGTTCGAGCCGCCTAGAGACGTGCGCTCGCGACGCAGCGCGTCGATGTCGATGGTGGCCACCGCATACTCCACACCGCCGGATTGTGTGCCGGCCAGTTTGTTGCCTTTGAAATCAATAATTTGCGACGGCTGGCGCCGACCGAAGGGCGGCTGCGGATCGACGCCCACCGGGCCGAGATCGGACAACAGCACGTACGCCACGTTCTCGTAGGCGCGCACCCGGCGCGTCATGGTGGTGTTCACAGGCACTTCGAAATCGTGATCCGCGGGATATGTGGCAGACGCCGTGGGGCTCAAGATCACTTCCGCACCCTTCAGGACCATGCCCCGCGCGATTTCCGGGTAGTTCATGTCACCGGCCACCACGCAGGCGAGCCGGCCGATTGGTGTATCGGCAACGGGAAACAGACTGTCTTCGCCGAAGTGATCCAGCCAGGCGGACAGGAGGTCGCCGGGGCGGGTCTTGCCGGTGAGGCCTGTGAGTTTTCTGTAGTTGAGGATCAAATCGCCGCTGGGTCCCACAATCATTCCCGCGAGGAAGTACCGGCCGGGAAACCTGTCGATGCCTTCCATCGGATTGAAGGCGACATAAGCGTTGGCATCCTGCGCGGCCTTGCCGATGCGGTCGATCTCCGGCCCGTCGGCGCGGATGGTTCCCGGCCACCATTGGGCCGGCGTCATGGGTGCACTGGGGACTTGCAGGCCGAACTCCGGAAACGACATCAAGCGCGCCCCATGTTCGTCGGCGCCGCGCCTGATCAGTTCGCACATGGCGTCGACATTTTTGCCTAGAGCGTCGGGAAGGAAATTTCCCGATGAATCAAATGTGCGAATAACGCCGGATTGCACACAGGCCGCCGGGTAAGGCTGAACTTTGGCGCCCCGCGGTTCAATGCCCGGCGTGACCGGCGGATAGAAGGCGGACGCGTCTTGAGCCACAGACGTTTTTCTTGCCGCGTCCAGAATCGTACCTGCGGCGGCCAACCCAACTCCGGCCAGAATTGTGAACCGCCGAGTCAAACCCCTGGAACCGGATTTCAGCCTGGAGTCATCAGTCATATGCGCCCCCGTTGGAGTCTTGAGTCATTGCTGTGAGTCCATTCGCCGCAGTTTGCCGATACGAAAAAAGTTGGACATGAGGGCATGACCGTGTTCGGAAGCAATGCTCTCCGGGTGAAATTGAACGCCGAACACCAGGTGTTTACGGTGTGTCAGCCCCATGATCGCTCCGTCGTCGGCCTGGGCGTTTACGTGAAGGCTATCCGGAAGCGAACTCTGCTCGACTACCAGCGAATGGTAGCGGGTCGCCTTGAAATCCGCGGGCAATCCATCAAAAAGGCCGGTTCCTGAATGCCGGATTTCGCTGAGCTTGCCGTGCATGATGCGCGGCGAGCGAACAATTCGGCCGCCGAATGCCTGGCCGATTGTCTGATGCCCCAGGCAAACGCCGAGAAGCGGAACCTTTCCGGCCGCTTTCCTTGCCAGTTCCAGACAGATGCCGGCGCTCTCGGGATAGCCGGGGCCCGGCGAAAGCACAATCGCCCGGGGCTCAAGCGCCAACACGCCGTCGGCGCTGATCGCGTCGTTGCGGAACACCTGTGATTCGGCACCCAGTTCGCCCGCCAGATGGACGAGGTTGTAGGTAAAGCTGTCGTAGTTGTCGATGATGACCAGCATGTCAGGTGTCCAGGGCCGCGAAACGGACGGCCTCCTCGGCGGCCCGGATCAGGGCGTTGGCCTTGTTGCGGCTCTCTTCGTACTCGGCCGCAGGGTCGCTGTCGGCGACGATGCCGCTACCGGCCTGCACGTGCATGGTCCCGTCCTTGACCACAGCGGTGCGCAGGGCGATGCAGGTGTCCATGCTGCCGTTGGCGGAGAAATAGCCGATGGCGCCCGCATAGACGCCGCGCTTTTCCGGCTCCAGCTCGTCGATGATCTCCATAGCGCGCACCTTGGGAGCACCGCTTACCGTGCCGGCCGGAAATGCGCCGCAAAGCGCATCCATCGCCCCGTGCCGTTCGTCTATTTCTCCCTGAACATTGGAGACGATGTGCATCACGTGCGAGTAATGCTCGATGACCATCTGTTCCGTCACCTTTACGCTGCCGATCTTCGCAACCCGGCCCACATCGTTGCGGCCCAGATCAAGCAGCATCAGGTGCTCGGCACATTCCTTGGCGTCGGACAGGAGATCGTCGGCCAGTGCTTCATCTTCAGCCCGGTTCGCGCCGCGCCGCCGGGTTCCGGCGATCGGACGCACGGTGACGAGGCCGTCTCGAAGGCGCACAAGAATCTCGGGACTGGAACCCACGATCGCAAAACCGTCGAGGTTCAGGAAATACATGAACGGCGAAGGATTGGTGCGCCGCAGCGCTCGGTAGAGGGCAAAAGGCGGCAGTTCGAAGGGCAGGCTGAAACGCTGCGACAGCACGGCCTGAAAAATGTCGCCCGCGGCGATGTACTCCTTGGCCTTACCGACCATTCGGCAGAAGGCGTCGCGGCTCATGTTCGAGGTGGGCCTGGGCGCCCGCGGCGCCCGTTCACCGCGCCCCTGCGCATGGTACCGGCCCTCGGCCAGCCGGGCCACGGCTTCCGACAGCGTGTTCCTGGCCTGAGCGTAGGCTGCCTGCGCGCCGGCCCCGCCGGACGGACGCACCGGAGTCACAAAAGTCACCAGGTCCTTTACGGAGTCGAAGATGGCCATCACCGTGGGGCGCAAAAAGACGCCGTCCGGCAGACCCAGCGGGTCGGGATTCGGCTTTGGCAGGCGCTCCATCATACGGACGGTGTCGTAGGCCATATAGCCCACCAGCCCGGCGGCCATCGGCGGCAGGGTTTCCGGCAATTCGATGCGGGTGTCGGCTATCAGCCGGCGCAGTTCCTCCAGCGCGTCGCCCCTGCAGGGCTCAAACCGGTCCGCGTCCTCCAGGGCCGTGCGATTGATCTCGGCCCGGTTGCCGTGGCAGCGCCAGATCAGGTCCGGTTTCATGCCGATAATCGAGTAGCGGCCGCGCACTTCCCCGCCTTCCACGGATTCCAGGAGGAAACTGTTGGGTTGGCCTTCCGCCAGCTTCAGCATCGCCGAGACCGGCGTCTCCAAGTCGGCCACCAGCGTCGTCCAGACGACCTGGCTGTGCCCTTTTCCATGGCGCGCAGCGAAATCGTCGAAGTCCGGGAGGAGTCTCATCTGTTGGAAACACGGCGGGGATGCGCGCGGATTGTTCCGAATTTCTAGTGCCGTGTCACGCTGATACGACAATATGAGCGTGACACGGCACTAGTAAACGCGCTGTTTGAGCGCGACGGTTTCCACCTCGTCGGTCATGGTCTCGAGTTGCACCGGGCGGTAGTCCAGCCGCGACTTGCCGGCATCGTCCACCCAGGACAAGCTGTGTTTCAACCAGTTGCCGTCGTCGCGATCGGGGAAGTCCTCGCGCGCATGGGCGCCGCGGCTCTCCTGTCGGGCGGCGGCCGAAGCCATCGTCGCCATGGCCTGCCCCAGAAGGTTCTCAAGCTCCAGGGTTTCAACCAGGTCGGTGTTCCAGATCAGCGACCGGTCTGCGATCTTCACCTCGGAAAAACTCTCGATCGTCTCCTTGAGCCTGGACACGCCCTCGCTCAGTACCTCGCCGGTGCGGAAAACGGCCGCGTGGTCCTGCATCACGCGCTGCATCTCGACGCGAATCTCCGCGGTAGGCCGCGAGCCGTCGGCGTGGCGGAGGCGATCCAGGTGCGCGATGGCCTCGTCGCCGGCGCCGGGGGGAAGCGGATCCGGAGGACCCTCGCCGCGCAGCGTCTCGGCGCAACGCCGCGCCGCGGCGCGGCCGAATATGACCAGGTCCAGCAGCGAGTTCGAGCCCAGGCGATTGGCGCCGTGCACCGACACGCAGGCCGCTTCTCCTACGGCCATCAGCCCGGGCGCGATGTTGTCCTTGTCCTTGAGCGCTTCGCCGTGGTAGTTGGTGGGGATACCGCCCATGTTGTAGTGGACGGTAGGCACCACCGGAATCGGCTCGCTGGTGACGTCGACGCCGGCGAACACCTTGGCCGTTTCGGCAATGCCCGGAAGCCGCTCGGCAATCACAGCCGGGTCGAGGTGCATGATATTCAGATGCACAAAATCCTTGTGCGGCCCCATGCCCCGTCCCTCGCGCACTTCAATCGTGATCGCGCGGCTGACCACATCGCGGGAGGCCAGGTCCTTGGCCGATGGTGCGTAGCGCTCCATGAAGCGCTCGCCCTCGGAATTGGTGAGATAGCCGCCCTCGCCACGAACGCCCTCGGAGATCAGGCAACCGGCGCCCTGGATTCCGGTGGGGTGGAACTGCACGAACTCCATGTCCATCAAGGGCAGTCCGGCGCGCAGCACCATGCCGTTGCCGTCGCCGGTGCAGGTATGCGCCGAGGTGCAAGCGTAATAGGCGCGGCCGTAACCGCCGGTCGCGAGAATGACGCGGTGGGCATTGAACCGGTGCAGATCGCCGGTCGCCAGGTCGATCGCCATCACGCCGCGGCAAACGCCGTCCACCATGATTAGGTCGATGGCGAAGTACTCGACGAAAAACTGCGCTTCGTGGCGCAGGGATTGCTGGTACAGGGTGTGCAGCATAGCGTGGCCGGTGCGATCGGCAGCCGCGCAGGTGCGGATCGCCTGGCCTTCGCCGTAGTGCGTTGTCATGCCGCCGAAGGCCCGTTGGTATATGCGGCCGTCCTCGGTGCGTGAAAACGGCATGCCGTAATGCTCCAGCTCGATGATCGCCCGCGGCGCTTCCTTGCACATGTACTCGATTGCGTCCTGATCGCCAAGCCAATCCGATCCCTTTACGGTGTCGTACATGTGCCAGCGCCAGTCGTCCTCGCCCATGTTGCCCAGCGCTGCGCTGATGCCGCCCTGCGCGGACACCGTGTGGCTGCGGGTGGGAAACACCTTGGTGATGCAGGCCGTCGCCAGGCCCGCTTCGGCCAGCCCGAAAGTGGCCCTCAGACCGGCGCCGCCGGCGCCGACGACAACCACGTCGAAAGTGTGATCGATTACGGAATAATCACCGGGCATCTTTGCAAGCTCTAGAGTTGGGTATGGGTGACGATGCGCGCAATGGCGAGCAGGCCGGCCAAAGCCATCACGATGTGCGCCAGTTTTGAAATGATCAGGCAGGCCACTCTCAAGGCGCCGCCCACATAATCCTCCAGCACTACACGCACGCCAAGTTCGGAGTGGTACAGCAGCGCCAGCAGAAAGGCGGTGAGCAGCGTAGCGTTGCCCAGACCCTGAAAACAGTGAAAAAGGTCGTCGTAATGCAGGCTCGGCAAGGACGCCAGCCGCCACAGGAACCACGGCGCCAACGGAATGAGCGCCACGGCGCTGATCCGCTGCGCCCACCAGTGTGCGGTGCCATGACCCGCGGAGCCCAGCCCCGCGACGCGGCCCAGGGGAGTTCGCAAACTCACAGCAGCCGGCCCTCGAACGGCCCCCACAACCAGTACGCTCCGGTGGCGGCCAGCGAGAATACAAACACGAACCAGCCCGACGCCCGGGCGTGCTTCGGGTCGAATCCCCTGCCGATGTCCCACACCAGGTGCCGCACGCCGTTGGCCAGGTGATAGAACAGGCAATAGACCCAGCCCAGCGCCGCCAGGCGAACAATTCCAAACCCGAACAAGGCTTCCAGTCGCCCGCCCCATTGCGACCCGGAGGCCAGCGCCAGCAGGCAGGCGACCCCCGCCACGGCTCCCACCGATAGCATGACCCCGGTGAAGCGGTGCAGAATAGAAAGGGCCATGGTGTACTGCCAGCGATACACGGACAGATGGGGCGAAAGCGGCCGGTTCGCGGCGGGAGGCATGTACGGAATGAACAAGGGATGGCTGTGAGGGTGTGCAATTGTAGCCCGCATCCGCTTGCGCGGACATTCCGTCCCGGGTGCTGATTCTTCCATGAACGACGCGCCCGGAATACTGCGGCTGGAGGACTTCGTCGCGCTGCAAGTCAGCGGCGAGGACCGCCGCGAATTCCTGCAGGGCCAACTCAGCCAGGACATGGCGATTGTTACGGCCGCCCGGGCCGCGCCCGCAGCCTGGTGCAACCGCCAGGGACGGGTCCTTTGCGTGATGGTGGCCATCGAATGGGCGGACTCGACCTGGCTCGTGCTGCCCGCCGAAATGGCCGACACCTGCGCCGCCGGCCTTGGCCGATACATACTGCGGTCCAGGGTGCGGATCGAAGTGGCGGACGGGCCGGTGTATGGATGCATGGGCGCAGAGGCGTTGTTTGCCCTCGCCCCCGGCGAAGCATGGGATTGCGCAAGCACGTCGGGGTACTGCGCCGTTCTCTTGCCCGGCGGGGGTGCCCGTGCACTCCTGTTGGGCGACCCGCCGGTCCAGGCCGCTACCGCCGATGCAAGCTGGACAAGCGCGCAATGGCGGTTGGCGGATATCGCCGCGGAACTCCCCTGGGTGGACGAGAGGACAAGCGGAAAGTTCCTGGCGCACTCACTCAACCTCGACCTCTCGGGCGCAGTCAGCTTTTCCAAGGGTTGCTATGTGGGCCAGGAAATCATTGCGCGAATGGAATATCGGGGCACGCCCAAGCGGCGAATGCGGCTCCTGCGACTTGCCCCGGATACGAACGCCGAACCGGGCGAGAGAGTGAATGACCCGGAGCTGGGTGCGGCCACGATCATCGCTTGCGCCGAAGCCGACGACCACATCCAGGCGCTGGCCGAAGTCCGGCTTGCAAACAATCCTGCGGGTTAGCGGGAGCCATAGTGAAATCGGTCCAGGATCAAATCAACAACACGCCCATGAGCGGCTTCCAGGTTTGGGCGGTAACCGTCTGTCTGGCAATCAACATGCTGGATGGCTACGACGTCCTGGTGATGTCCTTCGCCGCGCCGTTTGTCGCCGATGACTGGGCGCTGAGCGATTTTGTCACCGGCCTGCTTCTGTCCGCCAGCCCGATCGGCATGGCCCTGGGCTCGCTCTTCCTGGCGCCGCTGGCGGATGTCTTCGGCAGGAGGCGCATGACGCTATGGTCTCTTGCCGCCGTCACCGCCGGCATGTTGGCATCGGCGGCAGCAGCCAATTACACGCAGCTGATCGCCCTGCGTTTCTTCACCGGACTGGGCATCGGCGCCATGCTGGCCAGCCTCACGGTAGTGGTCTCGGAATACTCTTCCAGGCGCCGGCGGACCTTTGCCCTCAGCATCCTGCAGGCCGGCTTCCCCGCCGGCGCACTGGTCTGGGGATCAGTGGCCGTGCCGATAATTCTCGGACTCGGCTGGCGCTGGGCCTTCGTATTCGGCGGAGTTCTCTCGGGCCTGATGATTCCCGTGGCCAAGGCGGCCCTTCCGGAGTCACTGGACTACCTGCTTAGCAGCAGGCCTCCGGACGCGCTCGAGAAGGTGAACCGGCTGCTTGCCCGCATGGGCAAGACACCGGTGGACGCACTGGAAGAGCGCTCGTCGGTGCGCCCGCGGCGCGCCAGCATATTGAGTCTGTTCCGGCAAGGGCGGGCCCGAAACACGCTTCTGCTCTGGGTTTGCTTCTTTTGCACCCTGTTGGTGTTCTATTTCTTCATGTCATGGACGCCCAAGCTGTTGATCGACGCCGGCCTTTCTCAACAGGCGGGGCTGTCCGGGGGCATCATCCTGAACGCGGGCGCCATCATCGGCGGCATTGCCCTGGGCCTGCTTGCCTCGCGAATACGGCTCAACTGGCTGCAATCAGGCTATGCGCTATTGGGTGGCGTCCTGATGATCGCTTTCGGTGCCTTTGCGGGAGAACTCTACGCCGCCCTTGTGCTGGCCTTCCTGGTGGGCCTTTTCGGCACAGGTTGCATCATCGGCGCCTATGCGGCCGCACCGCAAATCTATCCGACCGAAGTGCGCACCACGGGAACCGGCGTGGCCATAGGTCTGGGACGATGGGGAGGCGTGGTGTCGCCGACCTTGGCCGGCTTGCTGCTGGACGCCAGTTGGACCGGCCCCGAGCTGTACATTCTTTTCTCCATTCCGCTGTTCGTAGCCGCTATCGCGGCCCTGTTCCTGCGCTTCAGGATTTAACGCCGGGTCCTCAGACCCGGGATTGAGGCACGCATACGATTTTCGCCGCCCATGGCGGCATTCTCCCGTGCACTGAACTGGCGGCCCAAGGCTCAGGATCTCATCAATCTTGATGATTTCTTTTGCCCCCCCTGCTTGATAGCTTGGGGGCATCGTGAAGAGGCACTTCATACGGAGCGTTCTGCTCCTGCCAGCGCTGGTTTTCCTTGGTGCGCAGTTTGCGGTTGCGTCCGCAGTGCTCCAGGCGCCCATTCCCCGGATACAACAATTGATGGCTGAAGGCGTAGTGACCAGCGAAGGTCTCACTGCCCAGGCCCTGAACGCCATAGATCAACGCAAGAGGCTCAATGCCTTCATCTCCGTGGATCGCAACGGCGCGCTGGCCCGGGCCCGCGAAGCCGACCGGCGGCGCAAGCAGGATGCAAGGCTCGGCCCCCTGCATGGCGTCCCCGTCGCCATCAAGGACAACATTCACGTAGCGGGAATGCCGAACACAGCGGGAACACCCGCACTCAAGACCTTCGTCCCCGATGAGGACGCGACCGTCGTGGCCCGTCTGAAGGCGGCCGGCGCGATCGTGGTCGGCAAGACCAACATGCACGAACTGGCGTTCGGCATTACCAGCATAAATTCCGCATACGGCGCTGTGGGCAACGCCTGCGACCCGGACTATATCGCCGGCGGGAGCAGCGGTGGAACGGCGGCGGCCGTGGCGGCGGGAATGGCGCTTGCCGGCCTGGGCACCGATACCGGGGGCAGCAGCCGTATTCCGGCTGCTCTCAACGGGATTGTCGGCTTCCGGCCCACCGTTGGCCGCTACCCATCGGCAGGTCTTACGCGAATTTCCAGCACCCGGGACACGGTCGGCCCCATGGGCCGAAACGTAACCGATGTTGCCCTGCTTGACGCGGTCATGGCGGGGGAAGACACCGATCTCGCGACCGCGGCATTGAAGGGGCTGCGCCTGGGTGTGCCGGGCGAGTATTTCTACGACGGTCTCGAACCGCAGGTTCGCCGCAGCATGGAGACGCTGCTGGCAGCGTTGCGCGAGGCAGGCGTGGTTCTGGTGGAAGGAAACCTGGAGGGCATTGCCGAATTGAACCAGGCGGTGAGCTTTCCTGTCGTGCTGTTCGAAACCGGCGTCCTGCTTCGCGAATACCTCGCCACTTACCTGCCGAACCAGTCGTTTGAGGCCTTGGCGGATTCCATCGCGAGCCCGGACGTAAGGGAAATCTTCGCCGGAGTCGTGAACAAGCAAATCTCGGAAGCCGATTACAGGCACGCCATCGACCATGGCAGGCCAAAACTAAAGGCCACTTACGCGGAATACTTTGCGCGCTATCGCGTAACCGCGATTCTTTTCCCGACCACGCCACTAACGGCGCGGCCCATACGCGAGTCCGGGGAAACAGTCGAGCTGAACGGCCGGCAAGTCCCCACTTTCCCGACCTATATCCGCAATACGGACCCCGGAAGCAACGCGGGAATTCCCGGTTTGTCCATTCCTCTTCCGGTGAACGCCGGTGAGATGCCGGCCGGCGTCGAAATCGACGGGCCGGAAGGGAGCGACCGGCGGGTATTGGCCATCGGGAGCGCAATCGAGGCGCTGATCAGGGAGGTCGGGCCATAGCGAGCCGGCGCAAGCACCGGCCAGAGAAAAGGAGAAACCAGAATGTTGAATCTCAGAATTCCGGCGACCGCAATTTTCGCTGCAGTCCTGTTTTCAGGCGCCCTTCAATGCCAGGAGCTCGAAGAGATCGTCATCACCGCGGAAAGGCGGGCGGAGAACCTACAGGAGGTCCCGAACGCAATCACCGCATTGAGCAGCGTCACCATCGAGCAGGCGGATATTCACGACATTACAGATATCGCCACCCGCATCCCGGGGCTTACTTTCTCGCCGTTCTCCCCGGGGCAGAACATCGTTGCTCTGCGGGGCGCGTCGTCGAACGACGACGGTGCGGGAACCGACAATTCGGTAGCGGTGTTCGTCGACGACGTCTACCTTGGCCGGGTATCGAATATCAATCCGGAATTGTTCGACCTCGAGCGGGTCGAAGTCCTGCGCGGGCCGCAGGGAACCCTGTACGGAAAGAACACGATCGGCGGAGCAATCAACGTGGTATCCACCAGGCCGAACAGCGAATCGCTTGCCGGCAGGGTGCGTGTGAATCTCGGCAATTACAAGCGCCGCGATGTCGCGGGATTGCTCACCGGACCGCTTGGCGGTGGCTGGGCCGGCAAGGCGTCGTTCAGTTTTCGCAAGCGCGACGGCTGGGTGGACAACGTGTACCTGGACAAGAAGCAAAAGGACGACGACGTGAGAGCGTTGCGTGGGCAGTTGCTCTACGTCGGCGACGACTTCGAAGCCCTGCTCAGCGCCGATTTCAATCAATTGGACATCGAGGACATGGCGCGCACTCCGGTGGCGACTGGTGATGCCGGCGACCCGGCCTTCTGGGCAGCGCCCGTTCCCGGCAGTTACGCGGAATTGTGCGCCGGACGTGGCGCGGACTGTTCGGCCGGACCGATCGACGGTTACGCAAAAAGAGACGCCTGGGGCGTGAGCGCGAAACTCAATTGGAGCCTACAAACCGGAGAGCTGATTTCGATCACGGCCTACCGGGAGAACGAAGCGGACTGGAACATGGACTCCACCGGCACCCCCGCGTCCCCCTTGCCGCCGCTGTTCAACCAGATCAACGACGACATCTTCGACCTGACCGATCAATTCACACAGGAATTCCGCTGGGTATCGAGCCTGGGTGAGAACATCGACTACGTTGCCGGACTTTGGTACTTGCGAGAGGAAACCGACCGTACCGAGTGTTTCGACAATGACGTGACTACCAGCGATTGCACGCCGACCGCGGACAACTCCGCCACCGACTGGTACCGGCAGATCAACCGGACCACCAGTTACGCGGCTTTCGGCCAGTTCGACTGGACCTTCGCGGACAACTGGGAACTCACCGCGGGAGGCCGCTACAGCGCCGACAGGAAGGCGATCGACAACGACGCAATAGCCGGCGATTTCGTGGTCATCAACCAGACTTTCTCAAACTCCGTGAGCGAGAACTGGAGCGCGTTTACTCCCAAGCTGTCGCTTGCCTATTTCCCCAACGACGACACAACGGTATACGGCACCGTTTCCTGGGGATTCAAAAGCGGTGGTTTCGCCGCCGCCCCGCAGGGCATCGAATTCACCGAACCCCTGGACCAGGAGGAAGCACTCAATTTCGAGCTGGGACTCAAGACCGACCTGGCCGGCAATTTTCGCTTGAACGCAGCCTTGTTCTTCACCGACTACAAGGACCTGCAGATCCAGACTTTCGGGCCCCTCAGCGCGGCCGCGGCGTTCGGAACCTTCCAGACCTTCAATGCCGGTGACGCGCAGGTCCAGGGAATCGAAGTGGAAGCGACCTGGGTGCTGACCGAGCAGCTCACGCTGTCGGGTTTCTACGCCTTCCAGGACAGTGAATTCGGCGACACGAACATTCCCGGTACCGCTTTCCCGGACCAGTCCGGCCAGGACCTGATACGGGCGCCTGAGAACAAGTTCAATATCAACGCCGATTACGCCATGGCGCTGGCCAACGGCTCGGAGTTGGGGATCAACTTAAGTTGGCGATACACCGACGACCAGCGGGGCGAACTGGAGCCGTGGGCGATCCAGCCTGAGTTCGATCTATTCGACGCCAGGGTGAGTTGGACCAGCAGCAGCGGAGCGCTGGAACTGGCGCTATGGGGCAGGAACCTGGCCGACGAGGAGTACATCGGCCATGTCTACACAATTGCCTCCAGCGTAGTCGCGGTGTTCGGCGACCCCAGAATGTATGGCGCGACCCTTTCCTACCGTTTCTAGTGCGACTCCCGGGGAGTCGCGGCGCTGATAGAGTAAGTGCGTGGACTTGACACAGAAAGAATGGCGCAAGTTGCTGAGTGTTATCCAGCATTTGAACGACAGCCTGGACGATCAGGCCATACGAAGACGCGCCGGAGAAGCATTGCTTGACCTCCTCCAGGCGGACTACTTCGCCTCTTTTGTGTGGGACGAAAAAGGTGGGGTGTTCGACAGTCCCGTCTATCTGAACATGTCGCCGGACAACCTGAAACTCTACGAGCAGTATTTCCAGTTTCACGACCCGATCACCTTCAGGATGCAGCCGTATCGAAGGGCGGTGTCCGCAAATGAGGTAATGCAGCAGCGTGACCTGATCAAGACCGAGTTCTTCAATGACTTCCTGGCGGTGGACGGTCTGTATTACGGAATCAACATTTACGTGTACGACAACGGCAACCGGAACATCGGGGATTTCCGCGTCTGGCGGTCAAGGCAACGCGAGAACTTCGATCGGCGGGATCTTCAGATTCTCGACATGATTGCGCCGCACTTTCAAAACGCGATGCGCAACATCCTGTTTGCCAAACATCAGGTTCCGGCGCTGGACCTCGAGGAAATCCGCAGGCAACTCTTCGACCAGTTCGGCTTGACGCCGCGGGAACTCGAGGTTGCCTGCGCCGTGCTGGAAGGAGGTTCGGACAAGATCATCAGCAGGGAGCTGCATATTTCCCTGCCAACGCTGCGCAGCCATATCCAGCACCTGTTCGACAAGTTGTCGGTGAACAGCAGAACCGAGTTCTGCAGCAAGGTTTTCCTGGGCGGTCAGTCGTCCTAGCCGATTAGCTATCGAGGCCGTCGAAGCGGCGGTGGAAGCGGCGGCGGGCCGGTGGCATCGGTCCTTCGGCATTTTCCAGTGCCTCGCGAATGTATTGCTCCGATGAGGGCGCGAGGACCTTGTAGGTGCGCTTGATCAGCTCGTAGGCTGCGAAGCCGAACCAACCGGTCGGCAATACCAGGTCCGGGAAGCCGGGATCGCGCAGCAGGACGCGGCGATAGTCGTGCACCATCAGCGTCCTGAGCCAGAAGCTCTGCCCGGGCCCCAGCTCGTCCGGATCCAGATCTCGCGCCAGGGGTCGATAGAACTCCAGGAACTCGTCGTACAGGTCCCGGATTTCGTCGAGCTTCCATTTTGTACGGACCAGTTCCCGGATGGCGGACCGGGATTGGGAATCTTCGGCAGATGCCTGCAGCACCGCGACCTGGCCGCCAAGGTCGAGTCCGGCGATCGTGTCGTCCAGTTCCGCGCGCTCGGCGGACGGACGAGCGTACATGCCGCCGGCCAGCGAACTGAAGCCCTGCCACGACAGGCTCTTGATCAATTCCTCCCGCTTGCGCTCGGCAACGGCCACCGGAAGCACGAGTGTCCAGTAGCCGTCCCATTCCTTGCGGCGGGACGAATATATGCGCCTGGCGGCGCGTTCATAGTGGGCCTGGGCCTCTTCGGTGAAGCAGAAGTAGCTGCGCCTGCCAACCCTGTCCACCTTGAGCCAGTCCTGTTTGGCCAGCCGATTGACCGCGGTGCGCACATTTCGCTCGCCGAGGCCGAAGGGCTCCAGCGCTTCGATCAGGCTTCCAAGCCAGATCCAGCCGCCGTGCTGGGACACCGAGTCGCCGAATACCGTGACTACCAGGGAAGTACCGCTGATGGAGCGGTCGGCAATACGACCGGCGACGGTCTGCGGCGTGATGCGAGGCTCGGTCATAGTTGGTCGAAGTCCACCACGACCTGCTTCGAGATCGGGTGTGCCTGGCAAGTGAGGACCATGCCTTCGTCCAGTTCCTGCGCACTCAGCGCGTGGTTTATGTCCATCTCGACGTCACCCCCAAGCAACCGCGCCCGGCAGGTCGCGCAAACCCCGCCCTTGCATGAGAAAGGCAGGTCGGCGCCGTTGCGGAGCGCCCCGTCCAGTATGCTCTCGCCGTCGGTCGACAACTCGAACTTCGACGAGCGGCCCGCCACGGTGACCGTGACTTCGCTGACCCGGCCGGCGTACTGCTCAGCGCGCGCCAGGTGCTTCTCCACCACGGCCTGGGCGTCATCCACCGACGAGGAAAACAACTCGTAGTGGATATGCGACTCGTCCACGCCCGAGGCGCGCAGGCCGCGGGAGACTTCGGAGATCATCGACTGCGGACCGCAAAGGAAAAACTCGTCGGTGGCGGCAATGTCGATCAAGCGCTTTCTTTGCAGTTCGCCGCCCTTGCGATTGTCCAGGCGCCCGTGCAATACCTCGGCGTCCTGCTCCTCGCGGCTAAGGATATTGACCCAATTGAAGCGCGTCATGTAGCGGTTCTTGAGAAAACTCAGCTCGTTTTTGAACATCACGCTGGCGGAGTTACGGTTGCCGTACAGGAGGGTCACGACACTGAGCGGTTCGCGCTTGAGGATGGACTTGGCGATCGAAAGGATCGGCGTGATCCCGCAGCCGATACAGATACACATGTAGTTTCTGGCGTTGTCGGGCAAGAGTGGCGTGTGAAAGCTGCCCTGAGGAGGCATGACCCGGATCTCGTTTTGGGGGCGCAGTTGTTCGTTGGCGAAGGTGGAGAAAACGCCGCCGTCGATCTTCCTGATCCCTACTGTGAGGCTGCCGTCATCAACACCCGAGCAGATCGAATACGAGCGGGTGACTTCCTGCCCGTCGATTTCGGCACTCAGCGTCAGGAATTGGCCCTGAACGTAGCGAAACGTCTCCTTTAGCGGCTCCGGGACATCGAGGGTCACGCACACGGCGTCGCGGGTCTCCGGGCGGACTTCGGCCACCCGCAGGGAATAGAAACGTTCTGCTTTCACCGGTGCGGGTTACCAGGCGAGGCCCGGGTACGAGCGCTGCATGTACTGCATTTCGGCCAGCAGGTAGCCGTGATACTCCGTATGCACGCCGTCGCGGCCGCCGGTGATCATCCACTCCTGCGCCGGGAGGGTCAGCGTGGCCTTGTTCAGCAATCCCGTCATCCGCTCTTCCCAGTCCGACCTCAAAGCGGCTCGATCCACCGAGACTCTGCTCTCAAGAAGCGCATTCTCATCCTCCGTCATCCGGAACATTTCCGGCCCATAGCCCCACAGCTTGTCGAACGCGCCTTGCATTCGCTCATGACTCTCGGCGGTGCCGTCACCCAGGCGCATGACCCATTCGCGGCTGCGCTTGAGGTGATAGCGGCTTTCCTTGACGGCCTTGGCGGCGATTGCGGCGATACGGGAATCGGTGGACTTCACCAGTCTCTCGAGATAGGGCCGGTTGAAGGTATCGACCATAGCCTGGCGGGCCACGGTAAAGGCGAAATCGCCCACCGGAAGTTCGCAGATCAACAGGTTGCGATACTCGCGGCTGTCGCGCAGGAAGGCGATTTCATCGGCGCTGCGCCTGCTGCCGTCAAGTTCGGCGGCATAGCGGTAAAACAGGTCCGCGCGACCGATGTAATCGAGCGCAACGTTGGCGATCGCCAGGTCCTCTTCCAACAAGGGCGCGTTCCCGCACCACTCGGAAAGGCGTTGGCCCAGCACCATGGAGTCGTCCCCAAGCGCCAGGACGAAATCGAACAGCCTGGGAGCGAGGGAGGAAGAGCGGCTCACAGGTTCTTTACCCCCTTTGGAAGGCGGTAATGGGTGGCGTGCCGGTAGGGCTTGTCGTCGGAAGGATCGAAGAAGCTGGCTGCGTCCTCTTCCTGGGATGCGACGATGTCGCTGGACTTGACGACCCAGATGCTGACGCCCTCGCTGCGACGGGTGTAGCAGTCGCGGGCGTATTTCAACGCCTGTTCGCCGTTTTCGGCGTGAAGGCTGCCGACGTGCTTGTGGTCCAGCCCGCGCTTGGAGCGTACGAAGACTTCGTAAAGGGGGAGTCTCATTGTGGCGTCACCTCTTCGGGTATTGGACCAAGGGCATCCCCCGGTCCCAGGGGGGCCTCGCGGGCGTGCCGCTTTATCTCATAGGCATGCATGGCCTCGCGTACCCATTCGCCCTGCTCGTGCGCTTTTCTGTGCCGCTCAAGCCGCTGGCGGTTGCACATGCCGTCGCCGGCAATCACCGCCCGGAACTCGTCCCAGTCGATCTCACCGAAGTCGTAGTGGCCGCGCTGCTCGTTCCACTTCAGTTCCGGATCGGGAATTTTCAGGCCCAGGAACTCCGCCTGCGGCACGGTCTGATCGACGAAGTCCTGGCGCAGTTGGTCGTTGCTCTTGCGTTTTATCTTCCACTGCATGGACTTCGCGCTATGCACCGAATCCGAGTCGTGCGGACCGAACATCATCAGCGTGGGCCACCACCAGCGGTCGAGCGCGTCCTGGGCCATGGCCACCTGCTCGTCGCTGCCGGCCGTCAGCGTCATCAGGATCTCGAAGCCCTGGCGCTGGTGGAAGCTCTCTTCCTTGCAGATGCGGATCATCGCCCGCGAATACGGGCCGTACGAGGTGCGCTGCAGCGAAATCTGGTTGACGATGGCCGCCCCGTCCACCAGCCAGCCGATCATTCCGATGTCCGCCCAGGTAAGCGTCGGGTAGTTGAAGATCGAGGCGTACTTGGCGCGGCCCTCGTGCAGGGCCCCGATCATTTCTCCGCGCGTGGCGCCGAGGGTTTCCGCGGAGCTGTAGAGGTAGAGCCCGTGTCCGCCCTCGTCCTGCACCTTGGCCAGCAGGATCATCTTGCGCTTGAGCGTGGGCGCCCGGGTGATCCAGTTGCCTTCGGGCTGCATGCCGATGATTTCGGAATGGGCGTGCTGGGAAATCTGCCGGACCAGGTTCTTGCGGTAGGCCTCGGGCATCCAGTCCTTGGGTTCGATCTTGCGCTCGTCCTCCACGCGCTGCCGGAAAGCGGCTTCCAGTTCCGCGTCTTTCAGGCGGTACTCCGTCATTGCCCTGTCCTCGCGACCAGAGTAAGCACGTCGTACAGCGCCACCGCGGTGTCTTCCTGGTTGATGATTTCGACGTCCCACACCACCACGCCGGTGGCCCGGTCCTCATCCGGGCGTTTTTCCCTGGCAATCTTCTTCTTGACCGTGATGCGCGCCTTTATCGTGTCGCCAATGCCCACAGGCTCGATGAAGCGCAGGTTCTCCAGCCCGTAATTGGCCAGCACCGGCCCGGGAGACGGATCAACGAACAGGCCCGCAGCCGCCGAAATGACAAAATAACCGTGCGCCACGCGCTTGCCGAAAAGCGAGTCCTTCGCCGCCTCTTCGTCGAAGTGCGCATAGAAATGATCGCCCGTCAGGCAGCCGAAGTTGACGATATCGGCTTCCGTTACGGTCCTACGATGGGTAGTCAGGCTCTCGCCGACGCGCAAGTCCTCAAAGTGTTTGCGGAACGGGTGCACCTCCGTGCCAAGGGTGCGGGCGCCGGACTGGTACTCGCGGGTAATCGCCGTCAGCGAAGTGGGCGAACCCTGTACCGAGGTGCGCTGCATGTAGTGTTTTACCGCCCGCGCGCCGCCCAGTTCCTCGCCACCTCCCGCGCGACCCGGTCCCCCGTGCACCAGCATCGGCAGCGGCGAGCCATGACCGGTCGATTCCCCGGCGCAGTCGCGGTTCAGCACCAGCATGCGGCCATGAAAGGCAGCGGCCTCGTGAATGATTTCGGCCGCCTCGCTATCGTCGTGGCTGACCACCGAGCCCACCAGGCTGCCGCGGCCGAGGCCGGCCAGGTGGGCGGCCTCCCCGGTGTCGGCATAGGGCATGACGGTCGCCACCGGCCCGAATGCTTCGACGGAATGCGGGGCCTCCGAATTCAGCGGGTCGGCGCAATACAAAAGGGTCGGCGGATAGAAGGCGTCGGCGACGGCCTGGTCACCGATCAGTTCAAAATCGTCGCCACCGCCCATCAGCAACTCGGAATTCTCGGCCAGCGCCTGCACGCTGCCATGGACTTCGGCCTTTTGCGTCGCGCCCAGCAGCGGACCCATCCGCACGCCGTCCACCGATGGATCGCCCACTGTCACCCCGGAAAGGCGCGCGCGCAGGGCGTCGGCGACCGGGTCCACCTGTCGTTCAGGCACCAGGACCCTCCGGATAGCGGTGCACTTCTGCCCCGCCTTGGAGGTCATTTCCCGGGCGACCTCCTTGATGAAGAGGTCGAATTCCGGGTCCCCGGGCGCCACGGTCTCGCCAAGGATGCAGCAATTGAGCGAATCGGCCTCCTGGTTGAACGGAACGCTCTTCGCGATGATGTTCGGGTGCGTCTTGAGCATGCGGCCGGTCTCGGCAGAGCCGGTGAAGGTCACCACGTCCTGCTCAGTGAGGTGATCGAGCAAGTCGCCGGTGCTGCCGCAGATCAACTGCAGCGCGCCTTCGGGCAACAAGCCCGAGGAAATGATCTCGCGCACCATCGCTTCGGTGAGATAGGCCGAGCCGGTGGCCGGCTTGACCACCGCGGGCACGCCCGCGATCAGGCTGGGGGCGATCTTTTCCAGCATGCCCCAGCAGGGGAAGTTGAACGCATTGATATGCACGGATACGCCGCGCTTCGGCGTGAGGATGTGGCGGGCGGAAAAAGTGTTGTTGGCGGAAAGCCGTTCCGGCCCGCCCTCGACGATGAAGGGTTCATTGGCGAACTCGCGCCGGGCAATGCTGGAAAAGCTGAACAGCGTGCCGATGCCGCCCTCGATGTCCACCCAGCTGTCGGCGCGCGTGGCGCCGGTGAATGCTGAAATCCCGTAGAACTCGTCCTTGCGGGACATGAGGTGTCTGGCGAGCGCCTTCACGGCCAGCGCGCGGTCGTGGATGGTCATTGCGCGTAGCGCCCGGCCGCCGGCGGATCGCCCGTAATTGAGGACCTGTTCGAAGTCTATCCCCGCGCTGCTTGTCAAAGCGATACGCTTTCCAGTGACAGAATGGAAAATATGAGTCCCTTCTTCACGTCCAGCATGCCACTTACCATATACATAACTATATGTTTTCATGTTTCTTTTTACATATCTGTTTAAAAAGACACTGACCACTTCCTATCAAGTCAATTATTATAACTCACTTCTTTATGGTCTATCATTTATTATGTGTTATATTCGAATTCCGTGATCCCATAGAGCAGCGGCAGTATCTTGAGTTCCAATACAGGCTACGAAGCAATCGAGAGCGCGAGCATCGACGAAATACGCGGCTTGCAGACACAGCGCCTGAAGAAAACGCTGCAACGCGTTTACCGGAATTCGCCCGTCTACCGGCAAAAGTTCGATGAAAAGGGCGTGAGGCCCGAGGATTTTCACTCGATTGAAGACCTGGCCGCGTTTCCGTTCACGACCAAGGCCGATCTCCGCGACAACTATCCATTCGGCCTTTGCTGCGTTTCGATGGACCGTGTGGTGCGCATTCATGCCTCCAGCGGCACGACCGGCAAGCCCACCGTCGTGTGCTACTCACAAGCCGACATTGCCCTGTGGGCCGGCGTATGCGCGCGCTCCATCTACGCCGCCGGGGGTCGGCCCGGTGACAAGGTGCACGTGGCCTACGGCTATGGCCTTTTCACCGGCGGGCTTGGGGCCCATTACGGAGCCGAGTGCCTGGGCTGCACCGTGATCCCCATGTCCGGCGGGCAGACCCAGAAACAGGCCCAGCTCATAGGTGATTTTGACCCGGACATCATCATGGTCACGCCGTCCTATCTTCTCAACATCAGCGACGAGATCGCCCGCCAGGGACTGGACCCGGCAAGGCTGTCACTGCGCGTGGGCATACTGGGCGCGGAGCCATGGACCGAGTCCATGCGTGCGGAGATCGAGGCGCGGATGCGGCTGGATGCGGTGGACATTTACGGACTCTCCGAGGTGATGGGACCCGGGGTTGCGCAAGAGTGCATCGAAGGCAAGGACGGCGCCACCATCTGGGAAGACCACTTCTACCCCGAGGTCATCGATCCGGAAACCGGCGAAGTGCTCCCCGACGGCGAGGAGGGCGAGCTGGTTTTCACCAGCCTCACCAAGGAGGCCATGCCGATCATCCGCTACCGGACCCGAGACCTCACGCGCCTGCTTCCGGGAACGTCGCGCAGCATGCGGCGGATGGCCCGGATCACCGGGCGCAGCGACGACATGCTGATCATTCGCGGAGTCAACGTCTATCCCAGCGCAATAGAAGAACAGGTTCTCAGCGTCGCCGGGCTTACCCCGCATTACCTGATCGAAGTGGACCGGCGCGGCAATCTCGATGAAGTCAGGGTTTCCGTGGAGCGGCGGCCCGATGCCGTACCGGAAGCAGACGTATTGCGTGCGGAGCTGACCGGCCGGATCAAGGACCTGCTCGGAATCTCAGTGCAGGCCGAAATCAGAAACGCCGGAGATCTGCCCCGGTCGCAAGGCAAGGCGCAACGCGTCATTGACAGAAGAAAGCAGGCGTAAGACGAGTCCCGGGAACATCCTGTCAGAAGAAGTGGCGGTAGCTTGCGTAGAACACTCGGCCGTCGAGGCTGTAAAGGTTATAGGCCTGCGGGAGCGGTGAGCGGTATGAGCCGAGTTCGGGGTCCTCGTCGGTGATGTTTCTGACTCCAAGGGTGATGCGGCCGTTCCAGGCAGTGGACCATTGATAGAACAGGTCGAACTCGGTGTGCGGCGATATCGAAAACTCGGCTTGGGGCAAGCCGAAACCACCCACGTAGTGGAAATAGCCGGACAAGGTGTGACTGCCGTAACGCCAGATGACGGCCCCGGAGCTCCGGTCCGAGGGCCTGGCTCCGGCGGCCGCAGCCGCCCCGGCGACGGCCCCCAGGCCCGAACTGAATTGGGTGGCGGTGCGGGACCGGGTCCGAAGGCGGAGGATGGTCCCCGCCTGGATGCTGAAGCGGAAGGAGCCCAGCCTTGGCGTTTGCAGGATGTAGGAAACCTGAAAATCGGCGCCGGTAAACTGCGCCCGGTAGGTGTTGTCCCAGGGCACGTCGGCCTCGAGCAAAGCGCCCGTAGCCGGATCGCGCTTGAGCAGACTGCCGCTGCCGCACAGGATGATCTCCGCCGGCGTCCCGGTGTACCTGGTGTTCTCGATTCGTCCCGTGTTGGCGCATTGGCCATCGAACTCCTGGCCGATCAGACCTTGCAGGGGCGGCAGGGAGATGCCGTTCTCAAGATCGACATTCCAGTAATCCAGCCGGGCCGTCAACGAATTCCAGGCCAATACCACGCCGAAGTTGTAGCTTTCGGACAACTCCGGCCTCAACGCCGGGTTGCCGCCCGTGTAGGTGGGAAATTCCGCTTCGAAACAGTCCGAAGGGGAGATGCCGTCCCGCCGGCATTTCACCAGGTCGAAACCGGTCTGCAGCCACAACGCAGTGCCGTCGTACAGGTTGTTCATGCTGCCGGCGCGGAACCCCTCGCCCCAGGACGCTCGCAGCAGCAGCCAGCCGAAAGGCTGATACCGCGCGGACAGGTAAGAGCTCAGTTCGCTGCCGGCGCCTTCATCGTACTGGTCCCAGCGAAGCGCCGCGCTGACCTCCAGGTTGGGGAGCAAGGGCAGCAGCGTCTCGCCGAACAGCGCCCTGATGAGCCGCTCGCCTTCGCCGTTGATGCCCAGGCGGCCCAGCAAGTCTCCGCCCGCGGTCTGGGCATCGTAGATATCGCGGTACTTCTCGTCGAAATAGTCGAACCCGAAGGCCCAGCTCAAGGGGCCGCCGGGAACGCCGAGCCAATCGAAGCTCAGGTTGCCGCTGTAGGAGCGGAAGTCGGCCCGCGAATCGCGTGTGGAGTTGGCGGCGATAGCAGCCAGGGCGGCGCCGTTGCCGGGGTTCAGGGGATCGAAGGGGTTGTATCCGCCCTGTGGCACCAATTGCGCGACCGTAAAGGACTTCGGGAAGCAGCAACTGTCTTCGCGGCCTTCGTAACGCGTGTGCCGGGCTTCCAGTTCGTAGGCGAACCTTCCCGCCCTCCCGAAGGCCAGCAGCGCGTTGTCATTCAGTTTGAGCAAGGCCTCGAAGTTGCGGTCGCCCAGCCCCACGAAGCGGTGCCTCAGCGTGTAGGGAAGCAACTCGGGATAAGGGACATCGAAGCCAAAGCCCCGCTTCAGGCCTTCCCTTGCCGCTTCGGTCAACGGGATGTCGCCTGGCGGGGCGGCAAAGCGGCCATGAACGTTCTGGGTGCTGACCAGCGACTGCACGCGCAGCGCGTGGTCCGGGGTCAGCTCGTAATCGGCATGCAAAAAGGCGCTCGCGCGCTTCAAGTCGGTGGTTTCCCAGGCGGAGAGCGCGTAATGGAAACCGCAATGCTCTTCTCCGGAGGCCGCGATATAGGGGCCCGCCAGCACCAGCTCGCCGGTGGCCGGATCCATGGCCTGCGCACAATTCGGCGCGGCCCGGTAATGAGGCCAGATCGTATTGCCCCACGAACTCACGTTGTCGGCATTCTCCCAGGCATACCAGGTCGCGGGAAACGGCGCGCCGGGGTAGTCCGCCGCGCCGACGGAATACCCTTTGGTTCCCCGGGTGTAGAAACGGTCCGCGGAGGCGATGTGTTCCTTGTTGCGGAAATCGGCGCTGAACAGGAAACGCCCGCGGTCCGTGGCGCCACCCAAGGTCAGCACGCCCGATTCCGCGTCCGCGCCTTCGCGTGTGGGCTGATCGGCCGACACGCCGACCTCGATTCCGTCGTAGTCCTTGCGCAGGATGATGTTGACCACGCCGCCGATCGCATCGGAGCCATAGATGGCCGAAGCGCTGTCGGTGAGAATCTCGACTCGCTCCACGGCCGCCAGCGGGATGATGTTCAGATCGACAGCCTGGTTGGCCGTGACGGGAGAACGGGGCATGCGCCGCCCGTCCAGCAGCACCAGGGTGCGGCTGGCGCCGATTCCGTGCAAATCGACGGTGGCCTGGCCGATCCCCGCGTTGCCCGAACGCTCGCGGGATGAGCCATGGCTGTTGACCGGGTTGTTTCGGAGCACGTCGGCCACCGATTCCCGGCCGCTCAGCTCAATGTCCACGCGCGTAATGACGATTACCGGGCGGGCCTCCTCCACCTCGATGCGTTTGATCCGCGAGCCGGTAACCACCAGGCCCCCGAGTTCCACGGCCTTTTTATCGTCATCCTCGGCTTGCTGTTGCCGGGCCGTTGCCGGCGGGGCCAGACACACGGCGGCGATCAGGGCCACTAACGGCAGCGGCCATAAAGCACTGGTCTTGACGTGAGCCACCGGTCTCATCGAATTACGTTTCGTAGCAAAATCAATCTTCTCACTCAAGCGACTCGTCTTGGAACACTCACACCCAAAATCATTCTAACTGGACCTATACTATGCGGCAGCTATGAGTGGAGCTTTGGGTGGAGGTCATAGAAACGTATTGACCTGAAGCGTGGATGACATGACCAACCTGATACTCAGCGGCTACCGCAAGAGCACCTCCGAATTAAGAAAGCAAGACCGCCTGGACTTCTGGCGAGACATTATCTGCGACGAGTTTGTGCAACTCGACTGCGAAAAAGTCACTCCAGGCGACTTTATCGGTGAACTGCATGGCGGCGTGAGTATCTCGCAACTTCGCTTCTCAGAGGTCATTGCGGACCCGCAATTCGTCGTGCGATCGCGGCGGCAGATCGCCAGGTCCACCCAAGCGGACTTTCTGATCAGTTTCCAGGTGGAGCAACGCGGCCTGATCCGCCAGAACGGACGCGAAGCGCTCCTTGTGCCGGGCAGCTTTGCGATGTATGACAGCACGCAGCCCTATTCGCTCACCTTCAAGGAACGATTTCACCAATTCGTGCTGCAGATGCCCAAGGACATCCTGGCCCGGCACCTGGTCAACCCGGAGCAATACACGGCGATTCCAATATCCGGCCAAACGGGCCTGGGGGCCGTATTGAGCAACTTCATCTTTTCTCTGGCGAAAGAGCAGCAAAACGTTCGCCAGGCATCCGACGAGCTGGCCGACAATCTGGTGGAAATGATCGCCCTGGCATTCAGCTCTTCATTGATTCTGGACCAGGTGGGGACCCAGTCGATCGTCCGCAAGTCCCTGCGCAGGCGGATCCTGCACTTTATTGATACCAACCTCTGCAATCCCCTGCTCTCCAACGCCTGCATTGCCCAGGCAGTGGGCATTTCGGTGCGATACCTGCACAAATTGTTCGAAGACGAACAGGAAACCATCCACGCCCTGATTCTCCGCAGGCGGCTGGAAAGAGCGCGCGCCCTGCTGTGCGATCCTCGCTACGCCGGCCACAGCATCGAGCAGATCGCCTACAACACGGGGTTTTCCGGCGCGCCGCATTTCTCGCGCTCGTTCAAGAAGCACTTCGGCATTAATCCCAGCGACGCCCGCTAGTCTCGCGTCCCGGGCAATAGCCCATCCAGGCACCGCGCCCGGTTGCGCGGGCCGCTGCCAGTGCCGGAATTTGCAATTTCTTGTGCGCCTGTCGACATGGACTCCCGCGTATTTTCGAACCTAAGATTTTCGCAACAGCCGAATACCAGCCGAAACGCTCGACCGGAAGAAAACAATGGAGTACCTGGAACATGAGACTAATAACACCCTTGCCGGCGACTTGCCTGATGCGGATGCGGATGCGGGCGGAATCATGACTGTGAGAGTTGTTCGCATTGACGCAAGGCGCGAGCAGCTGCATGCGGTCATCCAGGCCCTTGACGGTTTGGCGAAGCACGATGCATGGCCGGAAGAACATCTCTTCAAGGTCAGGCTGGTGGTGGAGGAACTGGGACTCAACATCATCGAGTACGCGCACAGAAACGATGTACCCGGGGAAGTCGAGATTCGACTGAGTTCTCGGGACGGCGCCCTGAAGATCGAATTCATCGATGAGGCTCCACTCTTCGATCCCTTGAGAGACACTCCCGTGCCCGATACCTCCGCGGGCATCGAACAGCAGCCCATCGGCGGCCTGGGGGTCTCCCTGGTGCGGAAGATGATGGACGAGGTCTACTACGCCCGCGAGGGCAACAAGAATCGGCTCACGCTGGTCGCGCGCTTGTAACAGTGCACCTGGGCCGGCCTGCCGTTTCCCGGTGGGCCTTGTCAGGGTAAACTCGTACCCGGCTCTGGCGCGAACGGCGCCGCAGTGGGGGGACTGATCGTTGGGTCCATCGCAGACGGCAGGCAAGACGTGTGGGAACCACATTGCCGCGCAACGCTGGAACATACCCAAGGCGCTCGCCGTGCAGGAAGTGCGAATGCCGGACGGCGCGGTCATTTTTCTGCGGCAACACGGAAATCCGCAAGGTCCCAGACTGGTCTTGAGCCACTGCAATGGTCTTTCGGCCGATGCCTACTATCCGTTCTGGTCATTGCTGGCCGATCGCTTCGATCTGATCCTTTACGACTTTCGCAACCACGGATGGAATCCCGTCGGCCCTCGTCAAGCGCACAATATCGAAACCTTTGTGCAGGACAACAAGACCATCCTCAAAGCGATTGACCGGCACTTCGGTCCAAAACCCAAGGTCGGCGTTTTTCATTCGATGTCCGCGGTGACGGCAATCCTGCAGGTTGCCGAATCCAGTTCCTTCGCGGCGCTTGTGGTCTTCGATCCTCCCACCTGTCCTCATGGCCGCGAATCGCAGGACGTGAGGAAGATGGCCGGCTACATGGCGCAGAAGGCCCGGCAGCGCCAGGACCGTTTCGAAAGCCGTGGGGAACTCAAGGAACAATTGCTGCGGGCAAGCGTCTACGACCGCCTTCAGCCCGGCGCCGCGGAACTGATTGCCCGCACCACCCTTCGCCCTTGCGCGAACGGCAACAGGGGCTACGAGTTATGCTGTCCCCGCGAATATGAAGCGCACATTTACGACCAACTCTATGCCTCGGCGGTGGCCTCCGACATCCGAAGGCTGCCCTGCCCCACGAAGGTCATCGGCGCCGATCCGGTCGTACCCTTGTCATTCCTGCCCAGCGTGGACTTAAGCGACATGGTGGCCCTGGACTACGACTTCGTGCCGGAAACGACACATTTTCTGCAACTCGAGGAACCGCAGGAGTGTGTGGATCGCACACTGGACTTCCTCGCGCGAGAACAGCTTGCCTAAGCCCGGCGACAGGGCCGCACAGGGTCTGCAAATGGCGCCGGAGGACATGCTTGACCTGGCGCGCAAGGCCGCGGAGTTGCTGGTGGAGCGGATTCACAATCTGCCCGGCGAGGGGGCCTGGGACGGGGAGTTCCGGGATGGGCTGCAGGCAACATTGATGGAGGCCCCGCCCGAGCAGGGGCGCCCGGGCGAAGAGGTGATCGAGCGCGCGGCCCGCGAGGTCCTTCCCTACACGCTCAGGCTCGATCACCCGCGCTCCTTCGGGTTCATTTCCTCGGCCGCCACCTGGCCGGGTGTGCTGGCCGAGTTCATCGCCGCCGGCTACAACGTCAATGCCTGCACCTGGCTGGTCGCCAGCGGCCCCAGCCAGCTTGAGCTTGTGGTGATCGAATGGTTCCGCCAATGGCTGGGTTATCCCGAGGGCGCGGGCGGCTTGTTTACCAGCGGCGGTTCGGCCGCCAGCCTGGACGCCTTTGTGGCCGCGCGGGAAGCCGCGGGCCATCCACAGCGCGCCACCGTCTATATGAGCAATCAAAGCCACACGGCCTTCTATCGGGCGGCGGTCATCGCCGGCATCCGGCGCGAGTGCGTGCGGGTCATTCCCAGCGACGATCGATTCCGCCTTGATATGGCGGCGCTCAAGCGCCAGGTGGCCGAAGACCGCTCGGCGGGCTATACCCCGGTGGCGATATGCGCCAACGCCGGCGCCTCCAGCACCGGGGCCATCGATCCGCTACCGGAAATGGCCGACTATTGCGAGGCCGAACGCATTTGGCTCCATGTTGACGCAGCCTACGGCGGTTTTGCGGTCGTGTGCGATGAGGGCAAGGCATTGCTGCGCGGGATCGAGCGTGCCGACTCCATTGGACTGGACGCGCACAAGTGGCTGTTCCAGCCGTACGAGGCCGGCTGCCTGCTGGTAAGGGACGCCGATACGCTGGAGAAGGCATTCGGGGTCCACCACGACGTGCTGCAGGACACCGTCTGGGGCGCCAATCATCCGAACTTCTCCGATCGCGGGCTGCAACTCAGCCGCTCCTTCCGTGCTCTGAAGGTCTGGATGTCGATTCAGACTTTCGGGCTGGCGGCGTTCCGGGATGCGATCGCAAACGGGATACGGCTTGCGGCCCGGGCACAGGAATATGTCGAGGCGAGTCCGGTGCTGGATATGGTCAGCCCGGCATCACTGGGCGTGGTGTGTTTCCGCGTCAACCCGACCAATGGCAGCATGAATGACGAACAACTGGACGAAATCAACCGGAAAGTCCTGGCGCAAATGTTCTGGGACGACCCCTCGTTCATATCGTCGGCCTCGCCTCACGGAAAGTTTTCACTGCGCCTTTGCATCATCAATCACAACACCGGGTGGACCGACGTCGAGGAGACATTGCAGGCTGTCGAACGCTTTGGTATGGACGCAATCAAGACGGCAGATTGACAATCGCGATTTCAGGGCGGTGCAGATCGCCTTTCCCACAAGCCTTGCCGGGGCGCCGCATATCTCCCGTTCGTTCATGAGGCACTTCGGTCTGAACTCCAGCGACATCCGCTAAGCAGTAGCGGCTCCCCTCGTGCAAGTGCCGGCGCCGTCTGGCGACCGCCAGAGAGTGCCTGAAAGTGCAAGATCTTGTGCACTTTCCGGCATGGACGCGACCTTCCCGCAAACCCTACGGTTTATCCGGACCAATAGACAGCGGCCGGCGGGGCGGCAGGAAGGAAACGGGTATGAATCAATGCAATCTGCGAGTTGTGGCGACAGCATTGGGCGTGTGTGCGCCCGCGCTGCTGGGCAGCGGGCCGGTTATCGCCCAGGATGCGGCGCTGGAAGAGATCGTGGTCACCGCGCAAAAACGCGAAGAAAGCCTTCAGGACACGCCGGTGGCCGTTTCCGCATTTACCGCCGCGGCCATTGAAGCCAGGGGCATCGAAGATATTTCCGAAGTCGCCTCGTTCACGCCCAACCTGGTTTTCGACACCACCTCGCCGATCAGCGGGCTGTCCTCCGGCGCCGTGGTTTTCATCCGCGGTATCGGCAACACCGATTTCAGCCTCACCACCGACCCGGGCGTAGGCACCTATGTGGACGGCGTCTACATGTCGCGTTCGGCGGGCGGAGTGCTGGACGTGCTGGACGTGGAGCGCATCGAGGTCCTGAGAGGCCCCCAGGGGACGCTGTTCGGCCGCAACACGATGGGCGGCGCCATCAGCATTACGTCCCGCAAGCCCGCCGGCGAGTTCCAGGGACAGGTGGAACTCACGGCGGGCGACTTTGATCGGCTGGACTTGCGGGCTGCGGTCGATGTGCCCCTTTCCGACATCATCCGGGCAACGCTCGCAATCTCGGAAAAGAACCGCGACGGTTTCGTGGAACGGGCGCTGGTGGGCGACAAGCTGGGCGACGAGAACAAGTTTGCCTTGCGGGGATCAATCCTCTTTGAACCCGGCGAGACGATGGATCTCCAGGTGAGTTACGACTATACGAAGATTGATGAGCAGAGTGCGGGATCCACGCTCGCCGGGTTCACCCCCGGCGCCGGCACCGTCGGCTACGGCCTGGCGACATTCAACGACATCGGCATGGGCCTGGCGGACTTGAGCCAGTACATCACCGACGGCGCCGACGACATCAGCTACGCCACGGGAGAAACCGGGACCGAACTGGATATTCACGGCGTCTCCCTGATCGGGGTCTACCGGGGCGACCGATTCGAACTCAAGTACACCGGCGCCCATCGTCGGACCGACGGCGAGTTCTACCGTGACCCCGACAATTCACCGCATGCGATTACCGAGACGCTGAATCCCGACTACGAGCACCGCCAGACGAGCCATGAACTGCAGCTGACCGGCGCCGTGTTCGAGGGTCGGCTCGACTATGTCGCCGGCCTGTACCACTTCGAAGAAGACGGCACCGACAACGTGTTCGTTCCCGTGTTCCTGCCTTCACCCGACCTGGCCGTCGGTTTCCCGGCGGCAATCACCAACCGCGCCCAGGTCGACAACAACAGCAAGGCTGCCTATTTCCAGGCAAGCTGGGCGCTGACCGAAGTCTTTTCGGTTACCGGCGGAGTTCGTCAGACCCGGGACGAGAAAGACTTCGTCTACACCCAGTACATCGGCGCGGACATCCACGGCAGTCCGCTGCCCTTTTTCCCCGGAGCGGTAAACAAGGACGGAGTGTTCACACCGGGCCTTCTGCCCCTGGTCGGCAACGGCAGCGGCGCGGCTTCCGATTCGTTTTCGGAAACCACCGTCAAGTTCGGTGTGGACGCGAGTTTGTCGGACAATACCCTGCTCTACTACAGCTTTTCGCAGGGTTTCAAGAGCGGCGGTTTCGTACTGCGTTACGTCGAATCCGTGCCCGACATTCGAACCTTTCGGCCGGAACTCGTGGATTCGCATGAGATCGGTCTGAAGTGGCAGGGCCTGGAAGACCGCTTGCGCCTCAATGCGGCTGCCTTTTTCTCCGACTATGACGAGGTCCAGGTCACGTTCTTCGACACGCTCGGCGGACCGGTCACCGCCAATGCAGGGACCGTCGAGATCAAGGGGCTGGAAGTGGAGCTTACGGCCCTGGTAACTGACCAGCTCCTGATCGATGCCGGATACGGCTACGCCGATGCCAACTATACGAAGATCAACCCGATCTCCGGTCTCTCCCTGACCCTCGACGAGACCGCCACGCTGGTCAATACGCCCGAGAACACCTTCAATCTCGGCTTCCAGTACACGTTGGCCCTGGGTGGCAACGAACTGGCCGCGCGGGTGGACTATTCCTACAAGGACGACGTGTTCAACGACTCGCAGAACTCTCCCTTCCTGTTCCAGAAGGCCTACGACACCGTCAACGCTTCGGTCCGGTATTCCATCGGGGAGGCAATAGACATCGTTGCATTTGTCGACAACCTCACCGATGAGCGGTTCATCGAGAGCGGCGACTCGAACTTCGGACTGGGCTTTCACGAAGCCAACTACAACCGTCCTCGGGAATATGGCGTGACATTCAGGTACCGGTTCTGAGTGCCTGGGGAGGGCAAATCATGAGCGAACAATTCAAGGCGGCCGTAGTTCAGGCGTCGCCCGTATTCATGGACCTGGACGGCTGCGTGGAAAAGGCCGTCGGGCTGATTGAGGAAGCCGCAGACAATGGCGCCCGCCTGGTCGCGTTTTCGGAGTGCTGGTTCCCCGGCTACCCCTGGTGGATCTGGCTCTCGGCGACCGCCTTCAACGTCCCGTACTTCCAGCAATACCACGAGAACTGTCTGGCGGTGGGCAGCGCCGCCTTCGACCGCCTGGGCAAGGCCGCCCGGGACAACGGAATCTACCTGTCCACCGGCGCCAGCGAGCGTGACTACGGTTCCCTCTACATCGCGCAGTTCCTTTTCGACGACCAGGGCGAACTGCTGCATGCGCGCCGCAAACTCAAGCCTACGCACATGGAAAGGACCGTATTCGGCGAGGGCAACGGCAGCCATTTCCAGGTCCTGGACACCGATCTTGGCCGCATCGGCCAGTTGTGCTGCTGGGAACACATGCAGCCTTTGACCAAGTACGCGATGTACAGCATGCACGAGCAGGTGCATGTCGCCGCCTGGCCGTCCTTCAGCTGCTATCCCCAGGCGTTTTCGCTGGGACCCAAGGCCAACGGGGCAATTTCCCAGGTCTACGCCCTGGAGGGCCAGTGTTTCGTGCTGGCGCCCTGCGGCGTTTTCTCGCAAGAAATGTACGACCTGATGGTGAAGACCGACGAACAGGCGGCGCTGATCAACGTGGGCGGCGGCTACGCCCGGATCTTTGCTCCCGACGGCAGCCCCATGTGTGAACCGTTGCCGGAAACCGAAGAGGGCCTGCTGTACGCGGACATCGACCTCGGCGCGATTGCCGTAGCCAAGTCGTTCGCCGACCCCGTGGGGCATTACTCGCGCCCGGACGTTACGCGCCTGCTGCTGAATCGCGACCCCCAGCCCCGGGTGGAGAACTTTACGGAGGATGTCATGGAGGAGGTAGTGGCCGCGAGTGAGGGCGACGGCCCGCCGCAGGCGGGAACGGCCCAATAGCACGCGCAAATAAAGGAGCAACGTATGCCCAGAAACAACATGCCGCGCAATTGGGAACCACCCGCGCCAGCCTGGCAGTCGTATTGGCAGCAACAGGAAGAACCGCTGATTGCGGGCTACTTCGGCATTCAGGCAAACCAGCCCACACTGCTGGAGTTCTGGGCCGAGGAAGCCTTTGCAGGCAAGCATGCACCCTTTGCCGTGGAAGTGGGCCGCCACGATGGAAAGGACGGCCTGACAGAATTTATTTACATCGCCTATTGGCGAAAGTCGGCATACGAGAAATGGTGGTCGTGGACTCAGACCTGGTGGAACGACGACGCGCGCCTGAACGATAGCGTGGGGTATTGGCGGGAAGTCATTACCATGCCCTTCGAGCGGTTCGAAACGCTGCATTCCACCACCGAGCCCTATGGAATCGGAGTGTCAGCCGACAGCATGGATGGACCGATCCTCGAGCACGGCTATCCCGGCGGCATGCGCGATCGCATTCCCCTGTCGGAATTTCGCAAGCTGCGGGCGTCCGGAAGCTTCGCCACCCGGCTGGAATCACGCAGTTCCGACGGCGGCAGGCGGGTCGTGGTCCGGCCGCCGGAGAACATGTGTGTCATCCGCTCCGGACAGAATTGGTCCTACTGCGACGGCAAGGAGAAGGCCTACTACCTGGAGAAGCTGCATCCCGTGCTGCTGGAGGGCATGCGCTATCTGCGCGACAACCCGGGGGAATCAAACTGTTACTCGCTCCGTTTCGTGAACAAGAGAGACGTCTTATGGGAACCCACCGAACAGAGCTTCGGGCTGGGCTACTCGATTGATGTTTACGCATTCGAGGAATGGGCCAAGAGCCATCGAACCCATATCGCGATCTTCAGCGGCTTTTTGGAGATGGTCGATACCTTCGGCGCCGAGAACATGCAACTCAGGCTGTGGCACGAGGTCACCTCCCTGCCCAACGAAGGCTGCGAATTCGAGTACATCAACTGCCACCCCCACACCGGCCTCCTCCGCTACACCTGACTCCTCGCCGGGAACGAGGGCCTCCCCCCTGGGAACGAGGGCATCCTGCCCTCGAAAAAAACACACCGAAAACCCTCACTCAGATTGACACAACAAGCCTGGCTCGGCTATAAGGATCCGCAACGACAGCCGCCGGCTTGCCCGGCGTTTTCACGGAGGAAAAAGGATGTCTGACGTTGCATTCGACACACATGCCGAGATACGGAAACTTGAACAGAGCGGCATTCCCCTGCGCCATGCGGAGGCCTTGGTAGGCATGGTTGCGCGGGCACCCACCAGCACGCTGGTGATGGAAACTCTGGAGCATCTGAAGATCCAGGTGGATACGAACATGGCTACAAAGGCCGATCTCGCATCCCTGCAAAACGCGAACAACGCTGAGTTTGCCGCAGTCGCCGCAAGTTTGGACCGCCTTGACGAGCACGTCGAAAAGCACACGGCCACCAAGGCCGACCTCGCTGTTCTGCGCGCGGACTTGTACCGCGTGCTATGGCTGCAGGGCGGAGCGCTGGCTACCCTGATCGTGGCGCTCGCGGGAATGATCCTGGTCTTCGCGGGCTACACGCAAGCGAATACGTAAAGGCAAACGCTCCCTCAGCCCTGAGGCTGCGTGCGCCGGCGGAAATCCCGAATCGCGGGTGCAACGGTCTTGCGTAGATAACGCGTGCGGGGCGTTGTTCCCCACCATCCCGAATGGCCGCCCGCCGACGGGTGGGAGAAGGTAAGCAGGTCAACCAGCCGGCCGGAGATCTCCACCGTTTCGGCTATTTCCCCTTCCGGCAGCGGCAGCGGCAGCGCATTGCTTATCCAACGCCGCAGTGCCAACCCGTGTACAACGATTACGGTCGGCTGCAGGATTTCCATGGTGCGCAGAAAGTGCCGTGCACAATTGCGCTGCATCGTCAGGCTTGAGTGGCCCCGTCCGCCACCATGCGCGTCCCTGCTTCGGGGTTTATCCAGCGCCGTACAAAGCAGATAGTTCACCTGCGCACAGCCGTCGAAGATGTGGCCATCCAATAAACGCTCGCCCTCTTCGTCCACTCCCGGTTCACGCCCAAGGAGTAGCCGCAAGGTAGAGGTCACGCCCTTCATGTGCGGATTGCGTCCTCTAAAGCCTGCTCTGGCCGAATCGACAAGCATTTCGGAGCGCCCTGCCAAATCCACGCAGTCGCGCGCCTGACCATATTCCTGGCCCAGCACCGCCATGCGCATCGCCCGCCCATCTACTTCCAGGTCGTAGTGCCGGCCGACATGGTTCATCTGGCCCTTGTGAAAAGGGAACCCCTCGCGGCTTGCCCGGCATTCCGTGAAACTCCCGCAGACAAACGAACCGTCCGACCAAAGCAGCTCCGCCCGCACGTATTCCTCAAGCAACCGGATCCGCTCGCGGGTCCGTTCGGGAAATGACCGGATCATCAAGCCCTAATACAGCTGGGTCCGGTAGTTCTCTTCCAGAATTTCCTCGATCTCATCCCCGGACTTGCGACCCTTTATGTGGTCGGAAATGATGTCGCCGACACGCGCAAAACTCCTGGGATCCATCTTCGCCTCTTCCTCCCAAAGCCGGGAACGCTTGATGGCCTTTGCGCAGTGCACGAAGGCTTCCCTGACGGTTACGGCTATCGCCACTTTCGGTATATGGCGCCGGAACTCGAATCGGGAGAGTTCCGCCTCGTCGTCGATGATTCTTGCAACGCCGTTCACGCGCAGGGTCTCGCCGAGACCGGGAATGAAGAAGATCAGGCCGACTTGCGGGTTGTGCATGATGTTGGTCATCGTGTCCAGCCGGTTATTGCCCGGACGGTCCGGGATCAGCAGGGTTTCTGCATCCGCCACATGCACGAACCCCGGAGGATCGCCGCGCGGCGAGACGTCGGCGTATCCGTCCGGCCGGGAGGTGCCGATGCACAAAAACGGCGAACGTGCGATGAAGTCCGCACAGTGCTTGTCCAGCCTGTCAAGGACCTTGAGCTTGGCCCGCTCCGTCGAGACGGGAAAATACCGCCTCAGTTCGTCCTCGGATTTCAGTGTGTTGAGTGTTGCCATATCCGACACCGGTAAGTGCTTCGCGCGGCTATCTTATAGCGGGCTCCACGGATTGCTTTTCCCGGGACTGCAATACTCGGGAACTGCACGCCGATTCTGGCTTGACGCTCAGGCATCCAAGGCATAGGCTAGGCATATGCCAAAGGAATAGATCAACGATGCCGACCCCAATGCGCCACGCGCGACTGTTTCGAAACGGCCGCAATCAAGCAGTTCGAATCCCCCGCGAGTTCGAGATGTCCGCCAACGAAGTGGTCATCTATCGCGAGGACGAGCGACTGATCATGGTCCCGGTCGAGCGCGCTCCGACCCTGGCCGAAGTCTTGAACTCGCTGTCACCCCTGGACGTGGATTTCCCCGAAATCAAGGATCCACCTGTGCAACCGGAAGACCACCTCTAGATGCTCTACCTACTGGACACCAACGTTGTGTCCTGCCTGGTTCGGCAACCTCAAGGCCCGCTGGCTCGGCGCGTTGCTTCACTCAATCCGGACAGCTTCGCCATCAGCGTTGCCGTAGCGGCCGAACTTCAATATGGAGCGCAAAGGCGCGGCTCCAGACGACTGACCAACCAGCTCGAGGCGGTGCTTTCGGCAATCAGGGTGCTGCCGCTGGAACCACCCGCGGACCGCCACTATGGAGCGATTCGATCCGAACTGGAGCGCAGCGGGCAACCCATCGGCCAAAACGACCTCCTGATCGCCGCGCACGCGAGGGCCCTGGGCGCAACCGTGGTATCGAACAAGCTGCGAGAATTTCGCCACATCCCCGGCCTGAAAGTGGAAGACTGGCAAGAGGCTGAAGAGCCTACTTGACCTTGGAGTACTGCTCTCCGGCTTCGATGGCCACCTTCAGACGATTTCGCTGGGTGGGCAACGGACAGGTGGCGAAGTCGGTGAAGGCGCAGGGCGGGTTTATGGCCTTGTTGAAGTCCAGGACTACGGTTTCCGCGGAGCCGGGTCCGAATGCATACAGGTATCGGCCTGCGGGATAAGTAGTCTTGCCCGTGGTGAGATCGGCGAAGATCAGCAGATAGCCGGGGCCCGCAGCGTAGGCTTCCAGTGACAATGGCTCGCCTCCAAGCTCAAACTCCAGCGTGCCCGGGGCGGTCGGCTGCCAGCCGAGCCCTTCCACAACCGTATTCAGGACACGCTCCTGCGGCTGGGCGTATGCCACAAAACGCGCCTCCACGCGCCATGAGGAATCGGTGGGATAGGACTTGATTCCCGGGAAGGCGGCCACGGCCGGGTGGCTCAAGTCGCGCAGCCGCACGCCCATCCGATCCATACGGCCGATCGCATGCCAGGAAAGCGTGCCGTGGGTCAGGATGGTAGGCTCACCCGCCTCGTCATGTACCAGACCGAGTTCGGTGACCGGCTCTCCGTTACTGAAGACAGCGGCCCCGGATTCAGCCCGGAACACGACGTCCTCCCCTTCCACCAGGAACTCACCCAGTCTCGGCGGCGCCGGCAATTCCGCAAGCACGATGTCGTTGCCCGGCGCCGATCCCATGCTGTTATTGCCCTCGTCCAGCCAGTAGAGGCCGGCCAGATTGAGCCATCCACCCGGGCCCTTCAGCTCCGCCTCCCGCTCCGCGCGCCATTCGGCAATCCCCAGCACGTAGTCGGAGTCCTCCGGCGCCGCAGCCTGGCCCGAAGCGGCGCCGGCAAGCAGCAGCCCGGCAGAAAAGAGCAGCGCGCTCAGGGCATCCGGCGTCACGGCTTTCATCGGAACGCTTCAGCCGGCTAGCCGGTGGATTCCGCGGGTCTGCCGGCGGGCAGATCGGCCTCGACGGCCTGCTGCGCGGGGTCGCGGCGGTTCTGGGCGCGGCCCAGGGCAACGGAAAGCGCGCACCAGACGGCGGCGAAGGGCGTCACGGAGGCCACCATCAGTGCCAGGCTGCCCAACCCCGCCAGTATCGCCTGTATGCCGGCGCCGGCCAGATCGCCTCCACGGTACAGGAACACGTCGATTATCGGCTTGGCCTTGTACTTCTCGGAGGGCGGCACGACGCTGAACAGCGTCTCGCGGGCGGGCCGCGAGATTGCGTATCGGGTCGCTCGGTGAATGGCCTGAAAAACCGCCATTACGCCGTACAAGGGCCATATGGCCAGCACGGCGAATCCAGCCAGGGTAACCAACGGGAGTATTGCCAGCGTCCACCCCACACCCAGCCGCCGAATGACCCGGGTGGTGATGAAAATCTGAGTGAATAGCGTCACCGTCTGGGTCAGCGCGTCGAAGAAGGCGAAACCGCCTACAAGCCGACTGAAGGCATCGGCTTCGTCCAGGATGATGTTGGCCTGGGTGAAGTAGATCAGGGTGTTGGAAATGGCCATGAAGATGATGAACAAGGCAATCCCCAGGAGGTAGGGCGAACGAGCCAGCGATGCTGCACCGTCCCAGAAATTACCACCGATGGGCTCACCGGTATTGGATGCTGGCGGACCGTGCTGGGTGCCGAGTATGGAGTGTTCGGAACGTAATGCTGCCCTGTCCAGGGTAAGCATCAGGACGATCGCCGCGATAAAAAGCCCCGCGCCGGTCGCTATGAGACCGACCGGCAGGTAAACCGATTCGGTCAAACCGCTGATGACGTAGGTGGCCCAGCCTGCGACCAGCGCTCCCAGCGTTCCGCCGATCCCTATGAAGGCGAACATGCGCTTGCCTTGATCGACATTGAACACATCCACCATGAAGGCCCAGAAAAGGCTGTTGACAAACAGGTTGATGACGCTCAACCAGACGTAGAAGGTATAACCCACGTTTCGCGACAAGGAGGTTTGCGCGTCGCTGCCGATCAATCCGCCGCCGGCTAGCGCGTCCATGACAAGCAGGGAGGCGAACCCCAGCAGGCACACAACCACGAACAGGTATCCGACCGGAATGAACTTCCTCCGGTCCATCCGCGAGACGGCGCCGCCGAACAGCAGCACGAGAATCAGGGATACGATCGAAGTAATAACAAACAGCCAGCGGAGTTCGTCCATGCCCCGCGACACGCCCATGGCGTCCCGCACCGGGCGCAGGAAGAAATATCCACTTAGCACACAGAAGTAGAAGCATGCAGCCAGCACAGCAAGGCGAAGTTCGCCCCGCTTGAAATTCAAGACGCGCGCAGCCCAGTCCGTCATCGTTTACCTCGCATGCCTGCCTCCTTGGAGGTGTTCGGGAAAGCGCTCGCTTCCCTCTACTCTCGAGCCCGATCCTCGCGCAACAGCCGAAAAAGCGAGACCGCCATTGCGACGCCGATGACCAGCAAAGGCAGAGATACTACCAGCGATGCCGACTTCGCAGCCGACAGACCGCCCACGAATATCAGACCCACGGGCAGCACCACGATCGCAAGCGCCCAGAAAACGCGATGCCAGCGGTGCGGATTCAGCCCAGCGGTAAGCCCCCTCGTGGCCGAGGCAGCTATCGCGTAGGAGGCGGAATCATAGGTGGTCGCGATGAAAATGAAGGTAAGCGCGACATAAGCCAGCATCGGCAGCGGATACGGTTTCAGCGCCGCCAGGAACCCGGCAATGGCGGCTTCCGGCCCGTCCAGGGCCAGGGTTTCCCGAATGGCCAGCGCTCCGCTGGTGTCCATCCATTGCGCAGTGTTGCCCATACAGACGAAGAAGAGCGCGCAGCCCAGCGTCCCGTACAGCAGCATCCCGCCGATCACTTCCCGCAGAGTGCGGCCGCGCGAGATCCGGGTAACGAACAGGCCCACAAAGGGCGCATACGCCAGCCACCAGGCCCAGTAGAAGATCGTCCAGTCCTCGATAAAGTTGGTGGAAAGGATCGGGTCGGTCCAGGTGTTCATCCGGACGAATTCCTGGATCATCAGTCCGAAGCTGCTGGTTCCCAACTTGAGCGCAAATTCGGTGGGGCCGGTCAAAACAACATAGAGCGCGAAGATGATTGCGGCTATGGCGTTGATCTCGCTGAATCGCTTGATGCCCTTGTCGATGCCCAGGTACACGCTGGTGGCGAACAGGGCCACGGAAACGGCGATGACGCCGATGTCAACGGCAAATGTCTTATCAATCCCGAACAGCGTGCTGAGACAGGCCCCCACCATCGGTGTCGCCAGGCTGAGCGAAGTGGCCGTTCCGCCCACCATCGCGATGATGAAGACAAAGTCCACCAGCCTGCCTATTGGCCGGCCGGCAACACTCCGGCCCAGCAATCCAACCAGTGATGTCGAAAGCCTCAGGTACGGGACTTTTCTTTGGTAATAGGGATAGGCAATGGCCACTGTAGCAAAGGCGTACAGTGCCCAGGCCGAGACGCCCCAGTGGAAGAACCCGTATGCCGGCGCCCATTCCAGGGCTTCCGCCGAGCCGGGCTCCAGGCCGAATGGCGGCGTGTCCACGTAGAACGCCCATTCGATGGGCGCCCAGTACAACAGTCCGCCGCCGATCCCGGTGCAGAACAGCATCGATACCCATGAAAACGTCGAATAGGCCCGTGGCGCATCCTTTCCGCCCAGGCGAAAGTGTCCGTACGGGCTCAAAGCGATCACGGCCAGCACTACAATCGCCGCCGCCACGGTCCACTGGTAAAGAACGCCTACTTCTCGGGCAATCCAGCTGTAGGTCCTGTCGATTGCACCGCCCGCGAATTCGGGAAAGCCCAGCAGGAAGGTCCCCCACGCAAGGATTACCGCAACCATCCCCCAGAAAAGTACGCGGTCAACCTCCACCGGGGGCGTCCGCGTCCTGAGTTCAGAATCACTCATCAACCCGTACTCGGTTCAGCTGCGCAATTGCGGAAAGAGCAGCACGTCGCGAATCGCCGGCTGGTCGGTCAGAAACATGACCAGGCGGTCCACGCCCAGGCCGAGGCCGGCAGTGGGCGGCAGGCCGTATTCCAGCGCGGTTACAAAGTCCTCGTCGTAGAGCATGGCCTCGTCGTCGCCGCCCTCGCGCAAACGCGCCTGCTCACGGAAACGGCGAGCCTGGTCTTCGGCGTCGTTCAGCTCCGAAAAGCCGTTTACCAGCTCCCGCCCGGCGATATACAACTCGTAGCGATCGGTGATTTGGGGATCGTCATCGTTGGCCCTCGACAGCGGCGAGACTTCCGCCGGATGTCCTGTGATGAAGACCGGGCCGGACAGCTTGTCCTCCACGGTGCGGTCAAAGAGCTCGGCCAGCAGCTTTCCCCAGCCCGCGTTTGCCGGCGGATCCCTCTCAATCTCAACCCGCTTGAACCACTCGCGCAGGTAGCCGGCGTCGCGCAACCGCTCCGCATCCATGCCGGGATTGTGCTCCAGCACGGCCTGCTCCATGCTCAGGCGCGGCCAGTCGCCGCCCAGTTCGTACTCCTCGCCTTGATGGGTCACCCGAGTGGCGCCGAGCACGGCTTCCGTGGCCGTGCTGATTATTTCCTGCGTCATCCGCATGAAATCGTTGTAATCGGCGTAGGCCTGGTAGACCTCCAGCATGGTGAATTCCGGGTTGTGCTGGGTCGAAAGTCCTTCGTTGCGGAAACAGCGGTTCATCTCGAACACACGCTCCATGCCGCCCACCACCAGCCGCTTGAGGTGCAGCTCCAGGGCCACGCGCAGGTACAGGTCGCGATCCAGCGCATGATGGTGCGTGGCGAAGGGACGGGCGGCAGCGCCTCCGGGGATGGACTGCATCACCGGCGTCTCCACTTCCATGAAGCCCCGGCCGGTCAGGAATTTCCTCAGCGCGGCGATCACGCGGGCGCGGCGTTCGAACACTTCGCGCGAGTCGCGATTGACGATCAGGTCCACATAGCGCCGCCGATAGCGCTGCTCGCGGTCGGTCAGCCCGTGAAACTTCTCCGGCAGCGGGCGCAGGGCCTTGGTGAGCAAGGCCAGCTCGCTGACTTCCACGCTCAATTCTCCGCTGCGGGTCCGCATCATGACGCCCCGCGCCCACAGGATGTCTCCGAGGTCCATGCCGGCGGTTTCGGCAAATGGCTCCTCGCCCATCGCGGTGCGAGAGAGCATCAACTGAATCCGCCCGCTGCCGTCCTGCAGGGACGCGAAACTCAATCGGCCCATCCGGCGCAGCGACACCAGGCGCCCCGCCACCTGCACCTCTCGCGCCAATTCCTTGAGTTCCCCGGCTTCCTTCCCGGCAAATTCCGCGTGCAGTTCGGCGGCACTTGCGTCAGGCCGGTAGTGGTTGGGAAATGCCCAGCCTTCTTCGCGCAGCGCCATGAGCTTGCGCCGGCGTTCGGCGATCAGCCGATGTTCGGGCGCTGGGCCGGAAGAATCGTTGGCTGGCGGCGCAGGCATCTGGCGGATTGTAAGGCGTGACGGCAAATGGGCGAAATCCGCACACTCTCGGCGGCCAAGGGGTATGCCGCACATGCGGCAAGGGCTGATATGGGCGCATAATACGCACGGCCCACGCCGCGGGAGAAAGACCTTGACCGAATATCTCCTTGCCTTGTCCTGCCCGGACCGCATGGGGTTGATATACGCCGTCACGCGCTGGCTGTTGCAAAGCGACTGCAACGTAATGGACAGCGACACGTACCGGGACCCGTTCCGAGAGAGGTTCTTCATGCGCGTGCATTTCTCCGGAGATGTGCTGCTTTCCCGGTTGCAGGAGTCGTTCGAACCCCACGCAAGAGAGCTGCAGATGCGCTGGGAACTGGTGCGGGCCGACGCACGCCCGCGCGTTCTCATCATGGTTTCCAGGCACTTGCATTGCCTTTTGGACCTGCTCAATCGCGTCCGGCTGGGCCAGCTCCCGCTCGACATACCGCTGATCGTGTCCAATCACCCCGACGCGGAGTGGTTGGCCAAGGCCGCCGATATCGAATACCTGCACCTGCCCGTCACAGCCGCCAACAAGCCGGAGCAGGAACAGCGCCTGGTGCAGGAAATCGAGAAGCACGACATTGATTTCGTGGTGCTGGCGCGTTACATGCAAATTATTTCACCGACCCTGTGCGAACGCTTGCCCGCGCGGATGATCAACATTCATCACTCCTTCCTCCCGGGTTTCAAGGGCGCCAAACCCTACCACCAGGCCCACCGGCGCGGCGTCAAGCTGATCGGCGCTACTGCGCATTACGTCACGCCGCAAATGGATGACGGACCCATCATCGAGCAGGATGTGCAAACGGTCAGCCACCGCATGACTCCCGAAAAGCTGGCCGCAGTCGGCAAGGACATTGAACGCGTGGTGCTGGCCCGCGCAGTGCAATATCACGCCCGCAAGCGCGTCCTGATCAATGGCCGGCGAACCGTCGTATTCCGCTAGACCCCGCGGGAAAGAGCGCACCCTGACCTCGGCACGCAAGGCCTGTTGCGCGATAATCGACTCATAGGAGTAACGGAAGCCCGGTAATGAAGACGGCAAGAACCTCTGGCCTGATGTTGGCGATGCTGCTGGCGGCTACCGCCCAGGCCGATGACCTGCGCGAAGAACTTCAGCGCTGCGCGGAACTCGAAAACGAGCAGGTTCGCCTGGCCTGCTACGACGCCCTGGCCAGGATCAGCGCCGAGACAGTTTCAGAGGCGCACAGCGAAGACGCGGGAGCGGCCGCGCCACCCGAAACTCCTGAAGCGGCGGCCAGCCCGGAACCGGAACAGGATTCCGGGAAATCGCTGACTGATCGCTTCTTCGGAATGCTGCCCGGCAGCGACGACGGCGACAACAAGATCGAGTCGCGGGTCGTCGGCGAGATCGAAGGCCTTCGCAGGGGCAAGCGGTTTGAACTGGAGAACGGGCAGGTCTGGCGACAGGTGGACGACACCAACCGGAACTACAGCGCAACAAACCCCAAAGTCGAGATCAAGGAAGGGTTCATGAACAGCTACCGGATGCGCCTGGAGGGCATTAACGCACGCATCCGCGTACGCCGCGTGAAATAGCCGGGGGGCTCCGGCGGGGCCCTACTCCAGGCGTTCGAGCATTGCCTGGTGATCGGCGTAGGCCTGGTCCAGCCGCCGCCGCGCCTCGCCGGCGGAGGGGAAACCGGCCTCCAGCCCGGCCAGCATGATCACCGCTTCCATCTCCCCACGCGTGATCCCATGATGGATTCCGGCGCGCACAAAGTAAGCCACGTCGTGGCGGGCGGCGGTGATGATGCCGATGGCGCACAGGATCATGGTCTTCAAATCAACCACATCCTGGTCCCAGACCTCCGGTGCAATCCGCGTCATCAATTGCCGATTGAAGTCGTTGTGTTCGAGCTGTTCGCACAACTCCGCGCCGTAATCGGGGCCAAAGATGCGCAGGAACATGGCGCGCCCGCGCTCCAGTTCGGCTTCCGTGAAGGGTGGGTAGGACATGCCTGATGAGTTCTCCTGCGTTCCCGCTACACGCGGATCAGGTCGCGTTCCAGGTTGTAGAGGCGTTCGGAGCCGTTGGCGGTGATGCGCACGGACTCCTCGAAGAACATCCCGCCCCAGCCGATTTCGTGCAGTTCCATGTCGATGTTCAGCACCATGTTCTCCTCGATCATGAAGTCGCCGAGGTTGCCCCCGGCGATGAACGGCACCTCGATATGGTCCAGGCCGATTCCGTGGGTGAAGGCCAGCTCGAAACTCGGCAAGCCGGCGGAGCGAACCGCCTGGATGACCCGATTGCGCAATTCGCCGGTCTGTATGCCGGGACGCAGGTTGGAATAGGCCTCGTCGATTCCCGCCATGTAGGCCTTCCAGTAGCGCTCCAGTTTCGGTGAAGCCTCGCCCAGGACGGCGGTGCGCTGCGCGTCGCCCATGTAGCGCCGCCACTTCATCATGCTGTCGAAGCACACCTGGTCGCCGGGACGGATCACGTAATCGCGCTCGGGACGGCCGGCGCCCGCGCTCATGGGCCCCGCGCCGTTGAAAGTGGCGAACGGACGGGCGCCCTGCTCTACCACCCGCACCTCGTAGGCGGTGTACACCTCATTCCAGGTCGCCCCGTCCCTGATCGCTGCCAGCGCCGCGCGCAGCGCCGCCTCGTTCTTGACTGCCGCCTCCTTGAGAATGGCGATCTCATCCGTAGATTTGACCATGCGTATCTCGATCAGCAAATTGCCGGCGTCGACAATTTCGGCACGCTCCACGGTATCGCCCAGAAGACCTGCGAACCGTGTATCGTCAAATCCAAGCCTGCCCCTGTCCAGGCCGGTCTCGCTGAGCATGGCGCAGACGGCGCCGTTGATCCCGGCGTACGGTTCTTCCTCCAGCTCCGCGACCATCCGCCGGATGGCCAGGTCCTCTCCCTTGAGTTCCGTATCCTCGGCAAAGGTGTGCACTTTCAGCACGCCGCCGTACACACCGAAGTAGTAGAGGCGCTTGTCCGGCATCCAGGTGGGCCGCTGGACAAGCACGGCCGCCTCGATCTCGGTGGCCACCAGGCAGGGCGGAATGTCCGGGTCGCGCGGCAGGATGGCGCAGGCCACCCAGGGCACGTCGTAGAGAAAGTCGGTGTCGAAGTCGCTCAGATACAGCACGTTGTTGGGCGTGACCGCCACCAGAGCGTCCAGTCCCTCGCGCTCCATCAACTCCATCGCCCGCTCGCGATTCACCAACATCTTGTCACTTCTCCCCTGGATTCATTGTCAAGGCGGTCGCCGGCAACCCTTCTTGCAGGGCTAGCGGAAGGAGGCGCTGGCGAAATAGTTGTTGACGCGCTCTTCCCAGTCGTCCACCTTGCCGAAGATGCCGGTGTAGTAGTCGGCCAGGTAGATCAGCCAGAACGCGCCGCTGATGCTGCACACCGGGCCATGCCGCACGCCGGGCGGACGGCCGATGTAGTGGTCCCTGCTCAGCACCAGGTCTTCCTTTACGTCTTCGCGTTTGTGGTCGAAGGTCAGGCCGATATAGCAGTCGCCGGCGATCAGGTACAGGCATTCGTTATGCGGGTGATGCTCGGTTCCCGGATCGACGAACCCGGGCGCGAGCGCCGTCAGTGCAATGACTTCTTTGGTTCCGTCGTCCTTGCGCAAGCCCTTGGTCAACACGCCGGGCGGGCGGGCTTCCTGGCCGGTGTTGGGGTCCTTCCAGGTGGAACGCTTCACGATGTCCGCCATCGGGTCCACCCAGGGCAGGTGCCAGGTATTGGTTCGGGCAATGTGCCGTTCCAGGTGCGCGTCGGCCAGCGACTTTTCCGCCTCCTCAAATGCCAGCGGGCGGCTGGTGAACAGCAGCAGCCGGCAACCTGCTGAAGTGCTGAGAGGGCCCCAGGCCATGCCGGCCGGAAAGTAGCCGTAACAGCCCTGCATCCAGGTCTCGTCGCCGATTTCCAGCGATCCTTCCAGGACGTAGAGGTCGACGTCGGCCTCGTTCCGGCCGCGCGGAAGGCTCCACCCGGCCGGAAGTTCAAGCACCAGGTGTTCGCCTCCGGTCCTGCTCTCGGTGCTCAGGTTTCGAGCCATGGCGCCGGGCGTAAACCCGTTGTTGAGCGCTTGGGGCCGAACCCCGCCTACGTCCAGGCAGTCTTCTCTGCGCATCGGCATGGCATTGCTCCTTTCAATCTGGTTTGGGGCCTGATGGCAGGCCCTGGTGGTCAAGCCCGGCCAGCCAGGCCACCACGGCCTCGCAGCATTCTCTGGGCTTGGTAATCATGCAATAGGTCGATCCCGCTCCGGAAATTTCCGCGGTGTCCACGTCCGACTTGATGGCGAGGAACTCGCGCATCAGCGTGTCGTGACTGGCGGAGTCCATGCGCTCATTCTCGTTCAGTGCGCTGTCGTCGCCCATAAGCAGCAGCGTCGGGCACCGGATATTGCGGATGTCGGCGGTCAGGTCCACGTTGGCATAGGCATTGAGCACCGACCGCAATGTGGTCATGTTGACATTGGCGGCGTATTGCTTCTTGGCCCACTGCTCGTAGCGTATGCCTTCCTCGGAATACAGCACGTCCGGCGGCAGCACAACACCGGCATACAAGCGCGAAAGCTGCTCGATGCCGAATACCTTCCCCACCCACCAGGACGCTTCGTAGATGTTGCGCCAGGTCTCGTCGACACGGATAAACGGATAGGCGATCAGCGAGTGCATGCGTTCGGGATACTTGGACGCGAAGCGCAGGCCGATCGACGAACCGGTGGACGTGCACCAAAGCGCGGTTTTCTCGATCCCCGCATCGTCGAGAATCGCCGCCAGGTCATCCACCCAGCGTTCGACCGAATACGGCTCCGACTGGGTCCAGTCCGACTTGCCCACTCCCCGGTAATGCCATTGCAGGATGCGGTGATGCGGAGTGAGGTACGGCTCGCAGAACTCGAACTGCTTGTCCACCAGCGCAAAGCCGCCAATCAGCGTAAGCGGGGGGCCGTCCTCGCCCCTGAGTTCGTACCACAGACTTGCGCCGTCCACCCGTACCTTCGGCATGCCTAACCTCCCTAGTGTCGTGTCACGCCGGAGAAATTGCGGCGTCGTATTGATGCACGATGCGCACGCCTTCCAGCATGAAGCCCATCGGCATCCAGTAGGCGCCCAGTGTTTCCCTGGGCGCCAGCGGCATGAGCTCTTCGTTATCGGCCTCGCAGAACTCAAGACGGCCCTCGCCCGCCAGCGTCTCGCCCTGCTGCAAGCCGCTCATCACCATTTGCGTCAGGTCGTGCACCAGGGGCTTGCCCAGAGGCGGCACGTGGCAGTCGGGCACATGGCGCATGCAGGTGAGCGGCAGGTTGCGCGTGTAGAACCCAAGCTCCGCCGGGTCAATGACCCGCTGCGGCGCAAATTCCATGCGCATCACGGCCTCGCCGTTGCGGCTGACCACGCGTTTCAGACTTGTGCCCACGCCGGCGTCCTGACTCATGCCGGGAAGCAGGGGATGCGTTCCGCTGGTTTCGATCTCCGCCTGCTTGGAACAGGCGCCCAAAAACCAGCTGAGAATGACCAGCCAGTCCCGGTTGCACCACTGAAAGGTGGAAAACATCGTCCGCTCGCCGTTGAGCATGCACGGCAGGCCGATTACGGCGACGTCGTAATGGCTGCGCGCCGCCGGCCAGTTCTCGGGAGCCACGCCCTCGGGATAGCACACGAGGTGGGGGCTCCATACATAGGCTTCATCTGGCGGGTCCGACGGTGTCAGCGGCGCCGGCAGATATGCCGCGATTGCCTCCAGATCGGCCCGGAAATGAAAAAGCAGAAGGTTTCCGGCAAAGCGCCAGGGCAGCGCCTGCAACATCGAAGCCTCGCCGGCGGGCGTGAAGGGTCGCGTGTATCCAGCCAACACTAGTTCCAGCCCCCCCAAAGCCGTGGCTGCGGATCCGGTGCGGGCTGGGCCAGATACTCCCTGCACCGCGCTTCGGTCCACCTGGGCTGGGTGAACTGAAAGTCGATCTCCTTCTCCCCCCGGCAGAACCACACCGCGCCCGAGAGCGTGGCCTGGGGGCCGTGAGGCTTCTCACCGGGCCGAAAAATATAGGAACCCGAGGTGATCGCCCCAGTCTCCCCCATCAGGTAGTCTCCCTGCAGCAGCAGCAGTTCCTCCCAGGTCTCATGGGCCTCCATCCGGGGATCGCTCCACCCCGGCTCGTGAAAGGTCATCAGTGTATAGGCGCCCGTGTCCGGATCACTGCGCAGCATGCGAACGTGCAGACCGGGGCACGCCTCTTCCCGGGTGCGCCCGGGAAAATCCGGCGTAGGCTGCCACGCAATCGAGTTGACGTCCAGCGGTCCGACTATCCTGTCGTCGCGAAAAGCGCCTGCAGAGTCCGCACCGGGAGACAGTTCGGTGGAACCGTCACTCATCCACAGCGCCGTAAAACCGCTGCCGGATTCCGCGCCCGCGACAGGCAGGCCCCTGGGCAGAAACGCATAACTTCCGCGCTTGAATTGGAAGCCCCCCAGGCGCAGTTCACCCTCAAGAACAAAAATCTCAACGTCGCTGCTCAACAACCCCCTGTCGTGCGAACACCAAAAGGACTCGCCCCGGACCAGCAAACTGCTTGCTCCGACATCGCCCGGCTCCGCGCTGAGAACGGCAGCCCGCAAACCATGCCCCAATCCGGGTGCTTGCAGCGGGGTCAGTGCTGCGTCGTCCAGACGCAGGAACTCAACGCGGGGGCGCGGCACGGTCAGGCGGCGCCGAAGCGGGCTTCATGCTCGGAATAGACGCGCGCCAGGATGTCGACGGCCATCTCGGCCGCGGGAAAGCCGCATTCCAGGCCCGCCAGCAACAGGATTTCCTCCACTTCCTGTTGCGGAATGCGGTGGTGGGCCGCCATCTTCATGAAGAACTCCACTTCCTGCTTGTGCTGGGCGGTGAACATGGCGATGCTGCACAGGATCTTGGTGCGCAGTTCCACCCCGTCCATCTCCCAGATCGGCACCATGACCTCGCGCACCTTGGAGTGGAAAAAGGGCGGTCGGCTGGTGCGAATCCACTCGTAGATCTCCTCGCCCTGCTCGTCGCCCCACAGTTTCAGGCAAATTGCGCGAAAACGGGTTTCCAGGTCATTGCTCATGTCCGGACTCCAATCGTGGCCCACCACGGGTAGGCGCCGAAAAAGTACTCCCCGCCGAATCCCCAGCCGGTCAATTCGTTGGGCAGCGGCACGTCGCGGACCTCGCTGAAACCACCTTCCTCGAACATCCGCACCCGGTCCTCGGCAAGAAATCCGGGCAGAAAAGGATCCTCCATGCGCCGTCCCGTCGAATCCAGCAGAAACGCCGACAGCGGGCTGTATTCTTCCTGCAGCACCTTGAACGGCGGCGATTCCATGATCGCGAAGATTCCGCCGGGACGCAACAGCCTGAACGCCTCGCCCACCACGGCAGCGCGCACCCTGCCCGGCAGTTCATGAAACAGCCACACGGCGCTCACCACGTCGAAGCTTCCGTCCGGATAGCCGGTGTCCTCGGCCAGCCGCTGGGTAAAGTGAATCTTCTGTCCGCGCGATTCCGCCAGCTTGTGGCCGTACTTGAGCATCGAAGCGGCATAGTCCAGACCGATCACCTCGGCCTGGGGATACAGCTCGCAATACGGGAAGGTGCTCTTGCCCACCCCGCAGCCCAGGTCCAGGATGCGCCGGTAGTCCCCTTTCGGCACGGCGCGGGCCAGGTTCCAGCCCATCTCGTCGCCGTCGTCACGGCCGACCAAAAACGGCGAGATCATCCAGTGATACAGGAAGCCGGCAAATTCCGCGTGGTAGTTGCCCGGCTGGGTGTGGATCTCGATCTTGCGGTAGTAGCGGGGCGTTTGAAGTTCCGGGTTCAACTCGAGGCTCCCGAGGGCGCCTGCGCGGTTGCAGTCGTCAAGCCAGGCGCGAACCTCGTCGCCCTGGCGTTCAAGAATGTCCAGGATCGCGCGAAACATCTGCGCGTGGTTGTGTCGCTCGAAGAACGCGCCCAAGCGGTAGGCCGCTCCCCGCTCCATGACCGTACCCAACTCGCGGATGTCGCACGGATCGTCGAGGCTGGCTTCCTTTTCCTTGTAGTAGGCGCCCATCGCCGGGCCGAAGCCGATCGAATTGAAGGCCATCAGGCCGCCCACAAAGTCAAGCCGCGCCTGATCCGTGCGGCTGCGCTGTATGTCCAGATTGACAGTCACTGAAGACCTCCCGGAATTGGACTATCCGCTATTGGACGATCCAGTGTTGATCTATATTATAGGGAGGCGTGTGCTACACGCTGTCAGACGGCGCATTGGGGATGCGCCGTTTTTTCGGGCCAAATCCATATACCTTGGAGACACCATGAAACTGTTTCGCTCCTTCACCTTCGGCGCTTGCGCGTCATTGCTGATCATCCCGTCCGCGCTCCTGCTCGCGCCTGCAGTCGAGGCCCAGCAGGCGGCACTGGAGGAAATCGTGGTGACCGCCCGAAAACGCGAGGAGAGCATCCAGGACGTGCCGCTTTCGATCACGGCGTTTACCGGGGAGGAACTGGAGCGCGGCGGTTATGTCGACCTGGAGGACATCTCGTTCCAGACGGCCGGCATGCAGTTCAACAACGAGCTCGCGGGCACACGACCGGGACGACTGTTCAGCAACATTCGCTTCCGCGGCGTTGAAGGCAGCGAGTACTCCACCCTGCAGACTGCATCGCTGTTCGTCGACGGAGTATTCGCGCTGCAAGGCGCGCAGACACTGGCACTGAGCGACCTGGAGCGAGTGGAAGTCATCAAGGGCCCGCAATCCGCGGCATTCGGGCGCAACTCCTTCGCGGGTGCGATCAACTACATTACCCGCGCGCCGGACATGGAGGAATTCTCCGCCCGGATCAAGGCCGACGCCGGGCAATACGACCAGCATGAACTGGACGTGAGCGCCGACATTCCCATCGCTCCCGGAATGCTCGCCCTGCGTATCGGAGGGCGCTACTTCAACAAGGGCGCCATGTACCGCAATGAGAACGGCGTTGGCGTTGGCGAGCAAAGCTCCGACTCCCTCTTCGCCACGCTATTCGTGCAGGCCGCCGACAACGTCAGCATCAAGCTGCGCTATTACCAGCAGGACGACAGCGACGGTCCGGCCGGCGTGACCTTCTACCAGGCCCGGCTGCATGACAGCTGCACCGGCAAAACACTCCCGGGACTCACCACCGAGGGTGAACCCACCACCCTCATGCCGAGAGAATACATCTGCGGAACCATTCCGGGACCGGGCACCATCGGCACCCCAAACCCCAGCGTTTCATTGACGCCATCCAGTTTCCCCGCCGGATTCGAAAATTTCATCAGGGACTCGCTGATCGACGCGCCCTCGCAGGTCGAAGGCGTGCCCTACCTCGACCACTTCGGCATCGAACGCGAAATTACCCGCATCAGCCTGGTGCTGGATTACGAGTTCGGCAACGGCATGTCGCTGGCCGCGACCGGCGCCTACAACGAAAACGCCGCCGCCAACCTGCGCGACTGGGACATGACGCCCGACGAAGGCTGGTACGTGTCCAATCCTCAGGCCGGTGAGGATGAGAGCATCGATATCCGTCTTTCCTCGGCGCCGGATGCGAAGCTGCGCTGGCTGGGCGGATTCAACTACTACACGCAGGAATTCCTGACCAGTTCCAACGGCGGCGTGTTTGTTGTGGCCTGCGGCAACCTTGGGGCCTTCGGCTCGCCCGCGCAGTGCGACAATCCGGCGCGGATACCGGTGGACGTGGACGGTGGCGACTTCGTGGACGTGCGGGCCTTCTACGGTTCGCTTTCCTACGACATTAGCGAGCGGTTTACCGTGGACCTGGAAGCGCGCTGGCAGGACGACACGCGCAGCGACGGCATCGGCGATTTCGAGATCAATTTCAAGGATTTCCTGCCCCGGATTTCTCTCAGATATCGCTTTACAGAGGACATTACGGCCTACGTTACGTTTTCGAGCGGCATTCTTCCCGGCGTCATCAATTCCAATATCATCAACTGTGATCCCTCTCCTTACACATCGCCGTTCATCGATCCGCGCACCGGTCAGTCCAGCACTTCTTCAATTTGCCAGCAATACGTCGATGCGCTGGGCGCCGACGCGGTGGACGTCACGCCGGTGCAGGAACTGGACGCCTATGAGATCGGCGTCAAGTCCACCTGGATGGACGGACGGCTGGTGGCCAACGTGGCGGCCTACTGGCAGGAGTGGGGGAACGCGCCCTTCCCGACCTTCGTGACCATCTACCGCGACGACGACGGCGACGGGGCCCCCAATGGAAACCCCAACTTCTTCCCGATCAGCACCCCCGGCAGTTCGGAATACTCCGGCCTGGAAATGGAAGTGGATTTCCTGGTCACCGAAGACTGGGACTTAAGCTTCAACTGGTCATTCAATGACAACGAGTTCACCAACTTCCTCATCCCCCTGGCGTCCGCCGAATACGCGCTGGGCACCCGCAACGTCAAGGGGCACCGCTCCAGCCGCTTCCCCAAGTGGTCCGGCAATGTCTCCTCCACCTACAGCGGTACCTTCGACAACGCCTGGGACTGGTCGGTTCGCGGCGATCTCACCTATATGGGCGAGACCTTCCCCGGCCTGACCAACCTGGCGACGCTCAAGAGCTACTCGCTGCTGAATCTCCGGTTCGCGGTCGAGCGGGACAACCTGAGGCTGGAGGCCTACCTGAAGAACGCCCTGGACGAGGACTACTGGCGATCCGGTCAGGAATACACCGACTTCTCGCGCGTGCTGAGCGTCGGTTTCAATTTCAACCGGCTGGGGCTGACCCTGGTGCCGCAGGACAAGCGGACCTTTGGTGTGCGCGCCGTCTTTGAGTTCTAGCGGGCTGGAGGAAGGCCAGCCCCCGGGCGCACCTTGATGGAGACCCGCCTTCTGCCCCTGGTGGAGGCCACGCCTGAGGCCCTGGCTTCCTGCGGGCAGCTTCTGGGGCGGCATGCCGCCGCCGAACCGCTGCCCATCAGGTTCTACGAAGGCGCGGTGCAGACCTACCGCACGGTCGATTTCCGTTCCGACGACGATACCGAGCTGAGCCTGGCGCACGTGAAGCGCCGTCCCTTCGAAGTGCGATGGATCGAACGCCATTTCAAGCACACGCAAACCTTCATTCCGCTGGGCGGCGCACCGTTCATCGCGGTGCTGGCGCCACCAACCGAAGGAGACCTGCCTGACCTCGACCAGGTTCGCGCCTATCGCTTTGACGGTTCCGCCGGCTTCACCATGAAGCTGGGCACCTGGCACGAATTTCCCTTCGCGGTCGGAGAAGAGGCCGACATCGTGGTGATACTGAGACGCGAGGCGACGCAGAGCCTGCTGGACACCGATCCCGCCACGGGCGAGGTGCGCGGCCCCGACATCCAGAAGCAGGACCTGGTCAGGCAGCACGGCGTGCAACTGAAATTCAACGTTTGAGCAAGGAACACATAGAAAATCTCGCGGCGCTTGAGGTGCCGACGACTTCCTGGACCCCGCCCGGGCTGGCACCCGGCGCCCAGTTGCGTCCACTCGCCCGCGACCCCGCCAGCGGCGGCTTTACCGGACTGGTGGACCTTCCGGGTGGCTTCGACAGCGGCTCCGGCTTGAGTTGCGCGGTGGAAATGCGCCTGTTCGTCATCGACGGCGAATTGCAGATGGGCGAACACCGCCTCGGACCCGGCGGTTTCTGCTACCACCCGGCCGGCTCAGGGCAGGGCCGCTGGCGTTCTCCCGAGGGTGCCCGGGCATTCGTCGTTTTTCTTGACGGACCGGAGTTCGAGACAGCCAACGGCGCACCCGCGCCCGATGCGATCCCGGCGCTGGACTCGTTTGCAATGGACTGGCACAACCCGCTGGACGCCAGCGATCCGTCGCAGGACTTTCGCCCCGGCATCTTCGTCAAGGTCCTGCACGTGGACCCGGAAACCCGGGCGAGCACGCACCTGGCCGGCCTGATGCCCGGCTGGTACGCCGAAGGTATGGAAACGCACCCTGTTTACGAGGAAAACTACTGCCTGCAGGGCGATGTCCTGATCGGGGAAGTGGGCGATGAAGCGGGCTACACCATGGTCACGGGCAGCTACATGTGCCGGCCTGCCGGCGTAATCCACGGGCCGCTGGCCAGCAAGAACGGAAACGTCAACCTCTGCTTCACCCACGGCCTGCTCGGCATCGACTACAGCGAAAACCCGCGCTCCATGGACCTCATCCGCGAGCACCTCCGGAACCACCCCTGGACCTGACAAGGGTGCTGGTCAACCTCGAACGCGCCCGCGCCAAAATGGAGGAAGCAGGGCTCGAAGCCATGGTCTGCGTACAGCCCATCAACGTTTACTACGCCAGCGGCTACGAATCGGACTGGCTGTTCGACTACCAGTGGGCCGGCTGCGCCATCCTGCCGCTGGCCGAAGACCGCCCCGCCACGCTGATCGTGCACGACGTCGAGCTGACCAACCTGGCCGAACATCCGAGCTGGATGCCGGAACTGCGGATCTACGAAACCCAGGTCGGAGACGACATCTTCAGCCACTACACGGTGGACGAAGACGCCGAACTGGAGGAATCGGACCGCAAGACGCTGGCGCTGATGGACGCCACGCGCCCCACGGCCAGCGTGGGCGTCGTGGAGGCGGTGCTCAAGGCGCTCGGCGAGGGCGGCTACCGCAGGCTCGGCTTCGACGACGCTCGCCTGGCATCGCTGTGCGCCGAACGCTTGAGCGGCGTTCAATGCTTCGACCGCCCGGAACTGATGACGATGATCCGCGCGGTCAAGACGTCCGCCGAGCTGGAACTGATGCGCGAGGCCGGCCGCCGCAACCAGCAGGCCCTCGGCGTTGCGATCGACGCGGCGGGCGTTGGTGTGAAGTGGTCGGACATTCGCCGGGCCTGGCACTGTTCGGTTGCCGAGCAGGACTGCATGCCGTGGTGCATCTACGTCGGCGCGGGCCACAAGAGCATGGGACTGTGGCACGATCACGAATACCCAATCCGCGAGGGCGACCAGTTGTGCTTCGATTCCATGCTCACCTGGCAGCGCTATTTCGGCGACATGCAGCGGACCTGCGTGATGGGCACGCCCAGCGCCAAGCTTGAGCGCTACTGGGATGCCGCCTACGCCGCAGCGGAAGCCGTCTTCGAGGCCATGCGGCCGGGCGCAAACACGGTGGATTTGCGCAAGCTGGCGCTCAAGGTCGGCAAGCGCGGCGGAATCAAGGGTTTCCGCCACGCCTTCATGCACGGCCTCGGCCTGGAGCACCTGGAACTGCCCAGCGCCTCGCCGGGCCTGAGCGGCTTCGACCTGGAGGAAGGCATGGTCGTGAACATGGACATGGAGGTGTGCGAGATCGGTTTCGGCGGTATTTACTATGAAAACACCCTGCTGATCGGCCGGGACGGTCCCGAATACCTTTGCGACATGCCGCGTGAACTGATACACCTGCCCTGCTGAGTGAACAGAGCGTCATGGCGAGACGAAACGACTGGCTGGGCGATGAGATGCTGGACCGCATGATGAACGTCATCATGGGCCTGGCTGAAGAGCTCTACGTCACACGCGACCGGCTGCAGGTGATGGAGCGCGTGCTGGAGAGCCGCGGCGCACTGAATCGCGAGGAACTGGACCGCTTCAAGCCCGACGAGGAGCAGCAGGCGGACATCCTCCGTGACCGGGACGCCTTCATCCAGGCCATCCTGTCCCGGGCGCTGGACAAGCCGCCGACGGAAAACGACGCCGGGGCCTGAGCCTCTCTTCCATGCGTCCGGCACGAGATCGCTTTGCGCGCGTGCTCAAGACGCGCGACGTGCTGACACTGGCCTTCGGCGCGATGATCGGCTGGAGCTGGGTGCTGATGACCGGCTACTGGGTAATCAACGCCGGCAGCATCGGCACGCTCGTAGCTTTCGGCGCCGGCGGTTTGGTCATCGGCTTCATTGCGCTCACCTATGCCGAACTGGCGTCGGCGATGCCGCGCGCTGGAGGAGAGCACGTGTACACGCACGCCGGCCTGGGGCCTGGCTGGTCGTTCGTCTGCACCTGGGCGCTGCTGATGGCCTACGTGACCGTGTGCGTATTCGAGTCGGTAGCCCTGCCCCTGGCCGTGGAATACCTGCTCCCCGCGATTCGCATGGGCGAACTCTGGAGCGTGGCGGGAGCGCCCGTGGATACCGGTTTTGTTCTGGTCGGCCTGGCTGGCGCCGTGACGATGACCGTGATCAACGTGATCGGCATACGCACGGCCGCGATTGTGCAGGGCATCGTGACCGCATTGATTTTCATCTCGGGCATCGTGCTGTTCAGCGGCGCGTTGGGCTTCGGCTCGCTGGAATTGGCCCAGCCGCCGGTTGCCGTTCCGGCGGCCGGGATACTCAGCGTGCTGATCATGGTCCCGGCATTGCTGGTCGGCTTTGACGTGCTGCCGCAGTCCGCCGAGGAGATCGACCTTCCGCCCCGCCGTATCGGCCGGCTGCTGGTGATTTCCCTGCTGATGGCGGTGCTCTGGTACGGGGCTGTCGCCTTCTCGGTAGCCGTGGCGCTCACGCCCGAAGAACTCGCCGGAGGCGGACTGATCACCGCTGACGCAGCACGCAAGTTGTGGTCCGGCACTGCGGGAGGGTCCTGGGCAGGCGTGGCGCTGACCTTCGGAGGGATCGGCGGGATACTCACAAGCTGGAACGCCTTTCTGATCGGAGGCAGCCGGGTGGTGTTCGCGCTGGCCGAATCGGGAACCCTGCCGAGAGTTTTCGCGCGCCTGCACCCTCGGTTCAAGACGCCGCACGTGGCCATTGTCGCCATCGGCGCGCTGTGCTGTATTTCGCCCCTGTTCGGCCGCACGATCCTGGTCTGGCTGATCAACTCCGGTAGCTTTTCCGTGGTGGCCGCCTACCTGTTCGTGCCGATCGCCTTCCTGGCGCTGCGGCGCAGTCAGCCGGAACTGCCCAGACCGTATGCGCTGCGTTACCCTCGGCTCGTCGGCTATTCGGCCATAGTGCTTGCGATTGGCCTTCTGTGCCTATTTATGCCGTTTAGCCCTTCGGCTCTCGCATGGCCCCAGGAATGGGGCATGGTGCTGGGCTGGAGCGCCGCCGGTCTGGTGGTCTGGCTGACCCGCCGGACGAACCGACAAAAGGAACAGCACACATGATCAATCGGACACGGACTCCCACGAGTTCTTTCCAGGCGAGAAACATTTCCCTCGCCTGGCTTGCGCTCTTGCTGAGTGCATTGCTGGCTCCCCCAACCCTCTATGGACAATCTTCTTCCGCCGAAGGAGACGTAATCGAGGAAATCGTGGTCATTGGATCACGCAAGCGCGGCCGTTCCGCCGAGGAATCGACCGCTCCGATCGACGTGATTTCCGCGGAATCGTTCGGCCAGATCGGTAATGCGGCGGACCTCACCGACAACCTGCGGGTCAACGTACCGTCGTTCAACGCCAGCATGGCCTCCGGCGACGGCGACACCTTCGTTCGTCCGACCTCACTGCGCGGCCTGGCGCCCGACCAGACGCTGGTCATGGTGAACGGCAAGCGCCGCCACCGCGCAGCGCTGATTGCAGAATTCGTCCCGTCCGCCGGCAAGGGAGCGCACGGCCCCAACATCGGGATGCTGCCCGCCATTGCGTTCAAACGGGTCGAGGTGTTGCGCGACGGCGCCTCGGCGCAATACGGCGCCGACGCTATCGCCGGGGTGATTAATTTCGTGACCCGCGATGATTCCGAGGGCGGCGAGCTACGGGTGCAATACGGGCAGTTCTTTGAAGGCGAGCAGTCCTACGCGGTGGCAGGAAACGTCGGCCTTGGCATCGGCAACCGGGGATTCCTCAACCTGAGTGCGGAACATGCGCGAAACGATGCGCTTTCCCGGGGGATTCAGCGGGCGAGCGCGCAGGCGCTGATTGACGCAGGGGTTCCGGGAGTGGGAGCGGACTCGCCGTTTGACGACGCCCCCTTCGTACATACCTGGGGTCGCGCTCATGGCAACAGCCTGCGCCTTTTCCTGAATGCGGGAATCGAAGTGGATGCCAATACGACGGTATATGCACAGGGCAATTACGCCGATACCTTCAACCGCTACCGTTTTTTCTACCGGGGGCCCGACCACATCACCCTGCGGACCTTGCGTGACGAATTCGGTTTCAACGGACTTCCGGCCGGATTCACGCCGATCTTCGATGGCGACCAGCGCGACGCCAGCCTCACGGGCGGCGTGCGGGGTGAGTTCTCCGGCGGGATTCTGTACGACATCAGCGCCGGCTACGGTCAGAATCGGATTGATTTCGTCCTCAACAACACGATCAACCAGAGCCTGGGCCTGGGCACCGACGGCAATCCCGCGCAACGTAACTTCGACGTGGGCGACCTGGAGCAGCAGGAAATCACGCTCAATGCAGACTTCTCACGCCAGCTCAGCGACACCCTTCACCTGGCTCTCGGTGCGGAATGGCGCGAAGAGAACTTCATCATAATTGCCGGGGAGCCGTCCTCCTGGCTCGGCGCCGGCAGCAGTGGCTTCAAGGGTTTCGAACCGCAGAACTCGGGAGAATTTTCCCGCGACAACTACGCGCTGTATGCAGAAATCGAACAGGACCTGTCGAGCGACCTGGTAGCGCAGTATGCGCTGCGTTACGAGGATTTTTCGGACTTTGGCGGCACCGTCAACGGAAAAATCGCTGCACGATACAAGGTGACCGACGGTTTCGCCGTGCGCGGCGCGGTTTCCACCGGTTTCCACGCGCCCACTCCGGGGCAGGCGAACATCCAGAAGATCACCACCACCTTCGACAACGATCTTGGCCTGCAGGTGGAATCCGGCACAGTCCCTCCGACTCACCCGCTGGCCCTGGCCGCCGGCGGTTCACCGCTGACGGAAGAGAAGTCCACCAACTTGAGCGTCGGCTTCGCGACGGGGTTCGGCCGGTCCGGCTCGCTTACGGCGGATTTCTACCGCATCGAAGTCAAGGATCGCATTTTCAAGACCCAGGACCTGCCGTCCATCGACCCGGTCACCGGTGTCGGCAGCAACGTGCAGTTCTTTACCAATGCGCTGGACCTGAATGTCACCGGTCTGGATCTGGTCCTCAGCGCCGTTCTTGACTGGGGCGCCGGCAGCTTCAGCACCGAGGTCGCGGCAGCCTACAACCACAACGAAGTGAGGGTGGACAGCCAGACCGCGGTCAACGGAGTCCTGCCGGTATCCGCCGCCAGCGTTGAGGACATCGAGGAAAGCTATCCGCAGGATCGCCTCACCGTGGCGGCCGGCACCACCGCCGGCACCAACTGGGACCTGCTGGTACGGCTTAATTTTTACGGAAGCCACTACGACGAGCGAGGCCGCATTGACGGAGTGGACGGCGGCGCACCCACCGGGAAAGTCGGCTCCACGGTGTTCGTGGACTTCGAGTTCGGATACGAGGTTTCCGACAGCCTGCGGCTCACTCTGGGAGCCTCCAATGCCTTCGACGAGTACGTCGACGAGATCGGCCCGCCCTACGCCAACCGCAAGAACGTGGGACTTCCCTATCCGCGGCGGACCGCCGCCAACTTCGAAGGCGGCTCCTGGTACCTGCGGGCGGTCTACGGCTGGTAGCCTGCCTGAACGCTAGACGCCCTGCTTCAGTCCGGCTTCGATAAAAGGGTTCAGCGCGCCATTCAATACCGCCGTGGGGTTGCTGGACTCCACGCCGGTACGCAGGTCCTTCACCCGGGACTGATCGAGGACGTACGAGCGAATCTGGTTGCCCCAGCCGATGTCCGCCTTGCTTTCCTCCAGCGCCTGTTGCTCGGCGCGGCGCTCGCGTTCCGCCAGTTCGAACAGCTTGGCGCGCAGCTGTTTCATGGCGGTCGCACGGTTCTTGTGCTGGGACCGCTCATTCTGGCATTGAACGACGATGCTCGTTGGCAAGTGGGTAATGCGCACCGCCGATTCCGTGCGGTTCACATGCTGGCCGCCCGCGCCGCTGGCTCGATATACGTCGATTCGCAAATCACCGGGATCCACTTCCACTTCCGTGTCCTCCTCGATTTCCGGGGAGACAAAGACGCTGGCGAAGGAAGTATGCCGGCGGGCCCCCGAATCGAAAGGTGATTTGCGCACCAGCCGGTGTACGCCGGTCTCGGTCCGCAGCCAGCCATACGCATAATCGCCACGCACGTGCACGGCGGCGCTCTTTACTCCCGCGACCTCGCCGTCGGACGCCTCGATCAGCTGCGCGTCGAACTTGTTGGCCTCGCAGAACTTGAGGTACATACGCAGCAGCATCTCGGCGAAGTCCTGGGCGTCGTGGCCCCCGGATCCCGCCGTCACCTCCAGGAATGCATTCGCCCCGTCCCTGGCGCCACCGAACATGCGGCGGAATTCGAGTTGCTCCACTTCGCCGGCCAGGGCTTCCACACCCTCGCCTAAGTCCGACAGCGTGGCCTCATCGTCCTCCTCCAGCGCAAGCTCCAGCAATTCGCTCAAGTCCGCGGCATCGGCCGCGAGGCGATCCAGTGCTTGCGTGATTGACTGCAGTGCAGCCCGTTCGCGACCCAGCGCTCCGGCGCGCTGGGAATCGGACCAAACGGAAGGATCGGCGAGTTCGGTCTCGACCTCGCTTAAGCGCCGGGACTTGCCGGCGTAATCAAAGATACCCCCTGAGCGCTTCCAGGCGCGTACTCAGGTCGGCAAGAAGCGGCTTGAGTTGTGACGATTCCATCGCGGCGACTAGCGTACGGCAATTGCCTCGTTCGGCGCAATACCAGGGAGCGAACGGAGCGAGGGCTTCCAGCTCTCGACGAGGGCAGGATGCCCTCGTTCCCACCGGGGAGTCAGAGAACGCGAAGCGCGGCGGCTACGGCCCGGCCTTCGGACAGCAATACGTTGTAGGTGCGGCAGGCAGCGCCCGTATCCATGACTTCCAGCCCGATCCCCCGGTTGAGCAGCTTCATCCCGAGTTCGTTATCGGGAAACCTCTGGATCTCTCCGGTTCCCAGGATGATGAGGTCAGGCTCGTTCTCGATCAGCGGCGCCAGCTGGTCCAGGGTCACGGGTTCATCCGGCTCCACCGGCCACGGCCGCACCTCCTGGGGACTGAGCAGGACGGGTTCGCGCCAGACTTCCTTGCCGATGCGCAATTCTCCCGGCCGCCACCAGCGCACGTCGAGCGCACCGGTGGTTTCCAGCTGCAGCTTCATCCAGCCACTCTACGGCGGCGCTTCACTGTGTTGCGGCGAACTGCTCGCGCAGTCTGAGCTTGCTGACCTTGCCGGTGGCGGTGTGCGGAAGGTCGTCGGCAAATTCCACCTCGTCCGGGATCCACCACTTGGCGACCTTGCCCTCGAACCAGTCCAGCAACTCGTCTTTTTCCACTGCGGCGCCTTCCTTCAGACACACGATCAGCAACGGCCGCTCGGTCCATCGCTCGTGCGGCATGGCGATGACCGCCGCTTCGCTCACGTCCGGATGGGCCATGGCGACGTCTTCCAGCTCTATGGAACTGATCCATTCCCCGCCCGACTTGATCAGGTCCTTGGTCCGGTCAGTGATGTTCATGAACCCTTCCGTGTCAATTCTGGCCACGTCCCCGGTGTCGAACCAGCCATCTTCCAGCGCCGATTCCTCCGCCCGGTAGTAGCGGTCGACGACCCACGGCCCGCGAACCTGGAGGCGGCCCACGGCCTTGCCGTCCCTGGGCAGTTCCTTGCCGTCATCGTCTACCAGGCGCATCTCCACTCCGTAGGGCGCGCGCCCCTGGGTCAGCCGCTGTGCCAGCCGGTCGCCGGCCTTCAGCTTCGCGGTACTGGCCGTGGGTGCGTTCACGCTGCCCAGGGGGCTCATTTCGGTCATTCCCCAGGCATGGCAGACATCTATGCCGTGGCGCGACTCGAAGTCTTCCATCATCGAGCGAGGGCAGGCTGCGCCGCCGACCACAAGCTTCTTCACGGTCTCCAGCCGGGCGCCGCTGGCGTCCAGATAATTCAGCAGTCCCAGCCACACCGTGGGCACGCCCAGCGCCGTGCTGACCCGCTCGTTGTTCATCATCGCCGTCAGGGCTTGCGGGTCACCGGCCTTGGGTCCGGGCAGCACCAGCTTGGCGCCAACCATGGGCGCGCAGTAGACCACCCCCCAGGCATTGGCATGAAACATGGGAACGACCGGCAGGATGCTGTCCCGGCTCCTGATGCTGATCGCGTCGGACAAACCGCTGGCGTAGGTGTGAAGAATGGTCGAGCGGTGCGAGTACATGACACCCTTGGGGTTTCCGGTGGTGCCCGAGGTGTAGCACATCGAGCTGGCCGTGTTCTCATCCAGGTCGGGCCAATCGAAAGACTCGCTCTCACCTTCTATCAATTCCTCATAGCAGACCAGGCCCGGCACGGACGACTCCGGCATGGCGTCCCTGGAGCACAACAGGACATAGGTCTGCACCGTGGGAAAGGCCTTGTGCAGTTTTTCCAGCAAGGGCAACAGCAGGGGATCGGCGAACAGGAAACGGTCCTCGGCATGATTGACGATGTATTGAAGCTGCTCGGGGAACAGCCGCGGATTTACCGTGTGCAGTACCGCGCCCATGCAGGAAATCCCGAAATACAGCTCCATGTGGCGGTAGTCGTTCCAGGCCAGCGTCGCCACCCGGTCACCGTGATTCAGACCCAGGCGCTGGAGTGCATTGGCCAATTTGGCGCAGCGGCGGAAAATCTCCCCGTAGGTCGTGCGGTGCGCGGGATTCTCAACGGTGAGGGAATAGACCTCCGATCCGCCATGTTGAGCCTCCGCGTGACGCATAAGCGCGGTCACCGTCAGCGGGTATTCCATCATCAAGCCCTGCATCGATCTCGCGCCTCCACTATTGTCCAACCCAGGCTGAAATGTAGCACAGACCGCGCCCCGGTTCGCCCCGGGTTGGCGCCACCCGCAATACAGCGTTAAGGGACCTCAGTCCCGGGGCGGCAGAAGTCCGATAGGCTCGACCGGCTTGCCGTTGCGGCGGATCTCGAAATGCAGCATCGCGGCGTTGCCCGGGCCCGTGCCCATCGTCGCAATCGCCTGGCCGGCGCTCACTTCGTCGCCCTCGCGCACCAGGATCTTTTCGTTGTGCCCGTAAGCGCTGAGCCATTCCGGCGTGTGCTGCACGATGACCAACAGACCGTATGCCTTGAGGCCGTCTCCGGCGTACATGACCTTGCCGGCGTCGGCCGCCACAATGTCCTGACCGCGCTGGCCCATGACGCGAATGCCGAAATCCCCGGCCTTCACTCGCGAGGTCTTGCTGTCAACCCGCCCCTGCGAAGGCCATTGCCACGATCCCTTGCCGCCCGCTGGCCTGGCAGGAGCGGCCGGGCTGGATGCCGGAGTTGGGGAGTCCGAGGGCGCCGGGGATGCGGACACGACGGGCCTTGAGCCGGCGCCTGTTGCGGAAGCTGCCGGTTCGGTGCCTCTGTCGCCGCCAGGCGACGTTGCCGTCGCCGCGGAGGACGCGCCGGGTGGCGGAGTGAGCCTGATCCGTTGACCCACAAGAATCAGGCTGCCGTCACCCAGCATGTTCCAGGCCGCCAGGTCGCTCAATCGCACGCGGTACCGCCAGGCGATCGAGAACAGGGTATCGCCCGACTCGACGGTGTACCAGTCACTGCTGGCGGAGGGACTGGGCGAGGCCTGGGCTGTGCCTTCCCCCTCGGACGCGGCAGCCGGCGGCGGTGCGACTTCGGAAGCCTGCCCGGCGGGGGCCGGAGTCTCGGGTATCCAGCCCCAGCAGCCGGACAAAAGCAGTCCCGCAGCCACTACCTGGACCACCAAACGCGCGGGTCGAAAACGGATCAAAGCTCTCACAGGTACCACCATAACCCAACCGTCAATATAACCAGACCGACCAGCGTCCAACCGACCGCATCCGAATAACGGATGGCGGTCAGCGCCTTGGGTCCAAGCCAGGCCGCCAGCGCGGCCACCAGGAAAAACCGCATGCCCCGTCCCAGGAAGGAAGCGGTCAGAAACGTGCCGACGTCCATGTTCAGACCACCAGCGGAAATGGCGAATATCTTGTACGGCAGCGGCGTAAATGCCGCTATCACCAGCGCCCAGTAACCCCAGCGCTGATACCAGTCCTGCACGCGGAAATACTGTTCTCCCCAGCCGAGTTCCTCGATCCAGGGGAGAACGGCGTCCATCGCCAGGTAGCCCAGCATCAGACCGGCCAATCCCCCGGCAACGGAGAAGACCAGGGTCAGGCTGGCGAGCCGCCACACCTGGCGGGGCCGAGCCACACACATGGGAACCAGCATCACGTCCACGGCAATGGGAAAGAACACCGACTCGGCAAAGCTGACAGCGCACAGAAGAGCAGGAGCCTTCGGCATCCGGGCCCAGGCAAGGACGCGGTCGGTCAGTCGTGCCAGCACCTGCATGGCCCAATGACCGGATCAGTCCCGGCCCGGCAACAAGGGAACAAACGCGACCGGCGCCAGGCTCTCGCGCACGTCTCCATTGTCGCCGCGCTCTATGCACACGAGTTCCTGGTGGCTGTGGCCGCCTACCGGAATAACAAGGCGGCCTCCGGGAGCCAGCTGCTCAACAAGCGCCTGGGGCACGGCCGCGGCCGCCGCCGCCACCAGGATGCCGTCGAAGGGGGCCTGTCCCGGCCAACCCAGCATGCCGTCGGCATGTCGAAACCGCACGTTATTACAACCCAGTTCCGCCAGCAGGGGACGCGCCGTATCGAGCAAGGAGCCGATGCGCTCAATGCTGAACAATTGGCGCACCAGGGGCGACAGCACGGCGGTCTGGTATCCCGAGCCGCAACCCACTTCCAGGACCTTTGCCGGATACCGCATCCGGCCGTCCTCGTCCATCAGGAGGGCCTGCGTCATCATCGCCACCACGTACGGCTGCGAAATGGTCTGGCCGGAGCCTATTGGGAGCGCGTTGTCGTTGTAAGCGTAGCGCTCCAGGGCCTCGTCGATGAAAAGATGCCGCGGCGTGCGTCGAATCCCTTCCAATACCTCCTCGCTTTGAATGCCGCGCTTGCGCAAGGAGTCGGCGAGCCGGTCGCGGACCCTTGCGGAAGTAAGACCGATCCCGCTGCGCCGTCGCCGGGCGGCGTGAGAAGAGTTCATAGCTCCAACCAGTCGCGGGTGGCGTCCAGGCGCTTGTGATCGGTGAGATCGCACTGCAGGGGAGTCACCGAAATCCAGCCTTCGCTCAAGGCGAAAAAGTCCGTGCCCGGGCCGGCGTCCAGGCCGTGACCCGGAAGTCCCATCCAGTACAGCTTTCGACCGTAGGGATCATCGGACACCTTTACCCGCGCGGCCTTGTGGCGGTGTCCCATGCGGGTCAGCTTGAAGCCGCGTATTTCCTTCCAGGAAAGGTCGGGCACGTTCACATTCAGCAGCATGTTGCCCGGCGGTTTGCTCTTGCTCAGCCGCTCGAACAGCTCGCTGACCGCCCGCTGGGCCGAGCTGAAATTCTTGGGCGGATAGCCGGCCACCGATACGGCGACCGCCGGCACGTCCAGGACCCGCGCCTCCATCGCCGCGGCGACGGTCCCCGAGTACAGCACGTCGTCGCCCAGGTTGGGGCCGTGGTTAATGCCGGAGAACACCATGTCCGGGTCTTCGGGCAACAACCCCGTGATGGCGATATGCACGCAATCCGTGGGAGTGCCCGAACAAAACCAGCGGTTCTTGCCCAGCTGCGTAACCCGCAACGGCTGAAACAGGGTCAGTGAGTTGCTCGCTCCGCTGTGGTTGCGCTCCGGCGCGACAATCATGATGTCGGCCAGGCCCAGCAGCGCCCGCTCGAGCGCCTGCAGACCTTCGGCGCGATAGCCGTCGTCGTTGGAAAGAAGTACCCGCACCGAGGCGCCTACTCCCGGAAATTACCAGGCTGGTCGGACTGCTCGGAGTCCTCCGGCTGAGCCTCTTCTTCGACCAGCAGGTAGAGCGTCTCATCCGGGCCGATCATGTCCAGTTCGGAGCGCGCCAGGCGTTCGATTTCCTCATCGCCCTCCTTGAGGCTCTCGACTTCCGCCGCCAGCCGTCGATTGCGTTCCCTGAGCTTCGCGTTTTCCTGCTCCTGCTTTTCCGCCTCCCGCTGCGCCGAAAACAGGCCGGTGAGCCCATCGTCGGCAAACCACAATGGGTACTGGAGCGCCACCAGGGCCAGGCACGCCAGCAGAATACCTGCGGTCCTAGCGCGCATGGTGGCGAATTACCGATTCAGGAAAGGCATTGAGTCCGGCATAAGCGGCCTGCGCGCCCAGTTCCTCGGCGATTCGAAGCAGGCGATTGTATTTCTCGGTGCGGTCCGATCGGCACGGCGCACCGGTCTTGATCTGGGTGGCGGTGGAACCCACCGCGAGGTCGGCGATAAAGGTGTCGGCCGTTTCTCCCGAGCGATGTGAAATAACAGCGGCATAGCCGGCCGTGCCTGCCACTTCGACCGCCTGCAGCGTTTCGGTCAACGTTCCCACCTGGTTCGGCTTGATCAGGATCGCGTTGCCGACCTTGCGCTCGATTCCCTGCGCCAGGATCGCCGTCTGGGTGACAAAAACATCGTCGCCGACCACTTGCACCTTGCCGTCGAGGGCGCGCGAAAGCGCTTGCCACCCCGCCCAGTCGTCCTCGGCCATACCGTCTTCAATGCTCACCACCGGGTAGTCGCGGGCAAGTTCCGCAAGCCAGCCGGCAAAGTCGGCTGAATCGAATGTGCGGTCCTCCGACGCCAGCCGATAGACGCCGTCCGCATAAAGCTCGCTGGCGGCCACGTCCAGGCCCAGCAGGAAATCGCCCGGCACCGAATACCCGGCGCGTTGAATCGCCTCGATCAATATTGCAAGGGCCGCAGCAGTGGACGGAAGGTCCGGCGCGAATCCTCCTTCATCGCCGACGGCAGTGGAAAGCCCTGAATTGAGAAGCACTCCCTTCAGCTTGTGATAGACCTCCACGCCCCAGCGTAAAGCCTCCGGGAAGTTGCCGGCCCCGACCGGCAGGATCATGAACTCCTGAATGTCGAGGCGATTGTCGGCATGCACGCCGCCGTTTACGACATTCAACATCGGCGTGGGCATCAGAAGCTGCCCATTGCTCAGCCTGCGGTACAGCGGTGTCCTGTCCGCGGCGGCCGCCGCCCGGGCGCAGGCCAGCGACACGGACAGGATCGCATTGGCGCCAAGGCGCGCACGGTTCGGCGTGCCGTCCAGCGCCACCAGCCGCGCATCCAGTTGTTCCTGCCCTGTGCCGTTCATGCCGAGCAAGGCATCGCGGATTTCACCGTTAACGTGGCCGACGGCGCTCCGGACTCCACGGCCGCTATAGCGCCGCGGTTCCCCGTCGCGCAACTCCACGGCTTCCCGTACACCGGTTGAGGCGCCCGAGGGCACGGCCGCCCGGCCGGCGGCGCCGCAACGCAAGGTGACTTCAGTCTCCAGCGTCGGGTTGCCGCGCGAATCCAGGATTTCAAGCGCGTGAATTCCGGTTATTGCGGACACGTTCCCTCGGCCAGCGGGCGGGACTTGACCAGCCGGTCCAGCTCCAGCAGCGACTCCATCAACTCGCGAACGCGGTCCAGCGGCCATGCATTGGGTCCATCGCTCAAGGCTTCATCCGGACGCGGGTGGGTTTCCATGAACAGACCGGCTACTCCCGCGCCTACCGCAGCCCGCGCCAATACGGGCACGAACTCCCGCTGCCCGCCCGAGGACGTTCCCTTGCCGCCCGGCAGTTGCACCGAGTGGGTGCAATCGAAGACCACGGGACATCCCGTCGAGCGCATTTGAGCCAGCGAACGCATGTCCACCACCAGGTTGTTGTAGCCGAAGGAAAAGCCGCGTTCGCATACCAGGATGGAGGAATTCCCCGTGGAACGCGCCTTGTCCACGACGTTGCTCATTTCTCCAGGAGACAAAAACTGGCCCTTCTTGATGTTCAGCGGCCGCCCGGCGCTCGCGGCGCGCAGCAGAAAATCGGTCTGCCGGCAAAGCAGCGCCGGCGTCTGCAGCACATCGACGACGGCGGCCACTTCGTCCATCGGCGTGTTCTCATGCACGTCGGTCAGGACCGGAACGCCGATCTGCTGCTTTACTTCCTGAAGTATCCGCAGGCCGCCTTCCAGCCCGTGACCGCGAAAACTCGACAAGGAGGTTCGGTTGGCCTTGTCGAAGGACGACTTGTAGATCAGCGGAAAATCAAGCTCGCGGCTGATTTCCGCAAGCTGTCCGGCGGTTTCCAGCGCCGACTCCCGGGATTCGACTACGCAGTTCCCGGCAATCAGGAACAGCGGCTGATCCAGTCCGGCGGTGAACCCCGCCACCGCCGCCCTGCCGGGACCGGCTGGTGTCATGTCACGCGCCGGCGGCGCGCGCCGCCTTGGCGGGCAGATCGCCGCGCTGACGGTAGCTCAGGGCGGCGGCAATGAATCCCTCGAAGAGCCGGTGACCGTCCCGTGGCGTGGATGTGAATTCCGGGTGAAACTGGCTGGCCAGGAACCAGGGGTGCGAGGGCAGCTCCACCACCTCCACCAGGCCGTCGGACGACCGCCCGGAGAATCCCAGGCCGGCCTTGCGCAATGCCTCAAGATAGTGATTGTTGAACTCGTAGCGGTGCCGGTGCCGCTCGTAGACGGTCTCCTCGCCATATTCCCGGCGCGCAAGGCTGCCTTCGGCCAGGGTACAGGCCTGGGCCCCAAGCCGCATGGTGCCGCCCTTGTCGGATTCCGCGTTGCGACGCTCCACCTGGCCGGATTCGTCCACCCACTCGGTAACGAGCGCCACGACCGGATGCGGAGTCTCGCTGTCAAACTCACTGCTGTTCGCGCCCTTCAAGCCCGCGACCTTACGGGCAAATTCGATCACCGCCACCTGCATACCCAGGCAGATGCCGAGATAGGGGATTTCCTTTTCGCGGGCATGGGTCACCGCGAGCACCATGCCTTCGATGCCCCTCTCCCCGAATCCGCCCGGCACCAGGATCGCATGCACTCCGGCCAGGCAGTCAACGCCCTCATCCTCGACCTGCTCCGATTCGATGTGGCGCAGGCGGACTTTCACTCCTTCGCGCCTGCCGGCATGGCCGAGCGCCTCGTTGAGTGAGATGTAGGAATCGCGCAAGTCCATGTACTTGCCCACCATGGCCACCGTGACTTCGCCCTCGCAGTTCAGGCCGGCATCCACCACCTGTTGCCACTCGGAAAGATCGGCGGGAGGAAGGTCCAGATGGAATTGGCGCGCAAGGACCTCGTCCAGGCCCTGGTTTCTCAGCTCGATGGGGATCGCGTACAGGTCGTCCATGTCGCGGGCGGAAAACACCGCCGATTCCTGCACGTTGGTGAACAGGGCGATCTTGCTCCGCTGCTCGTCGGGCAGGGCGAGTTCGGAACGGCATACCAGCGCGTCGGGCTGAATTCCGATGGACCGCAGTTCCTTGACCGAGTGCTGGGTGGGCTTGGTCTTGATCTCTTGCGAGGTGGCCACATAGGGCACCAGCGTGGCATGCACGAAAGCGACGTTCTCGCGGCCCTTCTCAAGGCCGATCTGCCGGATCGCCTCCAGAAACGGCAGCGACTCGATGTCGCCGACGGTGCCGCCCACCTCGGTAATGCAGATATCGGCGTCGCCGGCGCCCAGATAGACCGAGCGGCGGATTTCGTCGGTAACGTGCGGGATTACCTGCACGGTCGCACCGAGGTATCCTCCGCGGCGTTCCCGGGCGATGACCGCGTTATAGATGCGCCCGGTGGTGAAATTGGAGTCGCGCCCCGGCTTGCTGGAACGCACGAACCGCTCGTAGTGCCCGAGATCCAGGTCGGTCTCGGCACCATCGGCGGTTACGAACACTTCGCCATGCTGAAAGGGACTCATCGTCCCCGGATCCACGTTGAGATAGGGATCCAGTTTGATCATGCTGATGGAAAGGCCGCGGGCTTCGAGAATAGCGCCCAGCGAGGCGGCGGTTATGCCTTTTCCCAGCGAGGAAACTACGCCGCCGGTAACGAATATGTAGCGGGTCATGCCACTCCGACCACAGTATGGGATCGGGCATCAACATTAACACAGACTGCCGTCCAACGCCCGCACCCGGCGCCGGGGGACGTGCTGGATTCAGTCGGGGTCCGGGGGCGCAACAGCCGCAAGGTAGATGCGGCCGCGGCGGCGCGTCAGTCGGGCGCCACGCCAACGCGCCTCGGGATGCCGGTCGGCCGCGGCGTTCAACAGCATGTCCAGCGCCGCGTTCAGGCGCGCCTCCGAAGGCGCGGCGATACTCAGCGCCGCCAGGCGGGCCCGCAGCAGGTTGGCGCGGCGCGGCGGTGACAGCGCCAGCAGGCCGGCGCAATCGATGCTGTCCTCGCTCGCGATCTCCCGGCCGTCAATTTCCGCCAGAGCCAGCAGCAATTCCCGGGTCTCGGCAGCCAGGCGCGCCATGCGTCCGGCGGTAGCCCCGGCGCCCGGCCATCGTTCCAGCAAGACCGGCAGTACCCTTTCGCGCAGGAACGAGCGGTCCAGCCCGGTATCGCGATTGGACGGGTCGTCGACAAATGTCGCGCCTGTTTCTTCGAGCCAGGTCCGCAAATCACCCCGGGACACGCCCAGAAGCGGCCGCAGCAGCCAGCCGGCCCCACAACGCCGGCTCTCGCGGATTCCGGCCAATCCGCCGACCCCGGCGCCGCGCAACATGCGCAGCAGCAGCGTTTCCCATTGGTCGTCCTGGTGGTGCGCAGTCAGCAGGCACTCGCCCGGTTTCATCAGCCGGCCCAAAGCCGCGTAGCGTTCCCGGCGCGCCGCCGCTTCCATGCCCCGGCCATCGGTGCGCACCTCTACCTCGCAGATTTCCAGTGGAACGTCGAGGGAGCCGGCCACCTCGGCACAATGCGCGGCCCAGTTGCCGGCCTCGTTCTGCAATCCGTGATTGACATGCGCGGCCTTGAGAAGGCCGCGGCCGGAATCCCCCAGGAGTTCATGCAAGGCCAGCAACAGGGCCGTGGAATCCGACCCGCCGCTGAATGCCACCAACAACCGCCGGTCGCGCCAGTCCGGCCGCGAGCGATCGAGTGCCGTCTCGAGCGCCTTCAGGACCGGATCGGACTTCACTTCACATTTGCCGTCTCGCCGTCCGGCGGCCAACAGCGGACTTGCGTGCTTCCTCTAGCTGGGTTCGCCCGCCAGCACGCGCCGTGGGTCGTCCAGCAGGTCCGGGTGATGGAGTCTGACCAGCCGAAGCAACTCGACCGGTAATTCCTCGGGCGAGAGAGCGCGGCCGCCGCGCCCGTTCTGCACCGTATGTCCGGGGGTATCGCCCATTTCCATCCACGGGCGAAAAGCCGTATTGGCCACATAGGCGACATCGCAGGGCGCGGCAGCCAGGGACGGGTCCGAAAGCTGGCTCCAGCTGCCGCGGTTGGTCGTCCACTCGCGGTAGAAAAAACTGGCCTTTGCATCTTCGCTGGGAAAAACACGTGCGCTGATGTCCTGGCGAATGTAGAAATCGTCCCCGCGCCGCTGCGGCAGGCTGATAAACCGCTCGCTCTCCACCCTGCCGGAAGAAAAAAACGAACTGCCTTCGCGCGTCTCCTGCTCCATGGTGAAGTCCCGGGTATCCTCGGCTCGAACCGTGATGTCCATGTGGGATGGACCAGCCCGGTACAGGGGCACCTCGACCACATTGCCGGTAATCGGCATCGTCAGCTGGTCGAGCAACTCTCCCGTCTCAATGTTCATGTACATGGCGACTTCCAGCGACACGCTCTTGTAGAGACTTTCGTCCACTTGCCGCACCTGGCGTATGGTCGTCGACAGAAGGCGATAGAGCGGATAGGTCGTGCCTTCAACGAAAGCGTAGTTCACTGCATCCACCCAGCCCATGGTGACGCGGTCATCGAGGCTGCAACGAAGCTTGATGTAATACCGCAGCATTTCCTCTTCATTGAGATCCAGGTCGATGAGACCCGAAGTTTCCTGGGCCCCGGCCGGCAGACCCGCCAGCAACGGAGCACTGAGTGCTCCGGCCAGCACCGCGCGGCGATTGAAATTTCTGCTCATGTATTTTGCTCCTTAGGCATCGCGATAAACACCATACTCGAGCAGGCGCTTGTGGCGACGCTCCAGCAGTTCGTTCGTTTCCATGCGGGTCAGTTTCAGCAGCTGCTTGCTGATCGCTTTCTTGAGGGTGGCGATGGCGGAGTTCGGGTCGCGGTGTGCGCCGCCCAGCGGTTCCTCCAGCACTTCGTCCACCAGCTTGAGCTTCAGCAGGCGCTTGGCGGTAATGCCCATGGCGTCGGCGGCCTCGGTCGCGTGGTCTGGGCTCTTCCACAGAATACTGGCGCAGCCCTCCGGTGAAATCACCGAGTAGATGCTGTACTGCATCATGATCACGACGTCCGCCACGCCGATGGCCAGCGCACCGCCCGATCCGCCTTCACCGATGATGGCGCTAATGATCGGGGTCTTCAGGCCCACCATGCAGCTCAGGCTCGAAGCAATGGCCTCGCTCTGACCGCGCTCCTCCGCGCCGATACCCGGATAAGCGCCCGGCGTATCGATCAGGGTCACGACCGGAAGGCCGAACTTCTCGGCGAGGACCATCAGGCGCTGGGCCTTGCGGTAACCCTCGGGGCGCGTCATGCCGTAATTGCGCCGCACCCTCGACGTGGTATCGCGCCCTTTCTGGTGACCGATCAGCATGACCGGCGTGCCGTCGATACGGGCCAGGCCGCCGACCAGCGCGTAGTCGTCCGCATACATGCGGTCGCCGTGCAGTTCCTGGAAATCCGCCGTCATGCCGGCGATGTAGTCCAGCGAGTAGGGACGCTTGGGATGGCGGGCCACCTGCGCGGTCTGCCAGGGCGACAGCTTGCGGAAAATGCTGCGCGTCAGCGACTCGCTGCTGCGCTCAAGGCGCTGTATCTCGGCAGCCACGTCCACACCGGAGTCGTTGTCGAGAAACCTGAGTTGCTCGATCTTGCTATCCAGCTCCGCAAGGGGCTGTTCGAAGTCCAGGAAGGATTCCATACGCTGCGGGTCCGACTAAGCCGGGCCTGCGATTGTAAGCCCTACGGGCCCGAATTGCTCCCGAGCGCGCCTCCGAGGGCGGGGGGGGGGCCCTTTCCCAGGCGGCTCTTTTATGGACTGGTCAGACCACTTTCATCCACCGTCGGCGTAAACGAATCGAAAATCACGAACGACGGTTGATTGTGTCAGCGCATGTCGCAGGTCGCTGGCGGCACGGACATTCCAGTCGGCGCCCAGGCGCAGCGTGCCGGACGCGCTCTGGCCGGCATACTGGATAACGACCTCCGCTCCGCCGGGAGTGAAAGGCTGCAGCAACTCCCTCAAGTGCGCGAAGGTCTCGGTGGGTTGCGCACCGGCCGCACAGCGCAGCACCAGCCGGCGGGCCCGCTGTTCCATTACCTCGTCCAGCGATTCGATCGAGTCGGCGTACATGTTGATCGAGCCTCGCTGGAGGCGGGATACGCGTCCCTTGACCAATACCAGTGAATGCGGAGTGATGAGGCGGGCCGGCGGGGCGCCCGAATCCCAGCGTGGCAATCGCACCGGCAGGCGTGTTTGTCCGTCATCCAGATCAAAGAAGTTGGCTCCGGATCTGCGCCACTTGCGTAACACGCTTCCGGCCACCACGATAGGCGGAGAATCGCGTTCGCCCGACCTGCCCGCCAGCGTGCGGTCCAGAACCTCGCGCAGGCTGCCGCCGGTAAATTCACCCACTTCGTCACGGCATTCGTCGAAGGGATGACCGCTCAAGCAGAATCCAAGGCTCCGTCGTTCTCCGTCCAGGCAATCTCGAAGTCCCCAGGCCGGCGTGTCCGGGATCTCGATCTTGATCGCTTGGCCGCTGCCATCATCAAACAGGCCGTCCTGCCCGTTCTTGGCGTCTCTTGCAGCCTGGGCGGCGGCGGCCAGGGCGACGGGCAGCACCTGGATTACTGCGGAGCGATTGGGGCACAGGCTGTCCATGGCTCCGGATCTCACCAGGGTTTCCGCCTGGCGCTGATGCAAACCGCTGCCGCTGATTCGAGCGAAGAAGTCCGGGATTCCGGAAAAAGGCCCATTGATCTCGCGCTCGGCAACGATGCTCTGCGCGGCAGCCTGACCCAGGCCGCGGATAGCGCCCAGGCCGCAGCGAACGGTTTTGTCGTCTTCGGCGCTGAATCCCACCTGCGAGCGATTGACGTCAGGGGCCAGCACCGCAAGTTCCAGCGCCAGGCATTCCTGCGTCATCCAGTACAGGCGATCGTGGGCGCTCATGTCGGTGGTCATGGTGGACGCCATGTACCGGGCGGGATAGTGTGCTTTCAGCCAGGCCGTGTGGTACGCGACGGTGGCGTAGGCGGTGGAGTGCGACTTGTTGAAACCGTAGCCGGCGAAGGTCTCCATCAGGTTGAAGATGTGCTCGGCCTTGCCTCGGGTCAGGCCGTGTTCCAGGGCTCCCTTGACGAACACCGAGCGCTGGTCCGCCATTTCCTCCTTGAGTTTCTTGCCCATGGCCCGACGCAGCACATCGGCCTGGGCGAAGCTGTAGCCGGCGACGCGGCGGGCAATCTCCATGACCTGCTCCTGGTACAGGATTACGCCATAGGTTTCGCTCAAGAGTTCGCGAAGATCATCGTGCAGGTAGTCCACCTGCTCCTGGCCATGCTTGCGCTTGATATAGGAATCAGCCATGCCGGTCTGCAGGGGGCCAGGGCGGAACAGGGCCACGAGGGCGATCAGGTCGCTGAAGCGGTCCGGCTTCAAGTCGCGAATCAGGTCGCGCATTCCCCTGGACTCAAGCTGGAAAACCGCCCGGGTACGCAGGTTGCGCAATAGCTCAAAGACCTTGGGGTCGTTGAGCGGCACACGGTCGATCTCGACGGGCGGTTCACCGTTCGCGCTACGGGCGCGGTTGATTTCCGTTAGGGTGCGGGTGATGGTGGTGAGGTCGTTCAGCGCCAAAAAGTCGAATTTCACCAGGCCGACCGATTCGATATCGTCCTTGTCGAACTGGGTCACCGTGGGTGAATCGTATTCCTGGCGGTACAGGGGCGTGAATTCCTCAAGATCGGAGGGAGCGATGACTACGCCGCCGGCGTGGGTGCTCGAGTTTCTCGGCAATCCCTCCAGCTGCAGCGCCAGGTCGATGACCTCGCGGGCCTCCGTGTCGGTGTTGTACATGTGACTCAGTTCGCGATCGTCGTTCATGGCCTGCTGAATGGTCACACCGACCGGCAGGGGCGGGATCAGCCCGGCAATCTGCTCGCCCAGGCCGAGGGGATGCCCCAGCACTCGCGTTGCATCCTTGATGGCCGCACGCGCCGCCAGGCGATTGAAGGTAATGATCTGGGCGACCCGATCGCGGCCGTATTCCTCGGTCACACGGTCCAGCACGCGCTCGCGCTGCTCGGCGCAGAAATCGATGTCGATGTCGGGCATCGAAATTCGCTCGGGATTCAGGAAACGCTCGAAGATGAGCCCGTAACGCAGTGGATCGATGGTCGTAATGCCCAGGGCGTAACTGATCAGGGAACCGGCCGCGGATCCGCGCCCCGGCCCGACGGGCACCTTGTGGTCGCGTGCCCAGTCAACGATGCCGGCCACGATCAGAAAGTAACCGGGGAAGTTCATGCGCTGCACGACCTCAAGCTCGGCCTGCAAGCGACTCGCGTATTCGGGCGGCAGCTCCGCGTTCTCGCCTTCGGAGCCATCGAGCCCCAGTTGCCGAACCAGGCCGGCGTGCGCCTGCTGCTTCAGGAATTCCCCTTCGCTCAGGCCGTCAGGCGCCCGGGCCTCGGGCAACATCGGCTCGCCCAGGTGCAATTCCATTGTGCAGGCGCGCGCGATCGCCACGGTGTTGGCGAGGGCTTCCGGCAGGTCGGCAAACAGCTCAAGCATTTCTTCGGGCGTCCTCAAGTACTGCTGGGGCGTGTAGCGGCTGACGCGGCGAGGGTCGTTCAGCGTTTCTCCCATGTGAATGCATACGCGCGCTTCGTGGGCCGTAAACTCGCGGCTTTCCAGGAACCGCACGCTGTTGGTGGCCACCAGCGGTATCCCCTCGGCATGCGCCAGTTCGACCGTGCGCTGAATCAACTCCGATTCGCCGGCGCGGCCAAGCCTGCTCACTTCGAGAAACAGATCTTCGCCGCTCAATTTCCGCACTTCCAATACCCGTTGCCGCTCGCGCCGCGCCTCCGGGCCGCGGCCGGCGGGACTGCTCAGCGCCATCAGCACGATCAGTCCCTCCAGCCCCTCCGCGCTCAGCCATTGGCGCTGCAGGCAGGGCGTGCCGCGCGGCTCCAGTTCCAGGTACATGCGCGACAGCAGGCGCAGGAGGTTCCGATACCCCCGGGCGTTGCGGCAAAGGAGTGTGATCCTTCCCGGCTGGGCTCCCGTTCCTTCCGGCGCCAGGGTCAGATCAGCGCCGAGGATCGGCTTAATTCCCGCGGCCAGGGCTGCCCGATAGAAGCGCACGGCCCCGAACATATTGTTGAGATCGGTCAGCGCGACAGCCGGCATTCCCCGCTCGCGAACCGCCTTGCAAAAGCCGCCGTTGGCATCGCTCACGCGCAGCACCGAATCGACCAGGGAATACTCCGAATGGAGGCGCAGATGAACGAATTGTGCAGCCTGGCGCACAGTCGTTTCAGCCCCTGACACAGGCTCGAACCGGACGAAAACTCCGGCGATGCGCCGGGCTGGCGCCAAGCTGGACAAGGGCCGCCCGATGGGCCGGGACGGCGTAACCCTTGTGTTCACCCAGCCGGTATCCCGGCCACTCGAGATCAAGGCGGCGCATGGTGCGATCACGCCATTCCTTGGCCAGGATGGAAGCGGCGGCGATGACGGGGCAGCGGCGGTCACCCCGAACCATAGCCAGGAACTCGACCTCCTCGCGCCAGCGAAGCGGCATTTCCGGCAGATAGGGACCATCCACCCGAACTTGCGTGGGCTGCTGCGTCAGGTTCAGCACCGCCCTGCGCATCGCCAACAGGCTTGCCTGCAGAATATTCAGCCGATCGATTTCCTCTACGCTGGCCAGTCCCACGGACCAGGCCACGCAATCGGTCCTGATTAGTCGTTCCAGACGCGCACGCTGTCCAGGAGACAGCAGCTTGGAATCGCGCACGCCGGCAACGCCGCGTCCATCGCCAAAAACAACCGCGGCCGCCACCACCGGACCGGCAAGAGCTCCCCGACCCGCTTCGTCCACGCCGGCAATCAGTTCGCGCATGACTCAGCCGGCCTCCGCCACAGCCAGAACAGCACGGGCGGCCCGATCGTTCACGCCCTGACCCAGTGAAACGGAAAGGCGCGCGAATTCGGCGCTCATCGCTTCACGGGCGCCGGCGTCGTCATACAAACGCAGCAGTTCCTCTCCGAGAATCGGGCCGCTGGCCCTGCCCTGCAGGAATTCGGGCGCTACTTCGCGGCCGGCAAGCACATTCGGCAACGCCACCCAGGGGGTCTTGAGCAAGCGGAAGGTGTTTGCGATCCAGGCCGTAAGCGCCGCAACCCGGTAAGCGACCACCAGGGGACAGGCACACAGCATGGCCTCCATCGTAACCGTGCCGGAAGCTGCCAGCACCAGGTCGGCCTCCTTCAGCAGCGTGCGGGCGTTTCCGCGCGCCGGTTGCAAGTCGATATCGGGCGCAAAGCGCGTCATCACGGCGGCAAATTCCTCTCCGCGGCGCTCGGATGCCGCAACCGTTGAGAATTGCACGCCAGGCCGCCGGACAGCAAGCCAGGCGGCCGCTTGCGCAATCGGGGGGCCGACCCGGGCGACTTCCGAACTCCGCGAACCCGGCAACAGCGCAACAAGAAGATCGCCTTCCCTCGTCGCCCCGGGCCGGTCGCCCGGATTCGAGACTTCCTCATCCGCCATCGGATGGCCCACAAATTCGCCTTGAATGCCCTCTGCGCGCAAGAGAGCCGGTTCAAACGGCAGCAGGCAAAGCACATGGTCGCAGCAGCGGCGTATGCGACGGGCCCGCCCCGCACGCCAGGCCCATATGGACGGACATACATACTGCACGGTGCGCACGCCCTGGCGCTTCATTCGCGCGGCCAGGCCCAGATTGAGTTCCGGAGAATCGATACCCACGAACAGGTGCGGTCGAAAAGCGGCAAGTTCCCGCAATAGCCGGCGGCGGCGCAACCAAAGGCGCGGGAGGTGGCGGATGATCTCCACAAGACCCATGACGGAAAATTCCGCCGCGTCCATCAAGGGCCTGCAACCAGCCTCGCGCATCGCCGGACCGGCCACCCCGGCCACTTCCAGTTCGCCGTGGGCGGCGCGCAAGGACCGGATAAGCCCTGCGCCCAGATGGTCGCCGGATGATTCGCCGGCGACCACCGCAATTCGCAGGGCCCGGTCAGGCGTTCTCAACGCAAGAGGCCGCGCCCGGATTCGGCGAGAAAATCCGCCAGAAGCGCCAGTTCCGGCTGCTGCCGCGCCCCTTCGGCGATGACTTCCGTCGCCTTGGCGCGACTGAGTTCCTTGCGATAAAGCGTGCGATAGGCCCTTTCGATATTGGCCCGCTGCTCGGCGCTGAAACCGTGGCGCCGCAGGCCGATCACGTTGACTCCGCGCGGCTTGGGCGGCTGTCCGGCCACCAGCACATAGGGCGGCAGGTCGCGGGTGATCCCCGAATAGATGCCCACGAAACTGTAGTCGCCCAGCCGGCAAAACTGGTGCGCGCCGGAAAACCCGGCCATCGTCACATGATTGCCGATCGAAACATGGCCCGCGACGCTGGCGAAATTCGCCATCACAACATCATCGCCGAGGGCACAGTCGTGCGCAATATGCACGCTGGCCATCAGCCAGCAACTGTTGCCGATACGGGTTACGCCGCCACCCTCTTCCGTACCGCGGTTGATGGTGACGAATTCGCGAATCGCATTGTCGTCGCCGATCTCAAGACGGCTTGGCTCTCCCGGCCGGAACTTTCTGTCCTGAGGATCGCGTCCGATGGCGGCGTGGGGATGGACGGTATTGCGCTCGCCCATGCGCGTCGGCCCATCCACCACGGCATGCGAGCCGATCCTGCTCCCGGAACCGATCTCCACATCCGGTCCGATTACCGCGTAGGGTCCGACCTCGACGTCGGAAGCCAGTGCGGCTTGCGGCGACACGATCGCAGTCGAATGAACCTGCGTCACGGGCCGCGCTCCAGCTGCCGCACTCTCCGGTGCAACTCGTCGAGATGCTTGAAGCGCGCGGCATTCCGCCGCCAGCTGGAAACCTCTTCCATCGGCGTCATGGATCCGGCATAGGCGCCGGGCTTGCGGATGGAACGGGTGACCACCGTGCGTGCCAGCAGAACCACGTCATCACAAATCTCCACGTGGCCGGCCATGCCCACGTCCCCCGCTATCCGGCACCGGCGGCCGATCCTGACGCTTCCGGCAATCGCGCAGCCCGCGGCCATCGCGGTGTGTTCGCCGATATGCACGTTGTGCCCGATCTGTATCAGGTTATCCAGACGCACCCCCGACTCGATGACGGTGTCATCCAGCGCACCCCGGTCGACGACCGTATTGGCGCCCACTTCCACATCGTCTCCTATCCGCACCGAGCCCAGCTGCGGGATCTTGCGCCAGCTTCCGCCCTCGTCCGGGGCATTGCCGAAGCCGTCGGAGCCGAGTACGGCGCCCGGATGCACCAGGCAGCGGCGTCCGATACGCACGCCCTCACAAACGGCTGTGTTCGCCAGCAAGCGCGTGCCTTCGCCGATCTCGGCGCCGGCGCCTATGGTGGCGTTTGGACCCACGTATACGCCGCGCGCCAGCTTGGCTCCCGCGGCCACCCGCGCCCCGGGGGCCACTTCGCATGTGGCATCGACGCCGGCATCACCGGAAACCGTTGCGTCGGGATGGATACCGGGGGCCAACGGCAGCAGTTCATGCAGATCGTCCGCCACGCAGGCATATACGCGGTACGGGTTGGGCGTAACAAGGGCCGCGACCGGACATTCCGCGGCATGGGGCTCGCTCAAGATCACGGCGCCGGCCGAGGTCGAGCGCAAGTCGTTCAGATAGGCCTGGTTCAGGAAAAACGCAATGCTCGAGGAATCCGCCCGGGCCAGCGGGGCCGCGCGATGGACGCGATGGTCCGGTTCGCCGCGCAAGGTGCAATCGTGCCGCCTGGCCAGTTCGCTAAGCGTAAGTCCCCGCTCGTGCTGCGAACGCCTTTCCATCAAGCGTGCGGCCGCGTGTCGTCGTTCGCGTGTTCACAGCCGCCGGCCACCGCCCGGTAGCAGGCCCTAGTCCTGCTGCTCGCTGCTGTAGGTTTCCTGCAGGGCGCCAAGAACCTGCGGAGTGATGTTTACGGCATCGCTGAAATACACTACGCCTTGAGACACAATCAGGTCGTACTCGTTTTCTTCGGCGACCCGCCTGACGTGGCTCAGGAATATGTCGCCGAGGTCACGCTCGATATTCTGGTTCTCCAGCTGGGCATCCTCCTGAAGTGCCTGGCCCATTTGCTGAATCTCCCGCCTGAGAGAGATGATTTCCCGTTCGGCGTTGCGCAACTGCTCGGTGCCCATGGTCTCCCGGTCACGTTCCCAGGTCGCCTCCAGCTCTTCAAGACGGGTCTGCCTGGTGGTGAGGTCACGCTGTCTTTCAGCGAACATCTCACTCATGTTCTCCTGGGCCTCGCGACCCTGTGGAGACTCCACGGTCAGCACCCCCAGATTGACGAATCCGATCTTCAGCGCCGTTTCCTGGGCCATCAGGCCACCGGCGGCGAACAAGCCCAGGGCCGTGCCCAGCAGTAGTTTTTTTGCGATATTCATTAGTTGCGAAAAGCCTCAATTTTCCAAAGGGATGGGGGCGAGGTCACACCATCAGAATGCGCCGCCCAGCGAAAACTGGAAGCGTTCTACCTCGTCCCCCCAAAAACGGTCGGTCTCCGGGTCGGCATTGAGCGGCGCGGCAAAGCTGAATCTCAAAAGGCCCAATGGCGCCAGCCACTCCGCGCCGATTCCGACGGAACGCTTGATTTTACCCGCGTCAAAGTCGTAACTCAACGGATCGCCCAGTCGATCATAGAACACCAGGTCGGACGTGGAGAACACATTTCCCACGTCGAAGAACGCCGCCAGGCGCGCACCCTGGCGGAAACGCTCCGGGAGCGGCAGGGTCAGTTCGATCTGGCCGGTGACCAGCAGATTACCGCCGTAGGCGTTTCCGAACCGGTCCTTGGGTCCCAGCCGGTACTCCTTGAAACCGCGCACCGAGTCTGGGCCGCCCCCGTAGTAGTGCTTGTACGGCGGCACCGCGGTGGTATCGCCGAAAGCCTCCGAAATCCCGATGTCCGCATTCAGGCGAAGGCCGAACCAGCGGCGGAGTCCCGGTATCGGCAGGTACTGCGTGTACTGGTACCGCGCCGTTGCATACTCGACGTCACTGCCGGGAATTGTCGCCGAGAGCGAGAGCCGGTGGCGCATGCCCCGGTCGGGAAACAGCACCCGGTTGCGGCTGTCGTACAACCAGCCCATCAGCAATTCAAAACTGTTGAACTTGGATCCGTAGTAGATCTGATCTTCCCCGGTGATCTGGTTGGGAACCATGCGCTGATACGGTTTTCCGTTGACCTGGACCCATTGGCGCGACTGCTCGTTACTGAACTGGGTGGTAATGAGGTCGGCCTGCTGGAAGGTCGCGCCCAGAATCAGGCTCTGGTACTCGCTGATGGGATAGCTGAGCTCCGTGGAAGCGGAAGCGGTTGTGGTGTCGAGGTCCGACCCGGCGCTGAAGAACTGGCTGTAGTTCTGATAGGTCAGCGAGCCGGTAATGCTCACGCCGTTCATCGTGGCGTAAGGGTCGGTATACGACAGGTTGTAGAGCCGCGAATAACTGGTGCCGGTTAGGCCGATGGCCAGCCGGTTGCCGCGCCCGAACAGATTGGTGTGTACAGCGCTGCCGCTGAGCTGCAGCCCATAGTACCCCGTGTAGCCGACGGAGCCCTGGAACTCGCCCGGCTGGCGCTCGGTGAGGCTGTAGACGACATCCACCTGGTCCTGCGAGCCGGGCACCCGGATGGTTTCAAAATCCACTTCCTCCAGGTACGGGAGCCGCTGCAGCCGAATCTTGGAGCGTTCCAGCAGGTTGTTGGACAGGTAAGCGCCCTCGAACTGACGCAATTCGCGACGCAGGACCTCGTCTTCGATCGACGAGGCGCCATCAAAACTGATGCGCCGCACGTAAACGCGCCGCTCCGCCGAGATCAGCAGCGTGACGGCCACCTCGCCGGCCTCTTCATCGATCTCGGGAATCGGCGAAATCTCGGCAAACCCGTAGCCCTCCTGCCCAAGGCGCAGCCGGATCAACTCGCTGCTCTGGGTGATGAGCTGCTGCGAGAAACGCATGCCGGGCTTGAGCAGGACGTACTGATTCAGTTCGGCTTCGTCGACCACGAAGTCACCGGCCAGCTTGACTTCGGATACCGTGAAGTTGCTGCCCTCGCGAATATTGATGGTAATGAAAACGTCCTTCAGATCGGGCGACAGGGTCACCTGCGTGGACCCCAGGTCGAAATCGGCGTAACCGCGGTCCAGGTAGTAGGAGCGCAGCTTCTCCAGGTCCCCCTGCAGGGCCTCGCGCGAGTAGCGGTCGTCCTGGCGAATGAAAGACAGCCAGTTCGGCGTCTTCAGCTCAAAGTCCTTCTTGAGCTCCTTGTCGGTGAACAGTTCGTTGCCCACGATGTTGATCTGTCGGATGCGTGAACGGTCGCCCTCCTTGATGTCGATCACGACGTCCACCTTGTTGTCCGGCAGTTCGGTTACGTCCACATTGACCTCGGCGCCGTACTTGCCGCGGCCGAAATACAGGTCGGTCAGGGACAGTTCCACCTCCTCCAGGACCGAAGGCTTGACCAGGCTGCCGGCCGAGATGCCGTTTCCGGTCAGGGTCTTGGTCAGGTCCTCGGTCTTGACGTCCTTGTTGCCTTCGATCAGCAGGGACTCGATGGTGGGCTGTTCGCGAACAACCACGAGCAGCACGTCGCCGTCGCGGCGAAATTCGATTTCGGCGAAGAAACCCGATTCGTACAGGCCGCGCAGCAACTGCCGCACCGAGTCCGCGTTAAGGGTATCGCCGATATTCACCGGCAGATAGTTCAGCACGGCGCCCTCGGAAATACGTTGCAGGCCTTCGATGCGGATATCCCGCACCACAAATTCCCCCTCTTGAGCCGAAGCGCCGGCCACCTGCGCGCGAGCGTGCGCCAGGGGCAGGGCCAGCAGAAAGAGCGTTGCAGCCAGGACCAGAATCCGCTTCATTCACTAGCCTCCGGGGCGAAAAAACCCGCTGATGTCGTTGAACAAGGCAACGACCATAATCATAAGCACCAGGGCCAGGCCCACGCGCTGTACCGCAAGCTGGGTACGTTCCGGAATCGGCTTGCCACGCAATTGCTCGATAGTCTGGTTCACGATCTGTCCGCCGTCCAGGATCGGGATCGGCAACAGGTTGAGGATCCCGAGACTGACACTCACCAGGGCCAGGAAGGTGATAAAGGCGACCGCGCTCATTTGCGCCGCCTGTCCCGCGTAGCGGGCGATGCCCACCGGGCCGTTCAAGGTGCGCAGCGACACGTCGCCGGTGAACATGTTGCCGAGCACGCGGAAAGTCAATCCGGTGATGCGCCCGGTTTCCCTGACCCCTCTTGCCAGGGCCTGAAGCGGGCCCAAGCGTTGCATTACAACCAGATGAGCGATCGCGTCCGGGGAGCGCATCACACCCACGAAGCCCTTAATCGCGGGTGACGCGGCGTCGCTGGAAGGTTCTTCCTCGCGGCTGCCGACCTGCAGGAAAACAAGCTGCTGTGTTCCGTCCCGTTCTATCGTTACCGGAACGGTCGCTCCCGGCCGCGCACGAACATAATCGACCCATTGGCCCCAGGTGGAGATGTCCTCGCCACCGGCCGCCAGCACCCGGTCGCCGCTGGCAAAACCGGCCATTGCGGCTGGACCATCCGCAATGATGTCACCGAGGATGGGAAGTGCGTCGGTTAATGGTCGCAGGCCGGCCGCCGAAAACAGGTCGCCGTTCTCCAGGATGCCCTTAGAGTGCTCGGACAGGTCCAGAACCAGGTTGCGGCGATCGCCCTGATCGTCCTCTACCGTAATCCGCACCTCGGGATCGCCGAGGATCTGCTCGACGATGGCCATGGTGGCGGACTGCCAGGTCGGCGATTCCCTATCCTGCACGGCCACGATACGATCGCCCGACCGCAGGCCGGCTTGCTCCGCGACGCTGCCGGGATCTACTGCCCCGACTAAAGGAACGAACGCCTGCACCCCCACCATGAAGATCGCCCAATAGGCCACGATGGCAAACAGGAAATTCATGCCCGGACCCGCGGCCAGCACGAATATGCGCTGCCAGTACGGCTGGCGCGTAAAGCTGCGGTGCAATTCGTCCTCGGCAACTTCGCCCTCACGCTCGTCGAGCAGCCGCACGTATCCGCCGATGGGCAGGACGCGCAACTGGTACTCGGTGGCGTCCGGGCCCGCCTTCCTGCGCCAGAACGCAGGCCCGAAGCCAATCGAATACTCCAGCACCTTGATTCCGGACATGCGCGCGGCAATGTAATGCCCCCACTCATGTACGGCCACGAGCAGGCTGATGGCCAGCACGAAGGCGCCAATCGCGATCAGGGTATCCAGGTACATGGCGGGCCGGGCGTGTCCTCAGTTGATTCCTTGCGGACGTAAACTTGCTATGCTAGCAAAAACAAGCACTTTGGTCTCTAGAGCGGCAGCCGGCCCAGGGGTTCGAAGACCAGCAGGCCAAGAAGGGGCGCCGTGGCCAGGCTGCTGTCCATGCGGTCCAGCATTCCACCATGTCCCGGCAGCATGCGGCCGCTGTCTTTCATTCCGGCTCGCCGCTTGAACAGGCTCACAGTCAGGTCACCCAGCATCGACAATCCTCCTACCGCCAGCCCCGCGGCCGTCCAGTACAGCACAGAGTGCTCCATGAAAAAGGATGCGCCAAGACCGGCAAGGGTCGCCGTAGCCAGCCCGCCCCATGCGCCTTCGATGGTCTTGCCGCCGCTGAGATTGGGCGCCAGAGGCCGGCGGCCGAGCCATTTTCCGACAGCGAAGGCTCCGGTATCCGCGGCGCCGACCAGAATCAACAGCACGATCAACAGGTCCGCCCTGCCCGCTCCGATAATGGCGAGCACCGCCATCCAGGCCGGCGCCATACCAATCAAGCCGCAACCCGCCACTGCCGCCTTGTTCATCGGACCCGAAGAATTCCGCAGCAGGACCAGCGCCAGCCCCCACCAGGCCACGCCCAGCGCCATGGCGCCATACACCACCGGCACCGGCGGGGGCATCGCCACCGGCAAGGCCAGCGCCCCCGCAAACAGGATGATCGCCAGCGATCTCGGCACAGGCCGGGAGATGCCGGCCAGTCGAAGCCACTCGCGCCAGCACAACAGCAGCACCAGGCCGATCATGCTCAGCTTGATGCTGACCGGTGACAAGCTGGCCAGCACGACCGCGGCCACCAGCACTGCCGAGGTCAGGAGCCGCGGCGGCAGCGCAGCGCTCATGCAGTACCGAAACGCCGCTGGCGTGCGGCGTAGTCGTCCAGCGCGGCGTCAAGATCCTCATCGCCGAAGTCGGGCCACAACACCGGCGTGAAATACAGCTCCGTATAGGCCAGGTGCCACAGCAGGAAATTGCTGATTCTGCGCTCGCCGCCGCTGCGAATCATCAGATCGGGCGGCGGCAAGCCGGCCAGTCCGGTGCGGCCGGTGAACATCTCCACTGAGATTTCCCGCGGGTCCAATTCTCCGCGCGCTGCCTCGGAAGCCAGGCCCCGGGCCACGCGGGCGATTTCCTGCTGCCCGCCGTACGAAAGGGCAATTACCAGATGCATGCGGTCATTGGCGCGCGTCGCTTCCTCGGCCTTGTCCAGGGCGGTCCGGATCCGGCGCGAGAAGCGACTGCGGTCGCCGATGCAGGTCAGTCGAATGCCGTTGTCGTTCAACAGGTCCATGTGCCGACGCAAACTGTCGGTCAAAAGGGACATCAATTCGCTGACTTCGTTGCGTGGCCGCTGCCAGTTTTCGCTGCTCAGGCCGAAGAGAGTCAGCACCGGCAGACCGCGGCGGGCGCAGGCTTCCACGATGTGCCGCGCCGCTTCGACACCCGCGCGATGCCCCTCCGAGCGCGGTCGTTCGCGACCGGCCGCCCAGCGGCCGTTGCCGTCCATGATGATCGCCAGATGCTGCAAAGACTCACTCAATACCCAATTCCCAAGACTCACTTCACTACAAACCGATGCGCAGGGCTCCTTGACCCTGTTGGCCGGGACCGTTGGCGGCAGGGATGCCGCCACCGAGCCCACAGGGATGTGCTTGCCGGCGTGTCCCGGCCAACAGGGTCAAGGAGCGTTGCGCCAGCCGAAAAGCCGGCGCTAGATCGACATGATCTCCTGTTCTTTCTCCTCCAGCATCGCGTCCATGCCCGCAATATGCTCGTCGGTGAGTTTCTGCACTTCATCCGCCGCCCGGTGTTCCTCGTCTTCGGTGGCCATCTTCTCCTTGACCAGCTGTTTCAAGTCGCTCAAAACGTCTCGCCTAATGTTGCGTACCGCCACCCGGCCCATCTCGGCCTCATGACGCGCAACCCGCACCAGTTCGTGGCGGCGCTCTTCGGTCAGCTCCGGGATCGGCACGCGGATCACGGTGCCGGCAGTGACCGGATTGAATCCCAAACCCGACTCCCGGATGGCCTTCTCTATCGGCTGAACCATGTTGGCTTCCCAAGGCGAAACGGCGAGCGTCCGGGCATCTTCCACCGTAATGCTGGCTACCTGGCGCAGCGGCGTTTCGGCGCCGTAATAGGGCGCCGTGAGATGTTCGACAAGTCCGGCGTGAGCACGGCCGGTGCGAAGGCGAGAGAGATTCGAGCGCAAGGCCGCCACGCTCTTGTCCATGCGTGTGGCTGCGTCGCCCTTCAACTCGTCAATCATCTTCGCTCCCTTTCCGTCCCCTTACTCCGCAGCGCTTGTCACCAGCGTTCCGACGTTCTCGCCCTGCACAATCCGCAACAGACCGCCCGGCGAGCCGACATCATAAACGCGTATCGGCAAGTCATTGTCGCGGCACATGACCGCAGCCGTGGAGTCCATCACCCCCAGCCGGCCGCCAATCAAATCATCGTGGGTAATACGCTCGTAGCGCATCGCGTCGGGTTCCAGGTTCGGGTCTGCCGAATAGACGCCGTCAACCTTGGTGCCCTTGATCAGCAGGTCGGCGCCAATCTCCACCGCGCGCAGGCTCGCAGCCGTGTCGGTGGAGAGATAGGGATTTCCGGTACCGGCGGCAAAGACACAAATGCGGCCTTTATCGAGATGGCGCATCGCGCGCCGGCGTATGTAGTCTTCACAGACGGCCCGCACCGCCATGGAGGACATCACCCGCACGCCGGTCCCCAGTCGCTCCAGTGCATCCTGAAGAGCAAGGGCGTTCATGACCGTGGCCAGCATCCCCATGTGGTCCGCGGTGACGCGATCCATGCCCGCCCGCGCCAGTCCCTCGCCACGAAAAATATTGCCGCCGCCTACGACGACCGCGGTCTGCACTCCCAGGTCGGCCAGTTCCTTGACCTCTCCAGCAATACGCTGAAGCATCGACATGTCAATGCCATGCGGCTGCCGGCCCATCAGGGCCTCGCCGCTCAGCTTAAGCAAAATACGGCGTAGCGAAGGCGCTACACTCACCGATGCTCCCGCAATTGGGCCTCGACCTCTTCGGCAAGGTCGCTGACGGGACGCTCGATGCCCTCGCCCACTTCGAAACGCACGAAACCGTGGACCCGGGCCTTGTGAGAAGCAAGCAGCTTGCCGACCGTCATCTTGCTGTCGCGCACAAAGATCTGCCCGCTCAGGCAAATGCCGTCCAGAAACTTTCTCAGCCGTCCCTCCACCATGCGCGCCACTATTTCGGGAGGCTTGCCGGAATCCGCCGCCTGGTCCGAGAGGAAACTGCGCTCACGCTCGACCACATCCCCGGGCACATCGTCCGGGGATACATGCTGGGGCCGCATCGCCGCAACGTGCATGGCGATGTTCTTGCCCAGTTCGGCATCACCACCCTCCATGTCCACCACCACGCCGATGCGGTCATTGTGTACGTACACGGATGCACCGCCCTGCGGCTCAACGCGATGGAAACGCCGCACGCTTATGTTCTCGCCGATCCGCGCCACGGCGTCCTGCCGGGTCTGTTCCAGTGACTGGCCGTCGGCGGTCAACCCCATCAAGGCATTGAGATCTTCGGGGCTCTCATCCAGCACACGCTGCGCAATCGAAGCCGCGTAGTCGCGAAAGTCCTCGCGGCGGGCTACGAAGTCCGTTTCGCAATTCACCTCGGCCATCGCAATAGCCCCAGGACCGTGGGCCACCGCGATGACGCCTTCCGCCGCAGCCCGACCGGCCTTTTTTTCGGCAGCCGCAGCGCCTTTCTTGCGCAGCAGGTTGCGGGCGGCCTCCGCGTCGCCGTTTGCTTCCGTCAGCGCGCGCTTGCAATCCATCATGCCCGCGCCGGTTTCTTCACGCAGGGCCTTTACCTGGGCCGCGGTAATCGCCACGTCCTATTCCTCCTTGTCGGAAGAAGCCGGTTTTGCTTCCGCAGCCGGTGCAGCTTCCGCAGCCGGTTTTGCTTCCGCAGCCGGTTTTGCTTCCGCAGCCGGTTTTGCTTCCGCTGCCGGTTTTGCTTCCGCTGCCGGCGCAGCTTCCGCAGCCGGTTTTGCTTCCGCAGCCGGTGCAGCTTCCACAGCCGGTGCAGCTTCCACAGCCGGCGCAGCTTCCACAGCCGGCGCAGCTTCCACAGCCGGGGCCTTTGGAGCCGCCGCTACGGGCACTTCAGCTGGTTTGGCGTCGCGATCCTCACGCTCCCGGGCAACCGCTGCCGTTCGCCGCGGCATCCGGCGTGAAACACCCCGCAGGCGCGCAGGTGTCTTGGCCCGCGACCGAGGCCTGTCGGCCCTCGAAATCGGCTTGCCGGACTCGTCCAGCTCCACGAATTCGTCGTCGCCCAGGGAGATTTCCGGCATTTCCTCGCGTCCCTTGATAATTGCATCGGCAATTCCGCGCGCATAGAGCTCGGCGGCGCGTATGGCGTCGTCATTGCCGGGAATCATGTAGTCCACGTCCTGGGGCGAACAGTTGGTGTCCACGACCGCAGCCACCGGAATGCCCAGTTTCTTGGCCTCATTCAAGGCAATACGTTCGTGCTCCAGGTCGATGATGAATACGGCGTCGGGCAATGAGTTCATGGCCCGGATTCCGCCCAGAGAGCGGTTCAGCTTTGCCTGTTCGCGCTTGAGTCCCAGCGCTTCCTTCTTGGTAAAACGCTCGCGCAGGGTTTCTTCATCAAGCGACTCAAGTTCTTCCAGACGGGCAATGGATTTTTTGATCGTCTTCAGGTTGGTCAGCGTGCCGCCCAGCCAGCGATGACTCACGTAGGGCATGCCGCAGCGCGTGGCCTCGTTTCGAATCGCATGCTGCGCAGCACGCTTGGTTCCCACGAACAGCACGGTGCCGCGCTGCGCCGCAACCGTTCGCACAAACCGGCAGGTTTTCTCGTAGAGCGGGACCGTCTGCTCCAAGTCGATGATGTGAAGTTGGTTACGCTCACCGTAGATAAAAGGCGCCATCTTCGGATTCCAGTGCCTTGCCCGGTGCCCGAAGTGCACGCCCGCATCCAACATTTCACGCACGGTGATATCCGCCAAAAGATTGCTCCTGTGAATCCCAAAAAGCTCCGAAGAGCCGGACCGCGACTGCGAACCTTCGCCGCTGCCGCTTCCCGCCCGCCGGAGCGAGCCCGCAATTTTATATCATCGGGTGATCCCGCTGCACGGCGGCGTTTGGCTAGCCGGCAGCTTCCGGCGGAGGCGGGAACGCCCGGTTCGGGAGCAAGGCGCGGTACCATTTGCGGGCCACGGAACCCCCAGCATGCAAGTCACCATCAAGTCCCCCGAAGAGCAGCAACGCATGCGCGTGGCGGGTCGGCTTGCGGCCGAGGTGCTGGACATGATCGGTGAGCATGTGCGCCCCGGACTGACTACCGGCGACCTGGACCGGATCTGCCACGAGTACATCACCGAAGAACAGCAGGCGATACCGGCCCCGCTCAACTATCGCGGCTTTCCCCGCTCGATCTGCACCTCGCTGAACCAGGTCGTCTGCCACGGCATACCCGGCAAGCGCAGACTCAGGGACGGCGACATGATCAATATCGACATTACGGTCATCAAGGACGGCTTTCACGGCGATACCAGCCGCATCTTTCATGTCGGACGGCCGAGCATCAAGGCACGACGGCTGGCGGAGATCACCTTCCATGCGATGTGGGCCGGCATATGCGAGATAGCCCCGGGGAAGCGCCTGGGAGACATCGGCCATGCGGTCCAGACCCATGCCGAGGCCAGGGGCTTGAGCGTGGTGCGGGAATACTGCGGCCATGGAATCGGGCGCGTATTTCACGAACCACCCAACGTGCTGCACTACGGCCGGAAGGGAACCGGCATGCCCTTGCGTGAAGGAATGACCCTGACCGTGGAGCCCATGCTCAACGAGGGACGGCCGGAAACGCGGCTGTTGCCGGACGGATGGACCGTGGTGACCCGGGACCGGAAGCTTTCGGCGCAATGGGAGCATACGGTGCTGGTGACGGCCGACGGGTATGAGGTCCTTACACTGGGAGCGGGTCCGGTTGAACCCTAGGCAGGCAACCATGGCTGTTCAGGCGGTGTCGGACGCGGACTTGCGGGAAGGCAAGCTGGAGGAATTCCGGGCGCGCATCCGGCAACATGACGAGAAGACTCGAAGCTGGTTTGCACAAGGCCGCAAGAGCACCGCCGAACTCCTGGGCTTGCGCTCGAAGCTGATGGATACCCTGCTGTGCGAGGCCTGGGAACTGCACGCCGGGACAAGCTTGCGCGGCGCCGCCCTGCTGGCGGTGGGAGGCTACGGGCGTGGAGAAATGTACCCCGCCTCGGACGTCGACGTTCTGGTGCTGTTGCCCCCCGGTTACTCCCGCGGCACGCGCACGGAAGTCGGCGAGTTTCTGGCGTTCTTGTGGGACGTGGGACTGAAGCCGGGCCACGGCACCCGCACCGTGGCGGAAACCCGTGACCAGGCCCGCGCCGACGTAACGGTCATGACGGCCTTGCTGGAAGCCCGGCTTGTGACCGGTTCCTCGCGTCTGTTCGACCAGCTGATCAAGGCGATCAATGCGCGCAGTGTATGGTCCAGCGCACACTTTTACCGGGCCAAGGTCAAGGAGCAGAGCAAGAGGCAAAGCGAGCACGGCGATACGGCTTCCAACCTGGAACCGGATGTAAAGAACGGACCGGGCGGACTCAGGGACTTCCACACCCTGAGTTGGATCATGCTCAGGCGTTTCAAGACCGCCACGCTGGAGGCGCTGGCGGAGCGGGGGGTGATCCCTTCCGAGCAGCTGGATGCCTTGCGCGAGGCGCGTGAGTTTCTTTCCCGCGTGCGCTTCGCCCTGCACTTGCAGTCGGGCCGCATGGAAGATCGGCTGCTGTTTGAACACCAGAAGCAGCTCGCCACTGTTTTCGGCTACCTCGACCGAACCGGCAACCGGGCGGTAGAGCAATTCATGCAGCGCTACTACCGCAGCACGCGCAGCGTATCGCTGTTCAGCGAAATCGTGATTCAGCGCCTGGGCGGCATCATCACTCCGCACCGCGGCGGCGCGCGGCGCCTCAACGCCCGCTTTGCGCTGCGCAACGGCTACCTGGACACCCGCCGCGAGGATCTCTTCAGGGCCTCTCCGCAGGCGGTCCTGGAAGCGTTCCTGCTTCGGCAGCAGCAGCCGGCAATTCGGGGCTTCAGCGCCGCCCTGGTGGAACGCATGATTGAAGTGGTTCCGGGGATCGATGCGCGTTTTCGCGAGAATCCCAGGGTTCGCCGCATGTTTATGCAGATCCTTTCCGCGCCGCCCGGCGCCCCCAGTCAGCTGGAGGCCATGAACCGCTACGGTGTGCTGGGCGCCTACATCCCCGAGTTCGGCCTGATTACCGGGCGGATGCAGTACGACCTCTTTCACAGCTACACGGTGGATGCGCATATCCTCCGGGTGGTCGGCAATCTGCGCCGTTTCGGTATGCCCCGGGGGCGCGAGCAGGACCCGCACCTCGCCGACATCATGCAGCGCATCGAGAACCCCGCCGTGCTCTACATCGCAGGGTTGTTTCACGATATCGCCAAGGGCAGGGACGGCGATCACTCGGAACTGGGCGAGGCGGACTGCACACGATTCTGCTCGGAGCACGGCTTGAGCGCCCGCGAGGCGGAGCTGGCGTCCTGGCTGGTGCGTTACCACCTCGAGTTGTCGATGACCGCGCAGAAGAAAGACGTATATGACCCGGCGGTAGTCCGGGAGTTCGCACGGCTGGTGGGAGATCAGACCCATCTGGATCACCTGTACCTGCTGACGGTCGCCGACGTCCGCGGCACCAACCCGAACCTTTGGACGGCCTGGAAGGCCCGCGCGTTCGAGGATTTGTACCGCCAGACGGAACATGCCTTGCGCATGAACATCGAGCACCCCAGCGGCACGGAGGAATTGCTGGCGGAACGCGAGCAGGCCGCGCTGCTTGAACTGCGCTGCCGGGGCCTTGAGGAAGACGACATTCGGGCGGCCTGGAGCCGCTTCACAGAGGACTACTTCTGGTTGTTCCGCGACGACGAGATCGTCTGGCACACGGAATCGCTGCGCTCAGCCCAAGCGGAAGACAGCCGTTTCCTGGTGGCTTCGCGCGCCGATTCTCCCGAAGGCAATACGGCAATCCTGGTGCACGGGCCGGCGGCAGTACATCGCTTCTTCATCACCTGCTCGGTGCTGGACGCCCGCGGACTGAATATCCTCGATGCGCGCATCCTTCCTTCCGGGCGCAGACACAGCCTTGCCCAGTATCTGGTGGTGCAGCGTGACGGCACTCCACTTCGGGACCAGCAGCAACTTGAGCTCACCTGCCGGGCCCTGCGTGAAGCACTGAGCCGGGGAAAGCCGCCGGCCCGGCTGACGCGACACAAGCTGCCCCGCCGATTGCGCGCCTTTGATGTGGGTGTGCAGGTGAGCTTCCTGAGCGACCCGCGCGCGCGCCATACGATAATGGAGCTTGTTAGCACGGACCGGCCCGGACTTCTCGGCCTTGTAGGCGGCATTCTGACCCGCCGGAGCATCGCGGTGCGAACCGCCAAGATCGTGACGATCGGCGAAAGGGTGGAGGATGTGTTCCACCTGACCAGCGACCAGCGCCAACCATTGTCGCAGCGGCAGCAGGAGGCGCTGCTCGCCGCGCTGCAAACCGAGTTGGAAGAGGACGCCGGCTAGCGTCCCGATACGGCCCTAGCGGCTGCTGCGTGCGCCCAATGCGCCTTCCCGCAAGGCAAGCCGAACGAATGGCACGGTCAACTGTTTGCTGCGGCTTGCGGCCAGGGCCGCCAATCGGTCCACGAGAATGAAGACTTCGCTGGGATTGCGCCGCACGCGCCGCATGAGGAACTGCGCGGTGGCCTCGGGAAGCTTTATTCCGCGGCTGCGCACCCGCAACTGCACTGCTTCCAGGCGCTCTTCGTCAGTCAGCGGCAGCAGCTTCCAGATCTGCCCGGAAGCCAAACGGGTGCGCATGTCGTCACGCAGAAAACCGGCGCCGGCCGGGGTGCTGGCAGCCCCCAACACCAGTCGGGCGCCGCGCCTTTCCAGCTCCCGGCAAAGCGATCCCATGGCCTCCTCCACTGCGGGCGTCCCGGCCAGGCGTTCGGCGTCGTCTATGCACAGCAGTTCGATTTCCCGCAGGGCATCCAGCGCGTCCGGTTTGAACTCCGCATGGGCCGGCATGTAGGCCGAAGACAGCCCCTGCTCGGTCGCGGCCCGCACCGTCGCCAGCAGCAGATGGGTCTTGCCGGTGGCCGGCGCCCCCCATAGCCAGAAGGGCGCTCCCGAATACTGATCAATTGCGCTCCGCAGGGCCGTCACCACATCCGCATTGCTGCCGTTGTAGAAATTCTCGAATACACAGGGATCCTCCCGGCTGACGTCGAGTTGCAACTGCTGAATGGGTGTTTCGGGCGCGGCATCGTCCTCGGACTTGTGCTCCGAGGCCAGCCGGGCGCCGGTCAGCACGTAGTCAACTCCACTCAAGACCGCCAGCAGCAGCGCCAGTGCGCCGCCGATGAGAATCGAATTCTCCGGCAGGGACCCGGGGAATGCCTGCGAAGTAATCACGGCAACGCCCAGGCTGATCTGCAGGACGGTGTTCAGCCGGCTGACTCTCGATGGGCGCGGCCGCAGTTCGCCCTTCAACATCCGGAAGGTTTGCCAGCCGACGACGATCACCAGGTCGCGCGCGATGACCACCGCGGCCAGCCAGCCGGGGATATGACTCAAGACCGCCAGCGTCACGTAGACGCTGGCCAGCAATACCTTGTCGGCCATCGGGTCGAGCACCGACCCAAGAAAGCTGTCCAGCCGCCAGCGTTTGGCAAGGTAGCCGTCGAGCCAATCCGAAAGGCCGGCAATCGCCAGCAGAATCAATGCCTGACCATAGCGGCCGCCCACGAGAGCAGCCACGATGACCGGCGCGAGCAGCAGGCGGAACACGCAGATCAGGTTGGGAATGTGCCGTGTCATGCTCATGGGCCCATTCTGCTCAGCTCAAAGGGCACGCCCAGGGTAGCCAGGGCGTTGCGCAATGGCGCCTCCGCGGTCCGGGAAGTGATGCGCAGGGTCAAGGAATCGCCCGCAGCGCCGTCCACCTGCCATTCCCGCACCGCCTGCAGCCGGGCCAGCCCTTCCTTGAGCTCCTCATAGGCAGCCAGATCGGGTACCGGAGCGACTGCCATGAGGTACGAACGGACCGGCCCCTGCGTAGCCATGAAACGGGCGGCAAGAATGTCGGTTGCGGTGTGCACCGCTTCCCCCGCGTCACTTACCCAGACCCTGCGCCACAAACCGTTCTCGCGCAAGCTCCATTCGATGTTGCCCAGGGCGCTTGGGACCCCGACCCGCCCCAGTATCAGAAATTCATCATTGGCGTCCGGCAGGCAGCCCACAAACCCTGTCCAGAGCTCCTCGGCACATTCGCCATTTGAGGCCGCATCGGACTGCGGCGCAAAGTCGATCCCAATCCCGCGCAGTTCGGACGTCTCCTTGAGGGCCTCGCTCAAGGCGCGGCTTATGACGCTGCGAACATCCACGGATGTCCCGGCGGGGTCCACGGGTCCGGCCGGCCGGAAGAACCAGCGCTTACCGTCGTTCACGACCAGCCATAGGGTTACCCGTGGGCGCTCGCCCTCCCAGATGCCCTCCCCGGCCTCGTCCAGTACCCTGCGAACCAGCGCTTCGTCGAATTCCGCTTCCAGCCGATTCCCCTCCACTTCGCGCCAATGCCGCACGATGCTCGACGCCGGCGGAAAATTCGCCACCAGATCGACTGCAGCGCGACGGCCGGTGACACGGACCAGCAATCGGCCCAGCGCATCTTCGAGCGCGCTCTCGACGCCTGCCTCCCCCCGGTCGCGCAATGGCGCGGTGGATCGAAACTGACTTTCATCTGCAACGGCGCCGGACGCAAGAAGCAGCGTCAGGGCCAAGGCCTGTGGCACGATGCGCAAGAGCATGGAAAGAGGCATTATAGGATGCGCAGTCTCGCACGGCGATACGCAAATGGGCAATGAATAAGCGCGAACCGATCAGCTACCGGGAGGCCGGCGTGGACCTTGAGCGTGGAGCCGATCTGGTGCGCCGGATCGCGCCCATGGTCCGCTCAACCCATCGGGCGGGCGTGCTGGGTGGAATCGGCGGCTTCGGCGGGCTTTTCGAGGCGCCCGTCGACCGATACCGGCACCCGGTGCTGGTGGCAGGCACCGACGGCGTGGGCACCAAGCTCAAACTGTGCCTGGACGCGGGCCGCCTGGATGTGCCGGGAGTGGACCTGGTTGCCATGTCGGTCAACGATGTGCTGGTGCTGGGCGCCGAGCCCCTGTTCTTTCTGGATTACTGTGCCGCCAACCGGCTTGACCCGGTTCAACTGGAACAGGTAATCCAGGGGATTGCCGAGGGTTGCAGGCAGGCCGGCGCCGCGCTGCTTGGGGGCGAAACGGCCGAACTGCCCGATACCTACGTCGATGACCGGCTGGAACTGGTGGGATTCTGCGTCGGCGTGGCCGAAAAAGAAGGACTGCTGGACGGCACCGCGGTGGAGGAAGGCAACGTACTTCTGGGGCTGGCGTCGTCCGGGCCGCATTCCAACGGCTATTCGCTGGTGCGCCGGATCATCAAGAACGCGGGCGGACTGGGGTCCCTGGAAAGCGGGCTGATCGACGAGCTCTGCGAGCCGACGCGCATCTATGTCCGTTCGCTGCTTCCGCTGGCGCAATCCGGCCGCTTGAACGCCATCGCACACATTACCGGTGGCGGGCTGCCCGAAAACGTGGCCCGGATTCTCCCTCAAGGCCTGGCGGCCCGGATCGACACCGGCGCCTGGCGGTGGCCCCGGGTCTTCGACTGGCTGAGCCGCGAAGGGCCGGTGGAGCGCGAAGAAATGTTGCGGACATTCAACTGCGGCATCGGCATGGTGCTGGCGGTGGCGCGTGAGAACGCGGATGAAGTGGGCGCAAGCCTGGCCGATGCCGGCGAAGAGGTCTGCGAAATCGGCCGGGTGGTATCCGGCAGCGGTGTGACGCTCGTCTGACAACTGGAGTCCGGCGCCTTGAGTCTGCGAACCGTCGTTCTGCTTTCCGGATCGGGCACCAACTTCCAGGCGATTCTCGACCAGGCAACATCCGGGACCCTGGACCTTGAAGTCATTGCCGCGCTCAGCGATCAACCGGCCGCCAGGGGGCTGGACCGTGCGCGCAAAGCCGGCCTTGCGGCAATCGCCATGCCCCGGTCCGATTACGCCGACCCGCAAGCCTGGTGGGACGCCATTGGAGAGCGATTGCGATCCATGACCGCGGAACTGCTGGTCCTGGCAGGTTTCATGAGGATTCTCCCGCCGGACCTGTGCGAGGAATACAAGGGGCGCGCCTTCAACATTCACCCTTCACTGCTTCCGCGATACCCGGGACTGCACACCTATGGCCGGGTCCTTGAGGCCGGTGATCCGTGGCATGGAACCACGGTGCATTTTGTCACCGCCGACCTCGATAACGGGCCGCCGGTAGCCCAGGCGCGGGTGAGCGTGACCGACCAGGACGATGAAGCGTCGCTCAAGGCGCGTGTTCAAGCCTGCGAGCATGTCCTGTATCCTCGCGTGCTGGACTGGATATCGCGGGGGCGCCTGACAATGGGCGACAGCCGCGCGATCCTGGACGGGCGCGAATTGATCGAGCCCGTCGTGTTTGAGGAACAGGAGCTGTTGTGTCCGTAGCACGGTTTTCGATTGCGGCATTTCTGCTGGCGCTGCCATGGCCGGTAATGACCGCCGACGCCGGCGTGACCGAGCGCGAAATCGAGAGCATCGGGGTGCTCTACGACGTGGACGCCCCGTTTGGGGCCCGCGCCCTGAGCCTCAGCGTAGTACGTCGGGAGAGCGATGGCTATACCTACGAAACCTACTCCCGCGGATTGGGGCTGGCGCGACTGCTGGTTTCCTCCAATGCGTTGGAGAGCACCCGTTTTACCCTTGAGGAAGGCGAACAGGTATCGCCGATCGCGTACCTTTGCCGTTCCTGCGACGGAAAAAAGGACGGGATGGTGGAGATCGCCTACGACTGGGCGATGCAGCACGCTTCCTACAGCGACAGGGAAGACGAGCGGGAATTCGATCTTCAACCGCGGGCCATGGACCGCAAGGCCTGGGAAATCCAGACGATGCTGGACCTGGGCGCAGGGCGCCCGCTGGAAGTGCAACCCACCCTGGAAGAAGGCAAGCTGAAGCTGTATGACGGCCAAAGGCTGGGCGAAGAAACCCTCAAGACACCGGCCGGAGAAATGGAGACCGTCAAGTACCGCCGCCAGCGCGAGGGCTCCGAGAATTTTCAGTACATCTGGTATGCACGGGAGCTGGGATGGCTGCCGGCACGCTGGGAGATCTGGCGCAAGGACAAGCGCACCGTGATCATCGAGGCGTCGGAATTCGGTTGGGGCGAATCGGCAGCCCTGGCCATGCGGCAGGACTGGCTCGACAAGTGAGCGTGGGATCGGACGCCTGGATTCGGCGCATGGCCGCCGAGCACGGCATGATCGAACCGTTCGCCGAGCAACAGGTCCGGCGCACCGGCGAACGCTCGGTGATTTCCTACGGGGTATCCAGCTACGGCTATGACGTGCGTTGCGCCAACGAATTCAAGGTATTCACCAATATCCATTCGGCCGTGGTGGATCCCAAGAATTTCGAGAGCAAGAGCTTCGTCTCGATGAGCGGCGACGACTGCATCATTCCTCCCAACTCCTTTGCACTGGCGCGCACGGTGGAATACTTCCGCATTCCCCGCAACGTACTGACGATCTGCCTGGGCAAATCCACCTACGCACGCTGCGGAATCATCGTCAACGTGACGCCCCTGGAGCCCGAATGGGAGGGCTACGTCACACTGGAATTCTCCAATACCACGCCTCTGCCGGCGAAGATCTACGCCAACGAGGGCGTAGCGCAGATGATTTTCTTCCAGGCCGGAGAGGTTTGCGAGACCTCATACAAGGACCGCGGCGGCAAGTACCAGGGACAGACCGGCGTAACGCTTCCCAAGACCTGACCATGGCGCGCGTGGCGTTTATCGGCCTGGGCGTGATGGGCTACCCCATGGCCGGACATCTGGCGCGCGCGGGACACCTTGTTACCGTGTTCAACCGCACGGCCACAAAGGCGAGGCGCTGGGCCGAAGAACACGGCGGCACGGCGGCGGCGAGCCCGGCGGAAGCAAGCCGGGATGCGGAGTTTGTGTTCAGCTGCGTAGGCCGCGACGAGGACGTTCGCGCGATCACATCCGGCGCCGGCGGCGCCTTTGCAGGAATGGGCCGGGGAACGATCCTGGTCGACCACACCACCACCTCGGCTGAATTGGCCCGTGAACTCGACAGGACAGCCCGCCAGGCCGGGATCGCATTTCTGGATGCGCCGGTTTCCGGGGGACAGGCAGGCGCCGAGAACGGCAAGCTGGCGATCATGGTGGGCGGACGCAAGGCGGACTACGGCCGCGTGCTTGGGCTGCTCGAGTGCTACGGCGCCCGAATCGACCTGATGGGCCCGGCCGGCGCCGGTCAGCTCACCAAGATGGTCAACCAGATCTGCATTGCCGGCCTGGTCCAGGCCTTGTCCGAGGGATTGAATTTCGCCCAGCGCGCCGGGCTGGACGGAGAGCAGGTGGCGCGGCTGATCGGCGCGGGCGCGGCCCAGTCCTGGCAAATGGACAACCGCCACGCCACCATGCTGGCCGACGAATTCGAGTTCGGTTTCGCGGTCGACTGGATGCGCAAGGACCTGGGTTACGCCATGGAAGAGGCGCAACGCAACGGCGCCGAGTTGCCGGTCGCGGAACTGGTGGACCGCTTCTATGCGGAGGTGCAGTCCATGGGCGGTAGCCGCTGGGACACCTCCAGCCTCATCCGCCGCCTGCGCTCAAAGGGGCAAGCCGGCCGATAAGCCGGGTCCTGTCGAGGGCAATCATTCATCTAGGGCCGCCGTCGCCGACGGCCTCAAGCAGCTTACCCGGAAGCGCGTGCGGACATACGCATAGCTTCCCTATTCAGCCTTGCTCCAGACGGGGTTTACCCTGCCGCCGCTGTTGCCAGCCGCGCGGTGCGCTCTTACCGCACCTTTTCACCCTTACCCGGCATTCCCGAAGGCGCCGGGCGGTGTATTTTCTGTGGCACTTTCCGTAGGCTTGCGCCCCCCAGGCGTTACCTGGCGTCCCGTCCGCCGGAGCCCGGACTTTCCTCCCGCCGCGCCGGAAAAACCGAAGCGGCCGGCGATTGCCTGGCCGGCTTGCCCCCACCCAAACTAGACCACGGTGCACCTTTTTGCAAGCATCGCCCGGGAACGAGGCATCTTGCCATCGCCGAGGGCTGGAAGCCTTCGTTCCCAGGCGGTGAGATAAGATGGCTGCCGGTCCTTGGGAGGAAAACGCATGAGCGGTCGCATAGGAAACATCGAACTGGCGAGGGGCGTGCGCGTAACGCACTTCTGGACCTACATGTACGCATCCCTGATCTGTATCGGGATGATTTCGAACATGAATTTCTCCCAGCCGTACATTCTTATCGAGCACCTGGGGATCGCCAATCCGGGCGTAGCCGGCAGGATCACCGGCCAGCTCACCCTGATTACGGAAATCATGAACCTGCTGCTGATCTGGCCGTTCGGCATACTGGCCGACCGCATAGGACGCCGCCCGGTCATCATGCTGGGCATCGGCATGATCGGACTCAGCTACGCCTTGTACCCCTGGGCGACGGAAGTCAACGAACTCATGGCGATCCGGGTGATCTTCGGCATCGGCGTAGCCGCCGCCGCGGCCATGACGGCCACGATCCAGAACGACTATCCCGTCGAGTCGTCGCGCGGCCGCGTGATCGGGTTCAGTTCGGCCTTCAACGCGCTGGGCATCGTGTTTGCAACATGGATGGTGTCGCGCCTGCCGGTATGGTTGCAGGACGCCGGCGTGGGGCCGGTGGCCGCGGGCCGCTACGCGTACAGCGCGGCAGCGCTCGTGTGCCTGGTATCGATACTGATATTCCGCTTCGGCCTGAAGGCCGGCGTGCCCGAACAGACGCGGCAGCGCCCTCGCTGGTGGGACCTGACCCGAACGGGCATCGAGCAGATGAGGAACCCGCGCATCGTGCTCGCCTACCTTTACGCGATGCCGGCGCGCGGCGCCCTGGTGGTGTTCGGCCTGTTCACGTCCCTGTGGGCCAGCACGGCGTTCAGGGCCGCCGGGGGCGAGGTCGCCGTGGCGCAATACCAGGTATGGCTGCCGTCTGCCGTGGGCACGGTGACAGCCGTGGGCTGGTCCTTCGTGTTCGGCTGGATACTCGACCGCATCAGCCGGGTCGCGGGGGTGGTGCTGTCGACGGCGATGTCGATGGTCGCCTATGGATTGATGTATTTCGTGGAAACGCCCCTGGATCTGCGCATGCTCCCGGTCTTTGCCCTGGTGGGCGCGTCCATGGCCGGCGGCATGATGAGCAGCATGGCGCTGGTGGGCCAGGAAGCGCCGCCCGCCAAGCGCGGCGCAGTCATCGGCCTGCTGAGCCTGTTCGGTTCTGCCGGCATCATCCTTGCCGCCAACTACGGCGGCGAGCTTTTCAGCGCAGCAACACCGTGGGCGCCGTTTCTGCTGATAGCCGGCGCGCAGGCGGTGCTGTTCGTATTTGCCGTAATTGTCTGGGTGGTGGCGCCGGGCAACTGGAAGCCGGCGTCCGCCGCGGCTGCGCGCGGCTCCTGATCCGCCGCTGTACAGCGGCCTTTCGATGAACGGCATTGACCGCAGCGCCGGCGCGCGCATAGGGCAGATCCAGCTCGCAACGGGAGTGCGCGTCTCCCACTTCTGGATCTACATGTACGCATCCCTGATCTGCATCGGGATGATGACGAACATGAACTTCTCCCAGCCCTACATCCTCGCCGAGCACCTTGGAATCACGGATCAGGATGTTGCCGGCATGGTCTCGGGCCAGCTTACCGGGGTCACGGAAATCGTCTGCCTGATCCTGATCTGGCCATTCGGGATGCTGGCCGACCGCATCGGCCGGCGACCGGTCATCATGCTGGGCATCGGATTGCTCGGCTTGAGCTATGCCCTGTATCCCTGGGCGACCGAAGTCGCTCATCTCAGGTATTTCCGGATTATTTTTGGAGTAGGCGTCGCGGCCACCGCGGCCATGACCGCCACGATTCAGAACGACTACCCGGTCGAGACTTCCCGGGGCCGCGTGGTCGGCTTCAGCTCCGCTTTCAACGCACTGGGCATCGTTTTTGCGACTCGCCTGGTCTCGCTGTTGCCCAAGTGGCTCCAGGAAAGCGGCATGGACCCGGTCGCCGCGGGGCGTTACGCCTATGGGGCCGCGGCGCTGATTTGCTTCGCTTCCGTCCTGATCTTCCGTATTGGTCTCAAGGCCGGAGTGCCGGCGGAAGTCCGGCATCGGCCGCCCTGGATTCAACTCGTGAAGTCGGGATTCCGGCAGGCCCGGAATCCGAGAATTCTGCTGGCCTATGCATGCGCAATGACTTCGCGGGGAGACATGGTCGTTGCCGGATTGTTCGTATCGCTGTGGGCGACGATGGCCGTCAAGGCTGCGGGCGGGGAAGCGGCGGTGGCGCAGTACCAGGTGTTTCTGCCGTTTGCGGTCATCCAGGTTTTCGCGGTGGTGTTCTCGTTCGTCTTCGGGTCCATCCTCGACAAGGTCAACCGCGTTGTCGGGCTCGTGCTGGCGCTGGTGCTATGCGTCGTGGCTTACGGCGCCATGTATTTCGTGGAATCGCCGCTGGACCTGAAGGCTCTGCCGCTGTTCGCTGTCCTCGGCTGCGCCATGGCTGCCGCCATGATGAGCAGCATGGCGCTGATCGGTCAGGAGGCGCCGCCGCGGGAACGCGGCGCGGTAATCGGGTTGATGAGCATGTGCGGATCCCTGGGAATCATTGCGGCGGCGGGCGTGGGCGGTATGCTTTTCGGCGCATCCACGCCCTGGGCACCGTTCGTGCTGATGGCCGGTGCACAAGCCGTACTGCTCATCTGGGCAGTGCTGGTCTGGCTGCTGGCGCCGGGCGGCTCCGAATCCGCCGCGGCAACGAGCAGTTCCTGATCCACAGACGGGTTCAGTATCGTCTGTGAGCGGCCGTCGGCCCAGCAAACGTCAACACGGTCCACGTTCTCACGATTTCCCAGTCCGAAGATGGGCGCGGGTTCGTCCACCGAGTTGTAGCCCGTAGACGAAAAGATTTCACGCCATTGGACCAGGTCCCCCGAGACCACGCGTATCCGCGCGTTGACCCGCTGGCCCTCAAGGCGCACCTTGATCCAGTGATTGTCGTTGCCCTGATTGAGCCACAGAAAGTTGCGCTGCGGACCTGAGAGCATTTCGCCGCGGTTGTAGTAGGTGCGGGCGGTGCCGACGATATCGGTGAAGCCGTCACCGTCCACGTCGCCGCTGGCCACGCCGGCGCCGATGCTGTAGCCGTCGGCGCCTGAACCGTCGGTCACGTCGGTGAAGGTCCCATCGCCATTGTTGCGCAGCAACGCGTTGCCGGCGGGCTTGAAGGCGATATAGAACTGCACAAAGGACGGCATGTCGGTCACGATGTCGTTGATCAGCACGTTCGAAGGACCGCCGTTGCTCACGTAGATGTCGAGCCAGCCGTCATTGTCGTAGTCGCCCATCGTGCATCCCCGCGCACCGCCCTCATCGCCGGCGCCCGATGTCAACGAGATGTCGGTGAAACCGCCGGCGCCGGTCTCCGCGTAGTCGTTGCGGATCAGCCGGTTGGCCTGGTCGGCGTTCGGCAGATAGGCGTCCATGTCGCCGTCATTGTCCACGTCGCCCAGGCAGACACCGTTGGCATTGCCGGGATTGAGGAAGGCCCAGCCCGAGGGCGGCTGCCTGGAGCGGGTGATGTCGGCGAACTTTCCGTCCCCCTGGTTCATGAACAGCGCATTCGGGCCGCCTTCATTGGGCGCCAGCAAGTCCAGGTCGCCGTCGTAGTCGAAGTCGAACCAGCCCGGCGAACCCTGGCTGTTTGCCTCCTTCACGCTCTTCAGCAGCAACACGCCGGCTTCCGCCGTCATGTCCTCAAACTCACCCGCGCCATCGTTCAGAAACAGCGCCTGGTCGATATCGTAGTCCGCCGACCGCCATACCAGGTCCAGCCAACCGTCGCCGTTGTAGTCGCCGAAGCCCACACCACCGGAAGTGGCAGTGATTCCTTCATTGGACTCGTCCTCAAAGACGCCGTAACGCACCAGCCAGGCATCGCCCGTAACGTCTTCGAAATCCGGCACGCCGGTTTCTGCGAGCCGATTGCGATACAGGGTTACCGGTGGATCGTAGCCGCCGCGAGCTCCGGATTGCATGTTCGCTACCACCAGGTCGTCGTCGCCGTCGTTGTCGTAATCGCCGAAGCTGATGCCGCGGCCCAGTCCACCTTCGTTGGCCGCGCCGCGCGCTTGCGCCACGTCGGTGAAGTAGCCGTTGCCGTCGTTCTCCCACAGGCGATTGTGAAACTCGAGGCCGAAGGTTCCACTGTCGTTGTTGGAGATGTAGATGTCCGCATCGCCGTCGCCGTCGTAGTCGTTGAAGGCCACACCGGCCCCGTCCAGGCCGAGGTCGGAGATCCCGCGCTCTTCGGCCTGCTCCACGAACAGAATCGGAGCCTGCGGGCCGCTCGTGTCCATATCCGCCTGGCAGCCGGAAATGAGTACTACGGCAAGCGCCGGGAGCGAGTAGTGCTGAAATGACAGCGTCATGGGGAGACCTCCTCTGGGGTCGCGGCAACGGGCGACGGTAATTCGAACGGCAGCTTTCGCAAACGCTTGCCGAGCGTCGCAAAGACCGCGTTGCCGACAGCGGGCGCCACCGGAGGCACGCCGACCTCGCCGATTCCGCCGATCGGGCCTCCACTGTTGGCGATGTGGACCCGGATTTCGGGTGTGTCATTCATGAGCAGCATCCTGTAACTGTCGAAGTTCGTTTCCTTGACGCCTTCCGCGCCAAGGCTGATCCGGCCATGCAGGGCCGCGGTCAAGCCATAGAGAATGCCACCGCTGATCTGAGATTCAAGGGTGGCGGGATCCACCGCCAGTCCACAGTCAACGGCACAGTCGATGCGCTCCACGCGCAACCGCCCACGCTCCACCGATACCCGCGCCACCTGCGCGACAAACGAGCCGAAACCGGGCGAGCAGGCAATCCCGAGACCCGTCCCCGGCGGCAGCGGCCGGCCCCAGCCCGATTCCCGGGCCACCATGGCCAGCACCGGAGACATCCGCGAATCTTCCGGCAAAAGGGAGTGGCGGAACGCATAAGGGTCGCGTCCGACCGCATACGCGAGTTCGTCGATAAAAGTCTCGACGAAGAAGCAGTTGTAGGAATGGCCTACGGACCGCCAGAAGCCGATGTTGACGGGCGACACGGGGCTGGAATGGGACACTTCCACATTGGGCGCCTGGTAGGGAAAATCCGCGGCGCCCTGCAACACCGTGGGATCCGACTCAAGCTCCATTCCGCGCATCTGCCGAAGCAGCGACGGGGCAACGATCCGGTGCCGCCAGGCCATCAGCCTTCCGTCGGCGTCCAATGCCGCATTCATCCGGCTGATGGCGGCCGGGCGGAAATAACCGTGCTGCATATCGTCTTCGCGCGTCCACATGACCTTGACCGGGCGGCCGGCATGTCGCGAGGCAAGCACCGCTTCGGCCACGTAGTCGGTTTCCAGCCGGCGCCCGAAACCCCCGCCCAGCGAGGGCGTATGGATGCGGACCGATTCGACGGGCAGACCGGTGAGCCTTGCTGCGACCTGCTGCGATCGGGTCTGGACCTGGGTCGGCGCCCAGATCTCGCAGCGGTTGACGCCGACGTCCGCGGTGCAGTTCATCGGCTCCATGGTGGCGTGGTGCAGGAACGGCACTTCATACTGCGCGGTGACACGCCGCACCGCGGCATCCTGAAAGACCTCGCTCACATTGCCCTCGCTGCGGGTGGGCGGCGCCGGCTCAATCAAGGACCTGACCATTTGCCGGCGAAAATCGGCGCCGGGGTCCGACGGCATCGACGCGCTGCCCTCTCCGGACACGTTCCACTTCACGTCAAGCGCCGTGCGCGCCTTCTGCGCCGTCCAGAAATCGCCTGCCAGGACCACCACGCCGGGCGGCCTGTGGCCATCGCCCGGGATCTCAAAAACATCTTCGACACCGGGAAGGTTCAAGGCTGCTTGCGGGTCATAGTCCGGGCGAAGCGCAGTCTCGCCGGGCCAGGGCGCCCTGGCGATCAGGGCGGTCAATTGTCTGGGCAGGCGCACATCGATCGCGTATCCCTGCTCGCCGAGCGCCTTGGGCGGAATGTCCGGCCTCGGGAATGACCTGCCGATCAGGCGAAACTCCGCCGCGTCCTTGAGCGGCGGATCATCCGGCGGATCCAGCCGGGCCGCAGCGCCGGTCAGCGCCCCATAGTCCAGTCGGGCACCGGTGGCCCGGTTGGTCACGGTCCCCTCCCGGCACAGGCACTCGGAAGGACTGATGCCCCATTCCACCGCCGCAGCCAGTCGAAGCATTTCCCGGGCGGAAGCGGCGGCATTGCGCAACAAATCGAAGGATCCGCTTACCGCCTGGCTGCCGCCGGTACCCATCGCACGGGGCCAGGCGGCGGGGTTGTCCGGCATGCGCTCGATCGAGACACGTTCCCAGGACACTTCAAGCTCTTCAGCCACGATGCGGGCCATCGCCGCCGGGCTGCCCTGCCCCATGTCCGTGCGGTCACACACAAAGGACACATCACCGGACCGGGCAATGCTGATCCAGGCACTGGGCCGGAAGTCCTCCGCTTCGCTGGACCTGCCCGCGGGCAGGTAGATCGCCAGCGTAAGTGAGCCGCCGGCGGCGACAAACGCGCGGCGGGTCAGCATGACTTCATGCGGGGCGAGAAATCGGGAGCGGCAACCGGGAAAAACTTGGCGGAGAGGGTGGGATTCGAACCCACGAAGGGCTTCTAACCCTTACTCCCTTAGCAGGGGAGCGCTTTCGTCCGCTCAGCCACCTCTCCGCGAGTGAAACGACGCTAGGATTCTTCGTCGTCCCCGGGGACACTGCCTTGTTCTTCAACTATGCGCCGATAGACCTCTTCGCGATGAACGGTCACTTCCCGCGGCGCTTCGACGCCCAGGCGGACCTGGTTGCCCCTTATGTCCAGCACTGCGATGCGCACGTTATCGCCGACGATTACGGCCTCTCCCGACCGGCGGGTAAGAATCAGCATTCCCTAAGCCTCCCTGGACGAGCAGCCATGCAGCACGGCTGCGGCCCGCCCTGATTTTTGTATTCAACATCATAACGCGGTTTCATACCGCTTGCCATTGCGCCCGCTTCATGCCTGGGCGTGGGCCTCGACGAGCCACAGGTTCTTGTCGACGACCCGTGAAATCTCGACGCACAGGTCTTCGGTATCCGCGTCGCCAGCTTCACCTGCTGTGGCGATTGCCGCCCGCATTGCGCCGCCGAAAGCAGCCAGCGCGGCGCTCACTGCCTCGACATGGCTGCTGCCGGAATAGATATCGAGAGGGTATTCCGGCAAACCCGATTCCGCAGCGGCCACCACAACGGTGCCCAGGGCCGTGCCGCCCAGCGTGGTGATTCGCTCGGCCAGGTCGTCCACCTGCGTCAGGGTATCGGCGTGCAGCGTGTCGAACAGTTCGTGCAAGGCGATAAACGAGGCCCCCTTGACGTTCCAGTGGGCCTGCTTCATCTGGGTGGACAGATTTACGGCGTCGGCCAAACGCGCGTTGAGCAGATCAATCATCTGCCGGCGCGTGGTCTGAGGGAGGTCGATCTTGCTTGGATGTAGCGCTTCGTTCATCTGAGAGCTCCTTGAGTTCCTGGGTTGACGGAGACCTCGCTTCCTGCCCGCAATTATCGCCCAGCCGTCGTGCGTATTCCATCCCGACAGCGTGCCGTTGCGCATCCGCTGTCGTGTTACAGTGATTTTCGCCGAATTATTAGCGCCAATGCGGAGTTTTTTGCTGTGCCAGTCGAGCCAGGTGGGCCAATTGCGGGTTTCTTCAGCTTCTTGTGGTCGACCTTCCTGCTCCTGTCGCCCCTGCTCCTGCTTGGCTTGTTCCTTTCCGGGCTGATCCACGTTTTCATTTCCCGCGACGCCATCCTCCGATGGTTGCGTCACGACAACATGAAGTCGGTCAGCAGCAGCGCAGCGCTCGGAGTCCCGGTGCCCCTTTGCAGCTGCTCGGTGGTGCCCGTGGTCGCCGAAATGCGTAGAAAGGGTGCGTCGCGCTCTTCGTGCATGTCGTTCCTGATTACGGCCCCGGAAACCGGCGCGGATTCCATTCTCGTGACCAACGCCTTCTTCGGATGGATCGCTGCCGTAGTGCGGCCCATCGTCAGCTTTGTCACCGCGGTGGTGGCCGGCGCTTTTTGTATCGGCCTGTTGCGTGACGACGACTCCAGGGCGCCGGCCGCCGGTCGAAGCAATGAGCATGATCATGGCTGTGCGCATGACCATGACCACGGTCACGACCATGTTCCGATCCTTCCCGGAAGCGACGATTGCTACGTCAGCCCGGCCGAAATAAGAAACATGGCGGGCCGCTGGGCAAGAAGCATCTACCTGGCCATCGGCAAACTCAAGCCGGCATCTCATCCGGATCCGAGACTGGCCGGTGCTCAACCCGGAGGGCTGGACTTGCGGACGGTCGCAAGACACATCTTCCGCTACGGCTTTGTCGAGATCGCCGACGACATTCTCTTTGCCCTGCTGGTGGGCGTGGCGCTGGGTGGTGTGCTGTACCTGGCGATTCCCGGCGACCTGATGGCATATGAATATGCCCGCTGGCTGGCCTATCCGGTCATGGTGCTGGTAGGCGTTCCGCTGTATATCTGCGCCTCGGCCAGTACCCCGATCGCCGCCGCACTGGTGGCCAAGGGATTCAGTCCCGGCGCAGCGCTGATATTCCTGATGACCGGCCCCGCCACCAATACCGGCACCATCGCAATTATCATCAGTCAGTTCGGCACACGATTCGCCTGGGTTTACGTGAGTTCCATGATCGCCGTCACGGTGGTCCTGGGCATCCTGATCGACGTCCTGCTGCTGGCCACCGGCCTGGGTATCGCAGTCAATCTCCAGCCCTCGGATTCCACCACCATCGCGTTCCTGCAGTGGGGTTCGGCTCTTGCGCTCGCGGCGCTGATCATCTGGCGTTTCCGGGCGGGCGCGTTGAAGCGCGGCTACGAAGACCTGGTCTCGAACGTCCTGCCGGTCTCCAGGCGCTGGAGAAAGACCTGAAGGCGAATAGCGCGATCAGCCCGCGCTGGGCCTGACCCTTCATGGATTCCGTTCTTTTCCTGCTGCTGCTGAGTTATTGCCTGGCGGTGTTCGCCGCGTCCTTTCTTGGCGGCAGGCTTTCTGTTCTGGGCACCTTGACCCATACCCGCACCCAGGTGGTCATGAGCCTGGTGGCCGGTTTCATTCTCGGCATTTCCCTGTATCACCTGCTGCCTCAGGGACTGGACCTTGTTCCGGGGCCCGAAAGCACTGAGAAAGGCATGCTCTGGACCGTATTCGGGATCATCCTGATGGTTGTCATGCTGCGCATGTTTCAGTTCCATCAGCATGACTTCAGCGGCGAGGCCCGGGGGCTGTACGACAGCCCCGATCAGGGACCCGGTGCGGTGCGTCCCCGCAGCGTAGCGGGAATCGCGCTCGGACTCGGAATCCACACCATTACCGAAGGCATTGCCCTGGGCGCCAGCGTTCATGCAAGCGTTGGTCCAAGTGGAATCGGCGCCTTGCCGGGGCTCGGGGTGCTGCTGGCGATTCTCCTGCATAAGCCTCTGGATGCCTACTCGATCATCAGCATGATGCGTTCGGCGGCTGCCGGGCGGCGCCAGCGTAATCTCGTCAACCTTGGATTCGCCCTGCTGTGCCCCATCGTCGCCCTTTTGACCTTCTGGGGCGTGGGGTTGCCGGTCATTGCGGAGGTTCCCGGGAACGCCGTGTCCGGATACGTGCTCTGTTTCGCAGCGGGCGTATTCCTGTGTATCGCCCTGAGCGACCTTCTGCCGGAAATACAGTTTCACACGCACGATCGCGTCAAGCTGATCCTGTTCTTTCTGATCGGAATCGGCTTCGCCTACGCCTTGCATTTCGTCGAGGCGGGCCCTTTGGCCGGCGGGCACTAGGGGCCCCGGGGGATGGCAGCGCTCAGGCGCGCAGCATGTAGAGGGAGGGATCGTCCAGAATGGGCTTGAGGATCCGGTACAGGCGGTCGGCCATGGCCTGGACCTTGTCCGCGCTGTCCAGCAGGTCCTGACACACCTCCAGCGCAGCGCAGGGGAACCTGCGCTCCTCGGCATGATGGTCCACGGTGTAGTCTTCCGGGTGTTTGCCCGAGTACGGCAGATTGTCGCCGACCAGCAACTCGCCGCTGGAGCGCAGTCCGTCCAGCAGCGGCCGTGCAATGCGATCGTCGAGGTCCCACAGCACGCCGCAATCCCAGCGCCGGTCCTTGCCTGCAAGGACCCGGGCAAAACTGTGAACCGCAATCAGTACCGGCGCACCGGCAACGGCCGCCAGGCGATCAAGTTCCCGATCGATGGCCTGATGGTAGGGAACATGGATGGCCGCTGCGCGCCTGGCCTTCTGGTCCTCGCTCAAATTCATGTTGCCGGGCACCGGCACACCCGCGCTCAAGTCAAGAAACGCGGACAAATCCGACAGCGAGCGGTTGCAGTCCACGACCAGGCGCGAGTAATTGCAGAGAACGGCGGTCGCGCCCAGGCGTTCGCTCAGAGCCCTGGTCAATTCGCCGGCGCCGATGTCCAGGGCAATGTGGCTTTCGCGATGCTCGGGCGCCAGGCCGAGCTTGCCCAGGCTGCGAGGGATACGCCCGCTGGAATGATCGCAAACCACCAGCTGAGGCGCCAGGGCCTCGCCACGGAGCAACTCGTATGGCGGCGCCTCGGAGGATTCAAGCAGGGGCGCCGGCTGAAGCTTCAATGCGCGGTTGGAAATACCTGTCTCTCCCCGGGAAATCTCATCACTCAACGATCAATCTGCTTGTTCCGGTAAATATTTGGCGTCCCCAAGGGGATTCGAACCCCTGTTGCCGGCGTGAAAGGCCGGTGTCCTAACCTCTAGACGATGGGGACGCCGGGGTTCTGGTGGAGCCAGGCGGGCTCGAACCGCCGACCTCTTGCATGCCATGCAAGCGCTCTCCCGGCTGAGCTATGGCCCCTCCACAAGTTGCGGAATTGTATCCGCAAGACCGTCCCTGCGCCAGTTTCCGCACCGGGTTTTCCGCTGTCGAGAATGGCCGGATTCCGGCCGTAGCGGCCGGCGGCGCACCCGCGAAAGCTGCATAAAAGCGCAGCATCCGGAATATTGACAACGTTGTCATAAAGCGCTACATTCGGTCTCCATACCACCTAAGAGGGGACACTCATGTTGGATTACCTTGCTCGCGCAGCGCAGCTCTCGCGTTCCTCCACGCTCCTTCTGGCGCTGTCGGGCTTCTGTGCCCTCGCGCCTGCCCTGGCCCAGGAAGAGGGTTCGGCGGAGACTGCTTCCGATCGCGTGAACGCAATCGTCATAGAGGAAATCGTGGTCACCGCCACCAAGCGCGTCACCAACCTCATGTCAACGCCTATCGCGGTCACCGCGGTTACCCAACAGGAACTGATCAGCCAGGGCGTCAGTGATGTGACCGATCTGGGGGACCTGGTTCCGAACATGCAGGTGGGCAGTTCACCTTCGGATTCCGGCGTTCAGGTGACGGTGCGGGGCATCACCTCAAACAACTTCACCGAATTGGGCGATCCGACCGTCGCCATACATGTCGACGGCATGTACACGCCGCGGCCCCAGGCGGGTCTGTCGCTGCTGCACGATGTCGGCCGCGTGGAAATACTGCGCGGACCGCAAGGCACGCTCTTCGGACGCAACTCGACATCCGGAAGCATCAACATCATCACCTCCCGGCCCGACACCGAGTATCTCGAAGGCAATGCCGAAATCGATGCCGGAAGGTTCGGCCGAATCGGCACGCGGGCCTGGATCAACCTGCCGGTCAACGAGAACCTGGCCTTCCGCGCTTCGGGAATGATGGAAAAGTCGGACTCCTTCATTCACCAGGAGTCGGACCGCTTCGATCTGGCGTTTGACCCGGACGGCGACGGACACTACGAGATTCCCGCCGACGGCGTCCCCAACACGGACCAGAGGCGAAACCGCGTTGTCGACGACGACGAGGCCTACTTTGCCGTTGACCGCTGGGCCGCCCGCCTTGCCATGCGCACGCTGCTGGGAGACTCCGCGGAGTGGCAGCTTACTTTCGATCACTTCCAGGACTACAGCCCCGGCGGCCTGTCGCTGAAGGATTGCGAGAAGGCCGAAGGCACCTTTTTCGAGTGCGATCACGATCAGTGGTACGCCAGAATCAACGTGCCCGGCGAACTCGATTTCACCATCCAGACCGTGCGGTCGGAGTTCACCTGGGACGTTCTTGACTCGGTCGTTCTGGAATATCGCCTGGCCTGGTCGGAACAGGACCGCTTCCAGCAATACGATGGCGATGGCGGAGCCTGGGTTGATCCCGACCATCCCGGCTACGGCATAACCAGGTATTGCTGCGGTGGTTTCCCGCCGCTGGTGCGCGACGCCAGCGCTTTTGAACAGAACGGGTTTCCCGTGGAAGTGAAGTTTCCGTTCGAGGATCTGCAACTGACCACCCGCTTCTCGAACTACAAGTCGATCGTGCACGAGTTGCAGTTCAAGTCCACCGGCGAGGGAGACCTCTCCTGGATTGCAGGGGCCTTCCTCATGGAAGAGAAGAACTCCATTCGCTTCGATGTGGAAATCCCATTCTGCTGCACCGGCGGAATTCCGCTTGCGCAATCTTTCGTGCAGCCGGACCGGGGCGTCTCCACGCAGGCCCTGTTCGCACAGTTTGACTATGCACTGAATGACAGGACCAACCTCACCTTTGGCTATCGCCAGACCTGGGACGAGAAATTCGACAAGGGCGGATCGAACCACCAGACCATCGGCTACTGGGTCAATCCCGGCCTGTACGATCCTGCCGCCTCGTTCTGGTATGAGTCCTGGGGGCTGGTTGGGATCGACCCCACCTGGGCGTCGAACCCCGCATTTCATCAGGCAGATGTCCTGACCCAGGACATGGGCTCCCTGGCGGAAGACTTCACGACCAGGGTGCCGGGAACCGACAACACCTACGAGGCCGACTGGGCGCAAGGCACCTGGCGCGTCGGTTTCGACTATCTATTGAGCAATGATCTGTTCGCCTACGGATATGTCGCCACCGGATTCAAGGCCGGCGGCTTCGGCGACAAGGTCGATGTCTGCGAGTGCGGCGAGGTGACGGCCTTCCCCTACGACCCGGAGGAAGTCCTCACGGTCGAGTTCGGCCTCAAGGGCGAAGCACTGGATGGAAATCTTCGCCTGCTCGCCAACGTATTCTTCAATGACTACTCGGACATGCAACGCACATCCTGGGTAATCGTCGGCGAATCCATCCATAGCGGCAACGATATCGGCACCCTGCTCACCACCAACCTGGCGCAAGCCAACATTTTCGGCGCCGAGTTTGAGTGGGACTGGGCGGAACCCTGGCCGGGCGGAAGAATTTTCGGTTGGGTTTCCTACCTGAACGCGGAAATCGACAAGCTGGAGGACGGCGAAGACGGGCTGTTCTGCTTTGAACGGGCCTACCTCGGACTCTCGCCCTGCCCTGCGGAAGATCCGACCCAGCTCCGGGGCGACAACACGCTGCGCAGACCCACGGACCTGTCGGGCAACAAGCTGCCCTGGTCGCCGGAATGGGCATTCTCCACCACCTTCGACCACACCTGGTGGCTCGGCAACGGTTGGGTGATCGGGCCGTCCTTCACCTGGAACTGGCAGGCGGAGATGTTCTTCAACGACAACAACTACACGGACGGTCCCTTCCACGCCGGCCAGGAAGCGGTGAGCACCTTCAATGCAAACTTCAGGATCATCAACGAGGACCAGGCCTGGGCCCTGGTGTTCTTCGGACACAACTTGAGCGACCAGCTGGTCCGCTCCTGGGCGGACCCCGGCCCCGGATACTGGCGGGCGAACTTCTTCCCGCCGAGGACCTACGGAGTGCGCTTCAGCAAGGGCTTCTGACAGGCCCCTGGCCGTCACCCGGGAAGTTGCGGCAGGCGGACCCGGTGCTCTACATTGAGCGCCGGGGTTCGCGGTGGCCCAATACGAAGTTACTCCAGCCCACCGGGCCGGAAATTGCTCACCGCATCGCACCATGAACGAAATTAAGCGAGCCAGAATCGCAAGAAGCGCCAAGAGAGTCACGATTCACGATGTTGCCGCCAGGGCGGACGTGTCGATCAAGACGGTCTCCCGGGTCCTCAACAAGGAACCCGCGGTACGGGAGGGAACCCGTGACCGGGTCCTGCACGCCGTCCGGGCGCTCAACTACGAGCCCCACCCCCTGGCCAGGGGGCTCGCGGGGAAGCGCACCCACTCCATGGGTCTCATTTATGAGAACCCTTCGGAGTTCAGCTATGTGCAGAAGGCCCTGCAGGGCGTATTCGAAGCCTGTCGGTCCCGAAATCTGTCCTTGCTGCTGCGCCCCTGCCCGGAGCAGGTCCCCGTCGATGACGTGCGCCAGTTCATTAACCAGACACGGGTTGACGGCGCTGTACTGCTCGCCCCCATGGGAGACCGCCCGGACATCATCGAGATGCTGAAAGAACTGGAAACACCGATGGCCCAGGTGTCTCCCGGAGTGATGGACTCCGATGCGATTTCGGTAAATCCCAAAGACATGGAAGCGTGCGCGTTGCTTACGGAACACGTGCTTTCTTCGGGCCACCGGCGGGTCGCATTCATTCAGGGCGATCCACGCCACGGTTCCAGCCACGAACGCCTGCGCGGCTTTGTCGATTGCCTGAGCAGGCATGGCCGGCTTCCCGACCAGCGGCTCATCGCCCAGGGCCACTTTACTTTTGACTCGGGCAAACTCGCCGCGCACAAGCTGCTGGGCCAAAAGCCCGCGCCTACCGCCATCATTGCCGCTAACGACGATATGGCCGCCGGAGCCATGGTCGCCGCACGCGAACTCGGCCTCGATGTGCCCAGGGACCTCTCGGTTGTCGGATTCGACGATTCGCCGATCGCTTCGCATACCTGGCCTCCGCTCACCACCATGCGTCAACCGATCCGGGACATGGCCTCGGCCGCCGCGATTGCCCTCATCGACCAGGTCGCAGGAGAGGCGAAAGAACCGAGACACCGGGATTTCGATTGCGAACTCATAGTGCGCGCCTCCCTTGCGGCGCCCGCCACGCCGAGAGAGTGAAGGCGCCCGCCCAAGGCCTGCTCTGGCCCGATAGCCGGAGCCTACTGGACCAGGATGGCGCGACCCATGCACGAATCGAGGCGGAAGTCGCCGATCGCCTGGAGAGAATGACCGCCGAGCAAAAGATCGCACAGATGCTGCAGGCGGAAATCTCTTCGATCAAACCGGAGGAGGTGGCCGAGTATCCGGTCGGGGCGATCCTCAACGGCGGCGGCTGCGCGCCCGGCAATAACAAGCACGCATCCCTGCACGACTGGCTGGCGCTCGCGGACGCCCTCTTCGAAGCCTCGACGGCCTCCGGCGGCATTCCCCTGATCTGGGGCACGGACGCCGTGCATGGACATTCGAATGTCTACGGCGCAACCGTTTTTCCGCACAACATCGGTCTTGGCGCCGCACGCAATCCGAAACTCGTCAAGGCCATCGGTGACGCGACCGCCGCCGAGATCGTCGCCTCCGGAATCGACTGGACCTTCGCTCCCACGCTTGCGGTAGTCCGGGACGACCGCTGGGGGCGCACCTATGAAGGCTACTCGGAAAGCCCGGAGATCGTCTGTGACTATGCGCCCGAGCTCATTCGCGGCCTTCAGGGCGATGCCGGCGGGGATGATTTCGGCGGCCCCCTGAAGGTGCTGGCCACCGCAAAGCACTTCATCGGCGAAGGCGGCACCGAGCGCGGGGTCGATCAGGGCAGCACCCGCTGCTCCGAAACCGAACTTCGCGATGTCCATGGCCGGGCCCACATGTCGGCCATAGCAGCCGGCGCCCAGGTGGTGATGGCCTCCTTCAACGACTTCAACGGCGACAAGCTTCACGGCCACAAGCACCTGCTCACCCATGTTCTCAAGGAGCAGATGGGGTTCACGGGATTCGTCATCAGCGACTGGAACGGATTTCAACAGGTCCGCGAGGATTTCGGCGAGGCGTGCGCCGAGACGGTCAACGCCGGGGTGGACATGCTCATGGCGCCCGAGAATTGGCGCCAGGCCTACGAGTGCCTGCTTGCTCAGCTGCAGCATGGCAGGCTGAAAATGGAACGGGTCGATGATGCCGTCACCCGGATCCTTCGCGTCAAGGCACGCTTTGGACTGTTTGCGAAACCGCGGCCATCACAGCGCGAAGGCGCCGGTAATGACGGCAGACTTGCAACGCCCCGGCATCGTGCAATTGCCCGTCAAGCGGTGCGTGAATCACTCGTGCTGCTCAAGAACGAAGGCGGGATACTTCCTCTAAAGCGGGGTATTCGTGTGCTGGTCGCCGGCGATGGCGCCAACAATATCGGCAAGCAATGCGGCGGATGGACCCTGACCTGGCAGGGCAGCTTCAACGACAACAACGATTTCCCGAACGCCGATTCGATTTATCAGGGCATCGAGGAAAGTGTGACCGCCGGTGGCGGCAGCGTGGTCCTCAGCGAGGACGGGGAGTTTGACCAGCGCCCGGATGCGGCCATCGTGGTCTTCGGGGAGGATCCGTACGCCGAGGGGCATGGCGATGTCTCTCACCTGAGCTTCTCCGCACGCCACCCCGAACCGCTGCGGATCCTGCGAAGGCTGCAGGCGGAAGGAATCCCCGTGGTTTCGGTATTCCTGAGCGGCCGTCCGCTGTGGGTCAATCCGGAGCTCAACGCATCGGATGCGTTCATCGCCGCGTGGCTGCCCGGAACGGAAGGCAAGGGCATCGCCGACGTGCTGTTTCGGGACGAGAATCAGGAGATCGCCCACGACTTTGGGGGACGCCTGTCCTTTTCCTGGCCGCGCGAGCCTTCGCAAACGCCGCTCAACCAGGGCGATGAGGACTACCACCCCCTATTCCCTTATGGCTACGGGCTTGGCCTTTCCCAACCCGTGAAGGCCTTCGGGAAGCTGAGCGAAGAGGACCCTGCGCGCGTGTTCGCGGACAAGCGTGTGCCGGTGTTCGACAAGCGCCCCGCAAATGGATTCGAACTGTGCGTCGGCGACCAGGCAGGCTGGCGCGTTCCGGTGACGGCACGTTCCGCCAGTTCCCCCTCCGGCAAGGTATCGGTGCGCAACATCGACATGTCCACTCAGGAAGATGCGCGCGAGTTCACCTGGCGCAGCGGAGGCGCGCAGATCAGCTTTCACGGGATTCGTCCTCTCGACCTCACGCAGCTCGTGAACCAGGAGGCCCAACTTACATTCGAAGTGCGGGTGGACAAGCGGCCCGAGAGCCAGGTCGTATTGCGCATGGACAGCACCTACCCCCATTGGGGCAGCCTGGACGTGACCGATATCCTTCAGGAATTGCCGCAAGGCGCGTGGCGGCGCGTTTCCATCGACCTGGCTCGCTTCATCGAGTCGGGAACCGACCCGCGCTGTGTCGAGACCCCGTTCCTGCTCTGGACCGAGGGAGCGATGCGCTTGTCCCTGGCCAATATTGCGATAACCGCATGATTCAGGACTTTTTCAAGCGCTCTTTGCAGGGATTGGCGGCGCTGACGTGCGTGCTTTGGGCCTGCATGGCCTGGGGCGACCAGCCGGCCGGTCCGGTGAAGGTGGAAGTGGCCGGCAGTGACGGCAATTACCGGCTCTTGAGGGGCGGGAAGCCCTACCTGGTCCAGGGTGCGGGCGCAATCGTTTCCAACTATGCAGAGCTCGCCCGGCGGGGCGGGAACTCCGTGCGCACCTGGAACATCGATATGGCGCAGGCGCGGCTCGATCAGGCATTGGAAGCCGGAATCACGGTATCCCTTTGCCTCCCCGTTGTCGCGCCACGCTACGGTTTCGACTACACCGACGAGACTTTTCTTGTTGCCCAGCGCAGCCGCGTCTGGGCGGCGGTGGAACGTTACCGCGACCATCCGGCGCTTCTCGGCTGGATCCTGGGCAATGAACTCAACTACGGGCATACGGACCCGGTCCTGTGGGACGAGATCAACAATCTCTCACGCATCGTCCACCACCTCGACCCCAACCACCCCACCACCACTGCGATCGCCGGCCTGGAAGAGGATGTCATCCGGGCCGTTCTCCAACGCGCTCCCGATCTCGATTTCCTGAGCTTCCAGGTATATGGAGCGCTCGCGCTCCTGCCGGAGTTCGCCGAGGGGATTCTGGACGACACGCCGTTCATGATCACGGAATGGGGCCCGCTTGGACATTGGGAGGTAGGCGCCACCAACTGGGGGGCGCCGATCGAACAGAACAGCTCGCAGAAGGCGAAACACTATCTCGATCAATACAGGAAGATGATTGCTCCACACCTGGACAGCGGCCTGGGCAGCTATGCCTTTCTCTGGGGCCAGAAGCAGGAGCGAACGCCCACCTGGTACAGCATGTTTACCTATAGCGGCGAGGCAACCGAAACCATCGATGCGCTGCAGACCGCCTGGACCGGCGATGAACCGGCCAATCGCGCGCCACGCGTCAAGTCACTGCTGTTGCACGGCAAGAACGCCTGGCAGAACGTCACTCTCCAGCCCGGAGAGAGCTACATCGCCAGGCTCTCGGCAAACGACCCCGACGGCGATGAACTTCGCTACCAGTGGAGCCTCCGGCCGGAGAGCCGGGCCAGCGCCGAAGGCGGCGATTTCGAGGAAGCCATCGATGAAATCGACGGACATATCGAGAACCCGACGCTTCGGCACATCGTGATGCGCGCTCCCCAAACGCCGGGGCCTTACCGTCTGTTTGTCGAGGTTTATGACGGCAAGGGACACGCCGGCTACGCAAATGTGCCGTTTCTCGTGCAGGCGAGGGCCGCCCGCCGATGAGAGGCTGGAAGGATCGCGCCACCGCCCCGGCGGATCGTGTTTCCTTCCCGCGAATGATTGCCTATGGCCTGGGCGGCTTCGCAAACAACCTGCTGGCGGCCGCCAGCGGCGGCATGATGCTGGTGCTCAACATCGGCTTCGGGATGAACCCTGCGCTGGTCGGATGGCTTTCCGCGATTCCCCGCTTCGCGGACGCCGCAACCGATCCCGTCATGGGATACATTTCCGACAACACGAGGTCGCGCTGGGGGCGGCGACGCCCTTACATCTTTGTTGGCGCGATCCTCGCCGGATTGTTCTTCGCCGCGCTCTGGCAGTTGCCGGGTGACGCCAGTGAGGGGCTCCTGTTTGCCATTTTCCTAACGGGCTCGCTGTTGTTTTTCCTTGCCTACACGGTGTTCGCCACACCCTGGGTAGCGCTCGGTTACGAACTCACCCCGGACTACCACGAACGCACGCGCCTCATGGGAGTGCAGAACTTCTTCAGCCAGTTCGCCTATCTGGTCGCCCCCTGGTTCCTCTGGTTCATGAAACTGGATGCATTCACCGATCTACGCCACGGCGCATCCAACCTTGCGGTGCTGGTGGGCGTTGCCTGCATCGCCATCGGCGTGCTACCGGCGATCCTGCTGCGCGAGAGATTCTCCGAGACAGTCGCGGGACCCACCAGCAAGGAGTCAAGGCTCGAGCGGATTTCGAGCGAAGCGAAACGCTTCCTGCGGGGATTCGTGCAATCCTTGAGCAGCTGGCCGTTCCTTAAACTGTGCGGGGCAACCTTCCTGGTATTCAACGGCTTCCAGCTCATCGCCGCCTTTCAGTCGTACGTGATCATCTACTACATCTTCGCCGGCGATCTGGGGCCCGCAGGCTACTACATCGGCTTGTTCGGCACGATCGCCACGATTTCGACCTTCGCAGTGGTCGCGTTCGCGACCTGGCTGGGCACGCTCATCGGCAAGCGACATGCATTTTTCGTTTGTATCGGCATCTCGACAATTGGATATGCGCTGAAGTGGTTCTGCTACGACCCGGCCAACCCTGTATTACTCCTGATTCCCGCCCCGCTGCTCGCTTTTGGGCTTGGCAGCCTGTTTACCCTGATGCCTTCGATGGTGGCGGACGTCTGCGATCTGGATGAACTCAAGACGGGACAACGCCGCGAGGGCATGTACGGATCGATTTACTGGTGGGTTGTAAAACTCGGCATGGCCGCGGCCTTGGCGGCGGGCGGTTTCCTGCTCAATTTCACCGGTTTCGATGTGACTCTCGAGGGCAACCAGACCGTAAGCGCGCTGTTCTGGATGCGCGTGTGCGATGTGGTCATTCCCGTGATTACTTCACTGCTCGCTATCGCTCTGGTGTTTTCTTACGATTTGAGCGAGTCCAGGGCCCGGGACATCCGCGCTCAGCTCGGCCGCTAACCCCGGGTAACGCAAGCCGAAGCCGAACGGAAATGCCGGCAGGTACGGTTCGTCGCCGCGGTTGATTACCGCCTGGTCCGGGCTGGCCGGCCAGGAAAACGGCAAGCGCCCCTGGAAGTCGAAGCGAGGCTCGCCGGCGGCAGTCGCGACCAGCACATCCGCAACTCCGCCGCCTTCGCTGCCGGGCAGCCAGGCCACGACAAAAGCGTCGGATGCCTCGATCTCATCAGACACGGCCAATGGACGGCCGTTCAGCAGCACGCTCACCACCGGTATGCCGGCGGATTGCAGGCGCCGGGCCGCTTTGAGGTGCGACTTGTCGCGAGGACTGAACTGAAGCGTTTCCACGTCGCCCTCGTACTCGGCGTACGGCCGTTCGCCAAAGACCAGCACTGCAATATTCGGCAGGGGGTCCGACGATTTTGCGAGCACCTCGGAAAACCGCCGGAAATCCACGATCCCTCCGGCGCTTTCCACCGCCGCCCGCACGCCATCCAGGATGCTCGTGGCGTTGGGGAAATCAGCGTTCTCGATATCGTCGCCCTGCCAGGTCATCGACCAGCCACCCAGTTGATCGGGAATATTGAATGCCGCGGCGCCGGCCACCAGCACCCTTGCGTTCGGGGCAATGGGCAGCACCCCGCCTTCGTTCTTCAACAGCACCAGCGATTCCCTGACCGCCCGGCGTGCCAGGGCACGGTGCCGGAAATGACCGATCCAATCCGAACGGCGGACCGCGTTGCCATCGACTGCCGTGGCCAGGGGCCGCGCCGAAGGACGCGGGGTATCCAGCAGTCCGGCACGAAGCTTTACCCGCAGGATACGGCGAACGGCGTCGTCCAGGCGCGAGAGTTCGATTTCGCCGTTTTCGGCCTGGCGAAGCAGATTGCGATACAGCCGTTTCCAGCGTTTCGGGGCCATGTACATGTCCACGCCCGCGTTCAGTGCGTCCGGGCAGTCGCCCGGCTTGCAGCCCGGAATCTGCGAGTGGCCGTCCCAGTCTCCGATCACAAATCCGTCAAAGCCCATCACGCCCTTGAGCACGTCTTGCAGCAGGTATCGATTGGCATGCATCTTCACGTCGTTCCACGAGCTGAAAGACGCCATCACGGTCTGCGCGCCGGCTCTCAATGCGGTTCGGTATCCGGCGCCGTGAATCCGGACCAGCTCCGCTTCGCTGGTCCACGTGATCCCCTGGTCTATACCGTCTTGTGTGCCGCCGTCGCCAAGAAAGTGCTTTGCAGTGGCCAGCACCTTGCCGGGCGCCATGAAGTCCCGCCCGACGGCTCCTTGCATCCCCTCGATCAGCGCGGCGCCCAGTTCGGCCACCCGGTCGGGATGCTCGGAATATCCTTCGTAGGTCCGCCCCCAGCGATCATTGCGAGGCACGGCCAGCGTGGGCGCGAAATTCCAGTAGATGCCGGTGGCCGCGACTTCGCGCGCGGTCGCGGCGCCGATCCGTCTCAGCAATTCCGGATTGGCGCTGGCCCCAAGGCCGATGTTGTGCGGGAAAAGCGTGGCGCCAAATACGTTGTTGGCGCCGTGCACGGCGTCAGTGCCCCAGACGACCGGTATGACCGGGCCCCCATCCTCGCGGTCGATGGAAGCCTCGTGGTAGACGTCCGCCAGGTCCAGCCAGTCATCGACGTCGGCATGCCGGTTCTTGCCCGGAAACGAGCCTCCGCCGTTCAGCACTGCTCCGAGACGGTAGCGTTTCACGTCCCTGGGAGACACATACTGGATCTCCCCCATGATGACCTGCCCCACCTTGTCGCGCAGCGACATCCCGGAAATGATTTCGTCCAGCCGCGCCTCTTCGGCCGGGTCGGCGGGAAACGGGCTGGTTTGAGCCGGCCACTCGGACAAGTCCGCCGCCGCGTTGGTCGCCGCCAGAAGCAGCACCCAGACAAACGCCTGAACCCGCGGCCTTCTCATACGGATCAGCCCGCCAGCACCCATTCCGAGAAAATCACCCAGATCAGCAATACCAGCAGGACAACGCCGGCGCTCAAGGCCACGTCGCGGCGCCAGCCACGTTGCCCCGAAACATCTTCGCGGCGCACCGTGAGTGCGGAGACGCCACCGCCGGTGGCCAGGCTGACGCCCACCAGCACCGCGGTCGAGATCGCAAACAGCGCAATGGCCACGTGCAGGAAATTGATATCGGCGATCGCAAGCCAGATGCTTCCGGAGAAGGACTCGGGATTCATGCCCGTCATCACTTCAATCAGCAGGCGCGCCAGGCCGAGTACGGCGCCAACGGCCAGCGACCACTTGGCGCCCGCCGCGTTGGCCCCCGGCCACAGCACGCCCACCAGGAACACGGCCGCGATGGGTGGAGCGATGTAAGCCTGGACGCTCTGTAAATAGGTGAAAAGGCCGGTGGAAACCAGGTCCATGAACGGAATCCACAGCAGCGCCAGCACCACCATTACGACGGTAGCCAGGCGGCCTACCGTCACCAGCCGCGCTTCGCTCGCCTTGGTCGCCACCCGGCGATACAGGTCCACCGTGAAAATCGTCGAGGCCGAATTGAAGACCGACGACAAAGAGCTCATCAGGGCCGCCAGCAGTCCGGCGGCCACCAGGCCCTTGAGGCCCGTGGGCAGAAAGGCCCCGATCATGGCGGGAAGCGCCTGGTCCGGATGATCCAGCTCAAGCGCGCCGGTATTGCTCAGCGCCAACGCCAAAACGCCCGGCAGCACGAACAGGAAAAGCGGAAGCTGTTTCAGCCAGGCGCCGAGAATGGTGCCGCGCCGCGCATTGTCGATGCCGTTGGCCGCCAGGATCCGCTGAACGATGAACTGGTCCGTGCACCAGTACCACACCGCCAGAATCGGCGCCCCGAAAAGGATGCCGGTCCACGGGAACTCGGGGTGATTCATGCTGCGCCAAAGGCTGAAGGCCTGCGGCTGAACGGCCGCCTGCATGCCTTCCCAGCCGCCCACCGCGTTGAGTCCGATCCAGGTGATCGCGATCGCGCCGCCCAGCAGCACGAACATCTGCACCATGTCGGTATAGAGCACCGCGCGCAGACCCCCCCAGGCCGTGTACAAGCCCGTAAGCGCCACGATCGCAAGCGCGCCCCACCAGAAGGGAATGCCCATCAGCGTCTCGAAGACGATGCCGCCTGCAGCCACGGTCACCGCGATCTTGGTGAGCACGTAGCCCACCACCGAAATCACCGCGAGATAGGTGCGCGGTCCCCTGGAATAACGCTTCTCCAGGAATTCCGGCATCGTGAAAACGCCGGAACGCAGGTAAAAGGGCGCGAACAGCCAGCCCAGTAGCAACAGGGCGAAGGCCGCAAGGATCTCGAATTGCGCAACGGGGACGCCTTCCACGGCCGCCGAACCGGCCAGGCCCACGAGATGCTCGGAGCCGATGTTCGAGGCGAAAATCGAGGCGCCGACCACGAACCAGCCGACGTTGCGGCCAGCCAGAAAGAACTCGGCGCGGCCTTCCTGGCGTCTATGCCCGGCCCGCCATGCGACCCAGAGTATCAGCGCAAAGTAGGCGCCGACCACAATCCAGTCGAGAAACGAAACGAGAAATCCTCCCCCGTATGAAGGCGCTCACTCTAGCAGATGAAGGCCGCGCGATAGCGCTCCGTTGAGCGTTTCCCGGCGGGTATCAGCCGCCGAACAGCAGGCGATTCAGATAGGGCAGTCCGAGCGCGAGGATGACGCTGACGATAAGACCGGCCAGCGCTTTGAGCGCGTCCATCGAGACGTTGCGCAAGGTGCGCTTGAAGTCGGTGTCCGCCAGGTACATGGAGAGGGCAAACTCCCTGCCGGCCAGCAGTCCCAGGAACACCCAGGTGGTGCTCATGGGGAAGTTGCTGATTTCCTTGAAAACCAGCAGTACCAGGCCATAAATGAAATCGATGATGGTGGCCGCACGGATGTCCGTGGTGTCCGTCTTGGACAGCACGATCTTCTGAATTACGCCTCCGAAGGTATAGAAGATGTAGCCCTGCATGGCGATCAGCGCCATCACGCCGAAGACCAACCACTGAATGGACAGCTGCCGGGGCAGGTAAACGAAGATGTTGGCCAGGTCCTGTATCAGCCACTGGCTCCACAAAAAGGCAGTGGAGGACCACTGCAGAACGACCCAATAGCGTGGAATGGCCTGCCCGCGAGTGCGATGAAAGTACTCGGTCGCGCGGCGGAATACCAGCCGAAACAGAACGATCGCCGACACGAAGGCGACCAGGTAGCCGAGTGCCGACTTGACCAGCATTGCCTGTAGATTGCCGATGGTAAATACGGTCAGCACCAGGAAGGTAGTGCTGACCGGCACGCCGAACCGGGTAAGAATCAGCAGCGCCAGGGGCGGGATTGCATGGATCCAGGTGATTCCCCCGGCTGGTACCGGAAAATTCTCCAAACGCCCGTAGGAAACGTCTCCGCCATAGGTAAACCAGCCATACGCAAGCACAGCGCCGAGAATGCCGGAGGCGAAAATCCAAAGCACCCACCACGGGCGGTGGGAATTCGACGACAAGAAAGTCCCGAGGGTCTGAATGGAGTCGTTGGCAACGACCGCGTAGGCCGAAAGCAGGAAGCCCACGACCATGAAGATTTCAATAAGTGAAAACGGCAAACCCACGTATACCGGCGCCTGGATGCGCCGCGATATTCCCCTGAGACGCTTGACTTAAGGAGTCACGCCCGCGTGGCGGACTCTGCGGGTGGCCATGATAGCGGGGCTGCGGGACCGAAATAAGACAGTTTTATTTCAATCCGGCGCGGCAGCTCCCGCCAGCGATCCCAGGAAGGCGGAAATATCCACGATTTCCTGACCGCAAACCTGATGACCCATTTGGTACTGGCGCCACTCGACGGCGCAGCCGGCTGAGCCCAGTTGCTCGCGCAAGTGAAGGCCCAATCGCGGCGGCAACACCTCGTCAAGAACTCCGTGGGCCAGGAACACACGAAGGCCCGCTGCCGCGGCGGCCGGTTTCAGCGGTTCGAGCGGAGGGAGATAGGTGGAAAGCGCCAGCACGCCGGCCACCGGCTTCTCCGCCAATAGCGCGGTGCGCACCGCAATCGTGCCCCCTTGCGAAAACCCGGCCAGCACAATGCGTTGGCGCGGAATGCCGCGCTCAAGCTCGCGTTCGATCAACTCTTCCAGCGACCGGCAGCTCGCGGCGATACCCTCGTTGTCCAGGGGGTCATAGCTGTCGAGCGTAAGGACGTCGAACCAGGCGCGCATCGGCATGCCGCCGTTGATGGTCACTGGCCTGATCGGCGCATTCGGCAACACGAAGCGCCAGGCGGGCGATTCCGGCAAGCCAAGCTCCGGAACGATGGGCCAGAAATCGCCGGCGTCAGCGCCCAGACCGTGCAGCCAGATGACGGCATGGCTGGGCTCGGGGCCCGTGACCCGCTCCAGGCAATCCAGCATTACCGGCCGGCGACGCCTCTAGTGCCGTGTGACGCTCATATTGTCGCATCAGAGCGGGTGTAGCGTGTCCCTGCAAGGCGCAGCCGGCACGGAATACTCGCTGTATTGCGAACGGCTGCAACGCTGCGGGGGCGCGCTACGCCCGCTCCCGAAGGGCGAGTCTCCCCTGGCCCGTGGCCGCGTTGCGCCCCTGGGCAATGGGAGGCGCCATTCCCGGCGGGACGCGCCTTGCCACGAACCAGGGGAGACACGCTGATGCGACAATATGAGCGTGACACGACACTAGCCTTGTGAGCCCGCATCGACCGCGGCGATGCGCGCATCGACATACGCCAGCGCCTGGTCCAAACGGCTCAGGGTGGCCTCGTGGCCGGCAAGAAACAGCGTGGTGTCGATGGGCGGGGACACGGCATCGCCGGTGATCGCCACCCGCAACGGCTGACCGAGCTTTCCGAACCCGATTCCCTGCTCTTCCGCCGTGTCCGCGATACAGTTGTGGATGTTTGCCGAGGTCCACTGCGACAGGCCCGCCAACGCATAGCGCACGGCCGCCAGGGGTTCGCGAACCACCGGGCGCAGGAACTTCTTCGCCGCCCGTTCGCTGAATTCGATCTCGGCGCAAAAGGCCCAGCGCGCGGCGAGCGCCATGTCGGCAAGTGTCTCGGCGCGTTCCCGCCATGCCTCGACCACCTCTTCAAGCGGCGGACCATCATCGGGATCAAGGCCGATGAGCCGAAGCTGTGCCGCCAGGCCCTCGCACATTGCCGCCGGCGGCGAGGATTTCATGTGCTGCTGGTTGATCCAGTTCAGCTTGCCCGAATCCAGGCGGGCGGCAGAGGCGCCCAGGCCATCCCGGCCGAAGCAGGCGACGAGTTCGCTGATCTTGAATACCTCCTGGTCGCCGTGAGACCAGCCCAGACGAGCGAGATAATTGAGCACCGCTTCGGGCAGGTAGCCGGCGCGCAGATAGTGCAGCGCGTCGGTGGCTTCGTCGCGCTTGGACAGTTTCCTGCCGTCGGGCGCCAGCAGCAGCGGCAGGTGGCAGTATTCCGGCGGGGTCCAGCCCAGCGCCTGGATCATCTGAAGCTGCCGCGGCGTGTTGTTGAGATGATCGTCGCCGCGGATCACCTGGCGCACGCCCGTGTCTTCATCGTCGGTAATGCAACTCAAGTGATAGGTCGGCGTCCCGTCGGCACGCAACAACACCAGGTCATCAAGTTGGGCGTTGGGATATCGCACGTCGCCATGCAGCCAGTCGCGCACGACGACCGTTTCCTCGTCCGGCCGCCGAAACCGCAGCACCGGCTCCACTCCGTCGCGCGGCCTTGTGCGCTCACGGCAACGGCCGTCGTAACCCGGGTCCTCGCCCCGCGCACGCTGTTCGCTACGCATGAGATCGAGCTCTTCCGGCGTGCAGTAGCAGTGATAGGCATGGCCCATCGCCAACATCTGCTGCGCCACCTCGCGGTGACGCTCGACGCGGGAGGACTGCAAGAGCGGCTCGCGGTCCGGCTCCAGGCCGTAACTCCCGAGCGCTTCCACCAGGGTCCGGATGTGCTCATCCGATGATCGTTGGCGATCCGTGTCCTCGATCCTGAGCAGGAACTCGCCGCCATGCCGCCTCGCATACAACCAGTTGTAAAAGGCGGTGCGCAGCCCCCCGAGGTGCAATACGCCGGTCGGACTGGGTGCAAATCGGGTGCGTACGGACATGGGATCTCGAGACTGGAAAGCGGCGCCGCTTGCAGCCCTGCAAGCGGCGGTCAATAATACCTTCTGGCGGGCGATTAGCTCAGGGGGAGAGCGCTGCCTTCACACGGCAGAGGTCGCTGGTTCAATCCCAGCATCGCCCACCACTCGACCTACCCCCACCCGGCGCTTAGGACTTCCCTGATTGCTTCGCGCCCGCCAGGACCGGGATGCAGGCGTTGAGCAGAAACAAGAAGGACGGGACAGCGAAAACAATCGGCAATGCTGCATCGCCCTTGAACACTCCTCCGCCTATCAGGGCGGAAATTGCCAGCAGGCACAAGGCGTTGAACGCAACAATGCCTGTCGCCATGCGTCTAAAGCGGCCCGGAGCGATTTTCTCAAGGCACACGAGGAAAATCAGCACGATCGACACGGGGTGAATCAGATAGAGGACCAGCATGAATACCGCTTCCTCAAGACCGATACGGCCCATGCCCTGCATGGCAAAAAGAGTGAAGGGGAAGATCAGGGCGGCCAGCGCAGTCGAAATCAGCGTGAGCGCCCGTATGATTTTCTGCAACAACTTCATTGCTCAAGGAACTATACCGGCAAGCCTCGCGGCAAGATCGGTTTTCTTCTGGCGGTCCCACGGGCGAAGCGCGGATAGCACCGAGCGACCGAGCGGTTTATTCTTACTGGCCGAAACATGACATCTTGCAGCAAGGATCGGGGATCATGATGAAACGGAGAACCTTTGTAGCTTCGACGGCGGCGTTCGCGGCCTTAAATTGGGTGCGCCTGCGCGCGGCCGGGCGTGACGAAAAGCCGGTGATCGCCTTGTTCGGCGCCACGGCGCGGTCCGGGCGGGTGATCATTCGCCAGGGCCTGGAACGGGGCTACACCATCAAGGGCTTTGCCCGCACGCCGTCCAAACTGGGTATCGAGCACGAGAACCTGACCTTGTTCAAGGGCGACATTTACGATCGGGCGTCCATCGACCCGGTGCTTGAGGGGGATGAAGTGGTCGTGTCCATGATCGGGTTCAATACGCCGGCAGACCCCACGGTCGAAATCGGTCCCGTCGATATCTACACGGTGATGGGAGAAAACCTGATCTCCGCCATGAAAGCGAAAGGCAACACCCGATTGATCATGGCCAGCTCCACCGGGGTGGAGCACCGGGTCGATGTCGACAGCGCCGAGCCGCCCCCCGAAGACATGACCAACAGATGGCGGTGGATCGCCCGTTATCTCTACAACGACATGTACGAGATGGAATCAATGATCGAAGCCAGCGGCCTGGATTACCTGCTGCTGCGCCCGGGCTTCATGGTGGAGGAACCGGCCCGTAACGACATGCGGTTCAACACCACCGGAAATACGCCCGGGGCGCGGGTAATCACCTACGAGGACTTTGCGGCCTTCATTCTGGACCAGCTGGAGGGCGGTGAATATTGGAATTCAGCCATCGGCTTGTACTCCGACACGGTCATGGATCCCGCGGCGGAGCTTGAGAAATACCTGGCGCGGCAAAAGGCGGCGCAGGAAAAATAGTCCTCTAGTCGCTGCCTTGTGATCCGCCGGCGTTCGGATCGAGCTTGAGCCGCCACTCGCGCCAACGTTTTCCGTCCTGGTATTGAATGACCACGAAAGTCGAAATCGTGCGGACGCCTTCATCGTACTGATACTTGTCATGCTCGATCTGGACCATGGTGTCGCCGATGGACCCGACCCGTTCCACTTCGGCGCCCTGCCAGAGGGAGCCGAAGTCTCCCTCGAAAAAGGATGTCATGGCGGCGATGGATTCCTCACGGCCCTGCACGAGTAGTCTGGGCCCATCGGAACCATGCAATTCATAGGTTGCGAAGTCCTCGGTCATGTGAGCGCGGGTCGCTTCCAGGTCCTTGCGCAGGAATGCAGCCGACGATTCCTCCATGCTCCGCAGGAGCGCTGCCGGAAATTCACCTGCAACCCAGCGCAACTGAGGGCTGTCAGCCCGGCTATGCGAACTTGTCGATCCCAACACGAATCCCAGGGCCAGGGTCACGGCCAACGTGGCCCAATGCGTCCATTTCTTCATAACAGCCTCTCTTTCAATGCGGTCCGCGCAGGTCTGCGGGAAGCGAAAGCCTAGCACCAGTTTCTGAAATCACCGGGCGGCGCGAGAATCCGCCGCAAGATTCGGGTTCAGGCGATGGCGGACTTGAGTTCGGCGGTCTTTTCCGCCAGCAACGCAGGATTGGCGCGGGTTTCGAGATTCAGGCGCAGCAGCGGCTCGGTGTTGGACGGCCTGAGACTGAAGCGCCAGTCGTCAAATGCCACCGACAAGCCATCGGTCCCATCCACCGTCCCGCCCTGCGCCGAGTATTCGTCCTCCAGGCGCGACATCAGGGCCGTAGCTTGCCCGTCGATGGGAAGGTTGATTTCGCCGCTGGTCGGATAGCGCACGCGGCGCTCGGCGGTCCGGTTCGCGAGGCCTCCGCCCTGCGCCGAAAGAATTCCGGCCATCAGGACCCAGGGAATCATGCCGGAGTCGCAGTACAGGAACTCGCGGAAGTAATGGTGGGCGCTGCTTTCGCCGCCGTATACGGCGTCCTCCTCGCGCATGCGCTGCTTCATGAAAGCATGACCGGCCCGGTTCCTGATCGGTTCGCCGCCGACGGCCCGCACCTGTTCCTCGGTGTCCCAGATCAGCTTGGGGTCGTGAACCACCCGCCGGTCATCGGACGGTCTTGATGACAGGAGGTTCGCCGCGAACATGCCTACGGTGTAGTAGGGATCGACGTATTCGCCGCGCTCATCGAAGAAGCAGCAGCGGTCGAAGTCGCCGTCAAAGGCCACGCCGAAATCCGCCGCGTGTTCGAGGACGGCCTCGGAGGTGACGGTCCGGGTGCTGTCCAGCAGGGGATTGGGAACGCCGTTGGGGAAATGTCCGTCCGGCTCGGCGCGCAGGTGGACGACGCTCAGCGGGCTGTCCTCGGCCAGCTGCTCCACGCTCGGGCCGGCGGCACCATTGCCGGAGTTGACGACGATCCTCATCGGCTTCAGCGGCAGGCCCTCGACGAAGCTCATTACCTTGCGCCGCCATGATTCCTGCACGTTGGCCGTCCTGCGGCGCCCGCGCGCGCCGCGTGGCGGCGAAGACTCCGCCATTCGCGCGATTTCCGCAAGGCCAGTTTCGCCGCTGATCGGACGCGCTTGATCGCGGACGATCTTCAGTCCGTTGTAATCGGCGGGATTGTGACTCGCGGTCACCATGACGCCGGCGCCGCAACCGAAACGGCCGGTGGCGAAATACACCTGCTCGGTGCCGCACAGCCCCAGATCGGCGACGTCGGCGCCCGCTCTGGTAACGCCTTCGGCGACCGCAGCGGCGATGTCGGGGCTGGACAGCCGTGCGTCGCGCCCCAGCACCACTTCCCTCGCGCCGGTAAACCGAACCACCGCGGCGCCGATTCGGCAGGCCAGGTCGGCATTGAATTCACCGGGGACCCGCCCGCGGACGTCGTAAGCCTTGAACGGCGGCTTGAGCCTCACACGATACCCGTCAGGCACGTCCGTAGACGTCTTCGAAGCGCTCGATATCGTCCTCGCCCAGGTACTCGCCCAATTGCACTTCCACGACCTCCGCGGGTTCTTCGCCGGGATTGTGAATGCGATGCACGGCGCCCAGCGGAATCAGGATATGGTCGCCGATCCTCAAGGCGTGGCTCTCCCCGTCGCGTTCGGCCACCGGCGAGCCGCTTACCACCACCCAGTGCTCGTCGCGCCGTTGATGGCGCTGCAAAGACAGTGTCTCTCCCGGCATTACCCGCAGGCGCTTCACCTGGTAACCCTGCCCCTGACCCAGGCCCTCGAAGCTTCCCCAGGGCCGGAAGACTTCTTCCCCCACCGGATGTGCGCCGGAGCCGTTGCTTGAAGCCAAACTTTCGCCCCGGCCCACGCCGAAGTAGCGGAAGCCCTTATCCCGCATTGTCTCGGGCGAATACAGGTTGCGGCCGTCGAATATGACCGGTTCGGTGAGTTTTTTCCGCAGCAGCTCAAAGTCCGGCGATCTAAACTGCGGCCACTCGGTCACGATGGCCAGAGCGTCCGCTCCATCGAGCGCTTCGATGGCATCCGCGGCGTAATGCAGCGCCTCGCGCTCACCCATCAGGGCCTTGCAACGTTCGACCGCTACCGGGTCGTAGGCCCGTACCTGCGCGCCCTCGGCCAGCAGGAACTCGATGAGCGTCCGGCTGGGTGCTTCGCGCATGTCATCGGAGCCGGGTTTGAACGACAGGCCCCAAAGCGCGATTCGGCGGCCCGCCAGGGACTCACCGAAGTAGGCCTTGATCTTGTGTCCAAGCAGCATTTTCTGCATCTCATTGACGCGCGATACGGTTTCGACGACGCGGATCCGGTAGCCATGCTCACGGGCGGTCTGCGCCAGCGCCGCCGTATCCTTGGACAGGCAGGAACCGCCGTATCCGCAGCCTGCGTACAGGTAGTTGTAGCCGATTCGCTTGTCGGCGCCCACCGCTTTTCGCACCTGTTCGATGTCGGCGCCCACCAGCTCGGCCAGGCCGGCCAGTTCGTTCATGAAGCTGATGCGCGTCGCCAGCATGGCATTGGCCGCGTACTTGGTCAGTTCCGCCGAAACACGGTCCATGACCATGACCCGGTCGCGCTTGCGTTGAAACGGGGCATACAGGCTGCTTAGAGTGTCGATTGCCCGCTCACTGTTCGTTCCAAGAATGATGCGCTCGGGGTGCATGAAGTCCGACACGGCCGCCCCGCCCTTCAGAAACTCCGGGTTGGAAACCACGTCAAAGTCATGAACCGTGCCCCGTTCGGCCAGGCGCGAGCCGATGCGCTCCTCCACCCTCTCGCCGGTGCCCACCGGGACCGTGGATTTGCACACCACCAGTCGGTAAGCGGGCATGTGCGCGGCAATCGAGTCTGCGACGCTGTAGACGTGGCGCAAGTCCGCTTCGCCGTTGCCGCCCGGCGGCGTGCTCACAGCGATGAACTGCACCTCGCCATGCTCCACGCCCAGGCGAAGGTCGGAACTGAAACGCAGCCGGCCGGCCTCGAGGTTTCTCTGGACGAGGTCCTCCAGGCCCGGCTCGTGGAGGTGCAACTCGCCGCTCTGAAGTTGTTGAACCGTCGCCTCGTCAATGTCCAGGCAGACCACGCTGACACCGGTTTCGGCAAAGCTGGCGCCGGTCACGAGACCGACATAGCCGCATCCATGAACGGTAATTTTCATGACACGGTTATTCTAGGTGTGCAGCGTGCTTCCTGCAGCCCCTTTTCCGCGAGGAGACGCATACATCCATCCATGGAGCTCGGCTCCGGCATCCCTGCCTCCGACGCTCCTCGCGGAAAAGGGGCTGCAGGAAGCACGCTCGAACATTTTCTGTTGCGTCTAATCGAAGAGGCGTCTGGCAATTGGGGGTTGGGCGGATTCGTCGCCGGCCAGCCGTTTGGCGTGTTCCACGCCCCATTGGTCGAAGGGATTCACGCCCAGCAGGCACCCCTGCACATAGACCTGGTGCTCGTACAAGGCAATCAGGGCGCCGAGGTGCAGTGGGTCCAGTTTCTTGAGCAGCAGGACGTTGGACGGGCGGCCGCCGGGCAATGCCTTGTGGACCGCCAAGGGATCGGAGTCATCTGCGTCCTGCGCGTGGCCGCGGGCCAGCGTCTCTGCCTGCGCCAGCATCTGCCGCAGCGATTCCGCGTGCATGCCCGGATAGGCGCCCACAGCCTGGCGCGCCGCAATGAAGTCCGCGCAGACGGTCCGTGCTCCCTGCTGCGCCCATTGCATGACCGAATGCTGGGCGCTGGATCCGGTCGTACCCCAAACCGCAGACACGCCTTCAACAGGCAGTGGGCGGCCATGTGCGTCACCGCCCTTGCCCAGGCTCTCCAGCAGGAGTTGCTGGAGGTAGGCGGGAAGCAGCGACAGCCCGGTGTCATATGGCAGGAGCAACTGCGTGGAGCAACCGAGAATCGCCTGGTTCCAGAGTGCGAACAAGCCCATCAGGACCGGCAGGTTGGCTTCAAGCGGCGCCTCGACAAAATGCTCGTCCAGCCACCTTCCTCCGGCAAGAAACTCGTTCATTTTCGAACTGCCAAGCGAAAGCCAGGCGCTCAAACCGGCCGCCGACCACAGCGAATAGCGTCCGCCCACAGCTTCGGGCAGGAGGAATTGCCTATCAGGCGCGATGCCCCAGTCGGCCATGGCCCGGCGATCGGATGAAACGGCCGCGAAATGCCGCGCCGGGGCGTCCTCGCCCAGTTCCGCCACCAGCCAGTGGCGGGCGGAATAGGCATTGGCCATCGTCTCGGCGGTGGAAAAGCTCTTGGAGCACACCACAAACAGCGTCTGCTCGGCGACCGCATCGGAGAGCATGCGCTCCAGCTCCACACCGTCCATTTCCGATACGAACCGCACCGGCGGGGAACTTTCCTGCGCGAGCGCCGAGCACAACAGCCGCACGCCGAGGTCCGATCCCCCGATGCCGATATTCACCACGCTCGTCAGCGGCCTGCCCGTCGCGCCGAGCAATTCTCCGGCACGGAAGCGCCGGGCAAACTCCTCCACCGAGCGCCGTTGTTCCGCCAGAGTCGCATCGCGCGGCGCCACCGCCCTGGCGTCGGGATGCAAAGCGGCGCGCTGCTCGCTCAGGTTGACGACTTCGCCTCGAAACAGAGCGGTTCGCGCCGCCTTGATCTTCCTTGCATCGGCAAGCGCCAACATAAGGCGAAGGGTCTCTGAGGTGACCCGCTGCCGACTGTAATCCAGTACCAGCTCGGCCCCGACCGGACCCTCACAGCGCAGCGAAAAGTTCTCGAACCTCCCCGGCGCGTCCAGCAAATCCCCGAGGCGCCATTCGCGCGCCTCCTGCGAGTGCTCGACAAGCACGTCCCAGCCGGGCATGGAGAGAGATTCCCCTGCTATGCGCACCAACCCTTTCTACAAGAGATAGATGATGGCCAGCAGGCCGGTGATGGTCATGACGATGGTGTACGGCAGGGCCATCAATACCATGCGCCCATAACTCAGCCGGATGGCGGGCGCCAGGGCCGAGGTGAGCAGGAACAGGAAGGCCGCCTGCCCGTTGGGCGTGCCCACGCTGGGGATGTTTGTACCGGTATTGATGGCGACCACCAGTAGCTCGAACTGCGGGCGGTCCACCAGGCCGTCGATGAATGCCTGCTTGAGCTCGCCGATATAGACCGTGGCTACGAACACGTTGTCGCTGATGATCGAGAGCAGCCCGTTGGCCAGGTACATGATCGCGAGCTGTTCGGTGCCGTCGCGGGTAAAGATCAATTCGGTCACGGGCTTGAACAGCTTCTGGTCGTAGATCACCGCTACGATGCCGAAAAACACCACCAGCAGGGCCGTGAACGGCAAGGCCTCCTGGAAGGCCTTGCCCAGGCGGTGCTCTTCGGTGACCCCCGAGAACGCAGTGGCCAGCACGATGATCATCAGGCCGATCAGGCCCACCTCGGTGTGATGGAACTGATGAAGGCTCAGTGCGACGATAAGGATGACGGCGGCAGCGCCCTGGGCCACCAGCGCGGCGTTCTGCGCCGGCGTGCGACGTTCGGCGGCGTCGCGGTCAAAGCGTTCGAGTATGTCGCGCACCGGGGCGCTCAGGCGTGTTCCATAGCCGAATATGCGGGTCTTCTCGAGCACGACGCAGGTCGCGAGGCCCGCCACCAGCACGGGCAGGGTCACGGGCGCCATTCTCAGGAAGAAATAGCCGAAGTTCCAGCCCTCCTCGCCGAAGGTGCGGCCCGCCTCCTTGGCCAGCAGGAGGTTCTGCGGCTCGCCCACCAGCGTGGTCACGCCGCCCAGGGCGGTGCCGACCGCGGCATGCATCATCAGGCCGCGCAGAAATGAACGGAATTGCCGTAGTTCCTGGAGGCCCGCCTCGGGGACGTGCGAGTCGTCGGTCAGGTTCTCCTCGACCTCTCCCGCTGCTATCTCGGATGCGACGCCGTGATAAATGCGGTAGAAGCCGACGGCCACCGTGATCACCACCGCCGTCACGGTCAATGCGTCCAGGTAGGCCGACAGCACCGCGGCAACGGCGCAAAACAGCAACGAGAGCAAGGCCTTCGAGCGCACGCCCAGGAGGATGCGGGTGAACACGAACAGCAGCATCTCCTTCATGAAGAAGATGCCCGCCACCATGAAGATCAGCAGCAGGATGACGGGAAAGTTGTCGAGGGTCTTGGTGTACAGCGTGGCCGGCGACGTCATGCCCATCAATACCGCCTGAATCGCCAGCAGGCCGCCCGGTTGCAGCGGATAGCAACGCAGGGCCATCGCCAGGGTGAAGATGAACTCCAGGACGAGGACCCATCCGGCAATGAACTCGCCGCCCGGCAGCAGAAACCACAACACCGGGTTGATCAGCAGGAACGCAATGATGGTTTGCTTGTACCAGCGGGGCGAGTCGCCCAGGAAATTTTGCGCGAAAGCGGACCGAATTGATTGCCCCACAGTATTCTCCAGGTCGGCAAAAGCCGGATTCTAATGGAACTGGGTCAGGTTTCCTTGAAACCCTTGAGCCAGGCGGCTCCATGCTCCGAGGACTGGTCGATTCGCCGCAGCATTTCCTCGTGGGCCTGCAGGTCCGCTTCGCCGGGTTCGAAGCGCACCAGACTGAGGCCCTCGCGATCCAGGGACTTCGCCCTGCCGCTGCTGCCCCCTTGGCTGATGCGAAGCTCCTCCTGCCCCATGGTCATCCGCAACCAGGCCGATGCCGTCAGCCGCGCATCCTCCAGAGCATCGTGATAGCCCCGATCCTGCGAAGAAACGCCCAGGCGCCGGCACAAGGCGTCCAGGTTGTTGCGTTGCGTCGGGTATCGGGCGCGCGCCATCTTCAGCGTGCAGGTAAAACCGCAAATGTCGTCCAGCCTCTCGGGCAGTTTCGCCCGGCGGAGTTCCTCGTCGAGAAAGCCCTGATCGAATTCCAGGTTGTGGCCGAGAAGATGGGCGTCGCGGACGAATTCGAGGAACTCCTCGGCCAGGTCCGCGAACAAGGGTTGCCCCTGCACCTGCTCCCCGGTAATGCCGTGCACCCGCGAGGATTCCGGCGGGATCGAGCGCTGGGGATCGACCAGGCGATGAAAGGTCCGGCCGGTGAACTGCCGTTCGAGGAGTTCCACGCAGCCGATGGATATGACCCGGTCACCGCCTTTGGCATTCAGGCCCGTGGTTTCCACGTCGACCGCTACGTGGCGCATTCGCCTTCCTCCCCGCCCTGGGGATTCAGCGCGGTCATCGCATCGCGCGCCAGAGAGTCGGCCCGCTCATTTTCGGGGTGGCCCGAGTGCCCGCGCACCCAGCGCCATTCCACCCGATGCCGGGCGCAGGCGGCATCCAGCCCGCGCCACAGGTCCTCGTTGCGCACCGGCTTCTTGTTCGCAGTCCTCCAGCCATTGTGTTTCCATTTGTCCAGCCAGCCCAGCATGCCCTGCTGCAGGTACTTCGAATCCGTATGCAGGACGACTCGGCAGGGCCGCTTCAAGGCTTCGAGCGCCCGCAGGGCGGCAGTCAGTTCCATCCGGTTGTTGGTGGTGTGAGGGTCCGCGCCGGTCAATTCACGTTCGTGGCCGGCAGCGCGCAGCAGGGCCCCCCAGCCACCCGGTCCCGGATTGCCGGAGCAGGCGCCGTCGGTATAAATTTCCACCTGCTGCACGGCATGAGATTGTACCTTTCGGGCCGATCGCCCGCCCCTGCGGGGCATTGCCCTGTAGAATCGCGGCCATGCCGATTCTCAAGGGAAAGCGTGCGCTGGTTGCCGGCATAGCCAGCAAGCGTTCGCTCGCCTGGGGTATTGCCCACAGCCTTCGCCAGGAGGGCGCCGAGGTCGCCTTGAGCGCGCTCCCCGGACGGCTTCTCGAGCGCGCCGAAAAATTCGGCAAGGAGCTGGATTCGCCTCTCTGCCTGGGAATGGACGTGGCGAACGACGAGTCGATTGCCGACGCGTTTGCGGAGCTTGAGAAGACCTGGCCCCGGCTGGACATCCTGGTCCACTCGATTGCCTACGCTCCGGGCGACAATCTGCAGGGCGATTTCGCCGACAGCGTGACACGCGACGGTTTCCGGATTGCGCACGACATATCCACTTACAGTTTCGCTGCCTTGGCGCGCGCCGCGGCGCCGCTGATGACCGATGGCGGAGCCTTGCTGACCCTTTCGTACTCCGGATCGACCCGGGCTGTGCAGAACTACAACGTCATGGGACCCGCCAAGGCAAGCCTGGAAGCGGTCACCCGGGCGCTGGCCGTGGACCTGGGCAAGGAAGGCATTCGCGTCAACGCCCTCTCCCCCGGCCCGATCAAGACCCTCTCGGCCATGGGCGTGGCCAACTTCCGCAAAATCCTGCAGCACTACGAAGAAGTTGCCCCGCTGCGGCGCAATATCACGCTGGACGATGTCGGAAACGCAGCGGCGTTCCTGTGCTCGGACATGGCCGCCGGCATTACCGGCGTGGTCCTGCAGGTCGATGCCGGCATGAACGCCGTCGGCCTCACCCTGCCCGAGTAAACTCCCCTCTCAGGCCAGTTCCGTCAGTACCTCTCCCACCGGCCGCCGCTTTTGCTCCGGCACGATCCGCGGATAGCCCATCAGAAACAGGCCGACCACCATTTCCTCTTGCGGGTCGGCGCCGAGAATTTCATGGAAGCGCTTGTCCCGCGTCACCGCCCCCGTGCTCCACTTGCACGCCACGCCGCTTTCCCACAGGCACAGCATGAAGTTCTGGATCGCGCAGCAACAGGCGCCGTAGTCCTCGCGCTCTCGAAACGGGTCATCGGACCGGCGGCAGGTCACCGCCAGCCAGCGCGGAACCGCCTCCAGCAAGGTCCGCCTTTTCTTCGCGGCGCCGGCGCCGCGTTTCGCCAGCGTCAGTTCCTCAGCGACCGCTATCGTTGCCCTGGCAGCCTCGGCACCCAGGAGATAGAACCTCCAGGGTTCGGTCACGTGATGGTTCGGCGCCCAGCGCGCCGCGTCCAGTGCCTGTACCAGCAATTCGCGCGGCGGCGCTTCGCTCTTGAAGAGAGTGACCGTCCGGCGCTCGCGCACCAGGCGCAGGCCCGGTTGCTGCGCGGCGTTCAAGCTGCGCTTCGGCCTCGCAGCGGCGCCTCCTCACCCAGCACTCCCGTCTCGCCTTCCAGCCTGGCTATCGTTACCGCCCCGCAGCTGTCGCCGAACACGTTTACCGCGGTGCGGGACATATCGAGGATTCGATCAAACACGAACAGCACGCCGATCGCCTCCACCGGCAGGCCGACGGCGCCCAGGATGACCGCGATCGCCACAAAGGAAGCTGCGGGAACACCCGCTACGCCGATCGAGGTCAGCAGGGCCGTGACAACAATGGTGAACTGGGTGCCGAAGCTTAAGTCCACGCCGAAAGCCTGGGCGATGAAGATCACCGCCACGCACTCGTAGAGCGCGGTGCCGTCCATGTTCACCGTTGCGCCCAGTGGCAGGACAAAGCCCGTGGTGCGGCTGGAAACCTTGGCATTGTCCTCCACGCAACGCATGGTGATCGGCAGCGTGGCCGAGGACGACGAGGTAGAGAACGCGGTCAGCAGCGCCGGCGCCATGGCCCGGTAATGGCGCAGCGGGTTGACCCGCGCCACAAACAGCAGGATCAGCGGCATGACCACCAGGAAATGAATGCCCAGGGCCACCAATACCGTAATCGAGAAAATCACCAGCGGCCTTGCGGCGCCCAGACCCACATCGGCGACCACCGAGGCGACCAGCCCGAATACGCCGATGGGAGCAAACCGCATGACGAAGCGGGTGACGCCCATCATGGCCTGGAAGCAGGCCTGGACAAAACTCGTGACCTGCTCCCGTTTTTCCTTGACCACGCGGGAAATGTAATACCCGAACAGGATGCAGAACACGATGACGCCGAGCATCTGGCCTTCGGCGGCAGCCTTCACGATATTCGGCGGGAACATGCGCAGAAATACCTCGGCGACTCCGCCTTCGGCGCCGGCAACCTTTCCGGCCACTTCCTCGGCGTTGGTCTTGAAGTCGAGCAGCCCCTGCACGGGAACGCCGTCGAGGATGCCGGGCTTCACCAGGTTGACGATGGTCAGCCCGACCAGTACGGCTATCGTGGATGTCACCAGGTAATAGGCAACGGTCTTGCCGCCCAACCGGCCCAGCGAACCCGGCCCGCCCAGCCCCGCGACGCCCGAAATGATGGAGGTGGCGATCAGGGGCACGATCAGCATCTTGAGCGCGTTGAGAAACAGTTTTCCGATGTAGTCGTAGATCGAATCGAAAGTCACGCCGCTGACGAGCTCGGCGGTGTCGCCGCTGATCAGACCGGCCGCCACTCCGAGAGCAATGCCGGCGAAGATCTGCGCGTATAACGGCCAGCGAAGCGGGTTTGCCTGAATCATGATGTGTCTCCCAGTGTGTCCGGCGATATCCAGACACTGGCGCGTTCCCGCACGCTGGCCCGGTAGGCATCGTATTCCATCATGCCTTCGCGGTCCTCCAATTCTGCCTTGACCTGGTCGCGCTGGTCCCGGGGAATCAGTTCGGGCCGGCCAGGCAACGCCTCGCTCACTTCGAACAGCGCGTAACGGCCGTCCAGCAACTCCAGGCCCTCCACCGGATGTCCGGGAGTGGCCGAGAAAATCCCGTTGAGCAATTCCGAGGGGAACTCGGCGGAAGTCCGCCTCATTTCCGGCTCGTCGAACAACTCAACGCCCTGCTCCTCGGCCAGGGCCTCAAGGCTCTCATCGGATATTCGCCGCTCAAGCAAATCCAGCCCTATCGCGGTCGCAGCGGCGGCGGCGGCATCGGTGACGAGGATTTCGCGGATACGCCCGGCCACTTCTTCGATCGGCTGTTGTTCCGACGACTGATGACGGGCGGCCCGAAGGACGATGGCGCGGTCCGGGTCCAGCTGAAGAAGGCGAGAGTTCTCGCGACGATCCAGCACTGTTTCGCCGAAGGCGGCATCAATTACCCGCCGGTTACCGGCAAACTCTCCGGCGCCTTCGCGCGTGAAGCCCTCAAGATGAAGCAGCGGCAGGTCGAGCTCCTCGGCGATCCAGGCCAATCCCTCATCGCTTTCCAATGCCATGTCGGCAAGCCGCTCGGCCAGGTCGAAAAAGTGTGTTCTGCCGCGCCGCTCCTCAAGATCCGTCATGACCTCTTCGCGGGCGTCCTCAAACGGAGCGATGTCGCCGCCACGCATGCCGTCGAGGCGAATAATGTGATAACCGTACTGGGTCAGCACCGGCTGCGTATGCTGACCAACCTCCTCAAGGGCGAACAGCGCTTCCTCGAACTCGGGAACGAATACGCCCCGCTCATTCCAGCCGAGGTCGCCTCCGGATGACGCGGACCCGGGATCGTCGGAGAATTCTTCGGCCAGCGCGGCAAAATCTTCCCCTGCGTCAAGCCGCGCGGTCACCTCGCTGGCCTTGGCCAGGACCTGCTCGTCTCCCTCGGGGTCCGCGGCAAAAAGAATGTGGCTGGAGCGGCGCTGGAACGGACTGATGAACTGGTCCCGGTTCTGCTCATACCACTCAAGTGCATCCTGTTCGGTAAGTTCCCCCATACCGGGCAGCCTCGTGGCATTGAGTTCGATGTATTCGAGGTCAACCGACTCGCGGGTCCAGAATCCGGACAGGTTGTTTCCGTAATACTCCTCGATCTGCTCTTCGGTCACCTCCACGGAGCCACGAAATGCCTCCGGCGAAACCAGCAGGCCACGCACTGCGCGAGTCTCCTGCACCAGTTCAATATAGAAACGGAAATCGACCGGGGTGAAAATGGCGCTCTGTGCAATGCCGCGCGAGAACTGCTGAAGCGTCATCAGGGCGCGCTGCTGCTGCTCGAAATAGGCCGGAGTCTCGCCTACCTGCGCAAGGGCGCCTCGATAGAGATCGGGCGAGAACTCGCCCCGTTCCAGGAAAGCCGGGACATTCCGGATCACGCCGGCCAGACGTTCGTCACTGGTGACAAATCCACGGCTCCCGGCATGTGCGCGCATCATGTAGGAGTCGATCATATCGTCAAGCACCAGGGCGCGCAGCTGCTCGTCGAATTCCTCGGGAAATGCATCGCCAAACTGCTCGCGAAGTCGCACTTGTTCGTCCTGGAACGCGCGCTGGAACTCGGTTTGACCAATGTCCAGGCCATCCACGCTGGCCGCCGCGTTGGCGGAAACGCCGACATTGCCCCGCATGGTGCCGAAGGTCAGCACCAGGGCCAGACCGATTACGCCGAAAATGATTCCGGCTACCCAGCCGCTCAGCCGATCGCGAATGAGTTGCAGCACCGTTTCAGCCCTATCGATGAGGTAGATGGCGGAGTGGACGGGACTCGAACCCGCGACCACCGGATTGACAGCCCGGTATTCTAACCATCTGAACTACCACTCCGCTATGGGTGCTGAGGGGCTTGAACCCCCGACCTTCGCCGTGTAAGAGCGACGCTCTCCCAACTGAGCTAAGCACCCCCCGGCGCCAGGAACCCGCGCGGAACTCGCCGCACTAACTAACGGGGGCAAACCCCGAAAGCCGGAGGTGGTTAGTTTACGGAATCCCTCAGAGCGCGACCTGCCTTGAACCCGGGAACCGAGGTGGCGGTGATCTGTATGGTCTCACCGGTACGGGGATTGCGACCCTGACGCGCGGCGCGATGCTTGACGCTAAAGGTCCCAAAGCCGACCAGAGATACCGAGTCTCCCTGTCCCAGGGCATCGCTGATGGCCCCCAAAACCGCATCCACGGCCCGTGCCGCTTCCGCTTTGCCAAGACCCGCATTAGACGCCACAGCATCTGTAAGTTCCCGTTTGTTCATGCAATTCTCCGTATAAGTTTTGCCCAGATCTACCGGGCTGATACGCTCTGGCGGTGTCTCATGGACAAGGAATACCACCCCCAAAATTCTCGTATGGCTCCATCGCACAATGAGATGCTGCCATATCGCCCCAATAGGCAGGAATTATGTACTAATCCCAAGCGGGTAGCAATATTACAGACTCTTGAGCCCCAGCGCACACGCATTGTTGGCCAGGCAGGTAAATTTCCGCCCGGCGGGTTCAGTGTGCGAGCGGTTGATCGGGCGGTGTCGGCGTAGCCGCCGGAGTCGACGCGGTCGAGGCGCCCTGCTCGTCGCTAATGGATGACGCCACCTCGGGCATGCTTTCCAAAGCCAGTTCGAGCACCTGGTCGATCCAGCGTACCGGCCGGATATCCAGCCTGCGTTTGACGTTGGCGGGTATTTCCGCCAGGTCCTTCTCGCATTCTTCCGGAATAAGCACCCGGTCGATTCCGCCACGGTGCGCAGCCAGCAGTTTTTCCTTCAGACCTCCTACGGGCAGCACCTCGCCTCCCAGGGTGATCTCACCGGTCATCGCCACATCGGCGCGCACCGGTATTTCCGCAAGCGCCGAAACAATGGCGGTACACATGCCGATGCCGGCACTGGGACCGTCCTTGGGAGTGGCGCCCTCCGGCACATGAACGTGAAGGTCCATTTCAGACTGGAAGCGCGGGTCCAGTCCCAGCGTGGCCGCGCGGGTGCGCACCACCGTAACCGCAGCCTGAATCGATTCCTGCATCACTTCGCCCAGCTTTCCGGTAAGCGTGAGCTTGCCCTTGCCCGGCGCCACTGAAGCCTCGATCCGCAAAAGCTCGCCGCCGACTTCGGTCCAGGCCAGTCCCTGCGCCTGGCCCACCCGGTTCTGGTTCTCCGCGCGGCCGTAGCGGAACTTGCGTACCCCCAGGTATGGCTCCAGTTGCCTTGGACCAATGCAGATCTCCCGCGGCGTTGGCCGCAACAACTGACGTTTGACCACCTTGCGGCAAACTCGGGCGATCTCGCGTTCCAGGTTGCGCACACCCGCCTCGCGGGTGTAGTGGCGAATCATGCTGCGCAGGCCGCCGGCCGTGAACCTGAGTTCTTCGGCGCGCACGCCGTTGTTCTTCATCTGCTTGGCAATCAGGTAATTGCGCGCGATGGCCAGCTTCTCATCTTCGGTATAGCCGGGGATGCGCAGGACTTCCATGCGATCCAGCAGCGGCGGCGGTATCGCCAGCGTGTTTGCCGTGCAAACGAACATCACGCGCGACAGGTCGAAATCCACCTCCAGGTAATGATCGTTGAAGGTGGAATTCTGTTCCGGGTCCAGCACCTCCAGCAGCGCCGACGAAGGGTCGCCCCGGAAGTCCATGGACATCTTGTCCACCTCGTCGAAAAGAAACAGCGGGTTGCGAACACCCGCCCGCGCCAGGTTCTGCACGATCTTGCCCGGAAGCGCCCCGATGTAGGTGCGCCGGTGGCCCCGTATTTCCGCCTCGTCGCGCACGCCGCCTAAGGACATGCGCACGAAGGAACGGTTCGTGGCCCGGGCGATGGAACGCCCCAGCGAGGTCTTGCCTACGCCCGGCGGACCCACCAGGCAGAGAATGGGGCCTTTAAGGGCGCGCACGCGCTTCTGCACCGCCAGGTATTCAAGGATGCGTTCCTTGACCTTCTCCAGCCCGTAATGGTCCTCTTCCAGGATCTTTTCGGCCCGCGCCAGGTTGCCGTTGGTGCGGCGCTGCTTCTTCCAGGGCACCTTGAGCAGCCAATCGAGATAGTTGCGCACCACCGTGGCTTCGGCGGACATAGGCGCCATCATCTTGAGCTTGCCCAGTTCGGTCATGGCCTTTTCCTGGGCCTCCTTGGGCATGCCCGCTTCCTTGATCCCCTTCTCCAGCGAGGTGATCTCGTCCGGCGCGTCGTCGAGCTCGCCCAATTCCTTCTGAATGGCTTTCATCTGCTCGTTCAGGTAGTACTCGCGCTGGCTCTTCTCCATTTGCGTCTTCACGCGGCCGCGAATCTTGCGCTCGATCTTGAGCATGTCGATCTCGCTGCCCATGAGGCCCACCAGGTACTCCATGCGCTTGATCGGGTCGCCGGTTTCCAGCACCACCTGCTTCTTCTCCAGCGCCAATTGCATGTGCGCGGCAATGGTGTCGGCCAGGCGGCCATCGTCATCCAGGCCGGAAACGCCCGCGAGCGCTTCCGGAGGAACGTTCTTGTGCAGCTTCACGTAGGACTCGAACTGGGATAGCAGCGAGCGGCGCAAGGCTTCCATTTCCTCAGCCTTGGTCTCCTTGTCGGCGTCCTCGGAGATCGACGCGAAACCGGCGCTGAAGAAGTCCCCGGACTGCAGCGACTTGAGGCGCGCCCGCGATACACCCTGGACCATCACCTTTACCGTATTGTCGGGCATCTTCATCATCTGCAGCACGGTGGCCAAGGTGCCCACGCGATAGATGTCACGCGCAGCCGGTTCATCGACTTCCGGTTTCCGCTGCGCCACCAGAAGAATCTCCTTTCCTACCGCCATGGCGTCTTCCAGCGCCAGTATCGAGGGTTTGCGACCCACGAAGAGCGGCACAACCACGTGCGGGTACACGACCACGTCGCGCAGCGGCAGTACCGCCAGGCGGCGCGACACGTCTATGCTGGTCTTCGCTTCATCGCTCATTGCCTTGCCTCAATCACCAACCGGCTGCTATTCCGGCTTCGATATGGGGATCACCTGGGAGAAACCCAACCGGGAACTCCATCCGAGCGGAGCGCGAACGGCCCACGCTCGGGCTAACCATCCGACCCCGTGGCCCTTTCGAATTCCTCCGGCGGCTTCAGCGCCAGCGGTTCTTCGGTCTCGTACACCACATACGGCTTGTTCTGGCCCATGATCGCTCCTCGGTCCAGCACCACGCGGCGGGCGTTCTTCATGGAAGGCAGGTCGAACATGGTGTCCAGCAGCACATCCTCGAGGATGGTGCGAAGGCCGCGCGCTCCGGTCTTGCGCTGCATGGCCCGCTCGGCGATGGCCTGCAGGGCGCCTTCGTGGAACTCCAGTTCGCAGTTCTCCATTTCAAACAGCACCCGGTATTGCTTGGTGAGCGCGTTCTTCGGCTCGACAAGGATTGCCATCAGGGCATCGAGATCCAGCGGGTCCAGTGTGGCCACAAGCGGCATCCGACCCACGAACTCCGGTATCAGCCCGTAGCGGATGAGGTCTTCCGGCTCGACATGCGAAAGCAGCTCGCCCAGGCGCCGGAACTCATTCTCGTCCCGAACTTCCGCGGTAAAGCCGATGCCGCTGCGTTCGGTGCGGTTGCGGATAATGGCATCGAGCCCCGCAAACGCTCCGCCGCAGATAAACAGGATGTTCGACGTGTCCACCTGCAGGAATTCCTGTTGCGGGTGCTTGCGCCCGCCCTGCGGCGGCACCGAGGCAATGGTTCCCTCGATGAGTTTTAGCAGGGCCTGCTGCACCCCCTCGCCCGATACGTCGCGGGTTATGGACGGATTGTCGGACTTGCGCGAGATCTTGTCGATTTCGTCGATATAGACGATGCCGGTCTGGGCTTTCTCAACGTCGTAATCGCACTTCTGAAGAAGTTTCTGAATGATGTTTTCCACGTCCTCGCCCACGTAGCCGGCTTCGGTCAGCGTGGTGGCGTCGGCGATCGTGAACGGCACGTTGAGGATGCGGGCCAGCGTTTCGGCCAGCAGGGTCTTGCCGCAACCGGTGGGGCCGATCAGCAGGATGTTGCTCTTGGCGATCTCGACCTCGGGTGCGTCTTTTTCCCGGCGGCGCGAGCGCATGCGCTTGAAATGGTTGTAGACCGCCACCGACAGGACTTTCTTGGCCCGGTCCTGGCCGATGACGTACTCGTTCAGGAACTTCATGATCCCGGCCGGCAACGGCAGGGACACGGGCTGGTTCTCGGCGCGGTCCTCGAATTCCTCGCGAATGATGTCGATGCACAACTCCACGCACTCGTCGCAGATGTACACCGACGGACCCGCTATCAGCTTGCGGACTTCGTGTTGACTCTTCCCGCAAAAGGAGCAGTACAGAAGCTTTCGATCGCCTCCGCCACCACGATTGTTCTTGCTGGCCATAGCTCTATTGCAATGCTGGCGCGCCTTGGGGACGCGGTGGCATTGTATCAGTCCGTGTCCTCTTCGGGCCCGGCAACCTCGTCGCGGCTGGCCAGGACCGCGTCGATCAGACCATAGGAGCAGGCTTCCTCGCCGCTCATGAAATGGTCCCGGTCCGTGTCGCGGGCGATCCTCTTGAGGGGTTGACCGGTATGCTCGGCCAGGATCCGGTTGAGCCGCTCACGGGTCTTCAGCATTTCCCGGGCGTGGATGTCGACGTCGGATGCCTGGCCCTGGTAGCTGCCCATCGGCTGGTGAATCATGATGCGGGAATGCGGCAGGCAATAGCGCTTCCCCTTGGCGCCTCCGGACAGCAGCAAGGCGCCCATGCTGGCGGCCTGCCCCAGGCAAAGCGTGCTCACGTCCGGCTTGATGAATTGCATGGTGTCGTAGATCGAAAGCCCGGAACTTACCAGGCCGCCGGGAGAGTTGATGTACAGGCTGATGTCCTTGCCGGGGTTTTCCGACTCCAGGAAGATCAGTTGCGCCACCACCAGGTTGGCCATGTAGTCGTCCACTGCGCCCACCACGAAGATCAGGCGCTCCTTGAGCAACCGGGAATAGATGTCGTAGGCGCGCTCGCCGCGGGCGGTCTGCTCAACCACCATGGGGACGAGATTCAGGGACTTTTCGTTCATTTCAGCGTTTCCTCGCTCTCGCGTTAACCGGACAGGATGGGGGGCATGGGTTCCATGAACTGGTCGAAGGCCATCACCTGCCTGCTGACGGCGGCATGCTCGTAGAGCCACTCCAGCACCTGTTCCTCGCGCATGCGGGCTTGCAGGTTGCCGATCAGGTCCCGGTTGCCGGCCAATTCGGCGAGCGCCGCCTCCGGGTCCGGCGTGCCGGCCGCCAGCATCTGCAGGCGCTCCCGCATGAGCTGCTCATCGGGCGTTATTTTCTCCCGATCCGCAAGTTCCGAAATCAGCAATTGCATTCGAATCCGGCGCTCGGCGGCGGCCCGCATTTCCGGCGTTTCCTCGGGCTGGTCTTCGTCACCGCCTTCAGGTTCCTGTTGTTCGCCCCCATCTTCGGCCTCGGGGGCGGCCGGCGGGCGCATGGCGGCAAGCGCCTGCTCGATTTCCTGATCGACCAGGCACCTGGGCGTCATCCCGGGGTTTGCGCCAAGCAACTGTTCGAAGAGCGACTGGCGCTTGTGGTCCTCCATAACCGATGTCAGTTCGCGCTCCAGGGTGGAGCGCACGTCGGACCGCAAGCCATCGATCGTGCCGCTTTCCACGCCCAGCTTCCTCACAAACTCCTCGTCGAGGTCCGGAAGCGATGGTTCGGCAACGCTCAACACCTCCACTTCGTACAAGACACGCTTCCCGCGCACGGATTCTTCAGGGTACTCCGCCGGCAGCTTCAGCCGAATCTTCTTCTTCTGCGAGGCCGACAACCCGATCAGCCGCTCGAGCAGCTGGGGCATGAGACGGGTCTCGCCCAGCATCAGCGGAGCCTCCTTGAGTTCGCCCCTGTCCAGTGTCTGACGCCGGCGCGAGACGCGTATATTGGCCACCATGCGGTCACCTTCGCGGGCCGGGCGGTCAACGTCCTCCCATTGCGCGTCGCGACGGCGTAAACGCTCGATAGTGCGGTCCACGTCACGCTCGGAAATCTCGACCTCGGGTTGTTCGTAGGTCAACTCCTCCAGCCCGCTCCATTCGATGTCGGGCATAACGTCGAAGGTGGCCTCGTACTTGAGATCGGTGCCCTCGCGGGCCTGCGTGGTCTTGACTTCCCCGCTTCCGACCACGCGCAATTGACGGCCCTGAGCACCCTCGCGGAAGCTCCGCTGGATGGTCTCGCGGACCAATTCGTTCCACAAGTCCTGCCCGTAGCGCTGCCGGATCAGCTTGATCGGCGCCTTGCCCGGGCGAAACCCGTGTATCCGCGTGCGCCGCCGGATCGCGCCCAGCCTGGTCAGGAATTCTTCCTGCATGGCCGTGGCAGGCACCTGTACGTGCATGATGCGGCGAAGCCCTTCGCCGTCTTCCACCTGGTAATTTGCGTCGTCGAGATTCATATTGCCTGGATCGCTTTAGCCCCCTTCAGGGGCGGGACACTGGTGCGAAAGGAGAGATTCGAACTCTCAAGGGGATAACCCCACAGGAACCTAAATCCTGCGCGTCTACCAATTCCGCCACTTCCGCCTACCGCTCATTATAGGTTTGTGCGCTCGCATCGGGATTCGTGCGGGAACTCGCCGCAGGCAACTGCCGAACCGATGCGGGCCGGGCTTTCGAGCCTGCCGCTAAACAAGGCGCTCAGGAGGTAAGCAACTCCAGTGCGGCGTTGTACTTCTCCTCGGTGCGGGCGATGACTTCCTTCGGCAGCTTCGGCGCAGGCGGCTGATGGTCCCACTGAACCGAGTCCAGGTAGTCGCGGACGAATTGCTTGTCGTAACTCGGCGGTGAAACGCCAACGCGATATTCCGAGGCGGGCCAGAATCGCGAGGAATCCGGCGTCAGCACTTCGTCGATCAGCACCAGTTCGCCGGCCGCGTTGATCCCGAACTCGAACTTCGTGTCCGCCACGATGATCCCGCGGCGCGCGGCATGCTCGGCGCCGAAGTTGAACAAGGCAAGCGAAACGTCCCGCACGCGCTCCGCCAGCGCCTTCCCGATCAGACCGGCCGCCTCCTCGATGCCGATATTCTCATCGTGTTCGCCGGGCGCAGCCTTGGTTGCCGGCGTGAAGATGGGTTGGGGCAGTTTCTCGGCAAGGCGGAGCCCTTCAGGCAGGCGTATGCCGCACACCGCGCCGCTTGCCTGGTAGTCCTTCCAGCCGGAGCCGATCAGGTGCCCGCGAACCACCGCTTCTATGGGCAGCGCGCGCACCCGCTCCATCAGCACCGAACGCGATGCCAGCTCGTCAAGCTCGTGCGGCTCAATACCATTGACGACCTCGCCCAGCGGAACATCCAACAAGGCATTCGGCACGATGTGTTGCGAATTGTCGAACCAATAGCGGGACAGGCTTGTCAGTACGCGGCCCTTCCCGGGGATGGGATCCGGCAACACCACGTCGTAGGCGGATATGCGGTCGCTGGTCACCAGCAGCAGGCGGTCTTCGCCTACCGCGTACAAGTCGCGCACCTTACCGCGGCCGATGGCCTGCAAACCCGGTATTTCGGTATACGATACAGTCACTGCCTCAATCCTCGTCCGTGCGTTTCGCGCGTATTTTAGTGGCTTGCCAGTGGCGTGCCGCCCAGGATGCGATGAAGCAAGGCCGTTCACTAGAATCCCGCCTGATGTACGTATTCCTCCTCGGCAAATTAACCGGCTTTATCTTCGGTTTTGTGTTCGGCCACCTTCCGGGGGCGTTCATGGGCCTGCTGCTGGGGCATCTTGTCGACCGCAGCGTGGCCAGGAACTCGCGCGTGTCCTGGCAGACCTTTTCTTCATCGCAGACGGCAAACCGGCGGCAGGTCTTCTTTGCGGCCACTTTCCGGGTGATGGGACACATCGCCAAGGCCGACGGCAGGGTCAGCGAGGAAGAGATCCGCGCCGCGCGCCAGGTGATGGTAGGCATGCGGCTGAACGCCGCACAGATGCGCCAGGCAATGGACCACTTCAACGAAGGCAAGTCTCCGGACTTCGATCTGGACGGCGAATTGCTGCGTATGAACGAAGCCTGCCGCGGACAGCCGCTTCTGCGGCAGTTCTTCGTCCATACGCAGTTCTTCATGGCCCTGGCCCAGGGCGACATCACCGGGGAGGAACGGGCGGCGCTGAATCGGATCGGAGCGGCCCTGGGCCTTTCTCAATGGAATATCAGCCAGATCGAGGCGCAGGCGCGCATGCGCTTCGGTCATGCAGGCGCAAACGGCCGCGCGGGGCCTCAGCGCACCCAGCCGCTGGGCGACGCCTACCGGGCGCTGGGAGTATCCTCGTCCGCCGGCGACCAGGACATCAAGACCGCTTACCGCCGGCTGATGAAGGAAAACCATCCGGACAAACTGGTGGCCCGGGGGCTGCCCGAAGCCATGATGGAGCGGGCGCGCGAACGGACCCGCGAAGTCAACCGGGCCTACGAACGCATCAAGGAACACCGGGGCATACGCTAGACGCGGTATTGGGCCGCTCTCGGCAGCTGTTGTGGGCTATTCTCCCAGGGCGCGGCGCATCTCTCCGATCGCCTGCGCATAGTCTCCGGCGCCGAAGATGGCGGAACCGGCCACGAAGGTGTCGGCGCCGGCGGCGGCGATCTCTGCGATGTTGCCGGCCTTGACGCCGCCATCGATTTCCAGCCACACGTCCCGCCCGCTTTCGCCGATACGCTTTTTCGCTTCGGCGAGCTTGGCCAGACTGCCCCGGATGAATTTCTGCCCGCCGAAGCCCGGATTCACCGACATGATGAGCACCAGGTCGATTGCGTGCAGCGTATGGTCGAGCCAGTCCAGGGGTGTCGCCGGATTGAAGGCCAGACCGGCCCGGCAGCCGTTCTCGCGGATCAGGCCGATGGTGCGGTCCACGTGACCGCTGGCCTCGGGATGAAAACTGACGATGCTGGCGCCGGCTTCGGCGAAAGCCTTGGCCACGGCGTCGACGGGACTCACCATCAGGTGCACGTCGATCGGGGCCTCGATACCGTGATCGCGCAATGCCTTGCAAACCAGCGGGCCGACGGTCAGGTTCGGAACGTAGTGGTGGTCCATGACGTCAAAGTGGATCACGTCGGCGCCGGCCTTCAGCACCGCTTCGACTTCCTCGCCAAGCCGGGCGAAATCGGCCGAAAGGATGGACGGGGCGATGCGTGCGCGCTTCATTCGGTTCAGGATCAAATGTAGCGGGCGGTCGTGGTCATCACTTTGGATACCAGCCGCATGGCGGAGCGCGCGGCTTGCGGCAGCGGCTCCCCGCCGGCCTTCTCGGCATTGCGGCCGTGGCGTCTCTCGTCCTCTTGCATCTGCTCCAATATCTTGCGGCTGCGAACGTCCTCGGCGGGCAATTCCTGGAGATGGCCTTCGAGATGGCTCTCGACCTGGGCCTCGGTCTCGGCCAGGAACCCGAGGCTGGAACGGTCGCCCAGCAGCCCTGCAAAGGCGCCGATGCCGAATGACCCCGCATACCACAGCGGCGTCAAGAGGCTGCGGCGGCCGTTCAACTCCCCGATGCGTTCCTCGCACCACTTCAGGTGCCGGCCTTCCTCCTCCGCCGCCTCCAGCAGATTCCGGCGCAAGCGATCTTCGCGCGCCACCATGGCCTGGCCGCGGTACAGGGCCTGGGCGGATACTTCGCCAGCGTGGTTGACGCGCATCAGGCCGGCGCTCAATTCGCGTTGCCGCGGGGCATCAAGCGAGTCGTCGGTGTCGCCCGCGGGATTGTCGGCCGAGGGAGCGGACTCGCCGGTGCAAACGCGCAACGCATGACCCAGCTCCGCCAGGACCTGGTCGCCGATGGATCGATCTTTGTCCGTCATGGGCAATGAATACTCCGTTGGGTATTTCCTTGGATCCCCTTGCGATGGGAGTGTCGGAGCCAGGGATGGCGAAGCCAAGCTCCATGGATGGAATTATGCGTCTCCCGTCGCAAGGGGGTCTGAGGAAATACCCGCTCAGGTCGTCATGCTATCAAATGTTGGCTGGGGGACCAGGATTCGAACCTGGATTCTCGGAGTCAGAGTCCGATGTCTTGCCGTTAGACGATCCCCCACCCGTTCGCTCGCCGGGCACCGCCGTGCAGCGCGATCAGCGCTTGGAGTATTGGGTCGCCCGGCGGGCTTTTCTCAGGCCCACCTTCTTGCGCTCGACCTTGCGCGCGTCGCGCGTCACGAAGCCCGGCGCCCTCAGCTTGGGCCGCAGCTCCTCGTCGAAAGCCAGCAGCGCCCGGGTGAGGCCGTGGCGAATGGCGCCGGCCTGTCCGGTGGTGCCGCCGCCCTTGACGGTGACCGTGACATCCATCCGCCCTTCCATGCCCACTACCTTCAAAGGCTGATGCACGATCATGCGGGCGGTCTTGCGGCCGAAGAACTCATCCAGCGGACGCTTGTTGACGGTAACCTGGCCGGTGCCCGGTCGGATGAACACGCGGGCGGTGGACGTCTTGCGCCGGCCCGTGCCGTAAAAAACCGTGTCGGTCACGCCTGTATCTCCAGTGGCTGGGGCTGCTGCGCCCCGTGCTTGTGCTCGGGGCCCGCATAAACCTTCAGCTTCTTGAGCATGGCGCGACCGAGGCGGTTCTTCGGCAACATCCCGCGCACCGCCGAAAGGATGGCGCGCTCGGGCGTTTCCTCCATCACTTTCTTCAGGGGCACGGACTTGAGGTTGCCGATATATCCGGTGTGGCGGTGATATATCTTCTGATTCAGCTTGTCGCCGGAGACGCGCACTTGCGAGGCGTTCACCACCACGATGAAATCGCCTATATCCACATGGGGGGTGTACTCGGGTTTGTGCTTGCCTCTCAGACGCGTGGCCAATTCGCTGGCCAGGCGGCCCAGGGTGCAGCCGGAGGCGTCGACAAGGAACCAGTCCTGCTCGACTTGGCCGGGTTTGGCGGAAACGGTGCGCATATCTATTGGTTTGTTTGCTGAGCTCGGCGCCCGGCAGGCGCGAAGCCGCGGAATTTTACACCATCGGCACTTGGCTTGCTAAAGTAATCAGCGTCTCGCGGGAGCCGCGCAGTTATCGGCTTGCAAAGCAGCGGCGAGCATTACAAGAAAGAGCAGCGAAAGACAGAAAAGTGAAGATGGATTGCATAGAATTTCATTACAGAGAAAAGGAGCGTATCCATTGAGCAAGATCGGCAGGCGCAGCTTTCTGAAATCCACCCTGGCGGCGGGCGCCGCGGCCGGGTTGAACAGCGGCTCCGCGGAGCCGCAAGCAGATCTTGAGCAACCCCGACCCGCGGGCAACCGGCCGGTAGCCGACCTGGTCGCACCAAAGCTGGAGACGGTCCGTGTGGGCCTGATCGGCGTCGGCGAGCGGGGCAGCGGATTCGTCCGCCATTTCAGCAACATCGAGGGTGCACGCATCACGGCAATATGCGATACCCACGCACTGGTGCTGGACCGCGCTGCGCGAATCATGGCGGAACTTGGCCAACCGGCCCCGGCACTCTACACGGGCGACGACTACGCTTACCGGCAATTGCTGGAGCGCAACGACGTCGACATCGTGGTGATCGCAACGCCCTGGCGCTGGCACGCAATCATGGCGGCCGAAGCCATGGAAAGCGGCAAGCATGCGTTTGTGGAAGTTCCGGCGGTCACCACCGAAGAGGAAGCCTGGTGGCTGGTGGATACGTCGGAGCGCACGCAGATGAACTGCATGATGCTGGAGAACGTCTGCTACGGACGCGACGAGTTAATGGTGCTGAACATGGTGCGCCAGGGCCTGTTCGGCGAGCTGCTGCACGGCGAGGCGGCCTATATCCATGAACTGCGCTGGCAGATGAAGGAGATCGAGTACAAGACGGGGTCGTGGCGCACGTTCTGGCACGCGAAACGCAACGGCAATCTCTACCCCACGCACGGCCTGGGCCCGATCGCCCAGTACCTGGACATCAATCGCGGCGACCGCTTCGATTACATGAATTCAATGAGCTCTCCCGCTGTCGGCCGGGCAGCCTATGCGCGAAAAGAGTTCCCTGCGGAGCACGACCGCAACGCCCTGAACTACATCTCCGGCGACATGAACACCAGCCTGATCAAGACCAAAAAGGGACGCACGATCATGGTCCAGCACGACACGACCACTCCGCGGCCCTACTCGCGGCACAACCTGATCCAGGGGACCAACGGGGTCTTCGCCGGGTTTCCGAATCGCATCGCTCTGGAACAAGGCGGCGGCGGATCCTTCCATGAATGGGACTACGACATGAGCAGGTGGCGGGAGCGGTACGACCACCCCTTGTGGGTGCAGATGGGCGAGCGCGCAGAGGAACAGGGCGGTCACGGCGGCATGGACCACCTGATGTGCTGGCGGCTGGTGTATTGCCTGAGAAACGGTGAACCGCTGGACCAGAACGTCTATGACGCCGCGGCGTGGTCCGTTATCGGCCCGATCAGCGCTGATTCGGTCGCTGATCTAGGCAACAGCAAACCCATTCCCGATTTCACCCGCGGAAACTGGCGAAACACCAGGCCCCTGCCGGTCCCAGGAGAAGAATCCGCCTGATCGCAACGGCGCCCGCTGCGAAAACTCCTAGTCTTCGGTACCGATGCGTTTGGCCGGAAAGACGCAGGTAAAGGTGCTGCCCACCCCGAATTCGCTATTGATCTCGAGGTTTCCGCCGTGCCGGGTAAGCACATGCTTGACGATCGCCAGCCCCAGGCCGGTGCCTTGCACCACCGGGCTGCCTTCTCCCCGGACGCGGTAGAACCGTTCCGTCAGACGAGGAAGGTGCTCCTGCTTGATTCCGATACCCGTATCCGATACGGCGAGGCGTCCGCCGGATCGCCCTGCACGCCAGCTCAGGACAATCTCGCCATCGGACGGAGTAAACGCCGCCGCGTTGATTGCAAGATTGGTCGCCACCGAACGGATCTCGGCCTCGTCGCCCAGCAACGGCCGCTCGCTCTTCAAGTCGGTGCGAATCTTCAATTTGCCTTTCGCCCGCACCGCCACGACCCGGGCGGCATCGGCCAGCAACCCCGCCATGTCCAGCGGTGTATGGCCCGGCGGCGTGTCCGAGGACTCCAGGCGTGACAGTTCCAGCAGATCACTCACCAGCCGCGTCATCCGGTCACATTGCACCGCCATGTCATTGAGGGGACCTCCCCATCGGGCGGAAAACTCTTCGTCCTCCCCCATGGACTCCAGATAGCCCGTGAGCACGGTCAACGGAGTCTGCAATTCGTGTGAGGCATTGGCGACAAAATCGGCGCGGGTCTTGTCAGCCAGGTAGGCGGTGGTCACATCCCGCACCAGCAGCAGGAATTGCTTCTCGGCGTACGGCACCCGCTGCGCTTCCAGCCAGCAATCCGGCTTCACCGGCGACTGGAACCGAACCGAGGCCTTGCCGCCTTTCTTCAGCCAGCGCACGAATTCCGAGTCGTCAATCAATTTGCGCGCAGGCCGGCCCTTGTCCAGGCGCCGGCGAACCCCCAGCAGTCGACGGGCCGGCTGGTTGCTTACCATCACCTCGCCCAGGTCGTTCAGAACCAGGGCCGCGTCCGGAAACGACCGCGCGGTGCTGCGCAGCGCCTTCAGAACCTTGCTGAGCCGCTCTTCAGCTTCGACCGTGCGGCTTTCCAGGTCACTGACCTGCTGCGGCAATTCGGTAAAGGAAAACGCCCCGCCGGTCCATGCGTCCGGATCCAGCACCCGGGACAGCTCGCCGGCGGCGCGTACCTGAACTGACAATTCCCACAACAGGACTACGACCGCGCCGGCCAGGGCGCCGGCCAGCGGCTCATTGACCAGGTACCAGCCGGCGAGGCCTGTCAGAAGCGCGCAGCCGCTGGAACGCAACAGTATGCGAATGGCCAGTTTGCGGACCAGTGGATCCATGCCTTACCCAACGGCGCTAGTGCAACGAGAACCGGTACCCCCGCGCCCCGCACGGTCTGTATATATCCGTCCACCTGGTGCGTTTCCAGCGCCTTTCTGAGGCGGCGGATATGCACGTCAACGGTGCGGTCCTCCACAAAAACGGCAGGCCCCCATACCCGGTCGAGCAATTGTGAGCGGCTGAACACGCGCTCCGGACGTTCCATGAACAGTCGCAACAGGCGGAACTCCGTAGGACCCAGAATTACCGCGCCGGAATCGGTATGGACACGATGACTCACCGGATTGAGAGTCAGCCTGCCCCGGGTAATCGACTCCTCGGGCGCATTCCGCGTGCGGCGCAGCACCGCGTGGATGCGGGCCAGCAATTCGCGGCTGGAGAACGGTTTGGTGACGTAGTCGTCGGCCCCGCTGCTCAAGCCTGAAATCTTGTCCTGTTCCTGCGAGCGGGCGGTCACCATGATGATCGCCACGTCGCGCGTTTCCGGTGTCCGCTTGATCCAGCGCGTCAATTCCAGCCCGCTGCCGTCGGGAAGCATCCAGTCGATGATGGCCAGGTCGGGAAGTCTCTCGGCTATGGCCTTTCTGGCTGCGTTGGCGTCCTCGGCTTCGCGAACCTCGAAGTCCGCGCGGCGAAGGTTGAACGCCAGCATCCCTCGGATGGCGTTCTCGTCTTCTACAACCAGTATGTCGCGGCGCATGTCGTCCGCGAATTATGCCACCCGGACCTTGAGAGCCAGGGACGGCTACTCTTCGAGCTCCTCGACCAATTCGATCGCAAAGCCGTTCGGGGCGGCAAGCGTGGCGCGGCGCGTGGCCATACCGGCCGGGCGGGCGTCAACGACTTCCGGACCGCACAATTGCACGGCCCCGAATTGCTCGGCACGCACCAGCACGGCGTCCAGGTCGGTGACCATGAACGACCACATCACCATGCCCCTGTTGGGCGGCTGCGAGGGCGCCAGGGCGCCTTGGCCGGTACCGAACCAGTCCAGGAAAACCAGGTAGCGGCTCTCGGATCCCGGCGCAAACACCTGCAAAAACCGCATGTTCGAGCCGGGCGGCACGTCCAGCAGGCCGCCGGCCGGGCCTTCGGAGGGAAGTTCGATGTCGCGGCGCACTTCGTATCCCAGGACTTCCGTATAAAAGTCCAGGCTGCGCTGTCCGTTGTTGATGACCTGGCTGGAATACGCCGGGCCGCCGGTCAGGCTCCCCTCGCCGATAGCGCAGATGGGCGCCAGGTCGGAGGGCCGCGCAATTCCCAGCACGTAGACGCCGTCGGGAGCGCGCAGATGCGTTTCCAACGCATCGTACGGAGTGCCATCCGGCCGATGAAGCGGAATCCGGGTAACGCCGGCGATGGTCCCGAAGCCCATGCTCTCGCCACTGGCGATCAACTTCGGCATATCGGCGCAGGCAAAACCGACCGCCAGGCCCCCTTCGAGCAAGGCATTCATTCCCGGGCGCACTTCCGGATGGTCGCCGCTTACGCCGATAACGCGCAGGTATGGCATATCGGGGCTGCCGGGCTGCTGGTACAAGACGTGTTCCCAATCGCCGGCGTCCTCCAGGCCCCACAGCCGGGTCAGCGGCGCCCGCGTCGCTTCCGGCAGATGGTCCAGGGCGGGCTTGAGCCCCATCAGATCGGAATAAAAACGGCGGCAACTTTCCATGTCGCTGGTTACTACCGTTGCGGCGGCCAGCGGGCCTACCAGTGCATCGCCCTTGGTCTTGCCGGGCGCGAGGGGGTTTGTTGTGTTCATGGCGCAATGATAGCGAAGGATTGCGTTATTCTTGATCCAATGTTCTGCCGGAACTTTCGATGACTGAGCAACGGCGCCGCTTCCTCAAGCTGCTTGCAGGCGGGGCCGTGGGCGTGGCCGCGGCCGGCTGCGGGCCTTCAGCGGAAGATGCGCCACAAGCGGCTGCGGCCAAGCGTAGCGGCGGCAAACGGTACAAGTGGCGAATGGTCACCGCCTGGCCGCCCGGGCTGCCGGGATTCGGCACTACGGCGGTTGCGCTGGCGGACACACTGCGGGAAGTTTCGGGCGGGCGGCTTACCGTTCAGGTCTACGCGGCCGGCGAGCTGGTACCCGCGTTCGAGGTGTTCGACGCAGTGGCGCGCGGCAGTGTCGAGATGGGGCATTCGGCGCCGGCCTACTGGAAGGGACAGGCGCCGAGCACACAGCTGTTCACGGGTTTCCCGTTCGGTATGCTGCCGGCGGAATTCAATGCCTGGATTGCCTTTGGCGGCGGAATGGAATTGTGGCGGGAGTGCTATGCGCCCTACGGACTGGTTCCCTTCCCCGGCGGCAACACGGGCGCGCAGATGGGCGGCTGGTTCCGCCGCGAAATCCAATCGGTAGAAGACTTTTCCGGACTGAAGATCAGGATGCCGGGACTGGGAGGCGACGTTCTGCGGCGCCTGGGAGCCACCGTGGTCAACCTGCCAGGCGGCGAGTTGTTCACCGCCCTGCAATCCGGCCTGATCGACGCCACGGAGTGGGCCAGCCCGTATAACGACCTGCCTCTCGGGCTCTACCAGGCGGCGCCGTATTACTATTTCCCCGGATGGCACGAGCCTGCGGGCTCGATCGAGATCATCGTCAATCGCCAGGCGCTGGAGTCTCTGCCTGCGGACCTGCAAAAGCTCATACAGACGGCCTGCACCGCGGTCAATCACCGCATGCTTTCGGAATTCATGGCGCGCAACGTGCAATCGCTGCGTGTCCTGGTGGAGGAACACGGCGTCGAACTGCGGCAATTCCCCAACGAGGTCCTGGCGGGACTTCGGACAGCCGCCAACGAAGTGCTGGACGAACTGGGAGCGAAGAACCCGCTGGCTGCGCGGATACTCAAGTCCTACCGCGAGTTCCAAAACGGCATATCCGGCTGGCAGGCCATATCCGAAGGTTCGTACCTGAGAGCCCGCGACTCATGAGGGCAGTCCATTGCGAATACCGGGGGTCCGACGCCTTCTGCTCAAGGAAACATGCCGGTACGTCCTGATCGAAAATCGGTGTGGATCGCGGTTCTTACTGCGCTGGTCCCCACGCTCACCGTCAACGTCTGCTACCTGATTTCCAGCACCCAGGGGCTCGTTCCCGCCTGCGTGCCGTACATCGACGGCTGCACGTCAATCAGTTCCGCAGGCCGCTACGGAATCAGCTACTACCTTTTCAAGGTGGGCATGGTGGGCTCGGCAGTGCTGCTGGTGATGTTCTGGCGGAGCATGTCCGAGCGCATTCGATCGGGCACCGGGAAAGGCGCGCCGGTGGTGGCAGCGGTGGGGACGGGAGGGGCGGTATTCCTGGTGCTTTACACGGCGTTTCTGGGCACCGAAGGACACATCTATTTTCTGCTGCGACGCTTTGGCGCGATCCTGTACTTCGGCCTGACCATGCTGGCGCAGCTGATGGCGCTTCGCCGGCTGGAGACCTTTGCCCCGCTATGGCTGACGCGTACCAAGAAGTGGGGCCTGATATCCATGCTGCTGTTCGGCGTGGCCAGCATCCCGGTAATGAACTACATGGACAACAAGGACACCTTCCAGGACGTCATCGAATGGGATTTCTCGCTGCTGATGCAGGGGTACTTCCTGCTTTACGCGATCTGGCTCACGCGCCTACGCAAAGCCCCATCGGCCTGACGCCCGTTTGCCTCTCCCTTCCCTGTGGGGAGTGTCGGAGCCAGGGATGGCGGAGCCAAGCTCCATGGATGGATTTATGCGTCTCCCCACAGGGAAGGGAGAGGCAAACGGGCTCCCGCTGGAAACTAGGCCTTGAGGTCTTCGGAGCGTAACGGGAGTTTGCGGATGCGGCGGCCGCTTACGGCGAACAGCGCGTTGCAGAACGCCGGCGCCACCAGCGGCGTGCCCAATTCGCCGATACCCGTGGGCGGAGCGCCCGAATCAATCAATTCAACCTCGATGGGCGGAATCTGGCCGATTGTCAGCATCCGGTAGCGGTCGAAATTGCCCTCCACTACTGCGCCGTCCTCAAGATTGATCTCGCCGTGCAGCAGGGCTGTAAGGCCATACACGATGGCGCCTTCAATCTGGGCCTCGATATTGTCCGGATCGACAGCCAGCCCGCAATCCACCGCTGCCCGTATGCGCCCCGCGCGCCACTCCCCTTCGTCATTGACCAATTCCACCTGCAGGCCGATATAGCTGGCAAACAGCTTGGCCAAAGCGATGCCGCTTTGCGGCGTCCACCCTTGCGCGGCGGACTCGAGCACCTTGATCGCCCGTGGGTCGCCGGACGCCAGCTCAGCGCGCAATTCGACGGGGCCCCGGCCACCTTCGTGGGCCACTTCGTCGAGGAAGCACTCCGCAAAAAAGGAATTCATGCTCGACGCCACGCTGCGCCAGAAGCCCCCGCGTACCGGCATTTGCCGCATGACGTGCCTGATCCGCCGGTTGGGAATGGCGTAGAGATCGTTGAACAGGGCGCCGGCGGAGGAGGCATCGGCCGATTCCTCGACCATCCACGGCCAGCGCTCGTACAACAGCGAATGACCCGCCACCTTGCCCGTCCAGGCAATCGGCAGGCCGTCGGTGTTCAGCGCCGCGCGCAGCCGCGCCACGTAGGGCGGACGGTAACAGTCATTGCGCATGTCCTCTTCACGGCTCCATACCAGCCTCACCGGCCGGTCCGGCAAGCCCTGTTCACGCAGGGCCCTGGCGATGGCCACGGCCTGTATCGCGACTTCGGACTCGATGCGGCGGCCAAACGCCCCGCCCATGTTGCAGGCATGCAGGACGATGTCTTGCGGCTCCATTTCAAATGCATTGCTGATGTCGTTGCTCAGTCGCTGCAGGTTCTGCGAAGGAATCCATATCTCGCAGCCGTCGCCGTGCAGGCGAGCGGTGGCGCCCAGAGGCTCCATGGTTGCGTGAGCCAGGATCGGCGCCTCGTAGGTTTCGTCCAGTCTGAACTCGGCAGATGCCAGCACGCCGTCCGGGTCGCCGCCCTCGATGAACAGGCGTCCCTCCTCGTCTTTGAGCGCCTGCCGCAGCTCGCCCAGGACCGACTCGGTGCTGCTGGTGTCGCCGCCCTCCCAGGTGATTTCGGCCTCCTCCAGCGCCCGTGACGCGGTCCAGTAATCTTCGGCGACCGCAGCCACCGCGTACTCGCCCAGGGCCACCACGCGGGGCCAGTCGCCGCCGGAATCGGCCGGCGTCACGCTCTTGAGCCGCGCGCCGGGGCGGGGCGGATTGTAGATCGCCGCGTGCAGGGCGGACTCGCCGCCGGCGAAGTCGGCCATGAACGGGAAGGTTCCGTTGACCTTCGGGGCCGAGTCCTTGCGCGGAGCATGCTTTCCGATCAACCGGAATTGCTCCGGCGACTTCAGCTGCGGACTTTCCGGCGCCGGCAATTTGGCAGCCGCTGCGGCCAGCTCGCCGTAATTCAGCGACTGATCGCCATACCACACGCGGGATTGTTCGGCGCGGCACTGCGCCGCTTGCACGCCCCATTGGGCGGCGGCAGCCGCCACCAGCATTTCGCGCGCCGACGCACCCGCCTGCCGGAGGCTCATGTGATAGCCCATCACCGAGATACTGTTGCCGGAACCCTGACCGTGATCGAAGCGGCCCGGGTTGCCGTAGACGGGCGGATCCAGGGGCGCGTATCGAACCTGCACCTGTTCCCAATCCACCTCCATTTCATCCGCAAGAATCAGCGGAAGGCTGTGGATAATTCCCTGCCCCATGTCCGCAACCGGACACAGAACGGTCACAGTGCCCAGTTCGTCCAGAGTCACCCAGGCGTTCAGCGTGCTGTTTCCCCCGCCGGCCATGGCCACCCGAATACCGAAGGCGGGAGTCGCAAGGAGCGCGCCGGCCGCTGCCAGCAACTCCCGGCGGTTCAATTTCAGGGAGGACGGCGTCGACTCGACACCGAAGGTCGTGGCCTCTGCGGGCCGGATTTTGCGCTTGGACATCTGATTGCGAATAATAAACCGATAATGGCGCATGCACCCCACACGATCCGGCGATGCCTGACATCCCGTTAGTCGCAATCATCAGCGGAATCATGCTGCTCATCCTCGGCGTGATACTGATCATTGCCTGGTTCCGGCATCGCACGCAGATCGGGTCGTACACGAGACTGGGGATCGTCATGGGAGCGATCCTGGCTGCCGGGTACATGATCGGCGCCCTGGGGATGTGGTTCGAGGCAGGCGAAACACACATCGCATATCTGGCTATCGAACTGACCTTCAATTTTTTCTGGACCATCGTAGTGGTCGCGACCGGAACCATGCTCGCACTGGCGGCCAATCTCAAACCCTTTCCCCTGATACGTCCCCGCTTCGGCATTCCGGACACCGGCGAAAGCGTTTCCTTGCCGGGCCTGCCGGCGCCGGTTACCGGCTGGCGTTCCATAGCCGCTCCCGTAGTCCTGCTGGTGGCCGCTGCTTTCGGCTACACCATACTGGTCCTCTACATCTTTGAATGGGAGCCCGGCATCGCGACGCCGATCATGGCGGGCGTTGATCTGGAGCGCCTGAATCCCTGGAGTCCGTTTTTGCTGCTGGCGCTTGCCTGCGTTTCGATCGTCGAGGAGCTGACGTTTCGACTGGCGATCCAGAACCAGCTGGCGCGAATGTTCAAGTGGGAAAACGGCAAGTACTGGCTGGCCATAGTCGTGACTACGCTGTTGTGGACCTTTGTCCACGCCGGCGCCATCAACCCCGATTGGGTGAAGTTCGTGCAGATCTTCCCGCTCGGACTGGCGCTGGGATGGATGGCCCGAAAGCACGGCATAGAGAGTTGCCTGGCAGCGCACGCCCTGTTGAACGTGACCCTTGTGCTATTGCCCGCGTAAATCCGCCCGCGAGACCCGTAGCAGGCGAACTCGCGCGTGATAAACTGCCGAACCGTGGCTGAATTTACTCTCAATGGGCGTGCCGTCTCGCTGGATGTACCGGACGACATGCCCCTTCTTTGGGCGCTGCGCGACCATCTGCGCCTGACGGGAACCAAGTACGGTTGCGGCATCGCCTTGTGCGGCGCCTGCACCGTGCATCTGGACGGCGTTGCCGTTCGATCCTGCCGGATCAACACCGGCGGCGCCGAGGGGCGCAACATCACCACCATCGAGGGGCTGGCGAGTGATGGCGAGCCGCACCCGGTGCAGCAAGCCTGGATCGATGAACAGGTTCCCCAATGCGGCTATTGCCAGCCGGGAATGGTGATGGCGGCGGCGGCGCTGCTGGCGGACAATCCCTCTCCCAGCGACGAAGAAATCGACCGCTCGATCACCAACATCTGCCGTTGCGGCACCTATCCCCGCATTCGGCGGGCCATCCACGCTGCCGCCAGGAAATTGGCGGCGGTCCCCAGCGAAAGTTGAAATTCAAGACTCCATTGGCGCCGGTCCTGCTGGCGGTCGTTTTTGCGCTCGGCGCCTGCGCCGCGGATGAAGAGGCAACCGGTTCGACCGCCACTGAGACCGAAGCGGCCCCGGCAGCCGAGGAACCGGACCTGACCACCCTGCTGGCCACCGCCAATCCTGATCGGGGCCGGCGACTGTATATCCAGTGCCGCGCCTGTCACACCCTTATCGCTGAGGGAAACCAGCTGTTGGGGCCCAACCTGCTCGGATTCATGGACCGGCAGGCAGGCACCGCATCCGGCTACGAGTATTCCGAGGCCCTGCTGTCCGCTGAAATCAGCTGGACGCCCGAGATGCTGGATGCCTGGATGCAGAGCCCCTCGGAAGTCATCCCCGGCAACAAGATGATCTTTGCCGGCATTCGCAAGGCCCGCGACCGCGCCGACCTGATCGCCTACCTGCAGGAGGCCACCGCCGCAGAATAGCCCAGGCTCCGGGCTCCCGCGACCGCGAACGGGACCAATTCGCCGGCCTGATTGTTCAGATGTGAAGTCCTTGTTGACTCGACCGAATAATTACTCTATATTTAAGAGTATATAACTTTTACGAGTTAATATTCAGTCCCGAAGGAGGGAAACATGAACGATAAACAGCAACTAACAGAAGACCTCGCGTTCGTCCGCGCCGCGGCTGAGCGATTGGGGCCCGTTCCGGTGCCGGCGATCTACCTGCTATGGGCCGTACTTTGTCTTTGCGGCTTTACGCTGGTGGATGTAGTCGGACCTGGTTCGGGATGGATCGGCTTGTATTGGGCCATTGCCGGACCGGCAGGTGCAGGACTTACCTGGTTGTTCGCCGCACGTGCGGGCTCCAAGGCAGGACAGTCCGATCATCGGACGGGCCGACGGTGGGCGATTCACTTTGCGGGGTTCGGAGTCACCGGTTTGCTGGGATTCGGCCTGGTGGCCACCGGGCAGTTGACCTGGCCCGGAGTCAGCTCGCTGTGGATACTCGTGCTGGCTCTCACCTATTTCCTGGCGGGCCTGCACCTGGATCGCCGCTTGTTGCCTATAGGCCTTGTGCTCGGCGTCGGCTACCTGATCACGCTGGCCTTGCCGGCGTATGGGTTCACGACGGTGGGTGTGCTTGTCGCCGTGGCGCTGGCGTCGCAGGCGTTCCTGGACGGAAGAAGACAAAATGCCGAAGATTGACCCGGAAATCCCGGGCATCGACGAACTGGGCTCGCTCAAGGGCTTGTTCGAACACCGGGTTCGCCTGGCAATCTGCGTGCTGCTCTCGAAACACGACGCGATGTCATTCCGCCGACTGAAGCAGGTACTGGAAGAAAAGGACGGCAGCCTGGGCACGCATCTGCGCAAACTCGAGGATGCCGGGTACCTGGCGATCCGAAAGAGTTTCCGTGACAGGCGGCCGGTGACCTGGTATCAGCTGACCGATTCAGGCCGGACCCAGCTCAAGCGGCACATCGCCAACCTGATGAGCCTGATTGAACGTGCGGGCTAGTCGGCCTGGTTCTCCTGCGCGCGCTTCGCGTCGATGTATTCCTTGAACTCGGTCCAGGACGTTTCCTTGCCCTTCTCGTAGCGGATCGGCGGCGGCTCGGTGTATTGCGGGTAGTTGGAGTTGATCTCCTCCATTACCACGGCCGGCAGTTCATCGAAGCTGCTCAACCGCATACCGGCGGTATGGAATACCACCGCACCGACGCGATCGCCCATCTTCATCCACGGCAGCCACTTGGACACCCGGCCCCAGGAAATGACCCGGTCGGCCGCCGCCGGGATATCGGCATCCAGGATCTCATCGGCGGGCGAGGCAGAAGTGCCGAACTCCATCGCCTGATAGGTGCCGCCCACATATTGCTGGTAACCGCCACCGAGGGGATTGTGATAGAAGAGCCGCGCGGCGCCCCCACCGTGCATCATCAGGCCGTCCTTGAAGAAGTAGAAGAGCGCTCCGCTGGGGTTGCCTTCCTCGTCCCGCGCCCAGTTTTCGCGGTAGTTTCCGGGCGGGTCGTTAGCCACCTGCACGACTTCAAGCTCCTCGCCCGTCCACGGATTGGTCCAGGTCCTCAGGACTTCGTTGGTCTCCGCGTCGAGGTAGAACATCAGTTCCCGCGAACGGGCCGCGAAACCCAATCCGCGAACCGGATCCGTCAAGGTCTCGCAGTGCCTGATATTCATTCCCTGCACGTTGAACAAGTGGCGGTCCTTCTCACCCGGCACGCGGGAGTACATGCGCCCCTCCCACCAGTACAGGGCGGTCTCGCCGTCATTCAGCGAGCAGCGGGTCTTCATCAGGACGCGGATGGCGTCATCGGGATCGTTGACGTCCAGTTGATCGCCCCAGGCCGCGCCGGCGGCCAACGACAGGGCTCCGGACAAGCCCGCCAGAAATGTGAGTATCGGTCTTGTGTGGATCATTGCGCTTCCCCTTCCGAATCGGTAACCGCCTTGAAGTACGACCAGCTCGTTACGTTCGGCCGGTCGTCGTCAAGCGGCGGCGGCTGAGCGTACTCGGGATAGTTGCTTCGCAATTCACTGAGCAAGGGCTCGGAAAGCGCATCGATCCCCGAAACCCGCTTGCCTATGGTGGTGAAGATCATCATTCCCGGGCGATCGCCCATCCGCATCCAGGGCAACCATTTCGATGTGCGGGCCCAGGAAAGCGAATAGCGCTTGAGCGTCTTGAGTTCGGGATCCAGCAACTCGTCCTCGTACGCGTAGCCGTTGAGCATCTCCATGGCGTGATAGGCGCCGCCCACATAGTCCTGGTAGTCGCCGCCCAAAGGGTTCTTGTAGTACAGGGGAACGTATCCCGTGGTCCATACCCTGCCCTTCATGAAATGCCCATTGAACCGGTAACCGGTGCCGTCCGCGCGATAGGCGAACGAGGGGCCGCGCATGTTCACCGGATCATTGGCTACGTGCACGACCTTGACCTCCTCGCCGGTCCAGGGGTTGGTCCAGCTGCGCAGGACTTCGTTGGTCTCCGGATCCAGGTAAATCAGCAGCTCGCGGGACACCGAGCGGTAGCCATGCCCCCGTTCGGGATCCTCGAAGTTCCTGCATTGGCGAATATTCATGCCCTGCACGTTAAAAATGTGGCGGTCCTTCTCGCCGGGCATGCGGCTCATGGCGCCACCCTGCCACCAGTAGAGCACCGTTTCACCCTCGTTGAGCGAACAGTTCATCTTCTGCGCCAGCAGGATCGCATCCGCCGGATCGGCCGGATCCAGCCTCTCGGCGGCCGTCAGCGTGGCGGAACACAGCGCCATCAGCGTGACCAGGCCTCCGGTCAGCGCTGCTCGATAAGTCGGCAACATTTCTTTTCTCCTCCGTCGTTCAGCAACGGCTGCTTGCTCCCCTCCCGCGAGGGCCGAAAGCCCTCGTTCCCAAGGATTCGGGGAAGGATACTCTAGTTCTCCGGCCAGGTATCCGACGCCCCGGATTCCGATAGCTTCCGAAGCAATCCGGCTGCCTTGTCCAGTGCCGCCGCGTCCGGATGAGCAACCGGCGGAGTGGATTCATACCTGGGCAAGGTGGCGTCCAGACCCGCCTTGGAAGCCGTCTTGCTCCCCGGTTCCAGGGAGGGATCAAGCAGCGAGGTGGACAGATTGTCCACCCGAATCAGGTCCCGGTCCCATTGAAAGCGGGTGGCCAGCGCCCAGTTGAGCTGTTGCGGATCGAAGGGGTCGATATCCGCATCCACGGCTACGGCCGTCTTTACCCGCCGCCAGGCCAGGACCGCCGCCAGTGCGTCGCGGACCTCGCCGGGCAGCGCGCCGTCAAACTGCAGCAGCGCCAGGAAACGCCGGCCCTGGGCGGGGGCATGCACGTTGATCAGGCGTGGCGAAACGGCTCGCGCCAACGAAAACAGCTTGCCCTCCATGGCGATGTTGTCGGGAGTCAGGTTGTCGGCCAGTCCGGAGCCGCAATCGTGCAACAGCGCATCGTGGCGGTGCGAGATCGACAACACTTCGCATACCGGCGCGTCCACCGCCGGCCCGAGAAAGCCGGTGTACTCGGCGAACGGCCCGTCCGGTTCGCTGACCCCCGGATGCGCCCATCCTTCGATCACGATTTCGGCATCGGCCGGAACCAGCAGCCGGCCGCCGAAGTTCAATGACGGCGTAAGCCGCAGCGGTTCGCCGATCAACCCGCCCGCCGACGGCCAATGACTCTCCGGGTGCCCCAGCTTGACCTGCGCGGCCACGCTGACGGCCGGATGGTGACCGATCCAGAATGCCACCGGGCAGGCTTCTCCCCGCCGGTGCCAGGCGCGCATATTGCGGGCGTTGTGGGAATTCGGGTAGGGGAACCAGGACATGCGCCGCGCATCCTTGATCCAGCAGCGCTGGATGGCGGAGTTGTCGATGCCCGACTCCGGATCGCAAGTGGTCGCGTGCGCCGCGGTCAGATAGGGACCCGGGTTCCCCTGGTGCTGGACGGTCGCCGGAAGCCGGCGCAAGTCCGCCTGATCGCCTTCCAGCACGTTTTGCCGCACCGGCGCCTGTTCCGCGGTGACGGTCACCGGTTCGATGCGCCTTTCCTGGCGCTGCGCCCACCAGGCCGCCGCCTTCCTGTGATCGTCCAGTCCCAGCGCCGCGCACACCATCGCCCGGCTGGCGGTCAGGTTGGTGACCAGGCCGAAGGGCGAGATCTCTCCATCGGGAAGCCTGGGGCTGCGCACCCAGATCGGCGGGTAGCGACCCTGGGAATCCAAAGCGTGCTGCAACGCGGTGGCCTCGTATTCGACGGCCATGGGGTCATCGATACGCAGGGCCCTGTCGCCGATCGATTCCAGCCAGCTGCTCAGTCCGTCCTGAACGCCGGTTGTCTTCCTGCCCGCGCTCATTGGCCGGCGTCCACTTCGGTCAGGCCATAGACCGCGAAGGTCGCAAGCCAGTGCTCGCCTTCGTAATGCCCGCTGAACACGTAGTCCAGGCCCGCCTGCAAGTGTTCCTGCGCGGACTCCAGGAGAACGGCCGCTCTTACGTCGCCTGTGGGCAGGACCCCGGCAACAGATCGCATGGTCCAGGCGCGGTGCAGGTTCAGACCTGCCAGGTGGACAATCTTGCCGTCGGTCACGTCGCTTACCGTGGCGGGTTGCAGCAGGCGGCCCAGGTCGCCCGCCCTCAGGCCCGGGAAGAAGCCGTCCAGCCAGCCGGTGTATTCCGCCGCAGGCAATACGCGGCGCATCAGGTCCGCTTCCGCCAGCGCCGCGGAGAAGAAATCCTCTCCGCTGGGCTCGTAGTGGACCGGGTACTGCCGGTCGCCGGCAAAGTACGCCAGGCTCCTCGCGACAAGCAGCTCCTCCAGCTCGTCGTGGCCCGTGGCCCGCGCGTAGTCCAGGGCCTGACCCAGTGCAAAGGCGGTGTTGGGATGCACCCCCGTGCGCACCGGCCAGTCCAGCCGCGGGAGATAGTCCAGCGTGAGACCCACGATGCGCTGCTCCAGGGGCGCCAGGTGCGCCGCCCACGCCTGCGCGTCGGGGTCGTCGAAAGAGCGCAGCTCCATCACCAGCCGCAACAGCCAGGCCCATCCATACATGCGTTCAAACGAGCGATTGTGCTTCTCGTCGAAGTGCTCGGCCTCCGCCAGCAGCGACTCGGCGCTGAACTGCGCGCCCAGGGCGGCGCGCGTTTGCCGCGCTTGCGAATGGCCGGGATGCAGCTTGAGCAGGCGAACCAGCAGCCAATGGCCGTGCACCGCGGAGTGCCAGTCAAAGCAACCAAAAAACACGGGGTAAAGCTGCCGCGGCGTCAATGCGGACTCATCGCCCACCATCACCTGGCCCGGCTTGTTCGGATATTCCGTAACGATGCAGTCCAGCGCCAGCTTCGAGAAGGCCGCGGCCTGCGCATCGGTCAGCGGTTGATCAAACCGCGGCATGGCCTCCTCACCCATGATCGGCACGTCGGCTTGCGACGCTGCGGCCGTTACAGCAGTCACGCCCGCAAAGAGCAAGACACTGATGCGCGCAGCGCCCCACGCCACCGCCTTGATCCGCCCTATACCCATTCGCGCGCATCCGTCCTGACGGCGCTCCTGTCAATACTGAGCAGGGGTGACAGGTTGGGACGGGTCTCGCGGCCGCGTTTCAAGAGATGAATGTTCACGGGTCGAACCGGATGGTACCACTGCCGAATCCCGCGAACTCCCGGGCAATCGCCATGCTACACGCCTATTCGGTTCGTCAATCGAAGCAGCCCCGGGCCAGCAAGGTCGCAACACCGGTAGCGGCGACCAGACCAATGACATTCTGCACGGACTTGCGGAGTTTCTGTTCCGCCACGGCAGTGCGTACGGCCAGGAGCGCCGGCCCTGCTTCCCTGCCCAGGACCTGCGCTTGCGCCTTCATTTTGCGCGGATCATATTCCGGCCCCAACCATACGTGTTGTTCGATCGCTTCCAAAAGCGCGGCCAACGCCGCCGTCTCTTCATCCGCGACCTTGCCTTCAGCCACTGTATCACGCAGGCTTTTCAGGAGCTCAACACGCATTTCCGGCCTCACGAGTGAGAACCGTCTCCTCTTGCGTTTCAGGATGCCGTTGTTAACGAGTCGCTCCGAAACAACACGCTCCGGTTTTGATTTGGCTGTGCGCCGCAACCACGCTGAGATGCGAGGACGCCTGAACGGACCAGTCTTCGCCTCCAGGTCCCTGAGCAGTTGATCAAGACCAAAGCCTTCCAGCCTCAGATTGCCGCGCATCGTGACGCGATTGGCTTCGATTGTGAGGCGTCCGCGACGCAAGAGCATATACAGGATCGCCCCAGCCACCCCGATGCCCAACCATTGGGACCTGAACTTTGCGTTTCCCCCGTCGAACGAAGGGTCCAATGCAAGGAGAACCACTTTTTCATGGAGACCAAGCTGGCTGTCACGCGCCATATGCCGCACTCTTACAATGGATCAAAGATACCAGTTTCGGGTACCCACAAATCTGCCGAGGTGGGCGAGTCGGCTATCCTCTCGTCTGCAATGAGCAAACAGCACCTGCCCGACTACTTCTCGGCCGCCAACCCCGCGGCCCTGCGTCGCGAATACCCGGTGGGCGATGACTTCATGGACCGTTTCGCCGGAATGGGCCGCGACGAACTGCGGGCCATGCAGGAAGGACGCTTCCGGCGCTGCCTGGAGCGCGCCTGGGCGACGCCGTTCTACGACCGGCTGTGGCGCGAAGCGGGGCTGGAGCCGGGTGACGTGCAAAGCCTCGAAGACCTTCCCCGGCTGCCGATTTTCTCCAAGTCCGATCTCATGAAGAGCGTGGAGCGCAACCCGCCGTTCGGTGACTACTACCTGCATCGCGACGAGGACCCGCATTCCCCTCCGGCCGGCCTTGTCATGCAGACCACCAGCGGCACCACCGGCGCCCCGCAGCCGATCTTTTTCGGGCCGCGCAGCCGGGAACTGCAGGCGCTGTTGGTGGCGCGGGCCTGGCTGCTGCAGGGACTCAAGGCCGGCGACGTGGTCCATTCCTGTTACGCCCACGGTATGGTCAACGCGGGTCATTTCGTGCGCGAAGCGGCCTTGCACTACACCCGGGCGGTGCTGCTTTCAGCGGGCGCCGGCAATGAGACGCCGTCCGTCAGCCAGGTGGCGAACATGGCGCGCTTCGGGGCCAACGTGCTGGTGGGATTCGCCGACTACCTGCGCAAACTGGCGGACACGGCCCGCGGCCGGGGACTGGAGCCGGGCCGCGACATCCGCGTGCGCATGATCTCCACCCACCTTGGATTGATGCCGAGGGAAGAAATGGCCGAGGCATGGGCGGCGGAGGAGGTCTACGACTGGTACGGCGTCGGCGATACGGGGCTGATCGCGACCGAGGGGCCGGACCTGGACGGGATGCACCTCATGGAGGACGCCCATTTCGTCGAAATCCTCGATCCTGCCACCCAAGGACCCGCGGCCATCGGTGAGACCGGCGAACTGGTCTGCACCTGCCTCTACAAGGACGACGCCTACCCGATCATTCGCTTCAACACCCGCGACCTGAGCGCCCGCCTGCCCGGCGAGAACGCCCTGGGGCTGCCGTTCGCCCGTATCGCCGGCTTCCTCGGGCGCGGCGACAACATGGTGAAGTTCAAGGGCATCAATTTCTACCCGGAAGCGGCAGGCGCCGTGTTTAGCGAGTTGCAGGAATACGCCGGCGACTACCTTTGCGTGCGCCAGGGCGAGGAGTTCTTCATTGAGGTCGAAGCGCACAATCCACGCGCCGCGGGCCTGGCCGACCGCATCAGCTCCCTGATCCGCGAACGGTTGGGGGTGCGCGTGCCGGTCCGGCTGCGCGAGCCTGGCAGCCTTTCCGACCTCACCGGCTCCGACTCCCGCCAGAAACCCCGCCGCCTTGTGACACGTTAGCCTTTTCTCTCCCCGTCCCCTGTGGAGAGCATTGGAGCCAGGATGGCGAAACCGAGCCAAGGATGGCGCCTCTCCACAGGGGACGGGGAGAGAAAAGGCGAGGGTCTGCAACGCCGGAACTGCTTTCTACATCGCGGCGACTTGTTCCCGCACCGTATTCACTACCCAGTCAGTGAACCTGGGATGCTGTGACAGCCCTTTTTCGTTGAAGGTGTAGTCGAGGCCCATAAGGTCCTGTTTGATGTGGTGCTGCAACCCGTCCGCGGACGACGCCGGGGACACGACGATGAGCTTCTTGCCCTTGCGTTGTGCCTGTTGCATCCAGCGTTTCAGCCGGCGCACGTTGCCTTCACGCACCGGGGGAATGGCGTCATCCTGAAGGTTGATGGCCCGCACTTCACTGATTCCGGTCGCGGCCTTTACCTGTTCCGCCAGGCTCTCGATCACCGGCAGGTCGAGCACATTGTCGAAGTCATCCTCCGGGCCATGGGCAACCAGAAACAGCGCTTCATTGCCTGGATCGGAGCTGATTTCCAGGGCGTGGTCCGACAGGATTTCCGCGATCAGGGGATGGTCGTCCATGTGCGGCGCAAACACCAGTTTCGCTTCAGTCTCGATAGGTTTGACCGACAGGTACGAGGACTCGTCGCGCCGACCCAGAATGTACTCCCATTGACGGGTCATGGAGTTGTGAATGGTGGAGGTGGTCTGCACCAGCACAATGGTCCTGGCGCCCGCCGCCTCAAGATCGTCGATGGCCGCCTGCAGATGCGATGACGTCATCATCGCCATGCCGTAGCCGACGGCGGTGGGGTATTTGCCGGCAGTGGCGCGCAGCGAGTCGGTCATGATCCGGTCGCCGGCCTCGCTGACGCCGTGCGAGAGCACCAGCACACCGATGTCGCCCTGAAGATCGGCATCGCTGACATACCAGGCGTAGTTCTCGCCCATTTGCGCCACGTTGATGCGCAGTTCGTTGTCCGTGAGCAGCCCATACAAGGCGATCTTTTCCTTCAGGCCGGCAAGGACGTCTTCGGTCAGCATGTCCCGCATGTCCATGCCCATGCGGCGGCGGCCCAGTTCGTCAGGCGGCGGCATCGGCATGTCGTGGCCCTGGTATCCGTGGGCGCGGTGAGCGCTGTGATCTTCCTGCGCATGGGCAGATGTGAAACCGACGCCAAGACCGATAACGCCCAGGGTCAGAACAAGTAGTGGTCCAGGTCTCATATGGAAATCCTCCTTTGGGATGCGGGCTGTGCCGACGGCCCCAGGAAACCGTCCTCGATTTCCGCCACCTGGTCCGCCCACGGCAACATGGTTTGATCATGGGTCACCATCAAAGTAGCGACCGCATGCTGTTTGGTCTGTTCGGCCAGGAGTTGGACCACCTCTTGGCCGCGGCCGTGGTCCAGCATCGAGGTCGGTTCGTCTACCAGCAACACCGACGGTTTGGTCATTAGCGCTCGAGCGATCCCGACCCGCTGGCGTTCGCCGCCGGACAATTGGTGGGGGCGGTGTCCTGCCCGGTGCGCCAGCCCGACCTCTTCGAGAAGCTGCTCGGCACGGTCCTTGTAGGACCGGTCCGAACGGTGGCCGCCAATATGTGCCATCAGCAAGAGTTGGTCCATGGTGGTCAATGCGGCGACAAGGTTGGACTGCTGGAATATGAACCCGATGTGCTCGCGGCGAAGACGCGCCCGGTCGCCTTCTTTCAGCGCAGTCAGCTCCTTGCCTTCGACGGTGATGCGTCCGGCCGTGGGTTTGAGCAGACCGCCGCACACCGCCAACAAACTGGACTTCCCGGCCCCGGACGGCCCCATCACCGCGCACAGGGTGCCCGCTTCCACCGACAGCGAGACCTTGTTCAAGGCGGTAACCTGCTGGTCGCCGTCGCCGAGAACCAGGGATACGGAGTCCACCGCGAGCGTCATCGCAGCTGCCCCAGGGCGATGATGGGATCGATGCGCGCAATAGTACGCACGGCCAGGACCGCGCCAAGCAGGCCGCCGCCGATCACCAGGCCGCCGGAGATCAACATGGCCTGGACGTCGATGACGTAGGGGATATCAGTGCGCTCAACGATGAGACCGCCCAGGCCGTAGCCGATCCCCACGCCGGTCGAAACGGCAACCGCCAGCAGCAGGGATACCTGCGCCAAGGCGTCGCGGACCAGATATCCCGTAGAGGCGCCCAGCGCCTTGATCAGCCCGATCTCCTGGGTCCGCTGAATGGTCCATATCGAGAAGAAAGCGCCGATGATCAGCGTGGCAATGACCAGCAGAAAGCCCTGGTTGATCCGTACCGAATCCCGCTCGGCCTTGTAGCCGGGCGACGCAACGAACGACATGGGCATGTCGAGGGCGACCGTGAACAACTCTTCGTCAATAGGAGCGATTTCCGTCATTTCCTCAAGCTGAAGGGCCACCACGGTGGCGAAGTCGTAAAGGATGTCCGGAAGAGATTCTCCTTCCGGCGCGCCGCCCGGCGGACCATAGGAAGCCTCGGCCCACAAGCGGAACGGCGCATACACGATGGCCGTATGGGCGATGTTGTTGTGGGCGTTGAGGATGCCCACGACCTTGAGTTCCGTCAGTACCCGATCCAGGACAATCGTGTCGCCGACTTCCACGTTGTGCTCTGCCACCAGCATGCGGCTGACCACCACGCCGTAGGGCTCGGCGCCAATGGCCTGGCCAATGTCTGCGCCGGGATCAATGAACGAACCCGGCTCAATGCCCCAGAGCGCAATAGTGACCGGCTCGCCTTTCGAGGTGCGGGCATTGAAATTGGTGTTTCCGAGCGGTTTCGCCGCTCTTACTCCGGTCTGACCGGCCCAGCCTTCCCACATCCCCCGTTCCACCATGCTGTTGGACCACGTGGGTTTGTCGTCGTACTCGAAAGCGAGGTGGGTGATCGGCAATGCACGGATGCCGGAAATGTTGCGGTCGACCAGGCCGCTCGACAGACCGGTCAGCAGCACCATCATCAATGCCATCATGACAATGACCGTGGCCATGAGCAGAAACCGGCCCCTGGCGAAGACGAGATCCCGAAGAGCAAGAAACATGGGAGGCGTCATTCTATCCATAGTCAATCGCCACATAACCGCATGAAATTGTGCGCCGTACAGCCATAATGGCAACGCCAACCCACATTGACCGATCGAGAAGGCATCTCACTATGCAAAAGCACAACCGTATTCGCACCGCCTCTTGCTGCGCGGCTCTTGCCGTCGCCATTACCTGGTCCGCAGCCTTCGCCAAGGAAGGCATGTTCACGCCCGAGCAGATACCCGGCATTGCCGAAGACTTGAGGGAGACCGGACTGAATCTGGATCCGGCGACGCTGTCGGACCTGACCGCCTTTCCAATGGGGGCGGTGATTTCGCTGGGCGGCTGCACCGCCTCCTTCGTGTCGCCGATGGGGCTGGTGGTGACCAACCATCATTGCGCGCGCGGCTCCGTGCAGTTCAACTCCACGGAAGAGAACAACTACCTGGAGAACGGGTTTCTCGCCGCCTCGCTGGCGGATGAGCTGCCGGCAGCGCCGGGCTCACGGGTCTATGTGACCCTGGAGGTAGACGATGTCACCGAGCAGGTTACCGGCGGACTGGATCCGGCTCTTGCCCCGCGTGAGCGCTTCACGCGCATCGAGCAACGCCAGAAGGCATTGATCAAGGAATGCGAATCGGAGCCCGGCTACCGCTGCCAGGCGGCTTCTTTCTTCGGCGGGCTGCAATACAAGCTGATCAAGCGCCTGGAGATTCGCGACGTGCGGATCGTGTATTCCCCGGCCGACGCCATCGGCAAGTACGGCGGCGACATCGACAACTGGCGCTGGCCGCGGCACACAGGGGACTTTGCCTTCTATCGCGCCTACGTGGGCCCAAACGGCCAGCCGGCGGACTATTCCGGAGACAACGTGCCCTATTCGCCGCAACATCACCTGGAAGTGTCGGCCGCCGGCCTGGACGACGGTGATTTCGTGATGGCCATGGGCTATCCGGGCAGGACCTCGCGCTATGCACGCCTGGCATCGGTCAGGAACACCTTCGATTGGCAGTACCCATTGCGGGTGCAATTGCTCGCGGGCTGGGTGGCGATGATCGAAGCTGCAGCGCCCGAAGGCAGCGACGCGCGCATCCGTTATGAATCAAGGCTTGCAGGACTGAACAATGTCCTCAAGAACCTCAAGGGGCAGATCGACGGTGCGCGCCGCAATAACCTGGTGGACCGGCGCGCGCAGCGCGAGGCGGAGCTGAACGCCTGGATCGCCGCCGATACGGACCGTGCGATGCTGGGCCAGGCCATCGAACAGCTGGACGCCCTCGCCGCCGAGAGCGCCAGCGAGGCCAGGCGCGGGTTCTGGTACGGCAACGTTCTGCGCCCGCAGTTGCTGAGCGCGGCCCTGCGCCTCTACCGTCTCGCACACGAGCGCAAAAAGCCCGATGCGGCGAGAGAGGGAGGGTACCAGGACCGCGACATGAACCTGTTCCGCCAGCGCATGAGCGTGATCGACCGGCGTTACGACCCGTCGGTGGACAAGGCGGAATGGATGCTGTTCCTGCTCGGTTACCTGGCGCAGCCCGAAGAAATGCGGATCGCGGCGCTGGATGAGGCCATGGGACTGGACGCCGGGTTGAGCGACGACGAATTGTCCGCCCTGCTCGACGGGTACTACGACGGGACAACGCTGAACAGCATGGAAACACGGCTGGCACTGATGGACGCGAGTCCCGAGGAACTGGAGCAGAGCAGCGACCCCTTCATGCGCCTGGCGGTCGCCCTGCACCCCACGCAGATGGAACGCCAGGAAGCCGCCAAGGTGCGCTCCGGACGCGCCAGCCTGCTCAGGCCGCAATACATGCGCGCAATCATCAGCTGGCAGCAGTCCAAAGGCCATGCCGCGTATCCGGACGCCAACTCGACACTGCGGGTTACCTACGGCTCGGTAATGGGCGGCTCGCCCGCCGATGGCCTGTTGTACGAACCGTTCACACGGCTGGAAGGCATCCTGCAGAAGGACACGGGAGTGGAGCCGTTCAATTCGCCGGTGAAGCAGCTGGAATTGATTCGGGCGAAGGACTACGGCGACTACTCCCTCGGTTCCATCGGCTCTGTGCCGATCGATTTTCTCTCCGACCTCGACTCCACCGGCGGCAACTCCGGATCGGCCACGCTGAACGCCGACGGCGAGCTTGTGGGGCTGCTGTTCGACGGCACGCTGGAGAGCGTGAACTCGGACTGGGACTTCGACCCCGGCATTACCCGCACGATCCACGTGGACACGCGCTACATGCTGTGGGTGATGGAAAAGATCGACGGCGCCTCCGCGCTGATGGACGAGATGACCATTGTCCGCTAGGTGGTGATTCGCCTGCGGCTCCCCCCTTTACTGCCGGGAGCCGCAGGCGATTGCAGGACTTGAATCAGTCGGTCGTAGTGGACAGGGCGTTGGCGAGGAGTCTGACGGCGCCGGAGGCACCGCTGTTGCTCATGAACACGACGGCGTCGCCGGGCCGGGCGGCGGCGGCCACTTCACAAGCTGCCTGTTCCGCTCCGGCGCAGGACGTCACGTGCGCCACGCCCTCGAATTCCTGCAGCGGGTCCCATTCGAGACTGCCGGAAGGGGCAAGCCAGACGTGGGTGGCTTCCTTCAGGGCCCCGGGCAAGCCGCGAAGATGCGCCCCGGAACGCATGCTGTTGGACGCCGGTTCGAATACGGCGAGTACCCTCGCGTAGTCCTTCTGCAAGGTCCTGAGCGTCGCCCGGATCGCCGTGGGGTGATGGGCAAAGTCATCGTACAAGGCAATACCCTGAGCGCCTGCCGGGTAACGGCCGATCAACTGCAGCCGGCGGGCCGGCGGCCTGAAGCTCTGCAAGGCCCCGCACGCGCGTTTTGGATCGACGCCGCAAGCACGAGCGGCCGCGACGGCGGCCAGCGCATTGGAGAGGTTGTGGTCCCCGGGCAGCATGAGATCGCCCTCGGCCTGGCCGAAACCGCCAAAAATACGCGCGCGCGTTCCGCTTGAGCGCTCGGCACGCCAATCGGCGCCGGATCCCGCATCCACCGAAAAACGTTCCACCGGTGTCCAGCAACCTTTCTCCAGCAGTCCTTCGATGTTCGGGTCCGTTGCGTTGACGATCAGCCGGCCTGATCCCGGCGTGCGGCGCAGCAACAGGTGAAACTGCCGCAGCACCGCGTCCAGGTCGGTGTAGATGTCGGCATGGTCGTACTCGATATTGTTGATGATCACGGTGCGTCCGCGGTAGTGCAGGAACTTGGCGTTCTTGTCGAAAAAGGCCGTGTCGTACTCGTCACCCTCGACGACAAAATGCCGCCCGCCGCCCAGGCGCGCGGTGCGATTGAAATTGCCGGGCGCGCCACCGATCAGAAAGCCGGGATCCAGCCCCGCCTCGTCCAGCAGCCAGGCCACCATGCCGGCCGTGGTGGTCTTGCCGTGCGTTCCGGTCACGACGATCACCTCACGATCTCGAAGCACGTTGGCGCCCAGCCACTCGGGGCCCGACATGAACGGCAGGTCCGAGTCCAGCAGCGCCTCCACCAGGGGCATGCCGCGCGCCATGATGTTGCCGACCAGCACCAGGTCGGGCTTCGTATCGAGTTGACCCGGATCGAAGCCCACGATGGGCTCAATGCCGAGTTCCTTCAGCCGCGTGCTCATCGGTGGCCAGGCGGCGCGGTCGGCGCCGGTCACGTCATGCCCCAATTCACGGGCCAATGCGGCCAGCCCCCCCATGAAGGTTCCGCAGATGCCGAGGATATGGATATGCATCAGGCTTCGCCCGGCAACACGCCCAGGGCCTGGAAGAGCAAGACAATTGCCATCAGGGTGAAGAAAAATTGGCAGGCCGACAAGACAAGGCCCACCACCACGCTCCGGCCCACAGAGCGGGCAAAAATATTGGCCGCCGCCAGCAGCCACCAGGCAGTAAAAGCGATTCCGGCCAGTGTCAGGAGCAAGCCGGGTTCGTCCCGCCCCTCGGCAAGGTACGTGAACGGTAAGGAAATTGCGGCAATCAGAGCTTGAACGCCGACCAGGGATACGACAGTCTGCGGCCAGCGCTCAAGTTTCTCGGCCATGCGCAACACCAGCCAGGGGTAGCCGAACAGCAGCGCCAATTCCAGAACCGCCGCCGCCAGGGCTGCCACCTGCTCCCCAGGGTGAAGCATCAGATTGCTCGTGACGGACACCGCCGCCCAGGGAATCAGGCACATCGCCAGCATCCCCCGCGACCCGGGCAGTGAATCCGGGCCGCGCAGATTCAGCGAGACAAAGAAAACGCTCTTGAGTATCTCAACCATCTTCGCTGGCCGCCGAAGTCAGGAAATTTCGCCCGGAGCGCCTGATCAGGACTCTCCAACGGCCGCCAGCACCCGTGCGAACACCTCGTCGGGCGTACCCTGGGCATCGACACGCCTCAAGAGACGGGCATAGTGCTCCAGCAGCGGCCGCGTCTGCCGCTCGTAAACGGTCAGCCGGTTGGCGATGGTCTCCTCCTTGTCGTCGTCGCGCTGAATCAGTTTGCCGCCGGCCGCGCGGCTGGCGGCCAGTTCTTCCGGAGAAGAAAAATGGATATTCAGCAACTTGCCTGTCGCCGAGCAGGTGCGGCGGCCGGTTAGGCGCTTCATCAGCACCTCGTCAGCAACATCCAGCATCAGCACGGTATCGAGCTGCTGCCCCGCGGTATCCAGCAGGTCCTTGAGAAGTCGTGCCTGCGACCGGTTACGGGGAAAGCCGTCCAGAATAAAGCCCGCGGCGCAGTCTTCCTGTGCCAGTCTCTCGCCCAATAGCTCCATGACCAGTTCGTCGGATACCAGCTCGCCCGAATCCATGGCCGCCTTTGCGCGCAGGCCCAGCGGCGTGCCCGCGGCGACCGCGGCGCGCAACAGGTCGCCGGTGGACACCTGCGGCCATCCTTTACGCTCTTCAAGCCGGCGCGCCTGCGTGCCTTTTCCAGCGCCAGGCGCGCCCAGAAAAACAATCCGCATTCAGTCCTCCGGCTGTGCTTGGGTAGTGTGTAGGGGGGTGCTATCGTACACGGTCGCTCGTTCCGCCAACCGATTATCCCGATGCCCGCACCCAACGCACTCTACGCGCAATCCGGAGGCCCCACCGCCGTAATCAACGCCACCGCGCAAGGCGTCATCGAGGCGGTGCGCGAGGCCCGGCCGAAGGTCGGCAAACTCTACGCCGCGCGCAACGGCATACTCGGCGCACTGCACGAGCAATTGCTGGACACCGACGCCGCAACGGCCGATGCGGTGACCGCCCTGGGCCAGCGGCCCGGCAGCGCGTTCGGCACCGCGCGCTACAAGCTGGCCCGGTTCGAGGACGACGAGCGCGAGTATCGCCGCCTGATCGACGTATTCCGCGCCCATGACATCGGCATGGTGTTCTTCAACGGCGGCAACGACTCGATGGACACGGCGCTGAAGCTGTCTCAACTCGGCCGCCGGATGGACTACCCGCTTGCCTGCATCGGCCTGCCCAAGACGGTGGACAACGACCTGCCGATTACGGATTGTTGTCCCGGCTTCGGCTCGGCCGCCAAGTATGTGGCAGTGTCCACCCGCGAGGCAGCGCTGGACGTGGCAGGGATGGCGCGCACATCAACCAGGGTCTTCATCCTGGAAGTCATGGGACGGCATGCCGGCTGGATCGCCGCTGCCGGCGGCCTGGCGGGCGCGAGTACCGGCGAAGCGCCACACATCATCCTTTTCCCCGAGGTGCCCTTCGAGGCGGAACGCTTCCTGGGCCGGGTGCGCGAATCCGTGGAGCAGCACGAGTATTGCGTCATCGTGGCCAGCGAAGGCGCACGCTACGCCGATGGCCGGTTCCTTTCAGAGACCGGCGGCACCGATGCCTTCGGGCACGCACAACTCGGCGGCTTGGCCCCGGTGCTGGCCAACATGGTGCGCGAGAGCCTGGGTTACAAGCATCACTATGCGATCAGCGACTACCTGCAGCGCTCGGCGCGGCACCTGGCGTCCGCAACCGACTTCAGTCACGCCTACGCCGCGGGGCGGGCGGGAGTGGAACTCGCGATCGAAGGCGGCAACGCAGTCATGATCACGATCCAACGGACCGGCGACGATCCCTATGCATGGGAGACTTCTGCAGCCCCGCTCGAGCAGGTGGCCAATCGCGAGAAGGAATTGCCGCGCAATTTCATTACGCCCGACGGTTACGGCATCACGCAGGCCGCCCGCACCTACCTGCAACCGCTCATCGAGGGTGAAGCCTTGCCGCCGTTCCGCAACGGCTTGCCGGTCTACCAGGAAATCCAACTGCCCTCGGCAGAACCCCGCCTTCCTCCCTTCAAGGACTAGTGTCGGGCCGCAAAGCGGCGCAGCTGCTCCTCGGTAGCAGGCTTCTGGTACTTCTTTTTCCATTCGGGATACGGCATGCCGTAGATTCGCTCGCGCGCCTCGGCGTCGGTGAGATCGATGCCGCGCTCGTTGGCCTCTTCCGTGTACCAGCGGCTCAGGCAATTGCGGCAGAAACCGCCGGCGATCATCAGATCGATGTTCTGCACGTCCTTGTTGTCGTCGAGGTGCTTGAGCAGACGCCTCAGCACCGCCGCTTCCAGTTCCCGGTCTGAATTCCTTTCGTTCATGTGATACCTCGCTGCCCCCAGGGTGAGGGCGGAGGAGTATACTGCCGCCGTTTGTTCCGGAGCATATCCGAGTGAGCATCGCCTACCAGGGAATCGCCGGCGCCTGGTCGCATCTGGCCTGCCGCGCCGTCCATCCGGAGCTGGAGGCCATCCCCTGCCCCAGCTTCGAGGACGTGTTCGAGATCGTCGAGGCCGGTGGTGGTGATCTGGCCATGATCCCGATCGAAAACAACCTGGGCGGGCGTGTGGCGGATATTCACCAGCTTCTTCCGCACCAGGCCCTGCACATCGTGGCCGAGTACTTCCAGGCGATCCGGCACGAACTGCTTGCCGCTCCGGGCGCAACGCTGGAGGGTCTTCGCACCGTCTACAGCCACCCTCAGGCCCTGGCGCAATGCCGGCGATTCCTGCGGGATCGAAACCTTCAGCCGAGCGCCGCCAGCGACACGGCCGCCTCGGCCCGGTGGGTAGCGGAACAGGCTGATCCGACGGTCGGCGCCATCGCTTCCGCCCTGGCCGGCGAACTGTACGAACTCGACAGTCTTGGCAGCGATATTCAGGACGAGTATCACAACACCACGCGCTTCATCGTCCTGGCCAGGAAAAAGAACGAAGATCCGGCAGACCCCGGCACCGCCTACATCACGGCGCTGTGGTTTCAGCTTCGCAGCGTTCCGGCGGCCCTGTACAAGGCGCTGGGCGCGTTTGCCACCAACAACGTCAACCTCACCAAGCTGGAGAGCTACATCGGCACGGAGCACTTCAACCGGGCGCGCTTTTACGTCGAAATCGAGGGGCATGAAACCGATGAGCCGGTCCGTTCGGCACTTGCGGAAATCGGCTATTTCTCCGACATCGTTCGCGTGCTGGGCAGTTTTCCGCAACACGAGTTTCGACTGCGAAGGGGCAAGCCTTAAGATAAGCGCCCTGCCGTCGGGCAGCAACAGAAACTGGATACAGGAAACAATGCACAAGATTCTTGTCACCTACACGCGCCCCCGCGACGTGGACGCTTTCGACCGGTACTTTCGCGAAGTTCACGCGCCGATGGTGCGCAGGATACCGGGACTGAAGAAACTGGTCGTCAATCGGATAACAGGCAACGCCATGGGCGGTGATCCTTCTATCTATCTGCTCGTTGGATTGCAGTTCGGCTCGAAAGAGGATTTCGACGCGGCGATGCGTTCCGAAGAAAACGCGGCCGCCGGCCGGGACGCGGTGGAGTTCTGCGAAGCGACGGGCTCGGAGTTCGAAGTTCTCATCGCCCATGAGGACTGATCTCCCTGATGCCGAAAGCGAGGACTTCCAGTCCTTGACGAGGGCAGGAGGCCCTCGTTCCCAGCGAATGACCGGCGGCGAGACGCTGGTGCGCTCGGTGCTGGCGCACGGCGTCGATACCGTGTTCGGGCTGCCGGGAGGCCAGACATACGGCCTGTTCGATGCGCTGGCGCAATATGAGCGTCCGATCGAGGTGATCAATTCGCGGCATGAACAGGGCGCCGCCTACATGGCGCTGGGATACGCGGCCTCGACGGGCCGTCCCGGCGTGTTCAGCGTGGTGCCGGGACCCGGCGTGCTCAACTCCGGGTCCGCCCTGTGCACGGCTTATGCCACCAATTCGCGCGTGCTCTGCCTGGCCGGGCAGGTGCCCTCACAGCACATCGATGCGGGCTGGGGCATGCTGCATGAGATCCACGATCAGCTCGGCATTCTCAGGCGGCTGACCAAGTGGGCGGAGCGTATTCCCCAAGGCGCGGATGCCCCGCAACTGGTAGCTGAAGCGTTCCGGCAGCTGCATACCGGGCGCGCTCTGCCGGTGGCGCTGGAAATGACTCCGGACGTGATGGAAGGCGAATGCGACGCAACGCTGCTTGAGCCGGCATTGTCGTACGAGACCGAAGAGGCGGACCCGGAAGCACTGGACCAGGCGGCCGGCATACTGGGCAAGGCCAGTAATCCGATCATCATCGCCGGGCCCGGCGCACTGGACGCCGGAGCGGAACTGCTGCGCGTGGCGGAGATGCTGCAGGCGCCGACCGCCGCCAATTTCAACGCCAAGGGCGTCATTGACGAGCGCCATTACCTGGGGATCGGGTTCCCGGTAGCGAACTCGCTTTGGGGTGATGCGGACGCAGTGCTGGCGGTGGGCACACGATTCAGCGAACCGGAACTGGAATGGGGACTGGACGAGCATCTTCCGGTGGTGCGGCTGGAGGCGGACGACAGCGCATTCAAGCGCGGGCGGGCGCCGACCGTGGCCTTGCGCGCCGACATCGGCGCCGGGCTCACGGCACTGGCCGATGCGCTCGAGAGCGCCAATCGCGAGCGCCCGTCGCGAAAAAAGGAACTGCTGGGCCTGAAACGCCGCTTCGAGAAAAAGTACAGCCGCGACAATGCGCCGCAGGCTGCGGTGCTCAAGGTGGTCCGCGAAGAGCTTCCCGAAGACGGGTTTCTCGTCGACGAGGTCACGCAAATGGCCTATACATCGTGGTTCGCGTTTCCCTCCTACCGCGCGCGGCACTACATCAGCAGCAACTTCCAGGGCAACCTGGGCTACGGCTATCCCACGGCGCTGGGCGTGCAGGCGGCCCATCGCGACCGCAAGGTCGTGGCCTTTGCCGGCGACGGCGGCTTTCTGTACGCGGGCGCGGAGATGGCCACGGCCAAGCGCCACGGACTCAACGTGGTGGTGATCGTCTTCAGCAACAACGCCTACGGCAACGTCCGGCGGGACCAGGCACAGCGCTACCAGGGCCGCGTGTTCGCATCGGAGTTGACCAACCCGGACTTCAAGGCGATGGCCGAGTCCTTCGGCCTGGGCGCCTGGCGGGTCCGCACACCCGAGGAACTGCGCGTCGCCTTGCGAGAGGCGCTCGAGGCCAATGCGCCGGGCTTGATTGAAATGCCGGTGAGCGAGATGCCCAGTCCCTGGCCTTACATCCTGCTTCCGCGGGTGAGGTAGTCCTCAAGCTGGATAGCGTCCAGCCCCGGCACCTCCTTCAAGACAAACTCCTCTTCCCGGCCGAAGGGCCGGGTGGCGTCCAGCCCTACCCTTCCGGCGAAATCGTCCTGGGTGTCGCGGTAGAAGCCGGCACGGCCGGTCACCACCAGGGTCCGCGCATCCACCCGGCCGCGGGTAATGAAGGCATGAATCACGGCGTTCATGTCATGCAGGTCCACGTCTTCCTCCACAACGCAGCAGAACTGGTTGTAGTCGGCGTGGCTGTCGAACACCACCTCCATCACGTGGCGGGCGTGGCGCTCGTACTGCGGGCGGATCTGCACGGTGGTGTTCATGAAGGCCGGCGCGCAGGATACGTCGAGAATGCCCGGCAGTCGCCGGGACAGGTCGCGATAGACACGCGCGGCGTTGACGGCCTCCAGCAGCGCCAGGTCTTCGCGCGATCCGCACAGAAGGCTGTGGAACAGGGCGTCCCGGCGCCAAGAGACGCGCTCGACTTCCATCACGTGGTTGGGGCCTTCTGGCACGTAATAGCCCAGCACTTCGCCGAACGGGCCCTCCGGGCGCCTTTCGCCGGGGAGGATACGGCCTTCGATCACGACTTCGGTGGCGGCCGGAACCGGCAATCCGGAATGGGAGCCGGAATAGACCTCTACCGGCTGACCGGCCAGTTCGGCGGCCAGCGCATACTCATTGACGCCGGCAGGCAGATGGGTCCCCGCAGCGAAGAATACGGGCGGTGGCACGCCGATCAGCAGTGCTACCGGCAACGCCTGGCCGGACTCCTCGGCGCGGCGCTGGTAGTCCGTCAGATCGTGGCTGTCGCCCAGGCGCAGACGCAGTTCATCCGGGCCGACGTACATCGCGCGGTGGAACGAGAGGTTGGGCACGCCGCTTTCCGGGTCGAGCGCCAGTACGATCGCCGCCGTGAAGTAGGGGCCTGCGTCCCGTTCGTGGTAGGTGATCAGCGGCAGGTCCGTCAGCCGACCGTGTTGAAGATCGCCGGGGGCCTGGATTTCGACCGCGGGAGGCTCGACTCGCGCCTCCGCGGCGTCCAGGACCTTCGCATAAGCGGCCGCGAATGGCTCGTCGGCTCCTCCAACCACCTCGCGAAGTCGCGCTGCATCGGCAAACAGGTTGGTCGCGACGCGCATCCGCGTGCCGCGCACATTCTCGAACAACAACGGTCGGTTGCCCGCTTCCTGGGCGCGCTTGGTCACCGCAGCCAGTTCGAATCGCGGATCAACCTCCTTCTCCACAGTGAGGAGTTGGCCCGATTGCGCGAGCCCTTTCACCCAGGCCCTCATGGCGCCGCCCTCGAACCCTCGCTCCAGCGCGGCAGGAAGCCGGTCATGACCGCGGCGAAAGCGCAACAGCCGGCACCGACAAGCAGCATCAGGCTGTAGGAACCGTAGGCATCGTAGGCTTCACCGTAAGCCCAGGGGCCGAGCGCGGTGCCTGCCAGGAATGCGCTGAACAACAGGCCGTATATCACCGCAAAGGACTTCAGGCCGAAGTAGCGCCCGGCCAGGTAGGCCAGCAGGTCGATCTCGGCGCCCATGCTCAAGCCCAGCAGCAGCGCGGCCGGTATCGCGAAGCCCGCGGCATCGCCGGTGGAAAGAACGAACATGCCGGCGGCCGACAGCAGGAACACGACCAGCGCCACGCGGGGTGCGAATATCCGGTCGATGAGAAAGCCGATCACCACCCGCGAGACCATTACGGCAATCCCCACCAGGCCGGTAATCCACCCGGCCTCAGGCCCCGGCACGCCCAATCCGGTCAGCAACGGTTTGAAATGCGCCAGCATCCCGTAGAGGCTGAACGACAACAGCGCAAAGACCGCAATCAGCATCCAGAACACGCCCCGGCCGACAGCCTGCCGCCAGGTATCGCCCGGCACTCGCGGTGCATCAGTGCCGGGTCTGCCCGCCGCGGCGTTGCCAATCGCCGGAGGATCGCGCAGAAACAAGGTCACCAGCGGAGTCGCTATGACGATAATGATCGCCCCCAGCGCAAGGAAGCTGAAACGCCAGCCCCATGCGTCGTTGATGTAGCGCACCATCGGTGGAACAAAGGCATAGCCAAACCCGGCTCCGGCCATCGCCATGCCGATGGCCAGTCCACGCTTGCGATCGAACCAGCCCGACACCGTTCGCATGTACGGCGGGCTGTTTGCGCCGGCGCCCAGCACACCGATCAGCACGTACACCGTAAGCAGCATCCAGAGCGAATCCAGCCGCCAGCCGAGAAAGCAAAGCGCCAGGCCCAGGAACAGCATCGAGGGCGCCAGTACGCTTCTGGATCCGTAGCGGTCCACCAGCCGCCCGATGAAGGGCAAGGTCACCGCCAGGCAGAGGGTAAACAGCGTAAGAGCCAGGCTCATGTCGCCGCGCGACCAGCCGAATTCCTGTTCCAGCGGTTCAATAAACAGGCCGAACGCGCCAAATGCGAACTGGCCCGGACTGGTCGAGAGTCCGAGAGCGGCCACGGCCACGACCCACCAGCGGCTGGAACTGTTGTTACGCAGAGTCGTATTCATGGCGCGCGCATACTATATGCGCCCCCGGGAAGGCGTTATTCTTGGCCGCCATGTTTGCCGATCTGGTTCGCGAAAACGCAGTCGACGGGCAGGTCTATACCAGCCCCGAGATATTCGCTGCCGAACGGGAGAGGATCTTTGCGCGCTGCTGGAACTACCTCGGTCATCTCAGCGAGATTCCCCAGCCCGGCGACTACCTGCGCGTAACCGTCGCCGGCAGGCCGCTGATTTTCATCCGCCACGAGGACGGAAAGCCATGGGCGCTGCTCAACCGCTGCGCCCATCGCGGCGCCCAACTGGTCGGGCGTGCTTGCGGCCGCTCCCCGCGATTGCAATGCGCCTATCACGGCTGGACCTACGCGACGGACGGTGCGCTCAAGCACATCCCGCTGCCCGCAGGATATGCCGGCGACGATAAGCCCCGGGCCGGCGATCCGCGATGGGGGCTTGAGTCCTACCCGGTCGAGACCTACCGCGACTTCGCCTTCGTGCGCCTCGAAATCCCGTCGAATCCCGTCTCGCTGGCCGGGTCCCTGGGACCGGCGCGCGAAGCGCTGGACCTGATGGCGGACCGCTCGCCCGAAGGCAGGCTGACGGTGGCCGGCGGGCGACTGGCGATCCTGCTGCGCTGCAACTGGAAGGTGTACCTGGAGAACCTTCACGACGGCCTGCATCCGCCGCGGGTCCACGAGTCGTCGATAGCGGCGAGCCGGGCCGTCGCGGGCATGGAAGACGCGCCCCAGGAAGCGCTTTGGGTCGCTTCCAACGGCCAGCCGCTGGCCACGTTCGGCAATCTTGAAGTGCGCTGCCATCCGGGCGGGCACAGCGACATGAGCGGCTTTCGCAAGGATGCCGGCGACGAAGACTCCGGCTACCGTGCGGCGCTTGAACAGGCATGGGGCAGCGAACGGGCGGAACGGGCGCTGACCCGCAACCTGCACAACGCCTGCTTTTACCCCGGCGCTTCCGCCCATCCGCAATACATGCAGATGCGGAGGCTCACGCCGCTGGCCGTCAACCGGACCCTGGTGGAAAGCTGGACGCTGCGCGCCGAAGGAGCGCCCGAATCGCACTTTCTCCGCAACATCCGCTACGCCAACACGATCCACTCGCCTTCGTCACTGGTCAAGCCGGACGATGCCGAGGCCTACCGGCGGGTCCAGCAAGGCCTCAAGGGAACATCCGGGCCGGTAAGCCAGCACCGGCGGGATGAGCCGAGCGCGAACGACGAGGCCAGCACCGCGCTCAGCGAACAATACGTGCGGGCCCAATACCGCGCCTGGTGCGATTACATGGATGATCGAAGATGATCGTGCTGGCTGAAGGGCCGGAAGTTGCCGAAGCGCAATTGGAGGCCGCCGAGCGCCTCTTGTACCTGGAGTGCGAACATCTGAATTGCGGCCGTTATGAAGACTGGCTGAACCTGTTCACGGAGGACTGCCGCTACTGGGCGCCACTGACGGCCGGCCAGCATGACGCCGAGGCGCACTCCTCCCTGTTTCACGAGAACCGCGCGCTCATGCAAATGCGTATCGCGCGCATTTCGCACCAGGCGGCCCATTCGCTGGCCGGCGGAATTCGCAGCAGCCGCACGACAGGCCCGGCGGCGCTGCGCGAGGTGAACGGAGAGAGCGGCGAATGGGTAGTGGAGCGGCGCTTCCAGTTGACAGAGCGCCAGGGTGAACGCACGCGCCGTTTCGCCGGCTTATTCACATACCGCTTGCGGCCGCTAGAGCACGGCTTCCTGATTCGGGAGAAACGGGTCGACCTGATCGACTGCGATGCGCCGCACGAACCGCTGGAAGTATTCCTTTGAACACTCGAATGACGAACCGCGCATTGACGCTGCCCGCAGCCATGATCCTGCTGTTTGCCTGCGCTCAGGATCCGCCGGTCGAGGAGGCACGGCCCAATATTATTTTCGTGCTTACCGACGACCAACGATATGACGCGCTGGGTTTCCTGAATGATGAAATCCAGACACCGCATATCGACAGGCTCGCTCAGGAGGGCGTGCACTTCAGGAACGCGTTCGTTACAACTTCGCTGTGTTCGCCGAGCCGGGCATCAATCCTTACCGGCTTGTACGCCCATGCTCATGGTGTAGTCGACAACCTGAAGCAGAACTTGAGGGACGACATCGTTTTCTTCCCCGAGGATCTACAAGCCCACGGTTATGAAACGGCGTTTATCGGCAAGTGGCACATGGGCCTGCACAGCGATACCAGACAGCCGGGATTCGACCATTGGGTCAGCTTCGCCGGCCAGGGCGTTTACACGCCGGTTGATGGAAGCACGATTAACGTTAACGGAAACCGCGTCCCGCAGCAGGGTTACATAACCGACGAGTTGACGGACTACGCGATGCAATGGTTGCAAGAGCGCGACCGGGAGCGACCGTTTTTCCTTTACCTGTCGCACAAGGCCGTACACGCGAACTTCACGCCGGCGGAAAGGCACAACAGCCTCTACTCGGAGGCCGTAATTGAGCTTCCGGAAAGTTCGGCTGACACTGAGGAAAATTACGCGGGCAAGCCGATGTGGGTGCGAAATCAACGGAACAGCTGGCACGGCGTGGATTTCGCCTATCACAGTGACCTGGACATTCGCGACTACATCCGTCAGTACCACAGGACGCTTGCCGCGGTAGACGACAGCGTGGGCAGGCTACTCGCCTGGATTGACGATCAGGGCATCGGCAAGAACACAATCGTGGTGTTTATGGGCGACAACGGCTTCATGTTCGGCGAGCATGGTCTCATCGACAAACGCAATGCCTACGAGGAATCCATGCGCGTTCCGCTGCTCGCGCATGCGCCCGGGCGTTTTCCTGCCGGCACCGTGGTCGACGAAATGGTTGCCAACATCGACATTGCACCGAGTTTGCTTTCGCTTGCAGGCGTGCAAGCGCCGAGGCCCATGCACGGGCGGGACTTCGGCCCCCTGGCGCGCGGCGAAACGGTCCCGCTATGGCGATCCGAACTGTTCTACGAGTATTTCTGGAACTGGGTCTTTCCGCAAACGCCGACCACGTTCTCTTTACGTACCGACGAATTCAAGCTGATTCAATACCATGGAATCTGGGACACGGACGAGTTGTACGACTTGCAAAATGATCCAGGAGAAATGCATAACCTGATCGCCGACCCCCGTTACGAGACCGTGGTGCGCCGAATGCGACAGCGCTTGTACGAACTGAACCTGGAAACCGGGGGCCAAGCGGAAGTCCGGTACACGATCAAGGAAGGGCATGGCTTACGGTTTCGGACGCCCGATGGCGCCGGGCAGGCCGAATTTCCGGAGTCCATATACCGTCAGCCGAACTCGGCCGACATGGAAGACTACAAGGACTAGGCCCTAGTCCATCACCTGCGGGAGCGGCGGGAGCGTGTGGATTTCCAGCGCCGTGGTTACCGCGCGGGTCGACATGACCGGCACGCCGGCGCCACGGGCCGTGTCCTCCAGCGTGGCCAGTTCCACGCTGAGCGAGTAGCGGCTGGCGGGGGCCAAAGCCGCGGCCGGAATTACGCGTTCGGTGTCGGAATACAGCATGAAGCGCTGGCCCTGGAATGGCCGGCCGCTGTGATCGACCTTGTAGCTGTCTTCGTCGCGCAGGATCACGAAGATCAAGTCGTCGCAGATCTCGCGCGGGTCCGCGTGCCCGGATTCAAAGGGTGTGAACCGCACCAGCAGGTCCGACATGGGATCGACGCTGTCGGAATCCACTTCGCTGCCGTTCTGCTCCAGCCAGACACTGGGGCCAGCCGGGTATTCGCCGTCTCCGAGCCGTACCGGTATTGCAACCGGGTCATCGGCGCCGGGCGGAAGGTAGCGAAAGGCATATTCGCCATTGGGCCATGCTTCATCTATATCGGCCTCGCTGTCGTAGCGCCGGTCGCCCCGGATCAGCAGGATCTGGTCTTGCGAAGGGCCCATGGCGCCACGCTGGTCAGTGAACTGGACCTCACGGCCATCCGGCCGCACCAATGTGGCTTGAGCAAGCGGAGTACCGTCCGCCAGGAAAATCTCCGAAAAGAATGAGTAATACTGGCGCTTGGGCGCGCCGGAGCCGGTCTGCTCAAACCCCGCGTGTTTGCCGACTACCGCGAAATTGACGTCGCGCGTTTGTGCGAAAGCGGAATGCGCCGCGCAGGACGCTGCGACCGTCAGGCACGCAGCCAGCACCCTGACAGTGCGGCCTCTCATGGGCGAATGAGGCCGGGAAGGAGGGCATCCTTGCCCTCGGTAGAGGGCTGGAAGCCCTCTTTCCCGGGGTTTTCTATCGACCAAACTTGTAATTGACCTTGGCGCCCAGGATGCGGGGGTGTGGACGCAGGCGGAAGCCGCTGAAACCGAAGTTCTCGCCGGTGCCGGTGTAGTACTCCTCGTCCGTCAGGTTCTCGACGTAGGCCACGACCTCCCAGCACTCGTTGAGATGCACACCGGCCCGCAGGTTGAAGATGTCGGCCTCGGGCGTCCGGAACGGGAAGCCGTCGCTACGGCTGGGCACCTGTGCGATCCAATCCGTTTGCGTCAGCGGATCGGAGTAGATCGTCGCACCGCTGGTCTGCAGGTAAGTTACATCCTCGATCGTGGAGAACTGCGAGTCCTTGTATATCCACTCGAGTCTTGCCCATCCGTCCCACCGATCCAGTGTGAAATGGTAATCGGCCGCCATACTGAAGGTCAGTTCCGGCGCCCGCGGCAGCGGCTCGCCCTTCAGGTTCACGAACAGATTGCCGCTCAAACGGGCCACGTCGTCGCTTAAGATCTCCGTGTCGATCACGCCGATACCGCCGGTAATGGTGAGGTTCTCGCTGACCAGCGCCGCCAGCTCGGCCTCCAGGCCTGTTGCGCGTGCTTCCTGCACGTTGATCGTCAGCTCCACATTGCTGGTGGCGTCGCCGGGCACCAGGAAGAAGAAGGTCTCGAGTTGCAGGTCCTCCCAATCCAACTGGAACACCGCCGCGTTGAAGCGCGCGCGGCCACCGAACAATTCGGACTTCACGCCCAGCTCGTAGTTGGTCAGGACTTCCGGCCGGAAGGTCTCGTTCACCGCCGAGTTGTCGGCGCCGTTGCGGGCCAGCGAGAAACCGCCGGCCTTATATCCCCGCGACACCGTCGCATAGACGGTGGCCGCGTCCGTGACGTCGTAGGACAGCGCAATCCGCGGCGAAAGGTCGGTGAAAGTGTCTTCGTTGCCAATCTCGGCAGTCGGCACCAGGTCATTGGGCCAACGGTCACCGCCGGCGGGATTCAGGGGGTAGTAAGTGTTTGAGACGTCATCCGACGTATAGCGCCCGCCAAGCGTGAAATCGAAACGGTCGCTCATGTGCCAGGTCACGTCGGTGAATACGGCCACGCTGGTCAACTCAAAGCCGTCGGTAGCACAGGCCAGGCAGAACGGCCGCCCGAACACGTCGTTCAGGAAGGCCGGTGGCAGCGAGCCGATTGCGGCGTGATCCACGCCGTTCACGACGGTGGTCGTGCCCAATTGCACCTGGCCCCAGAGTTCCTTCTCATCGCGCGCGTACATCGCGCCAATGGTCCAGTCAAAGTCATCGGCTGTGATGTCGAGGCGAAGCTCCGTGCTAAAGGAGTTGCCTTCCCGCGTTTGTTCACGGAAAACAACATTTTCCGGCACCAGGTCATTGTCGAACACCCGGTCGGTCTCGGTGTCGATCCAGCCGGTGATCCAGTTCAGCGTCGATGTGTCGGACATTTCGCGGCTTACTTTCAGGATGGCCAGGCTGGTGGTGTTGTCGGTCTTCTCACCGATAGGCGAGCGCCCGACCTTGTTGCGATTGTCCGGCCAGAAGCCGGTGCCCGGATCGACCGGGGCCTGCAATCCGCCGGAAGGGCCGCGGAACAGGAAGGTGGCCACGGAGTCCGTGTCCCATACGCCGGCCGGCACGTTCTCGTCGTGGCCCTGCTGCTCGTCGCTGTGCATGACCATCAGGTCCACGGTGGTGGACTCGTCGAGCATCATGCGAGCGGAAACGCGGGCCATGGTGTATTCGTGGCCGGAATCGCCGCCGCCGGGAACGATGTTCTCGACCAGGCCGCCGGAGTCCTCGTAGTAGAGCACGCCGCGCAGCATGAAATTCTCGCTAACCGGCATGTTGATCATGCCGCCGAAGTCCATCTGCTCGCTGGCGCCCTCGAACTTGCGTGCGCCGAAACTGGCGCTGGCATCGAATTCGGGCTGCGGCTTGCGGGTGGTGAGGTTGAGCGCCCCGCCTACGGCGTTGCGGCCGAAGTAGGTGCCCTGCGGTCCGCGCAGGACTTCGATCCGCTCCAGGTCCTGCAACTGCGGGTTGACGGTGCCCTGCCCCACGGAGGCCACGCTGAACTCGTCCAGGTACACGCCGATGGACTGAATGAACGAACTCTCGTCGGTGTTGATGTTGCTGACGCCGCGCATCGCGATGCTGATACCGCGGGAGCCCACCTGGCCGTCCTCGGTATAGCTGACGTTGGGCGTGAGATCGAGATACTGCGCCGCCTCGGTGATGTTGGCGATTTCGAGTGCCTCGCCCGTGAACGCGGTTACGGCCACGGGAACTTCCTGCAGGCTCTGCTCACGCCGCTGGGCGGTCACGATGATCTCTTCCAGGACCATGTCGTCCTGGGCCATGGCCAATGGCGTGATCAACACGGTGGCCAGCAAACCTGCTACTAGACTGCCTTTCTTCATCCGTCATACCTCCAAAGAGTTAGTGTCCCGCAAACGGGGAGATCAGCCGATTTATCATAACATTTTTGGCCTCGCCAGAGGGGCCGAATACCTTGCCGGAACAGCGTTTCAGGCAGCGGGCAGTTCGTAGTCCAGAACCACGTTCGAGCTGAGCGGCAGCGACTGGCAGCAAAGCACGAACCCGGCATCGATCTCCTCATCCAGCAGGGCGTGATGCTGTCGCATTCGGACCTCGCCCTCCACCAGCCGCGCACGGCAGGTGGCGCAGATTGCGCTTCGGCAGGAGTGCGGCGGTGTGAGCCCCGCCTCGATGGCGGCGCTGAGAATGTCCAGGCCCCGGGCCGGGTCCATGCGGAACTCATGCCGCTGCCCGCGTAGAAGCAGGATCACGCGCACGGTTTGCGCCTTGAGCGACGTTTCCTGGGTTACTGTATCGCCCATCGGGGGGATGTTATATGGAATGTCGCGAGGATGATCTGTAAGGAATCCGTCGCTTGCCGGCGGTGGCGGCCGGGCCGTAGCTGATGAGCGACTTCACAAGCCGGTACGGCGACTGGGCGCTGGTCGCCGGGGCTTCCGAGGGTCTGGGCGCCGCCTTTGCCGAACAGCTTGCCGCGCGCGGCATGAATCTGTTGTTGATCGCACGCCGCGAGGACGTGCTGGCGGAAGCAGCGGAGAGGCTGACCCACAAGTACGGCGTGGAGGCGCGCTGCCTGGCCCTGGACCTGGCACGGGCGGACCTGGCGCCGGCTATTCAGGAGGTTGTGGAAGACTGCTCACCGGGTGTGCTGGTCTATAACGCCGCCCTGATCCCCACCGGTCCATTTGCGGAGCTGGAGCAGGAAAAGCTGGAGCGGCTGGTGCGCATCAACGTGCTCGGGCCGCTGACCCTCACGCGCACGCTGCTTGAACCCATGCAGGAGCGCGGTCGGGGCGCGGTTGTGCTGATGTCCTCGATGTCCGGCATCCAGGGCTGGCCGGGAATTGCCACCTACGCTGCGAGCAAGGCATTCAACACTATCCTGGGCGAAGGGCTCTGGTATGAACTGGGCAAGCACGGAATCGATGTCGTTGTGTCCTGCCCGGGCGCGATCAGCACGCCTGGCTATCACAGGAATTTCCGCCGCGTTGCGCCAGGTATTCTGTCGCCGGAGGCCGTAGCGACCACCACTCTCGATGCGTTGGGCAAGGGCCCCAGGGTGATTCCGGGTGCGCTCAACCGCATCGGCAACCAGCTGATTACCCGCCTGCTGCCTCGCAAGCCCCTGATACGCCTGATCGGGAAGTACATCGGGAAAGCCATATGAACAACCTCGTCGCGGGTTTCGTTTCCGGCTGGCTGGTGTTCGCCGTGGTGCTGGTCCTGCACCTGGTCCTGCCGGCACGCAAGCTTGCGGGCTATGCGCGCCACGAAAAGAGCGGCGAGCCGCTGTCCTATCGGCTGAACGGACTGCGCGTCTTCGCCCTGTGCCTGGCGCTGTGGTTCGCGCTGGGCTACACGGGAGTCCTGCCCTGGGATTGGTTTTGGCGGCATCGCTGGGCCGGCGCGGCCGGCGCCTGCGTGCTGGGCCTGACAATTGCCGGCTGGGTGGTTTTCTCCGCCCCGGGCCGCGGGAACTCGTTGCCGGCCGAGTACTACCTGGGCCGGCGCGTAAACCCGCAGATGTTCAATGGGCGAGCCGACGCGAAGATGTATCTGTACCTGGCCGGCGCCACGCTCCTGCAGCTGAACCTGCTGTCATTCGCCGCCCATCACCATATGAACAACCCCGGCGACCTGTCGCCCGGCGTGGTGCTGTACGTCCTGCTGTTCACCTGGTTCATCTGCGACTACCTGTTCTTCGAGCGCGTCCACCTCTACACCTACGACCTGTTCGCGGAACGCCTGGGCTTCAAGCTGATCTGGGGTTGCCTGGTCTGGTATCCCTACTTCTACGCCGTCGGCCTGTGGGCGGTCGCCGAGCGGCCCAATCCGAATGCCCCTTTGTGGCTGTACGTCTTTGCCGCATTGCTGTTCTTGATCGGCTGGGTGCTGGCGCGCGGAGCCAACATGCAGAAATTCGCATTCAAACGTAACCCCAAGCGGCCGTTTCTGGGTCTTGTCGCCCAGCGCGCAATCACCGATGGCGAGCGCCGCGTCCTTTGCAGCGGTTTCTGGGGCGTCTCCCGGCATGTCAACTACCTGGGAGAACTCCTCATGGCCAGCGGGCTGGCGCTTTCGCTGGGCTGGCCCCTGGCGCTGGGGCCCTGGCTGTATCCGCTCTATTACGTCTTGTTGCTGGTTCCGCGCGAACGCGACGACGACCGCCGTTGCGCCGAAAAATACGGAGCGCTGTGGGAGGAATACCGCAAGCGCGTCCCCTGGCGCATTATTCCCCGCATCTACTAGTCGGGGCTGGAGGGTCACACCCTGGAGAATTCTCCGCTCGCCCCGTCCATCGTCCACAGCTCGCCGGATGCGATGTCGAACCACGCGCCATGCAGGCCGAGCAGCTTGCGGCCCTCAAGATCCGCAATGAAAGGGAAGGTCCTCAAGTTGGCGACCGAGGAGCGGATCGACAATCTTTCGAGCGCAGTTTGCCGTTCCGCATCGCTCATCTCCCCGTCGGCCTCCACCTCGGAGACGGCCGGGCGGAGCGGACTCATCCATTTGCCGATGAAGTCCCCCGGCGACAGCGGTTCCCCGGCGGGGTGCAACGCTGCAGCTATGCCGCCGCAGCGCCCATGTCCGAGCACCACCACATGCCGGACCCCAAGGCCCTGGACAGCGAACTCCAGCGCGGCGGCAGTGGTGTGGCACGCGCCGCCGGGTTCATGGGGAGGCACCCGGTTGGCGACGTTGCGGACGACGAAAACCTCTCCCGGCGCGGCGCTGAAAATCGTCTCCGGCGCGGTGCGTGAATCACTACAGGCAATGACCATGACCTGAGGACTCTGCCCGCGCTCGGCGAGCGAGCGGTAATGAGCACGCTCCGGTTCGTAGCGGTCCTTGCGGAATGAACGATAGCCGTCGAGAAGCGGGCCGGGAAAGTCGGACATGCCGGTCCTAGTCCGTGATGTCTTCCAGCCGCTCGCCCGAGCGCACGTTGACCTGCATGAGCGTGGACAAGCCGGTCAGTATCAGGCTGGGTATTACCGTAACCGTGAACGCCCACTGCCAGCCGATCAGTCCGACCAGTCCCCCGACCACCAGCGGATAGATGGCGAATCCCAGGTTGATGCCCACACCGGCCACAAAGGCCACCGCGGTCGCACGCACCCGGGTCGGAAATACTTCGGCGAGGTAGGTCTGGAGCACCGCGATGGTGCCGTAGAAGAAAAAGGTCATGGCGGCCATCAGCGCGATGTCGGCGCCGAGCCCCAGGTCCAGCCAGAAAACAGCGGTGGCGATGGGGATGGCGATGAATACCCAGATCGCCACGGTGTTGCGGCGTGTGGTCAGGAACTCGCCGACCATCGAAGAGGCGATGTAGCCCAGCGCGCCGATGCCGTAGGAAATCCCGACGATGAGATTGGCCTCCTCCAGCGTGTGGCCGCGTACTTCGTGGAAGAAGGTCGGGAAGAAGAACGCGGTTCCCGCGTAGGCGCCGCCGAAAGTGAGCGCGGCGATCCAACCCAGGGCAACGCGGCGGATGTATTGGGGGCTCAGCAACAGGGCGATCCGCTCGCGGGCCCGCATTTGCGTTTCGGGAGAGGCCTCCTGGGCCTTCTTTTCCTCCAGGAAACGCTGGCTCTCGGGCAGGAACCAGTACAGAACCACGGCGATGGGTATGACCGCGAACGCCACCATGAACAGCAGGCGCCAGCTTCCGGTTTCGCCCTGCACGGCCTCGGCCGGCAAGATTCCCAGCGATTCCCAGAATTCTCCGACCACCCGGCCGATTTCGGCGTTGCCCATCAACTCCACTGCCAGCAGTCCGCCGATGAACCAGCCCAGCGGATAGCCGATCTGCAGGATGCCGGCGTTGAACCCGCGGAAACGGGCGGGCGAGGTCTCCACCACGTAGGAATTGACGATCGGCACCATGCCGGAACACAAACACCAGCCCACAAGACGCAGCAGGATCAGCATGGAGAGCGTCTGCGCCAGTGAAAAAAGCCCGACCATCAGCGCCGACAGGGCCAGGAAGACGGAGAACATCATCCGCCGGCCGTAGCGGTCGGTGAGCAGCCCGGCTATGACGATAAAGAACGCGGCCGCCAGGAACGACGCTGACAGAATGTAGCCGATCTCCTGGTCGCCGATCCCAAAATCGAGCTTGATCGGAGGAATGGCGTAGCCGAAGAACGCCTGGTCCATGTTGGCCAGGGTCCAGCCGAACACGCAGATGCCGAACACCTGCAGGAAGTACGGGCTCAGAAGGGCGCGCCAGTTGACGCGCTCGCCGGTATCACTCAATTAGTGACCCTCCGCGCGCAACTCACGCGCCGGCGGAAGCCGCAGCGTCGCGCGATTCCTTGAGCGCCAGCAGCCCGGCTGCCGCCACGACCAGCAGATTGGCGCAACCGACCATGATGAAGGGCGCCGCCGGCCCGTACTTGTCGTACAGAATCCCGCCCAGCGCCACAAACAACAGGATGCCCAGCACTCCGCTCAAATTGAAGGCGCCGACCACGGAGCCGCGCGACGCTTTCGGCGCCTCGCGCCCGATCAGCGTGGTGGCGCCCCAAAAGGCGCTGATCTGTCCTGCGCCCAGCAGGCAGAGCAGCGGAATCGTTTGCACCGCGAGCAGGTCGTCCACAAACCACATTCCCAGATAACCCACTGTGGCTACCCCAAAGGCCACCACCAGCGCGAACAGCCGGTCGCGCTTCTCCAGCAGGAAGCCCAGCAGGACAATCCACAACAGCCCGGCAGTCTGGGACACAGCGAAGGGGCGCACACTCATTGCCTGGGCCTCGGACCCGGTCATACCCGCGCTTTCGACCGCAAACCGGCCCCACAGGGTGAGGAAACTGCCCAGGATCACCAGGTCGCTACGGGCCACAAACGCGCCCGCGTAGGCCACGGCAATGCGCGGGTTCCTGACCGCTTCGCGAACGCCCGCGGTAATCAATTCCTTCACCGGCGGGCGCTCTTCGCGCTTGGTCGGCGTACCGGGCTGCAGGCCGAAACCCGCGACAACGGCGGTTATGAACGCAACCCCAGCGACCAGGAACAAGCCCAGGGTCAAAGCCGATTCCTCGGGCAGGCCGAGGCGGTCCACCAGCACCCGGGCGCCGTCGCCGAACATCAGCTTGATGAGTACTACGCCCAGCCCCGTGAGCGCACCGCTGATCGCCACAACACGGCCGCGCGAGATTTCCTGCGGGTAGTCGGCCAGGATGGTGGCGAGCATGCCGGTGGACGCGCCTATGCCCACAGCATAGACAATGCGCGCCCCGAACAGCTGCCATATCTCGGCGGCATAGGCGTGAAAGACGTAACTCAATCCCAGGAACACCAGCCCCACGGCAAAGAGCTGGCGGCGGCCAATGCGATCGGCGGCCACTCCCACGAAGCCGAACACGGCAAGCAACGCGAATTCGGTCCACAGGACCAGCGCGCTGATCCATTGCCCCTGGTCCCTGGCTTCGATACCGAAGTTTTCGCTTAAGACATTGGTCTGGACACCGGTTATTGCGGTAAGCAGGCCAACGGTGGTAAACGAAACGAAAAGGAACGACCAACTGTTGGCCGTCGTCAACCCCGGCACGAACCATAGACCCAGCAAACGCTTGCCGGAAGGATCCGGCTTCAAATCGCGCGTTTTGGCTGCGTCGATTCCGCGGGCCATATATGCATCGCTCCCTTACCGGCCAAACGGTGCGGCTTGCGGCCGGCCGGTGACGGCCGCAAGCGCAGGTTCAATCAGCCGGAACGGCTATTCGCCCTTGGGCGGCGCCGGTGTGCGCTCGATGTTGTACCACTCCAGGCTCGACAGGCTGGGCGTTTCAGGATCGTAGGTTTCCGGTGCGTTGAAGTACTTGGGATGGTGCTTCTCGGCGTAGTCCAGCAGCTGCCTGCTATGAATCTGCTCCAGGTCCTCGCCAGCGCCCATGAAGCAGGCGTATTGGCAAAAACCGGCATCCTGACCCATCAGCATCCACGGCAGCCAGGGCGTGGTGCGGTTCCATACGCCGTGATACGGCACCGTAGTCTTGTCGGCGTTCTGCATGTCGGCGCCATTCAGGTGATAGGCGAACATTTCGGAAACCTGCACCATTGAGCCGGAGGATTCCCGCACCCACTTGGCCGGGTCGAGCGCGTTCGGATAATACAGGTGGATGTGGACTTCCATGTCGATCCGATCACCGAGCTGCGTCCAGGGCAGCTGGAATGGAATCTTCGGGGGCTTCTCCTCGTTCAGTCCGCCGAATTCGGGCGGATCAGGGAAATAGTCGCTGATCACGTAGTTGAAGGGATCGTTGGCGATCGGCACCACCGGAACGGTCTCATCGTTGTACGGGTTGTGCCATTCCTCCATCACTTCGCCGGTCTTCAGATCGGTGTAGTAGCCCACCTCGCGCAGGATCTTGGCGATCGAACCGTCCTCGTTCTGCTGCAGGCGCGATACGCCGAACCCGGCAAAGCCGAACAGGTCTCGAATCGCCTCGCCCGGGCGCACGCCCATCACGTAGCCCTTGAACCAACCGGTCTTCTGCACGCTCTCGTCGAGATCCCCCTGCGTTCGCGCGAAGGCGAACTTGTTTCCTTCGCCGGTGCTCAGATCCAGGTAAGGGCCGCTCAGGTAGTCCTTGGAGCCCGAGGAATCGCCGCCGTCGCCACCCACAACGTCTTCGTCGTTGATGGTGACGTTGACGTCCCCGCATGCTCCCATGCTCAGCGCCGCTGCGCCGAATGCGCCCACGGCCCCAAAGCCCTTGATGAAATCCCGCCGTTGCGATTGCATAGGTTTTCCCCTTATTGCGATGTTTCTAAATTCCCTGGCCCGTCGCGCAGCATCCCCTCAGGAACGAAGTCTCATGCTGCGGAAGGCGTGTGGCGAGCAAGAATACCAGCACATTGCCGTAGTCCGCCAGAAAACGTGTCGGAAGGAGCCCGGGTTCCCGGCTAGCCACCCTGCTTCGGCCCGGCCGGTGTTTGTTCAATGGCGTACATTTCCAGGCTCGACAGGCTGGGTGTGTCGGGATGGTAGGTCTCCGGCGCATTGAAGTATTTCGGATAGTGTTTCTCGGTGTAATCCAGCAACGCCCGGCTGTGGATCTGCTCCAGGTCCTGGCCCGACCCCATGAAACATGCGTACTGGCAGTGGCCCGGCGCCTGGCCCATCAGCATCCAGGGCAGCCAGGGCGTGGTCCGGTTCCACACGCCGTTTGTTGGAATGTTGCTGAGATCCGGGTTCTGCATATCCGCGCCCCGTATGTGATACGCGAAAAACTCCGACACACGCACCATATCGCCCGACGACTCACGCGCCCACACCTTCGGGTCCAGAGCGCTCTTGTAGTAAAGATGAATATGACGCTCCATATCCAGCCGCTCCCCAAGCTGCCGCCAGGGCAGGATGAACGGCCGGGGCGGGCGGACGTCGTCCTCGTTGAGGCCTCCGAACTGCGGCGGCCGCGAGAAATGGTCGCGGATCACGGTATTGAAAGGATCGTTGGCGATAGGCACCGTGGATACGGTCTCGTCGGTATAGGGATTGTGCCACTCCTCTAAAACCTCGCCGCTGCGCAGATCGGTGTAGTAACCCACCTCACGCAAAACCCTGGCCAGGCCGCCGTCCGGCTGAGTTTCCAGGCGCGACGCGCCGAAGCCGGCGAAGCCGAACAGGTCGCGGATTGCCTCGCCGGGCCGCACTCCCATGACGTAGCCCTTGAACCACCCGATTCGCTGCTTGCTCTCGTCCAGGTCGCCCTGCATGCGTGCATAGCCGATCTTGTTGCCTGCCCCGGTGCGAAGGTCAACATACGGGCCGCCGATGTAGTCCGGCGAGCCGGCAGAAGCGCTGTCGGCCGCAAAGGCTTTGCGCGGCGCCTGCCCGAACGCGAGCGCTGCCGCGCCGAAAGCGCCGACGGCGCCGAAGCTGGTGATGATTTCCCGTCTTTGTTGTTGCATGTTTGCCCCTTTATTTGATTACCGCCAAACCGGCTTGCGCCTTGCGGCGCCTGGCCTCGTACCACAGCAAAAGCAGCGCCAGCGAGAAAACCACGACGTTGCCGCAGCCTACCATTACGAAAGGCCCGTAACTCGCCCAGTTGTCGAACAGCCAGCCGCCGAAGTAGCCGGAGCCCATGATCCCAAGGGCGCCGAAAAAGCTGAACAGACCGATCACCGAACCCCGGCCGCGCACCGGGGCTTCCTTGCCGATCAGCGCGATGGCCGAGAGCTGCGCGCACATCTCGCCCATGCCGATCAGGGCCGCACCCAGGAACATCCAGTTGCTGATGGGATCGGGGAAGAACGGCATGGACAGGTAGCCGCAGGCGGCCAGGAACATGGCGATCGCAATGCCCGCCACACGGTCGATCCGGTCGAGGATCGGCGCCATGATCGCCGCCCAGGGCACCGCAAACGCCTGCGCCACGATGTAGAAAAGTACTGCGCGTGCCTGCGCCTCCTCGCTCGTCAGGCCCTGCTCCATTCCCACCTGCCGCAACCACAGCGAGTAGAACACGCTGACGACCGCGAGGTCGCCGCGCGAGACCAGCGCGCCGATGTAGGCCAGGGCCACCCGGGGATTGAGCGCCGCGCGGAACGCTACGCCCCAAGTCTTGAACAGGCCCTCCCGCTTCTCGACCTGGGCCGGTGCGCCCGGCTTGAGAAAGACTGCCAGCACCACCGCCACGATCAGGCAGGCGCCGGCCGCGGTCCAGAACGTGGCCCGCCCCACCATGACCGATTCCAGGCCCATACCCTTGTATCCCTCGATCAGCCTGCCGGCCATTCCATTGACCACGCTGATGCCGATCCCGTTGAGTATGAAGGCCACCGCCTGGAACCGGCTGCGCGAGGCCTCGTCGGGGTAGTCGTTGATGACCGACGCCAGCATGGCGGAAATGCACGCGGCGCCGATCGCGAAAAGCGGCCGGGCCAGAAACAGGTGATCGGCCGTAGTGGCCATCGGATACAGCACGTAGCAGATGCCCACCATGCTGAAGCCCAGCGCGTAAACCACCCGCCGTCCGATGCGATCCGACAGGGTCCCCAACAGGTACACGGTCGCCAGGACGACGAGTTCGTTGAGTACCAGCAGCCCGCCGGCCAGCCCGCCCCACTCGTCCTCGGGAATGCCCAGGTTGGTGAACAGATAGCCCTGCTGCACATTGATGAACGTAAGCAGGCCGATGGAGAAGAAAGCCCCGAAATAGAGCGCGTTCACATGGCGGCTGCGCACCCCTTCCTCCAGGCGCAACGATATGAACCCGAGCAGCCGATAGACGCCGCCTTGGGCGGGGGAAGCGTTGGACATGACGGCGGATACTCAACGATTTCGCCGGCAATTACAATCCCCGCACGCATTTCCGCCCCGGAGAACCGCCATGACCGACTACCACGGCCACCGCCTTCGCGTCGGCCTCGCCGTGCCTTCCACCAACACCACGGTGCAGCCCGAATGCGAACTGCTGCGCCCGCCGGGGGTGACCAATCACACCGGCCGGGTCAGCATCCGCCAGCGCAAGATCACAACCGAGAAGGACTTCCTTGAACACGTGCAGGCGATGCGCGACGGCATGGGCGACGCGATCGGCCGGGTCGCCTCCGCGCAGGTCGATCACGTCATCATGGGGGTGGCGCTGGAAGCGTTCTGGGGCGGGGTAAAGCAGGCTGCGGAACTGCAGGACGGCCTGGCGCAGCGCGCCGGTGTGGGTGTTTCCATGGGTTCAACGGCGACTGTGGCCGCGCTAAGGGCTTTCGGGGTCGAGAAGATCGCCGTGCTGACCCCGCACATGCCGCGCGGCGACGTGCAGGTGCGCGACTACTTCCTGCAGGCGGGCTTCGACGTATTGCGCCTGACCGGCCTCAAGTGCCCGTCACCGATCGAGATCGCTCACACCACCGGAGCCGAGATGCGCTCCGCCTTGCGCCAACTCGACGGCGACGACGCCGAAGCGATCGTTCAGGTGGGTACCAACCTGCCGGCCATGGACATCTGCGCACAGGCCGAGTCCTGGCTGGGCAAGCCGGTGCTGGCGATCAACGCCGTTACGTACTGGGACGCTCTACGCCGCTCAAGCATCCGCGACCGCATCCACGGCCACGGCAGCATCCTGGAGCTGCACTAGCCGGGGGGAGCGGGCGGCGGCCCCATCATGGGAATCGGCATCGGCCGCCCATTGATCGTGAGCGTGCCGTTTTCCAGCGCCACACTCAGGCTGTAGGTCGTTTCGGTCTGCTGAAGCAATCCCTGCATCAGGCCCATCTGGATAATTCCCTGACCGATCAAGTCTTCGGCGGCTGCGATCGGAATCTCGAAGTCCACAGCGTAGTCCATCATCGAGAGCAAGCCCAGCATATTCATCATGTCCGCTGTTGCCGGCAGGCGCTCGCCGTCGAAAGACTGGCGTATTCTCAAATCAATGACGTGCTCCCCCTTGTACGTCAGTACGGCACTGATGTCCGTGTAAGGACTGTCCGCAAGCATTGCGCGGACCGCCTCACTCACTTCCGGGGTCAACTGCGGCATCGCGACAAGAGCCGGCCCGGCGGGTGGAGTCGCGGCAGGCGCTTGCGGGTCGTTTTCAGGCATCTGCGGAGAAGGTGGAATCTCGAAGATTCCTCCGTCCAGGGCTGCGAGCAACTTCAACAAGGACGCCTCACTCAAGCCTCCGGCAACCTGCTTGATCTCAATCGGCGCAAACTCGCGGTCCAGGAACTCCGCGGACTCGATCGTTGCGTCGCTACCGGTGCGATAAGTGCCGTTTTCTTCCATCGACATGGAATCCACGGAACTCAGGCCGGTCATTCGCATCACGGTATTGCCGCCGGAACTCCCGACCCGTAATTCACCGACCGAAGAGATCGATTCCGTGACAGCAAGAATCGCCCCGCTCTCCAGACCCTGCGGATACTCCGTGCGGCTGTCCAGATCCGACAGCGAGACGCTCACGCCGGTGCCGGCAAGACCGATGTTCATCTCCATGTTCTCCATGGCGAGGAACTGCAACTGGAAGGAACCGGGCCCGGTCCACTCGCCTTCCACCAGCGCACCCGCCAGACTCAGGGTCAGCGGGCCGAGTCCCCACTCCAGGTACGGTACTTCCAGGCGATTGTTGACCGTTGCGCCCGTGAAGGAACTCACGTAGAGCTCCATGTAGCTGTCCCGACTATCCGGTGCATCCTGATCCGCGGAAGATGCCCCATCGTCCAAATCCACCCGGCCACGGGCGCTAAACAGGCCTATCCCCGGAGCCACGGCAAAAAATACCGGCCCATGTGCGATTTCGATATCAATCGCGATCAGCTCCGAGCCCAGTATTTCCAGCGGAGGCGGAAAGTCGAGTGCCGCGCCACCCGGAAGAGGCCCCTGAGGCAGCATGCCCGGCATCGGCAGACCGCCCAGCGGTTGCCATTCAAGCCGCGCGGTGGAGGAAAACCACCCCCGCTGGTAATCGGTCAACTCCATCTGGAAGCCGTACGGCATGTTCGCCATACGGTTCTTCATTGTCGTTTCGGCCACCTGGCCGAAGTATCCCGCCGGCAGGACCACGGCGGCCGCCACCAGCAAAACGACCACAACCGCTATCACTTTCCTGTTCATACTTGTCTCCATCATTCGAGAACAAAAGACTTCCCCGCCCAACCCTACGTCCGGCCAACCACGACGGCCAGCCTTAATTTCAATGTCTTCGGGCAATTTAGACCCTCGGACAACCCCAGGTCAAATTGAGTGCCTGTACAGCCTGAGTCGAGGGCTATTCCAGCAGGGTCGCGAGGACGCGGCGCAGGCAGGACTTGAGTCTGTCGGCCCTGGACCGGTCGTAAGTCTCCGGGGCAGCTCCCCGCATATAGGCATCCTGGGCGATCTCCATCTGCAGCGCATGGCAGTCCTTTTCCGGAGCGCCGTAACGGCGGGTGATGTAACCGCCCACAAAGCGGCCGTTTACCGCGTAGCTGTATCCGCTGCGGGCGACTTCGCTCGCCACCCGGCCCTGCAAGGCCGCACCGCAGCTGGTGCCGTTGTTGGTCCCCAGGTTCAATGACGGCAAGCGCCCCTCGAACAATCCGGGCACGAGCGCGGCGATCGAATGGCAATCGTAGAGAATCGCCTTGCCATACCGCTCACGCGCATGGTCCAGCTCCGCCTGCAGGCGGTCGTGATAGGGCGCCCAGTACTGCACCCGGCGGCGCTTCATTTCCACCTCGCCCGGCTCGCCGCCGGGGAGATACACAGGACCGCCTTTGAACAGCTCCAAAGGGCACAGGCCGGTAACCGCCTGCCCCGGGTACAGCGGCTCGCCGTCCGGCGGGCGATTCAGGTCCGCCACGTAGCGGCTGTAATGCGCCTTGAGGACCGTTGCGCCCAGTTTCCCGGCAAAGTCGTACAACTCATCCACGCGCCAGTCGGTGTCGGGAAGCGTTCGGGCCTCCGGGGTCATTTCGGCCGAGATCGATTCCGGAACGCATAGGCCCGAGTGCGGGATGGAAAGGATCAGCGGGGTGGTTCCGCGGACGCAGGAGAAGAGTTCTGCCGTGGCGTTTTCGCCACTCACCGTGATCTCTCAGTCTTCAGAGTCGGCGGCGGCGAGTTCGTCGGCCAGCTCCGCCAGCACACCCTTTTCGACCAGCGCGCGGGCGGCGGTGATGTCGGGCGCAAACTCGCGGTCGGCGGTTCGTTCCGGCACTTCCTCGCGCAGCGCTGCGTAAACGCGCTCCAGCGTTTCGGAGGTGCTAAGCGGACGCAGCAGGTCCACGCCGGCGGCCGCGGCCAGCCACTCGATGGCGATGATGCCGGCGGTGTTCGCGTTCATGCTCGCCAGGCGCCGCGAACCGTGGGCCGACATGCTCACGTGGTCTTCCTGGTTGGCGGAGGTGGGGATGCTGTCGACGCTCGCCGGCGTGGACAGCTGCTTGTTCTCGCTCGCCAGCGCCGCCGCCGTGACGTGGGCCATCATGAAACCCGAATTCAGGCCGGCGTCCGGCATCAGGAACGGCGGCAGGCTGCTCAACTCGCCGGTCACCAGCGCCGCAATGCGCCGTTCCGATATCGACCCCGTCTCGCTGATTGCCAGCGCCAGGGTGTCGGCGGCGAAAGCCACTGCCTGGCCGTGGAAATTGCCGCCGGAAATCACCTCACCCTGTTCCTCGAACACCAGCGGGTTCTCGGTCACGGCGTTGGCCTCGATTTCAAGCGTGCGCCGGGCGTTGTCGATCAGGTCCAGGCAGGCGCCCATGACCTGGGGCTGACAGCGGAATGAATAGGGATCCTGCACCCGGTCGCAGTCGAGGTGCGAGGCGCGAATTTCGCTCCCCTTGAGAAGCCGCCGCAGCAACGCCGCCACCTCCACCTGACCCGGATGCGGCTTGAGTGCGTTAAGGCGGCGATCGCTAAACACATCGGTCGCCCGGAAGGCATCGCAGGAAAGCGCCCCCACCACTACCGCGGACCTCAGATTGCGCCTCGCCTCGATCAGCCCGCGCAGGGCCTGCGCGGTGGAAATCTGCGTGCCGTTGATGAGGTCCAGGCCCTCTTTCGGCCCCAGTTCCAGCGGAACCAGGCCCGCCTCGCCCAGCGCTTGGGCTCCAGGCATCAGCCGGCCGCGATACCGCGCTTCGCCGCGTCCCACCAGGACCAGCGCCATGTGGGCCAAAGGCGCCAGGTCGCCGGAAGCACCCACGGAACCCTGCGAGGGAATCACCGGCAGGAGTTCCTCGCTTATGCAGCGGGCCAGGAGGTCCAGCAGTTCTCCCGATACGCCGGAGTATCCTGCCGCCAGGCTGTTCAGCTTCAGCACCATGGCCAGGCGAACCACACTGTCCGGCAAGGGGTCGCCCACACCCGCGGCATGAGATCGCACCAGGTTGAGCTGCAGGGTGCGCAGGTCTTCGGTGGAAATGCGCTCCAGGGCCAGTCGCCCGAACCCGGTATTGGCGCCGTAAACCGCGGCGTCTCCCTCGACGGTTTGAAGCAGGAGCTGCTGCGCACCGGCGGCGCGTGCCAGGGCCTCGGGGTGCAGACTTACGCTAGCGGGCCCGTCGAGCACCGCGGCCATGGTGTCCAGGCCCAGCGCCCCGCCGCCGAGCGTGATCGAGACCGGGCCGGTTCCCGCGTTCATTGCAGCAGGGACTCCGCCGCCTTGCGGTAGCGATCGACGATCGACGACTCCCTGACATGGCGGCGGTCGCTCACGACCTGCCGGCCGCCTACGAAAACGTCTCGCACGCAAGCCGCGCCGCCGGAAAATACCCAGGAATCCAGCGCCTGGTCCTTTGTCCTGCCGATCAGAGCGGGATGCTCCTCATCCAGAACGACAATGTCCGCCCTCGCACCCTGATCCAGAACGCCGCAGCACTGTGCCAGGGCCCGGGCTCCGGACTTGAGCGCGCCATCCAGCAGAAACCCCCCAAGCGAGCGGTCGGAAACCGCCCCCAGGCCATTGCGCGATTCGCTCCTCAGCCTTTGCCCGTACTCCAGCAGACGCAATTCGTCCGCGGGGGAAATCGTTACCTGGCTGTCGGAACCGACGGCGAACCCGCCGTTCAATTCGATCCACTCGCCCCCGGCGAACACGCCATCGCCCAGGTTGGCCTCGGTCGAGGGACACAACACCACCGTAGCTTCGGCGGCAGCCAGCGCCCGGCGCTCGGAATCGCTCATATGGGTAGCGTGAACCAGGTTCCAGCTCGCGTCAACGGGCGCGTGATCCAGCAGGCGCTGCACCGGAGTGGCGCCGCACCACTGACGGCAGGCATCCACTTCCCAGCGCTGTTCGGCGACGTGAATATGTACCGGAGCCGCGGGGTCCACCCGCCGCACTTCCGCAAGCAGCTCCTGCATCAGGGCTTCATCCACCGCCCGCATCGAATGAGGCGCATAGCCCAGGCGCAGGCCGGGCCGGCCGGCGGCCGCCTGGAGCAGCGAGGAGTAAATGTCCATATACGTCCCGGGGCCGCAGAGAAAGCGTGCCTGCTCCGGCTGAGCGGGCCGCTTGCCGAATCCGCCATGGGCATACAGGCTCGGCAACAGGGTCAGGGCGATGCCGGTCTCCTCGGCGGCGGCAATGCACCGCATCCCCATCTCCCCGCGTTCGGCATACGGCGCACCGTCGACGCCATGGTGAAGGTAATGAAACTCGGCCACCGAGGTGTAGCCGCTCTTGAGCATTTCCATGTACGCCAACTCGGCTATGGCCTGAAAATTCTCCGGGTCCATCTTGCCCAGCACGCGGTACATCAGTTCGCGCCAACGCATGAAGTCGCCACTCCCCGGCCCGGCCTCCGCCAATCCGGCCAGCAGGCGCTGGTGCGCATGAGAGTGGGCGTTGGGGACCCCCGGGATCGCGATGCCGCGAACACTTTGCACGGCAGCGTTGCGCGCGTCCGGCTCCAGTGCGCCGATCCTGCCCTGCGGATCGATTTCCACCCGGACATCCCGGCTCCAACCGTCCTGCGTCAGCATTGTTGAGAACAGCAGTTCTTTCACGATCACCCGCCACGTAAGCAATGGGCCTATTTCACCAGATTCCGGGCCGCAAGTGACGCCCGCAGTCCGGACCCTTACGGGCTATCATCGCGAACTGGTATTCAGGGAGTGGCGCTGCGCCGGCAATCCGGCCGATTTCAGCAATCCGGGCATGAATCTCCACTTGGGAAACTGTCGTATCGCCACGATGGAGAATCGTGGCGCACCCTATGGGCTGATTGACGACGCGGCATTGCAGATCACAGACGGCCGCATCGCCTGGGCGGGCCCTGCGGGAGATCGAAGTCCGCAGCCCGGCGCACGGCAGCTCGACCTGGGAGGCCGGCTGGTCACGCCCGGGCTGATCGACTGTCACACGCACCTGGTCTATGCAGGCAACCGCGCCGGTGAATGGGAGCTTCGGCTCGGGGGCGCTTCGTACGAAGAAATCGCGCGCAGGGGAGGCGGAATCGCCTCCACGGTGCGGGCGACCCGCGGGGCCGCAAGTTCCGAGCTCCTGCAAACGGCACAAGCGCGGTTGTCGACACTGGCGGCCGAGGGAGTGACCACCGTAGAGGTCAAGTCGGGCTATGGGCTGGACCTGGAAACGGAATTGCGCATGCTGCGGGTGGCGCGTGAGCTGGGATCAACGCCGGACATCGACGTGATTGCAACATTCCTCGGCGCCCACGCCCTTCCGCCGGAATACGGCGAACGGCGCGAGGACTACCTGCGCCTGTTGACGGAACAAGTGCTGCCCGCGGTCGCGGCCGAGGGCCTGGCCGATGCCGTCGACGCCTATTGCGAGGGCGTGGCCTTCAGCGCGGCCGAAGTGCGGGCCCTGTTCGAACAAGCACGCAAGCTCGGACTGCCGTTGCGCCTGCATGCGGAGCAGTTTTCCAATTCCTCGGGCGCCGCCATGGCGGCCGGACTTGGGGCGCTGTCCTGCGACCACCTCGAGTACCTGGACGATGCGGGAATCAATGCCATGGCCGCTGCAGGCACGGTTGCCGTTCTGGCGCCCGGCGCCTGGTACTACCTTCGAGAAACGCGCAAACCGCCGATCGAGGCCCTGCGGGCCGCGGGCGTGCCGATGGCTGTGAGCACCGACCACAATCCCGGCACCTCGCCCATGCTTTCGCTGCTTGCCGCCATGAACATGGCCTGCGTGCTGTTCGAACTCCATCCGGAAGAAGCACTGCGCGGCGCAACCATCCACGCGGCCGGCGCGTTGGGCCTGGACGACCGGGGCTCGATCGCACCGGGAAAGCTTGCGGACCTGGCGGTCTGGGACGCCCAATCGCCCGCGGAACTCAGTTACGCTTTGGGGCACAACCCATGCCACCAGGTATTCAAGGCGGGAGTTGCGCGCAAGACCAGGCAGAGGACGGGGCAATGACCGACAACCGCATCATCCGGGCGCCGCGAGGCACAGAACTGTCCTGCAAGTCCTGGCTCACCGAAGCCCCGATGCGCATGCTGATGAACAACCTCGACCCGGAGGTGGCGGAGAACCCGGCGGAACTGGTGGTCTACGGGGGCCGCGGCAAGGCGGCCCGCAACTGGGACGCCTTCGACAGGATCGTCGCCTCGCTCAAGGCCCTTGAAGCGGACGAGACGCTGCTGGTCCAGTCCGGCAAGCCGGTGGCCGTTTTGCGCACGACCGCGGACTCGCCCCGGGTGCTGATCGCCAACTCCAACCTGGTCCCGCACTGGGCCACCCTGGAGCATTTCAACGAGCTGGACCGCAAGGGCCTGATGATGTTCGGGCAGATGACCGCCGGTTCCTGGATCTATATCGGCAGCCAGGGCATCGTGCAGGGCACCCACGAGACCTACGCCGAGATGGGCCGGCAGCACTTCGACGGCGACATGCGGGGCAAATGGTTCCTGACCGCGGGACTCGGTGGCATGGGCGGCGCCCAACCGCTGGCCTGCACCATGGCCGGCGCTTGCATGCTGGCGGTGGAGTGCCGGCAGTCGGCGATAGATTTCCGGCTGCGTACCGGCTACCTGGACCGGCAGGCGGACAACCTCGACCAGGCAATTGCGATGATCCACGAGGCCTGCGAGAGCAAGGCGGCGGTCTCGGTCGGCTTGCTGGGCAACGCCGCCGAAGTTTTCCCCGACCTAGCCCGCCGGTCCGGATCAGACCCGCGTTACGCTCCGGATGCGGTGTCCGACCAGACTTCGGCGCACGATCCGCTGAACGGCTATCTGCCGCTGGGCTGGAGCCTTGCCGAGCACCAGCAGCGCAGCGCATCCGACCCGGCCGGAACGGTGCGCGCGGCCAGGGAGTCCATGGCGGTGCAGGTTCGCGCCATGCTCGCGTACTGGGAGCGAGGCATTCCGGTGGTCGATTACGGCAACAACATCCGCCAGATGGCGCTGGAAACGGGGGTCAACAACGCCTTTGACTTTCCGGGCTTCGTGCCCGCCTATATCCGGCCCCTGTTCTGCCGCGGCAAAGGGCCCTTCCGCTGGGCTGCGCTATCCGGCGACCCCGAGGACATCGCCCGCACCGACGAGCGGGTCAAGCAGCTTCTTCCGGACGACGCGGCGCTTCATCGGTGGCTGGACATGGCGGCGGAGCGGATCCATTTCCAGGGACTGCCGGCGCGAATCTGCTGGGTGGGCCTTGGCGACCGGCACCGCCTGGGCCTGGCATTCAACGAAATGGTCCGCAATGGCGAACTTGCGGCGCCGGTGGTCATCGGCCGCGATCACCTGGACGCCGGTTCCGTGGCCAGCCCGAATCGTGAAACCGAGGCGATGCGGGACGGATCCGACACGGTGTCCGACTGGGCGTTTCTCAACGCGCTGGTGAACTGCGCCTCGGGCGCCACCTGGGTGTCGGTCCATCACGGCGGCGGCGTGGGGATCGGCTACTCGCAGCATGCCGGAATGGTGATCTGCTGCGACGGCAGCGAGGCGGCGGACCGGCGTATCGCCCGGGTGCTATGGAACGACCCGGCCACGGGGGTGGTCCGGCACGCGGACGCCGGCTACGAAGAGGCGCTCGAGTGCGCCGCGGATTTCGATCTCAAGCTGCCGTCTGCCCTTCCCTGACCCTCGTCAGCAGGATAAAGCCCGCGATCAGCAGCACCAGGATCGCCAGCACGCCGAGCCGCTGGCTGTCCAGGACCAGTGCGACCAGACCGGTAAGGACGGGCCCGATGATCGCCGCAAAACGTCCGAACATGTTGTAGAAGCCGAACATCTCGCCGGCCTTATCCGGCGGGGCGAGGCGTGCGAACATGGAGCGGCTCAGGCTTTGCACACCACCCTGGGCCAAGCCGATCATGCCGGCGAGCAGGTAGAAGTGCCAGGCCTGGCTTGCCATGCTGGCCAGGAAGGTGACCACGCAGTAGACGGCCAGCGCCACGTAGATGCAGCGCCGGGGACCGAAACGCCGTCCGGCGAACCCGAACGCCAGAGTCGCGGGAAAACCCAGGTAGTTGGTCAGAAGGATCGCGAATACCAGGTCGGAGGCGGGCAGATTGATCGCGGCGCCGAAGTCCACCGCCATCTTGATGATGGTGTAGACGCCGTCGATGTAGAGAAAGTACGCCAGCAGGAACAGCCACAGTTGCGGGTGGCGCTTCGCCTCGCGCATCGTGGCGCCCAGTTGCCGCCAGGCCTTCCTCAGGCCGGAACCGTGGCCCGGCTGAACGCCGCGGGGGCCGCCGCGCAGCAGCGGTATGGAAAACAGCACCCACCAGACCCCGACCACCAGCATGCTCAACTGCATGGCCTGCACTTCGGATGCCAGGCCGAAGCGGGCCGGGTTGACCGCCACCAGCGCGCAGAGGGTGAACAGCATGGCGCTGCCGATATATCCGAGCGCGAAGCCGTATGCGGAAACCAGGTCGTACTGTTTCGGCTCGGCGACTTCCGTCAGCAGCGCGTCATAGAAGATGTTGGCCGTGGAATAGCCCAGCCAGGCCACAACGAACAACGACAGTCCTGCAACCCACTGCCCATTCCCCGGTGCTGCCAGCATCAAGGTACCCAAGGCCCCCGGCACCAGGCATACCGCGAGCATCGCCCTGCGCCTCCCGCCCTGGTCCGCGAGCGCGCCCAACAGCGGCGCGGCCACCGCCAGCAGGAGTGCCGCGAAGCTGTTGGCGGAGCCCCACAGGAAGGTGATTTGCGTGGAAGACTCGCCGGACGACCAATGTTCGCGCAGCAGCAGAGGCACGAAGGAGGTCATGACGATCAGCGCAAAGGCCGAATTGGCCCAGTCGTACATGGCCCAGCGCCATGCCTGGCCCGACAGGGCCCGGAAAGTAGCGGAACTCTTTCCTCTTGCGCCGGTCAAGAGGCGTCCCGCGCCTGCCGCAAGGTCTCCATCTCACGCATGGCCAGTTGCAGATCTTCCCAGGCCTTGCGTTTCTGACCCGGCGAGCGCAGCAGGTATGCGGGGTGGTACGTCGCCAGCACCGGCGCTTCCATCTGCGCCGCGTAGTGAAGCTTGCCGCGCAACGCCCCTACCGGCCGGTCGGTACCCAGCAGGCGTTGCGCCGCCACCGCGCCGAGGGCCACGATCAGGCGAGGCGCCACCAGTTCGATCTGCCGCTTGAGGTAGGGGATGCAGGCGGCAGCTTCATCCGGGCCGGGGTTTCGGTTGCCGGGCGGGCGGCACTTGACGATATTGGCGATATACACCGTGGTGCGGTCCATTTGCATGGCCTTCAGCATCGCGTCCAGCAGTTTGCCGGCGCGGCCCACGAAAGGCTCGCCGCGGCGGTCCTCTTCCTCTCCGGGGCCTTCGCCCACGAACATCCACTCCGCCTTCGGATTGCCCACGCCGAACACCGTTTGCCGGCGCCCGGCGTGCAATGGGCAGGCCGTGCAAGCGGCCACCCTGCTGCGAAGCGCTTCCAGTTCCGGCGGTGTGGCGGGAACGGCCTGCTCTTGGGGCACGCCGGGAACGGGGGCATCCCCCTGGGAACGAGGGCTTCCAGCCCTCGCCGAGGGCAAGATGCCTTCGTTCCCAGCTGGGTCATGATCTGAACTTGGAGTCCAAACGCTGGCGCCCATCAAATGCAGCAGCTCGCGCTCCGAAGCGCTGAACTTGCCGGCAGGCCGATTCATGCGCCGGACTCAGCCCGTATCTGCATTCCGCTACCGCTTGAAGCCTTGCCTGCAGCGGGCATGGAATCGCGGCTCAGTCGACCGCTTTGCGCATTCTGCGGCGGCGGTTCTTCTGCACCGCCCGCCACAGCAACTGGCCCGGCCCCAGGGCCACGTACATGCCGAAAAAGGTGAACAGCATGCGGGGCGCGTCAAGGGCGATGAAAGCGAAGCACACCAGGATCGCGGCCATCTGGGTGAAGCGAAGGCGCCGGTTTACGGCGAAGTGCTTGAAGCTGGGATAGGCGATCCGCAGGCACATCAGCACCGCGCATACCAGGGTCACCAGGGCCGCCAGCGCCAGTACCGGCAGGCCGGTCCAGCCGGAATCGGCCGCCAGCCACACCAGCCCGGCAACGAAGCCGGCCGCCGCGGGGCACGGCAGGCCCTCAAAATAGTTCTTGTCACCGACTGAACCCCGGGCCGTGAAGCGGGCCAGTCGAAGGGCCGTGCCGGCCGCAAACAGGAATGCGACGACCCAGCCGACCTTGTCCCAGACCCAGCCGTAGTCGCCCATGTGCTTCAAGCCCCATTGGTACATCACCACCGCGGGGCCGACACCGAAGGCGACCACGTCCGAGAGCGAGTCGTACTGGCGGCCGAATTCCGTCACGGTCCCCGTCATTCGCGCCACGCGACCGTCCAGGGCATCGAGAATCATCGCAATGAACAACGATATGGCGGCGCGCGCGAAGTCACCGTCCGCACCCGCGACGATGGCGTAGAACCCGGCAAACAGGGCACCGCTGGTGAGCAGGTTGGGGAAAAGGTAAATCCCCCGCTTGCGGATCACCGCCCGCCCTTTCGCAAGCTTCTCGCGATTGTTGTTCACGGGTGCAAGTCTGCCACAAGCTCCCGGGCGAGGTCGAAACCGATAGGCGTCTGGAAACGCGTTCCTCTACAATTGCCGCTCGGATTGACTGATGGAACCATGCGCCTTTCCAAGCTGCCCCTAGCGACTTTGCGCGAGACCCCGGCGGAAGCCGAAATCGCAAGCCACCGCCTGATGCTGCGTTCAGGGATGGTGCGGCGCCTGGCGTCGGGGCTTTTCACCTGGATGCCTGTGGGCTGGCGCGTGGCGCGAATCGTCGAACAGGTCACCCGCGAGGAGATGGAGCGCATCGGCGCGCACGAAGTGCTGATGCCGGCCGTCCATCCGGCCGAACTCTGGCGCGAGAGCGGCCGCTGGGAGGATTACGGCAATCTGCTGTTGAAGATGCGCGACCGGGGCGACCGCGAGTATTGCTTCGGTCCGACGCACGAAGAAGTGATTACCGATATCGCCCGGCGCGAACTGAAGAGCTACAAGCAACTGCCGGTGAGCTTCTTCCAGGTCCAGACCAAGTTCCGTGATGAAATCCGCCCGCGTTTCGGTGTCATGCGGGCACGCGAATTCATCATGAAGGACTCCTATTCCTTCCACCTCGGCGAGGACTCCCTTCGCGAGGTATACGGCCACTACCGCGAGGCCTACACGCGGGTCTTCGAGCGCCTCGGGCTGCAGTTTCGCGTGGTGCAGGCGGATTCCGGCGAAATCGGCGGCTCGCGCTCCCAGGAATTTCACGTGCTGGCGGATTCCGGCGAGGACCTGATCGTGTGGTGCGACGGCGACGATTTCGCCGCCAATCTCGAACTGGCGCCCGCTTTGCCGCCCGAGGGCGAGCGCGCGAGCCCCGGCGCAGCGATGACCGAATCGCATACGCCGGGCATGCGCACCATCCGGCAGGTCGCGGCGCACGTCGAGGAACCGCTGGAGAACTGCCTGAAAACACTGCTGGTCAAGGCCGAGGGCGGCGGCGTGGTGGCGCTGGTGCTGTGCGGCAATCACGAAGTGAACGAACTCAAGGCGGTAGGTCTGCCCGAGGTCGCCAAGCCCCTGCAACTGGCCAATGCGCAGGAAGTCGCGCAGGCGGCCAGCAGCCCGCCGGGTTTTGTCGGGCCGGTCAACTTGCCGGTTACCACCTATGTCGACCACGCCGCCGGCCATCGGGCCAATTTCGTCTGCGGAGCGAACCGGCGCGATACGCATTTCGTCAATGTCAACTGGGGTCGCGATCTGCCCGAACCCGAATGCGTGGACCTGCGCAACGCGGTGGAAGGCGACCCCAGCCCGGGAGGCGGAGGCGGGCTAAAGATCGCCCGCGGTATCGAGGTGGGCCATATCTTCCAGCTTGGCGACAAGTACAGCCGCTCCATGAATGCCACCGTGCTGGACGAGAACGGCGCCGATCGGCACATGCAGATGGGCTGCTACGGGCTGGGCGTTACACGAACTGTGGCAGCCGCCATCGAACAGAACCACGACGAACGCGGCATCATCTGGCCGGAGGCAATGGCGCCCTGGAGCGTGTCAATCGTGGCCTTGAACATCGCCCGCGACGAAGCCGTGCGGGCAACCGCCGGGCAGCTCTACGACGAGTTGCAGTCCCGGGGCATAGACGTCCTGTTCGACGACCGCGATGCCAGCCCCGGCGTGAAGCTGGCCGACGCGGACCTTATCGGGATTCCGCACCGCGTGGTGGTCAGCGCGCGCGGTCTGAAACAGGGCACTCTCGAATACAAGCACCGCCGTTCGGAGACCGCCGAGAACCTGAGCGCCGGCGAAGCCGCAGATTTCCTGGCGGAGCGCGCCCGCCGCTGACTCAACCGGTCCGGAAATCGGGCAGGTGCTGGTATTCTTCCGCCTGCTCCGCGGTTTCCTTGACCTCCGTAACTCGCGCCGAGGGCGGTCCGCTTTGCAGCCACTGCCCCAACTCTTCCACCGCGGCCGCCGGCCCCAGGGCCAGCACCATTACATTGGCGTCGAGCATATTGGAAGCCCACCCCCGCAAACCGAGCCGGTGGGCCACGCTTGCGGTGCTGGCGCGAAAGAACACGCCCTGCACCCGCCCGGAGACGATGTATCGGCGGCAGATTTCATCGGACATTGAGGGCATTCTACTCTCACGCAAAGGGCCTGCGCCTCGCGGCAAGAGGTAGACGATAGAATCCGCATACTCGCCCGCGGAGAGAGGGAATGGGCAATAGACATACCTTTCGCGACGCCTTTTCGACAGGCGGTTCCCTCTTGCAGGGTGGCCCCCTGTTCAACCGCGAGCGGGCCCAAAAGGTAATGGAGGAAGAATCGCTGGCCGGCCTGATCGTGGCCGAGCCGGTCAACGTGTTTCACCTGACCGGTTACTGGCCGCTGACCGGCAAGATGGGTTTCCCGGTCGTGAATATGGCCCTTCTCTCGGCGGACCCCAAAAAGCCCGTAGCGCTGGTCATTCCGCAGTTCACCTACTACTACACCTATGCCGACGCGCAGTATTCCGGCGACGTGGAACCGTTTTTGTATACGCAGCGGGCGGTGAGCACCAACGCGCTGGCGGGAGCCGAGGAAGACCCCCAAGCGGGCGCCCTGCCCGTGTTCCGCGACAAGGGCGAAGCGCCCATGCGGCCCGCGGAGACACTGCGGCGCAGCGCGGTCGAAAGCGCGGTGGCCCGCAACGGGGTAAGCCGCGAGCGCGACCGGGCCATGGTCCAGGCCGCCCGGGCTCTGGACCTCGTCAATGGGCGCGTGGGGGTGGACCATATGTCGGTCATGGCCATGCTGGAAGCCTCGCCGCTCAACACCACCGCCGTGCCTGCGGACAATACGATGCGCAAAATCCGACTGGTCAAGTCCCGGCGCGAAATCGAGTTGATGCGGCAGGCATCGCGCGCCAACGTCGAGGCCGCCCTGGCGGCTGCCGCCACCGCTCGCGCGGGCGCCACCACCCAGGAGTTGCGCGCCGCGTTCTTTTCCGAAGCGGCAAGCCGCGGCAACGCCGGCGTCTTCATGGTGGTGGACGGAATGACTTCCGAGGTTGCCGACCGCGAACTCAAGGACGGATCCGGCTTCCTGATCGATTGCGTCAGCCACGCCTGGCATTACCACGGCGACTTTGCGCGGACCGTTTTCCTGGGCGAACCGCCGCGCGTGATGCGTGAGGCCACCCGCGCAATGCAGATCGGCTGGGAGGCGATCCGCGAGGAACTGCGCCCGGGGCTGCGCTACTCGGAAATACCGCCGATCGGCCACAAGGCGATTCGCGCCGCCGGGCTCGACTTTGACATTCCTTTCAGTCCCCACAGCGTCGGTCTGACGCACACCGACGAACCCGGACAGGACGGATCGCCTTTTTGGGTAAAGGACGACCTGACGCTGGAGCCGGGAATGATCCTCAGCGTGGACTGTCCGGTGCTCAATGCCGGCATCGGCGGCACCGCGCACATGGAAGACCTCAACCTGATCACGGCGCACGGCGCCGAACCGATCCATGAGGTCAGCGAACCTGTCATCATCGTCTGACCCCCACGGACACCACCCCAATGAACAGCGAACTGAAAATTCTGGTCCTTTACTACTCGGTGAAGGGCGCCACCGAGTCGCTGGCGCGCGCCATCGGCCGCGGCATCGAGATGGCGCCGGGCTGCGAGGCCGTACTTCGCGCCGCGCCGCCGGTTGCAGCACAGTCCGGAGAAGGCATGCCGGCCGTACCGGAAAGTGGCGCACCCTATGTCACGAAGGACGACCTGCTCGAATGCGCGGGCCTGGCGCTGGGCAGTCCGACACGCTTCGGCGCTCCCAGCGCCCCGATTCAGCATTTTCTGGACGGCCTGGCGGGGGAATGGGTCTCGGGCCTGCTGGTGGACAAGCCGGCGGCGGTGTTTGCTTCGTCGAACAGCATGCATGGGGGGCAGGAGGCGACGCTGCTGTCGCTGGGGGTGCCATTGCTGCACCATGGAATGCTGCTGACCGGGATTCCCTACACGGTCCCAGAGCTGAGAAAGACCACCTCCGGCGGCTCGCCGTATGGCGCCTCGCACGTTGAACGCACCAGCGAAGATGGACTCACCAGCGACGAACAGACGCTTGCCGAAGCTCTTGGTAAACGCCTGGCCAGACTTGCTCTCGAGTTGCAGGAATCCACCTGACATCCGGCGCTCCAGCGCAGTGTGACCCCCCTTGTGGCCTCAGCCACTTCGCGACGCTTCCGCCACAAGGGGGGGGTCACACTGCGCTATGCCGGACGGTGGGTGCGGCTCGTCAGGGTGGGTTCGGCGGGCTGTTGGACCCTTCCTGGCAGGAGCGTCGCGAAGTGGCTCCACAAGGAAAGGTGCGACAGCGCGCGAAGGATATGCGCGCCATGATGCGATAATTGCGCGCGCCGTTGGGTAAGCGGCGGAAATCACTCCCGAGAACTTGAAGTGCAAGACCTGCGCAACACCATAGAAGCCGCGTACGAACGGCGCGCGGAACTCGCGCCTGCGAGCGCCCCGCGCGAGTTGCGCGAGGCCATCGACCAGGCCATCGAACTGCTCGACACCGGCAAGGCGCGGGTCGCGGAGCCCAGCGAAGACGGCTGGCGGGTCAACGAATGGCTGAAGAAGGCGGTTCTTCTGTATTTCGGCGTGACGCCCAGCCGCGAAATCGCCGGTGGACATACCCGTTTCTACGACAAGGTCCCGCTAAAGTTCGCCGGCGGCGACATCGAATCGACCGGCGTGCGCGTGGTGCCCGACGCGCTGGCGCGTCGCGGCGCCTACATCGCGCCGGGCGTCGTACTCATGCCCAGCTACGTCAACATCGGCGCCTATGTGGACAGCGGCACGCTGATCGACACCTGGGCCACCGTCGGCAGCTGCGCGCAGATCGGCAGGAACGTGCACCTGTCCGGCGGGGCGGGTATCGGCGGCGTTCTGGAACCGTTGCAGGCCAGCCCCACGATCATCGAGGACGACTGCTTTATCGGCGCCCGCTCGGAAATCGTCGAAGGCGTGGTCGTCGAACGTGGCGCGGTCATCGCCATGGGTGTGTACATCGGGCAGAGCACGAAGATCTACGACCGGGCCCGCGACGAAGTCCTGTACGGCCGTGTGCCCGCCGGCTCCGTGGTCGTGCCGGGCAGCCTGCCGGACGGCAAGAGCCGCGCCCAGCTTTACTGCGCCGTCATCGTCAAGCAGGTGGACGAACGCACCCGCCGGCGCACCTCCCTCAATGAGCTGCTGCGCCATCATCGTCAAGACGATGATTGACGAACGGGGACAGCGGGCGCTCGATCTGTCGCTCAATCTGATGGGCAGGCCGTCGGTCACGCCTCGGGACGGGGGCTGCCAGGAACTGCTGGCGGACCTGCTGGAGGAGGCAGGGTTCAGCGTCGAGCATATGCCCTTCGGCAAGGTGTCCAACCTGTGGGCGCGGCACGGCGGCGGCTCTCCGGTGTTGTGTTTTGCCGGCCACACGGACGTCGTGCCTCCCGGACCGCTCAAGGACTGGGACCACGACCCCTTCGAACCCGAGATCGAGGACGGATGGCTCAAGGGAAGGGGCGCCGCCGACATGAAGTCCGGCATTGCGGCCATGGTCCGGGCCGGGATTGACTTTGTCGGCGATCATCCGCAACACCAGGGTTCGGTGGCTTTCCTGATCACCAGCGACGAGGAGGGACCGGCAACCGACGGCACCCGGCGCGTGATGGATACGCTCAGCGCCCGCGATGAGACCATCGACTGGTGCGTGGTGGGCGAACCTTCCTGTTCCGAGCAATTGGGCGACACGCTGCGGGTGGGCCGGCGGGGGTCGCTGAGCGCGATCATGACGGTGCGCGGCGAACAGGGTCACGTCGCCTATCCGGCGCTGGCGCAAAATCCCATACAGAGCTTCGCGCCGGTGCTTGCGGAAATGTATGCAACGCCGCTGGATGAAGGCAACGAGCACTTCCCGCCCACCGGCTTCCAGGTCGTGCGTGTTCATGCCGACGCCGGAGCGTCCAACGTATTCCCTGGAGAACTGGCCACGCGCTTCAACTTCCGATTCACCAACCAGTGGAAGAGCGGGCAGATCCAGGAATGGGTGGAGGAACTGCTCAGCCGCCACGACATCGACTACGAGATCGAATGGCGCCCGGCCGGCGAGCCGTTTCTGACCGCCCACGGGCCGCTGGTGGAAACGGCGCGCGAGGTCGTGGAGGAGGAATGCGGTATCGACCCGGAACTGTCCACGGGCGGCGGCACCTCCGACGGGCGTTTCATCGCGCTGCACGGCGCCGACGTGGTGGAATTCGGGGTCATTAACCGCACCATCCACCAGATCAACGAGCGGGTCCGGTCCAGCGACGTGGTGGGCTTGAGGCGCGTCTACGAGCGCATCATGCAGCGCCTGCTGCTTGAACCCTAGCGTCCCGGTCGCCTTGTGAACATCGGGTTCATCGGCACCGGCGCGATTACCGAGGCGGTGGTGACCGGACTGTGCGAGTCCGGCACGCCCGGGCTGTTGATCGTCCTCTCGCCGCGAAACCGGCAGCGCTCGCAGGCCTTGAGCGAACGCTACGACGCGGTGGAAGTGGCCGGCGACAACCAGCAGGTGGTGGACCGTTGTGAACTGGTTTGCCTGGCGGTGCGCCCCCAGGATGCGGTTGAAGTGCTTGACAAGCTTGCGTTCCGCGAGGGCCAGCGCGTCGCCAGCTTTATCGCCACGCTCAGCGCCTCCGAACAGGAGCGGCTGGTCAGGCCGGCGGCGTTTGCGGGCCGCGTGGGCCCGGTGCCCCCGGCCGCACGCCGCAGCGGCCCGGTGTCGATCTTTCCGCCCGATGAGCAGCTGGCCGAACTGTTCGGCCGTATCGGAACCGTGATCCAGGTAAGCGACGAAGCGCATGTGGATGCTTTTTTCTCGGTTTCGGCGCTGATGGCGCCGTACTTCGAACTGCTGGAAACGGTATCTGCCTGGTTGCGCGACCAGGGCATCGACGCCGCGGACGCCGACACCTATGCCGGCTCGCTGTTCCGCGCCATCGCAGAACGCTCCACCCAACCCCGCGGCGAGGGATTCGCGGAACTGGTGGCCGAGCACGCGACCCGCGCCGGAATCAACGAACAGCTCCGCCGGGAACTGCTGGCGAGCGGCTTCTACAAGCGGATCGAGGCCGGGCTGGATCTCATCCAGGCACGCATGCAGGGTCGCGCCGCGCTTGACGACAGGCTTTCGCTGGAGAAATAGGAGTTTGTGGGAGGGAGGGCCGCAAGCCCTTGTTCCCAGCGGCGTCAGAACAGGTTCCAGGGATAGGTGAGGCCGGAATCGACCGCGGCGAGTACCTTTCCTGCCGTCGCCTTGTCGTCGAGTGATTCGACGATCAGGCCGGCCAGGTCGCTGCGGTTGATGATGCCTTCCGTTTCGAGGCTTTCACTCAAGTAGCCGTTTCCCGTGGGCGGCTTTGACCGGAGCGCGCCGGGGCGGATGATCGTGTAGTCGAGGCCGCTGGCCATGAGGTGGTCTTCGGCCTGCGTTTTCAAGGGCAGAATTTCGCGCAGGAACACCCGGGCCAGCCAGGGCGCCGCCTTGTGGCTGTCACCCGATCCGATGCTGGTGACCAGCAGCACCCGCTTCACGCCCGCTTCACTGGCGGCATCGAAAATATTGCGGTTGCCCAGGAAGTCCGGGCGGGGGTCGCAACTGAAGCAGCCCACCGTAGTGATGACGGACGTGTAGTCCCTTCCATCGAAAGCGGCCCGCACGGTGTCCGCTTCCAAAGCGTCGCCGACGGCGAAATTCACGCCCAGCGGCTCCAGACCGGAGCGGTCCGACGATGGCCGGACGAATGCCGTAATCCGGTCGCCGCGGCCGGCGAGAATCTTCGCGACCTCCAGCCCGGTGTTTCTGGTGCCGCCGAACAGCAGTACATGGTGGCCGCCGTCCGGAGGCGCATCGGCTTCCATTTCAAAAACGGGGTACTGGGTGGTCCTGAAAGACAAGATGACAAGCAGGGCGACAACCGCCAGGGCCACCAGAATAATGCGTTTTTTTGTCATGAGCCGTACTTTCTCCTCAAGCTCCAAGGTTGTTCAGCCGGGAAACTGCGCCACGCCCGAGAGCGAGTTTCGTTGCCCGATGTTGCTGCTTAAGACAACTTCACCCGTCTCGCGGCTGATGATCACCACGTCGCCGGTGAAGAAGTTGCCCACGACAATGCCCTCGCCATCCACGGTCGGCCCCGACGCCGCCCAGCCGGGGCTCTCCAGATCGTAAAAGCGCAGCGTCTCGCCGCTGTCCGGGTCGAGGACCACCAGGCCGTTGCCGGTGCTGATCAGCAGCGAGCCGTCGAGCATCGGCATCAGCGTGAGGACCATGAAGACGTTCTCGTCGTCGTCGAAAACCCTCAAATCCGGCAGCTGCCGGTCGTTGGCCAGGTCGTACTGCATGACCCGGTTGCCGGTCTCGGAGACATAGATCATGCGCGTGTCCTTGTCGGCGAGCACGGTCGATGTCACGCCATGGATGCCCACCACGCCGCCATGGGTGTCGGAATGGAACTCCTGGAGCAATACGGCGTCGGGACCGAACCTGAAGATGTTGCCGTCGCCGATCACGTCGCGGCCGGGCAGCAGATTGAACACTGTCGTATTGGTGGGAATGCGGGTATTGGTCCCCTGCAGGTGCTCGCCGAAGTAGAGGCTGCCGTCGGTGCCGAAGGTCACGCTGCTCAAGCTGCGGTCCGAGAACCTGCGGACCGGTTTCTGCACGCCGTCGACGCCGATCTCCACCACCGCCGGCATCCCCTGGGCGAAAGCCCAAAGCGTGCCGTCGGGAGCGAAATTCAGGCCGCCGATCTTGTGGGTGGTGCCCCTGGTGTACAACTCGCCCTTGAGATTGAGCCCGGCGTCGTACTGGAAGATCCGCCCGGTGCCCATGTGGTCGTCAGTCGGATGGTCCATGATGGTCGCGGCCACGAAAATGTCGCCGCGCACAAAGGGCTTGAAGGTCGAAACCCGCTCCTCGCCCTGCGCCCAACTGCCCGCCGCCAGCGCCAGCACTCCGACCAGGGCAAGCGCAACCGGAATGGCTCTGCAATTCATCGATTCATCTCCCGTCCTCCATGCTGAAGCCGGCACTGGCCGTGCAACGGATTGTAGGAGACTGGGCAGGCTCGCCGAAATCCCAGATGAAATTCTCGGGGCGGCGCTCGTCAGGGTCGATATAGCCGTTGCGGTTGGAATCGCAGTAGACGTCGATCAGTTCCATATACGAGTTTGCCCGGGCGCTCCAACCGCTCTGCTCCGCAGTCAGGCCCCCAAGGTCGGCCGCGCCTTCGTTTTGTGCGGCGGTAGACCAGAAATTGTCCTGTTCCTCGCCGTCCACGATGGTTCCGGAGATACCGCCCCGGTCGCCGAAACCGGTAACGCGACCTGACGCATAGCTCCGGCGCACGGCTCCATTGTTGCGCCCGACCAGGCCGCCGACCGCATCGGCGCCGAATACCGTTCCCGCTGCGTAGCTGTTGCGCACTTCGCTCAAGGAATTGAAGCCCACCAGACCACCGATGTTGCTCCCCTGTCCTTCCACGACGGCGGTGGAGTAGCTGTTGCGAACCTTGGCATCGGTGTTCATTCCCACCAGACCACCGAGGTCGTTGCCGCCGATGACGGCCCCACCCGCGTAGCTGCTCAAGACCAGGCCGAAGGTGTTCAGACCCACCAGTCCGCCCATTCCGCGGCTGCCCGACACCTCCGCATCCGAGCGGCTGAGGTACACGGCCCCGCGCATGTCACCGATCAGGCCGCCGATGGCCTGGCTCCCCGATACCCGGCCTGACGACTCGCTGAACGCCACCATCCCGCCGCTGCCGCCCACCAGGACGCCGAGCGCCAGTTCCCCGGCCACCTCGCCTGCGGCTCGACAGCGGTAGATCATGCCGAAATTGCTGCCCACCAACAAGGCTGCTCCGCCCCGGCCGATGACGACGGCGTCCTCCAGCACCAGGTTGCGCACGGTGCCCTGCCCGCCCAGCACGCCGATCAGCCCGATGCCGCTGCCGCCGGGCCTGGAGATACGCAATCCGCGTATGGTGTGTCCCTGGCCGTCGATGACGCCCTGAAAGCCGAAGCGGTCGAGGGTGACCATGCAATTGCCTTCCGGCCCACAATCGCCGATCGGCTCGAAGTTCGGTATCGCCGAGGCGTCGAGGTCCCGCACGAGCTGGTAGTTGCGGGCCATGCGCACACCGCGATCGAGCGTGGTCGCGGACCCTTGTGCACTGCCCGGATTGCCGATGGCCTCCAGCTGTCCGATATTGCAGATCTCGTAGAAACCGTCGCCGCTGGCATCCAGAACGAACTCCCCGGCGTCGTCCGGCGCGGCGTCGTAAGCGTCCGCCAGGCCGTCCCCGTCACGGTCGGAATCCGTCGCGCCCGAGAGCGTTGCGCAGGCGGAGTCGTCGACTTTCCGCGTTGCCTGGGCGGCATCGTGAATCGCCTGGGACAGCATGCTGTTGTAGCGGGCAATGTGATCGCTATGGTCGAATTTCCTGGGCGCCCCTGTGCCCGGCGGCGGGCCGCCGCGTGGCGGGCCGCCGGACTGGCCGGCAGCGGCCGGCAAGCCTTCCTGCCGGCGCTTGCGGATTTCCTCCGCCGTCAGGTAGCCCGGCTGGCTTGCGTAGTAGGCGGCAATGTCCTCCAGCTCCTGGTCCGTGCGGCTGAGAACGGACCCCCGCATTAGCGAGTGGCTGCGGCCGCCGTCGCGGTATTCCTTCAGCGAGAGGAACAGGTAACGCTCATGCTGACCGCCGATCTTGGGGTTGATCGGCGAGGGGCTGTAGCCGTCCTGGCCATGACAGGCGAAACACTCCCTCGCCAGCCGGCGGCCGCGCTCGGCGTCACCCTTGGCCAGCGCCGTGCCGGCCCCGAGGGCAGCCACTAAAAGGGCCGAAATCAAGGCTGAAATCCCGGGCCGTCTGGTCATGAGCGTTCGGTTTGCAAGGCGCCCAACCATACAACAAGCAATTGCAAAGGCAGACCGCAATCGCTAAAATCCCCGCTCCTTACGACGAGGAATCCGTCTTGCCGAACGTACGGGTAAAGGAAAACGAAGTCTTTGACGCGGCCTTGCGCCGCTTCAAACGCGCCTGCGAGAAGGCCGGCATCCTGGCCGACGTGCGCCGTCGCGAGTTCTACGAGAAGCCCACCCAGGTTCGCAAGCGCCAGAAGGCCGCCGCCGTCAAGCGTCAGGCCAAGCGGACCAGCCGCGAACAGAACCGCCGCCGCAGACTCTACTGATCCCACGGGACGCCCTCGCCCCCAGGACGGGAATAGTGCAATATTCGGTCTTATGGCGGGGCCGATACCGAGGGAGTTTATCGACGATCTCCTGGATCGGGCGGATATCACGCAGATCATCGGCGAGCGCGTCAAGCTGACCCGCGCCGGGCGCGAATTCAAGGGCCTTTGCCCGTTTCACCAGGAAAAGACGCCGTCGTTCACGGTCAGCCCGGCCAAGGGCTTCTTTCATTGCTTCGGTTGCAATGCACATGGCAGCGCCCTGAGCTTCCTGATGCTGCACGACCGGCTGGACTTTCCCGCCGCGGTCGAGTCGCTGGCCGACCGCTACGGCCTGGAAGTGCCGAGGAGCGGCCCGGCGCGGCCGTCCGGCAAGGGACTCTATGAATTACTGCATTCCGCAGGCCGTCATTTCATCGATCAACTCAAGGCCAGCACTCCGGCGAAGGACTATCTCAAGGGGCGTGGGCTGACCGGGGAGGTCGCGCGCACCTTCGGGCTCGGCTACGCGCCGAAGGGCAACAGCGTCCTGGCCCGCTTCGGGCAGGCGGATGAAGACCGGCGGAAACTGCTTGATGCGGGGCTGGCGCTCAAGAGCGAGCACGGCGAGATGTACGATCGCTTCCGCGACCGCATCATGTTTCCGATTCGCGACCGCCGCGGCCGGGTCACCGGTTTCGGCGGACGGGCGATGGGCGATGCCCAGCCCAAGTACATGAACAGCCCGGAGACGCGGGTCTTTCACAAGGGCCGCGAACTCTACGGACTGTATGAACTGGGCCGAAGCAGGCCAGAACAATGCGTGCTGGTTGAAGGCTACATGGACGTGATCGGCCTGGCCCAGCATGAGGTGCCCGGCGCGGTGGCGACGCTGGGCACGTCGGTGACTCCGCAACAATTGACAAGGCTGTTCGGCGTCGCACCCGGCGTAGTGTTCTGCTTCGACGGTGACGCGGCGGGCCGGCGCGCGGCCGAACGCGCGATGGAGCGGGCGCTGCCCGAGATGCGCGACGGCCGGCAGATCGCTTTTGCCTTTTTGCCGGAAGGCGAGGACCCCGACAGCTTCGTGCGGTCCAATGGCGTAGCAGCGTTCAACGAAGTACTGGCGCAGGCCACGCCGATGTCCGAGTTCCTGATGCAGACGCTGTCGGGCCAGTGCGACCTCGCCACCGCCGAAGGCCGCGCGCGGATGGCCGAACTGGCGCGGCCCTTGCTCGGTTCCACCCCCCTGGGCGTCTACCGGGATCTGCTGGTGAACCGGCTGGCCGAAGAGGTGCACCTCACGGAAGGGCGCCTGGCGCAGCTTCTCGGAGCTCCCGAGCGCCGACGCGCCATGCCCCGGCAGGCGCCGACCCGAGGATTACGCATGGACCCCTGGGGCAACCTGGCGGAAACCCTGGTGGGGCAGCTCCTCAACTACCCGGAGCTGGCCGCAATCGGCGACCCGCTGCCCGAGCTGGCGCATCTGAAGGATCCTCGAGTGGTCCTGCTGTCGGAATTGTTCGAGTTGGCCCGCGCCACCCCCGGAATCAGCCCGGTCAAGATGGTGGAGCGCTACCGCGACCGTCCGGAACATGCGCTGATGTCGCAGTTATTGGCGCGCGGGAGCGAACTCAGCGTCCGGCAGGCCGAAGTGGAGTTCAAGGGAGGCATCCAGAGAATGCGCCGGGAGAACGCCAAGCGCGAGATGGCAGCCCGCACGCCCGCCTGATTCGGGCGGCGGTATGATCAGCCCTCAATTGTGGGGAGAGCGGGATTGACCCAACGAGTCTACCTGGCGGTGGTGGGCGGTATCTTCGCGGCCTCGGGACTGTGGGCCTGCATCGATCCCCTGGCCACGGCGGAATTCCTCGGCATCACCGCCGTGGACCTCTCCGGGGAGACCGAAATCCGCGCAACCTACGGCGGCCTGGTGCTGGGCATCGGGCTATTGATGTTGTGCGGGGTCCGATGGCGGCGGCTGGCCCTGGCGGGCCTGGCCTGCGTTGTGTTCGGCGTGGGCGCCCTGGTGGCGACGAGGCTGGTGGTGGAGGTCTTTTTCGGTGGGCCCGGCATCGCCTGGAACCAGGGAATCATCATCGCGTTCGAGTTGATTGTGGTCCTTGCAGCGTTACTCCTTTTCCGGCAGGCGCTCGCGGAACAGGTGCGGCACCGCGACGATGCCGATTGAATTGTGGTGAAACGGTTCCTGCATCCGTGGCATCAAGAATCGTGAAGCGAATTGTATTTTTCCCCTCTACCCATTTATTGACGTTGACAAATAGGCGATAATTGAGTGTTTGACTTTCGCGGAGATACCGGCCGGACATGACCGTAGGATCCACAACCCAACGCGCGCCCCAGCGTAACTGGCTCAAGAACCTCATATCTCTTGGGCGGCAACGCTCGTACATCACTCATACCGAGTTGACCGACCAGCTGCCCGACGAGATCGTCGAGATGGAGCAGATTGAGGAGATCATCAATGTGCTCCGCGATATGGACATCAAGGTCTACGAGGAAGACGAGGTCCCTGATCCCGACACGCTGGCGCTGGCCGAAGGCGAGGCCAGCAACGACACGGACATGGCGGAAGCCGAGGATGCCATCAGCGCGTTCGAGGTCGAACTCGGCCGGACCACCGATCCGGTGCGCCTGTACATGCGCGAGATGGGCTCGGTCGAATTGCTCACCCGCGAAGGCGAGATCAGCATTGCCCGGCGCATTGAGCAGAGCCGCAGCGAAATCAAGCGCCTGATGGCCTACTACCTGCCGTCGGTGCAGCACCTGCTGGACCGTTTCGAGGATTGCCGGGCCGGGCAAATGAAGCTCAGCGACCTGGTGGCCGGCATCCTTGATCCGGACGAACCCGAAGACCTTCGCCCCGCCGCCGAACGCGACCCGGCGGACAACGCGGCGCGAAAACAGCCGCCGGACCCCAGGGAACTGGAACGGCGCCTGCTGGCGCTCAAGGTCCAGTACGCGCGCGTGCACCGCGCGCTGAAGCGTGTGCGCAACCAGGAGCTTGAGGCCCAGAACGACCAGCCCCCGGAGCATTTCGTGCTTTCCTGCCGCAACCTAAACCATGCACAGCAGGTCATGGGCCGCATGCTGCTGGAACTGAAGTTCACTCCGCGCGCCTTCGACGGCATGCTCGGCACGCTGCACACCACCATGCGCGCTCCCTCGGACGACCAGGACGCCTTGTATCCATCCTCGGTCGCGGGCTGCGAGAAGCGTTTGCGCATGATCTTCGTTCGCTACGCGAAAGTTCCGCGAATGAGTTTCAAGGAGTACTTCGCCTCGGAACCCAGCAGCGACATTTGGCTTGAGGGGCTGCTTGAAACGGAAGATTACGGGCCGAAACTGGCGGCCTATACCGATGAAGCACGGCAGCTCACGCGGCGGCTGCGCAGGGTGGAGAACAATTGCTGCCTGCCGATCAATCGCTTCAAGGCGATTCCCACAGGCAAGGACGGCAAACCGATGGCGCGCGGCATCAAGGAGTTGTATCGCGAGATTTCGCATAACGAGCTCAAGGCCAAGGACGCGAAGAAGGAAATGGTGGAGGCCAACCTGCGCCTGGTGATTTCGATTGCCAAGAAGTACACCAACCGCGGCCTGCAGTTCAACGACCTGATCCAGGAAGGCAACATCGGTCTGATGAAGGCGGTGGACAAGTTCGAATACCGCCGCGGCTACAAGTTCTCGACCTACGCCACCTGGTGGATCCGCCAGGCCATTACCCGTTCGATCGCCGACCAGGCGCGCACCATCCGGGTGCCGGTCCACATGATAGAGACGATCAACAAGCTGAACCGCATCTCACGGCAGATGCAGCAGGAAATGGGGCGCGACCCGACGCCGGAGGAACTGGCGCAGCGCATGGAGATGCCCGAGGAGAAGGTCCGCAAGGTACAGAAGATCGCCAAGCAGCCGATTTCGCTGGAGACTCCGCTCAGCGAGGACGAAGACTCGCACCTCGGCGATTTCATCGAGGACCAGAACGCGACCTCGCCGATGGACGTGGCGACCACCCGTGGCCTGGAAGAGACGATGCGGGACGTGCTGGCCACGCTGGGCGCCCGCGAGGCCAAGGTGCTGCGCATGCGTTTCGGGATCGACATGAACACCGACCACACGCTCGAAGAAGTCGGCAAGCAGTTCGACGTCACCCGCGAGCGCATCCGTCAGATCGAAGCCAAGGCGCTACGCAAACTGCGCCATCCCTCGCACGCGGAACGTCTGCGCAGCTTCACGCAGGAAGAATAAGGCGATCCCGTCAGTTTCCTGGGGAAGAATCGTTTGCCTGATCCGGAGTCCAGCCGGGTGGGCGCAGGAGGAAACCGATTGCGCCGCGCATGTCCCTGGCGCCGGCAATCTGCCGGAAAAGGCGCGTAAAGCCGTGGAAGAACACGACTAGCGGATTGACCGAATCGAGCGGTTTCGTCAAGCCGTAAACGACTTTCTCCCTCTCCTCCTCGAAAGTGCCGAAGAGCCTGTCCCAGACGATAAACATCCCGGCATAGTTCTTGTCGAGGTACTGCGGGTTGCTGCCGTGATGGACGCGGTGGTGCGAGGGCGTGTTCATTACCGCTTCCACCGGTTTCGGCAATTTGCGGATCACTTCCGTGTGCAGCGCGGTCTGGTAGATCTGAACCACGGCTTCCGAGAACAGGATGAGGATCGGATTGAATCCGACAATTGCCAGCGGAGCATGAAAGACCACTGGGATGATTCCATCGAGCGGACCGAAGCGATACGCCACGGAGATATTGAAGTACGGCGAACTGTGGTGCACCGTGTGAGTCGCCCAGCCGATACCGACGCGGTGCGTGAAGCGATGTTCCCAGTAATACGCGAAATCGGCCACCACCACGCACAGCACGATGGACCACAGCGTAATCGGTATCCGGGCGAGGCTCAGGTACTCGTACAGAAGGTAGTAGACACTGACGTAGAACACCCCGATCAATACGATATTGAACACATAGAAGGCAAAAAAGGTGATGAAGTTGGTGACGGTGTCGCCGACCACCTGCCAGTTCAGCGACTTCCTTGCCAGCAGGCGTGCGAGTTCGAACAGCAGGAAAGCGATCGACCCATAGAAGAACCAGTTCCCTATCGCGGTCTCCCAGACAAAAATCTCATTCTCCGAGAAAACCTGATTCAGAAAGTCCATTGCCGGGTCAGCTGGAGTAGCTGCTGCGCAGCGGGGCGACGCGGTTGAAGATGAGAGCCCTGGGCGAGGAGTCTCTGGCGTCGGGAGTAAAGTAGCCCAGCCGCTCGAACTGCCAGGTGTCACCCGCGCCGGCGTTCGCCAGGCCTGGCTCCAGGCGGGCGGCTGCTACTTCCAGGGAGCGGGCGTTCACCTGCTCGCTCATCGGCGGCGTGCCGGAGGCGAGGTCGGGCCGCTCAACGGTAAACAACGGCCGGTACAGCCGTAACTCCGCCGGAATGGAGTGGGTCGCGCTCACCCAGTGAATGGTGCCCTTCACCTTGCGGCGGGCGCCCTCACTGCCGCTGCGGGAACCCGGATCGATGCTGCAACGGAGTTCCGCAGGCTCCCCGTCCGCTCCGCGCAAGACCTCATCGCAGCGGATGATGTAGGCGTTGCGAAGACGCACTTCCCCGCCCGGGCGCAGCCGGAAAAAGCGCCGTGGCGGATCTTCCATGAAATCGGTGCGTTCGATGTAGAGTTCGCGCGAGAACGGCACCTTTCGGCTGCCCATTTCCGGGCGCTGGGGGTGATTGCCCACGGGAAGCTCCTCGAAATGGTCCCCGGGCAGATTGGTAAGCACCACCTTCAGCGGCCGGGCCACGGCCATCGCCCGCGGCGCATCCCGATTGAGCGCATCCCGCACGACGGTCTCCAGTTGATCGGCGCCGATCATCTGTTCCGATCGGCTGACGCCGACGCGGGCGCAGAACTCCCGCAGCACTTCGGGCGGATAACCGCGGCGGCGTAGCGCCGACAGGGTAACCAGGCGAGGATCGTCCCAATCCCCGACAGCCTTCATGCGGATCAGGTCCGCCACCCGGCGTTTACTGGTTACCGAATAGCCCAGGTTGAGCCGGCCGAACTCGTATTGCCGCGGTCGGGTCGTGAGGCCCAGGCCGCTGTGGTCCAGCAGCCACTCGTAAAGCGGACGATGGTCCTCGAATTCCAGCGTGCACAGCGAGTGCGTGATTCCCTCGAGCGCGTCACTCAGGGTATGGGCGAGGTCGTACATGGGGTAGATGCACCAATCACGGCCGGTGCGCGCATGTGCGACGTGACGAACGCGGTACAGCACGGGGTCACGCAGGTTGATATTGGGCGAGGCCATGTCGATACGGGCGCGCAGCACCTGCTCGCCGTCGCCGAACTCGCCGGCCCGCATGCGCCGGAACAGGTCGAGGTTGTCCTTCGCGGACCGGCCGCGATAGGGGCTGGGCCGGCCTGGACTGGTCAGCGTCCCGCGGTCAGCGGAAATCTTCTCCGCCGAACTGCCGTCGACAAAGGCGTGGCCGTTCTGGATCATGTGCTCGGCAATCTCGTAGAGGCGCGGGAAGTAGTCCGAGGCGTGGGTCACCAGCGGGGTCTCGAACCCCAGCCAGTTGACGTCGCGGCGTATGGCGTCGATGAACGTCTGCTCCTCGGCGACGGGGTTGGTGTCGTCGTAGCGCAGGTAGCAGGCGCCCCCGTTCTCGGCGGCCACGCCGAAGTTCAGGCAGATGGACTTGGCGTGGCCGACGTGCAGGTGTCCATTCGGCTCGGGCGGAAAGCGCGTCACCACGCCCGAGTGCTTCCCGGACGCCAGGTCGTCCGCGACGATCCGCCGAATGAAGTCGTCAGCTGCCATGCGCTGATTCACCGCCAGCAACCAAGGCTAGGCGCCGGGAGAGTAGTCGCTGACGATGTTGCGGCGGTGGTACACGGGACAGAAAAAACGTCCCGCCGAGCGCAGTCGCGTCAGCCACCGAATGCTCGCGCCGTTCTTGCGGTTCGCCAGCACCTTGTCCACCAGCCATGGCGTCACGCGCTCAACCTTGTCGCCCAGAATGTTGTAGACCTTACGGGCCTGCGCGGCGCGCTTGCTGTCCCTGCCTGCCGCCAGCATCGACATGTCGGTGATCACGATCCCCGGGCTGAGTGCGCCCACGATTACGTTGGTGCCGCGCACCTCCTTGGCCAGCGACTGCGCCAAATAGGTGATGGCGCGCTTAGTGGAGCCGTACGGAGTCAGCCCCGGCGCCGTCATGCCGTTGCTGCCGAAGCCTTCGAACACGTAGACCGCCCCGCCTTTTTCCTGCTTGCGCATGCCTGCTATCGCCACCCGGCAGCCGTTGAAGGAACCGGTCAGATTCGTGTTCACGACTTCCGCCACTTCTTCAGGACCCAGCTCGCTTACCGGGACGCGCCGATTGCTGATACCGGCATTGTTGATCCAGATATCGACGCTGCCAAAGCGTTCCGCGGCAGCGTCCCACAGGGCCTGAACGCTGGCGTAATCGCTTACGTCACAGCCCTTGCCCATCACTTCACCGTGCTCCGCCAGGTCGGCTGCGGCCGCGGCAGCGCTTTCGTCACTGCGCCCGCACACCACCACGCTGTGGCCGCGCCTGAGAAACTCGCGTGCCAGCCCGCGGCCGATACCCCGCGTGCCGCCCGTCACTACTACTGTTCGCGCCTCTGCCATTGAAGACCTCGCCAATTCCGAAGAGCGGCGCTAATCTATCACGCCGCGCCCTTCGCGCCGGTCCGGGAAGGGCCAGCCGACCATTGACGCGCATTGACCGCGGCATCTAATATTTCCCATTCATGCAGACGCCGGCGGTTGGGGAAGCCGGCCAGCATTTCACTCCCGGGAGTTCAAAATGAAAGCAAACCCTGTAGCGCAAGCGACGCTTGCGATTGTTGGGGCGACCCTGCTCGCGCCGATCGCGCCGGCCCAGGAAGCAATCGAGGAAATCATCGTCACCGCCCGGCAGCGCGAGGAGACCTTGCGGGACGTGCCGGGAACGGTGCGGGTCCTGACCTCCGAAGACATCGAGCGCTCCGGAATCCAGCGCGCCGAGGACTTCGTCTACATGACGCCGGGCGTTTCCATCGTTGACTCTGCGGAAGTAGGCGACACGCAGGTCAACATCCGCGGCATCAACGGCGCGCGCGACGCGGAGAACTCCTATGCGCTGATCGTCGACGGCGTGCTGATGACCAACCCGGCCGCCCTGAACCGCGAATACGCCAATCTGAGCCAGATCGAAATCCTGAAAGGACCCCAGGGCGCACTCTACGGACGCAATGCGGCAGCCGGCGCCATCGTCATCACGACCGACAAGCCGGCCAGCGAGACCGGCGGCTACGTCAAGGTCAGCGGCGCGGGCGACAGCAGCTGGCTGTACTCGGGAGCGGTCGAAGGCTCCCTGGCCGAGGACGTCAATTTACGCGTTCAGGGAGACTACCGGTCCACCGAGGGCTTCTACGAGAACAGCTACCTCAACGGCGCCAGGAACGTGGACGACTATCGCGGCTACAACATCAACGCCCGCATGACCTGGGATCCCGCCGACGAGACGAGCTGGGACTTCAAGTTCCGTCACGGTGAAGTCAGCGCCGCCTCGATCACCTTCAACGCCGCCTTCCATCTGCCGCTTTTCGCGCAACTGTTCGGCGTTCCCCAGTTCTTCGAGGACGTCAACGACCACGAGTTCGTGTTCCAGAGCAATATCGACCCGAGCAACGAGCAGCAGGCCACCGAGTTCTCGGCCCGCGTCGACCATGCACTCAGCTGGGCCGACATGCGGGCCTGGTTCCTCTACAGCAAGATCGACAACAACCTGGCCGCCGACGGCACCAGCGGCGCATTCGGGTTTTTCAACGCCAATCAGCACTGCCTGGACAGCGTCACCGAGGCGGTCAATGCCGGGGTGCGTCTGCCGGCGCCTACCTACCTCGGGCCCAGTCCGAACTTCCCGGTGTCCTTGCTCGGTCCCTACACGCCGATCGCCTGCGACGGCACCCAGTACCAGGAGCGCAAACAGACCGATTTCAGCGTTGAAGTGCGGCTGAGCTCCACCGGCGAAGGTCCGCTGACCTGGCTGGCCGGGGGCTACTTTCTCGATATTGACCGGGTAGTGGGCGTCAACACCGGCCTTGACCTCGGCAACGGCATCACCAATTCGCTGTATGTCCCGCCCGGCGGCGACAACCCCACCGAGCAACTGGTTCACGACCGCTTCAGCAACCGCGTGCTGGCCGCTTTCGGCGAAGTCTCCTACGAGATGACCCCGACCACCGAAGTCTCGCTGGCGCTCCGCTTCGACAGCGAGCGGCGCGAGGTGGACAACCTGGTCCCGGTCAATGCGCTGACCCAGTACATCGACTGCGACGGCCCGCCGTATACCGGGGGCACGCCGATCAATCCGGGCCTGTGCCCGGGCGTGAACCCTGCGGGCTCCATTGCCCCCAAGTCGCGCACTTTCAGCCAGCTGCAGCCCAAGCTTTCGCTGACCTGGGACGTGTCCGACGACTGGACCCTGTTCGGCAGCGCCGGCGTGGGCTTCAAGAGCGGCGGCTTCAACAACCAGGGCGCCAAGGCCACGGTCGACATCTTCATCAACGGCCTGATCAACCATGTATTCCTGGCGAATCTTGGCTTGCCGCCGCAGGCCAATGTCGGGATCAGCGACGACGTGGACAAGGAGACCTCGGTATCGCTGGAACTGGGCGCCAAGGGCAGCCTGCTTGACGACCGCCTGCGCCTGGAAGCCACGGTATTCAACGTGCAGGTGGACGACATGCAGTTCTTCGAGTTCCTGGTCGGCCCCTTCGGCCTGCTGCGCCTGAACGGCAACGTGGACGAAGTGAGCCTGCAGGGCGCGGAAGTGGGCGCCACCTGGGCGGTGACGGACATTCTCGATGTGTACGCCGGCTGGGGCTACGTGGACAGCGAGATTGAAGCCAACAGCGTGCGCCCGGACACGGTAGGCAACAAGTCGCCGTATACGCCGGACTGGACGGCCAGCGCCGGCGCCCGCATCGTCATGCCGCTGGCGGGAGACTGGCGCCTGGCGGCCTCGGCGGATGTTTCCGCGGTGGGCGAGACCTGGTTCCACGTGGTCCAGGACCAGCAGCGTGCCACGCTGTTTGAGGGTGCGGCCAGTGACTTCACGCCTACCCGGCGCGACAGCTACACGGTGCTGAATCTGCGAGTGGGCATCGAGAACGACCGGCTATCGGCGGTTGTGTTCGCCAAGAACGCTGCCGAGGAGGTCTACCTGGAAGAAGTGATACCGGCACCTGAATTCGGCGGCACCTTCATTCACCCGGCAGACTTGAGACGCGTCGGCGTGGAGTTCACCGCCCGCTTCTAGCCGGAGGGAAGGCGTCCCGCCCTCAGGCGCGTTGATCCGACCAGGCCGCCACGATGTCGGAGGCCGCGGCCGACCAGACGCCCGTCTGCTCCGAAATGTGCTTCAGGACCGATTCGAAGGCGCCGATGCGATGCGGCTGGCCCAACATCCAGGGGTGCACCGAAAGGGCGAGCAGCCGCCCGTGTCCGGTCTTCCCGGCCTCCGCCAGCAGGTAATCGCAGGCATCCTTCACCTGGTCGGCGTACTCCCATTCCGAGTGCAGGTTGTTCTGTATGATGAACTGGTCGTCGAGTTCCAGCGACAGGGGCAGCGCAATCAACTCGCCGTGCCGGGTGGCGAACGGATAGGGCATGTCGTCGTTGATCCAGTCGCCCATGTAGCGTATGCCCGCCTCGGCGAGCAGGTCCGGCGTGTTGCCGCTTTGCGACCTCGCCGGGCCCAGCCAGCCCGTGACGGGTTCGTCCACGGACGCGCGCAGGGCCGCAAGCGAGCGGTTGATCAGATCCCGCTCGTCGTCCATGGCCAGCTCGCCGTGATGCAGGGTGTCCATGTGCCAGGAACTCGCCAGAATCTCGTTGCCGCGCCGGTTCAGGCGCTCAAGCAGCTGCGGGTAACGCTCGGCGATGGCCGCGTTCACTGAAAAAGTCGGGGTAAGGCCAGCTTCGTCCAAGGCTTCGAGGCAACGGAACAGCCCAACCCGGTTGCCGTAATCGCGCAACGTGTAGTGGCGCAGGTCGGGGTACGCCGTGCTCATGCCGCCCGGCGGCGGGAACGGCTTGCCGCGCTGGTTCAGCGGGAAGAACTGCACCGCCACGTTGACCCAAAGCGCCACCCGGGCGCCGTTCGGCCACGCGACCGGAGCGCGTCGGGACAGCATCGACCACTCGTACCGGTCGTGGTCCATGCCGTAGCGGCGCCGCTGGTACTCCAGGTAGGTCGGGTCAAGCGCCATCTCCGGCCTCCCCCTTGTCTCCACTCCCCCACTTCGCCACGGCCTGGTCGTAGTAGTGCTCCACAAAGTACTCGGCAATTTCCCGGCCGGTGGTCACCCACACCTTCGGGTGCCCGGTGATATAGGCCAGCGCGTCCTCGAACGCGCGTATCCGGTGCGGGTGCGCCACCTGGTAGGCGTGCAGCGGCACGCACATGACCGTTCCACCCTTTTCGCCTTCCCGGCAAAGCCGGTCGAAGGCCTGCTTGATCATCGCTCCGTAGCGCCTGGGCTCGATGCGGTTGACGACATAGACAATGGTGTCGTTGAGTTCCAGCGAGTAGGGCACGGAAACGAACGACCGACCGGAGCGCACCCGCACAGGCGTGGGCTGGTCGTCGTGAAAAAGGTCGCAGGTGTAAAGCCCGCCGGCCTCGCTGAACAGGTCCAGGGTGCGCTCGGTATGCGTGAGGGCCGGGGCCAGGTAGCCGGAGCACTGCTGCCCGGTGTGGCTGGCGATGGTGCGCACCGAGTCCTCGATCACGGCGCGTTCCTGGGCCTCGTCCATGCCATAGACATAGCGGGTGTTGTAGATGCCGTGGCTGAAGAACTCCCAATTGCGCTCCCGGCACATGTCGATGATCTCGGGATGATGCTCGCAAAGCGCCACCGACAGACTGACGGAGCCGCGCACGCTGTAGCGGTCGAGCAGTTCCATCATGCGCATGTGGCCGACCCGATTGCCGTAGTCCCGCGTTCCATAGCCCTGGATATCGGGGGTCGGGCGGGGCCAGGCCTTGCGTGTTGGATTGGTCGGCGGATCCAGTTCGTAGAACTCGATATTGGGCGCTACCCAAAAGGCAACCCTGGCCCCGTTGGGCCAACGGATCGGCAGGCGCTCGTCCCAGGCGCGATATTCGTAAAGCGCTGGATCTTCCCGCACGGAACTAGTCACTAGAATTCGACGCTGCGGGCCTGACGAATCGGCGCACAGCCGGGATGGTTCTCCAGCCAGCCGGCCACCGTGGCGAAGGGCTCCACATCCGCATACTTGAGCATGATGTCGCAGAGGTTGGCGAAGTGGGGTATCTCGTGCTTGTCGGCGACGCACTCTTCCGGGACGATCGTCCGATAGCCGTGCGAGAGCGAGGCGAGCGCGGAGGCGCGCACGCAACCGGAGGTGCTGCCGCCGGTGAGGATCACCGTGTCCACCTTGTGCCAGACCAGAAGCGAGGGTATCAGGCTGTCGTGAAAGACGCTTGCCATGCGCTTGTTCACCACGGCGTCGCGTTCGCGGTCCACCTCCAATCGCGGGTCGAGTTCCGAGCGCTCGCCACCCTCCTTGATGTTCTGAAGCGAATTCTCGGTATCGGTGCGCGTGCCCCAGACGCCGGCGTCGTCGGCGTTGTCCATGTAGGCGACGTAGGTCCAGATCACCGGCATGTTCCGTTCGCGCGCCAGCGCCGACAGGCGGTTGATGTAGTCGATCTGGTCGGGGTTCGTCTGGTAGGCCGTCGGGAAGCTGTCGATGTCCGTATAGGCGCGCTGCAGATCAATGTTGATCAAAGCCGCCTTTTCCCCAAAGCCGAAGCGCGCCCGGTTGGGGTTGGACTTGACCTCTTCCCAGTATTGGCGAGGCGTCAGGTTGGAGGTCTGCATCTGTGGCATCGGTTCGCCCTGGCTACATCGGGCGGCGAATGAACTCGCCGGTGGGGGCGCCGATTACGGCGCCGTCGTCGTAGATCCGGCGTCCGCGCAGGAAGGTGGTCTTGACCCGGGCGCCGAGTTCCACGCCTTCGAACGGCGTGTAACCCTGCTGGGACTCCGATTCCTCGGCCCGGACTGTCCAGTTCTCATCGGGATCCACGATCGCCAGATCCGCGTCGAGGCCTTCGACGATATCGCCCTTGCGTGACAACCCAAAGCGGCGCGCCGGGTTCAGGCTGGTCACCTCCGCCATGTGATTGAAGCTCATGCCGCGGCCGCGCCCCTCGCTGACCAGCGCGGACAGCAGGTACTCGGTGCCGCCGAAGCCGGACTTCGCCAGCCAGATGTCGTCGGGATTGTCCTGGCTCACCTTGCGCTCGTGCTTGCAGCAGGCATGGTCGCTGCACACCCAGTCGAGCTTGCGCTCCAGCAGCTTCTCCCAAAGGAACTCCACGTCCTCGCGCGGGCGGATCGGCGGGTTGACCTTGGCCAGGTTGCCGTTGGGCGTGTCCACGTCCAGCACCAGGTGGCCGATGGTGACCTCACGGCGGAAATTGATGTGCGGGAAGGCGCCTTCCATCCGCAGCGCCGCGTCCACCGCCTTGGCGGAACTCAGGTGCAGCAGATTGATGTTCGGCAGTTCGGTCTCATGCGCCAGGTACGAGGCGATGCAGATGGCCAATCCTTCCGAGTGCGGCGGCCGTGCGGCGTGGTAGGCGTGCAGGCCGGTGAGCCTGCCTTCGTCCTGAACGATCTTCGTATACGCCTGCATGATCTCCGCCGTTTCGCAGTGCAGGCTCAGGCTGATGGCGGGGGCGGCGTCCGGATGCTCCTGCATGGCGCGCTTGACGCCGCGCATCACGAATTCGAAGTGCGCGTAGTCGTAGCGTTCGTCCTCGCTGATCATCAAGAAGTCGTTCTGGCTGACGGAGGCGCCGTGCAGCCCGTAGCTGCCGTAGAACATGAAAATCTTGAACGAGGTCACCCCGTGCTCGCCCACCAGCATCGGCAGCTCCGAAATGTGCGTGGTGTCCATGGGCGCCAGGTGATAGCAGTAGTCCACATGGAAGCGCCCGTCGGACTTCTCCAGCACCTCGGGGAAGAACTCGGCATACGGACCGCCCTTGTTCAGGTAGTACTGCCCGGTTCGCATGTAGTTGAGGCTTGAGGTCACGCCGCCCTGGGCTGCGGCCCGGCTCTCGGTCTGCGCGTCCTGCTCCAGCGGGCCGTAGATGCCGCAGTGCATGTGGGGATCCACCACCCCGGGAAACGCGATCCGGTTGCGTGCGTCGTAGGTTTCCCTGGCGCTCCCGGCGGCGATGTCCGGCGCCAGGCTTGCGAAACGCCCGCCCTTGATCGCGATATCGAGATCTTCCAGGCCGTCCCCGCCGGCCCGCGCCACGCGCACGTTCTTGATCAGCAAATCGAATTCATGGGTGCCATCAGTCACTGGCTTGCTCCGGGCCCGCTTGCGGGGCGCAAGTATAAGACACGGCGGCTGTTTGCTACGCTACACTAGCCCGCCCGGGAGAGGGATTCGAGACGATATGAAAAGACGCAAAGGCTACGCCGACGGGCCGTTCGGGCAGATCCATTACCAGGAGGCTGGAAGCGGCGCGCCGCTGCTGCTGCTTCACCAGTCGCCCAGCTCCTCGGAGATGTTCGAGGCAGCCTATCAGCCGCTGGCGGCGCGCGGCATTCGCGCGATCGGTGTCGATACGCCCGGCTTCGGCCAGTCCCACGTACCCGACGAGCAACCCTGGATCCCGGACTACGCGCAAGCCATCCGCAGCGTGATCGATCATCTGGAACTGGAACGCACGGCGCTGCTGGGCCACCACACCGGCGCTTCCATCGCCGCGGAACTCGCGGTAATGGAGCCGGAGCGGGTTACCCGGGTTGTTCTGAACGGCGCGCCGCTGCTGACCCGCGAGGAGCAGGACAAGTGGAAGGCGGCGACCAGCAATCGCGCGGAACCCGAAGTGAAGGCGGACGGCAGCCACCTCATGGACGTGTGGAACCGGCGGCTGCACTTCACGCCGGGCTGGACCAACCTGCGCGCCATGCACTGGGGCGTGGTGCAGATGCTGATCGCCGGCGAGAAAGCCAGGTTCGGCCACGCCGCCGCCTTCGCCCATGACCTTGCCATGCCTTTGCGCAAGATGACCCAGCCGACGCTGGTGTTGACCAACACCGGAGACGACATTTACGAGGTCTGCAAGCGAGTAAACAAGCTCAGGCCCGATTTCGAATACGCCGAGTTGCAAGGCGGCACTCACGACATCGTGGACGAAGAGCCCGAGGAATGGACCCGCATCGTGGCTGACTTTGTTCTGAAGGACTAGGTGAAACAGCAATGACCGATACCCTGGGATGGCGCATGAAGTTCGGTGTGGTGGCGCCGTCCACCAACACCAGCGTGCAGCCGGAATACGACGACATGCGCCCGCGCGGCGTGACCAATCACTTTTCCCGAGCCTGGATTCCGGACGACCCCGTGAATAGCGACGAGGAATTCCTGCAGTTGATGGAGAACATCCGCGCGGAAACGGAGAACGCCGTGGACCGCGTCATGACCTGCAGCCCGGACTACGTCGTGATGGGCATGTCGGCGGAGACCTTCTGGGAGGGCGTGCTGGGCGCCGAGCAGCTGAAGAAGAACCTGGAGGAGCGCGCCGGCGTGACGGTAGGCCTGGGCTCGCACGCCTGCCGCGACGCCATCGCCTGCTACGGCGACATCAAGCGGATCGGCGTGATCACCCCGTACATGCCGGTGGGGGACAAGGAAGTGCGCAACTTCTTCGAGGATTGCGGCTTCGAGGTGGCGCACCTGGTGGGCCTGAAGAGCAAGAGCCCCATGCTGATCGCGCATGAGACTCCGGCCACGCTGCGGCGCTCGGTACACGAGGTCAACGACAGCTCGGTGGAGCTGATCATCCAGGTAGGCACCAACCTGGCGTTCGCCCACATCGCGCCGGAGGCCGAGGCCTGGCTGGACAAGCCGGTGCTCGCGATCAACACCTGCACCTACTGGCACGCCTTGCGCGAAAACGGCATCGAAGACAAGGTCTACGGCTTCGGCTCGCTGATGGCCGAGCACTAGCGGCTGTAGGCGGTTAGAGCAGATGGCGCTTCATGCCGGACTGAGGTTTTCGTGCCCTCTCTTTCCGGGGGCGTCCGAGGCAGGGATGCCGAGGCCGAGCCCACAGGGATGTGCTTGCCGGCGTACCCCGGAAAGAGAGGGCACGAAAACCGGATGGTCAGCAGTTTGCCCCGGATAACAGAATGACGCTGGATTACGACTACACGCCGATCACGCAGCGGCCGCGCCTTGAGTGGCCGAACGGCAAGCGCGTCGCGCTGCTGATCACCTTCAACCTGGAGACCTGGGACCTCACCAAGGACACCGACGCGCCCTATTACGCCGGCGGCCCGCCGATCCTGCCCGACTCCCTGCCCGGCCGGGTGGCGGACTTCCCCAACTACACCTGGCGCGAGTACGGCCAGCGGGTGGGCATCTGGCGCCAGTTCGAACTGTTCGACCAACTCGGCGTCACGCCCGGCTGCACCCTGAACGCGGTGACCTGCGAACGCCGCCTGGAGATGGTGCAGGCCGCCATGGAGCGCGGCTGCGAGCTGATCGCCCACAACTATGAGCAGGGCGAACTGCTCACCGATTTTTCCGGCGACGAGGAGCGCGAGCGCCAGGTGATACACCGCACGCTGGATATGTACGAGCGCACCGTGGGACGAAAGGCGCGCGGCTGGCTGTCTTCGTCGCTGCGGGGCACACAGGCGACCCCGGGCATCCTGGCCGAGGCCGGCCTGCTGTTCTATTGCGACATGATGAACGATGACCAGCCGTACCTGCTGCACACGCAACACGGCGACATCGTATCAACACCCTATTCCAATGAAATCAACGATTTCACGCTGCTCACGCGGCGCGGCCACACGACCGAGGAGTTCCGCGACATCCTGATCGAGGAACTCGATGTGCTCCATGAGGAGGGCGCCCACCAGGCACGGATGATGAACGTCGGGCTGCATCCGCACGTTTCCGGACGCGCCTACCGGGTCCGTGCGTTACGGGAATTCATCGAGCATGCGAAGTCGTTGCCGGGCGTATGGTGGACCACCCGCGAGGAAATCGCCGAGTGGTATCTCAAGCAAGCCAGGGAGCAATGACCGGCGAACGGATGCTCGAAGGCAAGACGGCGGTGGTCACCGGCGCCGCCCAGGGCATCGGGCGGGCCTGTGCCCTGGCGTTCGCGCAACACGGCGCCGCCGTCGCGCTGGGCGACATCGATGGCGACGGCTGCGAGAAGGCGGCGCGCGAAATCGCCGCGGAAACCGGCGCAAGCACGCTTGCGTATCACTGCGACGTGGGAGACGACGAGCAGTGCGAGGGCATGATCGCCGCCACCGCCGAACATTTCGACGGCCTGGACATCCTGCTCAGCAACGCCGGCATCATCGCGCCCGGCGACATCCTCACCATCAGCCGCGAGAAATTCGACCAGGTGCTGCGCGTCAACCTGCGGGCAGGTTTCGTGCTCGGACAGTTGGCGGCGCGCGAAATGGTCCGGCGCAAGGCCCGCGGCAGCATCCTGTTCATGTCCTCGGTCAACGAACGCCTGGCGATACCCAATCAGCTCCCGTACGTGGTGTCCAAGGGCGGGCTCTCGCAACTGACCCGGGCCATGGCCCTGGGGCTTGCGGCGCACGGAATCCGCGTCAACGCCATCGGCCCCGGATCGATCGAAACGGAAATCCTGAAAAACGTGATGACCGACGAGGCGGCCCGCCGCATGATCCTTTCGCGCACCCCGATGGGCCGCCTGGGCCAGCCGGAGGAGATCGCGTCCATCGCGGTGTTCCTCGCCAGCGAAATGGCTTCCTATATCACCGGCCAGACCCTGTTCGCAGACGGCGGCCGCCTGCCGCTGAACTACACCGTCCCGGCCTGATCACGCTCAGAAAAGACAATCGCGACACGACGCCAGACTCACTTGACATTACAATGATTCATTTGACTTCGACCGTGAGGGCAAGTCCATGAATCAAATTACCGCTCGACTGCCAAACGAGACCGTCGAAGCGCTGGATGAGGCGGCCAGACAGTTAAAGCGCAGCCGTGCGCAACTGATACGCCAGGCCATTGAGCGCTACCTGGAGGATTTTGACGACCTTTCCGTAGCGATAGAGAGGATTCGCGATCCCAATGATCCGATGCTGGACTGGGAAAAGGTCAAACGTGAACTTCTCGATTCGGATTAAGGGCAGTGCAGCCAAAGAACTGAAGACGGTAGCCGGAAAGGACCGCATCCGAATAATCAATGTCATTGACCGTCTGGCGAAGAACCCTCTTTCCGGCAAGGCGCTGAAAGGAAATCTGCGCGGATTGCGTAGCCTGCGAACGGGCGACTATCGGGTGTTGTATGAAGTGCAGAATAACGCCCTGACCATCCTGGTAATTCGTGTGGCACACCGTAGTGGCGCGTATCAATAAATGTCGGCGCAGTAGCGGCAGTCGGGATCGCGTCTGGCCTTGATTTCCCTGAACCGGGCGGCGAGCGCGTCATAGTGAAGCAGCCGCCCCACCAGCAGATCGCCCACGCCCAGCAGGATCTTGATCGTCTCCACCGCCTGCAGCAGGCCGATGACGCCGGGCAGGATTCCCAGCACGCCCGCTTGCTCGCAGTTCGGCGCCAGTTCGGAAGTCGGCGGCTCGGGGTAAATGCAGCGGTAGCAGGGTCCGGGGTCCGGTTCGCGTGAGGGCCAGAACACGGACACCTGTCCCTCGAAGCGGAACACCGAGCCGTGGACGTTGGGAATCCCGTGCTTTACGGCGGCGTCGTTGATGAGGTAGCGGGTCGCGAAGTTGTCGGAGCCGTCGATCACCACGTCGTATCCCGGTAGCACTTCGTCGACATTGCCGGGGTCCAGGCGGAACGGATGCCCCATCACTCTCACCTCTGGATTGAGCGCCTGTATCGCGGCCCGCGCCGACGCCACCTTGGAGGCGCCCACGCGATCGTCGGTATGCAGGATCTGCCGCTGCAGGTTGGTGACATCGACCACGTCATGGTCAACAATGCCCAGCGTTCCGACACCCGCGGCGGCCAGGTACAGCGCCGCCGGCGACCCCAGACCGCCCGCGCCCACCAGCAGCGCCCGGCTTTCCAGAAGCCTGAGCTGACCGGCCTCGCCCACTTCCGGCAGAACCAGGTGCCGCGCATAACGCTCGCGCGAGTCGGTATCGAGCACCTTGGGGCTCTCAAAGGGCAGGCCGTCCTCTTTCCACCGATTGAATCCGCCCGCCACGGAACGCACGTCGCGGTATCCCATGCGTTTGAGGTCGTCGGCGGCAAACAGCGAACGGCCTCCGCTGGCGCAGGTGACCAGCACGGTCCGGTCGAAGTCGGGGACCGCTTCTTCTATGCGGAACTCGAGAAAGCCGCGGTCCATGCGCCACGCGCCGTCCGGGCTGCCCTGGGCGACTTCCTTCGGATCGCGAACGTCCACCAGCGCCGCCCCTTTCTGCTGCAGGGCGTACGCTTGTTCAGGCGTCACTTGCGGGATGCTCTCCCGGAGCTCGGCAAGCCGCCGGTCTCGAGCCTTCATACCTGTCCTCCTGCGGCAACGCGCCATCGACACGCCGCGGCCGATGCCGGCATTCTACTATCGGGCTAAAATTCGCCGCTTTGCGAAACATCTCATGTACTGGGGACCGATCCTTATGAATTACGTGTATGGCGCCATCGCCGCGGGCGCACTGGCCATCCTCTACGGGCTTTTCAGCACGCGCTGGGTGCTCAAGCGCGACCCTGGCAACGAGAAAATGCAGGAAATCGCCGCCGCAATACAGGTCGGCGCCAAGGCCTATCTGAACCGGCAATACACCGCGGTGGCCGTGGTCGGCCTGGTACTGCTGCTGATTCTGGGATTCGTGCTCGGATTGGCGGTGGCCGGCGGATTCCTGCTGGGCGCCGTGTTTTCCGGGGCGGCCGGCTATATTGGCATGAACGTATCGGTGCGGGCCAACTCGCGCACCGCCCAGGCCGCGCACGGCGGCATGAACGCCGCCCTGGCGGTGGCTTTCCGGGGCGGAGCGATTACCGGAATGCTGGTGGTCGGCCTGGCGCTGCTGGGCGTGGCCGGTTACTACCTGATTCTTGACGGTCTGGGGCTGGGCACCGAAGACGTGCTGCATGCGCTGGTGGGTCTGGCTTTCGGCGGTTCCCTGATCTCGATTTTCGCCCGGCTGGGCGGAGGCATCTTCACCAAGGGCGCCGACGTGGGCGCCGACCTGGTCGGCAAGGTCGAGGCCGGCATTCCCGAGGACGATCCGCGCAACCCGGCGGTGATCGCCGATAACGTGGGCGACAACGTGGGCGACTGCGCGGGCATGGCCGCCGACCTGTTCGAGACCTACGCGGTGACCGTGATTGCGACCATGCTGCTGGGCTTTCTCACGCTTGGAGAAGCAAGCGACGTGGCGGTGCTCTACCCGCTGGCGATCGGCGCGGTATCGATCGTGGCCTCGATTATCGGCACCTTCGTGGTGCGCGCCGGCAAGGGCCAGTCGGTGATGACGGCCCTGTACAAGGGCGTGATCGTCGCCGGGGTGCTGGCCGCGGTGGGAATCTGGTTCGTCACCCGGCAGATGTGGCCAGAGACAGGCGCCAATGATCCACTGGACCTCTGGCTGTCGGCCGTGATCGGCCTGGTGCTGACCGGCCTCATCATGTTCATCACCGACTACTACACCGGCACGCAGTTCTCGCCGGTGCGCAAGCTGGCCGAAGCTTCATCGACCGGCCACGCGACCAACATCATCGCCGGGCTGGGCCTGTCGATGAAAGCCACCGCCCTGCCGGTGCTGGCGGTGTGCCTGAGCATCCTGGTCACATACCAGCTTGCCGGCCTCTACGGCCTGGCGATCGCAGCCACGGCAATGCTGTCGATGACCGGCATGATCGTGGCGCTGGACGCATTCGGCCCGATCACGGACAACGCCGGGGGCATCGCCGAAATGGCGGAAATGCCGGAGGAAATCCGCAACATCACCGATCCCCTGGATGCGGTGGGCAACACCACCAAGGCGGTGACCAAGGGCTACGCCATCGGGTCGGCGGGCCTGGCGGCGCTGGTGCTGTTCGCCGATTACACCTACAACCTGAAAGCGGCCGGCATCGATTCCGTGTTCCGCCTGGACGACCCGGCGGTGATCATCGGCCTGTTCATCGGCGGACTTATTCCGTACCTGTTCGGCGCTCTGGCCATGGAAGCTGTGGGACGCGCCGCATCCAGCGTGGTGCAGGAGGTGCGCCGTCAGTTCCGGGAGATCGAGGGAATCATGGACGGCACGGCCAAGCCGGACTACGGGCGCGCGGTGGACCTGCTGACCAGGGCGGCGATCCGCGAGATGATCGTGCCGTCGCTGCTGCCGGTGCTGGCGCCGATCGTGCTGGTGGTGGCCATCAGCTTCCTGATGCCGGAGGACGGCGCGGGAGCGCGCGCGCTGGGCGGCATGCTGATCGGCTCGATCATTACCGGGCTGTTCGTGGCGATCTCGATGACCACCGGCGGCGGCGCCTGGGACAACGCCAAGAAATACGTGGAAGACGGCGCGCTGGGCGGCAAGGGCTCCGAGGCGCATCATGCGGCGGTGACCGGCGACACAGTGGGCGATCCCTACAAGGACACGGCCGGCCCGGCCATCAACCCGCTGATCAAGATCGTCAACATCGTCGCCCTGCTGATCGCCCCGCTCTTGTAGCATCCATAGGTCACGATGATTGATTTGCGGGAAAGGGAGCGCATGGTGCGCAGCCAGGTGCGCTGCTGGACCGTGCTCGATGAGCGGGTGCTTTCCGTGTTTCTCGACCTGGCCCGCGAAGACTTCGTCCCCGAGCAGTTCCGGGCGGTGGCATACGCCGACATGGCGCTTCCCCTGCCCGGCGGGCAGGAAATGATGACGCCGTCGGTGGAAGGACGGATACTGCAATCGCTTGATCTCCAGCCAACCCAAAGCGTTCTGGAAGTCGGCACAGGCAGCGGGTGGCTGACCGCCTGCATGGCGCAGATGGCCGGTGAAGTGCGAAGCCTTGAGATTCTGCCGCAGTTGCACGCTGATGCTTCGCGCAATCTTGCCGGCCTGGAAAACGTGACGGCGGACTGCGCCGACGCTTTCGAGTGGAGCCCGCAGTCCGCATTCGACGCGGTAGTGCTCACCGGCTCACTGCCCCGATACGACGACCGGTTCGAGCAGTGGCTCAAGCCCGGCGGTCGCCTGTTCTGCATCGTGGGGGAGGCGCCGATCATGGAAGCCCGGCTGGTGACATCCGGGACAGTTTCAACTACTCAATCCCTGTTTGAAACCGTTACAACTCCATTGGCGAACGCTCCTCAACCCGATCCGTTCCGGTTCTAGCCGGCAGAGGTTAGAATCCGCAGGTTGATGCTGGCCGCCCGACACTTATGAAGAAAGCCATTCTCCTCGCCGCCCTCGCGGCGCTCATCGGAGCACCTTCGCCTGGTTGGTCCGACAACCTGCTGGAAGTGTACGAGCGGGCGCGTAACAGCGACCCGCTGCTGCGGGAAGCCGAGGCGCGGCTGATGGCGTCACGGGAAATCAATTCCCAGGCCCGCAGCTTCCTGTTCCCCGAAATCGACGCCACCAGCAACTACCGCCGGAGCGACAGCCGCAGCACGCTGTTGTTCTACGCACCCACCCCGACCGGGGAATTTGCGCCGATCATCGAGACCAGCGCATCGGAAGCCAACTCCCGCGGTTGGGGGCTGACGCTGACCCAGACGCTTTTTGATTGGGGGGCGATCATTGCCCTGGGGGCCGCCAAGGACGTCAATACACAGGCAGAGATGGAATTCGAGGCGGCGCGCCAGGAATCCATTTTGCGAACCTCCCAGGCCTATTTCGCCGTCTTGGGGGCACAGGACGAACTGACCTCGCAAAGCGCCAACCGCACGGCCATTGCACGGCAGCTGGAACAGGCCCAGAAGCGGTTTGAAGTGGGACTGATCGCCATCACGGACGTACAGGAAGCCCAGGCCGCGCACGACCAGGCCGTGGCGGCGGAAATCGCTGCCAAGCGGGCCCTGGCGTCCGCCGAAGAGTCGTTGCGGGAGATCGTCGGGGCGCCGATGCCGGTGGCCAACCTTGCGCCGGCGGGCGAAGGCATGCCTCTGCCTCTGCCCTCACCCAACGTGCAGCAATCGTGGGTGGACACGGCGCTGCAGCAGAACCCGACGCTGATTGCCGCTCGCATGGCGGCGTCAATTGCCGACAGCGAAGTGAAACTGCGCCGCTCGGAATATCTGCCCTCGCTGGAGCTGGTCGCCGACACGGGCGGCAGGAGCGGCACCAGCGAGCGGGACTTTCGAGGCGCCGCCACGGACTTCCGCGACAGTCAGCGGAACAATTCTGTCCGACTTACGCTGACAGTCCCGATTTTCGACGGATTCAACCGGTCCTCGCGGATACGCGAAGCCAGGTTCCTGCACCACGCCTCCACCGAACGGCTCGAGGGTGTGGAACGCCAGGTAGTGCGGCTGACCCGCGACGCCTTCCTCGGCGTGAGTTCGGAGATTTCCCGGGTAACTGCGCTGCGCCAGGCGGTGGCTTCCAGCCAGACTGCGCTGCGGGCCACGGAAGCGGGATACGAGATCGGCACGCGAACCATCGTCGATGTGCTGGACGCGCGCCGCAACCTGGTGGCCGCCGAGACCAATTACGCGCGAAGCCGTTACGACTTCATCATCAACGTGCTGACGCTCAAGAGCGCCGCCGGAATCCTGAGCGAATCGGACCTTGCGGAAGTCAGCCGCTGGATGGAGCAGAGCGTGGAAGCCGAGGAGGAAGAAGCGGCTCAATAAGGCCCAGGGTGCGTTCCAGCACGTCCTGCCCGGCCTCCAGACACGCCCTCGCCGCCTCCCCGGCGGCCCGTCTTGCATCCGCATCGGCCAACAGGCGCGAAAGCTGCGCAGCCAATTCGGACGGGTCCCCGACAGTGAAAAGTGCGCCCGCCTCGCCAAGCAAGCGGGCCGTCTCCCGCGTCTGAAACAAATGCGGCCCGGCAAGGACGGGCAGTCCCAGGGCAGCCGGTTCCAGCAGGTTGTGCCCGCCGACGCGGGCGATGCTGCCTCCGACGAAGGCGATGTCGGCGGCGGCGTAGTAGGCGTTCATCTCGCCCAGGGAGTCCAGCAGGAAGACTTGTGCGCCTGGCGGTGGTTCACCGTCGCGTGACCGAAGGCCGATCTTGAGTTCGCTCTGCTCCAGGTAGCCCCGCGTCACGGAAAACCGCTCCCGGTGGCGCGGCGCAAGAATCAGCAGTGCATCATTTCGTTCCGTCAGGAGGTGGCGATGCGCCGTCAGCGCCACGTGCTCCTCGGGCTCGTGGGTGCTGGCGGCGATCCATACCGGGCGGGCGGGCCCGATGTGCCGGCGCAATTCCGCGCCCTGTTCCGCCACGCCGTCCGCCGGGCGATAGTGAAACTTGAGGTTGCCCGTCACCCGAACGTCCAGGCCCTCGGGGCCAATGTCCCGGAATCGGGCGGCATCCTGTTCGGTCTGGGCGCCCACGGCCCGCACCTGCTTCAGGGCGGCGGAAGTCAGCGCTCGGACCCGCCGGTAGCGCGCGTGCGAACGAGGTGAGAGACGGGCGCTGGCCACAACCAGCGGCACGCCCGCCGTCCCGCAGGCTCCATAGAGGCCCGGCCAGATTTCCGTCTCCAGGATCACGCCCAGGCTCGGCCGCGCGGCGCGCAGGAAGCGCCGGTTTGCCACACCGAGGTCCAGAGGAAGAAGGCTGTGGAATTGCGACTCGCCCAAAAACCGTTGAATCGCGGCGGACCCGGCAGGTGTGAACGCCGTCAGCAGCAGCGAGAGATCTGGCCGCCGCTTGCGCAGGGCCACAGAGAGAATCGATAGCGCCTGCGCTTCACCCAGTGAGGAACCATGCAGCCAGACAGCGCCCTGGGGCAGATTGCGTGGTCCAAAACCCCAGCGCTGCGGCCATCCCAGGCGCCAGCCGGGATCGCGCGCCGAGCGCACCAGCATGTAGCTGAACATGACCGGCGCCGCAATCCAGGAAAACACCCCGTAGGCGCCCAACACCGCCTTGTCGCGCAGACTCATGAGTCGCCAGGCAACCCGCGCTTAGCCATGCCCCTCCCTGCCGGGAGACGCATGGCTAAGCGCTCCAGTCGCGTCACGCGCCGGAGATGCGTTTCAGGAGGCTGGAGGTGGACAGGCCCTCGCGGTAGGCAAGAATTACCACTCGCCCGCCCTGCCGTTCGACGGCTTCACCGCCGGCCACCTCTTCGGGACGATAGTCGCCGCCCTTGGCCAGAACATACGGCGCCACCTTCCCGATCAGGCCGGCGGGAGTGTCCTCGCCGAACGGCACCACCCAATCGACGCAGCCCAGCGCGGCCAGGACCGCCATCCGCTGCTCAAGCGGCACCACCGGCCGCGAATCGCCCTTCAGCCTGCGTACGGAATCGTCGTCATTGACCGCAACCATCAGGTGGTCTCCCAGCGAGCGGGCCTCGGCCAGGCAGGCGGTATGACCGGCATGCAGCACGTCGAAGCAACCGTTGGTCATCACCAGCGTCCGGCCCGCCTCGCGCAGACCGCGGCCGATCTCCACCGCCTCATCGGCGTCGATGATCGAGGACGCGGAGGAACCCTTGTGACCCAGTTCCTCGTGCAGGTCCCGCCGGTGTATCGGCGCCACGCCGACCCGCCGCACCACAACCCCGGCGGCGACATTGGCCAGGTGCGCGGAATCGTGGATGTCCGCGCCCACCGCAAGTCCCGCGGCCAGCACCGCCACCACCGTATCGCCGGCGCCGGTTACATCGAAAACCTCGCGCGCCCGCGCCGGCATATGCCGCGCACGGCCATCCGCCGGCGCCACCAGCAGGCCCTGCTCTCCCAGCGTAACGACCATGCTGCCGATTTCCAGAAGCGAGCAGACGCGCTGCGCCCTGGCGGCCATTTCCTCCGCGTCTTCCTGCTTGCCGCCGAGCGCGGCCTCGAACTCCGCGCGGTTGGGCGTCAGCAGGTCGGCGCCGCGATAAGTCCCGAAATCGCTTGCCTTCGGGTCGACCAGAATCGGCGTTCCGGCGCCGCGCGCGGCTTCGATCAGGACCGCGGCATCCGCCAGGCTGCCCTTGGCGTAATCCGAAAGGACCACCGCCGAACTCCCGTCCAGAAGTGCCGCAAAGCGGTCGCCGAGACGCGCGGAGTCCTCGTCACCGAAATGTTCTTCCCGGTCCAGGCGGATCACCTGCTGATTGCTGCTGAGCACCCGGAGCTTGCGAATGGTGGGTCGATCCTTCGAACGCACCAGCTCCAGGTCCACGCCGGTGTCCCGCATCGCCTCCCTCAGCGCATCGGCCTCGGCATCCTCGCCGACGATGCCCAACAGCGTCACCCGGGCACCCAGCCCGGCCAGGTTGCAGGCGACGTTGGCGGCGCCGCCGGGGCGATATTCCTGCCGCTGCACCTTTACCACCGGCGCCGGCGCCTCGGGAGAAATCCGCGTGGCCGTGCCCAGCCAGTACTCGTCGAGCATGACATCGCCCGCCACCAGGATGCGCGCTTGAGAAAAATCGGGAATCAAGGAATTAACGGCAAAGCCCCTGCGGCCCCGTTGCTATTGCAAAAGGCCGGGCAGAGTGAGCGAGATGGAGGGAATCATGGTCACCAGCAGGAGCACGATCAGCATCGCGCAATAGAAGGGCCAGATGGAACGCAGGCTTTTCTCGATCGGAATGCCGGCGACCGCGCAGCCGACGAACAGGACCGCGCCCACGGGCGGCGTGACCAGGCCGATGCCCAGGTTCAGGATCATCACCACGCCGAATTGCACCGGGTCCATGCCGAGCTGGGTAGCGACCGGCAGGAAGATCGGGGTGGTGATGATGATCAGCGGCGCCATGTCCATGAAGGTGCCCAGAATCAACAGGATCAGGTTGATGATCAGCAACAGCAACAGCGGGTTCTCGCTGATGCTGAGCAGCGCTTCGGACATCCGCAGGGGAACTTCGGCGACCGCCATCAGCCAGCCGAAGGCCGAAGCCGCCGCGATGATCAGCATCACGATGGCGGTGGTCCGGGCGGCGTTGCGGGTCGCCGTCAGGAACTTATGCCAGCTCAGGCTGCGATATACGAAGGCGGCGATGATGACCGTATAGACCACGGCAATCGCCGATGACTCGGTCGCCGTGAACACGCCCGAGAGGATGCCGCCGACGATGATGATCGCCGAAAACAGTCCCGGCAAAGCCTGCATGAAGGCAACCAGCATTTGCCGCCAGCCGGGGAAGGCGCCGCCGGGATAGCGGCGTTTCACGGCAATCAGCCAGGTCGCGGCCATCAGCGCGAGGCCCAGCAGGATGCCCGGCAGGATGCCGGCAAGAAACAGCGACACGATGGACACGCTGCCGCCTGCCGCGATGGAGTAGATGATCATGTTGTGAGAGGGCGGAATCAGCAGACCGGTGGCGGACCCGGTCGCGGTCACGTTGACGGCGAAGTCGTCGCTGTAGCCCTTCTCGCGCATGATCGGGGTCAGGGCCGATCCCATCGCGGAAACGCTGGCCACGGCGGAACCCGAAACGGCCCCGAACATCATGCAGGAAAGCACGCTGACCTGCCCCAGCCCGCCCCGGACCCTGCCCAGCATCGACTCCGCCAGACGCACCAGTTTCGCCGCGATGCCGGACTGGTTCATCAGTTCGCCGGCGTAAATGAAGAAGGGAATGGCGAGCAAGGCGAAGACGTCGATCCCGGCAGCCATACGCTGGAAGGCCACAACCAGGGGAATATCGAGATAGAGCAGGGTCGCCAGCGCCGAAAGGCCAAGGCAGAAGGCAACCGGCACACCCAGCGCCAGCAGGACCACGAAGCATCCGAACAGGACCACTAGTTCCATGGGTCGACATCCCTCCTTGAGAGAATCAGGACCACGCAGTTGACCAGCGCGAACAGCATCGTGAGTCCGCCGCACAGCACGAACGGCCAGTAGGCCACGGACCGCGGGAGCTGGAGGGTGGGGATGATGTGCGTCGCCGTAAAGTCCACCAGGGCCATCCCGTTGAACGCCATGGCGGCGCCGAAAGCCATGATCAGCAGTTGCCCGACAATGAACACGCCGCGCTTCGACCGCATGGGAAGTTTGGAGACGAGCCATCGAAAGCCCAGGTGGAATTTCTCATAGACCCCGACGGCCGCGGCCAGCAGCACGAAATAGACCATGACGATCAGCGCTGTCGCCTCCGACCAGGTCGGGCTGTCATTCAGGACATAGCGGGCGAACACCTGCCAGGAAATCACCAGGGTCATCAGGGCCAGCCCCGCCGCCGCGGCCATGAGGACGTAATCGGCGAGCATCTCCGCGGCGCGGTCCACTCTTTGCTTAACGGTGAGCACGGATTCTCTCCACCAGGTCCTTGAGCACCGGATCTTCGAGGTACTGGTCATACAGCGGCTGCATCGCGTCCATGAAGGGCTGCTTGTCGATGTCGTCGACGATCTGCACTCCGGCTTCGACCATGGCGTTGCGGGAAATCGTCACCCGCTCGTCCCAGAGTTTCCGCATCACCTGCACCGACTCCCTGGCGGTCCTGCGAATCAGTGCCTGGTCTTGCGGCGACAGTTTGCGCCACCGGTAGCGGGACATGACCAGCACTTCGGGCACCATGACATGCTGGGTGACGCTGTAGTGCGGCGCGACTTCAAAGTGCCGGGACGACTCGAATGAGGGCCAGTTGTTCTCCGCCCCCTCAATCGTGCCCAGCGCGAGCGACTCGTAGACCTGCCCGAAGCCCATCGGCGTCGCGTTGCCGCCCAATACCGAAATCATGTCGACGAAGATTTCCGAATTCATTACCCGGATCTTCATCCCCTCGATATCGGCGGGCGAGTGGATCGGGCGCAGGTTGTTGTACATGCTGCGCGCACCGGCGTCGTAATAGGTCAGGCCCACCAGGCCGTGGGGCTCCAAAGCGGCAAGGACATCGTCACCGATCGGTCCGTCGAGCACGCGGCGCATGTGTTCGGTGGAACGAAACAGAAACGGCAGCGAATAGACGCCGGTCTCGGGCACGATCGAATTCAGGGGGGCGATGCTGGTTCGGCTGATGTCGATACCACCGAAAATCGTCATCTCCAGCATGTCGCGCTCGTCGCCCAGCTGGGCCCCGGGGTAGATCTTGAGGCGAATCCGGCCGCCGGTCTCCTCGTCGAGCGCCTCGGCCATCGATTGCATGCCGCGGACGGTGGGATAGCCGGCTTCCTGCACGTCTGCAGCCCGAAGATGGATGGCCTCCTGCGCGTTGGCAAGTGGCCCGGATAAGGCCAGCACTGCGCCGAGCAACAAAATCGCCTTCAAGCGTGACACTAGCGTCCCATCCAGCCGCCATCCACGAGCAGGATGCTGCCGTTCACATAGTCCGAAGCCGCCGAAGCGAGGAACACCGCGGGTCCACTGAAATCATCCGGCGTGCCCCAACGGCCCTGCGGAATCCTCTCGAGTATCGCCTGGTTCCGCTGCGGGTCCTTGCGCAGGGCCTCGGTGTTGTCGGTCCGAACATAACCGGGCGCAATGCCGTTGATGTTCAGCCCCCTGCCCGCCCATTCATTCGACAGCGCCATGATGAGCTGCTTCAGCCCGCCCTTGCTGGCCGCGTAGCCGGGAACCGTGATGCCGCCCTGAAATGAAAGCAGCGAAGCGGTGAAGATGATCTTGCCCGAGCCCCTCTCGACCATATCGCGACCCAGTTCGCGGCTCAATATGAACTGGGCGCTCAAGTTCACCTCCAGCACCCGGTCCCAGTAGTCGTCGCCGTGCTCGGCGACCGGTGCGCGCCGAATGGTCCCGGCGTTGTTGACGAGCACATCCACGGCGCCCTGCTCTTCCCGGACCCCGGCAATGAATTCGTATAGCTGGTCACGTTGCGCGAAGTCGCATTGAAAGGCCTTGAACGTCCGTCCGGTCTTCCTCACAGCACCTTCAACCGCTGAGCCCGAGGGTTCAAGCGTAGCCGAAACGCCAATGATGTCCGCACCGGCCTGGGCAAGCCCGATGGCTATGGATTTGCCGATACCGCGTTTGCAACCGGTCACCAGCGCAGTCTTGCCGTGGAGATCGAACAGGCCACTCATCACGACAAGAAACTGCTCAGAGAGCTAGTTACACTTCGAATCGCCGCAATTCAGGCAGGTCAGGCAGCCGTCCATCATGACCACGGCAGCGGTGTGGCAGCGTCCGCACAGCTGCGCCCCGACGGGGAAATTGCCTTTCGCAAAGGCGTCTTCCTGGCGGTGGGCGTCCTCATACGCCTGCCGCCTGGCGTCCAGTGCCCGGCGCTGGGTGTCGTCGAGGTGATGCTCGCCCAAAAAGCCGATGTTTTTCAGATGCTCGCCCACCACGCAGCCGAGTTCGGCGATGATCGACGGCATATATACCCCGCCGGCCTGCCAGTAGCCGCCGCGCGGATCGAATACGGCTTTCAGTTCGTCCACCAGGAAGGCCACGTCCCCGCCCTTGCGGAACACGGCGGACATCACCCGGGTCAGCGCCACGATCCACTGGTAGTGATCGAGGTTCTTGGAGTTGATGAATATTTCGAACGGCCGGCGGCGCTCGTCGGGCGTGCCTTCGTTCAGGATGATGTCGTTGATGGTCACGTACATGGCGTGGTCCGACACCGGGGTCTTGACCTTGTAGGTGGTGCCCTCCAGGCGCTCAGGCCTTTCCAGGCCCTCGTGCATGCGCACCACCTTGCCGTCCTCGCTGGTGCTGCGGGCCGGGCGGGCGGGCTGCGGTGCTTCCTCGGAAACCGGCTTGCCCGCCGGCGCTTCGGCCGCACCCGCGCCGCCGGGTGGCTCGACGTGATAGCCGACGATTTTTGCGGAAATTTGCTGGGGTTTTTCGGACATCGTCAGAACTTGCCGTAGTAGCCCTCCTTGAGGGCGTCAAAGAGGTTGGCGGCGGTGTGCACCTGGCCGTCGTATTCCACTTCCTCGTCGCCCGCAAACCGGACCTCGCTGCCGTCTTCGAGTTCGAAGACGTAGAAGGTGCTCTTGAGGTCCTTCTCCTTGACCAGCACGCCCTGGAAGGCGGTTGGGTTGAAGCGGAAGGTGGTGCAGCCCTTCAGGCCGCTCTTCCAGGCCTCGATGTAGATGTCCTTGAAGCGTTCGTACGGGTAGTCCGACGGCACGTTGGCGGTCTTGGAAATGGACGAATCCACCCACTTCTGCGCCGCGCCCTGGATCGCCACGTGCTCGGAGGGCGACACGTCGTCGGCGGTCACGAAGTAGCCCGGCAGCGCCCGGTCGTCCTCGCCTTCGGGATTGGCCCGGGGGTTCACCTGTTCGCGGTAGGCCAGCAACTCGCAGGAATACACCGGGACCTTTTCCTTGGTCTTGCGGCCTTCGCGGATCACGTTGCGGAAGTAGTGGTGGGCGAAGCTGGGTTCGATACCGTTGCTGGCGTTGTTGCCCAGCGACAGCGAAATCGTGCCGGTGGGCGCAATCGAGGAATGATGGGTGAAGCGCGCGCCGCTTTCGGCAATGGCGTCGACCAATTCCGCGTCCTCACCTGCCACCCGCTGCATGTAGCGGCTGTAGCGCGCCATCAGCACCTTGCCGGGCAGCTTGTCGCCTGCCCTGATACCGTCGGCCGCCATCTCCGGGCGGCGGCGCAGCATCTGCGGCGTGACCTCGAACTCCTCGTTCATGATCGGCGCCGGGCCCTTCTCGCGCGCCAGGTCCAGGCCCACGCGCCAGCCGGTGAGCGCCAGCTCGCGCGCCACCCGTTCGGTGAATTCCGTGGACCGGTCGCTGCCGTAGCGCACCCGCAGCATGGTCAGCGTCGATCCAAGGCCCAAAAAGCCCATGCCATGGCGCCGCTTGCGCAGGATCTCGCTCACCTGGGTGTCCAGCGGCAGGCCGTTGATCTCCACCACGTTGTCCAGCATGCGCGTGAAGATCGCCACCACCTCGTTGAACTCGTCCCAGTCGAAGCGCGCGTTCTCCGTGAACGGCTCGCGCACGAAACGGGTGAGGTTCACGGAGCCCAGCAGGCAGGCGCCGTACGGCGGCAGGGGCTGCTCGCCGCAGGGATTGGTCGCGCGGATGTTCTCCACGTACCAGTTGTTGTTCATTTCGTTGACGCGGTCGATGAGAATGAAACCGGGCTCGGCGAAGTCGTAGGTCGACTGCATGATGAGATCGAACAGCTCGCGCGCCGGCAGCGTTCCGTAGACCTTGCACGCCACCCGCCCTTCATCGTCGGTGATATAGCCCTTGGTGACCGGCCAGTCGCGCCACACGACCTTCTCCGCATCGCCCAGGTCCAGCTCGTCCTCTTCGGCCTCCAGCGAATCCAGCGGAAAAGCCAGCACCCAGTCGCCCTCGGCCTCCACCGCCTTCATGAACTCGTCGGTGATCATCAGCGACAGGTTGAACTGACGCAGCCGCCCGTCTTCGCGCTTGGCGGTGATGAACTCCTTGACGTCCGGGTGGCCGACGTCGAAGGTGCCCATCTGCGCACCCCGGCGCCCACCCGCCGAAGACACCGTGAAGCAGACCTTGTCGTAGATGTCCATGAACGACAGGGGACCGGAGGTATAGGCGCCGGCGCCCGCAACATAGGCGCCGCGCGGACGCAGGGTGGAAAACTCGTAACCGATGCCGCAGCCTGCCTTGAGGGTCAGCCCGGCTTCGTGCGCCATCTCCAGGATGCTGTTCATGGAGTCCCGAACGGTGCCGGACACCGTGCAATTGATCGTGGAAGTGGCTGGCTTGTGCTCCTGGGCGCCGGCGTTGGAAACGATCCGCCCGGCGGGAACGGCGCCGTGGCTCAAGGCCCAGAGAAAGGACTCATACCATTTCTCGCGAATGACCTCCGGTTCCACTTCGGCGAGCGTGCGCGCCACCCGTGCGTAGGTGGCGTGAACGTCGGTGTCGAGAACTTCGCCTTTCTTGGTCTTGAGCCGGTACTTGGAGTCCCAGATGTCGAGGGAGGCCGGCTGTAAGGAAACTTCCTTTCTGTCTTCGCCGTATTCGGCCAGCTCTGCCGATTGACCCATATCCTCCCCCAAGTCTACCGCTTTTCGACCCCCTCCGTCGGGAACCCAAGCACACTTCTTTTCTCCCTTTCCGGCGCTGCCGGAACGCCGGATTGAAAGGAGTTTTAACCCTAATTTTTTTCAATTACAACTCGCCTCTGGATTACAATGAATTCGCCGTCCTCAGAATTCGGGCTTCAGGGCATACTCGGACAAATGCGGCAAGCAACCAAATGCAACTGATTTGCATCAAAGAAATTACCTTCCGGACATAGGCCCCTGTTAATCGGGAACAAGCATATGAAACGCAGCATTCTGATTGGAATTTCAGCATTTGCGCTGATCGTTGTCGGCGCTGGCCTCGGGCAGCTCGAATGGCAACCGCGCAGCGCAATCGCAGCCGATGCGGGCACCGGGCCTGGTCTGCCGCTGGAACTCAACGGGCAGCCCTTCCCCAGCCTGGCGCCGCTGGTCGAGGCGACCCAGCCCGCAGTGGTCAGTATCGCCATTCAGCGGCCCGCGAGGAACTTCCGTTCGCCTTTCAACGACCCGTTCTTCGATTTCTTTCGCGACCGGCGCAGGCCGCAGCAAGAGGACCGGGGTCCGCAAGCGACCGGTTCCGGCGTCATCGTGAATGGCAATCGCGGCCTGATTCTGACCAACCACCACGTCATCCAGAATGCCGATGCGATCGAGGTCACATTGAGCGACGGCAGAACCCTTGAGGCCACGATCATAGGCTCCGACGCCGCCACCGATGTCGCGCTGCTGGAACTCGATGAGGCCGAAAACCTGACCGAAATGCCTCTGGGCGATTCCGAGCAACTCGAGGTGGGCGATTTCGTGCTGGCGATCGGCAATCCCTTCGGCCTTACCCATACCGTGACCTCCGGGATCGTCAGCGCTCTCGGACGGACAAACATCGGCAATGGCCGCAGTCTGGGAAGCGGCAATCCGATACAGGACTTCATCCAGACCGACGCATCCATCAACCCGGGCAATTCCGGGGGCGCCCTGATCAACATGCGCGGAGAACTCGTCGGCATTCCGTCCAACATGCTTTCAGGCGGCGGCGGGAACATCGGCATCGGTTTTGCCGTTCCCACCCATATTGCCCGGGAAGTCATGCGGCAATTGCTGGACTTCGGGGAGATTCGCCGCGGCCTGCTGGGAGTAATTCTCGATGACATCGATGAGGAGCTTGCCGAAATACTGGGGCTGGAGTCGGCTTCGGGCGCGTACATCAAGGAGGTCAACCCGGACTCTGCCGCCGAGAAGGCCGGGATCGAGGCCGGCGATGTGATCGTGCGTGCGGAGGGACGCGAGATCGAATCGGCCGGCGACCTGATCAACGCCGTAGGCTTGCGTTCCGTGGGCGAGGAGATTTCGCTGGAAATCGTGGACAAGGACGGGCGCAGGAAGACGGTGCGGGCGGTCCTCGGCGCCATGGTTTCGGCCGTGGGAGAAGACATTCACCCGGGGCTGGTCGGCGCTGAGCTGGTGGACTGGGCCGAAGGACAGCTGGAAGGCGTTCGGGTGGAATCCGTAGCTGCCAACAGTCCCGCCGCGCGGAATCGCCTGCAGGCGGACGACCTGATTGTCGGCGTCAACCGCCAACGCGTGCGTAGCGTCGAGGAGATGAAAGAGCTGGCCAGGGACCGGTCACTGCTGGTGCTGAACATCCGCCGGGGCAACCGCAGGGTGGTCCTCACCGTGCGGTCGTAGTCCATTCGACCTCCCCGGTTCGGGGCGGGTCAGAACGAGCGCATGCAAACGTACCTGGTAGGGGGCGCGGTAAGGGACCGGCTCCTGGGGCTTGAGGTGCGCGAACGCGACTGGGTGGTGGTCGGCGCCACGGCCGCACAACTGTCAAAGCAGGGATACAAGGAGGTCGGCCGCTCCTTCCCGGTGTTTCTCCACCCGGAAACTCACGAGGAATACGCCCTTGCGCGGCGCGAGACCAAGACGGCGCCCGGCTACCGGGGCTTTACGGTGGACTTCGGTCCCGAAGTCACGCTGGAGGAGGACCTGAAGCGCCGCGACCTGACCGTCAACGCGATCGCCGAGGACGCCGAAGGGGGCCTGATCGACCCGTACGGCGGCGAGCGGGACCTGCACGGGAAGACCTTGCGCCACGTCTCGCCCGCGTTTCGCGAGGACCCCGTGCGGATCCTGCGGGTGGCCCGCTTTGCGGCGCGCTTTGCGGGACTGGGATTCGACATCGCGCCGGAAACCATGGCGCTGATGCGGGAGATGGTGGCCGCCGGCGAGGTGGCGGCGCTGGTCCCGGAGCGCGTGTGGCAGGAGACCGTGCGGGCGCTCGGCGAGGACGCCCCGCAACGCTTCTTCGAGGTGCTGCGCGAGTGCGGGGCGCTCAAGGTGATCTTCCCGGAAATCGACCGTCTCTGGGGCGTGCCGCAACCGGAGCGCTGGCACCCGGAAATCGACACCGGCGTGCACGTGATGATGGTGCTGGAGCAGGCGGCGCGGTTTTCTCCCAGCCTGGAGGTGCGGTTCGCGGCCCTGACCCACGACCTCGGCAAAGGCGTGACGCCGAAGAAGTACTGGCCGCGGCACAGCGGCCACGAGGCCGCCAGCGTGCGCCTGGTGGGCGAGATGTGCGAGCGGCTGGGAGCGCCCAAGCGCTTTCGCACCCTGGCGGAGAAAGTTGCGAAGCTGCACGGCGTTTGCCATCGGGCCGACGAACTGCGCCCCGATACCAGGCTGAAGGTGCTGGAATCGCTGGGGGCATTCCGGCCGGGGAGCCTGCTGGAGGACTTCCTGGTGTCCTGCGAGGCCGACTATCGCGGCCGAAAGGGCATGACCGAGGATTACTACCCTGGCGCCGACGTGCTTCGCCGCGCCTTCAAGGCGGCTAGTACCGTGACCGGGGCCGACCTGGCGGCCGAGGGCTTCGAGGGCGCCCGGCTCGGCGAGGAATTGCGCAAGCGGCGGATCGCCGCAATCGCACAGGACTAATTTCAATAGCTATCGCCGGTAAACAACCGGCATACCGGAGAACAGCCAGCATGAAGAAGACCTTTACCCGCAGAGACGTTATCGCAGGCGCAGGCGCCGCGGGCGTCGCGCTCAGCCTACCCGGACTCGCCGGCGCGGAAACGCGCATGCACCGGATCCCGTCCAGCGGCGAAGCCCTGCCTCCGGTCGGACTCGGCACCTCGCGCGTATTCAACAGCGTCAGCGGCCAGGAGCAGCGCCAGGCCCTCGTCGAGGTGCTCGAAGCGCTGTTCGCCGACGGCACGCTGGTCGATACCTCGCCCATGTACGGCAATTCCGAGACCCACCTCGGCGAGTTGCTGCCGCTCGCCTCCGGCAACGAGACGATGTTCTGCGCCACCAAGGTCTGGACCGAAGGACGCGCGGCCGGCGCGCGGCAGATGCAGGAATCCATGGACAAGATGGGCGTCGAACGGATTGACCTCATGCAGGTGCACAACCTGCTCGATTGGCAGGTCCACCGCGAAACCATGCTGGAGATGCAGGCCGCCGGAAAGTTCCGCTACCTGGGCATTACCACCTCCAACCCCAGGCAATTCAACGAATTCGAGAAAGTCATGCAGGCCGCCGAATGGGACTTCGTGCAGCTCAATTACAGCCTCGGCGAGCGCGAAGCCGAGCAACGGCTGCTGCCGCTGGCGCAGGAGACCGGCACTGCGGTAATGGTGAATCGGCCGTTCGTTCGTGGCTCGCTGTTCAGCGCCGCTCGCGGCAAGGAACTGCCGGCTGTGGCCGCGGAACTGGGTTGTGACAGCCCCGCCCAGCTGTTCCTGAAGTGGATCCTGGGCCACCCCGCGGTTACCTGCGTCATCCCGGCGACCACCAAGGTCAAGCACATGGTCGACAACCTCGGCGCAGCCACAGGGCCGCTGCCCGACGCCGCCCAGCGCGAGGCCATCGCCGCCTGGCTCTAGCCGGCGCCTGTCCTGCGGCTTATGCGTCTCCCCCCTTGTGTGGAGACGCATGAACCCGTCCATGGGGCTCGGTGGCGACATTCCTGTCGCCAACGCTCCACACAAGGGGGGAGACGCATAAGCCTCCACATTGGCGGCTGGTCGGACTTACGTCGCTCCAGGGGGAGGGATTCCCGAGGGTGGAACCCGGCGAAGTTTGTGGGGTCCGGGGAAGGCGGCCCACAGCTCCGCGGTGGTTTCGCCGCTGAGCGCGTGGCGGAGGTTTGGAGCGAGGTCTGCCAGAGGGCGCAGGACGAAAGCGTAGCGTTCGATGTCGGGGTGCGGGAGCTTCAGCGTTGCGTCCACCCGGTCGCCGTAGAGCAACAGGTCGAGATCAAGGGTGCGGGACGAAAATTTGCCGCTTGAGCGGTCGCGGCCGGCGCGCGCTTCCAGTCCCGCGAGTGCTTCCAGTATTTCTTCCGGCGGTTCCTTCGTGCGGAAGCTCACGACCAGGTTGAGAAATGGCGGTCCGTCGAATCCTTCCGCAGGGCTTTCGTAGACCGGCGACAACTCCAGCGCGCCATAACGATCCCCCAGCGCCGCACAGGCGGCCTCAAGGTTGGCGCGAGGATCGATGTTGCTGCCCGCACTGACGAATACGCGCGCCGTCGCGTTCACGCGCGTCAGCGCTCCTACGCGCCCTTGGGCGTTCGATTGCCGCGTTTGATGACTACGCCCACGTCGCGAGCGTTGCGCAGCGCCCAGGGCTTGCGCGCCGTGACCCGCACCCAGGGCGCGCCATGCTGTTTCAGCACCAGCGAGGCGATCTCTTCGGCCAGCGTCTCCACCAGCTTGAACGAACGGTTTGCCGCCAGGTCCCGGATATCGCCGGCCACCTGCTTGTAATCGATCGTGGCGGAAATCTCGTCGGTCTTTGCCGCTTCGGCGACGTCCACGCCGATCTCCAGATCCACCGCAACCACTTGCGGGCCGGCCTGCTCCCAGCGGTTGACGCCGATCGTGGCGCTTACGCGCAGGTCCTGAACGATCACCTTGTCCGACATTTTCCGGGCTTTCGAAGAATAAAATCCAAGCGATGCGGGTCCTGGGCATCGAAACGAGTTGCGATGAGACCGGCGTGGCCGTCTACGACGCCCGCCGGGGTCTTTTGGCGCATCGATTGTATAGCCAGGCCGAGCAGCACGCCGAATTCGGCGGGGTGGTGCCGGAGCTGGCGTCCCGGGACCACATCCGGCGGCTGGCCGTCCTGGTCCGGCAGACCCTCGCCGACGCGGGTTTAAGCAAATCGGACTTGAGCGGCGTGGCGTGCACGGAGGGGCCGGGGCTGATCGGCGCGCTGCTTGCCGGACTGGTCTTCAGTCATGGCCTGGCGCGTTCCCTTGGCGTGCCGCTGATCGGCGTGCATCACATGGAAGCGCACCTCCTGGCGCCGCTTCTGGAAGGCGATGCCCCGGAATTCCCCTACCTGGCGCTGCTGGTCTCCGGCGGCCACAGCCTGCTGGTGGACGTGCGCGGCTACGGCGACTACGAGGTGCTGGGAGAATCGCTGGACGACGCGGCCGGCGAAGCTTTCGACAAGGGCGCCAAGCTGCTGGGTCTGGGATATCCCGGCGGCCCCGAGATCGCCCGGCTTGCAGAACAGGGCGAAGCGGGCCGCTTCCGGCTGCCGTCGCCGATGCGAGGCCGCAAGGACTTCAACTTCAGCTTCTCCGGGCTCAAGACCGCGCTGCTCTACAAGGTACGCGACCTCACCGCCGAAGAGCCGCTCAGCGACGGCGACCGGGCGGCGCTGGCGCGGGCGCTGGAAAAGGCCATCGTCGAATCGCTGATCGACAAGACCATGCAGGCGCTTCAGTCCACCGGTCACGGCAGCGTTGTGGTGGCGGGGGGCGTGGGCGCAAACCGCCGCCTGCGGCTCGATCTCAAGAACCGCTGCGGCGATTCCGGCGTGCGCGTCTACTACCCGCGGCCCGAGTACTGCACCGACAACGGCGCGATGATCGCACTCACCGGTTGCCTGCGCCTGGCCGGCGGCGCTGCGCCCTCCCGGGCCCCCGATCCGCATCCCCGCTGGAACTTAAGCGAAGTCTTGCCGTTTTCTCCCGCTTAAGCGCAGGAAGCTACCAGCCCAGGCTGCGACCGCCGTCCACGGCGATGATCTGGCCGGTTACGAACCCGGCGTCGCAGACCAGGTAGCGCGCCAGTCTGGCCACGTCGTCGGGACTGCCGACCCGGCCCAGCGGCGTTTTGGCCAGGATCGCCTTCTTTACGGCCTCGGGCGGCGGCGGTTCGGCCCACATCACCATGCCGGGCGCAATCCCGTTGACCCGCACCTCCGGGGCCAGTTCGCGGGCCAGGCTGCGGGTCAGGGCCGCAAGGCCCGCCTTGGCGGCGCTATAGACCGAATAGCCCTTCAGTGGATTGCGGGCGTGGATGTCGACCATGTTGACGATCACGCCCCGCGACTCCGTGAGCGCCGGGGCCAGCGCCTGCGACAGGAACACCGGCGCCTTGAGATTGCTGCCCACCAGGCTGGCCCAGTCCTGCTCGGTGATTTCGCCCACCGCCGTGGGATAGAAAGACGAGGCGTTGTTGACCAGGCAGTCCAGCTTACCGGCGTGCTCCAGAGTCTTTTCGGCCAGACGCTCGCAAGCGCCCTCTTCGAGCAGGTTTGCCTTCAGGGAGAAGGCGGAATCGGGACGCTCGGCGTTCAGGCGGGCGACCAGCGCATCGGCGTCGTCAAGCGAGCGATTGCAATGCACCGCCACCGTAAAGCCGGCGGCATGCAATTCCGCGGCGATCGCCGCGCCTACGCGCCGCGCACCGCCCGTCACCAGCGCGACCTTAGCCGTTGCCATTGCCTTCGATTCGACCTCTGCTGCCCGGAGGCGGCATTATATGAAGTGGCTGTGAGCACTACCGAAAACCCACCCCGGGAACCGCCCGGGCACATCGTCGACGCGGTGCGCGCGGCCGGCGGCTGGCTCGCGTTCGACCACTACATGGAACTGGCGCTTTACCACCCCGAAGAGGGCTATTACGGCGCCGGACAGGCCCGCTTCGGCGAAGGCGGCGACTTCGACACGGCAGCGGAAACCTCCGCGTTGTTCGCACGTGCCCTGGCGGGCCAGTGCGCCGAAGTGCTCACCGCCTGCGCAGGCGGCGATATCGTAGAGCTGGGGCCGGGCAGCGGACGGCTGGCCGAAATCATGCTCGGTGAACTCAAGGCGTCCGGCAAGCTTCCGCAGCGCTATCTCCTGGTCGAGCCTGCGCCCGGGATGCGCACCCAACAGCAAGAACGCCTGAGCAATGCCCATCCGGACCTGATCGACCGTCTCGAGTGGGTGGACCGGCTCACACACGAACGCGTGACCGGCGTAATCCTCGCCAACGAGGTCATCGACGCCCTGCCCTGCAAGTGCTTCAGGCGCTCGCGGGGAGGCTGGCAGGAGCGCGGGGTGAGCCTGAGCGATGGGCGGCTCGGCTGGCAGGACCGACGCCCCGATGCGGAACTGGAGGAAGCCCTGGAGCAGTTGCAGGCGGAACTGCCCTGGACGCTGCCGGAAGACTACTGCTCGGAGTTCCGGCCAAACCTGGATGCGTTCATCGGCGAGCTGGCCCAGTCCCTTCAAGCGGGACTGGTGCTGCTGGCGGATTACGGCCTGCCCCGGCACCAGCTTTACCTGGCCGAACGCAGCGACGGCACTCTTGGTTGCCACTTCGAGCAACGCTGGCACGACGATCCGTTTCGCCGCCCGGGCCGCGAGGACATCACCGCCTGGGTGGACTTCACCGCCGTCAAGCGAAGCGCCGAGGCCGCGGGCCTTGCCGCGGTGGGCTTTACCAACCAGGCGCAGTTTCTCCTGGCGGCGAATATTCTCGAATTGGCGGGAACGCCGCCGTCGCCGGCGGATGCGGCGGCGTTGCGGCGGCTGCTGCTGCCCGGCGGCATGGGCGAAGCCTTCAAGTTCCTGGGCCTGGCCACTGACGGCATCCCGGTACCCAGCGGCTTCGGGGGACGGGACCTGCTGGCGTCGCTTGAGGCGGCGCCGGAGCCGGCTGCCGCATGAGCCTCTGGCAGATCATCGTTCTGGCGCTGCTGCAGGGCGTCACCGAGTTCCTGCCGATATCCAGCTCGGCGCACCTGATCCTGGTTCCGGCCTGGCTGGGCTGGGAGGACCAGGGCATCGCCTTCGACGTGGCGGTGCATTTCGGCAGCCTGCTGGCGGTGCTGGTTTTCTCGCGCCGGGAAATCGCGGCGATCCTGGGCGAATGGCGGGCCAGCCTGTTCGGTGGCGCCGCGGCGGGACCTTCCGCCCGGCTGGGCTACATGATCGTCCTGGCGTCGCTGCCGGTGGGCGTGCTCGGCCTGTTTCTGCACGATACGGTCGAGGCGTCGTTTCGCGAACCAGGGCTAATCGCGGTGGCCGGCGCGGCGTTCGCAATTCTTATGGTCTGGGCCGACCGGCGGCCGCAGCCGCTCACCCGGATCCGCGAAATCGGCTGGAAACAGGCCTTCTGGATCGGTTGCGGCCAGACGCTGGCGCTGATACCCGGCGCCTCGCGCTCCGGCGTGACCATGACCGCCGCCCGCGCCCTGGGGATGGCGCGCCCGGCAGCGGCCCGGCTGTCTTTCCTGCTGGCGATTCCGGTCATCCTGGGGGCGGCGGCACTCGAGACGCTGAACCTGGCCGCGGCGCCGGCATCGGCCGACCCCGGTGCGCTGGCGCTGGGCCTTGTGGTATCGGGCGCGGCCGCCTTCGTGTGCATGGGAATGCTGTTGCGGCTCGTGGCGCGCTGGGGGCTTTGGCCGTTTGCGCTGTATCGGCTTGCGCTTTCGGCGGTGATCCTGCTGTGAATTCGGGGCTAGTGCTTATACTCGCGTCATGAAAAAACTGCTCATCGCCATCGGCGTTGTCCTGGGGGTCGTGGTGCTGGCCGCGCTGGCTGCCATGAACCGCATGAACGCCTTCGTGAACGTCGAGGACGAACTTCCCTTCAACTGCCGGTCGATGGCCCTGCCGGGAAGCGCCGAGGACATCGTGATCGACCGGATGCGCGGCGTGGCCTATTTGTCGGTGCTGGACCGGCGCGCACTGATCTCGAACCGCAATATCCGCGGCGTGATCTTCGCCCTGGACCTCAACTCGGATCCCGCCAGCCTGTTCCTGCCGCTGGCCGAAGTGCCCTCCCACCTGCATCCCCACGGACTGAGCCTGCACCAGGACCCCATTGGCAACACGTGGTTGTTCGTGATCAATCATCCGCGGGACCGCGAGGGAGAAGAACCCGAGGCGGTGGAAATATTCGAGCGCCGGGACGACGGCCTGCTCTACCACGTGCGCACCGTCACCAGCAGTCTGATGAACAGTCCCAATGATCTGCAGGCCACGGGCCCGGAGCAGTTCATTGCGGTCAACGACACCGGCGCGACCAGCGGCCTGGAACGCGTCCGGGAGTTCCTTTTCGGGGCCGGGCTGGCGAAGGCGGTGTACTACGACGGCAAGACCATGCAGGTAGCCGCCGAAGGCCTTGCGGGCGGCGCGGGCATCGCTTACGCCGATGGCAAGTTCATCATCGCCGAGACCCAGGGCAAGCGCCTGCGGTTCATGACCGCGGATACCGACGGCCGGCTCAGCGAGCACTCGCGGCTTGCCATGCCGGGGTTCCCGGACAATATCGACGTGGATGCCGGCGGCATGCTGTGGGTGGCCGAGCACGCCAGCGGCATGGCGCTGGGACGGCACTTCGGCGACAAGAACTACCCGGCGCCCAGCCGTTTCTACCGGGTAGCCGCGGACGGGACCGGGCTTGAACTGGTCGCGGCCGATACGGGCGAACAGCACCCGGCCGGCAGCGTCGCGGCCCGCTACGGCGACACGCTGCTGTTGGGATCGATCACGGCCACCCAGGTGCTGGTGTGCGAAATGCCGCAAGGAGGTTCAAGCCAATGAACACTGATTCACATCTGCGCGTGCGCGAGGAGCGTATGCGCATGTCCAGGGTCCGCCGGTCGCTGGGCGAGGCCCTGGACGGAAGGGCGGCGGCGGACGATCCGGTTCCGCTGTACCTGGCCTGTTCGGACTATCTCCAGCACGCTTTGGACCGCCTGCACGCCCAGGACCACCGGCTGTGGGAGCGGCTCAACCCGCACGCCGGGCCGGAGGATGCCGAGTTCCGCGACAAGCTCGACAAACTGAAGGCCCGCCTGGCGGCAAGCGAGCAATCGCTGGCCGGCCTGGTCCTTGCGCGCGAAACCCTGCGGGCCAGGGGTGCGAGCGAGCGGGAGGCCTTCGAGGACGAGGCGCGGCGGTTCCTGGACGTGTTTCTCAATATCCTTGCCGCCAGCCGCCACTCCACGCTGGCCGAGGAGGAAGAGAAGTTCGTAGGCGCCGACTGGGACTACGTGGCCGACAACACGGCCGAAGCCGCGGCGCGCGAAATGCAGCTTTACGAGCAGGTCGAAAATGCCGCGCCCGGCGTGATGGAATCACTGCCGCCGATAGCGCCGCCGCCCGGCCACTAAGCTCGCCGGAAAGGGCCGCGAAAGCGTGCCTGAGCGCCCGCCCCGCGGCGGTACAATGCGGGCATGTTGATCGGTGTACCCAAAGAGATCAAGTCCGACGAACACCGGGTGGGCTTGAGTTTAAGTAGTGCTCGCGAATTGCTGGAACATGGTCACGAGTTACTGATTGAAACCAACGCCGGCAGAGGATTGCGGCGCAGCGACGACGATTACCGAGGCCTGGGCGCCCGCATCGCCTCAAGCGCCGAGGAAGTCTTCGGGCAGGCGGAAATGATCGTCAAGGTCAAGGAGCCGCAGCCGAACGAATGCCGGATGCTGCGCGAAGGGCAGATCCTGTTTACCTATCTGCACCTGGCTCCCGACCCCGAGCAGGCGCGAAGGCTGATGGAGTCCGGCGTCACCGCGATCGCCTATGAGACCGTGACCGACCGCAACGGCCAACTGCCGCTGCTGGCGCCGATGAGCGAGGTGGCGGGGCGCATGGCGGTACAGGCGGGCGCGCGCTGCCTGGAGACGGAAATGGGCGGCTGCGGCAAGCTGCTGGGCGGCGTTCCGGGCGTGCTGGCGGCGAACGTCGTGGTCCTGGGCGGCGGCGTGGTCGGCACCAACGCGCTGCGCATCGCGGTGGGCATGGAAGCGCGAGTGGTAGTGCTGGACAAGTCGCTGCAGCGGCTGAGGGAACTGGACCTGCAGTTCGGTTCAAGCCTCAACACCATGTACTCCACGCGCTCGGCGATCGAGGAATACGTCGGACAGGCGGACCTGGTGATCGGCGCGGTGCTGGTGCCCGGCGCCTCCACGCCACGGCTGGTCACCCGCGAAATGGTGCGGAACATGGCGGCCGGGTCGGTACTGGTGGACGTGGCCATCGACCAGGGCGGGACCTTCGAGACCAGTCACGCCACCACCCACTCCGATCCCACCTATATCGAGGAAAACGTGGTGCATTACTGCGTGGCCAACATGCCCGGCGTGGTGCCGCGCACTTCCTCCCAGGCGCTCAACAACGCCACCCTGCCGTTTACCCTGGCGCTGGCGGACAAGGGCTGGCGGCAGGCCCTGCGCGACGATGCCGGCCTGATGGCCGGGCTCAACGTGCATGCCGGGCGGGTGACCAACGCCGCGGTGGCCGAAGCGCTGGAGCATTCCTATACGCCGCCCGAAGACGCCATTAAAATTCACTGATCCAAGCAGCTGAGCGGAACGCATACATGCCCACCAATACGCAAGCAGAGAAACGTCCCAGACGGGCGCTGGGCAAGCGGCCCGCGTTCTACGGCGACGAACGGCTGGACATGCTGTTCGCCATGCTGACCGCTCTATTGGGCGAGGTCAGCGTGATCCGCGAACGGCTGGACACGCACGAGCGGCTGCTGGAAAAGGCCGGGCTGTTCGGCAAGGACACCGTCGACGCCTGGCTGCCCGACGCGGACGCCGAGGCGGAACGGGCGCCGATCCGGCAGATGCTGATGGGTCGCGTGCTCCGCTACCTGGAAGAAGACATGGAACCCGCAGCGGCCGGCGGAGAACTCGACCGCATTTCAAAGGAGGTTCAACATGGTGATGTTTGAAGCTGAAGGCGTACGCCAGGACACGATGCGCAGCGACGTGTATCCGCGTCACGGCATGATGGCCGGCGCCACCCACGACGAACTCGCGGCGCAGAAGTATTTTCTGGGCCTGCGCGCTTATGCCAACGGGCGATTGATGGCGCAATGCGTCGACGCCTGCAATGAGCAGTTGATGCCGGAAATGGGCGAGCGCGACCCCGAGGTCGAGAAGGACCGCACGGCCGTGCTGCGCAAGGCCGAAGAGATGCCCATCTTCCAGAACTGGGGCGCGCTGCTGCGCACTTCCCAAGAGCTGATGTGGGACTATGTGGCCGACACCGTCGACCGGCAGCTTGACGAGCTGGAAGAGAAGTTCCGTTCCATAGACAAACCGGTGGGCAGCCTGACGCTCCATCCCGATGTGCCGAACCCGGAGTATCTCACCCTGGTCGATCAGCACATTCAGCCGGGCGGCTATCTGCATGACGCCGGCGGCGACGACGTGCGCGCCGGGGCGATCTACGACCGCGGCGCCGTGCTCTATGGCCTGGGACGTGCGGGCGGGCTGAACGACGTGCGCGGCCACACTCTCTGCTCCTTCATCCAGGACGGCTTTCCGGGCGAGAAGCCCAAGCGGATCCTGGACCTGGGCTGCGGCGTCGGCCACGGCACGCTGGCGCTCACCGACCTGTTCCCGGACGCCGAGGTGCATGCGGTCGAGATCGGCGGCGCGCTGCTGCGCTACGCCCACGCCCGCGCCGAGTCGCTGGGCAAGCCGGTGCATTTCCACCAGCAGGACGCCCGCAATCTCATGTTCGAAGACGAGAGCTTCGACATGGTCACGTCGGAAATCCTGTTTCACGAGACTTCGCGCACCGGCATGCCGGCCATCCTGAAAGAAGCTCACCGGGTGCTGAAGCCCGGCGGGCCGATGTGCAACCTGGAAGTGCCGCTGCGCTACAAGGGCATGGACATGGGCGGCGTCGTGGTGCGCGACTGGCAGAACTATTACAACGCCGAGCCCTTCTGGGGCTCACTGGGCTGCGTGGACGTCGAGCAGGCAATGCAGGACGCAGGGTTCACCCGCATCGTGCAGGGCTTCCAGCCGCGCACCCTGAACTTTGCGGGGGAGCGCGGCAAGCTGGCGACCGAAGACCCCAGCATGGGAGCACTCTCCCACTGGCTGGTCTTCGGCGGCTACAAGGAGTAGCCGGAAGCCCTCCTTCCGTTAGAAGCTGGCGGTCAGCTTAAGGCCGACCTCGCGCTTGCTCGGAAGCGGCGCGAAGGTCTTGCGGTGAGGCAGGCCGAATATGCTGGTGGTGCCACCTGCCGTCAAGGAACTCTGATCATTGGTCAGGTTCCTGGCGTAGAGCTCGACGGAGAAGGTGTCGCCCAGGTCCGCGTGCAGCCGGGCATTGATCTTCCAGTAGCTGTCCACGGAGTTCCAGTTGAAGTTGTCGATGTAGAACTGGCCCTGATAGATCCCGTCAATCCGCAGCCAGATGTTGTTCGCCATGCCCGTGAGTTGATCCAGATGGAGCACCGCGGACAGGCTGCCGGTCCATTCCGGCATGTAGCGCGGACGGCCGCCGATCGCGGAAATCTGCTCTCCGACTGCCAGAGTCGGGGCCGGCGCAAGCACTGCCGTGGCCACAGATCCGGTGCCGGCAAAGTCGGTGAATTCGACATCGTTATAGGTAACTCCGCCGCTCAAGTTGATCCATTCGCTCAGCGACAGGTCAAATTCAACTTCCAGCCCGCGGATCTCCGCGTCGCCGGCAATGTAGGCCGCGGTAAAGAACGGCGCCGGACTCAGCTCGAAAAAGGTCTGGTTCTCCCAGTCCATGAAGTAAGCGGAAACCGCGTAGTTCAGCCAGCCACCCACGCGCTGCTTGAGTCCGGCCTCAAAGGCCCCAAGCGACTGTTTCGGAGTGAAGACGCCAAGGTTCAGCCTCACGCCCGTGGCTGCGGAGTAGTCCTCCGCATTGGTGTCGTTGCCCTGCAGATTGCTCCTTGAGTAGTGGGCGTAGAGATTGGTGTCGTCGGAAGGTTGCCAGGAAATGATCACCCGCGGCATGAAGGCGGTGTATTTCTGTTCCGCGTCTACAGTCGCGGTGAGATCGACCCGCTGTTTAATGGAAACACCGTCATAGACGACGGTCTGCGTATCCGTGTTCAAACGCCCTTCCAGCGACAGCGTCCACTGCTCGTTCAGTGCGTAGTCCATGGAACCGAACACTCCAACGTTCTCGCCGTCCTGGAAGTTCAGATTGTTGGTGGCGCCGAAGCCGCTGAAGTCCGTGAATCGATTGTCCTGCGAATAATAGCTGGCGCCGACCATGTAGTTCATCCGTTCCCCGGCCTTCGGCATGTAGCGCACCTCGGCATAGGTATCGCGCACCCAGCCCGCCTGTCCGGCAAGCCAAGGGCTGCCGGGATTAAAAAAGAAAAACGCCGCCGGCGTGCCGAAGTTGTTATCAAATATTCGCCAGCTTGAGGATTCTCCGCGAGCCAATTGAGCGCTCAACACGCCCTCGTTTGCCAGCTCGTATTCCCCCGAAACATCAATCCGCCAGAGCTCATAGGTGTTGCCCAGTCCGTCCGGGGCGTCAACGATTGAGAAACCTTCCAGTTCAGGCGGCAGGGTCGTGACAAACGACCAGGGGTTGGAGAACAGGAAAAGCGACGTGCTGTCCGTGATCTTGCCGACCTCGGAAAAGTTCGGCTCTGCTGAGTCCCAGTCGGGAACGGAGCCGCAGAACAGGTTGCGCGGGGACTGTGACAGGTCGGTGGTGAAAGTGCCGCCATTGCCGCCGTCCACGGGCCGGATCGTGCCGGAATAGCTGCGGTTGCAGCTTCCGGCCGGAACATGGCCGCCTTGCGACTGCAGCTGCATGCTGTCATCGGAGTCGACGTAGAAACCCGAAACCTGGAAGTTGAAATTGTCCGATACCTCGAAAGTCGCCAGGCCGGTGACCGCGGTGTTGTTCTGCTCCCCGATGGGGTCGCCGTTGTCGAAATGGTAGTCGGCGCCCACCTTCTCCTGCATCAATGCGAACCGCACACCCACCTTGTCGCTGATCGGCCCGCCGAACGCGGCGGTAAAGTTGTAGCTGGCTTCATCGGAGGGTGAATAGGACAGTGACGCCTTGCCCTCGAACTCCTCGCCGGGCGTGGCGGGGATGTAGTTGACGGCGCCGGCGAAAGTGTTGCGGCCGAAGAATGCATTTTGCGGCCCCTTCAGGACCTCGACCCGCTCAAGATCGATCAGCGGCAGGATGCCCGCGCCATCGGAAATGTAGCCGCCGTTCCAGAACACCGAGCCGGCGCGCGATGCAGGGCTTTCCACCTGAACGCCCAGTCCGCGGAAACGGATGTTGGGGTTGTGCCGCCCGCCGGTTCCGCCCTGACTGACGTTCTGGAACGCGAAGCCCGTCGTTACCGTGGACAGTTCCTCGATGGTGTTCATGCCCAGAGCGTCCAACTCCTCCTGGGAGTAGGCCGACACGGAAAGCGGAATCTCCAGCACCGACTCGTCGCGTTTCCGCGCGGTCACCACGATTTCCTCCAGTTCCTGTGCGGCAATGTCCTGAAAGCCCATCAGGGCTGCGGCAGAAACGGCGGCGGCGGCTGCGAGCCGTCGATAGCAGACACGGATTGTCATATGGATGTCCCCTTCAGACTGACCAATGGAACAATCGCCGGGCAAAAAAAACGGCGACTGAGCGTCCCCAAACCCGCCTAGTATAGGGAAACTGGCCGGTGAGTCAAAATCCAGCGCGCGCACGGACGCATCCGCTCAGGTATATTGCCCGTTTCGCTGCTGAACCCGCGACGCCGGGGCCCATGCACAAGACTGAATTGACCTCCAAGAACGATATCGAATTGGCCGAACAGGTCCTGGCGGAGTATGGCCTTGAGGCCTCGTCGCTGGAACACATGGACCACGGGCTGATCAACCGCACCTGGCGGGTGCACGGCACAGACGGCACGAGTCATGCGTTGCAACGCCTGAGTCCTATCCTTGGCCCGGAGATTCACGACGACATCGAGGCGGTTACCGCCCATATCGCCGCAAAGGGCATGCCCACGCCGCGCCTGGTGCCGACCGCCGATGGCGCGCTTTACATCGAACGCGACGATGGCATCTGGCGCCTGCTGACCTGGCTTGAGGGCGAGTTCCACAACCGGCTTGAGAACATCGGCGAGGCTGAGCAGGCCGGCGCGCTGCTGGCGCGGTTTCACAAGGCGCTGGCGGACTTCGATCAACCCTTCTCCAGCAAGCGCCGTCCCATTCACGAGCCCGAGCGCCGCTTTGCGGAACTTCACAAGGCGCTGGAAGAGCACCGCGGGCATCCACGGTATCCGGAGGCCGCCCGCCTTAAGCGGAGGACGCTGGAACTGTTGGCCGGCCTCCCGCCAATGCCGGACACTCCATTGCGGGTGGCCCACGGCGATCCCAAGATCAACAACATGCTCTTTGCGCCCGACGGCAAGGGCCTGGCGATGGTGGACCTGGACTCGCTGGGCCGCCTCAGCCTGCCGTATGAGCTGGGCGACGCTTTCCGCTCGTGGTGCAACCCCGTCGGCGAGGACAGCACAAGCACCGAATTCTCCGGTGAACTGTTCCGCGCGGCGCGCTCCGGCTACCTGGCCGTGGCTGACTTCATCACGCCGGAAGAACGTGGCTGCCTGGTGGACGCCACGCTATGGATCACACTGGAGCTCACCACCCGCTTCACCGCCGACATCCTCAACGACCGCTACTTCGGTTGGAACCCGCAACGCTTCGCCTCGCGCGCCGAGCACAACCTGGTTCGCGCCCGCGGCCAGCTCAAGCTCGCCGAGTCGCTGCTCGCGCTGCGCCCCTCCCTTGCAGTCTGACCCGGCGATATTAGCTGAGCCGCCTCATCCACAGTTCAGGCGGCCATTCAGGTATGGCCCGCCTCCCGGCACAGTGCGTCGATGGCGATGTTGTAGTCCATGCGCTCGCCATCCCAGCCGCAGCGGGCGGTGCGGGCATCGATGTTCAGGCCGCGCGCTGTATTGAGCGCCGCCAGCTGCCGTGCGCCGGAGGCTGCGCAGGTGTTTCCGCGGAAACAGCCTTCGTGTGTTTCGCCCGCCGGCGGGATGGGACGGCCGTCCGGGCGCGTGAACTGGATTTCTTTGTCGCGCACGCGCACGCCATACCCTCCTTCATGCACCTGGCGGTGATGTTGAGAGCACAGGGTGACCAGGTTATCAAGGCTGGTCTCGCCGCCATCGGCCCAATGCCGGATGTGGTGGGCGTGCACATAGCGGGAACGGTCGCAGCCCGGGAAGCGGCAGCCGCCATCGCGAACACGCAGCGCACGACGGATGGCCGGCGGTACCGCCCGGGTCCGGCGCCCGACCGCCAGCGGCTCGCCGCGGGCGCCCTTGACCACCCCAATCAAGGCCCCGTCGCAGCCCAGCCTCCGCGCCGTCTCCACCGCCACCTTACCGCCGTGCTCAAACGAAGCGCCGGTGCTCTCCGGCACATCACACAGCGCGTCGTGGGCGATGTGCACTACCAGTTCATGAGCGCCTGTGGCCGAACCTGAACACTTTCCCGCCATAAACCGCCCGAGGATGTGCTCCAGGGCATCCGCGCGCCGCTGGCCGGCGCTTCTAGGAGGTGTTTCCGCGGAAACACTTGCGGGCTCCTCAAGCTGCGCCTGAGCAGCTTCCAGCGCCTTGAGCAGCATCTCGCCCACCTCCGGCGCAAGGCGTGCGTCCAGCCTGACACTGCCGTCGTGCTCCCGCCGACAGTCCAGGTAGCGCCGCTCGTGTGTGGCTTCGGCTTCATCCCGCTCCAGCACCCGCAGCACCCGCCGAAAGCCCCGCACCGTGCGCTCCACATGCGCGGCCGTGCCGTTCAAGGCAATGTGCAGCAAGGTGTCCTCCGTCTCCGCTGTCGCCGCCCGCGTGAGCGCGCGCACCTTCGAATACGACAGCCGGCCTTCGCCAAAGGCTTGTGCGATCTTCGGCAATGACGTCAAAGCCCGCGCCGTGCGCACCTTCTCTGTCGCCGCCACCCGGCCGATGCCGCATTGCCAGCTCAGCCAATGGGCGCAACTCGCCAGGCCGTGCTGGGCCCAGCCTTCTCTGCGGTCGAACTCCGCAAGCAGGGCCAGAAACTGCGCCGTGGCCGCGTTGATGTGCCCCCACAATCGGGTGATCTGTGCTTCCAGGGCGTCCAGGGCTTCGTCTTCGCGAAGTCGGGCGGCAATACGGATGTCGGCATCCGGGTGGGCAAACTGTGCAGCGCCACTCGGGGGACGCTCAGCGTCGCAAACAGGGGCGTGGGAGGAAGTGCAGTGAAGGTCCATTTCGAGGCTCCGTTCAGTCCATTGAAGTAACAGGCACTATAGCACGAATCACCAACAACATCAAGCTCTTAGGGCCCCTTACGGGTTCACTTGGAGCCATCAAATGCCAACTTTTCCGGAACACGACCGGCGGTTTCCATGCTAAATTCTTGCCGGTCCCCAGGAGGCGTCTTATTCATACTCATTCTCAGATAACACCAAAGACATGCCTGTCCCTCCGGCACAAGTGCCATTGAGTTGGCGGGAAAGCACGGGATGGCGCTAAAACACTTGATCGAGACGTTCGCGGAATGGCGAGCGGCCAACGACCGCCTGGTGCTGGGCACGGTCTACGAGACGGCGGGTTCGACTTATTCGAAGTCGGGCTCGCGGGTGCTGATCGACGGCGAGGGCAACTACCAGGGTCTGGTGAGCGGTGGCTGCCTTGAGGGCGACCTGGCCGAGCATGCCGCCGCCGTGCTGCGCTCCGGTGAGGCGCGCTCGGTTTGCTACGACATGCGTGGCGAGCAAGACGAACTGTTCGGCACCGGCGTGGGCTGCGAGGGGATGCTCAAGGTGCTGCTGCAACCGCTTTCCAGCGGTGGAGAGCAGCCTTGGGCGCCGCTTCAGCGGATGTGCGAGCTGGCGCTGGGCACCGGGGCTTCGCGCTGTGCCGTAGTGGTCGAGGGCGACGAGGCGCCGGTCGGCAGCACGTTCCTGGACGACGAGGTGCCCGAAGAGCATCCCGACGGCCTTCACACGCTCACGAACCCGGCACGGAAGGTGCTGGTGTATCCGCTACAGCCGATTCCCCGGCTGCTGGTCCTGGGCGCCGGGGTGGACGCGGTGCCGCTGGTGGAGTTCGCCGAACGGCTGGGATGGCGGGTCAGGGTCTGCGACCATCGCCGCTCATACCTCGAGCGCGGCGACCTGGGCTCGGCGGAAACGGTTACCGAACTGCGGCCGGAACAGCTCGCCGGGCATATCGACCTGGACGGCTGGGACGCCTGCGTGGTGATGAGCCACCACCTGGCGTCGGACCGCTCCTACCTGGCGGCGCTGGCGGACCGTCCAATTCCCTGGGTGGGCGTGCTCGGCCCCAGGGCGCGGCGCGAACGCCTGCTACGCGATCTCGGCGACGCCGGCGGCGAGCTTCCCGACAAGCTCCGTGGCCCGGTGGGCCTGGATATCGGCGCCAACGATCCGGCCTCGATCGCCCTGTCGATCATGGCGGAACTGACGGAGCACCACACCAAACGCATTGCGGGCTGATCCGCGGCGACTGCCCTCAGGTCTTTAGCTGGTCGCGAAAGCGGCGGGCGTTGCGGACGTAGATGTCGGCGCCTTGCGCGACTTCGGCGCGCTCCTCGTCGGACAGCATGCGCACCTGGCGGCCGGGGATGCCCATGATCAGGCTGCCCGGCGGATAGGAGCGGCCCTCCGGCAACAGCGCTCCCGCCGCGACCAGGCTGTGGGCGCCCACATGCGAGCCGTTCAGCAGGATGGCGCCCATGCCCACGGTGCAGCCGTCCTCCACGGTGCAGCCGTGGAGGATCACCCGGTGGCCCACGGTCACGTCAGCGCCGACCGTCGTGGGGAAGGAGGGATCGGTGTGGATCACCGAGCCGTCCTGGATGTTGCTGCGCGCGCCGATGCGGATGGGTTCGTTGTCGCCGCGCAGCACGGCGCCGAACCACACGCTGCTGTCTTCGCCCAGCTCCACGTCGCCGATCACCGCGGCATCCGGGGCGACGAACAGCGCTTTCGAGCGCGGCTTGCGGTCACCCAGCAGGTAGATCACGACCCCTCCCCCACGTAGCGGCGCGGCTGCGCCTGCATGCCGGGGCCGAACTGGTAGAGGATCGGCGCTCCGGTCGGAATTTCCAGCCTGACGATCTCGTCATCGGAAATATTCTCCAACAGCTTCACCAGCGCCCGCAGGCTGTTGCCATGGGCGGATACCAGAGTACAGCGTCCGGCCGCCACGTCCGGCGCGATATGGCTCTCCCAATAGGGCTGCACACGATCCAGCGTGTCCTTCAGCGATTCGGCGGCCGGCGGCGAGGCCAGATCGGAGTAACGCGGATCATGGCGGGGATGACGCGGGTCGTCGGGCGCCAGCGCCGGCGGCGGGATGGCGTACGAGCGGCGCCACACCCTGACCTGCTCTTCGCCGTGCTTTTCCATGGTCTCGGCCTTGTTCAGGCCCTGCAAGGCGCCGTAGTGGCGCTCGTTCAAGCGCCAGTTGCGGTGCACCTTGATCCCGCTCAGGCCCAGTTCATCCAGCAGCAGCGAGAGCGTGCGCACCGCGCGCAACAGCACCGAGGTGTGGGCCACCTCCGGCGCCAGGCCGGCTTCTCTCAACAACAGCCCGGCGGAACGGGCTTCTTCCTCGCCCGCGGGGCTTAAATCAACGTCGGTCCAGCCGGTAAACCGGTTCTCGCGGTTCCACAGGCTCTCTCCGTGCCGGCACAGGATCAGCCGGCCATACGACCGCTTCACGAGGCCGGCTTCAGGTCCGCCAGCACCGCGCTCAGGAAACCGGACGCGTCGGCGCCTGCCACGCAGCGGTGATCGAAGGTCAGCGACAGCGGCAGCATCCGGCGGATGGCGATCTCGCCGTCTACCGCCACGACCTCGTCGCGCGCCGCGCCGCTTCCCAGGATGCCCACGGTGGGCGGGACCATCAGCGGCGTGGCGTAGCGCGACGACCCGCCGGCGATGTTCGACAGCGTGATGGTGTAGCCGCGCACTTCCTCGGGCTTGAGCGTGCGCTCGGCACCGGCCTTCTTCAGCCGCGCCACTTCACCACGCAACTCCTCGAGGCTGAGTTTGTGGGCGTTGTAGATGGTCGCCACGATCAGGCCGTGCGGGGTGTGCATGGCCAGTCCCATGTGCACGTCCTCGGCCATGGAAAGCACGCCGGTTTCGGCGTTGAAGGTCCCGTTGAGCCGCGGCTCGGCGCGGCAGCCGGCCACCATGGCCCGGACCAGCCGGGGCGTGAAGTCGCGCGGCGACTCCCAGTCGTGGATGTCGGCGTCGTCCATGACCGTGCACAAGGCGACGTCGCGATGCGAGGCGGTCATGCTCCGGAACATGGCGCGGCGGGGGCCGGAGAGCTTCTCGTCGTTGCCCGCCGGGGGCGATGGAGCGAGGGCGTCCTGCGCTCCGCCCCGGACTTCCGCGGACCTTGCAACGTCTTTTGCGGTGATCCGGCCTTGCGGGCCGGAGCCCTCCACCCGGGTAAGGTCCACGCCCAGTTCGCGCGCCAGGGCGCGCACCGAGGGAGCGGCCTTGACCCGCGGCTTGCGGGGTGCGGAGGGCGCGGAAGCCGCGGACCCGGTCGTGTCCGCCATTACCACGCCGGCTGAGGGCAGTTCGCCGACGACGCCGGGGGCATCGTCCTTGCCGGTGTCGAAACGGGCGAGCACGTCGCCTACGGGGATCACGTCGCCGGCCTCGCCGTGCAGCGAAATGACGCGCCCGGTTACCGGAGAGGGCACTTCGACCACGGCCTTGTCGGTCTCCACCGACACCAGCGGCTGATTCAGCTTCACCTCTTCATCGGCCGCCACGTGCCACTCGACGATCTCCGCCTCGGTCAATCCTTCACCCAGATCAGGCAACTTAAACTCTCTCATTCAAATTTTCCTGCCTAACTCTCCAGACTCTCGCGCACCGCGTCCTTGATCCGGGCAATACTGGGGATATAGCCATATTCCATCCGGGCCAGCGGCGGAACGGCGTCATAACCCGTCACCCGTATTACCGGCGCTTCGAGACTGTACAGGCCCTCCGACGCGAGGATGGCGGCGACTTCCGCGCCCAGGCCGCCGCTCAAGGCAGCCTCGTGGATGATCACGGCGCGGCCGGTGCGACCGACCGATTCCAGGATCGTTTCCTTGTCCATCGGGCTGACCGTGGCCAGGTCCATCACTTCGCAATCAATCCCTTCTTCGGCCAGTTCGCCGGCGGCGTTCCAGGTTTCCAGCGCCGAGGCGCCCCAGGTGATCAGGGTCACGTCGGTTCCCGGGCGGGTGATGAAGGCCTTGTCCAGCGGAAGTCCCTCGCCGTTGTCCTCAACCTCCTGGCGAATGGCGCGATAGTTGCGTTTGGGTTCCAGGAAAACGACCGGGTCGGGATCGCGGATCGCAGACAGCAACAGGCCGTAGGCGCGCACCGGCGACGAAGGAATCACGACCCGCACGCCGGGCATGTGGGCAAACAGGGCCTCGGTGCTCTCGGAATGGTGCTCCGGCGCGCGGATGCCGGTGCCGAAGGGGGCGCGCAGCACCATCGGGCAGGTCAGCCGCCCACGGGTACGGTTGCGCAGCCGGCTGGCGTGGCTGACGATCTGGTCCAGCGCCGGGTAGATGAAGCCCATGAACTGAATCTCGGGAACGGGCTTGAGGCCCTGCGCGGCCATGCCCACGGACAATCCCGCGATCATCGCTTCGGCCAGCGGCGTGTCGAACACGCGATTCTTGCCGAACTTCTCCTGCAGGTCCACGGTGGCCCGGAACACGCCGCCGTTCAGGCCCACGTCCTCGCCGAACACCACCACCGTGTCGTCGTGGGCCATCTCCCAGGCCAGCGCCTGGTTTACCGCTTCGACCAGGGTCAGGTTGGCCATCAGCCGTGGTCCGGGACCGGGTACTTGCGGGCGATCTCGCGTTGCGCCTTCAGCGCGTCCGGCATATTGCCGAACTGGTGCTCGAAGATCTCGGTAATGGCAGGCCTGGGGACGCTCAAATAGGCGTCCACCTCCGCCTCGACTTCCGCTTCCAGCTCCTCGATCAGCACCTGCTCCTGCTCGTCGGTCCAGCCGAAGCGTTCTTGCATGAACTTTTTCGTCCGGTTAAGGGGCGCGTGCCGGCGGGCCGTCTCAACTTCGTCGTCGGGGCGGTAACGGCTGGCGTCATCCGCCGTGGTGTGGTCCGCCAGGCGATAGCTCAGCGCCTCGATCAGCGTCGCGCCGCCACCGGACCGCGCCCTCTGCATGGCGATCTCGGCCTGGTTCCGCACGGCGATCAAGTCGTTGCCGTCCACCTGCTCGCCGGGAATGCCCGCGGCGATGGCTTTCTGCGCCAGGGTCCCGGCGGCCGTCTGGCCTTCCACCGGCATGGAGATGGCGTAGCGGTTGTTGGTGACCAGGAACACGATCGGCAAGCGGAATGCCCCGGCGGCGTTCAGCGCCTCGTAGAACGCGCCTTCGGAAGTGGCGCCGTCACCGCACAGCGCCACCGCGCAATTGGCCTGGCTGCGCAGTTTCAACGCCATCGCCGCGCCGGCGGCATGCAGGCACTGGGTGGCGATCGGCACGCAATAGGGAAAGTCCTGCTGCGGGCCGTCCCACTTGTGGCCGCGCTCGTCGCCGCCCCAAACGGCCAGCAGCTGGCTCATGCGAACGCCCCGCCAGATCACCACGCCATGTTCGCGGTACGACGGCGCCAGGACGTCTTCGGGCTCCATGGCCGCGGCCACGCCCACCTGGGCGGCCTCATGGCCATGACTGGAGGCAATCGTGCCGACCTGGCCGGTACGCTGAAGATTGATGCAGCGCTGATCGAAGACCCGGGTGAGATGCATGGCGCGGTACATGCGCGCCATTTCGTCCGCATCGGCGGCAAATTCGGGCAATTCCGTCTGTGCTTTACCTTGCTCGTTCAAGAACTGCGTATACGTAATTTCGAACTTGGCTACTACCTGCATTTTGCGTCTCTATTTGCGGGGCAAAGTATATCGCGGATGGCGTGAGTGGAGGCAAAACGCCGGGGCGGCGCGGGACGGAAACTATAATTCGCGGCATGCTTACGCATATCGATTCCAAGCGGCGGCCCGGCATGGTGGACGTGGGCGGCAAGGCCGTAACCGAGCGCCGGGCCCTGGCCCGCGCGCTTGTCGTGCTGCCTGCCGAAGCGGCGGCAATGGCCGAAGGCGGCGAGATCTCGACCCACAAGGGGCCGGTGTTTCAGACCGCCATCATCGCCGGGACCCAGGCGGTCAAACGAACCCACGAACTGATTCCCTTCTGCCACCCACTGCACCTGGAAGGCTGCCGGATCGATCTGGACCTCAAGGGCAACGAGATCGTGATCGAGTGTGCGGTCAGGGTCACCGACAGGACCGGGGCGGAGATGGAGGCGCTGACCGGGGCGACCATCGCAGCATTGACCGTCTACGACATGCTGAAGTCGGTGTCGCACGGCATCGTGATCAAGGAAGCGCGTCTGGTCGAAAAGACCGGCGGCAAGAGCGACTACGCCGATGAGTCCGCTGCCTGAAGCACCGATTTCCGGCGTGGTACTGGCCGGGGGCATGAGCACGCGCTTCGGCAGCGACAAGGCCGCCGCCGAAGTGGGCGGTTCATCCATGCTGGCACGCGCGGTGCGCCTGCTGGAGTCGTTTCTGGACGACGTGTGGGTGAGCGTGCGCCCGGACCAGGCATCCGACGCGCTGCGTTCGCGCTACCGCTGCCTGTTCGACCGCTTCGAAGACCAGGGACCGGCGGCCGGCCTGGAGGCGGCCCACGCCCGGGCGCCCGGTCAGGCATGGCTGGCGATCGCCTGCGATCAGCCGGGCCTTGGCGGCGAAGAATTGAGGCGCCTGGTGGCGGCCCGCGATCCCGAAGCCGCCGCGACGGCCTTCTGCGACCCCGAGACTTCGGCGCCCGAACCGTTGTGCGCAATCTACGAACCGGCTACCCTTGCGGGCCTGGCGAAGGAAACGGCGTGTGGGGCTGCCCCGTCGCCGCGCGACTACCTTGAGAGACTTCCGCTGAAACTGATTCCGCTGGAGATTACGAACATCAATAGTCAGAAGGATTTGCGCAGATTTCTGCGCGACGGCGCCGTGCAGCCGGGAGCGGGCCCATGAGCAACGACAAAACGAAGAAACCGACGCGAGACGAAGCCGAAGCCGCGGTCCGCGTGCTGCTGAGCTGGACCGGCGACGATGTCGATCGCGAAGGCCTGATGGACACGCCCGGGCGCGTGGTGCGCGCCTACGAGGAGTGGTTCAGCGGCTACTCAACGGACCCCTACGAGTTCCTCGCGCGCACCTTCAGGGAAGTCAACGGCTACGACGAGATCGTGGCGCTCACGCATATCGACTTCAACTCGCACTGCGAGCACCACATCGCCCCGATCATCGGCAAGGCGCACGTCGCCTACCTGCCGCGCGACAAGGTGGTGGGAATCAGCAAGCTGGCCCGGGTGGTGGACGCCTACGCCCACCGCCTGCAGGTACAGGAGAAGATGACCGCGCAGATCGCCGACTGCATTTCCGCGGTGCTGGAGCCGCGCGGCGTGGCGGTGGTGGTGGAGGGCGCGCATGAGTGCATGACCACGCGCGGGATCGGCAAGCGCAATGTAAGCATGGTGACCAGCCAGATGCTGGGCGTTTTCCGTGACGACGCGCGGGCGCGGGCCGAATTCCTGGCAATGATCGACCGCCAGCGGTGATAATACGGGGCGCCATGGGGGCGTCACGGGAACATTGCAGGTGAGCTACGAGATCCGCTCGATCGAAGACGCGCGCGCGCTTGAAGGCGTGGAAGTGGGCGTTTCAGGCTGGATCCTGGTGGACCAGGAACGGATCGACCGCTTTGCGCGGGCCACCGAGGACTACCAGTGGATCCACGTCGATCCCGAGCGCGCGGCCAAGGAGCTGGACACCGGCGCCACCATCGCCCACGGCTACCTGACCCTGTCGCTGATCCCCGGCGCCACCGAGCGCTTCGTCAGCTTCCCCACCCTGAAGAGGGCCATCAACTGGGGACTGAACAAGGTGCGCTTCTCCAATATGGTGGTGTGCGGGAGCCGGGTCCGGGTGCGCACCACCGTGCTGCAGGCGCGGGCGCGGGCCGGCGGCATCCAGATGACCTGCCGGCACAGGATCGAAATCGACGGCCAGAAAAAGGCCGCCTGCACCGCCGAGACCCTCGGCCTCTACATGATCTAGCCCTGGGAGCCCGGGTAGCCGGTGGGCGTCTGAGAATCGATCGCGCCGATGTTGGCGTAGTAGATCAGCATGAAGGTGATCCGCCCGTCGGCGAACTCGAAGAAGTTCGAGTTCAGGAGCTGCTGCCGCGGGTAGTCGGCATACAGCCCATCCGGTTTGGGCGTCAGCCGGACCGTGAACCGGCTCGCGGCGCGCCGGTTCTCCATCTCGATGGTGTGCCGGAAATGTCCGAACCAGCAGTCGTAGTTCTCGCACAGGTGCTTGAAGAAACTCAGCGCCGGCTCCTGCCCCGGGCCGGGCGAGGGCGAATAGCGCCGCTCGGGGTTGTCGCCGTGCCGAATCAGGACCTCAGCGTCCTCGGCGAAGCATTCGAGTATGCCCCCGAGATCGCCGGCGGCGACGCTGCCGAAGTAACAGCGCTCGATGAAATCGACATACGCGGCGCGGTCCTGCATTGCATCTACGTCAGTCGGCGGACCGCATGCCCGCGAGGAAGTGGCGGATGCGCCGTGCGTTGGTGCCCACGTCGGTGAGCCCCAGCCGCGACTTGGAACGTACGTCCACCCGGCAGCCTTCCGGGTCTTCGCTGATGCGCACCACCACGTCGTCCTTGAAGCCGAACCAGGCGGTCGTGTCCACCGCCTCCAGGCGGCCTTCCTCCGGCGCCACCGCCACAATCTCCCAGCCCAGGTCCAGCGCCGCCTGTTCGGCCAGGGCAATGGCCTCAGCCACGGTAATTTCAAGCATCAGCGGCTGTATTTCCGGGTAAGCCTCCAGTTGCATCTCGGCCGCCTCAGGGCCGGTGTACTCGGGCGGGTTGGGCGCCGACGCGCGCAGCGGCAGTATGTCCACGAATACCGGCGGGTTGACCACGTCGGTGCTTACGTCGTGGATCAGGGGCGACACCTGGCCCTGGCGCAACCACAGCAGATTGTTGAACGTCATGCCCACGCCCAGGATCAGCGCGATCCAGCAGGCGGTATTGAATTTCCAGCCTCCCATCCGGCCGCGGCCGCCCACCAGGGCCACCAGCATGACCAGGGCGCCCAGGCCCAGCAGCAGCGCGCTGATCGCATAGCCGCCGAATGCGGGAGTCAGGGGCAGCAGTTCAAGCCGGAAACCGCCGATGCTGGCCGCTGCAAACACCGTGCCCACGGAGGAAATCCACACGCCGACCTTGCCGAGCGTTACGGACATCCTGCCTTGTCTGGCCATAGCCCACCCTCGAGAAAAGCAGACCACTTATCTTACGGCATGCTTTTCTCCACAATGCTGGTACGCTTTACGCTGTGAACGAGCAAAGCACCCTCACCATCACGGACGGATTGCGGGACCTGATCGACCAGCTGGAACTGGAGCAGCTTGAGAAGAACCTGTTCCGCGGTCAGAGCCGCGACTTCGGCACCGGACGGGTGTTCGGCGGCCAGGTGCTCGGGCAGGCGCTGTATGCCGCCCTGCGCACGGTCGAGGGCCGCGTGGCGCATTCGCTGCACGCCTATTTCCTGCGCGAGGGCGACAATCACGCGCCGATCATCTACGAGGTGGACCGGGCCCGCGACGGGCGGAGTTTTTCCAACCGCCGGGTGGTGGCCGTCCAGCACGGCCGGCAGATCTTCAACATGACCGCCTCCTTCCAGGCCAGCCAGCCCGGCCCCGAGCATCAGGACCCGATGCCGGACGTGCCGAAGCCGGAGGAACTGAAGGACCTGCGCGAATTGACCTCGGGCGAGGCGGACTGGATGCCGCGCCGCTACTTCAGCCTGCTCAAGATTTCGAAAGCGCTGGATTTCCGGCCGGTCGACCCCCGGCACACACTGAGCACAGGCGCGCGCGAACCCCGGCAGATGCTGTGGGTGCGCACCTCCACGCGGCTGCCCGACGACGTCGAGGCCCACCAGGCCTTTCTGGCTTTTCTCTCCGACATGGGGCTGATCGGGATGGTGACCTTCCCGCATGTGCGGCCGCCCCAGGGCTTCCAGCTGGCCAGCCTCGACCACGCGCTGTGGTTTCACTACCCCGTCCGCGTGGATGAATGGATGCTGTTCGACCTGCACAGCCCCTGGGCCGGAGGCGCGCGCGGCTTCGCCCGCGCCTCGGTGTACCGCGGCGACGGCACGCGGGTGGCGACCATGACCCAGGAGGGCCTGTTCCGGATCCGGCGGGCGAAGAACGGATGAGCGCGCCGCGAACGCTGTTCGACAAGCTCTGGAAGGCCCACGAGATCGCCCGGACCAGCGACGGACAGTCGCTGCTGGCCATCGACCGGGTGTTCCTGCACGAGCGCACCGGCACCCTGGCCTTGCAGGCGCTGAAGAAGGCCGGGCGGGAGATTCGCCACCCCGAACGCGCCTTCTGCGTCATGGACCACATCGTCGATACGCGCCCCGGCCGGCCCGGCCTGACCCGCATGCCCGGCGGCGCAGAGTTCATCACCGCAACCCGCGAGGCGGCGCGCGAGGCCGGGATCCGGCTGTTCGACCTGGATGACCCGCAACAGGGCATCGTGCACGTGATTTCTCCGGAGCTGGGCATCGCCCTGCCCGGCCTGACGCTGGTGTGCCCCGACAGCCATACCTGCACGGTGGGCGGCCTGGGCGCGCTGGCCTGGGGCATCGGCACAACCGAAGCCGAGCATGCGCTGGCGACCGGCACGCTGCGGGTGGAACGGCCCAAGACCCTGCGGGTTCGCTTCAACGGCCGGGCGGATCCGGCGGTGAGCGCCAAGGACCTGATCCTGGCGCTGATCGCAGAACACTCGGCGATGGGCGGTCTGGGCCATGCGGTGGAATTTGCCGGTGAAGCAATCGAGTCGCTGAGCGTGGAAGGCCGGATGACGCTGTGCAACATGGCCATCGAGTTCGGCGCCTGGACCGGCATGGTGGCGCCGGACGACGACGTGTTCGAGTATGTTCGCGAACGCGAGTTCTCGCCGCAGGGCGCTCTGTGGGACCGGGCCGTGGCTTCCTGGCGGGAGCTGCGAACGGACGACGGCGCGGCCTTCGACCGCGAACTGGAATTGGACTGCGCGGACCTGGCCCCGCAGGTGAGCTGGGGCACCAGCCCCGAGCACTCGGTCGGAATCGACGGGTCCGTGCCCGAGCCGGCCGGCGCCAGCGGCCGTCGAGAAGCGATGCGGCGGGCGCTCGACTACATGGACCTGGCCCCCGGTCGGCGAATGGACGAGCTGGCGATCAACGCGGCCTTCATCGGCTCCTGCACCAATGCGCGGCTATCCGATCTCAAGGCGGCGGCGAAGATTCTGGATGGCCGTCGCGTAGCCGAAGGTGTAAAGGCGATCTGCGTGCCCGGCTCGACAGCCGTGCGGGCCGCCGCCGAGGCCGAGGGCCTGCACCGGGTGTTCGAGGCGGCCGGTTTCGAGTGGCAGGAGTCCGGCTGCGCGATGTGCTTCTACGCCGGCGGCGACGGATTCGGGGGCATGCGCACCGTGTCCAGCACCAACCGCAACTTCGAGAACCGCCAGGGCCCCGGCGCCCGCACCCACCTGGCCAGCCCGGCCACCGTCGCCGCCTCCGCTGTTGCGGGCCGCCTGGCGGACCCGCGCAAACTGACGCGTTCCCCGGAGCGTGAAAATGGCAGAAATAGCATATGACGATGTCGCCGAAACCCGGTTACTGGAAGCCGCGGGCTTTGATGGCAAACAAGCGGAAGCCGTCGTGAACGCCCTGAGCCGGGCAATGGTGTTCAGTCGGCGACTGGCCGAGAACCAGGCGCAAATCAAGGCGCAAATGGCCACCAAGACCGATCTGGCGGAACTCCGCGCATACATGGCGGAGTCCTTTGAACGCATGCAGCGCTCGATAACCATAGGCGTAGTAGCGATTTGCGGACTGATCATAGGGCTGATCCCGACCATGCTCCTGCTTCGATGAGGGGCGTGTTTTCGGGCGTAGCGGCGCCGCTGATGCGCCGAAACGTAGATACGGACGCCATCATTCCGAGCCGGGAAATGAAGCGTGTGTCGCGCGAGGGCCTGGGAGATGGTCTGTTCGCCAACTGGCGCTACTCGGACATCGCAGCGCGCGAAGAGGCGCCCGGATTCGTCCTCAACCAAAAGCGCTACCGCAATGCCAGGATATTGATTTCCGGGGATAATTTCGGCTGCGGCTCATCGCGCGAGCACGCCGTGTGGGCGCTGGCCGACTGGGGCATCGGCGCCGTCATCGCGCCCAGTTTCGGCCAGATATTCCGGGCCAATTGCGCGCAAAATGGAATCGTGGCCGTCGTGCTGCCTGAAGAGCAGGTTGCGGAACTGGGCGCGGAAGCGGAGCGCCGGGAGTTGCGCCTTACGGTGGACCTCACGCGCTGCGAAGTCCAGGACGGCAAGAAAGCCCTGCCCTTCTCCATGAAATCCCGCGAACGCGAAATGATTCTGAAAGGGCTGGATCCGATTGCCATGACGCTCACCGACCACGGCGCCGACATCGAAGCCTTCGAACAGGCCGACCGCACCGCCCGCCCCTGGACCTGAATCAGCCCAGGGCAAGCGCGAAGCGAACGGCCCTTGCCACCAAATCCATTTTTTCCGCGGAGAGGCTTGCAATCGGAGCTCCGAGCCTGGCGCGCGGAATGGTCTGCAAATGATCGCAATTTACCGCGCATTTCCGAGGAGTCCCATCATCCCTGGAAAGCGCCACTTCGCTTGGAATGTTGCGAATCCTGGTGGTCAATGGCGCTACCGTGACTTCGTTCAGACTGGAGATGATCGAATCCCTCGTGAGTATCAGCACGGGTCTGCGCTTGTCCGGCTGGGCAAAGCGATACCAGCGGATCTCGCCACGGCGCATTACCCGTCACTCCATTCCGTATCGCCCCAGGATCGATCTTCTTCCGCAATCTCCGTTTCGCGAGGATCATGCGGTATCCTGCGGTAGCCTGCCCTGTGACGCTCTTCCAGGTCCTTTTCCTTATAGCTCCGCAAAGCGGCCCTTAGCGCTTCCCGCGTGAACCCGGAGCGCGTGGCGCCAAGTCGTTGGGCGCACTCGTCCACCCGTGCCGCCAATTCTTCATCCATGGTGATTTGTATGGTTCGCATAGCTATTACTTCCAACATGATAATAGGTATAACAATCGCTACATCATACACGCATTGCAGGCTGCTCCCTGCAGTCAGTCACTTAGTTGCGTAGGGCGCGGGAAACGGGGTACATTGCCAGCGTTGTGAACGAGAACGCTTGCCGGCCGCTTGAGGGGCTGAAGGTCCTGGAGCTGACCCACATGGTGATGGGGCCGGCCTGCGGGCTGGTGCTGGCCGACCTGGGGGCGGACGTGATCAAGGTGGAGCCGCCGGGTGGCGATCCCACCCGCAGGCTGCCGGGGTCGGGAGCGGGCTATTTCCCGATGTACAACCGCAACAAGCGGAGCATCTGCCTGAACTTGAAGTCGCCGGAGGGCATGGAGGCGGCGCTGAAGCTGGCGGACCGCTCCGACGTGCTGGTGCAGAACTTCCGCCCGGGCGCCATGCAGCGCCTGGGGCTGGACTACGAGACGCTTTCCGCCCGCAATCCCCGGCTGATCTATTGCACCGAGAAGGGCTTTCAGGCGGGACCGTACGAGAACCGCGCGGCGCTGGACGAGGTGGCGCAGATGATGGGCGGGCTGGCCTACATGACCGGGCCGCCGGGGAAGCCGCTACGGGCCGGCGCGTCGGTGATCGACGTGCAGGGCGGCATGTTCGGCGCACTGGGCATTCTGGCGGCGCTGCACGAGCGCGAGCGCACCGGCCGGGGCACCGAGGTGGTCGCCACGCTGTACGAGAGCGCTGTGTTCCTGGTGGGCCAGCACATGGCGCAGAAGGCGGTGACCGGCACGGCGGCGACGCCGATGCCGGCGCGGGTGTCGGCCTGGGCGGTCTATGAGGTGTTCGCCACCAAGGGGGGCGAGCAGATTTTCGTGGGCGTGGTCAGCGACGTGCAGTGGGTGCGGTTCTGCGACGTTTTCGGGCTGACGGAGTTGGGCAGCGATCCCAAGCTGGAGAAGAACGCCGACCGGGTGGCGCGGCGTGACGAATTCATACCGAAGCTGAAGGAAACCTTCGCGCAGATGACTCCCGCCGAGCTGATGGACCTTTGCGCGAAGGCGGGTCTGCCGTTCGCGCCGATCACCCGGCCGGAGGACCTGTTCAGCGACGCGCATCTGACCGCTTCCGGCGGCCTGGTCCCGGTAACGATGCCCGACGGCGAGTACGCCGGGGCAAGCGCATTGCTGCCGGCCCTGCCGGTCGCCATCGGCGGAGCGCGCCCGGAGCTGGTCCGCGACGTGCCCACGGCCGGCCAGCACACCGCGGAAATCCTCGCGGAAGTCGGCCTGAAGTGAGCGACAAGCGGGAACTCAATCTCAAGGGCTACAGCAACCCCTTGTCTCCCCAGGGCAAGGCGGCGCTGGTTACGCCGACGCCGCACCATTACGGCGGGCAGTTCATCTTCGTGGATTACCGGGCCGACGTGGACGTCGTGGCGCGCTATCTTCCCGCACCGCTGGAGCCGGACCCCGCCGGGCGGGCGTTCGCGATCGTCGATGAGCTGGTGTGCGTGCCGGGCGACAACCCGGAGCTGGTCTACAGCAACCCGGAACGGACCCGCTACACGGAAGGCGTGGTGGGACTGCGATGCTCGTACAAGGGCGAGCCGGGGACCTTCATGAACGCCATGTGGGTGTCGAAGGACTGGACGATGACCTTCGGCAATTTCATGGGCTGGCCGAAGAAGATCGCCCACATTCACCTGACCCACGTGCCGGCCAACCATCCGACGCTCAAACCGATCGGCGTGGGTTCGAACGTGCGCGGCGTGGTGGCGCGCGAGGGCTACCGGATACTGGACGTGTCGGTGAAGCTGGACCGGAAGGAAGAGGACTCGGCGGCGCCGAAGTTCGGCTGGCTCTACTCGGTGCGCTATTACCCGGAAATGGGCCCGACGGTGCCGGCGGTGAAGCAGCTGATTCGTAATCGGATCGGCAACACGCGCGCGATCAACGTGTATTCAGGGGAAGGCAGCGTTCAGTTCGGCGAGTCGGACAACGAGGAGCTGACGCCGCTCAAGCCGGTGGAAGTGATCCGAGGGTATTACTACAGCCCGTGCTGGACCACCGGGCACGGGGCGGAGTTGCTGGAAACCTACAGCTAAAGGGAGGGGTTCAGGGCGCCCAGGGTGCGCAGCAGGCCGATGCGGGCTTCGGCGAGTTCCATGCGTTTCTGGAGCAGCGTAACGTCGGTGTCGGCAACGATCTCTTCGGCCTCCAACTGGTCCAGCAGGGTCCCGCGCCCGACCTTCAGTTTCTCCTCGACGATCGACACGATCTCCGAGGCGTCTTCAAGCGAGCGTTCCAGTTCCACGCAGGCCTGCGCCAAGCCGTTGACCAGGTTCCAGGACACGGTGATGTTCAGTTCCAGCTGTTCCAGGTCGGCGTCGAGGTCGTATTGGGCTGCTTCCATGGCGTAGCGGGCCTTCCGCCGTTGCGCAAACTTCCTGCCGCCCTCGAACAGCGGCATGCGCAGCTGCAACTGGACGTCGGCGTCGCGGGTCTTGATGTCGCCCACGTAACCGTCCCCGCCACCGAGCTTGAGTTCCAGCTGCGGCCAGAGTTCGGCGTTCTGGAACTCCATTTGGCTCCTGGCCACCACCAGGCTCTGGCGGGCCTTGCCGGCGATCGGCGCACCTTCCAGGCCGCGCGTCATGGCCGCTTCCAGCGTTTCGGGCAGACCGCGCTCCAGCCCGGTCAGGCCCTCCGCCTCAAGGTTCTCGCGGATGGCGCCCGTCAGTCGCGCCAGTTCGAATTGCGCGCGCTGGTAGGCCGTTTGCGCCTCAATACGTTGTGCGCGGGCCTGGTGCAGGTAACGCAGCACTTCATGCACCTGGGTCTGGTCGGACCGGCCCAGCGCCAACTGCTCGCGAACCGAAGATTCCTGTTCCTCGACCAGGCTCTCGAACTCGATACGACGATTGAGGATCCGGCGGTTGTATATGTGCTCGGCGTAGGCCACGGCCACATCGGTCATGACCGATTGGCGCGTGTCGTCGGCATCGAACCCGGCGGCGGCTATCAGGGCGCTGGCCTCGCGCTCGCGGGCGCCGATCCGGCCGAATGAAAAAATGGTCTGGTTGACTTCCAGGCCGGAAGTGCGGGAATCGCCTTCGTATATGCCGATGCTGCGCGCTTCGTTGCGGTTGTAGCCATAGCCGCGGCCACCGGTGAGGTTGACGGTCGGGAAGCGCAGGCTGCGCGCCTCGGCGAACTCCTCGCCGGCCTCGGACACACGGCTGCCGGCGGCGCGGATCCGGGGATCGCGCTGCAGGGCGTCCTGTAGGGCCTCGTTCAGTGTGTAGGGGCTGTCGGAGGCGGGCTGGGCCGAAACCGACGGAGCGGCCAGCAAAATGCAGGCTGCGAGGGGGAGGAGGGTCCTGGTGCGATAGGGGGGGATCATTCTTCTTTCATGCCTTTGCGAATCGCGTCCGCGATGGGGTCGGCAAGGTAGGCCATCATGGTGCGCTTGCCGCCGCTGAAGGTCACGCTCACCGGGAACCCGGGGCGTATGTCCCGGTCGCCCAGCTTGGCGCGCTCTTCGTCGGAAATGCTGATGCGTGCGAGGTAGTACTGCAATTTCGTCTGCTCGTCGACAAGGATGTCCGCCGATACCAGGATCACCTCGCCCTTGAGTTCGGGCGTTGCGCGTTGCTTGAAAGGCGTTATCTGCAAGCGCGCTTCCTGTCCCACGTTGACGTTGTCCACGTCGGTGGGACGCACCTGGGCCTCCACGATCAGGGTGTCGTCCTCGGGCACGATATTCATGATCGGCTGGCCGGAGGGCACCACGCCGCCTACCGTGTGCACCTGCATGTTGATGACCTTGCCTCCTTGCGGAGCAGGTATCCGGGTGCGCGCCACCTGGTCGCGAACCGAGACCAGGCGGTCGCCGCTTTCAAAGGAGAGGTTGGCCTCCTTGGTCAATTCCGCCGACAACTCCGTTCGGTAGTCGTTCTTGATCTGGATGATCTGCTGACGGGTCTCGCCGATGGCCAGTTGCGCCTCGGCGATCTCGGCGCTGATCTGACCCACCTGGCCGCGCGTCTTGGCCAGGTCCAGACGTCGCTGGGTGAGCCCCTGCTGGGACTCGAGCTGTCGCTCGGCCAGGTCGGCAAGCGTGGCCACCTCCTGCTCCAAAAGCTCCTGTTCCTCCCTGGCCGCGTCACGGCGGGCCACCAGCCCGTTGACCTGTTCGCCGAGCTGTTCCACCCGCCCTTCCAGGATCTCGATCTCGCCGGCATGCTGGGAGACGCGCTCCTTGAACAGGTCCGTCTGCGCCTGGATGATCTCCTCGATCCGGGGATCGCCACGCAGCGACTCGAACTCCCTGGAGAATTCAATCTCGGCGCGCGAATAGAGTTCCGCGTTGAGCCGGCCGATCGCGGCCAGCGCACCGTAGTAGCGGGACTCGAGCAGGTCCTGCTCGGCGCGCGGCCTGGTGTCGTCGAGGACCACCAGGACCTGTCCCGCCGTTACGGTATCCCCCTCGCGCACACGCAATTCCTTGACGATGCCGCCTTCGAGGTGCTGCACGATCTTGTTCTCGCCGGCCACCTCGACGATGCCCTCGGCGACCACGCCCTGGGACAGCGGGGCGAGCGAACCCCACAGGATGAAAATGAGCAGCGCACCGCTCACCACGGCACCGCCGATCCACATCGCCCGGTCCTTCATTGGATCGATCGATTCGTTTTCCTCGATTTTCGGGGGCGTCTCGAAGATCCGCTTGAGGAAGGCCAGCACATGCTCGCGCCAGTTCTGCGGGGGGGCCTGGATCTGTATGTTCATTGCTTGTACTTGACCTGTATGGGTCTGGCCGGCCTAGCGGGCTACGCCGGGGAAGGGGCCGGCGGACGGCCAGGCTGCGCCTTGGGCTTGGCGAACTGGCCCAGCACCTGGTCGCGCGGGCCGAAGTTTGTCAGCTGCCCTTCGTTCATCACGCCGATCTGGTCCACGCGGCGAAGCAATCGCAGGTTGTGGGTGATCAGCACCGTGGTGATCTTGCGCTCGCGCAGTGCGTCCAGCACCCTGGCCAGCGCTTTCTGGCCCTCAGCGTCGAGGTTGGAGTCGGGTTCGTCCAGAACGATGAACGCGGGATCGCCGTAAAGGGCGCGGGCCAGAGCCACGCGCTGACGCTGGCCCGCCGACAGGCCACGTCCGCCGGCGCCTATGGGCGAATTGTAGTTGCCGGGCAGGCGCATGATCACGTCATGGCAGCCGGCCAGTTTGGCGGCGCCGATCACGCTGTCGGCGTCCGGCTCCTCCAGGCGCGAAATGTTGTCCGCGACGTTGCCTTCAAACAGTTCCACGGTCTGCGGGACGTAGCCGAAGTGCTTGAGGCGCAGGTGGTCGGGCCAGCCGTCGATCTCGGCGCCGTCCAGTCGCAGGGCGCCTTCGGCAGGCTGCCAGACGCCCATCATCACGCTGGCCAGCGAAGACTTGCCGCTGCCGCTGGGGCCGATCAGCCCGGTAAGCGTGCCCGGCTTGAGGGTGAAGTTGACCCCGCGCACCACCGGAGTCTCGCCTCCGGGCGGCACAGCGCTGAGATTCTCGGCTTCCACCTTGCCTTCGGGACGCGGCAGGTCCGGCCCTCCGCCCTCATCGCCGGCGCCGAAATTCTCCAGCAGAGCGTTGACGCGCCGCCACGCCTGTCGGGCGGTCACAAAGCCTCTCCAGGCGGTAATGCCCTGTTCGATCGGCTGCAGCGCGCGGCCCATGATGATCGAACCGGCAATCATCATTCCGGGCGTCAACTTTCCTTGCAGGACCAGGTAGGCGCCGGTCCCGAGGATGCCCACCTGCATCGAGAAGCGGAACGCCTTGGTCATGGACAACAGAACGCTCAGACGGCCGGCGGCCTGGGACTGGTAGGACGCCGAGCGCCGATGCCGCCCCCGCCAGCGGTTCGTCAGCCCCTCGAACATGCCCATGGCCTTGAGCGCGTCCGAATTGCGCATCGACGACTCCAGCAGCTGGTGGGACTGCAGGCCTTCAACGGCGGCGGCCCGCATCGGCAGGCGGGAACGGAATTCCGCCAGCATGCCCAGGGTGAAGATCACCACCGCGCCCAGGGTGGCCACGGCGCCCAACAGCGGATGGAAAATGTAGATGACGGCGGTAAAAATGGGCGTCCAGGGCACGTCGAAGAACGCGAAGATGCTGGGGCTGCCCATGAACTGGCGAACGGAATCCAGGTCCCGCACGGGCTGTGTCGTGTTCTGGCCCTGACTGGCGAGGTTGCTGCGAAACGCGCTGGACAGCACGTCGTTGGCCAGGTTCAGGCCGAGCGCCAGGCTGATGCGCTGCATGAGGCGCTGGCGCACCCATTCCAGCAGCCCGAAGCAGGCCAGCAGGAACACCGCGATCAGGGTGAGCATGAGCAGCGTTTCGCCGCTGGCGCTGGTGAGCACGCGGTCGTACATCTGCAGCATGTACACGGGTGAGACCAGCATCAGGATGTTCACCAGCGAACTGAACACGGCGATCGCGATGAATCCGCCGCGATACTTGCTCAAGGCGGCGCGCAACGGCGTTACGGGACGCTCGGTCTCGGCGGTCTTGGACTTGTCGTTCACTTCAATTTACGCCAGCTGTGGGGTTCCTCAGGTGGCGGTGCCGCCGTTGGCCTGGGCGGCGCGTTGCTTATCGACTTCCTGGCGCAGACGCTCGTTCACTTCCTGCATCATGCGCAGGGTGCGGAGAAAGCCGGGCCACGGCATGGCGACGCGGGTCTTGGGAAACATCTTGGGCGGTGCGTTCTCGTCTCCCGCGGCATCTTCATCGGCCTCGAATTCACCGAACTCAAGCCGCACGACGCCGTCGCGTAAAGTGGCCGACATCAATCCATCAACAAAAATCTTGGTATCGCTCATCTGGCTGTTTCTCCCTTTGAGACATGAAAAAAAAGCGGCGGCGCTTGACTTTACGAGCACAGCCGACCCCGTAGGATTCTAGCGGAGATATGGGGCTGTAGACAGTTGATTCAAGCAAGCCCCGGGCGGGAGGGCTACCAGCCCTCGTTTATGCTTGGGGGAGTTCAGCAGTGGATTACTGGATGCGCTACGGACGACTAACGGCCATGCTCGCAGCAGGCGCGATAGTCGCAGCCTGCGGGGACCGCCAAGCCGCGGATCCCGGGATCGAGGCGCCCGCCCTGGCCGACCTGCCCCTTGTCGTCCAGGTGGAAGGCACCTGCGAGGACGTTGCGCTGACGCCGTATTGCTGGAAGCAGCTGAAGGATCCGGCCGGTTGCCATTTCCTGACCGACGACACCGACTTCCAGTTGGGTACCGTTGCCTGGAGCGGGGAGTGCCCAGACGGGATCGCACAAGGGCCGGGAGAACTGGCGTACATCTCGCGCTCCGAACATCCCTACGACTGGATCGAGACAGGCCTGATGGCAGATGGCAGGAAACACGGCGCCTGGATCGAGAATTCTCCCTGGGGGCCGGTCACGGAAGCGACCTACGAGAACGGCAAGCGTAACGGAAGAGAGATCTTCCGCAACGCTGCCGGAAGCGCCCTGGTGGAACGACACTACGTGAACGACAAGCGCGACGGCCCCTACCTGGTTCACGCCGAGGACGGCACATTGCTTGTCGAAAGCAGTTACCGGAACGACCGGATGCACGGCGAGTATGTACGGTATTCGTCACTGGACGGTTCGCTGCTCGCGAAGGGCGCCTATACGGCAGGCAAGCGCGAAGGCCCGTGGATCGAATCCTATGCCCACTTCATCCTGGAAGGCGATTACCCGAACGGAAATCGCAACGGCGAGTGGACCGTGCGCCACACGAACGGCGCCATCCTGGCGAAGGGTTCCTTCCTTGACGACAAGCCGCAGGGCATCTGGACGTTCCTCTACGGCGACGGGTCCACTTCGCAAGGCCCTTACCTTGGGGGCAAGAGAGTCGGAGTCTGGACTGTGAAAACACAGGATGGGCAAACCAGCACGCTCAACTATGCTCGAAGCGCCAACGGCAGCGTCCTGGATGGCGTCCCGCTGATCGTTCGCGTCGAGGGACGCTGCGGGGACCTGCCGCTGGGGTTCCCCTGCTGGAAGGAACTCTCCAGCCCGGGTGAATGCTACTGGTGGAACACCGGCCTCGAACTCGACCCCTACCTGAGCGAGTCCCGCCTGACATGGACCGGCGAGTGCGCCCACGGCCTCGCCGAGGGCGAGGGAACGCTTAGCCTGGAAGCTCCTCCCGGGCCGACCTGGGAAGCCTCAAGGCGCTTCTCCGAAGGCCGTCATGCCAGCGTCGGGAAATCGACCGAGGTTTCACCATCTTCGTTCCGGATGACTCCCGACGGCATGGAAGCCTTCATGCAGCGGCCAGTGAAGCGCGGGCACAAGGGCTCCCTCATTGCCGGCAGGAAGAGCGGCGTATGGAAGAGCACCCGACGACGCGCGGACGGCGTTGTAGATCATTATGTGAACGGCGTACACACCAGGTCGTTCTCGGAGAACCGCCGAGGCGTTGTCACCTACGAGTACAACTACGCGGACGGGGATGCGAACGGAGTACATGCATTGCGTTCCGAGGACGGGACGTTGGAGCGATCCGGCACTTTTGTCGACTGGGAGAAGGAAGGTCACTGGATCGAGCCGTCTTTCGCTCCGCGCGGACTCACCCTGGAGGGCGCGTATACCAATGACCAGCGCCAGGGCGAGTGGACCTCAAGCGACAAGACGGGCCACGTAATTTCCAGGGGCCCCTTCCTGAACGACCTACCACACGGCGAGTGGACCTACCGGTACCGCAACGGCTTCACCGCCGAGGGCGCCTATGAACATGGCAAGAGAACCGGCCCCTGGGCAGTGCATGACCGTGAAGGCAAGGTCACCACCGTCGACTACAAACACGCCGAACAGTAACCGCTGAATTTGCCCGGGAATGAGGCCTGGGGGCGAGGACATCCTGTCCTCGCGGAGGGCCGCGAGCGCTCCTTCTCAAAGTAACCTATTCCAGCCCTTCAAAGTGATACGTCAATACGCAGAACTGGAATGTGCTTGAATCATATTCGTTCTTGGAAATAACCCATAAATCAGATAGTTGCAGACGCTTTGGCAACATCGAACGGCAAAGTGATTCATAAATAGGGGGTACTTGAAGGTGCACGTATCGCTTTGTTGGCCGCAAACTTTCCTTTCGTGCAGTGAAACAGCACCAATTTTGGGGTTGACAAAGCTCTGGTCATGGCAGGCAAAGAGGAGATTTCGGTAGAGACGAGTAAAGGACTCCAACATTTCCAGACGCAAAGCCGGTCAGGAGAGGGCGAGGCCGAGGATGAGCGTGGCCAGCGCGCCGCCCTGAAGCCAGATCATGCGGAACATTTCCGACCGCAGGTCTTTCAGGGCAGCTTTGGTCTCGGCGCCCAGGACAGCCAGGTCCGACTTGGTGGCCATGGTGGCCTCGATAGACTCCACCCGGAGCGACAGGGCTTCCAGGGTGGACCGGGTGGCCAGACCGGACATCCCGGACTCGATAGACTCGAGGCGGAACTGCATCTGCTCAAGACCTCCGGCGATCTGAGCGTTCAGCGGGGCCCGGCTGACCAGGTTCACCATGGCTTCTGCTTGCTCCTCCGGGCAGCCGGCCTGCTTGAGTTTCCGTACCTCGGCATGGGTGTCGAGAGCCGACTGTGACATGACGATCCTCCTTGAACGTTTTCTGGAGCGCCCCTGCGGCGATCCTTCCGAATTGTGTTTTACCCGAATCGAGCGGAGATTGTCAATTGTAAAGACGGGTGGCGGATACCGGCGGGAAAAGCAGCGCGTTCCCCGCCAATGACAAATAGTGCTTCAGCAGTTTTAGCTGGCCAGAAATGGGAGATTTACAGATGCCCGCTACATTTCCTGCTCATCTTGCTCCATTCTTGGAGGGCTGCCGGCTGGAGACACAACGCAAGGCGGGACTGCTCAACGCGCCAATGGAGCGCCAATCGGCTGAAGCGGGTTAGCCACCCTTACCGGTCACGTAACCCGCCGAAAACCGGACACTCATGCGTGCTCCTGGAATTCAAGGCCCCATGGGCCGAACAAAGGGTCAGAAATCTGCTGACACGGTGGCCGCGATCTCAGCAGCCTCCCTTGCCTTGCGCTCTTCCAGAGCTTGAGCCGCTTGTGCCTCGCTGGCCTCTTGAAAATGCCGCTCAACGCGCGTTCGCAGAAAAACCCGGGCCGTTCCGTCTTGTGCTTCGCGTTGCTCCGCTTCCCCTCCGAGCCTCGCTGAAAGACCTGTTTGGAATGCTGTCGGCGCCTCTTGCGCTTGACCGCCCTTCGCGTCGGTCGCGTCTTTGCCGACCAACATGCCGACCAACGCTCCGATTGCAGCTCCGGCCAGCACGGATTCCACCATTCTGTCGTTGTTATCTACCGCGACGACTACCCCGGATTGCAGACTGGCCCCCACCTAGACCGCCGGGTCATCGCTGTTGCCTGCGACCGCGGCGCCTAAGGCCGCACCCGCTGCTGCGCCCACCAGCACCCTTCCCATACTTCCATTGCCCATACTTTCGCATCCGCTGATGGCGATGGCGCCAGCCAACAAGGCAGCCAGCTTCGCTCCTATTGGAGCGTTATATCTGCATTCCATTCCCTGTACCTTTTGTCCAATTCCCTCACACTATACTCCCGCTTCGATCCTTGCCCCGAAATCCGCATCCAAGCGGAAACATTTCACCGCTGGGATTGGGGGCGTTGCCCCACAGCGTCCCGTCCAATCCCAGGAAAACCTCCATCAACACCCGATTGACCACCTCACAAGTGTGCAGTTTTCGGTTGCCATTGACACCTATCAACATGGCAAGAGAATCGGCGCCTGGACGGTCCGTGATTCCATGGGGAACGTAACGACCGTCGAATACGCACACGGCGAACACTAGCCACCGGATAGATCTTGGAAGGAGGCCTGGGGGCGAGGACAGCCTGTCCTCGCGGAAGGCTGGAAGCCCTCCTTCTCACAGCAGCCTATTCCAAGCCTTTGAATGTGATACGTCAATGCGCTGTTTTCGCATGCGCTTGAATCATATTGGCTTATGGAAATAACAGATTAATCAGGTAGTAGTAGGCGTTTGGGCAGCTACGAACGGCAATGTGATTCAGACACCGGACACATTTGACGATACATGTATCACTTTGTTGGCCGGACACATTCATTTTATGAAGTGAAACAGACCCAATTTTGGGGTTGACACAGCTCTGGTCATGGCGGTGCCAATGGCAATCGCAAATGGCACATTTCAGTTGAAGATCATTCGCGACTTTCAATTGAGATCGACAATTCCCTTTTTGTAAGTGAAATGACACCTATTTTGGGGTTGACAGAATTCTGGTCATGGCAGCACTGGGTTCGAGAACTCAATGGTTCGCCGGAACGATCGGATTCCACACTTGGTGCAGGGGCGGCTGGGTAGGTCTGGGAGGGAGGACATCTTGTCCTCCCGGAGGGCTGAAAGCCCTCCCTCCCAGCAGGTTCCCAGGGCGTAAAAAAAGCGAGGCGGACATAAAGTCCGCCTCGCTGCAACGTAAGTTGCTGGTTGGGTTATGCGATGTCGATATCGTCTATCGAGATCACAAACTGGTCGAGCAGATCATCATGATCGATGAACGCACCGCCGTCATCCGGAGGAATAACGGGACCGTCGTTATCGCTGTCGTCGGCATCGTCTTCCAGACCCGGAACTTCGGGATCCGGAGTGTCGGGCGTCGTCGGCGTCGTGGGTGCCTCGGGATCGTCCCTCGTATCGGCATCCTCGACAACAACACTGAACACACCCTTAGTCACCAGGCCGCCGCCGTCCGTGGCCGTCACCGTGATGGACAGGGTGATTGAGTCTGCTTCCGCCTTCTTCTCGGCCGCGTTAGCCAGCGCCTCGAAGTCAAACACAGCGTCATCCTTCAGACGAATCTCCCAGGTGCTGCCGTCTTCGTCGGCGTCATCCGTTTCCACAACCTCGAACTGATCGGCGCCCCGGCCAGTCAGCACGACCTTGTGGGTTCCGAACTTATCCGTGTTCAGGTTCTGATCCATCACGTCGATCGTGGCAACCAGTGCGGCCGCGTTCTCGGCGTCATCCGTATAGGTGAGAAGCGCAGTTCCGTCCGTCGTCAGGGCCGTACCCGTTACATCCTTCCCAGGAGCCGGCAGATTCGCCGCGTCGCCGCCGCCCTCGGAGTTGAGCTCAATGGCAGTCGGCGTAACGTTTACGCGAACCACCACTTGCGACGTAGCGGCAGTGCCTGCGGCATCCGCAGCCGATATCGTGAACGTCAGCGAGTTGCCTGCTCCATCGTCAGTGTCCTCACCCGAGCCGTCATGGGCCTGCTCCCTGTCGGTGATGTAGGTCACCATGCCGGTGTCCTTGTCGATCGAGAAGCTCTGCTGGAAGTCCCTCATCTCAAGGGTCGGAGGCGTAGCTGTGTCGTCCGCCGCAATCACCGTTTCAGTGCGATAGACCGAACCACCATCCTCGAGGCCCCCTTCGACACCATCTATCGCGTCCGTAGCAGGCGCTACCGTGATCGTGTAGGTCAGGTCGTCGCCGTCGGCGTCGAAGAACAGACTCGATGCGTCGAACGTAGCCATCGCGGTGTTCTGAACAGCACCAGGAGCGCTCGACTTCTGGTCCAGCTCCACCCGTAGCGTGTGAGTCGTTTGCGTCGTCGCAGGATCCGTGTCGGCCGTGGCTCCGGAAACTCCCAGGACTTCCGTGTATTCCACCCAGGTGGGGAATTCCGATTCATCCACTGTGGTGTCCGGATCATCGTCCTGGGTCATGTAGGTGACCTTGGCGCGCAAATCGTTGCCCGCGTGGGCACTTGTCACGTCCAGTTCAACGCCCGTGGCCCCTTCGATATCGGTCCACGTTGACCCTGGGCGGGAGGACAGCATCTGCCACTGGACTTCCACATCATTACCCTGGTTGTCGATGCGGACTGTTACGCCAGTGTTCACGTCAGTGCCGGCGTCGCCGCCGAGGATGTTGGTGGTAGCGCCACCGATGGGATCCGCGACGTCACCCAACTGGATCACTTCGCTCGTCGCCGTCTGGGTGTCGTCGTCCGCGTCGGTATAGGTGTAGACCACCCGGTAGTAGAGACCACCGCCGTCGCCTTCCTCGTCGTCTGCGTCCGCATTGACATCCAACTCGGCATTCGCCGAACCGCCACCCGTAGCCGCGTCAACCGTATCCCGGGTAATCCAGCCCGACGTTCCGTTGGTGGAGACCTCAAGCCTCGCACTACCATCCGCGTCTGAAGCATCCCCGGTGGTGGTGATCGCCGCCGTAAGGCCGCCTGCACTCGTCACGAGGTCGATCGAAACACTGGTTCCAACCGGGACGGGGTCCCGAGCCTCGATCGTGTCGGTTACGTCGCTGTATTCCTGGGATACCGAGATTGTCCCGGTTTCCGGATCTACTTCGTAGTACTGGACGGTGGCCATGATCTGGACGTTCTCGTTCGCCGCATAGTCATTGACCCGATCCCTGCCCACGTCCAGCGGGAGAGGATCAGCAGTCGAACTGACAGCAACAACGGCTACGTCAGGGTCTGTGGCCGGATCGTTATCGGTATCCGTCAGGGTGCTCCAGGTGTAGACCACAAGCACGGGGTGGTCGCCGCCGTCGATATCCGGATCCAGGGACCCATCGAAGTCGATCGTCAAAGAACCGATCCCTTCAGGGTCGCCCTCGATCGTGACAACGTCGTCCGCCTTATCCGCGGGGATGCCCACGTTGATGTCGTCGACACCAATGGCGATGGTCTCAGTCGTGGAATTGCCTTCGTCGTCTCTGGCCGTAATCGTGAAGCTGGCGCCACTGAGGCTGACGTTTTCGCCGCCGGCCTCACGGTCGAGCACGATTACGACAACCTGGTCGCCATCGCGCACATCGCTGGGTCCATCTCCCGAGTTCACGTCGCCGCGGCGGTCGTAGATCTCTTCCCATTCGTCCGGTCCGTAAACCGACATCCAGTCGGGAAGGCTGCCCCTGCCGCCAACGCTGAAGTCGAGCTCGTCCACATCGGTGTCGGGATCGCTCCATACCTCGAAGAGCTGCACCACGATGACTACCTTGTCCTGTTCCTGGGCCACCTCGATCGTGGTCGTGCCTGTCTTACTGTTCCGAGCAACTGACCACCTCGCGGTATCTTGATCGTCCGCGATGGTGCCTTGGGCGAACTTGGGCGCCTCATCTGCGGCGTCCTCGAGGTCGAAGGTGATGTCCTTGTCGTCCGTCTCGCCTGCGCCGTCCGTCACCGTCACGTTGATGTCGACTTCGTCGTCATCCTCGAAATCCAGGGGCTCAACCGCTGTCTTCAGCGGCATGCCCTTGGCGTCCACCGCCAGTTCCGCGGCCGACTTGGTGTGGATCTCGTAATGCACGGAATCCTCGTCCCGGCCCACTTCCATCACCTTCAAGCGATTCTTGACGTTCGCGCCACCCTGTGTCGCCGTAAAGTCGACCTCCAGCACGCCATATGGGTGCGGGGCGATGGCTACGTCATCGTCGCGGACCGAGAAGGAAGCGACCTTCTGCGAACCGGAGCCTTCCGTGTAATCGAACTCTTCGACGTCACGGATGTCGGGCGTATCGTTGTCCCTGTCATCATCATCAGACAGCGCCACGGCCAGCGTGAAGCTGGTCCGCGCCGAATTGTCGCCCTCGTCCGTGGCCGTGACCGTTACCGTGTAGACACCACGTTCCGGCAGCATCTCCGCCTTGTTGGTGATCTTTCCGGAGTCGGAAATCTGCAGCCAGTCCACGACTGTGCCATCGGCACTCTCTGCCGTGATGGTATAGGTCAGGTCGTCTTCGTCTTCGTCGGTGAAGGCCGCATCGTCTCCGGTCGTATCCAGGCCAAAGCTCAGCCAGTCGCCGTCGCGCACGTCTTCTTCATCCAGGTCGTCGTCTACCGTGACCCACCAGTCGCCGATTGTCTGGAGGGCGACCGGGCCGTCACCGGCTGCAACGTCCCCGACCGTGATCTTGATCGACTGCGATACGGAACCCGTGGTGGGATCCGCGCCTTCAGCCGGGGCAGTCACATGCCGGTCGGTCGCAGTGATCTTCAGCGTGATTTCACTGCCTGCCTCGAAGTTCAATGACTCATCGTCCTTGAGCTTAAGGTGACCGTAGTCGTTCACTTCAAACCGGTCGTCGGCCTCGCCGTCCACCTCAAAGGTGTAATCATGCTGACCGTGCGGGTGCCTGGCGTCGTCGTCGTCATGGACTCTCACTGTTCCGAGCACCGCGCCCTTGGCGTTTTCGTCCACTTCAACAGCAGTCACGCGGACCACAACGCCGTCGTCTTCCGTTACCCGCAAATCGAGCCGGGACGGGGCAGCGTTTTCGGCATCGACAACGATATCGAAGGTTACCTCGGCGCTCATGCCGCCGGCGTCCATCGCGATGATCGACACGCCGTCAATCGAATCGGTCATGTCGGCCGGTGGCGTGCCGGAAATGGTTCCCATGATGGTCTGGTCTTCGCCGGAGCCCGAAGTGGTCACCGAGAAGGTCATCCAGTCCGGGGCATTGTCCGAAAGCCTGTAAGTAAGCGTGTCACCATCGGGGTCCGAGAACAGCGCCTTGAGATCCACCGTGTTGGAGTTCTCTGAGCCGCCTTCGAACACTGCGTCGGCAACCATGCCGTCTTCAGCAACCTCGGGGGCCTCGTTCACGTTATTGACCGTGACCGTCACTTCCTGCATGACCGCCGTTCCCTCGGAGTCGGTGTAGGTCACGGTGACCATCACCTCGCCGCCGACCTTCTCGTAATCGAAGGTGGTGCCTTCGGTCATCGCCAGCCACAGCCCATTCTCGGGATCGAGGATGACCTGGAAGTAGCCGGCCATGTCGCCGCCAAGGGTGACCGCGGCCACACCGGCGTCGCCGGTCGTCGGATCGGCGGCATCGGGATCGATGACTTCAATCAGCGCGAGAGGCGGGCCTCCCTTGCCGTCATGCACCGTGTTCTCGTCGATGGTCAGGCTCGTGTTGACGCCCTTGACCGGCACAACCTCGTTGTCCCGGACATCAAGCATCGACGCCTCGTTCACGTCGTTGATCGTGACGGTAACGGTGTGGCTGGCGGACTCGCCGTCGCCACTGGCCGTGATGGTTACGTCAACCGATCCACCATCATCGCCCTCGAAGTCAAGGCTCATGTCATCCTTCAACTTCAAGTTGCCGCCGGCAACCTCAAACCGCTCGTCGTCGACCGTGGTCGAACTGGCGTTTTCAGTCGCTACTGCAACCAGCGTAGCTCCGGCCATGTTCTCGTCCACCATTGCCGTGCCGTCCGCCGTGATCGTCGCCGCCGGAGGCGGAGGCGGAGGTGGCGGAGGTGGCGGAGGCGGTGGTGGCGGAGGTGGTGGCGGAGGTGGTGGCGGAGGCGGTGGCGGCGTGGGCCGTTGCGAGCCTCCACCCCCTCAGGCGTCCAGCGCGAGCGCCAACGCGGGAATTACAAGGATGTCCGCACGCGACGGATTCTCCCGGCGCTGGCGAATCGCCCTTTCAAGGCGTGCCTGCAAGAGTTGAATTACTGTTCCTGACTTAGACATGAGCCTGCCTCCTTAACGAGCAAGTTCGGTTGGTTGAGATGGTGAAATGGTTAAACCTTAATGGGGTAAAAATCAAAGTGAGTCACGGTTGTGTCGATCATCGCTTTTGACTTTGTCCTGTGACAGCCAAAGTCAGAAGTGATAACTAAACCAATAAGACCTCCATATGCCCTTTGAAGTTTGCGAGAGAATTCAATCGATTACCGCTGCCGTTACAGTGGTGGAGTCGGCCTTTGCGACCCACCGCCCCCGCAGGCGTCCAGCGCGAGCGCCAACGCGGGAATTACAAGAATATCCGCGCGCGACGGGCTTTCCCGACGCCGGCGTATCGCCCTTTCAAGGCGTACCTGCAAGAGATCTATGAAGGTTACTGATTTGGACATGAGCCTGCCTCCTTAACGAGCAAGTTCGGTTGGTTGTTTCGTTGAGCCCTCCCAGGGGCACTGACGCAATAGTATATGCCTGAGACCTGTCAAGCAAGCCATCGGAAGGATTATAGAGCAGATACCGCCGGTATGCATAGGTAAAACGCTTCTATCCCGGATTGGATTCCGGGATATCTTCGTCCAGGTCCGCCGGCTCATCCGACTACCCAGCCTCCCGACCGTTTGAGAATTGCACTTCCCCCCGATCTCCGGGAACACCGACAGGCGGCATTCCGGGATCACTATTTCTCATTGCCCGCCATTCTACACTAGAAAACGGATGCAAGTTATTCTTTATTAGCCGGAAGTTTCATGCGGCACGGAAGCGGAGCACGTCGCCGTCCCGGACCTGGTAATCGCGGCCCTTGAGTTCGGGAGCTGCCTGGGGCGTTTGAGTGAAGTCCTGCCAGGGAGTGACTTCCGCGCGCACGAATCGCTGCTGAAAGTCGGTGTGTACGCGGCCCGCTGCGTGCCAGGCCGTGGCCTCTTGCGGCAGCAGCCAGGCGCGGGCCTCGGAAGGGCCTGCGGTGAAGAAGGTTTTGAGGCCGAGAAGGGTGCGTAATGCCTGCATGAATCGGTGCAGGATGTTGCCGGGAAGCTGGAGTTCCGCGCGCAGGTCGCGCTGGTCCTCGGCGGACATTGCGGCGAGGTCGGATTCGAGCCGGGCGGTGACGCGCACGGAGGGGGCGTTGCGGGCTGCGGCGTAGGTTTCGGCTTCGGTGGCGGGTCCGCCATTGTTGAGGTGCTCTTCGGCGACGTTGAGGGCGAAGAGGGTGGGTTTGGTGGTGAGGAGTGCCGGGAGCGAGGCCATCCTGTCCTCGTCGAGGGCTGGAAGCCCTTCTTCCCGGGCGTGCAGGAGTTCTTCGAGGTCGGCGACGTGTTTCTTCTGGTCGGGGTGGCCGGATTTGGCGCGGCGGCGGGCGGAGTCCAGGGCCCGCTCGATGGTGGCGAGGTCGGACAGCGCCAGCTCGGTGTTGACGATCTCCGCGTCGTGCACCGGGTCCACGGCGCCTTCGACATGGGTCACCGCGGCCGATTCGAAGCAGCGCAGCATGTGCACCGCGGCGTCGGCCTCGCGCACCTGGGCGAGAAAACGGTTGCCGAGGCCCTCGCCGCGCGATGCGCCCTCAACCAGGCCGGCCACGTCCACCAGTTCCAGCGTGGCATACACCTTTTGCTGCATGCCGGAGGCTTCGGCCACCGCGTCGAGGCGCGGATCGGGGATGGGAACGCGGGCCCGGTTGGGCTCGATGGTGCAAAAGGGGCGGTTTTCGGTGGGTACTTCGGCGGCGGCCAGGGCGTTGAACAGGGTGGACTTGCCGACGTTGGGGAGGCCGAGGATGGCCGCCTTCATTTTTTGAAGAATTTCCTGAAGAAGAGGATTCTGGCCTTTTTCTTTTTCGGGGGCTGGATGTCCTCGTCCCCGGAGTGGAGCTCGGTCATGGCTTTTTGCATGCCGTCTGCGTAGAGGGTCTCGATGGCGAGCATGGCGGAGACCATCGCGGCCGCGATTTCCTCGGTCTCCTCCAGCGGCGGGCGCGACAGTACGTAAGGCGTAACGTCGTCGCGGTCGCCGGGGCGCCCTACCCCGAGGCGCAGGCGCTGAAAATCGGGCCCGCAGTGGCGGATGATGTCGCGCAGGCCGTTGTGGCCGCCGTGGCCTCCGCCGGTCTTCAGCCGCGCCGTGCCCAGCGGCAGGTCGATGTCGTCGTGCACGATCATCGCGGCGGACGTCGGCAGGTTCATGTATTTCAGCAGGGTGCGCACCACCAGCCCGCTCTGGTTCATCCAGGCCTGGGGCCTTGCCAGCATTACGGGGTGGTCCTCGATGACAACCTCGGCGACCTCGGCCTTCGCCCGTGAATGACTGGTGAACTCCGGGTCGTCGTTGCGCCGGGCCAGGAAATCGATGAACCAGAAGCCGGCGTTGTGCCGGTCGCGATCATGCTTCAGCCCGGGATTGCCCAGCCCGATGATCACATCCGGAGGGGCTTCAATCGTCTTCGCCGGATTCCTCATCTGCCGAGTCCTCCGCAGCTGCTTCGTCCTCGGGAAGCTCTTCTTCCTCTTCTTCTTCTTCGTCCTCGACCTCGAGGCCGCGCCGCAGGTGGATGGACACGATCGGGTGGTCGACGGTTCCATGAACGCGCTCGTTGATCGCGACCCCTTCGGGCATGTCCAGGTCGGACAGGTGGAGCATTTCGTCGAGCTCCACTTCGGACAGGTCTATTTCAAATTGCCCGGGAAGGTCCGCGGGCAGGCATATCACGTGTAATTCGTTGAGCAGGTGCGAGACGCTGCCGCCCATCTTCACGCCCGGCGACTCCTCGGCGTTGAGCAGGGTGATGGGCACCGCCATGCGGATGGCTTCCTCGTCGCGCACGCGCTGCAGGTCGATGTGCAGCACGTTATTGCGCGCGGGATGGCGCTGCACGTCCTTGACGATGGCCGGCTGCGACTTCTTGCCCACGCGGATGTTCAGCACCCGCGAGCGGAAGGTGGGGTCCTCCAGCCGGCGGGCCAGGACCTCGGCGGGGAAGGACAGCATGCGCGGCTCGCGGCCGGCGCCGTAAAGCACTGCCGGCGCCAGGCCGTCGCGGCGGGCGCGGCGCGCGGAGCGCTTGCCGCTGCCTTCGCGCAGCTCAGCTTGCAGGTCGATCATCTTGGCCATGGCGGGGCGGGATTGTAACGCAGTTTCAGGACGAAGGCAGGACGCCCTCGGTCCCGGGAGCGCTCTCGCCCCCGGCCGTATTGGACGGGTAGCGTTTGCGCAGGGCCTGTACGGCGCGGGACACGGCGTTCACCGGGCGGGTGCGCCCGGCAAGCATGGAGTAAAAGCAAGGTACTACATATAAGGTAAGGACCACCGACACCAGCACGCCGAACAACACCACCACGCCGATCGAGCGGCGGGCCTCGGCGCCGGCGCCGGCGCCGACGATCAGGGGGATCGAGCCGCCGATGGTGCACATGCTGGTCATCAGCACCGGCCGCAGCCGGGTGGTGGCGCCTTCCAGCACCGCCTGGACCACCGGCATGCCGCGGTCGCGGAGCTGGTTGGAGAACTCCACGATCAGGATGCCGTTCTTGGCCGCCAGGCCGATCAGCATGATGCAGCCGGTGAGGCTGAACACGTTCAGCGTACCCCCGGACACGTTCAGCCCCAGCATGCCGCCGGCCAGCGCCAGCGGCACCGTAAGCAGGATGATGAAGGGATGGATAAAGCTCTCGAACTGCGCGGCCAGCACCAGGAAACAGATCAGCAGCGCCAGCATGAAGCTGAAGTAGATCAGGCCGCCGGACTCGACGTACTCGCGCGATTCGCCGTCGTACTGAATGCTCAAGGACTCGTCGTCGACTTCCTCTTCGATCACGGTGTTCATGTAATCCAGCGCCTCGCCCAGCGAGTAGCCGGGCATCGGCTCCGAGGAAAGCTTGATGGCGCGGCGGCGGTTGTGCCGTGTCAGTTGCCGCGGACCCGAGCTCTCCTCCAGCCGCACCAGGCTGGCCAGCGGCACCAGGCCGCTGTTGATGGAGCGCACGTAGATATTGTTGAGGTCCTGCGGCGTGACGCGGTCTTCTTCGGAAGCCTGCAGGACCACGTTGTATTCCTCGCCGCGGTCGATGAAGGTGGTCACGCGTCGCGAACCGAGCAGCGTCTGCAGGGTCTCGCCCACGTCGCGCAGCGATACGCCCAGATCGGTGGCGCGGGAGCGGTCCACCGCTACCTTGATCTGCGGCTTGGTCTCGTAGTAGTCCGACGTCATGGCGCCGATGCTCGGGTTCTCGCGCGCCCGGGCCATGATCCGGTCGCGCCACTCGGCGATCTGGTCGTATTCGTTGCCGCGCAGCACCACCTGCAGCGCCTGGCCGCCTCCCATCGCCAGGCTGGGCGGCATGAACACCATGGCCCGCACGCCCGGCAGAGCGCCCAGCGGTCCGCGCAAGCGCCCGGCGAGCTCGGCCGAGGACAACTCGCGGTCGGCGCGCGGCTCAAGCGGCGTATAGACGAATGCCGCGTTGACGTCGCCGCCGGCGCCCCAGTTGCCGCTGCGCAGGATCACCCGCTTGATCTCGCCGGCGTAGACCCAGGGCATGAGGATGTCTTCGATCTGGTTGAGCTGGTCGTCCATGTAGTCGAGGCTGGCGCCTTCGGGACCGCGCACCATCATGACCAGCATGCCGCGGTCTTCGGTGGGCGTGTATTCCTGGTCCAGGTTGTCGAACAGCATCCAGCCGCCGGCCATCACCGCGATCACCAGCACCAGCGCCAGCCACGGGGCCTTGAGCGCGCGCGTCATGCCGGAACGGTAGCTGCCGGCCAGGGCGCGGAAGGCCGCCCCGCGCCTGCGCCCGCGCGTCGATTGTTTGACTTTCTCCTGGCTGCGCATCATGCGCGAGCAGAGCATCGGCACCAGGGTCAGCGCCACCAGCGACGAGAAGGCCACGGCGGCCGCCAGGGTAATGCCGAACTCGCCGAAAATGATCCCGAGGCGGCCCGGCGAGAAAGCCACAGGCAGAAACACCGAAATCAGCACCACGGTGGTGGCGATGACGGCGAAGGTGATCTGGCGGCTGCCGTCGATCGCCGCCAGCAGCGGCGGACTGCCCTGCTCGCGGTGGCGGACAATGTTCTCCAGCACCACGATGGCGTCGTCCACCACCAGGCCGATGGCCAGCACCGCGGCCAGCAGCGTCAATGTGTTGATGGTGTAGCCCAGCACCGCCAGCACCATCGCCGCGGCCACGACCGACACCGGAATCGTAAGCCCCGGTATCAGGGTGGCGCGCCAGGAACCGAGGAACAGCAGCATCACGACCAGCACCGCGCCCAGCGCGATGGCCAGCGCCTTGAACACTTCGCCCATCGACTCGCCGACGAATTCGGAGAAGTCCACGTTCACGTCCACGGAAATGTCGTCGGGCAGCGAAGGTCTGAGCAGTACCACCTCTTCCTTCACCCGTTGGTTGGTGGCCACGATGTTGGCCTGGGCCTGCGGGACCATGCCCAAGCTCACGGCCGACTCGCGGTTGGAGCGGGCGATGGAGCGCATGTCCTCGGGCGACAGGCGGATATCGGAGACCTCGTTGAGGCGCACGAAACGCCCGGATGCGCCGCGCCCGATCACCAGGGCGCCGAATTCTTCGGGCGTGTCGAGCTGGGTGACCGCCCGCAAGGTGAACTCCCGGTCCACCGACTCGATGCGGCCGGCCGGCAGTTCCACATTCTCGCTGCGCAGCGTGCGCTCGACGTCCTGGACGGTCAGGCCGCGGGCCGCCAGCGCTTCGCGGTCCAGCCAGACCCGCATCGCCGGGCGCCGGGCGCCGCTGACGCGAATCGAAGCCACGCCGTCGACCGCGCTGAAGCGGTCGATCAGGTTGCGCTCCGCGTAATCGGTGATTTCCATGACCGAGCGCGTGTCGCTGGACACGTCCACGTACATGGTCGCGTCCATCATGTTGTTCTGTTTGGTGATCTGCGGCGGGTCGGCCTCTTCGGGCAGGGCGCGCAGCACCCGCGCGACGCGCTCGCGCACATCGTTGGCGGCGTCGTCGATGTTGCGCTCGAGCCCGAACTCCAGCGTGATGGTGGAGCGTTCGTCCTGGCTGCGGGAGGTCATCTTCACCACCCCGGGAAGACCGGCCACCTGGTCCTCGATGACCTGCGAGATGCGCCGTTCGATGATCTCGCCGGACGCGCCCCTGTAGTTGGTGTCGACGGACACGACCGGCGGCTGCACGTCCGGATACTCGCGCACCGAAAGCGTGCTCAGCGCCAGCACCCCGAGGATGAACAGCACCAGGCTGATCACCGCGGCCAGCACCGGGCGGCGCACGCTTAAGTCGGAAATTACCATGGGATTATTTCGGCGGACCGGCGGCCGCGCCGCTTGTTCCGGGACCCGCCGGCGCATTGGCCATGCGCACCGGCAATCCGTCGCGCAGCCGCTGCACGCCCTGGGTCACGATCTCTTCGCCGGCGTTGAGGCCGTTGACGACCTCGACATGGCCCGGCAGCCGCGTACCCAGCTTGACCTCACGTTCCCGGGCGCGTCCTTCGTCCACCACGTACACATACTGGCGGCCCTGGCGCGGAACCAGGGAGGATTCCGGAGCCAGCACAACGCCTTCGCGGCGCCGGTCGATTACCACCTGCAGGAACATGCCGGGCTTCAAGTCGCCGTCGTCGTTGGGAATTTCAGCCACGACTGCCAGCGAGCGGGTCATGGGATCGATGCGGCTGTCCACGCTGATGACCGTGCCGATGAACAGGCGGTCCGGCCAGGCTGCGCCGCGGGCCTCGATCGCCAGGCCTTCGCTCATGACCGAGAGGTATTCCTCCGGCACCGAGAATTCGAGCTTCATGACGTCGATGTCGTCGAGCGTGGTGATGACCGTGTTCGGTTGCACCAGACCGCCCACGCTGATCCGGCGCAAGCCCACGGTGCCGGCGAACGGCGCCCGGATTATGGTGTCGTCGAGGCGGGCGCGCGCGGAATTGACCTGCGCTTCGGCCACCTGCAACTGGGCGCGGATCTCCTCCAGTTCGATTTCGGACACCGCCTTGCTGGCGGCCAGCGCTTCCAGACGGCCGAAGCGGCTGCGGCGTTCGCGCAAATTGGCTTCCGCCAGGTCCAGGTCGGCGCGGATCTCGCGGCTGTCCAGCTCCACCAGCACGGCGCCCTCGCCTACCGCCTGTCCTTCGTCGAACCGGATCGCCGAAACCACGCTGGAAATGCGCGGCGTGACGTCGATGGCCTCGTTGGCCCGCGCGGTGGCCAGCGCGATGTATTCATCCGTGACCTCGCCGAGCCCCACGAGCTCGGTGAGGACCGGCGCCGCTCCGCCGCCCCGCCGCATCATTCCCGCGCCTTCGTCGCCGTTGCCGCAGCCAGCGAGCAGCAGCGCCATGGCGGCTGCGCCGGCAAGGGCAGCGTTCAAGGTAGTGTAGGAAGTCGGCCGAGCCATAGGCATTGTCCGGTATTGAATTCGCACCGCCTGCGCAAGCGGATTTATCCCCCCATTCTACCGCCACCCGCGGAAGGGCGGCATTCAAGGGTCAGGTGAAGAGGGCCTGGTACATGATGTAGAGGATGGCGGCGGGGGCGATGAAGCGCAGCAGCACAAGCCATGCCTCAAACAGCAGGCCTTCGCGCCAGCCCAGTTCGGCCAGGAAAAGGGTGCGTTTCATGCGCCAGCCGGCAAACAGCGCCATCAGCGCGCCGCCCAGCGGCATCATGATCGTGGCGGTGAGGTAGTCGATCAGCTCAAAGGGGTTCTTGCCGGCAACGACGTTCCACTCCGCGCCGGAGCCGAAGGAAAGCACCGTCAGCCAGCCCAGCGCCCAAAGCGATCCGCCCACGACCAGGGTGGCGGGCCAGCGGCCGAAGTCCAGGCGCTCCTGCAACAGGCTGACCGCCGCCTCCATCAGGGCGATCGCGGAGGTCAGCGCGGCAAACGCCAGCAGCAGGAAGAAAACCATGCCGAAGAAGCTTCCGCCCGGCATGCCGCCGAAGGCGATGGGCAGCGTCAGGAACACCAGCGACGGGCCCGATCCGGGCTCCAGGCCATTGGCGAAGACCAGCGGGAAGATCGCGATGCCGGCCAGAATCGCCACGCCCGTGTCGGCGACGGTAATGCCCACGCAGGTATGCGGCAGGGACACTTCCCTCGGCGCGAAAGCCCCGTACATCATCATCAGGCCCATCGCCACGCCGATCGAGAAGAACGCGTGGCTGATGGCCTCCAGGATCGAAGCGTCCGTCAGTTGCTCGAAGCGGAAGTCGAACATGAAGGTGAGGCCTTGTGCAGCATCGCCCTCGACCAGCGCATAGCCGATCACGGACAGCAGGAGAAGGAACAGCAGCGGCATCAAAAAGCGCACCGCCGCCTCGATGCCCCGGCGGACGCCGCGGCCCACGATCACCAGGCTCGCGAGCATGAACAGCGTGTGCCAGGCGCCCAGGCGCAGGGGGTTGTCGTTCAGCCCGGCGTTGAGGACCTCGGCGCTTTCTTTGGTGAGTCCCTTGAAGGCGCCCTGCGCGGCCAGCACCAGGTAGTCCAGGGTGCTGCCTGCGATCACGCTGTAGAAGCTCATGATCAGGTAGCCGGTCAAAAGGCCCATGAAACCCACCAGACCCCACGCGACCCAACGACCGCTCCGGGTCGCCACCGAAGCCATCGCGGTGTAGGGGCTGGCGCGACCTTGGCGGCCTATGGCGACTTCCGCCGACAGGATGGGCACCGCCACCAGGAAAGCGGCCACCAGGTAGACGAACACGAAGGCGCCGCCGCCGTTCTCGCCCATGATGTAGGGGAAACGCCAGATGTTCCCCAGGCCGATGGCGCCGCCGATGGAGGCGATCAGAAAGGTGCGGCCCGAACTCCAGCGCCGGGCGGAGGTGTTCTGTTGCATGCGCTACCCGTTCCTTCTTCTCAACCGCCGGAATAATGCCACACGCAGCCCCGGGGGACCGATTACTGCTTTCCGCTGATTCCGCCTGCGTCCCGCAACGTCGCGATTACGGCGCCTATCCTCTGAATATCCTCCGAGTCCGGATTGTCCCTGTCGCGCAAGAATTCCTGTAACCACTCTGCCCGGTCCAAGGGTGTTTCTCCTCCCTTGTCCAGCGCGTTTACGTCCGCGCCGGCATCCAGCAGAACGGAGAGGGCGGGCACAGTGATGCTGTATGCGCCTGCTGCCACGTGCAGCGGAGTCCGCCCGTACTCGTCGCTGGCACCGAGTTCCGCGCCGTTGACAAGCAGTAGCCGCAACGTATGTTCGTTGCCCGACGATACTGCCTTGTGCAAGGGTGTTTCCCCGCGATTATTGAACACGTCGAGTCCCGCACCCTCGGCAAGGAGCAGCGCCACCAGCTCGGCTTCCTCTCTTCGCAGGTCTTCCGGATCAGGCTCCATGCCGGCCCAGTAGTCGATGATTGTCCTGTCCGGAGCGCACGCTTCATGCAAGGGAGTATTACCTTGCTCGTCTCTTGCGTTTACGTCGGCCCCCAACTCGACGAGCTTTCTTACGGCCTGTATGTACTTGCTTCCCGAAGCAATGTGCAGCGGCGTAACCCCGCTGTCTCCTCCGGCATTGACCGAAGCTCCTGCGTGGGCAAGCAGCTCGATCATCTCAACACGATATTTGCCGTGCAGCGGAGTTGTTCCATACCTGTCACGGGCTCCGGAGTCCGCGCCATTTTCCAACAGCGCCTTGGCGACCTCTATCGAGTAGGGTTCATGCAGGGGGGTTTGGTCACGCCAGTTCTTCTCGCTGACATCGGCGCCCGCTTCCAGGAGCAGGTGCACAATCTCGGGACTCGTGGCTCTGAATAACGGCGTTCTGTCCCAGGCATCGCGGGCTCCAACGCTTGCGCCGGCGTCAAGCAAGGCCCTGACAATCTCCAAATTGCGCGCCTCGTGTAGAGGCGTGGAATCATCTCCGGCCCGGGCATCAATTTCAGCGCCGGCGCGAATCAGGTGCCGGGCTCCTTCGCCGGTCCAGACGGTATGCAGAGGGGTCATACCCCGGTCAGTTCTGGCGGCGATGTCGGCGCCCGCTTCCAAAATCGCTCCAAGGGCGCCAGGATCCTGAACCGTATGTAGCGGCGTGAACCCGTATTCGGATACAACACTGATGTCGGCGCCGGCTTGCAGAAGCACACCGGCGATTTCGGCGCTTCGCGCAGTGTGAAGGGGGGTCTGGTCGTATTCTGCAGATTCATGAACGTTGGCGCCAGCCTGCAACAGGAGTCTTGCTATGGCAGCATCCCGGGCAGTATGCAAGGGCATATTGCCACTGTAATCCCGCACATCCGGCTTCACGCCGGCCTTCAGCAAGACTCCGGCTATGGCGGCGCTTTTGGCTCTGTGCAAAGGCGTGTCGTTGAATGAACTTCGGGCCATCGGATCGGCGCCGGCCTTCAGCAGGGCAACCGCCACCTCGGCGTTGTCTGCCCAGTGCAGGGGAGTTGACCATGCGTAATGCGGCTTGCAGGACGCGTTTGGGTCTCCCCCGGCTCTCACCAATTCTCTTACGACGGCCGCGCTCCTGGCCCAATGCAGCGGTGTGGCCTTGTACTCGTCTCTGGCGTTTGCATCGGCGCCGGCCTTAAGGCACCGTCTTACGTCCGCGCGCGTAGCGGTCTCGAAGAATTCGTGCGTGTTCCAGTCTTCGCACTTGAGCTGGGCTGCTTCCGGCCCGGATGGAGACTGAACCTGCGACTGGCAGGCGGCAAAGAGCAGGCAGGCGAAAAGGGTTGCAGGGAATAGCCGGACGCTGGAACCTGGCATGTGCCAATCTTAGGCTACGCAGAGTGCCGGGCACGAGGGAAGCCCCTGGCCCCAGGCAGCCTATTCGGTGGCTTCGGCGTCCTCGACGAGGCGGACGACGGCCATCGGGGCGGCGTCGCCGGGGCGGTGGCCTTTCTTGAGGATGCTCAGGTAGCCGCCGGGGCGTTCCTTGAAGCGCGGTCCCAGCTCGGTGAACAGTTTGCCCACGGCCTTCTTGTTGCGCAGGCGGTTGTAAGCCAGGCGTCGGCGGGCAACGCCGTCAACGCCGGCCAGCGTGATCAGCGGCTCCACCACGCGCCTGAGCTCCTTGGCCTTGGGCACCGTGGTGGTAATGCGCTCGTGCTCGATCAGCGAGGCCGCCATGTTGCGGTACATGGCGCGCCGGTGGGAGCTGTCGCGCCCTAAGCTGCGGCCGGATTTGCGGTGACGCATGACAGAGTTCTACCTTGCGATCAGGGCAATCAGGCGGCGGTCTTGAGACCGGCCGGCGGCCACTCGGGAAGCTCGGAGCCCAGCTCCAGGCCCCGTTCGCTCAGCTTTTCCTGAATCTCGGTGAGCGAGCGCTTGCCCAGGTTGGGGGTGCGCAACAGCTCGGCGTCGGTCTTCTGCACCAGGTCGCCCACGAAGTGGATGTTCTCGGCCTTGAGGCAGTTCACGGACCGCGCGTTGAGCTGCAGGTCCTCGATCGGCGACATGTAGAGCTGGCGCAACTGCGGATCGAGCGCCATCAGGCCGACATTCTCGCTGGGCGCCAGCTCGACGAACACGGTGAGCTGATCGCGCAGGATCTCGCCGGCGCGGCGCACGGCGTCGCCGGGATCGATGGCGCCGTTGGTTTCCAGTTCCACGATCAGGCGGTCGAGGTCGGTACGGCGCTCCACCCGGGCGGACTCGACGTCGTAGCTGACCCGCTTGACCGGGCTGAACGAGGCGTCGAGCTGCAAACGGCCCATGGTGACGCTGCCTTCGGTGACTTCGGCCATCCGCGCCGCCGGGCGGTAGCCGCGGCCGGTGGCCACGGTCAGGCGCATGCTCAGCTCCACCGAGGAGGTGAGCGTGGCGATGTGCTGGTCGGGATTGACGACTTCGACATCGTGGTCGGTGCCGATATCGCCGGCGGTAACCTGGCCCGGCCCCTTCTTGGTGAGCATCAGCTCGGCGCTGTCGCGCGCGTGCATGCGCACGGCCACCTGCTTCAAGTTAAGCAGGATCTCCACCACGTCTTCCTTGACGCCTTCGATGGAGCTGTATTCATGCAGCACTTCGTTTTGAATCTCGGCTTCGGTGATGGCCGCGCCCGGCATGCTGGACAGCAGCAGGCGGCGCAGCGCGTTGCCGAGCGTGTGGCCGAAGCCGCGCTCCAGCGGCTCGATGGTGATCCGCGCGCGGTTCGCATGGCCGCGCTCTTCCACGCGGACGATTCGGGGCTTTAAGAATGTATGTACTGATTGGTCCATGGCGCTTGCACTCCTTTTACTTGGAATAAAGCTCGACAACCAGGCTTTCGTTAATGTCGGGCAGAATTTCTTCGCGCTCCGGCAGGCTCTTCACAGTGCCGGAAAGCGCTTTCTGGTCCACGTCCAGCCACTCGGGAAGACCGAGCTGGCGGGCGATTTCCAGGGCGTTCTGAATTCGCAGCTGTTCCTTGGCGCGCGGATGCACGCCCACAACATCGCCCGCCTTGACCTGGTAGGACGGGATGTTGACCGGGCGGCCGTTGACCTGGATGCCGCGATGCGAAACGAGTTGCCGGGCTTCGGGCCTGGTGGCGCCGAAACCGAGGCGGTAAACAATGTTGTCCAGGCGCCCTTCAAGCAGGCGCAGGAGGTTCTCGCCGGTCGAGCCCTTCTGGCGCGCGGCGCGTTTGTAGTAGTTGCGGAACTGCCGCTCGAGCACGCCGTACATGCGGCGCAGCTTCTGCTTCTCGCGAAGCTGCAGACCGTAGTCGGAGATGCGCCCGGGGCGCTGGGTGCTGCGGGCGCCGGGCACACGGTCGTGGCGGCACTTCTCTTCGAGCGAGCGGACCCGGCTCTTGAGCAGCAGGTCGGTGCCCTCGCGCCGCGAGAGCTTGCATACCGGTCCGGTGTAACGAGCCATGATTCAGCCCCCCTATACGCGGCGCCGCTTGGGCGCGCGGCAGCCATTGTGCGGGATGGGCGTGACATCCTCGATGTGGGTGATGCGAAAGCCGGCGGCGTTCAGCGCCCTCACTGCCGACTCGCGGCCGGGGCCGGGGCCGCGCACGCGGACCTGCAGGTTGGCCATGCCCATTTCGCGCGCCCGGTTGGCGGCGCGCTCGGCGGCCACCTGGGCGGCAAACGGCGTTGATTTACGCGAACCGCGGAAGCCGGAGCCGCCCGAAGTCGCCCAGGACAAAGCGTTGCCCTGCGGGTCGGTGATCGTGATGATCGTGTTGTTGAACGACGCGTGAATATGCGCGATGCCGTCCACGACATGGCGCTTGGTCGCTTTCTTACGAGGTTTGGGTTTTGCCATGACGAATACGCTTACTTACGGATGGGACGCCGCGGCCCCTTGCGGGTGCGGGCGTTGGTGCGGCTGCGCTGGCCGCGCACCGGCAGACCGCGCCGGTGACGGAGGCCGCGGTAGCAGCCCAGGTCCATCAGCCGCTTGATGTTCATTGAGTTCTCGCGCCTCAGGTCGCCTTCGAGCTGAAAGCGGGCCACGGCGCTGCGGATGCGCTCGATCTCGGGCTCGTCCAGGTCCTTGACCTGCACGTCGGGAGCGACACTGGACATCTCGCAGATCTGCAGCGCCCGGGCGGGCCCGACGCCGAAGATGTGCGTGAGTGCAACGCGCACGTGCTTGTACACGGGCACGTTGATACCGGCGATGCGCGCCATGCTCAGCCCTGCCTTTGCTTGTGCCGCGGGTCGGTGCACAACACGCGCAGCACGCCCTTGCGCCGCACGATCTTGCAGTTGCGGCAGATCTTCTTAACCGATGCTCGTACTTTCATAAGCTTGCATCTCCTTTAAGCCGTTCCCGCGAACGCTCAGCGGACGCCCTTGCGTCCGTACGAGCCGAGGTTGGCTTTCTTCATCAGGCCTTCGTACTGGTGCGACATCATGTGCGCCTGCAACTGGGCCAGGAAATCCATGGTGACCACCACCATGATGAGCAACGAGGTGCCGCCGAAATAGAACGGCGCCTGCGTATACATGATCAGAAACTCCGGCATCAGGCAAACGCCGGTGATGTAGATACCGCCCCACAGGGTGATGCGGGTCAGGACGCGGTCGATGTAGTTTGCGGTCTGCTGACCGGGGCGGATGCCCGGAATGAAGGCGCCGGAGCGCCTCAGGTTGTCGGCCGTGTCGCGCGCGTTGAACACCAGGGCGGTGTAGAAGAACGCGAAGAACATGATCAGCCCGCCGTACATCATCACGTAGATGGGCTGGCCCGGCGACAGCCGCGCACCCAGGGTCTGCAGCCAGCCGAAGCCCTCGGCCTGGCCGAACCAGGAAGCGAGCGTGGCCGGAAACAGGATGATGCTGCTGGCGAAGATCGGCGGGATCACGCCCGACATGTTGAGTTTGAACGGCAAGTGGCTGGACTGGCCGGCATACATGCGACGGCCCTGCATGCGCTTGGCGTAGTTGACCGGGATGCGCCTTTGGGCGCGCTCCACAAACACCACGAAGGCGGTCACGGCCAGGATCAGGAGCATCAGGATCATGGCGAAGGCGCCGCCCATCTCGCCGGTGCTGACCAGCTGCAGCGTGCCGCCGAAAGCCGAAGGCAGTCCGGCCAGGATGCTGGCCAGGATGATAATGGAAATGCCGTTGCCGATGCCGCGCTCGGTGATCTGCTCGCCCAGCCACATCAGGAACACGGTGCCGGTGACCAGGGTGATCGCCGCGGTCATAACAAAGCCCGTTCCCGGGTTGATGACCACGCCCTGCCCCTGCAGCGCCACGGACATGGCCAGCGCCTGGAACAGCGCCAGGACTACCGTGAAGTAGCGGGTGTACTTGACGATCTGCCGGCGGCCGGACTCGCCTTCCTTGCGCAGTTCCGCCAGTGTGGGCACGACCACGCCCGCCAGCTGCATGATGATCGATGCGGAAATGTAGGGCATGATGCCCAGCGCGAAAATCGACATCCGCTCCAGCGCGCCGCCGGAGAACATGTTCATCATGCTCAGGATGGTCCCTTCCTGCGCCTGGAAGAACTGCTCCAGCGCCACGGGATCGATGCCCGGCATCGGGATGAAGGCGCCGATGCGGTACACGATCAGCGCGCCTACCAGAAACAGCAGGCGCTGGCGCAACTCGGTGAAGCGGGTCGCCTCGCCGAGTGCCGCGGCCGGATTGAACATGCCGCCGGACCCGCGCCTCGCCATCAGCTCTTGTCCTCCACCGAACCACCGGCGTCCTCGATCGCCTTCCTCGCCCCGGGCGTAACGGCGATCCCCACCAGCTTCACGGCGGATGTGATCTCGCCGCTCAAGAACACCTTGGCCGCGCGCGCGTCAAAGCGCGCCAGACCGCGATCCTTGAGCAGCTCCAGGTCCACTTTCTTCTCTTTAAGGCCGGCGATCTCGCTGGTGCGGATGCGGGCCGTGTAGCGGGCGGTGCGGGAGGCGAAACCGACCTTGGGCAGGCGCCGCTGCAGCGGCATCTGGCCGCCCTCGAAGCCGGGTCTGCGACCGGACCCCGAACGCGAACGCTGGCCCTTCTGGCCGCGGCCGCAGGTCTTGCCGCCGCCGGCCGACGCGCCGCGTCCCACGCGCTTGCGGTGCTTTCGCCCGCCGGGTTGCGAGAGTGAGTTCAGCATCAGTTGAGCTCCTCCACATCGAGCATGTAGGACACTTTGCGCACCATCCCCAGGTTCTCCGGAGTGGCGGGCACGGTCACCGTCTGGTGAATGCGCCGCAGGCCCAGGCCGCGCACGCAGGCGCGATGCTTGCGCAGGCGCCCGTGCAGGCTGCGCTTGAGCGTAATGCGTACGTTTTTCTGCTCTGCCTTGGCCATGTCGCTTGTCAGCTTGCGCTGTCTCCTGCTCCCGCCCCTTCGCGGGAATCGCCTGCGAGCACGTCCCTGTGGGCTCGGTGTCGGCATCCATGTCTCCAACGTTCCCGCGAAGGGGCGGGAGCAGGAGACAGGTCCCGACAGTGATTGCGCGAGTTGCTGTTCATCAAAAAAAACACACGCTGAGCGATGCTTGTTCCCCGCTTTGCGGGGGCGTCTGAGGCAGGGATGCCGAAGCCGAGCCCACAGGGACGTGCTTGCCGGCGTCCCCCGAAAAGCGGGGAACAAGCATCGCTCAGCGGCCGCATATTCACGCGACGATCTCCTTGACGGACTTGCCGCGGATGCGGGCCACCTGGCCCGGCGAGCGGGCCTCGTGCAGCGCCGTGATCGTGGCGCGCACCACGTTGATCGGGTTGCGCGAACCGTACGACTTGGCCAGCACGTTGCGCACTCCGCAACATTCGAATACGGCGCGCATGGCGCCCCCGGCGATGATGCCGGTTCCCTCGGCGGCCGGTTGCATATATACGCGGGTGGCGCCGTGGCGGCCCTTCATCGCGTAATGCAGCGTGCCGCCCTTGAGCTTCACGGGCTTCATTTCCACGCGCGCCTGGGCCAGCGACTTCTGGATCGCCAGCGGCACTTCGCGGGCCTTGCTGTGGCCGAAGCCGACCGTGCCGCCGCCGTCGCCGACCACCGTCAGCGCGGTGAAGCCGAACTGCCGCCCGCCCTTGACCACCTTGGCCACGCGGTTGACATGAACCAGCTTCTCCAGCAGGTCTTCGCGAGTATCTGTGTCGTTCGCCATGGTTTGCCGTTACTTCAACCGATTGCTAAAACTTGAGTCCCGCCTTGCGGGCGGCATCGGCCAGTGCCTTGATGCGCCCGTGATAGCGGAAACCGGAACGATCGAAAGCGACCGTGTCCACCCCGGCCTCGACCGCCTTCTCGGCCAGGCTCTTGCCCACTTGCGCGGCCGCCTTGGCGTTGCCGGTGTTCTTTACCTCGCTGCGCAGGTGGAGCGACGAGAATGAAACCAGCACCTTGCCGTTCTCGGGGCCGATGAGCTGGGCGTAGATGTGCCTGGGCGTGCGATGCACGCAGAGTCTCGGGTAGCCGAGCCGGGCGATGCGCGCGCGGGTCTTGCGGGCGCGCCGGGCGCGGGCGGATTTCTTGTCGATGGACATATCGCTTAACCCCGCCTACTTCTTCTTCGCTTCCTTCAAGCGCAATTGCTCGCCGAAATAGCGCACGCCCTTGCCCTTGTAAGGTTCCGGGGGACGGAGGGCGCGGATTTCCGCGGCAGCCTGGCCGACCCGCTGGCGGTTGATGGACTCGAGAACAATCTCGGTCTGCGACGGCGTTTTCACCGTCACCTGGTCCGACAGCCGGTACTCGACCGGGTGCGAAAAACCCAGTTGCAGCGCCAGCTTGTTGCCCTTGGCCTCGGCCCGGTAGCCGGTGCCCACGAGCTGCAGGCGGCGCTTGAACCCTTCGGTCACGCCGGTAAACAGATTGCGCACCAATGCGCAGGTGGTGCCGGTCATGCTGCGCGCCAGGCGCGAACCCGAGCGCGGCGAAACGGTGACCGCGCCGTCGTCCAGGCTCATCCTGATCTCGCTGTGCACGGCCATCGAATCCTCGCCCCTGGGGCCCTTGGCCGTGAGCACGCCGCGCGCCAGGCTGGCGTTGACGCCATCGGGCACGGGAATGGGGCGTTTGGCAAGACGGGACATGACGGTTCGGGTTCAGCTCACGATGCAGAGCACTTCACCGCCCTGCCCGGCCGCGCGCGACTCGCGGTCGCTCATCACGCCCCTGGAAGTGGAAATCACGGCCACGCCCAGGCCGCCCATGACCCGCGGCAGCTCGTCGGAGCCGCGGTAGATCCTCAAGCCGGGGCGAGAGGCGCGCTCCAGGCGGCGGATGACCGGCTCGCCCTGCACGTACTTCAGCTCTACCGTGAGCGTGCGCTCGGGGCCCGGCTCGCCGCTGGTCCCGTAGCCCTCGATATAGCCTTCGGACTCCAGCACCGCGGCGATCGACTCCTTGATCGTAGAGCCGGGCATGGACACGTTGTCGTGCAGCGCCTTTTGCGCGTTGCGGATGCGCGTCAGCATGTCCGAAATGGGATCTTGCATGCTCATGCCGCTACCACGATGCCTTGCTGACGCCGGGGAGATTGCCGAACATGGCTTCTTCGCGCAGTTTGTTGCGGCTCAAGCCGAACTTCTTGAAAAAGCCCCGCGGACGGCCGGTGATCGCGCAGCGGTTGCGCAGGCGAACCGGGCTGGAGTCACGCGGCAGCTTCTGCAAGGCTTCCAGCGCCGCGGCCAGGCCCTCGGGACTGGTCGAGCGGTCGGCGATGATGCGCTTTATTTCGGTGCGGCGCTCTTTGTAGCGCTCCACCGTACGGATGCGCTTGCGCTCTCGCTCCACCATGCTGGTCTTGGCCATGCGCTTACCTCTTGAAGGGGAATTTGAACTCGTCGAGCAACGCGCGGCCCTGCTCGTCATTTACCGCCGTCGTGGTGATGGCGATGTCGAGGCCGCGGATTACGTCGATGTTGTCGTAGTTGATTTCGGGAAAGATGATCTGCTCGGTGACGCCGATGCTGTAGTTTCCGCGGCCGTCGAAGGACTTGGGATTCAGGCCCCTGAAGTCGCGGACACGCGGGATGGCCACGTTGACCAGGCGCTCGATGAAGTCATACATCCGCGAACGGCGCAGCGTCACCTTGCAGCCGATGGGATAGCCTTCGCGGACCTTGAACGTGGCGACCGAGCGGCGCGCAACGGTAATCACTGCGCGCTGACCGGCGATCAGCGTCAGGTCCTCGGCGGCCTTCTTGACCACGCCGCGGTCGGTGATGCCCTCGCCCACGCCCATGTTGAGCGTGATCTTGCTCAGTTTGGGTACCTGCATGGGGTTGCTCAGGCTCAAGCGCTCCATCAGGCGGGGCGCCATCTCGCTGCGGTAGCTTTGTTCGAGCGCGCTCATACGGTGTCGATGACCTCCCCGTCGCTCTTGTAGAACCGCACCCGCTGACCTTCGGCGAGGGTCTTGATGCCGATGCGGTCGGCCTTCTCGGTGACCGGGTTGTAGACGGCCACGTTGGACACGTGCAGGGGGCGCTCTTCCTCGACGATGCCGCCGGGCTGGTTGCTCTGGGGGTTGGGCTTGCGGTGCTTGCGTACCAGGTTGACGTTCTCGACCAGCACCCGGTCGTCGCCCACCAGGCGTCGCACGACGCCGCGGGCGCCGCGGTTGCTGCCGGTGATCACGATCACCTCGTCACCTGTCTTCAGCCGATTCATGACGTCACAGCACCTCGGGGGCCAGCGAGACGATCTTCATGAAGCGCGCGTTGCGCAGCTCGCGGGTGACGGGGCCGAAGATGCGCGTTCCGACCGGTTCCAGGCGCGGGTTCAAAAGCACCGCGGCGTTGCCGTCGAAACGGATCAGCGAACCGTCCGGGCGCCTCACGCCGCTGCGGGTGCGTACCACCACGGCGTGATACAGCTCGCCCTTGCGCACCCGGCCGCGCGGCACCGAATCCTTGACGGTGACCCGGATCACGTCGCCGATGCGCGCATAGCGCCGGCGCGATCCGCCCAGCACCTTGATGCATTGCAGCTTTCTCGCGCCGGAGTTGTCGGCCGCGCTCAATACGGTTTGGGCTTGAATCATTCCTGCAAGCTCCCACTATCACTCGCTGCCGCCATCCGCGCGCCGCAGCACGCGAACCAATCTCCAGGACTTGCGGCGCGAGACGGGGCGCCCCTCGGCGATCGTAACCAGGTCGCCCTCGCGCGCAATGTTGTCTTCGTCGTGCACCAGCATGCGCGTGGTGCGCCGCACGTACTTCCCGTACATGGGGTGTTTGAAACGGCGTTCCACGGCAACCCGGCGTGTCTTGTCCGAGCCGCCGGCCAGGACCCGGGCCATGCGTTGGGGAGTGCTCATGAGCGAGCCGCCTCCTGCATCACGGTCTTGAGCCGGGCAATATCGCGGCGCAGTTGGCGATGGCGATGCACGCGCGCCTCCTGTCCGGTGGCCTGGCTCATGCGCATCTGCAACTGCTCGCGCCGAAGCTCGACCAGCCGCTGCTTGAGCCCGGCGGCGTCCAGTTCCCTGAATTCGGAAGCTTTCATTGCAGTTGCCTGTTTACGAATGCGGTATCCACCGGCAGCTTGGAAGAAGCCAGGCGGAAGGCCTCCCGCGCCAGCGGCTCGGGCACGCCCTCGATCTCGTAGAGCATGCGGCCGGGCTGGACCAGGGAGACCCAGTATTCAACGTTGCCCTTGCCCTTGCCCTGGCGCACTTCCAGCGGCTTCTGGGTGATGGGCTTGTCCGGGAAAATCCGGATCCACACCTTGCCGCCGCGGCGGACATGGCGGGTCAGGGCGCGTCGCGCGGCCTCGATCTGGCGGGCCGTGATCCGTCCCCGGGTAGTGGCCTTGAGGCCGTACTCGCCGAAGGCGACGAAATTGCCGCGCTGGGCCAAACCGCGGTTGCGGCCCTTGTGCATCTTGCGGTACTTGGTGCGCTTGGGCTGCATCATGACGGCGTTACCGGCGTTGCGGGCGTCTTGGGTGCTGCGGGCGTTGCTGGTGCTGCGGGCGTCGCGGGCGTCTTGGGTGCTGCGGGCGTCGCGGGGGTCCTGGGCGTCCTTGGCGTTGCCTCGGTGCCGGTCGGCGCATCGGGGGCCCCCTGCTTGTCGGTCGGAGAGGTTTTCTCGCCGCGATAGATCCAGACCTTCACGCCCACCACGCCGTAGGTAGTGAACGCTTCGGCCAGGCCGTAGTCGATGTCGGCGCGGAACGTGTGCAGCGGCACGCGGCCTTCGCGGTACCACTCCGAACGGGCGATCTCGGCGCCGTTCAGGCGGCCGGCGACCTTGACCTTGATGCCCAGGGCGCCCAGGCGCATGGTGGTGCTGACGGCGCGGCGCATGGCGCGGCGGAACATCACGCGGCGCTCGAGCTGCGAGGCGATGTTCTCGGCCACCAGCCGGGCGTAGAGCTCGGGCTTCTTGATTTCGTTGATGTTCACCCGCACCTGGTGCAGCTTGGCGTCCACCAGCTTGGCCAGGTCGCGCCTGAGCCTCTCGATGTCCTCGCCCTTCTTGCCGATTACGGTGCCGGGGCGGGCGGTGTGAATCTGGATCTGGGTGCTTTCGCGGTGGCGCTCGATGTCGATGTGACTGACCGAAGCGTCCTTGAGGCGCTTGCGCAGCATCTCGCGGATCCGGTAGTCGGACTCCACCAGCGCCGGAAAATGCTTGGAATCAGCGTACCAGGTGGACGACCAGGGGCGGGAAATGCCCAGCCGGATGCCGATCGGATTTACTTTTTGACCCATGATCGACTACCTATTCGTCGGACACCGTGACGCTGATATGCGTCTGGGGCTTTATGATGCGCGCGCCGCGGCCCCGGGCCCGTGCGCGGAAGCGGCGGAAAGGCTTGGCCTCGTCCACCAGCACCTCGCTGACCCGCAACTCGTCGATATCGGCGCCGAAGTTGGTCTGCGCATTGGCGATCGCGGAATTCAGCACCTTGTTCAGCATCCTCGCGGCGTGCCGGGGCGTGAACGCCAGCGCGTTGGTGGCGTCCTCGACCGTGCGGCCGCGGATCATGTCGGCGGCCAGGCGCGTCTTGCGCGTGGAAATGCGCGCGTAGCGCAGGCGGGCGGAAACTTCCATCATTCGCCCTCCCCTAAACGGCCTTGGCCTTGCGGTCGCCGGAGTGACCGCGGAAGATGCGGGTGGGGGAGAACTCGCCGAGCTTGTGGCCCACCATGTTCTCGGAAATCAGGATCGGGATGTGATCGCGTCCGTTGTGCACCGCGATGGTCAGGCCCACCATGTCGGGGACGATCATCGAGCGGCGCGACCAGGTCTTGATCGGGCGCGGGCTGCGGGTAGCCGCGGCCACCTGCACCTTCTTCATCAGGTGCAGATCCACGAACGGGCCTTTACGCAGGGACCTTGGCATGCCTCAATCCTCCCTATCGGTCCTTGCGCCGGCGCACGATCATGCGCTCGACGCCCTTGCGGCGGCGGGTGCGATAACCCTTGGTGGGCACGCCCCAGGGACTGACCGGATGGCGCCCGCCCGAAGAGCGGCCTTCGCCGCCGCCGTGCGGGTGATCGACCGGGTTCATGGCTACGCCGCGCACCGTGGGACGAATGCCCCGCCAGCGCTTGACGCCGGCCTTGCCGTCCTTGCGCAGGCCGTGCTGGTCGTTGCCGACCTCGCCGATGGTCGCCCGGCAGCTTACCGGGACCTTGCGCATCTCGCCGGAGCGCATGCGCAGCGTGGCGTGCGGCCCTTCCCGGGCCACCAGCTGTGCCGAGGCGCCGGCGGCGCGGGCCAACTGGCCGCCCCGGCCCGGCTTCATCTCGATGTTGTGAATCTGCGTGCCCAGCGGAATCCGGTTGAGCGGCAGGCAGTTGCCGGGGCGGATCGGGGCCTCCAGGCCGGACATCAGCTGCTGGCCCTGCTTGACGCCGTTGGGCGCCAGGATGTAGCGGCGCTCGCCGTCGGAATAGAGCAGCAGCGCCAGGTGGGCGCTACGGTTGGGGTCGTATTCCAGGCGCTCGACGCGGGCCGGGATGCCGTCCTTGTTGCGGCGGAAATCGACCAGGCGGTAGTGGCGCTTGTGGCCGCCACCGCGATGCCGGGTGGTGATGCGACCGGCGTTGTTGCGACCGCCGCGTCCGGGCAGCGGCCTGGTGAGCGGGGCGTAGGGCGCGCCCTTGTGCAGTTCGGGCGTGACCACGCGCACGGCGAAGCGTTGGCCGGGCGAGGTGGGTTTGAGTGGTTTCAACGCCATGATCGTTATTCCCCGGCCACGAAGTCGAGGTCCTGGCCTGCCGCCAACGTCACGTAGGCCTTCTTCCAGTGGGGCCGGCGGCCGAAGGTTGTGCCGCGGCGCTTGACCTTGCCCTTGCAGTTGATGACCGTGACCGAATCCACTTCCACGTCGAAAATCCCCGCGACCGCCTTGGCGATCTCGGGCTTGGTCGCATCGACGGCCACCTTGAATGCGAGTTGTTTGCGCCCCTCGCTCTCGGACAGGCTCAATGCCTTCTCCGAGAGATGCGGCGCGCGGATGACGTTCAGCAGGCGTTCGGAAAGCTGGTCGGCGCTCATTGCAAACGCTCCTTTAGCTGCTTGAAAGCGCCTTCGGTGATCAGCATCTGGCCGGAGCCGGCCAGCGCCACGGGATTGATCTCGCGCAGATCGATGATCTCCACGCCGGGCAGGTTGCGGATCCCGAGGCAGAACTCGTGGTAGCCGTCATAGGACTCGACCACGATCAGACCATTGGCGAAATCCAGCTCCTTGAGCAGCGCGACCGCCGAAGCGGTGCGGTGGTCCGGGGTCTCGATCTTGCGTGCAATGGTCAGGCGCCGGCTGCGCGCCACTTCGGCGAGCAGGCAGCGCATGGCGCCGCGATACATCTTGCGGTTGATTTTCTTGGTGTGCGAACGCGGTTGCGCCGCGAAGGTACGGCCGCCGCTACGCCACAGCGGACTGGAGCGCGTTCCAACGCGGGCCCGGCCGGTGCCTTTCTGGCGCCAGGGCTTGGCGCCGCCGCCGCGCACCGCGGAACGGTTCTTCTGCGCCTTGGTGCCCTGGCGGGCGCCGGACAGCCAGGCCACCACGGCCTGGTGAACCAGTGATTCGTTGAACGGGACTTCGTCGGAGAACGGCTTGTAGACCTTTCTCGTGGGCCTTTTCTCTGGCTTTGCAACGGCTGGAGTCTTTTCCTGCCCTTTGGTTTTTGTTGCCGTTGCGTTCATGGTCTATGCCTGTTGGGACTGCTTCGCCGGCATCTTTACTGCGGGACGGACCAGAACCCGGCCCATCGTGTGACCCGGAATGGCGCCCTTGACCATAATGAGATTGCGCTCCTCGTCGATCCGCACCACTTCGAGATTCTGGATGGTTCTGCGCACCGCGCCCATATGGCCCGACATCTTCTTGCCCTTGAACACCCGCCCCGGGGTCTGGTTCTGGCCGATGGAGCCCGGAACGCGATGGGCCTTGGAGTTGCCGTGGGTGTTGTCCTGGCCGTGGAAATGGTGGCGCTTGATGGTGCCGGCAAAGCCCTTGCCGATGGTGGTGCCGGTGACGTCCACATGCTGACCGGGCGAGAAACAGGACACGGTGATCTCGGAGCCGGGCTGATAGTCCTCAAGCTGGGCGGCATCGTCGAGACGGTGCTCGAACAGGCCCTCGCCGGGAGTGTGGTCGGCATACTGACCGGCCAGCGTCTTGCCCGGCGCCTTGCGGGCCTCGCCCACCGTTACCTGGACGGCCGCGTAGCCGTCCTTGTCCGGCGTGCGCTGGCGGGTCACGCGGTTCGGCTGCGCCTCGATCACGGTGATGGGCACACTGGCCCCTTCCTCCGTAAACAGGCGCGTCATTCCCCGCTTTTGGCCGATCAAACCAAGGCTCATGCTGGTGGCTCTTATTGAGAATTCCCCCCGCTGGACAAGCGGCGAGGGTAAAGACGAGAGATATTAGCAATCATGGCGGCCTAGTTCAAGCGAATCTGGGCATCCACGCCTGCAGGAAGTTCCAGCTTCATCAGCGCGTCCACGGTCTTGTCGCTGGGTCCGATGATGTCTAAAAGGCGCTTGTGGGTGCGCAGTTCGTACTGGTCACGGGCGTCCTTGTTGACGTGAGGCGAGATCAGCACGGTAAAGCGCTCCTTGCGGGTCGGCAGCGGCACCGGGCCGTGTACCCGGGCGCCGGTGCGGCGCGCGGTCTCGACGATTTCCCGGGCCGACGAGTCGATCAGCCGGTGATCGAAGGCCTTAAGCCGGATGCGTATGTTTTGGGGTTCTGCCATTTTTTTTACTCCACTACTTTTGCGACGACTCCGGCGCCGACGGTGCGGCCGCCCTCGCGGATCGCAAAGCGCAAACCGTCTTCCATGGCAATCGGCGCAATCAGGTCCACCTCCATGCGGACGTTGTCTCCCGGCATCACCATCTCCATCTCCGCCGGCAGGGTCACCGCACCCGTCACGTCCGTGGTCCGAAAATAAAACTGCGGCCGGTAACCGCGGAAAAACGGCGTGTGACGGCCGCCCTCCTCCTTGGTCAGAATATAAACCTCCGACTCAAAACGGGTGTGCGGAGTAATCGAGGATGGCCGGGCCAATACCTGGCCCCGCTCCACCTCGGTGCGCTTGACGCCCCGAAGCAATACGCCGACGTTGTCGCCCGCTCTTCCCTCGTCCAGCAGCTTGCGGAACATCTCCACGCCGGTGCAGGTGGTCTTGGAGGTGTCCTTGATCCCCACAATCTCCACTTCCTCGCCAACCTTCACCACGCCGCGCTCCACGCGGCCGGTCACCACCGTGCCACGCCCGGCAATCGAGAACACGTCCTCGATCGGCATCAAAAAGGCGCCGTCTATGGCACGCTCGGGCTCGGGGATATAACTGTCCATGGCCTCGACCAGCGCACGGACACTGTCCATGCCCCGTTCGCCTTCCTTGCCTTCCAATGCATGCAAGGCACTGCCGATGATCACCGGAGTGTCATCGCCCGGAAAGTCATACTGGGAAAGCAGGTCTCTTACCTCCAGCTCGACCAGTTCCAGCAGCTCGTCGTCGTCCACCATGTCGGACTTGTTCAGATACACCACGATATACGGCACGCCCACCTGGCGGGCCAGCAAGATATGCTCGCGGGTCTGCGGCATCGGACCATCGGCCGCGCTCACCACCAATACCGCACCGTCCATCTGCGCCGCACCCGTGATCATGTTCTTCACATAGTCGGCGTGGCCCGGACAGTCGACGTGCGCATAGTGGCGGTTGTCGCTCTCATACTCCACGTGCGCGGTCGCAATCGTGATCCCGCGCTCGCGCTCCTCGGGGGCATTGTCAATCTCGTCAAACGCCTTGACCTCACCACCGTGCTGCGCCGCCATGATCTGCGTCAGGGCCGCCGTCAACGTCGTCTTGCCATGGTCCACGTGACCAATCGTGCCAACGTTCACATGCGGCTTGGTGCGCTCAAATTTCGCCTTGGCCATTGGTTGATGCTCCTTTCCTTGCGTTCCAGGCTTTCAGCCGGTCTTTGTCAGGTCCGCCGCCACCTTGGCGGGGACCGGTGAATATCGCGAAAACTCCATCGAGTAGGTGGCGCGGCCCTGCGACATCGAGCGCAGGGTGGTCGCGTAACCGAACATTTCCGCCAGCGGGACCTCGCCACGCACCACCTTGCCGGAGGGCGACTCCTCGGTGCTGTGCACCAGGCCGCGGCGGCGGTTCAGGTCGGCGCTCACGTCGCCCATGTAGTCATCGGGCGTGACCACCTCGATTTTCATGGTGGGCTCGAGCAGCACCGGCCTGGCGCGCCTCATGCCCTCGCGCACGGCCTGGGCGGCAGCCACGCGGAAAGCCACTTCGCTGGAGTCCACCTCGTGGTATGAGCCGTCATACAGCGTGGCCTTCATGTCCACCACCCGGTAGCCGGCCAGCACGCCCTCGCCCATCTGCTGCTGAACGCCCTTGTTGACCGCCGGGATGAACTCCCTGGGGACCGCGCCGCCGACGATTTTGCTTTCGAACTCGTAGCCTTCGCCCGGCTTCATCGGTTCCAGGCGCAAAAAGACATGGCCGAACTGGCCCCGTCCGCCGGTCTGACGCACGAAGCGGCCTTCCTGCTCCACGGTATTGCGGATGGTCTCGCGGTAGGACACCCTCGGGCGGCCTACGTTGGCCTCGACGGAGAACTCGCGGCGCATGCGATCGACCAGGATTTCCAGGTGCAGCTCGCCCATTCCGGCGATGATGGTCTGGCCGGACTCCTTGTCGGTGGAAACCTTGAACGAGGGGTCCTCCTTGGCCAGCTTCTGCAGCGCCAGCGCCATCTTGTCCTGGTCGGCGCGGGTGCGCGCTTCCACCGCCACGTGAATGACGGGGTCCGGGACGTCGATGCGCTCCAGCGTGATGGGTTTGGCAAGATCGGTCAGGCTGTCGCCGGTGGTCACGTCCTTCAAGCCCACCGCGGCCACGATGTCGCCGGCCAGCACTTCCGAGACCTCGGCGCGCTCGTTGGCATGCATCTGCAACAGGCGGCCGATGCGCTCCTTCTTGCGGCGGGTGACGTTGAGCACCTTGTCGCCGGACTTGAGGCTGCCCGAATACACCCGGATGAACGACAGGTTGCCGACGTACGGGTCGTTGGCGATCTTGAAGGCCAGGGCCGCGAACGGCTCGTCGTCCTTCGGCGCGCGCTCTTCGCTGCCGCCGGAGTCGGCGATACCGGTGATGGGAGGCTTCTCGGCCGGCGAAGGCAGGTAGTGCACCACGCCGTCGAGCATCGCCTGCACGCCCTTGTTGCGGAATGCGCTGCCGCACATGACAGGTACGATCTCGTTGCGCAGCGTGCGCTCGCGCAAGCCCTTGCGGATCTCCTCGATCGTCAGCGGCTTGCCATCGGCGTACTTTTCCATCAGCTCGTCGTCGCTTTCGGCGACCGCCTCCACCAGGCTGTCCCGCCATTTGGCGCAGACTTCGACGAGGTCTTCGGGGATGTCCGCTTCCCGGTAGTTGGTGCCCATGTCGGACGGGTCCCAGTAGATGGCGCGCTCTTCCACCAGGTCCACCACGCCGGCGAAATCCGCCTCGCTGCCGATCGGCACCTGTATCGGCACCGGCCTGGCGCCGAGGCGGCGCTCGATCTCTCCGACCACGCGGAAGTAATCGGCGCCCACCCGGTCCATCTTGTTGATGAAGGCCAGGCGCGGAACCTGGTAGCGGTTGGCCTGGCGCCAGACGGTTTCGGACTGCGGCTCGACGCCGCCGACCGCACAGAATACGGCCACGGCGCTGTCCAGCACCCTCAGCGAGCGCTCGACCTCGATGGTGAAGTCCACGTGTCCCGGCGTGTCCAGGATGTTGATGCGATGTTCGGGGAACTGGCGGCGCATCCCGCTCCAGAAGCAGGTGGTGGCCGCCGAGGTGATGGTTATGCCGCGTTCCTGCTCCTGCTCCATCCAGTCCATGATGGCCGCGCCGTCATGGACCTCGCCTAACTTATGCGAAACGCCGGTATAGAACAGCACCCGCTCCGTGGTCGTGGTCTTGCCGGCATCGATGTGGGCCATGATGCCGATGTTCCGGTAACGGCCGATGGGCGTAGCACGCATGGGAAGATACCGGGACGGACGAAGGACGGACGGGCTGACAAAGGAACGGGGCTGGCGGGCGTATCACCAGCGATAATGCGCAAAGGCCTTGTTGGCCTCGGCCATTCGATGGGTTTCCTCGCGGCGGCGGGCCGCCGCGCCGCTGTTCTCCGAAGCGTCCATCAGCTCGCGCGCCAGGCGCTCGGCCATGGTCTTTTCGTTGCGCTTGCGGGCCGCGTCGATCATCCAGCGCATCGCCAGCGTCTCGCGGCGGGCGGTGCGCACTTCCACCGGCACCTGGTAGGTGGCGCCGCCGACCCGGCGGGAGCGCACCTCCACGGTGGGCTTGACGTTTTCCAGGCCTTCTTCGAGCAGTTGCAGCGCCTCTTCGGCAGGCTGCTTGCGGACCCGCGAGATCACGTCTATGGCGCCATAGACAATGCTTTCGGCCACCGACTTCTTGCCGCTCTTCATGATCATGTTGATGAAGCGCGACAGCAGTTCGCTGCCGTAGAGCGGGTCGGCCAATACGGGCCGGCGTGGGGCGCGGGAGCGGCGGGACATGGGAGAACTAGCGCGGCCGCTTGGCGCCGTACTTGGAACGCCCCTGGCGGCGGTCCGCCACGCCGGCGCAATCCAGCGTGCCTCTGATGGTGTGATAACGAACGCCCGGCAGGTCCTTGACCCGGCCACCCCGGATGAGGACCACCGAGTGCTCCTGCAGGTTGTGGCCTTCGCCGCCGATGTAGCTGGTGACCTCAAAGCCGTTGGTCAGCCTTACCCTGGCCACCTTGCGCATCGCCGAGTTCGGCTTCTTCGGCGTGGTGGTGTACACCCGCGTGCACACGCCGCGCTTCTGCGGACTGTTCTCCAACGCCGGAACGTTGGTTTTGACCTTGCGCGGCGCGCGCGCCTTGCGCACAAGCTGATTTACCGTGGACATACTGTTTTGGCCTGTCCGGCGCCTCGTTTTATGTGTAGAAAAAAAGTGCCTGCAGCCTGATTGGGATGTGCCTTACCGGCAGACCCTTCAGCTGCAAGCGCCGAATCAGCAAATTATGCGGAATTCGCCTGTCAAGTCAAGGCGCAGGGAGCCTGGGAGGGATGGTAGTCAGAAACCCCCGCGAGCGTTGATTACGATGCCGTATGCCGGTTCCGCGCCAGGCGCCGCACCCATGCGCTCGGCGAATATCTCGAGGTTCATGGCCGAGCCTTGCGTCTCCAGTCGCGCAAGCTGCGTACCCAATCGGAGCCGCGGCGGCGCACCGTCCGGCTTGCCCATTTCTCCAAACAGCGTCAGCAGGCCATGGCCGTTGGGAAGGTTCATTCCATAACCGACACGGGTGTCCAGGTTCATGCCCTGCTCGGCGTCCCCGGCCAGGAAGTTCTCCGCGACCCGCGCAGTCTCCCACATGCCCTCGGCGCCGGTGGCCGGCGCGCCCCAGGCTGGAGACAGCGCAAAGAACAGGCCCTCGCCCTGCGCGCCCCAATCGAAGGTGACCGCAAGACTCGCGCCCCATTGCTCGAATTCGCTCTGTTCGTGCGTGAGCAGCATGTGGCCGTGCGCCTGGATGTCGATGCCGCCGGGATGCTGGTAGGCCAGGCCGGCGCCCACTTCGGCGCCCGCACCGGTTTCCGCATCGCCGGCATCGGCCAGTCCGCCCAGTTCCAGGGTGCCGGTGATGAGCGATCCGCCCTCGAACTCGAAGCTGCGGCTGCCTTCCAGCGCCAGGCGCATGCGGGAGGTGTCCGCCTGAACGCCCGGCAGGTCTTCATGCTCGGCAGCTTCCATCTGAACGAGGAAGGCGTCCGCCTTGATGGCCAGACCGAAGCGGCCGATGGGCATCAGTTCCTGGCGGGCGCCCAAGGCCGTCATGCGCATCGCAATGCCGGTATCGACCGCACCCTGCTCGTCGGCAAGCTTTGCGTTACCGCGGCCGAAGCCCACCGAGCCCCAAACGCCCAGGCCGTGGTAAGGCGACCAGTGCAAATAGGGATGGGCGCTTGTGAGTTGCATCTCGATGCCGCCGTCGTCGCCCACGGGACCGCTGAAGCGGTAGTCCACGTCGCCCCTGCTGCGGCTGACAATGACGCCGGCCAGCATCGAGCCGCTGAAGCGGTAGTCGATCCCGATATGGCCCGCGAACACCTCGCCGTCCATGGAGAAACGATCTTCCGGCTGTCCGCCGAACGCGTCCATGTCGCCGCCCACGCCCCACAGCGTCCAGGCGCCGGGCGCGCCGTCCTCGCCTCCGAGCGCGACCTCGAACGAACTGCCCGTAAGCAGGTCGCGCGCATTCGGCAGCAGGTCAAAGTTCAGGTACCCTGACGACAGGCCGGTGGCCCGCGCCGCCTCCCAGGCGAGTCCGTCCTGGCCATCGAGGTTCACGCCCAGCAACTCCATGGCGCTGCTGAGCCAGCCGGAAGCTCCGCCGCCCTCTCCGTCGCCGAAGCCGAGCGAATCAAGGTCCAGCGGACGGCCGCCAAGCGCGAGGTAAGTCTCGGCCGGGCCGGCGCCGTTCATGGCGGCCCGCTCACCGATCATGTCCACCAGGTTGCCGCCGACCTCGCGGCCGAAGCCCGCCAGCGCGAACTTCATCGCCAGCGCCCGCGACTCGCGGTCCGGCCCGGCGCCGTCGTCGGCAACCGCGCAGCCCGAGGCCGGGCAGAGGTTGTAGGTAATCGTGTTGCCCGATTGAACGCTCTCGTCGGCGCGGCCGAACATGGCGTTAACGGCGACGGATTCTTCCGGAGAGGTCACGCCGCCGAAGCGCAGCGACAGATTGCCGACCGCGTCGTGGGGCAGGTTCGCGACCGATATCGACAGCACGCCGACAAAGATGCTGCAACTGCCGTTCTCGGCGGCGCACCAGGCGCCGCGTGGATTGGAGCGGGCATTGGTGGGATCCGACCAGAAGGCAATCCAGCTGGTCTCGTTGTCGTTTTCCTCAGGAGGTCCGAGCCAGCTATCCGCTACCGGATCGAAGGAAGCGTTGGGCATGCGCCGTTGCCAGCCCTGCCCCCCACGCAAGGATCGCACCATCGGCCCGATGTCGGTGGCGTCCAGTTCGTCGCTTTCAAAATGAATCGCGCCGCTGAATGACTCAAAGCCGACGTATGCATCGTCCGACGGCGCGGCTCCATCGGTTGTTACCCGAATGTATATGCCTACCAGCAGGCTCTCGTGCCGGGCAATGTCCGCCGCGCCGCCGGTCAACTCGTTGCCTTCGGCATCGAGGCGCTTCAACTCGGGCGTAAACGACCAGGTGGCCGCATCCGCGCCGCCTGCGGGAATCACCGCAAGAAAGAACGCCAGGCAGATCATGGCCAAGCCGGATTTAAGGATCGCGAACAAGAAACTTCCTTCCAGCGTTCGCTTATACCACAGCCGCGTTTACCTACCTGCCGGAAGCAGGCCTGGGGCCGAGTCAAAGAGCCGACGCCATCGCCTCAACCGAAGTCCTCGCGCAGCTTGTTGGCCCTCTTGAGCATCGCCTTGAGGTCCTCGTCGGTGGGGTTGTCCTTGTTGGCAAAGGCCGCCAGCAACAGTTGCCGGAAACGCGCCGTACCGCCGGTGGTCCCGTTGCCCACCAGGTTCGCGTTGGCATACGCGTAATACATCACGAACGCGTCCTCTTCGTCGATCTCCCCGTCCTCGTTGATGTCACCGCCCACATCCAAGCCTGCGTCCTGCCAGGCATGGGCATTGCGGATCATCTCCTTGAGTTCGTCGTCGCTCGGGTTGTCCTTGCCGGAATACCCCGCCAGCAGCGATTGACGCGAGGCGGCGGTGCCGCCCGTCTCACCATCGCCCAACCGGTCCTCGGAAGCATACGAGTTATACATGATCAGGGCGTCATTGCCATCCAGCGTCCCGTCGCCATTGACATCGGGGTCCGCGGAGACCGGCGTGGCCGTGACTTCCTCGGAAGGTGAGCCGTCGTCGGCATGTTCCCTGGTGGCGATGACGCGGAGGGTGTATTCGGTATCTGCCGTCAGATCAATGATCGTATAGCTGGTTGTCTCTCCGCCCAGCAGTGTGACCTGGCGGTCTTCGGCGTAATCCTCTGAGCCCGACTTCCATTGCACCTTGTAGCCGGAAGCATCCGAGACCGCATCCCAGGACACCTCCAGTTCCTCAAGACCCGCCTCCACCGCAACGCCTGTCACCTGCGCGGGCGGTGAAGCCTTCGGAACGCCCACAACTTCGGCGGAAGGAACCCCGTCGTCGGCAAACTCCCGCGTCGCAATTACTCGAACCGTGTACTCGGTTCCCGCATCCAGGCCCGCAATGGTGTAGTTGACGGTTCCGCCGCCGCTTAGTACTGCCTCGCGGGTCTCGGCATAGTCCACTTCTCCCGACTTCCACTGCACCCTGTAGCCGCCGGCATCCGACACTGCAGCCCACGACATATTCAACTGGCCAATGCCGGCCGTGACCACAACATCCTGCACTTGAGAGAGGGACACCGCCGATGGCGTGCCAGTCACTGCAATTGAGGGCCGACCATCGTCGGCGTTCTCTTTGGTGGCTATAACGCGGACCGTGTACTCGGTTCCGGCTGTCAGGCCGGAAATCGTGTAGCTCAGCGTTTCGCCGCCGGCAATCAAAGCCTGGCGGTCTTCAACGTAGTCCTCATCGCCCGACTTCCACTGCACCTTGTAGCCGTCGGCATCCGCAACCTCGTTCCAGGCGACGTCCAATTGCTCGACGCCCGATAGAACCTCAAGGCCGGTCACCTGGGAAGGGGCCGGCAAACTTGGACCCGGAATGATCACTCTTGGGAGCGATTCGTCCGCTTGCAGAACATATCCCTCGTGATCCTCCGGCAAACCGGGCAAGTCGGGGATATCCACGGATACGGCGACTTCCACACCTGCCTCACGCGTAACGCCAAGCGAGGCGCTTGCCGAAGCACCAGCCGGAATTGTTACTGTGCTTGCGTTTCCCTCGATGACACCGGCCGTGTTGACGCTGACCGATATATCCAGATCAAATGGCGCTCCCGTAGGCGCAGTCGCTCTGAATTGGCTGTCTCCCACTTTTTCGAGGGAAATCGTCATTGGAAGCGGCTCACGGGAATTATCGCCAAGGTCCAGTCTGCTCAGCCTGGTGAGGCCCGAGAAAATCCCGGCGGGCAATTCGGTAAGCCGGTTGCCACTGAGAAAGAGCAGTTCAAGCGCGGTCAAGTCGGACAACAGTGCACCCGGCAGCTCGTTTATCTCGTTGTTGTCCAGGTTCAGATACTCAAGTGCATGCAGCCCGGCAAACACATCAGGCGACAGCTTAACCAGATCATTGTTGTACAGCCCAAGTGTTTGAAGCTTGGTCAATCGCGAGAAAACCCCATCGGGCAGGTCCCTAAGGCCGTTCCAGCCTAGAGTTAGCCGTTCCAATGTTGGAAGATCATCGAAAATGTGGGCGGGAAGATCAGTCAGCAAGTTTTCCTCAATATACAGTTCACGCAGGGAAACCAATCCGTAGAACATGTTGGCGCGCAGACCCCGCAGCGAGTTATTTGACAATCGAAGTAGCTGCAGAGCCGTCAGGGGGGCAAAGACACGAGCGGGAAGGTCAGTCAACCCATTGTCGAAAAGATTCAGGCTTTCCAGCTTGGCCAGACCCGCGAACACGTCCAGGTGCAAGCTGCCCAGGTTGTTTCTGTCCAATTTGAGGCCTCTTAGCTCCTCGAGTCCAGAAAAAACGCCGGAAGGCAGATCCAACAGTTCATTTTGACCAAGTTTCAGGGAACTTAGAGCCGTCAGGTCGGCGAAAACACCAGCGCGCAGCTCGCTCAAGCTATTGTTGGTAAGCCAGAGCCTTGTCAATCCTCTCAAACCGGAAAAAATACCGTCGGGCAGGCGGTGCAAGTCATTGTTTACCAGATTCAATTCGTCAAGTGAATCCAGTCCGGCAAAATCCCTCTCCTTGAGCGACTTGATTCCCTGGGCTGATAGATCGAGTATCCGTATTGACGACAGGTGTTCTCCGGTCAGGTCGCCACATTCTTCTATGCCCGCTATCTCCGTCAGTATCGCTTCCTTCACCCTATCGCTACGTACGCACCCATCCGCGGGCCCGTCCCTCGTTATAACCAGCTTGTAGGTGTCAGTGGTCGTCTCATCCTCCGACCTGACCCTCACATTGATGGTGTTCTCGCCCACCAGCAGAGCAACCTGGAACCCATCGACTATTGCGTCCGTATCGGCCAGCACTGCTTCGGCCGCGTCGAGGAATGCAAGCACTGCATCTGCATTGCTTGCCGTCGCACCGACGGTAAGGGTGCTGACACTGTTCGCAACAATCGCCTCGTAACGCTTCGTGTCCGCTGAAAATTCCGGGGACAGAATTCCCTCGCTCAGGGAAATGCCATTCAGCATCGCGTCTTCCGGGCTGATCGATGCAAAGATCAATCGAGGAAGGGATTCATCCGGGGTGAGTTCATATCCGCGATGCGTACCAGGCGGGCTCGGCAGCGGCCCGAAGTCGACACTCACCGCGTCCAGGCGTTCCGATGCCCGGTCTACGCCTAATGGCTCGCTCTCCAGTTCTCCGGTGGCTATGGAAACACTGCTTGCATCATCCTGAAGCACGCCTCCTTCGCTCACGCTGAAGGACAGTTCCATGCTGAATGGAGCACCCGACGGAACAACCGCCTTGAATTGGCCCTCGTCCACCTTCTGCAGCGATAAGGCAAGCGGAATGGGATCAGCAGGATTGCCGTGCAAATGCAGGTCCTCAAGACTCGTGAGGCCGGAGAAAATGCCGCCGGGTACGCTCGTCAACCTGTTGCCCTCCAGCGACAGTTGATTGAGCATGGAAAGGTCGGAAAACAAGTCGGAAGGCAGGCTGCTCAACCTGTTGCGGGCAATAGTGAGCTCTTCAAGAGACGATAGCCCAGAGAAAGTACCCTCCGACAGATTGAGCAAGGCGTTTCCATACAGGGACAGCTTTTCAAGATTGGAAAGCCCGGAGAAGAGACCCTCCGGAAGTGCCGTTAACCGGTTGTAGGACAGCCATAGATTTCTCAGCCTGGAGAGTCTCCGGAAAGCCGACGCAGGCAGTTCGATCAGATCGTTGCTGTTTACATACAGTTCTTCCAGATTCGCAAGTTCGGCGAACAGGCCTGCCGGCAAGCTGGTGATACGGTTGTGGCCAATCCACAGTTTCTTCAGACTGGATTGATCGCTAAACAGGCCCGCTGGCAATTGGGCAAGCTCGTTGGAATTCAGCTTGATTTCTTCCAGGCTGGACAATTCCGCAAACATGTCCCCGGGCAAGTTCGCCAAGTCGTTGAATGAAAGGTCGAGATACTCAAGCTTGGAAAGACCCGCGAAAAATCCGGGATGAAGTTCCGATAGCTCGTTGCTTTGCAAATCCAGGCGTCGAAGGTTGGAGAGACCCGTAAGCAGGCCCGCGGGTAAACTGTTCAAATCGTTATGATTCAGGAGTACGTCTTCAAGTTTCGTAAGGCCATCCAGCATCCCCTCAGGTAGCCTGGAGAGTCTGTTGACAGAAAAACCGAGGCTCTTGAGGTTGGAGAGGTCCGAAAACCAGTTCTTGTCAACCTCAGTGAGCTGATTGCCCCCAAGGATCAGGAATTCCAAATCAGATAGACCGGCAAATGATCTCGAAGGTATTTTCGTGAGTCTGTTCGATTCGAAACTAACGATCTGTAAGTTGGAAAGACCGTTGAGCAGACCTTCCGGGACATGGGTAAACTGGTTCTTGTAAAGCAGTAGGCGCTGCAGATTTGACAAGCCAGCGAATATGTCCTCGGGCAACTCTGCCAGGCTGTTTCGTCTTAGATCGAGCTCTCGCAAGCCGGATAGCCCCTCAAAATCTCCCGGCTTCAAGGATTGAATTCCGCTCCCCGAGAGATCCAGGCGCCGGAGTTCAGCCAAGTCATCAGTGCCAACTTCATCGCAACGGTCCCCGCCCCCGATTTGAGCGACTTGTCTCACGATTTCCGATGCAATTGTGGACGACCGACTGCAGATACCTGCGTCGGTGACAAGTTGCAGCACCTCGATCGTTCTGCCTGCTACCGTGATTGTCGCGGTCCGATCAGCGCCCGTTTCGTTTTCTTCAACCTGTAGACGCAGAAAACCGGGTCCGGCCGACCTGCCGTTCGAAGTTACCGTGACAAATTCCGATTGGCTGGATCCCTCCCACAGGCATCCAGGCGCCGTTTCCACCCGTATGGACAGTTCTCCGCCGCCGACAGACGCAATAGGCGTTTCGGGACTGAGCGTAAACTCGGAACAGGATTCCGAGCGCAGAGAGCCCACCCAACGCGCCGTGTTATTGAGTGTAAGTCGGGCATCCGCAGGGCCCTCCAATCCGGTCGCCGGACTGTCCGCAGTCACGCCAAGCGGATCACCCAGGTAGCTTTGATCCGGATTCGAGAACCGTAGCAGTCGTTCGCAATTGAGACCTGCGTCGGCGCATCGGTCGTAATATCCCATGACCGTAAACCAGAGGGCCTCCGAAGCGGCGTCGGACTCAAATGCCCCCTTGTTTACATATCCGTAGGCATAGGGGTAGATTGCCCTTAGCGAACCATGGACGTAACGGTCATGCGCAGCGCCAAAGTTGTGGCCGATCTCGTGGGTGAACACCTTCTCACTGTCGGCCGCGGAGACCGCAAAAGCACTCGCCTCGTAAAACAAGGACTCTTGTCGCATCAGGAAAGCAATGCCCCGGGCTGGTTCCGGCGCATCGGTCAGCAAATGAACCAGGTCCGCCGCATGTTCGTTTCGCAAGGAATGTACTTCGTCCATGTAACCGTCGTCCGGATTGCGCAGGCGGTGCAAGTCGGTGCTGGGTGTTTCGCCGGCGTAGTCGACCTGGGCCGAATGGGCCAGGACAAGCCGGGGGCTGATGCCGCTGTCCTCAAAAGCCTGGTTTGCGGACGTGATAAAGAGATCAATCAGTGCCCGCATCCCGGCACGCCCTCCCTGTTTCACTTGCGCGGCGCTTGTATAGACCACGAGTACGCGGACTTCCGAGCCGTCCTCGCTGGGCATGTCTTCGGCTTGAATGGCAGGCGGTGAAATTGCCCCTGCAATCGGGGGACCAAGGGACGAGATAGCCGGTAAGGTGGACGGGGCGACTATTGGAGCCTCCAGGACTTCGCACTCGAATATGTCCTTTGTATGATCGATCTGTCGGATGATGTGGCGGCCGGAACCGGTAGATCGAATCGTGAACTTGCCCTCCGGAGATTCGACGGTGCCCACCATGACGGGACCGTTGACCACCAGCCTCACTTCGCCCCATTCCTTGCCCTTGGGAGTTCCCGAGATGAAGTAACCCGAGCGGGTCGGCCGAACCCGCTTGATTGCGACTTCTACCACTGCATCATCAAACAGGTTTAGCTTGAGGACTTCACGCCCGCGGCGCGCGGCGGTGATCTTCTGCGTGTCCACCTGAACCACGCGGCTGCGCATGGTGGCCGGCTCCAACGCAGCATTGGGGCGCGGAACGATTGCGTTGGGAATTTCCGCGAACACCCCCGGCGGAGGCGCCTGCGCGGAGGCGGCAAGCGGAGTCAAAGCGTGCGCAAGGAGCACGGCGAGAATCGCCGTCAACCCCCTGCACAAGCTGCCCAAGCGAATTCCCATTGGTAGCAGCACCTGCTGCCTCAGTCGACGCGAATCAATTTCGCGTCATGTCCGCATTGTAGGTGCTAGGCGGCGACGGTCGGGGTTTGTTCCTCGGCAGCCTCGGCCACGGCTTCCTCGGCCGGGACGGACGTGAACTCGGCTTCGGCGGCTTCGGCGGCTTCCATTGCCAGGCGCTCGTCGCGTCGCTTGACGCGCTCCTGGTGGTAGTGGAAGCCGGTGCCGGCGGGGATCAGCCGGCCCACGATCACGTTTTCCTTCAGGCCCTTGAGCTCGTCGCGCATGCCGATCACGGCAGCCTCGGTGAGCACCCGGGTGGTCTCCTGGAAGGACGCCGCGGAGATGAACGAACGGGTCGCCAGGGATGCCTTGGTGATGCCCAGCAGCAACGGCTGGTAGGTGGCCGTGGTGTTGTCCTCCGCCACCGCCTTTTCGTTGATCTCGACGATCTGGGCACGCTCGAGCTGCTCGCGCTTGAGCAGGGGGGTTTCGCCCGGATCGATCACTTCCACGCGCTTGAGCATCTGGCGGATGATCACTTCGATGTGCTTGTCGTTGATGCGCACGCCCTGCAGGCGGTAGACGGCCTGGATCTCGCCCACCAAGTATTCGGCCATGGCCTGCACGCCGCGCAGGCGCAGGATGTCGTGCACGCTGGGCTCGCCGTCGGCGATCATTTCGCCGGTCTCGACATGCTCGCCGCCGAACACGTTGAGCGCGCGCTCCTTGGGCACCAGCATCTTGACTTCCTCGCCCTGCTCGTCGGCGATGATCAGGCGGCGCTTGCCCTTGGTGTCCTGACCGAAGCTGACCACGCCGTGGTGCTCCGAAAGGATCGCGGCCTCGCGCGGCTTGCGTGCTTCGAACAGGTCAGCGACCCGGGGCAGGCCGCCGGTGATGTCGATCGACTTGGCCTCGCTGGCCGGCACCCGCGCCAATACGTCGCCGGTAACCACCTTCAGCTTCTTGCCGGAATCGGGGCTGCCTTCCTCAACTCCGTGGGACTGCTGCCAGGCCGCCGCCAGGATCGGGTCCAGCACCGAACCCTCGGGCAGCTTGTGCTCTACCGGCGCGTCGGTGCCGGTGAAGTGCAGCACGGTGCCTTCCTTGTCGGTCAGGCGGATGCGCGGTTCCTTGTCGGCGCCCGAAGAGGGACGGCGGCGGCGTTCCAGTACGGCCACGTTGGACAGGCCGGTAAACTCGTCGATCCGTTCCTCCACGGTGATGCCTTCCAGCAGGTCCTCGAACTCGACCCAGCCCACCACTTCGGAAATGATGGGACGGTTGTGCGGATCCCAGGTGGCCACGGTCTGGCCGGCCTTGACCTTGTCGCCGTCGCCGACCAGGATCGAGGCGCCGTAACTGACCTTGTGGCGCTCCAGCGCCCGGCCGTCGGAATCCACCAGCGTCATTTCGCCGGTATTGCTCACGGCCACCAGGCGATCTTCATTCTGGTGCTTGAGCGTCTTTAAGTTCTGCAGGCGCACCACGCCGTCGCGCCGGACTTCGATGCTGCTTCGAGCACCGGTCCGCGAGGCGGCGCCGCCGATATGGAAGGTACGCATGGTGAGCTGGGTGCCCGGCTCGCCGATCGACTGGGCGGCGATCACGCCGACCGACTCGCCGATGTTGACCCACTTGCCGCGAGCCAGGTCGCGACCGTAGCAGCCGCGGCACACGCCGAAGCGCGTCTCGCAGGTGATCGGCGAACGCACGGTAACCTGCTCCACGCCGTTGTCTTCGATGAGCGCGGCCAGTTGCTCGTCCAGCAGCTCGCCGGCGGGAATCAGTTCTTCGCCGGTGGCCGGCGTGATGATCGGCTGCGCGGTGGCCCGGCCAAGAATCCGGTCGGTGAGCGACTGGATCTTTTCGGTGCCGTCCAGCACTGCTTCCATCACCAGGCCCTGGGTGGTCTCGCAATCTTCCTCGGTCACCACCAGGTCCTGGGCGACGTCCACCAGGCGACGCGTGAGATAGCCGGAGTTGGCGGTTTTCAGCGCCGTGTCGGCCAGGCCCTTGCGGGCGCCGTGAGTGGAGTTGAAGTACTGCAGAACGTCCAGGCCTTCGCGGAAATTGGCCGTAATCGGGGTCTCGATGATCGAACCGTCCGGCTTGGCCATCAGGCCGCGCATGCCGGCCAGCTGGCGCATCTGGGCGGCCGAGCCGCGGGCGCCGGAGTCGGCCATCATGAAGATGGAGTTGAAGGACTTCTGGCTCACCTCCTCGCCATCGGCGTTGATGACCTGCTCGGAACCGAGGTTCTCCATCATGACCCGCGCCAGACGATCGCTGGTGTGCGACCAGATGTCCACAACCTTGTTGTAGCGCTCGCCGTCGGTGACCAGGCCCTGGGCGTGCTGGTCCTGGATCTCCTTGACCTTCTCTTCGGCCTCGGCAAGGATCTCCGGCTTGTCTTCCGGCACCTCCATGTCGTTGATGCCGATGGAAATTCCCGCCGAAGTGGCGAACTGGAAGCCCATGTACATCAGGCGGTCGGCAAACACCACGGTCTTCTTCAGACCGGCCTGCCGGTAGCAGGCGTTGATCAGGTGCCCGATGGCGCGCTTGTTCATGGACTGGTTGATCAGCTCGAAATCAAGTTCCTCGGGCAACAAGGCGCCCAGCAGGGCGCGGCCGACCGTGGTCTCGACCAGTTCGTCGCCGATGCGGACCCTGACGGTGGCGTGCAGATCCGCCGCCTGGGTCTCGTAGGCGCGATGCACCTCGTCACGGCTGCTGAACACCATGCCTTCGCCGCGGGCGTTGATGCGTTTGCTGGTCATGTAATACAGGCCCAGGACTACGTCCTGCGAGGGCACGATGACCGGCTCGCCGTTGGCCGGCGAGAGGATGTTGTTCGACGCCATCATCAGGGCGCGCGCCTCGAGCTGCGCTTCCAGCGACAGCGGCACGTGCACCGCCATCTGGTCGCCGTCGAAGTCGGCGTTGAAGGCGGTGCAGACCAGCGGGTGGAGCTGAATCGCCTTGCCCTCCACCAGCAGCGGCTCGAAAGCCTGGATGCCAAGACGGTGAAGCGTGGGCGCGCGGTTGAGCAGCACCGGATGTTCGCGGATCACTTCCTCGAGGAAGTCCCAGACGATCGGCTCTTCACGCTCGATCAGCCGGCGGGCGGCCTTGACCGAAGTGGCCTCGGTGAACACCTGCAGCTTGGACAGCACGAAGGGCTTGAACAGCTCCAGGGCCATCTTCTTGGGCAGGCCGCACTGGTGCAGCTTGAGCGTGGGGCCCACCACGATCACCGAACGGCCCGAGTAATCGACCCGCTTGCCCAGCAGGTTCTGGCGGAAGCGGCCTTGCTTGCCCTTGATCATGTCGGCCAGCGATTTCAGCGCGCGCTTCTTGCTGCCGGTAAAGGCGCGGCCGCGGCGGCCGTTGTCCAGCAGGGCGTCCACGGCCTCCTGGAGCATGCGCTTTTCGTTGCGCACGATGATTTCCGGCGCGTTCAGGTCGAGCAGACGGCGCAGCCGGTTGTTGCGATTGATCACGCGGCGGTACAGATCGTTCAGATCGGAGGTGGCGAAGCGGCCGCCCTCCAGCGGCACCAGCGGCCGCAGTTCCGGCGGCAGGACCGCCAGGCGGGTCAGGACCATCCACTCGGGACGGTTTCCGGACTCCTGGAAGGCGGTGAGCAGCTTCAGCCGCTTGGTGAGCCGCTTGATCTTGGTTTCCGAGCCGGTGGCGTCGATGTCTGCGCGGACCGAGGCGATGGACTCTTCCAGGTCAACCTGCCGCAGCAGCTTGCGGATCGCCGCGGCGCCCATCTCGGCCTCGAAGGTCGGGCCGAATTTCTCCAGCGCCTCGCGCTTGAGTTCCTCGGTGAGCAACTGTCCCTGCGCCAGGTCGGTATCGCCGGGATCGGTCACGACGAAGGCCTCGAAATACAGCACCCGCTCGATCTCGTGCATGGTCATGTCGAGCATCAGCCCGATGCGCGACGGCAGCGATTTCAGAAACCAGATGTGCGCCACCGGCGTGGCCAGATCGATATGGCCCATGCGCTCGCGGCGCACCCGGGCCTCGCGCACTTCCACGCCGCACTTCTCGCAGATCACGCCGCGGTGCTTGAGCCGCTTGTACTTCCCGCAGATGCACTCGAAGTCCTTCAGGGGGCCGAAGATGCGGGCGCAGAACAGCCCGTCGCGCTCCGGCTTGAAGGTGCGGTAGTTGATGGTTTCGGGTTTGCGTACTTCTCCCCACGACCAGGACTTGATCATTTCCGGCGAGGCGAGGCCGATGGTGATCGAGTCGAAGTCTTCAAATCCGGGGGCGGCCTGGGCCATGCGAGTGATTTCTCTCATGCATCGCTCCTTATAGTGTTTTGTGGTTGCGGGTCATACGGCTAGCGGCGGGTCAGCTCGACGTTGATGCCGAGCGCCCGGATCTCCTTCACCAGCACGTTGAAGGATTCGGGCATCCCGGCCTCCACGCGGTGGCGGCCATCCACGATGCTCTTGAACATCCGGCTGCGGCCGGACTGGTCGTCGGACTTGACGGTCAGCATCTCCTGCAGCGTATGGGCGGCGCCGTAGGCCTCCAGGGCCCACACCTCCATCTCGCCGAAGCGCTGACCGCCGAACTGGGCCTTTCCGCCCAGCGGCTGCTGGGTCACCAGGCTGTAGGGGCCGGTGGACCGGGCATGCATCTTGTCGTCCACCAGGTGGTTGAGCTTGAGCATGTACATATAGCCCACGGTGACCTGCCGGTCGAACGCCTTGCCGGTGCGGCCGTCATGCAGCGTTGTCTGGCCCGACTCCGGGAGCCCGGCCAGCTTGAGCATGTCCTTGATCTCGGTCTCGGTGGCGCCGTCGAAAACGGGCGTGGCCGTGGTCACGCCATTGGCCAGGTTGGCGGCCAGGTCCTTGACTTCGTCGGCCTTGAGCGACTTGACGCTCTGACCGGAGCTGCTCGCGGAATAGCCGTAGACGCGCTCCAGTATCTCGCGCAGGGACTTGGTCTTGCCGTCCTGGTCGATCACCTCCTGGATCTGCAATCCAAGGGCCTTGGCGGCCCAGCCGAGGTGGCACTCGAGAATCTGGCCGGTGTTCATGCGTGAGGGCACGCCCAGCGGGTTGAGCACCATGTCCACCGGGGTGCCGTCGGCCAGGTATGGCATGTCCTCCACCGGAACAATGGTGGAGATCACGCCCTTGTTGCCGTGGCGGCCCGCCACCTTGTCGCCCGGCTGTACCCGGCGCTTGACGGCCATGTAAACCTTGACCATCTTGCGCACGCCGGCCGCCAGTTCGTCTCCGGCGGTAATCTTGCGGGCCTTCTCGGTGTAGCGCTGCTCCATCTCCTCGCGAATCTGCTGCAGGCGTTCGCCGGACCGTTGGAGCAGCTCGTTGAGCTTGCGATTGCGCAGGCTGATCTCGAACCACTGCTCGCGCGGCAGGGCCTCGAGCTTCTTGGCCGTCACCTTGCCGGGCTGGAACCCTTCCGGGCCGCCGTCAGCCAGCTTGCCTTCCAGTTGCTCGCGGACCCGCTGGAACAGGTCCTCCTCGATGATCCGGCGCTGGTCCTCCAGGTCCTTCTTGACCCCCTCGAGCTCCTGGTCCTCGTTGGCCAGGGCGCGCTTGTCCTTTTCCACGCCTTCGCGGGTGAAGACGCGCACGTCGATGACGGTTCCGTCCATGCCGGCCGGCACCCGCAAGGAGGTGTCCTTGATGTCGGAGGCCTTCTCGCCGAAGATCGCTCGCAGCAGCTTCTCTTCCGGCGTGAACTGGGTCTCGCCCTTGGGCGTGACCTTGCCCACCAGGATGTCGCCGGCCTTCACTTCCGCGCCGATGAATGCGATGCCGGACTCGTCCAGCTTGGCCAGCGCCGCCTCGCCCACGTTGGGGATGTCGGCGGTGACTTCCTCGGCGCCGAGCTTGGTGTCCCGCGCCATGCAGGTCAGCTCCTCGATGTGGATGCTGGTGAAGCGGTCCTCATGCACCAGGCGCTCGGAGATCAGGATCGAGTCCTCGAAGTTGTAGCCGTTCCAGGGCATGAAGGCGACCAGCAGGTTCTGGCCCAGGGCCAGCTCGCCCATGCTGGTGGCGGCGCCATCGGCGAGCACGTCGCCGGTATCCACGCGGTCCCCTTTTCGGACCTGCGGACGCTGGTTCATGCAGGTATTCTGGTTGGTGCGCTGGTATTTCACCAAGTTGTAGATGTCCACGCCGGGCTCGTCGGCGCCGGCGTCTTCCTGCTCCACGCGCACCACGATCCGCGACGAGTCCAGGTAATCCACCACCCCGGCGCGGCGCGCCACGGTGCAGGAACCCGAATCGATCGCCACCGCCCTTTCCATGCCGGTGCCGACCAGCGGCGGCTCGGCGCGCAGGGTGGGAACGGCCTGGCGTTGCATGTTCGATCCCATCAGCGCGCGGTTGGCGTCGCCGTGCTCCAGAAAGGGAATCAGCGCCGCTGCCACCGATACGGTCTGACGCGGCGAAACGTCCATGTACTGGATGCGCTCACGCGGCATCAGGGTCGATTCGTTGAGGTAGCGCACCCGCACCAGCGGATCGACGAACTGCCGTTCGGAGGTCAGGGTGGCATTGGCCTGGGCGATCACGTACTGGCCTTCTTCAATGGCCGAGAGGTAATCGATGGTGTTGGTGACCTTGCCGCCGGTCACGCGCCGGTACGGGGTCTCCAGGATTCCGTATTCGTTGGTGCGCGCATATACGGCCAGCGAGTTGATCAGGCCGATGTTCGGCCCTTCCGGCGTCTCGATCGGGCAAACCCGGCCGTAGTGGGTCGGGTGCACGTCGCGAACTTCGAAACCGGCCCGCTCGCGGGTCAGGCCGCCCGCGCCCAGCGCCGAAACCCTCCGCTTGTGGGTGGTCTCGGCCAGCGGGTTGTTCTGGTCCATGAACTGCGACAGCTGGTTGGAGCCGAAAAACTCCTTGATGGACGCGGACACCGGCTTGGCGTTGATCATCTCCTGGGGCATCAGCCCGTCGCTTTCCGCCATGGAAAGGCGTTCCTTGACCGCGCGCTCCACGCGCGCCAGCCCCTGGCGCAGGGCATTCTCCGCCATCTCCCCCACGCAGCGCACACGGCGGTTGCCCAGGTGGTCGATATCATCGACATTGTCCTTGCCGTTACGAATGCTCAGCAGCACCCGCAGCACTTCCACGATGTCCTCGGGACTTAAGATGGAACTGCCGGTGGTCTCCTCGCGGCCCACGCGGCGGTTGAACTTCATGCGGCCGACGCGCGACAGGTCGTAGCGCTCGGGGCTGAAGAACAGGTTGCGGAACAGATTGTTGGCGGCATCCTGGGTGGGTGGCTCACCCGGGCGCATCATCTTGTAGATCTCGACCAGGGCCATCTCGCGATTGCGGGTCTCATCCACACGCAAGGTCGATGAGATGTACGGCCCGTGCTCCAGTTCGTTGACGTAGATCGTTTCGATCTTGCTGATGCCATGGGCGATGAAGCTCCGCAGGACCTCATGGGTGATCTCGCCGTTGGCCTGGGCGAGCACCTCGCCGGTCTCGGTATCGACCACGTCGCAGGCCAGGGTCTCGCCCAGCAGCGGATGAGGACTGTCGCCGTCCTCGGTGGTGGCGGCCTCGCCGTTGTCCTTGTACTTCGGCAAATCCGGCAGTTCCAGCCACTTGAGCCTGGACTTGCCGAGCATGCGCACGTGGCGCTGGGTAATGCGCCGGTCCTTGGGCGCGATCAGATCACCGCCGACGACGATGTCGAAACGGGCGGTAAGGCCGCGCAGGCGCGCCGCCTCAAGCCGCATGCGCACCTTGCCCTTCTTGTCGATCCGGTACTCGTCCCGTTCGAAGAACAGCTCGAGTATTTCCTCGGTGGAGTAGCTCATGGCGCGCAGCAGCACAGTCGCCGGAATCTTCTTCTTGCGGTCGATACGGGTAAAGACGCAATCCTTGGCGTCGAACTCGAAGTCCAGCCAGGACCCGCGGTAGGGAATGACGCGGGCGTTGTGCAGCAGTTTGCCGGAGGAGTGGGTCTTGCCGCGGTCGTGATCGAAGAACACGCCCGGGGAACGGTGCAGCTGCGAGACGATCACCCGGTCGGTGCCGTTGATGATGAAGCTGCAGTGTTCCGTCATCAGCGGGATCTCGCCCAGGTACACCTGCTGCTCGCGAATCTCGCGGACCGCGCGCGAACTGCCGCGGTCGAAGATGACCAGCCGCACCATCAGGTTGAAGGGCGCCGCGTAGGTGGCGCCGCGCAGGCGGCACTCTTCCTCGTCGAACGGCGGCTCGCCCAGACTGTAGCTGACGTACTGCAATTCCACGTTGCCCGTATAGCTTTCGATCGGGAAGATCTGCGAGAAAACCGAATGCAAGCCGTGGTTCTCGCGCTCATGGGGCGGCGTGTCCTCCTGCAGGAACTGCGCATAGCTGTCGCGCTGCATGGCGAGCAGGTACGGCACCTCCAGGACGGTGGAGCTCTTTCCAAAGCTCTTGCGGATACGTTTCTTTTCGGTGTAGCTATAACTCATACGTGGTTAATCCTTGGAAGGTTTGCTGGCGCCCAGGCTTTGCGGCATGCCCCTTACGGGAGACGCATAAATCCATCCATGGAGCTTGGTTCCGCCATCCCTGGCTCCAACACTCCCGTAAGGGTCATGCCGCAAAGCCTGGGAACAGCGGAAGTTGTTGTGCACGGCCTGAGGGAACGGAACCGACGGGCAAGCAACCCGTACATGGCGAAAGCAGGGCTGCACGCCCGCCTTCCCAGCGTGGGCCGCAATGCCCAACTACTTGACTTCTACCGTTGCGCCGGCTTCTTCGAGCGTGGTCTTGAATTTCTCGGCGTCTTCCTTGGTTACGCCTTCGGATACGGCTGCCGGAGCGCTCTCGACCAAGTCCTTGGCTTCCTTGAGCCCCAGGCTGGTGATGGAACGCAGGGCCTTGATGACGCCCACCTTGGAGCCGCCGAAACTCTGCAGCATCACGGTGAACTCCGTCTGTTCCTCGGCGGCGGCGCCTTCCTCTGCCGGACCCGCGGCGGGACCTGCAACCACGGCCGCGGCCGCGCTGACACCCCACTCGTCCTCGAGTTCCTTGATCAGTTCCACCAGTTCAAGCACCGGCATCTTGCCCAGCGCTTCACGGATTTCGGTTCTTCCTACAGTCATGGCTTGCTCCTCATGGGATTAATTCAAATAATTGGATGCGGCAGCCGGGTCATTCGGCTTCCATCCGGTCTCGCCGCGCCGCCATCAGACGCGCCAGACGCGCCTGCGGCTCGGCAAGCGTTGCAACCAGTTTCTGCATCGGCGCCGCGAACGCGCCCAGCAGCTTTGCGCGGGCGTCGTCGAGCGTCGGCAGGGAGGCGATCCGATTGGTCTGATCGCCGTCATACAGCACCCCGTCGAGCACGAAGCCGCGAGGCGAAAGGGCTTCGTGCTTCTTGCCGAAGTCCTTGAACAGTCTTGCGATGGAGCCCGGGTCCTCGGAGGAAAACGCCAGCAGGGTGGGCCCGGTGAGCGCTTCGGAAAGGTTCTCGCAGGGTGTGTCCTTCACCGCCCGGCGCGACAGCGTGTTCTTGACCACGCGCAACTTGACGCCGGCGCCGCGCGCCTGGCGGCGCAGATCGGTCATCTCCTCGACGTTCAGGCCGCGGTAGTCGGCGGCGGCAGCCGTCACCGCGCCTTCGGCCGTGGCGCGCAACTCTTCCACCAACTCTTTTTTCTGATGCAGGTTAAGGGGCATGGGTGCGGTACCGGTTTGGGTCTATTGCAGCTTGATGCTGGACTGATCGACGCGCACGCCCGGGCCCATGGTGGTGGACAGGGTGATGCGCTGCATGTAAACGCCCTTGGACGCGGGCGGCTTGGCCTTGGCCAGTTCGCCCAGGAGTGCGTTCAGGTTTTCCAGGATGGCTTCCTCGCTGAAGCTCTTCTTGCCGATCGAGCAATGGATGATCCCGGCCTTGTCGGTGCGGTAGCGCACCTGGCCGGCCTTGGCGTTGCGCACCGCCTCGCCCACGTTGGGAGTTACGGTGCCGGACTTGGGGTTGGGCATCAGGCCGCGCGGGCCGAGGACCTTGCCCAGGGCCCCCACCACGCGCATGGCGTTGGGGGCGGCGACATACACGTCGTACTCGATCTTGCCCTCCTTGACCTCATCGGCCAGCTCGGCAAGTCCGACCGTATCGGCGCCCGCTTCCCTGGCCGCCTCGGCAGCTTCGCCGTCGGCGAACACGGCCACCCGGATGTCCTTGCCCAGGCCGTGCGGCAACACGGTGGCGCCGCGCACGATCTGGTCGGCCTTGCGCGGGTCAACGTTCAGGTTCACGGCCACGTCGACCGATTCGCTGAAGCCGGTTTCCACGCCCTTGCGAACGATCCGGATCGCCTCTTCCACCGGCAGCGCCTCCCTGTTGCCGGTCAACTCGCGAAAGGTCTTCTGTCTCTTGCTCAAACGGGCCATGTCTAGACCTCCCCGCCGTCCACAGTCAATCCCATGCTGCGCGCGGTGCCGGCAATGGTGCGCACTGCGGCGTCCATGTCGGCGGCAGTGAGATCGGGCTCCTTGGTGCGCACGATTTCCTCCAGCTGGCCGCGGGTCACGTTGCCCACCTTTTCCAGGTTGGGCTCGCCGCTGCCCTTGTCCACTCCGGCTGCGCGCCGCAGCAGAACCGCGGCCGGAGGGGTCTTGGTGATGAAGCTGAAACTGCGGTCGTTGTAGACCGTGACCACCACCGGGGTGGTCAGGCCGGGTTCCAGGCTGCCGGTCTGAGTGTTGAATGCCTTGCAGAATTCCATCAGGTTGACGCCGTGCTGCCCCAGGGCCGGCCCGACCGGCGGGCTGGGGTTGGCCTGCCCGGCAGGCACCTGCATCTTGACCAAAGCCATTACGTTCTTCGCCATAATCTATGCCTTGCGCACCTGACCAAAACTGAGATCCACCGGTGTGGAGCGGCCCAGAATCTGCACCGCAACCCGCAACCGGTTCTTTTCGTAGTTGACCTGCTCGACCACGCCGTTGAAGTCGTTGAACGGGCCGTCCACCACGCGCACCACTTCGCCGGGCTCGTAGAGCACCTTGGGCCGCGGCTTCTCCGAGCCTTCCTCCACCTGCTGCAGGATGCGCTCGGCCTCCTCGTCGGTGATGGGCTCGGGGTGTTCGCTGGTTCCGCCGACGAAGCCCAGGACCCGGGGCACGCTGTTGACCAGGTACCAGGAACTCTCGTCGAGGTCCATTTCCACCAGCACGTAACCGGGGAAAAATCGCCGCGAGGACCGGCGCTTCTGGCCGTCGCGCATCTCCACGACTTCTTCGGTGGGCACCATCACGCGCCCGAACTTGTGCTCCATTTTCTCGCGGCTGATGCGCTCCATGAGAGCGGCCTTCACCTTCTCTTCGTAGTTGGAGTACGACTGAACGATGTACCAGTGCATGGCGCCCTATCCCGTCCTCAGGCCGAGGTCAGCCAGCGCGTTATGGCGGCCAGCCCCATGTCCAGCAGCCAGAAAAACACGCACATGATCAGCACGATGACCAGCACGGTGGCGGTGGTCTGCATGGTCTCCTGGCGATTGGGCCAGACCACCTTGCGCAGTTCGACGCGCGCGCTCTGCACAAACTGCCAGGCGTTCTGCCCGCGGGTCGTCCGCAGAAGCACCAGCGCAGCCAGCGCCAGGCTGGCCAGCACGCCGCCCACGCGGATCAGTATCGACTGTTCCTCGTAGGCGTAATACGCGTATACCCCGCCCACCAGCAGCAGCGCGGCAAGCAGCAGCCAGGCCACGTCGAGGGAATTGCCGGTCTTGATGGGGTTGTTGTCTTTCATTACCTAACACGCGCGGGCCTGCAAGAGTTGGCAGGCCAGGAGGGACTCGAACCCCCAACCTGCGGTTTTGGAGACCGCTGCTCTGCCAAATTGAGCTACTGGCCTGTTGCGTTTCAATGGTTGCGGACGGCTGCCCTACTCCACCACCTTTGCGACGACTCCGGCGCCGACGGTGCGGCCGCCCTCGCGGATCGCAAAGCGCAAACCGTCTTCCATGGCAATCGGCGCAATCAGGTCCACCTCCATGCGGACGTTGTCTCCCGGCATCACCATCTCCATCTCCGCCGGCAGGGTCACCGCACCCGTCACGTCCGTGGTCCGAAAATAAAACTGCGGCCGGTAACCGCGGAAAAACGGCGTGTGACGGCCGCCCTCCTCCTTGGTCAGAATATAAACCTCCGACTCAAAACGGGTGTGCGGAGTAATCGAGGATGGCCGGGCCAATACCTGGCCCCGCTCCACCTCGGTGCGCTTGACGCCCCGAAGCAATACGCCGACGTTGTCGCCCGCTCTTCCCTCGTCCAGCAGCTTGCGGAACATCTCCACGCCGGTGCAGGTGGTCTTGGAGGTGTCCTTGATCCCCACAATCTCCACTTCCTCGCCAACCTTCACCACGCCGCGCTCCACGCGGCCGGTCACCACCGTGCCACGCCCGGCAATCGAGAACACGTCCTCGATCGGCATCAAAAAGGCGCCGTCTATGGCACGCTCGGGCTCGGGGATATAACTGTCCATGGCCTCGACCAGCGCACGGACACTGTCCATGCCCCGTTCGCCTTCCTTGCCTTCCAATGCATGCAAGGCACTGCCGATGATCACCGGAGTGTCATCGCCCGGAAAGTCATACTGGGAAAGCAGGTCTCTTACCTCCAGCTCGACCAGTTCCAGCAGCTCGTCGTCGTCCACCATGTCGGACTTGTTCAGATACACCACGATATACGGCACGCCCACCTGGCGGGCCAGCAAGATATGCTCGCGGGTCTGCGGCATCGGACCATCGGCCGCGCTCACCACCAATACCGCACCGTCCATCTGCGCCGCACCCGTGATCATGTTCTTCACATAGTCGGCGTGGCCCGGACAGTCGACGTGCGCATAGTGGCGGTTGTCGCTCTCATACTCCACGTGCGCGGTCGCAATCGTGATCCCGCGCTCGCGCTCCTCGGGGGCATTGTCAATCTCGTCAAACGCCTTGACCTCACCACCGTGCTGCGCCGCCATGATCTGCGTCAAGGCCGCCGTCAACGTCGTCTTGCCATGGTCCACGTGACCAATCGTGCCAACGTTCACATGCGGCTTGGTGCGCTCAAATTTCGCCTTGGCCATTACTACTACTCCTCAGATTTCTCAATTCCGCGCGCCCGCGCGCGGAGCGGGGCATGAAGCTGCAAAGTAAAATAAGCCCACAACCGGACTTGAACCGGTGACCTCTTCCTTACCAAGGAAGTGCTCTACCGACTGAGCTATGTGGGCGACGCATACCTCCTTCCAATTGGAGCGGACGATGGGAGTCGAACCCACATCATCAGCTTGGAAGGCTGAGGTTCTACCATTGAACTACGCCCGCAATGCTCCGCAAGTCCTTCTGTAGCCGTTCCCAGCCGGGTACTCAAGAGATCAGGGGGAGCCACCTCCAAAACTGGAGGGGGTAGGATTCGAACCTACGAAGGCTGAGCCAGCAGATTTACAGTCTGCCCCCGTTGACCGCTTGGGTACCCCTCCGTGGACGGAACATCCCATCATCTCATAAGCGGTTTGTACGTGTCAAGCACGAATCCGCCCACGCCCGGCTGCCGAAGTTAGCCACATAAATGGTGGAAAATAGATCCCCATGCGACGCATAACCCTTCCGCTGCTGATCGCCCTGATCACGGCCGCCCTGATCGCCCTGCTGGTGATCACCCGGCCCAGCATGGCGCCGGTCGAACAGGCGGAAATCGAATGGCCGGTGCGGGTCACCACGGCCCGCTACCAGGACCTTCGCCCGATCCTGAGACTGTATGGCGAAATCGTGGCCGGACGGGAAAGCGAGTTGCGCGCCCTGACTCCGGGCCCGATCAAGGAGGTCGGGGAAAACTTTCGCGAAGGCGCGAGGGTGAGCGAGGGCGAACTTCTCCTGCGCGTCGATCCCTTCGACTACGAGATCGCGCTGACGGAGCAGCGTGCCGCTCAAGTGGAAGCCGAAGCCCAGCTGCGCCTCAAGGAACAGGACATGCAACGCATCGATGCGCTGTTCGGCGAAGGCAATGTCTCCGCGCAGCAACGCGACACCGCTTCTCTGGAAGTGGACATGTCGCGGGCGGCGCTGGAACGCAGCCAGGCCGGCGTGCGGCAAGCGGAGCGGGAACTGGCCGACACCCGGCTGGTGGCCCCCTATGACGGCGTGCTGGTGGACGTGAGCGCCAACCTGGGGAGACAGCTGTCCACTACCGATCGTGTGGCGAGGATCGTCGACCCGGCGTCACTGGAAGTGGGATTTCCGCTTTCCAACGAGCAATACGGAAGGCTGATGAGCGAAGGCAGCCTGATGGGCCGGCCGGTGCGGATATTCTGGGAAGTGGGCGAGACCGAATTCGGGTATGCCGCGCGTGTCGAGCGGCTGGGCGGCGAGATCACAGCGGCCAGCGGCGGCATACGCGTGTTCGGCGAACTGCTCGACACCCCGAAGGACACGCCGCTGCGGCCGGGCGCCTTCGTGCGCATCGAGCTTGAGGATCGGCTTTATTCGCAGGTAGCGCCGGTGCCGGAGACCGCCTTGTACGGCGAGGACCGGGTATTCGTGGTGGAAGACGGCCGGCTCTCCACCCGCCACGTCGAACTCAAGGGCTACGACGGAGACCGCATGCTGCTGGGCCCCGCCGGACCGAACGGGCTCAGGCAGGGCGAACGGGTTGTGATCACGCAATTGCGCGAAGCGGGAGACAACGCCCGCGCCGTAATCGTCGAGTAGCCGGCCCATGGCGGCCAACCGGCTCCTGGCTTTCTTCGCCCGCCACAAAGTGGCCGGCAACCTGCTGATGGCGCTGATGATCCTGTTCGGGCTGCTGGGACTGGGTCAGCTCAATCGCCAGCTCATGCCGGACTTCACGCTGGAGCAGATCCAGGTCGACATCACCTGGATCGGCGCCAGCACCCAGGACATCGAAGCGAACGTGATCGAGCCGCTGGAAAGGGAATTCATGCGGGTGGACAACCTGGACCGGGTGAACGCCACGTCCTTCGAGGGACGCGCCGTACTTCTGCTTGAATTCGATTTCGGCAGCAACATGGCCAAGGCCCTGACCGACACGCAGTCGGCCGTGGCGCGGGTGGCGACCTTCCCCCAGGAGATGGAGCGACCCGTGGTTCGCCTGCTGGATCCGACCGAGGTCATCTGCAATATTGAGATTTCCGGTCCCTTCACCGAGAGCGCGCTGAAGGCGTACGCCTGGGAAATCCGCAATGCGCTACTGCAGCGGGGCGTCAGCTCGATTCGCATGAGCGGCCTGCGCAAGAGCGAGCTCCGGGTGGAGGTGCCCGCGGAGACCCTGCGGCGGCTGGACCTGACCCTGGACGATATCGCCCAGCGCATTGCGCGTTCCAGCCTCGACCTTCCCGGCGGGACCCTGGAAACGGACCGCATCTCGCGCCAGATCCGCAGCGAGCGGCGAGCGCGCACGGCAGCGGAACTCGCGGAGCTGGAGGTCCTGTCCAACGAGTCCGGCGAACGGCTTCAACTGAAGGACATCGCGCGGATCCACGAGACCGCGGCCGACGGCGAAGTGGCCCGGCAGGTCGGCGAGTACGCCTCGATCAACCTGAACGTGAGGCGCAGCCGCGGCGTGGACTCGATGGTGGCGCAGCAGGGGGTCGCGGCCTACCTGGAGGAGTTCCGCGCAACCACTCCCTCCAGCCTGCGGGTGGAATTGTTCGACGTTCTCGCCGACCAGGTGACCCAGCGCGTGGACATGCTGCTGGTGAACGGCGCCGGCGGACTGCTGCTGGTGCTGGCGGTGCTCTACCTGTTCCTCGGCGGACGGCCGGCGTTCTGGGTTGCGGTCGGCATCCCCATTTCCTTCCTGGCGGCGATGGCCGGCATGGCGGCCATCGGTCTGAGCCTCAACATGATCAGCATGTTCGCGCTGATCATGGGCATCGGCATCATCGTGGACGACGCCATCGTGGTGGCCGAACACGCCGGCACCCTCTATGACTCCGGCGTGCCGGGAGGCGAGGCGGCCGAGCGCGCGGCGCGGATCATGTTTCCTCCGGTCCTGGCCGCGTCGCTCACCACGCTGGCGGCATTCCTTCCCATACTGATGGTCCAGGAGGAAGTCGGCAGCGTCATCAAGGACCTGCCGCTCACGCTGAGCCTCGTGATCGCGGCCAGCCTGGTGGAGTGCTTTCTGATTTTGCCCATGCATTTGCGCTCCGCGCTGAGCAAACAGGGCCAGCCGGCTCGCTGGCGCGTGCGCTTCGATGAGGGTTTCGCGGGTTTTCGCCGGGGCGCCTTCACCCGCATGATTCAGGCTGCCCTGCGGCAACGCTACGCGAGCGTCACTACCGCGCTGTGCCTGTTCCTGCTGTCGATCACCATGATGGGCACCGGAAGGATTGGCTTCGACTTCTTCCCGGCGCCGGAATCCGACCTGGTGTTCGCCAATTTCGCCTTTACCCCCGGGGCGCCCCGGCGCGACTCCGAAGTCATGGTGGCCGAGCTCGGCCGGGCGTCGCGCGCCGCGGAGCGCAACCTGGGTCATGCACCGGGCGAATTGATCGCCTTCGGCGTGGGCTCGGTGGCGACGCGCGATCCCGGCGTGGGCAACGCGCCCCTGGAGGTCAGCGCTGACCACATGGGTGTATATACGATCGAACTGGCGCCCGGCGATACCCGCGCGGTGCGCAACGAGGAATTCATCGAGGCCTGGAAGCGCGAGGCGACGCGCTCGCCCGGTGTGGAGAAACTGATCTTCTTTTCCCGGCAAGTGGCGGGCCCGCCGGGGAACGACGTGGAGTTGAGCCTCTCCGGCGCCGGCCTGGAGGACATGAAGGCAGCCGCGGTATATGCCGCCCGGTGGTTGCAGGCGGTACCGGGCGTGGATTCGGTGGATGACGACCTGCCCCGCGGCAAACAGGAAGTCCTGCTGGAGATCACGCCGGCCGGAGAGGCCATGGGATTCAGCGCGTCGGAGGTCGCGCGCCAGGTGCGCAACGCGTACGAGGGCGCGCTGGCCGACCGGGTTCCGCGCGACGAGGAAGAACTGCGGGTGCTGGTGAAGCTGCCGGAGGCGGGACCGGGCGAGGCGGGCCTGCGCAGTCTTTACCTGCGTTCCCGCTCGGGTGTGGAAGCGCCGCTGACCGAAGTCGTGGACCTGCACCAGCGAGTGGGCTTCTCCCAGATCCGGCGCACCGACGGGGTGCGCCAGGTCACGGTGTCAGCGGACATCAATCCGACCATGACCACCAGCGGGCAGGTGATTCGCGCCATGCAGGAACAGGGCATCATGCGCACGATACGGGAGCAATACGGCGTTGCGATCAGCTTCCTGGGGCGCGCCGAACAGCAGCAGATGGCACTGGCGGACTTCCGGATGGCGGCGATCGTCGCACTGGGCAGCATGTACATCGTGCTGGCCTGGGTGTTCGTCCGTTACGCGACGCCGCTGGTGGTAATGAGCGTGATTCCCTTTGGCCTGGTGGGGGCGATACTGGGCCACCTGGCTTTCGGCTTCAATCTGAGCATGTTCAGCCTGGTTGCGCTGCTGGGTCTGGCGGGTGTATTGGTGAACGACTCGATCATCCTCGTCTCGGCTGTACAGCGCCACCGGGAAGAAGGCGAGCCGCTTTTGGACGCGCTGCTGCATGGGGCCCAGGATCGTCTGCGGCCGGTCCTGATGACCAGCATGACCACGATCGTGGGCGTAACGCCCATCCTGTTTGAAGGCAGCCTGCAGGCCCAGCTGGTGCAGCCGCTGGCGATCACGCTGGTGTTCGGGTTGATGCTGGCGCCGCCGCTGGTGCTGATTTACGTGCCGTGCGTCATGGCGATAGGTGGCGACGTGCGACGCCTGCTGCGGTCGCGCAGAACCGCGCGCGGTCCGACTCCCGTTACCTTGAGGAGTTAGTTGCTGGCTATCAAAGCTGGTGGGCTTTTTCCCTGCACTCCTCCGTTAAGGAGGCGCCATCCTTGGCTCGGTTCCGCCATCCTGGCTTCAACGCTCCTTAACGGAGGAGTGTAGGGAAAAAGCCGGACTTGCAGGTCTGCAGACTAACGGGATGGGCTACCCAGTCGGCGCGTCAAACGCGAACGATGGCAGCTAAAGCCCTTTCCTGCTTCCCCCCTATTGGGGAGCGTTGAAGCCAGGATGGCGGAACCGAGCCAAGGATGGCGCCTCCCCAATAGGGGGGAAGCAGGAAAGGGCGAAGGGCCGGAACCTCAGGCGCCGACAGCGCGCAAAGGCTGGGCAGTAGGCTTCGGCTCCACCAGGGGGACGGGATCCAGCACCCAGGCCTTCGATGTCCGCCGGGCCGGCGACGGGATCGCATAGACCACGTTGCGTTTCGCCCGCATGCGCTTGAGTTCGTCGGCGTCGATTCGCCAGCCCTTGTCGTCCCATTGCTCCAGGCGTTCGCGGTACAGCCAAATCACCTTGTCGGCCGGCATCAGCAACTCGCGGGTGCTGCGTTCGGCCGGCGTGCACACCGGGTCGAGCTTCTCGATCACAGGGCGGTCCTGTTCGGCGATCGCGAAATTGCGCTTGTCCATCGTGTCGTCGGCCACCTTCAGGAACCACTTGTTCTTCGGGATCATGCAGTTGCGCATGGACACCAGGAAGGTGTGAAGGCGGTGCTCGTCGACCGGGGTTTCCCACACGTACTGGTGGAACCACTTGGTGGGCGTGAGGTGGATGTAGGTGTACAAGCCGTTCGGCCCGTGATGGCCCGACCCCGCGTCCAGCGGACCGTCGTAATTGCGGATTCTCTTCATCAGCCAGTTCTTCAGCGGCGGAGACTGGAAGGTGTGCATGAATTCAAATCCATGGTCATGGTGCTCGATCCGCAAATCGTTGACCTTGTATTCCGCGCGCTCGCCGGAGTAACCGTGGGTGGGATGCACGAATTCGTTGTGAGCCGGGTCCAGGCCGTTCTCCACGGCGCGCTCGTAGTTGGCGTTCCAGTGGTAGTCCATGGTGCTGGGCCGCCAGTTTTCCTGGCCCCACTCGGAAATCGGCATGATGGGCGGGCGCTCTTCCTCCGGCAGGTCGCCCAGGAACACGAAAATCAGGCCGTAGCGCTCCTCGGTGGGATAGCCGTCCACCTGACCGCGCGGCGGCACCTTCTTGCGCCCCTTGGGACCGAGCGAGGGGATGCTTACGCAGCGACCGCTGCCGTTGTACTGCCAGCCGTGATACGGGCACTGCACGCAGTCCCCCATGACCTTGCCGCCTGCGAGCGACGATCCGCGGTGGATGCAGGTGTCGCTCAGACAATGCGCCTTGCCCTTGGTGTCGCGGAACAACACGAACTCGTGACTCAACATGCGCACGCGAAGGGGTTTATCGGCCGTGAGCTTCTCGGACCGCTCGGCGGCGTACCAGAAATTGATATACATGGGCTACCTCCTCGACGAAGGGCGGGTACTCGATTGTAGCGCAGGGTTCGCGCATGGTGCATTCGGCCCTGCCGCCGGCTTCGGATTCACGACCGCCTGTAGCGCGCCGACGGCCTGTTCTCCCGGTGTACATCGCGCCGCGTTTCTGCTACGGTGCGGCCCATGAACACGCTAGCCCTGCAGCGCAATGTCCAGTTCCTCTACGAGGAGCAGCTCGCCCGGATGGAGGCGCGGGCGCTGGGCTGCCGGGGCTGGGACCGGGACGCGGACAACCCCTGGCGGGTCAGCCTTGACGCCGGCCGATGCGAGCCGGAGCTGCTGAAGCGTTCCGCCTACGTGGGGGAGCTGGATGGCCGGCAGACGGTCTACGAACAGCTTATCCGGCCCAACTACCAGGGTGGGGACTTCAACCGCACGCGGTCGGTCAACCAGTACCTGACGCACTGGATTTACCCGTACCAGGGCAAGTTCCATCCCCAGATGGTGCGCGCATTGCTCAATATCGCCGGCGCCCGCCCGGGCTCGCTGGTGCTGGACCCGTACCTGGGCAGCGGCACCACCGCGCTGGAGGCCTCTCTGCTGGGCATGCGTTGCATCGGGATCGACATGTCGCCGCTGTGCGTGATGCTGGGGCGCGTCAAGGTCGATTCCGTCCGGGCGGTGGACGGGATCCGCGAGCAGGTGCGTGCCCTGCTGGGCGAAGCGGTGCTGGACCTGGCGGACTCGGCCCTGGCCGGGCACCCCGACACCGGCGTTGCCGAATTCGTCCAGATCGCGCGCATGGTCGCCTTGAGCGACGTGTCACGGAGGCGGCGCGACGGGCCCGCGTCGTTCAAAAAGAACCTCAAGGCCATGCTGCAATCCGTGGAAGCACACGCGCAGGCGCTTGAACGGTTCGGTATCGAAGCCGGAACCGTGTCGATTGCGCCGGGCGATGCTGGACAACTCCGGCAAGCAGGCATACAGGACTCAACCGTGGACGCCGTCGTGACTTCGCCGCCCTACTCCATCGCGCTGGATTACGTGAAGAACGACGAGCACGCCCTTCGCGCCCTCAATGTCGACCTGCCGGAACTGCGCGGCGCCATGACGGGCGTCCGGGGCCAGGGACCGAAGGAGAAGCTGGAACTCTACAACCGCGACATGCGGCGGATGTTCGGCGAGGTGGCCCGGGTGCTGAAGCCGGAAGCGAAGGCGATATTCGTGATCGGCAACGCGACCGTGGACCGCCGCGAGTACACCACCACGGAACAGATGAGCGAGTGGGCCGTGGATGCCGGGATGGAGCTGTTGCACGAGATACCGAAGATCGTTTTCGGCCTCTACAACGTCATGAGAGACGAGAAGATCCTGATTTTCCGCAACCGCTCCGGCTGACCGGCGCGCTCAAGCGGCGGCCCGGTTCAAGAGTGGCCGGCGAGCATCAGGATAAAGGAGCTGAGCCGGCGGGTGACCGGGATGATGAAGGTCTGGAAGATGCTCCAGTTCCGGCCGAGTTGGGACCCCACCCACGGGAGCACGAAGAGCAGGCCCAGCAGCACTGCGAACCCATGCCGTTCCAGGCGCGCCAGCGGCGCCGCCAGCGAGTCGGGCAGCAGGCCCACGGCCACCCGGCCGCCATCCAGCGGCGGCAGCGGCAGCATGTTGAACACCGCCAACAGCACATTGAAATAAATGGCCACCCCAAGGACCTGCTGCAGCCACGCATCCAGCACCAGTCCGGTACCGCCGGCGACGTGCAGCAGCAATGCCGCCACCCAGGCCTGCAGCAGATTGCAAAGGGGCCCGGCGGCAGCCACCTTCACCATGTCGGCGCGCGGATTGCGCAGGCGGTGAAAAGCCACCGGCACGGGCTTGGCGTAGCCGAACATGAAGCTGCCCCCCGACAGCGCCAACAGGATCAGGGGCATTGCCACGGTGCCCACCGGGTCGATGTGGCGCAGGGGATTGATGGAGATCCGCCCCATACGCAGGGCGGTGTCGTCGCCGTATTTCAGCGCCACGTATCCGTGGGCGGCCTCGTGCAGCGTGATGGCGAGCAACAGCGGGATGATCCAGATGGATACCCCGTACAAGATGTTTTCGATTGATCCCATGAATGTGGCCTTAAGGGGAAGTCTAGCCCGTGGATGAAGCGCTCATGCTCAGCGCCTACTCTTCCTTGAGCAGGTCCTCCATTTTCTTGAACCACTGATCGCTCTTGTACTGAGGCAGTTCGTAGGCCCAGCCGGCCAGCCTGGCCTTGATTTCCCGAGCCCGCTCCGCGGCCCCGCCTCCTTCCGGCTCGGCTTCAGCGGTCGCAGATATCAGCACCCAGTAGCGGGGATCGTCCTGCGCGTCCTCGCGGACGTCCAGCTCCACGACCAGTCCGTCGAAAGTCTCGTAGCGGGCCAGCACCGCCTGGGGCAGCTCATTCACATCCGCGGCGGACAAGACGTCGTTGGCCTCGACGTTCGCCAGGGCGCTGCCGATACTGTTGGCCACGCTACCGTAGCTCAGCTCGCGTCCCTCGGGGATATTCAGGGGCGTGAAATTGATGTCGCCGGAGTCGTCCCTGGCGATCTCCAGCACACGACCCGGTCCCCGATCCAGCACCACGCGGCGCACCGTGGGGGAGCTCAGATCGATGATCTCCCGGTCCAGCCAGTCGCGGGTCTGCTCCGACAAGTCGAAATCGGCGCCCACCAGCCAGCTTTGCTCTTCGCCGGCGGTGCGGACATAAGCCATGTTGTTTCCCGCCCGGTTACCCACAATGAATCCTTCGGACGGATGTTCATCCCCAAAGTCCAGTTCCAGCAGATAACCGGCGGCGTCCGGATCATCAGGGTCCTCGACGCCAAGGCGGGAGTAGAACTCGGCCACGGCGGTCTTCCTCTCCACCCGGCGGGCCTGCGACAAGGCCTGCAGGCTGCCACGAAAGCGCTCGAAGTCTACCGGGTGCCCGCCCTTCTCCGCGACCACCCAGCCCTGGTCGCCGCGCTGAACGGTGGCGACCACCCGGTTGCCGGCGGCAATTACGCGCAGGGACTCAAGGTCGTCAAGCCGGTCGGCCAGTCCGGGCGCATGCAGATCGCGCGCCGGGCCCTCGCGCGTGAAATCGAGCCGCCCCAGCAGCAGGGCGGCGACCAGCAGGACCCCGCCGGCGGCCAGGATCTGCAGCGAGCGGCGGTTCATGACCCGCGGGCACCCCTCTTGCGGCGGCGCATGACCGCCAGGACCAGCCCGCCCAGGCCGATCAGCAGCGGGACCAGGCCGATGTTGATGATCTTCAGCCTGGCGCCCAGACGCTGGATACTGGCGTCGAGGTTGCGGCGCACCTCGCGCAGCTCGCGGCGTATGCGCAAGCGTTCCCCGGTGAACTTCTCGAGTTCCGCTTCCTGCTCCGGCGTCGGGCTTAAGGCATACACGTCGGCGCGCGCCTCCTGAAGCTCCGCCAGGCGGTTCTCGGTACTCACCAGTTCCTGCTGCAATTCGTTCTCGGTCAGGCGAAACTGCGCCTCGGCCTCCAGGCGGAGCTCATCCACGCGGTCGAAGGGCCTGGAGAAGGCGGCTCGGCCGCGAAGGCCCATCAGGTCGGAACTGCCGGCCAGCTGATCCAGCGAGTTGATCACGAAGTCGCCGTTACTGGCAAAGGCGGTGACCAGCCGCTGGCCGAACAGGGTCTGCGCCTGCGCCCACATCCGGTCCGACAACATATCCGTGTCGGCCACCAGGATGAGCTGCACCTCCCCTTCGGCGAGATGCTCCCGCACCGGGGCTTCGTCCTCCCCGGCGGCGTCCGCCGCTTCGGCAAACGGGTTCGAAGATTCCTCCTCACTCCCGTCGGGCCCGGCCTCCGGCTCTTCGGGGCGCCCGTCGGGAAACGCGCTGGGGACCGTGCCGCTGACCCGTGCCGCCAGGGTCAGCGCCTCGCCCTGCGGCGAAAAGCCCGACCAAAGGCTGTCGATGTCCGGGGTAAAGGCCAGCAGGGTGGGATCCAGGAATCCCGCGTCGGTGCTGCTCATGACCAGCGGAATCAGTTCCACGGCAGCGTCCTCCGCCGCCTTGAGGTAGCCGGCGAAACCGAAATTCAGCACGTCCAGTTCGGCGGTGACGACCTCCCCGGAGCCGGTTTGCTCCAGGTCCACGCCGATGTATGCCGGATGGCGTACCAGGGTTCGGTCGGCCTCACTGACGCGCAGGGCAAAGCGGCCGTCGCCGACGACCGTCTCGCGGGGCATCTCAAGGCCCCAGTGGGACAGCAGTCCCTCCAGATTGGAGGAGCGGTCCGCCGGCATTCCAGCCATGGCGCCGGCCGGCGGGCTGGCCGGGTCGGCCTCGGACAGGGGATCCATGAACACCAGGGCGCGCCCGCCCCGAAACAGGAACTGTTCGAGTGCATACAGCTGCTGCGGCGTCGACCCCTTGGGATGCACGAGCATAAGGACATCGACTTCCTCTTCGACCTCATCCTCGAGCACATCCAGGTTTCTCAGGTCGAACAGATCGCTGATCTGCGACGTGATGATCCAGGGTTCGGTCAACCGGGTCTGGGCGGGGTCAAATCCGCCGGTCAGGGGCAGGCTGCTGACCAGGCCAACCACCGGCTCCTCGGTGCGCGCGAGGGTGTAGATCAGTTTGGCCAGGTCATATTCGAGAAACTGTTCGCGCTGGGGGTCCATGAAGCCGATGAACTCTTCATCCCCTACCGCATTGGATCCGGCCACGCCGAAATACAGCGGCTCGTCGCTGATATTCAGGCGCACCCCCTGCAGGCCGAAGGCGGCGGCGCGCTCTTCGTCCTCGGAGAACGGCGCCGGATCGATGATGCTGACCTGCAGCTGTCCGCCGGCTGCGGCCTCTAACTCCAGCAGCATGTCCTCAACGCGGTCGACCCAGGAGCGCAAGCCGGGACTGTCGGAAAGGCCGCTGTGGGAGACGAAGAAATACAGGCGGATGGGTTCTTCAATCTTCTCCAGGACGCTACGGGTACCGGGCGAAAGGGTGTAGAGGCCGGCCTCGGTAAGGTCCAGGCGCGCTCCGCGGAATGCCAGGTTGACCAGTCCCACGGCCGCCAGGAACACCAGCGCCAGGGCGCCCAGTCCCAACTGCCCGTAGCGCGGCTTGATACTCTGGGCCATTGCTGCCTTGTTCCTAGTTGCCGCGCCCGAGGTCCAGCACGATGGCGTTGGCGTACAGGAACGCCGCCATGACCAGCAGGAAGTAAATCACGTCGCGGGCGTCCAGCACGCCCTTGCTGATGGCGTTGTAGTGGGTGAGGAAACCCAGCGAGGCGATCGTGTCCACGAGCACCTCAGGCGCCCAGCCGGCGAAGGCGTCCAGCACCAGCGGGAATCCGGCAAGCAGGAATGCGAAGCAGACCACCACGGTGGTGACGAAAGCCACGACCTGGCTGCGGCAGGCGGCGGAGATGCAGGCGCCGATCGCCAGGTAAGCGCCGGCCATCAGCAGGCTGCCGCAGTAGGCGGCCAGGATTACGCCGTTGTCCGGATCACCCAGGTAGTTGACGGTAATCCAGATGGGAAAGGTCAATGCCAGCGCCGCGCCGATGAAACACCAGGCGGCCAGGAACTTGCCCACCACCGCCTGCCAGGCAGCCACCGGCAGGGTCATCAGCAGTTCCACGCTCCCCGTTTGACGTTCCTCGGCCCACAAGCGCATCGATACGGCCGGCGCAAGCACCAGGTGCAGCCAGGGATGAAACCCGAAAAACGGCGTCAGGTCGGCCTGCTCGCGCTCGAAGAAGTTGCCCAGGTAGAACGCAAAGACCCCGCTGAGCGCCACGAAAATGACGATGAACACGTATGCGACCGGGGTTGCGAAGTAGGCGCGCAACTCCCTGCGGGCGATCGTCCGGACGAGTCCCTTCATTGCGCCTGCCCGGTGGTAATGCGGCGGAACACGCGATCCAGCCGCCCGGACTCGGAGCGGGCGGCCAGTGCCGAGGGATTGTCATCGGCGACGATACGGCCGTTGGCGATGATGATGGCGCGGCTGCAGACAGCTTCCACTTCTTCGAGAATGTGGGTGGAAATCACCACGATCTTGTCGCTGGACATACCGCGTATGAGTTCGCGCACTTCGTGTTTCTGGTTGGGGTCCAGCCCATCGGTGGGCTCGTCGAGCAACAGCACCGGAGGATCGTGCAGCACCGCCTGGGCCAGTCCGACGCGGCGGCGGAAGCCCTTCGACAGGGTTTCTATGCGCTGATCGAGCACCGCGTTCAGTTGCAGCAGGCCAACGACCTCGCTGATGCGGCCGGTGCGCCGCTCGCCCTGGAGGCCCCGAACGTCGGCAATGAAGTCGAGAAAAGCGCGGGGGGTCATTTCGCCCCACAGCGGCGCACCCTCGGGCAGGTAGCCGAAGGTCTTCTGGGCGGCGATGGTCTGCGTCAGCAGATCGAAGCCGTGGATCTCGACGCTGCCGGAGGTAGGCGCCAGGTAGCCGGCGCACATGCGCATGGTGGTGGTCTTGCCGGCGCCGTTGGGACCAAGCAGTCCGACGACCTCCCCCGGTTCTATCGCGAAGGAGATTCCGTCAACTGCCTTGATCGCACCGTAGTGTTTCTTGAGTGACTCTGCACGAATCATGGCGGCGGTATTTTAAGACCGCGCGCGGCCCTCGAAAAGGGCGGATCGAGGTGAGATCAGGCTTCGGGTTTGCGAAAACGCATCGTGTAGCGATCGCTTTCGCCGATCTCCGTGTATTTCTCGCGGTCCTCGTCGCCCAGACGCAGGGTGGGCGGCAGCGTCCATACGCCCTCGGGATGATTGTGGTTGTCCTTGGGGTTGGCGTTGATCTCGGAGCTTCCGTCAAGCACAAATCCAGCCTTCTCGGCCATCATGATCGTATAGGCCTCGGTCACATAGCCGGACGTCGCCTTGGGATCCTGCTCCGAGCCCGGGTCGCCGCGGTGCTCCACGATGCCCAGTATCCCGCCCGGTTTCAGCGCGTCGTAGAAGGCCTGAAACGCCTCGTCGACAAAGCCGAACGCCATCCAGTTGTGGATGTTGCGGAAACTCAAGATCAGGTCGACGGGTTCCGGAGCCAGGGCCATCTTGCCGGGGAACATCGTCGTAACCTGGGCATTGCCGTACACCTCGGGGTTGGCGGCCAGCTTTTCCTTATAGCGCTCCACGCCCCTGCGGAAGCGCTCGTTTTCGTGGTCCCCCGGAATATGCGCTCCGTAAAACTGTCCGTTCTCCGCCACGAAGGGTGCGATCACTTCGGTATACCAACCGCCGGAAGGCCAGATTTCCACGACGCTGGAGTCGGGCTGAAGGCCAAGATACTTGAGCGTCTCGGCAGGATGGCGGGCGTCGTCCCGGGCTGAATTCGGCGTGCCGCTGCGGCCGGACCCACGTTGGTCTCCCGCCAGGACCGCGGCCATCGAGGCATCCCATGACGCGTCGGTATCGGCCGTAACGGCCGGCGATGCGCCGCCAATAACAAGGAAGGCCGCCGCAGCGGCAAGAACGGATCGGTTCATTTTCGGGCCTCTTTTTTTGAGGAATTACCTGTCATTGCGTGCATGGGCGTGCACAAATGACACAAGGAAATGTCGAGGCAGGACAACCGGGACAGCCATACTCAGCCTCAAAAAGGGACCCGGCGCATGCACGCCAGCCCCTGCCCATCAGAGAATTGCATGGACGGCGAACCGTCCATGCAACCTGAATGCTCAGCTAACTTTCGCCGCCTTCGTCGCCGTCGCCACCAGCATCTTCAGCGGGCGCGAGGTCCTCCATGGGGGCACTTTCCGCATCCGCAGAATCGTCGCCGCCGGCATCGTCAGCGGGCGCGAGGTCCTCCATGGGGGCGCTTTCCGCATCCGCAGAATCGTCAGCGGCGGCATCGTCAGCAGGCATGACTTCCTCCATGGGGGCGCTGTCCGCAGCAGCGGAATCGTCCGCCGCAGCGCCGTCATCGGACGGAGCGCCGCCTCCACAAGCTGCCAGCGCAAAAGCCGCCGACAACAGAACCAGGTTCAAACGCACCATGGTGTTCCTCCCAGACTAGTTTTCCCAAGAAATTAAAACCGCGCTTTGCGACGCGGCATGAACAAGCCTACCAGAATAAGCCCGGAAAGAAAGCCACCGATATGGGCGAAGAACGCGATTCCGCCCTGCCCGGCCTGAATCGTTGCGCTGGAAGCAAGCTGAAACAGGAACCAGAGCCCCAGTACCAGCCACGCGGGCACACGGACGGTGTAGAAAACGATCAACAAGGGCAGCAGCACCCGGACCCGGGCGTGGGGGTACAACCTCAGGTATGCGCCCAGGATTCCGGATATGGCGCCGCTTGCACCGATCATGGGGATGACCGAGGTCGTCTCCGAGACCGTTTGCGCCAACGCCGCCGCCAGGCCGCAGGTGAGATAGAAAGCGACGAACCGCCCGCGGCCAAGCGCGTCCTCCACGTTGTCGCCGAATATCCAGAGGTAGAGAAGGTTGCCCCCCAGGTGCAGCCAACCGCCATGCAGAAACATGGATGTGAACACGGTGGCCCAGGCCGGCGCCCATTCCAGTTGCGGCGGCAAAGCGGCGCCGTGTATCAGGCGCGCGGGGATCAGCCCGAATGCATAGACCGCGGCCTCGTCCATCTGACGCTGCCAGAGGAATGCCAGCACGATAACAGCCAGCAGCGCGTAACTGACGACCGGCGTTCGACGCGTCTTGTTGTCGTCGCTAAGCGGGATCATTCCTCGGCGTGATTGCGCCGGCGGCCTTTACTCACACACCGGACGCATGCCGCTGGCCAGCGCGTCGTTATAGCGGTCCAGCGCACTGCTCATCCGTGAAATCAGGTTCCCCATCCGGTCTTCGGGCGCGGGGTGCGTGGAAAGGAATTGCGGGGGCCGCGCACTGCCCGACTTGGCTTCGTCCATGTTCTTCCAAAGCGTAATGCTGGCCCTCGGATCGAAGCCCGCATCGGCCATGTACAACAGGCCCAGATCATCGGCCTCGCTCTCGTGCTTGCGGCTGAACGGCAGCGTCAGCCCGATCTGCGCCAGTGCCTGGGCCTCGTTCGACATCCCGTAAGCCCCGCCTACAACGGCTGCCACGCCGGTGGTCGCCATTCCGCGGTTGGCCTGCGCCACCTGGTGCTCGCGTGTCACATGGGCGATCTCATGACCGATTACCGCGGCCAGCTGGTCCTGGTCCTGGGCAACTTTCAGAATGCCGTTGAACACACCGATCTTGCCGCCGGGCATTGCGAAAGCGTTCGCGTCGGGCAAATTGAATACCTCAATTTCCCAGGCGCGGCTGGCATAGGGTTCCTCGACCACCCGCAGCACCGATTGCGCCACGCAGAAAATGTAGGCCCGCTCGGCCGGATCCTTGGATAGCGGCATCTGCCGGCGCATCTGCTGGAATTGCTGGTTGGCCTCGACCCGCAGCGAAGACTCGCTTACGCATCCGGCTGCGGCCAGGGCCACGAAAATAACCACTAATTTCTTCATCTCTACCTCCTCTCCCCGTTTCAGTTGACGGAGAACGCAGGTTCCACGGCGCCTGTATCAGCATACGGCGCCAGTTCCACACCTGCATTATTGCCCATCAGGGCGCGTTCTGCCCGGTAACTCGAACGCACCAGGGGTCCGGCGACGACCTCGACAAAACCGGCGGCCAGGCCGTATTCCCGCCACCCGGCAAACTCCTCGGGCGGAACGAATCGCTCCACCGGCAGGTGGTGCGGGGTGGGGCGCAGGTATTGTCCAAGTGTCAGCAGCGACACGCCCTGCTCGCGCAGATCGTGCATGGCCCGGCGTATTTCCGCGGCTTCCTCGCCCAGGCCCAGCATGATGCTCGACTTGGTGAGGATCGCGGACCCGTAGCGGGCCGCGGCCCTGAGCACGCCCAGGGACTGGTCGTAGCCGGCCCGCGGATCGCGCACCCGCGGCGTCAGCCTGCGGACAGTCTCGATGTTGTGGGCGAACACCACCGGCCTGGAGTCCAGCACGGTGCGTACCGCTGTTTCATCGCCCCTGAAGTCCGGCGTCAGCACCTCAACGGCGGTCTTCGCGCTGCGGCGGCGGATGGCCCGCACACAGGCGGCGAAGTGCGAGGCGCCGCCATCGGGCAGATCGTCCCGGTCCACTGAGGTCAGCACGACGTACCCCAGGTCCATCAGCCGCACCGTTTCGGCGGCGTTTTCGGGCTCTTCGGAATCCAGCCAGCCGGCCGGGTTGCCGGTATCCACGGCGCAGAAGCGGCAGGCCCGCGTGCATACGCCGCCCATGACCATCAGTGTGGCGGTGCCCGCGTTCCAGCACTCGCCGATGTTGGGGCAGTGCGATTCCTCGCAGACCGTGGCCAGCCGATGCTCGCGCATCAGGCTCTTGAGACCCAGGTAGCGAGCACCCGAAGGCAACTTTGCCCGCAGCCATCGGGGCTTGCGGCCCGCCCGGTCCGGCTCCGTCCCGGCGCGGCGTTTCTGACCGTTTCTGACCGCGCTGAAGCCCTGCGGAGTTCGGTACTTGGCGCCGCTGACCACCGGGATCGCGCCCAGTGCGGTCAGCGCCGGACTGCTGTGCCGGCTCATGCCGCCCGCACTCCCTCGGCGGCCAATAGCCGGCGTTTGCGATGCAGGCCGCCACCGTAGCCGCACAGTCCGCCGTCGCCGGCGACGATGCGGTGGCAAGGCACCAGCCAGGCCACGGGATTGGCGTTCAGGGCGCCGCCTACGGCCCGCGAGGCGCCCGGTTTGCGCGCCCGCCGGGCGAGCTCCCCGTAGGACTCGGTGCGGCCGGCGGCAACTCCCAGGAGCGCCTGCCAGACGGTCAGCTGGAAGCGGGTCCCCCGCAGCACGACTTCGACCGAGTCGGCGCTGCCGGAAAACAAGCGGTCCGCCTCGCGCTGCGCCCAGTCGTCGTCGCTCGCAAGCTTTGCCCCACGCCAGCGCCGGTCGAGCCTGCTCCACATCACGTCCTCGGCCTGGTCGGCATACCCCAGGCGGCAAAGAGCGCCGTCGAGGTTCGCCAGCATCAGCTTGCCGAGCGGGCTGGTGGCAAATCCTGCGGTAATGGAGCGTCCTCGCGCGGACGTCTGATCGCGATCTTCGATACGGGCGCGAACGGGAGGAGGAATCAGCGTGCCTGTGGTCATTGCGTTCAAGGTGATATGTATTGCTGTTCCAAGTTTATCCGCTTTCGCCAGGCTTCCGCGGCCACAACTCCGGAAGGCCGCTGTGGCCGGGGCGGCCGGGAGTCCGAACCGGTGGCGGACGGCGCGCGGCCTGGAGCAGGACAGCCGGGTTCCAACTGCCCGCTGCCGGCGCATACAAGGCTGCATCAAGGCGCCGGCACTCGGTCGCGGCCGGCTCGCCGAAGCGATCGCCCAGTTGCCTGAGATTGCGCGGCGCGCCGCTTCCCCAGTAGGCCCGCGCCCAGGCGAGCAGGGCTTTCTCGGCCGCCGCTGCGTCATCGGAGCGGCACGCGGCGGCCAGGCTCCCCAGATGCTCGCGGACACGAGCCAGGCGGCCGCCGGAATCCCGGCTCAAGCGTGACAGGAGGCTCCCGCGGAGGCGGCGGTTCGCGATGATCCGGCTGGATATCCACCAGGCCAACCCGGTAAACAGCCAGCCGCCGGCCAGCAGGGGAACCAGCCAGTCGTTTAAGGGAACCGCCTGAACCGGAGCGGCAAGAGGCTGTGCAGCGCCCTGTTCAAAGGACGCCTGGGCCTGCAGTATGCGCTGCGGCAGTTCGGCGGTTTCCCAGCGTTCGTCGGCAGTATTCCACCAGTTCAGCCGAATGGCGGGCAGGATCACTTCGCCGCCACGCAGAGCCAACAGCGCCACACGCTGCCTGCGGACTCCCACGAGGCCGGCGGCAGTCACGGTTTCCTCGTAGTCGGCGCGTTCGCTGAAGTGGCGGAAGTTCGGCCCGTCGCCGGGATCGATCCGGGGAATCTGCCGCGCCGGCTGTCCCTCCACCTGCACCCCGATCAGGCGAATCATCGGCTCGCCTGCAACCAGACCGATCGGCTCGCGCTCGAACTCTTCCCACAAGCGCACGTCCCGGGCAGCCAGCCAACGGCCCGGCGGAGGCGCCGGGACCGGGCGCACTTCAAGGCGTTGCGGTTCCGCATCCGGAATGAAACTCCGGGTTCGGAAGCCGAACTCTTCGCCGATCCATTGCAGACTTGCGGGCTGCAGCAGGATTTCCCCCACCGACTGGGGATAGAGCGCATAGCGCCGTTCCAGAACGAGGGATTCGGCGTCTTCGGACCGGAAGTTGTATTCCCGGTCGGTCCCCAACTGTTCCATCAGCGCCTCGCCCTGCAGCAGGATGGGATCGTGCAGGCGCCGGATGCGCCCGTACTGTCGCGACCCGGAGGCGCGGAATATGCGTACCGTGTACAGCACCTGCGAGCGTTCCCAGGGATCGTGCCGGCTCAGCTCCGTGCGAACCACGAAAGGCGGCTCGGCCGCCGGCGATTGCGCCTTCGCCGCAAGCAGCGGCATTGCCGCCAGCACAGCCAGCGCGTATCCCGCCCGCAGGGCTACCATGGCTCGCCTTCGGCGCCGGGCCACAGCGGTTTGCCTTCCTGGTCCACGCCTTGCGCCTTGTATTGCCGCAGGAACTTGCGCCGCAACAGTCCGCCGGGGTCGTCCGGCACCTGTTGCAGCCAGCGCTGCGTGTGCTCGGGAAGCATCGGTTCATCCGTGAGTTCGCCGTCGCCGGCATCGGGCACGCCCGGCTCTTCCTCGCCGGCCTGGTCGGCGCGTTGGGCCTGCGCCTCGGTGCGTGCCCCGGGCGCCTCGTCCTTTTCGCCTTCCGCCAGTCCGGCTTGCTCCTTGAGAACTGCCAGATTGTGGCGGGCGTCGGCGTGGTCCGGGCGATCAACCAACAACTCCTCGTAAAGGCGAATCGCGGTTTCGATCCTTCCGGCCAGAGCCAGGGCCGTCGCGCGGTTGTAACGCGCGGCAACGGTGGTCACATCGATGAGAACCTCGGCGCTCTCGAGGAAACGGTCCTCACGATGCAGCGCCGCCGCCCGCCATTGCGGATCGACAAACAATGCCCCGGCACGTGGGAAGTCGCCGCTCTCGAAAGCGCGCATGCCCTGCCGGTCGGACGTCGTGAACCAGCCGTCGGCGGCGTAGGCTCCGAGCGGCAGGACCACCACCAGGAGGATCCAGCCGCGACGAAACGCCAAGGCCGCCAGCGGAGCCAGCAACAGCAACAGCAGCGGTCCCTCATCGCGCCAGCGCTGCGCCTGCACGCCTCCGGGCGAGGCAAGCGCGCGCGATGCCTGGCCACCGCCGCCGCGGCCGATCAGCTCCCGCAAGTCCCCGTTGTCGGCCGTGATCCGGTGGTATGCGCCGCCCCCTTCCCGGGCCAGTCGCAGCATTGCTGTCTCATCAGGCCGGCTGACCACCAGCCCGGACAAGGCGTCGCGCAGGAATCCGCCGCGCAGGTCGGGGACCGGCGCCCCTTCCGGGGTCGCGGCGCCCAGAACCAGCAGAACGTGGCCGTCGGCGCGCAGCGCGCGGGCAGCCTCCACGGCCCTTTCGCCCCCGGACCCGTCGCTCACCAGCAGCAGCCGGCCCCGGCGGGCGTCCGCCTGGTTCAGCAGACGGTGTCCCCGGGCGATGGCTGCCGCCACGTCGCTGCCGCGGCTGGGCATGACGTCCGGCGCCAGCACGTCCAGCAGATTGACGAGAGTGGCCGAATCGGTGGTAAGCGGCGCGACGGTAAAGGCATGACCGGAATACGCTACCAATCCCGTTTGACCGAAGGCACGCATGCGCAGGCTCTCCTTGATCTTGAGCCGGGCCCGGTCCAGGCGGCTCGGAGTCAGGTCCGCCGCCATCATGGATCGCGACACGTCCAGCAGCACCACCAGCGCATCGCTGCCGCGGTTTGCGCTCACCGGCAGCTGCCGGTAGGCGGGGCCGGCCAGGGCCAGCAGGCAGAGCGCCAGGCCCGCGGAGCAGACCAGCCGCCAGTTGGAGCCGGACCGCGCTCCGCGGCGCTCGAGGAGAAACGTCGCCAGGATCGGATCCAGCACCCTCGTCCAGGGGCCCTTGCCCTGCCTGCCGGGCAGCCAGGGAAGCGCCGCCAGCGGCAGGGCAAGCAGCCAAAGGGGCCGGATCCAGTGCAGGTCGAACTCCACCTTCCGTCCCTATGCCGGTCTTGCGCGCCAGGCAAGCGCCAGTCCCAGGGCGAATGCCAGCGCCAGCGGCGGCACGTGCACCGGCCGGCCGGAACCGAGATCCAGTTCGTCGAGGTCCGCCGGTTCCAACTGTTCCAGTTCGGCGTAAATCTCTTCAAGACGGCCGGCCGGTCCCGCCCCGAAATACCGGCCGCCGGTGATTTCCGCAACGGCCCGCAAGGTGGCTTCGTCGAGCTCCGAGGAAATCCCGGGTTGCACGGAGCGCGAAGAACCGATGCCTATCGTGTAGATCTTCAGGCCGGCCTCGCGGGCCAGTTGCGCGGCCTTCATTGGCGTGAGCACGCCGGCGGTGGCGGCGCCGTCGGTCAGCAGTACCAGAACCCGATGCTCCGGTGCGTAGCCGTCCAGCGACATGCGCTTGACCGCCAGGGCGATGGCATCGCCCAGCGCCGTCTGGCGCCCCGCCAGGCCAACCGAGGATTCCTCGAGGAACGCCCGCACGGTGGCCCGGTCGAAGCTGAGCGGCGCCTGCAGATAAGCTTGCCCGCCGAACAGGATCAGCCCCACCCGGTCGCCTGCGCGGCGCTCGATGAAGTCGCCGGCAACCGCCTTGATCGCATTCAGCCGGGAAGCGGACCTTTCGCCCAGGCGCGCGTCGCGCTCCTCCATGCTCCCGGAAAGGTCCACTGCCAGCATCAGGTCGCGGCCGGTGGCCGGGGCCGTCAATCCTGCATCGAGCAGCAGGGGGCGAGCGGCGGCGAACAGCAGGCACAGCCACATGAGCCCGGCAAGCAGCCAGTCCGGGCTGAAGCGGCGGTCCGATCCGGCGGCGGAGGCCGGCAGCGTAAAGCGGCTGCGGTCCGGTACCCGCAGAGCCAGGCCGGCGCTGCGCTTCAGCGGCGGGAAGAGCCGGTACGCGAACAGCGGAAGCGGCAGAAGCAGCCACGCCCAGGCCCATTCGAACGCCAGTCTCACGCTGCGTCGCCTGCCGGCCGGCGGGCGCGCCGGATCCACCTTTCGACGCCTTGCGACAAAGCGCGCGCATCGAGTTCCACCTGTTTCCGATAGGCGCCGTGAACGAGGGCGTCCTCAGGCATCGGGCAGACGCCGCGCGCGAGGTCCTTGAGGCAGTCGAACCAGGCCTTGCCCACCAGTCCGGCGACGTCTCCCCGGTCCCTGAGAATCAGCGCGCAGGAGCGCAGCAACACCGTGATCTCGGCCAGCAGGCGGGACGTGTCACCATGGCTTGCGTAGTCCGCTTCCGCCGCTTGCAAGCGGGCCAGGGCCTCGCGTTTCCAGGCCGGGGGACGCCTCAGCCACCACAGGACGGCTGCCAGCAGGGCGAGCGCGATCAGCCACCAGCCGGGCTGCGGCGGCCACCACGACGGCGGCAGCGGCAAGTGAATATCGCGCAGTTGCGCGGCCAGGTCAGCGCCGTCGTTCACTGCCGGATACTCCGGATCGGGGCCCTCGGCATCGGAATGGATACGGATGCGGTTCCGGGTTGAGTAGCGGGGTCCTCATCAGTTCGAAATTGCATGTAGGCGCCGCCGCAATTGCGCGCGATTTCCCGAAGATTGCGTGTCCTTCGATCGAAAGCGCCGCTCCAGCGGCGGCGCTCGGCCGCGTCGCCGGTATCGAACACCGTCTCGCCGCCCTGGTCCCGCACGGAGTAGCGCCCGGGCGGCGGCAATTCGCGATCCAGGGGATCGTAGAGGCGCACGATCAGCAGGGGCCGGCGCGCCGCCAGCCGGCGGACCGCATCCATGTCGCCCTCGCCCAGGAAGTCGCTGACCAGCACCATGCGGCTGCCCGAGGGCGCATGGCGCTGCAGCGCAGGTACGGCATCGGTGAATTCGGCTTGTCCGTTCCCGCCATCGCCGTGGCCATCGCCGCCGCCGGCAGGAAATGCGCCGGCCAGCGTGCGGGCCAGTTGCTGGGCCCCGCGGCGTCCGGGAAGCGGCGGCGTAACTGCAAGGCCCGCCGAGGACAGCACCAGGCCCGAGACACGGTCGCGCGCGGCCACCGCGCTCCAGGCGATCATCATTGCGAGACGGGCCGCGAGCACCGACTTGAACGCTCCCACCGTCGCGAATTGCATCCTCTCGCCGAGGTCCGCGCAGACCACCGTGGGGCGCTCGCTCTCCTCCTGGTACAGCTTGGTGTAGGGGCGGCCGGTGCGGGCCGTCGCCTTCCAGTGCATGTGCCGCGGATCATCGCCGGGCTGCCAGGCGCGCACTTCGTCGAACTCCATTCCGCGGGCGCGCAGCGGCGCCAGTCTTGCGGGCCCGGAGCGGGCGTCGCCGCCGAAGTGGAACAGCGGTCCCAGGGGGGTGTGCCGCAAGGCGAGCAGTTCAGGCAAGCCGATCCAGGTGCGTCCGCGGCTAATGTCGTGTCCTCTATGCCCGATGAGGTCGGCCGATGTTCCTTACGGCACGGCCACGCAGTCGAGCAGGCGATTGATGACCTCTTCGGAGTTACGTCCCTCGGCCTCGGCCTCGTAGGTCAGAATGATGCGGTGCCGCAGCACCGGCGGCGCCACCGCCTGGATGTCGCCGGGCGTTACGAATTCCCGGCCTTTGAGGAATGCGCGCGCCCGGCTGCAGCGATCCAGAGCGATCGAGGCGCGCGGACTGGCCCCGTAGCTGACCAGGCTGTCCAGCGCGGCATCGTATTTGCCCGGCGTGCGGGTGGCCCTAACCAGTTCGACGATGTAGCGCTCCAGGCGCTCGGCCAGGTGGAGCTGCAACACCCGTGACCGGTCCTTGAGGACCGCCTCCACCGTGTAAGCGTCCCGTTGAGGTTGTGCACTGGAACCGGTCTCGGCCGCTTCCCGGCGGGTGAGCGCGAGGATGCGCTGTTCCTGTTCGGCGCTCGGGTAGCTGATCCGGGTCTTCATCAAAAAACGATCGAGCTGTGCCTCCGGAAGCGGGTAGGCGCCCTCCTGTTCGATGGGGTTCTGCGTGGCCATGACCAGGAACGGCTCCGGCAGCGGCCAGCTTTTCTCGGCCACCGTGACCTGGCGTTCCTCCATCGCTTCCAGCAGGGCCGACTGCACCTTGGCCGAGGCGCGGTTGATCTCGTCGGCCAATACCAGGTTGTGGAAGATCGGTCCGGCGCGAAACTCGAATTCGCCCGTCTGCGGCCGGAAGATGTCCGTGCCGGTCAGGTCCGAAGGCAGCAGGTCCGGCGTGAACTGCACGCGGTGGAAGCTCGCGTGCAGACATTGGCTGAGCACCTTCACCGCCCGCGTCTTGGCCAGGCCCGGCACGCCTTCAACCAGCAGGTGGCCGCCGGCCAGCAGCGTGACAAGCATGTGCTCGATGAACTCCTCCTGGCCGAGCACGCGCGCTTCCATTCGTGCGCGCAGGGCGGCCAGCGGCAGTTCGCTGGTTTCCCGGGGGGCAGGTTCGGCCGGCGTCATGTCAGTTATGCGGTTGAATAGGCATGGGCGGTCGATTGTAGCGGGTACATACTTGGCTTGTGGCAAGAAAGACATTGGCATTGGGTTGCCTGCTGCTGGCCTGGTTGTGGGCCAGCGCGCAAAATCTCGACCATCTGGCGCGCGCCAGGGGCGTGCTTGAGGCCTCCGGCGGCCAGTGCGTGTTCCTGGAACTGTGGCTGGCGGAAACGCCCGCGCAGCAGCGCCGCGGGCTGATGCACGTGCGCGACGTGCCGGACGGCTGGGGGATGCTGTTCGTCTACGAGGGCGAACGCGAAGTCAGCATGTGGATGAAGAACACCCACGTCTCGCTGGACATGCTCTTCATCCGCGCCGACGGCACGATCGCCAGCATTGCAACCGACACCCGCCCCTTGAGCCTCGAGAGCATCCGCTCCGGCAAACCGGTGGACCGCGTGCTGGAACTGAAGGCCGGCACGGTAGCGCGCTGGGGCATCAAGCCCGGCGACCGGCTGCTGTCGCCGTAGTCAAGCGGTAGCCGCCCAACATCCTTCCTGGAGTTCTGGAGTTGATCCGCGCGTCAGGTCATACCTTCAATGTTTCGGCATAGCGATCGAAGCGAGACGAATGCACCACGATGATTCGGATCAGAATCCACGCTATCAACAAGCCTGCCATGCCCATCGCCGGACCGGCCGTCCGCCAAAGCCCGGCAAGCAGGTCGGGAGTGTTCCACTGAAGGCCAATGAGAATCCCGGGAACCACCCAGAATGCCCAGTATGCGCGCGTGCCGAGTTTCCAGACTATGGACATGGCGACCAAACCCCAACCGGCCGTCCTCAAGCATGCAAACAACAGTTCCACAGCTACATCGATTTCGCGGGCCGCGAGCACCGCGCAGGCCGGCAGCAGAATCAGGATTGCGAGCTTGCCGGATACGACAGCCAGAAGCCGTATACAAAGTTGATTCGCACCAAGTGGCAGAGTGCGCCAGTGCCTGATGCCCGGCATTACACGCGGCGCCTCTATGCAGCACACGAAGACCAAGGCGGTCACAAACGGTATCCACGGGTCTGCGAGAACTCGTTTGGTATTTTGCTCAAGCAATATATCCGCCAAATGGACATCTGTTCGCACATAGCCCAATGATTCAGCGAACGCGGTCAACGCAAAGAGAACCGGGATGAGTAGAAGTGTGAATAGGAGGACGAGCGCACTCAATCTGATCGCCAGGTATTTGAAGGCACCGAATTTGCCCAGCAAGACTTGGTCAATCCAGATCTGCTTGTTATCCCAGCGTATAAGCCGGCGTACCCATGTTGACGATTTCATGCCCGCATTCCTTCGCGGAGCGGGTATAAGGGAGAGCTATTGGTACTGTGCCAAGAGGATCGAGTGAGGACTTGCTTCGATAGGAATATCGAAAGCAGGGAGACCGCGACGAAAATAAGCGGAGCGACTACGTGCAGTGCCGCAATGTAGGGCGCAGCGAGAAACCAAAGCAATAGCGTGGCCAATGAGCCAAGTTGGGCAAAAGCCATGGCGCTGAGACGAGACGTAGCTGCAAGTGAAGCCGGAATGCCAAGACTGCCTATGCCGGTCCCCCCTAGTAACGCCAAGAGAAGTGAAATCTCCACGCTTCCGCCCGCCAAATGAATTCCGATAACCGCAAGGACCAACTGAATAAGCACCAATGCGACCGGTAGCAGCGTGAGACGGACGCTAAGTTCCATTGGGGTAATGGGCAGGGTCAGGAATACCCGCGGAACCGCGAACTTCCCAATAGTGAAGGCAAAGCCGTATAGGACAAAGAACCCCGGAACCAAAACAGACCCGGCACCGCCTTCCAGAGCAAACTGCGGCTTTGTCGTCTCAATCTCGAACACTTGAGCCAGTCCGCGCGCCAGCAGCAACCCAGTAGTCGCGCCCGCTGCCAACAAGACCGGCATCGACAAGCTGGTTGTTGCGATCGACGAAAACCCGTTTAGCCTTTGCAAGATGATCCGACGCCTGCCCGGAATCGAACTAAAGCCTGCAATCCTTGAACGCTTGGGGGCTTTGTCGGCGGTCAGCAGTGCATGAACGCGTGCAAAGCCGAGCGCGGATGCGAAAACGGCCACAGCCAGCAGCCAGAGTACCGGTGTCCATTGACCGGAATCGACCCGCGGTACCAGGAAATAAGCCCCGCCAAATAGGGTAATAAGGGTTAGCGCTACCCAATACGGCACCGGGAATCTGGCGGCATTCCCCCATGGCATCCTGGCGGAACCTAATCTGAACGCGGTCAGGCAATAGGCAATACCGGCAAAGGCAAATGCGGCAGCGCATGTAAAGACTATCGAACTCCACGTGAACCTGCTTCCCGAAGCCACAAATGGAGTAACCAATACCGTCAAGCCACAGATCCAAAGAGTAGGCACAACCACTCCCAGAAACCAGTGCGTTCGCGCAAGGGCACTGCGCTGAATGGGCAGTTTCACAAGGGGCCGGCCACGATCTCCATAGATATCGAAAAAGGCAATCTCGGCACCCAACATTGCCAGGAAAATTGCAAGAACAAGGATGACGAGGCCGGTTCCCGTATGGACGGCACTTCCGTAAATGAGCAGGCAGACAAAGAGATGGAGCCCGCTGGCGCTGGCGCCGAAGAACAGAATGGACTCGCGCTGCAGCAAATGAGCAACGGTGCGCCAATCAAAGATCGTATGGCCCCGGGCCTGCATATCCAGCCATTCTCGTGAGTCGGCACGCATCGGCGATCAGTTCCCCAAGCCGATTCGAGTCAAGGGCCCCTGGTCACGATAGGCACGTGAAGAGCGGGAGAAGATTCCGACCACAAGCGAAAGAGTCAGCAGATTGCCGCCCAGGCAAACGGCCGGGGCAACAATGCTCAAAGCGGAAAGCTCCATAAGCGGCGCAATATGCATCCAGGCTATCGTTGCCGCAAAGACCAAGATCAAAGGAATCGAAGCGCTGAGATTTGTGTCATGGAAGTAAAGGGCGCACGGAATGGCGAGACTGGCAAATCCTGTAGCACCCACAAGTAAGAACAACCAGCCAATGATGTTGTCTTTCTCAAGAAGAAAGAGGGCTACTCCAAACAGTGCGATCAAGCACAAGATTGCTGCGAACGCCAAACAGACTAGCCGCAAGCCGCCATGCATCGAACTGAGAGGCAGCGCACGTAGCATGCGCGCTGAGGAAATTTCTATGGCAATTGCGCCATAGCCCATGGATACCAGCGTAGCGGCAAACAGCAGGGAATAGGAGAGAGCCGGTGTTGCAGGTCCAATTGCGAGTTCTTCGATTTCAATGAAGCGAAAGTAGTGCTGTGCTACGCCGATGAGAAGGGCAACCACAGCTGCTCCCAAGATAAGTTTGACCTGCCTGACAAGCCAGACAACCGTGAGATGAGCCCAGCCTATTGACTCACCCATGAATGAGTCATGCCATGACCTGACCGGTTCGCGAGCAAACCTTTGGGGGACTCTACTTACTTTCGCAGTGCCGACAAGTTTTGCCTGTAGGCGCAGAAGACCAGCCCCGGAAAGAAGGAAACCGGCCATCAGCACAGGCAAATACGGGAAATCAAAACCCGAGCGTGCACCGCCGGCCCAACGAAAGTAAAGGACAAATCCAGATAGCCAGATAGCCAGACCCAATAGGGTCAAGACCGCGTCTTGCTTTGCACGACCGCGATCCCTTCCATCTGGCTTGTTCGGCGCGAGCCCGAAGAGAAACACACTTGCGGAGGCGAAAACAATGCTGAAGGTTGCGAGAATTAAAGAAAACCACCGGTCGAACTGATCGGGCGACCAGAACACTACGGTCGGCAAAGTAAGCAGTACAAGCCAGGCAGTAGGAATACCCACGCAGATTGACCACAACGAGAAATTGACAGCGGTCCCGGAATTTACGGGAAGTTGCTGAACGGCACGTTGCCAGCCTCGCAGGCTGTCGAAATGGACAAGGATTGATCCCAGAACGGGAGCAATTGCGTACGCAAGAAACAAGGAGAGTTTTGCCCACTCGCCGTATTCGTTTTCAATTGCGCCCGTGACAGCAATTAGACAGTAGAACCCACCTAAGAGCCCGAGAATTAAGCGGCGACGGCGCGCGAAATCGCGAACGATGAGCGCATTCATGACGAATATCCGTTTATGTAACCAGGCCGACGAAGAGTTCTTCGAGGGTTACGGGCTGCACTGAAATGCCCGTTGCCCCGCAACCGGCCAAGGCTTCGGCATAATCGTCGGCTCCATCTGTCAAGACACGAGCTTCGTTGCCATCCCGTTCTACCAGGCGGGCGCCAGCGGGTGGCTCGCCGGCCAATGTGAAGCTGATCTGCCGATGTGATTCCAGCAGCCGATGGGTGGAGCCTTCGACCAGCAGCGTGCCCTCGTTGATGATGCCGATGTGGTCGGCGAAACGCTCCAGATCGGCCAGGTTGTGCGAGGAAATGAGGACCGTGTGTTCCTCGTCGCCCATCAGCGCCAGCAACTCGGCAAATAGTTCCCGCTTCGAGAGCGCGTCCAGGCCCAGGGAAGGTTCGTCCATGATCAGCACTTTGGGGCGCCGCGCCAGCGCAAGGATTACACCCAGCTTGATGCCCGCACCCAGAGAAAGCGTGCCAATCTTGTCGTCTTTCTCCATCTTGAATCGCTGCAGCAAGTCGTCGCAATAGTCCTGGTCCCAGTCGGGATAGAAGCCGCGAATGAACTGGATAGCGCGGCCTACGTACTTCCAGGGGACGTAGCTGGTGTGCGGACTGACATAAGCTGCTGCAAGCTTCATTTTGACCTCGTCCATCCTGTGATCGAACCCGAGCACACGGATTTCGCCCTCGTCCCGAAGACCCAGGCCGAAAATGAGGTCCAGTGTTGTGGTCTTGCCCGCGCCGTTGGGGCCCACCAGGCCGTACATGGCGCCAGCCGGGACGGTCAGGTCCAAGGGTCCGAGTTGAAAGCGGGGAAAGTGCTTGCTCAGGCCGCGGATTTCGATGGCGTTTTCGGTTCGCATGTTTGTTCCTCTGAAAGTGTTTCAGCAGTAATTCGACTGACGAAGGCACGCGCCTGGCTGGGACTCAGGCCGGACTCGGTGGCTTCCTGCACGGCGGAACGAATCAGTGACTCGGCATACCGGCGCTTGGCTTCGCGGCTGCGCTTTCGGCCGTCGGTAGCGACAAAGGTGCCCAGTCCCTGGCGGCGAAAGATGATTCCTTCGCGCTCCAGCTCCTCATACGCGCGCCGGACCGTGATGATGCTGACCAGGAGCTGTTCCGCCAGAAGGCGGAAGGAGGGGAGCGGGGTGCCGCCGGGCAGCCGGCCTTCTCCGATCTCGCGCTTGAAACTGTTAACGATCTGCTGGTAAAGAGCGCCCGATGCGGCGGGCGAAATCGGACCGATCCTGAGGGCAATGTCGTTCGGCACACTCATTCTGGTGTGTATATTTAACATATACAGTTGGGCGAGGCAAGGCGGGTGACGCCTCGCGCGTCAACGGGTTTCTCTGGTATCGCGTTTGAATTGGCTGGACCGAAACGGCCTCAGCATTTCATTCGCCCAGGTTCTAGTGCAACTCCTTGGTGATTTGGAATTGCTTGCCTTTGTCCTGTTCCAATTCGTCCATAGCCTTACGCGTCGTTCGATTGGGCACCGGCAGCTTCAAAAGCCAATGCAGGAGAATTGTGCTGAGCACGAAAGTCGCCAGCCCGATCGCCGGTCCCAGGAGCAGTTCATCCGGCCACAGATTCCGCACCACTTCCCACCAGACATAGAGGCCGGCAAATGTGAGTAAAAAAACCAATGATTGAAGCCCGCCGTGGAGCCGGAACAAGAAAAAGACCGGAACAAGCAAACTCGTGGATCCCGCAATTCCTATGAATCTAGGGAGGGCCGCTCTGGCAAGTTCATTGCCTTCCACATACGACACGGCCAGCGTGAGCAGGATTGCCTGCGCGACCAGCACGACCAGCATCAGACCGGCAAGTCTCAGGTGCAACTGGTTCGTGCTAAAGCGCTTCCTTACGTTTGTATCGATCCCACTTCGAAAAGACACCGCTAGCCGCCAGCAGACATAGCCAAACACCAGTACCCAAAAGCCACCGAGGAGAGTAATTCCACCGGTCAGCAGAGCGAACCCCAACCAAACGATGGTGATGATTGGCGTGATTCCAAGGTTTCTCAAGAGTAGATTGACCATGTGGTGTCCAATCTTACTTGCGCTTTGCTTGATACTCGAGACTTACGCGCCACAGCAAAGGTGAGTCGGCGTTACTGGAGAATCGGGAATTTGACGTTCCAGTTTAAGAGGACGGGATGCCCTCCCTCCCGCGTAATCGCTCCCGCCTGATCGCTCCCGCGACTACTCGTCGGAGGGTTTGAAGGCTTGTTCGAGCACCTTTTGTATGAGCGGCGGGGCCGTGGCGTAGTGGTCGAATTCCAGCGTGTAGGCGCCTTCGCCACCGGTAAGCGACTTGAGGCGGGTCTGGAAATCGCCCAACTCGCCCAGCGGCGCTTCGGCGGCAATGGACACCTGGTTGCCGGGTAGCGAGTCGTTGCCGCTGATCCGGCCGCGCACGCCTGACAGGTGGCCGGCGATGTCGCCCATGAAATGGCCCGGGGTGGTCACTTCAATCTTCGCAATAGGCTCCAGCACGATGGGCCTTGCCTTGCCGATGGCGTTGAGGAACGCCTTCTTGCCGGCGGCGACGAAGGCCACTTCCTTGGAATCCACCGGGTGGTGCTTGCCGTCATACACGGTGACGCGGATGTCCTGCAAGGGATAGCCGGCCACAGCGCCCTCCAGCAGGACCTGGCGCACGCCTTTTTCCACCGCCGGCATGAACTGCGACGGAATCACGCCGCCGACCACCTTGTCGACGAACTCGAAGCCGCTGCCGCGCGGCAGCGGTTCGATGTTCAGGAATACTTCACCGAACTGACCCGCTCCACCGGTCTGCTTCTTGTGCCGGTGATGGCCTTCGGCCTTGCGGGTGACGGTCTCGCGGTAGGCGATGCGTGGCTGGCGGGTCTCGACTTCGAGGTTGAATTCCTCGCGCATCCGGTCCAGGACCACCCTCAAGTGGAGTTCACCCATGCCGCGCAGGACGGTCTCGTTGGCCTGGGTGTCGAATTCCAGCTTCAGGCTGGGGTCCTCGGCGGTAAGTTTCGCCAGTGCGTCGGAGAGCTTTTTCTCTTCTCCCCTGCGCGTCAGTTCCAGCACTACCCCGTGCATGGGTGCGGGCAGGGGCGCCGGCTTGAATGCCAGGTAGTCGTGCGCATGTTCCGCGTGGAGCACACCGGAATAGAACAGCTCATTGATCTTGGAGAGCGCGGCGATCCCGCCGGGCCCCACCGATTGAACCTCCAGCGACTCGGCCCCTTGCAGCGCGTACAGGTGCGCGGCCTTGATCGCCTTGCGCTGATCGCCCAGGTACAGCGAATCACCCACGTTTACCTGGCCCTGATAGACGCGGAACACGCCCATCTTGCCCACATAGGGATCGACGTTGATCTTGAACAGCAGCGCGACCGTGTCCTGGTCCTTGTCCGCCGTCAGCGCAACCGCCTCTTCATCCACGGAACACTCCGGCGGATTGCCCTCACGCGGCGAGGGCGCCAGGTGGTTCATGGCGTTGAGCAACTGGTTGACGCCCGAGCCGGTGACGGAGGATACGAAACATACGGGCACCAGGTGCCCGCGGCGCAGCGCCCGTTCAAAGGCGCCGTGCAGCTGTTCCGGATTCATGTCCTCGCCCTGTTCCAGGTACAGCTCCATGAGATCGTCGTCCAGCTCCACCACCTGGTCGACGATGTTCGTATGGGCCTCCTCGACAGAGTCGAAATCGGTGGCCGCATCTTCCGGCTGGAAATAGCAGTCGGCCACCCTTGTTGCGTTGTCGGCGGGCAGATTCAGGGGAATGCACTCGCGGCCGAAGGCGTCCCGAATCTGCTCCATGAGCCCGGGCAGGTCGATGGACTCGCTGTCGATATGGGTGACCACGATGAAACGCGCCAGCCTCATTTCCTCGGCCGCCGCCATTGCACGGCGGGTCATCAGCTCGATGCCGGATGCGGCATTGATCACGATCATGGCCGTTTCCGCCGCAGGCAGAACACTCAGCGCCCTGCCGGCAAAGTCGGCGGAGCCCGGCGTGTCCAGCAGGTTGATGTGCGCTTCTTCGTGCGTGAAGTGGCAAATGGCTGCGTCGGCGGAATATTGCAGGCGCTTCTCTTCCGGGCGATAGTCGCAGACAGTGCTGCCGCGCTCAATGGTTCCGGGCGTCTTGATTGCGCCCGAGGTCGCCAGGAGTTTCTCGGCCAGGACCGTCTTGCCGGCGCCGGAATGACCAAGAAAAACGATGTTGCGGATGGACGCTGTGGATGGGTGGGTCATTCTCGACAGTCCTCGACTTTTTGTAAGGAGACCTGGCTATTCCGCCTGGGTCGTGTCTTCAGCGTCCGCTAGCGGCATCGGCTCGGCTTCTTCGGGCTCGGGTTCCGGTTCACTTTCGAGAATGACTTTCAGATTGGCCAGACCCTGTTCATAGGCAGGCCCGACCATGCCGTCCATCATCAGTCCGAAATACTTGCCCAAGGGGTTGCCGCCCATGTCCGCCTCCAGGGTCCAGGTCAGCTCCGACCCATTGCCGGTGGCATCGATCAGGTAATCGGCGTAGGCAATTCCCCCGGCGCCGAAATCCAGAGCCATGCGCACCTTGGAATACGGTTCGCTCAGGATGATTTCCTGGTCGCCGTCGCCCACCTCAGGATGGTCGCTGTACCACATCATGCGGGAACCGGCGCCGGTGGCCGGCCCCTCGTAGACGTAACGGGTGTCCGGATCAATCTGGGCCCAGGGCTGCCAGCGGTTGAACTGATGAAAATCATTGACCATCTCGAAAACTGCCTGCGGTGAAGCGTCGATCTCCACGGAACGCTCAACGTTCACTTCCCGGGGCAGCAGGAACCCAACTGCGAAAAACAGGACCAGCAGGCCCACGATGGAGAACAGTATGATCTTGATGGTTCGCATGAACGACCTCGCTTGCGTGTTGCACTTGTTCCGCGGGTCCAGCCGCAGGGAGCGGGGAATTTACCACAGCCGGCTGCAAGGTGGTGGCGGACATTCGCTGACTTGAGGCAATATGCCGGCCAATAGTCCGCCTGCTACCGAAAAGGGGAAGTTCATGTCCGAAGCTCCGCCACTGCGCCTGAGCCGCGCCTTTGCCGAAACGGCCAAGGGCCGGATCCACTACCGCTACCACCTGCCGGGATCGGCGCGAGGCACGCTTTTGATGCTGCACGCCTCTCCAACGTCGTCGTGGAGCATGCGCACGCTGGGTGGCGCGCTGGGCGACTCTTTGAACGTCGTTTGCCCGGACACGCCGGGCAACGGCGACTCCGACCCGCTGGAGGTGGAGCAGCCCCGCATCGAGGACTTCGCGTCTTCGATGATTGCGCTTCTCGACACGCTGGGAATCGAACATGCTTCCGTTTACGGCAGCCACACGGGGGCGCACACCTGCATCGAGCTGGGAATCGCCGAGCCGGAACGGATCGGGAAAGTCGTTCTGGACGGCATCGCCCTGTTTGAAGGCGAAGAACGCCAGGACATGCTGAGCAATTACGCGCCGGAGGTTCATCCCGATCTCGAGGGGCGCCACCTGCTCTGGGCTTTTCAATTCATGCGCGACCAGAACATCTTCTTCCCCTGGTTCAAGCGCGACCCGGAGCATCTGCGCGGAACAGGGCTGGTGGAGCCCGAGTTGCTGCAAGCCGCGACGCTGGAGGTCCTCAAGGCGCTGACCACCTACCACAAGGCCTATCGCGCGGCTTTCTCGCACCGCGTGCGCGAGCGGATGCCGCTGTTGACGCAGGAGACGCTGGCGATTTGCGACGAGCAGGACCCGCTGGTCGAACATACGCGGGAGGCCGCATCACTCGCGCCTCGCGCCCGATTCATGACCTTGCCGCCTTACAGCGACCCCGGCTTTCTTGCCCGCAAGCGCGACGCAATCCTGGACTTCGTTACCGCCTAATCAAGACAAAACACACGGCGCGAAGCGACGCTTGCGCCGGCTTCCTGCACCCTCCCGAGCGGGAGACGCATAAATCCATCCATGGAGCTTGGCCTCGCCATCCATGGCTCGGACACTCCCGCTCGGGAGGGTGCAGGAAGCCGGCGCCTCAGCCCTTCAGAGATCGTCTTCGGTCAGAGTAGCGAACCGGCGTCGTCCGGACCCATCATCGCCTTGCGCAGCACCGGCAGCGGTGCGCTGCCCTTCGACAGCAGCGTCTCATGGAAGTCCTTCCAGGCCGTGCGTCCTCCGCGTTCGGCCGTCCAGTCCTGGCGCATCTTCCTGATGATCAGCTTACCCAGCGTGTAGACGAAGTAGCCGGGATCATAGGTCCCACGCAGCGCCTGCTGGTGGGCGTTGCCCGGGTCCAGGTAGGCCAGTTCGGCAAACATCTGCTGCGAGGTCTCGACGCTCATCCCCTCCACATGCAGGCCGATGGACGACAAGAAGCGCACGTCACGCATCAGGGCGTCGAGAATCTGACCTACGCGCAATAGCGGCTGCCCTTCGCCCAGGCCCGCCTCCTGCATCAGCTCCTCGGTGTAATGGGCCCAGCCCTCGCTCAGCATCCCGTTCCACAGGAGCTTGCCGATCCGGTTGTTCGAGCCCTTCACGTAGAGGGAATGAAGGAAGTGCCCCGGCCAGACTTCATGCACGGATGTGTTCAGCAGGTCCGCCTCGCCCGGAACATACTGGAGTTGCACTTCAGGCGGCCATTCGGGATCCGGGCCGGCGATGTAGTAGATCGCCGGCAGACCTTGCTCATAGGCCCCGGGAATCTCGATGTAGGCGGAATTGGTGCGCCGGTAGGCCGGAGCTTCCGCCACAAAGGCCGTCTCCTCGCTGGGGATGCCGATGATGTCCGCGCTGATCAGAAACTCCTTGAGTTCCGGCAACTGCTCGTTGGCCCGCGCGACGGCGCCGGCCTCTGGCTTTTCGTTGCGCACCCGCGCGGCGCATTCGGCGATGGTAATTTCGGGATCCACCAGCTGGCAGGTGGTCCGCAGCAATTCCAGGTTGCGGGCCAGGTCGGCCTGCGCCACGTTCTTCAGCGTTTGCCACGGAAGGTCAATCCGGTAGGAGCGCCAGAGCAGCTCCGCGTAGCGCTCCTCGCCCAGGGCGAACTCGCCGCTCGCTTCCTCAAGGCGGACCTCCAGCCAGGCCTCGACATCGCGCAGCGCCGACACCGCGGGGCCGAGGGCCGCGGCAAAGGAGGCCTGCAATTCCTCGTCCTCGACTTCGGCGAACAGGCCCGGCACGTCGTCTCGAAAATGCGAAGCCAGGCCGCCAAATCCGACCAGGGCGGTGCGCACAAACGGCCGCGGAAACGGCGGCTGAAGCGTGCCGCGCATCTGCTGCAGGTAGGCCGGGACCTTCTCCAGGTGGGCAGTCAATGCCTCCAGGCGCTCGCCTTTGGAGGCGTACTCGCGCGTCACATAGACGCTGGGACTCAATGACCCGGCATACCAGGCGGGGTTGTGCAAGTGATATTCCGCCACCTCAACGCCGAACAGCATGCCCTCCACCGCCGATATGAGCTGCTGGCGTTCCAGCTCCTCATCCGCCGTCAACGCGTCGGCCGAGAACTCCTCCCTTGCTCTGCGGGCGTACTCGCGCAGCATCCCGGTGCGCTCGCGAATCGCCCGGGGAGTTACTTCGTGAAGTTGGCCGTCGTATTCATGCCGGCCGGCCCAGACTGCGCGGGTGGGCACGGCGTCGAACAGGCTATCGATGAACTCGTCGGTGAATTCTTCCCAGTTTGCAGTCTCCACGGCCGCAGACTCTTCCTCAGACACGTCGCCGGCACAGCCTGAGATCAAGCTGGCCCCTATTGCAACCGCCGCGATCCAAACCGAAATAGCCTTGATACTGTTCATTGAATTCACCCCCGCAAATTGTATCTGCCGCTTTGTCGTGTTTTGTGTTCGAGGGCTGGAAGCTCTCGTTCCTACTCCTCTTCTTCGGCTCGAAACTCCCGGTGACAGTTCCGGCAGGCGTCGGCCAGGCGTTTCAGGGATTGCACCAGAAACTCCCGCTCGCCGGACTCGGCCGCCGCGACCAGGTTGCGTCCCTCGCGTTCGGCCGTCTCGGCACGCGCCAGGAACTGCTCGGGCCGCTGCCAGATAGCCGGTAGCGCGGCCGTTTCTCCTTCGTCGGAATCCGGCGGAAACAGTGAACTGACCAGTTGCGCGTTCAGCCCGAGCGACATCGCCTGCGCTTGCACATGGCTCTCGTCGAAGTCCAGGTCGCCGGTAAGCAACTCGGTCAGCGCGGACAGGTGGGCCGCCATGCTCAGCATCACGTCCTTGCGGTATTCGATCGCATCCTCTTCGTCCGCTGCCGCAACGGCAAGGATTACGGCGGCGCCCACGGCCGCCGCGAAGGCGCGGCTTATGCGCCCCACCTGCATCGGATCAGTACCGCCGTGAACTGCAGCACGACACTAGAGCTCGCGCAGTGCCGTGGTCACCGGCGCGGTGGCCGCCCGGACCGCGGGAAAAGTTCCGCCCACCAGACCCACGATCAATGCGGCCGCAATGCCCTGGCCGAGCAGGTCGGGCGTTACCGCGAAATTGAAAACCACCTGGCTGAAACTGGTGGCCAGGGTGGACGCCTGGAAGCCGTTCAGGGCCAGCCAGGCAACGGCGCAGCCCAGCACGCCGCCGAGGAAAGCCAGCATCGTCGATTCGAACAAGCAGGCGAGCGCCGTGGGCAAGGACCGGAAGCCGAGCGCCCGCAAGGTGGCGATCTCGCGGGCACGGGCCGCAATCGAGGCATACATGGCGTTCAAGGCGGCAAACACGGCGCCAATCGCCATCAGCACGGAAACCGGGATGCCGATAAAGCGAATGAGCTTGGCCGTGTCTTCCGCTTGATCGGAATAGAAATGCTTCTCGCTCCATACGTCCACGCCAAGGCGCTGTTCGCCGGCCAGAGCTTCTTCCAAACGTTGGCGGCCCTCCGGCCCGTCCACGCGGGCACGCACCACCTGGAAGCCACTGCCTAATTGATAGGCCGACTGAAGCACCGTTACGTCGCACCAAAGCTCCGATTCGAAGACGCTGCCGCCGGTCTCGAACACGCCGGTCACCAGCCATTCCGTCTTGCCAAAGCGGATGGTCTGACCCGGCTCCAGGCCCACAAACTGATTGCGCGCCCCGCGACCGACGATCAGCTCGAAGCGCCCAGGGGTAAACTCCCGGCCCTCCCCCAGCCGGTAGTCCTTGCGCAGCCCGTAGCCGGTGGGCTGTATGCCGCGAAGAGCAACGTTGGCTTCCGTACCCGAGGACTTGCCGACGGCGTTGACGATCCAGAACAGTTCCGAGGAAACCTCGGGCTCCCCCCGGGCATCGCGCGCGATTCCCGGAGCGTAGCGGATGACGTCCGCCTGTTCGCCGGTGAAGCGGCTGTTGAGTTCCGCGCTCGCACCGCTGCGAAGTATCAGCGCCACGTCTTCCTGCCCGGTGCCTTCCATGGTCTTCTCGAAACCGGAAGCCATGGAGAGCACGCCGGCGAACACGCCGGTCAGTGCGGCGATACCGGACATGGCGACAGCGGCCGTACCGGGCCTGCGCGGCAGGCTGCGCAGGTTCAGCGCCCCTAGAGCCACCGTCTGAGTCAGCCACCCGAACATTCGCCGCGAGTTCCTAGGTAGTACGCAAGAGGGCGACGATATCCAGCCTCAGGGCCCGGATCAAAGGCGGGAGAACGGATCCCAGGCTGACCAGCAGCATCAGGGCCAGGCCCAGCATTCGGGAGTAGTTGCCGATAGCCAGGCCGCCGGGGAACATGGCCCCCATCGTTTGGGACAGCACGGCCAGCACTCCCCATCCCAGCGCCATGGCCAGGATGCCCGCGGGCAGCACCAGCAGCATCCCTTCCAGAACCGTCAGCCCGAAAACGCTTCGGGAGGTAAAACCGAGCGTCTTCAGAACGCCGATTTCATGAATTCGCTCGCGCACCGACTGCGCCATCGTGTGGCCGGTGACCAGCAGGATCATGAAAACCACCGCGCTCAGGATGGCGGTCACGATCAGGCCGATGTTGCCGAATTGCTTGGCGTATTCCTGCGCGAAAGCCTCCTCCGTGTTGGTCTTGGTCTCCGCGGGCGAATTGACGAATTCCGCGTCGATGGCTGCCATCAGGCCGTCTAGCGGGACCGAACCGTCACCCTTGGAGACAAACCATCCCACGGTGCCCTTGCCGAAGCTCCGGGCCTCGTCGAAATAGTCGTAGTGAAACAGCAGGACCCCTGAGTTCATGCCGGCGTTGGTGTCTTTGAAGATACCGTCGATATCGAATTCCCAGACGTAGCTGCCGTTGCCCCGGGTCCATATGCTGGACGTGAGCGGAACCCGGTCGCCGACCTTCCAGCCGTACTGGTTCGCCAGCGGTTCGCCGACGATCGCCCCACCCCGGTTGGCCAGCCAGGCCTGCTTCTGTTCCTCCGGCAACTCGATCTCGGGATTCAGTGACAGGTATGGCTCAGCCACCACCGGGTACTGGGCAAACTCCGAGTTGTCCTGGTAACTGGCGCCGAACCAGGTGCCGTGGGACACCGCCTCGATGCCCTCGATGCGCTCGATGCGCGACTGGTAAGCCACCGGCAACATCATGATCAGCGACACCTTGTGCGAAGACAACAGCCGCTCCTGGGCTTCGGGGCCTACGTCGGACAGGGACAGGGCGATGCGCAATCCTTCGAGCAGGGTGAAGAGAAAGAACACCACGAGTATCGCCAGCATCGTGAAAACGGTGCGGATCGGTTTGCGCCACAAATTGCGCCAAACCAGGATGAAACGGTTCATGGGTATGCTTCCTCCGGAATTAGTGGACTTCTTCCGGCGCCGCGCCGAGTTCGCCCTTGTCCAGGTGCAGCACGCGATGGGCGAAGGAGGCCGCGCGCGGATCGTGCGTGACCATAATGATGGTCTTACCGTAATCGCGGTTCAGCCGTTGAAGAAGACCCATGATTTCGTCGGCGGTGGCGCGGTCCAGGTCGCCGGTGGGCTCGTCGCACAGCAGGACCGGCGGGTCGGACACGATGGCGCGGGCGATCGCTACCCGCTGCTCCTGGCCGCCGGACAGCTCGCGCGGGTAGTGCGATGCGCGGTTGGCCAGGCCCACCAGTTGCAGTGCCGTATTGACGTGCTTCTTGCGCTGGGAGCCGGAAAGAGAGGTCAGCAGCAGGGGCAAGGCGACGTTGCGGGCGGCGGTAAGCACGGGCAGCAGGTTGTAGAACTGAAAGATGAACCCGATGTTGCGCGAGCGCCATTGCGTGAGCGCGCCGTGCGACAGCTTGCTGATGGCGATTTCGTTCACCCGCACCTCGCCCTTGGTCGGCTTGTCGAGACCGCCCAACAGGTTGAGCAGGGTGGTCTTGCCGGAGCCGGACGGGCCCATCAGGCCCACGAAGTCGCCCTTGCGGATACTCAGGCTGATCTTGTCCAGCACGCGAACGAGCTCACGTCCTTTGCGGTAATTCTTGCTGACGCCGGTCAGCTGAATGAATTCTGCGGCCATGACTTGCGCTTTTTGATTCGAACGCTTAAGGATATTGAATTTCCGCGCCGTCGGATAGCCCCGCGGGCGGATCGACAACGACTTTCTCGCCGCGCGACAGCCCCGAAAGAACCACGACCCGCGCTCCGTCCCGCTCGCCTGTCACCACCTCGCGGCGCAAGGCCCGGCCCTCCTCTGCCACGAACACCCAGTGATTGTCCACCGGGCCCATCAGGGCCGAGGTGGCGATGCTCAGCCGGTCGGGTTCCGACGTGGCGGCCGGAGCGGGACCGCCCGCTTCGATGAACGACACTTTCGCTCCCATGTCCGGCAGGATGCGCGTGTCGCGCTCAAGAATGCCGACCCGCACCCGCACCGTGGCCTTTTCGCGGTTGGCCGCCGGAACGATGGCGATCACTTCCGCCGGGATGCGCCACGCCGGATAAGCGTCCAGGCGCGCCGATACCGCTCCACCCTCCTGCACGCGCTGCAGGTAAGCCTCGTTCACGTCGACCTCGATTTCGAGCGAGTTCATGTCCACCAGGGTGCAGATACCGGTGCGCGTGAAGCCGCCGCCCGCAGACACCGGCGAGACCATTTCGCCCGGTTGCGCGTTCTTGTCGATGACCCGGCCGGCAAACGGCGCGCGAATCACCGTCTCGCTGTGCGCCTGGCGCTGTACTTCCACGGCGCGCTCGGCCACCGTCACCGCCGCCTCGTGGGATTTGAGGCGGGCGCTCAGGCGGTCGCGCACGGCCCTGGCGGCGTCCAGTTCGGCTTCGCTGGCCAGGCCCTGGGCATTCAGTTCCGACAGCCTCGAGAAGGAGAGTTCGGCTTCATGGAGCTCGGCGCCCGTTTCGCCCAGCGCGCTGTGTGCCGAAGCCAGCTGCGCCTCGGCAAGGCGCAACTGCGCCAGCTCCGCCGCGTCGTCCAGCTCCGCCACCACCTGCCCTTCTTCCACGCTCATGCCCTCTTCCACCAGCACCCTGCGGATTCGGCCGGTGCGTTTGGATGAGACCGTGGCGCTGCGCCTCGCAGTCACGTAGCCGCTGGCATCCAGAACGCTCGCGGCGCCGCCTGCGGACGACATCCGCACGCTCTCGACCCGCACTTCGGTGGTCGAGGCAGGCCAGAAAAGAGACGCCAGAAACGCAAGCACGCCGACCACGCACACGGTGCCGATCGTCGGCCAGAGGAAGCGCCTCAGCCGGCTTGCTTCGGGCTGCTCATCCCTTGGGATGCGCAGCCCCTCCAGGCTTGGGCTTGCGGAAGGCTCGTTCACTGAGCGGCGTGTTGGGACGGCGCTTCGCCCGCGGGGCTGCCGGTATGCTGCGACAGCACCGAATCAATGGCCTGGAAAAAAGCCTCCACGATGGGCCCGCGATAGCGGCCCACCGGCAGTCCGTTGTAGATGACCCGCGTCCCGTCCTGTACGTATTCCCGCACCAGCGGCTGGTTCCAGTCCGGATAGTCGATGGGCTGGTACAGGCTGTACTCGTCGAACCCATGGAAATTGACCATGGCGTGGCCGAAGGCCGTGTCGGTATTTTCGACGAAGAAGGAGATCGGCACGTTGACGACGTAGTCGAAACCATCGCGGATCCCGTCCCAGTACGCCTCATTGGTGGACAAATACCTGTCGTTGGGGTCGTTGATGGGATCGGCGAAATTCTCCTGGCTCGCCACGAGCTCGTGGCGGGCGAAGCCGTAGCTCTCCAGCAGTTCGCCGAGATCCTTCTCGGTGGCGTCCAGATACGCCGGAGCGAGCTGCAGCCAGGCCTCGTGCGGGACCCGGTCCCAGGGCATGCCGTGCGTGGATATCACCACCTTTACGGAATCCTCGGGCGAGAACGTATCCAGCCGGTCCTTCAGCATCCGCACGTAGGCGCTGCGCGTAACCGGCTGGTCGCCGAGCTGTGGAGCGATGATCACCTTGATGTGCTTGTCGTTGCGCTCCTCCCACTCGTGGATGTAGTGCATGGCGTGCTTGATGCTGCCGTTGAATTCCTCATGGTGCGAGTAAATCGGCCGCGGCATCGCCAACAGTACCGTATCGATCCCGGTGTCCAGGAGTTCATACATGGCCTTTCGGGCCATGCCGAAGTTATCGGCGGTGACCCAGGCCCAGGGAATGTCGCCGTACTCCTGATGGACCCGTTGCATGGCCTCTTCGGCGATGATGCGATTGCCGGACTCGTGGGGGATCCGGCCGTCCATGAAACCCTTGCCGGGGGCGTAATAGAACACCCGGCACTTGGTGATCAGCCGGGCCGCCGACGCGGGCATGCCCGCCATGCGGCCGGGAAGCAGGAAGTATCCCTGGGCCAGGTAGGTGCCGGGCGAGGGCGGCGACCACACCACTTCGCCGGTGAGGTACTTGTCGGCGTACGGCACGCCGTCGTAGTCGGTGTCGCGTCCCAGGTGGTCGATCAGCCGGGTGGGGGTGAATTCCTCGAACTCGTAATAGCGCTCCGCATCCATGAGCACCACGCCGCGGTCGACGTTGGCGATATTGCGGACCGGCCAGGGGATGTACTGCAGGCTCTTCTGCGCCAGGACGTAGTAGTCCTCAAAGCGCAGTTCTTCCGGCTGGATCAGGTGCGAGATGAACACGCCCACGCGGCCTTCAGGCCGTGTGTCCTGGGTCTTGTAGTAGGCGAAGTAGTTCGGCTCCACCAGTTGCGGCGGAGTGCGGTTCATGTACTTGAACACGACGAATCCCGCGACCCCGAGCGTGAACACGGCAATCAGGCACACCACGGCCACCTTGAGGAGCCTCTTCATCATCCGGGCTGCCCTGCCTCATGCGTGACGCCGGCGATCCGTTCGGTCCGTCCGCCGGACGGATCGCCGGAATGCTGCGAAAGAACCGCATCCATCGCCTGGAAGAAGGCCTCGACGATGGGCTGGCGGTAACGGCCCACCGGCGTGCCGTTGTAGATCACCCGCGTGCCGTCCTGGACGAACTCCCGGACCATGGGCTGGTCCCAGTCGGAGTAGTCGATCGGCTCGTAAATCGTGAAGTCGTCAAAGAACTCGAAATTGAACATGGCGTGGGAAAAGGCCGTGTCGGTGTTCTCCACGTAGAACTCGATCGGAACGTTGACGATATGGCTGAAGCCGTCATGGATGCCGTCCCAGAAGGCTTCATTGGTGGACAGGTACCTGCCCTGGGGATTATTGATCGGATCGGCGAAATGGTCCTGGCTGAGCACCACTTCGTGGCGCGCGAAACCGTAGCCTTCCACGATCTTGCGGGCGTCCTCCACCATGGCGTCGCGGTACGGCGGCGCCAGCTCGATCCAGGCCTCGTGCGGCACGAAATCCCAGGGCATTCCGTGAGTGGATATCACTACCTTTACGGAATCCTCCGGCGAGAAGGTGTCCAGCCGGTCCTTCAGCATGTCCAGGTAGGCCCGGCGCAGGACCGGAAACTCGCCCAGCTGCGGCGTCATGATGACCTTCACGTGCCTGCCGTTCATTTCCTCCCACTCGTGGATGTAGTGCATGGCGTGCTTGAAGGCGCCGTTGAACTCCTCGTGGTGCGAGTAGATCGGCCGCGGGGCTGCCAGTATCACCGTGTCGATACCCGTATCCAGCAGTTCATACATGGCCTGACGCGCCATGCCGAAATTGTCGGCGGTGACCCAGGCCCAGGGAATGTCGCCGTACCTCTCATGCACCTTCTGCATGGCTTCCTCGGCAATCACCCGGTTGCCGGACTCATGCGGCACCCGGCCGTCGGTGAATCCCTTGCCGGGTGCGTAGTAGTAGACCTGGCACTTGGTCACCAGCTTGGCGGAGAGGAGCGGCATTCCGGACTTGCGCCCGGGAAGCAGGAAATAGCCGTGATCGAGGTGGCGCGTCGGTGAAGGCGGCCTCCAGACCACCTCTCCGGTCAGGTACTTGTCCGCATAGGGCACGCCGTCGTAGTCCGTATCGCGGCCCAGGTGGTCGATCAGCCGGGTGGGGGTGAATTCCTCGAACTCGTAGAAGCGCTCCGAATCCATCAGCAGCACGCCCTGGTCGCGGTTGGCGAGATTGCGAATCGGCCAGGGGATGTATTGCAGGCTTTTCTGCGCCAGGACGTAGTAGTCCTCAAAGCGCAGTTCTTCCGGCTGGATCAGGTGCGAGATGAACACGCCCACGCGGCCTTCAGGCCGTGTGTCCTGGGTCTTGTAGTAGGCGAAGTAGTTCGGCTCCACCAGTTGCGGCGGAGTGCGGTTCTTGTACTTGAAAATGCCGTATCCGGCGGCGCCGAGCGCGAAAACGGCGGCCACCGCCACTACCACCCCCTTGAGCAGTTTCTTCATTGTCTTGGCTGACCCTCGATTTCCAGAGCGTCGGCAGGCTCGGCGAACGGCACCCTTCCCAACCAGGCGCCGGCGTCCGCGGCCGTCTCAAGCGGCGCTTCCTGGATCGCCATATGCCCGACGCCGGGGTAAATGATAGTCTCAACCGACGGCGAGTTCGCAAGCAGTCGAGCAAGTTCAGCAGCCAGTTCCACATGCACCTGCGGGTTCTCCTCGCCCCATTGAATCAGCACCGGCGCCCGCAGCTGTCCGATCAGTTCCTCGATGTCGCCGGAAATGTACTGCCGCAGGCGCGCCAACTGGGCCGGTCGCTGACCCTCAAGCCGCCACAGGTCATGCCAGCGGTCCACCAGTTCGTCGGACACCTTCGAGGGATCGCCGAAACCGGTCTTGAGCATGAATTCCGGCAGTGCGCGGGGGGTGATCCAGCGCACCAGCACGGTTGCCGGCGACATGCGCGGCGGCGCCTGCCGGCCGCGCACATTGGGCTCCAGAGAGCCCGGCGAGATCAGCACCAGGCCGGCCACCCGGTCCGGGTTGCGAGCCGTGTAGTGCATCGCCACGGTGCCGCCCAGGGACGTTCCCACGATCACGCAGCGATCCACACCTATGCGGTCGAGCAAGTGCTCCATCAGGTCCACCGTGCGCGGCAGGCCGTAGTCGCCGGTAGCGTCGGCGCCGCTCAGGCCGTGGCTGGTCATGTCGAAGCGCACCACGCGAAAACGGTCCTTGAGCATCTCGGCCCACGGGTCCCAGCCGATCAGGCTGGCGAAGTTGGCGTGGATCAACACCACCGCCGGTCCCTGTCCCTCATCGCGATAGTGGATGCGGGCGCCGTCGATCTCGGCGAACTGCGAAGCCGGCGTAGCGTAGCGGGCCTCGAGCTTCTCCGCCGGGATGTCACGCCAGATCCAGGCGGCCACGGCGAAGGCAATCAGCACCAGCGAAATCAGTCCCCCTAGTGCCCATGCCAGACCCAGCAGAATGCCCCGTACTATCCTCACAATGGACGCTCGGGCCGGGAACCGGTGGCCGCGACCAGCAGCAGCGGACCGTCGGAAACCACCACCCCGCCCGCCTGTTCGAGCGTTACGGCGAACGCCACGGGAGCGTCCACCGGAAGCTTGGCGTCAACCCTGATCACCGCTTCGCCCGATGCGGATGCATTGAATACGCCGCCGTCAACCAGGTTCGCGTAGCGGTCCGGGTCGACGATCCACAGTTGATACTGCTGGTCATCCGGGTCGTTCAGCGGCAGGCCTGCAAACCGCATCTCGCCGGCCTGCAGCGAATCGCTCCAGATGATTTCTCCGCGCACCTGTTCATAAGCAGTAATTTCCGAGCGCCAGGGTAGCGCAAGAGCGTCGGGCGCCGATTGAACCATCGCGGGTTCCGGGAGTATCGGCGGACGCTCAAGCAGCACCGAGGATACCAGCCACGCCAGCCCCATCGCCGTGGCTGCCGCCCATCCCCAGCGGGCCGACCGGTTCACCCGCCGCGGCGGAGTGTCCACGGCCCGCGCGCGGCCCATGCCCGACAAGCGTGCACGCAACTCCTCCGGCATGCGGCGGTGGCCGGCGCGGTCCTCGGCCAGGAATGCCGCCTGCGCCAGCGCGGCCGCCTCATGCATTGCGTCCCGCTCGCGCCTGCGCTGTTGCGACGGCAGTGCGCCCAACAGTGCCTTCAACTCCTGGTGGTCGGCCTCGTCGAGCGTGAGTTCGGTAGCCTCAGCGGCCAGCAATTCGTGGAGTCTGTCAGCCATGGCCACCACTTTGCCCTTCGCGCTCTGCATTGAGCGCTTCACGCATGCGTATCAGGCTGCGCCGGATTCGCGTCTTGACGGTACCGATAGGCATATTCAGGCGTTTAGCGATCTCGCTATGTGAATATCCTTCGTATAAGGACAGCGAAAGGATTTCCCTTTCATTGTCCGACAACATGCCCAGCAGCGGGCGGACCTGTATCGACGCCAGTTGTGCCTCCAGGCGGGCGTCTCCGTCCAGGGACGGGTCGACCTCATCGCCCATCAAGGGCACGCTGTCCCCGAACCGTGCTTCGTGGCGGATCTGATCGATTATCCGGCGGCGGGCCACGGTCAGCACGAAGGTCAATTCACTACCCCTCTGGCGGCGAAAGCGGCCGGCGCTGGACCAAAGGGACAGGAAGGCCTCCTGGACCGACTCCTGGGCGACCGGCGAGGTCCCGAAATAGCGCCGCGCCAGCGACCAGATCAGATCGCCGTACTTGTCGACGAGATCTGCCATCGCCTGCGGATCGCCTTCCGCTACGCGTTCCAGGATCGCGGGTCCCGGCGCGGGACGGGAATCCTGCGGCGGCGCCTTCGAGGTGTTCACGCGATCATCCAGGGAGTCGTTCGGCCTTGAGAAAGACCGGATTGTATTCTCCCGCCCGCGTGACGGAGCGGAGAAACTTCGATTTGCTGCGTCGCTCGCATAGACTGGAGCCGGCGGACTTCGAAATTGGGTAAGGAATGAATCGACTGGGGCAAGAAACCAGTCCCTATCTGCTGCAGCACGCGGACAATCCCGTGCACTGGCATCCCTGGGACGAACAGGCGCTGAGCGCCGCGCGTGAAACGGGGCGGCCGATCCTGCTGTCGGTTGGCTACTCGGCCTGCCACTGGTGCCACGTCATGGCCCACGAGTCGTTTGAGGACTCGGCCACCGCAGCGGTCATGAACGAGCTGTTCGTGAATGTGAAGGTGGACCGCGAGGAACGCCCGGACCTGGACCGGGTCTATCAGACCAGCCACCAGCTGCTCACGCGCAGGGCCGGGGGCTGGCCGCTGACGGTGTTTCTGACCCACGACGGGCTGCTGCCGTTCTTTGCCGGGACCTACTTCCCCAAGACCCCGCGATTCGGCATGCCGGCGTTCACGGACCTGCTGAAGAACGTGGCCGCCTACTATGCCGAACGGCGGGAGGAAGCACAGGGCAACGGCAAGGCGGTGCAGGAAATGCTTCAGCGGATCGCGGCCCCGGCAGCCCCGTTCGCCGGCGAACTCGGCGAGCAACCGCTGGACAACGCCGTGGAGCAAATGCGCGACGCATTCGATCCGGTGCACGGCGGCACCCAGGGCGCGCCGAAGTTTCCGCGGCCGGCCGACATGGAATTGCTGATCCGGCGGGCCGCCCTGCCGGACGGCGAGCCGGCCCAGGAAATGCTGGAGACGACGCTGGACGCGATGGCGGCAGGCGGACTCAACGATCATCTGGGCGGGGGTTTCTTTCGCTATTCGGTGGATGCGCGCTGGGAAATTCCGCACTTTGAAAAGATGCTCTACGACAATGCGGCGCTGCTGTCCGCCTACGCGCTGGCCTATCAGCTGACCGGCAAGCAGCGCTACGCGGAAGTCGCCCAGGCCACGGCTGAATGGCTGCTGCGCGACATGCGGCATGACAGCGGCGCGTTCTTCGCTGCGCTGGATGCGGACTCGGAAGGCCACGAGGGGACGTACTACCTGTGGACGCCCGATCAGGCGAAGGAATTGCTGACAGGCGAGCAATACGAGGGCTTTGCGGTCCGCTACGGCCTTGATCGCGCTCCCAATTTCGAGGAAAGCGGCTGGCACCTGGTGGAGCAGCCCGGGTCCATGACCAGCGAGGGTGCGCTTGAGGGGGCCCGCGAGCGCCTGCTTGCCCAGCGCGACACGCGCGAGCGTCCGCTGCGCGACGAGAAGCTGCTTACCGCCTGGAACGCCATGACCATCCGCGGTCTTGCGATCGCCGGGCGCTGCCTTGAACGACCTGACCTGACCGATGCGGCGGCCCGGGCCGCGGATTTCATCGTCGCGGAACTGATGCCTGAAGGCCGGCTGCTGGCCTGCTGGACCGCAGGCAGGGCCGGCGGCGAGGGATTTCTCGACGACTACGCCTTCCTCATCGATGCCTTGCTGGAACTGGGAGGCGAGCGCCTTAAGTTGGCAGAGGCCCTGGCGCAAAGAATGCTGGAGAACTTCGAGGATGCCGAGCACGGTGGTTTCTTCTTCACCTCCGGCAACCACGAACAACTGATTCACCGCCCGCGCTCTGTGTCCGATGACGCGCTTCCTTCGGGCGCGGCGGTGGCTGCGCGGGCGCTCACGCGCCTGGCGCTGTCCTCCCCCGACATGCGCCTGGCAGCGGCGGCGGAGCGCACCTTGAGGAGCGGCTGGGAGCACATGAGCCGCCATCCGCTGTCGCATACGGCGCTGTGCCTGGCGCTGGATGAATGGCTGCGGCCCAACGCCTGCCGAATCGACGGGAGTTGCTAGGGCCGTGGTATAAACGCGCACCTGACCCAAGGGAGGAATACGAATGAACTCAGCACCCCCAATCCGGAACATCGTGAAGCGCACCACGCTGATCGTGAGAGACATGGAAAAGAGCCGCCGCTGGTACGAGCACGTGCTGGGAATGAAGACCTGGATCGACATGCCCTACACCCTTTCCGGAAAGGGCATCGCCGCGGGCAAGAAGGGCGATGTCACGCACCTGGTCATCATGCAGTGCGAGGACCCGAGGATCGGCATGATCGGCCTGCTGCAGTGGGTGGACCCGCCGCTGCCGGCGCCGGAGATTCCGACTTCCGTGGGTTACGGCACGCCGGTCTTCGTAGTGGACACCGAAGATGCCGCGGAAGTAGCCCGGCGGGCCGGGGAGTTGGGCACCCTTGTGCATACGCCGGAACGGACTTTTCAGGTGCGAGGGTCCAAGGGTGAGCTGCGCCACCTGCTGGGTTGCGCCATCTTTGATCCGGACGGGTATTTCTACGAGTGCAACCAGCTGCTGAAGGTCGACGAACCGGAACAGAAAGCAGGCTAGTGCCGTGTCACGACACTAGAGTTCACGGGAAATGATCGAATATCCCGGATTCGATCCCGTGGCCCTGCGCATCGGGCCGCTGGCCATACGCTGGTACGGCCTGACGTACCTGCTGGGTTTCGTAGCCGCCTGGTGGCTGGCCAACCGGCGCAGCCGCAAACCCGGCAGCGCCTTCACGCCGGTCATGGTCCAGGACCTGCTTTTCTACTGTTTCCTCGGCGTCATTCTCGGCGGGCGGCTGGGCTACCTGCTGTTCTACGGCTGGGAGCAGATCATTCAGGATCCGCTGTACGTCTTCCGTATCTGGGAAGGCGGAATGTCGTTTCACGGCGGCCTGCTCGGCGTCTGCGCCGCAGTGCTGCTGTTCGCCCGCAAGCATTCCAGCACCTTTGTCAATGTGGCCGATTTCGTGGTCCCGCTGGTCCCCATCGGGCTGGGCGCGGGGCGCATCGGCAATTTCATCAACGGCGAACTCTGGGGCAAGCCCAGCACTGCGCCCTGGGCCTTCGTGGTGGACGGCGTGGGCCGGCACCCCACCCAGTTGTACGAGGCTTTCCTGGAAGGCCTGGTGCTGTTCACCGCGCTTTGGTGGTACACGGCGGAGAGCGCCTCGGGGCAACGCGACAAGGGGCGAGCGACCGGACTGTTCCTGGCCGGGTATGGCGTTTCCCGGTTCCTGGTGGAATTCTGGCGCCTGCCGGATGAACACCTGGGCTACCTGGCCTTCGGCTGGCTGACCATGGGGCAGCTCCTTACGCTGCCGATGATCGGTTTCGGCGTTTGGCTCCTTTCACGGCGCTCGCCCGCGACGGCCTAGTGCATGCGCCAGTACCTCGAGCTTCTTCAGGACATCCTGGAAAACGGAACCGAGCGTCACGACCGTACGGGAACCGGGACCCGGGCGGTGTTCGGGCGGCAGCTGCGCTTCGACCTGGCGGACGGCTTTCCGATGCTGACCACCAAGAAGCTGCCGCTGCGGATCATCGCGGTGGAATTGCTGTGGTTTCTGCGCGGCGGGACCAACGTGAAATGGCTTCAGGAGCGGCGCGTGAATATCTGGAACGAGTGGGCCGATGAAAACGGCAATCTCGGCCCGGTGTACGGCGCGCAATGGCGGCGCTGGCCCGACGGCAAGGGCGGCGCCATCGACCAGGTAGAGGCCGCGCTGAACACCATCCGCGAAGATCCCGATTCGCGGCGCATCATCATCAACGCCTGGAACGTCGCCGAGATCCCGCGGATGAAACTACCGCCCTGCCACATGATGCTGCAGTTGCACGTCAGCGGCGGCAGGCTGTCGGGGCAGTTGTATCAACGCAGTGCCGATTTTTTTCTCGGCGCTCCCTTCAACATCGCCTCGTATTCCCTGCTGATCAGCATGATGGCCGAGCAGACCGGCCTGCAACCCGGAGAGTTCGTCTGGACAGGCGGCGACTGCCACTTGTACGGCAATCACCACAAGCAGGCCCTCGAGCAGCTCAAACGCCGGCCGCGCCCGCTGCCGAAACTGGAAATCCGCGGCGGGCGGCCGTCCATCGACGACTACCGGGAAAACGATTTCATTCTGCACGGTTACGACCCCCATCCGCATATCGCAGCGCCGATTTCGGTCTGATGCCTCGCCAGACCAGGAGAACCCCCATGAGCGACACAGCAAACACTTCCAACCATTCGGGTCTCGACCGGCGCGCCATGTTGAAAGGCCTGGGCGCGGGAGCGCTGGGAGCGACGGCGCTCGCGGGCTGCGCCGCCGAACAGCGCCGTGTCCCCCTGGACCTGAACGACCCCGTATCGCGCCTGCGGGCACGGGTAAAGACCTTCGGTTCGCTGGGCGAGGAAACGGTGCATCGAGTGTCGCGCGGCCATGTGTGGGCCTACTTCAACGAGGGCAACCTGGACCCGCTTTTCAGCATGATCAACTACAACGTCACCCGCTGGCGGCAGGTGGACGAACACAATTACGAGGCCACCATGAACGAAGTGGCCCTTTTCACCCGGTTCGACACCGATGAAGTAATAACCCACTGGGACAACCCCTATACCGGCGAGACGGTGGAGATTCAGCAGTACATCGTTGGGCCCATCTATATCCAGAATGGCCTTGAAGGCACGGTGACCGACGAGAATGCGACCATGGTTCCAAAAAACATGGAATGGTGGACGGTCGGAGGAAAGCTCTTCATCCCGACTCGATCCACATTCGCCTTTCCCAATCCCCTGCAGCCTGAAGTGTGGCCCAAGGCATCGGTGGGGCCGACCTTTCACTGGGACTCCTTCATGTTCTTCGCCGCCGATATCTCCGACCTGGAGAACCCGGACCTCACCATGGCGCCGGCGATCAGCCATTACCAGGAAACGCTGAACTGGAACCCGTGGATGCTGATGGGCCAGCGACCCGGCCGCCAGCTCTCGCGCGGCTACGGCTGCAAGCTGCGAAGTCTCGACGAAATGCCCGCCAACCTGCGCGCCCGCCTGGATGAATACTCGCCGGAGATTTTCGATTTGGAGAACTGGACACAAGTGAAGAACGACATGGTGGAGTTCATGAAGAACCGAACGCCTGCGACCCCGGAAACCGCAGAATGATCTCAGCCGAGGACATTCGAATAGAAGTGGAACCGGCCTACCTCGGGCAGGATGCGCAACGGACGCGTTACGTCTTCAGTTACACGATCACGATCCTCAATGGCGGCGAAGAGCCGGCGCGACTGCTGACGCGCCACTGGATCATTACCGACGGCAACGGTCGGGTCGAGGAAGTGTTCGGCGACGGCGTGGTGGGCGAGCAACCCCGTTTGCGCCCGGGCGAACAGCACCGCTATACCAGCGGGGCGATCATCGACACGCCCTTCGGCACCATGCAGGGCAGCTACGGAATGGTCACCGACGGCGGCCAGGACTTCAAGGCGGCGATCCCGGTGTTCCGCCTCCAGGCACCCGGCGTCCTGCACTGAATCGGTGCAGCCGAATCCTGCCACCCCCGTTGGCGGGAGACGCATAAATCCATCCATGGAGCTCGGCTTCGCCATCCCTGGCTCCGACGCTCCCGCCAACGGGGGTGGCAGGATTCGGCTGGTCTTGTCCTTTTGGCGTGTTGTAGTACGCGAGGTGTTGTGATGGCGGTGTGGGCGGTGGGGGACGTGCAGGGGTGTCTTGAGCCACTGGATGCGCTGCTCGATCGAATCGGATTTGACGCCGGACGGGACCGGCTCTGGTTCTGCGGCGACCTGGTCAACCGGGGTCCTGACTCCGAGGGCGTGCTGGCCCGCGTGCGGGAAATGGGGGAGGCGGCCGTCACGGTGCTGGGGAACCACGACCTGCACTGGCTGGCGCAGCAAGACTCCGGCAAAGAGAAGCAATTCAGCGACCTCGACGACTGGCTGCGCCGCCGGCCCCTGGCGCACCATGACGCCGCGCTCGGTTGCCTGCTGGTGCATGCCGGCGTCTATCCCGGCTGGGACCTTCAGCAGACGCTGGCATTTGCCGGCGAAATCGAGGATGTCCTTCGGGGCGAGCGTTGCGGGCCCTTCCTCGACGACATGTACGGCGACTCGCCCAACAGCTGGCGGGAGGACCTCTCGGGAATCAGGCGCCGGCGGATGATCGTCAACACGCTGACCCGGATGCGCATGGTCGATCAACAGGGACGCCTGGATTTCGCCTACAAGGGACCGCCCGGCGATCAGCCGCCCTATCTCGCGCCCTGGTTCGCCCGTCCCGGCAATCTCCCGCAGGAGTGCCGGGTTGTGTTCGGCCACTGGTCGGCGCTGGGACACTTCATCTCCGACCGCCTCGTCGCCCTCGATTCAGGTTGCGTGTGGGGCGGTTCACTGTCCGCGGCACGCCTTGATGGACCGCCGCAGTCCGTGCACGTGCGCTGCCCTGAAGCCGACCGTGCGGCCGGTGGCAGGCGCCGTCGCTGATCAGGACAGGACTTCGGAGAGCCGCAGGTAATCCTCAACGGGAATCTGTTCGGCGCGCAGGCCCGGGTCGATACCCGCCGCGATAATCTCCTCCCGGTCCGCCAGCCCCCGCAGGGCGTTGGCAAGGGTCTTGCGACGCTGCGAGAACGCTTTTCGCACCAATTGCCCGAACACCTCGGGCTTGTCGATGCGATGGCTGGAATCCGGGGTCAATCGAACCATTGCCGACTCCACTTTGGGTGGCGGCCTGAACGCCTCCGGCGCGACCGTAAAGCAGAGCTCGGCACGGCAGCAGGCGGCGGCCATCACGGTCAGGCGGCCGTAGCGGCGGCTCCCGGGGGACGCGCACAGACGCTCGGCCACTTCACGCTGCAACATGACGGTGATGTCGCGAAAGCGCTCCGCGCTCTCAAGCAGCCGAAAGACCAGCGGTGTGCTGATGTAATAGGGAAGATTGCCGATCAGCCGGAGGCCCGAATACCCGACGGCGGAGTAATCGAAATCGAGCGCGTCCTGTTGATGCACCGTGAGCCCCTGTTCCGGCAAGCCCGCACGCAGCTGCTCGACCAGGGCCGGATCAATCTCGATCGCATCCACCACGGCACCTGTTTCAAGCAATGGCGCCGTGAGCGCGCCGCGGCCGGGTCCTATTTCCACGAAGCGCTCGCCGGCCCTCGGCCGTACCAACTCCATGATGTCCTGAACGACCTGGATGTCGGCAAGGAAATGCTGCCCGAGCCTGGCGCGCCTGCTCATCGCTCCGGATAACCTGCCCTTCGCCCCGCCATGCCTGCAGCGGCGGTGACGGCCTGGATCAGGCTGCCTTCATCGGCACGGCCCGTTCCCGCCAGATCGAAGGCAGTGCCATGATCGACCGATGTACGCACGAAGGGCAATCCCAGAGTCAGGTTCACGGCGCGGCCGAAGCCGGCATGCTTGATCACCGGCAGGCCCTGATCGTGATACATCGCCAGGACAGCGTCGCAGCCGGCAAGAAAGGCCGGCGTAAAGGCGGTATCCGCGGGCCAGGGGCCGGTTACGCCCGGCTGGCCGAAATCGGCGATCGCGCGCGCGATCACGTCCTGGTCTTCGAGACCCAACTCACCGTTCTCGCCGGCATGCGGATTAAGGCCAAGGACCGCAACCCGAGGGTTGGCAATACCGAGATCGTGTTCAAGGCCCGCGAACAGCACGGTGAGAACCGCGTCCAGCCGTTCCCGCGTGATGGCGGCGGGAACCTCGCTCAAGGGGATATGGGTCGTGGCGAGCGCTACTCGCAGGTGTGCGCTCTCCTCGCCCGATTCGCAGGCAAGCAGCATGACCGGCGTCGGCGCCCCGCCAAGCCGTGCGAGGTACTCGGTGTGTCCCATGAAATCCAGGCCCGCGCGGCGCATGACTGCCTTGTTGACCGGCCCGGTGACCAGCGCACCAAATTCGCCGCTCAGGCATCCGCGGGCGCCGCGTTCTATCGCCGCCAGCACCGCCGGTGCATTGCGGGGATCCGGCCGGCCGGCGGAGCACGGTTGATCAAGCGGCATGGCGGCAAGACTCAAGCCGGCAGCACGGTTTTCCGGGTCGTAGGGCCCGGCGGAAAACTCCAGATTCAGGGCCGAGGCCCGCTCGCGCAGGACTTCGGGATCGGCAAGAAGGACAACGTTGAAGCTGTGTAGCGCGGGCGCAGCCTTGATGACAATGTCCGGCCCGATTCCCGCCGGCTCTCCCACGCTTATCGCGAGGCGCTTTACTTCTTGTATTCCACGAACGCTTCGGCGCGCAGTCTTTGCAGCCAGAGCTGGGTTTCTTCCTGCACCTTGCGGTCACGCAAGGCGATATACGCACGATCACGGCGCACGTCTTCGCTTACGTCCTGCATCCGCGTTCCGGAGCGTTGCGCAATATGCCAGCCAAAGGAACTGCGTATCGGCTCGCTGATCTCGTCCCCCTCAAGTTCGGCGACAGCCGCCGCGAAAGCAGGATCAAGGTCCTGGGGCGAGACCCAGCCAAGCAAGCCGCCCTCGCTGGCCGATCTCGCGTCCACGGAGTATGCGCGCGCCAGGGCCTCAAAACTCTCGCCGGCGAGTACCCGCTCGCGCAGTTCGGCCACCTCGCTGCGGGTCGAGTCATCGTCGCGTATTTCGTTGGCTTGCAGCAGGATGTGCCGCAATTCCCACTGCTCCTGGATAATCGCGTCGCCGCCGCGCACGTCATCCAGGCGCACGATGTGCACGCCGCTCCCCGTCGTAATCAGTTCAGCCAGTCCCCCGGGCTCCAGCTGGACCACGTGCGCCACGAAAGCCGTGGGCAGGGCGTTGCGTTTGCGCCAACCCAGGCTGCCGCCCTGCAAGGCGTTTTGCGACTCGGAATACGCGATCGCCAGTTCCGCGAAGTTCTCCCCGTCCTCGACGCGCCGGCGCAGCTTTTCGGCCCGTTCCCGGGCAGCTTCGCGTTGCTGGGCGGTTGCGTTGAGCGGAGTGCCGATGAGGATATGTGAGACCTGGTATTCCTGGTTCGCCTCCTCGCCCCCTTCCGCACCCCGCAGAAAGTCATCCACTTCCCTGGCGTTGAGGAACACCCTGGTAACCACGTCCCGCTGCCTGAGCGTATCCAGGACGATCTGCGCTCGCAGTTCCTCGCGGTACGCCGCGTAATCCACACCCTGCTCCGCCAGCACGTCGGGCATGTCGCTCAGTTCCACTTCGTTCTGCCGGGCCACGAAGCTCAGTGCCCGGTTGACCTGCTCGTCGGAGATCTCGATGCCGGCTCGCTTTGCGCGCTGCAATTGAATTTCGCGCAGAATGAGCCGTTCCAATACCTGGTCCTCCAGCATGGAGCCGGGCGGCAAACGCAGTCCCTGGGCGCGGATATTGTCTCGTACGGCGGACAGCTCCTGCGCCAGTTCGCTGGTCAGCACGACGCCGTCGTTGACCACCGCCACGATTCCGTCGAGGAACTCGCCGTCGTCACTGAGCTGGGCGTCGGCGGGCGCACCGTTCAGCGCCAGGCACGCGCCCAGGAGCAAGGACAGGATGCAGCGCCGGCCGGAAGGAGAGCGCGGATGAAAATTGATTTTGAAGTGCGGAAAGCTCACGCCGGGTCCGGGGGAATCACTTAGCGGCTGGGGTAGCCGAGCATACCACGCTCGATCATTTCCCTGGCGTCTCCGCCAAGGCTGGTCAGTCCCTTGAGCGTCACCTGCAGATAGACCGAGGCCCCGCCCAGGGTGGCGTCCCGTTCCACATGCCGGCGCCACAGAAGCGCCACGTTTATGCAGCAGGACTCGTACTCGAAACCCAGGTAACGCTCCAGCTCCACGTCTTCCGCAAAGGAGTAGTTGTAGCGGCCCACGGCCGTCCAGCGGTTGTTGATGGCCCAGCGAAACGCCAGATCGAGGTTCTCGGTCCGGGCCCAGCGGCTGCGGTAGGCCACCCGGACGGTCCGGCGCGGGTCCTTGCGATAGACCACCGCCAGTTCCGAACGGCTGGCGGCATCGATTTCCGCGTCCCAAAGGTAGCGCATGTCCAGCTGCCAGTCCTTGCCCAGGCCGTAGGCGAACTCCGCAATGTAGTCGGACGCGGAGTCCTCATGTGAACTCAAGCCTTCCAGGCTGACGCTGCGCCCCCTGAAGTTGTAGCGCTGACCCAGGGTGAAACGCAGCAATTCCTTGCCGTCGGTGCTGCGATGGATGGCCCCCTGGACGCCGGCGCTGAGATGTAAGGTGTCGCCCACGCGGTCGAAGCCCAGGTAGCGGTTGGGCCGGAACAACTGTACGTAGTTGAAGTCCGGAATGATGGTGTCGAAAACCGGCAGACGTTCCTGGTTGACGGTAGGGATAAAGCTCAGCATCACGCGCGGCTGCAGGGTCACATCCACCGGCCGGGTCACGAACCGCCGCCAGAGGCCGGCGCGCGCATCCACGCTCATCACGGGCAGCACGCGATAGTAGGTGTCGTCCTGCTCCTGAAACGGCTCGGAGACGTGGTAGCCGGTAACCAGCAGCGACGCGGAAGGCCGGATGTCGACGGGGCCCGCACGGTAGCGGCCCTGCAAGTGCGGTTCCAGGTGGACCCGCGCACCCGAGGTTCGCTGGGGATGCTCAAACCAGCCGGTCTCCACCCAAAGCCGGGCATCCATATTGGGAAACAGGTCCGGCCATCGGCCGTGCAATCGAACCTCCGGCAGGCGCACATGCGGTCGAAACAGGCGTTCGACGTCCGGATGCACGACCTGGTGTCCGGTAACGCGGACAACTGCGTCAATAGTGTCGCCGCCGTAGGTGGCCGCCAGTTCACGGCGCAGGTGGGTCTGGGCCTGCTCCCAGAAACCCCGGCCGATGTCCTCGATGTACAGGTCGTCGGACACCCAGCGCCCATCCGAGCGGATCCGCCACCTGTCCGAGAGAACCGTATCCGTGTGGATATCCACATCGTAGCGGGAACGGTCACGCAGCTTGTCCTGAGGAAGGTATCCGACCTTGATCCGGCCGGTTGAGTTGCGAGTCAGGAATCGGTAGTCCGCGCCGGCGAAAAAGCCCAGGCGCGAGAGATAGCGGGGACTGAAGGTGGCGTCCATATTCGGCGCGATATTCCAGTACCAGGGCGCCTCCAGCTCCAGCCCCCGCCGGCTGGAACTACCGATCTCCGGCACCAGGAAACCCGACTTGCGCTGGCCAAGCGCCGAGAACGATATGGACGGCAAATACAGAATCGGCACGTCCAGTATCCTCAGGCTGATTCGCTGAGCCTGGCCGAAACCCGATTCCTGCTCCATCTGAATGGACCCGGCGCGAAGTTCCCAGTGGTTGCGGCCGGGCAGGCAGCTGGTATAGATGACGTCTTCGAGGCTCACCTGATCCTGCTGTCCGTCCAGCAGAATGTCCGCGGCGCTGCCCCTGACCAGGCTGTCGCGCACAGCGTATTCCGCCGAGCCGAATCGCAGCAGGTCCCGATTCAAATCGAGCAGGGCATCCTTGGCCCGCACCTGCACGGAGTCGCCGGAGTACGCCACGTTGCCCGAAAACTCAAACCGGTTCTCGCGCTGATCGAAGCGGGCGGTCTGCACGTTCAGGCGGTGGTTGCCCATGCACATAAACACTTCGCCCGGAAAATCAAAGCTCCCGCCGAGGGAGCCGACTACGCTCTCGTAGGTCGTAACGCCCAAAGTCATCTCCGAGCGCTCCATTGCAGCCTTACAAGCCAGTTCCGCACCGGGCTTCTCCTCCCAGAGATGGGATTGCGTGGGCGCCATGCAAGCTGCGGCCAGCGGTGCGAGCAGGGAAATCGGCAAACGCGTATCCCTCAGCCGACGAACCGGCCGACCGCTGCCACGGGGCCGTTATGCAAGGTCAAATTCATCAGGTCATTCATCCGGACAATATGCACTTTACCTGCTTCCCGGCGCAGTAGACCGCGCATAGCGTGATTTCAGCGTGCGACAATCGCGCCGGAAAAACAGATGGCAAGAAACCACAGGGACCTGCGGCCCGCAAGGGCGATGATATTGGCGGCGGGCCGCGGAGAGCGGCTGCGGCCCTTGAGCGATCGTCTGCCAAAGGCCTTGATGCCGGTAGACGGAAGACCTCTGATCGAGCATTTGCTCCTGGCGCTTGCAGCCGCGGGCGTGAAGGAAGCAGTCATCAATTTGTCGTGGCTGGGAGACATGATTCGGGGCGCGATCGGCGATGGCTCCGGCTACGGGCTTCGCGTTCGCTACAGCGACGAGGGAGACTCGGCGCTGGAAACCGGCGGCGGGGTGCGAAGGGCCTTGCCGCTGCTGGGTAGCGAGCCCTTCTGGGTGGTGAATGCGGATGTTTGCACCGACTTCCCATTCGGGGCTTCGGGCTTCCGACCCGGAGACCTGGCCTGGCTCATGCTGGTCGCCAACCCTCCGCACAATCCGCAAGGCGATTTCGGCCTCAGGAAAGGCCGGGTGACGGAAAGCGGTCCGCGGTTCACTTTCGGCGGGATCAGCGTGCTGTCTCCGGCCTTGTTTGAAGGCGTGACCGAAGAGCGATTCGGGCTTGCCCCACTGTTCCGGGCCGCCGCATCCGAACGGCGCGTGTCCGGGGCCCTGTACGGGGGCTACTGGGCGGATGCCGGCACCGCCGAACGGCTGGCGGAGGTCCGAATCAGCGGCCGTAAAGCCGGGTGAACAAATGCGGCCGCAGCGCCGCTGCGGCCTCCTCAAGGTTGGCGGGACCGCCGAGATCGCCGAAATTCACGGTCTTGAGTCCTTCAAAGCCGCAGGGATTGATGCGCAGGAATGGGGTGAGGTTGGCGCACACATTGAGCGCCATCCCATGATAGGTACATCCGTGCCGCACCCGCAGACCGATCGCCGCCAGCTTGGCGCCTTCGACGTACACGCCGGGGGCCTTCGGGCGTCGCCCTGCCTCGATACCGTATTCTGCGGCGCAATCGATGACCGCAGCTTCGAGTGCGCACACGAAGCTCTTCGGACCCAGACCGGCGCGGCGTAACGACACCAACGGATAGACCATCAACTGGCCCGGGCCGTGGTAGGTGACCTGGCCGCCCCGATCCGTCTGCTCCACCGGAATTCCTCCCGCATCGAGGATGTGCGCAAGGTCCGCCTTGACTCCCAGCGTAAACACCGGCGGATGCTCGCAGAACCAGATTTCGTCGCGGGTGGACTCCCCGCGCTCGTCCGTGAACTGCCGCATGCTGGCGGCCGAATGCCGCCAGGGCACGCGGCCCAGGCACTTGACGGATGCGCAATCCGCGTCGTCTACTCGAACCACAGCAGGACGGAGTCCCGGGTGCGCTGCCACCAACCTCCAGAGGGAACGGCGCGCATGGGCACCAGCGGCAGTTCCGCAAGCACCTCGCCGTCGTAATACAAGGAAACCGTACCGACCCGGGCATCGGCTTCGAGCGGGGCGATCAGCGGTTCATTGATCTCCACGCGGGTCTCCATTTCGTCGGCCGTCCGTTTCGGAAGCGTCCTTAGCACGTCTTCAGTCACGGTGAGGTCAATGACCGTTTCTTCGCCTTTCCATACCCGCGCCGACCCGAAGGTCGTGCCGGCCTCAATCAGCTTGCGGGTTTCAAAATAGCGGAATCCGTAACTCAACAGCCGCAAGGCGTCCTGGGAACGCTGCGCCTCACTGCCCGCGCCCATGACCACGGCGATCAGTCGCATTCCGTCGCGGACCGCCGAAGCCACCAGGCAATAGCCCGCTGATTGCGTATGCCCGGTCTTTACGCCGTCCACAGTGGCGTCGCGCGCCAGCAGGCGGTTGCGGTTGGGTTGCGCAATCCCGTTCCAGGTGAATTCCCGCAGTGCGTGCATGCCGTACAAAGCGGGGTAGTCCGCGACCATGGCCCGGGTCAGCACCGCCGTATCGCCTGCCGTGGTGTAGTGGCTTTCCCCCGGCCAGCCGGTAGCGTTCTCGAAATGGGTGCCCTCCATTCCGAGCCGCTGGGCGGTCGCGTTCATCAAGGTTGCGAAGTCTTCCTCCGCGCCGGCAAGGTGCTCCGCGAGGGCGACGCTGGCGTCGTTGCCCGACTGCACGATCATTCCAAGCAGCAGGTTCTCGACGCTCACACGGCTGTTCAAGTCCAGGAAGGTCCTGGAGCCTTCCATGCGCCAGGCCCTCTCGCTGATGACGGCCTCCTCTTCAAGCCTTACCTCGCCCGCCCCCAGCGCCTCGAACACGACATAAGCGCTCATGATCTTGGTGATGCTGGCAGGCTCCACCCTCAGGCCCGGCTCGTGGGCCGCCAGCAGGCTCCCGGTCTCCTGCTCCATCAGCACGAAGGACGATACGTCCAGGCCCGGCGGCGCCGGCAACTGGGCGATCGGCCTGGGCGCCTGGGCGCCGGCGCCGGGCGCCGACAAGACACAGGCCAGCAAGAGGACGGTCGCAAATCTATTCTTCATTCGTAACCCCGAATCATGAAATCAGCCGGGCGGCGGGTCGCCGAATACCCGGAGCGTCTTTGAAATCCCGATATCCGCCAGCCTGCGCTTCAGCCTGCCGGTCTCCCGCTGGTTCTTCAGCGGACCTACCCAGACGGCAAAAATGCCATTGGCCTTGCGGCGGATATACACGCCGGACACGCCGGCCTCGCGAATCCTGTAGTACAGCTTCGACGCGTTGTCACGATATGCAAAGGCGCCGGCCTGCAGGTAGGTATAGGCGCCGGCAACGGGTTCCGGCACGCCCGAACCCCCGGCTTCCAGCGCCTCGACGCGCACCCGCGCCGTGCCCCTTTGGTACACGCCAAGCTCGCGGGCCGCACTGTACGACAGGTCAATCACGCGGCCCCTTACGAATGGCCCGCGGTCGTTCACACGCAAGTCGGCGCTGCGGCCGTTTTCCAGGTTGGTGACGCGGACCCGGGTCGGCAGTGGCAGCGTCTTGTGCGCGGCAGTCATCGCATACATGTTGTAGGGCTCGCCCATCGCGGTCGGCTTGCCGTGAAAGTCCTGCCCGTACCAGGACGCCAGGCCGGTTTCGACGAAGCCTTCCGCGGAAGTCATGGGGCAGTAAACCTCACCGAACTGGGTATAGCAGTCCTTGCCTGGCAGGCCGCCCGAAGAACTGCCCCAGACGCCGCCGAATACGTTCCTGACTGCCGAACATCCGGGTGCAAGAACAATGCAGCCCACCAAGGCCAGCAGCCACGCTGCCCGTTTCATCCGGTGTCCGGCGCGGTGATGGCTTGTCCGAGTTGATGCACGACCAGGGCATACATATAGCTGCGGTTATAGCGCGTTATGACGTAGAAGTTGGGCAGCGCCAACCAGTATTCCGGGCCGTCGGCCCCTTGCATCAGCAACAGGCCGGCCGGTGTGTCGTCAGGCAGTTCGCTGTCGAACAGCACACCGGCCGAACGCAGCGCGCCCAGCGTGCTGGGGGGAGACAAGCCACGTTCCTGGGGTTGGGCGGAACTGCTGTCCGCCAGTGTTGCAGGCATCGCTACGGCGCCGCCACGCCGCCAGCCATGATCGCTCAGATAGCCCGCAACGCTGCTGAGCACGTCAGACCAGTTGGAGAACAGGTCGCGCCTGCCGTCGCCGTCACCGTCCACGGCGTAGCGCCGGTAACTGGACGGGATGAACTGGGCGCGCCCCATGGCGCCGGCATAGGAACCCAGCACCTGCTCCGCCTTGAGCGCTTGCTCGCTGTCGAGAACAAAGAAATCCTTCAGCTCACGGCGAAAGAAATCTCCCCGGCGCGGATGATGGAACGCCAGGGTGGCAAGCGAGTCCAGGACCCGATGCCTGCCCGTAATGCGGCCGAAACGGGTCTCGACACCGAGAATGCCCAGCACCACCGATGGCGGAACGCCGCTATCGCTCTCCACGTCCGCCAGGGACTTGGCGTGCAGCCTGGAAAAAGCCTTTCCTGAAGCCATGCGCCCGGAATCCATGAAGATGGACCGGTAAGCGGCCCACTCAATGGTGCGCTCCGGAGCGCGACTCATGTCCTCGATTATTTTCGGCTGATACCTGGCTTCGGTGAGCAATTGACTGACGTCGGCGCGGTCCAGGCCCTCGTCGCGCACCAGTTCGTCAATGAATTCACGAATCTTGGGATCATCCACATCCATGGCGCCCGCAACGAGAGGCGCGCACAAGGCGGCGACCAGCAGACATCTACGAAACACGGACAAGGCCCTAGTGCGCGAGGTAGCGACGATCTGATCGAATAGACATGAGGATACCGAAGCCGGCCAGGAATGTTACATTGGCGCTGCCCGCCAAGCTGACGAGCGGCAGCGGCAATCCTACCACCGGCAGCAACCCGGTCGTCATGGCCGCATTGAGCGCAAAGCTGAAGAAAAAGCCGATTGCCAGGGACGCAGCCAGAAGACGGGAGAAACGGTTCTGCGCCGCCAATGCGATCTGCAGCATGCGAACCGTAATCGCAACGAAAAGCAGCATGGCCATGACAACTCCGACGAAGCCGAATTCTTCGCTGATCACGGAAAATACGAAGTCGGTGGTGGGCTCGGGCAGGAACCCGAACTGCGCCTGGCTGCTGTTCATCCAGCCCTTGCCGAAAGCACCGCCGGAACCGATGGCGATCTTGGACTGAATGATGTGATAGCCGGCGCCAAGGGGGTCGGATTCGGGGTTCAGCACGCTGAGTATCCTCTGGCGCTGGTAGTCGCGCAGGCTCACCCAAAGCGCCGGAATCGCCAGCATCCCGATCAACGCGCCGCCATATATGAATCGCCGGTGCAATCCCGCCAGGAGAAGCGTGATCACCCCAAAGCCGCACAGCACTACTGCCGTTCCCAGATCGGGCTGACGGATGACCAGTGCAACCGGCAGGCAGATCAGCAGCAGGGCCACTGCGGTCATCAGCACCCCGGGGCGTTCTTTCGACTTGCCCAGTATGGAAGCCAGTGCCAACGGCACCGCCAACTTGGCGAATTCCGACGGCTGAAAGCGAACTCCGAAGTCCAGCCAACGGCGCGCTCCACCGCCTTCCTCGCCGACCAGCAAGACCAGCACCAACAGGGTCAGGACGAGGCCGTAGACCCAGGGCGCGGCGCGCACCAGGAACTCCGGCCGCATCTGGGCCAGGACCAGCATGGCTCCCAGTCCCATCACCAAGCGCGACACCTGATAGAGCAGAACGTCCTCGCGGCCGCCTGAAGCGCCGTACAGCACAATCAGGCCCAGCGACATAAGCAGGAGCAGCCATACCAGCAGCCAACCGTCCAGCTTCAAGCTGCGCAGCAGGCCCGCGTCATCGCCGGTACTGGTCACGGTATTCATCGCGACAGGGCCACCTGGTCCGGCGGCGCATTCCCAGCCAGGTAGGTTTCCAGCATTCTGGCCGCCACTTGGGCTGCAGCGCCCGAACCGGAGCCGCCGTTCTCCACGATGACCGCAAGCGCGATGACCGGATCATGCACGGGTGCAAACGCCACGAACAGCGAATGGTCCCTGTGGCGCTCCGCAACCTCCTCCGGCTCCTCCTCGCCGTCCGGCGCCATCGCCACCACCTGGGAGGTGCCGGTCTTGCCGGCCACCGTGAACCCCAGTTTGGCGCCGGTTTCTCTCGCCGTCCCCCGCGGACCGTGAACCACGGCCACCATGGAATCCACCACCGCCCGCCAATGCTCGACGGCCTCGGGAGCGACGGTGCCGGCCAGTTCCGGCAGTACGCGTTCGACTCGTCCTCCGGCGGGGTCGCGTATCGCCTCCACCAATCGAGGCTTGTAGCGGCGGCCACGCATGGCGACCTGGGCTGTCGCCAGGGCAAGCTGCAGTGGCGTAACCACCAGGCTGCCCTGGCCGATTCCGGTAATCACGGTCTCGCCGGGGAACCAGGGCTGCATTGCCGGGTCACTGAAGGCGGCGCGCTTCCATGCCCTCGACGGCACGATCCCGGCCTTTTCGCCTGACAGGTCCAGACCGGACAGGGCGCCGAACCCGAATTGCACCAGGCTCTCGTGAATCCCCTCAATTTCCATGTCCCGCGCCAGTTGGTAGAAATACACGTCGCAGGACTGAGAAATGGCATCGTGCATGTTCATCGGACCGTGGCCTTCCCGCTTCCAGTCCCGGTACGGCCGTCTGACGCCAGGCAATCGGAATCGTCCCCAGCAACTGATAGTCTGCTCAGCCTCGCGGTGGCCCTCCTCCAGGGCCGCAAGCGCCAGCATCGGCTTGATCGTGGAACCGGGTGAGTAGAGTCCGCGGATAGCCCGATTGAACATCGGCAGATCGGGGTTGCGATTCAATTCGGCAAAACTGGCGTTGTCCATCCCCGAAACGAAGTCATTGGGATCGAATGCCGGACTGCTGACGAAGGCCAGGACACCGCCGGTGGCGGGATCCACCGCCACGGCGGCGCCGCGGCGCGAATCCAGGGCAGCAAAGGCTTCAAGTTGCAGATCGCTGTCTATCGTCAGTTGCAGGTCCGCTCCCGGCTGAGGATCCAGTTCGCGGGTACGGGAAAGCGGGCGTCCATAAGCATTCATAAGGACTCTTTCGCCGCCCGGCGTGCCACGCAGGAAATCTTCGTAGCTGCCTTCCACGCCGGTTTTGCCGATATGGTGAATTCCTGTGTATTGCGCCGGGTCCAGGCGCTCCTTGTCGGCGACGCTGATCGCCGTTACGTACCCCAGCCCATGCGCGCCGGCTGCTCCCAGCGGATACTCGCGCAGCAGCAGCCCCTCGATATCCACGCCGGCAAACCTGTGGCGAATGACCGCAAATTGTGCAACCTGTTCTTCGCCGAGCCGCGCGCGTATCGGAATCGCTTCGAACGGTTGGTAGCGGCTTGCGACCTCAATCAGCTCGCTCTGCCTCTCCAGGGCCACGAACCCCGAATCCGCAAGGCTGGCAAGAGTAGCGCTGAGATCGTCCACCTGTTCCGGCACCAGCGTGAGGCGGAAACCCGCCCGGTTGGACACGATCAACTCGCCGTTGCGGTCCACGATGATTCCGCGCCTGGGAGCGACCTTGCGCGCCTTCATCTGGTTGCCGAGGGCCTGCCCGGCGTAATAGCTGTGTTGAACCAGTTGCAGGTAGCTGAGCCGCGCCAGCAGCACGAGCGCCAGCAGGCCCAGCAGCAACACCATGTAGAACGTCCGGCGGACGAGCGTTCCCTGCTCCGTGGTGTCGTATTGCGGCCGGGTCGCCATTACACCCTGAGAAAAAGAAATGAAATCAGGATCAGGATCCCTCCGCTCATCAGGCTGCTGGCAGTGCCGCCCCAGGACCCCGGGTGATTGAACCAGCCGCCGATCAGGGCCACCACGGTCAGGTACATGGTCATCATGGCCATCGCGAGCAGAAAGCGCAGCCATGGGGGGGAAGAAACGATCCAGTGACGCACATTAATGGCCAGGAAAACCAGCAAGGTGGCCCCTAGCGCATGCAGGCCCAGCGGGGTTCCCAGCAAGAGATCCTGAATGAGTCCGGCTATCGCGGCGACAATCAGTCGCGCATCCTCCGGAGCGGTAATCGAGAGCCAGATCAGGGTCACAGCCAACCACGGCGGCTGCCAGAATCCCGCTGCCAGCGGAAGCGGCAGAACACTGATCAGCAGCGCCCCGCCCAGCAGCAAATAGCTGCGCGTAACCGCGCCGGCGGTCATGATTCGGCCGGCGCGTCGCCCGGCGCCTCTTCGTCGGGCTGAAGCGATGCATTTCGCAGCAGCAAGACCAGGTTGACGCCATCGAGGTTTGCGGCAGGCCGGACGAAAGCCTCAAGAAAGGCCTGGCCGGTTGCATTGCGCACATCTTCCACGACGCCGACCCGCAGCCCGGCCGGGAACACGCCGGCTACGCCGGAACTCACCACGATGTCTCCCGGAGTCACGTCGGAGTGCGCCGGCATGTACTGCAACAGAAGGCGATGATCGGAACGGCCGGTGCCGTATGCAATAGCCCGCTGGCCGGTGCGCTCGAACATGACCGGCATGGCGTGATTGGCGTCGCTGATCAAAAGCGCATCCGAAGTGATCAGGTAGTCGCGCTCGACCTGACCGACCACACCTTCGGAATCGACCACCGGCTGCCCGACAAAGGCGCCCTTGCTGCTTCCGATGCTAAGCGTCACCCGATGACGGGTAGGGTCCGGATTGCCCGGAAGGGTCTGCGCGGTCAGGTTCTCGGATCCGAGCTGGGCGTTAAGCGAGTGCAGATGGCGCAGTTCCTCGTTCTCCGCCCTGAGCATGGCCATGCGCTGAAGGTCCACGTCCTGTTCAAGAATGGTGGCATGCAGTTCTTCGTTCTCGCGCTTGAGCGACGCCTGGGAGCGCAAAAAATCCCTGGAGCCGCGAAAGCCGGCGGAGACGAGCCGGACCGCCGCGTGAATCGGCATCTTGACCAGCTCCCCCACGCTGCGCGCCTCCTGGACGGCCGGGGACTGCGCCTCAATCACGAGCAGGGCAAAACTGCACAGGCAGATCAACAGGCATTCACCGGCGCCGCTTGGTCCCTTTCGCTTGCGAAAGCGATCAGGCATCAGTCTTGTGGTCCCGCTACGCATTTCCACCGTCTTGATCCGCCGATACCTTTTGCATCAGCGCTACCCCATCGGAGGCCTCAAGCCCATTGCGGGCCGGTGATCTCGCTGGCGGAACGAACCGAGCCCTGGGTTTCGACGAGATGCCCGCAACCGCGCACCACGCAGGTCAGGGGATCCTCGGCCACAAAAGCCGGTACCGCCGCCCGCTCCCGAATCAAGGAATCCAGCTTGGGAAGAAGCGCACCGCCGCCTGCCAGCACCAGGCCGCGCTGACTGATGTCGGCGCCCAGTTCCGGCGGCGTATGGGCAAGCACATCGAGTACGGCCTGCACGATTTCCTCCAGCGTATCGTTCAGCGCGTCGCGCACTTCGTTGCTGTTAAGAGTGAACTGCGAGTGCAGTCCGCGCGACAGGCTGCGCCCGTGCAGCTTGATTTCCTTGATTTCCTCGCCCGGGTAGGCGCTGGCCACTTCGTGCTTGATGACCTCGGCCTGGCTGGGGCCGATCGACATGCCATGATTGCGCCGCACGTATTGCACGATGGCGTCATCCATGCGGGTCCCTCCGGCTTTCACGGAGCGCGCATAGACCACGCTGGACATGGACAGCACCGCCACTTCCGAGGTGCCGCCGCCGATATCAACCACCATGTTCCCGCAAGGCCGATGGACGGGCAGTCCGGCGCCGATCGCCGCGACGATAGGTTCGTCCACCACGAAGACCTCGCGCGCGCCCGCGTCGCGGGCGGATTCCTCGATGGCCCGCCGATCAACCGGGGTGGCGCCATGCGGGACGCAGATCACAAGGCGCCGAACGGCCGGGCGAAAAAACCCCAGACCCAATGCCTTGATAATGAAGTGCTTGAGCATCTGCTCGGCGACTTCATAGTTGGCAATTACGCCGTCTTTCAACGGTTTGACGATCTGCAGGTCGCGCGGAGTGCGTCCCAGCATGCCGAAAGCCTCGGCTCCGATCGCCAGCACGCCATCGGAACTGCCGCCCGCACCCCTTCGAAGCGCAACGACCGACGGTTCGTTCAGGACGATGCCCCGTCCACACACGTACACCAGCGTATTTGCGGTGCCGAGATCAATGGCGAGATCAACGGCCAGCCGTTCAACAAAACCACGGACAAAATTGTTCATCAAGCCAGCATTTTCCTGGGAGTGAAAACTCCTTCTACAACCTGCAAATAATAGCAGAAGGGGCGGTACACATATATATCGAGCCTCCTTCCCGGCTGGCGATTGCAAGCTGTTGGCAGGGATGCGATGATGGGCGGCTGCACCGATTCGAAATCGCCAATGAACCTTCTCAAGACCCCGGAAAATACCGAGCCGGCCGAAGAATTCTCCGATGAGGAACTGCTGCGCGTGGCCCGACTCACCCGCCTCGCGCTGGAACAAGGCGAGAAGCAGGAACTGATCAGCACGCTTCGCCGAATCATCGGCTTCGTGCAGGTACTGCAGGAACTTGATACCGAGGGCGTGGAGCCAATGGTCCATCCGCTGGATCTTGAGCTTCCCCTGCGCGCGGACGAGGTGACGGAACCCGACCTGCGTCAGGCCGCGCAGGCCTGTGCGCCGGATGTCGTTGACGGACTGTACCGGGTGCCCAGAGTCATCGAGTAGCTGATGGTTGATTTTTCCCTGGCCGGGCTGCGCCGCTCGCTGGATGCCGGCAAGATTTCAAGCCTTGAGTTGACCCAGGCCTGCCTGGGCCGAATCGAGGAGTTCAACCCCGCTCTGAACGCGTTCCTGACGCTGTGCGGCGACTCGGCGCTTGATCAGGCGCGCCGGTTCGATGCCGAGGACGGCAAGAGCGGGCCTTTGGCGGGCATCCCAATCGCACACAAGGACATCTTCTGCACCCGCGGGGTGCGCACCACGGCCGGATCGCGCATCCTGGATGAATTCGTGCCCCCCTACGACGCCACCGTGGTCGAAAGGCTGGCGGAAGCAGGCGCCGCGCTGATCGGCAAGACCAACATGGACGAGTTCGCAATGGGCTCCTCCAACGAGACCAGCTTCGCGGGGCCGGTACGCAACCCCTGGGACCGTTCACGCTCTCCCGGAGGGTCGTCCGGCGGTTCCGCCGCCGCGGTGGCCGCCGGCCTGGTTCCGGCCGCCACCGGGACGGACACCGGCGGCTCCGTTCGCCAACCGGCCGCGCTGTGCGGGATCACCGGATTCAGGCCCAGCTACGGGCGCGTTTCGCGCTATGGAATGATCGCCTTCGCCTCCAGCCTGGATCAGGCCGGATCGCTGACCCGCACCGCGGAAGACGCGGCGCTGCTGCTGGACAGCATGGCCGGCCACGACCCCCGGGACTCCACCTGTGCACGCCGTGAGAGCGAGGATTACTCGGGAGCCCTGCAGGGATTGAAGGGACAAACGCTGAAAGGAGTGCGGGTGGGCATCGTAAAGGAGTTCATCGGCGAGGGCCTGGATGCCCGCTGCGAGCAGGTCTTTATGGACAGCATGGCAACACTGCGCCGCCTGGGTGCTGTCGTTACCGAGGTTTCGCTGCCGCGCGTGCCGCTATCGGTCCCGGTGTATTACGTGGTCGCGCCCGCAGAGTGCTCCTCCAACCTTTCCAGATTCGACGGTGTGCGTTTCGGCCTGCGCGAGGGCGGCGCCGGGTCCCTTGAGGAGCTGTACACCCATACGCGCAGGGCGGGCTTCGGCGAAGAAGTGCGCCGCCGCATACTGGTGGGAGGATGGGTCCTGTCCAAGGGCTATTTCGATGCCTACTACCTCAAGGCCCAGCGCGTGCGCCGGCTGCTCGCGGCGGACTTCGACCGCGCATTCGAGAGTGTCGACTTGCTGGCGGGGCCGACCACGCCTGCCCCGGCCTTCGGCCTGGGCGAGAAAATCGACGACCCCATACAGATGTACCTCAATGACATCTACACCATCGCGCCAAGCCTGGCGGGATTGCCGGCCCTTTCGGTTCCCGGCGGATTGGTCGACGGGCTGCCGGTCGGGCTGCAACTCGTGGGCCGGCCCTTCGCCGACGCGCAAGTACTGCGCGCCGGGCACGCCTACCAGCTGGAGACGGACTGGCACCGGCTGTGGCCGCCGGGCGCATCCGCTCCCATCGCCCACGCTTGAAGGAGAAGCGGAGCGTGGACTTCCAGGTTGTCATCGGGCTTGAGATTCACGTCCAGCTCGCCACGCGCAGCAAGATGTTCTCGGGCGCCTCAACCGAGTTCGGGGCCGCCGCCAATACTCAGGCCTGCCTGGTCGATCTGGGGTTTCCCGGGACGCTGCCGGTTGCCAACCGCGAGGCCATTGCGATGGCGGCAAAGTTCGGCCTGGCGACGGGCGGCGAGGTAGCGCGCCATTCGGTGTTCGCCCGCAAGAACTATTTCTACCCGGACCTTCCCAAGGGCTACCAGATTTCCCAGTTCGAACTGCCGATCGTGCGCGGGGGGCTGGTGGAAGTCGCCGTCCCGGGCGAGCCTGCACGGCAGATCGAACTCACCCGGGCACACCTGGAAGAAGACGCGGGCAAGTCGCTGCATGACGCCTTGCCCAACGCCACCGGCGTGGACCTCAACCGGGCAGGCGCGCCGCTTCTGGAAATTGTGACCGAACCCCAGTTGCGCTCACCCGAAGAGGCCGGGGCCTGCATGCGAAGCATTCACCAGCTGGTGACCTGGATCGGCATTTCCGACGGCGCGATGCAGGAAGGGTCGATGCGCTGTGATGCCAATATTTCTCTGAAGAAGCCGGAAGACCGGGAGCTGGGCACCCGCACGGAAATCAAGAACCTCAACTCCTTCCGCTTCGTCGAGCGCGCCCTTCACAGCGAGATCCGGCGCCAGACCGAAGTGCTTCGCGGCGGCGGCTCAGTCGCGCAGCAGACCCGCTTGTACGACTCCAGGCTGGACACCACACGCCCGATGCGCGACAAGGAGGAGACCAACGACTACCGTTACTTTCCCGATCCCGACCTGCCGCCGCTCACGCTGGAGCCGGGATTCCTGGAGGAATTGCGAAGCACCCTGCCGGAGCTGCCGCGCGAACGGCGCAATCGCTTCGAGGCCGAATACGGCCTGGCCGCCGACGATGCCCGCCGGGTCAGCGAAAGCCACGCAATGGCCGACTATTTCGAAGCCGCCGGCAAGACCTGCGGCGACATGCTGCTGGCAGCCCGCTGGGTGACCGGCGACCTGGCCGCGGCGCTGAACCGGGACGGCCTGGACATCGCCGCCAGCCGGGTCAACGCCGCCGAACTGGGGGTTCTGCTCAAGCGTCTGCGCGAGGGCGTGCTGTCCGGAAAACTGGGCAAGGAGGTATTCCAGGCGATGTGGGCCGGCGACGGTGGTGCTGACGAAATCATCGCCGGTCGTGGGCTCAGGCAGATTTCCGATACGGGGGCCCTCAAGAGCATCGTCGAGGACGTAATCGAGCGTCATCCGGAACAAAGACAGCAGTACCGGGACGGCAACGCCAGGGTGCTGGGGTTCTTCGTGGGCCAGGTAATGCGCGCCAGCAAGGGCCAGGCCAACCCGCAAGTCGTCAACCAGTTGCTGCGCAAACTGCTGTAGAGAACCACCGACCATGGCGCCGTCCGCGATTCGCACCCGGGACCTGACTCGGACCTACCGGATGGGCGCCGACACCGTGGTGGCGCTGTCGCACGCCAGCCTTGCGGTCCGGGCGAACGAGTATGTCGCCGTTACCGGTCCGTCCGGCTCCGGCAAGTCCACGCTGATGAACCTGCTGGGCTGCCTGGAGACGCCCACTTCGGGCGACTACTGGTTGAACGGGGTGCACGTCTCGCGAATGAACGGCCGTGAGCTGGCGCAGGTGCGCAACCGTCAAGTCGGGTTCGTGTTCCAGACCTTCAACCTGCTGGAACGCTGCACGGCCCTGCAGAACGTCGAGGCGCCGCTGATCTATGCGCGGATGCGGCGGCGGGAACGGCTGAAGCGGGCCGCCGAAGCGCTGGAACGAGTGGCGCTCTCCAATCGCGTTGCGCATCGGCCCAGTCAACTCTCCGGTGGGCAGCGGCAACGGGTCGCCATCGCGCGCGCCCTGGTGACAAGGCCCAGCATCCTGCTGGCGGATGAGCCCACGGGCAATCTGGATTCCGCCACCGGAGAGGAAGTCCTGAACCTGTTTGACTCGCTGCACGGCGACGGGCACACCCTGATCGTGGTGACCCATGACGCCGGCATCGCGGACCGGGCGCAGCGCCGGATCGAGATGCTGGATGGGCGGGTAACATTCGACACGGGAAACCGCGCAGGAAACGGCAGCCAGTGACATCATGCATTCCGAAACCGCTCGCCGGGGCCATGTCAGGCCTTGCGCTGTTCGTGTGCGGCTGCGCCGAAGAGCCGGCGCCCGAGCCGCAGGCCTATGACCAGGCGCCCGTGGAATTGCGCGACATCCGCGTATTCGTGGAGGCTGCAGGGGCCGTGGAGCCGTTGCGCACCGTGGAGCTCAAGTCCAAGGCCTCCGGCGAAATCCTCACCATCAACGCCGAGAACGGCGACTGGGTCGAGCGCTCCACCCTGCTGGTGCAGATCGACAAGCGGATCCCCACCAACAACCTGTCGCAGGCCGAAGCCGCCCTGAAAGCCGCCGAGTCGCGCCGCTCCATCGCCCTGTTGCAGATGGAGCGCGCCGAGAAACTGGTCAGCGACAACACCATCACCGACAGCGAATTCGAGGAAACGGCGCTGGCGCTGTCGGAAGCCGAGGCGCAGTTGGTACGGGCGCGCGTGGACGTGGAGAACGCCCGCATCGCGCTGGACGACACCGACGTGCTGGCGCCGATCGACGGCACCATCATTGAGCGCAACGTGGAACCGGGGCAGGTGATCTCCTCGCCGACCCAGGACGTCGGGGGCGGCACCCTGCTGCTGCGCATGGCCGATCTGCGCCGGGTGCTGGTGCGCACGCGGGTCGACGAGACCGACATCGGCAAGATCAGCGCCGGCATGCAGGCCCAGGTCGGCGTGACGGCGTATCCCAATCGGGAGTTTTCCGGCCTGGTGGAGAAGATCGAGCCGCTGGCCGTGGTGGAGCAGAACGTCACCATGTTTTCGGTGCTGATACTGCTGGACAACCCCGAGTCACTGCTGCTTCCCGGCATGAACGCCGAAGTGGAAATCAAGATTGCCGAGGAACTGCAGGCCCCGGCCGTGCCGATGGCCGCCTTGCGCACGCTGGACGATATTGCGGCCACGGCCGACATGTTGAACTGGCCGTACAGCAACCTTCATGACGCGGTGATGAAGGAAAAGGGCGAGTCCGGAAGCGAGGAACAGGCCGAATCGCCCACCGCGCAGCGCCCCGATTTCGGCGCCATGGCCCGGCAGCAGAATCGCGGCGGCGAACGGCCGCAACTGACCGCCGAGCAGCGCGAGACGATGCGGCGCGCCATGCGGGAAGCGATGCGCAACCAGCCGCGGGGCGTGGGACGCCCCTGGTCCGGCGGCGCCAGGCCCGGCGGTCCACAGCGCGGGCGGCCCTCAGACGGCCGGCAGGACTACGACTTCAGCGCAGAGTACTGGGTCCTGGTGATGCGCGATTACGGGCCGGAGCCTGTTTGGGTGCACACGGGCTTAAGCGATTTTGAATTCTCCGTCGTGCGGACGGGGTTGAAGGAGCGTGAAAAGGTCCTGTTGCTGCCGAGCACCGGGCTTTACGAATCGCAATCGAACCTGCGCAACTGGATGCGCCGCCGCTCCGGAGGGCTTCCGGGCATCGGCTAGGGGCGTACTCGCAGTCCGGCTACAGGTAGTCGAGCATCTCGATCGCGGCCCGTTCGCCGGATTCCATGGCGCCCTCCATGCCGCGATTCAACTGCGCGGTGTGCTCGCCCGCAAAATGTATGCGGCCGTGCGGCTGGGCGACGTTCTCGGCAAAGCGGGTGATCTGCCCGGGCTTCCAATAGGCGTAGGCGCCGCCGGCAAAGGGATTGTTGGACCATTTCCACAAGTGCACCGGCCTTATGGCGCCATTAAGCGACGGGCGCAGGCGCAATAATTCCGCCGTGACCCGGGCGATGGCGGCTTCGTCTTCCATGTGGGCGAGTCTTAGTGCGGAATGGCCGTTGATGTAGGCCAGGCAACTGGTCACCGCCTCGGGATTGCCGGGATCGTTCTTCAGCGCCATGAACCGGCCGGGCAAGGCATCGGTCCACATGCTCGGCGCCATCCCGTCGTCCTCGTGGTAGGGCCGCTCTACCGCATAGTGAACCTGCAGACAGGGTGTATAGCCCAGGTTGTCGATCGCGTCCTGCTGCGCCGGCGGAGGCGCCGGGTCCAATGCCATTCTCCGAAGCGCCGCGAACGGCATTGCAATGACCGCACGGCGGGCCCTGAGCCTGCGGCCGCCCTCAAGCCGGACCTGCACCAGGTCATTCTCGCTTGCAATCGCCGCAACCGGACTGCTCAACAACAGATCTCCCGCCAGACCGTTGGCCATTGCCTCGGGAATGCGCTGATTACCGCCTTTCGCGGCCCCGCCGCCGTCCGGCCAGTTCATCTGATAGAACACGTTGCTGATGACATGAAACATCATCAGTGCGGAGAGGTCGTGATGATCGGTGCCGTAGCCCGAATTGAGGCCGGCGCCGAGTTCAACCGCCGCTTTCGCCAGGCCCGCCTCGGTGAGCACCTCGCCGATCGGCCGGTCCCACGAGGCAAACTCGGGCCGCCGCCAGGCGCCCAGGTCCGATTTCGGGAACGGGTTGAGTTCCGTGTAGACCTGGTAGGGAGGCCGCGACGGCGGCATCTGCCGGGCCCACTCCTGCCGGTACGGATTCAGCGCATGACCCGGCCAATCCTCCTCGCTGATCAACTGGTCCCGGATGCAGAACAGCATCTCACCCTCGCGGGGCTCGGTGCGCGGGCGCATCGGCCCGATCTCGACTCCGTACTGTCTGGCAGCGCTCAGCAGTCGCGCATAACCTCCTCCGATACCGTTTGCGCCCAGTTCCGGATACCCGGGAACGACTTCGTCCGCAACCGTATGGACACGGCCGCCTACCCTGGAGGTCGCCTCCACCACCATCACGCGTACGCCCAGCTCTTCCAGCACAAGCGCCGCGTTCAGCCCGGCAAGGCCGGCGCCGATAATAATCACCTCCGCATCCAGGCCGCCCCCGGCCTGAGCACCCTGCAACGCGCGCGGCAGCAACCAGGCGCCGGCCAGTGCGGTGCCACCAGCGAGAAACCGCCGGCGCGCAGTGCGCCCGACGATCTCCCGCGCTGCTTTATTCGGCTTCCTGATCATCGAATGACAGTTCCTCCACAAGGAAATCGACTCTATCACGGGGGCCGATGCGCCAGGTCGCGGCTTTCAGGTATATTCCTTCAACCACTGCCGCAGGAAGGGAAGCAAGTGTTCAATCGCACAAATCCGGCGCAACACCGGGGGCCATCCATCAAGACCGGGCGCTACTCGCGCAGGCGCTTCATCGGTTCCGGCGCATGCGCACTGGCGGTGGCCGGGCTGCCGGGCGTGTCCCGCGCCGTCACGAACTACAAGGGACTCGACACCATTGTTGTGGGCGCCGGTCTGTCCGGCCTGAACGCCGCCTGCATCCTCCAGGAGCAGGGGCTCAACGTCCTGACACTGGAAGGCCGCAACCGGATCGGCGGGCGCGTCTACACGCTGATGGATGTGCCCGGCAGACCGGAAGCCGGTGGCGAATGGATGGGCGCCAACTACGCCCGCATGATCGACACGGCCAACAGACTGGGCCTGGAAATGCTGGGGCCCGACGACGTCAATGACATCAGGGAATGGTGCTACCGCATCCGGGGCGAGTACATCCTCGCCTCGGACTGGGAAAGCCATCCGCTCAACCCCACGGTGGGCGACGACCGGAGGATCTTGCCCCACCGCATGCTGTTCGAGCTGTCGCACAAGAACAACCCGCTTTCCGGCCAGCCCCTGGATGCCTGGATCACCCCGGAATTCGCGCGCTTCGACATTCCCCAGACGCACTATCTGAAGGAATACCTCGGATTCAACGAGGAAACCATTCGCCTAATGAACGTTGTGATCCACACGGACCACATGGACAACACCTCCGCGCTGCATGAAATACGCCGCTATGCGGTAGGTGAGTTCAATGCCTCGCGAGCCCTGGCCAACGCCGGCCAGCCCGCCTGGGTGCAGATCAAGGGCGGCAACTCACGCCTGCCCGAAGCCATGGCCGCTTCCCTGGCGAACCCGGTGGAACTGAACAAGACCGTCTATGCCTTCGAGGACAAGGGCAAGGAAGTCACCGTGCATTGCATGGACGGCACGAGCTATACGGCCCGCCAGGTCATCTGCTCGACTCCCTATCCGGTCCTGCGCAAGGTGAAATTCTCGCCACGCCTGCCGGAACGGATGGAGAGGGCGATCGATGAAATCGACTACGGCACCTCCATCCAGGTGCATTTCCTGCTCAGGAAGCACTTCTGGGAGCAGGACGAAATGCCGGCCAGCATGTGGACCGACGAACCGTTCGAGCGCTTCGCCGTCCATCGCCGGGGACCGAACGGCGAGCCTACCTCCGCAGTAGCCTTCATCAATGGCAACGAAGCCTACAAGTACGATTTCATGACCGACGAGCAGGTTACGCAATTCACCATGCAGGCACTGGAACGCGCAAGGCCGTCTCTGAAAGGCGCACTTCAGCCGATCGGAATTCAGTCCTGCCATCGTGAGGTCCACGGCGGCGGCGACTGGGTGTTCTGGCGTCCCGGACAGGTCTCGGCGTTTGCCGCGCATATGCGCGAAGCCCACGGCAATGTTCATTTCGCCGGAGAGCACACTGCGCTGATGGAGCGCGGCATGGAAGGGGCGTTCGAGTCGGGCGAACGCGCCGCGGTGGATGTTCTGCTTCGCTCTTAAGCCCCGGCGCCTCCATCCGGAGTCAATGCATGCTGAAGAACTGTCTTGCCGTCCTGCTCCTGATCCCGGCCGCAGCGCAGGCCGCTCCGGAAGCCGACCCGTTCGCACGCGACCTGCTTGTATTGACCGGCTGGTTCGAAGGTGAGTTCGACAACGAGGAACAGCGCTGGTTCCAGGCGAACCCGCGTTCCAATACGCCCGAGGATGAGCGGCATGTGCGCGTGCACACCACCCACAAACGGATACAAGCGCCGGAATTCGGCGAGCATGTCTTTTACGTTGAGGAGTACACGGAGGACAACCCCGACCAGGTCTACCGGCAGCGCCTGGTCATCTTCTCGTCCGAACCGGAAGATGGCGGGATACGCATGCAGCAGGGCTTCTTCCATAGCCCGGAACGTTTTCTCGGCGCCCGGCACAAGCCGGGATTGTTCGATGCGCTCGGTCCTTCGGACGTGTTCTTCCTGGACCAGTGCGACGTCTACTGGACGCGGGTTGCGGGCCAGTTCCAGGGCGGCATGCGACCGAAGGCCTGCGTATTCGGCGAAGGCGCCTTGCGGCGCTACGCGGTGCACGATCTTTATCTCTCGGCCGACAAGTACTGGCGCGTGGACTCCACCTTCCTGGTGGCTGACGACACGCTACACATCGGGATGCCCGAGGACCGACCCTTTGAGATGCGGCGCGTGAAGGCGTTCACCTGCAATGTCACATTCGATCCGCGGGGGCCGTCTCCGCAGGAGAATACGGGGCTGCGTCTGCACAGCCAGGGTGGCTCATTCGATGTAACAAGGGAGCGCGACGGACAGGTATTCACCGTGCTGATGCGCGACAAGGAATATCCCTATTACTCCACGCGCCCGGACTTTATCTACTTTTCGATACGCAGAAAGGGAGAACAGGCGTCGGTCGTGTTCACCGTCAACGATCCGGACTCGAGATCGCTGGGAGTAAACAACGGGGAACTGCTGGCGTCGTGCTACCGGGACGGTTACGAATTTCGGGAATCCCTGGAGCGGGTGACACGATCCGCCGGAGGGCCCTGAGCAGGACCCGCGGCGTGTGGGCCCGTGCGGCCCAGCAGGACGGATCAGCCGATCTCGGCCGGATCCACGTCAAGCGACCAGGACACGCGGCGGGTGCGTGGAAAATCACGCACCACGGGGATCCATTGGCCCAGGAATTCCTGAAGGCGGGCGCGGCTTGACGAACGCACCAGCAAATGGGCATGGCTTCGGTCGCGGCGACGCTCCATGAGCGCCGGGGCGGGTCCGAGCACTTCCACGGAGCGCCGCGCGTCCATCAGTGGGGGTACGGAGGCCTTCGCGCGTCCAAGGAACTCGTCGGCCGCGGCCGCTTCAGGGGCATTGGCGCGCAGCACCGCCAGGTGCGCGAACGGCGGCCAGCCGCTTTGCCGCCGAATTTCCAGCGCGGTGTCGGCAAAGCCCGGGTAGCCTTCCTTGAGCAGCTGGCGAAGCAGGGGATGGTCCGGCATACGGGTCTGCAAGAGCAGCAATCCGGGCGCCTGCCGCCGGCCGGCCCTGCCTGCGACCTGCACCAGCGTTTGCGCCAGCCGTTCCGGCCCGCGGAACTCCTGGGCGAACAGGCCCTGGTCGGAGTCGATCACGCCCACCAGTCCGAGGCTGGGGAAATCATGCCCCTTGGTGAGCATCTGGGTGCCGAGCAGAATGCGGTAGCGACGTTCTCGTATGCCGCCCAGGATGTCCTCCAACCTGCGACGGCCGCGCACATTGTCGCGGTCCATGCGTGCTACCGGATAGTCGGGGAAACGCTCCCGAAGCTCGTCTTCAAGCCGCTCCGTGCCGCGCCCGATCGCGCTGAGCATCGATCCGCATCCCGCGCAGCGCAGCGGCGGGAGGCGACCGGCACCGCAATGATGGCAAAGCAGCAGGTTGCGCTTGCGATAGAAAACCAGGCGCGCATCGCAGTGCCCGCACTCCTCGGCCTTGCGGCAGTCGGGACACATCAGAACCGGGGCAAATCCCCTGCGGTTGAGGTACAGAAGCACCTGCGCGCCGGCGTCGAGTCGCTCGGCCATGGCCCGCACCAGGGGCTGGCTCAGACCGTTCTTCGGCGGGTGCCGGTTCAGGTCCACCAGCCGGGCCACGGGAGGCCGCGTGCCGGTCACCTTTTTCGCCAGCCGATGCCGTTGGTAGCGCGCCTTGCGGACGTTCAGCAATGACTCCAGCGAGGGCGTCGCCGAGCCCAGAACGACCGGAATGTCCGCTTTCAGTGCGCGCATGACCGCCAGGTCGCGCGCCTGGTAACGAAAACCGTCCTGTTGCTTGTAGGAGGGATCGTGCTCCTCGTCCACCACGATCAGTCCGAGCCGCGGGGAAGGCGTGAACACCGCCGAACGCGTGCCGATGAGCAATCCGGCCCGGCCCGACCGGGCGTCTGCCCAGGCGCGTAGGCGCTCGCCTTCATTCAGTCCCGAATGCAGCACGGCCGCAGGTGCGTTGAAGCGCGCCTTGAGGCGTTCCGCAAGCTGTGGCGTAAGGCCGATCTCCGGCGCCAGGAGCAGGCATTGACGGCCCGACGCCAGCACCTTGTGCACCAGGTGCAGATAAACCTCGGTCTTGCCGCTGGCGGTGACGCCGTCCAGCAGGTGGCAGGCATAACCCTTGCCGGTGGGCATGGCTTCCACGGCAGCGGCCTGCTCCCCAGACAGCTTCAGCGGGTCATCGCGCAGCAATTCTCCGGGTGCGGGTGACGGCGGTTCAAACGACTCGATCAGCTCCTTGTCCCGCAAGCCTCGCAATACCCTGCGCCAATCGGCCGAATGCGAAGCCAACTCCGCTTCGGCCACACCGCCGTCCCCGGCCGACCGCAACTTCTCGAAGAATTGCCGTTGCCGGGGGGCGCGCGCCAGGGCCGCGGACACCTGCCTGGCCTCGTTCCCCCTCGCCCGCCAGGAGCGCGGCGCATCGGGCAGGCTTCCGCCGCGACGCAGTTGCTGCGGAAGGGCATAGGCGAGGACCTGTCCGAGCGGGTGACAGTAGTACTCGGAGGCCCAGTTCAGTAACGCAAACGTCACCGGGTCCCACAGCGGCTGGTCGTCAAACACCGCCAGCACCCGCCGCAGCCGTTCGGCAGGCATGTCCGATTCCGCCAGGTGCTCAAGCACGATGCCGGTCCGCCGTGCGGGGCCCAGGGGAACCGAAACGCGGGTCCCTGCCTTGGGAACAGGCCCTTCTTCCGGCGGGAGATAGTCGAGCAACGGGGCTGCGAATCGCGGCCCCACTGCCACTTTCAATACCGGACCGGGCTTCATGTCGGGGCGCTACCCTCCCGGGGCGAGGCAGCCGGATCCGCCCTACTGGACGACGTCCGTGTTCCAGTTCTCGGTCGGCCGCTCTATGACGTTGATCATCATGCCGTCGGGATCACGGCAGGTCATTTCCAATTGCCGCAGGTCGTGCACCGCCAGCAATTGCGGCTCGCATACGACTTCGCCGCCAAATTTAACGATCCGGTCGCGCACCTGGCGAATGTCGGTGGCGAAAAAAACCATGCAGCCTTCGCCCAGGTTGGCGCCCCGGTTCTCCTTGCGGGATGGTGACGGCGCCGGCTTGATCTCGAACAGGCCGACCATGCCGAAGTTGAGCTCGTCGGCCTTGACGATTTCATAGCGGATCAGGTGGTCGTCCGGTACGCCGACCAGGGCATGACCCACCTTGTGCTCCAGGACGCCGTTGGCGTAGACCTCGCTGTAGCCGAGGGCCTCCCTGTAGAAACGAACGGAATTTTCCAGGTCGGAAACGAAAATGGCGGTGCGCACAATGCGACTGACCTGTGGACTGTCGTTCACGTTGAACCTCCCAATTGAAACGACGCGGCAAACCCGCTTGGAAAGGAGGCAGGTTACCGCGAATTTCCCCGGGGGTGTTACGAAGCGATCGCGCGCATGAAGCTCTCGACCGGGCGCTCGATGAGGTTGATCAGCATCCCGTCGGGATCGCGGCAGGTCATTTCCAGGTTTCCGGGACCGGTCATCTGCACGTTCCCGGGGAGGGTGCCCCGAACGACGAGTCGCTGAGGCTCGCATACGATTTCCCCGCCCAGGTCCACCAGACGGTCCCGCACCGCGCGAATGTCGGTAGTGAGCATGACCAGGCAGCCCTCGCCGACGTTTGCGCTCGCCTTCCGGCGGCTTACCGGCGGCGGCGACGGCTTGACCTCGAACATGCCGATCATCCCGAAATTCGGTCCCTCGGCCTTCACGATTTCATAGCGAATAGCGGAGTCCACCGGCACGCCGAGCAGAGCATGCGCTACCTCATGAGTCAGGTCCCCCGCGCTGTAAACCTCATGGTAGCCGAGGCCCTGCTTGTAGAAACGCGAGGACCGGTCGAGGTCGGAAACAAAAAGTGCGGTGCGCACCAGGCGGCTGACTTGCGGTGTGTCGTTCACGTAAACCCTCCCGGGTGAATTGAGGATGCAAGGTTAACGCGAATCTACAAGCAAGGGGACGCGGAGGCCGCCCTCGCTCCGAGGCTAGATTTCGTGAACCGCGCGGATCAGCTCGGCGCACTTGGCCTGGCCGTCGCCATAGAGCATGCGGGTGCGGTCCTCGTAGAACAGGGCGTTCTCGATTCCGGAGAACCCGGTCCCCTGGCCGCGCTTGATGACGATCGCGTTGTTGGCCTTGTCGGCATCCAGTATCGGCATGCCGTAGATCGGGCTGGCGGTGTCGGTCCGGGCGGCCGTGTTGACCACGTCGTTGGCGCCGATCACCAGCGCCACGTCGGTCTTGGAAAATTCCGCGTTGATCTCCGCTTCGTCGAAAATCAGGTCGTAGGGCACACCGGCTTCCGCCAGCAGCACGTTCATGTGGCCCGGCATGCGGCCGGCCACCGGGTGAATCGCGAACTTCACCCGCACGCCCCGCTTCATCAGGACTTCGGCGAGCTCCCAGACCTTGTGCTGGGCCTGCGCCACCGCCATTCCATAACCCGGGATGATGATGACCTGGCGGGCGAAACCCAGCATGACCGCCGCGTCGATCGCTTCAACCGGCTTCATCGTGCCTTCGATCTCATCGCCGCCGGCGGCAGTCTCGCCGAAGCCGCTGAACAGCACGTTGGCCAGCGAGCGGTTCATTGCCTTGGCCATCAATTGCGTGAGCAGCGTTCCGGCCGCGCCGACCACCGTGCCGGCGATGATCATGGCCGCGTTGTCCAGCACCAGCCCTTCCAGGCCCACTGCCAGGCCGGTCAGCGCGTTGTACAGGGAAATCACGACCGGCATGTCGGCGCCGCCGATCGGCATCGTAAGCGTCAGTCCCAGCAACAGGGCCAGGACAATGAACACCGTGAGCCACGGCCCGCTCACTCCCAGGATGAGCAGCACACCGGCGCCGACCGTGGCCAGCAGAATCAGCAGATTGAGCACATTCTGGCCGGCAAAGCGCAGCGAGCGCTTCAACCAGCCCTCCAGCTTGGCGAACGCGAGCAGACTTCCGGAAAACGACACCGCACCGATCAGCGCGCCGGTGACCGCCAGGGCGATTACCGTCCAGGGGAATTCCTCACCGCCGTGGCCGCCACGCAGCAGCTCCACCCAGGCAATTGCCGCCGCTGCGCCGCCGCCCATGCCGTTGAACAGGGCGATCATCTGCGGCATGCCGGTCATGGCCACCTTGCGCCCGCGAATCCAGGCCGGTACTCCGCCGACAATAATGGCGGCCCCGATCAGGAGAAGGTTCTCGATGTGCATGCCCGGCCAGAAGAAGGTCACGAGCGTGGCCAGCACCATTCCCAGGCCGGCCCAGACGATGCCGCGCCGGGCCCCGGCCGGCGAACTCATCGCCTTGAGCCCGAGGATGAACAGGACCGCGGCCAGGAAATAGCTGCCGGCAATGAGCGTATTCAGGCTCACTCTTTGTCGTCCTTGTCGCCGTCCTTGCTGCGCTTGAACATTTCGAGCATGCGCTCGGTGACCACGTAGCCGCCGACCGCGTTAGCCGACGCCAGGGCCACGCCGGCAAAGCCGATCAACTTTTCAAGCGTCGTTTCCGCAAACCCGAGCGCGACCATGGCGCCCACCAGGACGATGCCGTGGATGAAGTTCGAGCCTGACATCAGCGGCGTATGCAAAATGACCGGCACCCGAGAGATGACCTCGTAGCCGACGAAGGCCGCCAGCATGAAAATGTAAAGCGCTACGAAACCGTCGATCATTGCGTCGATCCTTCCCTTTGCGCTCCCGCATAACGGATTTGACCTTCGTGCGTCAGCAGCGTTGCCGCGAACACCGGGTCCTCGAGATCGAGCGAGAACTCATCGCCGTCGATCGCGGGCTTGATGAAATTGAACAGGTTGCGCGAGTACATGGCGCTCGCGTGGCGGGCCATCATCGCCGGCAGTTTCAACGGCGCGATGATACGCACGCCATTGTGCTCCACGGTCTCGCCCGGGCGGCTGAGCTCGCAGTTGCCGCCCCCTTCCGCCGCCAGGTCCACGATCACCGATCCGGGCCGCATGTTCTCCACCGCGGCGGCGCTGACGATGCGCGGCGACGGCCTGCCGGGCACCGCTGCCGTCGTGATCAGCATGTCGCTCGCGGCAATGTGGCGGTCCAGGGCCTCCTGCTGCATCGCCTTTTCTTCCGCGGTGAGCTCTCGGGCATACCCCCCTTCGCCGGTTGCGCTTACTCCCGAGTCCACGAAACGAGCGCCGAGCGATTCGACCTGCTCTCGGGTTTCCTCGCGGACGTCGTAGGCTTCCACTACCGCGCCCAGGCGCCGCGCGGTCGCTATGGCCTGCAGGCCGGCCACGCCGGCGCCCAGCACCAGTGTCTTCGCCGGGCTGATAGTGCCGGCCGCAGTCGTCAGCATGGGCAGGAACTTCTGCATCTCGTCCGCCGCCATGACCACGGCCTTGTAGCCGGCCACCGAAGCCTGCGAGGACAGGACGTCCATCGACTGGGCGCGTGAAATCCGCGGCACCAGTTCCACCGAGAACGCAGTAACGTCCGCATCGCGCAGTGCGTCGGTCGTGTCCGAGGGTGCGTAGGCGTTCAGCAGGCCAACCACCATGGCGCCCTTCTTCAATTGGGCAATTCGCGAGATTTCCGGTGGGCCCACGCAGAACAGGGCATCGCAGCCGCCGGCTACCTTGCCGGGAGTGGACTCGATTTCAATGTCCTTGTAGTCGCTGTCGGAGAAGCTGGCCGCAAGTCCCGCGCCCTGCTCCATTACGACGCGCAATCCGGCCGCATGCATGCGCGCAAGGACCTTGGGCACTATCGCAACGCGCTTTTCTCCAGGCGCAGTCTCGCGCAAGACGCCGATCGTTATGGGCATTGAGATTCTTGGCTGGAAAGGCAGCGCGCAGTGACCGCGCAATGGCGCGCATTGTAGCCGAGACTCACCGTGTCTTCAGGCGATTTTCGTCTCCCGACATTGAAATTTCGCAATTTCAAGGTATAAGGCGGGCTCAGGTATCGTGTCATGCTGCTGTTGAGAGACGCCTTGGATCTGCGCCAATGGGTGCTTCGCACCGATGTGGCGGGCCGGCCGCTGGGCTGGATCGACTATCGCGATGCGGTGCGCCTCTATCACGCGGGCCAGGTAGCCTATCACTGCGGCCGTCCCATGTTCCGCATTCGCGGCGGCATCTGTGCGCACACCGGACGCCGCAGCCAGGTGGAGGTCAACACCATCGTAGCCACCCAGGGCGTATCGGCGGGGCTGAACAAGCGGCTGGGCAATTACACGCCGCCGCTCAATAACCACACGCTGTTCCGCCGCGACGCTCAGATGTGCATGTATTGCGGCGGCCGGTTCCTCAAGCGGGACCTGACCCGCGACCACGTCCGGCCGATCAGCCGCGGAGGGCGCGACAACTGGGCGAATGTCGTTGCCGCCTGCAAGCGCTGCAACAATTTCAAGGGTGGGCGCAGGCCGGAGGACGCCGGCATGGAGCTGCTCGCGGTCCCCTTCGTTCCCACCTACGCGGAATACATCTACCTCAAGGGCCGGCGCGTGCTGGCCGACCAGATGGAGTTCCTGATCGCCCACTTCCCGCGCGACAGCCGCCTGCAACGCCACATCAACCAGGCTGCCTGAAGCGCCCGGCCGGCGGGACGTCGTGTCAGCAGGCAACATCGAATCGGTCTTGACCGAGGACCGGCTTTTCGCCCCCGGCGACTCGTTTGCCGGCAGCGCGCTGGTGGACGGCGCAACGCTGGAGGGCTTGCGGCGGGCCGCCAACGGCAATCCTCTGGACTTCTGGGCGAAGCTTGCACGGGAAACGCTCACCTGGCACAAGCCCTTTCGTCAGGTCCTGGACCGCTCCAATGCTCCGCATTACGCCTGGTTCGCCGACGGTGAACTGAACGCCAGCGAGGCGTGCCTCAAGCCCTGGATCGAAGCGGCGCCGGATCGCAAGGCGATCCTCTACGAGAGCGAGCAGGGCGAGACCCGCACGCTGACCTACAGCGAACTGGGCCAGGCCGTCGAGCGCCTGGGCGCGGCCCTGCGCGGTCAGGGCGTGGCCCGCGGCGACCGGGTGGTGATCTACATGCCGATGTGCCCGGAGGCCATCATTGCGATGCACGCCTGCGCGCGTATCGGCGCGGTCCATTCGGTGGTCTTCGGCGGTTTCTCGGCCCGTTCGCTCTACGACCGCGTGGTGGACGCCAGCGCCGAGGTGATCATCACCGCCGACGCCGGCAGGCGGGGCGGGAAACTGGTGCATCTGAAGGCAGCCGTGGATCGGGCGCTGGAATACGGCAAGCATGATGTCCGCCGGGTAATCGTGTTTCGCCATTCGGGCGCCGAAGTCGCCTGGCACGGTGAGCGGGACCGGTGGGCCCATGAACTGACCGAGCCGGTGGCGCCCGATTGTCCCGCTGAATACGTAGACGCCGAACACCCGCTTTTCCTGCTCTACACCTCCGGCTCCACCGGCAAGCCCAAGGGCATACAGCATTCCACCGCGGGCTACCTGCTGCACGCCAGGCTGAGCTGCCGCTGGGTGTTCGATCTGCGCGAGGATGACGTGTTCTGGTGTACCGCCGACGTGGGCTGGATCACCGGCCACAGTTACGTGGCCTACGGCCCGCTCGCATCGGGCGCGACCGTGGTGATCTACGAAGGCGCCCCCACCTATCCCGACGGCGGGCGATTCTGGCAGATCTGCGAACGCTACAGCGTGACTGTTTTCTACACCGCTCCGACCGCCATACGCGCCCTGATGAAACTCGGCGACGACTTTCCGGCGCAATACGACCTCTCCTCGCTGCGCCTTCTGGGAACGGTGGGCGAACCGATCAATCCGGAAGCCTGGATGTGGTACCACCGTGTGATCGGCAAGGAAAGCTGCCCGATCGTCGATACCTGGTGGCAGACCGAAACCGGCGGCATCATGATCTCGCCGGTTCCCGGAGTCACCCCCACCAAGCCGGGTTCATGCACACAGCCTCTGCCCGGCGTGCAGGCCGCCATCGTCGACGAGAACGGCGAGGAGATCACCGAACCCGACCGCGGCGGCTACCTGGTGATACGCCATCCCTGGCCGTCCATGCTGCGCAACATCTGGGGAGACAGCGAACGCTACCGTGACACCTATTTCGGCAAGTTCGGCGACGACTGCTACATCACCGGCGACAGCGCCCGGCGCGACGCCGACGGCTATTTCTGGATCATGGGCCGCCTGGACGATGTCGTGAACGTGTCGGGCCACCGGCTCGGCACCATGGAAGTGGAATCGGCCCTGGTGGCCCACCCGTCAGTGGCCGAAGCCGCGGTCGTCAGCCGCCCGCACGAGATCAAGGGCGAGTCTATCTTTGCTTTCGTGGTGCTCAAGGGCGCGGCGCCTGGGAACACCACACAACAGGAACTGCGCGCCTGGGTGGACGAGCAGCTCGGCCCGATCGCGCGCCCCGACGACCTCCGCATCGTCGAGGCCCTCCCCAAGACCCGCTCCGGCAAGATCATGCGCCGGCTGCTGCGCGCCATCGCCCGCGGCGAAGAAATCAACCAGGACATCTCCACGCTGGAGAACGCCGACCTCGTCAGGCAGCTGATGCAGAGCTGACCCTGCGGCTCCCTCAAGCGGGCGCACACCGTGTACTCATGACCATTGCCGCGACTGTCGCGTTACACTTCCCGGCCCTGGAGGCTTGAGGATGGGACATCATGATGAAGAAACTGCTCGCTGTGGCCGCTCTGGCCCTGCTTTCCGCTACGGCTTCGGCGGACCTTGCTGAAGAGCTTGCGATGAGCGGCCGTTCGGACGAGGACAAGGCCCGCGACGCGGCAAGGAGGCCTGCGGAAGTGCTCGCGTTTCTTGGTGTGGAGCCGGGGATGACCGTAATGGACCTGCTCGCATCCGGTGGTTGGTACACCGAGGTGCTGTCAGTTGCCGTGGGGCCCGATGGAACCGTTTACGCGCAAAATCCCCCGATGCTGCTGGGCTTTAATGACGGCGCCTATGACAAGGCGATTACGGCCCGCCTGGCGGACAAGCGGCTGCCGAACGTGGTGCGGCTGGACCGCGAGGAGGGAGACACCGGCCTCGAGCCCGGCTCGCTGGACGCAGCGTTGACCGCGCTGAACCTGCACGACCGGCACAACTTCGGTAGCGGCGAGGATGTTGCCGTCCTGCTGGCCGCGGTGAAGGTTTTGCTGAAACCCGGCGGCGTGCTGGGCGTGATCGACCATTACGGCGACTCGGACAAGAACAACACCCAGTTGCATCGCCTTGACGTGGCCACGGCATTGCCGATTGTCGAGGCTGCCGGCTTTGAGATCGAGAGTTCGGACCTGCTGCGCAACCCCGACGACGATCACTCGATCATGGTGTTCGATCCGGCGATCCGGGGGAAGACCGACCGCTTGCTCCTCAAGCTCAGGAAACCCGCCGCCGAATAACCCCAACCGCGGTCTTCCGCACCACAGGGGGCGGAAGACCGCTCGCGCCGGCCATTTTGATCGGGGTCAGCGCAGCGTGATTGCGGGAAACAGGATCAACACGCCCAGCAGGAGGGCGTCGCAGGCCAGGTAGGGCAGCGCGGCGCGGATGACCATCCCCAGGGTCACGCCCTTTGGCGCGACGCTCTGCATCAGGAACAGGAGAAGTCCGAACGGCGGCGTGGTCAGGCTCATCTCCAGCGCAAGCAACACCACGACGCCGAACCACACGGCGTCGAATCCCATCATCGCGGCCAGCGGGAAAAATACCGGGATGGTAAGCAGCAGGATCGAGATCTGGTCCATGAACATGCCCAGCACCAGCATCAGCGCGAACATCAGCAGCAGCTTGGCATACGGCCCGGCCTCCAGCCCGATCGACCAGTCCACGACCGCGGTGCTGGCGCCGGAAAACGCCATCAACTGGCTGAATACCGAGGAACTCAGGATCAGCAGGAACACCATCCCGGAAATGCGCACCGTGCTGGCCAGGGAAGCCTTGAGCGCCTTGACAGTGAGCTTGCGCGCCAGGGCCGCCAGCACGGCCACGCTGAGGGCGCCGAAGGCAGCCGCCTCCGATGGTGTCGCCAGGCCCAGCACAATGAAACCCACCACGCAGAACACCACCAGGCCCAGCGGCAGGATGTTGAAAGCCAGCAATTGGAGGCGGCGTTTGGCCGGCACCCGCTGAACGCCATAGCTGGGTGCGCTGGCCGGGTTGAGACGGGCCTGCAGGTAGATTACGAGGCTGTAACCCACCGCCAGCACCAGGCCCGGAAGAATGCCCGCAATCAACAGCGCGCCGATATTCAGGCCCGCCAGGCTACCGAGCAGCACACCCAGGGACGACGGCGGGATCATCATGGCCAGGCCGCCGGTGCCGATGATCGGGCCGATGGACATATGCGGTGCGTAGCCGCGGCGATTCATCTCGGGAATCATCAATGACCCGAGCATGGCGGTGTTGGCCATGGTCGATCCGGTCAGCGTGGAAAAAGTCGCCCCGCCGGCCACGGTGATGTAGCTCAGGCGCGCGGGAAGCCGCCCGAACAGCGTCTCCAGCGCGTCGAACACCCGTAGCGCCAATCCGGAGTGAAATAACAGGGCGCCCATGAACACGAACATGGGCACGGCGACCAGCGTGAAGCTGGTAATCAGGCTGGTGGAGTTGTCCACCAGTTGAAGCGGGCCCACCCAGTCGCCCATGATCATCCAGGCGCCGATCAGATTGGCCGCCAGGAACGCAAATGCCACCGGCACGCCGAGCGCCATGAAGGCGATTACCAGCAGGAAGACTGCGATCCCAGCGGTCATGACGTGACCTCGTTCAACATCAGAAAGCCTGCTCGGCGTCGGCCTGTGACATGCTGTCGCCGCGCAGCAGGCAGCGCAGGAATTCCACCGCCATCATGGCGAAACCGATGGTGACCGGCGCGAACAATACCGAGCGCGGCATGTCCAGAGATCGGATCTCCACCTCGCCGCGCAGGGCGCCTTCCACCGCCAGGATTCCGGCCAGGACCGCAACGATGATGCTGACCAGCGCGCAGAGACCGAAGATCACCTTGTCCAGCCTCGACCGGACCCCGTCGGCGGTGCGGCGATAGAGCACTTCCACCACGATCCAGGCCCGCTCGCGCACCAGCCATGGAGCGGCGGCCATCGTCATGTACAGCAGGGAGTATTCGGTAAGGGCAACGGTATAGGCGGGCGGCTGCTGGCCGAGATTGCGCATCGTGACGTCAATCACGATGATCAGGCAATCGGCGGCAATCAGTCCGCAAGCGAACAGCACCAGGCCGTTCACCAGGCCGTCCCATGCCCTGGAAATCATGCGCCTGGACATGTCCTCAGCGCTCCGGGCCCTGCTCTTCGGGGTAGAACAGGGGCTTTAGCACATCCACCGATTCTGGGGCGCGCTTGCGCATCCGTTCCCAGACGACCTGGTGGGCAACATCACGGAAAGCCTCCGGGTCCGGCGCGCGCACGCCCTCGAACCCGCCGGCTGCCAGCTCGGCGTGCTCGCGGATGCGCAGGTCCCGGAACCATTCGTTGGCCACCACGGCGTATTTCGTCGCCTCGTCGGTCAGGATGTGGCGGGCTTCCTCGCTCAATTCATTCCAGCGGTCCAGGTTGATCTGCAAGCAGATAGAGAGGTTGAGCACCTCCGGATCGATCCGGTACTGGACGAACTCCTCCACGCCCAGATCGCCCAGGCCGACGCTGGTAAAGGCCAGGCCATCGACCGTGCCGCGCTGCAGCGCGGTATAGGTTTCGCGCAGGGCAATCTGCACCGGACGGGCCCCGAACACGTCCAGCAACTCGCGGTTGGAGGGCGAAGTCCGGATCTTCAGACCGGTAAGGTCGGGCATGCCCTGGGGCGTGAACTTCGGCCGGCGCGCCAGGTAGATGTTGATGCCGATGCCGGACTGCATCCAACCGATCAGGTGCGCGTTCGCGCGCTTTCTCCAATACGGCTGCAAGGCCTCGAGTGCGCCGCTGGCGCGCGCTTCCATCGGGTCGATGTTGGCGGCGAAAATCGCATCGCCCTCGGGCAGCAGACCCAGATAGTAGGTAATCCCGCCCAGCGCCATGTCGATCACGCCACGGCGCAGCGCATAGAACAACTGCCGCTGCGGAATCACCTCCGGACCGCCGATGAAGTCGATCTGCACCACGCCGCGGCCGCGTTCGTTAACCGTGTCGATGTAGTGCTGGGCGTGCTGCGAAAAATTGATCTGCCGGTTCCAGGAACTGACAAGCGTCAGCGTTTGCTCGTCGGCAAGCGCCGGCCCGCACACCGCGAGCGCAAGCAAAATCAGAAAAGCGCTATGCCTGCGCCCTGGCACGTTTCTTGTCCGGCAGCGCACCGCTCAGCTCCACCTGGCGCAACCCCCGTTGCAGCAACACAAATCCCACTGCGGCAGAGACCAGGTTTCCCAGGGCTCCACCGTAAAACACGCCGATAAGGCCGAACCACTGGCCCAGAAGCCACGACAGCGGCACGTACACCAGCAGCGTGCGGCAGAGCGAAACGAACATGGCCGCCAGGGGTTTGCCCAGAGCATTAAGTGAGGTGTTGGCCAGCATGGTCACGCCCAGCAGGCAATAGGTCCAGGGAAGGATGCGCAACTGCGTTACCGCGGCGGTCATGGCGCCCGGATCGTCCGTAAACAGGCCCACGATGGGTTTCGCGAAGATGGTCAGCATGGTGGCCACGGCGAGTCCGTAAACGGTCAAAAAGCGCAGGCACCAGTTGCGTGCTTCGCGCACCCGGTCCAGCCGCTCCGCTCCCGCGTTCTGGCCCACGAACGGGCCTAAGGCGGCGCCCAGGGCCATCAACGGCAACAGCGCCAGCGCCTCGGTCCGGAGCCCCACCCCGAAGCCGGCCACCGCAGTCTGGCCGAAGCGCGCCACCATCGCCACGACGAAGGCCGAAGTCAGCGGCGCCATCAGTCCGGACGCCGTAGCCGAAAGCCCCACATGAAGAATGCGGCGCCATGAATCGAGAATGAGCTTCATGCCGCGCAGGGTCAGGAACTTGTCGCGGCGAATTCCGATCACCAGCATCGCGGTCAGCGATACCAGGCTGGAGATTACCGTCGCCAGCGCCGCGCCCTTTACCTCCAGCCGGGGAAACCCGAACAGGCCGAAGATCAGGATGGGATCCAGGATCGCGTTCACCACGGCGGTCATGGCCATCAGGAGTCCCGGCGACTTGGCGTCGCCCAGTGCCCGCAAGACCGCTCCGCCGATCGTGGGCCCGACGATGAATACCAGGCCGAACAGGTAAATCTGCATGTAGTCGCGGACGAACGGCATGGTGGTCTCGTCGGCCCCCATCAGGCCGAAGATTTCCTCCATGAACAGCCAGCCGATCGCCAGCAGCACCAGTCCAAGCAGCCCGCACAGCATGAATGCATGGGTTGCGATGCGGCGGACGCGGCGCCTGGCCCCCTGGCCCAGCAGGCGCGCGATCACCGAACTGGCGCCAACGCCGATGCCCATCGACATGGCGGCCACCAGGAAGCCGACCGGCTGGGTAAAGCTGACCGCGGCCAGCGGCAACGGCCCCAGGCGGCTGACGAACCATGCATCGACCAGCCCGAAAGAGATCATGGCCAACAGCCCGATCATCATCGGCACCATCAGTTCCCAGAGATGGCGGCCGACGGGCCCTTCGGTCAGGCGCGCTTTCATGGCCGGCGCGTGGTACGGGACGTCGGGCCCTTACAGCCCACGAGTCGCCTCGACAAGTTCCGTCAGGCTGGAAACGGAAAATTCGGGCGCTGCATTACCTTGCGGAATTCGGGTCGCGCCGGAAGCTACGCCCGAATAGCGGTCCACCCATGCGGTGCGGATGCCCATGGCCCGGGCGGGCTGGATATCATGGAACAGGCTCTGTGCCGCGTGCAGCAGTTCGTTCCCGGCTACGCCCTGGTCGGCGAGCCGGGCAAGGAGGAATTCGAAATTGCGTGGATCCGGCTTGTAGGACCCGATTTCCTCGGCCGTGCAAACCAGGTCGAACTCGACGCCGAGCATTTCTTCAGTGGCGGCAAAGGACACCCTGTCCACATTGGACAGAATCGCCAGCCGGAACCGTTGTTTCAGTGCGCCCAGTGCTTCGACCGTATCGGTAAACGGCGGCCAGAGGCGAACCGAGGCGGCAAATGTGCGGGCTTCAGCGTCGCTGACGGGCAATTTGAGTTTCCGGCCGATCCCATGGGCCACCAGTTGCAGGACCCGGGGGTACGGCATGTTCGGGTTGGCCGATTGCACGAGGGGTTCCACCTCGGCGAAGGCAGCGAGCAGGTCGGCGCGGGCCGGACTCGCGCCCTGCCCGCGCGCCCAGGCGGAAAGCGCCGCGGCGATGCCGCTTTCCCAGTCGATCAAAGTCCCATAGCAATCGAAGCTGATTGCACGTATTCCCATGTTCCCTCCGCGTCTCTGGATCGCATTGTAGAGGGAGCAAGCGGCACAGTCCGTCAGTGCGCAGGTTCGTACGTAGAATGGCAGGTCGGACTGGGAGGACTCCAACATGCGAGAGAAAGACCTAGGTTTTCCGCGCGGTGACGGGCAGGTGCAGATCAACAAGCGGGAACTGCTCACCGGCGCCGGCGCTGCCGCGGCTTTGGCCCTCATGCCGCGGATAAGCCGCGCGGCAAGCGAGACCTGGGACCTGATCGTGGTGGGTGGAGGATCCGCGGGACTTCCGTGCGCAATCTTCGCGGCCCAGCAGGGCGCCCGGGTCCTGGTGGTGGATCGGGCGCACCGCCTGGGAGGAACGCTGGACCGCTCATCGGGGCAGATTGCCGCTGCCGGTACGCGCCTTCAGGCGGAACAGGACATTGAGGATTCGCCCCAAGCGCACTTTGATGACATCATGCGCATCAGCCGCGGCAAGGTGGATCCCGAGTTGACCCGCGTATTCGTGGCGGAGGCGGCCAGGACGATCAACTGGCTCTGCGACCGGGGCTTTGCGCCCCTGCCCGACCACCCGGTGACCACCGGCGGTCACGAACCCTACAGGCTGCGACGCTACCAGTGGGCGGCGGAGGGCGGCGTGGCAATCTTGAGAGTGCTATTGCCCCCGTTTCTGGACCTGGCACGCAAGGGTTCGATCGAATTCCTGATGCGCACCGACGCGCTGGAACTGATACAGGACGGCGCGGGCGCGGTGCGGGGCGTGATGGTCCGGGACGCGGCGGGCAACAAGACAGACCTGATGGGACGCAAGGTGGCGATCACTACCGGAGGATGCGGCGGCAACCCCGAGATGTTCGAACAGCTGCACGGCGTTCCCATGTATGCGCGGCTTGCTTATCCGTTCAATCTCGGTGGCGGCCTGGAAATGGGCGTGGCGGCGGGCGGCGTCTTGCGCGGTGCGGAACTGTTCACGACCTTTTTCGGCATGGTGCTGAACGATTTCGACGTGCCGAGCACTCCCGCCGGAGTCCCGGTCAACAGCTATCCGCAACGGCGCATGCCCTGGGAGGTATACGTGAATTCCTCCGGGGAGCGTTTCGTGCGCGAAGACCATCCCAGCGTGGACGAGCGCGAGCACGCGCTGCTGACGCAGAAGGATCATCGCTACTGGATGATCTTCGACCAGGAGACCATGGATACCGCGCCGCCGGTGGCGTTGGGATGGGACCGTGCGCGTCTGGACTTCGCCTTCAGCAAGTATCACTTTTTCTCGCGCGGCGAGACGCTTGCGGAACTGGCCTTCTGGGCCGGCATCGACGCGGACGGCCTTGCGGCGGCCGTTGAGCGCTACAACGCCGGTCAGGCCGCAGGCCGGGACCCGGATTTCGGCCGCGAGCACATGCCCCTGCCGGTTCGCAAGCCGCCGTACTATGCAATCCGCATGCAGGGCACGCAATTGCTGACGTTTGCGGGGCTTGACGTCAATCCGCAGCTTCAAGTGCTGAACCAGGAAGGCGAGCCCATTCCCAACCTCTACGCCGCCGGCGAAGTTCTGGGGGCCGGCGCGACCACCGGTTTCGGCATCGTCAACGGCATGATGCTGACCCCCGCGCTGGTATTCGGACGCATGATCGGGGAGCGCGTGTTTACCTGAGACCCGCGCCCGCCCCTTGCAGCGATTGGGCCCGGAGAAACAGGACATTAGTGCATAGAATGTAATCAACACCTGGGAGGGTTCTTGAATGGGCGAGTTTCACTTTGATATCCCGGAGGAAACTGCGGGACTGCGGTTCAACAAGCGGGAGTTGCTTGCCGGCGCCGGTGCTGCTGCGGCCCTGGCCATGATGCCGCGAATCAGCCGCGCAGCGAGCGAGACCTGGGACCTGATCGTGGTGGGCGGGGGTTCGGCAGGCCTGCCCTGCGCCATCTTCGCCGCCCAGCAGGGCGCGCGGGTGCTGGTGGTGGACCGGGCGCACCGCCTGGGCGGAACGCTGGACCGCTCCATTGGACAGATTGCCGCCGCGGGAACGCGCCTGCAGGCCGAGCAGGGGATCGAGGATTCACCCCAAGCGCACTTTGACGACATCATGCGCATCAGCCACGGCAAGGTTGATACCGAACTGGTGGGCGTTTTCGTCAAGGAGGCAGCCAAGACCATCGACTGGTTCTGCGATCACGGCTTTACGCCTTTGCAGGACCATCCTGTCACCTCCGGCGGGCACGAACCCTACCTGACGCGCCGCTACCAGTGGGAGGAAAAGGGCGGAGTGGCACTCCTGAAGATCCTGCTGCCTCCATTCTTCGAACAGGTGCGCAAAGGCTCGATCGAGTTCCTGATCCGTACCGACGCACTGGAGCTCATCCAGGATGACTCGGGCGCCGTGCGCGGTGTGATGGTGCGTGACGCCATGGGACGCAAGATGGACCTGATGGGCCGCAAGGTGGCGCTCACCACCGGGGGTTGCGGAGCTAATCCCGAGATGTTCGAGAAGCTCCACGGCGTGCCCCTGTACGCCAAGATTGCGTATCCCTACAATCTCGGCGGCGGCCTGGAGATGGGAGTGGCGGCCGGAGGCGAGCTTCGGGGCGCAGAGCTGTTCCAGACATTCTTCGGCATGGTGCTGAACGACTTCAGCGTGCCCAGCACACCGTCACCGGTGCCGGTGCGAACCGCCCCCGAGTCGCGCATGCCCTGGGAGGTGTACGTGAATTCCTCCGGGCAGCGCTTCGTGCGCGAGGACCATCCCAGCGTGGATGCACGCGAACATGCGCTACTTGCGCAGAAGAACCACCGCTATTGGATCGTCTTCGACCAGAACATTCTGGACACGGCGCCGTCCATGGTCGCGGGGTGGGATCGCGCGCAATTCGATCTGGCTTTCGACAAGCACCACTTCTTCTCGCGCGCGGATTCGCTCGGCGAGCTGTCGTATTGGGCCGGTATCGACGGCGACGGGCTGACTGCTTCCCTTGACCGCTACAACGCAAATCAGGCCGGCGGCCAGGACCCGGACTTCGGTCGCGAGCACATGCCTGTGCCGGTCTCAAGGCCGCCGTACTACGCAATCCGCATGCAGGGCTACCAGTTGCTGTCCTTTGCGGGCCTGAACGTCAGTCCCGATCTGGAGGTGCTGAACGGGAACGGCGAGGCGATTCCCAACCTCTACGCCGCCGGCGAAGTGCTGGGCGCCGGCGCCACGTCCGGCTTCGGCATCGTCAACGGGATGCTGCTTACACCAGCGCTGGTGTTCGGGCGCATGATCGGGGAGCGGGTGCTCGCCTGACGTCCCTCGGACGGGGGGCTCGCGTGCAGATACTCGCAGTGGGGGCGCCCTCGCGGCAATGAAGTACGACTTCCGAACATTTCAGGGAGACGTGTTCGGAGGGATCACCTCGGCGGTGGTGGCGCTTCCCGTGGCGCTGGCCTTCGGGATCGCCTCCGGGCTGGGTGCGGAGGCCGGCATTTACGGCGCCATTGCGGTCGGTTTCTTTGCCTCGGTATTCGGCGGCACCCGATCGCAGATTTCAGGCCCGACTCCGTCCATGACCGTGGCCATGGCGGTAATCATCTCCGCCCACGCAGACTCTTCGTTCACCAAAGCACTGATCATCGTGGTCCTGGCGGGCCTGATACAGGTGCTGCTCGGCGTGCTGCGCATCGGGCGCTTCGTGGTGTATACCCCACACGTGGTGGTCTCCGGGTTCATGTCCGGCATCGGCATCATCATCATGCTGATACAGGTACTGCCCTTCCTGGGCGCGCCTACCTCACCGCAGGGGCCGATGGGCGCGCTGGGGGACCTGCCGGAGGCGCTTGCAAACGTCAACATGAGCGCGCTGGCGATTGCCACCGTAGCTCTTGTGATTGCAGTGTTCTGGCCGAAGCGCCTGTCGCGGATGGCCCCGGCTCCGCTGGTCGCACTGGTGGTCGGAGCCGTGCTCGGAATTTTCTGGCTGACCGGGGCGCCCGAGATCGGGACGATTCCCGAGGGATTGCCTGCCTTGAGTTTTGAGATGCCGTCCGGCGCTTTCCTGCTGGGCGCCCTGCAACCGGCGATCATTCTGGCCCTGCTCGGTTCCGTGGATAGCCTGCTGACTTCACTGGTAGCCGACGCGATGACCGGCACGCGCCACAAACCGGACAAGGAACTGGTGGGTCAGGGAATCGGCAACATCGTCTCAGGGCTGTTCAGCGGCATGCCGGGCGCCGGCGCCACGATCGGGACCGTAACCAATATCCGGGCGGGAGGCAGCACGCCGGTTTCCGGCGTAATTCGCGCACTGTTCCTGCTGGCGCTGTTACTGGGCGGCGGCAAATACCTGGAGCCGATTCCACACGCCGTACTGGCCGGGATCCTGATGAAGATCGGCTGGGACATCGTCGACTGGAGGCTGCTGCTGCGAATTCACCGCCTGCGGCGGGACCACCTGGTAATCATGCTCATGACCCTGCTGCTGACGGTGGCCGTGGACCTGGTCACCGCCGTGGCGATCGGCCTGATTGTTGCGGGCATGAACCACGCCCGGCAACTCAAGGGGCTGGAACTCGACAGCGTGGTCTCGGTACCGGTCCTGGACCGGGTCTTCTTTGAAGGCGAAAAGGACATGGAGATCAGCGATCCCTTGCAGGCGCGGGTGGGAATGGTGGCCCTGCGCGGGACGCTCACCGTGGCCTCGTCGCGCAACCTGGTCAGCGTTATCGGCGCGGACATCAGGGAGCACGAGGTGGTTGTCTTCGACTTCTCGGAGGCGCTGTACCTGGACGACAGCGCCGCCATGGTCATCGAGCAACTCCTGGATGTCGCCAGGGAGTCCAGCACCCGTGTGATCGTCATGGGATTGTCGGGAAGCGTTCAGGAAATGATCGATACCCTGGAGGTCCTGAGGAAGCTGCCGGCAAACCGCGTCGTGAACAGGCTGGAAGAAGCGCGCGGGATCGCGCGGGAATTGCTGGGCGGCTAACGGACCCGGTTCAGTCAGGCAGGGCGAAAGCCACCAGCGCGTCCGATTGCGCCGTTCCGGCGCGGGCATTGCCGCCGGCCGTAATCACCACATATTGCCGTCCGCCGGCCTGATAGGTAATCGGCACCGTCATCCCGGGGGCCGGCAGTTCGCCGGCCCACAGCTCCTCGCCGGTCTCCACGTCCAGGGCGCGGATATTTTGGTCCATGGTGGAAGCCACGAAAACCAGCCCGCCCGCCGTCACGATCGGCCCGCCCACACTGGGCGAACCCCAGCCGAAAGCCGCCGGCAGGGTAATGCCCATGGCCCGCAATCGACCGAGAGGAATCTTCCAGCGCAGCTCGCCGCTGTCCATATCGATCGCACTCAGCGTGCCCCAGGGCGGCGGCGTGCAGGGAAACCCCGAGGGTGACATCCAAACCTCGCCTTGCACGCGGTACGGCGTTCCGCGCAACGGCCGGTTCAGGTAGTCCCTGGGACCCTCGTGCTCCTCCTCTTCCGCCGGAACGAAGCGGAGCCAGGTAGCCAGGTTCTCCGCCTTGATGATCAGCAGGTTGGTGCCCGGATCGAAGGCCGCGCCACCCCAATTGCCGCCACCCAGAGCCGACGGAAACAGGATGCTGCCGCGCTCGCTGGGCGGTGTGTAGAGGCCGTCGTAACGCGACTCGTCGAAGCGCTTGCGGCACCAGTTCCGGTCCAGGAATGTCAGGCCGAACAGGCTCTCCCGGTCCAGTTCCTGACGCGCGAAGGACGCGATGCCGGACGGAATCGGCTGCGTGGGCCAGGCGGTCTCGCCAGGCACGTCGGACGGCGGCATTTCCGTTTCTTCGATGGGAAACACGGGTTCGCCGCTGGCCCGGTCCAGGACGAACAGGTGGCCGCTCTTGGTCTGCTGAATGGCCACGTCGCGGCTCTTGCCGTCCTTGCGGATCGTGACCAGCAGCGGATGGCCGGGCAGGTCGTAGTCGTAGAGGTCGTGATGGGTGGTCTGGAACGACCAGCGCGGCCTGCCTGTTGCGCCGTCAACGGCCACCACCGCGTTGGCCAGCGGCAGATTCACGCGCCGGCCGACGCCGTAATAGTCGGCCGACGGGCTGGTGGTCGGCAGGAACACCAGGTTCAGACCGGGATCGGCGCTCATCGTCGTCCATACGTTGGCCGCCCCGGTAACCGCACTCTGTTCGGGGGGGATGGGATTGAACTCCCAGACCATTTCACCGCTGCGCACGTCAAAGGCCCGCACCACCCCGTCGATGGCATCGGCCACTCCGTCGTCGGAGCCGCTGCCCGCAATGACCCGATCACCGAGCACGACCGGCGGCGATGACATGCCGCGGACCGCGCCTTCACCGTAACCTTGGTAGTCCCAGTGCGATACGTAGCCCGGATGCCCCCTGGCGGCGCCGAAGTCCCGGCAGCTTTCGCCGGTCAGCGCGTCGATGGCGTGGACCGCGCCGGTGAAGTCACCCTTGAAGATACGTTTGGCGCAGGGCCCGGACGATCCGTCCGCCTGCGCCCAATAGGCCAGTCCCCGGCAAATGCTCGGCCGTCTCTCGCCGGCCCGTTCCGCTTCGCCCCCGACAAGCGCGGCATGCGCATCATAGACCCAGACCTGCTCTCCGCTTGCGGCATCGACGGCAAACACGCGGTTGAACGGGGTGCAGAAATACAGCAGTCCGTTGGCCATCAGCGGCACGGCTTCCTGCGAAGAGCCGGTCCTCAGCCCGCCTTCGGCATAGTCGCCGCTGTGGTGTACCCAGACCCGCTCCAGGCGGGCGACGTTGTCCCGGGTGATTTGCGCCAGCGGCGAGTATTGGCTGCCGCCTGCGTCGCGCCCGAAATTAGGCCAGTCCCCCGCCGCGCCGTTGGTGGTATCCGCGGGCTCCTGGGCGTGCAAGCCGAATCCTGCCAGCAGCAAGCATGCGGCGGCGAGCAGGACGTGATTTGTCCGCCGCGAACCGAACACAGCTTTCCAGCGCATCGGCGCCCCCGGTTCCGGGAACACCATCTTTCCCGGCCCGGTGCTTATGCGTCGCGCGTGGCGTGGACCCGGCCGAAGAACAGCACGCCCTTTTCAGCTTCGCGCACCGTAAATCCGGTCTTTGCGATCTCGGTGGGGAAATGAATGCTCGCAAACTCGTTGCGCCACACCTCGTTGTTCCAACGATGGTCCCACCAGCGCCGAAAACGGCGATAACCCGTCGGCGGACGCTCGTCGCTCGGAAAATCAAACGGCTGAAACACGCCGCCGGGACGCGTGATCCGATGGACTTCCCTGACGATCGCACGGGTAATTTCCGCCGGGGTCTCGTGAAACACGATGTACGAAGCCACCAGGTCGAAATAGTTGTCCGGAAAGTCCGTGGCCTCGGCCAGCTCCTGAACAAAGTGCAATTCCTTGCCGAGGTCCGCGGCGCGCATGTGCGCATAGCGGACCATCGGGGCGGATACGTCCAGGCCCCAAACCTCGGCATCGGGGAAACGGTCTTTCAGCGCCAGGGTCAATTGGCCGGGACCGCAGGCCAGATCGAGAATCCGCAAGACCTTGCCGTCCTCGGGTGGTTCGACCGCGGCCGCCAGTTGCGCGTGCACTTCGTCCTGGTCGTTATGGCCCATGTAGAAATGGTTGGTGCCGTAGTGATAGATATGTCCGGCAAAGGGATCGCCGACATAGCCGCCGGGCTGGATGTGGATCTCGTGGGCCGCATACTCGGGAACCTTGAGGTCCGGGTTCAGCTTCACGGTGCCGGGCCCGGCCTTGTCGGCCGCGTCCATCTCCGCCAGATAATCGTCTGCGTGGCTGTGGAACTCGTCCTGCAACAGCTTCCAGCTGATCTGCTGACCGCTGACCCAGTAGCGCATGCTGGCGCCGATCACCGGATCGCCTTCCAGCATTTCGCGTATGGCTTCCAGCGACAGGCTGGCAGGATTCACCTCATTGGCCTTGAAGATTTCCCCGGCGCGAACTTGCGCAGCCCGGCCCAGCGGTCCGTTAGACCACACCCGGAATCCGGTCAGGAAATCCTGGTGGCTTTCCAGGTCCAGGCTGGGCAAACGCTCCAGCTTGCCGATGCTGCCGCGGGGCTCGAAGTCATACGGCGGTGAAGGCGCACGGGCCGCGGAAGCACGCGCCTTGCGAGTGCCGGCCGTTGCCGAAAAAGCCGCCGCCAAAGCGCCCAATATTGTGCGTCGATTCATCATGACTGGCGCCTCCGCATGTCAAAAAGGCTGCGGTCCAGGGGCGGTGTTTGATCGGTGCGCGAAGCGCCCACGGTGATCGAACCGAAGGTGCGCTCGATGAAACGGTCGCGCTCCTCCCGCCAGGCGGCTTCCTCTTCCGCACTCGGCTGATACGACTCGATCATCTCTCGCGTAACCTTGCCGTGGTCCTCCAGCAAGCGCTCGGTGATCTTCATCCGCCGGGCCTGCACCCAGAGCTCGGTGCTGATCGATACCAGCGCCGTCATCATGTGGTCCAGCGCCGGGTCCGCCATGAAGGTGGCCTGGTCCGTATCGGACTTGATGAAATCGGCTGTATAGCCAGGATTGTCGCTCATAAGCAAATCTCCCAATCTGTTTCGAAATTATAGGCGCTGTCCGCAGACGCCCTTGCCGACTACCCGGCGCGCAGACTCAGGATCCGGTCGATGCGGAACATGCGTTCGTCTTCCCGCAAGCGGCAATAGGCGCGCATCCCGAGAAACTCTTTGCCGGAGTACGAACTCGGGCCGACTTCCACGGGCCGCACGCGACGGCGGGTGCGAACGTCGTTGCGTTTCAGGTATTCCATGTCGATATCGCTGTCGCCGGCTATCGCTTCCTCGATGATCTTCAGTTTGGCCTCGGTGCTGAGCGAGCGCTCCGCACGACGGTATTGCTCGCCGGTGAGGAAGTGCTGCACCCGCCAGTCGCAACGTATGGACCCCGCCGTTAGCGGCCGGGTCAGGACCAGTCCATCCAGCGACGTACAGCGGCTCAAGGCGACGTAGGTCTGGCCGGCCGCGAACACGCGATCCAGATCGATGATCATGCGGTCGAAGGTCTTGCCCTGGCTCTTGTGAACGGTAACCGCCCAGGCCAGGCGGAAGGGAAACTGGGTGAAGGTGCCGGCCGGGCTGGACACGATGGCCCCGTCCAGGGCCTCGAACGAGATCAACTCCCATTCGTACGGCTCGACCCGCGCCCGGCGACCGGAATCCGCAAGCCGAACGACGATATATTCCTCGCCGGCCCCGATCCGGACCTCTTCGATCCTGCCGATGCTGCCATTGACCCAGCGTTGCGCCGAGTCGTTGTTCAGCATCATGACCTGGGCGCCGGCCTTGAAACGCAGCCTGGATTCCGTCGGGTAATACTCGCGGCCGAAGTCACCGCGGATCAGCGCATCAAAGAGATGCTCCGGGGCCGAAAGGGCATCCAGGCGCTCCCGGTTGATCCCCCCGGCCGCACGGTTGGTGCCGGTCAGCGTGATATGGCCCTCGCCCTGGGGCGGTTCGAAATACGGATCCACGCGTTGATTCAGAAGTTCCAGGTCGCCGTTGTCCAGCGTGTTCTTGCGGATGCGGTTCAACAGGCGCACGAACTCCCGGTCACGCTGGCGAAAAACGCGCGTGAGTTCGATCATTTCAAGCTCCAGGCCCTCAAGCGCGCGGGCGCAGAAAAAGTGCGGGGAGGCGTATAACTGCCGGAGCGCGTCGCGCTCCAGCCCCGTGACCACCGGGGGAAGCTGGTACAGGTCGCCGATGAAAACCATGTGCACGCCGCCGAAGGGCTCTCCCGGACGCGGACCGTGCATTTTCAGGAAGGTGTCCACGCAGTCGAGCAGGTCGGCGCGCAGCATCGATACCTCGTCGATGATCAGCGTGCGCAGGCTCTTGTACAGCCCCGGGTTGCGTGGTTTGCCACGCCGCGCGGCGATGGCCCGGGGGGTTACGTCGATACCGAAGCCGAAGAACCGATGGACGGTCTGGCCACCGACGTTCAATGCCGCGACCCCGGTAGGGGCAAGCACGACCGGGTCCCACTCGACCTGTCGGCAGAAATGGCTCAGCAGCGTGGACTTGCCGGTCCCCGCGCTGCCGGTGATCAGGAGATGCCGCCGGCCCTTCTCCATCCCCCGCAGCGCGCGGGCGAATTCGTCCGTGATTTCGATGTCCGGCGGCCGGCCAGCCATTCGGGTCACTCCGCCGTTTTCAGGGCGAAGCAGACAACTCCCAATCCGTGATGACCACCTTCATCGTGGCGCCGGGACCGGAAATGTCCAGTCGCCGGGGAGCCGAAAGATCCCCGGAACGCTGCAGCGTGCTCACCGATACCATCCATCCCGCCTGCTGGAACTGCCGCGCTGTCCCCTCCACCGGCGGGGGCTCCGTATAGGGCAGGTTGGGGTCGGGAAGACCGCGTAGCCAGAACGACAGGCTGCCCAGCGGCGCACTTGCGCAAAGGAGCTCCAACTCGTCCACGGACAAGTCCTCGACACACATCGGAATCCAGCTGCCGTCGCTCAACAAACGGACATCTTCGCCCGCAATCCGCAGCCGCTCGGCGCCCATGCCCCAGGGCCCGCTCAATTCCACGGCGGCCAGCGGACCTTCCTGTCGCCAACGAACTTTCGCCTGTTCGCTCCGGCCCTGCGCACTGACCGCGACGCGGCCACGCAACTCCCAGTTCTCCTGGGCCGCAAGCGCCGCGGCGTCCAGCGGGCCGGACGGCATTTGCTCCCGGGCGGTGCAGCCCGCCAGAAGGATGCAGAACGCGGCAAGAACCCAAGCGCCGCGGAAGGCCCTGTTCACCGGGAATACCGTTCTTGTACGGCCTCAAGCAGCGTGGTGTCCCGAAAACGAGTCAGCGACTCGCGCAGCAGATCGTCCGCGCGCGCCGTCTGCCCCAGTTCATACAGCACTTCACACAGGTGCGCCGCGACTTCGGGGTGGGCAAAATCCTCCAATGCCTGCTCCAGGAAAGGTACGGCTTCCTCCGTCCTTCCCAGGCGATACAGCACCCAGCCCATGCTGTCGACGATTTCCGGCGAGCCGGGCTCAAGTTCCAGCGCCAGGCGAATGAGTTCAAGCGCCTCCTTGAGACGGATGCCGCGGTCGGCCAGCGTATAGCCCAGGGCGTTGAGCACTTCCGAGTCCCGCGGGTGTTCCTCGACCAGGTCCTCCATTTCCCGGATGGCCCTGCGATGTTCCTTCATATCCAGGAGCAGGTGTGCTCGCGCCATGCGCAGTCGCAGGCTGTCCGGCTGGTAGCGTAGCGCCTGCCGATACGCCGCCAGCGCATCGGAGCTGCGGCCCGCGGATTGCATGACGCCGGCTGCCAGCGGCAGGCTTTCGAACACGTGTTCGGGATACCGCCGAACCAGGTCCAGCACGGTTGCCAGCGCCTGGTCGTAGTCTTCCTGTGCCAGAAATGCTCGAACCAGTCCCTGCGCCGCCGCCGGCGCCAGTTGGTCCGAAACGATGCCGGCATACCACTCGATGGACTCCAGCCAGGCCTGGCGGTCGGCCGCGATCCGGCCGAGTTCCAGCCGGCACTGGTCCGGCTCGTAATTGCGCCTGAACAGCTCGACGAACAGCGGCTGAGCGACGCTGCCACCGCCCAGCGCCCGCAGCATCCTGGCCTCCTGCAGCACCAGGTCCGGAGAATCCGGATACCGGCCGCGGAGATCCCTGATACGGCTCAAGGCTTCCCGAGGCTGGCCCACGTCCAGCAGCAGCATGACGTAGTTCTGTTCCAGCGCCATGCTGTCCCGCATGGCCAATTGCTCGGTAAGCCGGGCCAGCGCCAGGTCCGGGTCGCCTGCGCGCAGCAGCGCCCTTGCCGCAATCGCGTGGGACGTATCGTCGTCCGGATCCTGTTTCAGCAGGGCGTCCGCATGAATGACGGCCAGATCAAAGCGGCCGGCGGCCAGTGCTGCGCGCGCGGCGAGCTTCAACACATCCTGCGATTGCGGAAACTCTTCCGCGAACTGAGTGCTTACCGACGCCAGCCGGTCTTCTCCCAGCATCTCCGCGTTGATTCCGGAGAGCTTGCGGGCAAAAAGATCGATAAACCGGGCCGCGTCCTGATTCAGCAGGAGACCGGCGCGTGCGGCCTTTAGTGCTCCCTCCTCGTCACCGGCGGCGATACGCAGGGCCGCGACCGACGCCAGCGCTTCCGGGTCCGAGGGGTCGCGGCGCTGCCACAGTTCCGCCGCATCCAGGGCCACGGCGTACAGATCGCGACGGTAGGCGAAATCCGCAGCCTCCCTTGCCGCCGCCAGGCCCACCGGTCCGTCCCCCAGACTCGATGCCTGGTCCAGCAATTCCCGTGCCTGGGTCGCCGGAAAAGCCGGCCAGCCCTCGTCGGCCAGCCACGACTGGGCGCCGGCGCAGCTCGCCAGCCACGGCGCTGCGAAACAGGCGCAGAGTGTCCGGATGCCGGCAGGAAATTTCACACTGCGATAATAGCCCTTGTTGGCGCCCATTCGGCCCGGATCCCCCGCGAACTATTGTCATGAACCCCGCCCTGCTGGAAAAACTACGCAGCCTCAAGGACCGTGTCGCACGGCTGGAGGCCTCGCTGGCCGATCCACAGGTGCTGTCCGACGGTGCCAGGCGGCGCGATATCGGCCGCGAACACGCCCGTCTGCAACCCCTGGCCAGCCTGCTGGACCGCTACGAACACGCCCTCAAGACCGAAACAAGCGCGATGGAGATGCTCGGCGGCGACGACGAGGAATTGCAGGAACTGGCCCGCGAAGAAGCGGAGCAGGCCCGCCGGGACCAGGAAGGTCTGGAACTTGAGCTGCGCCGCTTTCTGCTCAAGCCCGACCCCCGGGACGCGCGTGACGTGTACCTGGAGATCCGCGCCGGGACCGGCGGCGACGAGGCGGCGATTTTCGCCGGCGACCTGTTTCGGATGTACACGCGCTTCGCCGAGGCACGCCGCTGGTCACAGGAAATTATCCAGCTGAGCGAGGGCGAACACGGCGGCTACAAGGAAATCATCTGCCGGCTCGCAGGCAAACGGGTGTTTTCCTACCTGCGCTTCGAATCCGGCGCCCACCGCGTGCAGCGGGTCCCGGAAACCGAGTCACAGGGCCGCATCCACACTTCGGCCTGCACCGTGGCGGTGCTTGCGGAAGCCGAGGACACCGGAGAGATCGAGATCGACCAGGGGGACCTGCGCGTCGACACCTACCGCGCCTCCGGCGCCGGCGGCCAGCACGTCAACAAGACCGACTCCGCGGTGCGCATGACCCACCTGCCCACGGGCATCGTCGTGGAATGCCAGGATGAACGCTCGCAACACAAGAACCGCGCCCGCGCGCTGTCCCTGCTGCGCGCCCGCCTGCTGGACGCCGAACAACAGCGGCTGGAACGAGAACGCGCAGAAGAACGGCGCTCGCAGGTCGGAAGCGGCGACCGCTCCGAGCGAATCCGGACCTACAACTTTCCGCAGGGCCGGGTAACCGACCACCGCATCGGTCTGAGCCTGTACAAGCTGCCGCAGATCATGGAAGGCGACCTCGGTCCCGTCATCGAGCCGTTGCGCCAGCACATGGAAGCCGAGCAACTCGCCGCCCTGGACACCGTGTGATTGCGAGCTTGAAGGAATCCTGGCGCCGCCTAGAACTCCTCCATCAGCCGCCCAAAGCCGGCAATACGATCATCGATGTTGTTGGCCCTCAGTGCGTGCCAATAGGTCGCCGTGTTGATGGCGATCACGGGTTTTCCCAGCCACCGTTCGGCGGCGGCGGCCAACCGGACCGCCGACAGATTGGTACCCACCTGCACCAGCGCGTCGACATCGTCGCCGTTAAGTTCCTTCAGCTCGCTGACGATACGGGTTTCCGGTACTTCGGCGATGGCGGTCCATGACGGGCAGCGCAAACAGGAGTCGCGGACCACATTGAAGCCGCGATCGGACAGGTAGCGGCCGACTTCCCGGTTGGCCACCGGGTAGTAGGGCGACATGAACGCAACGTTGCGGGAGCCGCAGGCATCGAGCGCGTCCGCCACCGCTTCGGAACCTACCGACAGCTTCAGTCCGGCAATGTCTTCGATTTTCCTCTTCCATTGCGTGCCGCCCTTTACACCGCCGTAGAAGGTCACCGCGGACATACCCATTACCAGGTAGTCGGGTTTGGCGGTCAATACGCCTCTTACGGCCGCCGCGGTATTCTCGGAAATCTCCATGGTGCCCGCCATGAAGGTCTCGTCCGAAATCGCATTGGCATCCTGCACGACAATTCGCGAGTAATGGTTGGTGACGCCCGGCGGGCGCAGATCGTCGAAGTCCGGCTGCACGACCGTGTTTGTCGAGGGACCCAGCACCCCGAACTTCCTCCTCCATCCCAGGGTATCGGTCATCTCTTGTTCCTCCGCGTAATCACCAGATCATTGTCAATTCGGCAACATGCATTCCTGGACCGTCCCGCCGGCCTGGTGGTAAGCCCGCTGACCACCTGCTCCACTAGAACAATCATCTTGCACAAGTGGCAATCGCGCCAAGAACCCACAGCACCACAGCCACCCAGGCAAACACCCACAGGCATCCGGTCCTGTCTTCCAGCTTTTCGACCCGGGCCTCCAGCTTCTCGAAACCCTCCGGTTTTGTGCCACCGGCCTCCTCCGCTCCCTCAGCCGGTACTTGATCGTCGCCGCTAACCATCCGATTCACTCCGCGCTATTTCCGGCGCACTCTCTTTTCCAGTAGCCAGCATTCAGCCCAGGCCGCGCATTTCGATCATGCGTTCGAAGAACGACGGACCCTCGTCGTGTTCGGGCGACTGTTCGAATACCGGCGAGAAGGCTCGGGCGCGCTCGAGATAGCCGGCGTCGAGGTGCTCGAAGGACTGCACCTTTACCGCATCGAAATGCCAGATGACGTGGCCCGGCAATATGCCCATGTCGGCCCAGGCTCCGCGAGTGGCGGAGAAGATGTTCCAACCCCCCGCGGCGCCGGTCGGCTCGGCCGGCTCCTCGCCCAGAATCTCGTGTGTCGCGCCGAACAGCGATGCGTATTCCAGCGACGGCTGAGGCAGGATCGGCGGAAATCGCGAACCTTCCTGGATGCGCAGGATCCCGTTGTCGTCGGCCCAGTCCAGGTGCATGGGCTTGTCGGCGTAATGGTCGGGGAACACGCGCTTCATGCTGCCGAACCACACGCCCATCGGCGTGTAGTACTGGCCTTCCTTGTGGCGGATGAAACTCGGCGACAACTTGACCGTGGCGCCGTTGAAGGGACTTGTGAATTCCTCGATGAACTCGCCCGTTTCAAGGTCGGTAAAGAACGACATGGTGGACGGATACCGCACCCAGACGTGCTCGTCGACCTGCGTCCACCAGCCGGTCTCGCTGCCGACGAAACCGTAGAGCGGATGCACGCCGTCCTGCAAGACCGCAAAGACCTTGCCGCGGCTCTTCCATACGCACGGTTTCGACCCGTCGTTGCCGGTCGCGCGTATCAGGGCCCGGCACTGCGCTTCGGGACTCGAGGGCAGTGGCTTTTTCGCTTCCGCATTCGCCGATTCGCCCGCCGTCAGGATACGCGGGGCGCCCAGCCCCCCCAAGCCCAACATGGCGCCGGCGCGCATCATGTCACGTCGATTCATAGCACCCTCCGCTATCGCAAGAAACCTCAGAGCGCGTAACGATAGCGCAAACACGGGGAACGAGGGCTGGAAGCCCTCATTCCCGGGGCGGAGCGTATGATTCGCCTGCCTGCATGCAAGCGAACTTCCAGGAAACCCCATGAGCGTATTGCCCGCGAAAGAAGCGCGTTTTGACTGGTCCGTCCCGGTAGCCGTGATCGGCGCGGGAGGCTGCGGCTTGTGCGCGGGGCTGGCGGCCCGCCAGGCCGGCAGCGAGGTCCTGGTGCTGGAGCGCGACGCTGCGCCCATGGGCACGACCGGTATGTCCACCGGCCTTATTCCGGGCGCGGGATCGCGGATGCAGAAAGAAAAGGGAATCGAGGACTCGCCGGAGTTGTTCGCCGCCGACGTGTTGGCCAAGGCGAAGCAACAGACCGACGCCGACGTGGTGCTGGCGCTGGCGCGCGAATCGGCCCGTACCGTGGAATGGCTGGCCGATGAATGCGGCGTGGCCCTGTCGCTGGTGGACAGCTTTCTCTACTCCGGACACAGCGTCAAGCGCATGCACGGCAGCCCCAACCGCACCGGAGCCGAACTGATGGGCAGCCTTCTGGATGCCTGCACCGAGGCAGGCGTCGATTTGCTCACCGACGCCCGCGTCAGCAACCTGTTCGCCGATCCCGACGGACGAATCACCGGACTGCGCTGCACCCGCCCGGACGGCAGCTTTGAGGACCTGGGCTGTAACGCGCTGGTCCTCGCCTGCTGCGGGTTCGCCGGCAACCAGGACATGGTGGCCGAGTATCTACCCGAAATGCGCTACGCCGAGTTCTTCGGCCACCCCGGCAACCAGGGCGAGGCCATTCAGTGGGGACGGGAAATGGGCGCGGCAATTGCGGACATTCGGGCCTACCAGGGCCACGGCGGACTGGCAAAGGGCTACGGCGTTCCGATCCTTTGGCCGGTCATCCTGGAAGGCGGCATACAAGTAAATCTGAAAGGCCTGAGATTCTCCGACGAGTCGCTGGGTTATTCGGAACAGGCGGTCAACGTACTCGCGCAGCCCGAACACGTCGCGATTACCGTATACGACCAGCGCCTGCACGAATTGATGCATGAGTTCAACGACTACCGCGAGGCGGTCAGCGCCGGCGCGGTTCGGAAAGCGGCCACACAAGGCGAACTGGCGGAGGCATTCGGGATGCCGGCCGATGTTCTCGATCGGACGCTGGCCGATACCGCCGCCATGACGCGCGGCGAAGTCCAGGACCCCTTCGGTCGCGACTTCACCGGCAGACCGGAACTTTCGGCACCCTGGTACGGGGTTCGCGTGACCGGCGCGCTGTTTCACACCCAGGGCGGCCTCAGGGTGGATGCACGGGCGCGCGTGTTGCGTGAGGACGGCAGCCGATTCCCCAACCTGTTCGCCGGCGGGGGGGCGGCCCGCGGAATATCCGGACCGTCCCGCTGGGGCTACATCGCCGGCAACGGCCTGCTCACCGCCACCACATTCGGCCGCCTGGCAGGCGAGACCGCTGCCGGCGCAGCCTAGCAGTCCGTGGCAGAACCCCGCGTCGCGCCGAGACCGGGCAGGCGCGATTCGCCCGCCGTTATGATTCCCGCCATGAACAGGAAACATGCATGGCTCACGGTTGCCGGCGTCGCGGTTGTAGCGTTGCTGGTGCTGGTGGGCTGGATGGCAAGCGACTATCGGCTCTGGGTCCGGTTCGCCACCTGGCCCCAGGATGCGTCCGATCCGGCCAATGCCAAGGAGTATTCGCCGCTTGCGCCCATCGCCCATGGCGACAGCCAGGCCCCCGATATCGCGCCGGACCCCGTGATACCGCAGGATGTTCTTGAGGAGGCTTGGGACTACGCGCAAAGCCAGCGCACCTATGCACTGCTGGTTTCCGTCAACGGGCATCTTCAATTCGAGCGCTATGACCGCGGGGCCAATGCGCGAACGCCCTACAATTCCCAGTCGCTGCACAAGAGCCTGACCGCGGTGATGCTGGGCGCGGCGATCCACAACGGCGCGGTCGAGTCCGAGCATCAGCCCGCGTCCTTCTGGCTGGACGAGTGGGCCCAGGATTCGCAGCGCTCCGGCATAACGCTGGCCAACCTGGCCTACATGGAAGGCGGCCTGGAACGCGGCCGATTCGCCGTCAGCCCGTTCGCGCCCGGTGCGCGACTGTTCCTGACCGGCCGCCTGGCCCGCGAAACGCTGACCACGCCCATGGCCGCGGCGCCCGGCGAGGAGTACATCTGGTCCAATGCCAGCGTGCAGGCGCTTTCCATCGCGATCGAGAGGGCCGCCGGCCGGCCCTGGGCACAACTGCTGCGGGACTGGATCTGGGAGCCGATCGGGGCGGGGGAGGCCTGGGTGTATCTGGACCGCCCCGGGGGCAATGCGCGATCGTTCTGCTGCCTCATATCCAACGGGCGCAACTGGCTGCGTATCGGCGAGTTGCTTGCCGGCGACGGCGTCTGGAAAGGCCGCCGTCTGCTTGCTGAAGGCTGGGTTGGCCGCATGACGCAGGGCGCGGAGAGCAACCCCAATTTCGGCATGCAATTGTGGCGAAACGAACCCTACGCGCCGACCCAGCTGCGCATGTCGCAGCCTCGCATCGAAGTTCCGCGCGATGCGGCGCTGGCGGCGCCCGACGCCTGGTACATGGAAGGGCATTTCTCGCAACGCGTTTACGTGGTGCCCTCGATGGGGCTGGTGGTGGTCCGCTTCGGCGAGGACCGCCTGGACTGGGACGACGCGGCGATGATGAACGGCCTGATCGAGGCGCTCAAGCCCGCAGCGCCGGTTTCTCTGAATATTCCGCGGCCGGACCATGCCTTCGGTGACCGGCCGGCGCCCCGGCCGCCTGATTACGGCAACCGGGATAACTGGGCCGTCCATCCCGATCCCGACCTGGCCGTCGCCCCCGAATTGGCAGCCGGCTTCTACATTCATCCCACCACCTGGCCGGGGCTTGAATGGAACGCCGACGTCGCGGATGGTGAAGCGCGGCCGGCGGTGGATGCGGTAGTCGCCTCGCAAGGCAGCGTGCTCGATGCCTGCTGTGCCGTCTATGCGCCCCGCTACCGCCAGGCTGCTTCGGCCTCGGTCTTCGACCCAGCGGGGAACGGGCCGCAGGCCTACGATCTGGCCTTCACCGACGTGGTGCGGGCCTTCAGCCACTTCGCCGAACAGACGGGAGACCGGCCGATCGTCATGCTTGGCCACAGCCAGGGCGGCTTGCATACCAGGCGCCTGGTCAGCGACGTTATTTTGCAGGATCCGGAACTGAAGAAGCGCCTGGTGGCGGCCTATGTTGCGGGTATTCCCATCCCGCTCGGCAGCTATAAGGATGAACTCGATGGATTTGAGCCCTGCCGGGACGACGGCGACACCGGCTGCATCGTCTCCTGGGTTACCTATGGGCCCACCGCCGACGCCCGCGCGTATCAAGTGTTCACGTCCACGCGCTTCCCGCAATACCGGCGAGACGACGGCGGGCTGGACGTGCAATGCAACAACCCGCTGAACTGGTCAGCCCCGGGCGAGTGGACGCCGGCTTGGGCCAATCGGGGCGCGGTGGCGCCCTCCCTCCCGGGGCAGGCCCGGCGGGCTTCGATCCCGGGCGTGACCGGCGCCTGGTGCGACCAGGGCATATTGCGCCTGGATCGAACACCGGCTGCGCCGTTCGACACGCTGTTGCTGCCGGGAGCAAGCTACCACTACTACGATGTTGCCTTGTTCCACGCGGCGCTGAGCGAGAACGCGGCGTTGCGCGTTCAGGCCTGGCGCCAATCCCAATAGCGCCAATTCCCGCTCGCGGAAATTTCGCCGAATTGCGTGCGGCGTTTATACTCCGCTTCGATCCGCTTGGGGAGGCGGAACTTTCTTGGACTTGATCAGGGGACAACCATGACCTTATCGCGTTTCATGCGCCCGGCGATTGCGCTCGGCGTCCTTTCCTTGCTTGCAACTTCATTGCCCGCGCAGGACATCGAGGAAATCGTGGTGACGGCGCGGAAACGCACCGAGTCGGTGCAGGACATACCGCTGAGCATTTCGGTGTTTGACGCAGAAGCCATCGCCGCGGCGGGAATCAAGGACATCGACGACATCGCCCGGCTCACGCCCGGCCTGGTGTTCGACAAGGGCTGGATCCCGCAGGACACGCGCCCGCACATTCGCGGCCTGCCCACCGACCGCGGCCGTGCTCCGGTTGGCATCCTGGTGGACGGCATCGACATCTCATCGGAATCGATGCTGACCTCCGGCGGCGGAATGCTGATGAACCTCAAGGTCATGGACATTGAGCGTATTGAAGTAGTCAAGGGCCCGCAAAGCGCACTGTATGGCCGCGTAGCCTTCGGTGGAGCGGTCAATTACGTGTCCAAGGGGCCCAGCGAGGAACTTGAAGCGGATTTCTCCGCTGATGTGGGCCAATACGGGCAAATGGAAGCCCGCGTGGGTGTGTCCTTCCCGGTATCGGAGACCTTCGGCGTGCGGATCAACGCCGTAACGGCGCAGCACGACGGCTATTACGAGAATGAAGTGTCAGGCGAAGGCATTGGCGGTTCGGACTCTACGGGATTGTCCGCCGCCGCCGCGTTGCAGCCGTCCGACACCTTCAGCCTGGACCTGCGCGTGGCGTATTCGTCGGACGAATACGAAATCCGCCCGCAGGCGCAGCAGGCCAGCAAGACCGGCCACGCCGACCCTGTGTTCCTGCCGCCGAATGCGGTCGGACTCCTGTCGCCGGGCGCATTCGGGCCGGTTCCCTACCCCGCGAACGTATTTGCGCCGCCGGCCGGGGCGATCACTTCGCTGGACACGATTACCGCCAGCCTGAACCCTTACACCGGTGAAGACTACGAAGGAAGCACCTTCGACTCGCTGCTGGTGCACGCAAGGGCGGAATGGGACCTGGGCGCGGCAAAGCTGAACGCCTGGCTGGGCAGCACCGCCGCCGAAACCACCCAGAACATGGATGTGGACTACTACGGGGAGCCCTGGCAGCCGGTTTTCCTGCCGTCGCCCGGCGTCAACGAACCGTTGCCCGCGCAATTCCTTTTCGACCTTGAAACGGACATCGACCAGACCAACCTCGAACTCAGGCTCGGCGACCTGGAATCGGATGGATTCCGCTGGGCCGTGGGCGGACTGTACTGGAACGAGGAAGTGCGGCAGAAGAACGGCAACCTGATTGTGCTGATGTTCGTTCCGTTCATTTCCGCGGGCCAGAACGTGGCCGCGCAAAGCCCCATCACGAAGCGCGACGAGGGCCGCGATACCGATCACTGGTCGGTATACGGAATGCTCGAATACGACTTCAACGACAAGCTGACCGGCTCGGTGGAAGCCCGCTACTCGGACGAGTCCACGGATTCGTACTGGACCGTGGGCGGTAACGGCATGATCGGCGCCGCGTTTGCGGGACCGATCCCGGTCAACCACAATCCCACCGCCGAGCGAGGCTCCGAGGACAGCTTCTTCACGCCGCGGTTTACGCTGGAATACCAGTACTCCGACAACATACTCACCTACGCTTCCATTGCCAAGGGCGTCAAGCCCGGCGGCGTGTCCACGATTGCAAGCCCGAACCCCGTTACCGCGCGCTTCGCGCCGGAGGAATTGTGGAACTACGAGGCCGGATTCAAGAGCTCGCTGGCGGATGGCCGCGTAACGTTCAACGCTGCGGTGTTCTTCATGGACTACGAGGGCAAACAGACGGTCAGTCTTGAGCCCAGCGCGACCGCGGCCACCGGCTTCGACCTGGTGGTGGGCAATGCGGGCGCCGCGGAAGTCAAGGGCTTTGAGGTGGAAGGGGCACTTGCAATCACGCAAGAGCTGGTGATTCGTGGCGGATATACGTGGCTGGACAGCGAGTACACCGACTTTGTGAGCCTCACCAATAGCTCACTTACCATCGGGCTGGTCGGCAATTGCACGCTGGAGCAGACACCTGCCGGGTTTTACCTCTGTTCGGTCGACCAGACCGGGTACGAGATGGAGCGCGTGCCACGCCACAACCTCAACCTTTCCGCCAGCTACACCCGCGCCGTCGGCAACGGCATGAACTTCCAGCTCGACCTGCTGATGCAGTACCAGAGCGAACGGGGCATCGCCGCCGGACGCCGCAACGTGTTCGACTCCTGGGTCAACGTCGATGCACGCATCGGCCTGCAGGCGGAACGCTGGAGCCTGTTCGCCTACGTGGACAACGTAACGGGTGACGATACGGTGCGCACCGCGCAGAGTTCGGGCGATTTCTTCGCCCTGGGCAACCTTTCGACCGTTATCTTCGCTCCGGACAAGCGCCAGGCGGGATTGCGCTTCAGCTACTCGATGTAGCCTGGGAACGAGGGCTTCCAGCCCTCAATGATGATGCTGGAAAGAGGGCGGAAACGCCCTTTTTCCTTATGGGGATGCGGCGTGGTCCGTGGATTCAATCGAGGGCGGGACGCCCTCGATCCCAGACTGCTCCAGCCGGTCCAGGAAGGCACGCACGGCCGGCGCGGACGCTTCTCCGGCCTCGATCGGCAGGATATGGCCCGCTTTCTCGTAACCGTGGTATTCCACCTCGGCGTTGTTGAGAAATTTCATGAAGCGCTGGGCCTCGTCGCTCGGCAGGACCTGCGACTGGCTCCATAACAGCAACACCGGCTGGGTGATCCCCGCCAGCACCGCCTCGGGATCGCCGGTGCGGTATTGCTGCAGGCTCAAGGCCCCCTCTTCCTGTGCCCCGACGCGCCTGGCCATGTCGTAGTACTGCCGGACCAGCGCCTCGGGAGCTGCCGATGGATCGTGCCAGGTGCGCTCAAAGAAGGTCTCGAAATAACCGTACGGGAAGTGGTACTTGTATAGCAGCCGCCGGAACGGATTGGAGTCCGGCTGGTTCGGCCCCTTGCCGGGTTCGCGCGGCAGACCGGCGGCATTGGCCAGGATCAGCGCGGGAATGCGCTCGCCGTGCCGTGAGGTCATGCGAAACGCCGAAATACTTCCGATCGAAGTGCCGCCTGCGTAGAAACGTTCAATGCCCAGCTCGTCCATCAGGCCCATTGCGAGGTCGATCACCCGGTCGATCGAGTAGTCGCCGCCGGGATCGGAACCGGACAACCCGTAACCGGGAATGTCGAAACTGATCACGCGGTAGGCGTCCGCCAGCGCATCGGTCCAGTCATCGAACATGCGCAGGTTGCCGGCGTGGCCGTGCAACAGCAGTACGACCGGCCCGCTGCCGACGTCCCGCACGTGCAGTTCAACCCCGTCCACCTCGATGAAACGGGAATCCTCCAGCCGGTACTGCTCGATCAGCGCGTCACGCGAAATCTTCGACCAGCGGCTGGCCCAAAGGAAAGTCAGCAGCGCGGCAAGGACCGCCAGCCCGGCGATTGCCAGGAAAGCCTTCAAACGGCTTCCAGCGCCTGCAAGAGATCGTTGATCTGGTCTTCGACATCTTCGATGCCCAGCGAAAGCCGCAGCAGGTTACCGGTGATTCCGGCAGCCTTGCGCGCCTCCTCCGTCATTGAGGCATGGCTCATCAGCGGCGGATGCCCCGCCAGGCTCTCGACGCCTCCCAGGCTCTCGGCAATGGTGAACAACTGCAGCGCGTTCAGCATCCTTTCCGACGCGTTCTCGTCGCCGTGAAGGTGCAGCGAGACGACCGCACCGAAGCCATCCATCTGCTTTCCGGCAAGCTCGTGTCGCGGGTGATCCGCAAGACCCGGGTAGTAGACCTGCGCGACCTTGTCGTGCCCCTGCAATTCGCGGGCCACGCGCGCAGCGTTGGCGAACTGCCGCCGGACCCGAAGTTCCATGGTCTTCAGTCCCCGCAGCGCCAGGTACGAATCCAGCGGAGCGAGCACACCCCCGGTGCGATTGCGGACCCGTTGCAGGCGGCCGGCGAGATCGCTGTCGGAGACGGTCAGCGCCCCGCCCAATACATCGGAATGGCCGGCGATGTACTTGGTAATCGAGTGCATGGAAATATCCACGCCCAGGGCCAGGGGCCGGGTGGCCAATGGCGTGGCCAGGGTGCTGTCCACACAGCTCAAGGCGCCGTTCGCCGCGCACAACTCCGAAACGGCCTTCAGATCGGTAATGTGCATCAGCGGGTTGGAAGGCGTTTCCATCCACACCAGCCGGGTGTTCTTGCGCCATGCCGCCTGCACCGCTTGCGGCCCCTCGTTCTGATGAACGTAGCTGACCTCGAAACGCCCTTCGCCCGCAACCCGCAGCATATTGAAACTGCCGCCGTAGACGTTGGCCGGTCCGATGATGTGGTCGCCGGGCTCAAGCAATTCCAGCACCGCCGAACTTGCCGCCATTCCCGATGCGAAGGCTAAAGTGCGGGTGCCGCCCTCCAGTTCCGCCAGGGCCCGCTCGAAGGCATCGCGGGTGGGATTGGAAATGCGGCTGTAGATGTGTTGCGGCTGCTCCCTCATCGCCTCGTAGGCAAAGGTGCTGCTCTGGTGAATGGCAGGCATTACTCCGCCGGTCTCGGCGTCGTGGGTGTTGCCTGCGTGCACGCAGCGCGTCGAATTTCCTTGCGGTCTGGTCTTCATAATCGTCCTCGAAGCGGCATTATGCCGGTTTGCACGACAATATCTCCATGACGATTCTGCGGACCACGGACTCTTGCGCCGCTAATCAGCGGCTCAAGCTCGGCGAAATGCTGCGGCGCGGCGCGCGGCGCTTGCGGCCCGTCAGCGACAGTCCGAGGCTGGATTGCGAATTGCTGCTGGCCCACGCGCTTGGCGTGGATCGCGCTGCCTTGTATGCGCAATCCGAAGAGGCACTGAGCTCGCGCTGCCTGCAAGCCTTCGATGGGATGCTGGGCGAACGGATCCGGGGGCGACCGGTTGCTCAGATCCTCGGCTACAAGGAGTTCTACTCGCTGCACTTCGAGATCACACGCGAGGTGCTTTCGCCACGGCCGGAGACCGAGTTGCTGGTTGAAGTGCTTTCCGAGGCCATGGGCGAGAAAGGACGGCACCCGCACCTTCTCGACCTGGGCACCGGCAGCGGCGCCGTGGCGATCTCTTTGGCGCGGCTGCTGCCTCAAGGCCGCATCACCGCAACGGATATATCGGCAGCTGCGCTCGATGTGGCTACGGGCAACGCGGCGAGGCTGGCGCCGAAACGGATCCACTTCCTGTCAGGCTCCTGGTACGAGCCGATCGATGAGCAATGGCGGTTCGATGCCATCGGCTGCAATCCGCCGTACGTGGAATCAGATCTTTGCGGGCATCCGCCGCTCAAATTCGAGCCGAATGAAGCGCTCGACGGAGGCCCGGACGGTCTGCGCCAACTGCGAGCGGTGGTCGCTGGGGCGCCGGCGCATCTCAAACCCGGCGGCATTCTGGCGGTGGAGCACGGCGCACGGCAGGGCAAGGCCGTCAGGGAGATGATGAGACAGGCCGGACTCGGGGCGCCGGTCACTCATCGCGACCTGGCAGGGCACGAGCGGGTTACGGAAGCGAGGTCCGGAAGCCCTCGGTCCCGGCGGTGAGGACAGGGTGTCCTCCTTCCCGGGTCAGTCGGAGAGGTTGGGGCCGAGCCACATGCGCGCTTCGTCCAGCGGGATGTCCTTGCGCCTTGCGTAGTCGGCGAGCTGGTCCGCGCCGATCAACCCGATGTTGGGGTAATGGGCGCGGGGGTGGGCGAAGTAGTAACCGGACACGGTGGCCGCCGGCCACATCGCATAGGACTCGGTAAGCCGCGCGCCGGCGCGATGCTCGACTTCCAGCAGGCGCCAGATCAGGGCCTTCTCGCTGTGATCGGGACAACCGGGGTATCCGGGCGCCGGGCGAACGCCCTGGTAGCGCTCGGCGATCAGGTCAGTATTGCCCAGGGACTCCCCGGGAGCGTACCCCCACACTTCCTTGCGGACCTTCTCGTGCAGGTACTCCGCAAATGCTTCAGCAGCGCGGTCGGCCAGTGCCTTGAGCATGATGGCGCTGTAATCGTCCGACCCCCCGGCAGGCAATTGGGCGATTATTTCGTCCAGGTTGCCGCCCGCGGTCACGGCGAACATCCCGACATGGTCGCGACCGGCTCCTGCCGGCGCCACGAAGTCGGCCAGACAGGCGTTGGGATTGCCGGGCGGCTTGCGGCGCTGTTCGCGCAGACAATAAATGCGCCCAAGCTCTTCTTTGCGTGCGTCATCCGCATACACGATGATGTCGTCGCCGGAAGAAGACGCAGGGAAGATTCCGGCCACGCCACGGGAATGAAACTCGATTTCGCCGGCCCTGATCGGCTCGATCAGCGTGTTATGGACGTCGTTCCACAATTCCTTCGCCGCCTGTCCTTTCGCGCCGTCTTCCAGCAGTTGCGGGAACCTGCCGTGAATGCCCCAGGCAGCAAAGAACGGCTGCCAGTCAATGTAGTCGTACAGCTCGTCAAGCGTGGGCGTGAGAGCTGCCGCGCCGTCGCGCGCCGGCAAGGGCGGCGGCTCGTCGCCCCAATCGATTCGCAGGCTATTGGCCCGCGCCTCCTCAAGGCCCAGAAGGTCCTCGCGCCTGCGTTTACCCACAGGCTGCTCTCGCCGGCGCTTCAGGTCCGCCGCGACCTCTTCGAGATAGGCCTCGCGATCGGAGCCGCTCAGCTTGCCCAGCACGCCGACCGCACGCGAAGCGTCCTTCACGTACACCACCGCGCCCTCGGATGCCGGGTCGATCTTCAGCGCTGTATGGCGCGGTGAAGTCGTGGCGCCGCCGATCAGCAGGGGCTGGGGCATTCCGCGGCGCTGCATTTCACCGGCCACGTGCACCATCTCGTTCAGCGACGGGGTAATCAGCCCGGACAGGCCGACGTAGTCCGCCCGCTCCGCCTCGGCCGTGTCGAGGATCCGCTCGCAGGGGGCCATCACGCCCAGGTCGATGACCTCGTAGCCGTTGCATTGCAGAACCACGCCGACGATGTTCTTGCCGATGTCGTGCACGTCACCCTTGACGGTGGCGATCACCAGCTTTCCGCGGCTGGAAATTCCGCTGCCCTCCTGCTCGATAAACGGCACCAGGTGGGCCACCGCCTTCTTCATCACCCGCGCCGACTTGACCACCTGCGGCAAGAACATCCTGCCGCTGCCGAACAGGTCGCCCACCGTGTTCATGCCGTCCATCAGCGGACCCTCGATCACGTCCAGGGCCCGCTCGCTGGACTGGCGGGCCGCCTCGGCATCCTCCACAACGAAGGCGTCCAGTCCATGGACCAGAGCGTAGCTCAGCCGCTCGGCCAGCGGCAGTTTGCGCCACTCATCTTCATCCTGGCTTTTTAGCGCGGCCTGACCCTGGTATTCCTGGGCGAGCTTGAGAAGCTGCTCGCCGGCGCCGGGATGGCGGTTGAGGATCACGTCTTCCACCGTGTTGCGCAAACGCTCGGGAATGTCCTCGTAGACTCCGAGCTGCCCGGCATTGACGATCCCGAAGTCCATGCCGCCGGCGATGGCGTGATACAGGAACACCGAGTGCATCGCCTCGCGCACCGCGTTGTTGCCGCGGAAGGAAAACGACAGATTGCTCACGCCGCCGCTGGCATGAACGCCCGGCAGCCGCTTGCGCACCTCGCGCGTCGCCTCGATGAAGGCCCGCGCATAGTCGTCATGCTCCTCGATGCCGGTGGCCACGGCGAAGATGTTCAGGTCGAGGATGATGTCTTCCGGTGGAAAACCCGCCTCGTCCACCAGCAGCCGGTAGCTGCGCCCGGCCAATGCCACTCGCTGCTCGACGCTCTCAGCCTGTCCCTTCTCGTCGAAGGCCATGACCACCACGGCGGCGCCCAGTCGCCGGATCTCGCGGGCCTGCTCCAGAAACTCCGCTTCGCCGTTCTTGAGGCTGATTGAATTGGCCACCCCTTTGCCCTGCAGGCATTTCAGGCCCTCCACCAGCACTTCCCAGCGCGAGGAATCGATCATGACCGGCACGCGGGAGATATCGGGCTCGGCGGCCAGCAGGTTGACGTAGCGCCGCATCGCCGCCTCCGAATCCAGCAGGCCCTCGTCCATGTTGACATCCAGCACGTTGGCGCCGGAATCGACCTGCTGGCGCGCCACCTGCACGGCCGCGCCGTAGTCGTCCGCCTCGATGAGCCGGCGGAATACCGCCGAACCGGTGACATTGGTGCGCTCGCCTATGTGAATGAAGCCGGTGCTCTCGTCGATGTTCACCGGCTGCAATCCGCTGAGCCGCGTGATGCGCGGCGGTTTGGCCGGCTTGCGCGGCGCCAGACCGGCAAGCGCATCGCGCATCACCCGGATATGCTCCGGCCTCGTTCCGCAGCAGCCTCCGGCAAGGTTGAGCAGGCCTTCGCGGCCCATGGCTTCGAGCGTTGCCGCCATCTCTTCGGGAGACTCGGTGTACTCGCCCAATTCGTTGGGCAAACCGGCGTTGGGGTGGACGCTGACCGGCAACTCCGAGACCCGGGACAGCTCCCGGATGTGCGGATGCAGCTCGGTGGCGCCCAGCGAACAGTTGAGACCGATGGCCGTCAGCGGTGCATGGCGGATCGAGTTGTAGAAGGCTTCGACGGTTTGACCCGACAAGGTCCGCCCCGAGGCGTCGGTAATCGTTCCCGAGACGATGAGCGGTATCGGGCGCGCCAATTCATCGCCCAGCTGCGCGATGGCATACAGGGCCGCCTTGGCGTTGAGTGTGTCGAAGACCGTTTCCACCAGCAGCAGATCGGCGCCGCCCTCCAGCAATGCCCGCGCCGCCCTCCCGTAGGTTTCCGCGAGTTGATCGAAATCGGTGGCGCGAAAACCCGGGTCCTCCACGCGCGGCGAAAGGGAGGCGGTCCGATTGGTGGGGCCCAGGCTACCGGCCACGAAGTAAGGCTCGCCATTGCGGCGCTCGGCGGCATCGGCCGCAGCGCGGGCTACTCTCGCCGACGCACGGTTGATGTCCGCCACGCGGTCCTCCAGCCCGTAGTCCGCCTGCGAGGGTGCATTGGCGGTGAAGCTGTTGGTGGTGACGATGTCGGCGCCGGCTGCCAGGTACGACTCATGGATTCCGCGCACGAAATCCGGCTGGGTCAGGCACAGGAGATCGTGGTTGCCTTTCAGCGCCTGCGGCCAGTCGGCGAATTCCTCGCCGCGGTATTCCTCCTCCGACAGGTCCGAATCCTGCGCCACGGTGCCCAGGGCGCCGTCGATGAAAACGATGCGCTCCCGGATCAAGCGGCCCAGCGCCTCGGTCCGAGCCGTTACCCTGCTCATGGCGGTGGAGCTGCGGCGGCCAGGCCCAGCGCCTCACATATCGCCGCGGTCAGCGGGGCGCGATTCATCGTGTAGATGTGAAACCTCGTCACGCCCTGTTCGGCAAGGTCACGTACCTGGTCCACGGAAAACCCATCGGCGACCCGACGCAAGGCCTCCGGGTCGTGCTCCAGCTCCTCCAGGCGCTTGCGCAGCCGACCCGGGACTTCAACGTGGGTCTTTCCGGCGAAGGAGAACACCTGCTTGAAGTTGTGCAGCGGCATGACGCCGGGCGCCAGAAGATGCTCGATTCCGGCGGCCGCAAAGGCGTCTCGCAATCGGTAGTACTTGCCGTTGTCGAGGAAAAACTGCGTGATGGCCAGGGTGGCCCCGGCGTCCAGCTTCTCCTTGACGAAATCCACATGGCGCCGAAGCTGCGCAGGATCGCCGGCGCCGTGCTCGGGATGGGTGCCCACCATTACTTCCCGCATCCCGGCGGCCCTCACGTCCTTTACCAATTGCACAGTCGACGAATAGCCGCTTTCCTGCGCCGCCTGCGGGATGCCGCCCGGAGGTATGTCGCCACGCAAGGCGATCATGCGGCGCACGCCTTCGGCAACGTAATCGCGAACGATCTCCCTTATTTCCTCGCGCGTGTGCGACACGTAGGTAAGGTGCGGGGCACAGTCCACGCCATTTTCCCGGCGAATCCGCCGCACCCATTGGGCGGTTCCCTTGCGCGTCGATCCGCCGGCCCCGTACGAGACGGTGCAATAGAACGGCCCATACGGCAAGAGCTGCGCAAGCGAGGTTTCCAGAAGCGCAGCCATTTCTTCCGAACGTGGCGGAAAGAACTCCAGCGAAACTTTTGCAGGTGGGTTCATGGAAATTCCGGGGCGTGGACATTCGGCGCAGCGCGCATCATACTCACTCGCTCGCCAATTTCACCCGGCAACTCCCCTGCGCGGTCACACAACCACGCCCCGGTCGCTGCCAGGCAAACGGCCGCCCGGCATGTCCAAGTCCGCATTATCCACACCCGCTTACCGCCGTTTCCTGATCGGCAGCACGATCACTACCCACGGCCTGTGGATTCTGCGGCTGGCGTTGGGCTGGCAGGCCTGGCTGCTGACGGAATCGGAGTTCTTCGTGGCCGCCGTCGCGTTCGCCGCTTACTTCCCGGTGGCCGTGCTGGGACCGGTCTTCGGAGCGTTCGCCGACCGCTGGGACCGGCGCAAGGCCGCGCAGGTATTCAACCTGCTCAATACCGGCATCACCGCCTGCCTGTTCGGGCTGTCCAGCTTCGGCCTGATGACGCCGGCGGCATTGTTCCTGCTGGCCATGGGCTTCGGGATATTCAGCGCCGGATATACGCCGATGCGCCTGGCGTTGATGGCCAACCTGGTGCCCTCCATGCAACTGGCCAGCGCCGTCGGATTGGGGGCGGTCAGTTTCAACCTCGCCCGCGTCATCGGGCCCGTGTTCGGCGGCTACCTGATCAAGTTCTTCGGCGTGGCGCCGGCCTTCGGCCTGAGCTCAGCCACCTTCTTAGGCATGGGCTGGGTGCTTTGGGGCATGAAGCTGCAGCCCGGCACACGCGACCTGGAACGCCAGATCGGGCTGGGCCGCCTATTGAGCGACGGCGTCAAGTACACCCTCGGTCATCCTGCGATCCGCTACTACCTGGTGCTGGTGCTGATCGGCGCAACTTTTGGCCGCGCCCTGTTCGAACTGATGGCCCCCTACGCCGCCGACGTATTCGGTCGCGGCAGCGACGGGATGTCCCTTTTGATTTCCTCTTTCGGGGTCGGCGCCATAGGCGGCGGCCTGTGGGTGGCCCGCAACAAGGAACTGCGGCAGCTGCGCAAGTCGGCTGCCGTATGCACCGCGCTGACCGGTCTGCTGATCATTTCCTTCGGCTTTACCGGCGATTTCTGGCTGGCGATGCTGCAGCTGCCGATTCTCGGCTGCGTACTCACGATCTGCGGCGTAGGATCGCAGACGCTCACGCAGACGGTCGTCGAAGAGAAGTACCGCGGCCGCGTGATGAGTCTTTGGAGCGTCGTGGCCTTCGGCGGCGTGGCATTGGGCAGCGCGACGCTGGGCGGCTGGGCGCAGTCGATCGGACTGACCACCGCTACCGTCTACTGGGGCGTCGTGGCGGCATGCCTGGGATTCGTCGCCCTGCTGGCGCTCAAGCGGGTCCCCGAGCCGGAAGCGGCCGGCGCTTCCTGACCCTATTCGTGACGCAGCGCTTCGATCGGGTCCAGCATTGACGCGCGGCGTGCTGGCCAAAGTCCGAAGACGATCCCGATCAGCAGGCTGCAGCCCAGCCCCACGGCTATCGATTCCGCCGCCACCACGGTTTGCCAGTTGAAGAACCGGGCAAGCAGCACGGAGGCGCCCCACCCGCCTGCCACGCCGAGCAGGCCGCCGAGCAGGCAGAGCAGCGAGGACTCCACCAGGATCTGCGACATGATCGCGGCGCGCGTGGCGCCGATCGCGCGGCGCACTCCGATCTCGCGGGTCCGCTCGGCCACCGTCACCAGCATGATGTTCATGATGCCGATTCCGCCCACCACCAGGCTCACGCCGGCGATCGCCGGCAGCAGCAGGGCGAAGATGCGGGTGGTCTCCTCCTGCACTTCCAGGAACTGCTTGCGGTCCAGGATGCCGAAGTCGTTGTCCTGACCGGGCCGGATGCGATGCTCCCGGCGCAGTATGCGCTCGACGTCCACCAGCGCCTGTTCCACCGCCGATCCCTGGCGGATCTGCACATCCATGCTCTCGAGGCGATCGCTGCCGGTGACGCGGTACTGCGCGGTGGAAAGCGGCACCAGCACGTCGTCGTTGGGATTCTGCATGCCCACCGACCCGGTCTCCTCCAGCACGCCGATGACTTCAAACGGAACGCCGCCTAGCAGCACCGATTGCCCCAGGAGCGCTTCCGCCGTGGTTTCCAGCTTCTCCGGCACCTGACTTCCCAGCACCGCCACCCGCAAGCGCGCATCTTCTTCCGCCGCAACGAACATGCGCCCGGAGGCGATCCTGTAGCGGTGCAACTCCGGATACTCGATGGTGGATCCCACCAGTTCCACGCGGGTGTTGCGGTTGCCGAACTCGAATTGCAGGCGCTGGGTGATCTTGGGCACGACCTTCTCAAGATGCCGCGCGTCCTTCCGCAACGCAACGGAATCGTCCGAACTGAGGCTGCTGTTTTCCAGCGACACGCCCCAGAACCTGCGCTGCGAATTGGTGACCGCGAGAATGTCGGCCCCCAGCGCCTCCATCTGCTCCTCGACCGCCCGCTGCGCGCCGGTACCCAGCGATACCATCGTGACCACCGCGGAGACGCCGATGATCATGCCCAGCATGGTCAGCAGGGCGCGAAACAGGTTGGCGCCGATCGACTCGAGCGCCTGGCGCAACACGTCAAGAAAATACATCGCCCGGAAAGCCTAGCGGAAACCGCATCGCCTGCAAGAATAGCCGATAATCGAAAGCTGAAGCGGCACGATTGGAGAATGCAAATGAAACGCCTGGCGCAAGTCCTGGCCTGGGGCCTTGCTCTGCCATTTCTCGCCGGCCCTGCGATTGCCGCGCCCGAAACGCCGCCGAACATCGTCCTGATCCTTGCCGACGATCTAGGCTACGGCGATATCGGCGCGTATGGCGCCAGGCTGATCAAGACGCCGAACATTGACCGATTGGCGGAAGAAGGCGTTCGATTGACGGGCTTCTACGCCAGCAGCAATGTCTGCACTCCTTCGAGGGCCGGACTGCTGACCGGGCGTTACGCGGTGCGGGACGGGCTGGCCGCCCGGACCGTGACCATCAATGACACGCGTGGACTGCCGCCCGGCGCGACCACGATCGCAAGCCTGCTGAAAACCCACGGTTACCGCACCGCCCTGATCGGCAAGTGGCACCTCGGCCACCATTCACAAGCGCAACGACCCAATGCACAGGGGTTCGACCTGTTCTACGGACTCCTGCATCCCAATGACGATCACCAGCCGCTTTACCGAAACACCCGGGCAAGCACGGAGCCCCTGGTGCAAAGCGCACTGATGCGGCGCTTTACGGAGGAAGCCGAACGGTTTATCGGCCAGAGCGACGATCAGCCCTTTTTCCTGTACATGTCGCATACCGCGCCGCACATCCCGCTGGCGCCGTCTCCCGGGTTCGCCGGTTCTTCCGAGGCGGGCGCTTACGGCGATGTCGTCCAGGAGCTGGACTGGAGCGTCGGACGGTTGCTGGACGCCCTTGAGAGCAAAGGCATCGCCGAGAACACCCTGGTGATCTTCACCAGCGACAACGGCCCGTTCCCGGAAGGCAGCGCCGGGGGCTTGCGCGGCGGCAAGGCCACGGCCTGGGACGGCGGTTATCGCGTACCGTTCGTTTCACGCTGGCCCGGGCGCATCCCGGCCGGCAGCACCAGCGGCGTCATTGCCATGAACATCGACCTGCTGCCGACCATGGTGGCGATCGCCGGCGCATCAAAGCTTGATCCCGCGACCCTCGATGGCCATGACCTGCTGCCGGTCCTGACCGGCAAGTCGGACGAATCGCCGCATGAGGCCTTGTATTTCTTCAACCACGACCGCATCGCCGCGGTGCGCACGCAGGACTGGAGAATGGTGGTCCGCGCCGATTACCGCAACATCGAGCGGCATCTGCCGGAACACGATGTCCTGCTGCTGTTCGACATGCGCAAGGACCCTCAGGAAAGCTACAGCCTCGCGGCCCACCGCCCCGACAAGTGGGGCGAACTGCAAGCGCTGCTGGAGAGCGGGCAGCGTAAGCTTGAGTCCCCGGCGCAAGAACCCTCGCCCTGAGTTCCTGGGACTACATCGTCGTGGGCGCCGGTTCGGCGGGTTGCGTGCTGGCCAACCGCCTGTCGGCGAATCCCGACAACCGGGTCCTGCTGATGGAGGCCGGGGGCTTCGACCGCTCGCTGTATATCCGCATGCCGGCGGCGATCATTCGCGCCATCGGCAATCCGAAGATCGACTGGTGCTATCAGGCGGAGCCCGACCCCAGCCGCAATGACCGTATTGATCTATGGCCGGCCGGCAAGACCCTGGGGGGCAGCAGTTCCATCAACGGCATGCTCTACGTGCGCGGCGCCGCAGGAGATTTCGATCGGTGGGAGGCGGAAGGCTGCGAAGGCTGGAGCTACGCCGACGTTCTGCCCTTCTTCAAGCGCATGGAAGCCACGCCCCTGGGGGACGACCGCTATCGAGGCCGAACGGGCCCGGTACGCACCGCGGCCCTGAGAACCACCCATCCGCTGGCCCACACCTTCGTGCGCGCGGCTGCCGACGCTGGCATCTCGGTGAACGAGGACTACAACGGCGCGCTGCAGGAAGGCGTGGCCTTTACGGAAGTCAACCAGCAGCGGGGGCGCCGCTACAACGCGGCCCGGGCCTACCTCCACCCGGTGCGCCATCGCCGAAATCTGACGGTCCGCACCCATAGTGAATGCCGGCGGCTGGTGGTCGAGAACGGCCGCTGCGTCGGCGTGGAGTATCGAAGAGGCGCCGAACTACACCGGGTCGTTGCCCGTTGCGAGGTGATCCTGTGTGCCGGCGCCATCGCTTCTCCCAGACTCCTGATGCTGTCGGGAATCGGCCCGGCCGATCAGTTGCGAGAAGCGGGCATCGACGTCGTTCAGGACCTGCAAGGCGTAGGGGCGAATCTCCAGGAACACCCCGAGGGCATGGTCGGTATCGACGTGAACGTGTCCACCTACAACACCGAGATCAACAGCTGGAAGATCGTCCTGCACGGGCTGAACTGGCTGCTGTTCGGGCGCGGGCCCGCCACCAGTCCCTACCCGCATGCGGTCGCATTCATTCGCTCCACACCGGACCAGCCACGCCCGGACATCCAGGTGCAACTCGGTCCCTACGCGTTCAGCTTCTCGGAAGAAGGAGTCATTCCCTATGACCGGCCGGCCATTTCCGCGGCCATCAATATCTCCTATCCCCGGTCGCGGGGCAGCATCCGGCTGCGTAGCGCGGACCCGGAAGCGCCACCCGTCATTTCTCACGCGCTGCTGGCTGACGATGACGACGTGGACCGGCTGATCAAGGGCTGCCGGAAAGTAAGAGAGATACTCAACGGCCCGGCATTCGCACCGTACCGCATCGGCGAGCGCCTGCCGGGTCCGGAGGTGCAAAGCGACGCCGAGTGGCGCGACTATCTGCGCCAAACCGCGTTTCTCGGCTATCACCCCAGCGGCACCTGCAAGATGGGCAACGACGCGCTGGCGGTCACCCGGCCCGATCTCACGGTGCGCGGCATCGACGGGCTTAGGATTGCCGACGCGTCGGTGATCCCCAGTCTGACCAGCGGCAACACCAACGCCACCGTGATGATGATCGGCGAACGAGCAGCGGACTTCGTCCACAATAGGGGCCGCAGCCCATGACGCCGATCGACACGGCGCTCAAGGCGTCAACTATCGGGCCACTGATACAACAGAGAAGGTAGAACATGGTAAACAGACGCACTTTTGTCACCGCCGCGGCAGGCGCGACCGGCACTCTCCTCGGCGCCGGGGCGCTTCAGGCCCGGGCTCCCGGTTCAATCAGCCCGCCGGTCAGTCAGGTTGTCTCCGAGTTCCTGTATTTCGATGACCCGGTGGAGGAGTTTCGCGCCCACATGCGAATGGGACGGGACCTGGTTGCGGAGCAGGGGAGCACTCTTACCTGGTATCACTGGCTCGTTTTCGTCATTCCGGGTGGACGGCGCCCGGAACCATTGTTGCGGTACGAAGGGATGGAGTTCAGCTACTTCCGGCATCTCGGCAACAACAACTACCGTATCCATGCTCACAACGTTTCCTTCCCGCGGGACCTCAAGACCAATGCATTTACCCAAACGGTCACGAATCCCATAACCGGTGAACGTGTTGACGTGCCGGTGTCATCGCTGCTGCACGATCCGGGGACCATTGGAGGGCCTACGGGCTTCCGCAACCTCAACGGCGACGGTTCCGCCCAGAACCCCTTCCGCCAGTTTCGAGTTGAAAACGACCTCATAAAGCTCGATGTCGTGCGTAGCGCCCCACCCGATTGGCCGGCAACCCATATCGAAAACTCCTGCAGTTGGGTGGAATTCGACCTGTTCGCAAACGAGACCATTACGTCGCTCCCCGTTCACTTTTGCGGCCATTACGCGTACGAACATCCCAAGTGGCTGAAGATGCCCGAAGGCATGGGCCACCTGGCGGGGTTCTGGGACGGCAAGAAGCTCAACTCGGTAGCGGAATTGCCTCGGGAGTTTCTTGACCGAATGGAGCGCGAGTATCCGGAATTGCTGGAGCCGCGCTGGGGGGAATTCGAGCGTAAGATATCTTTCGACCTCAGCATTCCGGGAGCAGCATAATGACAAACGCGATCAGCAACAGGAGGGCAGAACAGTTCCCGAGCCTTGCGATGCCGCTGGTAGCGCTGATGCTGCTGTCGCCGATCGGCGCTGGAGCCGATGAAAGCGGCGTCGTGCGCTTGTCGGAGCCCGTCGAGGCAACCGACACGCACGAGACCTTCGGCGCCAGCATGCCGGAAGCGGGACACGCAATGGCGCTTGCCGACTTGCTTGCGGACGCTGACCGTTACCTGGACCGCGAAGTCAAGGTCACGACCCGCGTTGCCCAGGTTTGCCAGAAGAAGGGATGTTTCTTCATCGCGGAGGACGAAAGCCATACCGCGCGTGTGTCGTTCAAGGACTACGGCTTCTTCGTACCCTCGGACATCAGTGGGCGAACCGTAACCCTGGCGGGCGAATTACAGCGCAAGGACTTGTCGGCCGAACAGGCCGACCATTACAACGAGGACATGAAGGCCGAGTCCACCGTAAAGCCCGGGCCGCAATACGAGATCGTGGCCACCTCAGTGCGCGTGCCTCGAGCGTAGCGTGAGCTCAGGCATCCCATAGCATACTGACCGGCATCCCGAACAATCCGGAGCCTGTCTTCTGAACATGCTCGCCGTCATGCAGCACGATCCCGCAGACGAAACTCTCGCCGGCGACCTCCCTCAGCCGCTCGAGTCCCCGGAAGTCCCGAGGCCGCAAGGTCGCGCCGGCTTTGACTTCAATACCAACCATTGTGCCGGGCGAGCGTTCCAGGATCAGGTCCACTTCCACGCCATCCTTGTCCCGATAGTGGCTGATCGTTGCCGTCTCTGGGGACAGTGCGACGGCCTTGGCAAGCTCCGCATAGACAAAACACTCAAGTAGCGGACCCAAGGACTGGCGATTCCCCGCAACTTCCCTTGTTCCCGTCCGCCGGAGTGCAGCCAGCAATCCGGAATCCAGAAAATGCAGCTTCGGCGCCTTGACGAGCCGTTTCAATCCGCTACGGCGCCAGGCGCGCACGCGTCGCACCACAAACATGTGCTCAAGCAAGACAAGCCAGCGGTCCACCGTCTTGCTGTCGACGCTGAGCCGAGTTCCGAGTTGAGACATGTTGAGAAGCTGGCCGGCCGATACAGCTGCATGGTCGACTAGCCGGACCATTTCATCGAGCTTTGTGACAGCGGCGATGTCGGAAACATCGCGCTCAGCCAGCGAACGCGCATAGGCGCGAAACCAGGCCCGGCGGCGCGCAGGCACGGGGCGCGACAGCACTTCGGGAAAACCGCCGGCGACCACCCTCTCGATCAGGTCGTCTATCACACCCTTGGCCGCAAAGGCCGGAAAGTCACCGGAGAACGCACGCTCGAGAAACCGGGATGGTCCGGTGGCGGCAATTTCGGCTTGCGAGAATGGCAACAGTTCGATGGTTTCGACGCGGCCGGCCAAAGAATCGGGAGACATCGATCCCTTGAAGAGATCGACTGAGCCCGTAATCAGGTAGCTTCCGGGGTGGGGATTTTCGTCGACCCTTTTCTTGAGAGCGAGAATAAGTTCCGGGGCGCGCTGCACCTCATCGAACGCAGCAAACGGCAGGCCTCGCACGAGACCCATTGGATCATCCCGGGCGAACTGCCTGAACTGAACATCGTCCAAGGTGATGAAAGGACGGTTCTCGTCACGGGCAATGCGCTGTGCGAGCGTCGTCTTGCCGGACTGACGCGGTCCAACGATGGCGACGATGCGGGTGTCCGTTAGCGCCGTACGAATCGGCTCCTCGGCGTGCCGCTTCACAAATGATTCGATTTTGGCCGGCCGGTTCGGCATGGTGTCTCGTCCGCTCCGGATTGGTTCTCCGTCTGATTCGGACTATAACACCGTCTATTTCGGAATGCCTGCTAACGCTACACCTTACGCAACGGCATAGCGCCCTCGCCGAACGGCGCCACGCGCCTCATGACTTCAGCAGCGCCGCCGGATCTTCAGTCGAGTCTCCTGGGTTCGCAGGTCCGCCGCTACCCGCCGAACGCATCCAGCGCGGCTTCAGGGTCCTCCACCACATCGGGGTGCAGCCGCCGCGTGTAGGCCAGAAAATCCTCCGGCAAATCGTCGATCGACCTGGCCCTGGCGCCGTGGCCGTTCGAAGACGTGTGACCAGGAACGTCGCCCATGTGCATCCACGGCCGCCAACTGGTCATCGCCGAGTAGTTCACGAGAGCGTCTACCCGGGTCAGGTTCGGGTCCAGCACGTCGTCAAGCGGCGCGGACCAGACCGTGGATTCCTTGTAGAACATGTTGGGAATGTCGCTGTCAGTGGGCCGGACACGGCCGTGTTCCTCGTGACGCAGAAGCAGCGTGCCGTCCCGGACATATTCCGGATGAATGGACTTGGTCATTTGCACGGCTGCGGCCGGTGAGAAGGCCTCCTGCGTGGTGCCCTCCTGCGGCTCGAACTCCTCTCTTTCATCGAGGCGAACGGCAAACCGGGTGGTGGTGGGACCGAATCGGAATGCGGGCACCTCCACTTCCCGGTTCGTGAACGGCATCACCAGTGTATCCAGCAGTTCCCAGGTCTCGAAATCCGTGTAGTGGGTGATTTCAAGGACAAGCGCTTCGAACAGGTCATCGGAGACTTGCCGATAGCGGCCGAACACCGCACTGATGAGCCCGCAAAGCGGTTCGATACGCCCCCGCGATATGGAAAACCTCTTCGCCCGCAGCCAGCCGATTACGAGTTCGGAATCCAGGCTGCCGCGCATCTTGACCAGGGCGCGCAGAAGGTCCGGTTCACGGGTGAGGTCAAGTTCCCCGGCTGCCGAGGCGCGTAACGGAAGCATTCCGGGACCCAGCAAGGCGGCGCCCGCAAGCAGCGATTGGCACAGGCGTCGGCGGGTTGGCGACACGCCGGGGCCGGGTTCGGAATGAGGTTGAATCGGGAACTGGATGAGCGACATGGCGTCTCCTCAATTTTCGAGCCCGGCCAGGACCAGGTTGGGCAGCGTGGAAGTGAGCCAGTCGGGATGGAAATAGCCCAGGCGCAGGATCACGAGCTCCTCATCCGGTATGACATACATGGTCCGGAAGCCGCCGCCTTCCAGGAAGAAGACTCCATCTGCTTCGATCGGCGGCCCATGGGGAGCGGACTGTTCCCTGTCCTGCACGTACAGCCGGATTCCGCCCGGGGGATTGCCCGCCCAGATCTGGTAGCCGTAATTCGGATAGATGGCCGATCCGGTGGTCATCTCCTCCACCCAGCCGGCAGGCCAGAGCTGACGCCCCGATACACGGCCATCCGAGGCCAGTGCGTCGCCGTAGCGCAGCCAGTCTCTTGGAGTGGCGCGGTAGCAGCAATAGACCGCCGGCATGCCGCCGGGCCGGTCCATGTAGAGCTGTGCCGGACCTGCGCCAAGAGGCGCCCAGAGCCTGCTGTTGAAGTAGTCTTCGTAAGCCTCGCCGGTCGCGCTTTCCAGCACTGCTCCCACGAGCTGGGCATTGGCGTTGGAGAAAGCGAAGAACTCGCCCGGCACGTTCTCAAGATCGAAGTCCAATGCCGCCGCGCGAAAATCGGAGCCCAGTGATATCCGGGCGTTCTTGCTGTATGGATCCGGGTCTCCGGCCAGCGGCGGGTTCTCCAACCCGCTGAGATTCCGCAGCAACTGGCGCACCGTGATCCCGCCGCGCGCATCGTCGCGCCATTCGGGAAGATAGCTGCCAACCGGATCGTCAAGCGATTCGATCGCCCCTTCCTGAATCGCGATTGCGACCAGCGGGGACAGCAGCGACCGGGTCATCGCGCGGCCGGTGAACAGCGAGTCGGGCCCGATGTCCTGCCAGTACTGCTCGATCTGCACTACCCTCCGGTGCAGCACCAGCAGCGCGACGCTGTGATGTTCCTCCGCCCAGGCCGCCGCCGCATCCAGAGCGCCGGCGTTAATCGTGAGCTCCCCCGTTCCAGCGACCGGAAAAAACTCCCGCGGACTACCCGGAACCTCGACTACCGGCTGGTAATAGCTCGCCGGCCACTCTCCGGGATCTTCCGGCAGCGTATTCCAGCGATACCAGAAACGCCAATCCACCAGCAGAGCCGCCGCCACCACAACGATGGCTGCGGCAATGCTGAGGGCACGGGCTACCCGGCGCACAGCGATACTCTCTCAAGCGCTGGCAAGATCAAGGAAGAGGGGCTTGGCGCACAGCCTCAGCGAATCGCCGCAATTCCGCATTAAAACGCTCAGGCTGCTCGACAAACACCGAATGCCCGGCTCCTTCGTACAGGGAGAGGCTCATGTTGTCATAGCCGGCGGCGAGCTGGGCCCCGTCGTCAAGCAGTAGCGGGTTGTCCTCCTGTCCCAGGCAAAACAGCACCGGCAATGAGATTTGCTCGACCAGGTCCTGGTTGTCGAGTTGGCGCTGCATCATGGCGCGCCGGACATAGGCAGGCAACATCAGGCCGATCGCCTGAAACAACTGCCTCTCGCGCTCGGGCAGGGGCGACGCCGTCAGCAGAGGAATCACCCGTTCGCCGGCGCGGATATAGTCAATCAAGTCCGGACTCTGCTGCAGTTCGCGGATACGCGCAAACTCCGCAGCGCCCGGATCGTCGTCCGTCGGCATCCGAAAAGGCTTCAGGGCGCCCTGACCGCCGGTCAAAATGATCCCGGTGATGCCGTTGACGCCGAACTCGCGGAAATAATCCATCGCCACCAGCGTGCCGTAGGACCAGGCGACCACCACCGGCCGTTCAATATCGGTGGCCGCGATCACGGCGGCGACATCCCGAGCCCACACTTCGGACCCGCTGTACGCCTCCGTGGCCCAGGGCTTGCCGGACGCCCCATGGCCCCGCAGGTCGAAAGCCACGAGGAAGTAATCATCAGCAAGATCGGAGTCGAGCTGGTGAAAGAAACTGTAATGGCTTTGACCGAAGCCGTGGATCAGCAGTATCGCTGGATTGGCCGGGTCTCCGGCCGTGACCACGTTCAGGGGCACGCCGCCGGCGCCCTCCACGGTTTGAAATTCCCAGTCCGCCAGGCAATGCTGAGCAAACGCGAGCGCAGCCAGCGCCATGAATCTTCGCAAAATCATTAGTCGTCCTCTTCACATCCCGGATTCACCGACCGCAACTCGGCCAGGAAGCATTCAGGATAGTCGCCCGGGCCGAACAGGTGGCCGAGCCGATGGCGAACCTGGTGGGTACTAAAAACTCGCGGCCAAGGTCACGCCAAAGGTGCGCGGCTCGGGCAGCGTCAGCTGGTAGCCCAGCGTACCCGTCAGGAAACTGCCCGTGGTGCGCTGCGATGAAAGCACGGAGTCGTCATCGGTCACGTTTTCGACCCAGAAGGTAACGCTGTAGCGATCGTTGCGCCAGCCACCGCGAAGATTGTGCAGCATCGCCTCCTCTGTCTTGGCAAGGTTGATCACCCAGGTCCAGGTTGACGATTGATACCAGGCATCCCAGCGGGCGAACCACTCGCCGTCGCCAGTCCAGATGTTCTCGGCGGGCATATTGAAGTCCAGAGCAAGTGTCGCGGCATGATCGGGCGAGCGGGCCACCTCCAGGCCACTTGCATCAGCGCTGCCATAGACCCGTCTGTTCTGGTTATCCTGATAAACCTTGATGTCGCTGCTGTTGTGGTTGTAGGACGCGGTGCCGCGCCAGTTCTCGCTGAACGCCCAGCTTCCCGCCAGCTCAAACCCCCAGATGTCGGTGCTGCCGTTACTGTCGTAATCGACCTGTGCGCCGAGCCGGTCCGACCCCTGAATGAAACGGCCGTCACCATTGCTGTCCACGTCTCGGGTGAAACCCCTAAAGCGCTGGTTTTGCCATTGCATGAAATAGACCGCCCCGTTCAGGTAGCCTCTGCCGCCGGCGAGGGTGTGCTTGCCGCCGAACTCGAAGGAGTCAAGCTCGGCCTGCAGGACTTCGTAGCCGATTCCTTCCGCCGCGTTGAACGCCGGAAACGCAATCGTCGGCTCCAACTGGATGACCTCGGGATTGAAGCCGCCCGGATTGTTGCCCTTCGAATAGCTTGCATAAAGCAGGGTGTTGTCAGTGAACTTGTAGTCCACGATGATCCGCGGCAGCTCCGCCTCGAAATCGGCGGCCAGGTCGACCTCAGCCCCGCCGAAGGGCTGCGCCGTACCGATGGGATCGTTCGGATCGAGCGGCATGGCCTCCTGAATCACGGAGGACGCGTTCGCAAGCGCTTCCTCTTCATACCGGAACTCCAGGCTGACGGAAAGTTGCTCGGTAATGTCATAAGCCACGCTGCCGAATATCGCCTGGTTTTCGACGTTCTGGGCGATGACTGGAGTGGGCGAGAAAAGGCCGCGGCCGCCTCTTCCGCTAATCGCGCCGACCGTCGGGTCGAAGCAGAAGGGCCCACCACCGGGACAGGGGAAGGCGGTTAAACCCTCCTGGCCGTACGTCAGGTCGAGATAGTAGGCGCCCACCATCCAGCGCAGCCTTTTGTCCTGGGGCGAGGTCAGGCGCAGTTCCTGAGACCACGACTCGTCCTTCCATCCCACGTAGACCTGAAGTTCGTCCGTGAGGAGTTCGCGCAATTCTGCCGTGTCCTCGCGGTACTGACCCGTCACTGAGCTCAGCGTGTAGCCGCCGATGTCCCAGTCAATATTCAGGCTGGTGAGTTCGGTAGTGCGATCAAGTCCCATGTTGTCCTTGTAGACCGTATCCTCCACAGGCGACGTGTCGATGGCGATGCCGTTGGAGATCAGGTCACGGCTCAGCGTTCCGCAGTAGTAATTGCTGGTCCCCATAACACCGTTGGTGGTGAAGGGTCCGCAATTGTTGTTCTCACCCTTGACCAGAAACTGAACGGCCAACCCGTCGTCGTCCTCGGTTCGCACATGACGCAGCTTGATGGAGAGATCTTCCGTCGGCGTGGCGTAGAGAGTCACGCTGCCGGCGTTCGTCTGCTGGGAGCCCAGATCACCGCCGGTGGGGTGCTCGTTTTTCCAGGCCCCGTCGTAGGTGTAAAACCTGCCGGACGCCCGGAAGTACAGTCGGTCCTCAACGATCGGACCTTCGGCGCTGACCCACACGTCCGCGCGGCCGCTGTCGCCGAGGATCAGGTTGATGTCGCCGCCAAAGTCATCGCCCGGCGTCCTGCTGATGAAATTGATCGCACCGCCGAAGGTAGCCCGGCCGAAGAAGGCGCTTTGCGGGCCTTTCACGACCTCCACGCGCTCGATGTCGTTCATGGACAGCCACTGGCTGGTTCCCGGCAGATAGACGCCATCCACAAAAGCGGACGATGTCTGCGAGCTGCGAACGCTCGAGGGGGGGTCGATGGCGCGGAACCGGATCGCCGGATTGTTGCGGTTACCGGTGTGGTTGCTCATGTGCACGCCCGGAACGAACTGCAGCATGTCTTCGACATCCGTGATCTGCTGCTCCCTGAGCTGCTCAGAGCTGAAAGCCGCGACGCTCAGCGGGATGTCCTGAATCGACTCGTCGCGCTTGCGCGCCGTCACCACGATTTCCTCAAGAGCCAGGTCTTGCGCCATGACTGCCATATCGGCAACTAGCAAACTCAGTACGGCACCACTCAGCAAAAGACGATTGTGCAGACTATGCATGGTTTTTCCTCCCAATTAGTCCTGATCACGCTGCGTCAACGGCAATTGTTGCTGAATAAGCATCGCTTTATTTATGGCTCTTAGCCACGATTTGCATTCTAGGCAATGAATTGAACAACTGCAAATAACCATAAAGTTCAAACAGTCGGCTGTACGCTTTCCTTGCCGGGTTCAGCGGCCTTTGATGCCTATTCCTGCCGCTCGCTTTCCATTTCGTCCATGTACTCCTGTATTTCGTCCCTGGGATCCTCCCAGTTGTCGATATCGAAGATTTCCGGTGTTTGTGCTTCGAGATTGGCCCGGTAGGCCGCCGGAATCTGATCGAAACTGTCGATCTTGGCGCCGTATGCGCGCCCCCAGGTGCGCCCGGGACGTTGGCCCATGTTGTGCCAGGGCTGCCAGCTCACCAGGTTCTGGAACTGAGTGTGAGTGTGCACGCTCGGCCTTGAGCGATCCGCCAGCTCTCTAAGGCTGGCGAAGTGCACATAGTGGGAATCCCAATACATGATTTCGCCGGAGGACTTCTCGGGCCACTCGTCCGGCTGGAAAGGATTGCGATGGCTGATGTTCATCTCCGTGGCCAGCATCACGGTGTCGCCGAACACCTCGATGTTGAGAAGTTTGGTGGTTGCTTCTCGCTCCGGCGGCAGCACCAGTCCGTTCGGGCCGTATTCCGCCTTTAGCGGACCGCCCAAAAACGGCAGCACCTCGATAACCTGGCCCGTCACGGGATTGGTCCAGGTCTCAAGCAGCTCAGACGAATCGAACCTGGTATAGGCGCCGGACTCGTAGACCCTCACGTCATAGTTCCCGTTCGCCATCGGCCGCCATTTGCTGACATTGAGATTGGACATGGTCATCCAGGGCTCGATATTTCCTCGATGGTGGTAGGCGTAGATATGGAGGCGGAAGAACGAGTACACGGTTTCCTCTGCCGTCGAGCCGACTACCGAGGCAATAATGCGGCCCCTTTCTGCAGGATCATCCAGGTCCAGGCCGGGGATTGCACCCCTCGCGGCTGCCGGCGGCCAGGCGACGGCTGTGCCCAGGGCGCCGAGAATTGCGCTGCGCCGGCTAAAGGCAAATGGGTTTATGGATTTTCTCTCCTGGCAGGCTTTTGCGGAAGGTCAGGATTACCAGTTCCGCCTGCTGGTGAAATGGCGCGACGCGTCCGCAGCGTCCACGGGCTGATAGGACGCCTGCGAATTGGGGCCGTCGCGCGGCACATACCGCTCGTAGACTGGCCGCAGCATCTCCATCGGAACGCCGGGCGGAATGGAACGTGAGCGGCGGAATGCCGCCATCGGGATGCTTGTCCGCACGAACTCCTCGTGCACCGACCGGGCGCGCGCCGCGATCGTTCCGCGCGGATCGAAGATGGCCGTGTCGCCTGAACCCGAGAACTCCGGAAAGCCCGGTTGCTCCGGCGAGACGGACTGGTTGCAGACGACGCTCCAGAGCCGGTTGTGCCGCGCGATGGTCTGGGCCCCGGTAAGACTGTAGCCCCCCGAGGACGAGCTCAGGCGGATTTCCAGACCCTTCATGGCGAGCGCGCGGATCACGTCCGGCTGGCTGGGCGTGATCGAGCAGGAAATATTGCCGATTTCGGTGCGCGCCACCTGTAGCACGGCATCCTCGCCGTACATCTCGCGGTAGCGATCGAGCACATCGTAGATCCCGGTCGTAAAGATGTCCCAGCCGGGAATGAAACCGCGAATATTGTTGGTCTTCCAGTGATTGGCGACCACGTTGCCCTCGGGGCCGATCAGCACGCCGTTGAGCAACAGGTGGCCCGGCCAGTCCGGGTCTTTCGCATAGGTGCCGAACGTGATGTAGCAGCCGTATTCCTTCGCTTTCTTTCCCAGCGCCTCGGTTTCCGGTCCCGGTATTTCGATGGCCACGCGCAGCACTTCTTCGCGGGTCCATGGATTCCAGCCCATGATCGGCTGCTCGTGGAAGCACACCAGGTCCTGCGGGCCCCCAAAACCATTCGCCTGGTCTATCAGTTCGAGCATGTGGTCGAGATTCGCCTTCATCTCGGGTTCGGGATTCGCCGTGTCGCGAACCGCGCGCATGATGGACTGCACGGCAGTCACGCGCAGCGTGTCCTTGCGCAGCGGCACGCGCTCGTAGTTGCCGTCCGCGGCCACGCTGACGGCTCCGCCGCCGCCTGCCGCCGCGTCTTCAGCCCTTGCAGCCCCGCTTCCCAATGCCAGCGCCACCGCGCCGGCCGAACCGGCCGTCAATATCTCGCGGCGGCGTGGAGATTCCGGAGAATCGTTCCTGTCGAGCTTGTTACCCATGGTTTACTCCCTTTCGTTGAATTCGCTTAAAGGACCGATCTTGCGGTCCAGAAATTCCTTGACCGCACGTCCTGTGGCTTCCGGCATCGAGATATGCAGAAAGTGCCCGCCGCCTTCGAAGATGATCTTCTCTGTGCTCTCGGCGTTCTTCATCGCATCCGCGAAGAGCTGGGCGGTTTCGGGCGATAGCGCCCTGCTCGCGCCGCCCCACATCACCAGCGCCGGCGCACGAACCCGGGCGAGCACGCGCTCTGGATTGCCGCGTTCGTACATCTGCCAGGCAATGAACCCTTCACGGTCGCGGCCGATCATGTTCCAGTAGTCGGTCTTTCGCCGGATCAGCTCCTCGGTGATGTTGCTGTCGTCGTTTACCGACAGGCGAAGGTTCGCAGCCATCTCCTCGGTCGTAAACCTTTTCGGCACAAACACGGCCGACGTATTGCGCACCCGCTCCATTGTCCCCCCGCGACCGCCATATTCGATGCCGGCCGAGTTCTGCAGCACCAGGGCGGTCACGCGATCCGTGCGGGTGCCGGCGTACCGGAACGCCACCAGTCCGCCATAGGATGTTCCGGCGATCGCGAAACGATCGATTCCCAGGTGGTCCATCAGGCTGTCCACCAGCGTCAGGAACCGGTCGATAGAGTAGTTGCCGCTCGGCACCGGGCCCGTCAGGCCGAATGCCGGCAGATCGAAGCGCACGACCCGGTAGTCGTCGCCGAGGATTTCCACCCAGCCGTCGTAATCCTTGAGATCGCCCGTCGAACTGTGCATCAGCAGGACCGTGGGACCCGATCCCTGGTCCTTGTAATGGACCCGAATACCGTCATTTCCTTCGAGCACGACGAATCTGGAGTCCTCGTCCGCATACCTGGCCACGATCTCCTCATAAGTGATCGTGCCGGCCGACTCGGGTTCGGCAGCGGCCCAGGATGACCGGGCGAATGGCGCCAGCGCGCCAAGGGCCGCAAAACAGACCAGCAGCACGGGCCAGTTGAAACGCGGCCTCATGCCGTTAGCCTTCCAGCGCGCCCGCGGGGTCCTCGTAGATTTCCGGGTGCCGGGTCCTGATGAGTTCCTCAAGTCGCTGCGGCATGGCATCGAACGACGAAACCTTGCGCCCGAAACCGCGGGAGACGTAGTCGCCGGGCCGATCGCCCATCCCCATCCAGGGCAGGTAGCTCAAGATATCGTTGAAGTGCCAGGTGGCGGGCGCATTCAGGACCTGGGGATTGGCCACGTCCTCAAGCAAGCCGTGATAGGTGCTCCAGTCGTTGCCCCGAAATGGCCGGCCGGCCTCGGGCGTCTCCGGTTCCATGCGGAATATGGCGTCGTCCCGAACCCATACGTCGTCCCCCTCGATCACCGCGGGACCCAGAGGATGGATGCGAATGCTCCTGAAGCCTTCCCCGGCCGGCCGCTCCTTCGGGGACTCATCGATGCTGCGCACTTGCGTCGCCGGGCGGGCGGGGAAATAGCTGACCTCGTCCTCCTGGCCCGTAAACGGGTTTTTGAATGTTTCCAGGAATTCGCCGGTTTTCAGATCCGTGTAATAGACCATGCTGATGGCCGTCGTCTCGTAGGCTCCCTGGTCGTCGAAATCCCGCGTCTTGAGAACCGCGCCCACATGAACGTTCCACAACGGCGTGGAGATCTTGTCGATCACGGCCATCCTCAGCAGCTGCGCCCACCAATAGACAAGACTGTCGTCCATCGTGTGCGCCAGCTTGCGGGTGATCATGAGCGTGTGGTGCGGATTGGATGGATCCAGATCCAGCATCTGCGCGCGCGCTGCCGGGACCCTCACCAGCGGCGCGGCGGCGGCAGCGCCGATAAGGCCCAAGGCCGTTCTGCGTTTCATTTCTTCTCTCCCAATTTGCCGATAGCCAATGTCGATGAACACGTGAGCATCACGCAGTCACCTCCAGACCCCCGTGCATCCTATACCGAATCAAGCGTCCCCACCCCAGACGCCAGCCTCCATTTGTCAGAGCCGGTCCGCCACCTCCAGCGCAACCCTCTCGGCGGACTCCATCGCCCCTTCCATGCCCCGATTCATGGTGGCGGTGTGCTCGCCGCAGAAGTGAATCCGGCCATGCGGCCGGGCCATGCGGGGTAGCAGTCCCTGCACCTGTCCCGGCGCGAAGATCGCCCAATCGCCCGCATTGTGAGGATCGAGCCACCAGGAATGAAAGCCACCCGGTTCGAGCGTGCCCTTCGCGGCCGGACGCAGCCGCTCGATTTCACGAATCACCCAGGCCTGCGCCTCGGCGGACCCAAGGCGATCGAGCTGATCCGCCACCCAGCCACGGGTGTTGACCACCAGTCCGGTGACTTCGGCAGGGTCCTCGCCGAAGCGCTGCGCGGCCACCACGCCCAGCCGGCCGTTGGTCCACATCGACGGCGATAGCCCATCGTCTTTCCAGAACGGGCGCCTGGGCACCAGGAACACCAGGGTATTGCGCATGTACTGGAGCGTGCCCACCGCTTGCCGCTGAACGCCCTCAAGAGGCGGCGAGACGGCAATGTCCCTGACCTTTGAGAACGGCGCCGAACACACCATAAAGGGTGCGTCGAACGAGTCCCCGCCGCGGCACCTCACGCGAACGCCGTCGACACGGTCCTCGATACTCAACACTTCCTGTCCGAACCGGATTTCCCGTGTGAGTGCGCCCGCCATGGCCTCCGGCAGGCGCTGATTGCCGCCTTCCACAGCGTAGGCCGCAGGCCCGATTGCGGTCTGCTCTCGTATCCAGCGCTCGTTGAACAGATACATCAGCGCCGAAACGTCCCAGGCGGACGTCCCATAGTAGGGGTTGGTGTCGTACGCCGTGCGGACCTCACCGTCGCTCAAGCCCTGTTCCAGGAAGTAGTCGTGCAGAGGCACATCCAGAGAGCCGAACTTCGGGTCCACCCAGGCCGAGGACGCGGGCAGGGGATTGCGTGAGGCAGTTCGCGTAGCGATCAACTCCCAGGGCATCCTGTCGCGGGACCCTTCGGCGAATGGATTTCGCAGGGACGCCGCCCATTCGGCCCGGCTCAGCAGCGCTTCGTCATGGACCAGTTCCGGCGGCGGTCCGCCGAACAGGCGCGCGGCGTAGTCCACCAGTGGCACATCGAGCCTCCGCGCCATCGAGATCATCCGTGCGTATCCGCTCGCAATGGTGTTGCCGCCCACCTCGGGGTGGCCGGGAAGGTCATAGAGGGTATGTACGCGTCCGCCGACCCGCGAGCGGCTCTCGATGACCTGTACCGACGCCCCCAGTTCCTCGAGCAACAGCGCCGTGTAGAGACCGGAAAGCCCGGCGCCGACGATTAACACGTCGGTCGCCGCCGAATCCGCGCCGGCTTTGGTTCGTTCCGCCTGCCTGGCGCCTGCTGCCGGCGCCCGGGCAGCGAATCCCGCGAAACCCGCCAGCGCAAGCACACCGGTACTGAAGGCACGTCGATTCAGCATGAAAAAAATGACCTGGCTGCCTGACTGGGACTCTAGCATGCAGCCGAAAGGCCCTGGCCAATTGCAAACGGCCTTCGGCCTGTCTAGACTCGCGGATTGGGAATACGCGCATCAACCGGGAGGCCCCCATGCCGCACCATTTCGACTCACCATTAAGTCGCCGCAATGTACTCGTCGGGGGCGCCGCTCTTGCGGCGGCTTCGGCATTGCCTGCCTGCGGCGGCACGCAGGAACAGGAACAGGCGCAGGAACCGGCTCAGGATCGGATCGACTACGACTGGATGAACCCGATGGATAACCTTGAAGCGTACTTCAAGCTGACAAGTTCGCTTAAGGACCGGGACTGGGCGCAAGGCTGGTACTCGGGCCTGGTCTTCGGCATGCTGCCGAACCAGACTCCGGATGCGCTGTTCGGCCTGGAAGGCTTCGGCATGGGCTACACGGTGCGCCAGGAGAACGGCGCCTTCGCCAGCTTCTGGAAGGAAGTGGGTTTCTACAAGGACCTCAAGACCAACGAGATTATCGAGACCTGGGAGAACCCCTACACCGGGGAGACCAACAAGGTCATGCACATCCACAATCGCATGGTCAAGGGCGTGTTCGGCCCCAATTTCCGCTCCCAGGCGCCGGTTGGGGACCAGACCGGAGAAATGTTCTTCAAGTTCCCCAACTACCGGGCGTCCGACGACCCCAGCAATCCCTTTGTCCTGAACTGGCAGACCATCGGCGATCAGACGTCGGTGTGGCTGGACTTCCGCGGCGTGGTGCCCAATCTGCTCGACCCCGAGGTCTGGGTACGGGAGTCCACCGGCGAACTCCTGCCCGTTTGCGAAATGTTCGAGTACGTCTGCAACGACGACGATCTCCGTAATCCCTCCCTGGACCGCGTGAAGCACAGCGGTTCCTGGATCCGCCTGGCCCCCTGGCTGCCGTGGCAGATGATGGGCCGGCACGAAGGCCGCCTGTTCTACCGCTGCACGACCCGGGGCCTGGACAATCTCGAGCAGCTCCCGCCGAACATCCTCACCTACGCGCAGAAGAACTATCCGGAATACCTGGTCCAGGAAATCAATGAGGACCAGCCAAGCGAGTCGTCGTTCGAGGTCTACATGAAGGAGAACGAACCGGCCCCGATGTAACGGGGACGAGGGCTTCCCCGGCTTATTCGTCGGCGGCGGCTTCCTTCGCGGCGGCTTCCTCAAGGAGCTCCTCAAGGCGGAGTTCGAGGTTCTTGCCACGGAGGTTGCGGCCGACGGTGACGCCGTCGGTGCTGACCAGGAAGCTGGCCGGGATGGCGTTGACGCGATACATCTCCGCCACCGGGCTCTCGAATGCGAGTTCATCGGACACGTTGAGCCACTCGATGTTGTAGTCCTCCTCGGAGGCCTGGCGCCATGCCTCACGATCGTCGTCCAGGTTGAAGGCAAGTATCTCGAAGCCCTGGTCGTTGAAGCGCTTGTAGGCGGCCTTCAGGTGTGGAATCTCGGCAATGCACGGGCCGCACCACGAGGCCCAGAATTCCACCAGTGTGAACTTGTTCTGGGCCACGACGTCAAACAGGCGAATTTCTTCGCCGTCCAGATTCAGCGCGGTGAAATCTCGGATTGCCGCGGCGAGTTCCTCCACCCGCTTTGCCGTGAACACCTTGAGCAGTTGGAGCGTCTTGTTCTCGCCCAGCACGGTTTCCAGTTCTTCCATGACCTTTACCTGCTCTTCGTCCTCGCCGTCCTGCCAGGCTGCCCTGAGAGCCAGCAGCCGGGCGACCGGATCCTGATACTTGAGATAGATGGCGCGCAGGGACTCGGTCGCCGCCTCGCCGGGTTCGTCCAGTGCCGTTCGGATCAATTCGTCGTAATTCCCGCCACTGAACGCCAGAGAGTCCCTGGAGGAATCCCACAGGACCTCGTGCTCGCCGCCGGGTTCCACGATCCCGCGCACCTTGAAGCGGTCCGCCGCCTCACCGGCGAGCAGATTCAGCTCGATAAGCAGGGGCTCGGATAGCGGAATCTTCATGGTGGCGTCGCCATCCTTAATGACGGCGATTCCCAGCACTTCGAAGCCCGCGTCCGTGCGCGGGTCGGAGTAGCCGATTTCGATCAGCTCACCGTCAAACCGATCCAGGCCGCTCGCCGTTACGGTGATGTTGCTTTCTGCGGCAAGCGCTGCGCCTGCCGAAAAGCACAGGCCGAGCAAAAGTAGTTTCTTCATGGTTGTTCTCCTATTTGGGAGTAAGGAGGGCTGGATGCCGTCCTTCCCAGGATGATGCGTTCCACATTAGCTGCATGGTATCAGGGGGTCGCCATAGCGATCGTTTGTGCTTCTTCCTCTTCGTCAGGCAAGAGCGCCTTCTCCGCCGCTTCCTCACGCTCGATCCGCTCCTGCAAGTCGCTGGCGTAGTCGGTATCTTCAGACCGCTGGGCGATCGTGTGCAGGACGCGCATCATGCCCAGGCCCCGGTCAAGACCGTGCTCCCGCACGAGCTCAAGCAGTCGCGCCCCCTCGTCGGAGTCCTGGTACAGTCGCAGCAGCGTCAGCTGTTGCTGCCAGGGCAGCCGGCCTTCCTCGAAGATTCCGGCCACCAACTCAATGGGCATTGATCCTCCGCCTGCCTCCGCCAGGGACGCCAGCATCACCAGGCTCTCGGCGCTCAAGGGGCTCCCGGCGGCTTCAACACTCTCCAGGATGCGCGCCAGAATATCGCTGTCCGCTTCCGGACCGACATCACGCAATTGGCGCATCCCCAGGGGCACGAGCAGACGAAGCGCCTCATCCTGGCTCACCTGGCCGGCAGCGAGCCAGCCCAGTAACGCATCGCTTGCGGCCCCTATCCATTCCGAAATGCCCGGCCAATCTTCCTCACCCATCGGGAACAGTCGTTTTTGCCTTCTAAGCACTTCCTGCGCTGCGGTAAAGCCTCGGTCGTCGTATTGGTACGGTTGGGTCACTGCCGGCAAACCGTAAAGCAGACTGAGGGTGCTTGCGGCCTGGGCTCTCATGAACCGTTGCGGGTTCCCAAGTTCTTCCTCGGACAGTGCGCCTGGACCTGCTTCCATCAGCATGGCGCCCAGAATCCCGGTGGCGCCGTCAAGATCGCCCGCACGCGCGTAAGTCCGCGCCAATTCCGCCGCCTTGGCCGCACCCGATTCGTATAGCTTTTCCGGCAGGTCCAGAACGCCCGGGAACCGGCGCCTTGTCTGCGCGATAGCTTCCTGAGGCGTGTACACCTTCTCCAGGGAAGCGAGCAGGTATGCGTCGAACAGCAACTCGGCGCCCGGAATCTCCTCCGCGCGCCGGGCGAGAATCAGAACCGAATCGAGGACTTCCCGCGCTGCCTCTGAAGGCAACCTCGCGGATACTTCCGTGATCAGCTCGAGGAGATTGGCTGGGCTCGGCGGCGCTCCCGGCATGCCGAAAAAGAAGCGCTGCTGTTCGGCATACTCCTTGTGCTCAATCCTGCGGGCCGCCACCAGCCTGTAGTAATCCACCGCCTGCTGCACGGCGCCGGCTGTCGCGAGAACTCGGGCGGCAAGCAAAAGCTGGTGGGGTGATGGATCGGACATTGCGGCCAGGCGGTTTTCGAACTCTTCCAGGCCTCCCGGGCCAAACTCGACCTTTTTCTGATCCCTCAGCAGCATCCACAACGTAAACTCGTGATCCGTGATCCGCCCAACATTCAAACGCTTCCACAGCTCTTGCAGGCGCAGGTCCTCATCGGACGCGTTTGCGAGGTACTCATAAAGCTGACCGAATCCCGTTCGCGTCCTGTCCGGCATCGCGCGCAGGAAACCGTCGATTTCAGCGGCTCCGTAAGGAGCCTCCGCTATGGCGTCAAACAGCATGCGCGGCTGGGGAGCCTCTTCGCCCATAGCGTCGCTCGTCTGAGCCCTTGACGATACAGCCGGAACCATAATGAAGGCTGCCCCACTGAAGAACCCGCCACTCGAATTTGTCGTTGCCTTCTTCCCCGGCTGGGGCATCGGAGAATTCAACAGACGGCTGGCCAGGAAGGCCAAAGGCGTATTCCCCGGAGGAAGTCCGTAGGGAGAATTGCGAGGCGCCAGTAAACTCCGCCACGCCTCGCGAAGTGCCTGCCTGCCATCGTCGTGATCGCCGGCGTTCAGCGCCTCGCCCAGACGCTGAACAGGGCCTTTCCGCCTTTGCTGTGTTCCGGGCGCTCCGAGCGCCATAAGGCCGGAAGATTGTGAAACGGATCCCGACGCGGCCTCGATTGTCTGCATGCTTTGCAGCTTTCTGATGATATTGCCCAACGACCCGGGCGACCTCGATTGCCGAATCATTGCCTGCTGGGCGATAGCCGGGTCGCTGAAATCCGGTCCACCGTCCGCAGCCACCTGCAGCGCTTCCTCGAACCGTTGCTGCGAACGGAAGAACAGGAAATGCGCTAACCGCCATGCATCATTGTCCGACGTGGCCTGGTACTCCTCGGCGATCGCTTCACCCGCGCGGTCCGCATTCCCCAGGTTGAGCCACACATTGATCTGATCGGCCCGGTAGCGGGAAGGATCGGGATCCAGGCTCAGCATCTTGTCCAGTACTCGATCCTGGCGGCCCAATCGCTCCGCAGACGGCAATCGATAAGAGAAACGCGACGAGAATTCCCGTTCGTAAGCGGCACGGGCCAGTTCAAGGGGCACCGCTTCACCGGCCAGGATCTGTTCCAGTATTCGTGAGCGGGTGCGCTCCAGGGCTTCATCCAGACCGGGCGCGTAGAAGCGCATCGGGAAGCCTTGCGGCGACGGCATGTTCTCCTCCATCTCGACGATCAGCCGAAATGCTTCGTCTGTCCGGCCGGCATACATGGCCTCAAGGAACGGTCTCGCGTCGGGCAGGTTCGGCCAGCGATTTCCAACATAATCGGATACGCGGTACAGCACTTGCGCGTTTTCCTCGCGGGCATCCACAACCATGACTGCCTGCGCGACTGTATAGAGCGCGCTATCGTCATTGGTCTCGAGGCCGGACAGAAATTCAATGACCATGTCCGCAATTTCGCCGCGCTGCCCGGCGGTCAGTTGTTCCTTGAGCAGCGGGCGAAACGCATCGAGAGCGCCGCCGAAGCCCCGGAATATGCCCCCGCCGCTCGCCGAGCGCTCCAATGCGTTCCGGAAATAACGTATCCGGTCTTTTGTGCTGCCCCGTTCCTGGAGGTATTTCCAGAAGCCGCTGGTGTCATTGAATCCGAGCGGATTTGTCGGCTGATCTCCGGGGCTGGGATCCAGCAACAACTCGATTACCTTTTCCGGCGGGACCAGGGGCTGACCCGCCACCTCCTCGGCCTTGAGCAGCATGTCCAGGTTTGATCCGACCAGCGACTTGAACGCGTCGGGTTCCTCCAGCAGCTTGGACGAAGTAGCCAACGCCAGGCGCCGGAACTCGGACTCACCGAGCAGCCCCAGCGCATAGCCCAGCCCTTCGCGGAACTTGCCGTCCAGGATCCGCTCGCCGAGCAGCGTTTCCACTTCGTCGGTGGCGCCGTCCAGGCGCAGCAGCTGCAGTTGCGTCTCGAAGTCTTCCCGTTTCCCGGCCAGGGCCAACTGCCTTCGCAACGGCGACAGTGCAGCCAGCGCGCTGTCCTCCTCGTCGATAGGTACGCCTTGGGGCAGCGGCCGGCCAGCCTCCCCATAAGCCAGAACCAGGTGTTTGGCAAATTCCTCGTCTCCGGCAAAACGATCCAGCAGCTTGCGGTCGGCATAGTGCGCCAGGTCGGGATCATCAAGGAAGAAGCCGACCTTGCGGATCAACCGCGCCGTGCGATCCAGACGGGCATATCGCGCGAGCGGGAGCAGCTCGTCTTCGGCACGATCCAGCACATTGCCCAGTTCCGTCTCGAACAGGGCCTTCAGTTGTGCAGCCGCGGCTTCGGACTCGTCCGCATCCTCAGGCCAGCTCAGCAACAGCCCCTGCTCCAGCGAGGCATAGTGCTCGCGATACTCGCGCGACACGGTGGTGTCGGTGCGCTGGTTCATGATCGCCTGCCAGGAGTTCGGGTCCACCGGACGGGCGCCCGCTGCCAATACCGTGGACTGACGGCGCAATACGTCGCTGATGGCCTGCATGTAGCGCTTGAAGGCCACATCCTCGCGGCCGATCACCTCATAGAGAAAGCCTGTCTTGTGCAAAAGGTCCAGGCTGTCGCGATTGACGTTCAATGCGCGGTTGTAGAACACCCGCGACTGTTCGTCGTAGCCCGACTCTTCGAAGATCTCCGCCTTGGTCCGATCAATGTCGATCATCCCGGTGATGTCGTCGATCATCTCAAAGGCCCGCTCGGCGCCGGAGACGTCCTCCTTGGCCAGCAGCGACTTGCCGACGTCGATATACACTTCCGGCGGCAACTGCTGGCGCAATCCCACCAGGCGGCGGCCATACTTCAACTGCCGTTCGATGTCCCCGCCGCCGGTGCTGAATCCGCCGAAGCCGGTGTTCGGCGTGGCCATCGTCAGCAGCTCGCGCAACACCGCCGGGCGCCGCAAGCCCGCTTCGGCCAGGGAGTTCTCAAGCGCCACGAACGAGGCTTCCGTATCGCCCTTCTCCCGGGCAATGTCCGCCAGCAGTTCATACAGGTAGAACTTGTTGGCCCGCCCGGCGATCCGCTCGAGGATCACCCGTTTCGTCCAGTCCAGCGTGTCCTGCACCTCCGGATCCGGTTGCTGGAAGAAAGTGGTGGTGCCGATCAGGTTCAGCAGGCCGTCCACCGCCACCACGAACTCGTTGTCCTCGACGGCGTTTTCGGCGAAGAACTGAAGGATCGCGACTGCTTCATCCGAACGCCCGTTGTTGTCCATCTCATCGGCCAGCAGCAGCAGGTTGTCGCTGTTCTGAGGCTGCTCCACCAGCGCCCTTCGGTACGCCTCAACCGCCCGGTCCGCAAACCCCGCCATAGAAAAAATGCTGGCCTCGAACTCGCCGGTCACCGACTCCTCGTCAACCTGTCGGAGCTCGCCGATCCAGCGCTGGATCTCCTCGACGCGCTCGTTGGTCTCGGTGGCCAGATCGAAGGTCAACAGATTGATGATGATGCTCTTGATGTGATCGATGCGGTTTTCCGGGTCGATCTCATACAGCCTGCGCAAGGCCTTGTCGTGCGACGGATAGTCCTCCAGCAGCATATAAACCTGCGCCAGCAGTTGCTGGTGGCCGACTTCGTCCTCGCCCATCTCCACGGCATACTCGTCGATGATCTCGGTGGCCGAGAGCTTGTCTCCCGACTCGGTGTAGATCCGAACCAGCAGGTTCATGTGGTTGCGGTTGGCCGTGCCCTCGATCAGCATGCCTTCGAGTTCCACCGCCATGTCGCCCAAGGCGCCCAGCTCGGCCGCCAGCAGCAACAACTGGCTCTCGGCAAAACTGCGCCGCGCCGGACTCTCCACGCCCACCCAGATATCGCGCCACAGGTCCAGCGCCTCCTGCTTGCGGTCCACCAGCGTATACAGCCAGGCCAGACGCATCTGGTCGTCGTAACCCAGCTCGCCGCGCGTATCTCGGATGGCCTCGAATACCCGCAGCGCCTCCTCCGGACGGCTCAAGCGCTCGTAGGCGTCCGCCAGGTCCACCAGCTCTGCGGCGTCCGCAGGCAGAAAATCCTCCAGGCGCACCAGCGCGTTCAGGGCCGGCTCGTCCTGCCCCCGGTTGAGCCAGGTCTCGAACAGGAACAGCAGCGCACCCACATCCGGCCCATGGGCCTGAAGATGGCCCTCGACCATCTCCACGCTCTCGTCCACAAAGCCCATCTCCAGCATCAGCCGTGCGCCTTCGACCAGAACCCCGGCGCTGGCGGCATTGCGCGCTTCCAGCGTCTCCCAGACGGCCAGCGCGGCTTCGTTGTCCGCCACGTTGAGATAGTGCGCCGCCAAACCGTCATACCACTGCACCTGGTCGGGCTCGGCATCCATCATCCGGCGATACTCACGGACCATGGCGTCGGTGTCGCCGGCGGCCTCATACAGCGCCACCAGGCGGCGGCGCTCGGCAATGTCGGCTTCCGATCCCTCCAGTTGCTCGTACAAGCGGATGGCCTGGTGGTAGTCCTCGGTCTCGATCAGGGTCTCCACCCGGAGACGAAGCAAGTCCTGGTCATCGGGGTCGCGTTGCGCCAGGTCTTCAAGCAACAGGTCCTGTTCGCCCGCGGTACGGTAGGACTCCGCCAGCAGGCTCAAGGCATACAGCCGGTCGGCGCGCACCGGCGCGGTCGCGTAACCCAGCCAGGCCTGCTCGCGGGCCAGATCGTGCGACTCGGCCTTCAGCGCCCACTCGGATAAGCGCATGTGCTGCTGATAGAGCTTGCCTGCCTCGGCAAGCGGCTGATACAGCGCAATCGCCCGATCGGGGCGGCCCAGCAGCGCCAGCACGACGGCAGCCTGGTTGCGGAAGTCCTGGTCGCGCTGCGACGCCAGTTCTTCCAGGGTCTCGACATTGCGCGCACTGACTTCCATCATCGCCAGGCGCACTCGGATCAGCCATTGCTCGTCGCTCTCCCCGTAGGCCTCGGCGGCGCGCTGATACCAGTCCCTCGCAGAGTCCTCTTCCCCGCCCGCGTCCAGCAGGCGGGCCTTCAACAGCAGTGCTTCGCGGGTGGGGGAGCTCTCAAGCGCCTTGTCCGACGAGACCACCGCCTCCTCGATTGCGCCGTCGCGCCATTGCAGGTGGGCAATCGCCAGGTGACAGGCGGCCTGACCTTCGGGACTCAGCGCCACTCCGCGTGCGTAGGCCCGCAAACGCGCTACCGCGCGGTCGATACCGTCGCCACTCAGAACCGTCTCGCGATACACCGCGGCGAGCTTGTCGGGATCGAAGCGCTCTGCGGTCTCCAGGGAAGCGATGAGTTCGGAAAGAGCGGTGGCGGCGTGGGCCGGTGGGGGAGCAATGAGGAAGGCGCAAACGACCGCGAGCGCGAGGCCCTGGGAAAGCGCGCGTCTTGCAGAGGTCATTACTGCATCCACCCTCAGCTCGGCCAGCGGCGGTAGGTGATGTCCGCCAGGTAGGCGAGCAGGGCCGCCAGCAGCAGCCACGGCCACAGCCGCGTGACGTCGCCTGCCTGCAGGCCGCCGCCCGCGCGAATCTGCGCCGCGTCGCCGCCGGTCAACACGGCTCCGCCGGTTAGCGCCGCCAGTTCTTCCAGGTCAAGCGCCCGCGCCGGATCAACCTGGGTTTCGCCGAAGCGGTCCGAAAACGGCGCCAGCGCAATGCGCTGCGCACCCGGGCCTCGGTTCGGCCGCACCACAAACCGTATCGCTTCTTCAGGGGCGAAGGAAAAATCCGCCTCAAACAGTCCGGGCGCCGTCTCGATCAATGCGGGAGAAGCGTCGGAAACTTCGTCGCCGGCGTCATTCACCAGCAGCGCGACCGGCGCCAGCAGCGGGTCGTTGTCATACCTGCGGACGCTCAATTGCGCCCGCTCGCCGCGGCGCTTGAGCTCCAGCTTGAACGGTTCCTGGTCCGAGGCAGTGCGGGCCACGATGCGGCCCAGGAACTCGGCGTAATCCGCCCATTCGCGCCAGCTCTCGGTGCCCTGGCCGGCCGGCTCGGTCATCAGTGCCGTTACCCGGCCGAGCCCGTACCGCCAGGACGACAGCACCGGGTAGCGGGCGCCGGCGACCCGTAGCAGCATCTCCGCTCCGTCGCGCGGTTCCACCTGTGCATAACCGTCCAGCGGCGGCAATGAAGAGGAATCCACCGGGCCCCACCAGCCCTGACCGCTCAGTCCGTCCAGCGAAAAGCTGCCGCGCTTGTAGCGGACCGCCTTGCGCACCGTGGGGCGCTTGAGTATCAGTTCCACAAGGCCGAACTGATTGCCCACGCCATAGAAACGGCCCTGGCCCCAGTTGGCGATGTCGGACATGACCAGGTTGTGGCCGCCCTGCCCCACAAGAATGGTGGACACGTTGATGTTGTCGCGCGAAATGCTGCGCACCATGGCCTCGTAGTTGGCGTCCTCAACGCCCGCGTCGGTCACCAGGATGATGTGCTTGAAACGGGTGTTGATGTTCTTGAGCCCGTAGTAGGCCTCCTGGATCGCCGGAAACAGCACCGTGCCGCCGATGGCCTTCATCCGGCCGATGGCGCGATCGATCTCGATCTTGTTGGACGCCGGCTGCATCGGCACCGCCCAGTGCTTGGCGCCGTAGAACTCGACGATTCCGATGCGGTCGTGGGGCTGCAGCCGGCGCACGGCAATACGGGCGATCTGCTTGGCCAGCTCGATGCGGGTCCCACCCATGGAGCCGGAGGTGTCGAGAATCAGCGCCAGCCCCACGCTGGGGTCGCTGATGTCGTCTTCGCCGGTGATCTCGACCGGGAGCAGGTCGGCGACCGGCGTCCCGAAATAGCCGCCATCGGCAAAGGAAGCCTCGCCGCCGCTCATCATCAGCCCCAGTCCCCGGTCCACCACGGCGGCGCCCAGGTTCGCCTGGAACTCCTCGGAAAGCATGCGTGCAGGCACGTCGTCCAGCATCACCAGCTGATACGGCTCCAAATCCGTATCGCCGCCTGTTTCCGCAGGATCGGCCGTGTCGATTTCATGCCCTGGGCCAAGAATCTCCGCCAGCCTCTCCGACGCGCCCTCCTGGCGTGAACCCAGGTAGAGAATGCGCAGCGGCGTCTGTATCGCGGCGACCGCCTGCAGGCGATTGTTGCCGGGATCATCGCCGGCGCCCGATGCGACCACCAGTTCCGCCGTCACGTCCAGAAAACCCGGGTCCCCGGCCTCGAAGTCCACCTCAACGAAGTGCCGGCCCTCTCCCTGGAAGGGTTCGGACCGCGCCAGTTCCTCTTCGCCTGCCTTCAGCACCAGTTGCATCTCGGCGTTCGCTCCCATGACCTCGGCCATGCCCCGCAACGATTCACCGGGGCGGGCGGCGCCGAAGCTCAGCCTGGCGGGGAAGGGGTCGGAAGAAGAAGCGCCTGGAATGAACACATGCACAGGTATGTCCCGCTCGGCCAACTGCGCGGCCGCCCCAGGCCAATCGCGGCTGGTGGCCAGCCCGTCGGAAATCAGGACCACCGATCCCCGTTGCGCCCGCGGGATCGACTGGGCCGCAATCTCCAGGGCCTGGGCAAGCGGCGAGGCGTCGTTCGAGCCCGGCACAATCCGCCTCGCACCGGTATCGTCCCCGGGACTCTCAGCGCCGCCCTCGCCCAGGCGAATCATCGTGGCGTCGCCGCGCTCGTCCAATTCAGACAGCAGCGACGTGGCCGCCTGGGCCCCACGGCTGCGTGCCGGCGGAGGCATGCTGGCGGTCTCGTCGAGCACCACCACGTGACGCTCGTCCTCCACCTCAAGTACCGCCACGGGCTGCATCAACGCCGCAATCAGCAGCACGAACAAGAGCGTTCGAATTGCCCCATGCCAGGGCGTGCGAGGCCGGGAGGGCCAGAACCACAACGCCGGCACGGCCAGCAGCAACAGCGCGGCGAGTGGATAGGTAATGGAAACGGTCATCTCTGGTTGACCTTAGGGAATCATCCCGCGCTGGTACGCGTACCACTCGAAGGCCAGGAGCGCCAGCGCCGCAAGGATCAACAGGAGGGCAAGAAGCGACGGACCAGCAAGGCCGGCCCCTGTCGGAGAGAAAGCGGGCAGTTCCACACCCTGCTGTCCGCCAGTCACGGCGGTGCTCAACAGCGACACCGCATAGCTTTGTTCAGCGCCGGCCGATTCAAGCATGCCGGCCCGCCGCGGCGCCAGCTCTGCGCCAAGCATGCGGGTCGCGCTGTTCCCCGGACCCGCCAGGGCGAATTCCAGGGATTCCTCGGCTGCGAACCGGCCCGCGGCAAGATACGCATAGACGGGGTCTTCCTCCGCCAGCCAACGCGCGGCGCGGGAAATGAACAGCGGGAAAGCGCGCGACGCCGTGAAGTTGAAGCGATCGTCGAGCAGTTCCAGCCACACGGATATATTCCTGGACTCGTCGGGCGATGCCTGGACGCCCACCGGACGGCCCGCCTCGGCAGCCAAGCCCGCGCCGTCGATCAGGTACAGGCCCAGACCCTGCAGGCTGTCGCGCAGGGCCAGTTCCGCATCCAGATCGCCGGAGAATCGAATATCGAAGGCGGCCTCCTGCTCGTTCATGGGCGCGAACTCGAGCGCAGGCAGATCGCCGCCAAACGACTCTCCAGCCTGCCGAAACACCAGTTCGGCATCGTCTTCAGCCAGCAACAGGCCAGGGTCCGCGCCGACCGCGTCCGCCACAACGGGCCCCAGCATGGCCGACACGGCCACCTTGAGTTCGCGACGCTCGGGCAGGCGCAACTGCGCCATGTCGTCGGCCGGCAAGGAGTCGGACTCGGCGACCCGGGCCTCGAGCAAACCGCCGGCAGCCGGAACATCACGTATCGCCACGCCGTCGGGTGGAACGTTCTCGATGTCGAAACCCTCAAGAGGCGCACCGTCAAGGGTGAGCACCATGTCGCCGGGGACCGTGCTCAGGTTCCCGGTGGCGGCCATCCGCACCAGCACGTCCACCGCGTCCCAGCGCCCGGACACGGCGGTTCCCAGGCCCATGCCGACGATGCCGCGGTTCGGTCCCAATTCGTCGAATCCCTCGGCGCGTTGCAACTGCACGTTTTCCCCAAGCCCATCAATCGCCTCGGCGCTCACCGGCGCGCGGCCGTAAATCACGAGCCGCACCGCGTCCGAATAAGCACCCGGCAACGCCAGGAGGTCAATCTGTTCCTGCACCGCGGACGGCGCACCCTCGGGCTCAAGCCCCTCGACCCGGCGGTCAAAAAGCAGGCCATCCTCGCCTGCGTTCAGCAGCTTGAGGTTCCAGGCCCCGCCCCAGATGACTTCCCGCCGCTCCGCCGGCAGATTCCGCAGGTCGTCGCGCACCCTTTCAATGGCGCGTTCGAGGTCGCCCGGGGCGGACATGTGAGCCGATCCGTCGAGGAACAGCACGTGGTATTGGCCGCTCTCCGGGTCCTCTACGCGGGGTTCGGCCAGGCCCAGCCAGAGCAGCCAGCAGATCAGGAGGCTCAACAGGTACGCCAGCCAGTGGCGGAAACGGCGGCGGAATACGCGCACCGGTGCATCGCGCGCCGCTTCCCGCCAGAACATGGCGGTGGGCACGCCGATTTCCGTGTAGCGGATGCGCAACTGCTGCAGCACATACAGCAGCCCCGCCAGGGCGGCGGCGCCCCCCAGCAGCAACGGCAATGACAGGTTGGTGAAATTCATATCTCGATGCTGCCCGCCTCGAAGGCCGCGGCAAGCTGCGGCAGCACGTCCTCATCCGTATTCAGCCGCAGAAACGCAGCGCCACGACCAGTGGCGAACTGCGTGAGCCGCTCATTGAAATCGTTCACGATGGCGCGATAGCTGGCGAGGATGGCGGGGTTAAGCGACACGTCCACGGCCTCGCCGGACTCGCAGTCGCGTAACCGAACGTCGCCGCGCATTTCACGGCGGCCCGCCGGATCCAGGTCGTGGTTGCCGATCAGTTGCACCAGGAGCAGCTTGTGGCGGCTTTGGCCCAGTGACTCAAGGACCGCATCCAGTCCCGCCGGATCGTAGAAATCGGAAATGACCACCAGCAGTCCACGCCGCAGGCCAAGGCTTCCGACGCCGTTCACGGCCTGGGCCAGTTCGGTAGCGCCCTGCTCGTCGAGCACCGCCAGGCGCTCGGCTACTCGCATCAGCCGGCCGTGCCCGGAAGCGTTCCTGAGTTTCATTTCCAGGTCGCCGGAGAACGAGAACAGCCCCACGCTGTCATGCTGTGAAAGGCTGATCGAACTCAGGGCCAGCGCCACCTTGAGGGCCACGCCGATCTTCGGCGCGGCCTCGAAATACATGCTGCTCGACCGGTCCACCAGCAGGTAGACGGGCAGTTCCTGCCGCTCCTCGAACACCTTGACCACCACGCGGCCAAGGCGCCGGTAGATGTTCCAGTCGATGGTGCGGGTATCGTCGCCGGGCACGTAGGCCTTGTAGTCGGCGAACTCCAGTCCGGCGCCCTTGTCCTTCGAGAGCTGCTCGGCGTGACGCCCGCCGCTGATGATCCGCCGCGCCCACAGGCTGAATCCCTGGAGCGCGGTCAGGAACTCCGTGTCAAAGATTTCCTCTACGGTAGGAGCCGCTGCCGGCATGGGCCTGTCTCCCGGCGGTCAGCAGGTCAGCTCGCCGTGTGGGGCGGCTCGACGGCCTGCAGCACGTCGGCCACGAGCAGGTCCGGGCCCACCCGGTTCGCCTGCGCATGGAAGTTCACCAGGACGCGATGACGCAGAACCGGCAGAGCCACGGCGCGGATGTCGTCGGTACTGACCGAGAAACGACCGGCCAGCAGGGCCCGCACCTTGCCGGCCAGGATCAGGCCCTGGGCGCCGCGCGGGCTGGAGCCCAGGGCCACGTAGGCGCCGATGCTGTCAGGCGCGTAATCGCTGTCCGGCTGCGTGCCCATCACGAGCTGTACGGCGTAGCGCTGGGCTACCTCCGGCACGGCTACCGCACGGGCCACGGAGCGCAGGCGCACTATGGTCTCGGCGTCAGCCACCGGCTCAATCACCACGTCGTGCTCGCCGGTGGTGCGCTCCAGGATGGGCGCATATTCCTCTTCCTTCGGGTACGAGACGATCTGCTTGAACAGGAAGCGGTCCAGCTGCGCCTCGGGCAGTGGATAGGTTCCTTCCTGCTCCACCGGGTTCTGGGTGGCCATCACGCTGTACGGCTCGGCCAGGTGGATCGTCCGGCGGCCCACGGTCACCTGGCGCTCCTGCATGGCTTCCAGCAACGCGGACTGGGTCTTGGGAGTGGCGCGGTTGATCTCGTCGGCCAGCACCAGGTTGGCGATCAGCGGGCCCTGCTGAAAAGTCAGCTCGTGGCCGCCGCCGTCGGTTTCCGTCAGCACCATGGTGCCCTGGATGTCCGCGGGCATCATGTCGGGCGTGAACTGGATGCGCGAGAAATTGAGGTTGAGCGCCTCGCCCAGCGACTTGACCAGCATGGTCTTGCCCAGTCCAGGCACGCCTTCCAGCAGCACGTGTCCGCCGCACATCAGGGCGGTCAGCACGCCATCGATGACCTCTTCCTGCCCCACGATCAGCCGGCTGACCTGGGCCTTGACCCGGTTGAATACTTCAGTGAACTCTTCGGCGCCCGCGCGGGCTCGATCGGCGGACGCCGCCGCGTTGCTGTCTGTCATTCGTCTTCCTCCGGCGCTTGTTCGCCATTCGTTCGCTGTGCAATGAAATAGTTTCGTACCACGTCCCGGCTCAACGGCGGGATCTCGCGGTGCAGGGTGTGGCCGACCGAGCCGTCGCGGGCGGGCCGATCCCGGGCGAGCGCCGGCTCGGCCTGATGCTCTTCGGCGCGGCCCTGTTCGCTCTGAATCTTCATGCGTCCGGGATTGACCTTGCCCTGCAGGTAGTCGGGCAATGGCACGCCCAGCAGCATCGCGGCCACGCCGCGGGTCTTCTTCAAGCCGCCGGGGCCGCCGCGGCCGTTCAGGTCGTCGCGCTCCTGATCACTGTCGGCGGAAGGAGTCAGGGACCGGTTGACGGGCGCCTTGCGCTGGTTGATCAGCGGCTTGCTGGCGGAACCCGCCTTCTGCTCCTCGTCTTCCTCCTCGTCGCCGTAGTCGGAGTCGCCTTCCGGTTCCGGCTGCTGGGTCTTGTCCTGGGCCGAAGCATGATCCGATGCCGCCATGCGCCCGCCGGACATTTCGCCCTTGCCGCCCTGAAGGCCCGCAGATTCCTTCGGCTCATCGGGAGGGTCCTTCGGCGGCTCCCTGGGTTTTTGCTTGGACTCCTTCTTCCTGGACTCTTTGTTGTCCTGCTCCTGCTGTTCCGAGCGCTGACCCGAGGCGCCCGACTGGGCCTGACGCGCCTGGTTGCTGCGCTTGGCATCCGAGCCGGCGGCGCTGCGGTCGGAGGACTGGCGCCGGGTGGAGAGTTCGCGCATCTCGAGCTCGCTCGGACGGGCCTCCGCCTGGGACTTGGGGACCTCGACTTCCGTGTTGCGCCTGGCTGCCATGGAGGTGGGACGCGGGCGCAATGGATCGGGCAGAACCTGCGTCAGGACCGAATCGTCGCGCAGGTCGCCGGGAATCGCCTCGGCGACCAGCGTCTCGCTCAAAGCCGCCTCGGAGGCTGAATACTGGCCCATCCACAGGGCGGCAGCCAGCAGCACGGCAGCCAGCAGGCCCAGTTTGCGGTGAGGCGGCATGAGGTCCGGGCGACGGATCACGAGCGGCGGCAGCTTGCGTTCCAGGGCGGTCTTTGCATGACCCCGGGCGTCCTCCACGGCCGCTTGTTCAAAATCGCTGCGATCGGCTTTGCGCAGATACTGGTCCGCCGCCTGAAGACGGTCCTTGAGGCCCAGTTCGCGGTCGTAGAGCGCCAGGCACATCCGCCGGTCGACCCGATGGCGCGCAAACTCAAACAGCACGCAGGCCGCAACCGCAAGGACGGGCAAGGCCAGGGCCGTCACTATCGTCATCAAGAATCCGAAAGGCCACAGGCTGGCTGCCGCCACTGTGTCGATCAATACGCAAAGGAGGATGGCGCCGCTGACGCACAGCGCAGCGGGGAACAGAACCTGCAGGTACCGGTCGCAGGCGCAACGCAGCACCCAGCGCTTCAGCCGCCTGGCGCCCGCCGCAGCAAGCTGATTCAACTGGCTGTGCAGACTATCGGGCGATGGACCTGCGACCATGGCGCCTACCCTTTGTGAAAAGAGAAGGGACTAGCGGCCGGCTTCCACCAACAGAGGATCGTCCTTGTCCAGCAGAGGCTTGAGACGCTCCATGCCGGCCCGGGCGCTTTCCTTGATCACCGGCGGGCCTTCTACCAGCGGCGACGCCGCACGCTCATAGCTCGAATAGGCGCGTCGGTGGCGACCCAGCGCCTCGTATACGCGGCCCAGCTCGTGGCGTACCAGGCTTTCCTTCTCGGGATCGCCGCTGAAGCCGGCCGCCAGGAAGTACTTCCAGGCCTGTTCCGCATCGCCCGCCTGCAGATAGCGGTCGCCCAGGACCAATTGCAGGTCCTGGCGCAGCGCGGGATCGTCGGAGCGGGAGATGTATTCCAGGGCTTCCTCGGCCAGCGCCATGATCAGGTCCGAGCGCGCGTCCCGGTCCTCCGCGACGAACAGCGGCTCCAGCGTCTGCTTCAGCCAGTCCGCCTTCATCCGCTCGATGGTCGCGGTGAGACGGTAGCCAACGGCTTCCATCTGCTCTGCTACGGATGCTTCCTGCTCAAGCCCCAGCGCAAACAGCAGTTCGGCCGCCTCGGCGACGTTGCGGTCCTCGGGGTTGCTCTGGTGGTACGACCGCAAGGCTTCACGGTCTCTGGAAACGGCTGCGGAATAGAACTCAAAATCGGCCTCGGAGTAATTGGTGTTCACCACCGGCTCCAGCGCCAGATAGCCCTGCAGCGGATTGATCTCCAGCTTGAATGCGGTCCACAGGCTCAATCCGGGCACGACCAGCCAGTCGGACGAAAGGCCCGGGTCCTCGGAGAAGTCGGCAGGGAACAGCGCGGCCATGCCGGAAAGCGGTATACGTTGATCACCGCTGCCGAACTGGATGTCCGGCACGTCACCGAACGGATAACCCAGCCCGCCGGCCAGCGCCGCATTGACGTAACTGTGATATCCCGCGGTATTGAATGCCATCAGGGAACGATCCTTTTCGCCGATGCTCAAAGGCGCGAGCACCCGGCCATCATCCGTTGTGCGCAAACCCGTGATGATCGATTGCGCCCATAGCCGGGCGTTTGCTACGTCGGCCTCTGCGGCAGGCGTAAAGGAAACTTCACCTTCGGACAGGTTCATGCCCAGCGCGAACTGCCGCAACACCGGGCCGCCCAGGATGGCCGACACGTCGACGTCCTTCAGTTCGACCGAGTATTGGCCGCTCAGGTTCTTCAGAAACAGCGTGCATTCGGACGATGCCTGGACGCCTTCCTTTGGCACTTCAATGCGCAGTCCGTCAGCCAGGATCTTGATGGTTTCCTCGCCTTCGCCGAATTCCACGGCGCCGAGAATGCAGTTGTAAATCCGCAGTGGCTGATCATCGTTGTAGTCGAGCACCAGGTGCGTTTCCTTGTGGAACTTCTCGGTACTGAGCACCACGCGCACCAGGACATGATCGCCGACCACCCTGGCCTCGGCAGTGCCGCCCTGGGAGGCCCCATCCTGCGCGGCTGCCGGCTGCGCCAGCCATGCGAAGGACACGAAAAGAAAAACGGCCGCTGACCGCAGTGGATTCAGTCTCATTGATCTGTCTCCCGACTCACTCAAGATACATCTACCGATGTCCCCGTTGGATGGATGCGCCGCCTGCACGAAACGTTGCAATCCTTGCCGCGGGGACCACTTGCCATTGAACCACTATTAGGTTACCTGAACCTTGCGTAAGGCCCTGGGAAGGAGGGCTCCCGGGCTAGCTCTCATCTTCTTCCGCCAGCACCGGATCGTCCGGGTCAAGCCGGGGCCTGATCCGCTCCATTCCGGCCCGGGCGCTTTCCTGCATCTCGGCCGGCACTTCAACCAGCGGCGACAGCGCGCGCTGATAACTGGAATACGCCCGGCGGTCCCGGCCCAGGGCCTCGTAGGCGCGTCCCAGCTCGTGGCGCACGATGCCGTCGAATTGAGGATCGCCGTTGAACCCGGCGGCCAGCAAAACCTTCCAGGCCGCCTGCGCGTCGCCCTCATGCAGGAACCGATCGCCCAGCATCAATTGCAACTGCTGGCGCAAACCCGGATTGTCGGAACGGGCAATGAACTCCATGGCTTTCTCCGCCACCGCCACGATCAGCTCCGAGTAAGCGTCGCGTTCTTCCGATTGAAAGAGACTTCCTGCAACCTGGCCGAGCCAGTCGGCCTTCATCCGCTCCAGTGTCGCGGACAGACGGTATTCCACAGCCTCCATTTGCTCTTTGACCGAAGCATTTTCTTCAAGCCCCAGTGCGAACAGCACTTCGGCCGCCTCCGCCACGTTGCGGTTTTCAGGATTCTCCCGAAGATACGTCTGCAACCCACTTCGGTCCCTGGCCGCAGCGGCCGAATAAAACGCAAAATCCGCCTCGGAGTAGTTGCTGTTGCGTACCGGCTCCAGCGCCAGATAGCCCTGCACCGGGTTGATCTCCAGCCTATAGGCCGTCCACAGGCTCAGGCCCGGAACCACCAGCCAGTCGGGAGCAAGTCGCGGGTTCTGCGCAAAGTCCACCGGGTACAGCGCAGCCATTCCCGAAAACCCAAGGCGCTGACCGCCCACTCCGAAAAAGAGGTCCGGCAGGTCCCCGGACGGATGACCCAGCGAGCCGGCCGTTTCCGCGTTGATGTAGCTGTGGTAACCCGCGATGTTGAAGGCCATCAGCGATCGTTGCCCGTCGCCATACGTGACCGGCGCCAGTACGCGACCGCTCTCGGTAGTCTCCAGGCCCGGAATGATCGTCTCCGCCCAGAGTTGGGCGTCCAGGATGTCCGCCTCCTCCGCAGGGATGAACGATACGCGGCCCTCATCCAGATTCATGCCCAGTGCAAAACGGCGCAGCACCGGGCCGCCCAGGATCGCCGCCACGTCGATTTCCCTGAGCTCGCTGGAATAACGATTGGTCAGGTGGGCAAGCAAGTTCGTGGTTGCTCCGCTGGGCACTACCCCGTCCCTGGGTACCTCCACACGCAGGCCCTCCTCGGACAGTATCTTGAGCGTCTGCTCATTCTCGCCGAAACGCACCGCCCCGAAAATGAACCGGAAAATCTCCAGGGGGGTTTCCGAAGCGTAGTCCAGCAGGAGGTGTGTTTCCTTGCGAAACGCCTCCGTGCTCAAGACCACGGGTACCAGCACGTAATCTCCCAGCACCTTGGCCTCCGCGCTGCCGCCTTCTGGTCCGGCTTCCTGCCCTGCGGCGCCCACCGGCAGCCATGCGCAAGAGCAGACTACAAACACCACGAACCAATTGCGGAATTTCGTCATCAGATTTGCATTGTCAGGAGATCAGGCATGCGGGAATTCTAAGATATCCGCTGCCGGTCCACTCCCAAAAACAACATCCCCGCGGAACCGGGGCGTACTGTCGGATCGGCAGGCCGCACCCTGACCGACCCGTAGCCGGATATCCAGTTGGCGATCGAAAGCGTCGCTAATCCGGCGTATCCATCTCCCAGTGCAACTCCAAAAACAGCACTTGGCCGCGCGCGTCCCAGCGAATGGGATCGTAGGGCTGTATCAGGCGCGCAGAACTGTGCGACAGGGAGCGTGGCGCCGCCCGGTCGAGGACATTGGTGCCCCCGGCGCGAAGCCGCAGTCCGTTGTCGAACAGGTAGGTCACCGTGAGATCCACGGTAGTCAGCGAAGACACATCCAGATCCAGTTCCTCGTGCCGCTCCATACAGCGGGTTCCGGGAATAGCGGTAAAGTTGAACGGACAGGTGAAAGCGTTTTGGTACACATAGCCGGGTGTGTAGTAAACAAACAGATTGGCCGAAACGCGGCCCCACACCCATTGCAAGGAACTCTGCCACTTGTAGCGGTCCGGACCATTCTGCGTGCCGAGATCGGATTGGATCAGCGCATCGGGGCTCACCTGCCGGAAGTCCTTGAGAAAACGTGTATACCCAATACTCGGAGTGAAATTGCCGTATCGCGTGTCAAAGGAGTATTCCAGTTCCGTGGACAGCAGATCGTTGTATTCCGCGGCGATGTTGATGCGCCGCGAATACACCTTTACCAGGTCGCCGCGCTCGTTACGCTCCGCCACCAGGGGATGATTCAGTACGTACTCCGGATTTTGCGCCAGCCACAGGCCGCTGCTGCGAATCCGGTTGGTAAAGTCCGTCCTCGACCAGTCGGCGCTCCATCGCAGCCCTGGAACAGCTTCGGGCGCCCAGTCTATTCCTACCGTCCAGTGATCCGAGTGCTCCGATTGGATGTCCGGAGAGAGCGGCAGGCTCTGCTGCAACACTCCGTGGCCCCAGGTGATTTCGGTGGGTCCATCCGGATCGTAGGGATCGATTATGGTCTGGAAGAAGTTGCTGGCGTAGGCGGTAGGCCTGCGGTCCGGGTCCCGGGCGTAGAACTGATCCGACCAGTTGGGGGCGCGGAACGACCGCGACCAGCGAACCCGCATGGTCAGGTCTTCCAGGGGCTTGTACTCGAATCCGGCGCGCGGAGTCGTCCGGCCCGCTCGGGCCGTTCCCAGGGTCGCGGTCACGTTGCGGTGTATGCACCGGTCATCGAACCAGACAAAGTCCGCCACGAACGGGTCCCAGTAGGCATTTCTGCACGGCACGCGCAGCTGGTTCCAGTCGCCGCCGAATGCTCCCAGCGACTCCTGCACGTCGTAGCGCGCTCCCAGCGTCAGGATCAGCGACCTTAAGCCCGGTCTTGCGTTCTCCGGGCCGAACAGCGGAAGGCCCAGTTCGCCGTAATAGGCCTGGGTATCCCGGGACGGCCGCTTCAGGCCCACGTACAACGCTGAGTCGGTGGCCCATTCGCTCTCCGGCGGCACGAACGTCGAGTTATAGCTGCCGCTTGAGTAGAAAATGATGTTCTCACGGTATTCGCCGCCTATGGAGTAGGTAATCTCCCCGCCCCAAAGCCGGAACAGCCGCCCCCGAAGGCTGGCGTTGTATTGCCGCGTGTCGGTCACGCCCGCGTAGGGGGTTTCGTATTGCGTCAGCAGCGAATCGAACGAACCCTGAACCGTGCCGTTGCCGAACACGTTCAGGGCACGTTCCGGGTCGGGACTCGACAAGGCCTCGTAATAGGCCTCCGCCGTAGGGTCCCATACGCTTCTCTCGGCATAGGCGCGTAGACCGTAGTCGGTACGCCAGGACTTGGTGCGGGTGGCGTCCACCAGCAACTCGTGGTCCGCACCGAGATTCCAGATGATCCCAAAGCTCAGATTGCGGGTTTCGTTCTCCGCAAAATCGTATTGCGCGGGCAGCAGGCCGTCGTTGGACTCGTTTGCCGCGGCGTATTGCACCATCATCGGCTCGCCGAAGGGATTGTAGGCATTGCTGGCCGGCACCAGGAACCGGCCGTTTATGCGGCGGTCGTATTCCTGGTAGGCCTCGTTTATGGACCAGTTGACATCCGCGAACACCCGCAGGTTGTCGGTAATGTACTGCTCCAGGTTCAGGCTCAGCGAACGGGTGGAGGAGTCCAGGCCGTTTTGCGGGGGCAGTTCGTCCAGCGGCGTGGGCGCAGTGTCGCCCGGCTGGTTCGTGAAAGTGTAATAGTCGCCCACCGTGGCGCCGGCGCCGCTTTGGTCCGCGGGCAACTGGTAATAGGTGTTTTGCCAAAGGGGCGGGCCTGAATTCACGCACCAGTAAAAGGGCCGCCCGGTGGGACGGAGGTTTCTGAATTTGCAGGCCACCCCGGGCTGGGTCTTGTCCGTGATGCGCCGGTCGAATTCCGCGCCGTACAAACCCCGATAGTCTAGGGTGGTCCAGCCGGTTTTTTCGTTGGTGATCGGCAGGGATGTCGAGCGCGTAAGGATTGCGGTTACATTGCCGCTTCCCCAGGCGTAGCCGCCGGTAATGGTGGCCCTGGTCTGGTCGGCGTCCGTGGAGCTGTACTCGTGACGGTAACTGGCGGCAAGACCGCTGTAGTTTTTCTTCGTAATGAAGTTCACGACGCCGCCGATGGCATCCGAACCGTAAACCGTCGAAGCGCCGTCCAACTGAATATCGACCCGCTCAATGGCCGACAGCGGTACGTTCAGGAGATTCGCCAGGTCGTCCTCCACGCCGCCAACGCCGGCAATACGCCTTCCGTTGAGAAGAATCAGCGTGTTGGGACTGCCCAGGCCGCGAAGATTGAGCGAGGAAATGCCCAGACCGTTCCCGCGGAAACGAATCGAGTCCTCGCCGGGCAGAAAGACCTGGTTATTGTTCGAAGTGCTGCTGGTTTGCGTGGTCATGGACGAATACGTCCAGGGCAGCTTGCGGAAGAAATCCTCCAGGGTGGATACGCCGCGCGCGGCAATCTGCTCGGCGGTGAAGCTGTAAATGCGAGCACTCGGGTCGCCGCCGATCAGGCGCGACCCGGTCACGACCTGGGTTTCGAGTTCAAGCGCGTCGGCTTCCTCCTCGACGGAGGCTACGACGCTGGCCTCTTGCTCCTCCTCGGCCTCCTCAGCCTGCTGGGCCTGACTGAAAACCGGAACGGCAAGAATGAAAAGAATGGTCGCCAGGTAGCGGCGAATGGATAAAGCGTGCATCTGTGTTCCCTCCTCATACAGGAGAGACTTAACGCACGCCCGACGAATCCCTTTTTGCTTAGCAGCAAACTGCCGGGTGTGCGGTGGCCGCCCCTGTCCCTGACATTGCGCTTGATTTGAGTATAGCACCTGGCCTGCGCGCGACGCGGAGCAGGCTGCCCTGGCATTAACGGGTAGAAAAATCCGGGAGCGAGGCGCCAATTCTGAGCCTGGGACAATAGGCTCGCCCACTGTCAGGGCTGGCGCCGCCGCTCCCGGTATCGCCGGTCACCCCCGCGCTGCGTCAGGACCGGCGATAAAGAAGAGCTACATCTCCCAGTTCAGGTCGACGAAGAACACCTGTCCGCGCGCATCCCAACGAGTCGGGTCGTACGGCAGGCTGGAACCAAAAACCGTAGCCGGTGCGGCCTTGTCAAGAATGTTCCGGCCCCCGACCCGTATCCGCAAACCGTTGTCCATGCGGTAGGTCAGCGTGAGGTCGACTGTCATCAGCGAAGCCACATCGATACTCAGCCACTCGTAGGGAATATCCTCACAACGGTTGCCGGGAATCATCTGGACTGCGTAACTGCAGTACCGTGCGCGTTCGTGGACGTATCCCGGCGTGTAGTACACGAACAGGTCAGCCGCGAACCGGTTCCACAGCCAGCTCAGCGAACCTTCCAGCTGGTACTCGTCGGGCCCGAGTTGCGTTCCGGCAAAATCAATCCTGCTTGTCTCTTCATCGCTGATCTGAATGTAGTCCGCCAGAATGCGCGCGTAGCCAATGCGCGGCGTAAACTGGCCATAGGCGGTTTCAAAGCTGAATTGCAGGCTGGTATCCAGGATTTCACTGAATTTCGCGTTGACGTTGATCGGCTGGAAGAGGATCGAAACGATATTGCCTTGCTCGTCCCGCGTTATCAGTTGTGGATGATTCATCACCAGTTCGGGACGTTGTTGCGCCATGAATTGAATAGAAACGGAGTCTTCGATCCGGTTGGTAAAGTCCGTCTTGGACCAATCGACGGTCCAACGAAGCCCCGGAATCGCCCGCGGCGCCCAGTCGAACCCCACGGAGTACGTGTCCGAAAACTCATTCTTCAGATCCGTGTTGTAAACCTGCCTTATCGCACCTCCGAACGGAAGCGATATTTCGGTCGGCCCATCGGGATGATAGGGGTCCAGGCCCGAGTAGCTCGTCCTGAATCGAGTATCGGGCGAGCAAAAGGAAGTCGGCGGCGGATCGATACAGGTCGCAAACTGATCGCTCCATACCGGCGGGCGGAAGGAACGCGACCAACGGGTGCGCAGGGTGAACGATTCCGCCGGCTGATAGCGCAAACCCACGCTGGGGCTTGTGCGGCTGTGCTTCAGGGTATTGACATTGAGGTCGTGCACGACATCCGCGTAATGAAAGCGAAATCGGCGCTGCTCGTAGATCTGCCAACCCAGGTCCGGATGCCAATAGGAATGGAGGGTTGGGTCCAGATTCTCGAAACGCTGGTACGGCCCTCTGGTGCCCATGTACGACGAGCCCGCCTGTTTGTTTTCGTCGCGCCTCGCCTGCAGGCTCAGCATCAGCGACCGCACGCCGGGGAGCGAATTCTCCGGGCCGATCAGGGGCAGGACCAATTCAGCGTAGTAAGCGGTAATTTCCCGCGAAGGACGGTCCACGCCAATCGCCTCCCCCGAGTCCACCACTCTTTGCAAATCAATTCCCGCCAGGTTGGCCGTTGTGTCTTGAACGCGGTAAATTGTGTTTTCCCGGTACTCGGCGCCAGCGGAATAGGACACCGGGCCGCCCCATAAATCGAACAGGTTGCCGCGCAAGTAGAGGTTGTACGCGCGAGTCTCACTATCCCCCTTGATGGGTCCTTCGGCAACGGTAAGCAACTCCTCAAATGCCGATCCCTGGGCATCTCCATTACCGAATACGTTGATTGCCCGGTTCGGGTCGGAACTGGACAGCGCTGCGTACCAGCCGTCCGCTGTAGGATCCCAACGCGGACGCCGCGCTTTGGCACGCAACCGGAAGGTCTCCCTCTCGGACTTGGTGCGCGTAACTTCGAAATTCAACTCGTGCGCGCCGAACTCCCAAATCACTCCGAAGTTGACGTTTCGCTGCTTGGTTTCCGATTCCGTGAATTGGGTAGGCAGCAGACCTTGCTCAAATTCCCTGATCGGCGCGTATTGCACTGCCATGGGCTTGCCGAACGGGTTGTAGGCGTTGCTCGTCGGAACCGGAATATAGCCGGTGATGCGGCGAGAATATTCCTGGTACGACCCGACTTTGGTGTACAGAATGTCCGCGTAGATTCGCAAGTCGTCCGTCAGGTATTGCTCAAAGTTCAGGTTCAGGGAGTCGGTGCTCGAATCGGCGCCGTTTTGCGGATCAATCTGGTCGTATGGATGTGGCGGGGATTCCGTCCTTTGGAAAACGACAAAGTCGTCAACCGTCGCGCCGGCGCCGCTGTGCCCCGCCGGTAGCTGGTACATGGGAGTTCGCCGCTTGCACCTTATGGTAGCCGGCTGAGAAGCAAACACCGGCGAGTATTCACATGCCACGCCGGGCTGACCGGTTGTGATGCTGCGCAAGTCGAACTCGGGGCCCAACGAAGAGCGGAGATCCAAGGTGGTAAAACCAGTCTTGTTGTTCGTGATCGGATCGGACGTATCACGCGACAGGATGGCGGTAACGTTGCCGCTGCCCCAAGCGTAGCCGCCCGTAATGCTGGCCTTGGTCTGGTCTGCATCGGTGGAACTGAATTCCTGCCGGTAATCGACCGACAGGCCCGAGTAATTCCTCTTGGTGATGAAATTCACCACGCCACCTATGGCGTCTGAACCGTACACCGCCGAGGCGCCATCCAACTGGATGTCCACCCGTTCAATGGCCGACAGCGGAATGGTAAGGATGTTGGCGAAGTCATCTTCTTCGCCGGTTCCTGCAATGCGTCGGCCGTTCACCAGCACCAGGGTGTTGGCCGAGCCCATATTGCGCAAGTTGACCGTGGAGATGCCCAGCCCCAGCTCGATGTATTCGCCTTCCTGGTCGGTGCCTTGATAAAATTCGCTGGTATTGGTCTGCGTGGTGATGGAAGAATAGGTCCAGGGCAGGGTGCGGAAAAACTCCTCAAGTGTGGACACGCCGCGCGCCGCGATATCCTCGGAGGTGTAGCTGAAGACACGGGCGCTGGGGTCGCCGCCTTCCAGGCGTGACCCGGTCACAACCTGTTTCTCAAGTTCGATCGGCTCTTCCTCTTCCGCCGCGGCGGGTTCTTCGGGCGCCGCTTCAGTTTCCGCGCCCTCATCCTCCTGCGCCTGCTGCACGAGAACAACGTTTTCGGAGGTGTACTCGTACTCGAGTCCCGTGTCGGTCAACAGGGCGGCCAGGGCTTCCTCGAATCGGTACTCGCCCTTGAGTCCCTCAACTTCGACCTGCGCGCCGACCTGATCGGGCAGCATGATCTGGACGCCTGAGGAACTGGCCAGTTCCATTAGCGCCGGACCAGCCTCCTGGGGCTCGATTTCCAGGGTCAGCACTTCGGCATCCTGCGCCAGGACGCCGGGCGAGCCAAAGAAAAGCGCTGTAATGGCTACTGCCGGTACGGCATAGGGTCTAACTGTGTCCAGGATTTTCTTCATGGTCCCCACCTTCTAGTGAAAGTTCGCTGGTCAACTGCCGGCGCCACGCGCCGGAGTCGTGCTCTCCGAACCGGTTATCACGATCCGGTCATAGTGCTTCGTAATCTCGATAGGCAGTAGTTGCTCCAGCGCGTTCAGCGCCGAGTCAAGCTCTTTGACGTTCACCGCTGCATAAACGCTCATCTCCATCACCGCCGCGTCCTCGATGAGAATCTTCTTGCGGGTATAGCGGTTCAGTTCCTGGACGACCTGGTACAGGGGTTCCCGGTCAAACCGCAACATTCCGCTGCGCCAACGTCCAAAACGCTCCATCGATTCGGGCTGAAATGCCTTCAACTGGTTGCGGTTGACGTCGAATTCAACCACCCAGCCTTCCTCCACCCGGTGCTGCCCGGGTGCGTCAATGACTGCAGTCTGCCCGGCGGAGGCCACCAGCGGCGCCGCCCCGATGGCCTCATCAGTTAGCGGGTGCATTGCAACCGTCCCCTCAAACACCGCAAGCTGATAGTGCTCGGGATGCTTGCGGACGTTGAAGGCGGTGCCGATGGCCGTTAGCGAGCGGACACCCAGCTCGACCGTAAAGGGACGTGCCGGGTCTTCGGCCACCTGGAAGTAGGCTTCCCCACGCTCCAGCAAGATCGTGCGCGACTGTTGCGTGAAATCCACCACCAGTTGCGTGCCTGTGTTCAGCGTGATGGCGCTGCCGTCCTTAAGATCAATGGTCTTCTGTTCGCCTACCCGGGTGAAGTGGCGCTCCAGGTGACTCGGGTCCGGGGCGTTCCAGACAGTGAAATAGAACGTGGCAATGCCCGCTCCCACAAGCAGGCTGGCGGCGATCCCAAACGTAGCCCGCCGCTTCCGGCCGCGCGCCTGGCTGAGACCCCGGGGATCGCGGGCGACCGCCTCGATATCCGCGTCGCCGGCCAGCTCTTCCATGCCGGCCAGGGCGTCCAGCGTGCCCAGGTATTGCTCACGGTACCTGGAATCCGCCTTGGCACGGGAGCGAATCGCCGCCGCCTCGGCTTCGGATAGCCGGCCTGACCACAAATGGACCAAAGATAGCTCCGTGGCGCCGTTCATGATTTCTCGAATGTTCTTCAGCACAGTTTGCTCCCCGCCTTGTCCATGCGCCGCTTCGCCTTGCGAATGCGCTTCATCGCTTGCGCAATCGCGTTCTCCACCTGTTTCACCGTCATACCCATCTCCAGCGCAATGTCCTCGTAGCGCAGGTTGCTGAAGCGATGCAGAACAAATGCCTGCCGCCAGGTCGGGCGCATTTCCATAATCACGCTCTTCATGACTTCCAATTCCATCTGCGCGGCAACGATCTGCTCCGGAGTGCGCTCATCGACCGGTTCGACCTCGGGTCCCGCCTGCTCACTGGAGTACGTCCTGCGCAAGGTCGACTTGCGCTGCAGATCCACCAGCATGTTGTTGGCCATGGTCAGCAGGTAGGCACGGTTGCTGCCGGTCGATTCGGACGTCTTCTTCTCAAGGGCCTCTACGCTCATCAGCCGGGTGAACAATTCCTGGATCAGTTCTTCGATATCCTGGTCCGGGACCAGCCGCCCTTTAAGGAACAGGCGCAAGGCCCGCGCGTGCTCCTCGAAGAGCTGCTCGACAAGCCGTCTGCGCCCTTTCCTCTCGCGAGTAGCCAGGTCGATGACGTTGTCATTCGCCCGTGTGTACGCAGCGTTGATGGAAGTCCTCCTTAACTCAATTAACGGATAAGAATAACTTTCCCCTGAGTTTGGCCGGAGGAATCTGCCGGGAGGGAGGGATTGCGGCCCTGGCATGCGAACCTGAACAAACGCCAGGTCAAGGCGCCGAAGGCGTACTTGCGGAACTCGACCTGTACGCCCGCAAGGGAAACGAGCGGCTGGGCATCGAAGTCAAATTATCGTCGGCACCGGCAGTCACGCCTTCCATGCGTCATGCTCTGCGCGACCTGAACCTCGACGAACTCATGGTCGTGCATGCCGGTGATTCCTCCTGTCCGCTGGCCGAGCGAATTCGCGCCGTATCGGCACACGGGCTGATTACCGACCTGTAGCCGGCAAGGAGCTATTGCCGGATACGGTCCAATTGGCTCTGCAGAATCTCCCGGAATCGGGTAACGCCATCCTTCCCTTCCAGCGATTCCAGTGTGGCCTCGAGCACATTCTCGGCTTCCGCCGCATCGCCTCTTGATGCCAGCAGCGAGGAGTAACTCAAAGCCCCTCCCCACGAGCCCGGTTCCAGCTCGTAGGCTTCACGGGCGTATTGCAGGGCCAGGTCCTGGTGCTGCTGTTCGGGCGATTGCTGAAGATACCGTGCGGCTGAGCGCAGAGCCCCGGCCCGGTTCACCCCCGGTCGGCCGAGCCTCTCGTTGACATGGGAAAGCAGTTCCTCCCAGAGTCCGGCAGCTGCAAGGTATTCGCCCCGTGACCGGGCGGCCAATGAGTCGTATAGCAGCTCGCTGTCCGGCTCAAGCGCCGCAATGTAGCCGGCGGCGCGCTTCAGCGATCCGTTCAGGTCATCCAGATGGGCAAGATATTGCTCTTCGCCTTTTTGCGCCGCGTCCAGCGTTGCGTAGTAATTGATCTCCAGCACCAGGCGGGCCAGCGTTATCTCCGGGGCCACGTCGAGGAACTCGTCATAGTTGTCGATGACGAATTCCACCAACCGGTCGCCACGCGGTTTCTTTTCCTTGTAGTGCGCAATCAGAGTGAAATCCCGCGGATTGATGAGTTCGGAATAGCCGCGAACCTTGAAATACTCGTCCGCCGCCCGGTCGATCGCGTCCTTGCGCTGGTAGCGCGCCATCATGTCGCCCTCGAACAGCGCCAGGTCCACTTGCGCGGCCCACAGGTAGTCCTGAACAAACGCAGAATCCCGCTCGCCTTGCCCGTAGCGGGCCTCCAACCCCGAAAAGCCCGAATCCACGCCCTCGATCAATTGCCCGGCCACCTGCACGAACAGGCTCGGCGGCAGCGCTCCCACGGCCCGACCCACCACCGTGCCGTCGGCATTGAGATACAGGTACGTGGGGTAGGCGCCCACCTCGTATCGCTCGGAAATGGCCGGCCCGCTGATGGACTCGTCCTCGGCGTCCAGCTTCACGTTGACGAAGCGCGCGTTGTAGTACTCGCCCACTTCCTCGCGCGGAAACACCACCGCGTCCATGATTTTGCAGGGCCCGCACCAGGTGGTGTACACGTCCACGAAGACGTGTTTGTCTTCTTCTTCGGCCCGGGCGAGCGCTTCTTCGAAACTGCCCTCGACGAATTCAATGCCGCCGGCCAGGACAACGACAGGCGCCAGACAAGCGGCAATCGCTGAGAATACCCTTTTCATTAGCGGGGTCCGTTCAAGGTTTCGCGGAGTGACATTAGAACAGGTCGTAGCTCTTTCGTACCTCGAGGTGGATAACACGGCCGCGCGTATCAACACGGCGCGGGTCCCACGGCGTCCCGAAACCGTCGAAGAAGGGGAACTCGCTATTGGTGACATTCCGCGCTCCCGCATACACTTTCCAGCCGCTGTCACCGAACTCGTAACTGCCGGTAAGGTCGAAGGTCAGGTAGTTCTCCACGCGGTCCTGCGGAGAAAACGTCAACCCTGCATAGCTGCTGGAATAATTGGCCGTCAGATTCAACGTTGCATTGCCCAGCGCCCAGTTCACGTAACCGCTGCCTTTCCAACGTTCCGGACCGGCAGGCGTTCCATGCAAGTCATTCGGCTCCGAGCCCGGCGCGGATACGTCCTGCAGTTTTCCGGTGAAGGTCGCGTCGGTTCCGATGGTGAAGAAACCCCACCGGTCAGTATCGAATTGGTAGCGCAGGTTGACGTCCAGATTTTCGCTGAAACGCTGCGCCAGGTTTACCGTAAACAGGTTCACTCGGACGATATTCCCCTGGGCGTCACGAATAACCGCGTTCGGAACAGCGAAGAACAACTCCGGCTCATTGAACGCCAGCGAAAAGCCGGAGCCGAACTTGTCCGTGAATTCGGTATCGAACCAAGTGATCTTCAACGAGAAGCCGTCCAGAATGCCGCCGGGTGTCCAATCGAATCCCACCGAAAGAGTTTCGGAGATTTCCGGCTCCAGATCGGGATTGCCGGTGAAATACGCATCCGGGAAAAGCAAGCCCTGTTGCGGGTTTTCGATATCCACCAGGGCGAGCCAGTTAAACGGTCCGTTTTCCACACCGAACAGCCTGCTGGAAGCTGGCGGCACGAACGATTCTCCCCAGGAGGCGCGCAGCTTCAGTTCGGATACGGGGTACCAGGCCAGCTCCAACTTCGGCGACACGCGGTCGAAGGTCTTCTCGGTATATGGTGATCCGGGACCGCCAAAGGGACCGGAGAACGAATACTCGTCGCTGCGTACGGCAAGCTTCATGCCCAGGGAGTGCAGGCCTGCCATGCGGTTTTTCTCGCCCACAAGCGGCAAGCCCAGCTCTGCAAAGTACGAGCCGATCTTTCGTTCCGGGTCGGTTACGGAAAATAACGTGCCGCGGGATTGATCGTCGGAATAATCCAGGGTCTCCGTGCGATTCTCGCCGCCCACACCGAGTTGTACATCGCCGCCCGGCAGACTGAAAAGGCTGCCGTCCACCGACAGGCTGTAATCGTCCTGGCGGGAGAAATTCCAGTTGGGATGAGCGCCGCCCTCACCGTAAAAGGGTGCTACCAAACCCGCCATTGCGGCCGCGCTCTGCCCGGTTCCATCGCCGAACGGATTGATGATCTGGTCGCTGGGCAGAGGATTTCCGGCCGAATCCACGCCGGCGATTCGCTGGGTCAGCAGATCGGTGTCCAGATTGTAGTACAGATACCAGGATTCTTCCTTCCCCCGTGTAGCGGAGAAATCCGCAATCCAGTCACGGAAGGGAAGTTCCGTGCGGAAACCCAGCGTGACCCGGCGGTTGTTTTGATCGCTGTCGTTGCTGATGGGATCCAGCAGTCCGGCTTCGTACTCGTTGGCGAACACGTAGGAAACCACGGTGGAGAAAAACGGATGAGGAGGAATGTCGTTATACGGATTGGTTGACGGTACGACGCCGCTGTAACTGGGGGCGCCCCGGTGCGCCCAGGAGTCCGAGTAGTCGAAGCTCAACTCCCCGTACAACTCCAGCTTGCCGTCGAAGAATTCCTGATCCACGGACAGGTGGCCTGACAGGCGTTCGCTGTTGGAAGTCGATTCATTGGCGCTCTGGGCCGAATTATCCCAAGGGACAAGCTTGTCCTGCGAGAGCCTGGAAAAGACGCCGCCTGTACCGTCATCGCCCTGCGGCAATGCACCCAACGGCGAAATCACGATGTTATAGAACCCCAATGGAATTCCGTAGGCCGCCACCCCAGGTTGGCCGCGGTGAACAATGGATCCGGGCTGAGTTCGATTGTCACGGCCGCCACGGTCACTGAAGTCTGACGAAGTCAAGCCGGCCTTGCGGCTGTCGATGGCTTCGTTTTCCAAGTAGCTGAGTGACAGCATTGCGCGACCGCCGTCCCAGCTCGTGGACAGGGTTTGCTCCAGGCGCTTGCTATCGCCTTCGTGGGCACCCATGTCGTATCGAATCAGGGTCTCGCCGCCCTGGTAGTCATCGCGCAGGATAAAGTTCACGACTCCTGCCTGGGCATCCGCGCCGTATATGGCCGAAGCGCCGTCGGTCAGCACTTCCACCCTCTCGATCGCGCTGAACGGAATGCCGTTGATGTTTACGGCGCCATTGCCGAAACTGGAAGCCTGCGGCCAGCGCCGACCGTTTACCAGGACCAGGGTGGATGATTCGCCGAAGCCCCGGAGATTGATCATCGACTGACCCATTGCGTCAACCGAATTGATCGAGTTGTCACGCGCGGCCGCAGCGTTGACCTCGCTGAAATTCTGTGACAGGGACCGGCCGATATCTTCCACCGATCCAAAGCCGCGCTGCTTGATTTCCTCTCGGGTAAGCACGAACACCGGGGCGCCGCCCAGCGTATCGCGAAGCCGCGAACCGGTAACCCGCTGCTCCTTCAACTCCAGCACTTCTTCCTCAGCTTCGCCCGAAGCTTCTTCCTCGGCCTCTTGCGCCTGCTGAACCAGAACCAGGTTTTCCGAAGCGTATTCGTACGTAAGGCCCGTGTCCGTCAACAGAGCCGCCAGGGCGTCTTCAAATCGATATTCGCCCTTCAGCCCATCGACTTCGACTTGCTCACCGGACCCCTCGGTAAGCATGATTTGCACGCCCGAGGATTGTGCCAGCGACACCAATGCCGAGCCGGCATTCTGCGCCTTGATGTCGAGGGTCAAGACCTCGTCGGACTGCGCCGAGGCGCCGGCCGCCAAGAACGTCAGTACGGCCATCGCTATCGTGGGCAACGCTCTCGTACTGCGGATTCTCAAAGTATTTTCCATATTTCCCACCTCGGTGATTGTGTCCCTGGTTTCAGTTCCCCGCCGATCCTGTGATCACGATCCGGTCGTAATGCCGCGTGACTTCGATCGGCAGGAGTTTTTCCAGGCCGTTAAGCGCAGAATCGATTTCATGAATGCTTACGGCCGTGTATACGCTCAGTTCCATGACCGAAGTGTCCTCAATCAGGATCTTCTTGCGCGAGTAGCGATTCAATTCCTGAACTACCTGGTACAGCGGCTCCCTGTAAAAGCTGAGCATGCCGCTGCGCCAATCCTGGTAACGGTCCATCGACTCGGGTCGAAACGCCGTCAGCACGTCGCGACCAAGGTCGAACTCGGCAACCCAGCCTGCCTTCACGCTATAAAGCGCGGGAGCGGAAATAACTACTGGCTGATCATCGTCCGAGACCAGAGGGGGGGATGAGGACACTTCATCCGTTACCTCATGGAACGCAATCGCTCCCTTGATGACCGCTATCTGGTAGTGCTCCGGACTCTTTCGGATATTGAAAGCCGTTCCAAATGCAGTGACCGACCGGGCGCCCAGATCCACTGTAAAGGGACGCGTAATATCTTCCGCCACTTCGAAATAGGCCTCGCCTCGCTCAAGCAGGATCCTTCGAGCCTGCTCGCTGTAATCGACTACCAGTTGACCCGCGGTATTGAGCGTGACCATGCTGCCGTCGTCCAGTTGTATCGTCCGCTGCTCGCCGATACGGGTGAAGTACTTCTGCAGGTGGCTGTCGTCCGGACCGCTCCAGGGCGAGAAATACGCCAGGGCAGCGCCAATTGCCACCATCACCCCGGCAGCGAGGCCCAGTGCAACCCCCCGCTTCAATCTGCGCTGCTGGAGCAGGCGCCTGTACTCCAGGGCCAATTCCTGAATCCCGCTGTCGCCTGCCAAGCCCTCCATGGAAGCGAGGACCTCAAGCGAACCGTCAAACTCGTCCCGATACTTCGGATCACGCCGGACACGGCTACGGATCGCCGCCGCTTCGGCTTCGGATAGCTGACTGGACCAAAGATGCAGCAAGGCATGCTCCACGTCGCCGCCCATGATCTCCTGAAGGTTTTTCAGCACGACCGTTCTCCCGCGGCCCTGATCTTCCGCCGCGCTTTTCGGATTCGCCGCATCGCGCGCACGATGTAGTTCTCGACCTGCCTCTTCGTCACTCCCATATGCAGGGCGATCTCCTCGTAGCTCATGTTGCGGAAACGCTGCAGAACAATCGCTACCCTCCAATCCAGGCGCATGTCCATGATGACGGCCCTTATGGCTTGAAGTTCCAGTTGCGCCGCGACGATTCGCTCCGGCGTAAGCTCATCCATTCGGTCGCGCTCGATTTCCCGTTGCGCCGCGGAGTAGGCGCTGCGGACCCGCAAATTGCGCTGCCGGTCTACAAGCATGTTGTTGGCCATGGTAAGGAGATAGGAACGACTGCTTCCGGTCGAGTCGGACATCTTCTCTTCCAGCTGGTCCACGCCAATCAGCCGCGCAAAGAGCTCCTGCACGAAGTCCTCGACCTGATCCTGCGGAACCGCCCGTCCCAGCAGGAAAAGACGCAGGGACCGGGCATGGCGGTCAAACAGTTGCTCGACCAGCTGCCTTCGTCCCGGCCTCGCGCGCGTAGCCAGATCGATGATGTTTTCCTTGCGCGGGTTCAATACGGTGCCTGCGGAGAACCTCTCTATAAGAATTAACGATTGAGAGTATCCACTACCCCGCGCTTGCCGGCTTGCCGGGGAAGGAGGGCTTGCAGCCCTCCGAGGGCAGGACGCCCTCGCTCCGAGGGTGTGCTTCCTCCCGGCAGCGCATAAAATTCACCGCGGCCCGGCGATGAAGAAAGCGCTCAGCACCCTCCTTGACCAAGCTTTGCGCCAGGTGGCGGGAGGGAGCGCGGACGGCCTTCGGCAGGCCGGGCTGGAGCAGGCGCGGGACTCGCGCAACGGGCACTACGCTTCCAGCGCCGCAATGCAACTGGCGGGAAAGCTGAAACGGCGTCCCGCGGACATTGCCGCGGACATTGCGGGGAATGTGCCGGAGAACCCACTCATCGGGCGCATCGAGATCGCCGCCCCCGGCTTTATCAACATCTGGCTGGACCCGGCGGCGCTGCAGTCGGAGCTGGGCCGGATCATCGACGCGGAAGAGGCGTACGGGTCGGCAGACCTCGGTGGAGGTTTGCGGGTGCTGGTGGAGTTCGTGTCGGCCAATCCCACCGGACCGCTGCACGTGGGGCATGGCCGGCACGCGGCCATCGGCGACTCCCTGGCGCGTCTTTTGGAAGCAACCGGTCACGACGTTTGGCGGGAGTACTACGTGAACGACGCCGGCAGGCAGTTGGAGGTCCTTGCGCTGTCCGTCTGGCTGCGGCTGGTGGAGCAGGCAGGGGGCGACAACCCGTTGCCGGCAGGCGCCTACCGAGGCGACTACGTCCGCGCGCTGGCTGGGCGAATCGGGCGGGAATTGCCCCACGCCGCCGAGGCGGCCAGCGGTGGAATGAGCTGGCCGGAGAAGGACCAGGCAGGCAACGGCGAGGCGGACCGGTATGTGGATGCCCTTATCAAGGCTGTGCGCGACCTGCTGGGAGATGAGCTGTTCTCCCGCATCGGCAGGCTCGCCGGCGAGTGGGTGCTGGACGACATCCGGGGGGACCTGGAAGCCTTCGGCGTGCGCTTCGATACCTGGCAATCGGAGCGGGAACTGGTGGCCGGCGGACAGATCGACGAGTGCCTGAAGCGCCTCAGGGACGTCACCTACCAGCGCGACGGTGCGCTCTGGTTTCCTGCCGAGCGATACGGTGACGAAAAGGACCGCGTGGTGGTGCGCGCGGACGGCCGCAGCACCTATTTCGCGTCCGACATCGCCTATCATTACGGCAAGCGCAAGCGCGGCGCGGACGTGCTGCTCGACGTGCTGGGCGCGGACCATCACGGCTATGTCGAACGGGTCCGGGCGGGCCTGGAGGCGCTGGGCGAGCCGCCCTCATCCCTGGAGGTTCGACTGGTGCAATTCGTGGCGCTGTTCCGCGGCGGCAAGCGGGTGGCGATGTCCACGCGCGGCGGCGAGTTCGAGACCTTGCGGAACCTGCGCGAAGAAGTGGGTGTGGACGCGGCGCGTTTCTTTTACGTATCCCGGGCAGGAGAACAGCATCTTGATTTCGACCTTGATCTGGCGAAGCGGCAATCCAGCGACAATCCGGTTTACTACATTCAATATGCGCACGCGCGCGTTTCCAGCCTGTTCGAGCAATTGCGGGCGCGCAAACTCGACTTCAGCATTGACAAGGCGAAGGACCATGCCGGACTGCTGCAGCATCCGCGGGAGATCGACCTGATGCTGGCGCTGGCACGCCTGCCCGAGACGGTGGAACAGGCGGCATTGCAGAGGGCGCCCCAGGTGGTGGCGCATTATCTGATCGGAGTGGCCCAGGCCTTTCACGGCTGGTACAAGCACTGCAAGGTGCTGGATGCCGAACAGGAATTGCGCGCGGCGCGCCTGCTGCTGGCGCAGGCCAGCGGCCAGGTCCTGCGCAACGGTCTGGGACTGCTGGGCGTATCGGCGCCGAGGAGCATGTAGAAATGGCAAAGCGGACTCGAGCCAAAAGCGGCGGCTGGCGCCGTGGAGAATTCGTGGCGGGCATCGTACTGGGCCTGGTATTGGCGTTATGGGTCTATCCCATGATCACCCAATGGTTGTCGGAGCCGTCTTCCGGCAGCCCGCCCGAAAATCCTTCCTCCGGCCCCACGTTTGACTTCTACGACATATTCGAACAGGGCGAGGAAGTCGTGGAGGAAAACCTGGCGTCGGCATCCGAGGCAACGCCGGAGCCGGCAGACCAGCCGGCCGCGGATCTTCCAGCGGATACCGCACCGGAAACAGTGGCCGCAGCCCCCACCGAGCCCGCTACCGCACCACCGCCGGATTCTGAACCGGGTCCTCCAACGCCCAGCCGGGTGGAGGCGCCCGGCATGTACGTGCTGCAGTTGGGCACTTTCACCCGTCAGGCCGGAGCAGAATCGCTGAAGGCCCGGCTGGCTCTGGTGGGCATGACGGCACGTATCCAACCGGTGATCATTGACCGGCAAACCCATTATCGCGTTCGGATCGGCCCGATTGACGACCTGGAGCAACTGAACGCGAGCCGTGCCCAGCTGCGACAACATCGTTTCGATTTCTACCTGCTCAAGCTGGTCCAATAGCATTGATTTCCGCCTCACGGGCCCGTGCCTACCGCGAGGCCATTCAACAAAGCTTTCCCTGGCGGGCCATTGCCCAGACGCCGACGCCGTTGGATTGCCAGGAAGCACTGGCGGAAGAACTCGAAGCCCGTTCCGTGTGGATCAAGCGCGACGACATCAGCGGCCCGAAGCACGGCGGCAACAAGCTGAGAAAGCTCGAATTCCTCCTTGCGGACGCCCTGGGAGGCGGATACCGGGGCGTACTCACTTACGGCGCGGTCGGCTCGAACCACATTCTCTCCACCTCACACTACGCGCACAGCCTGGGCCTGGCATGCTGCGGCATCGTCCGACCGCAACCGCCCACGCCATACGTGGAGACAACACTTCGATACCACTTCCTTCTGGGTACACGTCTCATCCCTGCGGCCGACCAGCAGGAAACGGCCGTTCATCGAGCAAGGCTGCTCACGGAAGAAGGCGCCTGGTACGAGATTCCGCTCGGAGGTTCCTCGCCACTGGGTTGCCTGGGATATGTCTGCGGAGCCCTGGAACTTGCCGAACAGGTCAAGTCCGGAGAGTGTCCGGCTCCCGACCTTATCTACCTGCCCTGCGGGTCCGCGGGCAGCACGGTGGGGCTCGACTTCGGCCTGGCGCTCGCCGGTCTGCCGACAAGAATCATCGCCGCCCGCGTGGTATCCGATGACATGACTTCGATGGAGAGAATCGAGTCGCTGGCCGTTGAACTCAGAATGCTCCTTGAGGGAGTCTGCCCGCTGCCCGAAGAAAACCCGCTGGGCCGGGTTGAGTTTCGCCAGGAGTTCCTGGGCCCGGGGTATGCGTTGCCCACGGACGATGCGCTGGCAGCCATCCAGCTGATGCGGAAAAAGGCAAACGCCAGGCTCGAGTACACCTATTCGGGCAAGGCAGCAGCCGCCTTGCTGAGCGACGGTCAAAAGGAACGCTACAAGAATCGCAACGTGATTTTCTGGAACACCTACAACTCGCGCCCGGCGCCCGCGAACCTGCCGCCCCTGCGGCACGATGAACTGCCCGAGGTCATGCGAGCAAGCCTGCCGGCGGAGACGTGACCGACCTTCTGCCGCTGGAATTCCTGCCGCTGCTGGTGCTGGCCGGCTGTGCCGCGGGCTTCCTGAACGTCATGGCGGGCGGCGGCTCGCTGCTCACACTGCCGGTGCTGTTGCTCGCCGGCCTGCCCGCTCCGATCGCCAACGGCACCCTGCGCGTTTCCATCGTCGCGCAAAACCTGGTGGCCTTCAACACCTTTCGGCGGCACGGTTTCAAGGAACTGAGAGAGGCGCTCTGGCTTTCCCTGTTCGCCTGTGCAGGCGCGGTTGGCGGAGCTTCGGTGGGCGTGCGGATCAGCGGCCCATGGTTCGACCGCATTGTGGTGCTCACCATGGTGGTCGTGACTCTGCTGATCATGCGGGGCAGAAAAACCCAGGCTCCGGTAGAGCTCACCCCCGGACGGCGGCGGCTGGGCTATGCAGCCCTTGTGCTGGCAGGCTTCTGGGGCGGATTCATCCAGGTGGGTGTGGGTTTTCTCCTGATGCCCGCCTTGCACCGCATCCTGGGCATGGACCTGGTGCGCGTGAACATGTACAAGGTCGTGATCATCCTGCCCTATACGCTCCTTGCGCTGGCAATTTTCGCCTGGCAATCGGAAATCCTCTGGCTGGTGGGATTGGCGCTGGCAGTGGGCAATTCGGCCGGCGGCTGGCTGGGCGCGCGACTTACCGTGGCCAAGGGCGAGAAGCTGATCCGCGCCGTGTTCCTGGTGGCCGTCGCGGCGATGGCGATCAGCCTTCTGCTACGGAGTTAGTTCGGGAGCGGCGGGCTTAATGGACCAGGTATAGGTCTGGCTGCTCAAAACCGGCCCGATACCCAGACGGCCGGCCACATTGCGCCGCCACCAGCCGGCATCCTCCGGAAATATCTGTGCCTGCACCGAAAAAAAGTACGATTGTCCCGGCTGCAACTCCGCTTCCTCGATTACCGGCTGGTCGGCAACGTAACCGATCTTGCGCAGGGCCGAGAACATCGTGGCGAATTCGGCGCGCGTGTCAACTGATGGTGAAGTCACAACGAAGCGGGCCGCCTCGGAGTCGTACTCGAGGTAAAGAACGCGAACGAAACTCTTCAGCTTCTTCGACGGCATCAAGGTCCGGGGCAGCGCGACTGCGAACTCCACCTCGAACTTCAGCCGCAGGCCTTCCTTGACCAGCTGTTCTGCCTCTTCGTCCAACTCGATGTCCACCCGCGTGGTGACCAGCCAGTTTCCGTCGCTGGCGCGAGCGTATGCCAGGCGCACGTCGACTTCCGAAGCCGGCGCGGCGAGCGGCAGGTACAGCAGTGCAAGCAGCGCCACCAGGCACCACCGCCGGGAACGGGGAAGGGGCAATCTAAATTTTTTCCAAGACCGCATTGAAATGTCCGTCGGCGCCGTGCCTCCCAGGCAGCAACTGGTAACCGTGTCTGGTCAAGGGCAGCGCCCAGCCACCGGCAAGGCTGGCAGCGCCCCTCAATTTCTCCACCCCGTCTCTATTTTCGCTCAGAAAGGCGCCGATTACATCACTCGTTTCCTCCGGCAATACGGAACAAACGCTGTAAAGAAAACGCCCGCGGGGTTTGAGAAGCGGCCACAAAGTCCGTAACAGTCTCGCCTGCAGCGCCGCGTAGCGCGGAATGTCCGTTTCGCGGCGCAGGTGCTTGATGTCGGGGTGGCGGCGAATGACGCCCGTTGTCGAGCAGGGCGCATCCAGCAGAATGCGGTCGAAGGGGCGGCCGTCGAACCACTCTTCCGGCCGCCGCGCGTCGCCCAGGCGCACGGTTGCGTCGAGGCCAAGGCGCTTGAGGTTTGCCTTGAGCCGCTTGAGGCGTTCAGCGTCCACGTCCAGCGCCACCATTTTGCCCGCATCCGGACATCTTTCCAGCAACTGAGCGGTCTTGCCTCCCGGCGCCGCGCAAGCGTCCAGGACCCGCATGCCCGGCTTGATATCAAGCAGGTCAACCGCCATTTGCGCCCCGGCATCCTGCACCGACACCAGGCCTTCGGCAAAGCCGGGCAATTGCGCCACCGGCCGGGGCGGATCGATGCGCAGGGCGTCCGGTAACCCCGCCGGCAAGGTGCATCGCCCGTGACCGGAGCCAAGAAGCCTGTCCCGGTAAGACTCCCGATCGATCTTGCTACGGTTCACCCGCAGCCACATCGGAGGCTTGCGGTTGCCGGTGCGCAGGATCGCCTGCCAGTGGCCGGGCCAGGCTTCCTGAAATTGGCGGATCATCCAGCCGGGATGGGAGAACCGTCCCTTGAGACTGAGATTCGCTTGCTTCTCCAGGCTCGGCCGCTCGCGCAGATACCGGCGCAGAACGGCATTCACCACGGCCGCCAGCGATCGCGGCAGCAGCTTCTTGCCGGCTGACACGCTAGTGCTCACCGCGGCATGGTGCGGAACCCGCGTGTGCGTCAGTTGAAACAGCCCCACCGAAAGCAAGGCGTGCAATTCGCTCGCCGGCCTTGGCCGATCCAGGAGAATTTCCAGCAATTCCTCATGCCGATGGTGCCAGCGCAGCGCCCCCAGCGCCAGCTCCGAAGCCAGGGGCTGCCGCTCGGGAGGAAGAGAACGATGACCCGCCCCGGCAAGCGCCTGCTCGTAGCTGCGCCCCTGGAGCACGCCGTAGACAGCTCGTGCACTGACGATCCGAATCTCGCTGCCGGCTTCGCTCACGCCAACCGCGCCCCGGCCAATGGCGCCCCGCGCGCGGCATCCGCGGCCGGCATGCGGCGGCGGCCAGGCAACTGGATCTCCCGCACTCGCAGCACGCCCGAGACCGTTGCCAGGTCGATCCCTTCGCCGCTGATACCCAGCACGCGCCCCGGCGCCGCATCGTCAACAGGCGGCAGCACGTGCGCTTGCCACAAGCGCAGAGGCTGATCGCACCATACAGCATGGGCTACCGGCCAGGGGTCGAAGGCGCGCACGCGGCGGGCGAGTTCTTCCGCCGGCAGCGACCAGTCCAGGCGCCCCTGCTGCTTGGTGATCCGGGGCGCATAACTGGCCCTGCTTTCATCCTGCGAAACTGCCTGCAGGTCTTCCGCCAGGATCGGCGGCAATTTTTCCAGCAGCAGTTCAGCACCCAATCGAGCCAGGCGTGCTTCCAGTTCTCCGGCAGTCTCTTCCGATTCGATACGCGTACGCCGTGCCGCCAGCACAGGCCCGGTATCCAGGCCCGGGTCCATTTGCATCAGCGTGGCCCCGGCGTGCCGGTCGCCCGCCAGGATTGCCGCCGCGACCGGCGAGGCCCCACGCCAGCGAGGCAGCAGCGAAGCGTGAACGTTGACCGCCCCCAGGAGGCACACTTCGAGCGCGGCCGCAGGCAGGATGGAGCCATACGCCGCAACGACCATCAGATCGGCGCCAAGGCCGCGCAATCGGCCGATCAGCGGTTCGTCCCAGAGTAGCGGCTGCAGCAGTGGCAAACCGGCTTTCTGCGCCCACTTCTTGACCGGCGAGGAGGCAGGCTGTCGGCCCCGCCCGGAGCCGCGATCAGGTTGCGTGATGACGGCGGCGATCGAGTACCCCGACAAATGCAGGGCCCGCAGGGAAGCCAGGGCAAAGTCGGGTGTGCCTGCAAACAGGATCTTCGCAGGCGAGTTCATCGGACGAGCGGCGTTCGCGCTACAGCTCCAGCACCGCCGGCTTGCCGGTTCGCTCCGACTTTTCGAGTCGCTTGCGGAGCATGCGGCGCTTCAGCGGCGAGAGGTAATCGATGAACAACTTGCCGTCGAGGTGATCGATCTCATGCTGCATGCAGATCGCGGCAAGCCCGTCCAGCTGCTCCTCCAAGGGCTCCATGTCCACCGTATAGGCGCGGACCGACACGCGTTCGGCCCGCGAAATCTCGGCGGTGAATTCCGGCACCGAAAGGCAGCCTTCCTCGCTGACCACCTCCCCCTGGGAGGAAACGATCTCGGGATTCACGTAACAGCGAGGAGTATCGCGCTCCGGCGAGATGTCCATTACCAGCACGCGCTCCAGCACGTTCACCTGGGTAGCGGCGAGGCCGACACCCCGGGAGGCGTACATCGTCTCCAGCATGTCGTCGCCCAGACGCCGCAGGTGATCACTTGCAAGCGATACCGGCCGCGCCTTGCGGCGCAGTCGGCGATCAGGAAACGTCAGTATTCGCAACTGTGACATCTGCGTGTATTTTCGAGGCTCAAGAAATCCGTCGCCTGTGTTATTTTCCCACATCCTTGAAAGGATTTCCGCGCATGGAAGCAGAACCCTGGATCGCCCTTGTCCTTTGCCCCGGCCTGCCGGCCCTGCTTCGGCAGCGCCTGCTGGATTGTTACGGAAACGCCGGCGCTCTCATCGACGCACCACGCGCCGAACTGCGGCAAGCCGGCGTCAGTGAACGGAGCATTCGCGGGCTGACCAGGCCCGACCCTGCCGCGATGCGCCGCTGCCTCGATTGGCTTGCGCGCGATGACGCGCACCTGGTCCCGGTGACGGACCCCCGCTTCCCGCCGCTGTTGCGGGAAATCGACGATCCGCCGGCTGCGCTCTTCGTGCTGGGCCGGCCCGAAGTGCTTGCCGAACCTCAAATCGCCATCGTCGGCAGCCGTTCGGCAACGCCACTCGGCCTCTCCACAGCGGCGGACTTCTCCCGCTCCTTAAGCCGGCGGGGCCTTTGCATCGTCAGCGGACTGGCGGAAGGCATTGACGCGGCCGCCCATGAGGCCGCGCTGGAATTTGCGGGTCTCACGATCGGCGTGTGCGCCACCGGCCTGGACCGCGTCTATCCACGCAGGCACGAGCAACTGGCGCGCCGGATTGCCGCAGGCGGCGCGTTGGTGTCGGAGAATCCACCCGGGACAGCGCTGCAAAAATGGCTGTTTCCCCTCCGCAACCGCATCATCAGCGGTATCTCGGCGGGCGTGCTGGTTGTGGAGGCTGCACAACGGTCCGGCGCGCGCATTACTGCCCGCGCTGCCGCCGAACAGGGACGTGAGGTCTTCGCAGTGCCGGGGTCGATTTACAGCCCCCTGGCCCGCGGCTGCCACGCTTTGATTCGAACCGGCGCCAAGCTGGTGGAACGGCCTGAGGACGTCCTCGAGGAATTGCCGCCATTGCTGCAGATCGTTCCGCCGGGAGAGACTGCAGACGGCGAACCGCAATCGGCCCCGGAAGCGCTGCCGCTGTTCGGCGACCTGCTTCAGCATGGCCCCGTGAGCATCGAGGAACTGGTCAGTGAGACCGGCCTGGGCGCAGCGGAGGTGTCTGGCGCGCTCGCCCGGCTGGAACTGGACGGTCAGGTGCATTCGTTACCGGGAGGCCGCTTCCAACGAAACCCCTAAACAGTGCTAGGATGCGCGCGGATATTTGACGAGAACTACGGCAGCAAACCAGCGACACCATGAATCCGCTCACCCGGAACCCGGAAAGACAGGCGCATCGCCGATGAATCCCGAGACGCCCGATAAGGTCGCGGGGGGGCTCATCGTGGTCGAATCCCCCGCCAAGGCCCGGACGCTGCAACGGTACCTGGGGAAGGGTTACCAGGTGCTGGCCTGCAACGGGCATGTGCGTGACCTGAAACACGGCGGTTTGTCCATCGATACCAAGAACGGATTCGAAATGGAGTTCGAACCCCTGGAGAGCTCCAAAGCGGCCGTGCAACGTATCCGCTCGGCGCTGAGGAAGCTGCCGGCGCTGTACCTGGCTACCGACCCGGACCGCGAAGGCGAGGCGATCGCCTGGCATCTTCTCGAATTGCTTTCGGAGCAAGGCGCGCTGAAGGGCAAGCAGGTTCACCGAGTGGCATTCAATCAGATCACCCGGCGGGCCGTCACCGAGGCCGTGGAATCGCCCCGCGACGTCGCCATGCCGCTGGTCGAAGCGCAGAAGGCGCGGCGCTGCATGGATCGGCTACTTGGGTTTACCTTGTCGCCGCTGTTGTCCCGAACCCTGACGCGGGGCCTTTCGGCGGGCCGGGTGCAGAGCCCGGCCCTGAAGCTGATTGTTGAGCGCGAGAAGGAAATCGAGGAGTTCAAGCCGCGCGAGTATTGGACCGTCACCGCTCACCTGAACAAGTCCGGCCAGGACTTTGAGGCCGCGCTGGTGGAACTTGGCGGCGAGAAACTGAAGAAGTTCTCGCTCGGCGACGCCGAACAGACCGAACAGGCTCGCAACGCCCTTCTGCAAGCGATGAGGGACGACACGGTCGCGGGAGCCCAGAACTCCCTTACCATCGAGAAACTCACCGAGACGCGGGCAAAGCGCAGTCCGCCGCCCCCCTTCACCACCTCCACGCTGCAACAGTCGGCCTCGCGGCAGTTGGGCATGCAGACACAACGGACGATGCGCGTGGCCCAATCCCTTTATGAAGGAATCGACACGGGCAGCGGAGCAGTTGGCCTGATCACCTATATGCGCACCGATTCGGTCCAGATGGCGAATGAAGCGGTCCAGGAAATCCGCGGCTACATTGAGGAGAAGATGGGCGGGGACTACCTGCCCGCATCGCCCCGCCGTTACCGCACCAAGACCCGAAACGCCCAGGAAGCGCACGAGGCCATCCGGCCGACGAGCATGAGCCGCGAACCGGAATCCCTCAGGCGCCATCTCGATACCGACCAGTATCGCTTGTACGACATAATCTGGCGGCGCGCGGTAGCCAGCCAGATGAGCGACGCCCTGTACGACCGCGTCAGCGCCGAGTTCCTGCCGGGCGCAGCCGATCGGCTCCACGCGCAGCAGCCACCCGCCGGCCGTTTTCGCGCCACCGGCAATACACTCGCTCACCCGGGCTTTCTCAAGGTTCTGGCGCCCTCGGCCGAGGCCAGGGACAAGGCGCTGCCGCCACTGGCCAAAGGCGAAACGCTCGCGGTCAAGAAGCTTGCCGGAGAACAGCACTTCACCGAACCGCCGCCGCGTTTTAGCGAGGCCAGCCTGGTCAAGGCGCTGGAGGAACACGGTATCGGACGTCCGTCCACCTACGCCGAGACCCTGCGCAAGTTGCGGGACCGCGAATACACCGTGATGGAGAAGCGTAACTTCGTGCCGACCCAGAAAGGCAGGCTGGTAGCGGAGTTCCTGACGCGCCATTTCAACGACTACGTCGATTTCGATTTCACCGCCGGCATGGAGGAGTCGCTGGACTCCGTGGCTAACGGAGAGAAGCACTGGGTGCCGGTGATGGACGAGTTCTGGTCGCATTACTCCGAGCAACTTTCGGAGAAAAAACGCACGCTCAAGGGTGCCGACGAGCGTCCCAGCCGGCTGCTGGGCAAGCACCCGGATACCGGCGAATCCGTATATGCGCGGCTTGGCCCCTACGGCTATTTCGTCCAGGCCGGCGAACGCAGCAAGGACCATCGTCCGCAGATGGCAACCATGCGCGACGGACTCACCTATGCGGACATCAACCTGGAGCAGGCGCTGGACCTGCTTCGGGGACCGCGCCTCCTTGGCCAGGATCCGGCCAGCACGCATTCAGTCTACGCCGGACGCAGCCGGAGAGGGCCATTCGTTCAGCTCGGCGAGAAGGGCGGCGAGGAGAAGCCGCGCTATGCATCCTTGCCGGACGGCGTGAGCGAAGAGGCAGTCACCCTGGAGGAGGCGCTGCAATTGCTTTCCTTGCCCCGGGAACTGGGCACGCACCCGGACACCGGCCAAATGGTCTATGCCGGGCGCGGCCGGTTCGGACCCTATGCGCAACTCGGCGACCGGGACGACGGCAAGCCGAAGTATGCGTCTCTTCCGCCGGAGATTTCCCCGTACAAGGTAAACCTGGACGAGGCCGTGGCCCTGCTTGGCCTTCCGCGCAGGCTGGGGAAGCATCCCGACAACGGGCGCCCGGTTCTTGTCGGGTGTGGGGTCAAGGGACCTTACGTGCAGATCGGGGAGCGTGGCGGCAAGACCCGGCCCAGGTACCTGCGGCTGCCCAAGCCGCTGTCGGTGTTTACGGTTACGCTGGAGGAAGCGCTCAAGGTGCAGCCGGCGAAGCGCTCGAAGCGCGCTGCACTCAAGGAATTCGACGGCAGCAGCATCAAGGTGCTGGACGGCCGATACGGACCCTACGTAACGGATGGAGAACGGAACGTTTCGGTCCCGCGCCAACAGGACCCCGCCGGCCTGTCGCTGGAGCAATGCCAGGAACTGCTGAAAAATGCATCCAAGAAACGATCCCGGGGACGCTCCCGGCGATCCTGATTCGAAGATCCGTCGCGCCGTCCGTATCCTTCGCGCCGGCGGCGTCATTGCCTATCCGAACGAGTCCGTTTACGGGCTGGGCTGCCTGCCGGACTCCGAGCAGGCAGTCGAGCGCCTGCTGCGCCTCAAGGGCCGGGACCGGTCGCAGGGTCTGATCCTTGTCGCCGCGAAATGGGGGCAATTCGTCGGCTGGGTGACGGACCTCGACAAGGTGCGGAACCCGAGAGAACTGCGCCGCAGCCGGGGAGTCACCTGGGTGGTGGCAGCTTCGAAGCGTACGCCGGAGTGGATCACCGGCGGCCGGCCCACCGTCGCCGTGCGGCGGAGCCTGCATCCACAGGCGGCCGCATTGAGCCTGGCGGTGGAATCGCCGCTGGTTTCCACAAGCTGCAATCCGCACGGTTTGCCGCCGGCGCATAGCGCCGAGAAGGCCGGCGAGTACTTCGCCGGCGAAGTCGATTGGGTGATGCCGGGCGAGTGCGGTCCGCTGGAAGGCCCCACTGAAATCCGGGACGCCGCCACCGGAGAAGTGCTGCGTGCCGGCGGGCCCGGATAATCGACAAGCGCCGCGGAAACTGTTGAAATGAAATCAGACGCCTAAAGGACCCATCCATGATTACCTTTGCCGAAGAAACCCTGGCGCTGCTGCTCGATGACAAGACCGGCACGTTCCTGCCGATCGGCAAGTACGCGCTGGAGCATGCGCTGGTCGGCGGCGTCCTGATGGACCTGGCTTTCGCCGACCGGATCGACACGGATCCGGAACAGTTGATGATCATCGACCCCAAGCCCATCGGCAATCCAATGCTCGACGGGGCCCTCAGGCGGATCAGCGAGAGCAAAACCACCCGGGACACGACTCAGTGGCTGGAGATACTGTCGTCGGAACAGGGCGAGGCAATCCAGGAGCAAGCCATCGAGAGCCTGATCGAGCGGGGCGTGCTGGAACGGCGGGAAGAAAAATTCCTGTGGGTGTTCCGGTCGCGACGTTATCCCATGATCGACGGCAAGGTGCAGCGCGAAGCGCGCCAGCGCGTGATGGGCGTGCTGTTTTCCGGCGACATCCCCGATCCCCGCGACATCGCCCTGATCTGCATCGCCGACGCCTGCGGCGTGCTCCGGACCGTCTTCGGCGAAAGCGAACTGGACGAGGTCTCCGCGCGCCTCGATCAGCTGCGCAAGATGGACCTGATCGGCCGCGAACTGATTACCCAGCTTTCGATCTGGCGCTGGTCCGGAACCATCACGAGAATCTAGGCTCTCAGGTCCAGGGGAGGCCCGTCCAGGCTTGCCGGCATTCCGAGTGCCGGAAGCAGCTTGCAAGGTGATCGTTGATCAGGCCGCACGCCTGAAGGTGGGAATAAATGATGGTGGAACCCACGAACTTGAAGCCGCGGGCCTTGAGGTCGGCCGAGACCTGATCGGACAGCGGTGAAGTGGCGGGCAGCTGGTCCTGGCGATCCCAAAGATTGACCAGGGGCTGGCCGTCAACAAAGTTCCAGATATAGCGGCCAAAGGAGCCGAATTGCTCGCGCACCTTGAGGAAGGCGCTCGCGTTGTTGACCGCAGCTCTGATCTTCAGACGATTTCTAATGATGGCCGGATTGGCGGTGAGGGCCTCGATTTCCTGTTCGCCGTATTGCGCCACGCGGACCGGGTCGAAGCCGGCGAAGGCGCTACGATAGCCTTCGCGCTTGTGCAGGACGGTACGCCAGGACAAACCTGCCTGCGCGGATTCAAGGATCAGGAATTCAAAGTGGATAGCGTCGTCGAGCGCGGGCACGCCCCACTCCTCATCGTGGTACGCCTGGTACAGGTCGCTCACGCCGAGCGACCAGGGACAGCGGTCCACCATCTAAATCGAGCGCCTCAGTGCGTTACGGAGGTACGCGGAAATACGCAGGTCGACTGCCTGCAATTGCCTCGACCACGACAAACGACCGAGGCTCGCATCAGCGCCCCGATGGGCCTGACAGTAGTCCGGCGCCTAAACGCCGGTCGTAATGGACGGAACAGCCGGCGAACCGCTTGGGCCCGCCGGCTGTCGTCCTGAGGGTGCTACTTGCGTAGCGGCGAATTATTCCTCTTCGCCGTCGTCGTCGCCACAGCTACCTTCGCCGCAGCTGCCTTCGTCGTCATCCTCGTCATCTTCGTCGTCGTCGCCGTCATCGTCGTCGTCGCCATGGCTATCCATCAGGCTCGGCGCACTTCCGGTTTCGAAGAAGTCAGCGGTCGCAGCGCCGGCTGTTCCGGCGGCGCCAACCGCTAGTGCGGTGCTAAGGGCGAGGGCAAGTAGTTTGCGTTCAGGACTGGTCATAGGAATGCCTCCAGTTTATTGCGATGTCCCCTACTAGAGGGAGTTCGAAGGCCGCAGGCCCGCGAACGAGCCAAATGCAACCAATTCGGGAATGGTTTTTCCCGCCGCCGAAGTCTAGCACACCGAAGCTGCACCCGGCGGCGGGCTACTGCGGTACCCTAGCGCCACGACAGCACAGGGAAATCACCCCGGTCCAAACCAAATGTCTGCACTCTATGCCGTAATGGGACACCCGATCGAACATAGCCGTTCGCCGGAAATCCATCGCCGCTTTGCGTTGCAATTTGATGTGGCAATGGAATACCGAAAGATCGAGGCCCGCGGGGGCAGCCTCGCAGAAGCGCTGGAGCGCTTTGCCGGGGAAGGGGGCAGAGGGTGCAACATCACCGTGCCGATCAAGGAGGAGGCCGCGCGTTTGTGTGATGTGCTGGGCGCCGAGGCCAGGCAGGCGGGAGCGGCGAATACACTGACCCTGCGGGAAGACGGCAGCGCCCGGGGCGACAACACCGACGGGCTCGGCCTGCTTCGGCACTTGCGCGCTAACCTTGCCATGAACCTTGAAGGCGCAAGGGTGCAGATGATCGGGGCAGGTGGCGCAGCACGCGGGGTGGCGCCCGCGCTGCTCTCTGCAGGCATCGCGGAGATCGCCATTGTCAACCGCACCCGCGAGCGCTCGGCGGAACTGGCGCGCCGCTTCGCTGCCCTGGGCCGGGTTCGAATCCTGGACCCTGAGGATAAAGACCTGCCGGAAGCGGACCTGGTCATCAATGCAAGCTCGGCGGGAATGGCCGGCCAGTCACCCGGCTTGCCGCCTGCGGCCGCTGCCGGTTCGGTGTGCGTGGACCTGGCCTATGGTCCGGCGGCCCTGCCGTTTCTTTCCTGGGCGCGGCAGGGCAAGGCGCGCTCGGCGCACGACGGCTGGGGGATGCTGGTGGAACAGGCGGCCGAGAGCTTTCGGATCTGGCATGGCCGCCGGCCGGATACCGAAGAACTGATCCGCGGGGGCGGCGACGCCCTGACCCGCTAACGCATCGTCACGAGCTCTTCGGCGGCGGTCGGGTGGATGGCGACCGTTTCGTCGAGGTCCGCCTTGCGGGCGCCCATCCGCACCGCCACCGCAAAGCCCTGCAGCATCTCATCCGTTCCGGGGCCGGACAGATGGCAGCCGACTACGCGTTCGTCGGGCCCCACGGTAACCAGCTTCATGTGCGCTCTGGGTTTGTTGCTCGTAATGCCGTAGTACAAGGGCACGAAGTCGGAACGATAGCAACGAACGGCCTCCCCGTGGGCCGATCGCGCCTCTTGCTCGGTCAGGCCCACCGAGCCCAGAGGCGGGTGCGTAAACACCACGGTGGGTATGTTGCTGTAGTCCATGCGCCGCTCGGCCATGCCTCCAAAGTTCCGGTCCGCCCATCGGCGCCCGGCCGCGATCGCCACGGGCGTCAATTCATGATGGCCGGTGACGTCGCCGATCGCGAATATGCCCGGCACGCTGGTCTCCTGCCATTGATCGACCCCCATGGCGCCGCGCCGGTCGCATTCCACCCCGGCGGCTTGAAGCTTCAGACCTTTTGTAAGCGGCCGCCTTCCCACCGCCCATATCACCGTGTCGAAGGGGCCGCTGCATTCGCCCGATGCCGCAGCAAGATGCAAACCGTCAGTCTCCTGGTCAAGCGAACTCGGAACGAATCCGGTGACGATGCGCACTCCAGCTCCGGCAAACCCCTCCAGGCAAGCTTGCTGAAGGATCTCGTCGAAGCGGCGCAATACCGAATCGCGCCGCAGGTGCAGGGTCACCTCGGCACCCAGACCACGCAGAATCCCGGCCAGTTCCACGGCGATATAGCCGGCGCCGACTACCGCCGCTTTCTCCGGGCGCCGCTCCAGCTCGAAGAAACCATCGGAGGTAATTCCCAGGTCCGCGCCCGGAATCTCCGGCACAACCGGCGCGCCGCCGGTGGCGACCAGAATGCGTTCCGCACCGTATTCCGCATTTTTGACGGTCACGGTTCGCGACCCGGAGAAGGCCGCGTGTCCGGCCACACACTCGATGCCCCGTCGTTTCAGGTTTTCTGCGTAGATCCCGTTGAGCCGGCGAATGTAGTGCTCGCGGCGTTCTACCAGTTGCGGCCAGTCGTGGCCGTCAAGTGTCAGGTCGAAGCCGTATTCCCGCGACTCGGACAGTTCCCGCGCCAGCTCCGCTGCGTGCCACATGATCTTCTTTGGAACGCATCCGCGGTTGACGCAAGTGCCTCCCAGGCGCCCGGATTCCAGCAACGCAACCCGCGCCCCGTATTCCGCCGCTCTCTGGGCGGCCGCCAGCCCGCCGCTGCCCCCACCCACCACGATCAGATCGAATTTCCGCATGGGCGAGAGGATAACGCTTCGGCGCCAGGAAATTCGCCGCAGAGCCACGCATGACTTGATCGTTGGCTTGACCCCGTCACAAAAATTGGCGAAAGTGCGGGGTTGGCGACGCAATGACACCTTGCCCGCCGCCCAAGCCAATGAGCGAATTATTTGATTATTACCGTCCGAGTCTGACGGTGCGGGGGATCGAGCGGCGGTTTCCGGCCCGCCGGATTTTCTGCGTAGGCTGGAACTACGCAGACCATATTCATGAGATGAACAGGCCAACGGTCCCTCAGCCTCCGGTGTTCATGAAACCCGCGGACGCGGTGCTGCCGGACGGCGGTGAAGTGCCGTTCCCGACCCGCACCAAGGACCTGCAACACGAGGTCGAGCTGGTCGTTGCTCTCCAGGGGGGAGGATTGAATATTGCCGCCGAGGATGCGCTGGCACATGTGTACGGCTACGGCGTGGGCATCGACCTGACCCGCCGCGACCTGCAGACGGAGGCCCGCAATGCAGGCGATCCCTGGGAGATCGCCAAGAGCTTCGAGTATTCCGCGCCGGTGAGCACCCTGCGCCGCGCCTCCAGCATCGGCCACCCGGCAAAGGGCCGCATCTGGCTGGCCGTCAACGGCGAAGTCCGGCAGGAAGCGGACATCAAGGAAATGATCCGCAAGCCGATAGACCTGATCGCACAGGTATCCACTTACTTCGAACTCAAGCCGGGCGACCTGATCTTCACCGGAACTCCGGCCGGCGTGGGTCCGCTCAAACCCGGGGACCATGTCACCGCCGGAATCGACCGGGTGGGAGATGTGCATATCCGCGTAGGGCGCCCGCGGTCCTGAACCTGTTTCCACCGAGTCTCCGGCCATGATGATCGCAAGCTGGAACGTCAACTCCGTGCGGGTACGCAAGGAGCATGTGGGGGACTGGCTTCAGGCCCACGCCCCCGATGTGCTGGGTCTGCAGGAACTGAAGTGCCGCGACGAGGATTTCCCCGGGGAAGCGTTTGAAGAGCTGGGCTACCGTTGTCTAACGCACGGACAGAAGACCTATAACGGTGTGGCTCTGCTTACCCGGGAGGAGGTTGCCGAGCCGGTGATCGGTATTCCCGGACTGGAAGACCCGCAGGCGCGGGCGGTGGCGGCAACAGTGGGCGATACCCGGGTGGTGAATCTGTACGTACCCAACGGCAAGGAAGTGGGACACGACCACTACTATTACAAGCTGCGCTGGCTGGATGCGCTGACCGAGTGGATGCGTTGGGAGCTTGAGCGTTGGCCGCGGCTGGCGGTGATGGGTGATTTCAACATCGCTCCGGATGATCGCGACATTCACGATCCCGAGGAATGGCGCGACAAGATCCTGTGCAGCGAGCCGGAACGGGAGCGGCTGCGCGCTCTCGAAGACCTGGGCTTGCGCGACAGCTTCCGTCTGTTCGAACAGCCCGAGAAGAAGTTCAGCTGGTGGGACTACCGCGCCGCCGGCTTCCGCCGCAACCGCGGCTTGCGAATCGACCTTGTCCTGCTTTCCGAAGCGCTGGCCCGCGAATGCAGCGCTTCGGAAATCGACACCGCGCCACGCCGCCTCGAACGCCCGTCCGACCACGCCCCCGTTTTTGCCCGCCTGACCTGACCTCACTCCCGGCGATCTAGTCGACGGTGACGGACTTGGCCAGGTTGCGGGGGCGATCCACATCATTGCCCTTCAGGACCGCCACGTGGTACGCGAGCAATTGCAGCGGGACCGTGTAGAGGACGGGGGCCTGCAGACCGCTGGCCGGGGCCGGCAGCCGCAGCACGATCATGCCGTCTTCATGGCCCAGGTTCGCGTCCGGAGCGGCAACCACGAACAGTTGCCCGCCGCGCGCGCGAACTTCCTCAAGGTTGGATCGAAACTTGTGCAGCAGGCCGTCGTTCGGCGCCAGCGCCACCACCATCATGCTCTCGTCCACCAGCGCCAGAGGGCCGTGCTTGAGTTCCCCGGCGGCGTAAGCCTCAGCGTGAATATAAGAGAGCTCCTTCAGCTTCAACGCGCCCTCCATCGCCACCGGCCACATTGGCCCGCGCCCCAGGAAAAGCACGTGATCACGGTCCTCGAAATGCGTGGCCAGCCGCTTGAACTGCCCGTCCATCTCCAACAGCTGTCCGATCAGGTCCGGCAACGCAGCGGCTTCCTGTGTAAGGCCACGCAGGTCCGCCGGCGATTTTCCTCGTGCCCGGGCCAGGGCCAGGGCCACCATTGCCAGGGCCGCCAACTGGGTTAGCAGAGCCTTGGTTGAAGCCACCCCGACTTCCAGACCGGCGCGCGTAAGCAGGCTATGCCCCACCATCCGCACCAGGCTGCTGGTGGCCACATTGCTCAGTGCAACCACTCCCAGGTAGCCGCGTTCCCGGGCCACACGGGTCGCTTCCAGCGTGTCGGCCGTTTCTCCGGACTGTGAAATGGCCAGGAACAGGCAGTCGCGTGGACGTGGCGGAGGACGATAACGGTATTCGCTGGCGATTTCCACGGTACAGGGCAGACCCGCGTATTCCTGGATCCACTGGCGGGCGACCAGGCCGGCGTTGTAGGCGCTTCCGCAGGCGGCGATATGCACCGCGGCCACCTCGCCCAGTCGCGGACCCAGGTCCGGCCCGAAGAGTGAGGTGTCCGGCAACCCTGCGCTGATCAGCTGCATCAGCGTATCGCGCACCGCCTGTGGCTGTTCGAAGATTTCCTTCTGCATGAAGTGCCGGTAGGCGCCCCGCTCCACCGACTCGGGACCGAACTCGCTCTCAACCACCGGCCGGTCCACGGGCTCCCCGTCGGGGCCGCTCAATTCCACGCTCCCCGAACGAATCACTGCAAGGTCCCCCACGCGCATGAAACGGTAGCTACGCGTAACCGGAAGCAGCGCGGCAATGTCGGAAGCGACGTAATTCTCGGAATCACCCAACCCCACCACCATGGGGGCGCCACGATGAGCGGCAACGATTACATCCGATTCGCCGGCCGCCATCACGACCAGTGCGTAACTGCCGCGCAAGCGGGCCAGCGCGGCCCTGGTCGCCGCTGCAAGATCATCGCCGCCACGCAATTCGCCGGCGATGAGATGGGCGATGCACTCGGTGTCCGTATCGCTGGTGAAAGTCACGCCCCTGGCAATGAGTTCTTCCTTGATGGCCTCGTAGTTCTCGACGATGCCGTTGTGCACTACCGAGACTTCCTCGCCTGCGAACAGGGGATGCGCATTGCGCTCATTGGGAGGGCCGTGGGTGGCCCAGCGAGTATGGGCAATGCCCAGCGCGCCCTGCATGGGATCCTGATTGAAATCCTCGGCCAGCCGGGCCACGAAACCGCGCCGCCGCAGGCGCCACAAACGGCCGTCCCCCGGCTGCAGGGCAATTCCTGCCGAGTCGTAACCCCGGTATTCGAGCCGCCGCAAACCCTCAAGCAGCAAGGGCGCAATATCGCGCTCCGCGGCGACTCCGACGATTCCGCACATCGCTTGACTGTGCCGGCTTAGCGCTTCTTCAGCGGCAGGGTCTTCTGCCGGGAACGGGCCACGGTCAACTGATCGGCCGGCGCCGGTTTGGTTACCGTGGACCCGGCGCCGACTACGGCACCTTCGCCCACTTCCACCGGCGCCACCAGCTCCACGCCGGACCCGACGAACGCGCCGTCGCCGATGATGGTGCGGTGCTTTCTTACGCCATCGTAGTTGCAGGTAATCACTCCGGCCCCGATGTTGACCTTCCTGCCGACCTCGGAATCGCCGACATAACTCAAGTGCGAGGCCTTGGATCCCTCGCCCAGCTCGCTGTTCTTGACCTCCACGAAGTTGCCCACCCTCGAATCCGGTCCCAGCCGGGCCGCGGGCCGTAGCCGCGCGAATGGTCCGACCCGGGCCTCGGCGCCGATGTGAGCGCCGTCAACAACGCAGTGCGGCTCGATGCGCGCTCCCGCATCCAGACGCGAATCCGAGACCACGCTGTAGGCGCCGATGCTCGCTCCGTCGCCCAGCTGTATGCTGCCTTCGAGCACCACGCCCACGTCCAGAAAAACGTCCCGACCCGCCTCGACTGCGGCGCGAATCTCAATGCGCTGGGGATCGGCGATGCGCACGCCCTGTTCCATAAGCCGGGCGGCTCGGCGATCCCGCAACAGGCGCCGGGCAACGGCCAGTTGCGCCGGACTGTTGACACCCAGCGCCTCGTCGGGCCCTGCCGCGGCAATCGCTCGAACCGGGATGCCCCGGGCGAGCGCGATATCCACCGTATGGGTCAGATAGATTTCCCGCTTCATGCCCGCGGGCTTGAGCGCCCGGCAGGCCTCGCCCAGCCACTCGGCGGGCGCGACCATGGGACCGACGTTGATCTCGCGTATCAGGCGCTGCTCGGCCGACGCATCCGCATGCTCGATGATGCCGGCCACCGAGCCGTCATCCTCGCGCACGATGCGCCCGTAGCCGGTGGGATCGTCAACCTCGGCGGTCAGCAGCGACACGCCGTCGGTGTCCGCCACCAGCCGCCGCAAGGTATCGTCTCGCACCAGCGGAACGTCGCCATACAGGACCAGTACGCGCGATCGCGGGTCCACCTTCGGCAAGGCCTGTATTACGGCGTGCCCTGAACCGCGCTGCTCTTTCTGCTCGACCCATTCGATAGCGGCCTGGGAAAAGGCCGCCCGCAATTCGTCGGCGCCATGTCCGCACACCACGATGACGCGCTCCGCCGAAAGCCCGGCTGCCCTGTCCAGAACGTGGGCCAGCAGCGGCTTCCCGCCCAGCGCGTGAAGCGGCTTGGGCAGCGCGGACCGCATCCGGGTTCCTTTGCCCGCAGCCAGGACGATGACATTCAGGACTTCACTCATCAGTCGGGCCCCGCGTAATCCGGGCAAAGGCCGCTCCAGGGTCGCGCCCGCTCCAACTGTGCCGCCAGACGCAGCAGAAGGGCCTCGCCGCCCTGTGCAGCGGCCAGTTGCACGCCGATGGGCAGGCCTCCGGAAGATACTCCCAGCGGCAGGGAAATGGCAGGTTGGCCGGTCACGTTGAACAACTGCGTAAAAGCCGTATATCGGTTGGTGACTTGCATATAGCCCTTCAGGTCCTCGGTATCCATGTCGATTGCGCCCAGCCGCGGCGCCGGTGCGGCAAGCGTAGGGGACAGTATGAGGTCATAGTTGCCGCAGAATTCTCCCATGCGGCGTCCAATGTAATGGATATGAGTCAGCGCCGCAGCGTAATCCGACGCACTGGCCTCGGCTCCGATGCGCGCCATGCGCCAGGTGACGTTCGATACGTCCTTGCGTTGAAATTCGCGTCCCAGGACACGGCATCGCGCCTGGATGTCCGCGTGGACGTGCGATCCCAGTATCAGTGTGGCGCAGTTGTGCAGCTCCTCCGGCGACAGGGGACAGCGCGCTTCCTCGACCTGGTGCCCAAGCTCCACGCACAGGTCTGCGACATCCCGAAGAACGCGCAGGACATCGGGATCCACTTCCACGCCGTTGAAGGAATCCTGGATCAGCGCCAGGCGCAGGGTCCCGGTCGGGTAAAGCAAGGATTCCAGCCAGGAACCACCATGTGACGGAGGGTGATAGGGGTCACCCGCCTCGGCCCCCTCCACGGCGTCAAGAAAGGCCGCGGAATCGCGAACGCTTCGGCAGAGCACATGGTGTTGCGACATGCCCGCCCAGCCTTCGGCGCGATCGGGACCGGTCGGCACCCGACCGCGAGTCGGCTTGAAACCGACCAGCCCGCAGGCCGACGCGGGGATCCGGATCGAGCCGCCGCCGTCACTGCCGTGGGCCGCTGGAACAATGCCGGTCGAAACCGCGGCAGCAGCGCCGCCGCTGGAGCCGCCCGGAGAGTAGTCGGAATTCCAGGGATTCAGTGTCGGACCGGTCTCCGTAGGCTCGGTGGTGACCGCCAGCGCCAGCTCCGGCGTGTTGGTCTTGCCGAAAATCACCAGGCCTGCCTGCCGGTAGCGTCGCACCAATGTCGTGTCCCTGTCGGCCACATGACCGGCAAACAAACGGCAGGCATGGCCGGTGGGTTCTCCCGCGTAATGTGCGCCGGCGTCCTTGAGCAGGAAGGGAACGCCACACAGGGAGCCGGAACCGTTGTGCGCGGCGGCGACTTCACGCGCCCGGTCATGGAACATGTGAACCACGGCGTTGACCCGCGGATTGCGCTCGGCGCAGCGTTCGATGGCAGCTTCCAGCAACTCCGCGGCCGTTACTTCACGCGCCCTTACCAGATGCGCCAGGCCAACGGCGTCATAAGACTCGAATTCAGGAAAGGTACTCACGCGCGACGGGTGCAGATTCTAGCCCGTGCCCCGGGAAAAAAGGGCAGTCCTGGTTCCCGGCGCAACCAATTATCGAGTATCCACATTTTCTGTGGAAAAACCTGTGGGGAAGTGCCGAAAAGAGGGCTGAAACGCGCTCGGTTGTAACACTTCCCCAACTTTGGTGAAAAATCCCCCCGAATTTGTAAAGCCATATATATCAATGGCTTAGGCATACAAAAACACAGACATCTTGAGTTTGTCCCCGTAACTCAAGCGTTTCATGCAAAGCTCGGGCGAAATTGTGTATGCAGGCGCCGCCCCAACCCGCCGTAAACTACTCGCCGCTGCGCAATTTCTTCAAGGCCCGGTGGCGGGCGGAGGCTTCAGCCAGGTCGCGCTGCGCCTTCTCGATGTCGGACTTGTCGGTAGCCCCGGCCAGCGCCTCTTCGGCTTTCTTGCGTGCTTCCTCAGCAGCACTTACATCGAGTTGGTCCGGCCGTAACGCCGAATCGGCCAGAACCACGACCGCGTTCGGCTGAATCTCAAGGATGCCGCCGGTGACGTAGAACAGGCGTTCATCCTCTCCCTCGCTTTGCACCCGCACAGGCCCAGGCCGCAATTCCGTAAGGAGAGGTGCGTGCCGGGGCGCAATACCGACATCGCCCTGCGAGGCGGGCGCTATCACGAAGTCGGCTTCGCCGGAAAAGATCGCGCCTTCGGCGCTGACGATGTCGACGTGAATCGAAGCCATGGCTATTGCAGCTTCCGGGCCGCCTCTTCGACTTCCGCTATGCCGCCGGCCATGTAGAAGGCCTGCTCAGGCAAGTGGTCGCAGTCGCCGTTGAGGATGGCGCTGAAACTGCGGATCGTTTCCTTGAGCGTCACGAACTTTCCGGGCGAGCCGGTAAAGACTTCGGCAACGAAGAAAGGCTGCGACAGGAAACGCTGAATCTTGCGTGCCCGCTGCACCGAGAGCTTGTCCTCTTCGGAAAGCTCGTCCATGCCGAGGATCGCGATGATGTCCTGCAGTTCCTTGTAGCGCTGCAGCACGCGTTGCACACCGCGTGCGGTGTCGTAGTGCTCGCGGCCGACAACCAGCGGGTCGAGCTGGCGCGAAGTGGAGTCCAGGGGATCCACCGCCGGGTAGATTCCCAGCTCGGCGATGGAACGCGACAACACGACGGTTGCATCCAGGTGGGCAAAGGTCGTGGCGGGGGAAGGATCGGTGAGGTCGTCGGCCGGAACGTAAATTGCCTGCACCGACGTGATCGAACCGGTCCGCGTGGAGGTGATCCGCTCCTGCAGCGCTCCCATTTCCTCGGCCAGCGTCGGCTGGTAGCCGACCGCCGAGGGCATGCGCCCGAGCAGCGCCGAGCACTCCACGCCCGCGAGCGTGTAGCGGTAGATGTTGTCGATGAACATCAGAATCTCGCGCCCCTCATCACGGAAATGCTCCGCGATCGTCAGGCCGGTCAACGCCACCCGCAAGCGATTGCCGGGAGGCTCATTCATCTGCCCGTACACCAGCGCCACCTTGTCGAGCACGTCGGATTCCTTCATCTCGTTGTAGAAGTCGTTGCCTTCGCGAGTGCGCTCCCCAACGCCGGCGAAGACCGAATAGCCCGACGCTTCCACCGCGATGTTGCGGATCAGCTCCATCATGTTCACGGTCTTGCCGACCCCCGCGCCGCCGAACAGGCCGATCTTGCCGCCCTTGGCGAACGGACACAGCAGATCGATCACCTTGATGCCGGTTTCCAGGAGTTCGGTGCTGCCCGCCTGGTCCTCAAAGGTGGGTGGGGGACGGTGAATCGGCAGGCGCTCCTCTTCGCCGACGTCGCCCTTGCCGTCCACCGGGTCGCCGAGCACGTCCATGATCCTGCCCAGCGTCTTGTGGCCTACAGGCACCGTGATCGGCCCTCCGGTACTGCTTACCGGCAAGCCGCGGCTCAAGCCCTCGCTGGAGCCCATGGCGATGGTGCGCACCACGCCGTCGCCCAGCTGCTGTTGCACTTCCAGGGTGAGGCCGCGATCCTCCACCACCAGGGCGTCATACACCCGGGGCATGGATTCGCGCGGAAACTCCACGTCGATCACGGCGCCGATGATCTGAACAATGGCGCCGGAGGCGTTAGCGGTCATGCCGTTCTCCTTGGAACGAGGGCTTCCAGCCCTCGGTTAATTGATGGGTTTTCATTCGTCTGTTCCCTTGCAGAGAGCCGGGGAAGGAGGCGGTGTTCCGCCATCGAGGGCTGGAAGCCCTCCTTCCCAGGGGTTTTCTCAAGAGGCTCATACGGCTTCGGCGCCGCCGATAATTTCCGCGATCTCCGCGGTAATCGCCGCCTGGCGCGCCTTGTTGTATTGCAGCTGCAGCGAGTCGATCAGCTTGCCGGCGTTGTCGGTGGCCGACTTCATCGCCACCATCTTCGCCGCCATCTCGCACGCCACGTTCTCCATCGCCGCCCGGAACACCTGCATCTCGATGTAGCGCTCCAGCACACCGTCGAGCAACTCGCCGGCCGAGGGCTCGTATATGTAGTCCCAATGCGCGGCAAGGGAATCGTCCTTCTCGACTTCCACCGGCAACAACTGCTCCACCACCGGCTGCTGGCTCATGGTGTTGACGAAAATGTTGCGGGCCACGTACATGCGATCGATCTGTCCCTCGCGGTATTCCTCCAGCAAGACCCGCACGGCGCTGACCAGGTCCACGACATGCGGTTTCTCGCCCAGGTGCGAGGCCACGCCCGTGATGTTCACGTCCAGATTGCGGAAGAACTGGACGGCCTTGGCGCCGATCAGGACGATCTGGGTGGCTACGCCCGCATCCGCCTGACGCTTGAGCTCCGCCAGGAAGTGCCGGAACAGGTTGACGTTCAGGCCCCCGCACAGGCCGCGGTCGGTGGAGATCAGGATGTATCCGGCGGATTTCTCCTCCCTCGCTTCGAGGTAGGGCGGCGTGTAATCCGGACGGGCGTGGTACAGGTGGCTTGCGATCTTTCGTATGCCGTCGGCGTATGGCCGGGCGGCCGACATCCGCTGCTGTGTGCGGCGGATCTTGCTGGCCGCGACCATTTCCATGGCGCGCGTGATCTTCTGCGTGTTCTTCACGCTGCCGATCTTTCCGCGGATTTCCTTTGCGCCCGGCACTCTTTCCTGTCCTTGATTGGTTCCCGACAGCCCCGCCTAGTAGGCGCCGCTGCTCTTGAACTCCTCAAGCAGCGCCTTCAGCCCGGCCTTGATCTCATCGTTGTAGTCGCCGGACTCGTTGATCCGGTCGAGCAAGTCCGAATGCTTGTCGCGAGCATGCGCCTGCAGTGCCTGCTCAAACGGCAGCAGTTTGTCCACTTCCAAGTCGTCCATGTAGCCCTCCTGGACCGCGAACAGCGATAGTGCGGTCTCGGCCACGGACATCGGCTCGTACTGGTTCTGCTTCATCATCTCGGTAACCCGCTGGCCGCGTTCCAGCTGCCGGCGGGTGGCCGCGTCCAGGTCCGAGGCGAACTGGGCAAACGCCGCCAGGTCGCGATACTGGGCCAGTGCCAGGCGGATGCCGCCGCCCAGCTTCTTGATGATTTGGGTCTGCGCCGCGCCGCCCACCCTGGATACCGAAATACCGGGGTCGATGGCCGGCCGGATGCCCGCGTTGAACAGGTCCGTCACCAGGTAGATCTGACCGTCGGTGATCGAAATCACGTTGGTCGGAACGAAAGCGGACACGTCGCCTGCCTGGGTCTCGATGATGGGCAGGGCGGTGAGCGAGCCGGTCCGGCCCTTTACCTTGCCGCCGGTCTGCTCCTCCACGTAATCCACGTTGACCCGCGCGGCGCGCTCCAGCAGCCGCGAATGCAGGTAGAAGACATCGCCCGGGTAGGCCTCGCGGCCCGGGGGGCGGCGCAGCAGCAGCGACACCTGGCGATAGGCCCAGGCCTGCTTGGTGAGGTCGTCGTACACCACCAGCGCGTCCTCGCCGCGGTCGCGGAAGTACTCGCCCATCGCGCAGCCGGCGTAGGGCGCGATGTATTGCATGGCCGCGGTATCGGCGGCCGGCGCCGCGACCACGATGGTGTGCTCCATCGCGCCGAATTCCTCCAGCTTGCGCACCACGTTGGCGATCGATGAATTCTTCTGCCCAATGGCCACGTAGATGCACTTGATGCCGGTGCCGCGCTGGTTGATGATGGTGTCCACGGCCACCGCAGTCTTGCCGGTTTGCCGGTCGCCGATGATCAACTCGCGCTGGCCGCGGCCGATGGGAATCATGGAGTCCACCGACTTCAATCCGGTCTGCACGGGCTGGCCCACCGATTGTCGGGTAATGACGCCCGGGGCGACCTTCTCGATCGGCGAATACTCGCTGGTTTCCACCGGGCCCTTGCCGTCCACGGGCTGGCCCAGGGCGTCCACGACGCGGCCGAGCAGCGCTTCGCCGACCGGCACTTCCAGTATGCGCCCGGTGGCCTTGACCACGTCGCCCTCGGTGATGTGCCGGTATTCGCTCAATATCACCGCACCCAGCGAGTCCTGTTCCAGGTTCAGGGCCAGACCAAAGGTGTCGCCCGGAAACTCCAGCATTTCACCGTACTGTGCGCCCGACAGGCCGTGGATACGGCAAATGCCGTCGGTGACGGACACCACCGTGCCCACTTCGACCTGTTCGGCGGCAGCATCGAAGTTCTCGATGCGCTGCCGGATCAGATCGCTGATTTCGTTCGCTTTAAGAACCATCCTTCTACCCATCTATCCTTTATTTCGAAGGCCGGGCCAGCGCCGAAGCCAGGTTGCTCAAACCTGCACGCGCGGACCCGTCCAATACATAGTCGCCAACCTGGATGCGAGCGCCTCCGAGGAGGCCTTCATCCAGTTCAAATCGAAAGTCAATCTCCCGCCCGAGGCGCGCCTTGAGCGCGCGGGCGATCTCTTGCTGCTGCGCCCGTTCAACCGGCGCTGCGGATACCATCACGGCCTCGACGCGACGCGCGTCTTCACGCCGGAACTCTTCGAATTGCCGCGCGATCTCGCCGAGTGCCTCCATTCGGCGGTTCTCCAGCAACAGGCGGATAAAGTTGCGCAAGCCCGGTATTTCTCCGCCTACGGGAGCTTCCAGCAACTCGATGAGCAGTTTCAGCGCCGCCTCCGACACTTCAGCGGACTCAAGCGCGGCGAGCATCCGGGAGCTGGCCGAAGCTTCGGCGGCTACCGCCAGCGCCGCCGACCACTCGGCCACGCCGCCGCGGTCCTTCGCGTAAGCGAAGGCCGCCCGCGCATAGGGCCTGGCAACGGCGCCGGGAGAATCCATCAGATCCGGCTGGCGAAGCGTTGCAGCATCGCTCCGTGGGCGCCTTCGTCAATCTCGCGTTGCAGGATCTTCTCGGCCCCGGCAATCGCAAGCGTAGCGACCTGCTCGCGCAATTCGTCGCGCGCCTGAATGGTCTCGCGTTCGAGTTCCGAGTGTGCCGACGCCACCAGCCGCAAGCGTTCCCGCTCACCCTCTTCGCGGGCTTCCTCGACGATACGGGTTGCCCGGCCGTTGGCCTGATCGATGATTTCCGAAGCCTGGCCGCGTGCATCGGACACCAGTTGTTCGATCCGCTCCTGCGCCGCATCCAGTTCGCTGCGCCCCTGGGCCGCGGCCTCCAGGCCGTCGGCGATCTCCTGGTTGCGCTGATCGATGGCCTCGATCACGTTCGGCCAGATGAACTTCATGGTGAACCACACCAGCGCCCCAAAAACGACAATCTGGGCGAGCAGTGTCGCGTTGATACTCATCTTTCAGCGCTCAGCCGATGAAGCTGTTGAGTTCACCCAGAAACGGATTGGCGAAGGTGAACAGCAACGCCACGCCCACGCCGATCATCGAGACCGCGTCCAGCAGCCCGGCGATGATGAACATTCGGATCAGCAGCATCGGAGCCAGTTCCGGTTGCCTGGCCGTGCTTTCGAGGAAGCGGCCGCCCAGAAGGCCGAAGCCCAGCGCGGTGCCCATCGCGGCCATTCCGATGATGATTGCGACGGCCAGGGCCGTCACGCCCAGCACCTGGGCCTGGGAAGCGGCCAATTGGATCATTTCTCCAGCTTGGTTTTCCATGAGTTCTCCTGTTAAGCGGAAGTGCTTAGTGTTATGGCTAATGTTCCTCGCTCGCCATGCTGAGATAGACAATGGTGAGCATCATGAATATGAATGCCTGCAGCGTGATTACCAGGATGTGGAATAACGCCCAGGCCAGGCCCAGCACAAACTGGACCACGAAACTGAATGCGGCGGCCGATGTAACCAGCGCCCCGAGCGTTTCACCCAGCGTGAACAGCGCAATCAGGATGAAGATCAGCTCGCCGGCGTAGAGGTTGCCGAACAGCCGCAGCGCCAGCGACATCGGCTTGGCCAGCTCCTCGACCACCTTCAGGGTGACGTTGAAGGGCAACAGCCACTTGCCGAAGGGCTTGAAGAAGATTTCCCGGCCGAATCCGCTTAAGCCCTTGGCTCGGATGCTGAAAACGATGATCAGCAGGAATACCGAAATCGACATTCCGAAAGTGATATTGAGGTCGGTGCTGGGCACGACCTTCATGGTTTCAATGCCGATCAGTTTGCCGGCCTCCGGCAACAGGTCCACCGGCACCAGGTCCATGAAATTCATCAGGAACACCCAGCAGAAAATCGTCAGCGCCAGCGGCGCCAGCAGTTTCGACGGGCCGTGGTAAGCGTCCTTGACCTGTGTGTTGACGAAATCCACCATCATCTCGACGAAGCTTTGCCATCGCCCCGGCACTCCGGCGGTGGCCCGCCGCGCGGCGAAGTAGAAGGAACCCGCGAATATCACGCCCAGCAATACCGAGTAGGACAGGCTGTCGAGGTGAAGTGTCCAGAAACCGCCGTCGCCGAACGTGTTGTTCGTAAGGTGGTGCTCGATGTATCCGGCGCTGCCGCCGGCGGAGGATTCGGCCGCCATTCCCGCTTACCCCCGGTTGCCGGCAGGCGCCACAGGGCCGCCGGTTTCGCCCAGCACGGCAGGAAGCAAGCCTGCCCAATATCCAAGAAGAGTCGCCACAAATCCGCCCAGCAGTCCCAGGAAAGCCAAATCAAACACCGCGATGCATATCGTGAAACCCACAGCCATAACGGCCAGCTTGGCGGCTTCGCCCACCAATACCCGGGCCAGCATCTGGCCCGGCGTCGCGCCTGCGCGCAGGCGCGAAAGGCCGACTACCATGAACAGGCTTCCGAGAAGGCCGGTACAAGCGCCGGCCAGTGTCGCGATGCCCAGCGCCGGGCTGAATACCAGCCAGGCCACGATACAGGCAACCGCGCCTGCCGCAGCTTGTACCAACACCAGCCGCATGGCCGCCTTTTGCATGGATTCAAACATAAAAACGCCACCGGCCCTTCTCGGGTCGCGTGGCACCTGCCGACCCTGCCGGGTCCCCTTCGATGAAGTTCAATTGTACTCCGAGATTTGCCCGCGCAGCGTGGTATTTTGGGGCTCCCGTCCGGCTATTCCCGCCTCAATGCCCGTCAACGAGTACCAGCACAGGATCAGCGAAGAGGAATCATCGCGAATTCAGCGATTCCTGTACATCGCCGCGGCCGGCACGGCAGTGTTCGGCCTGCTGCTGATTACCTTTCTGACCCTGGACCGGTGGGTGCGGCTGATCGGCGGGCTCTATTTCTCCTTGATGCGCATTTCGGCCATGTCGGCGGCGCGACGCGGCTGTATGTGAGAGCAGCGCTCAATTCGAAGCCTTGATCAGCCGTTCCTGCTTGTCCCTGAACGAACCCGTGGCGATGAGGACCATGTCCACGATTTTCCAGATGCCAAATCCGCCAAAGGTCACAATCATCAGTATGCCAGTGCCGATCTTCCCTACGTAGAAACGATGGATTCCAAGCACCCCGAGAAAATAGCAAAGCAATATGGTCGGCACGAAGCCTTTCTCACTCACACCTGCCTCAATTACGCCTGACTGATTCAATTCGTTCATGCTCGACCTCCTGCGCCCAGTTTCTGTCCCGGATAGCACACACGCCTGCCCTTGCCGTCATTGAACGATCCGATGAGCAGGAGGATCGTCACGATAAAGGTGTGGAGAGCGTCAGCAACGATGACCAGCAATCCCCAAAGGATGTGCCCGGTGAAAAACAGGTAGATGGCCACGAAAAATGCCGAAAAATCGAGAATCGCCTCGATCCAGCGTTCCAGGTAGAAATGCTGGATGCCCAGGGTGCCGAAGATGCCCGACAGGCAAACGGCGATGACGTAGCTCTTGTCGGAAACTTCCGGATGATTCAACCTCGACTCCCTCGTCGGCCGCTACTCGACTGGTCCGCCCGCCACGCTAACGAAATCGCTGCGAAAGTGCAAGAACTTTCGCTTGCTGTTGCAGGCTTATCGCCGATAGCTCATCCTCAGGTAGCCGACGCGGCCGGGCAGGTCATGGACGACCTGGCTCATACCGATCACGCCGCAGGGAAAACACAGCGGAGGGTCTTCGTCGAACAGGTTGTTGAAGCCCAGCGAGACGGTCCAGCGATCGTCCAGCAACGCCGGCGTATAGCTCAGCCGCAAGTCGGTGAACAGCGCAGAGTCCACTTCATTGCCGCCCTGCAGGGTCATGTCGCCGGTCCAGCGAAAACTGACCGCGCCGGTCCAGGGTCCCTTCAGCCATTCGATGTTCGCCGTCCAGCGCAATTCCGGAAAGGCCCGCTGGAAAGTCTCGTCGGTATGGGTCCCGGTCCGGTCGGTCACGGTCTCGGTGCCGTCGACGTTGGCGGTGCGCTCCAGGTACTCGCTCAGCACCGTTGCGCTTAGAACCGCCCGGAACGAACCTGCGCGCCATTCGGGACTGTCATAGGCCACCAGCAGGTCCCAGCCGGAAGCCTCGATGCCGCCGATGTTCTGCAATTGATTGTTGATCACACCCAGTGTTCCGACCGCGGTCCGCGGGGCCAGATCGCAGAACAGCGGATCCAGCGTGTTGACGCAGGCGGACAGCACGTCGGCGGGGCTCCTGCCCTGGACAGCGTCATCGATTTCGAGCCGGTAGTAGTCGATCGAGGCCGTCAGGCGCGCCAGCCAATCGCCGGAGTATTGCCGGCTCCATACAAGACCCAGGGTGAAGCCGTCCGAGGATTCCGCTTCCAGCGACCGGTTGCCGGCGGAAACGGAGGACAGCTGCGGGTTGGTCTGAAGGAAATCGACAGGCACGCCCAGGGCGGCGCAATTGGCGATGATGGACTGCGGCTGGGCCGTGTCGCGGCCTCCGTTGGCGGAACCGAACTGCCCCAGGACGTCGGCGCAGGGATCGAGGAAGGAGAAATCCTCCCGCGCCGCACCGCCGAACAGCTCGCCGATGCCGGGCGCGCGAAAACCGGTGGAGACCGAACCGCGAAGTGACAGCTCGTCGACCGGCTTGAACAACATGCTGGCCTTGTAGGTCCCCTCCGTACCGAAGGTGCTGTAGTCGGAAAGGCGCCCCGCCAGGTTGAGTTCCCAGTACTGCGCGCCCGTGTCCAGCAACGGGAAGCTGAGCTCGCCGTAATACTCCGTGGCGCGGAAACCGCCTTCGGTCCTGCCCGCGGGAATGCCGGCCGTCTCGCCGCGCTCGGCGATGGGGTCCGGTCGAAACCAGCCCTCGTGATCGCGATGCTCGATGCCCGCGGCGAAACCCACCTCGCCGGCCGGGACGGAGAACAGGTCGCCGGCCAGGTTCACGGCAAGATTCTTCAGACTTTGCCGGCTGCTGTCATGCTGCGTGTAGGTGACGAAATCGAGCATTTCGCGGGTGATGGAGCCTGTGCCGTCGGGCCCCTGCCCGCCGAAGAAGTTGAACGGAACGCAACCGGGGGTCGCCTCGCACACGGCCGGGTCGCCCATCGCGATCTGCAGTTTGGCCGCGTTGTGGGAATTGCGCTTGGTCTGCGCACCGTCGTTCTCTCCGTAACTTCCATAGAACTCCCAGAAAAAATCACGGCCGCGGACCCGGATCTCGCCGGTCAGCCCGCCGGTTGCGAATATCGTGTGGACCCGCTGGAAGAACAGTCGGCGGCCCGACTCCAGCGGGCGGCGGCCGAAAAATACCAGTGTGCCCTGGGCCGGGGAAAGGTCGATACCGAAGGGGTTATAGGGATTGCCCGCCGAAATGAAGAAATTCTCGGTGATGCGGCTGCCGCAACCGCTCCCCAGGCAAAGCGGTTCGGGCGCAGCCTTGGTGGCCGAAGACCGCCGGGTATAGGAAACCGTGGCGAATGCCTCCGTGCCCCCGGCGAACTCGTGGAGGACGCTCGCGAACAGGTTGACGCGCTCATTGGGCGTTCGGAGATAGTTGTAATCGGCGCCGTTGTAGTTGAATCGATCGGCGGCCGTGAAAGCGTGGAAGTCGCCCGAAGCGGGGTCGGCGGGATCGAACGCGGGGACATTGGCGGCGCCGTCGTTCAGCACGCCGTCATTCAAGGTAATGCTTGCGCCGGAGGCGAAATTGGGCCCGAATATGAACCGGCCCTGCGGCGTGAAGGAGGAGCAGAAAGACTGGGGCACGTCGCAACTGCCGGCATCGGGGTTCGGGAAAGCCGAGCGCTTGCGGGCGGACGTGTCGATCCCGCGTTCGTCTCGCCAGGCCGCGCTGAGTACCCAACGGGTGCGCTCGCCGCCGCCCCATTTCAAGCCGACTTGCGTCGACTCGCCGTCGCTTTCGCTCAAGTACCCGCCAGTCTGCACATCCACACGCAATCCGCTGAACTCACGGTCGGTAATGATGTTGACCACACCCCCGATGGCATCGGAGCCGTAAACCGCCGAGGCCCCGTCCTGGAGAATCTCGATCCGCCGGATCGTGTTCTCGGGAATCGTATTCAGGTCCACCGTGCCCGGCACTCCGGAGGCGGAAGCTCCCGCGATCCAGCGCCGCCCGTCCACCAGGACCAGGGTGCGCTTGGCGCCGATGTTGCGCAGCGACAATTGCACGGCGCCCGCGCCGATGCCGGAGCCGTCCTGCGGAAAGCCCGAGTTTCCCGGCACGTTGAACTGCGAGTTGGGAGCGGAGCCGGCAATCGGAAGGTTCTGCAGCATGTCGCCGAGATTCGTAAGGCCGGTGCGCTCAAGCTGGTCTCCGCCGATCTCCAGGATCGCGGTGGGTTCGTTGACCGGGTCGCGGCGGATGCGCGAGCCGGTGACGACGATTTCGTCTATCGCTGCTTCCTCGGACACTTCGGGCGCCTGGGCCTGGGCGCCAGCGCCGGCAAGCAGCAACAGTGCGGCCGCAGCCGCAGACTCGGGCTGGAATTTGGGTAACTTCATTGGATTGATACGGCGCCCCCGCCCGCCGACACATGGGAAAAAGAAGAACGGCTAGCCGAAGCGCAATCCCTTGCGATAGGCCTCTTGGGCGGCTTCGCCCTCGTCAAGCTTCTCCAGCAGTTCGGCCAATTCCAGCCAGCCCTGACGGGATTGCCGCAGACTCAGGCTGGTTTCCAGATAAGAACGCGCCTTGCCCCATAACCGGGCCTTGCGGCACAAGCGCCCAAGCGCCAATAACAGCCTTGTGTCCTCGGGATGGTCGCCCAGCCAGCTCTCCGCGTGGCGAATGGCCGCGGGAATGTCGCGCGGCTGGAGTTCGCCGTAGACGCCGGCCAGGACCGAACTCCATTCCTCGGTCAGCCGCCGGCGTGTGGCCTGTTCGGCGATGTCATGCGCACCGTGGCGCATCAATGCGCGGGCGAAGGCCAGTCCCAGGCCCTCTTCCGCCCGAAGCTCACGTGGGACCTCTCCCCAAAGGCGCTGAACGCGCCGCGCGTCTTCCGCGCCCTCCAGCAGGCCGGCATAGGCTGCCACGGTCCATCTGGCTGCCTGGGCGGCAACCTGGCGGCCGTGTTTGCGAAGCGCCTTGAGCCGCCGGGCGGCTTCGGCCCATTCTTCACGCTTCAAATAAAGGGGAATGGCAAGGCGCAGCGCCTGCAAGTGCCGTGGCTGGCGCTCCAGGATCTCTCCGAGATAGCGCATCGTCAACTCCAGTTCACCCGCGTTAAGGTGCAGTTCCGCCCGTTCCAGGGAAATGGCGTCGCGGGCTTCCGGTTGTGCTTTTTCCGCCAGTGAAAACCAGTGATCGCGGCGCTCGATGTCTCCGGAGCCATGCGCAAGCCGGGCGGCCGCCAGGTATTGCAACATGGGCGCATTGCTTCGGCCCGCGGCCCGCGCCAGCAGGCGTTCGGCACGCGCCATCTGACCGGCCGCCAACGCCACCAGGCCGCGCGCTACCCGCCGGCCGGTGCGCCGGGAGCTGGCTTTCGCCGCCCGTTCGGCCACCAGGCGCGGCGCCTGGCGGATCCGGCGCAGCAGGCTTGCCACAACCAGCAGCAGGACCACGAGGACCAGCAGGATGGGAACGGTCATTTCCACTGCCCAACCCTGAAACGAGATCAGCACATAGCCGGAATCGGCCGCCAGAAACTGCGCCGTCACCGCTACCAGCAGCAGCAAGAGCACGACGAACAGCCCGACTCGCATATCAGTCGGAACGAATGCTGCGCAAGCGTTGCAAGGAGGAGGCGATGTCAGGCATCTCGCGTGCTTCGGCCAGCTTGAGCAATTCATCGATGTCGGCCAGGGTATCGGAAACGTCCGCATCATCCGCCGCGTACAGGCGCGACAAACGCCCGCGGGCAGAGACCAGCGCCGCCGAATAGGCCTGCAAGTCGCTCTGAATATAAGCCAGCCGCGCGAGCTGCAGTTCCGCCGCCAGCAATCGTTGAAGCATCTCCATGTCCGTGTCGGTCAACAGGGTATCCGTCTCGTCTTCCGTACGGCGCACCGTAATGAGACCACGCAACGCCCGCCGGGTGCTCGCGACCGCGCGCTCCCAACCCCTTTCGGGCAGTTCTTCCGCCTCCGTGGAATTCGACGCCGAGGGCTTGAGTTCCGGCTTGAGGCCCTCTACACGCGAAACCAGCGCTCCCAACCGCACCACCACGCCTTGTATGTCGCGAGGCGGTATCCGCTCCAATGCCCGCGCCTGTTCCTGTAATTCGGCACGTAAAGCGCCGTAGCGCGGATCGCCCACCTCTGCCAGCAGCTTCAGTGCTTCGCGTACGGCGAGTGCCGCGCCTGCATAGTCTCTTGCAAAACGGTTCTGTCGATCGGCCAGCGAGAGCAGGCGGTCGGCGGCATCCAGCCGCCATCGGACCTGCTGGCCCGCCGACTGGCTCCCCAGTGCCTCAAGGCCTCTTTCGGTGGCAGTCAGGCGAACCTCCAGGGCGTCGCGCAGCCGTTCCGCGGCCAGGCGCCCGGACTGGGCGTCGGCCGCCTGCAGGGCGGCATCCTCGACCCGGCGGCGCTGAAGTTCCGCCAGTTCGCTTTCCAGCGCCTTTACGGCTTCGATTCGGTCTTCGAGTTCATCTACCCTGGAAGGCAGGCCGGCGAGATATTCGAACCAGAGCCATGCGCCTGCGCCGGCCAGGATCACCGGAATCAGCCACAACCACAGGTAGCGCTTCCTGCCGCTGGGTTTTTGTGCCTCGGCGTCCCCGCCGTTCCCGGAAGTCCCGCCGGGCGGGGCCTCCTTTTTTGCGGCGCCGGCGCGCGCCTTGGGCGCCTTTACGGCCGGCCTGGTCTTGGTTGCCGCCATAGTTCCTCCGGTGCAATCCGGTTAGTCTAACAATTCACGAGCGAATTTCCCCGGGCTTGCGGAGAATTGGCCTCTGGACAAACCGCCGGCAAATGGCGCAACCTTGCTCCCCATGAATGACGAGTTCATCACCGACCTGGCGCGGCGGCTACGGAAACTTGTTCCGCCCTCGGCGGCTGGAGCGGCCGGGGACCTGGAACGCAACTTCCGCGCCCTGCTGCAAACGGCGCTGGGAAGGGGAGAATACGTGACCTTCGAGGAATTCGAGGCTCAGAAGCGGGTGCTGGAACGAACCCGCCGCAAGCTTCAGGCCCTGGAAGAGACCGTGGCGCAATTGGAGACGAAACCGCCGGAAGCACCGTAGCGGTCCGGAAGACACAAAGGCCAGGGAAGGCATTGAACCCATCTACAGTACAAACGCGCGCCCTTCACGGCGTGGATGCGCCACGGGTCATTGTGGAAGTCGGCATAACCAACGGGCTGCCCGGCATTAACGTGGTCGGACTTCCGAAGAAGGAAGTCCGCGAGAGCGCGTCGAGGGTACGCCACGCACTGCGCAGCTCGGGCTTCAAGATGCCGCGTCGCAGCATCACGGTGAACCTGGCGCCGGTGGCACTGCCCAAGAGCGGCGGACGCTACGATATCGCCATCGCCCTGGGGATACTCGCGGCCGACGGACAGATTGACCCCGCAATCCTGGTTGGAGCGGAGTTCCTTGGTGAACTCGCGCTGACCGGATCGGTGCGCCCGGTCCCGGGCGTTCTTCCGTGTGTTCTGGCGACAGTCCGGCAAAAACATCTCCTGTTCCTACCGGAAGCGAATGCCGAAGAAGCGGGATTGGTGCGCGGGGCCCGCGCGGTAGCGGTTGCCGATCTTGAGCAGCTTGTCGCGAAACTCTACGCCCGCGAAAGCACGGAATTCATTCCCTATACCGGGGATCGCGCAATAGCCGCCGATTACCCCGACCTCAAGGATGTGATCGGCATGGCGCTGGCGCGGCGGGCCATGGACATCGCCGCGGCAGGTGCGCACAACCTGCTCATGAGCGGCCCGCCGGGCGCCGGCAAGAGCATGCTGGCCAATCGCTTTGCCGGGCTGTTGCCGCCGATGAGCGACGAACAGGCACTGGAGACCGCGGCCCTGCACTCCCTCAAGGGCATTCGCCTCAAGGAGAATTGGCGGCGGCGGCCGTTTCGCTCTCCGCACCATACCTGTTCGGGCACAGCGCTGGTGGGCGGCGGCTCGCGACCGGGACCGGGAGAAATCTCGCTTGCCCACAACGGCGTCCTGTTTCTGGACGAACTGCCCCAATTTCGCCGCGACGTGCTCGAAGCGCTGCGCGAGCCCCTGGAGTCCCGAAATGTCGTTGTGTCACGCGCCCATTACACGGTGACCTTTCCGGCACGCTTCCAGTTGCTCGCGGCGATGAACCCCTGCCCTTGCGGTTTCGCCGGTGACCCCCAACGCGAATGCCGGTGTACGCCGGAGGCCGTGCGCCGCTACCAGTGGCGCATATCCGGGCCCTTCCTGGACCGCCTCGATCTGCGGATCCAGGTAAGCCGTCCTTCCCGCGCCGTGGTGGCACTGGCCGCGTCCGATGGCGACTCCACGCTTGAAGCCCGCTCGCGCGTCCTGGCCGCAAGGCGGCGCCAGTGGAACCGCAGTGGGAAATGCAATGCCGAGCTCGATGATGCCGAACTGCTTGGGCACTGCCGGCCGGACAAAGCGGGGCGGGGCCTGCTGGAACACGCCGCCCGGAAACGTGCGCTCTCGCCACGCGGCTGCGCACGCATTCTCAAGGTGGCGCGAACCGTGGCCGATCTCGAACCCGCGGAACGGGTGACCGAACCGCACATCGCCGAAGCCCTGTACTTAAGGGGACGGGACCTGCACTAGGAAACCTCTTGATGCTGTCGCTAGAGCGCGTTGCCTGGACCGCCTGGATGTGTATTATAGATACACATCAGTATTGATGATGAGGATTCAAGCAATGGCGCGGGTTCAACTGGTCATACCTGACGAAGACCGGGACCGCTTCGTACATCAGGCACGCAATGAAGGAATGACCTTGAGCGCCTGGCTCAGAAGCGCGGCCCATCAGCGCCTTGGCCAACAACAGCAAGCCCGGCCGTTCAGGTCGGCTGAGGATGTCGGGGATTTTTTCCGCGCATGCGATTCGCTGGACGGCCCCGCAACGGAACCCGATTGGGAAGAACACCGCAAGGTTATCGAGAAGTCCCGGGGGCTCGGCGCGGCAGACTCATGATCTTCATCGACACCAATGTCTTCATGTACGCCGTCGGGCGGCCACACCCGCTGCGCGAGTCGGCGCGGGAGTTCTTCGTCGAGGCCGTTGGTAAGCACACGCGGCTGTGCACCTCGGCGGAGGTTGTGCAGGAAATGCTGCACGCCTATCTCCCGGTTGGCAGGCTTGAGACTCTGGACGCCGCGATGTCGTTGATCGTGCGCTGCGGCGTGGAAGTGTGGCCGCTGCAACGCGAGGAGGTAACGCTGGCCCGGCAACTGCACGACCAGCTGCCTTCGCTGGGCGCCCGCGATCTTTGTCATCTCGCCAGCTGCCGACGGCACGGAGCGCGCAAACTCAAGACCTTTGACCAGGCCCTGGGGGGCGTTCGTGTCTGAAGTTGGGGGGCGAGCCTTTCCCGGGAGGGAGGACATCCTGTCCTCCGAGGGCTGGCAGCCCTCGCTCCAGCGGATCCCCTGCGCTTCAGCGCGGCATGATCCCGTGAGGCTCGATCAGGCCAAGCCACCAGAACACGATGATCAGGACGAAAAGCGCGGCCGAAAGAGCCACGCGCCAGGCGAGCGAGCGCACCATCCTGGCCGAATCGCCCTTGGCGGCAACCATGTGGTACAAACCTGACCCCAGACTGGCGATAATAGCCAGCAGCAGCACAATGATGAGTGCTTGAATCATCCGCCTGACCTGCGCACTACCGCATGATAACCCCGCCCCCCGACCGCCGCCGGCGCATCCGCAACTTCCTGCTGATGCTGCTCGGTGTAGCGGTTTTCGGCTTGCTGGGCACCTGGCAATTGAACCGCTCGGCCGAACGGCGCGCGGAACTTGAGGCGTTCGCGAAGGCCGGCATGTCTGCGCCGTCCGCGGAATTGCCGGCGGGCGCCCCGAGTGGCGGTTACACGCGAGTCCGGCTGGCCGGGCGTTACGCGACTGACCGGCAGGTCCTGTTGGACAACATGACGCATGAGGGACTCCGGGGATATCACGTGCTCACACCTCTTTACACGGAAAGCGGCGTGGTCCTGGTCAACCGGGGCTTTGTTGCGGCCGGCATGGACCGCTCGAAATTGCCGGAAGTCGCCATTGGCGAGGACCACCGGGAAGTCAGCGGCCTGACGGCTCCGCTGTTTCGTCCCGGCCTTCGGCTGGAAGAGCCGTTGACAGGCGATTCATGGCCCCGCAGGATGATCTACCCCACCGCCGGCCAGCTTCGCGAACTGATCGATCGCCGGCTTGCCGATCAACAGGTGTTGCTGGCCGACTCGGAGCCGGACGGCTTCATCCGCGCGTGGGTTCCGTACGGACTCACGCCGGAGCGGCACCTGGCCTATGCCGTGCAGTGGTACGGCCTTGCAGCAGCGGCGATCGGTATCTGGCTGGCCGTCACCATCAAACGCAGGAGAGCGCGCAATGCGGTCTAAGACGAAACAATTGCAGATCATTGCCGTAGCGGCGCTGTTCCTGGTGCCGGTGCTGATTGCCTGGTTCCTGTATTCGGGCTCGGCCGGCACCCGGTTCGGCCAGGACGCCCACGGGCTGCTGGTTGACCCGCCGGTCGAACTCGGCGAAATGACCCTGCCGGCCGGAGGGGACGCAGGGCCCGAGGCTCAGCTGACCGGCCGCTGGTCCTTCCTGTACCTTCAGCAGGGAACTTGCGAGCAAGCCTGCGAGGAGGCGCTGATCCGAATGCGCCAGGTCCGGCTGGCGCTCGGCAAGGACGCGGACCGGGTGCAGCGCGTGTTCCTGCCGCTGGAAAACGACGCGGGTCGCGACAGGCTGACGGGGGCGTTTCCGGGTATGGCGTTCGTGCCGCAAGATTCACCGGGCCGGGCGGCGCTTCAGCAACGTATCGGACCCCGGCAGCCCGGGGAGATCCTGTTGGTGGATCCGCTCGGAAACCTGATCCTGAGCTACCCGCCGGGGCTGGACCCCGACGGCCTGTTCCGGGACGCAAAGCACCTGCTGAGACTGTCGAAGATCGGCTGACGCCAGTCGTTTCGCCTCAGCGGCACCAGGCCCGAGCCCGGCACTCATGGATGCAAGCCATATTCTTGACCCTCTGAATACCGCTCAACGCGAGGCGGTCACGGCGGGCGAGCAGCCGGTGCTGGTGCTGGCCGGCGCCGGCAGCGGCAAGACCCGGGTGCTGGTGCATCGCGCCGCCTGGCTGGTCAGCGCGCACGGCGCATCGCCCTGGAACCTGTTCGCCGTGACCTTCACGAACAAGGCCGCCAACGAAATGCGCATGCGCATCGAGGCGCTTCTGCAGACACCGACCCGGCAGCTGTGGATCGGTACGTTCCACGGCCTTGCGCACCGGCTGCTCAGACGGCACTACGGCGAGGCGGGCCTGCGCCAGGATTTCCAGATTCTCGACTCGACGGATCAGCTGCGACTGATCAAGCGGCTGCTGAAGGACGAACGGGTGGACGAACAGATGATTGCGCCCCAGTCGCTGCAGTACTTCATTTCCGGCGCCAAGGAAGCCGGGCTGCGCCCGGAGCAGGTGCCCGCCGGTTCGGCGCCCTACGGCGAGGAACGAAAGCAGCTCTACGAGCTCTATCAGCAACGCTGCGAAGCTTACGGGCTGGTGGACTTCGGCGAGCTGCTGGTGCGCTCGGCGTCACTATGGCAAGACAACCCGCAACTGCTGGCACGCTACCGTGAGCGCTTTCGCTGGCTGCTGGTGGACGAGTTTCAGGACACCAACGGCATCCAGTACAGCTGGCTGAAGCAATTGGGCGGGACCACCGGCATACCGTTCGCCGTAGGCGATGACGACCAGTCCATCTACCGCTGGCGCGGCGCGCAGGTCGAGAACATCCGCCGCTACACGCGTGATTTCAAGGATGTGCGCATGGTCCGCCTGGAGCGCAACTACCGGTCCACGGCAACCATCCTCAAGGCCGCCAACGCGGTGATTGCAAACAACGCTTCGCGGTTCAGCAAGAAACTGTGGACCAGGGGCGACGAGGGTACGCCCGTGCGCCTTTTTGCCGCGTACAACGAATGGGACGAGGCCAACCACATCGTGTCCCGTGTCCGCTCGCATTCCGGCGATTCCTTGAGCGAACTGGCGGTGCTCTACCGTTCCAACGTGCAGTCGCGGGTGTTTGAGGAAGCGCTGGTCGGCGCCGGCATCCCCTACCGGGTTTACGGCGGACTGCGCTTCTTCGAGCGGGCCGAGATCAAGAACGCACTGGCCTACCTTCGGCTGGTCGCCAACCGCGGCGACGACCCTTCCTTCGAGCGGGTGGTGAACAACCCGCCGCGCCGTATCGGCGAGGCCACCCTGCGCAGCGTCCGCGGCCATGCGAGGCGCAACAGCCTGACGATGTGGGATGCCGCCGGGCATGCCGAAAAGTACCTGAACGCCCGAGCCGCCGGTGCGCTCTGCGGCTTTCTCACCCTGATCGATTCTCTGGCGTCGCAGGTTGCGGACCTGGAGCTGGCCGAACAGGTAACTCGGGTGGTGCGCGGCAGCGGGCTGCCGGAACGCCTGGCGGCTTCCGGCAGCGAAACGGACCGGATGCGCGCCGACAATCTGGATGAGCTGGTCAACGCGGCGCAGATGATCGCAGATTCCATGCAGGAACAGCCGCTTTCGCCACTCAACGCCTTCCTGGCCCACGCGGCGCTGGAGAGCGGCGAGGACCGTGGCGGCGACAGCGAGGACGCCGTGCAACTGATGACCATGCACGCCGCCAAGGGGCTGGAATTCCCGGTGGTGTTCCTGACCGGAATGGAAGAAGGGCTGTTCCCCCACAGCCGCTCCATGCAGAACGAGGACGAGCTGGAAGAGGAACGAAGGCTTTGCTACGTGGGAATCACCCGGGCCATGAAGGAGCTCCACCTGAGTTACGCGGAAGTCCGGCGGCTCAGGGGCCAGGAGCACCGCAACCGGCCTTCGCGCTTTCTTTCGGAAATCCCGGTGGAGTTGCTTGAGGAAGTGCGCCCGTCCCCCAACATCTCGCTTCCCGTGCGCATGGGCGGAGCGTCACAGGCGGACTCAAGTCCGGAGGCGGGACCGGGATTGGGTCAGCGCGTTACACATCCAAAATTCGGCGACGGGGTCGTGCTGAACCGGGAAGGCACAGGCGAACATGCCCGCGTACAGGTGAACTTCGAGAAGCACGGACCAAAATGGCTTGTTGTGGCCTATGCACGCCTGGAATTGATATAGTGCGACCTGGTGTCGGATCACGACACTGGCCGATGCGCTTGAACTAATGAAAATTCTGATCCTCGGGGCCGGCGTCGTGGGCTCCACGACTGCCGAGCGTCTGTCCCGCGAGCCCGAAAACGAGATCACTGTGGTGGATCTCGACTCCAATATCCTGCGGGCCATTCACGAAAGAATGGATGTTCGCACCGTGGCCGGCCACGCTTCGCATCCCGCGGTGCTGGACCACGCCGGCGCCGGCGACGCGGACCTGATAGCGGCGCTCACCGGCAACGACGAGGTCAACATGGTGGCCTGCCAGGTCGTGCATTCACGCTACGGCGAACACGAACCGGGCGCCCGGACCCGCACCAAGATCTGCCGTCTGAGCTACACCCAGTACACCAGCGTGGATGCGCTGTTCGGGCCCGAGGGCCTGCCCGTCGAGGTGGTCATTGCTCCGGAAGACCTGATCACACGTTACGTGGAACAGGTCATTCGCTATCCCGGAGCGTTTCAGGTGCTTGAGTTCTCCGACGGCCGCGCACTCTTGCTGGGCGCGCGCGCCCAGACCGGATCATGGCTGGTGGGACGAACCCCGGCGGCACTTGCCGATCGCAAGATCACCGGCCGGATCGCGGCGGTTTACCGGGGCGGACGGCCCCGAACGGTCGACGGGCAAACCGTCATTGAAGACGGCGACGAGGTGTTCTTCATTGCCGGTGGCGAACACGTCAGGAAACTGCTCGAAGCGCTAAGGCCCGAACAGCAGGAAGTGCGCAACGTCATGATCGCCGGAGGCGGCAACATCGGGCTGAAGGTGGCGGAGTCCCTGCAGAATCGCTTCCAGGTCAAGCTGATCGAGCGCTCCGCCAAGCGGGCCCAGCAAGTCGCCGAGCGGCTCAGCCGCGTCATCGTGCTGCACGGCGATGCCACCCACGAGGAGCTCCTGATCGAGGAGAACATCGAACGCATGGATGCATTCGTGGCGCTGATGAACGCCGACGAGGCCAACCTGCTCGCCGCCGGCCTGGCCAAGCGGGCCGGCTGCAAGCGCGTGATGGCGCTGGCCAACCGGCCAGCCTACGCCTCGCTGGCCGGGCAGATGGGGATCGACGTTCCGATCTCGCCCGACCAGATCACGATCAGCGAGCTGCTTCGGCATATCCGCCACGGCGACGTCGTCAAGGTGCACTCGCTGCGCTTCGGCAGGGCCGAAGCCATCGAGGGCGTGGCCCATACCAGCGCCGGACGGAGAGCGCTGGTCGGGCGCGCGGTGGGCGAGATCAATCTGCCGCACGGCACATCGATCAGCGCGATCGTGCGCTCCGGCGAAGTGCTGGCGTTCAACCGGGACACGACGGTGCGTGATGACGACCACGTGATCCTGTTCATGACCAACCCGCGGGCCAAGGCCCAGGTCGAACAACTGTTCGAGAACGGCGCCTGAAGCGGCACAGGGCACGGCCATGCAATTTGCGCTAGTCGGCAGCGTTCTGGGGCGTCTGCTGATGCTGTTCAGCGTCACCATGCTGACCCCGGTTCCGGTAGACCTGTACTTCGGTGACGGGAGCTGGTCGGCGTTCGCGCTCAGTTTCGGAGCGGCCCTGACGGCCGGGTTCCTGATCTGGCTGCCGTTCCGCCGCACCGAAGGCGAGTTGAAACTGCGCGACGGCTTCCTGATCGTGGCCTTGTTCTGGGTGGTGCTGGGAAGCTTCGGCGCTGCGCCGCTGCATTTCGGCACCGATCCGGAACTGTCGTTTACCGACGCCATGTTCGAGGCCATATCGGGGCTGACGACCACCGGCGCCACCGTCTTGACGGGACTGGACGAAATGCCCAGGGCAGTCCTCTACTACCGCCAACAGCTGCAATGGCTGGGGGGCCTGGGAATCGTCGTGCTGGCGGTGGCGGTGCTTCCCATGCTGGGAGTGGGCGGAATGCAGCTTTACCGCGCGGAGACTCCGGGACCGATGAAGGACAATCGGCTGACCCCGCGCATCAAGGAGACCGCCAAGGCGCTGTGGTACATCTATTGCGCACTGACCGCGGCCTGCGGACTGGCCTATTTCCTGGCGGGCATGGACGTTTTCGACGCCGTTTCGCACGCCTTCTCCACCGTCGCCATCGGCGGTTTTTCGACCCACGACGCCAGCTTCGCCCATTTCCCGCAGACCGGAATCCGGCTGATCGCGGTGGTTTTCATGTTTCTCGCCGGGATCAATTTCTCGCTGCACTTCGTCGCCTTCAACCGCCGGACCCTCGCAGGTTATTTAAGAGACGCGGAATTCCGCGCCTATGGCCTTACCCTGCTGGCGCTGTGCGTGATCGTCGTGGGCGGCCTGCTGGCCTGGGGCTGGTACAAGGACCCCCAGCTCGCGCTGATCGACGGCCTGTTCCAGTCCGTTTCCATCATGACGACTACGGGTTTCACTACCGCCGACTTCTCGCTGTGGCCCGGCCTTATCCCGATGTTGCTGATCCTGTCCGCATTCATGGGCGGCTGCGCGGGGTCCACGGCCGGCGGCATGAAGTGTGTGCGCGTGCTGTTGCTGGTAAAGCAGGGCATACGGGAAGTGCGCCGGCTGGTGCATCCGAGCGCCGAGATACCGGTGACGCTGGGCGACACGCCGATCTCCACGCGCGTTGTTGATTCCGTGTGGGGCTTCTTTGCTGTTTACGTGGCCGTGTTCATCGTGATCCTGATCATTCTGGAAGCCGTGGGGCTCGATTCGCTGACCGCTTTCTCCGCGGTGGCGGCCACCCTCAACAACCTGGGACCGGGACTGGGCGAGGTTGCCTCGGGATACGGCGGTCTCGGTGTTACCGCCAAATGGGCCTGTATCGTGGCCATGCTGCTGGGCCGCCTGGAGATCTTTACCTTCCTGGTGCTGTTGTCGCCGACCTTCTGGCGCCCCTGACCGAGAGCATGGCCGGCAAACAAGATTGGAGCGAGGGGTGTTAATCGAATGCTAAGGCTGGCCGCCTGGGTGGAAGGCCTGATTGTTCGAATCGGCCGGGCGGTCGCCTGGCTGGTCTTCATCATGGCCGTCGTGACCTGCCTGGTGGCATTGCTGCGCTACGGCCTCAGCCTGGGCTGGATCTGGCTCCAGGAAACCATCACCTGGATGCACGCCGCGGTGTTCCTGCTGGCGGCGGGCTACACGCTGGCCCGCGACGGGCATGTGCGGGTGGACATCTTCTACCGGGGCATGAGCCCGAGACGCCAGGCGCTGGTCAACCTCTTCGGTTGCCTGATCTTCCTGTTGCCCCTTTCCGCAGGCCTGGTGGCGGTAAGTCTCGACTATGTGGAGACCTCGTGGCGGATACACGAGTCCTCGCGCGAAGCCGGCGGACTGGTCTATCCCTTCCCTTCGCTGCTGAAGACGCTGATCCCGGTAACGGGCGGGCTCCTCGGTCTGCAGGCGCTGGTCATCTCGGTACGCTCCGCGGCCCTGCTTCTGGGCGTGAAAGACGCGCAAGGGGATACCACCGACAGTATTCCGGGGGCGGGAATCTAGGCGATGTACTGGCCGGCCTTCGCAATGTTCGCCTGCGTGGTGCTCCTGCTGCTGGCGGGCTTCCCGGTGGCCTTCACACTCGGCGGAACGGCATTGCTGTTCGCCCTGGGGGGCGCCCTGGCCGGCGTGTTCGACGTGTCGTTTCTGGGCACCATGCCCAACCGGCTGTTCGGGATCATGAGCAATGAGACCCTGGTGGCCGTTCCACTGTTCGTGTTCATGGGCGTGACCCTTGAGCGGGCCCACATCGCCGAGGACCTGCTGGACGCCTTGAGCCGCATGTTCGGCGGACTGCGCGGCGGATTGGGCATCGCCGTCATCATCGTGGGCATGCTGCTGGCGGCCAGCACCGGCATCGTGGGGGCCACGGTCATCACCATGGGGCTGCTGGCGCTGCCCACCATGCTGAAGCGCGGCTACGACCCGGCGGTGGCCACGGGCGTAATCAACGCTTCGGGCACGCTGGGCCAGATCATTCCCCCGTCGATCGTGCTGGTGCTGCTGGGCGACGTGCTTTCCTCCGCCTACCAGGAGGCCCAACTTGCCCAGGGCGTATTCGCCCCGCGGACCGTATCCGTAGGCGACCTGTTCATGGGCGCGCTCCTGCCGGGCCTGATGCTGGTCGGCTTGTACGCGGCCTGGATATTGACCCTGGCCGTGTTTCGTCCAGCATCCGTCCCCGCTCGCCAGGGCGCCGGTGAGAGTGGACAAGCGCCGGTGCGCCCGGTCCAGTTTCTGATGGCGCTCGCGCCGCCGCTGCTTCTGATCGCAGCGGTGCTCGGGTCGATCATACTGGGGCTGGCCACCCCCACCGAAGCTGCCGGCGTGGGCGCGGTCGGCGCAATGCTCCTGGCGTTTGCGCGTCGCGAACTGAACTTCAGGCGCATCGGCGAGATCTCCCGCACCACGGCGCGGGTCAGCAGCATGGTGTTCCTGATCCTGGTGGGCGCCTCGCTGTTCTCGCTGGTCTTTCGCGGCTACGGCGGTGACGAGGTGGTGCGCGAGTTCCTGATGTCCTTGCCCGGCGGAGTGTTCGGAGCGGTGGTGCTGGTCATGCTGCTGATGTTCCTGCTCGGGTTCGTGCTCGACTTCATCGAGATCACCTTCGTCGTGGTGCCGATCGTCGGGCCGGTGCTTTTGGCCATGGGTCTGGATCCCGTATGGCTGGGCGTGATGATCGCCATCAACCTGCAGACGTCCTTCCTTACGCCGCCGTTCGGTTTTGCGCTGTTCTACCTTCGCGGCGTGGCTCCGCCGGAGGTGCCCACGAGCGCGATCTACCGTGGCGTCATTCCGTTCATTGCCGTACAGATCGTGGCGCTTGCGCTGCTGGCGCTTTTCCCCGAGATCGCGACCTGGCTGCCCAAGGCGTTGTACGGAGGGTAAGCCTCACGCGCTCCGTGTCGCCGCCGTGCGGTTGTAATGCATGCAGAAACGCATTACTATTTCCACAAAATACCGAATAAAGTAAGGATGAGTCATGGAGACGGCAAAAATCACCAGCAAGGGGCAAATTACGATTCCGAAAGCGGTCAGGTCGCGAATGGCCGTGGGCGCCGGCGACCGGCTGGCGTTCGAGTTTGATGGTAAGGGAGTCTTGCGCGTGTCGCCCCTGCGGGGCACACAAGCCCCATTGCGGGGATTCCTCGCAGAGCACGTTGCAGGCAAGCAAGTCGGCGATGGCGGCATTCGGAGTGCCTTGCGCCTGCGAGCCGCCCGAAAGCACAAGCGGAAGTGATTGCATTCGACACCAATCTTTTGCTGCGCCTGCTGTTGAACGACCACCCGGAGCAAGCGCGCAAAGCCGAGGAGCTTCTGCAACGGACTGTGGCGGCAGCCGAGCGCGTTCTTTTGACGGACATTGTGTTGTGTGAGTTGGAGTGGGTGCTGGAAACGGTCTATAACTTTCGCAGAATCGAGATCGTACGAACTCTGCGCCGGCTGCTTGCGGCCGACGAATTCGCATTCATGAATCGCGCCGCTGTGGCCGCCTCGATTGCGCAATACGCAAGCGGCAAGGCGGATTTTTCCGACTACCTGATTGGCGAGACCGCCTCGGCAGCCGGCTCGGTCACAACCTACACATTTGACCGCGAACTGGCGCGCAGCCCGGGTTTCAGCCGCACCGGCTGAGCGTCGCTACGCTCCCTTCACGGGGAGCGCGCAACCCCCGTCAGGGTAAACTCCAAACTGGACACTTCCATTTGTCCGGAACAGGCCCCAGGGACTTTTGATAGCCCACTGGTTGAATAGGATCATTTTAGGCTGAACCGCTCCCTCGCGCTGAAACGATTTGAGCAATAAAGGACGGCTGGGCTGGCGAACAAGGATGTGCTTATCAGCGTCCTTCAGCATGAGGGACCGAATCAGGCAGACATGCGGATCAGGTCTTCCGTTTCAGCTCGAGAGTAATCGAGTTCTCATCGGTTAACTCGCCATCGGTCGCGCTGCCCCAGCGGGTCGTAAGGCGATCCTCCCCGCGAAAAATGTACTCCCCGTGGCGCACCTCGCCATGAAAGATGTGTTCCGCCGTGTGGTCGTCATCAGGCAAAGGCTTGCCGGCAGCGCCTTCAAAGCTGAGATACAGGAAGTTCTCATCGTCGGTTAACCGCACCTGCGCTCGCGGCTGGTTGGCGGTTTCGCAGTAGTGCGTCAGGATCACCCGTTCGCCCTCGACCTGGTACATGTTGATCGATTCGTGGCCATCCGGGTTATCGGGAAACACCCCCTCCATTACCATCGAGGCCCCGCCTGAGGGCGTGACCCGGAATCGGGAGACAATCACGCCGGTTTCCGCTCCGTTCTCATCCAGAAGCGCCCAATCGCCTTCAAGCCTGGAAAGCCAGGCCATGATGTCCTTGGGCTGCCCTTCCCGAACGGCCGGTTTGTCGGCTGAGCCTTCCGCGCCCCCAGCCGCCGGGCCGAAGAAGAGGCCTGCGGCCACCAACGCCGCTCCAGCAATTGTATTTCTCACTGCAATTCTCCTGTACGGTTATGTGAACTAGTGCGCTGCCAGCGCCCTCACCGGGGGCATATCCGCCGCGCGCTGCGCGGGCGCAGACCCGAACACGAGCCCGGTCAATGTCGCGCATGACAAGCCAGTGAGCAGAATCGGGGTAGTAAACGCCACCAAAGTGACCCCGAAACTGTTGATTACGCTCCCCAGTCCAACCAGCAGCAGCAGGCCCGCAGCGCCGCCTAGAACGCATACGACGACCGCCTCGCAAACGAATTGCAGCCGAATGTCCATCGGACGCGCCCCGGTTGCCATGCGCAGACCGATTTCGCGCGTGCGCTCCGCAACCGATGCCAGCATGATGTTCATGACGCCGATGCCGGCAACCACCAGCGAAATTCCGCCAATACCTCCAAGAAGCAAGGTAAGAATCCTCCGGATGTTGTTTTCCACATCCCTGACCTCTGCCTGATTGATGATCTGAAACGCCGCATTACCATGCCGCTGCCTGAGCAGCGCCTCAATGGCCTCCTGCGCCGTTCTAACCTGATCCCCTTCGGACACCATGACCCCAATCATGTCCAGGTTATCTCGGCGGAACAGGCGTGCCGCGCCGGTCATCAGCGGCACGTAAACGGACCGCGCCCGAAGATCGAAAGCGGCAAAGCGGGCTTCACTGCGCTTCAGCACTCCGATCACCTGATAGGGCACATCGTTGAGGAGGATGTGCTCTCCCACCGGGTTCACGTGCTGGTCAAACAGATTGTCGGCCAGCAGTCCTCCAAGAATGACTACGGGCGCGTATCGCTCGCTATGCTTCTTGCCGAAGAATACGCCCTGCCTTAAAGCAAGTCCGCGATCCTTCATGGCTCGGCCGGTGGTCGCGGTGACTTGAGCAGACTCGGTCCTTGCGCCCGCAATCAGTGTTGCGCCGCCGCTCATTTCCGGCGTTACGGAAACCAGATTGGGAATCCGCCTGCGAATCGCCTCGGCGTCATCCAGAGTCAGGAGTGTGCGTTGTTCACCGAGTGCCGGCAGCACGGTTATGCTTGCTCCGCCCAATTGACTGATGGCATCCAAGATTTCCCGCCGCACGCCTTCGGCCAGACCCAGCATGGCGGTGACCGAGAACACGCCGATTACTATACCCAGCAGCGTAAGCGAGGTGCGGAACTTGTTGTGGCGCAGGGAACGCAAGGCCGTGCGCACATTTTCCGCGAGAGGCAAGACGGGCGCCTGCGTGCGGGGCGGGGAAATCTCAGGCTCGGGGGCAGTTGAGATTCGGGACCGCGAGACGGAACCCGTATCAGCCATGATGCGGCCATCCAGCAACTCAATGCGCCGTTCCGCGTGGCGGGCGATTGACGGATCGTGACTAACGACAATGATTGTTCGCCCTCGTTCGGACAGCGCGGCCAACTGCGCCATGATTTCGCTGCCGCTACGGGAGTCCACCGAACCCGTCGGCTCGTCCGCCAGCAACACCCCCCCGCCGTTCATAAGCGCTCTTGCGATAGCCACCCGCTGTTGCTCCCCGCCGGATAACTCGCTGGGATAGTGGCCAACGCGATGCGACAGGCCCAGGCCAGCGAGCAATTCCTCGGCTCGCGCCCACCGAAGGCGCTTGCGCAGACCGGCATAAATTGCCGGCATCTCCACATTTTCCTGCGCCGTCGCCATTGGCAGGAGGTTGTAGGTCTGAAAAACAAATCCGAACTCCTCGCGGCGCAGGCGTGCCCGGACATTGGGATTGGACTCGTGAACTAGCTGGTCGGCGTAGTAATACTCGCCGCGGCTTGGCCGGTCGAGGCATCCGATGATATTCATCAGCGTTGTCTTCCCCGAGCCTGACGGCCCCATGATTGCTACGAACTCGCCCGCATGGATGTCCAGCGTCACGTCTCCAAGCGCTTTGATTCTGGTACTGCCAGACCTGTACTGCTGGGTGATGTCCCGCAGTGCAATGAGCGGCCGGTTGCCCATCATTCGTCCAAAAAAGCCGGAAGCTCTGGAGCCGACGGTTCCAGAATGCCGGCCACCACTGTCTCGCCCTCGGCCAGACCCGCCAGCACTTCGGCCTCCACCTCATTGCGTGCACCTACACGCACGGTGCGCTCCGTCAACTCTCCACTTTGATCCACGACGCGGACCGTGGCTTCGCGCTCATCCGAGAAATTCAATGCGCCCAAGGTCACTTTCAATACGTCCGTCGCCAACCGGTCCACAAAGAACACCTTGGCCGTCATTCCCGGCAATAGCTCTCCATCCGGATTTTCCACCGCCATAAACGCGTTAAACTGCGCCAGACCGTAAACTCCGCTCGGCCCTGTCGGAATCGGGGAGATTTTCTCCAGATGACCCGGCCAACGGCGCTCGCCATCGGCGGGAATGGTGAAATAGGCTTCCATGCCTAAAGACAATCGGCGCATGTCCGCTTCGGACACCTTGGCGCTGACCCTGATCGTGCTCAGGTCCCCAATGCGAAGAATCACCGGCGCCAATTGGGCCGCATTGAGAGCCTGCCCTTCCTGGGCGTAGATGCTCACGACGGTTCCCCCTGAAGGCGCCACAATGTGCGTAAACTCTAAGTAGGCTCTCGCTTCCTCAAGGCTCGACCGAGCCTGTTCGATCTGCAGAAGATGGTGTTCCAGGTTGGTCTCGGTCTGGGCAAGGCCGACGACGGCGCGATCATAGTCTACTTCGGTAGTGGCCCGCGCCTGCATCAGGCGTTTCTGGCGCTCCAGTTCAGCTCGTGACAACGCGAGGCTCGCCTCGAGCGAACGAGTTTTAACTTGAAGCGATTGCAAGTTGGCTTCCGCGGAATCAGCCCTGGCTCGCTGAATCGAATCATCAATCTCGGCCAGCAAGTCGCCTGCCGAAATGATGTCTCCGAGTTGGACATACAGCTTTTCCAGTTGGCCCGATACCTGAGCCCCGATATCAATCAGATTACCCGCCTCCAGCGTGGCGGATGCGGCGATGGTGCGGTCTATGTCGCCTCGCGTGATCCTTGCGGTAAGCGGAGACGGCGGCTTGATATCTTCCGGCCAAAGAAACCATGTGGCCAGCACCGCCACGATGGCCAGCACCGCCACTTTTCGCCAGCGCTTCTGCAGCCAACTCACGGATATCAGGTTCCCTGCTCACGAATGCCCATCAGCATCCGCCAGATCAGTCTCCGGCATTGTGCGATTGTTTCCAGCGCTTTCGGTAGCGGCGGCCCACAGTAAGCCACGCAAGCGTGGCGCCTCCAGCCAGAGATATTGCTTCGCTAAGTGGCTGATACCTCCCACTGCTTAAATCCTCCAGAGTAAGATTGCCGGCGGCCACCTGCAACGCCATCCCGATCCCTACAAGCAGGCCGGTAAGAACGTAGCCCAAACCTCCCACAAGCAAGAACAATACGCCGCAGCTAAACCACTCAGTTACCGACAATCTCACGACCAGGCAAACTCAAGGGCAATTAATACAGGGGCCAATAATCGGCAATACCTTGAAGGAACCCACCAGGCCAAGAAGGCAAGCCGCAAGAGCTGCCTGCCAAGGCATTGGTATCGCAGTCCCCGTACAGTTCGGCCCTGTATAGGCTGTTACCCAAAATGCTAACGAGGCAGTGTCCGTGTCGACAGAGCAACCCGCACAATCGGCCGCCTGCGTGGTGGAGGCTGATCCCACTTCTCCAGCCCCGCCATCAGCTGCATTCAGAGGCGGCGTTAACAACATTGTGCAGACGCACAAAAGGCTAATACCAGCAACTACTCTTGAAAGAATGGTTCTATTCTCCTTTCCAGACCGATGTGATTATAAGTCGCACGCGAGTTGGTGAAGTGGCAGAACCCGTCAGAGGTGTTTGCGCTGTGGGGTATTTCGGTTGGTTTTGCATGGCGCGGGGATTTCCCCGCGGATGGAAGGCGGACCGGGCTTTGCTGGGTTTGGATAAGGCCTTTATTGAGGTCTGCCGGGTTCTTGGGCCGGCAACTACGGGCGAGGAAGCGGTTGTGTGACGGGCCGTGGCGGCCGTGAGGCGAAAGCACTCTCCGGCGGCCCGGCGGATGAGCATGGGCAAGTCGTATCTTGCGGGGGGTTGAGCCGGGAACTGCACCAGGCGCGGACGGCCTATCGGCACACCCGGGAACCGGCGCGGTGCTTTAGCAACTTCCGCTATCGCACCCGCAAGAGCTGGTCGAGGTCCCGGCGGGTGGTGCGCAAGGCCTGGCTGTCGTTCTCCGAGTCCTACCCCTACGCCAACACCTTCGCCCGGATCCTGGCCAATCTGCGCACTCATCCGCCCGAAATACCCCACCCGGGCGCAAACGAACATAACTCCAGGCCGCCTGACCCGTTCGCAACCGAGAAAATACCGATTACAACCTCACACAGGGCCGTTCAGGGCAATCGGTGACGGATGCCGGCCTACACCACCGCCCTGGAGCGGAATCGCCACATGGCAAGCAGCAGGTAAATCACGGTCAGGTCCAGGGCATAGACCGTGAGGATTCCGACTTCTCCCCATCCCAGCAAGGTTCCGCTGGCGGCGAATTGCTCGGACACATCGTATGGCCCGTAGGAAGGAAGCAGGAAGGTCAGGTAGTAGAAGGGATTCTCGGGCCGCAGAAAAAACGTCAACCAGTCGGCCTGGATGAAAAACGCCAGAACGCCCGCAAACGCCGGGTGCATGATCGTGGAGAGCACAAGCGCCAGCGAGCCGTAGATCAGACACTGGCAGAACAACAGCCATGGCGCGTAGCGGATCGCAGGCACGCTGTCGAGCTGATGCATCTGCGTAAATATCACCATCGTAATCCCGATCAACACCGAGTAAGCCAACAGGACCGCCATGGCGCCGGAATACTTCCCCAGCAGGAATTGCCACCGCGCAACCGGTTTGGACAGGACCATCGTGATTGCGCCGCTGCGCACGTCGGTGGAAACCGCCGTAGCGCCAATGAACAAGGCTACCAAAACGCCGCCGAAGGTCGTGAAGCCATAAAAAACGCTGAGCAATTGAGTTCCTATGCCCTGCATGCTCCGACGCATGTCCTCGCGCTGCTCTTCGTCCATGTCGGCTTGCGCCTGCTCCATCGCCTCCCGAATCGCCTGGGCGTCCGGTGAATCCTTGATTATTTCCTGATCCGCCGACTCGACCGCAGGTGCGCTCTGCGAGACCTGATTCATCGCTTTGCTCGTTTGCGTCAGGGAGAATGAGAGGATCACCGTAACAATCAGCAGAACCAGCATCAGCGCCAGTAGCAGGCGCCGATGCAGCAGCGCCCTGATGTTGTCCGCGGCGATCAGGAATACGTTTCTCACGCCGACCTGCTCCTGCCAATGGTGTCGAAAAAGAGATCTTCCAGCATCCGGGTAGTTACCTCGCCCCACTCTCCAAGGTTTTCCAGGCGCTTCAGCTCGCCCTCGTGCAGGATGGCCACGCGGTCGCATACGGAACCCACTTCCGAGAGGATGTGCGATGAAATGAACACGGATTTACCCTGCTGCTTGAGCTTGAGAACAATGTCGCGGAAATCGCGCCGGCCCACGGGGTCGAGATTGGAGGTCGGCTCATCCAGGATCAGCAGTTCCGGGTCGTTGACCAGAGTCTGGGCCAGACCCAGGCGCTGCACCATGCCCTTGGAGTACTTGGAAATCTTGCGGTCGGCGGCATCCTGCAGGCTCACGAGTTCGAGCAATTCCTCGGCCCGCTCCTTACGGTCCGCTGCCGCGACACCGGCGAGTCCGGCGTAGAACTCCAGCAGGCGCCGGCCGGTGTAATAGGTGTGCAGGTTGACGCTCTCCGGCAGGTAACCCAGGCGCGCTCGATGATCGGTGCCGGCGACCGGCTGATCGAACAGGAACGCGCTACCCCCATCCGGGCGGATGAAATTCAGCAGCAGTTGAATGGTGGTGGACTTGCCAGCGCCGTTCGGCCCGATAAAGCCGAATACCTCCGCCGCGTCGACCTGAAGATCCAGGCCCTGCAAGGCCACGGTACCGCCCTTGTAGGTCTTGGCCAGGTTCGCGGTGCGGATGACGCTCATACGCCTAGGATTGCTCGTCTGGAGCAAAGATCGATTCCTCGAACGGGACGAAGAACGCTTCATTGTCCTGCGTCAGGTCTTCCAGCAAGGCCTGCAGCCGCTTGTTTCGCTGCTCGGCAAGCCCGCGGAAGGGGGGATAGCCCACCTCGATGTGCTCCACACGGCCGTCCATTCCGACGATGACCAATTGCGGGATCCCCCGCACTCCGTAGGCGCCGCTGATTTCTTCGTCTTCATCCATGACCACCCGCACGGCAAACTCCATGTCGTCAACAAAATCGCGAACGAGGTCCGGGTTTTCGCCCACGTTGACGGCCAGGATCGTTGCTCCGCGCTCATCGAAACGGTCGTTCAGGTCCTCCAGCGCAGGCATGCTCTGAATACACGGCCCGCACCAGGTCGCCCAGAAATCCAGTACTACGACTTCGCGATCACGAAAATCCGACAGCGTTACTTGCGAACCATTGAGGTCAATCGCGCTAAAGTCCGGAATCTCTTCGCCCACCGTCAGGTTTCCCGATTGCTCCACCGTTCCGCCACCGGTCAATTCGGCCATCGGAGCCATCTTCACCTTGACTTCGTAGTGGACCCAGACGGTGATCGCCGCGAACAGGACTCCCGCCACAATCCAGATGATCCGTCGCCTGCCCACGCCGTATACGGTCCCCACTAGAATAGGCGGCTCATTCTACACAGCGGGGGCGCACATGAAACCGATTCGCCGCACCTGGAAGGTCACGTCCATTGCGGTCGTCACGCTGGCGCTCCTGGCGCCGGCGGCCATGCCGGCTGAACCCGGACCGTCGACTCTGGTCGATGCCCGAAACGACGAGGCCGTTGCCCTGGCCATGGATCTGTTCGAGTATGCCGAACTCGGCTATCTCGAGACCCGAAGCACCGAACGGCTCGCAGGCTATCTTGAGAGCAGCGGCTTCACCGTCGAGCGCGGTGTGGCCGGCATCCCCACCGCGTTCGTTGCCGATTGGGGGCACGGCGGCCCGGTGATCGGTATTCTTGCTGAATTCGATGCCTTGCCCGGACTGTCGCAGGCGGCGGTGCCGCATCGCGAGCCCGTCGCTTCCGATGAACCGGGACACGCCTGCGGTCACCACCTTTTCGGCAGCGCTTCGGCCACGGCGGCCACGGCAATCGCGGCCTGGCTTGCGAGCACGGGGACTTCCGGGACCGTGCGGGTCTATGGCACGCCGGCGGAAGAGGGCGGATCCGGCAAGGTGTATCTCACGCGGGCCGGACTGTTTGACGACGTGGACATCGTGCTGCACTGGCATCCGTCCGACCGCAACGTCGCCGGCCCGGAGAGCAGCAACGGCAACAAGTCCGGACGCTTCCGGTTTCACGGAATCGCAGCGCACGCCGCGTCATCGCCCGAACGGGGGCGTTCCGCGCTGGACGGCGTGGAGGCGATGAACTACATGACCAACCTGATGCGCGAACACATGCCCTCCACGGCCCGGCTGCACTACGTGATCACCGACGGCGGCCAGGCGCCGAACATCGTTCCGGAGACCGCCGAGGTCTATTACTACGTTCGACATCCCCAGCCTGAAATGGTGGTCGAGTTGTTTGAGCGGGTCGTGGCCGCGGCCGAGGGCGCCGCTCTCGGGACCGGCACCCGGATGGAATACGAGGTGATGCACGGCAACTTCCCGCTGTTGCGCAACGACGTCCTGGCCGAGGTGTTCCATGGCCACCTGGAACGCCTGGGTGGCGTCGAATACGACGAAGCGGAAATGGCATTCGCGACCACTCTGAGAGAGTCACTGTTTGGTGATCTTCGTCCGCTCGAGACCAGAAACGAGATCGAGCCCTTCGAGTTCCGCCAGAGAATGGGCTCCACGGACGTCGGCGACGTAAGCTGGATCGTGCCCACGGCGGGATTCGGCACGGCGACCTGGGTGCCCGGCACGCCGGCCCACAGTTGGCAGGCGGTCGCGGCCGGCGGCATGAGCATTGGCCACAAGGGCATGATGCTGGCGGCCAAGGTGCTCGCCGAGACCGCCCGCGACCTTTACACGGATGCCGAACTCATCGCCAGGGCCAAAGCGGAATTCGAGGACCGGCGCGGTCCGGACTTTGTATACCGGCCCCTGCTCGGCAACCGCGAGCCGCCTCTCGACTACCGCAAGTAGATTCCCAACGCACGGTGTTGCCTTTCGAGCGCAACCACATCGACCTCCAATTTCGGATGATCGCAGATTCTCACTCTTGCACTCCGGAACCGGGGTCGCGTTCCAGACGGTCATGCGTTTCCGGCGGCTGGCCTCCTTTTCGTTTGAGCAGGCGCTGCGCGGCATCAATATCTGCGCTCGAGCCGTGCGTCGCAAAGAACTCGGCGGTCTTCATCGCTGAAATTTTCTCGGCCACGGCCGTATTCACGAATTGATTGATGCTGGTGCCTTCCTCCCTGCACATGTTGGCCACGGCTTTTTTCAAGGACCTCGGCAGCCGCAAGGGATATGTACTGATTTGTTTCTTCATATCGAAATGCTCCTCAATGCCTCCTGGGGCGACAACATTGCAACTCCGAAACGCTTGGGGACCTCCCCGAAATCCCGCCTGTTGAAAGTTACCAGGCCATGGGCATTGCCATTGATTGCCGCTTCCAGCACCATCTCGTCGGCCGGATCGCGCAGCTGAGGACGCCAGAGAAACCGCGCCTCCACCGGTTCCGCGACACTGCACAGCGCTGAGATAACGGTCTCAATTTCCGCCTCGCTCAATCCTGAAACGATCCGCTGAGCCGGTTCCCGGCATACCGATTCGTATTCCAGCGCGAGAGCAACGGACAACAACAGCGTGAAGTCCCGCCGCAATGCTCGCTCAAGCAGCATTGCCGAGGCGCCTGCCGGACTGCGCAGACCTGCAACAATCACATTGGTATCCAGAAGCACACTTACAACTTGCAACTCCCTGCCACCGATACTCTGACGTGCGCTCTACTCGTATAACCTATTGTAATAGTTCTTTTATTCCCTGTTTCCCCATTGCTCGCCCCCTTGCATAGACGCCACAATTGCGCTCTAATACGCCCTGAATTCACCCCGGCCGCTTTCGAATCGCTTACGGTCATTTGGCGCTGCCGAACCCGCTCCCGGATCGAACGCGGCCCCCGACCCCCGGTTTTCGGCTCAACGAACCACGCCATGCCCCAACGCCAGTACCGAGCCCTCACCAAGCGTATCGTGGACCGCCTTGCCGTCGACGGCAAGGACGCGGTCTTCTGGGACCGGGAGCTGCCGGGCTACGGGGTCCGGGTCTATCCGTCAGGCGTCAAAGTATACGTGGTGCAAACCCGGTGCAACGGCAAGTCCAGGCGCGTGACGGTCGGCCGCCATGGCGAGATCGCGCCCGACCAGGCCCGCAAGGAGGCCGTGAAGATCATCGCGCGCATCAAGGCCGGATTGTCTCCGGTCGAGGCCGAACCGGCACCCCCGCCGACGGTCGCCGACCTCGCCGGGCGTTACCGGCGCGAGTACGTCGCAATGCACTGCAAGCCGAACACGGTGAAGCACTACGGCCTGATGCTGGCCAAGCACATCGTGCCGGGCCTTGGGGAGTTCGAGGTGGCGGAGGTGGAGCGCAAGGACATCCTCAGGTTCCAGTTCGAGCTGAGCGACATGCCCACGGTCGCGAACCGGTGCGTGGACATCATGGTCAAGATGTTCTACTTGGCCGAACTCTGGGAGATGCGCCCGCCCGGCCGCAACCCCTGCAAGTCGGTGCGGCGCTACAAAGTGGCGCGGCACAAGGAGCGGTTCCTGACGCCGAAGGAACTGGCGCGGCTCGGCCGGGTGCTTGAGACCGCGCCCGCGGAGCGTCTGGCTTCCCGGCACTCTGCAGCGGCCATCCGGCTTTTGATCCTGACCGGGTGCCGGAGGAACGAGATCATGGGGCTGGCCTGGGACGATCTCGACTTCGAGGCCGGCGAGATGCGGCTGAGGGATAGCAAGACCGGCGGACGGGTGGTCCCGATGCCGCCGCCCGCTGCGGAGGTGCTGGCCGACCTGCCGGGGGTCGAGGACAATCCGTGGGTGTTTCCGGGGCGCAGGAAGGGCGCCCATCAGGTCAACATCAACGACTCCTGGGACCGCGTGCGCAAGCGCGCCCGCCTTGACGGGGTGCGGCTTCACGATCTGCGCCACACGTTCGCCTCCCGCGCGCTCGCGATCGGCGAGGGTTTGCCAATGATCGGCGCATTGCTCGGGCACCGCAAGATCGAGACGACCGCGCGCTACGCGCATCTGGCCCGCGAATCCATCCAGGCGTCCACCGCCAAGGTCGCCGACAGCATCGGTGCGGACATCCTGGCGGACTGACTCATGGCGAAGCTCGCACGCAGGTCCATTTCCAGACGCACGGTGGAGTCGCTGCCGGTCGGCGAGCGCGAGGCGGTCTACTGGGATTCGGCGCTCTCGGGGTTCGGAGTGAGGGTTTACCCCTCAGGTTCGAAGGTCTACCTGGTTCAGACCCGCGCGGGCGGCACATCCCGGCGGCTGGCCGTGGGACGGCACGGACTGATTACGGCGGAGCAGGCGCGGCGCAAGGCGGCCCAGCTCATCGCGGACATCAAGGCCGGCAACCAGCCCGACCTGCACAACGGAGCCGGGCGGGTGGACGCCGGGCCCAGGCTGACCGAGGTTGCGGAGCGGTTCATGACCGAGCATGTCGCGGTGCGCTGCAAACCCACCACGGCCCGGCATTGCCGAAACATCCTCGACCGTCACCTGCTGCCGGCGCTGGGCGGCGTTCGCCTTGGAGCCATCGGGCGCGAGCGCGTGGCGTCGCTGCACTACAGCCTGCACAAGACGCCCGTCATGGCGAACAAGGTGGTGGACCTGCTCTCGCGGCTGTTCAACATGGCCGAGCTTTGGGGGATCGCGCCCGAGGGCGGCAATCCCTGCCGCTTCGTGCGCAAGTACAAGGAGCGCCCGCGGGAGCGCTTCCTCACCGACGAGGAGTTCCAGCGCCTCGGCCGTGTGCTGGGCGAAGTCGAGGCCGAGGGCAAGGTGCATTCCAGTGCGGTCGCGGCGTTACGGCTGCTGATGCTGACCGGGTGCCGCAAGAGCGAGATCCTGACGCTGCGCTGGGAGGACGTGGATCTGGAGGCCGGGGAGCTTCGGCTGCCGGATGCCAAGACGGGCGCGCGGTCGGTGGCGATATCCCCGTCGGCGCGCCGCGTGCTCGCGGGGTTGCGGCGCCTGCCGGACAATCCCTGGGTCATTACCGGCACCAGGCCCGGCCGGCATTTCCGCAATCTCAACAGCACCTGGCTCGTAATCCGGGACCGCGCGAAGCTGAACGACGTGCGCATTCACGATCTGAGGCACAGCTTCGCGTCGCGCGCCCTGGCGCTGGGTGAGAGCCTGCCGATGATCGGCAAGCTGCTCGGACACCGAAAAGTGCAGACCACGGCGCGTTACGCGCACCTGGCGCGGGACTCGGTGAAGGCGTCGGCGGCGCGCGTGGCCGAGAGCCTGCGGGCGGATCTCGCCGGCCGGACCGATACCGCGCCTTCCGGCCCATAAGCGCCGCCGCCGAACGGCGATTCCAACGCGGTCCCCTGGCCACCGCAAGCCCACACGCATTACGCTTGACGTAAGCCTCCTGCGCCGCTGACGAGCGGCGCTTCGCCGGCCCGCAATCCCCGCACGCCGAGGCGGCGCTCATGGGCGATTTTCGCCGCCTGCCGGCCTTGCGCCACGGAGAGCAGAGTCTGGCCGGGAGCCGGGCGGCGTGCGGCGCTCCGGGAGAGGGGCGCAGCCGCCGTTCCCTTTCACCGGACCCGGAGGAGCACCATGCAGGCGGCACTCGCACCGCGCGGCGACGCGCGCACCTATCTCACTCACTTTGTCGGCGACGGCCTGGAAGACGACCGGTACGTCGTGGAGACGTACCGATCCCTCGCCAATGGCGAGATTATTCCCGTCCATGCCGACGGTTCCAGGCCCAGGGGCCGACGCAAGGCGCTGGGCCGGATCCTGCCCTTGAAGGCCGTGGAGAAGCTGCGCCCGGCGCGCGACGAGATCATCATCGCGACCGGGGTGACGTTGCGCAATTGTGGGCTACAAAGGTGGGGTTGGCGCGCCCTGTCAATTTTCGTCGAGCGGCGCCAGAAGGGCTGACGCACGCGCCCTGGGACGTCCTGCCGTCGCAGGGACGGCCGTACATCTCCCCGACCGATCGGTACTGCAATTGGAGGCGCCATCATGCCCATCAGCGATCCCGATATCCGCAAGGCGAGCGACCGCGAGCGGTTCCGGAGGCGGATCGAACAGCGCAAGGCGCTGGGATTGTGTCCCCGCTGTGGAGTCCGGCCTCCGGCTTCCGGGCTGAGCCTGTGCGATCCCTGTTCCGAAAAGCGCAGGGCCTCGGAGCGGGCCCGCGACGCCCGGAGGCGGGCCGCCGGCATCCAGCGCCCCCGCAACGTCGCCGCCGAACGGGCGAGAGACCGGCAGCGGACCGCCGAGCGGATCGCGCGGGGGGTCTGCACGAAGTGCGGCGCCTGCCGGCCCGAGCCCGGCCGCCGGCTGTGCGAGGCGTGTTCAGAAAAGCGCCGCGAGTACGACCGCACCCGATACGCCGAAGCTCGCGACCGGGGGGAACTCTACGGCGGCAAGAACCCTGAGGCCAAACGCAAGGCCGGGCGGGCCGCCAGCGCCCGGCGCCGTCGTAACCGGATCGCCGCCGGGCGCTGCACGCGCTGCGGACAGGGGTCCGCGCCGGAGGGGAGCACAGTCTGCGTATCTTGTCTCGAAGCCCGCCGGGTCGCGGAGCGGGAACGATACCGCGCCCGCCGCGCCAAGGGCCTTTGCGTGATCTGCGGGCAGACGGCCTTTGCGGGCGAGGCCCGCTGCGGGGTCTGCGCTACCGTCGAGCGCGAGCGGCGCGACAGGAGCACCAAGAACGCCCGCAGCCGGCAGCGGTATTGGGAACGGCGGGCCGCCCACCGCTGCACGGACTGCAACCAGCCGAGCTTCGGGGCATCGAGGTGTCCAGAGTGCGCGAAGCGCTCGTACGAGCGCTCCGATCACGTGCGCGGGATGCCGGTGTATCCGCCGAGCTTCGCCGTGATCCTCGTCGAGACCGAGGAGTGTCTGGCGACTTTCGACGACGAGATGGACGCGGCCGCGTTCATCGCGTTCGAGAACCTGTCCAGGCACGAGGTTGAGGTGGTCCGCGACGCCCACCCGCTTGCGACCCTCGTCGGCTGGGAATGACGCGGCCGGCCCGGCACAGTCCGCGCCGCCGTGCGCGGTTTAAGACGTCTGGCCGTCCCGCCGCCCGCAGCGGTCGCCTTGCTCCACGCGGATACGGATGGCCGACCAGCCGGGTGCAGGCGCAGGAACATGCCGATGATGTTCGATACTCTGCCGGCCGAGGTCGATTTTGTGTGGGTCGCCAAGTCCCTGCCCGGGGGCGTACTGCATCGCATCGCCACCGCTGCCGAGGGCCTGGACTGTTCCATCCGCGCCGCGATGATCGCGGTGATCCTCAGCAATGCGCTATGCCTCGGCGACCGCCTGGGCTTCAGGCTCGGCCAATGCTGAGACGCCGGGGTGGTGCTGGCCGCCCGGGGGCGGCACCAGCCTGGGCGGTGACCGTTGCCGCGAACGGAATCGCCGGCGGCCGGCTGACCCGTAGCGTCTCCTACCTGCCGCTGGCGTTGCCGCCGCATTTCCTTCTCCGCGCGGCGCGGGCAATCCCGCCCTCGGTCCCACGCCGCCACTGTCCCCGGAGGGCGAGTTTCGCGCGTGCCGGGCGAACGCCCGGAAGAGGAGAGGGAGAAGGGCTCCCCCCGTCCCGGGCGCGATCACCAAAGGAGACTTGCATGTACGCACCCGACACCGACTACGACCCCATCCCCGCAGACACCGGGCAATTGCTGAGCGACCTCGGCATTGACATCAACGCCGTGCGCGAGACCCTCGCCGACGACGTGGCGCGGTACTGTCCCGACCGCGAGGTCGCCGAGACCGGGAGTTGGAGGGAAGCCAGAGAAGGATGAACGGACGAGGGGCCGGAGAGAGACTCCGGTTCCCGGCCGTTCGCATACCCATCACATCAATTAGCAGAAGGAGAATCAACATGAGCTTTGGACTCAACCGCGCAGAAGTCATCGGCCGCCTCGGCGCCGACGTAACCGTCAATCACCTGACCTCGGGGGGCCGTGTCGCAAATCTCAGCATCGCCACCGACGAGAGCTACCTCGATCGCACTTCCGGCGAGCGCGTCGACCGCACCGAGTGGCACCGTGCCGTGACGTTCCAACCTGGGCTGGTGGACATGCTGGTCAAGAACGCCAGGAAGGGCCGGCTGGTCTATGTCGCGGGCAAGATGCAGACCCGTCGCTGGCGCAAGGAGGGAGAAGACTCCGACCGGTTCTCGACCGAGATCCTGCTGGTCCCCGGTTCCCGGATCCAGTTCCTGGATCGGCCGGGTACCGTCAACGGCAACGGCGCGCAGGCCGCGCCCGAGGCGGCGGCTACAGATTCGGCCGGGACGGACGGCGGCGACGCCGATCCGAACATGAACCAGATCCCGTTTTGAGGCTGCGCCTCTCCCGTCCCCGGAAAGGGCTGGTGTTTCGTCACCAGCCCTTTTCTTTTGTAGCGGAACAGGAGTCCTTCCACTCCGGAACTGCAAGTGCCCCTCGCCAGCGCGGTGCCAGCGGAACCGGCCAGGGGAGGCTGTGCCCAGCCCAAACAATAGCTCCTCCCGTCTCATGCCCATCGTCCCACACGGGCTCACTGCGCCAACCCCTTACGGGGTCCTCCACTTCGTTGCGGCCGCTTCGCGGTGACTCCGTTGCGCGCGCGTGAACCAATAGGCATAAGCCGGGATGCGCTTCCGGCGATAAGGGCCAATCGGCTTAACTCTCAACTTCATCAAGGAGACACTCTGATGTTCGATATCGATTCCATGCACACCCAACAAGCACAATCCCCCACCGCAGTGATCTGCGAGAACGCGGCGCTCTACGGAGTCACGCCCGAACGCGATGAGTTCGACCCCAGGGACATCTGGGACCGCGACGAGGCCGTAACGGCGATCGGCGAAGCGTTCCGCATCCTCGCAGAGAACGTCACACCGGACGGCGTCCAGCTCGCCGACGAACGAGAACACCTGCTCTGGGGGTTCGTGAACACCCTCAACGCCCAGGTGAGAAGACTCGACCGCCGCATCGATAAACTCACGCCCAAAATGCGCGACCTGCAGAACGCGCAGGACGGCTCCGAAGTCAAGGCCCGCGAACTCGAACTCACCACCGACCGCGCACGCCACCTCGGCGACCGCCGCGACGCGTTCGAGACCCTGCGGGATACAGTGGCCGAACAGTACCGCAACGCGACCGGCAGCACCTGGCGTCCGCGGCGCGGCAGCCACACCAGCCAGACCCGCAAGCTCACCTCGGCGGCGATCGACGCCCGCGACTTCCAGCGCGCACGCAAGGACCGCGAGATGCAGGCGCACCTGCCCGAGGGCACCCTGATCGCCGTCACCGGCGGCAAGCACCTCAAGGACTGCAACGCCGTCGCCCGCAGCCTGGAGAAGGTCCGCGCCAAGTACAACGACATGGTGCTGGTGCATGGCGGCGGCCCCGGCGTCGAGAAGATCGCTGCTCAGTGGGCCGAACGCAACGAAGTGCACCAGATCGTGTGCAAGCCGGACTGGAACCGTCACGGACGGGCCGCACCGTTCCGCCGCAACGACGAGCTGCTGAATCTCCTGCCGAAGGGCGTCATTGCTTTCCCCGGCAGTGGGATTACCGACAACCTCATCGACAAGGCCGAGTCATTGGGCATCCCGGTGATGCGGGCCGCTGCGTAGCAGCCAGCGCGGCAACGGGTCGCGTCGTTCCACCGGCGCGGCCCGTTCCGTTCCTTCGACACGAACCGCTACGGTGGCGCGATCAACGCCGCGCCGACGACCTGCAATGCCCGCTGCGCGTGGCCCTGCACTTGCGCCATCAGTTCGTGCCGTGCCCGCCGTCACCGCGTCGGCCTCGCTCGTCCTCGCCGGCTGCGCCGGCATCGGCCATCGCCTCGGCGCATTGCCGATGCGCTTCGTGCGGATGCCGGCGCCGGCTTCGCCGTGCACCGGATCGCGCACGTTCCTCCGCACAGGTGCGGACGGCAGTGACGGTCCCGGTGCGCACCGGCCTGTGCACCTCGCCATGCACTCGTGTCCGGCCAAGTGCACACGCCATCGCTGCCTGGCCGTGCACCGCCTTCGGCGTCACGGCCAGCGAGACTGAGACGGCCAGTGCGGCCGGCCCGCCGTTCTCGCCAGCCCGCAACGCGGAATCCGCCGCAGATATCCTGAAAGTGTCTGGTAATACGCGGTGAGCGGGACGTACTACACCGTACTACGCCCCGGTTCTCCAGAGAACCGCCGATGCTCCCAGAGCATCATTGCCGCCTTGCCCGCGCTGGAGACGCCACGTCCGCTTCCTGGATTGAAACCCGGATCCGAGCGCCGGTTCGCGGCCCGAAGCCCAAATAGGCTCCGCCCTATCCCGACTGCTCAAGCGCCGCTTGGGCTAAACCGTTGAGTCACAACGGCTTCCCATTTCCATCGGTTGAACTTCTCCCTTGAATCCCCTCTCGACGGCGGAGCCGGATCACCGTCACACCCCACGCACCGATGGTGCAGTGAGCGAGACCCCACGGGCCTGCGCTCTTCGGAAGATTTCCGTTATATGTCAGCAGGATAGACCGAGTTCGGCCTATCGCCGCGATCCGCCGCGCGGGGCGCGTTGCCTGTTCAAAGCCGCCGTTTTGTTCCCTTGAGACGAACGGCGCCCGAGGAAACAGACAACGGAGACACGCTCATGCACATTCAAGCCACTATCAACGAGCGGACGCTTCGCCGTACATTCCGGGAGAAAAAACCCGGACGGTACGGCCTGATCGTCATCGACCGGGACCTGCCCGCCTTCGGTTTCACGGTCGCAAAGAACGGAACAAAGACCTTCTTCGTCCGAGCTCCACGCCCGGTCGGCGCACCGAAAACCATCCTCGGCACGGCCGACGACATAACCGCCGCCGAGGCCCGCGAGATGGCCGTCGCCACCATCGCGCCCGCCAAGGCCGAGCGCGAGACCGGCCCGCGGTTCGCCGACTTCGTCGACGAGTTCATGCGCCGCCAGGCGCGGCTCTGGAAGCCGTCCACCCGCCAGTGCAACCGCCACCTGCTCGACCGCTACCTCCTGCCGTTCTTCGGCGCGATGCCTGTCGCAAAGATCGGCCGCGCCGATGTGCGCCGCTGGTTCGATTCCCTGAGCGCCACGCCCGCCAGCGCCAACCGGGCCCTGCCGGTGCTGTCGGTGATGATGCGCCAGGCGGAACTGTGGGATTTCCGGCCCCAGGGCTCCAATCCCTGCCGCAACATGCACCGCTACAAGACCGCGCCGCGCGAGCGGTTCCTTTCGGTCGAGGAACTCAAGCGCCTCGGGTTCGTGCTCGACCATGCCGATGACAGTCAGGCAGCCGCCGCGATCCGGCTGCTGCTGTTCACCGGCGCGCGGTTGTCGGAAATCACGGCGCTGCGGTGGGACTGGATACGCGGCACTCGCGCGGTGCTCCCGGACTCCAAGACCGGGCCGAAAGCGATCCAGCTTCCGCCGCCCGCCAGGGCGGTGCTGAACGCTCTGCCGCGTGACAGTGAATATGTGTTCCCGAATCCGGCGGGCGACGCTCCCATGAAGAACCTCGGGTACCGCTGGTTGAAGCTGCGCGATCTCACCGGACTGGACGATGTGCGCATCCACGACTGCCGGCATACGTTCGCCTCCCACGCCGTCATGAGCGGCCTCGACCTCTATACCGTCGGAAGGCTGCTGGGTCACGCCGACATCGCCTCGACCGAGCGTTACGCCCATCTGGCCGACGAGCACATCCGCGCCGCGGCGGGGCGCATCTCCGGCATCGTCCACGGGGCCATGACCGGCAGCGCCAAGGAGGGAAAATGATGAGCGGCGGCAAGCACCGCTTCCGGTTGACCGTGAAGGCCATCGCTGCCGCGAAGCCGGGGGCGATGGAACGCACCCTGTGGGACACCCAGCTGGCGCACTTCGGGGTTCGGGTGCAACCCTCCGGGGTCAAGTCCTACATCATCCAGACCCGCGTTAACGGGCGCATGCGCAAGATCACGCTCGGGCGGTTCCCTGAACTGTCGCTGGACGCGGCACGGCGCGAGGGCGCGGCCGTGCTCGCCCGCCTGTGGAGCGGCGAGGACGTGAAGCCGGCGCGGAAGAACAGGGCGCCGCTGTTCCGGGATTTCGCCAAGCGCTACCGTGAACGGCGGCGGCACCGTTGGAAGCCGTCCTCGCTCGAAACCCACGACATCTACATGCGCAACCGGCTGATGCCGGCCTTTGGCCGGATGCGGCTCGACGCCATCGACCATGCGCGCGTTTCCGCCTGGTTCGATGCCGCCAGTGTGGACAAGCCCGGCGCGGCCAACCGCGCCTTCGAAATCCTGCGCGCGATGCTGAAGACGGCCCGCCAGTGGGGAGACATCGGAGAACACGTCCCCGACGCCTGCGCCAATATCGTCAAAAACCCGAGAAGGCACGTCGCGCGTTTTCTGAACCGCGGGGAACTCGAACGGCTCGGTGCCGTCCTGGACGCGCACCAGGCCGAACAGCCGTGGCGGGTCGCCGCGGTCCGGCTGCTGACGCTCACCGGCGCGCGCCTGTCGGAGATCCTCAACCTCAAGTGGGAGGAGGTCGGCGAGTTGGATGCCGACGGCGCCAGCGCCCGTCTCGAAGACTCCAAGACCGGGCCGCGCACGGTCTGGCTCGGGCCGGAGGCGGCCAACGTGCTCGCCGCCCTGCCGCGGGCGGAAGAGGCCGCGCGGGTGTTCCCGGGAAATCTCACGCCGGGCCGGTTCTACAGGTTCTGGGTCGGCATCCGGGAGGAAGCCGGGCTGGCCGGGCTGCGGATCCACGACTGCCGCCACACCTGGGCCTCGCAGGGCGTCATGAACGGCGTCGGGCTGACCACCGTCGGGCGGCTGCTCGGACACCGCCAGCGCGAAACCACGGCAATCTATGCGCACCTCGACGATGCCGCGCTTTACGACGCCGCCGCGCAGGTCGCGAACGTCATGGCCCGTGTAATGGATTTCAAGGAGACGGCACCTGAATTGCCTCACGATGAAGAACAAAACGGTGAGAAACGCGATCAATCACTCCTTTTGAATTCACGGGAGAGGCCAGCCGATTCTCCGAATCTCTCTAAGACGAAGAGCGAACTCGGAACGTCCTGCAGGAAGGGCGAAGACATCACCGAAGAGCTTCTCCGACAACGGAAGTTCGAGCAGTTGGTGCGACCAACCGGAGCCGAACCCCCTGCAACAGGCGCGCCCGGCAACCAACGTCCCGCGCCGCTCGATTGGCTGTGACTGGGCCCATAGGCTTCACTGCCCCGGAACCGTTGACGGGAAAGCTGTCGCCATGGCCTATTTCAAGCGAACACGCGTCGGATCTGGGCTACCAGCCCCTGAACTCAATCGAGCGGAATCGGCTCAGGTCGATCGCATCCGCTCGGCCCTCGACAGTTTCTGCAACACGCCTTTGATCCGACCCACCGCTTCATCGATGTCGTCATCGCTTGTGGCGAAGCCGAGACTAAAGCGGATGGAGGATTCAGCCTCGTCACAACTCAGGCCGATTGCTCTCAGGACATGCGAAGGTTCCGGTATGCCCGACGTGCAGGCCGAACCGGTCGAGGCTGCGACATGCGGCTGCAAAGCGACCAGTATGTCGTGGGCCGCGAATCCCACGAACCCGATATTCGCGTTGCCGGGATGTCGGGATTGCCCCTCCGGGCCATTCATAGTGATCGGCCAAGCAAGTCGCCTCAGACCGGTAACGAACCTGTCTCTCTTGCGGCGCAACTTCTTACGCCGATTTTCGGCGGTCGCGTCCGTAAACATGTCTGCGGCTACGCCCATGCCAACGCAAAGCGGGATGGGCACCGTGCCCGAGCGCAAACCGTTCTGCTGGCCGCCGCCGTAGATCAGCGGTTCGATCCGGTCTTGAAGTTCCCGTGCAATATAAGCGGCTCCTATTCCCTTCGGCCCGTACATCTTGTGTGCTGAAATACTGAGAATATCGACGTATTCGGCGAATGAACTCAGCTCAATTGCGACCGGTGCTTGTGCCGCGTCGCAGTGAAATGCGGCACCGTAGTTCCTTGCGACCTTTGATAGACGCTTGATATCCTCAATCGTTCCGATTTCGTTATTCACGGCCATGATCGATACAAGAAGAACATCGTCATCCAACGATTCTTCAAGCGTTGACGCTTCGATAAAACCCTTCGAGTCAACTGGCAGGAGTTCGACTTTCAAGCCTAGCCGTTCTTCAATCGCGCGCCCCGCGGCCAGGACGCATTTATGCTCGGCGGCGCTGACCAGCACACGCCGGCGCATGCCGCCGCGCGCGCGGCGCGCGAGCCCCAGCAAGGCGAGGTTGTTCGCTTCGGTCGCCCCCGAAGTGAAGATGATTTCATCGGCGTCCGCACCGATCAAGCGTGCGACTCGGGCGGCGGCCTCGTCCACGGCGCGCAATGTTTCCCATCCGAGGGCGTGATCGACGGAATGCGGATTGCCGAACGATTCAGTGAAATACGGCGTCATTTCGGCAAGAACACGCGAATCTAACGGCGTGGTCGCCTGATGGTCGAGATATATGGTGTCTCTAATTCTCATTTAGCCTCAATAGCATAGACGCTGAAATCCCTGAGCTTACCCTCCTGCCGGCATCGGCGTGTTTCTGGGGCACGCCTCCAGGTCCAATTGACCATAGCACGCCATTCGGGCTACAGTCGAGCTGGAGGCATCATCCAGTAGCCGAGGCACCAATGGCGCGCGGACCACTTTTTCAAGACACCTACAGCCCGCAGTTTTCGGGCCATGAAACCTTCCCGCTTCGTTACGGGTGGCTGAAAAAGTCGTATGACCGTGTTGCAGAGACCGAACACGAAGAAGAGAACAGGACTCTGTGTTGGGATGATGACGCCATTGCGCGATTCGGCGTCGGCAAGAACATGGTCGCCTCAATGCGCCATTGGGCGAAGGCGGCGAGCATCATAGAAGAACCGGCGATCAATGCCGTCAGAACGACTGAACTCGGACGAAAGTTAGTGAGCAACAATGCCGGGTTCGATCCGTATATGGAGCATCCCGCGACCCTGTGGCTGATACATTGGCAATTGGCAGCCTATCCCAAAAAGACGACATGGTTCTGGGCGTTCAGTCACTTCCCGGCAATTACGTTCGAGCGGGACCATTTCGTGAAAAAGCTCGACTGGCTTGCGAAAGATCGCAATTGGTCGCGGGTGGCGACCACGACCATTAGAAACGATGTTGCGTGCTTTATCCGCACCTATGTTGCGCGTGCACCATCGGGGAGAACCGGCCATGATGATGCGCTAGAATCGCCCCTCACCGAGTTGGGCCTAATAAAGCCAGTCGGAAAGAAAGACATATTCCGCTTTGTGCGCGGCCCGAAATCCACCTTGGGCGACGGCGTGTTCGCCTACGCCCTGACCGATTTCTGGTCGCGGTATTCTCCTGATGCGGCGACGCTCGCTTTCGAGGCCATCGCGCATGCGCCTGGCGCGCCGGGTCGTGTGTTTTGCCTGGATGAAAACGATGTTGCTGACCGGCTCGCTGCTCTCGACGACGCGACGGGCGGCGCACTGCAATGGTCCGAGACCGCGGGGTTGAAGCAGGTCGTCCGCAACGTCAAAATCGACGGCGACACCAGATTCAAATGGCTGCCTATGGATTACGGCAGCGCCGCCCAAAGGGAGGCTGCGTAATGCCATTGAACAAACATGTCCGCATAGCACGCCGCTTTTTGAGGTCGATCCGGATTGACACCGATCTTGGAGAGACCTCGGCTCTTGAAGGATTTATATGCCCGCAATCTTCAGCCGACGTACTCGCGACGATGGCGCGGCATGTAGCTGAGACCGGACAAGGCGCGTTCACATGGACCGGCCCTTACGGCAGCGGCAAGTCGAGCCTTGTCGTCGCGCTCGCGGCATTGCTGAATGGGAATGCCGGATTGCAGGGGCAGGCGGGGAAGCTGTTCGGCCGCAAGCTGACTGGTGACATTCACAGGGCGATGCCGACCGGCAGGAAGGGATGGCGCGTCGTTCCCGTGGTCGGCCGCCGCGACAACCCCGTGGCGGTCATCGGCGAGGCCGTGCATAAATCCGGGATCCTGTCGCGCCGGCCGCACGGCGGCTGGTCCGAGCAAGAACTGATCGACACGCTGGTCGATGCGGCGGCGGAAAAATCGAAGACGCATGGCGGGCTCGTACTGTTCATTGACGAAATGGGCAAGTTTCTGGAAGCCGCCGCGCAGGACGGCTCTGACATCTACGTTCTTCAACAGCTCGCCGAAACGGCCTCGCGCAGCGGTGGGCGGTTGCTGATCGTCGGCATCCTGCACCAGGCATTCGAGGAATACGCCCATCGGCTCTCCCATGAGAAGCGCGACGAATGGGCGAAGATTCAGGGGCGGTTCATCGACCTGGTCGTCAACACCGCCGGTGAAGAACAGATTGAGTTGATCTCCCGCGCCATCGAGAGCGATCCCTGTCCACGGAAATTCCACCGGCTTGCCGCGACGGTCGCAAATTTCGCCCGGCGCGATCGCGTCGGCGACGCGCAACGGCTCGCGTCGATGCTTGAGGCTTGCTGGCCCTTGCATCCCGTCGTAGCCTGCCTTCTCGGGCCGATATCGAGACGGCGCTTCGGCCAGAACCAGCGCAGTATCTTCGGGTTTCTGAATTCGTCGGAGCCCCACGGGTTTCGAGACTTTCTGAACACTGCCGGTGACGATGCGCTCTACGGGCCGGATCGGCTCTGGGATTACCTGCGGGCGAATCTCGAACCTTCGATTCTCGCGTCGCCTGACGGGCACCGTTGGGCGCTGGCGGCCGAGCCGCTGGAGCGCTGTGAGGCCATCGGCGGCAACGAACTCCATATCAGCCTGCTCAAGACCATCGCGGTCATCGACCTGTTCAAGGAGCGCTCCGGCCTCGTCGCGCGGTTCGACCTGCTGCGAAGCTGCTTTCCGAGAGAGACTGTCACGACGCTGGAAAATACTCTTTCCGACCTCGACACTTGGTCGTTCACGACGTTCAAGAAGTTCCTCGACGCGCATGCCATCTTCGCCGGAAGCGATTTCGATATCGACCGGGCCGTGCGTGGCGCGCTCGACGACATTGACGAGATCGATTTTGCGGAGCTGAAACACCTGGCGGGGTTGCAGCCGATTCTCGCTAAGCGCCACTACCATAACACCGGCGCTTTGCGTTGGTTCGATGTCAACATCGTGCCTGTCAGCGAGCTGGAGCGCGTCGCGGCCGGATTCGCGTCTGAGAACGGCGCAATCGGTCAGTTTCTTCTCGCAATCCCGACGGATGGGGAGAGCCAGCAGCTTGCGGAAAAGCTGTGCCGCAAGGCAGCACGGCACAGCGACGCGTGGGATATCGTTGTCGGCATCTCCAAACGGTCGTGGGCCATCGTGCCGCTGGCGCGTGAACTTTTTGCCCTCGACAGCGTCGGCAACGACCACCCCGAACTGGCCGGGGACAGTGTCGCGCGACGCGAAGTGTCCGCCCGGCTGGCGACGCTGCAAGCTTTGCTTGAATCCGAGTTTCACAAGGCCTTCGACAACGCCCTGTGGTTCCGCAAGAATCACCAGCCCAAACACCTGCGGCAAGCGGACCTGAACAGCGTTGCGTCCGAACTTGCAGACAAGCGCTACGATGCGTGCCCGCGCCTGCACAACGAACTTCTTAACCGGCACAAGCCGTCCAGCAACGCCATTGCCGCGCAGAACACCCTGCTGCGGAACATGGTGCTGAACGAAGGGACGGACCGGCTCGGCATCAAGCGGTTCCCGGCGGAAGGCGGGCTGTTCGCGTCGATACTTGAAAAGACAGGCCTTTATGCGAATCCCGGTAACGGGTGGCGTTTCGTCTCTCCCACCGAGGACGACGACGATCCGTGCCGTCTCGCCCCTGTGTGGCAAAAGGCGCTCGACCTTTTGAAACGGAATGCAGACCGCACCGTCGCAGTCTCGGAAATCTTCGATGAGTGGCGCAAACCACCCTATGGCGTCAAAGACGGGTTGATGCCGATTCTCGCCGTCGCGTTCATTTTGTCGCAACGCGACAAACTCGCCGTCTATCGCGAGGGAATATTCCAGGCGCGGTTCGACGATGTTGATGTCGATTATCTTGCGAAGGATGCTGGCGCGATCCAGTTGCGCTGGATGAACCTGACCGATGTTTCTCGCCGCCTGTTGTCCGATATGGCGAAAGTCGTGCGCGCGCTCGACAGCGAAAACAAACTCGTGCACTTGGAGCCGCTTGATGTCGCGCGCGGCCTTGTCGCAATTTTCGACCGACTGCCGCAATGGACCCGGCGGACGATGCGCTTGTCCGCCAATGCGGTTCATGTCCGCGATATCTTCAATCGAGCGAATGATCCGAACAAGTTCCTATTCGACGATATTCCGGCGACGCTCGGCGAAGACCTTTCATCCGCTAAGGGCGAGGACCTTGGCCACGTGGTCGCGAGCGTTCGCGGCGGGCTTGAGGAGCTGGTGCATGCCTATCCGGAGATGCTGAACCGTTTGCGCGACATCATGCTCGCGGAATTGCAGGTTCCGAACGCTTCGCCGGAATCGCTCGCGGAGTTGCGCGACCGGGCCGAAAACATAAGGCAACTTGCCGGAGATTTTCGGCTGGATGCGTTTATCGTCCGGCTGTCCGCCTTCGACGGGACCGACGAGAGCTTCGAGGGGATTGCCAGTCTCGCCACCAACAAACCGCCGCGCGACTGGGTCGATCCCGACCTTGACCGCGCCGCGATCGAGCTTGCCGACCTGGCGCAGAAGTTCACACGTGCCGAGACCTATGCGCGCGTCAAGGGGCGTCCGGAGAAGCGGCAGGCAATGGCCGTGGTGATCGGCATGGACGGCCGACCCGCGCCGCTCCTGGAGGAATTCGACATAGCCGACTCGGACCGCGCCGCCGTGAACGAGTTGATCGAACGCGTCGCCTCAGCCCTCAACGAATCCGACACGACTCGCCGCAGCATCATCCTCGCCGCGCTGGCGGAACTCAGCACGCGATACATGCATGCGCCGGAACGGACCAAAAAGAACCGGGAAGAAAGAGCCGCATCTTGAAAGCCGAAAACGTGAAACATGTTCTGGGGCTCTCTGGCGGCCGCGACAGCGCGGCTCTTGCCGTCTATATGCGGCAACATCACCCAGAGATGGAGATAGAGTATTTCTTTACGGACACCGGCAAGGAACTGCCTGAGGTCTATGAATTCCTCGGGCGTCTTGAAGGATTTCTCGGGCAGGAAATCCGCAAACTGAATCCCGACCGCGACTTCGACTTCTGGCTCAAGCAGTACAATAATTTCCTACCCTCGCCCCAAGCGCGCTGGTGCACACGGCAGCTCAAGCTCCGCCCGTTCGAACTCTGGCTGCGTCCGATGCTCGAAGACGGCATAACTGTCTACAGCTATGTCGCGATCCGCAGCGATGAGGCATACAGGGCGGGCTATGCCTCGAAACACGACAACCTAGTCATCAAGCTGCCATTCAAGGATACGGGCATAGACAAGCCCGGTGTTCTCGAAATTCTCGACGGCGCGGGCCTTGGCCTGCCCAAATACTACGAATGGCGCACGCGTAGCGGTTGCACGTTCTGTTTTTTCCAGCAGAAGATCGAATGGGTGCGGCTCAGAGAGCGGCACCCAGAAGCGTTCGAGGAAGCCAAGGCGTACGAGAAGGATGCCGTGGAACATGGTTCGCCGTTCACTTGGAGCCAGGGAGAATCGCTGGAAGAGTTGGAGCAGTCCGAGCGGATCGCGCAGATTAGGGCCGATCACGCGGACCGTCTAGCGCGCATGCGCGCAAAGGTTCAGTCGAATCCCCTGAGACCGGACAGCGAGCCTCTGGATATTGATGATCTTTACGGTCAGGCGAAGAGTTGCCTGGCATGTCACAAATGACCGCAGCCGAGTCGAAGAATGATTGCAACGAGGGCATAAGAATTGAGTTTCGATCTGCTCAGAGATTTTGCGAATGAAGCGAACCGGGAAATCGGCGCCTTCCAGCTCCGCTTCATCTTGTCGCCCGACAAGATGCGGCGGGACAACTACGATTTTCAAGAACTGAACTGGGACTCCATTCACTTCGGCGACGACGCTGAAATCGAGAAAATTCCAGCCGACAAACGGGGCGTCTATGCGCTCACCATTTGTCATCCGAGCAAGGTTCTGCCGCCGCACGGATATGTCATTTACATCGGTATCGCCGGGCGACGATCGGATCGACCGCTTCGAGAGAGATACAAAGATTATCTGAACGAAAGGCGTATCCAGAAAAAACGACAGCCTCTGGCCTATGCGATCGGAAATTGGCAGCACGTACTTCGGTTTTACTTCGCGCCCGTCGATGACGGGTTTTCATCCGAAGACCTCGAAAATCTGGAAGAACAAATGAACACGGCGCTTATACCGCCTTACTCTTTCGGCGACCTAGAGGCTGACACCAAGCGCAAAAGGAAGGCGTTTCCCTGATGGCAGAAAAAAAGAAATCGCTTGATCCGATAGTGTTGCCCGCTCTTCGCGGAATCATGGGCGACTGGATATATTACACATGCCTGATGGATATCGGCGAACTGAGTAAAAGGGTGCGCTATGCCAAAGAAGTGCATAGTAACAAGCTGCTTTCCGACATGATACAGCGCAAGCTCAGGAGTGGGCGCGCCGCCCAGATTGCACAGTATCTCGAAGACCAGCCTGAAAGACTCTTCAACGCTTTGGTCGTCGCAACCTACGACGGGCAGCCGAACTGGCATGCATTGAACGACGTGAAGAGCAGGACCAAGGACGGTGAGTTGGAAGGCCTGGACGACGACACGATTGCATCGGTCGGCTTCCTGACGCTCCGGGGAAATGAAAAGCTGTTCGCTCTCGACGGGCAACACAGGCTCGCGGGAATCAAGAAGGCCATTCACGGCGGCATCAACCAGGACCCCTATGACGAGGTCTCGGTGATTTTCGTCGGACACCGGGATACGAGTAAAGGGCTTGAGCGCACGCGCCGCCTCTTCACAACGTTAAACAAGACTGCAAGACCCGTCACGAAGGGCGAGATCATCGCGCTCGACGAAGACGATGTCATGGCGATTTGCGCGAGGCGACTTATCGAGCAGACCAAACTTTTCGAGGGCAAAAGGATAGCGTTTGTGGCAAGCAACAACATACCGACCGCGAATACGACCGCCTTGACCACGATTGCCAATCTCTACGATGTCCTCACGATATTGTTTACCAACGCGCAATCCGACCTGAATAAGCAGAAGGCCGATTTGCAGCGGGTACGTCCCGATGACGAGACGCTGGACAAATATTTCAAGTTCGCGGAAACCTATTTCCTTCAACTCAGAAAGAATTTCAAAGCGCTAGACGAATTTTTTGGCGCGAAAAACACCGACCCGGTGGTCAAGAAGTATCGCGGCAGCCACGGGGGACATGTGCTCTTCCGTCCGATCGGACTGGAAATCATGACCCGTGTGATCGCCCGCTTCACAAAGGATATGAGCCTAGGGCGGGCCGTCAATCTTGCGGCCAAGCTGCCTGACAGCCTGAATGAAGAGCCGTTTCAGTGGCTTATGTGGGAGCCGAACAAGAAGATCATGCTCAATGGCCACAAGGTGACAATTCGTGAAGTTCTTTTGTACATGGTCGGAAAGAATGCAAGAAACTACACCAAAGCGACATTGCTGGAGAGGTATCAAAGAGAAACCGGCGACCAAACGGCGGAACTCCCGGACACAATCTGGTGAATACGTATGCCGCCAAGCGGACGGGCGAGAATGCATACGAACGACTTGAATAGGAAAGGTCAGGTTCTTGCGCCCGCCATGAATGAACCATGACCAGATCGACCGACACGCCGGACGCCGCACCGGGCATCGCCCTTCAAACCTTGCTGCGCAACGCCAAGGCAAAGGCATTGCGGGAGGTAATCGGTCCGTCGATCGTGGATACGCTCCTGGGGCTCGACCCGGAACTGGATTCCGGCACCCGGCTCGGAGAGCTTGCTGCCAGCCTCCTCGAACCCTCCGAAGCATTGCGCGACCCGGAGATGCGCGACCGCATCATCCGCATGTTGCCATTACCGAAGGCGCGCGAACTGGGCGGGCACTTCGGCGTTATGGACGGTCGTACGCTCTACGATGATCTCAGCGTCGCCGCCGCAGAACCCGCGGGGCTGGCTGTAATGTACTCTTTCTTCGGAGTGGTGCGAGACGTTCGCGCGCCGGCGCACACGTCCCCGAATGCCATGACGGCGGCTGCCGGTTACGCGCTGTTCGATCACCAGCGTGCCGCTGCCGAGCGTGTCATGCACGCGCTGACCGACACGACGCGCAAGGTCATTCTTCATATGCCCACCGGTGCAGGCAAGACCCGCACGGCAATGCACATCGTGGCCGAACATCTGCGCCGGAGCGAACCGACCGTCGTCTGCTGGCTGGCCCAGAATGCGGAACTTCTCGACCAGGCCGCCGACGAGTTTGAGAACGCATGGCGTTTCCTCGGAAACCGGGAAACCGGACTCATCCGCTTCTGGGGACACAGGAGACCGGATGTTCTCGACATGCAGGACGGTGTGATCATTTCCGGCCTCGCCAAGATGTCCGCGCTCGACAACCGCGACCCCGCAACCCTGCTGCGTTTGGCGGACCGCGTCTCGTTGACGATAATCGACGAGGCCCATCAGGCCATTGCGCCGACCTACGCGGCGATCCTCACCGCCCTCTACAGCAAACGTCCGCGCAACGCTTTGCTGGGGCTGACGGCGACGCCCGGAAGAAGCTGGTCGGATATCGGCGAGGACCGCAAGCTCTCGGACTATTTCAACGGCCGTAAGGTCACGCTCGAAGTCGAGGGGTACGACGACCCGGTGACCTTCCTGATCGACCAGAATTATCTTGCACGGCCGATCTTCCGCACCCTCAATTCCGATGCGGGTCTCAAGCTGAGCGAGAACGATGTAAATGCGCTCTCGACCGCAATCGACGTGCCGGAGCAGATTCTGGAACGTCTGGGTACCGACACGCAGCGCAACCTGAAAATTCTGTCCGCCGTCGAAGACCTGATGACGCGGCACCGTCGAGTCATCGCATTCGCGCCCTCTGTAGAAAATGCGCGCATGCTTACGGCAATCTTGTCCATACGCGGACACGAAGCATTCGTCGTGACGGGTCAAAGCAATGCGGCAGAACGCGATAGAATAATTAAGCGTTTCAAAAGTAAAGATAATCGCGCAATGGTGGTTGTAAACTACGGTGTTTTGACCACCGGATTCGACGCGCCCGCGACGAGCGCCGCCGTAATCGCGCGACCGACACGATCACTTGTTCTTTACAGCCAGATGGTCGGCAGGGCGACACGCGGAACACGTGCCGGTGGAAATGACGAGGCCGAGATTGTAACAGTTGTCGATCCGCACTTGCCCGGCTTTGGCAACGTTGCCGACGCATTCAAGAACTGGGAGGACGTTTGGGATGAGCCTGACAGATGCTGCTGAGTCGCAAAGGCTCGACGGAGAAATCATTCCGCCCGAACTGGCCGTGAAGGCCATGCGCGACAGCGGCTACAAAAACACCGCACACGCTCTCGCCGAACTGATCGACAATTCCGTCCAGGCGAACGCAAGCCATGTCGAGGTGATCTGCCTTGAAGAGTATCGGAAGGTCAACGAACGCGCCAGCCGCAGGATTCAGGCAATCGGCACCCTCGACAATGGCGACGGTATGACGCCTGAGACGCTGCGTCTCGCCCTTCAGTTCGGGAACGGCACGCATCTGACGGACCGGAAGGGTATCGGCCGTTTCGGCATGGGGCTACCAAACTCGTCGATATCGCAGTGCCGCCGGGTCGAAGTCTGGACATGGCAAAACGGCCCCGACAACGCCATGTACTCCTATCTCGATGTAGATGAAATTGAAGGTCGGCGGCTGTATGCGGTTCCGACTCCCGCGCACAAACCGATGCCCGATGAATGGCGCGCTTGTTCCGACAACGTCGACACGACCGGCACGCTCGTTCTCTGGACAAACTTCGACGATCATCGCCTGAGCTGGCGCGGCGCGCCGGCGACGCTGCGCCATACGGAATCGCTTGTCGGGCGCATGTACAGGAAGTTCATCGACAACGGTCGCCTGTCCATCCGACTCTTGGCATTGCTCGAAGACAAGGATGAACCGACCTTCGACGAATCGGTGCGCGTCAACGACCCGCTCTACCTGATGCGGAATTCATTGACCCCGGTCCCGTTCGACATCGATCCGATGTTTCAGCCCTGGGGCGACGCGGACGAGGTGTTCTCTATCGATTACGACGGTGCAAAGCACGATGTCGTGGTCCGCATGAGCTGGGCGCGGGAAGAGACCGTGCCGGATGACAGAAGCGACCGCGGCTCAAAACCTTACGGAAAGCACGCTGCCAAGAATATCGGCCTTTCCATCGTCCGAGAGGGCCGCGAGCTAGACCTCGATCCTGCCTGGACCAACAGCTACGATCCGACCGAACGATGGTGGGGCGTCGAGGTCGAGTTTCCCTCGACGCTCGACGAGGTGTTCGGCGTTACGAACACCAAACAAAGCGCCACGGTCTTCTCGCATATGGCCCAGTTCGATTGGAAGGCCGAGGCCAATTCCGGCGAATCGCGGTCGGAGTTTCAGGAGCGCATACAGGGCGAGGGCGATCCGCGTGCGATTCTGCTGCCCATCGTCGATCACATACGCGACCAGATTCAGGAGGTGCGCAGGCGCCTCAAGAAACAGAATGTCGGACGCCGGACGAAAGAAGACCGGCATGACAAGCCTGACGTTTCCGACCTAGCCACGACAAAATTTCGCGAACGCGCTGACCAGGGACACGAGACGGAGTCGGACCACGAAGAGTTCACGGAAGAGGACCGCGACAATCTCGAGAAGGATCTCACCGAGGACAAACAATACCGGCAGGATGTCGCCCATGAAATCGCCCAAGCGACATTCACGCGCAAGCGTAAGGTCCTGTTTCTTGAAAAGGCGATGGAAGGCTACGCCTTCTTCAATGTTGAGCACAAACAGGGTGGAGTGACCCAGGTTGTTTTCAACAGCGATCACCCCTTTTACGACCAGCTCATAGAATCGCTTCGGCCCCAGATCGGCGAAGAAACCGACGCCGAGTTGATGGAGCGGATACACACGGCGGCCGACACGCTAGAATTGTTGTTTGCTGCCTGGGCGCGCTACGAGATGGAGGAATTGCGCCACAAGAACCGGCTGTTCGAGATGCGGCAGGAATGGGGAAAGATGGCGCGCTTCTTCCTCACGGAAGAGGACGACGAATGATATGGCAGTTGTCCCTCCCGGCGACGGTATTCTCGAACTGCTCAGGGCCGCAAACGACCGGGTGATCATAGCAGCGCCGTACATCAAATCCCCGACGCTGCGCCGGTTGCTAAACGTCATTCCCGAGGCGGTGTCGGAGTGCATCTGCGTCACGCGCTGGCTTCCCGAAGATATCGCCTCCGGCGTCTGTGATCTCGAAATCCTCGACGATCTCACCCACGCGCGGGGCGGACGGCTTCTAGTGCATCCACATCTGCATGCAAAATACTACTCTAACGGACACCAGACGCTTGTCGGCTCGGCCAACCTGACGGCGCGCGGCCTTGGTTGGCACAAACTATCCAATGTCGAAATATTGGTCGCACTTCCGGCCGATTTTGGAGGGCTCGTTGAATGGGAACAATCGCTGCTGGGTTCGGGTGTAGAGGGCACAGTTCAGTTGCGTGACCAGATTCGCCGGCAATCGAAACTGCTGAAACAGGCCGGGGCTCTTCGCGGCGTTCCGGAAGTTGAAGAGAAAACCTTCGATCAAGAAGATCCCTCACTGTGGATACCACAGTGTCCGGCCCCGGAACGTCTCTGGGAAGTCTATCGCGGGCATGGCGCCGATACGATGGTGAGCAGTGCGTTCGAAGCGGCACAGGAAGACCTTGCGGTATTGTCTTCTCCGCCGGGACTTACGCGTGATTTGTTCACGGCCTATGTAGCCGGAATATTGAAACAGATGCCATTGCTCACCGAGATAGACAAACTGGCAGCAGTCGGTTTGACGGACGCGAAAGCACACGAGTTTTTGGCCGATCGACTAGGAAGTACGGATCACGAAATCGAATATGGCCAGGTCTGGCGCGTCGTCAAACAGTGGCTTGTTCACTTCTTCCCCGAAACCTATCGGCTCGAAACTGGCCAGGAAGTTCTAGTCAAAGGTCGTGAACTGCCGCGCCACTGACAGGAGCGTTTCTTTTCCTGTCCATGAAAACATGATTTTGGTGCTTTGGACGAGTCTGGTCATGCTGTCGTGAACTGAATCCCGCTTGCCGCGGGTGTCGGCGACTTAGCATCGATCGGTCGTGCATGCGACTACTTACGGCCCCCATTTTCATGGCCGCACAATTCGGAAATCAGGCTCCACGTTGCATCAAGCTCTGTCTAACTTTGCGCTATTCACGATTGAATCCAACCACGGGTTTGAAGAAATCTGGCCGGGGTTGCGGCAGCACAACATTGAAAAGCCGCAGCGTAGTTACGTTGAGCTCACGCAACATGTGAAGGCAACGCGTAAAGACTGAATCAGGAAAGAAGAGGAAACGCTTGACGTGACTAGGCAGCATGCGCCGCGATCGTTCCGGCCAGTTTGTCTGTCCTTGTGCTTGGCTCAGCGACAAAGGCAGCCCGGGATTTAAGTTACGCGAGGGTGCCTAAGTAAGCAAACTGACTGCTTCACCAGCCTCAATAGGATTCAAAATCGATGAACAACCCCTATAGTCCCGAACAGAAAAAGTGGCTTAATGATCTTCAGGAACATTACCGATCCGTGACCAACGGCATCTGCATGGCAACTATCCGGCTTGGTGGCGAAAGTTCCACGGAGCCATGCGAAGGTCCAATTGGACGCCGTCACGCAATCGCGAAGAGGCACCTGAAACTGATTGCGGAATGCAATGCCCAAATTCGAGCCATTAGGGAGACTGGGACATTTGCGAAATGGCCGGAGCGGGAAGATGATCTTCGACTTGTGCCTATCAGTCGGTTCAGCGCGGGCCGGTGGTCCTGCCAGAGGCACGACGAGAGGTTCGGGGGCATCGACGCACAAGAGATTGATCTCTCGGAACCCGAGAATTTGTTTAAGGCGGTCTACCGTGTAGTCCTACGCCAAAACCATCTAATGCTGGCCCGCTGGAATGCGTTTTTCGGCATGACCCAAACCGCGGAAGGATGGAATCTTTTCAAGGAAACAGCATTCGAGAGGACGTTAAGCGACGAAGAAGCGACCAAGGCGGAAGCCGCATGGAGGGATGAAACACACGCGGTCATGAGGAAGATGCGCGATCTTGAACGGCGATTGAGGCTACAAGATTGGAACTCCCTTGAATTCCGCGCGCTCCTGGTGGCATCCAATCCCAAAGCGGCGGGATGGGGTTGTCTCATGATGAAGTTTGACTTGAGCGGTTTGCGCGCCGATGATCCACGAAGACATTGGGACCACCATATCGAATTAGGCTACATTATTGTGATTCCTCAACAAGAGGGACATGCCATCATCACCGCCTGTGAGCCAGAAACTCAATTTCGCGTACCAGAGATCGTAAAAATTCACAGATTTATGCCGGTGCGCACGAACCCCAACGAACCGCACACGGCTGAAGCACTTTTGAAGCGCGGGCTTTCGCAAAGGATCTGGGAACTCAACGAAATTGGCATGTGCGAATCACTCTATCAATCCTGGTCGGATGCAGAACGAAACGAAGTTAAGGCCTGGATGAAGAAAAGGGGATCGCGCCAACCCACGCTGTTGAAACAGGCTTTGAATTCTCTTCCTAGTTTTCTCTGACCTAATCGCGCGAGAAATTTTGTTCGCCAACTTCGCGCAGAACCCCATGCACCGCCCAAGGACGCGCTGGAAATCCTCCGCTACTTGGGGCAGCCATTACATGACTGTGCACTTGTCCATCACAGCCTACGGTGCAACCTTCTCGAAGAGATTCGCCTGTTCCTCATCGCGCGGCAAATCCACCTCGGGCATCAGCTTCGCGACCGCTTCGGCCGGTACATTCCCGAGCTCCTTCGGCTCCAGCTTGTGTAATCCACCGCCGTAAACACGTCCCTCCCCAAGCATCGCCTTAGGACAAATCTGATTCAGAATCTTCCACATTTGCCGTCTCAGTTCCGGCCGAGCTACCAGAGCCTGATGTAGCGGCCTCGATGGGTATAGCATCAAGTACACGTTCGCCGCTGTTGCCCGTGAATTATTCAATATGAAGCGGAAAGATCGCCCATTCTTCTTGTCGCTTCGGCCGAGATAGGTGCAGACGAAAGGTGCCGGGGGCCGGTTTTCCTGCATGTACCAGCGCTTTCGATGGCGACAGATGTAGCGATCTGCAATTCCCTCTTGCTTACCCTCCTCTAAATACGCCCACAAATTCGGAAAGCGATTCTTGATTTCCTCTTCGGCCCACGGTGGATCTAGCAGAAACAATCGGCGCTCCAGCACCGGATTACCGCTCCGATCACCCTTGACTTCATCCTCTGTCAAATAGCGTGGACTCGGCAGGATCGGTTTGAAGGCTTCCATCGGAAGTCCGCGGCGAGCAATCTCCTGCGACGACAGGATGAAGTAACGGTTATTGCCAGTAGCCAAACCCCGCTTGATCTTGAAGAAGTCGCCGAGTACTGGCCCATTGTTTTTCTCGTGCCTTTCCTTCGCCGGATAGCGTGTCCATTTTGGATCGTGGCGCAATGTCTGCGCTGGTATTAGCCGCTCCAGCTTCGGTCGTTCCAACGTGCCACCATAGCTGAATCGCACTTGGTGATCTTCTTTCGGAGCCTGGTTGCGGAACCAGACTACTGCGGACGACACAAGTGCGTCACCGAACTGCACATCGTTGGGGTCGAAGCGATGAATGTGGAGAAGCGTCACCCTGTTCAGCAGGTAGTGCTTCACGGCGACACCGTAATTCACGTCCATGAACTCGCTCGGGATCAACCACCCCGCCAATCCGCCTTCCGCCATCCACGGGTGGCTCAAACCCAAAAAATAGCAGTAGAGCCCTGCAAGCCCGTTGATCTCCACGCCGCAGGAATTCAGCGTCTCTTGCCTCAACCGTTTCTTCTCGACATTGACAATATGGTGATGCCGAACATAGGGCGGATTACAGATGACAAGGTTGAACCTGTCCCCAGCCTTCGGCACCTCAGACCGGGTAAAGTCCATTAGGCGGAGATCAAGCCCGGTGTTCCCCCATAGTCTTGCCGCTGGCCGACCGTAATGCGGGTCGATTTCGTAGCCCACGGCAGAGCGAATACAAGTCTGTGGAAACACGCTCAGCAATGCGGAATAGAACGAGCCCGTTCCAAAGGCCGGGTCCATAAACCTTATGTCCTCGTTCGCTCCGAGTTGCCTCTGCGCATATCGCTGTATATCCGCAGCCAGCCCGGACGGTGTCGCAAATTGACCCATACGGTTGCGCATCTGTACGTCTCGACCTGTGTCCAGATCACGTTGCAATGCGATCCGCCGAGCTTCCAAGTCTGTAACTGTTGCCCTATTCACCTACAATCCAAACTCCGCGAAATCGTGGATGCGGTGCTCCCAAACCCAGTCGATACCTTCCGCCGCCTCGTAACCGAGATAGCCGCTGTCGAAATACCCGCACAGGAATAATACGAAGCGCACATTGTTACCGTAGGTTCGGCGCAACTGGCTCATTTTCGCCGCTTCTTCCTTGCGTCTCTTGTTGACGTTTGTGAAGTCTCCTGCCGATTTTGCCTCGATAAGCAACGGCAGCTCACCAACCTTGGCGGTCTTGGCCATAACGACCGCGTCCACAGGGATATTGATGTTCTTGTCCGTTCCTTCCTGGGCGACGGGTACGTTGAGACGAAACGAGTATGTCCCAGGCTTCATCTCATCAAACTTCGTGCCTTCGCCGGAAGGAAGGTTCGTATACCCCAATGTCGCCAGCCATTCGCCAATGGCTTCGAGCTGACGCTTCTCCTGAGCATTGCGGATGATGGGATTCGCAACGGCTCCGCACAAACGATCAGCCACGATCGTCGCAGCTCTATACAGCTCCTTTTCGGACGGTTCGTTGCGGCGCTCCAACCACACGAAGACATCGGGATCGGCCATCGTCTCGATTATCTTCCCCATCTTTTCTAAGTCTATGTCCAGTTTGTTCCTCGGCATCCGTGGCGGCATCCTGTCGTACTTCTCCATCGACTTGACCAAGTTCCCCGAGACCCCGGCAAGACCAATCAGCCGGTCTACGGCCAACGGCGGACAAGTGGACATCCGCAAGGTAGGCAACACCGAGGGTTTCGTCTTTAGCAGTTCTGGCCCTACGTTGGTCAGGTTCTTGGTCGCCTTCAGCGTCGCCTCGACATCCTCTGTGGTCTTTACTCGCGTCGCCCGGTATGCCTCCGGTGCAAATCGCATGAACCAGTCGTTGTACATATCCACCGACAGCGCAATGTCTTCCTTCCACCGATCCGGTTTATCCCTGTTGGCAGCCATCACTTGCGCTTCTTTGTCTGCACGTCCCGACTAGCCTGCCGGCAAAGATCCCAAACTTCCACGAATAGGCCGTTCAGCCGCACGTTCCGCATTGCTGCTTCTTTATTGAAATCAACGGCCGTCTGCCTAGTTAGCCGGATTCCAATTACCTGTGTCGATTGGCCCTTTTTCCATCCGACTGCTCACTATCGTTCTTGGTGTAGGCATTGTTTGTCGACAAGTCGAAAGATGTCAAGCGTTTTCGGTGGACTCGTTCGAACACATTGCCAATCCACACAACCTACTGCCACCGGTGATTATTTTCTTACGCTAATCCGATCATCCGCAAGGCCGTCACGTCCCCTGCCGTAAATGCCGCCTTTTCGTCCCCTGCACAGCCCGAAGAGAGCGAGTCCGGCCGGTAGCGGGGCGGCGGGCGGCGCTCCGGGGGGCGCTGCCGCCGTTCCCTTTCCCCTGACACAAGGAGCACGGCACGATGCAGGCGACACTCGCACCGCGCGGCGACGCGCGCACTTTTCTCACCCATTTCGTCGGCAGCGGTCTTGTTGACGACCGCTATGTCATCCAGCGGTACCGGTCCCAGGCGGACGGCGACATTGTTCCTGTCGACGCCAATGGCGCCAGACCGAAGGGCCGGCACCGACCCCGCCCAACCATCGCCTCGCTGAAGGCGGTCGAAAAGCTGCGCCCGGCCCGCGACGAGATCATCATCGCGACGGGGATCAAGCTGCGCAATTGTGGAGTACAGATCTGGGGCTGGAGAAGTCTGGGTCTTTTCGTCGAGCGCCGCCAGAAGGGCTGACCGGCACGCACCTGGGACGTGCCGCCGGCCCGCTGCCGGGGGGGCGTCCTGCCGTCCCGACTTCCACAGCTTCCGGAGACGCCATATGCCCTACAAGGATCCTGAGCGCCGGGCGCGCGACCGCGAGCGGATCGCACAGCGCACTGCCGAGCGTCTCGCCGCCGGCCTTTGTCCCAAGTGTGGTCAACGCCCACCCCAACCCGGGCGGCGTAACTGCGCGCCCTGTGCCGAGAGGGCCCGTGCCGCCGGCCGTGCACGGGATGCACGATTGCGCGCCGCCGGCCAACCGCGGCGGAACAGGGAGCGGGCTCGCGCGTACGAGCGGGGGCGGGTCCGCCGGCAGGCCGCCGACCGTATCGCCCGGGGCGTCTGCACCAAGTGCGGGACAGAGCGTGCCGAGTCCGGCCTCCGCCTTTGCGCGCCCTGTGCTGAGAAACGCCGCGCATGGGACCGGGCCCGATACCGGGCGGGCAAAGCCGCCGGCGCGCTTTATGGCGGAGCCAATGTCGATGCAAAGCGCCGCATCGCCCGCATCGCCAGCGCGAAACGCCGCAACGCGCGCGTCGAAGCCGGCCTGTGCCGACGCTGCGGCCGCCAGCCTCCCGTCGAAGGCGGCGCCACCTGCGCGCCGTGCCGGGAGACCCGGCAGGCGGCGGAGCGCGCACTGTACGCATCCCGGAAGGCCGCCGGCCTTTGCACCCGCTGCGGGGGACCGACAACCGACAGCGTTCCCCAGTGCGCGCCCTGCATCGTGCTCGAAGCCGAGCGCCGCCGGCCCGAGCACAAGAACGCCCGGAGCCGGCAACGGTACTGGGAACGGAGGGCGGCCAGCCGCTGCACGGACTGCAATGCGCCGAGCTTTGGAGCCTCGCGATGCCCCACGTGCGCCGAACGCTCGTACGAGCGCTCCGACTTCTTCCGCGGCATCCCCGTGTGGGATCCCAGTTATACGGTGATCGAACTTGCCACGGGGGAGACTCACGGCCCGTTCGATTCCGAAGCCGAAGCCGTCGCCGAGCTGGCCTTCGCCGGCCTTTCGTTCGACGAGGTCGAGATCGTCAACGACGCGCCGGTCACGGCGCGGCTGACCGGCTGGGCCTGAGCGGTCCTCATTCGTCGGGCGGGGGGTCCTGAGTTCGAGGATAGCGCGTGCCGGGCGAACGCCCGGGAGAGGAGAGGGAGAAGGGCTCCCCGTCCCGGGCGGACCCACGAAGGAGGTATCCCATGTTCACACCCGACACCGACTACGACCCCATCCCCGCAGCCACCGGCCAATTGCTGAACGACCTCGGCATTGACGTAAACGCCGTGCGAGAGACTCTCGCCGACGACCGGGCCCGGCGCTGTCCCGAACACGAGGTCCGGGAAATCGAGAGTTGGAGGGAAGCAAGAGAAGGATGAGCGGACGAGGGTCCGGAGAGAGACTCCGGTTCCCGGCCGTTCGCCCACCCATCGTCATTACGTAGCAGAAGGAGAATCAACATGAGTTTTGGATTGAATCGCGCGGAAGTCATCGGCCGCCTTGGCGCTGACGTCACGGTCAACCACCTGGTATCGGGGGGCCGTGTGGCCAACCTCAGCATCGCCACCGACGAGTCGTACATCGACAAAGGCGGCGAGCGCGTCGACAAGACCGAGTGGCACCGCATCGTTACCTTCCAGCCCGGGCTGGTGGACATGCTGGTCAAGAACGCGAGGAAGGGCCGGCTAGTCTACGTCGCGGGCAAGCTGCAGACGCGGCGCTGGCGCAAGGACGGCGAGGACGCCGACCGATTCTCGACCGAGATCCTCCTGGCGCCCGGTTCGCGGGTCCAGTTCCTGGACCGACCGAACGGCAATAGTGCGGCGACCGAAGCCGGCGAGCCGGCCAACGGTTCCGCCATGCCGGCGGACGCCACGGCGCAGGCGGACGGCAGGCAGGGCGATCAGATCCCCTTCTGATCTCGCTTCCGCTTACGCCCGAAGGGGGCCGGTGCTTCGTCGCCGGTCCCCTTTTTCATGCAGGCGGCTTCGAGCCCGCACCGCACCGTTCGGGATTCGCAACCGTCTATGCGGGGGAGGAGGAGAGTAGCTCGGCCACGGCGAACCGCGCGGAGAGGAGAGGGAGTACCGCCGCGCCCGCATCGGACCACCGGGAGAAACCCATGAGCGACGTCACCTTCAAGCGGGCCGGCCCGCACGAATCCCGCATCTACACAGACGGCGACTGCATCGGCGACATCTATCGCATGGACGACATCCTCCGCCCGGGTGTGCATGTCTACGTCATTCACTTGTTCGAGGACTGGCGGGGACCGAAGCGCGTCCACGACCGGCGGCGCATCCGCGAGGTGGCCCAGCACCTGCTCGATACGCACCCGTTCTACGGGTAACCGGAGTGGAATAAAGCGTTGCGTTCCAGATCGGCAGCGCCAGCCTGCTGCGCACTGGGTTTGCGGGAAGAGAACGGGGTCGTGAAACCAAAAAGCTCCTCCCGACATAGGCCCATTGTCACACACGTGCTCACTGCGCCAACCCCTTCGGGGTCCTCCACTGTGTTCCGGCCGCTTCGCGGTGACTCCGCTGCGCGCGCGTGAGACAACAAACCTATGTCGGGAAACGCTCTTCCGGCAATGCGGGCCATCGGGCCCAACTCTCAACTTCGTTAAGGAGACACTCTAATGTTCAATTACGACACCCATCAAGCCATCTCCCCCACCGCCGTCATCTGCGAGAACGCCGCGCTCTACGGCGCAAAGCCCGAACGAGGCGAGCACGACCCCAGGGCCATCTGGGACCGCGACGGCGCCATAGACGCTGCGACGCAGGCGTTCGCGATCCTGGCCGAGGGCATCGCCCCCGACGGGGTGCAGCTGGCCGACGAACGAGAGAGCCTGCTCTGGGGCATCGTCAACGCCTTCGACGCCCAGGTGAGAAGGCTCGACCGCAGCGTCGATAAGCTCATCCCCCAACTGCGCGACCTCGAACGCGCCCAGGACGGCACCGAGATCAACGCCCGAGAGTTGGAACTGCGCACCGAGCGCGCGCAACACCTCGGGGACCGGCGCGACGCCTTCGAGGCAATGCGCGACGCGCTGGCCGAGCAGTACCGCGACAACACGGGCAGCACCTGGCGCCCGCGGCGCGGCAGCCACGTCAGCCACACCGGCAAGCTGACCTCCGCGGCGATCGACGCCCGCGACTTCCGCCGCGCGAAGAAGGACCGCGAGATGAACGCGCACCTGCCCGACGGCACGCTGGTCGCCATCACCGGCGGCAAGACCGTCACGGACTGCGACGCCGTCAACCGCAGCCTCGACCGCGTCCGCGCCAAGTACCGTGACATGGTGCTGGTGCACGGCGGCGGACCCGGCGTGGAGAAGATCGCCGCGCAGTGGGCCGAACGCAACGAAGTGCACCAGGTCGTGTGCAAGCCGGACTGGAACCGTCACGGACGGGCCGCACCGTTCCGCCGCAACGACGAGCTGCTCAATCTCCTGCCCAAGGGCGTCATCGCCTTCCCCGGCTCAGGCATCACCGACAACCTCATCGACAAGGCCACCTCACTCGGCATCCCCGTCCAGAAGATCGCGGCGTAGTCCGCGACCCGCCAACGGGCCGCGCCGACCCGCTTGGCGCGGCCCGTTCCTCGATCCCGTCACAATCCAGCAGGGCGGCGCCACGCCTCACGGGTCCATGCACTTCGCACATCACCTGTGACGGCTTCGCCGTTCACCTCCATCCGCAGTGCCATCCGCACTGGTGCCGCAAATGGTGTCGATCGTCCCGCGGACGCTGCCGCCGCCGCGTCCGCCCGTGGGCTTCGCACGACGGCCGGCACCTCCGTCGGCATTGCCTACTTCGGCCCGTGCAACCGCAATCGCGTCCTCGCGGCTGACGCCGCGGTAACGTGTGTGTCATAGACCTCTGCGCGTGCGGTAACAGGTGAACGCCGATATCTTCCCCAGCAACACCACCGCTGTCCACGTTCCCTGCTGCGCTGAGGGAACATGTGCAACGCGTCCACTGGGTGTGCGGAACATGTGAGACGAATCTTCTGCGCTGAGGGAACAATCCGGGTCCGCGCCCGCAACCGGTGCGCCCTGTGTGATGCACAGCACCGCGCCCTTCCGTTGCGCGCCCCGTTCTGTTACCTTGGCCCGCGAACGGCAACGCGGAACGTGCTCGATGATCGCGGTCCGGTCGTCTCGCTCAATCGCCGCGGCGGCTCCAAATCCTTGATTTGCCGGCGTTTCAGGCGGTGGTGGTGTGCAGGGCTCCTTTGCCCAATTTCGACTCCATTCGGAGTTTTACCGTCACACCCCACGCAGTTCCTCTGCGGTGTGTGCCAAGCGCGCGCCTGTCCCGCAGTCCTGTGCGATCTCAGCGATATGGAACGCCTCGGCGTTGATGGGCCGAGTGTATGCTCTGAGCATACGCGGGGATTTCCTCTGTGTTCCAAGGACTTGCGGAATGACGTATGCTGACAGCATACGTTTCCTTTAAGGGCCGATCCTATGTGTATGCTCATGGCATACCCATAAATGGGTCCTGCAAAGACAGTTCAAGCCGTCAGCTGCGATGATCGCGGCCGCGTTCAGCCCTGCGAGTGCACCACTTTGGAGGCAAGTCCATGAACGAAAACGAGTCCGAAAATGCAAAGTCCGACCAGATTCCAGCCGGAAAACAGCCCCAACCGCGAGTGCCCCGCTCCATCCGGTTCTCCGATTCCGAGTGGGCTTGTATCGAAAAGGAAGCCAAGGCCCGCGGAATGACCGCTGCGGAGTTTGTGCGCCACGCCGCGGTCAGCCTCACCGCTGGCACGCTCAGTCAGAATCCTCCACAGCTCCCGCCGGAAATCGTCGCCCAGGTCGAGCGTATCTATCGCGGCGTCTATCTGATCTCCACGCTCAAACGCGACGAAATGATCCGCGCGGGACGGCAGGACGAATGCGACCAGATCACAAAGAACGCCCGGGATTCGCAGGATTCAATCCGGAATGCGGCTTCGGCGCAAAGTTGATTACCGGTGGACAGCATAGCGTAGTGGCGCCCCGACGCCCGGCGACTCCTCAGCTATCAGCCCGCTCATAAGGTCCCAGCAAGCGTTCGCCCTCAAAGTGAATGACATGAGTGGGCGCATCCGCGCACCAAATTTCCTTCTCCCGGGAGATGTCCACGAGATATCGATCCATCACTCCGCAATCTTGAAGGGCTGTGACGTAGACCAGACCTGGTGGCGCCTCAGAGAACAAGTTGGCCAGCTCGTTGTGGCGTTTTGCGTCCACCGGCCCGTTCCCTGACCTCCAACAAATAACGCTTCGCTTTGTTCATAGCCCGGAAGTGCCCACCAAACCGGGGCACTCCAACTCGTACAAAAACTCTCCACAAGACTCTTGACATGACCGTATGCCCAACTCAAAATATGGCCACATTCGCCCCTTGGCAGTACGTCGCGCCCCCAGCCTGCCGCTTCGGATTTTGGTTGGTGATCATGGTTGTGGCCGATCCCTTGGGGCTTTTTTCTTGACTTGCCTATCTAGCAGCCTGTTGAAAAAGTCGGATTGACGGATAATACGGTAACGGACGGTTGAGGGTTGTTGAGATGCGTGGTGCGGTTGATTCTCAGGTGGCGATGTTCAGCTATGTGGACTTGGAGTCGCGGATTTCGGCCCGGCATCCGATTCGTTTGATTCGTCGGATTGTGGATGAGGCTTTGAGGGAGATGGAGCCGGCTTTTGCGCGGATGTATGCGGATCGAGGCCGGCCTTCGATTCCGCCGGAGCATTTGCTTCGCGCGCTGCTGTTGCAGGTTTTGTATACGGTTCGCTCCGAGCGTTTGCTGATGGAGCGGATTGATCATGATTTGCTGTTCCGCTGGTTTGTGGGCTTGGGGATGGACGATCCGGTATGGGACCACTCGACCTTTTCGAAGAACCGGGACCGGATGCTGGGTTTTGGATTGGACGGTCTTTTGTTTGAGGCGGTGAAGAGGCAAGGGCATGCCAAGCGGCTGCTGTCGCGGGATCATTTCAGCGTGGATGGGACGCTGATCGAAGCGTGCGCGTCGATGAAGTCGTTTCGGCCGAAGGACGAAGCGGACGGGGATGGCGGGGACTTTCATGGGCACAAGCGGCGTAACGCCACGCATGCTTCGGTCACGGACCCGGAGGCGCGGCTGTATCGCAAGGGCCAAGGCAAGGAGGCCAAGCTAAGTTTCATGGGTCATGTGCTCACGGAGAACCGCAGTGGTTTGATTGTGGGCGCGGCGGTGACGAAGGCGGGGGGGCGCGAGGAATGGAAGGCGGCGCTGGCGTTGTTGTCCAAGCAGCCTCGACGTTCGCATCGCACGGTGGGGGCGGACAAGGGCTACGATGTGGATGCATTTGTCACACCCTGCCGCGAGCTGGGGGTCACGCCGCATGTGGCAGCGCGGCGCTCGGGGGGCGGATTGACGGCCGAACGACGCGTCACGCCGGTTACCGGGTGAGCCAGCGCAAGCGCAAGCAGGTGGAGGAGCCGTTCGGCTGGATGAAGACCTACGGCTTGCTCGGCAAGCTGCGCCACCGCGGGCTGGCGGAACTCGGCGATATGTTCATCGAGCGCCCGACGGGTGGATGGAAAAGCGGTGGACACACCCAATGGCGAAATCTCTCGACGGCACGGCTGTCGCTCCGTTCCCAACAGCATCACAACTCGACCAAAATCAGCGTTTTTCAACAGGCTGCTAGGTGTTGGTACCCGCCTGTGGAGACCTCCCTCGATGTCAGACTTTCCTACGCTGAAAAATCGCGGCCCCCGCGTAGCGTTACCATCGGCGGCGCAAACGCATGCACCGCCATCGCATCGATTTCTCCCGGCCCCGGTATCTTCATCAGGCACCGCGGCTCCACTTGGTCACTCACAACGGATCGTATCCGCTTGTCGAGTTCGGCGATCCGGTCGACCGGCAATCCCGTAGCGGGCACCACCCGTTCAGGGAGCGTGGCCGCGTTCTCGGTGAACACCCGCCACAGTCGCTTGATGATGGCTGGGTCGCCTCCACTATCGCCGCCGCGTCGAGCGCATCGCTCTTCTGCCGGTTCATCGACCTGCGCTCGTCGCCAAGCGCGCGGGACCTGGAATGCACTACGGGCGAATGGAATTGCCACTTTGAATGTCTGTCCCTGCGAACATATTTCACAATCCTGTCTCAATTCCGGGGTTACGACATGAAGATCGAGACTATCGCAGTAGCCGTTCCGTCGCGCCGAATATCCAACAAGGACGTGTTGGACAGAATCGGTTCCGAGAGCACGCTTTTGTCCACGTCCCAAATGACGGCAGTCAAGCGAAAGGTAAAGCGCATGCTTGAAATATCTGGATCAAAATATCGCTTCGTGCGAGATCTGACAGAGCACGAACAGGCGCATACGCTCATCTGTTCGGCTAGCGAGCAGAGCATGCAAGTTACGGAAGTGTCGCCATCAGAGATCGATGTGTTGATATATTGCGGAGTCGGACGGGGGCTTCTAGAGCCGGCTAATGCTTATGTTTACTCGGCAGAGTTCGCCATGTCTTGTCAGTGTTTTGACGTAGCCGATGGCTGTATGAGTTGGGTCCGAAGCGCCCAGGTGGCGTGGGGGTTGTTTCAGAGCGACGACGACGTGAATCGCGTGCTGGTGGTGAACGGCGAGTTCAACGCCTTCGAGCACGGATATCCTGACAATTTCAACATAGAGGAGCCAGGACAGCTTGATTACAAATTCCCGACCTATACTATAGGAGAGGCGGCTACAGCCACAATATTTTCTCGTTCGAACAGGGACTGGAGATTCCACTTCAGGACCATTCCGGAGTCTGTCGACTTGTGCAGTATCCCGTTACCTCGCTATGAGCAATTTGTGGGTCTGCGGCATCAAAAGATTGGCGTTGCCGGCACCTTGAACTTCGCGGCTTTCGGGTCAACGATGTTTGAAATCGCGGACAAAGCACTAGTCGAACTGGTCAATTACACTCTTCCAGGGGAGAGGGATGTCGATATCTTTTTCCCTCATGCAGCGTCAAGTAACTTCTACAAGCGCTTGCGTAAGAACCTCAACGTGAATCCGGCTTTGATATACACCGACGTATACCCGCGCTATGGCAACATTGTTTCTGCAACCATTCCTATGGCGATAAAGTGTGCAGTTGATGAAGGCAGGATGAGTCAGGGTGATATGGTGTGCCTTGCCCCCGCGAGTGCCGGTATGGTAGTGGCAACGTGTCTGTTCGAGTTCTAGCAGCCCGTGGCAGAAATGACTTCTGATCGGATTCTGGTTGTTCCGGGGCGCGGGCGTTGGAGTGCGGTGCGCAACGACGAGAATTCGGGACTGTAAGTGGGCCACGGAAGGGTTTACCGCTCTGTCGCGTAAGGAACATGTGTAGGGCCTGACGTCCCCCCGGCATTTCGCGTATATAAAGGTCGTGCCCGGTGCGAGGCCGAAAGTTTCGTTGGTGTCAATGCACCCCGACTGTAAGTGTGGCCCGGACCGTGATCGGCTTGGAGTCCCTGACGGCGCGGCTTGCCGCGACCTCGTATGTAAGAGTGAATTTCCAGCTGCGGTCCACCGGGCACGACCGGAGTGGATTGTCGGAGGTGAAAAGATGGGACGCAAGAGGCAGCAGGCGATGCAGTTGGTGCATCCGAACTACGCAGGTATCGATGTTGGGAAGAGCTCGCACTACGTGGCAGTGGCCGAGACGGCGGCGGAGCGTCTACAGCGACAAATGGAATGGACGCCTCCCGCACTGATGTTCGACGTCCGAGGGCCGCCCCGGACCGGTTGACGTGGAAATCGTAGATTACCACTAGACATATATGGTCCGCCCCGTGTTTGCGGCAGGTGGGCTGGTGTGATGGTCAAGATGGGGTGGGTTGCTGACATATATCCGGCCTCTGGTATGGGAATCATCGACTCCCGGGCCCTGATGGGATCCGCACACGCCAGCCTCAACATTATGGCGGTCTCGAAGACCCATGCCTAGCACAGGCTCTTGGCGTGCCGGTCTGACCCGTTTCACCATCACTCTTGCTGCACTGCGCGCAACCGTGGGCAGACTTCGCTGCCTCAGAAAAAGGGTTGGGCGTACCGTCATCGCGCATCGTCTCCTCAGGCGGCCGGAGCCCGAGGTTCGGCTACAAAGTCCGCTTCCTTGGCCAGGATGGCCCAGGCGGTACGGGCGTTCTTGTTGGCCAGCGCCACGCCCGCGACGTTGCGCCCGCGGCGCTGCTCCAACTCGCTGGCCCACTTCCGGCGCCGATCCTGGTGCTTTCCGGCACACCGAAGCACCGAGCGCGCACCGTGGATGAGCAGTTGTCGCAGATACTTGTCGCCGGTGGTGCGCTGGCGAGGAACCAGACCCAAAAAGGCCGATAGCTCGCGCCCGTTCTGAAAATGTGACCCGTCGCCCACCGCCGCCACCAGCGCCGTGGAGGTCATCGGGCCAATGCCGGGAATCTGCTGAAAGCGACGGCAGGCCGACACTTGCCGACTGACCGCCTCAATCTGCGTATCGAACGCCTTCACCCGTTCATCCAGGCGCCTCAGTTCATCGGCCAAGTCCGAGATCAGCGCACGGCCTTCCGCCGGCAACTCATTGTCCGCGTCCTCCAAGACCTCACCGAGCCGCTTGAGCATGGGGCTGAGCCCCTTCGGCAACGCCACTCCATACTCCAGCAAGAACCCATGAATCTGGTTGCCGTGTGCAGTGCGATCCTTGACCGTCAACTGCCGCGCCCGGTGCAACTGCTGAAGATGCTGCGAAGCTACCGGCTTAACGCCCACAAAACGCATCGAAGGACGACCCGCGGCCTCCACAATCGCATCGGCGTCGTTGACGTCGTTCTTGTTCGACTTGACATACGGCAAGACAAACTAGGGACTCATCAGCCGAGCCGTATGTCCGCGTCCTTGCGCAAAACGGCCCCAGTGGTGCGCGCTGCCGCAGGCCTCCAGCGCCACCTCGCAAGGAACCGGCAGCTTGGCCAGATACGAACGCAGTCCCGCCCGACCCAAGCGCTTGCGCTCCACGACGCGGTCAGAGGCATCCACCGCCGTGACGTGAAACACCCGCTTGCCCAAATCAATCCCCACTCGTGTAATCTTGTCCATGGCCCGCTCCTTTTCAGCGAAATGAAAACACTTCATTCTGGCCTTCGAGGCCGTCGAAAGGGGGCGGACCATCCCATTATTATGGCCTTTCGCCGCGTTGTTGCGTGAGTAGGAAGTGGCGGGAGGCCATAATGTCTAGGTAGAGGCGGAACATGCGCGAACCCATTCATCCTAGCGAGACGTTGCGCGAGGATCTCGATGCGCTCGGCAGGAGCGAGGCGCCGGCGAACCACATCACTGAGATTCTCAATGGACCGATGGCTCATGTCAGCGCATGCGCCGCCCCGTTCATGATTCGCGCGGCATGTTGGCATAGTGATGACTCGATTCTGGACGTTCCCTAACGGAATTCCGTAACCAACGGAAATATAGGAATAAATTCGCTGTAGGATCACTCATACAACTGAATCCGCAAGGTGTATCGGCACATTGAGCGCTGGCGCAACCAGGCGATCGAGGGCGAGTGTTGCTATGTGTATTTGGACGGCATGGCGTTAAAGCGCAGCTGGGGCGGTGAGATCAAGAACGTATCGATCCTGGCGGCGATCGGCGTGGATGAGGGCGGCTACCGGCGGGTCCTGGGCGTTGCCGAGGGTCACAAGGAGGACAAGGCCGGCTGGCTTCAGTTTCTCAAGCACCTGAAGAAGCGCGGCTTGTCCGGGGTTCGTCTGATCGTTTCGGATGCCTGCCTGGGTTTGGCTGAGGCCGCCGCGGAAGTCTTTCCGGATGCCGACTGGCAGCGCTGCGTGGTGCATTTCTACCGCAAGGTGTTCTCGCATGTACCGCGAAGAAAGGTCCGCCAGGTGGCCGCCATGCTGAAGGCGATCCATGCCCAGGAGAGCCGTTCAGCGGCCAGGGTCAAAGCCCAGGACATCATTGACATGCTCAAGGCGATGAAGCTCTCCCAAGCTGCGGAGCTCGTCGCCAAAGCAATCGAGGAGACGTTGACGTATTACGCCTTCCCCTCCCAGCATTGGATCAAGTTGAAAACCATCAATCCGATGGAACGATTGTTACGCGAGGCGCGCCGGCGAACCAAGGTGGTCGGCACCTTCCCGGACGGGCAATCGGCGCTGATACTGGTGGCCGCGAGGCTACGTCACGTCTCAACGACCCAATGGGGCTCGCGCAAATACATGAATGTCGTGTTGCTCAAGGAGATGGACAAGGAAGTCGTCTTCGCGGCAGCCTGAAGAAGTGACCGGGACCACCGCTAAATCGGAAAGTGCGAGAGATTCTTGACACTTCCCCAACAGGATGGACCGGCAATACAAGTTCGCCAATCCGAGGTGCGCAATCCTGAGCCGAAACAAATGCGAAAGTTATGGTCGAATAAAACAGAGAATACGCCGCCGAGTTGTTCCCGGAAATCAACAAGCGCGCATACAGGCGGGTTGGCCAGTCATCAAACCTCAATGTACTTCGAGAAATCCTTGAGCATTGAAAAGAACGCCGAGTGATCCGTGATAACCCGAGGCATCTTGTATTGATCACCAATAGTTCCCTTTTGCGCCATCCAACTGAGGAATGCCCCACGGCGCACCAAGCGCACTTCGGGCACCAACAATCCGATCTTGTCGCCTCTATGAATCCGGTAATCTAGGTTGAGTTGCAAGAGGATCGAATCTATGCAGCTTGCCAACCGCATTGCGTCCGCTTTGTCTGCCGTGCTAACCAAATACACGTGACGACCTCGGCCTTGATATTGGGCATCTAGGATGGGGCCCACAGCGTACTCTTCGATCGTGACGGATTGCTCTGTTGCGGCGGACCTCACAGCTTTATCGATTTCTTCGGCTGACAAATGCTCGCCGAATACGGACAGAGTCTGCGATGTCCGTCCGGTAACAAGTAGTCTGGGCGGCTCACGGTCGATGAACCGTACTATGTCACCCAATATATATGCAAAGAGTCCTGCGCACGTTGTAAGCACGATCGCATAATCTTGGCCAACTTCCACATCCTCGATCCAGTGACGAGTCGGATGTTTTTTGCCCAGCTCGTTCACTGGGATGAATTCATAGAAAATGTCGCCGCTCAGATTCAGACGCATACCATTCCCCGATCCTACATCTTCGATGGCGATAAAGCCTTCAGAAGCCGTGTAGAGCTCCAGCCGCTTAGCCCCCGTCTCAATGAGAAAGTCCTTGAATCGCGCATCGTAAATGTCCCACGCCATACCGCTGTGAATCAGAAGCTCCAGATGTGGGAACGGTTTTCGATCGTCACAGATCTTGTACATCTGTTCCAACAACACGATCATCCAATTCGGCAATCCTCCCCAAACAGTGATCGGTTCGCTGAAGCAACCGTCTATAACGCGGTCGATCCTCTTGCTCCATTGCTGTAGACTCGTGATTTCGTCAGACGGCCATGCAAACGGGTTGGTCCAAAGTTTGCGGGTCTTCGCAGAAAGACCGGACATCTTGCCGCTAGAAATACCTGGAGCAAGTCTCGTTAGCGAGGTCGTAGCGCCCATTAGAAACACCTTGCCGGATAGCAACCGGGACTCGGGCTCGTTGATTGTATGAAAAACAAGGGCGTCCAAGGCAGCACGTCTATTGCTGGCCAACAATCTTTCCGTCACCGGCAGGTACTTCGTGGATCCAGTGGTAGTTCCTGACGATTCGGCAAACAGCTTTGTCAAACCTGGGCTTGTGATGTTCAGATGTCTAGGGAACGGTGCCGCCCACCAACTGTGCCAGAAGTCCTCATACGTGGCGACGGGCACGGCCTCCTGGAAGTCCCTGATCGTGCGGATGGACCTGAATCCATGCGCTCGCCCGAAATCCGTATCGGCGGACCACTGCAGCAATCGTAGCAGTGTATCCCGTTGCGCCTCGCAGGGCCGCGTGTTTCGTAGCTGGCGTATGCGGCGACGCGCATACAGTCTGAGAGCCTGGCTCATATATGTCATCGGCACCCCCTTTCACTTCTCGCCCGATAATTACGGGCGTAGATTGACGTTAGCTGTGAGTATCGCGTCCCAACTTGCGTGTCACGTCGAACTAAGGATGGGAACTCAGAATAGGAAGGTCACATCCGCGGGGCGCGAAATTTCAAATGCAGCTGGTTCTTGCATGAAAGTAAGCCTACATCAAATCCCTGACTACTGTCCGGGAAAGAGGTGGACCCCATGCGTTGCACAACTTGGCAGCAAGAATAAGGTGTGGTCGGGTTGTTGTAGATGAATGCTGCCGATGATACGCGCGAGTTCGGATATGCGCACTCAGCGCTGCTGCGCAGATTTGCTTTGTGCCGCTTAAGCCGAGGAGTGAACGGTCGCGCGGAACCCGTGAGCCGCCGGTCATTGATGGCCGGAAGCGTGCTTCCAGCCATGCCGAACCCGGTAGCCGCGGGTTGGGTCGCGTCACCTGAAGGGCCGTAGCGCAGCGAAGGAGCCGCGTAGCGGCTTGACGCGGCGCGAGCCGTGGCGATAAGGCTGGTCGCGTTCATCACGCAGCTTGCCTCAGCAGCGGCTGCGCATAGGTCTCAAACGGGGTCCGCCCACCAGGCTCGAATGAGGACGCTCCCGGTTGTATAACTCGACTCTCGAACACCGACAGTACCGGTGAGCGCAGGGTTCTCTACGAGTTCCACCCCTGGGCGGGTCGGGATGTCAGCATAGATCAAGTGGTTGCCAGAGGTGGCGTTTCCGTAGCCCGCTGTCGGCTGCCCGGCAACTCGCCTGGTCTTCCGCTGGAGTTGCCATTGTGCATGTTCGATCGGCTGGCTTGCTCGGCGGTTCGTAGACAGGAGCGTGCGCAAGTCGATTGGATCGCGCTCCAAGCATTGCAGGATCTTTTGTCCCAGGTGGTCCGCGACGATGGGGGTGATAGTGACTTCCCCCCGGCGGCTTGTGATCAGCGTTCAGACTTGCGGTCTGGTGACCGAAGTCAAGGAGCCGATCATGTACCCATCCCGCCCGAAGTCCATCCAGTTCGTTCTGTTCGATCCTCCGGACCGCAGCCGCCCGCTGAACACGCCGCAATGGCGGAGTCTGCCGCCGCGAACGCGCCGGCGGGCGATTGTCCTGATGGCCCGGTTGTTTCTGGAACATTGCCGGGCCGATGCCGGCGAAGCCGGAGCGGGGGCCAGCGAGGCGCGCCGGAGCCAGGAGAGCGGTGATGTCTGACAAGCTCCAACGCCATCATCTGCAACGCAAGGCGATCCTGTATATTCGCCAGTTGTCCGTTCATCAGGTCCTGCCGATGTGCGGCGCCTTTCGCGTACCCCGTCCACGCATCTGCCGGTAGAGGATCGTGCTGCGCGTGAATCGCGCCATGACGAGACTCACTACTTCCGGGCAGTCGAAACCCGTATCCAGCATGTTCACGCTGACGAGTATCTTCGGAAAGTCCTCATCCTTGAAGCGTTTGACGATAGCACCCGCGTCGGGCGCTGGGCCGCCGCCGACATCGCTCACTACGAAATCCGCGTAGCGCACGGTAGGGTGCGGCTTCAGGTCTGCGAAATGCTGGTCGAACATTTCCGCCAACGTCTCGGCGTGCCGCCGTGTCACAGCGAAGACGATGGTCTTTCCCCAGGCGGGCCAGCGCCTACCGCCGTCCCTGCCCATGAAGCCCTTTTCGTGTGCGTCGCGAAACTCCCGGACCAGGGCGCGATTACGCTCAGGTATCGTGAATTTGCGCTCCAGGGCGCGCGGATCCACCGTGATCGAATCCGAGTCGGAGAACAGTACCTGGAACTCTTCTCGCGTTTGCCTGTCCATCGTGGTCCAGTCGAGTTCGTCGCGGCGGACCGCAAAGCCGTCTTCGGCGGCGGTTTTCACCGTCATCGCCTTGTAGATGCGGTAGGGCACCAAGTGGCCCTCCTCGACTGCCTGTCGCAACAGATATTGGAAGGTCGGCTCGGCTAGTTCGAAGAACCGCAGCGTATCGCGCACGAAAAGGCCGTCCTCCGGATCGGGGAGCTGATCCGCGTCGATCGTACAGGGCGTGGCCGTCAGCCCGAGCTGAATGCCGTCGAAGTGCCGCAGCACACCGCTCCATTTGCCGTAGATCGAGCGATGGCATTCGTCGGTGATGACTAGATCGAAGTATCCCGGGGAAAGATCGCGGTATTCCGCAATCATGGTTTGCAGCGTCGCTATCGTGATGCGCTTGGCGCGGTCGAAGCCGCGGCCGGGCCGTAGAACGTGGCAGGGATAATCACGGAGATGATCGGTAAAGGCGTCCTCGGCCTGCCGCGCCAATGCAATCCGGTCGACAAGGAACAGGACGCGGGTGACGATGCCCGCCTCGAACAATCGCTTGATGAAAGCCGCAGCCGTACGCGTCTTGCCGGTTCCCGTGGCCATTTCGACCAGCAGCTTGCGCCGTCCGTTCGAGACTTCGGCGGACAGCGCCTCGATACACTCAATCTGATAGTCGCGATCGACGATCTCCCGGTCGATTACGACCGTCGACAGGTCGCGGCGGATCCGGCGCGCGGCGATCCGTCGTTCGAGGTCGTCCTGAGCATAAGAGCCCGCGATCTTGCGCGCGTGGGCGTCAGTCTCGCGATCGAGGAATCGCACTTCCTCTCCGTTCGACAAGAAGACGAACGGCACGCCGAGCTGTTCGGCGTAGTGCCGTCCTTGGTCTTGTGCTGTTATCGGATCGGCGCTCGCGCGCTTGGCCTCCAGCGCTGCCATGGGCCGGCCCTGGCGGTCGCAGGGCACATAGTCGGCCTGCGTGCCGTCGGGCAACGCGTGCTCGAACAGGACGCTTGAACCATCGGTCAGGTTCCAGCCAGCGTCCTTTAGCAGAGCATCAATCTTGACGCGCGCGAAGGCTTCGGTCGTGCCGCTCATCCAATCGTCCAGGGATTGACGAGCTTGATACAAATGAAGTATTTCGTTTTCAATTCCCATAAACAACTGTTTTAAAGTTTCTTTAATTCTCGCCGGAAAATGCCGTAAGCATTTCGGAAGCGGTTTGGGGTGAACAGTTGTGCCCTGCTGCGTACTTCTGTCGTGGTAAATGTTTCTCCAGCCGTGCGATCATTGAGCTAGCAGCCTGTCGGACTTAGGGGCTGTATTTTCTTACAATGGGTTCGGTCCAAGCGATGGGGTAATCGAGATGCCGAAGTTTGTGGAGCGGGATTCGAGCCAAGCCTACCTTTTGCCTCCGGACCTTCGCGAGTGGGTTGCGTCGGACGACTTGGCGCATTTTGTTCTGGAGGCGGTGGAGCGGGTTCCGATGGAATCGTTCAAGGTGAACGAGCGGGGGACCGGTTCGGCGCAGTATCACCCCCGGATGATGCTGGCGCTTTTGATTTACTGCTATGCGCACGGGATATTCGGTTCGCGTCGGATCGAGCGGGCGACGTATCGGGACATCGGCGTTCGGTATGTGACAGCGAACTGTCATCCGGATCATGACACGATCTGCACGTTTCGGCGGGAGAACTTCGAGGCGGTGGGGGAGGCGTTTTTGCGGGTATTGCTGATGGCGCGGGAGTTGCAGTTGCTGAAGGTGGGCACGGTGAGCGTGGACGGGACGAAGGTGGACGCCAACGCGAGCAAGCGCAACAGCCTCCGTCGGGATCGCGCCCATGCGCTTCGGGAGCAGTTGCGCGGAGAGATTGAGGACTTGCTGGGCCGCGCGGAGCGTGCGGATGCGCAGTCGGGGCCGGATGCGGAGAGTTTGCCGGAAGATTTGCGGCGGCGCGAGAAGCTGAAGGCGAAGCTGGATCGGGCGTGCGCCAAGTTGGATCGCCGTGCGCGTTCGCAGGCGGCGGCGGATCGGGCGGCGTATGAGCGCAAGGTGGCGGCGCGCGACAAGCGCGAGGGTCGCGCCAAGGGCGCGAAGATCAAGGAGCCGGGTAAGGAGCCGAGGCCGGAGGAGCAGATCAACCTGACGGATTCGGACAGTGCGCTGATGCGCAAGAACAAGCGCAGCGAATGGCGTCAGGCGTATAACGCGCAGGCGGTGGTGGATGCGCACGGAAGCCAGTTGGTTTTGGGTTCGCGGGTGAGTTCCTGCGCGAGCGATAGGCGCGAGTTGGTTGCGGATGTGGAGACGATTCCCAAGGCGTTGGGCGAACCCGGCCGGGTGTTGGCGGACAACGGCTATGCGTCGGGTTCGCAGGTGGCGCGGCTGGAAGGCCGGGGCCTTAAGGTTCTGGTGGCGGTCGGGACGGAGGATCGTCGCCGTGCGCATGATTTTCGTCCGCCGGTTGAAGGCCAGGCGGCGAAGGAGCCGAAGGCGGCCTGGCTGAAGCGGATGAAGGAGAAGATGGAAACAGAAGAGAACCGGGCGCTGTATCGCTTGCGCAAGCAGACGGTGGAGCCGGTGTTCGGGATCGTGAAGGAGGCGATGGGATTTCGGCGGTTTTTGCTTCGCGGCCGGAACAAGGTGGAGGGCGAGTGGGCCCTGGTGACGCTGGCCTACAACTGCAAACGGTTGCACCGCTTGAGGATGGCGTGAACCGATGATCCGGCGAGTCGTATCTGCCTGTTTCGGCCTCCTGGGGCGCTTTCGTCGGCTTCCGGGAACCCCGGCAGGGCGCTGGCCGGGTTGCCGGAATTTCCCGCCCGTCGAATGCGGTCCCCAGGGCGGACATTCGAGGCCGTGGGGAGGGCGCCCCAACGAACTATGACAACCCTAAGCCCGACAGACTGCTAGGAGTGGCTTTGGTTGGCATAGGCGAGGAATTTCTACCGTTGTGGCGTTTCTCGACAGCAACTGTGCAGACCTCCACTGCTAACGGAACAGTTATCTATAGAGAGTGACCTGCTTCCCGATTTCTGGGCCATTCAAAGTGAGAAAATTCCCGGTTAGGTTTTCGATGACCAACCGAGGACGAAGGGATGAAGAGATCGAAGTTCAGCGATCAGCAGATTGCGTTTATTTTGCGCCAGGCGGAGGAAGGCACGCGGGTCGAGGAGGTGTGCCGCAAGGCCGGCATCTCGCAGCAGACGTATTACCGCTGGCGCAAGAAATACGGGGGCTTGATGCCTTCGGAGATGAGGCGTCTGAAGCAGCTGGAAGAAGAAAACGTGCGCTTGAAGCGTCTGGTTGCCGATTTGAGCCTGGACAAGGAAATGCTCCAGGAGGTGGTGCGAAAAAAGCTCTAAGCGCCCGGGAGCGACGCTTGCTGGTGGACGATATGCGGGTCACCTGGGGCGTAAGTGCTCGTCGGGCCTGTCGAGTGCTGCTGGCGGCCCGATCCAGCTACCAATACAAATCTTGTCTCCCGTCGCAGGCGTTCTTGCGCAAGCGGATCCGGGCGATTGCCGAGACCCGGGTTCGTTACGGCTATCGCCGCATCCACATCCTGCTCAAGCGGGAAGGCTGGCGGGTGAACGCCAAGCGGATCTATCGCCTGTACACCCAAGAGGGCCTTCAGTTGCGCAACAAGACGCCGAAGCGGAAGGTCTCGGCGAAGCTGCGGGAGGACCGCGCACCGGCGACGGCGCCGAATGAAATCTGGGCGATGGATTTCATGTCGGACCAATTGGTCGATGGCCGGCGGATCCGGATCTTGACGATCATCGACACCTTTAGTCGCTTGGCCCTGGCCACAGACGCTCGACAGAGCTACCGCGGACCGGATGTAGTCGAAACGTTGGAGCGCGTCACGGCGGCTTACGGCAAACCCAAGAGCATCCGGGTAGACCAGGGACCCGAGTTCGTCAGCAAGGCCTTGGATCTGTGGGCGTATCTGAATGGCGTGACTCTGGACTTCTCCCGGCCGGGCAAGCCCACTGACAACGCCTTCATCGAGTCGTTCAACGGCTCGTTCCGGGCCGAGTGTCTGAATGCCTCCTGGTTCTTAAGCCTTGCCGATGCCCGGTCTAAATGTGAGTCTTGGCGTGCAGATTACAAGTCTGTTTCATAACACCCATCTTTCTATGCTGTTGATATAAATAGATTTGTCTGATTCGGGTCTGGTATTGCGGGGTGCTTGCGGCGATTTTTCGCCCTTGCGGCAAGTGATTGTCCCGCCAGACCTTCGAGATTCGTGCGTTGGAACAGCCAGGGACCGTCCGGCAGGGGATGGAGCGAGTCGATTTCACCGGCTTCCGCTGCCAGCCGAAGCGTCCTGGGAGTTAACTTCAGCAGCGCCGCCGCGTTGGTGAGATTGAGCCAGGGCTCGACACCGTCCGCAGCGGGGCGGAACGCGGCAATCTTGCGATAGCCACGCAACGCACAGACGCGCTCACGAGTCCAGCGGTTGCCGTTGCCGGTACGCAGCCCGTTGCGATTGAGCACGCCGGCGATCACGTCGTCATTAACGATCCGCGCGAGTTGCCGGATCGCCTCGACCGTTTCAAGGGGCGCGCTGTTGCGTTGCCCGCGCCGCTTTCTCGCCAGGCGCAGTTCCGTGTGCACGCCCCCCACCCAGTGAACGGCCAGCACCACCTCGCCCGTCCCGTTTGCAGCGTCTGCATCGATGTCGGCGACGACCTCGTGAATGAGCGTGCGCACAATGCGTTTCTTGAGACGGGCGTCGGTGGCCGGCGCGTTCCAGACGGCCTTTAGATCCTGCGCCAGTGTGGCGAACGGGACCGGCGTCGGATCGGGCCTCTCGGCGATGGCGCCGTCATGGGCGGAGAGCTTCGACTCGACCTCGCGCTGCCGCCGTAAGGCCGCTTCCCAACGCGCTTCCAACTCGGCGGCCACCAGACGGTTGGCCGGATCCGTGGCCTCGTATTGGCAAGAGGCGCGGTTCACAGCATAGCGGGCGGCCTCCAGGTCGCGCATCAGCGCGTCGCGGACGTCGTCGCGCCGGGCGGCCGCCTCGGACTCCGCCTGCACCGCGGCGTCGATGGCGCCGGGCCCGACCACCTCAAGGAGAGCCGCTTGAATGGCGTCGTCCACGCGAAGACCGCCAAAGGCGATGCAACGGGGCTCGCCATTGTCCAGCCAGCCCCGGTGGCAGGCGTATCGGGGAATGTTGTGCTTGAGTCCGGAGTAGCGAACCGTCAGCTTGCGCCCGCAACGCCGGCATCGCACCAGGCCGGCCAACAGCGCGTCGCCGTGCTTGGCGGCGCCATGATGCTTGCTCGTAGGTAGATTGTTGCTCACCATCGTGCGGATCGCCTCGGCGCGCTCCCAGTCGACATATCCCTCATGGGTTCCGGGCATAAGCGCCAGCCACTCGCCGCGCGGCCTTCGCTCGTGCCGGACGCGAACGCCCGACCCCCCGTAGGCCGTCACAGCGCGGCTTTTGCCGTACGCATACGCCCCGCCATAGACCGGGTTGGTAATCATCCGGTGGATCGTAGCGTAACAGGGCCGGCGCCACACCGTCTCGCCGCCGGGACGCTTGGCGGGCAACTCCAGGCCGTGTTCGAGAAACCACAACAGCGCCTGGCGGGCGCTGCCAAGTTCCTCCACCTTGTCGAAGACCCGAGCAATCGCCTCCTGCACCCGCCGGTCCGGGTCTTTCTCCAGGCGGTCGCCGTTCTTCACGTAACCGATCGGCGCGGCAACGATCAACTCGCCGCGCCGGGCCTTCTCGTGACGCGCAGCCAGCGAGCGCTGCCGCAGCAGGTCGAGCTCGTACTCGTTCAGCGAACCCTTCAGCCCCAGCAGCAACCGGTCGTTGCTCTGGCGCGGCGCATAGACTGCCTCCTGGTCCACCAACACCGTATCGACCACCCGGCACATCTCGATCAACTGTTGCCAGTCCCGGCTGTTGCGGGCAAACCGCGACACTTCGCGGGCCGCCACCGCGCCGACCTTGCCCAGGCAGACTTGCGCGACCATGCGATCGAATCCGGCGCGCTCGGCGCTGCCGGACGCGGAACGGCCAAGATCCTCGTCAATGGTGTCGATTTGCGTGAAGCCCAGCTGCTTCAGCCGGCCGCGCATCGCATATTGCAACGCGCCGCTCTCGCGATTGTGCAGGACCTGATGAACGGACAACTGGCGAATATACAGAATCGCCTTGCGTTGCAGATGATGGCGTTGGAGCTTGTCAGACATCACCGCTCTCCTGGCTCCGGCGCGCCTCCCTGGCCCCCGCTCCGGCTTCGCCGGCATCGGCCCGGCAATGTTCCAGAAACAACCGGGCCATCAGGACAATCGCCCGCCGGCGCGTTCGCGGCGGCAGACTCCGCCATTGCGGCGTGTTCCGCGGGCGGCTGCGGTCCGGAGGGTCGAACAGAACGAACTGGATGGACTTCGGGCGGGATGGGTGCATGATCGGCTCCTTGACTTCGGTCACCAGACCGCAAGTCTGAACGCCGATCACAAGCCGCCGGGGGAAAATCACGATCGCCCCCATCGTCGCGGACCACCCGGGACAAAAGATCCTGCAATGCTTGAAGCGCGGCCCAATCGACCTGCCCACGCTCCTGTCTACGAACCGCCGAGCAAGCCAGCCGGTTGCGTAATCCAGACGAAGTCTGCCACTGATTCCATTTGAAAGCTGCCACCCATTCCATTCGAAGCCTGCCACTGATTCCAGAGCAAGGCTGCCACCCTGGCGGCCTGCTTTGAGGGGTCCTCGGGAACGTATCGACGCGGGATAACAAGCCGCTACTCTGCCTCTTTTTACCGGGAGGGGAAGATGCCGGCGAAGAGGTTATCCATGCGCAAGATCAGAGAGGTGTTGCGGCTCAAATGGGCCGTGGGGATGAGCAACCGCCGGATTGCGGTGAGCTGCGGCATTGCCCGCCCGACGGTGAGCGAGTATCTGCGGCGGGCGGAGTCGGCGGATTTGGTCTGGCCTCTGCCTGACGACATGAGCGATGCCCGTTTGGAGCGGCTGTTGTTTCCGCGGCTGCCGGATCTGCCGGCCTCGGCACGGGGCATTCCGGACTGGGTCGAGGTTCACCGGCAACTCAAGCGCAAGGGTGTGACGCTGTTCTTGCTGTGGCAGGAGTATCGGGCGTCGTGTCCCGACGGCTACCAGTACAGCTGGTTCTGCGAGCACTATCGCACCTGGCGGGGCAAGCTCGATGTGGTCATGCGCCAGGACCACCGTGCCGGCGAGAAGCTGTTCGTGGACTATGCGGGGCAGACCGTCGGGGTCATCGACCGGGCCACAGGCGAGCTTCGCGCGGCGCAAGTCTTTGTGGCGGTTTTAGGGGCGTCCAACTACACCTATGCCGAGGCCACCTGGACCCAGGGCCTGCCCGACTGGATCGGCGCTCACACGCGCGCCTTTGCGTTCTTCGGCGGTGCGCCGGAGCTGGTGGTGCCGGACAACCTGCGTTCGGGCGTTCGCAAAGCGCACCGCTACGAGCCGGATATCAACCCCACCTACCAGGACATGGCTTCGCACTACGGCGTGGCGGTTCTGCCGGCGCGGGTTCGCAAGCCCCGCGACAAGGCCAAGGTGGAGACCGGCGTCTTGGTGGTGGAGCGCTGGATCCTGGCCGCGCTTCGACGTCGTTCGTTCTTCTCTCTGGGGGAGCTCAATGGCGCGATCCGTGCGCTGCTGGAACCACTCAACACGCGCCCCTTTAAGAAGTTGCCGGGTTGCCGCCGCACCCGTTTTGAGGAACTGGACCGCCCCGCCCTTAAGCCGTTGCCAACGCAACCCTACGTCTTTGCCGAATGGAAGAAAGCCCGGGTGCATGTCGATTACCATGTGGCCGTTGACGGACACTACTACTCCGTCCCCTACGCGCTGATCAAAAAAGCCGTCGAGGTTCGCTTCACGCGCCACACTGTGGAGTGCTTTTATCGCGGTCAGCGGGTGGCCAGTCACCGGCGCTCGCATCACAAGGGCGGTCATACCACGGTGGCGGCGCACATGCCCGAAGCGCACCGCCAGGCCGGGGAATGGTCGCCCCGGCGGCTGATGCGGTGGGCGGCCAGGAACGGCCCGTCCACCGGCAAGCTGATCCGCGCGGTGCTGGGATCTCGAAAACACCCGCAGCAGGCGTACCGCGCCTGCCTGGGCATCTTGAGGTTGGGCAAAGCCTATGGCGGCAAACGCCTGGAGGCGGCCTGCCGACGGGCACTGGCCCTGGGCAGCTGCCGATACAAAAGCATCGAATCGATCCTCCGGCATCGGCTGGATGAACAGCCACTGGGCGAGCAGAAAGAACTGGCCCTGCCGGACGCCCACGGAAACATCCGTGGGCCGGAGTATTACCACTGAAGGAGAACATCATGTTGCAACATCCCACCCTGGACAAGCTCAAGACTCTCAAGTTCACCGGCATGGCCACGGCGCTGGCCGACCAGATGGCCATGGAGAATATCGATGAACTGAGCTTCGAGGAGCGCCTCGGATTACTGGTGGACCGCGAAGCCGCCGAACGCGAGAGCCGGCGCCTGACCAGCCGGCTGCGGCGGGCCCGGCTACGACACAACGCCGCGCTGGAAGACATCGACTTGCGAAGCCCCCGCGGACTGGATCGGGGACTGATCCAGTCGCTGGCCGCCTGCCAGTGGGTGAGGGAGCGCCTCAACGTGTTGATCGCCGGCCCCACCGGCGTCGGCAAGACCTGGCTGGCCTGCGCGTTGGCCCACAAGGCCTGTCGCGAAGGCCATACCGCCCAGTACTTCCGTCTCGCTCAACTGTTGCGCGAGTTGACCATCGCCAAGGGCGACGGACGCTACACCAAACTGCTGACCCGCCTCGCCCGAACCGAGGTCCTGGTACTCGATTTATGTCGAGCCACCACTTATGTGGAGTTGGGGGTGCTCGGCAGCGGTTGGTGCTGGACCAACGCCAGCGCCAACTCCACATAACAGCGTCTAGAGTTGACGCAGCCATCGGGTGATGTCAGCGTCGTCGGCAGCAAGGCGGGCACGTTTGGGTGGCGCGAGGGCCTCTGGAAACACCTGCGAGAGAGCGGCGCGCTTCAGGTCGATGTCGGCGCGCGCGTAGCGCATCGTGGTATTAACGCTCGCGTGCCCGAGCCACTGACTGATGGTGGCGAAGTCCACGTCGGCCTTGAGCAGTTGGATGGCTGTGGTGTGACGCAGGGAGTGGGGATGCAGCTGCTTGTCCCGAAGCGTGGGTGCGAGGGCGACGCTGGCGGCCAAGTGCTTGCGCAGTCGGTAGCGCACGCCGAAGCGCGTGAGCGGTCCGCCGCGCTGATTGCGGAACAGGAGTGAGGCCGTCGGATCCTGTTCGCCGTTCGGCAACCCGCTGTCAATCAGTTTGCGGAGCAATCGCGCTGTGCTTGGCCAGATCGGACACAGGCGGATCTTGCCGCCCTTACCGTGCAGTCGAACCTGGTGAGGTGGATCGAGGCGTACGTCGCGTGTGCGCAGATCAAGAATCTCCTGGACGCGCGCGCCGGTATTGAAGAGCAGCGCGAACAAGGCGTAGTCGCGTGGGCCGCCCGGTGCGGTGCGATCGATGCTTTGCATGAGCGCGGCCATCTCCTGGGTCTCGAAGTACTCGATGGGCGCCTCGCGCGCGCCGCGCTTGAAGGGAATCCCGAGCACCGCCTGTAGCGTCTCCAAGTGCTCGGGGCGTTCTGCGGCGAGGAAGCGCGCAAAGGTATGGAGCGCGGCCAGACGGGCATTGCGGGTCGCGATCCCGTTGCAGCGCACCGTCTGGAGGTGTTGGAGGAATCGCATCACGCGTTCGCGGTCGAGATCGGCGATGTCGAGCCGTTCGACGGGACGCTGGGCGTCCTCCGAGGCGAAGCGCAGGAATAGCACGAGGGCGTCGCGATAGCTCTTGATCGTGTGCGTGCTCAGCCCCCGCAGATGCGGCAGATACTCCTCGAAGAAGCGACTGATCGCGCGGCCGAGATCGTTGGGTTTACGCCGGCTCATCGGGCACCTCCTTGATCACGTGCCCGCACTGTTGGGCGAGGCGTTCGCTGGCCAGCTCTGCGAGCGCCGGAATGAAGTGCAGGTAGTAGGCGGTCGAGACGATGGACACATGGCCCATGTACAGGGCCAGATGCGGCAGACGACTCTGGATCTCCTCGCCGCGCCGATAGAATCGCATCAGCGCCTGGACGGCAAAGCTGTGGCGCAGATCGTGGATACAGGGCCTTCGGCCCCGGTCATCGTGGACGCCGGCCTGATCGAACAACCGCGCGATGCCATGACGCAGGCCGGTTCCGGTGTAGGGTCGCCAACCGCGGGAGCGGTTGCAAAGCAGCGGTGCGCCCGTACGCCGGTCGTCGCACACGGCGGAGCGTGCCCGAAGATAGCGGCACAGTTCCGTATGTGCGCTTGGCGACAGCGGCACGAAGCGGGACTTATGAAACTTCGACTCGCGCACCCGGACGACGCCGGCCTCGGCATCGATGTCGGCGAGGCTCAGCCGCAGTACTTCGCCGCGGCGCAACCCAGCGGTGTAGAGCAGCACGATGGCAAGGCGCAGCACCTGGCGGCGCAACGGCGAGTTCGGCGTTGGGTGAAGCACGCGCGCGCACGCCAGCATCCGGGCGATCTGCTCGGGTTCGACCAGAACCGGTTGCCGATAGGGCTGCGGCTTGGCGAAATAAAGCGGATCCGGCACGAAGCAGGCCGGGTCGGTTCTGCGCCGATGCAGGCAGAGCTTGTGCACAATCTGCTGGCGAGCGCGACGCGTGTTGGATGAAAGACCCTTGAGGTGTTCGCACCAGCGATCGAAGCTCGTTCGATCGAGATCGTCCACACCGGTCTGGAAAAGAAAGTTCTGGACCCCTTGCAGGATGTACTCCTCTCCTACGTAACCGCGCCCCAGCATGCGGCGGTGGGCCAGGAAATCGCGTATTGGGACATCCAGCGCGGTGCCCTTCATCGTCCTATCCATAACTTGCCTCCTGAATGCCATGGAGCGAGGGCACGGGAAGCGCCACAGTGCGTAGCGCGGCGATGTCGAGACGCAAATAGACACAGGTGCTTTCGAGGCTGCGATGGCCGAGAAGATCGCCGATCGCCTTGACTCCCACGCCGCGTTCCAGCAGCCGCAAGGCGAAGGCGTGTCGCAGACTGTAAGCCGAGTAGCGCCCAGGCGGGATGCCAAACTCGCGGGTCCTCTTGGCGAACAGGTCGCAGACCGCCGTGTGCTTCAGTGCACCGCTCGGGCGGCGCGCGCGCAGGAACAGCTCCCGGTGGCCATCCTGCCGTCGCCCCCGGTGCAGATAGCGGCGCAGCACGCCCAACGTTGGCGAAGCCAGCGGCAGGATCAGTTCCGACGCGGTCTTGCGCTGCTGGACACGCAAGGTCCGTGCTTCGAAATCCACCGAGCCCACCTCAAGCGCGACAATCTCGGACGGACGAAGGCCGAAATACGCCATAAGATGCAGGATCGTGTAGTCACGCCAGCCCGCCTTGCCGGATCGGTCGATCGACCGCAGCAGCCCTTGTACGAGCTCCCACGGCATCGCCCGGGGAGGTTGTTCGCCACGATAGGTCCGCGGCGTATCGATCGTATCGAGGCGTGTCGGAATCAACCGGCTGTCGAACGCATAGGCCAGGAACGCGCGCAGGTGCGCGACCGTGTGCTGCAAGGTCTGCCGAGTGACCTGTGCACTCTTCAGCGACAGATAGTGCTCCACATGGACCGCGGTCAGCGCGGCCAGCGAATCCGTCGGGGTCAGCGCGTAGTCCAGAAAACCCGTCACCGTCGACACATGCTGCGCAGTCGTCGAGGGTGCAAAACCGCGCACTTCACGCAGAAACCGACCGTACTCCTCGATACCCTGCTGGCGTTCGTTCAGCGGCATGACTTCCAGGCGACCGCAAGCCGCGAGAAATCGTCGGTAGGCGCGTCGTGTCGCTTGGTAGCCGACCGCTTGCCGATCCGGTACGCCCTGATACTCGAATAGCTCCTTGAGCCGGCGGTCCGAGTAGGCTGTGTTGGATCCGGCTTCTCCGTCACGCTCGAACACGCGCCGCAACCGCCGAAGGTGGCCGCAGGTGTTCTGGCGCGAGTAGCCACTGGCCATCAGCCAGAGGCCAAACGCCTCAAGCTCCTCGCCGCAGCACGATCGCTCATAACGCGGGTGATACCGGGGAAAAAGTGTACGCAGCATGACTGCCTCCTGATTGTTGTCTTCGGAGGCACTACGCTGCCAGTTAACGGTTAGTTATGTTGAGTCCCAGCCCAAAAGGGCGTGATTGCATCAGCGGTCCGAGGAACGAACTCCACATAAGTGAGGGCTCTACATAAGTCAATGATCAAAAGGGCGGGGCGGGTGATATAGGCGATCCGCTGGGCGAGTTTGCCTTCGCGCTCGGCTTTGGCCAGCGAGTCGATGATCTCGGCGAGGGTGGCGAAGTAGACGCTCTTGCCGGCCTTGACCGCTTCGATGCCCAAGGCGATCGCCAGATGGCTCTTGCCGGTGCCTGGGGGCCCGAGCAGATGCACTACTTCGCCGCGTTCGATGAAGCCGAGTTCGGCCAGGGCCAGGATGCGGTTCTTCTCCAACGACGGCTGGAAGCTGAAGTCGAAGCCTTCGAGCGTCTTGATCCGGGTCAGCCGTGCGGTCATCAGCGAGGACTTGATGCGCCGCGTCTCGCGCGTGGCATGCTCTTCACCGAGCAGCGCATCGACCAGTTCCAGCGCCGATAGCTGTCCGTCCTCGACGCGGCGTACACAGGCATCCAGGACTTCCAGAGCCCGGCTCATCTTCAACCCCACCAGGTGTGAGCGAACCCGCCCAAGAGGCGTCTCCGGCAGCGCTCTCATCGGGCCTCTGCTCCCGCCAAGGCCTGCCCGATCCGGTCATAGACACCCAGATCGCGCCGCGTGACCCGCTGTCCGGGCGGAGGCAGCCGTACCAGGTCGCAGGATCGCTTGCCCCGTGTACCCGGCGGCGGCCAGCGCCGGTGACCGGCCGCCAGGCAGCTCTGGCCTCGGCCTTCCAGTACGGGATGCACCGCCAACAGCTGAGAACCCTCGTAAATGCGCACTTCGTCCGCCCGCGTCTGCACCTCCACCACGCGCCGGCGGGTGTAATCCGGAACGCTATAGCGGTTGCCGTTCACGCTCACCATCCCGTCGTGACTCACGCGGCGCTGAAGGCTCAGCACGGCGTTGAATGGAATCGCCGGAAACGGCCCAAGCTGCTGTTGCTCCTCGGCAAAGGCCTCGGCCACTACCCGCCGGGTCGTGCCGTGGCAACGGGCATTGGCCACCGTGGCAAGCCAGTCGGCGAACTGGGTGTTGAGACCGTCCATGTCCCGGAAGGTCCGGGCCAGGAAGAAGTCCTCGCGGATGTATCGGAACGGACGTTCCACCTTGCCCTTGGTCTTGGCCCGATAAGCGGCGCAAACCCGTAATGCCCCGCCAACTCGAGCAGCTTGGGATGGTAGATGACGTGCCGGTCTTCGCTCTCCCCCAGCACCACAGTCTTCATCCGGTCATACAGAATGCGCTTGGGAATGCCGCCCAGCGACTCAAGGACCTGCATGTGGCAACGCAACACACTCGCCAGGTTCTGGCCGAACACGAAACGGCCGGCCAGAAAGCGGCTATACCCCAGCACCAGGGAAAACAGCCACGCCACCCGAACCCGGTCCGGCTGATCGGTAAACACCGTCTTGAACTGCGCAAAGTCCACTTGCGCCTGCTCGCCCGGGGCGGTCTCGAAGCGATGCTCAAAACCCGGCTGAAGCGGCGGGCGGACCGTGCGTAAGTACGCGGTCAGTTGGGAATAGCCGCCCGGATAACCCAAAGCGCGAATCTCCCGCAATAGCCGGCTACCTCGAAGGCCAGGATACGCCGTCACCCTCTCGCGCAAATACGATCGATACGGATCCAGCAACTGCACCCGCGGCGCACGCGGACCATACGACGGCCCCGTCAATCCCGCCTGGAGATACTTGCGGACCGTCTTGCGATCCAGGCCCACGCGCCGGGCAATCGCCGAGATCGACAGACCCTCTTCACGCAACTGATGAATCATCAATACCTCTCCACTGACTACCAAAGCACCGTCCTCGTTGCTGAAAACGCTCCATGCTCTTGGGATCCGGTTGCCTTGACAACCCGACCACCCTCATCAGCAACTGGGGATTTTTACTTCGGCACAACTGGGGAGTATTACTTCAGCAGTGACACAGCACGACTGGGGTGAGTTGCAAGTCGCCTTGGCCGGCGTTAAACAGAAGGTGTATATCGCGGTCAACACCCTGGGGTATTCCCGGCGCTTTCACGTCATGGCGGCCGGTCGCTGCGACGCTGAGCACACCTATGAGAGCCTGATCCGGGCGATGGAGTGGTTCGGCGGCGTTCCCCGCCAGGTGTGGGTGGACAACCAGAAGGCGGCGGTTCTCAAGCACGTTCCGGGCGCGGTGCGGTTCAACGAGCGCTTCAAGCAGCTGGCTTGCCACTATGGCTTTGTGCCGAAGGCCTGCCGTCCCTATCGGGCCCGTACCAAGGGGAAGGTGGAACGGATGGTGGGCTATGTCAAGCAGCACTTCTTCGTGCGCTACCGTTCCTTTGAGAGTTGGGCGCATGTCAACCGGCTGCTGGAGGGCTGGCTGACCATCGAAGCGGATCGGCGTTTGCACGGCACCGTCAAGGAGGTGGTCGCCGAGCGCTTTGAGCGGGAACGTCTGGTGCTTGGGCCGTTGCCGGCGCATCGCTTTGACACCAGCTATATCCAGACCCGGCAAGTCGGCTGGGACGCCTACGTGGATGTCCGCGGCAACCGCTACTCGGTTCCGGCGCGCTATTGCGGCCAGACCGTCACCGTGCACATTAGCCTGGACGGCGGGTTGGCGGTATATGCCGGGGAGCGCTGTATTGCGCGCCATCGGCTGGTCGACGCCAAGGCCGGCTGGCAGACCGTAGCCGATCATCATCGGCGTTTGTGGTCCGAGGTCGCGGTGCAGACCCGTTCGCTTGAGCGCTACGAGGAGGTGACTCGTGCCAGGACTTGATGATCTGTTCGAGGCGCTTAAGTTCGATCACCTGGCGGCGCAATGCGACGCCTTGCTGGAACAGGCCGCCAAGAAGGACCTGGGCTACCGGGAGCTGTTGACCGAGGCGCTCGCCTGCGAATGGCGGGGACGCAAGCAGAAGGGAACCGAAGCGCGTCTGGCCCAGGCCCGGTTGCCGTGGCTGAAGACGCTCGAGCAGTTCGACTTCGCCTTCCAGCCGTCGATCGACCGCAAGGTGGTGCGGGAGTTAAGCACCCTGGGCTTCGTCGGACGGGCCGAGAACGTCGTACTGCTCGGTCCGCCCGGTGTCGGCAAAACGCACCTGGCCATCGCCCTGGCGATGAAGGCCGCCGAAGAGGGACACCGCATCCTGTTCCTGACGCTGGAACAACTGATGACCAAGCTCCACCGCGCCCGCCAGGAGAACCGCCTGGATCGGCAGTTACAGCAACTGACCTATCCCAAAGTGCTGATCCTCGACGAAATCGGGTATCTGCCCTTGTCCCGGGACGAGGCCAGCCTGTTCTTCCGCCTGGTCGCCCGACGCTACGAGCGCGCCTCCATCGTCCTGACCAGCAACAAAAGCTTCGTCGACTGGGGCGAGATCTTCAGCGATCCGGTCCTGGCCACCGCGATCCTGGACCGGCTGCTGCACCATTCCACCACCATCAACATCAAGGGCGAAAGCTACCGGCTGAAGAAAAAACGCAAAGCCGGACTGCTCAGCCCTGCAAAGGAACCCCTACCGGCTGAAGCGGGTTAGCCACCCATACCGGACACGGTAACGTGCCGAAAAGCGGACATCTTATCTTGCCGAAAAGCGGACATTACTGCGTGCCCTTGACACAGCGCCCGGCGTGTAACTGTAGCCGAAGTTGAATGATCCGCCCTCACGCGTGTTGGCGGTCAGATCCGGGTGGCAAATTTCAAGTCCGGTGTCCACCACAGCCAGCTTCACACCGGCCCCGTGCCGGCCTGCTGCGATCGACTCCGTCATTTTCAGGTCGGCTCCGGGCACGCCGCCGCGGTCAGCGAAGGCCGGTTGTCCGGTGTTGCCCAGATGCCACTGCTGTGCAAGAAGCGGGTCGCTGCCACTCCCGCCCGCCGTGCGCTCGCGGGTCTGGCAGCTCACGGCCACGCGGCCTTCGGCATTGGTGCCGAATCCATCATAGAACTGGTTTGCCGCCTCCAGGCCCGGGCCGGTGGGAGGGGGTTCGCTGCCCAGGTACACGCGTATGAAGTAGTGTTCGTTCGGCGCGAGCTGCTTAACCGGAAGGTGAAATTCGCGAATGTTGCCGAACACCTGTTCAAAGAGATCGTCGGATGGCGTGATTTCGTAGGTGGCGATAGTGTGAACATCGGTGATGAAGCCACTGTCGGTCGACCACTGTCCCACCAGCGTCTGGGGTTCTGTCACTCCTTCGGGGAGTTGGGCCAACACCACCATGACAACCGTATCCTCGGGGATCTCGATAACGCCGTAAGCCAGCGCCAGCAACTCCGGTTCAGCACTCTGCTCACCACTGCCGCCGCCGAAGCCCTTGTCCACCGCCGCCGCCTCGCCGTCCTCAAGCTGCAGCGTTACCGATGAAGATTCACCGAGCTGCGCAGGGCCGGTTAGAACTCCCAGGCTCACCTCGATGGTTTCATCGCCTTCCTCATCGAAATCCCGGTAGACGTCGATCTCCAAACTGCCCGAACGGCCGTTGGCGGCCACCTCAACGGTATCGTTGCTGGCGTCATAGTCGCTGCCGCGGGTGGCCGAACCGCCGAAATTCAACCCCACCGAGACGGCGCGGTAGGCAGGCTGGTCGAGTTCCACAGTCAGTTGGATTCTTGGATTATTCGACTCCTGAACGGCAAGGGACTGAGGGCCGGCCAATGTTACCGTCGCGGTGGGCGGTGGCGGCAGCTGGGTGGGCGAGACCGGTTCGCCACCGCAGGCCGCCAGCGAACAAAGCACGCCCGTGGCCAGAACGCCGCCAACATGCGGACGCGCAAGGCGCCGCCGTACAGTGCCGTCCAGCCGTGTTCCGAGTCGTTCTACCTCCATTGAATTCCGGGACGGCGTAGCCGCATTGCAGCCCGCAGTCGGCCGTTGAGGTTTTCCACGCGCTCTACGGCATCGGCGGGGTGCAGCCCGCGGGGAAGATCCACGATAGCGAACCCCAGTGATTCAAACACGGTTACGTCCACCGCGTCCAGCGCCTCGGCGACAGCGGCCAGGTCCATGCCATCGCCCAGTTCCAGCCGGATGCTCGGCAGCAGTGACGCGAATTCCCGCCGAAAGGTGTCGAATACGACCAGCGACCACGCCCCGTCCAGTGGTGTGGACACCCGATAGGTCCGGCCCTCGAAGACAACCGTATGAATCCTTTGCGATGCGGTTTCATAGGACCGCACGGAAAGGGTGCCCGTCTCCGGCGCCGGCGCTGCTGGCGAGCCCGGCCCTGAGGAAAGCAGGAGGACTTCCCGTCCCTCCACCACCTGCAGGCGTGAAGCGCCAACCGTAGCGGAATCCCGTTGCGGGGCGTCTTCGGCCACTGCGGGAATCGCAAGCAGCATAAGGACGCCTGCCACCGCACCAGCCCGCTGCTGGCCGGCCCGGACGCCGCGCACAGCGGGGATGACCCTGCCGGGACGCCAGTGCAAGCACATTCTGTACCGGAGTCCGCAGCTAGTAGCGGCTAGATAATTCCACATCACCAACATTCACTTCGCATTACCAATTATAACGATGCGCCTTGCCGAGAGCGCGCTCACGTCCGCGTCAGGTCGCAACCGCCGCATCGCCTTCCTGCTTGGTATCGACACAATCACCACCGAAGAGAACGACGACCTCCATGCCACCTGTATACGCATCTAGGGGAAATGAACCCAAGGGACTGTCGAGTTCTCGACCACATGGTCAGAAACGCCATCGTACTTCGATCCAAAGATGACGGTGGTTACACTCCGATTTCGGCGCACGACGAGATCATTGACATGCTTGGACTTCGCGATGCCCAGATTAGGCGTCGGGGTAGCGACTGAGACACAACGTATCGCCCCTGTATTTCCAGACTCGCCGTGATCCGATCGCTGGAGCCGCACCCATTGCCAGACGGGCTGACTGCGTAGCTGCCAAACGGGAACCTGCGATAGGCTATTTCCGTGAACAATGCCGCGCCGGATTGCGCGGACTTTCACTCTATCCCACTTCCGATTTGCTTACGGGAGAATCGATTTATTGGACAAAATAAATAAAGACAAGACGTTAGAGCGTTAGGAATTCCTAGATCGTGTTTGGATCCCACATCGTGATGCGCACCCTTGCCCTCTGCTAGCTGTTCCCCTTGCCAGGCCAGCAGTGGACTTGCACCGCCAAGTCATCCGCCACCACCACGTGTACCGGAATAGCGCCAGTTACGGCGCTGCGCGCCATGCCTGGGCGTAAAAAAAGCGAGGCGGACATAAAGTCCGCCTCGCTGCAACGTAAGTTGCTTGTTGGGTTATGCGATGTCGATGTCGTCTATCGAGATCACAAACTGGTCGAGCAGATCATCATGATCAATGAACGCACCGCCGTCATCCGGAGGAATAACGGGACCGTCGTTGTCACTGTCGTCGGCATCGTCTTCCAGACCCGGAACTTCGGGATCCGGAGTGTCGGGCGTCGTCGGCGTCGTGGGTGCCTCGGGATCGTCCCTCGTATCGGCATCCTCGACAACAACACTGAACACACCCTTAGTCACCAGGCCGCCGCCGTCCGTGGCCGTCACCGTGATGGACAGGGTGATTGAGTCTGCTTCCGCCTTCTTCTCGGCCGCGTTAGCCAGCGCCTCGAAGTCAAACACAGCGTCATCCTTCAGACGAATCTCCCAGGTGCTGCCGTCTTCGTCGGCGTCATCCGTTTCCACAACCTCGAACTGATCGGCGCCCCGGCCAGTCAGCACGACCTTGTGGGTTCCGAACTTATCCGTGTTCAGGTTCTGATCCATCACGTCGATCGTGGCAACCAGTGCGGCCGCGTTCTCGGCGTCATCCGTATAGGTGAGAAGCGCAGTTCCGTCCGTCGTCAGGGCCGTACCCGTTACATCCTTCCCAGGAGCCGGCAGATTCGCCGCGTCGCCGCCGCCCTCGGAGTTGAGCTCAATGGCAGTCGGCGTAACGTTTACGCGAACCACCACTTGCGACGTAGCGGCAGTGCCTGCGGCATCCGCAGCCGATATCGTGAACGTCAGCGAGTTGCCTGCTCCATCGTCAGTGTCCTCACCCGAGCCGTCATGGGCCTGCTCCCTGTCGGTGATGTAGGTCACCATGCCGGTGTCCTTGTCGATCGAGAAGCTCTGCTGGAAGTCCCTCATCTCAAGGGTCGGAGGCGTAGCTGTGTCGTCCGCCGCAATCACCGTTTCAGTGCGATAGACCGAACCACCATCCTCGAGGCCCCCTTCGACACCATCTATCGCGTCCGTAGCAGGCGCTACCGTGATCGTGTAGGTCAGGTCGTCGCCGTCGGCGTCGAAGAACAGACTCGATGCGTCGAACGTAGCCATCGCGGTGTTCTGAACAGCACCAGGAGCGCTCGACTTCTGGTCCAGCTCCACCCGTAGCGTGTGAGTCGTTTGCGTCGTCGCAGGATCCGTGTCGGCCGTGGCTCCGGAAACTCCCAGGACTTCCGTGTATTCCACCCAGGTGGGGAATTCCGATTCATCCACTGTGGTGTCCGGATCATCGTCCTGGGTCATGTAGGTGACCTTGGCGCGCAAATCGTTGCCCGCGTGGGCACTTGTCACGTCCAGTTCAACGCCCGTGGCCCCTTCGATATCGGTCCACGTTGACCCTGGGCGGGAGGACAGCATCTGCCACTGGACTTCCACATCATTACCCTGGTTGTCGATGCGGACTGTTACGCCAGTGTTCACGTCAGTGCCGGCATTGCCGCCGAGGATGTTGGTGGTAGCGCCGTCGATGGGATCGCCGACCTCACCCAACTGGATCACTTCGCTCGTCGCCGTCTGGCTGTCGTCGTCGTCGTCGGTATAGGTGAAGACCACCCGGTAGTAGAGACCACCGCCGTCGCCCTCCCCCGTGTCGGCGTCCGCATTGACATCCAACTCGGCATCCGCCGAGCCGCCACTCGTATCCGCCGTAGCCGTATCAACAGTAATCCAGCCCGACTCTCCGGTGGTGGAAACCTCAAGCCTGGCAACACCAGTAGTCTCTGAAGCAGCCCCGGTGGTGGTGATCGCCGCCGTAACGCCGCCTTCACTCGTCGTCAGGTCGAACGAAACACTGGTCGCCGGTGGGGGGGCTTCCTTCATCTCGATCGTGTCGGTTACGTCGCTGTATTCCTGGGATACCGAGATTGTCCCGGTTTCCGGATCTACTTCGTAGTACTGGACGGTGGCCATGATCTGGACGTTCTCGTTCGCCGCATAGTCATTGACCCGATCCCTGCCCACGTCCAGCGGGAGAGGATCAGCAGTCGAACTGACAGCAACAACGGCTACGTCAGGGTCTGTGGCCGGATCGTTATCGGTATCCGTCAGGGTGCTCCAGGTGTAGACCACCAGAACGGGGTGATCGCCGTTGGCGATATCCGGATCCAGGTCCCCATCGAAGTCGATCGTCAACGGGGCGATCCCTTCGGGGTCGCCGACGATCGTGACAACATCGTCCGCCTTAGCCGCGGGGATGTCCACGTTGATGTCGTCGACACCAATGGCGATGGTCTCAGTCGTGGAATTGCCTTCGTCGTCTCTGGCCGTAATCGTGAAGCTGGCGCCGCTGAGGCTGACGTTTTCGCCGTCGGCCCCACGGTCGAGCACGATTACGACAACCTGGTCGCCATCGCGCACTTCGCTGGGTCCATCTCCCTGGTTCACGTCGCCGCGGCGATCGTAGACCTCTTCCCATTCGTCCGGTCCGTAAACCGACATCCAGTCGGGAAGGCTGCCCCTGCCGCCAACGCTGAAGTCGAGCTCGTCCACATCGGTGTCGGGATCGCTCCAGACCTCGAAGAGCTGCACCACGATGACTACCTTGTCCTGCTGCTGGTCCACCTCGATGTTGGTCGTGCCCGCCTTGGTCACCGGATTGGTCTTCCTGCTGACCGTCCACGCGCCGTCTGCGTCGTCGTCGATGGTGCCATGGGCGAACGTGGGCGCTTCATCCGCGGCGTCCTCGAGGTCGAAGGTGATGTCCTTGTCGTCCGTCTCGCCTGCGCCGTCCGTCACCGTCACGTTGATGTCGACTTCGTCGTCATCCTCGAAATCCAGGGGCTCAACCGCCGTCTTCAGCGGCATACCCTTGGCGTCCACCGCCAGTTCCGCGGCCGACTTGGTGTGGATCTCGTAATGCACGGAATCCTCGTCCCGGCCCACTTCCATCACCTTCAAGCGATTCTTGACGTTCGCGCCACCCTGTGTCGCCGTAAAGTCGACCTCCAGCACGCCGTATGGGTGCGGGGCGATGGCTACGTCATCGTCGCGGACGGTGAAAGAAGCAACCTTCTGCGAACCGGAGCCTTCCGTGTAATCAAAGTCCTCGACGTCACGGATGTCGGGCGTATCGTTGTCCCTGTCATCATCATCAGACAGCGCCACGGCCAGCGTGAAGCTGGTCCGCGCCGAATTGTCGCCCTCGTCCGTGGCCGTGACCGTTACCGTGTAGACACCACGTTCCGGCAGCATCTCCGCCTTGTTGGTGATCTTTCCGGAGTCGGAAATCTGCAGCCAGTCCACGACGGTGCCATCGGCATCCTCTGCCGTGATGGTATAGGTCAGGTCGTCGCCGTCGTCGTCGGTAAAGGCCGCATCGTCTCCGGTCGTATCCAGACCAAAGCTCAGCCAGTCGCCGTCGCGCACATCTTCGGCATCCAGGTTGTCGTCCACCGTAACCCACCAGTCGCCGATTGTCTTCAGCGCGACCGGGCCGTCTCCGGCGGCAATGTCCTTGACCGTGATCTTGATCGACTGCGATATGGAACCCGGGGTGGAATCCTCGTCTTCACCCGGCTCGGTAACGTGCCGGTCGGTCGCAGTAATCTTCAGGGTGATTTCGTCGCCTGCCTCAAAGTCCAGGGACGCATCGTCCTTGAGCTTGAGCTGGCCGTCCACCACTTCAAACCGGTCATCGGCCTTGCCGTCCACCTCGAAGGTGTAGTCATGCTGACCGTGCGGGTGCCTGGCGTCGTCGTCGTCATGGACTCTCAACGTTCCGAGCACCGCGCCCTTCGCGTTTTCGTCCACCTCGACGGCGGTCACGCGAACCACGACACCGTCGTCTTCCGTTACCTGCAAATCGACCCGGGACGGGGCAGCGTTTTCGGCATCCACAACTATATCGAAGATTACCTCGGCGCTCATGCCGTCGGCGTCCATCGCGATGATCGACACGCCGTCAATCGAGCCGGTCATGTCGGCCGGTGGCGTGCCGGAAATGGTTCCCATGATGGTCTGGTCTTCGCCGGAGCCCGAAGTGGTCACCGAGAAGGTCATCCAGTCCGGGGCATTGTCCGAAAGCCTGTAAGTGAGCGTGTCACCGTCGGGATCCGAGAACAGCGCCTTGAGATCCACCGTGTTGGAGTTCTCTTCGCCGCCTTCGAACACTGCGTCGGCAACCATGCCGTCTTCAGCAACCTCAGGGGCCTCGTTGGCGTTGGTGACCGTGACCGTCAGGCCAACGGTGTCGGAAAGACCGCCGGCGTCGGTGGCTGTTACGAAGAGCGCAACCGATGACTCGGTCTCGTAGTCCAGGCTCTCGTCGTCCTTGAGCTTCAGCATGCCATTCGCAACCTCGAAGCGGCTGTCGCTGACCTCATAGGTGTGCGTGTCGCCCGCATCCGCATCGGCAACCGAAACGGAAGCCACGTCGGCGCCCGCCGTTTCCTCAGTCACCGGAGACGGCGCGCCCAGTGTCAGTTCGGGTGCCTCGTTCACGGTGCCAACCGTGACCGTCACGTCGGCGCTGTCGGTAAGACCGGCAGCGTCGGTGACCGTTACGGTAAGCGCAACCGTTGGGTCGGTCTCAAAGTCCAGGGTTTCGCCGTTCTTGAGCTTCAGCATGCCGTTCGCAACCTCGAAGCGGCTGTCGCTGACCTCATAGGTGTGCGTGTCGCCGGCGTCCACATCGGCAACCGAAACGGCGGCCACGTCGGCACCTGCAGTGTTCTCACCAACCGGAGACGGCGCGCCCACGGTCAATTCAGGGGCCTCGTTGACGTTGGCAACCGTGACGGTCGCGTCGGCGCTGGCGGAAAGACCACCGGCGTCGGTGACGGTCACTGTCATGGTGACGGAATCTGCTGCCTCGTGGTCGAGGGTTTCGCCGTTCTTGAGCTTCAGCATGCCGTTCGCAACCTCGAAGCGGCTGTCGCTGACCTCATAGGTGTGCGTGTCGCCGGCGTCCGCATCGGTCGCCGTAACCGCAGCCGCGTCGGCCCCGGCCTCGTTCTCGGCCACCGAGCCGGCAGCCACTGAGATTTCCGGCGCCTCGTTTACGTTGCTGACGCCCACGGTAACCATGGTATCGGAGGAGTTGCCCGCCGGGTCCGAGGCGGTAATCACGAGATCCACCGAAGCGGCGGCCTCGTGGTCCAGGCTCATACCGTCCTTGAGCTTGAGTATCAGTCCGGAGGTGATCTCAAACCGGTCATCATCCACGGAGTAGCTAACCGCGTCGCCTTCCGGATCGGTGCTGTCCGCCAGCGATGACAGGTTGACGCCCGCGTCATTCTCACTAACGCTCAATGCGGCGTCCCGAACCATGGGCGCGGACGGGGCCTCATTGACGTCGTTGACGGTGACGGTTACGTCCATGCTGGCGACATTGCCCGCAGTGTCCGTGTAGGTGACCGTGACCATGATCTCCCCGCCGTCAGCTTCAAAATCGAAGGTGGTGTCGGCTGTCAGCGCCAGCCACAGCCCGTCTTCGGGATCAAGGATGACCTGGAAGTTGTCGGTGTCGCTAAGGGTCACGAGGGCCTGACCGTCCGCACCGATCGTTGCATCGGCAGCATCCGGGTCCATGACTTCAATCAGCGCAAGGGGTGCGCCCCCGACGCCGTCATGCACGGTGTTCTCGTCGATAGTCAGGCTGGTATTCACGTCCTTGACCGGCACGACCTCGTTGTCGCGCACGTCAATGGTCGGCTCTTCGTTCACGTCATTGATGGTTACGCTCACGGTGTGGGTGGCAGAAGCGCCATCGCCACTGGCCGTAATCGTGACTTCAATCGGTGAGGAGTCGGACTCGAAGTCCAACATGGTGCCTGCCGCCAGCTTAAGGTTGCCGTCGGCGACTTCGAACCGGGTGTCATCCACCGTTACCGAAGTAGCGTTCTCTGTCGCTACCGAAGTAACAACGCCACCGTCTGCGTTCTCGTCCACGGAGCCTTCCGCGTCTGCCGTAATGACGGCTGCCGGAGGAGGAGGAGGAGGAGGAGGAGGAGGAGGAGGAGGAGGAGGAGGAGGAGGTGGCGGTGGCGGTGGCGGTGGCGGAGTAGGCCTCTGCGACCCGCCGCCCCCGCAAGCGTCCAGCGCGAGCGCCAGTGCCGGGATTACAAGGATGTCCGCGCGAGACGGGTTCTCCCTGCGCCGGCGTATGGCCCCTTCAAGGCGCGCCTGCAAGAGTTGAATTACGGTTCCTGACTTAGACATGAGCCTGCCTCCTTAAATAAGCAAGTTCTGGTGGTTGATTTTGTGTATTCCTCAAAGGACGCTATACAACCACGGTGAACTGCCGTAGCCCGCAATGCATCCCATCGAGGCGATAATACAACAAGGAGTATCAATGTGTATAGGCAAATCGCGCCCGTCCTTGGACGGGGACTGAAAAATCCGGCGGCAGAAAATTCCATCTACCGCCTATCCAGCCACACTTCCATAGCGACAATCCCATTCCCCCTCACCCCCGGGAACACCGACAACCGGTTCTCACGGGTGCTTTCATCGACATGGGCCTTTATTGTACACAATAATCGCGGTGCAAACATGTCCATAAGGGCTTGCCAAGGCTCAGGGGGTCACCGGATGTCTCTGCTGACCTGCGATCGACTGCGCGAGCAGGCTCTTGGCGTCGGGGCTCTCCCCGCTGACGCGGGGCAACCGAACTTCTGGCAATTTAACCAGCAAGGGCCTATCCCCGCTGGCGCGGGGTAACTTACCGATCTGCGGCGCATCCATCAACTCCTATCTGTCGCACGCTGCGGCGGACGCAACAGCACCATGCCATATCCGTACGCACGGTGTCGACCCAATCCGCGCCGCAAGAGACGCGAGAACGCCACCGGGTCGTTCACCGTCAGCTCGCCATGAAGCACAGCATCCGGGCCGTCAATGAAACTTCTCCCACGCAGCACGTGGACGCGCAGATAGCGAACCAGCCGGCTTGCGGTCCTGTCGAGCCGGGCCGCTGGGCCCAATCGCTCAGCCAGCCAATCCAGGTACACGCCCTGGCGCGTTATCCTGGCTTCCGGATTGCGCAGTCCCATCAACCGGAACGCATCGAGTTCCGTAGGTGCCCCGCCCGGTTTTTCCCCGACCAGCACGCCCTCACTCGTGCGAATCGGGCCGCTGACCCGGCGCACCGGCCGCGCCCGCACATCAAAGCCCAGCCGCTGACCCTCGCGCCATTCGTCCGGCACGGGCTTGGCCGTAATCCGCGCCGTGTCCAGCACGGACACATGGTCGGGCCCCGCAAAGTGCGCTGCCGCGTTACGCAATGCCTCTTCATGCTTCTTCGAGTACGCATAGAGATTCGCGGCCCGGCCTCCCGGCGCGACCATCAGGCGAAACGGGCTCATTACCCGTGGGCCAAAGACCTCCGTTAGCAGGTGGTGGAGCGCGCGGCCGCGGTCAATGTCGTTGGGCCCCTTACCGCGCCGCGCCCAACCGCGCTCGCCCGCCCAGCGTTCCAGGTCGCTCAAACGCATGGGGACGCGAACGAGATGGAGGGGGCTCATGGCACCCAACCCTCCACGACGCGCCGGCTGCCGCCGTGCAATCCCGTGCGCCAGTTGCGGAGATCTGTTCGTTCCACAAAACGGTCCACCTCTGCGCCGCGCTCGGGACCCTCGCCAACAGGCCACAGCGCCGGCTTGCGGCGTGTTGACGGGCCGGCGGAAGCGACCGTGCATAACGCCGCGTAGGAATTGACGGCGTCCACGCACGAGTCCGGCTCCGGCGCAACCAGCGGTCGCGCGGGCAGACAGGGCTTGCGTCCGATAAACAAAGGGCGCGCCGGGTACTGGAAGGCGCGGGCCAGCGTCGCCAGGGTCGGCGCCCGTTCATCCGACTCCAGCCGGAGAACAAGGCGAACCGCTTCATCCGCCTTGTATGCGCGCCGGCGCCGGTGCGGACTGTCATACGTACTCTTGCGGCCCGCACGTTGCTCGGGCACGCCCCGCGTGGTCCAGCCTTTGTCGTCGCTGCGCAAATTCGCGTTTTGCATATCGATGAGCAAGAACCCTCTCCGCTCCTGGTAGGCGGCGAACACGAGCCGGTCCTGCAGGTCCTGATGCTGCTGCCGGTCGCGCCAATGCCAACCCAGCGCGTTGCCGATCAATCCGCAAATCATGGAGGCGGCAGGGAAATCTCCGGTAGGGCGCACATGGTCCACGGCGACGCTCCCGAACGCCATCAGCGGTGCCTCAAGCCGCAACACCAGCCAGCGGCGACTCATTGCGGCAACTGCTGCGGCAATCCTTGCGCCCAATTCGCCAGCTCGGCCAACGAGGCCGGTTCCGCATTGGGAAACTCCACCTCGGCCATCGAAAGGACGCGGCGCTGCTCCCCGGTGGCGTACAGCGCATCCATTCCGGCCAGGTGCGTCGCCAGCGCCCGGGCCGCGGTCTCGAGTTGCGGCGCGCAGGGGGTGCGATACGCTTCGGCCAGACTGCGCGGCTGTCGCTCCCCGGCCTCAAGAAGCATCAGCGCGGCGCGCGAATACGGCGCCGTCGAGCCGAGTTTGGCACCCGGCGACACCTCGGCAATCAGATGAATCAGGCTGTAGAGCACCTTGCCCGTCAATGGGGCATCGGGCGGTTTCTCGCCCAGGTTGGCCACCAGGCCTGGAATATCGACCACGACATATCCGTAGAACAAACCGGACGTCAATTCGGTTTCCTGAATGGTCGCGGCGCTCGATCCCGCGTCGGTCAGATCATCTACGGCCGTCAGATAATCGGTCTCCGCTTCTTCCTCGTGAACGGTAAAGGCGTGCGCCACATGAATCGGACCGGTAATGTCGGCCTCAGGGTCCGATGTCACAAACCTTCCGAACAGGGCGGCCGTCAGCCCGCCGGGCAGTTGAGCGGAGTTGCGCATGGCGCTCATGTTGGCCAGAAACGCCTTGCGGCTGCCGGCGGCACCCTTGCCGTCCAGCCATTGCTGTACCAACTTGTGCGCGGTTTCCGGATTGCCGTTTGATTTCGCCACCAATCGGGCGAACTGGCCGCCGAGCCATTCGATCTCCGGAAGCCCAAACAACAGCGGCTGACGTTTCTCATCGAACCGGGACGCCTCTTCAACGTCGTTGGGCGTGTCTTCCGGCCGGGTTCCATAGATCGCAAAACGAAACCAAGGTACCAATGCGCGCGCCACTTGGTCGTCCCAGGTCCCGCCCTTGGATTGCGCCTGCTCGACGATCCTCTCTACGAGATTGCGCGAACGGAACGACGGCACGCTGATTCGCTCAAGCGCATTCAGATCGTCCGTCATGCGCCAGTGTCGCTTCAGGCTCTGCGAGGCAATGCGCGTGCGCGAGACGCCGCCATACGGCAAACGCTTCGCGATCCCGTCATCATCGCGGTTGAGCAAGACCGCGGCATAGGGGTTTAGCGTATGAATCTGTAAGAAGCGGGGACTCAAGCTGGCGTCTCCTCTACCTTGTTCGAGCGCGAGTTCGCATCGCGCCCTATCCTGACAGCGCCGGCGGGATTCGGCAAATGGCCGAAACCGCGCTGCCCCCCGGGCGCACAAACGCCCTGCGTTTCATTCTTCGATACTTGGACCATTGAGCTCGCCCTGTTCAAGCAATTCCGGGAAGTGCCGCCGCAACCCGATGCGAAACGTCTCGCGGGCGCGATCTTCCGCGGCACGCCGACGGGCCGACGGGCAGGACATCAGCGGTAATGCGCGCGCGAACTCGGCGCGGGCAACCCGCAGCAGATCCGCAAGAAAGGCGACGCGCGCGTCCTCCACGGACCCGCCGCCCTCTTTCTGATTCGCCGCAACGCGCTCTAGCAGCGCCTCGAAGAACACTCGATCCACATGCCGTTGCCATCGGCGGCAGGCAGACTGCGCGCGCTCGTAGAGCTTGTGTCGGCTCTTGTCCTTCTTCAGCCGGCGCCAGTCGCCACCGGCTGCATAAACCGCGAGACTGTTTCTCAGGATCGCGGCGAGCGCCTTGACTTCCGCCAACTGCTGGCGCGCACAAGAACGAACTGCGCCCGACTCGAACGCCGCGCGCCCCGGAATCGGCACCCGCCGGGCATGAAAGCCCTCGGTCTTGTGCCGCCCGCGCGCTAAGGCTTCGGCTATCAGCACCATGCCTCCCGTCTCCTCCGGGCCATGCTGCGCCAGAACGGGGCGCTCCCAATCGCCGGAGAACAGCAACTCGCAAAGCCGAATATAGGTAAAGCCGTGCTTCCCCAGCGTGAGGCTCTTGCCGTTGCGCTTGCTTTCCACGGGAATCCAAGGATCGCCGATGTTGCCCTTGAAAGCCCCGGCATCGATGCGGGGCCTCAGTGAAGTGCTTCGCTGCGCCATGATCTGGGCACCTTCCGCGGTCAGCCGAACACGCCGGCAGACTTCAATGAACAAGGGGTCCAGGTCGGGAATCCGCAATTTCTCACCTTCCTTCCAGGGGAGACACCACAGCAGCGCCGGACCGCCCACTGTGCCGATGTCCGAACTCCGGGGGCCCTGCAGCAATCGGCGAACGTCGCGCGCCCACCACGCCGAGGCATCTGCGGTCCGGTCCAGCGCAGACCCGGGCGCCAGCCCCAAGAGCGGGCGGCTGGAAAGGCCGCTACTCATCCGCACGATCCCATGATTGCCCCGACCGGAGTAACCGGCCATCGTCTGTACCGACACCAGGGCATACAGCCAGTCCTCGGGTTCATTCGCAAACCCTACCGCGTGCTTCACATCAAAGTTCTTGGACGAGTTCAGTATGTCCAGATTGTCGGGAGTAGGTACCGGCTTCCATCGCAAACCGCTAGAGCAAGGTGGCTGCAGGAAAGCGGGACGTTCGGGATTCTCCACAATCATGCACCACGGTTCATCCTCCGCGAAATCTCCGGTCAATTGCCGTAAGAGTGCGGTCCAGGACTTTCCGTCCGCCGGCGGGCAATCCTTGCCGGTCGGCCATAGAGCCAGTGCCGCCAATTGCACCAGGAACATGTGCCATGCTGGACTCTGGTGCACGCGCAAGGCTTCAAATCGCGCTACCTCCTGCCGCGCCATTGCCGCAAACAACTCCGGTAGGGACAAGGCCTCTTTCTGCCCGGTGCGGCTGGACACCGAAATCTGGGACTCCATCAACAGATTGTGCTTCATTGCTCTTGAACAGTCACCGCAAGCCGCGAATCGAGGACAACGATCGCGAAGAATTCGCGCTCTCCTAACCGGGTTAGGCACGCATTTTGACACAGGAAAATCGGCGCCTGTCGATGTGCAAGACGCGCGTCAGGCTGCGTAAACCGCTGAAAGGGGCACGCCCAAGGTGCTGTCGCACCGGGACGCGGAAAAGCTCGCCGGGATGCTTGGTTGCGAAGCCGGGGACCTGCGCCACGCCGAGCGCCCACCGACGCGCAAGGGACGGGGCCGCAAGCCGCGCGGCGGCCGCGCGCCGGAGGGTTCCACCGTGCCGCTCGCCGCCATTCCCGAGGTGGAGGTGCAAGCGTCGGCCGGTCCGGGTGCGCTGGCCGACGAGTTCGTGGCCGAAAAGGCCCGCTGGTTCCTGCCCGAAGGGATGATCCGCCACGAGGGCGGTGCCGCGCCCGACGCCATCCAGGTGCTGCGCGTGCGCGGGGAATCCATGGAGCCGGAGCTGTCCGAGGGCGACCGGCTGGTCGTCGATACCTCCCGGCGGGTACCCGATACCGGGGAGATGTTCGTGTTGTGGGACGGCAACGGGCTCGTCGTCAAGCGCGTGGAGCGCGTGGTCGACGGGGGCGGCGAGCCGGGGCTGCGGCTGAAGTCAACCAACGCGGAGTACGCCGACTACACCGCGCCTGCCGGGGACGTGCACATTGTCGGGAAGGTGCTGTGGACTGTGAGGAAGGTATGAAAGCGGCCCCTCCGTCCCAGCCCCGTGCGAATGTTCACGCACAGGAACAATGCGATGCAACCGCCGGAGCCGAAACAAATGCGCACAGCGGGTGCGACCCCCGCCGCACCGCTTCTTCAAGTATGGGCGGGATCGTCCGGCGGTCCATTGTCCACCACCTTGAAGGGTGTCGTCATATATGACAACATACGGCTTGAGCAGGAATTCGAGGCCCATCGGGTGGATCAAGGCGGCGCGCAAGGTGTTCGACACGTTTCCCGAGGCGGTGAGGGACAGGGCGACCGCCGCCCTGACGATCGCGGCCGAGGGCGGCAAGGTCGACATCGAAAAACCGCTGAAGGGTCTCGGCCCCGGGGTCTTTCAGATCGCCATCCGGCACCGGACCGACGCCTGACGGGTGGTCTACCTTACGGAGTTGGCCGGGCGGCTCTGGGTGATCCACGCGTTCCGGAAATAGTCGAAAATCGGGATCAGGACGCCGAAGCCGGAGATCGATCTGATCGCGGCCCGTCTGGCCCGGTTGAAAGGGGAGGTATTGTCATGAGCGAGTCCGAGATTGAACTGATCGAAGGCAGCGGCAACGTGTTTCGCGATCTGGGGGATCCGGAAGCGGACCTGAAGCACGCGAAGGCGGTTCTCGCCGCCCGCATCATCGCGACGCTGGACGAGCGCGGGCTTTCGGTCCGGAAGGCCGCCGCGTTGACCGGTTTCGCGGCTGCGGATTTTTCGCGCATCCGAAATGCCGATCTTGGGCGCTTCACGCTGGACCGGCTGATGAAGATGCTCACTTCACTCGACGGTGACCTCAGGGTAACGATTCGTGTCGATACCAAGCAGGAAGGCGATGCGGCGATTGCGACATGACGCGGAAGCGAGCGCGCCGCCCCCTTCTCGAGTACGGCTTTCTGTACATTCATGCGCCGTCTTCAGATGTTCTTTTTCCGTGAGTTAAGAAGTCTGCGTGATGGCTGATTTTCCTGTCGCCATAGACGAAGCTGCGCGCGCACTCGTGGAGAAGCTTCCAGTCTCATCACTTCTTCAACTGGATGAACTTGCCGGCGACAGGATCAGAATGCGCAGACTACGCCGTCTGGTACTAATTCTCGAAGAGGCGCAACGAATCGCCGAAGCAAAGGGCATCTCGCCGAACGACATGAAAGTGCTCGCAGATCACATAGGACTGCCATGGATGGAAAAGGCGTCCCTGCGAGACAATGAGGATCTGCGAACAGCATGGGCACAGCTATTCGTCACAATCACCACCGAAGAGAACGACGACTTTCATGGCACCTGTGTACGCATCCTGGGGGAAATGAACCCATGGGACTGTCGAGTACTCGACCACATGGTCAGAATCGCAATCGTACTTCGAACCAAAGATGGCGGTGGTTACACTCCGATTCCGGTGCACAACCAAGACATCCTTGCCGCCTTGAGGGCCGAACAAGCAAATCAAGTACGCACACGCACTTCCATCGATAATCTTGTTAGCCTTCGTTGCCTTGGCAGGAGCCTTCCAGCGCCAATCGAGGTCGGCGGGCCAGCTTACGCTACCCTGCGGGAGGCTTTGGCGGTGACTATGACAGGGGTCAACCTATTCTGCGCGTCAACCGGGCAGGAATTGGAGTCGGTTGCGCCACTCCGAAGCGAGGACGAGATCATTGACATGCTTGGACTTCGCGATGTCCAGATCATTCGCCGGGGTAGCGACTGAGACGCAACGAATCGCACCTGAATTTGCAGATTCGCCGTGATTGAATCGCTGGGACTGCACCCGGTGCCCGTCGGGGTGACTGGGTAGCTGAGGAGTTGCGAAACGGGAGCCTGCGGTAGGCTGTTTCCGTGGACAACGCCGCGCCAGATTGCGCGGACTTTCACTCCATTCCGCTTCCGATTTGCTTACGGGATAATCGATCTTTTTGCAAATATCAATAAATACAGAATGTTAGAGCAAAAGTGATTCCTAGATCGCGTTTGTATCCAGCACAAGCCGCATAGTATTCTATACGATATGACATCGTATTAGATGTGTCTACAATCTGGTTTCCTCGAGGGCGGGGACGACCCCCGGGGGCTATTCGTCCTCAGGGGGCGGCCAGGCGAGGATGAAGTTGTCGCGATTCGGCATGTGTACTTCGGGCAAGGTCTCCGCATCCATCAACTCGTCCTCTTCGATGATTCCATTGAGAAACAGCAGGTAGGCCGTCAACGCATAGACCTCGTCGTCACTGAGGGATTGCGGTTGCTGATAGGGCATGGCGCGGCGAATGTAGTCGAATACCGTGGTTGCATAGGGCCAGAAGCTGCCCACGGTCTTGCGCGGCGCCGGCCCTTTGAGCGTGCCGTGCCCGCCGACCAGCACGTCATTCAGCAGGCCGCCGCCTTCGGCGCCGTGGCAGGAAAAGCAATGCAGCGTATAGACCGGCGCCCCATCGGACGCCGTCCCGGATCCCGGCGGAAGCCCCTCGCCGTCCGGCTGGATGCTGATGTCCCATTGCGCGACCTCCTCCGGCTCCGCTTCCACCCCCAGGTCCGGGCCTTCCTGGGCGAAAGCAGTTAAGCACAGCACCGCGCCGATGGCCGCCGCCAGGCTACGCGTAGACATTGCTCACCTGCCCGCCGCTGTCGACGCCCCAGGCCTGGATGCCGTTGTAGTGGTAGGCGAATTTCCTGCCCTTGGCGGCGATGATCGCGTCGCGCGTAGGCTGCACCGCGCCGGTTTCATCCACGGCCCGGCTCATGATCACGGACGGGGAACCGTCCCAGCGCCAGGCCATGCGGAATCGGGTAACGGCTTTGTCCAGCACCGGCTCTGACAAGGCCGCCTCGCCCCAGGTTGACCCGCTGTCCGCGGACACTTCGACCCCGGCAATCCGGCCCGCGCCCGACCAGGCCATGCCGGAAATCTGGTAGAGACCGGGCCCGGCAAGCTCCAATCCGGGCGACGGCGACGTGATGACCGACTTCACTTCCATGGGAAATGTAAAAAGTAGCGTCCGCCCGTCCGGCATGAGGTCCGAGTACTTGGAGGTCTCGTCCTTGGTCATCGTGGGCCCTGCGGTCACCTTGATGCGCCGCAGCCATTTCACGCTCATGTTGCCTTCATATCCCGGCAGGAAGAGCCGCACGGGGTAGCCGTTGTCGGGCCTCAAGCGTTCCCCGTTCTGGTAGATCGCAAGCAGCGCGTCGTCCATGGCCTTGACCAGGGGAACGCTGCGGGACATCGCGGCGGCGTCGGCGCCTTCCGCCATGATCCAGCGCGCGTCCGGGTGGACACCGGCTTCATCAAGAAGAATGGACAGCGGCACCCCGGTCCATTCGCTGCACGCCACCAGCCCGTGCAATGTTCCGCAGCTGGAGTTGACGGGCCGCTCTGGAAGCCCCGCCAGGAAGCTGTTGCCCGAACACTCGATGAACTGTATGCGCGACACCATCGGGTAGCGCGACAGTGCGTCCATGTCGAAGAACAAGTCGCGCTCCACCATCCCGTGAATGAGCAGCCGGTGCTCATCCGGATCGATATTGGGAATGCCGCTGTGGTGGCGCTCGAAGTGCAGTGGATTGGGCGTGATCATGCCCTCAAGCTTCTCCAGCGGGGTCCATGAACCCCCTGCGCCGTCGGTGCCCTTGGCGGACAAAGGACGCCGCCGGACGTGATCTTCGTAGGATGAACGGCTGCCGTAACCGCTCATGGGCCGGCCCGGCGCCCGCATCCAGGGCGGCAAGTCCTTCGCCGGCGCTGCCGTCATCAGTCCCAGCGAACCCGCGCCCAATGCTGCGGCGCCGCGCTTTAGAAACAGGCGCCGGTGGAGCAGGCCGTTGCCGGCTGCGGGTTCGAGGTTTTTGGGTTTCTGATTCGACATGCCTGACGCCAACGCGATAGTACCTGAATCGTCATGGTGGCTGGAATCAGCCGCTGAGTTCCTGCATTTCAGATTTCCAGCAGCGCCAGGCCGAGCGCAGCAGCAACGCGCCGCTGCTGCGCATCCAGCGTCGCGAAGGAAAGGCTTTGCGAGTGTGGGGAAACGTACAGGGCTGTCGCCACGTGCCAAAGATCGGCGCCCCGCAGATAGCCCGCCGATAGCGCCGTTGCGAACTCGGCGGTGAGCGGACGGGTCGGTAGAACCCATTCGATACCTGCTATAACATCCTCCCGGAAGGGCTCGTTTTCGCGCCGAAAAACAGCGCGCATCTCAGCCTCGAGAAGGTTGGACGACAGCAGTCGTTCATAACGGTGCAGCTGCACAGCAAACTGCGTGGCAGCTGGCTCTCCGAAGGCAATACCGGCCAACACCGAAGTGTCCACGTAAACGGCGCTCATTCTCCGCGCTCGGCCAGAAAACGCGCCAGAGCTCCCGGTTTGCTGACAACCGTTTTGAATTCGCCCCTTGGCCGGCCGGGACGAACCAGGGCCCCGCGGCGTTCCAGGTCCTTGAGCCGATCTTCAAGCGAAGGTGTTTCCTGCCGTTGTATCGCCCTGATTTCCGCTACGGGTTCCCCCCGATAGGAAACGGTCACCGTCTGACCTTCACGCACCTCCCGAATCACCTCGGAAAAGCGCGCCTTGGCTTCATAGATGGAGTAGGTGCGCGCCATCGCGCGATAATACCTAGTCAGACTAGTTATATCAAGTCTGTCAGGCAGCCGGCGGCATCTGCAGCACGGTCATTTTTTCCTGCATGAGGTCTTCCATGGTGTGCGGGATGCCACCGACGCCGTAACCGGAGGTGCGGCGGCCAGCAAAGGGCATCCAGTCCACCCGAAACGCCGTGTGGTCGTTGATCATGACGGCGCTGGCGTCCAGCCTGCCGGAAAGGTCGAGCGCACGGTTGATGTCCCTTGTGTAGACCGCCGATTGAAACGCTACCGGCAGCCCATTGGCGCGGGCAATGACATCGTCGATGTCATCAAATCCATACACACAGGTCACGGGCCCGAATATCTCAAGGGTCGAAACACTGGCGGTGGCCGGCGGATCGGCCAGAATGGTTGGAGCAAACATCCGCTCGCCCATCTCTTGGCCGCCTGCCAGAACTTCAGCGCCGCCGGCAACCGCGTCACTGACCCACCCCGCCACACGGGTCACTTCGCGCGGCAGGATGAGCGGTCCGACATCGGTTTCCTGTTTCGTGGGATCACCCGTGACGAGCTTGCCGACTTCGCTGGCGAAACTCTCCATGAAATCCTGCTTGATACTCTGATGGACAAATATGCGTTGCACCGAAACGCATACCTGGCCGGCGTGGTAATAGCCGCCCTTTACCAGCGATGGAACGGCCAGCTCAAGGTCCGCGTCATCGCACAGGATGACCGGCGCGACGCCGCCGTGCTCCAGCGCGCAGCGCGTTCCCGGCGCAAGCTTGCTGCGCAGGTACCAGCCGACCTTCGCCGATCCGATAAAGGTGAAGAACGCGACCCGCCCATCGGTCACCAGCCGTTCCGCCGTGGGAATGTCACAGATACAGACCTGGCACAGGTCTTCAGGCAAGCCCGCCTCGTGCAGAAGCGCCACAAACTTCATGCAGGTGAGCGGAGTGGTGTCCGCGGGTTTGACGATCACCGGGCAACCGGCGGCAACCGCGGGAACCACCTGATGGACGATAAGGTTCAGCGGGTGATTGAATGCACTGACCGCGACCACCGGCCCAATGGGCTCCATTCGCGTGAAAGCCACACGTGAACCGCCGGCTTGCGACAGGTCCATGGGAATCTCGCGGCCGTGAAGGCGCCCGATCTCTTCGGCGGCCAGCTCGACGCCATTCACGGCCCGGTCGGCTTCGATTCGGGAATCCTTGAGCGGCTTGCCGCCTTCGCGCGCAATCAGCAAGGCGAAGGCCTCCCTCTCATCGCGCAGCAGGTCGGCGAGGCGGCGCAGGATTTCGATCCGCCGATAGGCAGGCAGGCGGGCGGGCCGGTTGGTGAACGCGGATACGGCGCGGTCCAGCATGGTGTCCACCTCCGGCCACTGGGAGGTTTCCAGCGTTTCAATCCCGGCCCCGTCGTAAGGCTGGCATACGGTGAGTCGATTTGCCGGGCTCATGATTCGCTCCAATCCTCTCAGAGCAAGCACACACGCTGCGCCAGTTCGTCGATCAGCACGCGCTTGTTCTCGCTGTAGTCCACCGGGACCTCCACCAGGTGGACACCGCCGTCCTGGTAACACTGCTCCAGGGTGGGCAGGAAATCTTCGACCGCAGCTACCCGGTGGCCCGAGGCGCCGTAACTCTCGGCATATTGAACGAAGTCGGGATTGCCGAATTCGAGCCCCCAGTCGGGAAATTCGGCGTGAGCCTGCTTCCAGCGGATCATGCCGTAGGAGTCGTCGCGAATAATCAGCACCACCAGGTCGAGGCCGAGGCGGACCGCGGTTTCCATCTCCTGGGAGTTCATCATGAAACCACCGTCGCCGCAGACCGCCATGACCCGCCGGCCCGGATACAGCATGGCCACCATCATGGCCGAGGGCAGGCCCGCGCCCATGGTCGCCAGTGCGTTGTCGAGCAGCACCGTGTTCGATTGTTTGGTGATGTAGTTTCGTGCGAACCAGATCTTGTAGGTGCCGTTGTCCAGCGCGATCACGCCGTCGGGCGGCATGACGGCGCGCACGTCGGCCACGATACGCTGAGGGCTCAAGGGGAACCTCGGGTCGTCGCTCCCCTCGCCGATGTGTTTCATGACTTCCTCGCGCACCCGCATGAAATAGCTGAAATCGTGCCCGGGCTCGGGCTCGAGCTTGTCGGTGAGCCGGTCAAAACTGGAAGCGATGTCGCCGATCAACTCAAGCTGCGGAAAATACACTTCGTCCACCGCTGCCGGCGAGAAATTGATGTGAATCACCTTTTGACCGCCGTGCTCCATGAAGAACGGCGGTTTCTCCACCACGTCGTGTCCGGCGTTGATGACCAGGTCCGCGCGGTCGATGGCGCAGTGCAGATAGTCGCCGTCGGACAGAGCCGCGGTGCCGATATAAAGCTCATGGAACCCGCCGATGACCCCCTTGCCCATCTGCGTGTTGAAGAACGGGATGCCGGTCTTGCCCACGAAGGACTCGAGCGCATCGATGATCCGCTTGCGATTGGCGCCTGCGCCGACCAGCAGCAGGGGACGCCTGGCCGCCCGGATCATTGCGGCGGCATCAGCAATCGCCTTGTCGTCACAGACCGGTCTGTGAGGCGATTCGGCGGCAATGAGAGCGGTTTCTTCCACAAGCTCGGCGGCAATATCCTCGGGCAGCTCGAGATGGGCGGCGCCGGGCCTTTCCTGTTCGGCCAGCCGAAACGCGTCGCGCACCAGGCTTGGAATGGCGTGGCCGTTGACGATCTGCTTGGCGTACTTGGTGATCGGCCGCATCATGGCCACCACGTCGACGATTTGGAACCGGCCCTGTTTGCTCTTCTTGATCGGCTTCTGCCCGGTGATCATCAGCATCGGCATCGCGCCCAGTTGGGCGTAGGCCGCTGCGGTTACCAGGTTGGTAGCCCCGGGGCCCAGGGTGGCGAGGCAGACCCCGGCCTTGCCGGTAAGGCGTCCATAAGTGGCTGCCATGAATCCTGCCGCCTGCTCGTGACGGGTCAGGATCAGCTTGATGCTGGAGGTCCGCAGGGAATCGAGAAAATCGAGGTTTTCTTCCCCGGGCACGCCGAACACGTATTCGACGCCCTCGTTTTCGAGGGCCTTAACCAGGAGATCGGATGTTCTTATCATTGGGGTTCAGCCACGGGCGGCGATGGCGGCGCGTTCGCCGATATCCAGCCATTCGCCGACAAGTTGCTGAAATTCGGCATACGAGGCATAGATCCTTGCGGCTTTTTCGTCGCGGGCAATGAGGTCATCGATAACGTCCCTGGAGTGCTTGCGCAGTTCTTCGATCACCGAATCCGGGAAGCGCCGGATCTCGATTTTGCCTTCGTCGCGGAGCTGTTGAAGGAACTGGGCATTGCGGGCGCTGTACTCCGGTCCCATCAGGCTCTCGACGTAGCCGCAGGCCGACTCGACAACGTCCTTGAGGTCATCCGGCAACGCGTCCCAGGCCTCCCGGTTGATCGAGACTTCCAGTATCGCGCCCGGCTCGTGCCAGCCCGGATAGTAGTAGTACTGTGCGACCTCGTGCAGGCCGAAGCCGACGTCGTTGTATGGCCCCACCCACTCTGTGGCATCCACGCTGCCGGTTTGCATGGCGGTATAGATTTCACCGCCGGACAACAGGACCGGCGTACCACCGGCGCGCTGCAGGACCTCGCCGCCCAGGCCGGGTATTCGCATCTTCAACCCCTTGAGGTCCTCGGGCGTATTGATTTCGCGATTGAACCAGCCACCCATCTGGGTGCCGGTATTGCCGCCGGTAAACACCATCAAGCCGAACGGTTCGTAGAGTTCACGCCACAACTCCATGCCGCCGCCGAAATGCAGCCAGGCGGCTGACTCGGTGGGTGTCATCCCGAACGGTATGGCGCCGAAGAACTGGGCCGCTTCGACCTGCCCCTTCCAATAATACGAAACGCCGTGCCCGATTTCCGCGGCGCCCGCGGACACCGTATTGAAGACCTCAAGCGCAGGCACCAGTTCGCCGGCGGCATAGACATGCACCTTCAGCCGTCCGCCCGACAACCTGGTGATCGTCTCGGCAAGCAAGGTGGCCGACGTGCCGGTGCCGGGGAAATTTGGCGGCCAGGTCGTGACCATCTTCCAGGTGAAAGTCTCACCCGAGGACGCGGACTCCCCGGACGTCCCGGGCTTGGGCTGCTCCTGAGCGCATCCGGCCAGCGCCACGGCGCCGGCGCCCAGACCGGCAAGCAATTCTCTGCGTTTCATTGGATTCCCCTTACTCTTTCTTGTCCTTGTCGGCCTTGCGGAACTCGGACATCAGCACCTTGATCCGGTGATCGCTGAAGCGGCGTCCGTCCAGATGCCTGCCGCGCATGTAGTGTCCCTGCCATTTCTCGGCCGGGCGCCGGAACCGGTCCACTTCCAGTTCCTTGTTGAAATTGCCGCGGGAACTGCTCCATTGGAGGTGTTCGCGCTGCAGCTCGGGGTCGTCGGACAGGGGCCTGATGACCGCCTCGAACTGCTCCGCGTACTGCCGGGGGATGGGAACCAGCCGGCAAATCGGTTCATCCTTCTCGAAGGTCACCCAGGTGCGCTTGCGGGTGAAGCGCCAGTTCATGGTGAAGGTATACGGCGCCCAGTCGGTCTCGATGATGCCTTCCAGCGGGGCGATGGCGTCCTTGGCGGTATTGGACAGCCCCTTGCACCACAGGTTGTGGCCCGGGCTGGTGCGAAAGAGGTATCCAAATATGAAGGTTATGACTCCGCTGCCGAAATGGGCGCTCACCAGCTCCGATTTCTCGCCGGGGAAACGGATGTCCACCCCTTCCTTGGCCGGTTTGCCGTTCCAGCGTGCCTTGAAGTCCACCGGACAGAGCACGTCCCAGCCGGTCTGGTTGGCAATCAGCAGCGGCAGGCAGCGGTTGGCGAAGTGATCCACCGTCTGGTCCATCCACTCCCGCGCACGCGCCGCGCGGCGCAGTTTCAACGGCTTGTCGATCAGCGGGTAGGCGGTTATTTGCAGCTTGTCACTCACGCGGTCGTCCCTTGCACGGGAAAATGGATGCATAAGGGTACACTTGCCGGCGTGTTGGCGCATCTCCGCAACCTGCCGCCGGTTCGCACCGGTTTCTCCCCGCAAGCGTTCGCCGCGTGCCTTGGCCTGGCGCTGATACTGGCGAGTTGCGGTTTCAGCGGAGCACTCTATTTGCCCGAAGAAGAACCGCCGCCATCCGGGGAGCAGCCCGCTGACGAAAGCAGCGGCGAGCCGGCAGCGGCCGCACCCAATTGAGGCGACCATTTCAGGCTGACGGCCCTGCCCGGAGCAAGGGCATCCCGCCCTTGAGCGTGCCTTGAACCGCCTGCTCCTGGTCGACGGAACGGCGTACCTGTTCCGCGCCTACTACGCCCTTCCGGCATTCACCACCTCCGACGGCCGCCCCACCGGAGCGCTGCACGGCGTGGTGAGCATGGTCCAGCGCCTGCTTCGTGAAGACCCGCCGGACCTGCTGGGCTTTGTCATGGACGCACCGGGCCCGACTTTTCGCGACGAGATCTATCCCGAGTACAAGGCCAACCGCGATGTCCTGCCCGAGGACCTGCGCGAACAGATCGAGCCGGTCGTCAACATGGTGGCGGCGATGGGCGTGCCGCTGCTGCGCGTGTCCGGGGTGGAAGCCGACGACGTGATCGGAACACTTGCGGTTCAGGCGCAGGAACAGGGGCTGGATACGCTGATCTCAACGAACGACAAGGATTTTGCTCAACTGGTGAGCCCGCAGGTAAGGCTGGTGAACTGGACCAACAACCGCATCATGGACAGCGCCGGAGTGGAAGAAAAGTTCGGGGTGCCTCCTGAACGGATCCGCGACTACCTGGCCCTGGCCGGCGATACCTCCGACAACATTCCGGGCGTTCGCGGCGTGGGGCCGAAAACGGCCGCGAAGTGGCTTCAGGCCTACGGTAGCCTGGATGGAGTCAAGGAAAACGCCGGCGATATCCGCGGCAAGGCCGGCGAGACGCTGCGGTCCAGCTTCGACGATGTGGACATGTCACTGGAACTGGCCACCATACGCAAGGACGTCCCACTTGAGTTGGCGCCGAGTGACTTGAAGATCAGGCCACCGGACTTCGAGGCGCTGGAAACACTCTGCGGCACTTATGAACTCAACAGCCTGTTGCGCAGCCTCCGCCAATCCACCCCGGCTGCGCCCAAACAGGAGCAGTACGCAACGATCCTGAACCGGGAACAACTGGTCGAATGGCTCGAACGTCTGAAGGATGCGCCGGCTGCGGGCCTGAGCGTCGAAGCATCGGGCGACAACCCCATGCAGCACCGGCTGGCCGGTCTCGCATTTGCCGGCGGCGAAGGCGAGGCGGCATTCGTGCCCCTGGCGCCGCGGGACCTGGCTTCGGAGGCCGTTGAACGCTCCGATGGCGACGAGCTGCTCGCCTTGCTGAAAGACTGGCTGGAAGACGCCGACGCTCAAAAGGTGGGGCACAACCTCAAGTTCATCAGCCACGTGCTGGCCAATCACGGAATCGGGCTGGCCGGAGCGACCGGCGACACCATGCTGGACTCGTACGTGCTCAATTCCACCGCCATCGCCCACCATTTCAAGCAGGCCGTAGAACACTATCTAAAGCTGGGCTGCATCCCGGAAGAAGAAGTGCTGGGCAAGGGGCGGGCGCGGATCACCCTGGCGCAGGCGCCTCTGGAGCGGGTGACGCCCTACGCGGCCCAAAAGGCCGATTACGCGCTTCGCCTGCATCACCGGCTTTCCGAAAGGCTTGAGCAGGAACCGGAACTGGAGGAGGTGCTGAGGGGAATGGAAATGCCCCTGTCGCCGGTTCTGGCTTCCATGGAGCGCACCGGCGTGCTGGTAGATGCGCAAATCCTGGGCGAGCAGTCCCGCGAGCTGGCGGAACAATTGGGCGCATTGGAACAACAGGCTTATGAGCAGGCCGGCACGGCCTTCAACCTGGGATCGCCGAAGCAATTGGGCGACGTGCTGTTCAACCGGCTGGGCCTGGATCCCGTGCGCCGCACTTCAACCGGCCAGCCGTCCACCTCCGAATCGGTACTGCATGAGCTGGCGGCGGCACACCCGCTGCCGGAAACAGTGTTGCATTACCGCAATCTCGCCAAGCTCAAGAGCGGCTATACGGATGCGCTGCCCGGCTGCATCGACCCGCGTACCGGGCGTGTTCATACCTCCTACCAGCAAGCGGTCGCAGCCACCGGACGGCTGTCGTCAATCCACCCCAACCTGCAGAACATTCCGGCGCGCACCCCCGAGGGGCGGCGGATACGCCAGGCTTTCGTAGCGCCCGAGGGACGGGTGCTGGTCTCGGCCGACTACTCGCAGATCGAGTTGCGGATCATGGCGGAACTGTCCGGCGACGAAGGATTGCTCAAGGCATTTTTCGAAGACCTGGACGTGCACCGGGCCACGGCTGCAGAGGTCTTCGCCACGCCTTTGGAGGAGGTCAGCGCCGATCAGCGGCGGGCAGCCAAGGCCATCAATTTCGGGCTCATCTACGGCATGTCCCCATTCGGTCTTGCGCGACAGCTCAGCGTCAGCCGGGCCGAGGCGCAGGAATACGTGGACCACTACTTCGCACGCTACCCGGGCGTGCAGCAATACATGGAGCGCACTCGCGTGCAGGCCCATGACCAGGGTTGGGTGGAAACGCTGTTCGGCCGGCGCCTCTACCTGCCGGACATTCGCGCCAGGGACTACCGCCGCCGCAGTTATGCCGAGCGGAGCGCCATCAACGCCCCGATGCAGGGAACGGCGGCCGACATCATCAAGCGCGCCATGATCGGCATCCACGATTGGCTTGAACCGCTCAACGACAAGGCCCGCCTGATCATGCAGGTGCATGACGAGCTGGTGTTCGAGTGCCTGGACGACTTCGCAGCGGAGCTCGCCGATGAAGTCACGCAAAGGATGGCGGCAGCCGCATCGCTGCAGGTCCCGCTGAAAGTCGACGTCGGCCGCGGGACGAATTGGGACGCCGCCCACTGAATTACTCTATTCCCCGGGGACTGATTCGGCGCGTTCCTTCAACGCCAGGGCCATGGCATTGAAGCCGTTGCGGATGGCGCGGCCGAACAGCAGCGCCACTTTGAGCGTGAGCAGACCGGAGAGTTCGTCGGTCGTCACGTAACGGCAGCGCGACCCGCTCACGGGCTGAATGCGTTGTTCGCGCCTGGCTGACAGCAGCAGACAATGGCCCATGGTCATGCCCCAGGCCAACAGCCGCGGCGGGTCCACCTGCAGTATTCGCTCCTGCTGTCTGAGATTGAGCGGCCCCAGTCTTACCTGCAGTTCGACCTTGGAGCCGATCCGAAAGTCCGTATCGACGCGGGTCGTGAACGGATTCCACTCGCCGTATTTCCCCACGTCCGTCAGGACCTCCCAGACCGCTTCAGCCGAAGCATGGATCTCAACAGCTTCTGATTCCACCCGATACCGGAACAGGCTCATGACTCTTCTCGACGGCTTCCGGGAGCCCTCTTTGCCAGCAGGTCGGCGCTCGCCTGCCAGAGCATGGCGCCCGCTTGTTCGTCCAGGGCCAGCGAAGACATCGGTTTTTCGCGCATGACGTGCAGATACGCGCCGCTTCCCCGCCCCATGTCTTTCGAGCAACAAAGGTAAATCACCGGTCTCGCCGCTCTGGCCGGACTCAAGAACAACAATCGCATGAGCGGTTTCAGCAGCGGCTTCAGATACACCGGAGCTTCCCGGGCGATATTGGTGGCGACCGGCCCGGGGCAAAGCGAATGCACGGCAACGCGAACCTGCCCGCTGGAGTTGAGCCGGCGATCCAGCTCCCTGGCGAAAGTGCACAGGTGCAACTTGCTATAGGCGTAGTACTTCATGCCGTCCTTCAGTCCGTAGTCGGTAAAGGCCCCGAAATTCCCGAAGTCGATCGGCCCGGCGGAACGATGCGCTTCGGAGGCGACGAAAACGATTCGGGGAGTGGCTGCGGATCCCTCGGACGGCTGAATCAGGCCGTCATCCAACAGCCGGCCAATCAGCAGCCGATTGGCCAGAAAATGTACCGCGAACATCAGTTCATGGCCCTGAGGGGACCTGCGGGCTGTCCGGGGCATCAGGCCGGCATTGCAAACGACGATGTCGAGCCTCCCGCCACTGCGTTTGAGCGCAGCGCAAAGCTCATCAACGGAATCCAGGTCGGACAGATCGACCCGCAGCATTTCCACTTCGCCGGAACCGGACCGGCGCTTGACCTCCTCACCGGCCTCCGGGTGGCCGCCGCGACATGCCATGAGTACCGTTCCCCCCCGCCTGGCCAGGTCGATGGCGACCGCTTTTCCCAGACCGCTGTTGGCGCCGGTGATCAGGCAGACCTTGCCGTCGATACGCAGGCTCGACGGGACGGGATCCAGACTCCCCCGTTTCGACAGGCGGCCGTCAATGGCGGCGGAAAGCGCTCCGCCTATCGCCCTGGAGTCCTGCCGAGGGCCTTCAGCAACCATGGCTCACCGCCGCGTCTCGCAATTCTCAAGTTGCGGGTTCATCAGGAATTCGATACTCGCGCCTGTAGAAATCGTAACGCCGATCGATCTCTTCCGCGCTCAGGCCGAAGCTGTCCAGCGAATAGACGTGCCTGCCATAACGGTTCTTCGTGTTTCTTCGCGATACTGCCTCGGCGGCCTTCACGGCATCGCCGCTGAATTCAATCCCGGCGTGGCGATAGATTCGCCGCAATTCGCGCAGCGGTTCCGCAACCAGGTCGCAGTACGACACATCGATGAACCGACCGGCATGGCCGGCGTTTCGCGCGCGGATGGAGCGCTCCATCATGCGCCGTATCTTGCGCGTCCAGTGCCCCGCGATCTCGCTCACATCGACATGGTCGCTGAGGATGCCGCGGCTGTGCGCCACCATGCTGAGGAACGATGCTGTGGACTTCTTCGGATCGCGATGGGTCTGGACGACAACAGCATTCGGAAAAACCTTCAAAAGCAGGTCCAGGTGCTCCATGTGAACGGGAGTCTTCAGCACCCAGTTGCCTGCGGCGCGCTGCCAGTGCAACAGCTTGAGCAGGTTGCGCAGGTACTCATAGCTCCGGGTGTGGTCCTGGCGCTCCAGCCAGTCCGCATAACTCGGAACGTGCATGGTCGCTTCCGGCGTCTGGCTCATGAACGACAGGTCCAGCAAGAGCACGTCCTCCTCGGGAGCGTCATGCTCGACCGGATGAACAGCGAAGAAATCCGGTGACAAGAAGGCGATCGTCTTTTGGGCAAGCCGGGCGAGCCTGAGCCTGCGGCCGGGATCGGCACGGGTCTCGCCGGGCAGCGGCACGGGGTTCAGCGCCTCCCAGGTCCGAACAGCCCGCATGTCCGGGTGGGCCGCAATCAAACGATGCAGCATGGTGGTAGCGGTGCGCTGCAAGCCCGCGATCAGGACAATCCCGCCAAGGTCGATATCAAGGATTTCGGGGTGTTTCTTCAGGAGCCGTTCCGCCCGCAGACGGATCGACAGGGCCGAAATAATCCTTGTTTTCTGTAATGCGTACCCGACCGGCGTCAGCCGCGCTTCTTCGTTAATGGCCCGCACCAGCACCTGCAGGGGCTCGACAAACCACTCATCGCCGAAATCGGACAGCCGGGTCTTCCTCCTCGCTGCGGCAAGCAGCCCGTCGACATTCAGACGGCCGCCGATCCCGCAACTCGCCGCCAGGCGGCCCAGCCGGTTGGCGATGGATACGGGCAAGGGTCGGTACGGCTGGCCGTATTCGGTGGAAGTCTCCCCCAAGTCCCCGTCCTTTGCGTGCTATCCGCTGCGCAGGGAAGCCAGCTCGGAGAACTTCACCACCCGGGTTGCGGGTTGCGGGTGCTCTTGCGCCTTGATCCAACGGAAACACATGGTCCCGGAGGTATGGTCGGCGGTTTCCAGCCAATTGGGCAGCCCAGGGTCACGGTGGGCGACCACCAGGCGAACGGACCCGTCTTTCCCGTACTGCGCCAGGTGCTTGTTGGTGTGGATGGTGTGGTAGCGGTAGTCCAGGGATTCCATCCAGTAGTTGTTCAATTGAAAGTTCCAGTGTTCGCAATCCGGCGGCATTACTTCCACCAGCAGGGCTTCGTCTTCGGCCAGCGCCCAGTGGCTGTGGTAGTAGGCGATGTTCGGATCGCCCCCCGCGGCCAGCGACACTTCAGGGTCGAACATCGGAAGCTGGTTGCTGTGCCTTTTGAAGCCCCGGGCCCAGTTGGCGAACAGCATCGAGGCGCCGGCCACCAGCGTGCCGGCCGACTTCAGGCCCTCATCCACCTGCTCGGGCGTCAGGGGCGCGGGGCGTGTTTCCTTTGCATCGCAATGGATGCGTTCGATACGCAGGTCCGCAGGTACTTCGCTTAGCCGATCGAGAAACGTCTGGCGGACGATCAGTGTTCGGCTCTCCGGCGTCATGGGCAGCCAGTTTCCCGCCTGCGGTCTGCTGCTTACAACGAGCTCGAAGAACCCATTGTCGGCGATCTCGAGCTCTTCGGCCTCGACATAGCCGGTAGGCGGCATACCGCCTCCCTGGCCGTAGTGGCCGGCCTGAGTGCCGAAACCGAGATACTTCACGGTGTTTCTGCTTCCGGAAATCCGATAGTCGAAGTCACCGTGAATGGCGGCGGTCTGGTAGTAGTTGTCGGGATTGTCGGAGCCCAGCTTGACTGTTTCGTGGGCGACGCGATGGAGTACGGGCGCCCTGGGATCGGCATACTCCAGGAAGGCCATGAGGCCGCCGCGGGCCAGGCGGCTTAAGTAGCGGTATCCTTCGGCCTGGTTGAACGCATCGCGTGGCGCTCCGGCAAAGTTCATTGCAGCTCCGGCGGCCTTGAGCGTGTCGCAGAAATCGTCCCAGGCCGCCCCACTGACCACGCGCTGCGCGGCCACATCCGAGGGGGTCTTGCCCCGCATCTTCAGAACCAGCAGGGAGATCCGCCTGAACAGCGCAAGCACGGCAATGACCAGCTTTCTCATGAAATCACGCTATCGGGCCGGCACGCCCGTATCACTTCATTCTTCGAGCCAGGCCGCCAGTACGCCCCTGGCCTCCTCCAGCCCCACGGCGCGCAGCGCGGAGAACGCCTGGACCGAGGCCGCGCCTCCCAGGATTTCTTCCGTGGCGCGCAAGGTCCGGATCAACGCGCCTCGCTTGAGACGGTCGCACTTGTTCATCAGTAATCTCACGCGCGCCTCGGCCGCTGCGCACACATCCAGCATCTGCCGGTCCAGCTCACCCAAACCGCGGCGCGCATCCACGACGACGAACACACCGCGCAGCGATTGCCGGCGCTGAAAATAGTCGCTCATCATGCCTTCCCAGCGTTGGCGAACACGCAAGGGAGCAGCCGCGTAGCCGTAACCGGGCAGGTCCACGACACGCCGCTCCTCGCCCACCGAAAAGAACTGCAGCATCTGGGTACGGCCGGGCGTCTTGCTGGCGCGCGCCAGCCCGCGGCGGTTCAGGATTGCGTTGATGGTGCTCGACTTGCCGGAGTTGGAGCGTCCCGCGAAGGCCACTTCCACACCTTCGTCGGGAGGGTATTGCCGCCACGAGGCGGCAGAAGTCATGAATGTTGCTTGCAGCACGGATTGTTCGGCGACGATGGCTGTAGTCGGTCCAGGTGGGTACACTATGCGAAAAACCGGGCAAGAAATGAAACTGAAGTATCGAAATCTGCTGCTCGCCGCCGTCATTTTGGCAGCTGCGCCATTTGCGCACGCCCAGGACACGTCCAACTGGAAGTTCGAGGAGGGCGTGCACTTTGACCGCCTGATTCCGGTGCAGGGCACTTCCAGCCCCCCGGACAAGATCGAGGTGGCGGAGTTTTTCTGGTACGGCTGCCTGTATTGCTACCGCATGGATGCATTCGTCGATGATTGGAAGAAGAGGAAGCCTCAGGAGGTGAACTTCATTCACATTCCGGCCGTCTGGAACACGACGATGGAAACCCATGCAAGGCTGTTTCTCGCATTGGATGCGGTGGGTGAGCTCGAACCCGCGCACAGGGACGTATTCAGGGCATTCCACACGGAAAATCAGCTGCTGTTGAGATTGGCCGATCAAGAGCGCTTCGCAAGACGATTCGGCGTCTCGGCCGAGGACTACCGCAACGCATTCCGGTCATTCGGGGTGGAATCGCAAATCAAACGCATCAAGGACCTGATGCGCCGCTACCGGATACTGGCGGTCCCGACCTTCGTCGTCAACGGCAAGTACGTCGTGCGCGGCGCACCGGACAGCAACATGACCGAATTGCTGGAAATCGTCGACGAACTGGTCCAGCGCGAACTGACCGAACGCTAACCGAAACGCCGCAGCAACTTGCGGGCCTGCGCCAGGTGAGGCTGGTCCACCATGCGTCCGGCGATTGACATGACGCCGGTCTCGCCCGACTGCTCGAAGGCGGCCACGATCTCGCGTGCTTCCGCCAACTGCGCCTCACTGGGCGTGAACACTTCATTGAGGATTTCCACCTGTGCCGGATGAATCGCCGCGCCGCCGACGTAACCCAGTTCCAGCGCCTCGTTCGCGAACTTCCGGAATCCCTCGTGATTACGGTAATCCGCATACACGGCTTCAATCGCTTCGACTTCGGCAACGGTAGCCGCCGCCAAGGTCAGCGAGCGGGCGATTTCGTAGAGCGGCAGGAGGCTGCCGTCGGGACGGCGGCGGCGTAGCGCCCCCACGTCGGTCCCCAGGTCCTCGGAGCCCCAGCTCAGCGCCGTCAGCCTGGGCAACCCGGCCTGGTACTGGTGCAATGACAGCAATCCCCGCGCCGTCTCTCCCGCCAGGGCGAGGATCTGCGCGGGTTCGCTGCGCTCCCCGTCCTCCAGGCGATCCATCAGTGCGGCAACCGCGATGACGTCATCCGGCGAACGCGGCTTGGGCACCACAATTCCGTCGGCCCGGCCGACGATCGCGGCCTGAACGTCCTGTTCCCAGTACGGCGTGTGCAGGCCGTTGATGCGTACCCACAACGGAGCCCCGTCGCGGGGCGCCGATGCAAGGTAATCGCCGATCATCTGCCGCGCCACGAGCTTGCGCGCAGGGCTCACCGAATCCTCCACGTCGAGAATCAACACGTCCGCGCCGGTGGTCGGTCCCTTGGCGAGCTTGCGCTCGCTGTCGCCGGGCACGAAAAGCCAGGAACGCCGGGCGGTCATCGTTCCACAGCCGGCAGCGGGTTGATCCACTCCGCCGGGCCCTCCGGGTAGTGCTCTCGTTTCCAGATCGGCACCCGCTTCTTCACCTCGTCAATGACAAAACGGGCCGCGGCAAAGGCCTCGTCCCGGTGCGCGGCGGCAACGCCCACCCATACGGCCGGTTCGCCGATCGCCAGGTCCCCGACGCGATGCACACAGCGAACCGGACCTACGCCAAAACTCTCCCTTGCCTCGTCGATCACGCGAGCGCCCTCCCGTACCGCCAGTTCCTCGTAACACTCGTACTCCAGCCGGGTCACGGTGCGCCCCTCGTTGCGGTTGCGCACCCGGCCCACAAAGGACACCACGGCGCCGCAGCCGGCGTCTTCGAGGGCCGCAAGCTCTTCGGCGGAATCGATTTCCGTCCGACTGATGCGGAATTCGCTCATCCCCCGGCCACGGGTGGCATGAACACCACGCGGTCACCCTCGGAAAGCGCCCAATCCCACGACCGGAACTCATCGTTGACGGCGACTTTCAAGCCGGTTTCGCCCGGCAGACTTCGGCGTTCGGACAGTTCGCGGTACAGCTCGCGAGGCGTGGAAGCCTCCGTATCGAGGCTCTCGTGCGCCCTGCCCGCGCGCTCGCGCAGCATGGCGAAATAGTCAATATGGACGCGCATCGAATAAGCGTCTGGCAAGTACGAAAGACATCGCGTAATGCTACATTAGCGCCATGAACGAGAAAACGTCCATGGTGCGGGAAGACGGCACCTATCCGGTCGCGGACCTGGCCAGGGAAACCATCAGCGTGTCCGTGGTACAGACCCGCGTGAGAGCGGTCAATGGCGACAATCCGGGGCCTGACCTCAAGTCCAACCTGCAATACATGCTGGAATGCCTGGATGCCGCCCAGGGTTACGGCGGCCGCAGCGACCTGCTGCTGTTCCACGAATTTCCGATCACAGGATTCAGCCTGTGGACGCGGGAGCAGCACTACCGGCTGGCCATCGAAGTGCCCGGTCCGGAAACCGAGGCCATCGCCGCCAGGGCGAAACAGTACGGCTGCTACGTGGCGTTCGGCACCTACGCAAAGGACCCCGCCTGGCCGAACCACATCCTGCACCTGATGGTGATGATCGGGCCCGACGGCGAGTTGGCCGCGCGTCACTGGAAGCAGCGCAACGTCCGCGGCATGTTCCCGGGTGGCGAGCAATACACCACCGCCGTCTATGACGTGCTCGACCGGTTCGTGGAAATGTACGGCCAGGACGCCGTCATTCCGATCGCCCGCACCGGAATCGGCAACATCGCGCTTTCCGCCGTGCAATTCGAGCCGGAACTGTTCCGCTGCATGGCGTTCAAGGGCGCCGAGATCATCTGCCGGGTGGCCACCGGCGGGTTCGAATACGAGGACATGCGTCTTACTTCGTACCACAACAGCCTGTACACGCTGATCTGCAACAACTCGGTATCCACGCACGACCGCAATCCGGGCTTTCTGGAAGACACGGCCTACGGCGGCCCCGGCCGCTCCGCCATCTTCGGCCCGCGCGGCGTGGAACTGGCCAAGGCCAGCGTTTTCGAGACCCAGCGCTCGGCCACAATCCCGATCGCCGAGTTCCGCCGCAAGCACCGCATTCCCGACCTGCACATGTCCTTGTACCGACCGGTGTTCGACCAGTATCGCGAGCGCTACGATCCCAACGGCTACGCGGACGGGTCGCCGGAGAGCCGCCTGGACGCCTACAAGCAGTTTGTGGCCCGGTCGCGCTGGACACACTACTGGTAGCCGGAGGCGAAACCATGCTGAAACTGGGACCTTACGAGATCCACCGGATCGAGGAGCTGGTGCTTCCGTATGCCGGCTACGCTGCGCTGATCCCGGACATGCCGGCGGAGTTGCTCAAGGAACACCGCGACATACTGACGCCGCACCAGTTGCAGGCCGACTCCGGGCTGATTGTGCTCAGCTTTCATAGCTGGCTGATCCGCACGAGGCATCACTGGATCCTGGTCGACACCTGCATCGGCAACCACAAGATCTACGAGCGCAAGGAACTGGCCGCATTCAGTCAGCTGGACACCGCGTACCTGACACGCCTGCGCGGTGCCGGCGCGCGGCCGGAGGACATCGACTACGTGTTCTGCACCCACCTGCACTTCGACCATTGCGGCTGGAACACTTCGCTGGTGGACGGCCGCTGGCAGCCCACTTTCCCCAACGCCCGCTACCTGTGTCACAAAAAGGAACTGGACCACTGGGCCGGCATGCAGGGCAGCGACTATGAAATGGGCCCGAACAACGGCGTGTTCGAAGACAATGTCCGGCCCCTGATCGAAGCCGGCTTGTTGGAGGGCGTCGAGGACGGTTACGAGATCGAGGACGGGGTCCGGCTGCGGCTGGCGGCTGGACATACGCCCGGCCACATGGTGCTGGAGCTGGGCAAGGACGGGTCGGCCGGGCTGTTTTCCGGCGACCTGCTGCACGCCGTAATGCAGGTCTACGGCCCGCAATACACCACGGTCTTCTGCAACGACGGAGAAGCGGCGGCCGTTACCCGGCAGCAGACGCTGGAACGCATGGCCGACAGCTCAACCCTGCTGTTCCCCGCACACTTCGGACACCCGCACTACGGTCGAGTGGAATCCACCGCCTCCGGCTTCAGGTTCCTGTTCGGCGAAGGCTAGACGCCGGGACGGAGGGCATCCTGCCCTCCCGCGAGGGCTGGAAGCCCTCGTTGCCAGGGGAGACGCCTACTGCGTATTGGGGCAGGCTGCAAATTCCATCGGGCAGCGACGGGCGCCTGCGTCCGAGGCTACGCCACTCCTGCCGATAGCTGAACGAACGAGATCACCCAGGCCGCGGATGAAGGCGCAATCTACGGACACCGTGGGGCAGCGGGTAAAGAACGGGACCCCCGATTGCGAGGCCGTCTCACGCAACTCCATGTCGATCTCCACCAGGGTCTCCACATGCTCTGATACAAAAGCAATGGGAACCACGACGACCGGCGATCCGGCCGCGCCCGCTCTCCGCACTTCGTCTTCGGTGGAGGGTCCGATCCATTGCACCGGGCCGACCCGGCTCTGATAACTGGTCACCCAGTCCAGTTCCGGGCGATCCAGCGCTTCGACGATCGCCGCCGAGGTCTGCTCGATCTGCCACTGGTAGGGATCGCCTGCGTTGATGGTGCGTTGCGGCAAGGCATGCGCGGAAAGCAGCAGCCGCGGGGCGCCGTGTGCGGATGCCTCATCCAGGGCCCGCCGGATGTTGGCCGTGGTGGCGTCAAGAAATCCGTGGTGGGCCGGGTAGCAACACACTACTTCCTCAGGCGCGGTCAATCCCTGTTTGCGGGCCTCCTCGCGAAAGGCCTTGACCGACGTACCCGTAGTAGTGGTGGAGAACTGCGGGTACAGGGGCAGCAGCACGATCCGGTCGGGGTCGAAATCCTTGATCCTTCTTGTGGTCTCGTTTACCAGTGGATGCCAGTAGCGCATGAAAACAAACACTTCCACGTGTTCGGCGGTATCCGCGATCTCCTTCTTCAGTGCTTCAGCCTGATCTTCGGTGGCGGGCAGGATCGAAGACCCGCCTCCCACCTGCCCGTAAATCTCGGTGGTTGCCGAAGCGCGCCGCGCGGTAATCACGCGGGCCGCAATCCAGCGCAACGGATTGGGCAGGCGAAGGATGGCCGGATCGTTGAACAGGTTGAGCAGGAACGGCCGGATCGCCTCGGGAGAATCCGGACCGCCCAGATTGAAAACCACCACGGCCAGTTTCCGTGGCTTGGCTTGAATAGCGTCTTCCAAGGTGTTCCTGTCGGATCCGAAGCGGAGTTGAAAAGCGGGCGTCAGGAACCGGCCAGCGCTTCGCGTATCTGCTCGGTGCCGATACGCAAGTCCAGCATGCGGTTGAATTCCTCCTCGCCGAACACGCGCTTGGGCAGCACGTTCATCGGATCGAGGCGGTAGCCCAGTTCACGCACCCGAAAATCGAAGTCGCGCTGCGCTGTGCGTTCGTCCGCCGGAACCGGCTCGGCATCGTCCAGCCAGCCGAACCAGCGGTCGAGGAATCCGTCGAGGTATTGCTCGCAGACGTCGATATTGGAGTCGGTGAGTTCCGCCGTATGACAAACGCACACCGGCGACATCAGGGCCCGCAGGTAGGCGCCGTGGCTGACGAACTGGGTAAAGGCGGGATTCCCCTGGAACTCCAGGTAGGCAGCGTTTGCGGGCTCGTAATAGCGCTCCAGGTATTCCGGATTCACGCGCAGATCGACCCGCGGGGTGTACTCGGCATAAAAGAACAGCCGCGGAATGGTGCCGAAAATGACCGCCATGTGCGGCACGCGGGTCTGCTCGCCCAGGAACACCGTGGCGTTGATGTCCAGGATGCTGGCGTGGCGGTTGCCGATCCAGGAATGCACCAGCCAGGGAACCTCGGGGCTGCTGTAGGCCTGGAACGATCCTTCCATGGCGCCGTCCGGCGAGGCGTAGTATTCGCGCCCCTCGCAACTGGGATGCAACTCGGCGGGAAACCGCTCGCGGACGCGGTCCACGATACCTGTCTGGATTCCCCAGCACCGTTCCCAGGCCGCCGACACGTCCACCTGCGGATTCTCCGCAAGAAATTCCATGATGGTCTTTACTTCCGCTTTGGTCATGTGCTGTTTCCTATGTATGCGTTCCAATGGATTCCGGTGGCAAAGGGCTAAGGCTGGCCGAGGAGGTCCAGGGCGGCGGCGGTCATGGCGCGCACGCCCGTTTGCAGCGTCTTCTCGTAGGTCGGCAGGAAGTACGGAGAGTGCGTGGCCGGTAGACTGCGGCCCTCCGCTTTCGCTTGCGCGAACTCATCGGGATCCATGCCGCCCAGCCAGAAGTAGAAGCCCGGGATGCGCGGGTTGGTGCGTCCGAACATGGCGAAATCCTCGCCGCCCATGACCGGCTTGCTGAGTTCCACGCTTTCTTCACCCAATTCGCCGCGTATCACGTCGGCGAGGCGGTTGGAAAGATCCGGATCGTTGTACAGGGCCGGCGTGTATTCGTCCTTCACGATGACTTCGGGCATCCGGTCTTCCGGCAGGCCCATCGCCCTGGCTTGCGCCTTGGCAATCCTTGCAATTCCTTCCAATAGCAGGGCCCGGTTCTCGTCGCTGTACGAGCGCACGGTCAGCTGCATGTCGACCCTGTCGGAGATGATGTTGTGTTTGGTTCCGCCATGTATCGAGCCCACCGTTACGACGCCCTGCTCGATGGGATTGAGGTTGCGCGCCACCAGCGTCTGCAAAGCGGTAACGATGTAGGCGGAAAGCACGATCGGATCGTGGGTCAGGTGCGGCGCCGCTCCATGCCCGCCGGTGCCGTGAACAATGATGTCGACGGAATCCACGTTGGCCATCGCGAACTCGGGTTTATAGCCCGCCCGGCCCGCGGGCAGGTTGGCGGTAACGTGCAGGCCGAGGTTGTAGTCCGGTCGCGGGAAGCGTGTAAACAGGCCATCCTCGATCATGGCGCGAGCGCCCAGGCCGCGCTCCTCGGCGGGCTGCGCCACCAGGACGACGGTGCCCCGCCAGTCATCGCGCATGTCCGACAGCTTGCGGGCGACGCCAATCAGGTTGGTCATGTGGATATCGTGGCCGCAGGCGTGCATGACCGCCACCTGTCGGCCCTGCTCGTCGGTGGTGGTCGCCTTGCTCGCGTAGGGAACGCCGGTAAGCTCCTCCACCGGCAGTCCGTCCATGTCCCCCCGGATCATCACTGTGGGGCCGTCCCCGTTGCGCATCAGCCCTACCACGCCGGTGCCGCCCACTTCCGTCGTGACCTCGTATCCGGCAGCCGCGAACTCCTCGGCCATGCGGGCCGCGGTCTGGTACTCGTAAAGCGACAGTTCCGGGTTACTGTGCAGGTGCAGATACAGCTCTTCCAGGTAGTTCCGTTCGGTCTCGCTTACGTTGATTTCGGCATTGGCGACCGTGGCGCACAGCGCCAGCAAGGCCGTTGCACTGGCTAGTTTTCGCATAGTTCGCCGACTCCTTTTCTTGAGGCTTTCCAATTCAAAGGGGTGTAACTGTACACGAGGGGCGACGCCCCCGGAAAAGGCTCATCGTGGAAGCTGCGAGAGATCCCCCGGATAGTCGATATCCACTTGGGCATCAGGCATGGGCACACCCACTACGCCCTTTGCCGAAGCCAGGATAGCTTGCGCTCCGCGGTCTTCCGACAGGCCTTTCAGGGCACCGAACCAGGAACGCGGAAAAATGGCCGGCACGCCAAGCCTGCCTGCATAGTGCGACGCCACTGCTACTCGCGGATTGTCCCGCCAGGCCGAAACCAGCTTGACCAGGTCCTCAGCGTCCAGCATCGGCTGATCGCTCAGGCAAACCAGCGCTGCTCTCGCTCTTGGGGGTACCGCGCAAATCCCGCAGGCCAGGGAACGGCCCATGCCGTCCCGCCATCGCGGGTTCCGTAACGCGATCGCGTCACCCGACGCTGTTCTGGTTGCCTGCAAAGCGCGAGCAATCAAATCGGCACGATAGCCCAGAACGACGGTAACAGCATCAGCGCCCGCCGCCTGCGCCAAACGCACGCTTCGCGCCAACAGGAATTCGCCACGGTAGCGGGCCAACTGCTTTGGCGCCCCGTAACGTCGCGATGCACCTGCGGCGAGGATGACGGCATGCAGGCCGGACCTGCCGCTCTTAATCAAGCTCTTGTGCATCAATTACTCGCACGGCATCAGGCAGTAGACATTACCGGACGGCCTGGGTGGTCCCGAGGAACTGGTCGAGGATCGGACTTAGAGCTTCCGACGTCAGGCCTGTTACTTCAGCGATTTCCTCTCGCCGCAGCGTGCCGCCGGGAGCAAGCGCTCGCGCAATCATCTTCGGCAGGACTTCCAGGAGCCCACCATGCGTACCCTGCCTCACCATCGCAGCATCGATCGCCGCCCAGAACGCAGCGCCCATATACAACTGGCTGTATGCCTGGCCGTCACCGGAGGCCGCTCGTTCACCGATAGCCGGTAGCGGAGTTTCAAGGATATTTCCAGGTCCAATAAATTGACCAGCAAGTTCCGGATAGTGTTCCGGAGCAGTTTCCTTGATGGCTTTGAGTGCAAGATAGCTAGCGAGGCTCTCATTGATCCACAGCGATCCGGTCCCGCCAAATAGCCCGTGACTGTGTTCATGAAGGACAACGTAAAGTGTGATGGCGTAGGCGGTCTTGTCAAAGTCATTCGCGTGGAAAGGGTAGTTCGCAAGCACCAGGCCGGTCCCCGCGGCGCCACTCATGGTCGACTGCCAATCGTCAAGACCCATCCAGAAGACGGGCGGAAGATCATCATGCGGCAACACTTCCAGGAGATACTCGATACCCTTCGCATGACTGTCCAGAAGGTCGAGGAGATGCTGAGGAACAGCACTCCGATCAAAGAAATGACGCACCTTGCCCTTGTCGAGATGAATGGGGTCGCCCAACAACCAGAAACCCGGCGCCTGGTGCAATTTCGGCACGCGCCCTGAGCCTGCTCGAGTCCCCAACGGCTGGCCGTCAAGCAGAAACCTGATGTCCGATGCCGCTCCGGCATCGGAAGCTTGCAAGATCGCTTTGCCTTCGCTGATTAACCACCAGGAAGCGACTTCGGAGAACCAACTCAACTGACGGGAGACAACCTCGCCTTGAACCGGGTAGGGCGCGAGGCTGAACTGCCAGGTCAAGGTGCCGCAGCCCGTGTCCACTGACACTTTTCCCTGGCTGGTCGATAAATTTCCGCTATCCGAACATCGAACCGCGCGAATTTCCTCCGCCTCGATGCCGGACCTCGTCCCGTAGAGCCCCGGGCGTGCCTCGTCAAGCGTCGCTGAGCCCCAGGCCCGGTTCTCCGTGGACAGGTCCACCCGCAGCTGGGCAAGTGCTTGCGAAGTCGTCATGGCCCACAACAGGCCAAGCGCGCCCATCAGAACAATGTTGCGCTTGATGTGCCCGGCATGGACCCGAGAAGGTTGGCGCGCCCGAAGGGATTCGAACCCCTGACCTTCGGTTCCGGAGACCGACGCTCTATCCAGCTGAGCTACGAGCGCTGAGTTGGCGATTACCGGGGCATTATGCCGCAAGGCTAGTGCTTGCCGGGGTCGAGTTCCACGCCGCGGCGCTCGTAACGGACGTAGGCGATTAGCGCGATCATCTGCTCGTCGTCGGCCTCGAGTTCCTCGCCTTCCAGCGGGTTTTGCAGGCACCAGTTAATCATCTCCCACAGGTCGACGACGCGGCCCATCTGTTTCTGGAACTTGGGATAGGTCTCCGGGTGCGTGTTGGCGGCGTTCGGATGGCATTGCGCGCAGGACACGCCGTTGGTTCCCAGAGTGCCGTCGGTCCACAGGTCGCGGCCGTCCTCCACTACCTGCATGAATTGCTCCTCCCAGCGCTCCAGGTCTTCGTCATCGAACTCGTCGCTTCCCGCCTGGCCGAAGCTCAAGGCGAATACCAACGGCGCCAGGGCGGCCAGAATCAGTTTCTTACGCATGTCTTGGGTGTCTCCCCGGTCTCAGTAATGCTGCTGCGGCGGAATCCGTGTGGCGGGGTCCTGGAACTGCATGTCCTCGGGACGCCCCGCCTCCTCGTTCCAGGCGACGGTGCGCACCGCATTGTCATAGAGGTTGTAGTGGACCGCGGCACGTCCTGTGTGAATGTCCACAAATTGCCAGCCGGTAGCGTCGCGTTCGAAGAACGGGTCGGCGCGGTTCATCGGCACGGTCAGCACCGGCAGATAGTGCTCCGCATGCGCGTAGCTGCCGGGATACGGCCAGGGCCAGGCGGTGGCCATCGCCGAAGTAAAGCTGGTATTGCCGATCTGGTTGTACTGAATCTGATGGACGTGGCCGTATAGGACGGTCACCCTGTCGAACGGCGCCAGCAGCGCCTGTACCTGTTCGGCGTCGTCGGTCCAGAAGTTCCAGCCCTTGTAGATCTTCTGCAAGGGGCTGTGGGAAATCACCACGATCGGGGTGCCCGTGTCCACTTCCGCCAGGTCCTTCCTCAGCCACTCGCGTTGCGCCTCGCCCACCATGAACGGCGAGCCGTTGGGGTTGTCGAGACCGGCCATCTCGTTCATCCGCTGCTCGGCGGTCGGCCAGCGCTCAAAGGTCCACTCGTCGTAGGTCAGGATGGAATTGAGCAGCACGAAGTGCACGCCCTTGTGATCGAAGCTGTAGTAGTGCGGCCGCTTGAACAGGTCCGACCAGTACTCGCCCAGGTCCAGATAGTAGTCGTGCTCGCCCAGAATCGGGTAGATGTCGTATCGCAGGGCGGAGAGCAATTCGGCGCCGTGATCCAGCTCCGGCTTGGTACCGAGCTGTGCCAGGTCGCCGCCATAAATCACGAAATCCGGCTTCGGATTGAGCAGGTTGGTCTCCGCCACCGCCCGGATCAGCCCGCGGTCCCAGTTGCGGACGAACTCCGTGCCGCTGATGTGCTGGATGTGCGAGTCGGAAATGAAGGCGAAGCTGAATTCCGAGGACTGCTCGCTGCGTCCCAGCCTGACGTAGGTCAGCGGCAGGGTGCCTACCGCAGCCATGCTGGCGGCGCGCTGGATGAACCTGCGTCGGTTGCTTTCAATCATGGTCACTACTCCCCGGACTCCAGGCCCGATGCGTCTGCAGCCTCCGCCAACGCCTCATAGTCCGGGCTGGTCAGTGCCTCCATGAAGGCGACCAGGTCGGCAATCTGTTCGTCGGTGAGGTCCAGGGGCCGGATGCCGCTGGACAGGAAATCGTTGACCGGGTCGCCCTCGTTGGTGACTCCGCCGTTGTTGTAGTGGTCCATCACTTCCTTGAGCGTCGCCAGGCTTCCGTCATGCATGAAGGGTGCGGTCGCGGCCACGTTGCGCAGGGTGGGCGTCTTGAACGCGCCCAGGTCGTCGAACATCTCCGACACCGCGAAGCGGCCCAGTTCCGAAGCCAGCTTCTCCGCAAGCACGGTCTCGTCCACTTCCGCACCGCGCGCCAGTGCGTCGAGGAACGATTGAACCGCCTCGGGTACCCGGTCCTGTATGTCGTTGATGCCGACGCCGATATTGTGGAAGCGGTGGTCGGTGAACAGGGCGTGGTCATGCTCGATGGTGTGGCATGAAACGCAGCGCCCTTCGTTCAGGAACAGGTCCAGGCCCCGGATCTCGGCCTCGCTCAAGGCACCTTCATCGCCGCCGAACCAGTAACGGTCGAAGCGCGAATTGCCGAACAGCAGGGTGCGTTCGAATGTGGCGATGGCCCTGGTGATCTCGTCCATGGTGACCTCGCCCGGCTCCTTGCCGAACACCTCGCGGAAGGCGGCGACATATTCCGGGTCGGACGCCACGATAGCCAGTATCGGATCGTGCGTCTCCAGGCCCATTTCCACCGGGTTGAGGAACGGGTGCTGGGCCTGGTCCTCCAGGCTGGGCGAGCGGCCGTCCCAGAAGAAGGTCTTGAAGTAGGCGGCGTTGGTGGTGGTAGGGGAGTTCCGGGTGCCGGTCAGCCCCAGGATCCCTTCCGAAGTGCTCAGGGGGCTATCGGTAAAACCCTTTTCGAGTTCATGGCAGGTCGAGCAGCTGACCTCTCCGGTGGTACTGAAGCGGTCGTCGTGAAACAGTTTATCGCCCAGCGCGATCTTGGCCGGCGTCATGGGATTGTCTTCCGGCACGGACAGCTCCGGCAAGCCAAGCGGGGCCGCCGATGCCGTTGCGATGAACACCATGACGCCCAGCGCCACCCCTATTCTTCGAACCATCATCCCTCCACAGGCGGTGCAGGCATCATCCTACGCCGCGCGAAAGTCAAGTCAAGATCTCGCTGCAGGACGAGCCGAAAGCGAAGCAGCTGTAGCAGCGGTGGTGGCGCAGGAGGATGCGTTTCCCCAGGCTTTCCTCCAGCGTGCCGCCGAGATCGAAGGACTCGTCATCGTCCACCAGCGTGCAGGCGTAAACGCGCATTCGCCCGTTCTTCTTGACCACCATTTTCGAGAAATAACACATGAATGAGCGGCGCGATTCCTCGCTGTGATAGTTAGTCATGCAGCGTTCGGTGATTCGCTGCACGCCGGGATCCGATCCCGGCGTGAGAAAATCGGGGAAAGACACGATATGCGTGTCCGGCGGAAGCCTGTGTTCGGTAAACAGCCTTTGAAATTCTGCGTCCACGGCACAAGGGTCCTCACTCGGGTCCGACTGCCGCGCGACCGAAATCCTGAAACCACGCGCGTGCAGCGCCGCGAGGCTCCACCAGGACTTCTCATAGCTGCCGCGTCCGCGGGCCGCATCGTGCCGGTCCCGGTCGGTGTAGTCGATGCTGATCCGAAAGGCGACCGGGTGTGCTTGCCTGGCCAGGTGTTCGATCTCGCGCAAACGCTTGATGACGGGATCCGTTCCGTTGGTCAGCACGAGACACGGACCGAAGCTCGAGGCGTAACGCAGAATGTCGACGATGTCCTTCACGATGAAGGGTTCCCCGCCGGTGAAGGAGAACTGGCGAACGCCCAGCGCAGCCGCCTCGTCGATCCACGGCTTGACGTCCGCCAGCGTCATGCGTTGCAGGCGGTTGTCTCCAGGTTTGGAGCCCTCCAGGCAGAACGGGCAGGCAAGGTTGCAGGCCGTGCCGGTATGAAACCACAGTTCGCGGAGCGCGCCGGGTTGGATGTAGCCGCCGGGTTCGGAATGCTCCTCGCGGGCGGTTGCCGGCGGTTGGATGACGGGCAGTTCCGATTCGCTCAACTCCCCGACGACGTCGTATGGGAAGTTATCGGCCGGCATATCGAAACCAGGTTCTCATCAAAGCCCGTGCAGCCGGCGTCAGGCGTGTGCGCTTGTACTCGTCGGCGAGTCGGCGCAGGTACTCAGACCGGGTCGGGTAGGGTAGCACGGCCTTGCCCAGCGCACCGAGCCCCAAGCCGTTGGATATCGCCAGGCAAATCGGTGCGATCTGCTCGCCGGCGTCACGACTGACGATAGTGGCGCCGAGGATGTCGTCGCGCCCCTTGCGGGTGAGCACTCGAACAAATCCCTGTGGATCACCCTGCGTTTTCGACCGGTCCAGCTCGCCCATCTCCACCCGGTAGCTGTCAAAGGGTATGCCCTCCGTTTCCAATATCGCTTCGCTCTTGCCGATCTCGGCAATTTCCGGATCCGTGAAGGTGCATTGGGGAATCACCAGTTTCCGGGTGCCGGCGCCAGGCCCGAAGAGGGCGTTACTGACCACGATTCGAGCCTGGGCGTCGGCGTGATGGGTGAACTGCATCCGGGAACAGACGTCGCCGGCGGCAAAGACCCTCTTGTTCGTCGTTCTTAGCTTTTCGTCCACCGCGATCAGACCTTTGCGGACTTCGATCCCCGCCCGGTCGAGGCCCAGACCTTCGACGTTGGCTCGCCGGCCCGCGGCCACCAGCACACGGTCCGCCGTAGTCCTGGCGTTGCCGGCATGAAGCGTCGCGTTACCGCGTTCGCTGGTGACTCGCTCTACGCGGGAGCCCGGATGCAGCCGCACGCCGTCCGCCGACAGCGCTGCTGCCAAGAGGGCGCTCGCATCGGCCGGCGCGGAAGGCAGCACACGGTCTGCGATCTCGAAGAGGTGCACCTCGATTCCCAGACGGGCCATTGCCTGGGCCAACTCGCAACCGACCGGGCCGGCGCCGAGTATCGCCAGGCGGTCCGCGCGCTCCACGAGATCAAAGACCGACTCGTTGGTGAGCGGATCACAGGTCTTCAAGCCGGGAATCGGGGGCATGGCGGGGCGTGCGCCGGTGGCGATCACGAAGCGGCGGGCTAACAGCCGGTGTTCCGCCACCTGGACGCTCTTGCCGTCCAGAAAACTCGCCGACCCCAGGAACACATCTACGCCGTTGCTTCGATAACGCTCGACGGAGTCGTGACGCGCAATCTCCCGGCGAACGCGCCGCAGCCAGGCAAATGCCTCATCGAAGCCGGCGCCGGGGTTGTGGCGCGTGAACTCGAGAAGCGACTTGGAGGGAACGCACCCCACGCTGAGACAATCGCCGCCCATGGCCTGGCGCTCCACGAGGGCCACGCGCGCGCCCAAGCCAGCCGCGGCTATGGCGGTCACCAGGCCGGCCGGGCCGGCGCCGATCACCACCAGGTGATACCGGCGCCGGGGTTTCGGATTGCAATAGTCTTCGGGAAAGACCAGTTCGCGCCAGGCACGGTCATGGTCCTCGCCGGGATAACCTTGAACCTGGGTGTCTTCGCTCAAGGACGGGGCTCCGCGTCCTGGGCAGGTTCCTCAAGGTGCTGGGCAAGCATGCGGGTCGCCTTGCGGGTGATGAAGATGGTCAGAACCAGGGTCGCCGCCAGCCCGGCGCCGAAAAGGAGCTTGCCCTGAAGTCCGGTATCGAACCCGCCGCCCGTGGCTTCAGTCAGGGACTTGGCCGCGGAGCCGATGTACACATAGAGCACGATAACCGGCGCCATGCCGATCCAGGAAGCAAAAAGGTAATCGCGAAACCGCACCGCCGTCAGCCCGAAGGCGTAATTCAGCAGGTTGTAAGGAAACAGCGGAGACAGGCGCGAAAGCAACACGATCACGAAGCCCTCCTGGCCCGCCGCCCTGTCCAGGGCCTCGAACCTGCGCCATCGCGCGACCCGTCCCGCCACCCAATCCCGTGCGAAGAAGCGCCCGACCCCGAAGGCGGCGCAGGCTCCCGCAAGACTTCCGGCGGAAACCAGCATGACGCCCACGGGAACGCCAAAGAGAAATCCTGCCGACAGCGTCAGGAGGGAGCCCGGCACGACCAGCACCGCGGCGATGACATACAGGGCGATGAACAGAACCCAGGCGAGATAGCGGTGCGTATCGGTCCACAACAAGGCTACGGTCAGCCATTCCCGCACCGGAAACAACAACACCGCCAAGAGCATGACCGCGATAAATACGGCCAGCAGCAGGGGCTTTGCCGGATTTTTCATGCTCCGTTGCCGGCCGAACCGCGCGTTTCAAGTCGAGGGCGCGATTATAGGTATTAGGAGCGCTCCGGGGCCGGTCGATGAAATCCGGCTGTAGGAAACATTGCCGGAATTGGCTATGCTGGCGTGCATGCGCGTGGCGGGCGGGATGCAGGGGAAACCGGCGTGGCCGCGCTGGAAGATCATGGCTTGGCTTGTGCTGGCCACAACGCCCGGCATCTGGTTCCCGCCGGTTGTTGCCGATGATTCACGGGCACCGGTGGTTTTTGCCGCGGCCAGCACCGCTGTCCCCTTAGGCGCGCTGGCGCAGACATTCGAACGCCGGAACAACGGACATGTGGAGTTTTCTTTCGCAGCGTCGTCCACTCTGGCCCGGCAGATCATTCACGGGGCGCCCCCTTCCTTGTTCCTGTCCGCCAATACCCAGTGGATGGACCAATTGGACCAGGCCGGACTGCTGGTGAAGGGTTCGCGCCGCGCGCTGCTGGGGAACCGCCTTGCGCTGATAGCACACAGCAACCGTGAAACGATGGTGGATCTGGCCCAGGCGGCGTCGCTCCTTGCGGCGCTTGAAGGAACCCCGCTGGTGATGGCGGACCCGGCCCACGTCCCCGCGGGCATTTACACGCGCGAGGCGCTGGAGAGCCTTTCGCTGTGGAACCCGCTGCAGGGAAGGCTGGCCTTCGTTGCCAGTGCCAGGGCGGTGAGCGTGCAAATCGCCCGTGGCGAGGCGCCGCTCGGCATCACCTACGCAAGCGAGCTGAAAGGCCAATCCGCCCTGCAAGCGGCAGCGCACATTCCGGCGGAGGCCTATTCGCCGATTCGATATGAGCTGGCGCTGGTTGCACCGGATGACGACCCGGTGGCGCGGGCCTTTTACGAATACCTATTCACCGAAGAAGCCCTGGCCGTGTTCGCTGAGCACGGGTTCACGCGGGGGAACCAGGACACATGACGCCGGTCTGGGAAATAGCGGCGCTGTCATTGAAGGTGTCGCTGTGGGCGGTGGCCTGTTCCCTGCCGCCGGGAATTGCCTGCGCCTGGATACTTGCGCGTTGGCGTTTCCCCGGCAAGATCCTTCTGGACGGCCTGGTCCATCTGCCGTTGGTCACGCCACCGGTGGTGGTCGGGTTCCTCCTTCTGACGGTCCTGGGGCGAAACGGATCGCTTGGACGGCACCTGTATGACTGGTTCGGCGTTTCGCTGACCTTTACCTGGAAGGGGGCGGCCGTGGCGGCAGCGGTGATGGCCTTTCCCTTGATGGTACGGGCCATTCGCTTAGGGATAGAGTCGGTGGACCAGCGCCTGGAAGAAGCCGCTCGAACGCTGGGCGCCACGCCGATGAGATCCATGCTCACCGTTACGCTGCCGCTGGCCGCACACGGCCTGATCACGGGGGCCTTGCTGGCCTTTGCACGTTGCCTGGGCGAATTCGGCGCAACGATTACTTTCGTATCCAACGTGCCCGGCCAGACCCGAACGCTGCCGCTGGCGATCTACACGCTGCTGCAGACCCCCGAGGGCGAGACCGCCGCCGCCTGGCTTGCCGGCGTATCGCTGGCGCTGGCGATTGTCGCCCTGGCGGCCTCCGAGCTGGCGGCACGCGCGGTCCGCAGGCGGATGGGGTAGAAGGAGCGATCACCATGCTGTCGATCAACGCACGCAAGCAGCTGGCGGAATTCGAGTGGAACGGGCAACTCGAACTGAGGACCGGCGTCACGGCCCTGTTCGGGCGCTCCGGCGCCGGCAAGACTTCGCTGGTGAAGATGGTCGCCGGCCTGCTTGCGCCGGACACGGGCGAGATCGTGATCGGCGACCAGAGGGTCTTCGCGAGCGCGCCCGGCATCAATCTGCCGCCGGAGCGGCGCTCCGTAGCCGTGGTCTTCCAGGACGGACGATTGTTCCCGCATCTGAACGTGCGCGGCAACCTGACCTACGGGCGGCAACGCGGCAAGCGTGCAGCGCCCGGCTTCAAAGAGGTCGTGGAGTTGCTGGAGCTGAATAAGCTTCTTGACCGGCGTCCGATGACCTTGTCCGGCGGGGAGCAACAGCGCGTGGCGATCGGCCGGGCGTTACTGACGGCGCCGGAGGTGCTATTGCTGGACGAACCGCTCGCCGGGCTGGACGGCGAGCGCCGCGACGAGGTGCTGGGTTTTCTGGAACGCCTCAAGAGGGACCGGGACCTGACCATGGTTTACGTGACGCACCGTATGGAAGAGGCGGTGAGGCTGGCCGACAACCTGGCACTGATCGACCGGGGCGTGATTCAATCCACCGGGCCATTGCAGGAGTTGCTGGGCCGCCCGGAGCTGCAATCGCTCACAGGACAGCGCGAGGCCGGGGCATTGCTTGCCTGCCGGGTGCAGCGAGACGACGACGGCGACGGCTTGAGTCTCCTGGTCTGTTCCGGGCACACCTTGCTCCTGCCCCGACTTGCAGCGGCCAGTGGCGCAGAGGTGGTGTTGCAGGTGCGCGCCGGCGACGTCTCGCTTTCATTGGAACAACCTCGACGGAGCAGCGCCCTGAATGTCATGCACGGCGTCGTGGAACGCGTCGTGGGCGAGGACGGCGCCCTGGCGGACGTTGTGGTGAACGTGGGCCAGACGTTGTGGGCCCGGGTGACCCGGCGCTCGGTGCGCGAACTTGGACTTGCTCCCGGCGTGAAGGTCTACGCCACGATCAAGGCCGCTTCCCTGTACTCCGCACACTGATCTCCTCCAGCGGCACCTCCGCCGGCTCCCGGCGCCCGGCCGGGGGCGCCACCCAGGCCTGACCGTAGACCACCTCGATGCTCACGGCCACCGACCCATCTGCATCACGCCCGGCGTGGAAGGCCTCTTCCACCCTGCGCCTCCGGGCGCGGTTCGCCAGTCCACCACCGGGCGTCATCATGGCCCGGCTTGCTCCGCACAGCCGGAGGTCCCGTTCCAGTGACGGAAAGTCCGCGTAATGGACCGGAAACCGCTCGGCGCTCATCACCGGGTCGGCGAACCCGGCACGCACCAGCGCATCGCCCAGATGATGCATGTCCAGCAGCGTCTCCGGATCGTCATTCCACCCCGCAGCGCTGCGGGCCTGGCGCACTTCCTTGAGCGTATCGGGTCCGAACAGGGAAAAGAACAAGAGCCCCGGCGAGTCCAGGATCCGCAGGAACTCGGCAAGAGCGGCGCCCATGGCCGGGCACCAGTGAAGCGCCAGGTTCGAGAAAATCAGCTGTGCGCATGAATCGGCCAACGGGATCTGCTGAATGTCCCCGCATATCCGCTCACCCGTTCCGGCCCGCAGCATGCCCGGCGACGCATCCAGCGCCAGCACCTGCGCCCCGGGAAATGCACGTTCAAGTTCGGACCGCGCGGCACAGGTGCCCGCGCCGGCATCGACGATGCGGCCGGGTTCGATCCGGACCCATTGCAGTTGCTCCAGCATGCGCCGGCGAACCTCCGTATGGAGAAAATCCTCGCGCTCGAAACCGGCCGCGGCGCGGTCGAATGCGCGTCGAACTCTGTCTGGCTGGGGGCGGGCCATGCCTTTAGGCTACACGCCGCGCATCAGGCGGGAGGCGGTAACATGGCACGGTCCGAAATCGGGGGAGGGCCTTGAGTGAGCGCAAGCGGCGCAAGTGGGCAGGCAAACCACAAGGAACGCGGGCAGTTTTCGCTGCTGCTGACACGCCGTTTCTCGCCATTTTTCCTTACTCAGGCCCTGGGCGCGTTCAACGACAACGTGTACCGCAACGCCGTGATCGTGCTGATCGTGTTCGGTTCAGGGGCGGCTGAGGCGAACACGTGGGCCAATCTGGGCGCCGCCCTGTTTGCGCTTCCCTTCTTCCTGTTCTCCCCGCTGGCCGGCGAAATTGCCGACCACGGCGACAAGGCGGTCCTGGCCCGGCGCATCAAGATCGCTGAAATCTGCATCATGCTCCTGGGCGGCCTGGCAGTGGCGTCCGGCTCCCTCTGGGCGGTCATGGCTGTGTTGTTCCTCATGGGCACCCAGTCCACGTTCTTCGGCCCGATCAAGTACGCCATCATTCCCCAGCACCTGCGCCAGGCCGAACTGGTGGGCGGCAACGGCCTGGTGCAGATGGGCACGTTCGTGGCGATTCCTGCCGGGCTCATCCTGGGCGGTGCGCTCGCGGCAGCCGAGCCGGTGGGAACAAGGCCCCTGCTGATCGGGATTACCGTCGTGGGATTGGCGGCAGCCGGATATCTGGCCAGCCGCTTCATTCCGGCGGCCCACCCGGCGCCCGATGCCGGCCCATTCTGCTGGAACCCCGCCACGGTCGTGGGAAGAATGTGGCAGGCGGCGGCAGCCAAGCGTTCGGTGCTGCTCTCGATTCTGGGCATTTCCTGGTTCTGGCTGTTGGGTTCGGTGGTGCTTACGCAGATGCCCAATTATGGCAAGGAGGTACTGAACGCGAACGAGACGGTCACGACCGCCCTGATGGCGACGGTGGCCATAGGGATCGGAGTGGGATCGATGGTATGCGAATGGCTGTCGGGACGGCGGGTCGAAATCGGCCTGACGCCTATCGGCAGCCTGGGACTGACTGTGCTGGCAATGCACTTCGCGCTGACGACCATGAACCCGGTAACCCCCGAGGCCGGAATCGCGGAGTTCCTGGGCGCGGGAGGCTGGGTCCCGGCGCTGGACCTGTTCCTGCTCGGCTTCTTCGGAGGCCTGTACGTGGTGCCGATGTACTCGGTGATTCAGCAGCGCACGAAACAGGAAACCCGCGCGCGGGTCATCGCATTCAACAATATCGTCAACTCGCTGTTTTTGGTGATCGGCGCAGGCCTGGGCATCCTGGTACTCGTGGTCCTGGAACTGAGCATTCCGCAACTGTTCCTGGTACTGGCGGGAATCAACCTGGGGGTTGCGATCTTCATCTTCTGGGAAGTGCCGGAATTCGTCTCGAGGTTCCTGGTCTGGTGCCTGATGCGGAGCTTGTACCGGTTGCGCTTTACGAACCTCGAACGGGTGCCCGAACGCGGCGCCGCGGTGCTGGTCTGCAACCATGTCACCTATGTCGACGCTCTCCTGATCCTGGGCGTGCTTCGACGGCCTGTCCGCTTTGTGATGATCAAGCGCATCTACGACCTGCCGCTTTTGAATTTCCTGTTCCGCAGCGTCAGCGCGGTGCCGATAACGCGCCGCAGCGACGATCCGGATATCTACCGGCGGGCCTTCGATTCTCTGGCCGACGCCTTGCGCAAGCAGGAGTTGGTTTGCATCTTCCCCGAAGGACACCTTACCCGCGACGGGAAGATGCACGAGTTTCGTCCCGGAGTGCTCAAACTGCTGCAGCAGGTTCCGGCGCCGGTGGTACCCATGGCGTTGCGCGGGCTGTGGGGCAGCCTGTTCTCCCACCAGGGACGGGGAACCTTCAAGGGCGGCCTCAAGTGGCTGCGCTCGCCGGTGGAGCTGGTGGTGGGCAAGCCGCTGCCGCCCGAGGGCGTTAGCACCGACCAGCTCTTCGAAATCGTCAGCCGCCTGCGCGGCGCCCAGGCCTGAACGGCAGCGGGATCAGGCGGGGCGTCGTGGCCTGGTATTCGCGGTAGGAAGGGTATTTGCCAAGCGAAATCGACTCGGTGAGTTGCGTCGAGCCCTGGAAGAGCAGCGTCAGCACGACAAAGCCGAGTCCGGTCCAGTGCAGCCATTGACCTGACGCGCCCACGGCAAACAGGTAGAACACCCACCACATCCCCATTTCACAGAAAAAATTGGGGTGGCGGCAATAGGTGAACAGGCCGGTGGTGAGGAAAGGACGGGCCACCTCCTCACCGGAGTCAATTTTCCGCTTCTTTTTCTGCTGGAAAGTCCACATCTGCTCGTCAGCGACCCATTCGCCGATAAAGAACACGAGGAAAGCGAAAGCGGCGATTCCATCAAGGAAAGTCAGAGGCGTCTCCTGCCACAGCCAGGCCTGGTGTACGGGTGAGGCGAACAGCCAGACGATAAGCATCTGCCCCGGGGCGATAAAAGCCAGGTTCAGCACCTGAAAGCCGGCGGGGCTCAGTCTCTCGCGCATCACTACCCAGCGATAGTCTTCGCCGCCCTTGGCAAAGCCGCCCTTGCGTGCGTAGCCGAATGTGAGGCGGGCGCCCCAAAGCGTTACCAGTAACGCCATCAGATTCAGGCGCGGCGAAGCGAAATCCACGTTGGCCGCTACCATCAGGCAGTAGACCGCTGGGCAAATCGACCAGATGCGATCCACCCAGGAATACTCGCGGGTGATTATCGACAGCAGCCAGCACAGCGCGGCAAGCAGCACGCAGAGTTCGAGCGCCGCACCGTAGGGCGTGCCCGTCAGGGGGTGGGATACGAAATCAAACATGCTCGCGACTCAGCTCCTCTCAGGCGACGAATCCACGGTTCAGGGCAGGTTGGCCTGCTGGTCCAGCGCCGCCAATCGCTCCTCGCTCTGACGCCTTGAGTAGTTGATCCAGTTGCGTCCGTTGAAATTCTTCTCGCGCCTGCCGAGTTCCTTCAATACCGAAATACGGACCCGAAGAGCGCCCGGGTGATCGGGATCCGAAGCCAGCGCCGCGTCGGCGAGATTGAGGCTTTTGACGAGCTCCCCCTGGCTTTCCAGTTCCAGCGCCTGGGCAACGACCTTGTCGGGACCGCCTGCCAGCGCTACAAGTTCGCGAGTCTTCACGTCAGGGGAATCCGACAGTAGCGTGGCCGGACTGCCATCGAACCAGCCCGCATAGCCGTGAAAGATGCCGCGCACGCTCCATCCAACGGCGCCATAGGACTCCTCGATCTCGAACCTTTCCGGCAGCTTGACTTCGCGCATCACCGTATAGACATCCTTGCCCTCATTGAGCCCGCGCACCGTCGCGTCATGGACATACTCGATCGCGTCGCGATAGTCCCCCAGGGTCTTCTGGATATATTCCCTGCCCTCAAGCGGCGGCGCGTGCGCAACCAGCACCAGGTCGGGATCCAGAGCAAGAACCGTATCGATGGAATTGACATAGTCCAGCGCGAATCGCGGCGGCGCGCCTCTGACCGCGGCGATGTTCGGGAAACTGCTGTAGTAGTTGTCGCCGATGAATGCCGCCTTCAGCTCCGGAATCCACACTGTCGCATGGTCCCAGGTTTCTCCCGGCGTGTGCATCATGCGAAATGTCAGCCCCCCGAATTTGAACTCGTGCTCCTTGTCGAAAAGGAAGGTTGTGGGAATCTCGGCCGCGTAATTGCCCCTGGACTTGACGTCCCGCTTCGGGGCGAGGAACTGGGCCTCGTTCCGGTATTGGAAAAAGCCCGCGAGCCGCTCGCGATAGTGCATGTATTCCGGAAATCTCCGCTGGGCGATGACCTCGGTGCCTTCCTCTTTCCACAGATGGACGCCGCCTACGTGATCTTCGTGTGCGTGCGTCAGGAGGATGTATTTCACCGGCGCCGAACTCATCTTTCTGAGCGCGTCATAGTGGCGTTGCGCCGAATCCCGCGTGGTTGTGTCGATGACCACGTTTCCTTCATCGGTGACGACCAGGAACGTTCGGCTCATGTCGGTCGCCATATAGATATGGTCGTTGACCTTGACGGCCTTGACGGTTCGCGCCAGGCCCCCTGGACTCACCGCAATCAACAGGGCCAGCACGACACCACCGCAGATCGCGCGGCGGCAGGCGGACCCTCCGATGAGTTCAATATTCCGGAGCGGTGTTTTCATGATCATGTCTCCCGTTTGTGCCCAAATCATAAAACCGGTTCGACACCGCCGGTCAGGGCGCGCTTACCAGTTCACGGTTTCTCCGAAGCGGTTGATGAACTCGCCCGAGCGGGAGGACTCAAGCCGCTCGAAGAGTTCCTGCTGCATGCGCACACTCTCCGCGGGGTCCACGGGGGCTTCGGGTCCGCCCAGATCGGTACGGCACCAGCCCGGCGCCATGGCGATAACGGTCAGGTCCTGCCATTCGATCGCCATTCCCTTGTTAAGCATATTGAGCGCCGCCTTGCTGCTGCGATAGGCGTACGCGTGGCCAATGGAGTTGTTGCCGATGGATCCCATGTCGCTGGACATGTTCACCAGCAGCGGATTGGCGGCAGCTTCCAGGTGGGGCCTGAAACACACCGCCACCTTGAAGGCGGCCATGACGTTGATCTCATGCATCTCGCGCCAAAGCTCGTAGTCCATGCTCTCCAGGGACTGGTAATGCATGCCCTCGAACGCGGACTTGGGTCCATAGGTGCCGGCGTTGTTCAGCAGGATGTCCAGCGAGGCGCCTGCCAGTTCCGCCGCCACCGCTTCTACCCGCGCGTGGTCTGTTACGTCCATCGCGATCGGGCGCAGCAGGTCGGAATATTGCTCGCCGAGGGCCTTCAGACCGGGCGCCGCTTCCGGTTTTCGTGCAGTCGCAATGACTTCCCAGCCTTTTGCCAGGTATTGACTGGCGTGCTCCAGGCCCAAACCGCGTGAAGCGCCCGTAATCAGGACTCGTGGCATACGGATTCTCTTGTCTTTGCGGGAGAGTTAGCATAACCGCAATGGTCACGGCAAGCATTGTTTCCGGGCGCTGGTTCCGCCTCTTTCTTCCCTGGCGCTGTGCGCTATGCGCCGGAACGGCGCCGGACAGCAGGGAGTTATGTCAGGAGTGTGACGCCGACCTGCATCGCGTGGAAAACGCATGCGCCCGTTGCGGGCTCGGTATCGGCGCCACCGCTGTTGCCGGAATATGCGGTCGCTGTACCGCGCGGCCACCCCGATTTCATCGCACGGTGGCGCCACTGGTTTACGACTACCCGGTGGACCGGCTGCTGCTCGGACTCAAGTTCGGACGCCGGGTGCACCTGGCCCGCGCCCTGGCCCAGGCAATCGCGGCGAAGGTACGCGAAGAGGTCGAGCAAGGCCTGCTCGAAATGCCCGACGCCCTCATTCCGGTTCCCCTGCACCCACGCCGGCTGGCGGAACGCGGTTTCAACCAGGCCGAAGAAATCGCCCGTTTTGTAGGCCGGGAAATCAGCGTGCCGGTGGTTTCGCGGACCTGCCGCCGAATCCGCCACACCGGCATGCAGAGCCGGCTCAGTGACGAGGAGCGGCGCTTGAACGTAGCCGGGGCCTTTGCCTGCTCCCGATCAACCGACCGGCCGGCGATCGTCGATGATGTGATTACCACCGGCGCGACGGCGGACGCGCTGGCGGCGACGCTGACTGCCGCCGGCGCCGACCGCGTGCAGGTCTGGGCAGTCGCGCGCGCGGCGTGAACGGGACCCCAAAAAGTGGTGAAATAGGCATCCGGTAACCCACGAGAACAGGTGTGAGATGAGCAGCGCCCTGAATCGGATCGACAAACACAAGTTTGCAAGAGAAATACCACTGGTACGACGGCTGGCCGGTGAGTTCACGCTAGACGAGGCCAAGCGCAAATCCATAGTTGAAAGGGCCGCCGAACTGGTGCACAGGGTCCGCACGTCGCCGAAAGGGCCCACCATGCTGGACGCCTTCTTGAACGAGTTCGGATTGCACAACGACGAGGGCGTGGCGCTCATGTGCCTGGCCGAGTCGCTGCTGCGGGTGCCGGATTCGCAAACCGCCGACGAGTTGATTGCCGACAAGCTCGGGCCGGCGCATTGGGACGAGCACCTGGGGCACTCCGGTTCCCTGCTGGTCAACGCCTCCACATGGGCGCTGATGCTGACCGGGCGGGCCGTGTCCATGAACCGCTTCGAAGACCAGTCCGGCGGCGCGGTGCTGCAATCGTTGGTCGGCCGCCTGGGTGAACCCGTAATCCGCACCGCGGTGCGCCGGGCGATGAGCATTCTCGGCCAGGAATTCGTGATGGGCGAGACCATGGAAGCCGCCATCAAGCGCGCCTACAGGGTCGACGACAGCGTGGAATATTCCTTCGACATCCTGGGCGAGGGCGCCCGCACGGCCAAGGTAGCCGACGACTATTTTGAAGCCTATTGCGAGGCCATACCCATGGTCGGCGGCAGCCAGCCAGCCGGCGTCGAACGGCGCTCGGGAATGTCGATCAAGCTGACGGCGTTGCACCCGCGTTATGAAGCCCGTCAGTCCGCCCGGGTTCATGAAGAGATGTATCCGCGCCTGCTCGAGCTGTGCCAGTTGGCGCGAGAACAGGACATCCCCCTGTGCCTGGACGCCGAGGAGGCCGACCGCCTCATTCTTTCGCTGGAACTCATCGAGCGCCTTTGTGAAGAAGCCTCGCTGACCGGCTGGGACGGGCTGGGACTGGCCGTGCAGGGCTACGGCAAGCGCGCCGGGCGGGTCATCCGGTGGCTCAGCGAACTGGCCCAGCGCACCCGCAGGCAGATCTCCGTGCGGCTGGTAAAGGGCGCCTACTGGGACGCCGAGATCAAGCGCGCACAGATTGACGGGCTGCCCGATTACCCGGTGTTTACCGCCAAGGACAACACCGACACCTCCTATCTCTCCTGCGCGCAGGCCATGCTGGCCGAGCGCCCGCACCTGTTCTGCGCCTTCGCCACCCACAACGCCCACACGCTGACCACGGTGCTGGAACTGGCAAGGGACGACCGCTCGAACATGGAACTGCAGCGCATTCACGGCATGGGGGAGCGTCTGCACGAGACGGCCCGCGAAATGTTCGACGACTTTCCGCCGGTGCGTGTGTATGCGCCGGCCGGCCGCTATGAGGACCTGCTGGCCTACCTGGTGCGGCGCCTGCTGGAAAACGGCGCCAACTCCAGCTTCGTCAACCGCCTGTACGACGAAGCGCTGGAGCCGAAGGCCATCGTGGCCGACCCGCTGGATACATCGCTGGCTCGCGAGGCGCCCACCCTCCCCTCGCCGGAATTGCTTTACGGGCCGGAACGCCCCAACTCCCTGGGCTTCGACCTGGCGTCACGGGCGGGGCTGGGACGCTTGTCGGCGCTCCTGTCCAAGCCGTATGAGCAAGCCGCACCCGAATTTGTAAATCCGGCTTCGAGCGAGATCGATTCGTGGGTGGAAGCGGCGGCGCGGGCGCAACGGGACTGGAATGCGCTGGGCGGCAGGCGCCGGGCCCGAGTTCTGCGGGGGGCCGCCGATGCACTGGAAGATGCACGCGAGGAGTTCTTCCGGGTGTTGGCCACCGAAGCGGGCAAGACCGTGGACGACGCCGTGGCGGAAGTGCGCGAGGCCGTTGACTTCATGCGCTACTACGCCTGCCATGCCGAGCGCGACTTCGACGCGCCGCGGCGTCTCGAGGACGGGCCGACCGGCGAATCGAATGACCTGAGCCTGCACGGACGCGGCGTGTTCGTGTGCATCAGCCCATGGAACTTCCCGCTGGCGATTTTCGCGGGCCAGGTTTCCGCCGCCCTGCTGGCCGGCAATTCCGTCCTGGCCAAGCCCGCCGAGCAAACCCCGCTGGTGGCGAAATTGGCGGTCGACCTGTTCCACGCGGCCGGCGTTCCCAATGACGTATTGCGCCTGGTCGTGGGCGCTGGTGACGTGGGCGCGGCGCTGGTCAATCACCCGCGCATCGATGGCGTCGCCTTTACCGGCGGCACCGATACCGCATCGCGGATTCAGATGGCGCTGGCCGGCAAGTCCATGCGGCCCATCGTGCCTTTCATCGCCGAGACCGGCGGCCAGAACGTGATGATCGCGGACTCCTCCGCGCTGATCGAACAGACCACTGACGACGTCATCCGCTCCGCATTCTTAAGCGCCGGTCAACGGTGCTCGGCCTTGCGGGTGCTGTGCGTGCAGGACGAAGTGGCCGACACGCTGCTGGCGTCAATACGCGGTGCGGCAAGCGAACTTGCGATCGGCGATCCGCATGATCCGTCCACCGACATCGGCCCGATTATCGACCAGCCATCGCTGGAGCGGGTCGTTGGGCATATCGAGCAAATGCGTTCGCTGGGCTGCGAAGTCTGGACCGGCGGCTGGCTCGACGAGTCCGCGGAAGGCCCCTACATGACGCCGCACATCATCCAGCTGGAGAGCCTCTCGCAACTTGAGGGAGAATGCTTCGGCCCGGTCATGCACGTGCTGCGTTTCAATGCCGCCGACCTGGCCGGCCTGGTCGACACCATCAACCAACTCGAATTCGGACTGACCCTGGGCATTCAAAGCCGCATCGACGCGCGCGTCAACGAAATCGCCGCACGCGCGCGCGTTGGCAACATATACGTGAACCGCGACATGGTCGGCGCCGTGGTGGGCGTCCAGCCCTTCGGCGGCATGGGCCTCTCAGGCACCGGCCCCAAGGCGGGCGGCCCCTACTACCTGCACCGCTTCGCCGTGGAGAAGACGCTTACGGTCAACACGACGGCGAAGGGCGGGAACGTGGAACTGCTGCGGGAAGTGGGCGCCTGACGTAATTCTGCACGGACGCGGTCATATTGCGACCTCTACGCCATACCCTCCCGAGAGCTACAATTCCACGCATGGCTTCCACTGCTTTCGATACCTTCCAGGCCGCTCGGGCGCTCGAATCCGCCGGCGTGGATCGCGCCCAGGCAGAAGCCATCGCCGAAGCAATACAACAGCGCCAGGACCATACAACGACATCGGATCTGGCCGAGCTTCGGGCGGGTCTCCGAGCCGACATGGCGGCGCTCGAAACGCGCCTGACCAATCGCATCTATGCGGTCGCGGTAGGACTAGGCGCATCCGTCGCGGCGTTCAGCCTGTTCACTTAGCCCCGCCGTTCAAGCCTCTGAAAGTTCTATAGTTTCCAGGCTGTCTTCCATTCGCTGCAGCCCGAAGCGCAGTGAGCGCACCTGATTATCGAGCTTGTCCAGCTCGTCGCGGAAATCCTCGACGAGTTGGCCCAGCACCTCGGGATCAGGGTGCTGTTCCTTACGTTCCGCGTAAAACGCATCTTTTGCGCCATTCAACTGCATCCCAATATCCAGCAAGGTAAGTTGAATCTCCATCTTTTTTCCCTCCTCGGAATTACCCCTCCGCCCCGATGGCGAATAACCATTTAAGAAAGATTCTCGGCGAAGGCGGGCTGTTTAACAACCGGCCGTGCATGGCCAACGATCATCTCCGCATGATATTGTCCGGCAAAGCCGCGCGTGTCGCCTGCAGTTTCTGCAAGCCTCTTACAAGCGGCCTGACAACAAGAGCAAGAATCAGGAATAAGCCTCTTCGTCCGGCGAAAGATGCCAATAGAGTTAGGGTCCGGCCATTCCGGCTATAGTCCGGGAAAGATCTCGGCTACCGCGCGATCCGAAAAATTCGGCGTGCGCGATGTTGTGGCGGCGTACAACGCCGCGGCGCCGCGGCTTGTCGAGGACTATGAACGCCTACCGTTTGGCAGCGTGCATCGGCAGGTTGCGGATCTGCTGCCCGAATCGTCCAGCCATGTGCTGGACGTGGGTGCGGGAAGCGGACGGGACGCGGCCTGGTTTGCGGAGCAGGGTCACAGCGTTGTGGCCGTGGAACCTTCTTCCGGGATGCGTGAACCGGGCAGGTCGCGACACAAATCGTCGAAAATTCGCTGGCTTGACGACCAGCTTCCGGCGCTCAAAAAGGTGCTGCGGACCAAGTCCTCTTTCGATCTCGTATGGGTAAGCGCCGTCTGGCACCACCTGCCGGCAGGCCAAAGACATCGGGCCTTTCGCAAGCTCGTTTCGGTGCTCAGCCCAGGCGGCAGCATGATGTTCAGCCTTCGCCAGGGTCCGCCCGCGCCGGGACGCCCCATGGAACCCGCAACCTCCGCGGAAATAGAAAGGCTGGCGCGCCGACACGGACTGCAGGTGTTCCGTGTGGCGAAAAGCACGGATGCGAGCAGGCGAAAGGGAGTCTTATGGGAAATCGTATGGCTGCAGTTGCCGGACGACGGCACGGGTGCATTGCCCCTTCTGCGGCACATCGTTTTCAACGACCAAAAATCTTCGACCTACAAGCTCGCGTTGTTACGGGTGCTGTTGCGAATCGCCGATGGCGCGGCCGGCTTTGCGCGAGAAGGACCGAAGGATAATCACGTGGATTTACCCCTTGGCCTGGTCGCTCTCTTCTGGATTCGGACGTTTCAGCCGCTGATCAGAGCGGACTTTCCCCAGAACCCCCTCGGCAACCGGCGCCTGGGCTTCGCAAATTCGGACTTTCACGAGCTCATGAGTCGATCCTCCTTCGACCTGCGCGTCGGCCAGCGCTTTAATGGCGAGGACGCAGACAATTTGATCCGGGCGCTTCGCAAAGCGGCCGACAGCATTCGTCGCATGCCAGCTAACTACATTACTTACCCAGGAAGCAACACGCCCGTTTTTCCTTGCGTTCGCCGCGGACCGGTGCGCACGCAAAGCTCGGTCAGTATCGATGAGGCTCTTTTGTGGTCGCTGGGTTCCTTGTCCGTGCCCCGTAATCTCTGGCAGGCCATGGGCCGTTACGCTGCCTGGCTGGAACCTGCGATCCTGAGTGAATGGATCCGAATGATGCGTGGTTATGAACAGCGCATCAATGCGGACCAACAATCCTGGGACTCGCACTGGAAGGCGCTAGAGTGGCTTACGCCAGATCACGACACCAATATCGCCCGCAGTCGGGCGGAAACCCTGCGCGCCAATGGATTTCTATATTGCGTGTGGACCGGAAAGAGATTGAGAAAAACGTATGAGATCGATCACTGCTTTCCCTTCGCCGCATGGCCCTGTAACGACCTCTGGAATCTACTGCCGAGCGGGTCAAGTACGAACAACCAGAAGAGTGACCGGCTACCCAGCCCCGAGGCGCTGGAACGAGCCAGACCGCGCCTGTTTGATTGGTGGGATTCGGCTTATCTTCGGGACAGGGGATTGGCGGAAAGATTCAGAACCGAAACTCTCAGTGCGTTGCCGGCTGCCACTTTGGACGAAGGTAGCGTAACGCTGGAATCGCTCTTCGAGGGCATCATCATTCAGCAGATCGTGTTGAAACGCGACCAGCAACTAAGAGAGTGGCAGCCTTTCTAAAGGCAGAAAAAGCACCTCTTGCGAACGCGAGCCCAGTGACCAGCGCGGATAAAGCAGGAATTGGGGCGGGAAGGCGTTGCATTCGGCAAAGCAACGGGGCATCTCGAAATCATGAAGAAACGTACACCCATAAGTCCTTGAAAAAAGAACGCTTGTCAGGCGGATTGATACCGCAGTTCCGCCCTGGCTTGAAATAAGGAGCACGTATGACTAAGCTAGGTGGACTTAGTTTGGAGATTTACTATGCGTTCCGTAAATATCCACGAAGCCAAGACACATCTCTCGCGGCTTGTAAGCGCGGCGGCCGACGGAGAGCCGTTCATCATCGCTCGCGCCGGCAAGCCAATGGTCAAGGTCATTGCTGTTGAGGCTCCCGAACAGGGGAGCAAGCGCCGATTGGGGTTTCTCGAAGGGCTTATTTCCGTTCCGGCGGACTTTGACCGAATGGGAGAAGCTAACATCAAAGAGCTTTTTGAGGATGGTAAGTGAGCTTACTGCTTGATACCCAGGTCTTGCTTTGGGTGGTCGGCGCTCCCACACAGTTATCGCGAGAAGCTCGGGACCTCATCGAAGATTCCGCAAGTGCTGTGTACTTCAGTGCAGCTTCGCTATGGGAGGTGGCCATAAAGAGCGGACTGGGTCGCGCCGATTTTCGAGTTGATCCTCGCCTGCTGCGCCGGGGATTACTCGAGAACGACTACACCGAATTGCCCATTAGCGGGGCACATGCGGTCGCCGTTGATCTTCTGCCTCCGATCCATAAGGACCCTTTTGATCGCATCCTGGTCGCCCAGGCACAAATTGAAGGACTAACGCTCTTGACTACGGACAAGACTATCGGACGGTACGCCGGACCTATTCGAGTGCTATAGCAGGCGAGGTATCAGAGCGGCGCGACTCCTGGGGAACTCGGGGAAATTCTCCCGGTACCAGCTGCGTCGCCAGAGTGCCCGGGGCACGAGGTTGGCGATGCTCCACAGGGCGAAGGCCAGTGCGGGAAGGCACCAGGTCAGGAGAGCGAAGCCGATCCATTCGATGATTTCACCTGCGAGGTTTGGGCAGCAACAGAGGTTGAACGCGCCGCCTTCCGGCATGACATGCTGATGATCGCCCCGGCGGCGGAGCCGGAGCAGGCGGTAATCGGCCCAGACGTTGAGCGCGGCGCCGCCCACCACCAGGGCCAGGCCAATTACGAACCGGGGGTCGGATAGCCAGCCTTCCGTGTAGTCGGCGGCATAGCCGAGGTAGGCGCCCAGCAGGGCGCTGTTGATCACGTTGAAGGCGGCCCCGTTCATCCACATACCGGACGGGACGGTGGCGTGCGGTTTGAGCACGACGAGGGGCCACGCGAGCGTTCGGTGGCCGTAGTGCGCCAGCCACAGCGCAACGGCGACGTTGCCGACAGGATGGAGATTGCCGCTTGCGAAATAGATCGCGGGGAAGATCGCCAGCGCCGGCAGCTCCATCCAGAACCAGCCCCAGCGGGCATCGATGTGCCTGCCCCGGCCCTCGCCGCCGATCCGGCCGGTGATGTCCCTGACCTTGAAGCTCATGGCGAAAACGGGAATCGCGAGCGCCGCCCAGATACCGGACAGGAGGATCAGTGTTGGGTATTCGGCAGCCATGCGATTGTCAGGGCAGAAGGGATAGCTGGTCGGCGTTTTCGGCGGAGGAGCGGCGAGTTTTTGGCACGGACATGGGTCTGCGGAATAGCGAAGTCTTGAGCGCGGGGCGGACCCCGCCGTTGAGGCCGTTGTGGCGGCAGGCGCGGTCGAAGCGTTGACGGAGCAGGTCAGCGTAGAGGCCCTGGCCGCGCATTCGGCGGCCGAAGGAGGAGTCGTTCTCCTTGCCGCCGCGGATCTGGCGGACGCGGCTCATGACGTGCTCGGCCCTTAGCGGGTACTGCTCCGCGAGCCAGTCCCTGAACAGCGGGCGTACTTCGTTGGGCAGGCGCAGAACCGTGTAGCCGGCCCACAGCGCACCGGCCGCGGCGGAGGCTTCGAGTATTGCTTCGAGTTCATGGTCTGTGAGCGCGGGGATGACGGGCGCGACCATCACGCCCGCGGGAATGCCGGCCTTTGTCAATCGCTCTATCGTCGCCAGGCGCCGCTTCGGTGAGGCGGTCCGCGGTTCCATGCGGCGCTTGAGCTCTTCGTCCAGCGTGGTGATGCTCAATACGACATGCGTCAACCCAAGCGCGGCCAATTCGCTCAGCAGATCCAGGTCGCGCTCCACCAGCGCGGACTTGGTCACGATCGCTACCGGATGCCGGGTTTCCAGCATGATCTCGAGCAGCGCGCGGGTGGTGCCGAGCTGCTTTTCGAAGGGCTGATAACAGTCGGTGTTGACGCCCAAGGCGATTGGCTTGCACTGGTATCGGGGGCGGGCCAGTTCCTTCTTAAGGAGTTCGGCGGCGTTGGGCTTGTGCACGATCTTGGTCTCGAAGTCGAGGCCGGGTGAGAAATCCAGGAAGGCGTGCGACGGGCGGGCGTAGCAATAGATGCAGCCGTGCTCGCAGCCCTTGTAGGGATTGATCGATTGGTCGAAGCCGACATCCGGCGACTTGTTGCGGCTGATGATGCTCTTGCTGCGTTCGGCGATCAGTTCGGTGGCGGGATGGGGCGCCATTTCGACGATGCCGGGATCGGGCTGCCGTATTTGCTTCTCGAATCGTCCCGGTAGGTTGCCACGTGCTCCGCGTCCGCGGATGGAGTGACCGGGCTTGGGCAGGGAATCGTGACTGGAGTCGGGCATTTGGAGAATATACCTTGGGTTGGGTTTGGGGGAGGGCTGGAAGCACTCGGTCCCAGAGGCCTCTTTTCCTGCGGGTGGCCTGCTTCCCCGCTATACTCACGCACCCATGCGCCCGGTAATCAAATACGGCCTGCTGGCCGCCGTGGGCGTCGTCGTGCTGCTGATCCTGGTCAACTGGCTTGGCGGCGAAGAAGACGCCGTCGAAGTGCGCGTGGCGGAAATCACGACCGGCGAGATTCGCAAGACCGTGCTCAATACGCGGGCCGGCACGGTGGATGCCTGCCGGCGGGCAAGGATGTCGCCTTCCTCGCCGGGACAAATCGCCGATCTGCCGGTGACGGAAGGTGACGCAGTCAGCGAAGGCCAGGTTCTCCTTGAGATCTGGAACGAGGACCTGAAATCCGAGATCGAACTGTCGGAGCGCAACCTGATCGCGGAGCAATCGCGGGCGGAGGAGAGTTGTACCCGCTCGGACCTGGCGGCGCGGGAGGCGGTTCGCCTTGCCAAGCTGTTTGAAGACAACCTGGTGTCCGAAGAGGACCTGGAACGCGCCGAGGCGGAACGCGAGGCGCGCGCCGCTTCCTGCAAGGCGGCGCGGGATTCCGCCCGGGCCTCGGAGGCTCGCGTTGAAGTCAACCGCGCCCGCCTCGAGCGGACCTTTCTGCGTTCGCCTTTCAACGGGGTGGTCGCCGAGATCAACGGCGAACTGGGCGAATACGTCACGCCTTCCCCGGTTGGCGTGGCCACGCTGCCGACGGTAGACGTGATCGACAACACCTGCCTGTACATCAGCGCCCCGATCGACGAGGTGGACGCTCCACTGGTCCGGGCGGGACAGGAGGTAAGAATTGTTCTCGACGCCTTCCCCAACCAGTTCTTCCCGGGGGTTGTGCGGCGGGTCGCGCCCTATGTGCTTGATCTTGAGAAACAGGCCCGTACCGTGGAGATCGAGGCGGAGATCAATGAGCCCGAACGATACGGACTGATGCCGGGCTACAGCGCCGACGTGGAGGTGATCGTGGCTGTTCAGCCCGAGGCGCTTCGTGTCCCGACCGAGGCGCTAATCGAGGATGAGCGCCTCATGGTCCTGAACACCGACACCGGGATTCTTGAGGAACGGAGTGTCGAGGTGGGACTCGGCAACTGGGAGCACACCGAAATCGCGTCCGGGGCCAGGAAAGGCGAGCTGGTGGTATTGAGTCTCGACCGCGCGGGCGTGGTAGCGGGCGCGCGGGCAGTGCGCGCCGCCGAATAGTCCGGCGCCGTTTGCAAGCCAGGGGGTTCGCCTCTTGTTGGCCCTGACCAGTATTTTTCGCGACTACCCGGTGGGCGATCAGGTCGTCCATGCGCTGCGCAACGTCACCATTGAGGTCGAGGACGGCGAATACCTTTCGATCATGGGCCCCTCGGGCTCGGGCAAGTCCACGCTGCTGAACATCATCGGCCTACTGGATTCGCCCGACAGCGGCAGTTACCGGCTGCGCGGCGAAGACACGGCCAGGATGTCCGATGATCGACTGGCGCGCACGCGGCGGGAAGTCATCGGCTTCGTGTTTCAGTTCTTTCACCTGGTACCGCGGCTGACCGCCTTCGAGAATGTCGAACTACCGCTCACGCTGGCGGGCTGGCGGCGGCGCAAGCGTCGCGAGAAGGCGAAACTCGCACTCGAGCGTGTTGAGCTTTCCGACCGCATGGAGCATCGTCCCAACCAGCTTTCGGGGGGCCAGCTGCAGCGCGTCGCCATCGCGCGATCGATCGTAATGTCCCCCGGCCTGCTGCTGGCGGACGAGCCTACGGGCAACCTGGACTCCCGTTCGAGCATGGAAATCATCCGGCTTCTGGAGTCCCTGAACGAGGACGGTCTGACCCTGATCGTGGTCACCCACGACCCGGACCTTGGCCGGCGCGCGCGGCGGCGGCTGACAATGCTGGACGGGCGCATCGGCGGCGACGAACGCCTCTGATTACACGCCATACGGCCTGATTTTGGCGGGACGCGGCGGCGGCGGTCGTTTCGCGAAAACGACGTGATAAGGTTGAACAGCTTGTTTAGCCAACATGGGAGGAATGGAAAATGGCGACACGAATCGTTTACGGACTTGGCATCCTTGCCGCAGTCATTGAGGGCCTTGCGCCCGGCACAGTCCCAGGGGAGGTTCTCCCGCTCGCCATGGTCGTACTTGGCGTAGCTTATGCGGTGATGAACATTGATGCCGCAAATCCGCAGGCATTTCTCACCACCGCTCTGGTGGTCGCCGCAGCCGGTGGAGCAGACGTTATAGCCAACGTCCCGGCAGTCGGCGCCAGCCTGGACGCAATCGTCGACCAGGTCGCTGTTGTTTATCTGTCCGGTGGTGCAGCCATAATGGGTATGCGCGCCTGGAACCTGATAACCAAGGGAAGCGTGTAAATCGATTCTTCGGGCGTCGCATGCCTCCCGGGCATCCGCGTCCTGAATCAAGGCAAAGGCGCTTAGCGGCAAGATAATTCGTTATCAACGCCTCGGCGGCCAACCGGCCGCCACAAAGGGGCAGCTGCTTTGGGCGCCCATGTCGCCGGGTACCCTCGGCGGCATGGGCGTGCGCTATCAAAAAGGTCTATCGCTCGGGCGCCAGACCGCTTCCGGCGGACCGCTTCCAGCTTCGGGCCCAGTAGATGAACGGCGTGTCGATCACGGCGATCAGCAACTTGAACACGTATTTGGCCGCAGCCAGCTGCAGCGCGGTCACGAAATCGACGATCCCCCACCAAACAACCAGGCCGTAAATCAGCGTGTCGATCACCTGCGAGAGCAGCGTCGAGCCGGTGTTGCGCAGCCACAGGTGCTTCACTCCGGTCGCCTTGCGAATGCGGTGAAAAACCCAGACATCGAAGCTCTGGCTCAGCAAATAGGCCAGCAGCGATCCGAACACGAAGCGGGGCGTGTAGTCGAATAGCGCCGACATGGCTTCATGCATCCTCGACGCATGTTCGGCCGTGTCGGGGTCAGGCGAGGGTGCATAGAGCAGACCCACGCGGCTGATGATCACCACCATCACGCTCACCGCGAATCCCAGCATGACTGCCCGCTGCGCCTCGCGACGGCCGAATTTCTCGCTGAGCAGATCGGTAGCGAAGAAGATGCTCGAGTAGAGGATTACCCCCATGCTGGTCTGCAGGCCCAGGATGGTGGTGAGTTTCGGCCCCTGGATATTGGCCATCAGCAGGCTGAAGACGATCACGCCGTACAAGCCGTAGCGTCCGAACAGCCGGTACAGCAGCACCGCGAACCCCAGGTCCAGCGCGACGGTGAGAAACCAAAGCCAGGCCTGGTGTTCCTGCATGAGTTGTTCGAGTCCGCTAAACATGGTCGGGGCTGGGGTCCGGCTGCAAGGGGCTACTGTAACCGCGGGGCATGGTTTAACAACTTGAGGCACAATTCAAGCGCCGACCAGAATTCGATCCATGAAATTCCACGACCTGTTGTTAATGGCCACCCGCGCCATGTTCCGCTACCGCCTGCGCGCGGCCATGATGCTGCTGGCCACCTCCATCGGTGTCGTGTCGGTCATGCTGCTTACGGCGCTGGGCGAAGCGGGCCGGCTTTTCGTTACCGGCGAGTTCCGGGTCCTCGGTACCGAGCTCATCATTGTGCAGCCCGGCAATCCTGGCACCTCCGGCTCGATTTCCTTCGGTTTTACAGGCGAAACGCCCCGCGATCTGACCTATCGGGACGTGGAAGTAATACGCCGCGTTCCGGGCGTGGTGAGAGCGGCGCCGATCATGATGGGCCGCCTGCCGGTTTCCCAGGGCGGGCGCGAACGCGAGACGCTGGTGGTCGGCGCCAACGACGACTATTACGAAATACGCAAGCTCGAGATGAAGGCGGGCGCGTTCTTCCCGCGAATGGACATGGACCGCATTTCTCCCGTGTGCGCCGTCGGCGAGGTCATCGTGAAGGAGCTGTATCGTTCCGAACCGGCCCTGGGAACCTGGCTGCGCCTGGGCGAGTCGCGCTGCCGGGTGGTGGGAATCATTTCCGACAGCGGGCAGAGCATCGGGATCAACACCGGAGAAATCGTTGTTGCGCCGGTAGGCTTTACGGCCACGCTCTACAACACCGAAGCGCTGACCAACATCATGGTGGAGGCTCGCTCCCGGGAAATCGTTCCCGAGGTGATCGATGAACTCACCCGCCGGCTGATCGAGCAGCATTACGGGATGGAGGACTTCGTGACCGTTACGCAGGACGCCGTCCTGTCAGTGTTCGACGGCATCTTCAACGCCATCACGGCCGCGCTCGGGGGAATCGCCGGCATCAGCCTGGTCGTGGCAGGGATACTGATCATGAACGTGATGCTGGTTGCCGTAAGCCAACGCACGTCGGAAATCGGGCTCTACATGGCGATCGGTGCGCCCCGCCGGCAGATCATGCGCCTGTTTATCAGCGAGGCCGCCATACTGAGCCTGCTCGGGTGCCTGTGCGGCCTGGGCCTGGGCTATTTGCTGATCTGGTTCGCACAGCAACTATTCCCGACCATAGAAATCCGCCCGCCATGGTGGGCCGTGGTCGCGGCCATTATAACGGCGCTGGGAAGCGGCCTTGTGTTCGGTGCGCTGCCGGCGCGAAAGGCGGCGCGGATGGATCCGGTGCAGGCGCTGAAGGGGCACTTGTAGTGAAACCATTCGATCTCCTCCGCCTCGCCCTGCGGGCCCTTTCCATACATCGCTTGCGGACGCTGCTCACCGCCCTGGGAACCGGCGTTGGGGTTGCCGCCGTAGTCCTGCTGACTTCGATCGGCGAAGGAATGTATGACTTCATAGAGCAGGAAGCCACCCGGTTCGGAACTCATTTCCTGGTCATTACCCCGGGCAAGGACCAGACCTTCGGCGGTCCGCCGGGCATGGTCACCAACACCATACGCCCGCTCACGCTGGACGACGCGCTGGCCATCGGGCGACTGGATTCCGTGGTTGCGGTGGCGCCGGCCGTGATGGGGATGGCGGAAGTCGAAAATGAAGGGGTCAGGCGCAATGTCACGGTGCTGGGGACGGGCCCGAGACTTCCCGAGATCTTTTCGTTCGATATGGGTTCAGGACGCTTCCTGCCGAATGAAGACTTTTTTGCGGCGCGCCCGCTCGCGGTGCTCGGCAGCTCACTCAAGAACGAACTTTTCGGGGCCGACAGCGCGCTGGGGGCTTATATCCGCGTTTCCGGGCATCGCTTCCGCGTAGTCGGCGTATTGGCGGACGCAGGCACAACCGTCGGCTTTGACTTGAACGACATAGTGTTCGTGCCGGTCAAGCACACCATGGAAATCTACAATATGCTGGGCGTGCAGGAGGTCGACGTTCGCTACCGCGAGGACCGACCCGCCGCCGAAGTGGAGGGAGACATCACGCGGCTGCTCGTTGCCCGGCACGGCTCGGAAGACTTCTCCATCACCACGCAGGATCAGATGCTGAACACCATGCGGGTGATATTGAGCACCATTACCGCCGCCGTCGCAGCCCTGGGCGGGATTTCGCTGGTTGTGGGCGGTGTGGGAATATTCACCATCATGACCATTTCCATCCAGGAACGGATTTTTGAAATCGGCCTGCTGCGTTCACTCGGCGCGCGCCGCCGCGAGGTGCGCCGCCTGTTCCTGGCCGAGGCCTTGGCCCTGGGCTTGGCGGGCGGTCTGCTGGGACTGGTTCTGGGACAATTGGCCGCCTGGTCCCTGGCCGCGCTGTTCCCGGTCATCCCGGTAAGCGTTTCGATTGCCTACACAGTCGCCGCGCTGATGATCGCCGTGCTCATCGGCATACTGGCGGGCGTGGTTCCCGCAGTGCGCGCGGCGCGCATGAATCCCGTTCTGGCGCTACGCGCAGAATAGTCCCGTTTTTTTCTTATAGGAGCAGCAACTTGATTGATCTCTACTACTGGCCCACCCCCAACGGGTTCAAGATCGCCATAATGCTTGAGGAGTGCGGGCTGCCGTACGACGTCAAGCCGGTAAACATCGGTGCGGGCGACCAGTTCACCCCCGAGTTCCTGGCGCTCAATCCCAATCACCGCATGCCGGTGATTGTCGATAACGACGCACCCGGCGGCCCGCTTTCCGTGTTCGAGTCCGGCGCCATCCTGGTCTACCTGGCCGACAAGACCGGGCGCTTTCTGTCCACCGAAACCCACCAGCGCTACGACGCGATGCAATGGCTGTTCTGGCAGATGGCCGGGCTGGGACCGATGGCCGGCCAGGCGGGGCACTTCCTCATCTACCAGGAGGGCAAGCATGCCTACGCCACCGAGCGCTACTCCAACGAGTACGGGCGCTTGCTGGCGGTTATGGAGCGCCGGCTGAGGGACCGCGAATATCTTGCCGGCGAGTATTCGATCGCGGACATGGCCTGTTTCCCCTGGACGGCTCCCTACGAGAAGCTGGGCCAGGGCGTCGACGAGTTGCCCAATGTCGCCGCGTGGATTGAAAGGCTGCGCGCGCGGCCGGCAGTGCAGCGCGGAATGGAAGTCGGCAAGGACCTGCGCTCCGACCAGCCGCTGACCGAGGAACAGCGCAAGATGCTTTATGGTCAGTCCGCCAAAAAGACATTGGAAAAGGCATGAAGCTCTACGACTACGCCCATGCGCCCAACCCCAGGCGGCTGCATATCTTTCTGGCCGAGAAGGGCCTGGAAATGGAGCGCGTTCAGATCGACCTGACCAAAAAGGAGCAACTGGGCACCGAGTACCGCGAGGTCAATCCGCTCTGCCAGGTTCCGGTGCTGGAGACCGACGACGGCACCCGCATCAGCGAGTGCCTGGCGATTTGCCACTACCTGGAGGACCTGCACCCGGAACCCGGGCTGTTCGGATCGAGTCCCGATGACCGCGCGCAGGTACTGATGTGGAACCACATCGTGGAGCAGGAAGGGATGCCCGGACTCGCCGAAGCCCTGCGCAACCGGATCAACAATTTCAGGGACCATGCATTGCCGGGACCTGTAGCCTACGCTCAGATTCCGGAATTGGTGGAGCGGGGCCGCAAGCGCGCCGGGCATTTCCTGGACTTCATGGAACGGCGGCTGACCGGGCGCGAATACCTTGCGCTGGATTACTTCACCATCGCCGACATCACGCTGCGGGTAGCCGTTGACATGGCCGCACGCATGGCCAGCAAGTTCAACCTCAAGGTGCTGGAAGAACGTCCCGCCCTGGCGGCCTGGCACGCCCGCGTCTCCGAACGCCCCAGCATGCAGGCCACCTAGATCAATCATGCTGGAGCTCGGCCTTTCACTGGTCTTCGCCTACCTGATCGGCTCGATCAACTTCAGCCTGGCGCTCGGCAGGTTGAGAAACCTGGATGTGCGCGAGACAGGCAGCGGCAACGCCGGCGCCACCAATGCGCTGCGCGCCGCCGGCTTCTGGTTTGCCCTGGCCGTCATGATCGGCGACGTGGGCAAGGCAATACTGGTGGTAGGCCCGCTCGCCTCGCTGGCCTACTCGTTTGCGGAACAGCCGACCTTTTCCCTGGCCTGGGTCCAGGTGGCGGCCGGCGCGTCCGTTACCGCGGCGCATTGCTACCCGCTGTGGCACGAGTTCCGGGGTGGCAAGGGCTTTGCCACATTACTCGGCTCCTACCTGGTGTTGCACGCGCCGCTGGTGGGCGCGGTGCTGGCCGTGTGGGTGCTGGTCATGATCTTCAGCGGCTACGTGGGACTGGCAACCATGGTGGCGGCAGTTTCGGCGCCGCTTTTCCTTGCCTTCTTCATGCCCGATGCGCTGCCGGAACTGTTCTGGCTGGCCGCCGCGGCGGGAGCATTCACGGTGTCGACGCACCGCAGCAACATCCGCAACCTGCTCGACGGATCGGAACATTGTTTCGAACGCGTGCGGGTCGATCACTGGTTCAAGAGCGGCGGTTGAGTCCTGTACGACCACGACGTACTGCTTGAAACACTCGGTCCCGACCTGCGTCGGCGCGTCGCATTGCTGGAATTACACGACTCACTTCCTTCGACCAACGAGCGTTTACTGAACCTGAACGCATCCGACCTGCACGATGGGCTTGCCGTGTGCCTGGCAAACCACCAGAGCGCCGGAAAAGGACGCGGCGGCAAGCGATGGCACTCACCGCCGGGGGCCGGCCTCTTGCTCAGTGTCGGCCGGTTCTCCAAGCGCCCGCCGGACAGTTCACTTGCCCTGGCGCTGGGCGTCGCAACGGCCGAGGCGCTGGAGGAATTCGTTTCCGGCCCCGTGGAATTGAAGTGGCCCAACGACCTGGTCGCGCAAGACCGCAAGCTGGGCGGCATCCTGGTGGAGAGCTCCGCGCAGGGCGGAACCGAGACCCGGGTCGTGGCCGGATTGGGAGTCAACATACGGGTGAGCGATGAGCAGCGCGAACTGGTTTCGCGGGACGGCGGCCTGGCGCCGACGGGCCTTTCGGAACTGAATCTGCGGAAAGCACCTGAGCACAACGCGCTGGCGGGGATCATGATCTCGGCCATCGCCGGGGTGCTGGAAACGCACGCGGCAGATGGTTTCCGCCGCTGGGCGGATGGCTGGAAACGGCGCGACTGGCTTGCGGGAAAGCGAATCGAGGCATGGTGCGGCGCCGACAGGCACGTGGGCGTGGCGGCGGGAGTCGATTCGTCGGGCGCCCTGCTGCTTAAGGAATCGGGCGGCGAGCGGCGCATACTGTCGGCGGAGATTCGCTTGTGAACGCTGCTTCTTCGCGCATCCTGCTGATCGACGTGGGAAACACGCGGATCAAGTGGGCCTGGCTTTCCGGCGCCGGGAAGGAACTTCAAGGCGCCGGCGCCGCGCGCACCGCGGACGGGCTGCCCGCTCTGCCGTTCCTGGACCGCGGGGAGGCATTGGCCGGTGCATTGGCCTGCAACGTCGCGGGCGTGGAAATCGGCCGCAAGCTTGCGGGACTGGTGTTGGAACGACTGGCCGTCGAACTCGTTTTCGTGCAGGCGCGCGCTTGTGCCTGCGGCGTGACCGCCGCCTACGCCAACCCCCTGAATCTGGGCGCGGACCGCTGGGCGGCGCTGGTCGGCGCGCACGCGCTGGGCCCCAGGGACTATTGCATCGTCGACGCCGGGAGCACGGTGACCATGGACCTGCTGCTGGCCGATGGCCGCCATCTCGGCGGCTACATCGCGCCGGGCCGGGAGATGAGTCTGGCCGCCATGGCGAAAGGAACAGCCGAACTGGCCTCGAGGCTGAAGGATCATACCGGCGGACCGCAGGATATTGCGCCCGGAACCGATAGCGCCGAGGCGATGGAAAAGGGCACGCTGGCGGCGCAGTTGGGCATGATCCGCACGGGCATGCAAACGCTGGCAAGCGAGGGAGGGGGTTCCCCGGTGCTGCTGCTGACGGGCGGAGGCGCCGACGACCTGGTCGCCACCGGCGAGCTGCCGCAAGCACAAGTCGCCCCGAACCTCGTCCTGCGTGGTCTGGCCGCTCTCGCGGTAGAATTACGGGCCGGGCCGGAATAGCTCAACTGGTAGAGCATCCGCCTTGTAAGCGGAAGGTTGCGGGTTCAAGTCCCTCTTCCGGCACCACGTGGTGATGTAGCTCAGCTGGTTAGAGCGGCGGACTCATAACCCGCAGGTCGGTGGTTCAAGCCCACCCATCACCACCAATTTCTGGCACGCGGCGCTACGTTACGCGAATGACGATCTTGCCGATCTTCTCGCCGCTTTGCATGTACTCGATCGCGTCGTAGACGTCGTCCCAGTCGAAGACGCGGTCGATGACGGGCTTGATGTCATTGGCGACCATGGCCCGGATGAGGTCCACGAACATGCGCCGGCTGCCGACGATGATGCCCCGCACAGTGAGGTTCTTGAGAATGATGTTGGGCAGCTTGGTCAGGGACGGCGGCTTAAGCGGTGGCAGATTGTGGACCACGGGGTTGGCACCGATATGCATGATGCGGCCATTGGAGGCGGCGGCCATCAGGCAGTTCTCCGTTTCGCCCAAGCCCACGTTGTTGAGAATGATGTCCGCCCCCTCGCCGTTAGTGAGTTCCAGGACCTCCGCGGGCCAATCCGGATTGGTGCGGTAATTCACGCCGAAATCAGCGCCGAGTTCCTTCAGACGAGCGAGTTTTTCGTCGCTGGATGACGTGATGATGCATCGCGCACCCAGCATCTTCGCCCACTGCATTCCGAACACGGACACCGCTCCGGAACCCAGGGTAAGCACGGTATCGCTGGCCCTGGCGGCGCCCGCTTCAACCACGGCGTTCCAGGCGGTAAGGCCGGGGCTTTGCAGGGTGCTGGCCTCTTCATAGCTCATGCCGTCGGGCAGCCTGATCAAGGCCACCGCCGGCACGACGACCTGCTCGGCCAGAAAGCCGTCGAGGGTCGCGGAGTAGTCCTGCTCCGCCATGGACGCGTGCCAGTCGCCGTCCAGCCATTGCCAGTAATGATTCATCGTCACCCGGTCGCCCACCCGGACGTTTTCCACGCCGGCGCCGACCGCGATGATGTCGCCGGCGTTATCGCTCAGCGGGACGCGGGTGTGGGGCATGACGGTCTTGCCCAGACTGCCGTGCATGATGGTGAGGTCGCGGGCGTTGATGCCGGTGGCGCGCACCCGCATGACCGCCTCGCCATGGCCGGGAACGGGCTCGGGCCGCTCGACCGCATGCAGGCCGAGGCCCTTGCTGTAGTCCCCTATTTCAAAGACTTTCATGGCGCGCGGCCTTCTCAGTGCGGCTACGACCCGTAGGTGTCCTTGTATTCCTCTATGTAGTCGTGGTACTCGGTCCAGTTCTCCACGTCGAAGATCTTCGGCGCCTTCAACTCCAGCGACCGCCGGGCTCCCGGCGGCAGGTCATCGATACTGGCCAGCTTGGTGCCGTAGGCCCGGCCGTAGCTGCGGCCCTCGTGGCCGCCCATGCCGACCCACGGGCCCCAGCTCACCAGGTTCTGGAACTGGCAAAAGGCCGGTGCGTTGTCGATGTCCGGATTGGCCACGTCCTCTACCTTGGAGGCGAGCACGAACAGGGAATCCCAGTAGTGGGTGCGACCGGGGGATTCCTTCGGCCACTCGTCCGGGTCGAAGGGACTGGGGTAGGAAAAATGCGAGGCGACGGGCACAAAAACCATGCCACCGTACGTTTCCATGCGCAGGGCATCGGGATGGACCGTGGCCTCCGGCGGCGTTTCCACCCCGTCGGGACCGAGCTTGACGTTCAAGGGGCCGCCCAGGAACGTCCAGGGTTCCCTGACTTCGCCCGTAACGGGGTTCTCCCAGGATTCCAGTACCTCGTCCGTGTCGAACTTGCAATAGACGCCGCACTCAAACACCTTGAATGCGTACTGGTTGTCCTCCAGGGGACGGCACTGTGTCACGTTCAGGTTGTTCATCGTGAACAGCGGCACGAGGTTGCCCTCATTCATATAAGCGTAGAGGTGCAGGCGGTAGAACTTGTACACCGTCTCCTCGGCGGCGGAACCCGACACCTTGGCGCGAACGCGTGCGCGCACGGCCGGGTCTTCCAGGTCCAGCGCCGGCGTGGCTGCCGAGGCTGGAAGAATGCCGCCCGCCAGGGCTGTTCCGGCGCCCGCCAGCAGGGCCTCCCGCCGAGTCAAACTGAGTTTCCGCATGTCTCCCTCCTTTCCTTTACGTGTGGTTTGCCTGTGGAATCAGAATCGAAGCAACAGCATGGTATCAGGCTGCCCCGCCGGGAAATGCAATTTCCCTGGCCCTGTTCGGGCGCTTCAGGACAGGGTGAAGCCGGCGTACCCCGCCTGGACCACCTGCTCGCACTTCTCCACGTAGGCCGGGAATCCACCCACGTAAGGCATGAAGACGCTTGGCTTGCCCGGAATATTGGCGCCGGTGTACCAGGAGGCGCAGCTGGACCGCATGGAGCGTCCCGCCACCTCGTTGTTGTGGGCAACCCATGCCTCCTGGTGTTGCGGTTCGGCTTCAATGGCCTCCAGCCCATGGTCTCTCATGTGAACCAGGCAATCGGCAATCCAGTCCACATGCTGCTCAAGACCGGTCACCATGTTCACCAAGACGGACGGACTGCCCGGCCCGTTGACCAGAAACAGGTTGGGGAACCCGTGGGTCGCCAGCCCGAGATAGACACGGGGGCCTTCCGCCCACTTTTCATGCAGTGAAAGTCCGCCCCGTCCCCGCAGGTCCATGTCCAGCAAGGCCCCGGTGATGGCGTCGTAGCCGGTGGCAAAGACAATGGCGTCAAGAGCGTGCAAGTCGCGGCCGACGCGAATGCCTTCGGGCTCGATGGCGTGAATGGGCTCTCCTGCGACATCCACCAGCGTCACGTTCGACCGGTTGTAGGTCCTGTAGTAGTGCGTATCGACGCACAGGCGCTTGCAGCCCAACGGGTTTTTCGGTGTCAGAAGATCGGCCACTTCCCGGTCCTTGACGATGTCATGGATCTTGCGCCGCACGAAGTCGGCCGCGGTCCGGTTGGCATCCTCGTCGTAAAGCACATCGGCAAAAGTAGCCTGAAACGTCAGCCCGTTGTTTTGCCACGAGTATTCGTAAATCTCGTCGCGTTCTTCATTCGAAACGGCAAGTGCGGAAGGGCCCGCCGGCTTGACCGGGAGCGCGGGGATACCCTTCTTCGCCTCGGCGCGAAGCTCCGTGTAGCGTGATTTCACATCCTGCAATTCACCCGGCTCGAGCGGGCGGTTGCTGGCCGGGATGGCGTAATTGGGCGTGCGCTGAAACACGGTGAGGCGGGCGGCTTGTTCCGCGATCAGGGGGATGCACTGGATGCCGGACGACCCCGTACCGATGACGCCCACCCTGAGCCCGGTGAAATCCACGCCCTGGGGAGGCCACTGGCCGGTGTGATACAGCTCGCCCGAGAACGTATCGCGGCCGGCTATGTCCGGAAAATTGGGAGAAGACAGGCAACCGCTCGCCATGACGCAAAACCGAGCCGTGTGTGTCTGGCCGTCATCCGTTGCCACCGTCCAGTGAGAGGGTGCTCCATCCGCCGCCGCCTGAAATCGGGCCGCAGTTACGCGGGTATTGAAGCGGATGTCGCGGCGCAGATCGAAGCGGTCGGCGACATGGCGGATGTAGGAAAGGATCTCCGGCTGGGACGCGTACCGTTCCGTCCAGTCCCACTCCTGCTGCAGATCGTCGTCGAACTGGTAGGAGTAGTGAATGCTCTCGATGTCGCAGCGGCAGCCGGGATAGCGGTTCCAGAACCAGGTGCCGCCCACATCGTCGCCCGCCTCGAACGCCCGGACCGAGAAACCCATGCGGCGGAACTTGTAGACTGCGTAAACGCCGGCAAATCCAGCGCCTACGACGATGACGTCAAGGGGGTCGACCGGCGACTCGCTTCCCGGGGTCTTGTCAGGCATTTTGCTCAAGCTGGGCTGGGAGTGGGAAGAAGGGCTTGATGTCTTCCGCGAGGGCAGGATGCCCCCGTTCCCGGGGGGTTACTTCATCGGGTTGTTTTCGTCCATGAAGTTGCCGTCAATGAGCGTTATGCCCTGCTCCCTGGCCTTGGCGATCATGGCTTTAAGCGCCACGCCGCGCACGAAGCCGGGTACCTTCTCGATGTACGGAACGGCGTCGGGTGCGAATTTCACCTCGTCGTCCATCTCGTTGGCTTCCGCCAGAGTGTTATTGTCGTCGGACATCTCAGCCCCCTCATTTGAAATGGTTGGTGGGTCGCCGCCAGGACCGCAGGCCCAGCGGATGCTAGGCGTAACTATAGGCCAACAGTCCGTCAGCCAGCTTGGGTTCGAACCAGGTGGACTTCGGCGGCATGATCTCGCCGGCGCCGGCCACATCCATGAGCGCTTGCATGGGCGTGGGATACAGCGCGATCGCCACTGAGGCCGAGCCGTTGTCCACCCGCCGCTCGAGTTCCACCAGGCCCCGCGCTCCGCCCACGAAGTCAATGCGCGGGTCGGTGCGGGAATCCTCGATGCCGAGCACGGGCGCCAGGAGATGCTCGCCCAGCAGGCTGACGTCCAGACTGCCTACAGGATCATCTTCCGGCGCCAGGCCGGGGCGCAATCGGGCCTTGTGCCAGGCGCCAGCCAGGTACAAGCCGTATTCGCCGGCGCGTGCGGGTCGCGCGGGACCCTCGAACAACGCGACTTCGAAGCTGGCCCCAAGCGAGTTGAGAAACGACTCGGCACTGTGTCCGTTCAGGCCCGAGACAACGCGGTTGTAGTCCAGGATCCTGAGTTCATCGGAAGGGAAGGTCGCGCCGATCAGCCACTGCGCCTCGGGCCGGTCAGGGTTTGCCGCCGCCGCCCGGTTGCCCGCGGCTACGCGATGATGTCCGTCGGCGATATACAGCTCGCCCAGTTCCTCGAAAGCCCGCGTGATCCGCTCCGTGGCGCTGACATCGTCGACCACCCAGACGCTGTGCTCCGTTGTCGCACCGCCCTCGCTCAGGCTGGCCTCGCAATCGGGCGTTGATTCCGCTGCGCGCGCAATGGCCGCGGCCAGGTCATCGTGCGATCGGTGCGCGAGCATTACCAGGCCGGTCTGGGCTTCGAGAGCCTGAATGAGGCGGGCGCGGTCGGTCTCCTTGTCCGGCCGCGTGAGTTCGTGGCGGCGCAGGGTGCCGGCACGATAGCTTTCGACCGATACCAGAAGAACAATGCCGGTTTGCGTATGCTCACCGCTGCGGACCCGGTAGACGTAATAGGCCGGCTTGCCGTCGCGTGCAATTACCCGGCGGGCCAGCATATCGTCCAGTGATTGCCGGGCCGCAGCGTATCGCCGGGCGGGACCATGGTCGCCCTCCGGCGCCATTGCGGCCTCAGGCAGAGACAGGCGCAGGAAGTCGTTCTGGCGCTCGGCGACCCGTGCCCGGGCTTCGTGGGCGCTTACCACGTCGTAGGGAGGCGCGATCGTATCAGGCGCTCTTCCCGCGGCCGGACGCAGCGCCGCAAACGGCGCCACCCGGAAGGATCCGGGTGATTTGACAGTTGTTGTCACGGAGACGGTGGCTAGATCAGATCGAGCACTTCGAAGGCTACGCGGTCGCCGGACTCCAACGCCCCTTCCATGCCCCGGTTTGCCACGGCGGTGTGTTCTCCGCAGAAATGCACCCTTCCGTGCTGGCGTCCGACATGCGCCGCGAACTGCGTGACCTGGCCCGGTTGCCAGACCGCCCAATCGCCGGCCGCATCCGGATCGTTGTACCAGGACTGGTAGGCCATGACTTCGAGCTGGCCCTTGGCGGCCGGCCGCAGACGCTCGATATCGGCAACGATTCGGGCGGTGGCCTCTTCATCGGAAAGCGTGTCCATCTCTATCGCCAGAGCGCCCCGCGTCCAGCTGGTAAGGCTGGTGATTTCTTCGGGCGTATCGCCCTTGCGTTCGGCCAGGATCATGCCGGCCAGCGAATCCGTCCACATGCTCGGCGACATCCCGTCGTCCTCCCAGAACGGGCGTTTGGCCACCATGTGCAGCTGGTTGACTACCTGGGAATCCAGAGACCGGGCCGCTTCAGCCTGCATGCCTTCAAGCGCGGGCTCCAGCGCCACATTCCGTAGCAAGGAACAGGGCAGGGAGCAAACCACGCGGTCGGCGCGATGTCGGCTGCCGTCCTCGCAGTGCACCTCAACGCCGGATCCGGTATCGCGGATACCGGTGACCCTTTGCTCAAGCAGCAAGTCGCCGCTCAATGCCGCGGCCATCGCTTCCGGCACCGACTGGTTGCCGTTCGCGGCCGTATACATCGAACCTCCGTCCGGCCCGGTAAAACCTCGCTGGGCGGCTGCGAACCGCATGGCGAACAATACAAGGGCCGCGGACACATCGTCGGCGTTGTTGCCCCAGCCGGGATTGTTGTTGTAACAGAGGTCCACAACGGCGTCGGTCTCGCCCTGGCCGGTCAGATATTCGCGCAGCGACACATCCAGGTGCGCGTAATCGGGTGAGATCCAATCCGGAGTGGTGGGGTAGGGATTGTTCGTGAACATCTTGAAGCCAAGATGGGCCCACGGCATCATCTGGCGGGCGCCTTCCGGCAATACGTTCAACTCATGCGTGGGCCACTCGGCGGCCGGAATGATCTGCCCCCCAAGCGCCAGTTCGCGCGAGTTGAACAACCCCAGGATCGGATCCAGGTTCACCAGGCCCACGCCCAGTTCCTCTATAACCGCCATCATGCGAGCGTAGCCGGCGCCGAAGCTGGTACCGCCTGCTTCCGGCGAACCGGGAATGTGGCGGTAGGACAGGACTCGGCCGCCTACGCGGTTGCGCGACTCGAGCACCGTGACCCGCAAACCCTCGGACTCGAGCAGCCGTGCTGCCTGCAATCCGGACAAACCGGCGCCGATCACGATTACTTGGCTGTCCGTTGCAGGCAAGCCGTTCTCGGTGCCTGAGCGCGGGCCACAGCCGGCAAGAACCAATGCACTGGCGCCGATTCCCTTTACGGCATCACGCCGATTGAATTTCTTCACTGTTTCTCCCGCCTCCGCCTGGGTTGGTGAACGCAAGAGTATAAGGCGGGTGGCCAGCGGCGCGCCGCCTCCTGATGCGGATAAACTGAGCGCATGCGGATATTGATCGCGGGCGGCGGGCCCACCGGGCTGTACCTCGCCATTTCCATGTTGCGGCGCTCGTCGAGTCACCGCGTCACCGTGCTGGAACGCAACCGGCCGGGAGATACCTTCGGCTGGGGCGTGGTTTTCTCCGACGCAACTCTGGACAACCTGACCGAAAACGATCCGAAGACGGCTGAGCAAATCCGCGGCCGTTTCACGCACTGGGACGACATCGAGGTGCATTTCCGCGGCCGCAAGCTATTGTCCGGGGGCCATGGCTTTTGCGGGATCGGGCGCAAACGCCTGCTGCGTATCCTGCAGCGTCGGGCAGCCGAACTCGGCGCCGATCTCCGATTCGAGACGGAGGCCGAACCGGACCTGGGCCTGTACCGCGATTTCGACCTGGTCATCGCCACCGACGGCGGCAACAGCCGCTTCCGGCAAGCCTACGCGCCGCACTTCGAAGTAGAGATCCAAAAGCGTGTGAACTACTTTCAATGGCTGGGCACGCACAAGCACTTCGAGGCCTTCAACTTCATCTTCAAGGAACTCAAGGAAGGCTGGATCTGGGCGCATGCGTACCGCTTCGAAGACGGGCTGTCCACTTTTATCCCGGAATGCAGCCCCGAGACATGGCAGCGGCTGCGCTTCGGTGAAATGGGCCAGGAAGACAGCTGCCGGGTGCTGGAGAAGATCTTCGAGCGGCATCTCGACGGCCACCCTCTGATGAGCAACGCCGGTCACATCAAGGGCCACGCCTGGCTGAATTTCCGCCGGGTACATTGCGGCAAATGGCGCCACCGCAACCTGATTCTCGCCGGAGACGCGGCCCATACCGCGCATTTCTCGATCGGTTCTGGAACCAAGCTGGGGCTGGAGGACGCCATCGAACTGGCGGATGCGCTCAACAGCGGCGGCGCCACCGACGAATCCCTCGAAGAATACGAACAAAGCCGCCGGCTGGAGGTGATCAAGCTGCAATCGGCGGCGCGGAATTCCACGGAGTGGTTCGAAAACGTGCCTCGCTACGCGCGCTTTGCACCCCAGCAATTCAATTACTCGCTATTGACCCGCAGTCAGCGGGTCAGCCACGAAAACCTGAGGCTGCGCGACCGCAAGTGGCTGACACGAATGGAACGCTGGTACAGCCATCGCGCCACCGGCAGCGCACGCGCGGTGGCGCCGATGTTCGTGCCTTACCGAATCAAGGGCACGGAACTGGCGAACCGGGTGGTTGTCGCGCCGATGGACATGTACAGCGCAGTGGACGGCGCGGTCGGGGACTTTCATCTCGTGCACCTCGGGGCCCGCGCCCAGGGCGGCGCCGGGCTGGTGTTCACCGAAATGAGCTGCGTGTCGCCACAAGGGCGGATCACTCCCGGATGCGCCGGCATGTACTCCGAGGAACACGCAGCCGCTTACCGACGCATCGTGGAATTCGTACATGCCAACAGTCAGGCGCGCATGGCGCTGCAGATCGGCCACTCCGGCCCCAAGGGCTCAACGCGGCTGATGTGGGAGGGAATGGACCAGCAGCTGGAATCCGGCAACTGGGAGGTGATGGGTCCTTCCGAGCGCAGCTACCGGCGAGGCGGACAGGTCCCGCGGGCGATGACGCGCGCGGACATGGACGAGGTCATCGAGCAGTTCCGGCGTGCCGCCCTGCTTGGGCTGGACGCAGGCTTCGACTGGCTGGAGCTGCACTGTGCGCACGGCTACCTGCTCTCCTCGTTCATATCGCCGCTATCCAACCGGCGGCGAGACGACTACGGCGGTTCTCTGAATGCGCGGCTGCGTTTCCCGCTCGAGGTTCTTGAATCGGTGCGTCAGGTCTGGCCGGACGACAAGCCGTTGTCGGTGCGCATTTCCGCTACCGACTGGGTCAAGAGCGGCGTCACCGGCGAAGACTCGGTAAAGATCGCCCGCGCCATGACCGCGGCCGGAGCGGACATCATTCATGTCTCCGCCGGCCAGACGACCACCCGCGCCCGGCCCGTCTACGGGCGCATGTTTCAGACGCCGTTTTCGGACCGGATCCGCAACGAAGCCGGAGTGCCGACGATCGCGGTCGGAAATATCTACGAGACCGACCACGTCAACAGCATTCTGGCCGCCGGACGGGCCGATCTGTGCGCGCTGGCCCGGCCTCATTTGAGCGATCCTCATTGGACGCTGCGTGCCGCCACCGAGCTGGGCCATGGCCGCCAGCACTGGCCGATACAATATCTTTCAGGCAAAGAACAGGCCGAACGGCTGGCGGCCAGGGCAGCAGCGTTGCAGGAAGCAAACATATGAATTTCAGTCCGCAGCATTTCCTTATGGAACTGCGCGGGCAGGTAGCGGTCATCACGCTGAATCGGCCTGAGCGGAAGAACCCGCTTACATTCGAGTCTTACGCGGAGCTCCGGGACGCCTTCAATGGCATGGACCGGGAAGGGACCGCGCGTGCGGTCGTGATTCACGGCGCTGGAGGTAACTTCTGCTCCGGCGGCGACGTACACGAGATCATCGGGCCGCTGCTGGAGATGGACGGAGTGGCCTTGCTCCGTTTCACCCGTATGACCGGCGACCTGGTCAAGGCGATGCGCCGCTGCCCGCTGCCTGTCATCGCCGCCGTCGACGGCGTTTGCGCCGGGGCCGGGGCTGCGATCGCCATGGCCGCCGATCTACGCGTGGGAACGGGGCGGAGCCGCACGGCTTTCCTGTTCACGCGCGTTGGGCTGGCGGGCTGCGACATGGGCGCCTGTTCCCTGTTGCCGCGCATCATTGGCCAGGGCCGCGCGGCTGAACTGCTGTTTACCGGGCGTTCGATGCCTGGAGATGAAGCACACCGCGTCGGTTTCTTCAACCGGCTGACCGAGCCGGAGCAAATTCTCAAGGAAAGTGTGCGCTGGGCGGAAGACCTCGCGGCCGGCCCCAATTTCGCCCACGCCATGACCAAGAACCAGCTCAACGAGGAATGGGACATGCCACTGGAGTCGGCTCTGGAGGCCGAGGCGCAAGCCCAGGCCATCTGCATGCAAACTACCGATTTTCGCCGTGCTTACGAGGCTTTCCTCAATCGTGAGAGGCCGCAATTCCATGGGGACTGAACTCAAGTGAGCGTCCTGCGTCCAAGCCAGGATGATCTGCTGCGTTTCGCTCTGGACACGGAAGCCCTTCAGTTCGGCGATTTCATTACCAAGGCCGGCCGCGCAACACCCTATTTCTTCAATTCCTCGCGGCTGTGCACCGGGCGCGGCTCACTGGTGGCAGGACAGGCACTGGCGGAAGCGGTCATTACCTCGGGACTGCGTTTCAACATGCTGTTCGGCGCGGCCTACAAGGGCATCCCCCTGGCCGCGATCACCGCTCTCGCTCTCCAGCAGGGTTACGGACTGGACTTGCCGTTCGCCTACAACCGCAAGGAGCGCAAGGACCACGGCGAGGGTGGAGCGGTGGTGGGGTCGGAGCTGGAGGGGCGGGTGCTGATCGTCGACGACGTGCTCACCGCCGGAACCTCCGCGCGCGAGGCCGTCAGGCTGGTGAAGGAAGCGGGAGCCGAGCCGGTGGGACTGCTGCTGTTGCTGGACCGGCAGGAGCGTGGCGCGGGCCATCGCAGCGCCGCCAGGGAACTGGCCGACCAATACGGTATCCAGGTTTGCTGCGTTTTCGGGCTCGACAGCCTCCTGAGCGCCATGCAGGTCACCGGCATGGACCCGGAAGCCCGGGCGCGCGTGGCAGCCTACCGGAAGAAATACGGCGCATCCTGAGCTGGGCCCCGGAGGCCGGGCACGGTTCGCCGCTCAGTGGCGGCCGGTGTGCCCGAAACCGCCGTCACCGCGCTGCGAGGCGGTGAATTCCTCAACCACCTCGAAATGCGCTCGCGTTACGGGCAGCAACACCAGTTGCGCCACGCGCATTCCATCTTCCAGGACAAAGGGCGCATCGCCCCGGTTCCAGCACGACATCATGATCTCGCCCTGGTAGTCGGAATCGATCAGGCCCACCAGGTTGCCCAGGACCACTCCGTGCTTGTGACCCAGTCCGGACCGGGGGAGGATGACCGCTGCCAGCCCGGGATCGGCGATGTGCAGTGCAATGCCGGTGTGAATGAGCTGAGTTTCGCCGGGGCCCAGAGTCAGCGGCTCGTCCAGGCAGGCGCACAGGTCCATGCCGGCGGATCCTTCCGTCGCGTAACGGGGCAAACGGGCCTTGGGGTTGAGAATGCGCAGCTGAATCGCTTTGCCCGATCCAGCGGCAGGCGGCTTCACTGCGGCGAGCTCCCGGTGCGCAAGTACGCCACTTTGCCGTCGGCGCAGCGTTCGGAGATCAGGTCCACCAGGCAGCGCGCCAACTCCGGCTTCCCGCAACGCTCAATCCGCTGGCCCCCGCCTTTCCAGACGACCCAGGCGGATGTCTGCACCTTGCCGAAGCCCTTGCCCTCGCCCACCTGGTTTCCGACAATCAGATCCACGCCCTTTGCCTTCAGTTTGCCGCGAGCGTGCTTCTCCACCTCATGGGTCTCGGCGGCAAACCCCACAAGGAACGGGCGCCGGGTCATTCCGGCCACCTGTCCAAGAATGTCCGGCGCGGGCTTCAAATCGAGAGAAGTCGGCGAGCCGCCGCGTTTCAGTTTCTTGCGGCTGTATTCCGCAGGCGCATAGTCGGCCACCGCCGCGCAGGCAATAAATATGTCGCAATCGGGCGCGCGCCGCATGACTTCCTCAAGCATCTCCACGGCCGTCACCACGTCGACCCGGGTCACGCCGGCGGGCGTGTTCGCCTCCGAGGGCCCGGCGACAACCTCAACCTCGGCGCCGCTGCGCGCCGCTGCCCCGGCCAGCGCGAAACCCATGGTTCCGGAGCTGTGATTCGACAGGTAGCGCACCGGATCGATGGGTTCCCGGGTAGGTCCGGCCGTGATCAACACGCGCTTTCCCGCAAGTTTTCGGGAAACCGCAATCACCCCGGCCACCTCGGCCACGATGTCCGGGACCTCGCTCATGCGTCCGGCGCCGACATCGCCACAGGCCTGCTCACCGTAGCCGGGCCCCACCAGGGTGCATCCCCGGCGGCGCAGCACGGTGCAGTTCTCCTGCGTCGCTTCATGGTTCCACATGTTGCGATTCATGGCCGGCGCCACCAGCAGCGGGGCCGTGCTGGCGAGGCACAGGGTGCTCAGGAGATCGGAAGCCTCCCCTCGGGCCAGGCGCGCGATCATGTTTGCCGTGGCGGGTGCGACGACGATACAGTCCGCCCAGCGGGCCAATTCGATGTGACTCATGGCGGCTTCGGCAGCCTCGTCCCAGAGACTGCTGCGGGCCGGTGCGCCGGTTACCGCCTGCATCAGAAGCGGGGAAATCAGCTTCGCGCCGCCTTCGGTAAGGACCGCGCGGACTTCAGCGCCCTGCTCGGCCAACCGGCGCGCGAGCTCCGGCGCACGGTAAGCGGCCACGCTGCCGCTGACCCCGAGCAGTACCTTCTTGTCCTTGAGGGAAGTCATAAGTCTTACCCATTATCCCGCAAACGCGGGCGCATTTGGACTTTGCACCTCTCGCCGCACCGGTCACACTTCCTACATGGCCGGTTCAAGGATTAACCAATGGCCGAGCGCCCAGCGTCCGAGGGAGCGGCTGCTGAACATGGGTGCGGACAGCCTGTCGGATGCGGATTTGTTGTGCGTCCTTCTCGGCTCGGGAGCCGGCGGTTTGTCGGCGCTGGAGCTCGCGCAGGAACTGCTGGTCCGCTTCGGCAGCTTGCGAGCCATATTTGCCGCTACCCCGCAGGAACTCGGCAAGCTGCGCGGAATCGGGGCGGCCAAGTCGGCCGTTATTGCAGCGGCCCGTGAATGCTGCACGCGGTCATTGAAGGAAAAGATCACCACCGGGCGACAATTGCGCAACTCCCGGGACAGCGAGCAATTCCTCCTGGCTCGTCTGAGGGACCGGCGCTATGAAACCTTCTGCTGCATGTTTCTCGACTGCCGTAACCGGGTGCTGGCGTTTGAGGAAATCTTCCATGGCACCCTGGACAGCGCCATGGTCTATCCCCGGGAAATCGTCCGCCGCGCCATGGAACGCAATGCTGCGGCGGTCATTCTCGCCCACAACCACCCTTCGGGCGTTGCGGAACCCAGCCAGGCGGACCACCTCATTACCCAGCGCATTCGCAAGGCGCTGGAACTGATCGACGTGCGGGTGCTGGATCACTTCATCGTGGGACACGAGGGATGCACCTCGCTTGCGCGCCTTGGGGCCCTTTGACGCGCCGCGGCGCCGAGTAGCGACCGCGCGGCCTCAGTCTTCTATGAAATCCAGTGCGTTCGCCTGCGAGGCGTGGACCGGGATGATCTTGTCGAACCCCGTCATTTCAAATACATCCCGAAGTTTGGGCGCCAGGCAGCAGAGCGCAAACCGGATACCCCGATCGTTGAGGGTCCTGGCAAGCATCAGGAATGCGCTGAGTCCGGCGCTGGAGACTTCGGAAAGGGAGGCGCAATCAACGACAACCGTTTGTGAGTCGTCGCCAACTACCGCAAGCATTGAACGCTGCAAGTCAAAAGCATTGGATGCCCCAATGCGACCCGCCACATACGCGATAAGCGTTCCGTTGTCGGTCTCGGTGCGTATCTGCATCCGACCCGCGGCTCCCCCCAACTTGATAGCCTTGTCAGATTCTAGCACTCCATGCCGGCGTCGTTTCTCAAACCGCTTCCTGTGCGGCGCGTGCAGCTTACTTGATCTTTCCTTCCTTGTAGACGACGTGCTTGCGCGCCTTCGGGTCGTACTTCTTGACCTCCATCTTCTCCGGATGGGTACGGCGGTTCTTGGTGGTGGTGTAGAAGTGGCCGGTGCCGGCGCTGGACACCAATCTGATCTTTTCTCTCATTGCCCTGTGTCCCCCGGTTGAAGGCTAGACGCGTTCGCCCGCTGCACGCAGGTCGGCAAGGACCCGCTCTATGCCGTCGCGGTCGATGATCTTCATCCCCTGGCGCGAAACGCGCAGCTTCACATACCGCTTCTCGCTCTCCACCCAGAAACGATGGGTGTGCAGATTGGGCAGAAAACGGCGGCGGCGCTTATTGTGCGCGTGCGAAACGGTATTGCCCGACATGGGCCGTTTCCCGGTGACCTGGCATACGCGTGACATCATTTTCCCCCGGCGAGGGCCGACTGAGGGCGGGATTCTATCGCAAGATGGTCACTTTCGGGCACTACCGCTTCAGGATGCGCGGCGGGAGCCGGCGACGGCTATCGCCATGGTGACGAGCAGCGGCAAGAGCCGTTCCGCCCAGTCGCCGGGCGTGTTTTCCTGCCAATTCAGCACGACGGTGAAGGTGAAGCCGACCACAAGGACGAGCACGGCGTATACCGGCCGCACCGGACGACGGAGCACGGTCATGACAACCAGCGGAGTGAACGACGCGCCCAGCGCGTGCCAGGCAAACAGCACCCGGGTGAAAATAGCTTCCGGAGCGTACAAGGCGATCAGCGTGGCGCCGGCGGTTATTGCCGCCACCACCAGGTAGGTGGACTTAAGGCTCTTTCTGTGGCGCACGCTTTGCAGCCGCCAGTCGCGCGAGGCAGCCGCGGCGCCGGCCAGGAGCTGGCTGTCGGCGGTGGACATGATGGCGCTGAGCACCGCCGCGATTACCAGACCCGCAAGCACCGGCGGCAACAGGCCGGAAGCCGTCTCGAACAGCACCGTTTCCGGGTTGCCGAGATCCGAAAACAGGACCCGGCCCGCAAGGCCCAGCAGGGTCATGCCGGTCAGCACCAGGACAACCCAGGAAAGCGCGATGATCCGCCCCTGCCGGATCGCGCGATCGTCGCGGGCCGCCATGTAGCGGTTGACCACATGCGGCTGCCCGGGCTGGGCCAGGCCGATCGACAGGCAGCCGACGATGAAGCCCAGGCCGGCGATTCCGGCGTTGGAGGGCGACAGGCTCAAGTCCTCGCCTGCCAGGCCCATCGCCTGTTCCGACCCCTGGACATTTCCCAGCGCAACTACGGCCACGACCGGCAGCAGGATGGCCACCAGCAACATCAGCATACCCTGCAGGGTGTCGGTAACGCTGACCGCCACGAATCCTCCCAGCAGGGTGTAGGCGAGGATCACCGTGGCTCCCAGGATGATGCTCGTGTCTCCGGGCAGCCCCAGCGCCTGGCTGAAAGCGTCGCCCGCCGCCTGGAACTGGGCGGCCACGTAGAACACGAAGGACACCAGAATGATCAGGGAAGCGAGCACGCGGGCCGTCATCCGCATGCCGTCGTCGCCATCGCCCAGAAGTAGTTCCGTAAGGGTCAGCGCCCCGGTCTCTTCGGCAATCACCCGCAGCCGCGGCCCTATCCAGAACCAGTTAATCAAATAACCGACGATGACGCCGCCGCACAGCCAGACTGCCGGCAGGCCCTGGGTGAAGGCAAAACCGCTGACGCCCAGCAGGGTCCACGCGGATGCGGCGCTGGCCGAGGAACTGATCGAAGTCACCCAGGCGCCGATCTGCCGGCCGCCGAGGAAATACTCGCCCTGGTCCTGCGAGCGGCGATAGGCCCACAGGCCGATCGCCAGCAGGACCAGCTTGTAGGCGATCAGCGTAGCAATGACGGTCTGGCTGCTAGTCATGAGATTTCGCCACGCGGTGGGACCCGAGGGCCGCAATCGTGAGGGTTACGACTATCGGCAGCAGACGTTCGGCCCAGTCACCCGGGGTGTCCGGCAGCTGGTGCAGGATGACCGTGAAGAGGAACCCGCAGAGCAGTACGAGCAGCGCATAGGCGGACTTTACCTGCCGTCCCAGAACCATCATGTAGACCAGTGGAGCGAATGAGGCGCCCAGGGCATGCCAGGCAAACAGGACGCGCAGGAACACCGTTTGCGGCGCGAACAGTGCCAGCAGGGTGGCTCCGACGGTCATTGCGGTGACCGCAAGGTATGTGAACTTGAGGCCCACCGTCTGTCGGGCGCGCTTGAGGCTCCAGTCACGCGATACGGCGGCTGCGCCCGTAAGGAGCTGGCTGTCGGCGGTGGACATGATGGCGCTGAGCACCGCCGCGATCACGATTCCCGACAACACCGGCGGCAGCAGGCGCTCGGTGGCCACGAACAACAGGCTTTCGGGGCTGCCGATATTGGAATACAGGACCCGTCCCGCCAGCCCCAGGACGCTCATTCCGGCAAACACCAGCGTTACCCAGACCATGGCGATGATTCTTCCCTGGCGCACCGCGCGCTGATCGCGCGCGGCCATGAACCGATTGACCACGTGCGGCTGGCCCGGCTGGCCCAGGCCTACACACAGCGAACCGATAACGAAGCCGACGGCGGCCAGGCCGACATCCGGCGGCTTGATGCTGAAGGGCTCGCCGGTCACGCTGAAAACATGGTCGGTTCCCGACAAGGCGATCACGGCGAACACCACGACGATCGGGAGCAACAGGGAAACCACCACCATCAAGGCGCCCTGCAGACTGTCCGTGAGGCTGACGGCAAGGAAGCCGCCCAGCAGCGTATAGGCGAGGATGACCGCGGCGCCCAACACGATTCCGGATTGCACCGAAATGCCCAGCGATTCGTTGAAGGCAGTGGCGGCGGCCTGGAACTGGGACGCCACGTAGAACATAAAGCACACCAGGATGATGATCGAGGCCACGCGCCGGGCAAGGCGCGCGTAGGAGTCGTCCCCTCCGAGCAGCAATTCGGTCAGGGTCAGCGCGCCGGTCCGTTCCGCCGCCCGGTTGATACGCGGCGCGATCCAGTACCAGTTCACCACGTAGCCCGACACCACCCCCGCCGTCAGCCACAAGGCCGGAGGCCCGACGGTAAACGCGAAACCGCTGATGCCCAGAAGAGTCCAGGCCGACGTGGTGCTGGCCGAGGCGCTCAACGAAGTCACCCAGGCGCCGATGCGTCGTCCACCCAGCAGAAATTCACCCTGGTCGCGGGTGCGCCGATGAGCCCAGAGGCCGATTCCCAGCAGAACCAGCTTGTAGACGATCAGGGTGACGATGACGGTGCGTGTGCTGTTCATTGGTATTGGGAGCAAGGGCTTCCCCGCCCTTGACGAGGGAAGGACGCCCTCGTTCCCGTCAGGCTCCCCGGTTGGTTCCTTTCGGGACCGTAGTTCATTTCACGGCCAACTACTATATCCCGGCGAGCCGCTCTTGTCCCAACATTTCCAGGACCCCCCGCAAGGCGGCGCGGCATACAATTTCCGCATGCCCGGATGGCGATTCTGGATCGATCGCGGCGGCACGTTCACGGACGTGGTGGCCCGCGCCCCCGATGGCGTCCTGAAAGTTCGCAAGCTGCTCTCCGAGGACCCTGACCGTTACCGCGACGCTGCCGTGCACGCGATCGGAATGTTGCTGGAAGAGACCGGCGCCAGCGGCGGCATCCGGGACCTGAAAATGGGGACAACGGTCGCCACCAATGCCTTGCTCGAACGCCAGGGTGAACCGACCCTGCTGATTACGACCACAGGCTACGGCGACGCGCTGCTGATCGGCTATCAGAATCGGCCCGACCTGTTCGCCCTGGAAATCAAGCGTCCGGCGCCCTTGTATGCGGAAGCGCTGGAAGCCGAGGAGCGCATTGATGCCACCGGCAGGGAGCGGGTCCCGCTGGATTCCGGCGCGCTGCTGGACCAGTTACGGGCGGCGCGCGGGCGCGGGCTGAAATCCGCCGCCATCTGCTTCATGCACGCCTGGCGCAATCCGGAACACGAGCTGCTCGCAGGCGACCTGGCTACTCAAGCCGGATTCGAACAAGTGTCGCTTTCGCATGAGGTGTCCCCGCTGATCAAGCTGGTCAGCCGCGGCGACACCACACTGGTAGACGCGTACCTGTCACCGGTGCTGCGCCGCTACATCGACGGTCTGCGGGACGGGTTGGAAAAGCGCAGGCTGACGCCGCGCAATCTCGCTTTCATGCAAAGCAACGGGGGGCTCGTGGAGGCGGGCAGGTTCCGCGGCAAGGACGCCATCCTTTCCGGCCCGGCGGGCGGTGTGGTCGGGGCGGCGCGAACCGCGAAACAGGCAGGATTCGACCGGATCATCTGCTTTGACATGGGCGGCACCTCCACCGACGTGGCACTTTTTGCCGGCGACTACGAATACGTAACGCACAACGAAATTGCCGGCGCGCGCATGCGGGCGCCGATGCTCAAGGTACACACCGTTGCTGCGGGCGGAGGCTCCATCCTGCGATACCGTTCCGGGCGGTTTGTTTCCGGCCCGGAGTCCGCGGGGGCCAAGCCGGGGCCGGCCTGTTACCGCAACGGCGGGCCGCTCACCGTGACCGACGCCAACCTGACGCTAGGGCGATTGCAGCCGCAAATGTTCCCGAAGGTGTTCGGCCAGGACGGTCGGCAGGATCTGGACCGCGACGCTTCGCATACCGGCTTTTGCCGGCTGGCCGAGGAGCTCGAAGCCGACAGCGGCGCGCGCATGAGCGCCGAGGAGGTCGCCGAGGGCTTTGTGCGCGTCACCGTCAATCAGATGGCTTCGGCCATCGAAAAGATCTCGGTTCAGCGCGGCGAGAACCCCTCAGAGTTCGCCTTGTGCTCCTTCGGCGGCGCGGGCGGGCAGCATGCCTGCGCCATTGCCGAGGAACTGGGGATGGACACGGTGCTGCTACACCCGCTTGCCGGCGTGCTTTCCGCCCTGGGACTGGGACTTGCGCCCCTGCGCGCGTATCGGCAGGAAGCCGTGGAATCGGAGCTCGACGAAGATCTGGTGGACGACCTGGCCGAACGCTTCCGCCGGCTGGCCGAAGCCTGTCGGCGGGAGCTGCTCGATGCCGAGATCGAGCCGCACGATGTTTCGTTTGAACATGTCGCCGAAATCCGCGTGAAGGACTCGGACAACGCCCTTGCCATTGCCTTTGATCCCGGGAAAACCGATCTGGAGTCCCTGCGCGGCGACTTCTCGGCCGCTCACCGGGCCCGGTTCGGGATCGAGCCTCCCGATTCGCGGCTGGTCGTCGAAGCCCTGCGGCTGCAGGCGAGCGGGGACACCGGCGAGGAGTACCGCTGGGACGGTCGAAATGACCCGGCGGCAGCGGGCGAGCCGCAGCTTGCGTTCATGGCCGAGGCTGTTTTCGAAGGCAAGCGGGTGCCGACGCCGGCGTACCGCCGCCGCGACCTGTCCCCGGGGCAAACCATCGACGGACCGGCCATCATTGCCGAAGATCACGCTACCACCGTCGTATTGCCCGGCTGGCGGGCGCTGGCTCAATCCACGGGACACCTGGTACTCAGCCGGGTAAGCCGGCAAGCCCGGGTGGAGTCGAAACGCGACCGTCCGGACCCGGTGCTGCTGGAGGTATTCAACAACCGCTTCATGCACATCGCCGAGCAGATGGGCGCGGTGCTGGAAAACACCGCCCATTCGGTGAATATCAAGGAACGGCTGGATTTCTCTTGCGCCGTATTCGATTCCGGCGGCGAGCTGGTGGCCAACGCACCCCATATGCCTGTGCATCTCGGCTCCATGGACGCCAGCGTCAAAGCCGTGCTGAAGGCGCGCAAGACCGGCCCGCGACCCGGCGAGGCCTACCTGGTCAATGCTCCCTACAACGGCGGCACTCACCTGCCGGACCTGACCGTCGTCTCGCCGGTTTTCCTCGACGGAGACGCCGAGGTGGATTTCTTTGTCGCCTCGCGCGCGCATCACGCCGATATCGGCGGTATTACGCCCGGATCGATGCCACCCGACAGCCGGCATATCGACGAAGAGGGCGTATTGTTCGACAGCTTCCTGCTGGTTTCCGGAGAGCGGTTGAGGGAGCGGGAACTGATGGAGGCTCTTGAAGGCGGCCGGTGGCCCGCCAGGAACCCCGCCCGCAACCTGGCGGACCTCAAGGCGCAACTGGCGGCCAATACCAAGGGCGCCGGAGAACTGGCGGCATTGGTCCGCCACTACGGGCCCGAGACGGTGCGCGCCTACATGTCCCATGTGCGGGACAACGCCGAGGAGTCGGTGCGGCGCGTGATCGACCGGCTTGAGGACGGCAGCTTCGCCTGCGAGATGGATGGCGGCGAGCGGGTTTCCGTGGAGATAAAGATAGACAGGGACCGGCGTGAAGCGGTCGTGGATTTCAGCGGATCAAGCCCGCAGTCCGAGGGCAATTTCAATGCCCCGGCGCCGATCTGCCGGGCCTGCGTGCTGTACGTATTCCGTACCCTCGTCGGCTCCGGCATCCCGATGAACTCCGGCTGCATGAAGCCGCTGCGCCTGGTCCTGCCCCAGGGCAGCCTGCTGAATCCCCGCTGGCCGGCGGCGGTGGTGGCCGGCAATGTGGAGACTTCCCAGTGCGTCGTGGATACGCTGTATGGAGCGCTGGGCGTCATGGCGGCCGCCCAGGGGACGATGAACAACATCACCTTCGGCAACGACCGCTACCAGTACTATGAGACGGTATGCGGAGGCAGCGGGGCCGGTCCCGGATTCGAAGGCGCATCGGCGGTGCACACCCATATGACCAACTCGCGCCTCACTGATCCGGAAGTACTGGAACTGCGCTACCCGGTGCTGCTGCGAGAATTCAGACGCCGCGGGGGCAGCGGCGGCGAAGGCCGCCATCGAGGCGGCGACGGAGCCGTCCGGCGGATCGAATTTCTCGAGCCCATGGAACTGGCCATACTCTCGAACCGGCGGCGGATTGCGCCGTTCGGACTAAGAGGCGGCGGGGCCGGGGAGCCGGGACGAGCACAGGTCATGCGCGCGGACGGTACGGTCAGGGAAATGACGGCGCGGGACAAGACCCGGGTGCGGGCCGGGGACCTGCTCGTGATCGAGACTCCCGGCGGGGGCGGATACGGTGAGGCCGCCAATGCGGGTTAAGGTGACGGCTGATGTTTGACATCGCGCTGGTCATTACGATCCTGGTAGTCGCCCTGGTGCTTTTTGTCACCGAGGCGCTGCGCATGGATGTCGTCGCGCTGCTGGTCGTGGGCGCACTGACCATCACCGGCCTGGTCACTCCGGCGCAGGCCGTGGCCGGCTTCAGCAACGAAGCGGTGATCACGCTGTGGGCCATGTTCATCATCAGCGAGGGCCTGCTGCGTACCGGGGTGGGCGACCTCATCGGGCGCAGCGTGTTGCGGCTGGCGGGACGCAACGAATCGGCGCTGGTGGCAGTGATCATGCTGGCTTCCGGCGGGCTTTCGGCGTTCATGAACAACATCGGGGTGGCGGTGCTGATGCTGCCGGTGGTCATGGGCCTGGCACGGCGCGCCCGCGTCCCCCCGTCACGCCTGCTCATGCCCCTGTCGTTCGGTTGCCTGCTGGGCGGACTGACCACCCAGATCGGCACACCGCCGAACCTGCTCGTGAGCGCTGCCCTGGCGGAGCAGGGCGACTATCGCTTCGAACTCTTCGACTTCCTGCCGGTGGGAGGGGTGGCCCTGGTGGCCGGCGTGCTGGTCTTCGTGCTGTTCAGCCGACGCTTGCTGCCGACACGCGAGGCCGGTGAATTCGCCAAGACGCGAAGCCAGCGCAACCTGCGCGCACTCTACGGTCTGCGCGATTTCATGTTCACCGTGTCCCTGAACCCGGGATCCAAGCTCACCGGCCGGACATTGGCCGAGAGCCGCATTGCCGCGCTGGGGCTGGTCATCATCGCGATTGAGCGCGGCCGCCGGATCATCCGGCTGCCCGCCCGTCAAACAACGCTTGAGAAGGGTGACCGGCTGCTTGTGCAGGGCAAACGCGAGCACATCGAGGAGTTGCGCGCCTGGCAGGCGGCGATCGCAAAAGGGGATGCGGTGGCGACCCATCTGCCGATGACCGAGCACCTGCGCATGGTGCAGGCGCGCGTTGCCGAAGGATCATCGCTGATCCAAAACCCGGTCAATCGCCAGGAGTTGCAACTGAAGACTCGCGGCATCGCGATCGCGGCACGCCGAGGCAGGGACGTCAAGCGCTCCGGATTGAACCGCACGCCGCTGCGGGCCGGCGACTACATTCTGCTGCAAGGCCTTGTGGATACTGCCGAACTGGCGCGGAGACTGGAGGAGTTCGACGAAGTCATCGAGCTCGACGAAACGACACTCAAGGACCTGTACCGCCCCAATGAACGTGCGATCAGCGTGCGCGTGACGGCAGGCTCGTCGCTTGTCGGGACGGCATTTGCCGATACACGGCTCGCCGAAGCGCTCGATTTTCGCCTCCTGGCCATCAACCGCGAAGACGAGGTCAAGTTCATCCCGGACCCGGACGAAGTACTGCAGGAAGACGACCGGCTGCTGCTTCAGACCCGCAACGAGGACCTGGAAACCTTGCGCGCGGTGCAGGAACTTCAAGTGGAAGAGGAAATGACTCCCGCCCTGAATCTCTACGCCAGCGACCGCCTCGCCACCGAAGAAGTCACCCTGGCGCCACTGTCGCGCCATGGCGGCCGCACGGCCGGCGAAATGGGCTTCAACGACAAGTACGGCCTGGAACTGGTGGCGATTCGGCGCGGCGGCGAGACGCTGCATACGGACCTGCAGACCGAGCGGCTCAACTTCGGCGATGCCCTGCTGCTGGTGGGGCCGCGCAACAATCTCAGGCGTCTGGCCAAGGACCCTTCGTTCATCGAAGTGACCCCGTTCGTACCCCGGCGTCCCAGGAAACGCTACGCGGGCCTGATCATGATCGGGGTCATCGGCGCCGTCCTGACCGGCTGGCTGCCGATTTCCATTGCCGCCCTGATCGGCGCAACGCTGATGGTCCTGATCCGCTGCCTGAGCATGGAGGACGCCTACCGGGCCATCGACTGGCGAGCAGTTTTTCTGATCGCGGGGATGCTGCCGCTGGGGACCGCACTCGCCAACACCGGCGCCGCAAGCCTGCTGGCCGGAACGGCGGTGGACATGCTGGGCGCGCTGGGGCCCTGGTATGTCATCGGCGGCCTCTACCTGGTCACGGCGCTGGCCACCATGATCATTCCGACCGCAGCGCTGGTGGTCCTGATGTCGCCGGTCGTTCTGTCCGCCAGCGCCTCGATGGGGATCGCTCCGACGACGGCGATGATGGCCATGGCGATGGCAGCTTCGGCCAGTTTCACCAGCCCGATTTCACATCCGGCGAACATTCTGATCATGGGCCCGGGCAACTATCGCTTTACCGACTACATCCGGGCGGGTGGCTGGCTGACGCTGATCGTGTTCGCGGTCGTGATGTTGCTGCTGCCGATATTCTGGCCCCTGCAAGCCGCAGGGTCCTGACAGGCATGGGTGAATCGGTCCTCGTTGTCGGCGGAGGCCAGGCCGCGGCCCAGCTGGTCGTTTCGCTGCGCATGGGTGGCCACGAGGGGGCGATCACGCTGGTCAGCGACGAGCCGGCGCCTCCCTACCAGCGGCCGCCGCTGTCCAAGCAATACCTGGCCGGCAAGCTGGACGTGGAGCGGCTGTTTTTGCGCCAGATTGCGTACTACGAATCCAGGGGCGTGGAACTGGTGCTGGGCCGCCGAGTGCTGTCCATCGACCGGCGGGCTCGTCGGGCGCAGCTGGACGGCGGCGCGGAACTTCGCTATGACCGGCTGGTCCTGGCAACGGGCAGCAGGCTGAGACGCCTGAGCATACCGGGTTCGGATCTCCCCGGAATCCACTACCTGCGTTCCCTCTCCGACGCCGATCAGCTGCGCAGGCAGATTGGGCCCGGGCGGCGCATGGTCATCGTGGGCGGAGGCTACATCGGCCTGGAAGTGGCGGCGACCGCAGTCCAGGCCGGGACGAGAGTAACGGTACTGGAAGCCGAGCAGCGGCTGATGAGCCGTGTCGTCAGTGGCGCGGTGGCCGACTGGCTGGCGGACCTGCACCGGCAATCCGGCGTTGAGATATGCCTGGGCGCTCGGGTCAGCGCTTTTGCCGGCAAAAGCTTCGTCGAAGCCGTCGAGACCACAGACCGCAGTTACAAGGCCGACTCCGTGGTGGTGGGAATCGGGGTCCTGCCTTCGATAGCGCTGGCAAGTGAGTGCGGCCTGAGCGAAGAGGACGGGATCCGTACCGACGAGTACTGCCGCACCGAAGATGAAGCCGTCCTGGCCGCGGGTGATTGCGCCCGTGCGGTCCACACCCTGCTGCAATCCGCCGTGCGCCTGGAGTCGGTCCAGAACGCCATGGATCACGGGCAGGTAGCGGCATCGGTGATACTCGGCGCACCCAAACCCTATTCCAGCGTGCCCTGGTTCTGGTCGGACCAGTACCAGATGAAGCTTCAGATCGCCGGACTCGCCCACCCAGGGGATGAGACCGTTTTGCGTGGCGATCCGTCCACCGGCCACTTCGCAGCTTTTCGGTTGCGTGCCAGCCGGCTGACGGCGGTAGAGGCCGTGTCCAGCCCCCGGGACTTCATGATGGGCAAGAAACTGATTGCGGCCGGCGCCTCTCCGGACGTCAACCGCCTGGCCGACGATTCCGTTGCCCTGAAAGACCTGCTCTGACTTCGGGCCCGGCCCATATCGCTTCGAACGCGGGTGATTTCCACCTTGTTGCCGACTCGACCCGGCCCGAACATTACGGCAATGCAACGGCAACCGAGAGAAATTGCCGAGCGACGGGCATCTGCCCGCAAGCTGGCTGAGATCGCTGCCCGCGGCGAGCACGACCGCACACTATGGCTCGGCTATTTCGAGCGGCTGCTCAGCGGCGAGACCATCGGCCCGCTGCCACGCGATCTCGGCGATGGGCCGACAGCGGGACACGCGATTTCCGGACAGTATGCGCTCCGGCTCACACCGCAAGCCGGCGAAGTCCCGTCGGTCGACAGTCCCAGCCTGCGGCACGTCCAGGGGCACCTTGCAGGGCTCGACCAGCAGCAGGCCGCCGTCGGCATCGATCTTTCCAGCTTGCCCGAAAGCCATTTCCGCGGCTGGATTGAAGCCCTGAGCCGTGAGCTGGAGACCCGGCGCGATGGCCGCCCGGCGGTAACGGTCAATTTTTCGCTGCGCACGGACCACGGCGGATGGAACACCCTGCTGGCGGCCGTGCGGGGAAACCCCAACCCTGCCTTTCGCGCCACGCTTCGGGTGAGACCGGAAGCTTTCGACTCGGATGCAAAGTGGCAAGAGCTCGTGGATGCCAGTCATGGCAACCCGCGCATCGAACTGGTGTTTGCCGGCGATTCCCGGCCCTTGACCGAACTCATGGGAGCCGAGAAACCGGACACGGTCATGCCCCTGAGCCTGTTCGAGGCGGCCGCCGAGACGGCCTGGTTGGGAATGCAGTTCGACTTGAGTGCGATTCCGGCCGAACAGATCGAACGCGGGACCGGGCACCTGAAGAAACTGGTCCGCGTCGGCGTGCGGCTGGCCGATAACCTGCTTGATTCCGTGACCTGGCCATCGGAGAACCTGCGGGAAGATGCGTTCGCCAATCGACGGCTGGCCGCTCACGTCACCGGAATCGGCGATCTCGTGCTGCGCCACCGCATGGATCCCGAGTCGCCTTCCACCCTGGCGCTGGTCGAGCGATGGTTGAGACTCTTCAAACGCCAATTGCTGCGTGAGTCCTTGCGCCTGGCCCAGGAGCGCGGGCCGTACCCGGCGCTCGATGCGCAAAATCTGGTAGCGGTCCTGGTTCCACAATACGGCGAAGCGCGGGCCCGCCGCATCATCGCCCATCGAAGCCCGCGGCATCGGCAGCTCCTGGCGCTGTCTCCCTTTTGCGTGCTGCCCCGCAGGCCGACGCCGGTCCCGCCTCGCGCGTGGCTGAATCTCCTGCCGCTCATCCGCATTGCCGACAACGTCACGATGTACGGAAGCGCGGTCCGTTCGATGCTCGATCGAGCCGATTACGAACGGCTGCTGCGCTCCACCTGGGCCCTGTTGCACGATCGTCACGGGGCCTGACAAACCGGGCAAGCGGAGGCCTCTGGCTGATACCATTGACCGCCCGGCTTCGGCTGCCAGGCCACGAGGTTCGATCCTTGCCCGAATTCCCCGGCACTCACGCACTCATGGTGATGCTCCTCACCGTGTTCGCGCTGTACCTGTTTACGCGGGACCGCATTCCACTGGAAACCGCCGGCATGGGCGTGTTGCTGCTGCTGGTCCTGGGGTTTGAGTTCTGGCCGCTTGAACGGCCCGATGCGGAACTTGCATCCACGGATTTCTTCCGCAATCTGGGCCACGAGGCGCTCATCACGATCACCGCCTTGCTGGTGGTAGGCAAGGGACTGGAAACCACCGGAGCCTTACGGCCCGTAGCCCTGTTCTTCACCCGCCTGTGGAGCCGCGCTCCGGTGCTGGCCGCGCTGCTGACACTCGCGGGATCGGCCGTCTTCAGCGCCTTCCTAAACAATACGCCGGTAGTGGTCATGCTGTTGCCGGTGCTGACGGCGGCGGCCCTGCACGCCGGACAGGCGCCATCGGCCATCCTGCTGCCGATGGGATTCGCGACACTGATCGGGGGCATGTCCACGGTTATCGGCACCTCGACCAACCTGCTGGTCGTCGGCATCGCGGAGCAGGAACTCGGGCTGGTGCGTTTCGGAATGTTCTCGTTCTCGCTCCCGGTTCTGCTGGTGGGTGGAGTGGCCCTTACGTTCCTGTGGCTGGTGGCGCCACGCTGGCTGCCCGAACGGAAACTCCCGCTGCAGACGGCCAGCCGCCTGTACACATCCACGCTGCGGCTTCATGCCGGCGGTTTCGCCGACGGCAAGACTGTGGCGGAAATTCGCGCGCGCACCAACAACGAGCTTCAGATCACCCGGATCGTACGAGGCAACAACGTATTTGTGACGCACCTCGGTGCGATACGTCTCAAGGCGGGTGACCGCCTGTTCGTGCGAGACACCATGGAGCGCCTGAGCGACTACGAAGCCAGCCTGGGAGCTTCACTGCCCCGGGGTGAGGCGCGATTCAGCGATGATCCCCAGCAAATCGCCGAACTTGTTGTGACCCGAGGATCGCCGCTGGACAAGCGCAGCGTCAGCGCCGCTCACCTGGACGAGATCTATGGCCTCTCGGCGCTGGCCATCCACCGTCCCGGCGCCCGTGAAGCGCCGACGCATGACCTGCTCAACGCGCGTCTGAGCACCGGCGACGTGTTGCTGGTGCAGGCGACCCGCGCCGACATCCGCCGCTTGAGCACGGAGTCATCGATGCTGGTGCTGGGCCGGGTGATCGAATTGCCCCGGGCCGGGCGCGCGCGAGCGGCGGTGGGGATCATGGCGGCAGTCATCATTCCCCCGGCATTCGGCTGGGTCTCCATCGTGATCACCTCCGTCACCGGCGTCGGGCTGATGATTGCGGCAAGGTGCCTGAGCTGGCGCAACGTGCGAGATGCCTTCAACGTACCGCTCACCATCATCATCGTGGCCAGCCTTAGCCTCGGCCAGGCACTGATGGTTACAGGCGCCGCCGATTGGATGGCGCAAGCATTCGTGGCAGTTTCCGGCGACCTGCCGTTGCCCCTGATCTTGAGCGGCCTGATGCTGGTGATGGCGATCCTGACCAACATCGTCTCCAACAACGCGGCGGCGATTATCGGAACGCCGATCGCATACGCCATCGCCGTCGGACTCTCGGCACCCGTGGAACCCTTCATTCTGGCGGTGATTTTCGGGGCCAACATGAGCTTCCTGACCCCGATCGGTTATCAGACCAACCTGCTCATCATGAGCGCCGGCGGCTACCGCCGTCTCGACTTCCTGCGCATCGGCGCGCCACTCACGCTGATCATGTGGGGCGGCTTCTCGATCCTGCTGCCCATGATGTACGGGCTTTAGTGTGCTGTCCCATAAGTTCGTTGCGTTTCAGAGCGGGCCTGAAGCGTCAATGCAAGGCGACGGCCGCAGGGAATACAGCCCGTATTGCCCAGGGCGGCAACGCCGCAGTGGCGCTTCAGGCCCGCTCCCGAAGGGCGTGTCCCCTGCGGCCTGTGGCCGCGTTGCGGCCCTGGGCAATGGGAAACACCATTCCCGGCGGACCGCGCCTTGCCACACGCCACAGGGGACGCGCTGAAACGCAACGAACTTATGGGACAGCACACTAGGTTCCGCCTCTCGGCGCCGGGTCCCGTTTGCCGAACGGGACGACTTGAGACTCAGCGCTTGTCGCCCCCGGGCTTCGGCAGGCGGATGCGCGTGAGAACAAACAGCGCCAGGGCCGCCACCACGATCGACGGGCCGGACGGAGTATCCAGGCGCGCCGAAGCATATAGGCCGCCCGCGGTAGCGATCACGCCGAGGGCAGCGGCAGCGACGGCCATGCGCTCGGGGCTCGACGAGAAACGCCGGGCCGCGGCCGGCGGAATGACCAGCAGAGCGACGATCAGAAGAATCCCGACAATCTTGATGGCAATGGCAATGATTCCCGCGACCAGGAATCCGAACACCAGGCGGGCAAGTTCCGGACGAAGACCGGCGACCTTCGCCAGGTCCATGTTGACGGTGGCGGCCAGCAAGGGGCGCCATAGCCAGTAGAGCACTCCCATCGCCGCCGCGCCCCCAAGCCAGATGATCGCCACGTCCAGGCGGGTAACCGCAAGCAGGTCGCCGAACAGCATGGCATGCAGATCGACCCGCATGTTGGGAAAGAAGGCCAGCACAACCAGGCCGAGCGCCAGTCCGCCATGGGCGAGTAGTCCCAATAGCGTATCCGTCGGCAGGGTTTCCCGCCGGTCCAGGTAGAAAATCGTCACGACGATCAGACAGGCGGCGGTCAGAATGCCGATCATGATGTTGATGTTGAGAAGCACCGAGAGAGCCACCCCAAGCAGGGCCGAATGCGCGATGGTCTCGCCGAAATAGGCCATCCGGCGCCATACGACGAAACATCCGACGGGGCCCGTTACCAACGCCAGCCCGATGCCGGCCAAGAGTGCCCGGGTAACGAAGTCGTCCAGCATGATCAGCCGAAAAAGGTACGGCCGCCGGGGCCGGGGGACGGCGCCGGTTCGCCATCCTCGCCGTCGGGCTCGTCATGCTCATGGGGCACCAGGACGATTATGTCGTCGCCCTTGCGCACGGCCCGTTTCAGGTCATGCGATATGACCAGCACGCCGCAGCCGAGATCTCGCCGGATTTCATCGATCAGTCGGAACAGCACTTCAGCACCGGCCATGTCCACACCCTGATCGGGCTCATCCAGGACCAGCAACTCGGGGCGATGGGTCAACGCCCGGGCCAGTAACAGCCGCTGGAACTCGCCCCCGGACAAGGTGGCGACCTGTGGGTCGCCCAGCTTGTCCATTCCTACGGCGGCCAGCGCCGCGTCAATCCTGGCGCGCGGAAATCTTCCCGTCAGCGTCATCAAACGGCGCGCCGAGAGAGGCAGTGTCGGGCTGATCGGCAGTTGCTGCGGTACGTAGCCGATTCTCAGGGAATCCGCTGTCTCCACCGAGCCCTCCTCGATGTCGATCAATCCCAATGCCGCCTTTACGCAAGTGGACTTGCCCGCACCGTTGGCGCCGATGACAAAGATCATTTCGCCCTGCTCGACGTTCAGGTCCACGTGACGAAAAATCCAGCGTCCGCCCCGCTTGACGCCCAGGTTACGGGCCCGAATCAGGTTGGTGGATGCGGCGCGTCTCAAGTTTCCCCCCGGTAGCACGATGCCCCCAAAAGCGGCAGCCCGGGCGGCATCTCTCTCCCTGCCGGGGCAGTCTACAATAGCCAGCCTGCCGCAATTCAGCCATGGGAAGGCGATTTGCCCGCCAAACGGGCGAAATCGCCGGGCTATGCGGCCAGGCTGTTAGTCCGCGCACGCCGTTCGCGGCAGTGCCGGTTGAAGGCGGGGGAATCACCTCATGACTGTCAGAAGACCTTTGTCCTGTACTCGTACCGCGCACCATGCTCCGCGACTGCTTGGTGCGGCGGCGGTCGCAGTCTTGCTGTCCGGCATATCGATTTGGCCTGCCGAAGCGAAATCCGCCGACCAGGTCGTTGCCACCATCAAGCCGGTGCATTCGCTGGTCAGCGCCGTGATGGCCGGGGTCGGAGAACCGCACCTGATCATGCGAGGCGCCTCTTCGCCGCACACCTACAATCTTCGCCCTTCCGACGCCGCGAGGCTGCAGAACGCGCAAGTGGTATTCCTGATTGGCGAGGGGGTCGAGACCGCGCTCATGCGGCCAATCGCCGCGTTGACGGGCAAAGCCCGCGTGATCGAGTTCGCCGAGGTCCGGGGCATTGTCCGCAGGCCTTTCCGCGAGGGCGGAGCCTTCGAGCCGCACGAGCACGAACATGAAGACGAGCACGGTCACGATCACGGCAACGGGCATGAAGACGAAGAACATGGCACATTCGATATGCACATCTGGCTCGACCCGGTGAATGCGGCTGTCATGACACGAGTTATCGCGGACACCCTCTCCGAGGTGGATCCCGCCAACGCCCCGGCCTATAACGCCAATGCGGAAACCCTCCTTGAAAGGCTGGATACGCTGACCGAGGAAACAGCTGCGGCCACCGCCGCCATTCGGGGCCGGCCCTACGTCGTTTTCCATGATGCTTACCAGTATTTCGAGAAGCGTTTCGGGCTGACCGCGGTAGGCTCCGGCGTGGTGAGCTCCGAGCGTTCTCTCGGCATCCGGCGCATCAATGAACTCCGCGAGAAGATCCACGAACTCGACGCCGCCTGCGTGTTTGCCGAACCCCGATTCGATCAGGGCCTGGTAAACGTAATAATCGAGAACACGGCTGCCCGCGCCGGCACCGTCGATCCGCTGGGCACCACGGTCGAGCAGGGTCCGGAACTGTACTTCGCCTTGATTCGCAACATGGCGGACTCCTTCAATAGCTGCCTTGCGCAAGGCGGCTGAGGGAAAGCGACCGGTTCGTTCAAGAAAGGGGAGCTGCCCCTTCTCCCACGCCCGCAGAAAGCCTATGATCGGGCCGCGACAAACAAACCCCACAACTGCTTGAGGACGGAGAATGGCGTCTAGCCCACAAGTCCTGCAGGGCCTGCTGGAACACCTGCTTGATAGCGGCGACCTGGAGGAAGGCCAGGCGGAGCAGGCCATGCATGAAATCGCGGGGGGAGAGGCGCCACCCGCCCTGGCAGGCGCCCTTTTGGCAGCGTTGCGCCTCAAGGGAGAGAGCGCCGACGAACTCCGCGGCTTTGCGCGCGCCATGCGGGAACTGGCGATAAGGCCGGAATTGCCGGACGGCGGGCCCGTTGCGGACGTGGTCGGGACCGGTGGCGATGGTTCCGGCAGCATCAATCTGTCCACCGGTGCGGCGCTGCTCGCCGCATCCTGTGGCGTGCGTATCTCCAAGCACGGCAACCGCGCCGTGTCGAGCAAAACCGGAAGCGCCGACGTGCTGGAGGCGCTCGGCGTCCCCTTGCCCGCCACGGCAACGGAAGTCACCCGCTTGCTCAAGACCCACGGTTTTGCATTCATGTTCGCGCCCTACTTTCACCCGGCAATGAAATCCGTGGCGCCCATTCGCGCCGCACTGGGCGTGCGCACCGTCTTCAACCTGCTGGGGCCGCTGGCCAACCCCGCCCGGCCTCCCTTCATGTTGGTCGGGGCCTTCAGTACCGGAGCGGCACGATTGATGGCCGACACCCTGAGCGGGCTGGACATCGAGCGTTGTTTTGTGGTCCATGGCGAACCCGGGTGGGACGAACCCACGCCGGTGGGTCCTTTCCTGTTGCTCGACGTGCAGCCAGGCCAGGTACTCGACGGCACCCGCGACCCGGCCGACTTCGGCATCCCGCGCTGTGCGCCGGAGTCGCTGGCGGGCGGCGACCGCGCGTACAACGCGGCAGCTCTGAGCGGCGCCTTGCGTGGTGAAGGCAACACGGCTTTGAACGACGCCCTGGTTCTGCAAGCGGGACTGGTGCTGGAAATGACCGGCCTTTCGCCCGATCTGAAGGCAGGGCTTCGCAAGGCCCGGGAGACGCTGCGCTCGGGAGAGCCCGGACGTTTGCTGGATCGAATGCGCGGCTCCGGCGCAGCATGAACGCCGGGTTCCTGGAGCGAATGGCGGAATCGAGCCGCTTGCGCTCCAAAAAAGCGAAAGAACAATTGAGCCTCGAAGCGCTCAGGAGTCAGGTCGATGCGCTGCCTCCTTCTCCAGGCCTGGCCTTCTCGCGACGGGGGTTCGACCTGATCGCGGAGATCAAGCCCCGTTCACCCAGCGAAGGCAGACTGGCCCGGGGCGAATTCTCTGCCGGCGATACCGCTCGCGAATATGTCGCCGGCGGCGCCATGGCGATATCCGTGCTTACCGAACCCGGCCATTTTGGCGGATCCCTGAAGTTGCTGGAGGACGTGGCGGCGGCAGTGCCGGACACGCCGGTCATGCGCAAGGATTTTCTTGTCGAGCCCTACCAGGTTCTTGAGGCACGGCTCAACGGCGCCGCGGGTGTCCTGCTGATCGTGGGAATGGTTGAAGATGAGGATACCGAGGCGATGCTGGCAACTGCGCTGGAGCTTGGAATGTTCGCGCTGCTCGAAGCCTTCGACGAGGAACAGCTGCAAAGGGCCCAGCGGATCGCCGAACGCCTTGAGGCGCCAGCGGGCAGTGCGCTGTTGGGGATGAACTGCCGGGACCTGCGCACATTGGCCGTGGACCCCAACCGGTTCCTGCGCCTCAAGCTTCCTGATCGGGGGGACTACCGGCTGTACGCGGAAAGCGGCGTCGAGGACGCCCGCCAGGCCGCGGAATTGGCGGCCCGGGGTTGGGACGGCTGGCTCATGGGGAGCGCGCTGATGCGTGCCCACGATCCTCGGGCCCTTGCCGCCAGCATGCTGGCCGAGGCCCGGCGGAACCGCAGCGGCCGATGAGCCTGTTCGTCAAGATCTGCGGGCTGACCGATCGCGACGCAATCGAGGCGGCGGTAGGAGAAGGCGCGAATGCCGTCGGCTTCGTCTTTCATCCACCTTCGCCGCGGTGCCTGGCGCCGGAGCAAGCCGCGGATCTGGCGGCGGCGGTTCCGCATCCGGTTCGGCGAATTGCGGTTATGCTGCGCCCCGAACAAGCCGAATGGGACGAGGTATACGCGCACTTCAAGCCGGATTGTCTGCAGGCCGATGCCGAAAGCCTGGAGCGCTTGCGCCTGCCCAATCAACTGCTGCAGTTGCCTGTTTATCGCGACCATGATCGATTCAATCCCGAAAATGTGCCTGTGGACTCGCAATGCCTGTTTGAAGGCGCCCTCAGCGGCAAGGGCCTGCCTCCAAGCTGGGAGAGAGCGGCCACGCTCGCGCGGCGCGCCAGCGTGGTGCTGGCGGGCGGACTCGACCCGGACAATGTCGCCGAGGCAATCCGTCGTGTTCGGCCCTGGGGCGTCGATGTGAGCTCGGGCGTGGAAAAGGCGCCGGGCCTGAAGGACGCCCGCCGGGTGCGCCGGTTCATTCGCGCCGCGCGCAATGCGGACCTTTCACAATGAGCCTTCCGCCGGATCAATCCGCCGCCCTGCTGGCCGCCCTGCTGAAGGGGGAATTGCCCGACCGCGACGGCCGCTTCGGTCCGTTTGGCGGTCGCTTCGCACCGGAAACACTGATGCCGGCCCTCAACCGGCTGGAGCGCGCGGCGCGCGAGTTCTTTGCCGATGATGACGCCTGCGCCGCCTTGGACAAGGAGCGGCGCGAGTGGATCGGGCGCCCCACGCCGCTTACCCGGGCCCGCGGCCTGGAAAAGGCATGGGGCGCGCGGGTATGGATCAAGCGCGAGGACCTGGCGCACACCGGCGCGCACAAGATCAACAATGCGCTGGGTCAGGCGCACCTGGCCCAACGGCTGGGAGCTGAAAGGGTGGTGGCGGAAACCGGGGCCGGTCAGCATGGCGTGGCGGCGGCGGCGGCCTGCGCTCGGGCGGGACTTCCCTGCAGCGTTTACATGGGCGTGCTGGATATGCAGAGGCAGGCGCCCAACGTCGAGCGCATGCGCCAGCTGGGCGCCGAGGTTATCGCAGTGGACAAGGGGGACCGGACCTTGCGCGCGGCCACCGACGAGGCCTTTCGAACCTGGGTGGCCGACCCCGGCGGCGTCTATTACCTGCTGGGATCCGCGGTAGGCCCGCATCCCTACCCCTGGCTGGTGCGGGAACTGCAGAGAATCATTGGCGAAGAGGCCAGGCAACAATTTGCCGATGCGGCCGGCGGGCTGCCTGATGCGCTGTTCGCCTGCGTCGGCGGCGGTTCGAATGCGATCGGACTCTTTCACGCGTTTCTGGGCGACGAGCAGGTGGAAATCATAGGAGTGGAGGCCGGGGGCCATGGTCTTGGACCCGGCCAGAACGCGGCTTCCCTATGTGCCGGGAAGCCCGGCGTGCTGCACGGCAGTTACTCGATGCTGCTCTACGACGAAGACGGCCAGGTGCTTGAGACTTCGTCCATCTCGGCGGGCCTGGACTACCCGGGCGTGGGGCCTGAGCATGCGCTGCTGCAAGCGCTGGGCCGGGTCCGCTATGTCTCGGCCGGCGACGAGGAAGCACTGGAAGCACTGGCCGAGTGCTGCAGGCTGGAAGGGATACTTCCGGCCCTGGAGCCGGCCCACGCTCTCTTTGCCGCCCGTCAGTGGGCAGCCGACAACCCGGGCAAGCGAGTGCTGATCGGACTTTCGGGGCGGGGCGACAAGGACATGCCCACCCTCACTTCAAGGTCAGACTAGCGAACGAGCATCACAGACTCTCGCGGATCCTCCTGTTCCTTTTCTTGCAGGAGACGCATGAATCCATCCGTGGAGCTTGATTCCGCCATCCATGGCTCCAACACTCCCGCAAGAAAAGGAACAGGAGGATCCGAACTGCGCAAGTAGTACGGGTCAGGGCCCGATCTCCCGCCTGGCATCGGTGCCGGGCAAGAAAACAGACCCGGCAGAGCGGCATCGCATAGCGTTGACAGACCCTAGTTCAGGACGCGGTAGCCTCGGCCACGCAGGCATTCGCGCACCACGTGGCGGGACTCATGAACGGCAGAAACACCGGTCATGGTTCCGCCGTACACGCCGCCGATTCCGGCCGCCTGCCCGATGCCCGTCTTGTTGGCGCCGGAAACAGCGCCAGCCACCGCGCCTATTGCAGCGCCAGCGGCAGCTCCTCCAGCGGCATGTTTGCCTATCTTCACCTCGTCGGCATAACCCTGACAATCGGCGAGATCGATCTCATATTGTTTCGGGTCGACCCCCTGCATATCAACAATCGGACCGCTTGGGTCCTTAACGGCTGAACATGCCCCAATGAGAAGAACGCATGGCAAGAATGCAAATCGTTTCATAGGCTACTCCCTGCAAGATGGGCCAACACAAAAATTGATGCCGTGATTCCCCCAAGGGTTGCAACCAGGCGCTTTTTTGCGGCTGTGGCAGGTCCGTTGCATTGCCATGGCCGTTGCACATGCCCCAAAATGTACGTCCGTGAACACCTCGAATACCGGCGCGGAGCGACTGCGAAACGCTATCCTGGCGGCGCCGCAGCCTGCGCTGTTGCCGTTCTTCACGGCCGGACATCCGTCGAGGAAGGAGTTTCGCGCCACCCTTCGCCAACTGGCCCAAGCCGGGGACGTGGTGGAAATCGGTGTGCCGTTTTCCGATCCCATGGCCGACGGCGTGACGATACAACGCGCCAGTGAAGCGGCCCTGGCTGACGGCACGACCCTGGAGTGGATACTGTCTGAACTCGAGGCCGGTGACGACCCTGGCGTGCCCCTGGTCCTGATGAGTTACGCCAACCCGCTTTTGGCCTACGGCATCGACAGGCTAGCCCAACGCTGCGCCCGGTGCCATGTGGGAGGGCTGATCGTGCCCGACCTGCCCTGGGAGGAATCAGGCGACATCCGGAAGCTGCTCGACGAACACGGTATCGCCCTGGTGCAAATGGTCACGCCAGCCACGCCCGAGGCCAGAATGCGCACGCTATGCGAGGGCAGCGGCGGATTTGTCTACGCCGTGACGGTTACGGGAGTGACGGGAGGAGAACGCCGTGTTTCGCAGGACATGACCGCCTACATGCAAAAGGTCGGCGAGTATTCAGGGCTGCCCGTTTGCGCCGGCTTCGGCGTCCGTAGCGCCGTCCAGGTGGAGGCGCTCAGCGGCGTGGCCCACGGTGTAATTGTGGGCTCTGCCGTGGTGGACTGCCTGGAACGCGGCAAAGACGCCGGCGCCTTCCTGCGAAGCCTGCGCGCGTAGTACGGCTGGCAAAGGAGGGCGGAAACGCCCACTTTCCCGGATGAGCTCAGCTGCGTGGGCGGGCCAGCAGCATCAGAAGCAACCCCGAAGCGCCCGCAATCCAGCCCAGCCACAGCGGGTCGGTTTCAAGTCCCAATAGCAGGGCGCCCGCGATCAGCAGAGCGGCACCCGTGGATTGACGCCAGAACCTCAGCCGGCCCCGGCTGAACCTGCTGTCACGAACCGGCCGGTCCTCGACGCGATCCAACAGGCGGTGCGCGGCCCGGGGCAGGCGTTGCAGCGCATAGCGGAGTTCCGGCAGGTCGCGCCTGAGCTCCTTGAGCACCCGGGCCGGCTCGGCCCGGCGCGCCATCCATTTCTTGAGCAGGGGATAGCCGGTCTCCCACAGATCCAGTTCCGGGTACAGCTCCCTGCCCAGGCCCTCGATGTTGAGCAGCGTCTTGTGCAGCAGCAGCATTTGCGGTTGCAATTGCATGTCGAATTCCTGGGCGGTGGCGAAAATCCGACCCAGCACGCGGCCGAAACTGCACTCGCTCAGGGGCTTGGCGAAAATCGGTTCGCCGATCACGCGGAACGCAGCCTCCAGGTCCTCCACCCGGGTGTTCGGCGCCACCCATCCCCAATACAGATGCAAGCGGGCCATGCGGGCATAGTCCTGCTCGAAAAAGGCCAGCAGCATCTGGCCCAGGTAATGGTGGTCCCGTTCGTCGAGAATTCCCACGATGCCGAAATCGACCGCCGCGTAGCGGGGATTCTTCGGATCCGAGATGTCCACGAACACGTTGCCGGGGTGCATGTCGGCATGAAAGAAGCTGTCGCGGAATACCTGGGTGAAAAAGATCGCCACGCCCCGGGCGGCCAGTTCGGGTATGTCCACGCCCGCGTCCTTGAGGGCTTGAAGATCGCGGATCGGCGTCCCGCGAATCCGTTCCATTACCAGGACCTGGGGCCGGCAATAGTCCCAGTAGACCTCAGGCACATGGATGATTTCGGAATCGGCAAAGCTCCGCTTGAGCCGGGACGCATTGGCGCCCTCTCTGCTCAGATCCATCTCGAATCCCAGGGTCCGCTCGTACTCCTCCACCACTTCGACCAGGTGCAAGCGGTGGGTCGCCGGCCACCAGGCCGTTGCGATCCTTGCCAACCCGTAGAGCAGCCTGACGTCGCGCTGAATCCGTTCCTCGATTCCAGGCCGCAGCAGCTTTACCACTACCTCCTCGCCGCTCGGCAGGCGGGCCGCGTGAACCTGCGCGATGGATGCAGCCGCCAGGGCCTCCGCCTCGAACTCGGCAAAGATCTCTTCCACGGGACGGCCGTAGAACCCGCTCAAAAGCCGGTGGGCGGTGGCGGCGGGGAACGGCGGGACCTCATCCTGCAGGCGCGCAAGTTCCGATGCGATGTCATCGGGAAGCAGGTCCGGCCGGGTCGAGATGTTCTGCCCGAACTTCACGAATATCGGACCCAATTCCTGCAGAGCCTCCCGCAAACGCCGGCCACGCGAGGCGCCCTTCGACCTGCGCCGCGCCAGCAATAGCCACGCTGGCAACCGCAACAGTCGCGGCAGACCGGCTTCCTTCAGCAGCCCATAGCGTGCCAAAAGGCGAACGATTCCGACCATTCGCAACAGGACATGCATGCTGACTCTCGCCGCCGTTAGTCGCCCGGGGGGGCGGCGCGGCCTCTCTGCTGGGCGCTCACCCGGGCCGAAATCCGGCCGACAGCATCCCGCAATCGGTCCACGTCCTGAGCGAAGGCTTCGAATTCCACTCGGGTCGGGAGCAGCCGGGCTTCCTCCTGGACAAAGTCCCTGACGTTCCGCTTGACCGAACCGGCCGCGCCTTCGGCCCAATGAGTTGCCTCACGAGCCACGTCGGCGGCCTGGCGCGCAAATGTGTCGCTTGTGAAACGAGCCAACTCCTCTTCGGGGCTCGGGCGGCAGTGCTGCAGCAGCCGCGCGAACTCTTCGGCCACCGAGGGATCGCCACGTAAATCCAGTCCCGGGCCGGAATGGTCGCCGGCGAGCAACCCGAGCAGCCGGCGCCAGTCGCCTGCCAGGGTCACTGTGGCCGGTGTGTCCTCCGGTTCGGAAAAACGCAGTCGCCCACCGTTCACGCTCAATCGCAGCAGAGGTTCGGAAGCGGCCACGCCAAGATCCATGCAATGCCCGTCCAGTTCGGCCGCAGCGCGCCGTGCCGTCAGGGACGCGCGCAGGTTCCGGTTCAATACGGACTCGAAAGAACTCGTGAGTTGCGCCAGCAAGTGTGAACAGACCCTAGTATCGAAATCCGATATGCAGAGCGACGATGCCGCCGGACAGGTTATGCCAGCGCACGTCCTCGAAGCCGCTCTGCCGCATCATTGCCGCCAGCGTCTCCTGGTCCGGATGCACGCGTATCGATTCCACCAGGTAGCGGTAACTGTCGGCGTCGCCGGCCACAACGCGCCCGAGGGCGGGGATCAGCGCGAAGGAATACCAATCGTAGGCGGGCCGGATGAACTTGATGGCCGGGCGCGAGAACTCCAGAACCAGCAGCCGGCCGCCTGGTTTCAGGGCCCGGTACATGCGCTCAAGGGCCGCGGGCTTGCCGGTGACGTTGCGCAGGCCGAATCCTATGGTGATGCAATCGAACAGGCCGTCGGCACAGGGCAGCGCTGTGGCGTCGGCGCATACCGCTCTGCAGTTGGCATAGGCGCCGGAGTCCAGCAGCCGCCCGCGTCCTACCCGCAGCATCGCCGGATTGATGTCGCTGAGCAGCACCCGGCCATCGGGTCCGACCTGACGGCTCATTCCGACCGCCAGGTCTCCGGTGCCCCCGGCCACGTCCAGTGCCGTCGCGCCCGGACGCAATCCGGTGCGGGCCAGCGCAAACCGCTTCCACCATCGATGTGCCCCCAGGGACATGAGGTCGTTCATAAGATCGTAACGACCGGCCACGGACTCGAAAACCCCGCGCACGCGCCGGGTCTTCTCCCCCGGCGTTACCCGGCTGAAGCCAAATCGCTCTTCCTGTTCCCGGCTCGGGTCAGCCGACTGCATGAAACACTCCGTAAGGCGGGGGCGTACCTTACCAGCCCAAAACGCCCTACGCCCCTGGAAAAGTGGGCTTGCCTAATCCGCCGCAGCCACCTCGCTGAGGTAACCCGCCCAGTACGCTTCCCGGTGCTCACCCAGTTCCCTCAAGTACGCCCAGGAATAGATTCCGGAATCGTGTCCGTCGTCGAACACCAGACGGACCGCGTACTGACCGACCGGTTCAACGGCTGTCATACGTACCTCCGCCTTGTCCCTGGGCAACTGCCCGCCTCCACGTCCGTGGCCGCGAACTTCCGCCGAGGGCGACTTCACCCTCAAGTATTCCGCACCCAGCTCGAACGTCTGCCCGTCGGCGAAACTCACGCGCAGCACGCGGCGCTCGCCGAGCAGGCGCAACTCCAATGGCGGCGCCTGGGTATTCATCAACAGACCCGGTACGGGAACTACAGAATGTAGCGGCGGAAATCCTCGTCATCCGCCAGTTTGCCGAGGTGCTCCTCCACGTAGGCGGCATCCACTTTCAGGGCCTGCCCGCCTCGGTCCGCCGCGTCGAAGGAAATGGACTCCAGCAACCTTTCGAGCACGGTCTGCAGGCGGCGTGCTCCAATGTTCTCGGTGGTGGAGTTGACTGAACAGGCAATCTCCGCGATCCGGCGAACTGCTTCCGCCTCAAAGTCCAGCGTCACGCTCTCGGTGCCGAGCAGGGCCGTATATTGCTCGGTAAGCGACGCGTCCGGCTCGGTGAGGATGCGTTCGAACTCCTCGATCCCCAAGGCGCTCAGTTCAACCCGGATCGGGAACCGGCCTTGCAGTTCGGGTATCAGGTCCGAGGGCTTTACCGATTGAAAGGCGCCCGATGCGATGAACAGGATATGGTCGGTCCGCACCACGCCATACTTGGTATTGACGGCGCAACCTTCCACCAGGGGCAGCAGGTCCCGCTGCACACCTTCGCGAGACACGTCCGCTCCCAATGCTTCCGCCCGCCGGCACACCTTGTCGATCTCATCGACGAACACGATCCCGTTCTGCTCCACCGCCTCCAGCGCCTGTGATTTCAGTTCTTCCTGATCCAGCATGGAGGCCGCGGCTTCCTCGGTCAGCAGCCGCATGGCGTCCTTGACCTTGATCTTGCGGGTGCGCGTGCGCTGGTTTCCGAGCGACTGGAACATGCTCTGCAACTGGCTGGTCATTTCCTCCATCCCGGGCGGCGCCATGATCTCCACGCCTACCGGAGCCATCTGCACGTCCATTTCCACTTCTTCGCCGTCGAGGTCGCCTCGCCGCAGAGCGGCCTTCAGGTCGCGCTCGTCCATGCTGATCGGCAACCGGGCGGTCGGCCCGGCGGTGGCCGCTCGCTTCATCAGCGCATCGAGCACCCTGCGCTCGGCGTTTTCGCGGGCACGATGCCGTACCCGATCCATTTCCGTTTCGCGGACCAGCTTCACCGCCGTATCGGTCAGGTCCCGCACGATGCTGTCCACCTCGCGCCCGACGTAACCCACCTCGGTGAACTTGGTTGCTTCCACCTTGATGAAAGGCGCGCGCGCAAGGCGTGCGAGACGTCGGGCGATTTCAGTCTTGCCCACTCCGGTGGGCCCCATCATCAGGATGTTCTTGGGCGTGATCTCGCCGCGCAGTTCCTCGTCGAGCTGCATGCGCCGCCAGCGATTGCGCAGCGCTATCGCTACCGCGCGCTTGGCTTCGTCCTGTCCGATCACGTGTTTGTCGAGTTCCTCGACAATTTCCCTTGGGGTCATCTGGGTCATGATTCGTTCTTGAGTGCGTCAATCACGATCTGCGTGTTGGTGTACACGCAGATGTCGGCCGCGATTTCCAGCGAACGCCGCACGATCTCCTCGGCGCCCAGCTCGGTTTCAGCCACCAGCGCACGGGCCGCAGCGCGTGCATACCCGCCGCCGGAGCCCAGGGCCAAGAGACCGTCCTCCGGCTCCACCACGTCTCCGGAGCCCGACACCAGCAAGGTCTTTTCCGCGTCGGCGACACAGAGCATGGCTTCCAGCCGCCGCAGGCGGCGATCGGTCCGCCAATCCTTGGCCAGTTCCACCGCGGCGCGGGTGAGATTGCCGTACTGGTCCAGCTTGCCCTCGAACAATTCAAACAGGGTAAAGGCGTCGGCGGTGCCACCGGCGAAGCCGGCCAGTACCTTGCCGCCGGCCAGTCGGCGAATCTTGCGTGCATTGCCCTTCAGCACCGTGTCGCCAAGGCTGACCTGGCCGTCGCCGCCAAGCGCGACGGTGTCTCCCCGGCGCACACAGAGAATGGTGGTGGAGCGGACCCTGCGGGGATCGGATGCAACGTGAGAGTGGGTAGGAGACTTCATGACTTGTCGGTTGTCCTGCGACGTGCTCTTGGGTGGGCGCGATCGTACACCCGCGCCAGGTGCTGAAAATCCAGGTGCGTATAGACCTGCGTCGTGGAAATATCGGCATGCCCCAGCAGCTCCTGCACCGCGCGCAGGTCGCCGGAGGACTCCAGCATGTGGGTGGCGAAACTGTGGCGCAGCATGTGCGGGTGCACATGCCCGGGCAGACCGGCCCGGCGGGCCCAGTAATCGATTCGCGACTGCACGCTGCTGGCTGCGATTCTTCGCCCCCGGGCTCCGACAAACAGAGCGCCCTCTTCGGGCGCGGCCAATTCGCCGCGGCGATGCAACCAGCCCTGCAGCGCCTCCAGCGCCTTCCCTCCAATCGGCAATATGCGTGTCTTGCGCCCCTTGCCGATCACTCGCACCAAGCCCTCGCGCATATCGATCCCGCCCAGGTCCAGGCCGATCAGCTCGGCCAGGCGCAGGCCGGAGGAGTACAACAGTTCCATCATCGCCCGGTCGCGGCACGCCAGTGCATCACCGGCGGGAATGTCCAGCAGGCGGGTCACCTGGTCGAGGTCCAGCGTTCGAGGCAGGTTGCGGGGTGGACGGGGCGCCTTGACCCCACGCGCCGGATTGTGGGTTGCCGCCCCTTCTCTCTCAAGGTAGCTGAAGAAGCTCCGCGCCCCCGCCAGTCGGCGCTGGACGCTACGGGGCGCGAGTCCCCGCCGGTGAGCGCCGGCGGCGAAGCGTCTCAGATCGCTGACCGACAGAGCCACCCAATCGGGCAGTTCGCGTTCCTCGCAGTATTCCCAGAGTGCCGCCAGGTCCCGTCGATAGGCGCTGACAGTATGCTCCGACAAGCCCCTTTCGAAACGAATGTGATGCAGAAAGGCGTCCATCTGGAGCCGTGACTCTTCGCCCATCAGTGGGTGACCGGTGAAACGACCGCGGAGACAATCTCGCCGACCCGGCCGAGAAACTCAGTGCTCTTGCCACGGTGATAGTGATCCGGATCGCGGCTACCCAACGCCAGCAGGCCCAGCTTGCCGTAGCGCCCCAATGGCGCCAGGGCCACCGACGCCACCTCGGAGGCCTCTTCGCCGAACAGGAATTTCCGCTGCTCCGAACTGTAACGGCCGCAACGCGGCGTGTTGGCCTTCAGGACTCCGCTCAATCCCTCGGCCATCAGGTCTTCACGGGGCGTGGCGGTCATCGCCGCAATACCCGAGCACAGGTCGGGCGATGCATCGAACAGCAGCAAACGCACGAATTCCAGCGAGAAAATCTCCTGCAAGTCCGCCGGCAGGGCGCGCAGCCTTTCGACCGGATCGGAACATGCCAGAAGGCGGGTAACCAGACGGTTCAACATGCGCGCCAGTTCATCGCTGGCGCGGGCATTGGCCACATATTCCTCCAGGGTGCGGTGCAGTTCGCCGTTGCGCTGCCGCAGCAGCTCAAGCTGCCGCTCCACCAGCGAGACCGATCCCGCGCCGCTGCTGTGGGGAACCTTGAGTTCCAGCAGCAGGTCGGAGTGAAGCTCGAAAAAGTCGGGATTGTCCTGCAGGTACTCGGCTATCCGCTTTGAGCTGAGCCCCGAAGCGCCGGTCCGGTCGTCAGCCGAACTCACAGCTGCACCCGGCCTTCAAAAACATGACCGATGGTTCCCGCCAGCCATACCGGCTCATTGTCACCGGCCCATTCGACCCGCACTTCCCCTCCGGACATCTCGACGTCCACCGGCGACCGCACGCGACCGTACCGAATCCCCGCCACCGCCGCGGCGCAGGCGCCGGTTCCGCAGGCAGGGGTCTCGCCCACGCCCCGTTCATATACCCGCAGCCTGAGGGCCTGCTCGCCGGTTGTCTGGGCGAAGCCTACGTTACAGCCCCGCGGAAAACGTTCATGCACGGACAGGCGCGATCCCAGCTCCGCGACCGGAGCGGTAGTCACATCGTCCACGGCAATCACCGCATGCGGATTGCCCAGGGACAGCACCTCCACGTCCCAGGACTCTCCATCGACGGCCAGCGCGTAGGACGGTGCCTCCTCCCCGGCATGAAAGGGCACGCGCTCGGGAAGCCATTGCGGACGTCCCAGTGAACAACGCACGGAATTGCCGTTGCCCGCAAGCGCCCGAACGGTCCCGCCCGGACACGTCAACCGGATCTCCTTGCCGGACTGACGGCGGTCCGCCACCAGCGCCGCGATGCACAGTGCGCCGTTACCGCATTGACCCGCTTCTCCTCCGTCGGCATTGAAGACGCGGTAATGAACCGGAGCGCTGGTCTCTCCCGGCTCCTCCACCCATAAAAGTTGATCGAAACCAATGCCCCGGCGTCGGTCCGCCAGCGTGCGGATCCGTTCTCCGGGGGGAACCGGGAGCGAACGGCCAACGACGACCATGAAGTCGTTGCCGGCGGCTTGCATCTTGGTGAAGGCGAGGGTCATGAGAAAGGAGTGCGTGGCACGCGAAAATTATAGTCCTGCGGCATCATGGAGACAGGCTGGCCGCTTTTCCGGCAAATCGTCCACAATATCTCCGCGCGCAACCGGATATCCGTTGCGTTCCGTTTGCAAACCACAGGAGTCAAGTCATGCCATACAACCACAGAACCGTCCCTCTGGCGGGCCTGGTGCTCGCCCTTCCGGTAGCCGCTTCCACCGAGATCGAGCGCTTCAACCCCGAGGGTCTGTCGCAGCCGGATGGTTACACGCAGGTCGTCATCGCCAAGAACCCCGGGCGCTTCATCTACCTCGGCGGCAAGGCGGGAATCTACCCCGACGACAGCTTTCCCGAAAGCCTGGCGGACCAGTCCCGACTGACCTGGGAAAATATCGACCGCGCGCTGAAGGCAGCAGGGGCCCGGCGTGAAGACGTGGTTGAGATCCAGATCTATATCGTGGGGCTGGAAGACGTGGACCCGACGCCTGCCTACGAAGATGTCCGCAACTTCTTCCCTGCCGGACACAAACCCGCGTCGATGGTGATCGGAGTTTCGGCGCTTGCCTATCCAGGGCTGCTGTTGGAGATCAACGTGCGCGCAGTCACGGACTAGGCCGGAAGCCCTCGTTCCCAAAAGGGGTCAATCAGCGGCGGGGGCTTTCAGCTTGCAGGTGTTGTCCAGCCAGTCGATCATGGCCGGATACATTTCCATGTAGTGGCGATAGTAGATGGTGCCGAAGAAGTGGTTCGCACCCTCAAGCTCAATGTACTTGTGGTGCTTGTTGTATTCCTTGAGTTTCGATACGAACTTGCGGCTCTCCGCGACCGGCACCCGTTCGTCGATATCGCCGTGGATCAGCAGAATGGGTACATCGACGCTGTCGACGTGCTCAAGGGGGCTCAAACCGTCCACAGTCGGGCGATAGGTCTTTTCCGTCAGAGTGCCGGAGTCCGCCAGCCAGGCCCTGAAATACGGCAGGTCGGCGACACCGGCCCCGGCAATCGCGCAGCGAAACGGGTTCGGGTCCCGGAAGGAACCCACGAAAGCGGCGTATCCGCCGTAACTCCAGCCGAAAATGGCCGCCCGGTCGGGATCGCCCAGTCCCCGATCAGCGAGATAATCGATGGCGTCTTCGAGATCGTCCTGCATCTCGTGGCCCCAGCGCGCAAAGCCCGCCTCCAGGTGCTGGCGGCCAAATCCCTCGGATATGCGGAACTGCGGCTGAATGACCACGTAGCCGTGGAAGGCCAGCAACTGCGCCCAGACGTCGAAGCCCCAGTAGTCCCGCGCAACCGGCCCGCCGTGGGGCAGGACCACGAGCGGGAAGGGACCGTCACCCCGCGGTACCGTCACCAGCGCCGGAATCTCCATCCCGTCACGCGCTTCATAGCGAATCCACTCCACGTCGGACAGCATGTCCTGTGTCAGGAATGGCATCGACCGGCCGAGCAGATCCAGGCGGCCGTCCTTGAGCAGATACCACGACGGCGGCATACGGGGGCCTTCGGCGCGAATGACCATCGTGTTGCCGTCGAGCGAACGGGAAGCGATGCCGTTCGCCGTATTCGGCAGTATGCCGTTGATGGCGTCGTAAAGTGCCTTTTCCTTCGGATCCACCAGATAGACATCGCCCCCCTTGCCCGTGAACGTGAACCCGATAATCACGTCGTTCTTCTCTTCGTCCAGCCGGGTTCTGACTCCGGTCGCGTCGTATTGCGGATGCATGAACTGCATTTCTCCGAATTCCCGGGTCTCCAGATCATAGGTATAAATCGCCGCCGTATCCGTCTCGTGGTTGGACTGGACGTAAAACTCGTTGCTCGACGGCGGTCCCACAACCCGGAAAGCGTTGAATACGGTGCTGGCACTGTCCACATTGGCCTGGGTCCGGCCGATCTCGATCCACTCCGTTTCTCCCTTTAGCCGGGCCAGCTCGATGATGGCCTCTGCGCTCTCGTCAAAACGGGATGCCAGCCTGGGGTCGCCGTCATCGTCCAGGTAGGTGATCGTGATCCGGTCGCTGTTCTTCGCCACCCGCTGGGCCGAACCTGTCTCGACGTTGACCCGGAAGATGTCCGCCACGAAATTCTGATCGTCGTCGTAGTAAATCAGGATGTGGTCGTCGTCCTTGGGCAATCGGTCAAGAACGGCCGCGCCGCCGAATTGCTGTACGGTCTTGGAGAACTCGCTTCGCCGGTCCGCCCGTCTGCGGGGAATTTCCAGCCACTGCTTGCCTTGCCGGTCCACGGTGGCCAGCTTGCTGACCTGGCGGGTATCCGCACCGAGCCGCTGCAGCGTATCCACGTCCTGACGGAAGCGCACGACGAGCCGCTCGTCGTTGGCCCAGCCCGCGGTAACGATGTCCATACGCCCGGATCCCAGCGTAACGGGCTTCTTCGCCATATCGCCCAGGTCGTAGATCAGCAGGAACTGCTTGCCGTCCTTGGCGAAGCGCTGCAGCGTGGCCAGGTGCTCGCCGTCAGGCGAGACCGCTGCCGAGCTCATTGCGGGTTCCTGCGCAAATGCCTCAATCCCGGTCAGCGCCTGTTGCTCCTGCGCCACCGATACAAGCGGCAGCGCAACGCACACGAGCGCAATAGCACGAATCCTCATCCTCATCCGCTGCTTCTCCTCGCCGTCATCGCCCCGGTTCGCTCCAGGAATCCCGCAATCTGCCTAGAACCGCTTCCTCATCTGCAGGAAGGCGCGCCGTCCCAGAACATCGTAGCCGGCCCCAAGTGGAATATTGTTCAACTGCACTTCCGGCACGGCACCGTCTAACAGGGGCGGCTCTTCATCGAACAGGTTCGCGATCCCGAAAGTAATCTCCCAATCACGCGGTATCCAGGTAATCGAGGCGGTATGCGTCCAAAACGAGTCGGTCCTCGCTGTCGGTCGGCACAGGACGCCAAGCGCGAAACAGGGGGAATACTCGTCAAAATCCGCGTACTCATCTTCTTCGCCATGGATGTAGTTGGCGCGCCAGTTGAAACGGAATTTGCCGTAGGTCGCAAACAGCAGCGCAGTGCCTTCCCACTCCGGCGCGACCGGCGTGCCGGCATCATCTTCCTCCGCGTCACCGAAAACGAAGTTGTTCTCGAGCAGGCGCGAAACCCTTAAGTCGAGTTCAATATTCAGGTTCCGGTCAAGAACGATGAAATCGCGCTGGAAGTACACGTTGTAGTCGATGCCACGCGCGGTAATGGCGTTGATGTTGATAAAGCTGGTTTCGACCAGTTCGATCAGGCCATTGGCGCCCCGGTTGATGAACCGGCAAAACGGGCTGGCATTGTCGGGCTGTTCCACGTAACAGTCAAAGACGATGAAGCCGGTGCTCAACCGGCTGATCGTGTCCTGCACATCGACGTCGTAGTGGGTCACCCCGACGCGCAACGTGAAGGTGTCCCAGAACGGCTGATCCAGAACAATGCCGTAGGTATAGGAGGTAGAGGTTTCCGGATCGATATCCAATTGAACCTGCTGGCCGCCCTTTTGCAGCCGTTCCACCGAATAGGACGTGTTAAGGCCGTCCAGTCCCAGCATCGTCGGGTCCACGCCGTTGGCCCGGCAGTTGGCGAGCGTGATCGGATCACGCAGATCCTCGTCCGGGTTGTAGGTGGCCGGCACATTCGGATCCAACGACGCATCGCGGGCGCCGATGGGGACCACGCAAGGGTCGAAAATGGTGGCAAAGCCGGACGTTCCAGCGAGGAACTGTTCGTGCGTGTTCGGCGCACGGAAGGAAGTGCCGTAGGTGCCGCGGAACGTAATGCCGGTAAACGGCGAATAGACGCCCTTGGCGCTGTAGGTAGTATCACTTCCGTAGGTGCTCTCTTCGGTCCACCGCAGTGCCAGGTTCAGAGAAAGGTCTTGCGCTAGGGTGACATCCTCAAGCAACTGCAGTTCGGTCTCGAAGAACAATTCCCTGATGTCGCGCTTGCCCACTGCTCCGCCGTCCCGGAAGAAAGCGATCAGCAGCCCTTCACGGGCCACATCATTGGGGATCGAGTTGATCTCGTCTTCCCGGTACTCCACGCCCAGGACCAGCGGGATCGGGGTGTTATTCCAGGGCAGTGTCGCCACGTCCCCTTGCAGGATGCCGCTGAAAATGGACTGGTAAATCCTGGTATCGAAGCTGCGTAAGCCAAAGACATAGTCGTGCTCCGCCTGGGAAGAAAAGGCGCCGCCGCCCGGCTGATAAATCGAGTCCGCGAACATGTTCACCGGCACGCACGGCTGGCCGTTGCCGCAAGTGATCTCTCCGGTCGCGGGATCCATGACCGAAGTCTCCAGCGACAGGGTCAGTTCACGCTCCAGAATACCTGTCTGGAAATCGGTGCCCTTCGAAGCCGAATGACTGAAGTAGAAATCGTAGCCCCAGTTGCCGAAACCCGAATTGTTTCGCCAGGCAGGCAGATCGCCGCGGATGCCCGCCACCATGCGGGTCTGCTCGATTTCCACGTCATTGTTGTCCCGGTCTCCGCGAATGTGGACGATGGGAGTGACTTCATAGCCGGGAGAGAAAAAGCCGAAGAACCCAAGACAGTTGACCCCGTTGGGCTGGAACACGTTGCAGGGGTTATACGGGTTGTTGGCCGGAACGTCAGGAAAAATGCTCGGGCCTGGAGAGAAAATCTGGTTCTGGCGATTGGCATACAGGAACTCGAAGTACGCCTGCGAGTTGCTGGCATTACCCAGGTCGTGCTCGCCATAGGCATAGACGTTAATGCGCCGGATACCCGGAAACATATCGCCGGCCCGATCACGGTCCGAGCCGTTGTAGTTGTAGAGGTCCGTCTGCAGGTCGATCTCTGATACCCCGTTACGGTCGGGATCAACCAGTCCAGTGTCCGGCACGCCGTCGCCATCGGTATCGATCGGCACGATCGCCGCCGGGTTGAAACGGGTGAAACCAACAGGAACCTCAGTCTCGGAAAAATTGGGAATGCCGATATTTGTTGTGCCCGGCGTATACCAGACGTTGCCGTAACCGACCGGAATGAATAAGCGGTTCATGGTTCGGAGCTTGCAGGGACTGTCCGTCGTGCCAGGGACCAGCCCACGAAGAATGCTGAGAGGATTGCCGTTCTCGTCCTCGTAGATGTAGCGGTCACACTGCTCGGTAAATGACCGGTCCTGCAGCCTTACGCGTCACGCTCGTAGATCTCGGCGGCGATGCCAAGAGTCCAATTGTCGGCGGTCCTGCCCCAGGCGAGTCCCAAGGTCTTCTCCCCTCCGCCTGTGGCGTCGGTCTCGACGAATTGTCCCTCGAATTCGAACCCTTCGAAGTCCTTTCTCATGATCACATTTACGACGCCTGCCACGGCGTCCGAACCGTAGATGGATGATGCGCCGTCCAGCAGCAGCTCGATCCGGTCCACCATCACGCCGGGAATCGTAGAAATGTCCGGCGAGGTAGGCGCGCCGCCGACGCCGCCCGGAGCGACCCGCCTGCTATTCAGCAGAAGCAGCACGCGCTGAGGGCCAAGACCGCGCAAATTGATCTGGGAGGCTCCCGGACCGTTGTCCACGACGAAGGCCGTAAAAGTGCTGTCGATCTGGGTGCCGGTAGCCTGGGTGGCGCTCTGCAGCAGCGCGGCCGTGTCGATCAGGCCCAGTTCGCGGGAGGTCTGGCCGTCGAGAATCTGGACCGGCGCGGCGCTGGTGAATTCATCACGCCGGATTCGAGATCCGGTGACGACGATCTCGTCCACGACCTCTTCTTCCTCCATGCGGCTTTCGTCGGATTCGTCATCGGTTTCGGTATCTTGCGAATATGCAGCGTGGGATAGAGTTAGTGCAAAAGCGAAAGACAATACTCGCCACATCATCATTATTACTCCCCTTTACTTATTGATTGTTGGCATTTGACAATACCACAAGACGCGGTTGCTTTTTCGCTTTCTTACGATAAAGTTACGCGATATATAGTATGGCGATGTCAGGAACTTGCCATGCTCAGCTACGTGATCGCGCGGGGGGCCCTGATGGGTTGCCCGCGCATTTACCTACAGTGAGGGGACAAAGATGAAACCTGAAGACAATGCTCTGGAAAGGGCAGTGCGTTCGGTACTTTTCACCGGCGCTATTACAGCTTTCGCCGTTTCGCCCATGGCCATGGCCCAACAGGACGAGGACGACGAAGAGGAAGAAGAGCCGGTAGAACTCGGACGCCAGGTGGTTACGGGATCGCGCATCAAGCGCATGGATCTTGAGGAAGCCCGCCCGGTCGTGGTCATTACTCGCGAAGAGATCGAACTGAGTGGCCAGGACTCGGTGGCGGACGTGCTCCGCAACAGCCCGATCAATTCCTTCGGTTCATCCCGCGAGGTATCCGGAAATTCGTTTCTGGGACAGGCGACCATCAGTCTGCACGGCATCGGCTCCACCCGCAGCCTGGTGCTGCTGGATGGGCGGCGCCAGCCTCGGTCGCCGGTAACCGCCAACCAGGCCAACGACCTGAACATCATTCCGCTTTCCGCGGTGGACCGGATCGAGATCCTTACCGACAGTGCATCCGCAATTTACGGTTCGGATGCGATCGGCGGCGTGATCAACATCATTCTGAGGAAGGACTACGACGGCATGGAAGTCGGCGGATCGGCTTCGCGGCCGACGCGCGACGGCGCCGATGTGGACAGCGGCGGATTGACGGTAGGCGGCAGCACCAACCGCGGCCGGTTCCTGTTCAGCGCCAGCTTCCGCAACAAGCAGCACATCGGTTCACAGGACCGCTTCTATTCCAAGGGCGACCCCGGCTATGACGCCGGCCCGACGGACTACCCGAACGCGCCATTCGATGCAACGTGGTACGCGTGGGAGAACACGGACAACGTGAGTTCCTGGGGCAACACCATCTGGCCGTTCTTCCTGGCGGCGCCGAATTGCGAGCAGGTTCTGAACCCGGAGACCGGCGAGCGCCTGCTGGCTGGTCCCTATATCGCGGCCTCCGGTCAGGAGCGCTGCGGTTTCGACTACACCGCGTTTTCCTGGGAAACGGCGGACATCAAACAGGCCAGCGCTTTTTTGCATGCGGACTACGAACTGAATCCCGACCACGCCGTGCGTATTCAGTCGGTGTACAGCACCGTCAACACGCACGGCCGATATGCGCCGGCGGTCGGCTTCTTCGAGATTCCTGTCGAAGCGATAGAGGGCCTGAAGCAGGGATTCAACTACGACATGCCGTATTCGGAACTGCGAATCCCCTGGAACCCCAGTCTGGTCTACTTGCTCGGTCACCGCTTCGTGGGGCTCGGCAATCGGAACTTCATGGGCACCAATTCGTTCTTCGAGAACGCCGTATTGGCCTATGGAGCCGTAGGCATGTTCGATTACGAATTCGAAGTGCGGCACTCCCGCTACGACGGGCGGGAGGACAGTTGCTGTTATGCCAAGGCGTTCACGGCTTCCCAGTATGTCGCCCAGGGCCTGTACAACCCCTTCGAGCCGTTGAGCCCGCTGAATGCGGCCGCCTATGACGCCATGTCTGCCAACGCGACGCGGGACATCCGGTCGGACTACCGCACCTACAGCGGCAACGTCAGTTTCGACTTCCTCAACGCCCCGGGCGGTCCGATCGGCTGGGCAGCCGGCTTCGACTATGTGGATGAGGACTTCTACGACATCTACGATCCCCTGAGCGCAGGAGGCGACCTGATCGGCAGCGCCGGCAACAGCGGCGAAGGCGAGCGATTGGTGAAGGCGGCTTTCGCCGAAGCCTATGTCCCGATCCTGAGCAACCTGGAAGCCAGCGTGGCGGCACGCTACGACACCTACGACGATGCGGCAGGCAACGAACTCAGCCTCTACTTGTCGGCACGCTATCAGCCCACCGACTGGCTACTGTTCCGGGCCTCCTGGGGTGAAGGGTTCCGGGCGGCCAACATGAACAACCTCTATGGCGCCGTGTCGTTCAGCGCCGAGGGCGGCGTCGATCTGGTGCAATGCCAGCGCACCGGCGTTTCTCCGGAGAATTGCGTGGAGGAACAATATCCCACCTTCACCGGCGGAAACTCGCAGTTGCTGCCGGAGGTTTCCGACAGCTACAACGTCGGCATTGTGGTGGACTACGAGCCCATCACGGTTCGGATCGACTACTGGAACGTGGCTGTTGAGGACGGTATCGGCCTGGCCTCGCTGCAAGGCCTGATTGAGCGCGAGCTGCGCGGGCAATGCGAAAACACCGGACAGATCGTTACTACGATCGACACCGGCGCGCAAGCAGAATTGATCGAGTGCTCGCCGGGCAACGTGCTGAAGCGCGCTCCCGGCAACGGAATTCTGCTGGAGGCCGAAGCCGGCTGGGGCAACACCTTCCGCGCCGAGTACGGCGGGCTCGATGCGCAGGCCTTCTATGATCTGGAAACGGCCACGGCGGGCGACTTCCAGTTCGGACTGTTCCTGTCGCGCTCGCTGACGTACCAGACCAGGTCGGCTACCGCCACCGACTGGACTTCCTTCGTCGGTGAGGACGGCAATCCCAAGTACCGGGGCACTGCCTATATCCGCTGGAACTACACGGACCACACTTTGAGCTTGTGGGCCCGGCAGATTGCAGGGTACTACCGGCCCGAGGCCGACTTCACGGCTCCGTCGCATACCGAGTATGACCTGACCTATCGCTGGGACACTCCCTGGGACGGCCGTGTCACGATGGGCGTGCTCAACGTGATGGATGAGGATCCCCCGGTTGACGCCTTCGCGTCGCCCCGTCCGGTCCTTTATGAACTTTATGGCCTGGACGGGCGGGTGCCGTACGTGAGCTACCGCCACTCCTTCTAGGAGAAAGTCGCACCGGTTACCGCTTTCAAAACGGTAGCCGGTCGATTACAATTCAAGGGCCGCCGGCACCCCCCGCGCCGGCGGCCTTTCTTTTTCTGCCTCCGGGAATTCCTGACCCGGCCGGGGCCAGCCCCGAATCGAGTGAGACTGGTTCCAATCGCCATCAAAGGAACCACGGGTCGGAGGCCGCTCGCCCCCAAAAAGAAAGGCGTTAGAATCACGAAACCAAACGAAAGGCGTCAGAAGAACGTCGGCAACAATACCAATCGACACAGGAGGGGTTCATGAACGCAATGGCTCGATGCAGCTTGTTCCTTGCTATTTCCCTGATCGCAAGTGGAGCGCAGGCACAACAGGCAAAGCAGTATTCCGTTGAGGATTTTTTCAAGAATTCGGATTTCGCTTCACTGCAGCTCTCGCCGAACGGCGAATGGCTCGCGGCGCTGGGACCGTACGAAGGTCGACGCAACCTGTTTACCATGCGCCTTTCCGACAAGAAATCCGCGCGCCTGACGGGCCTGACGAGCAAGGGCAGGGACGAGAGCAACAAGGATGTCGCCTTTTTCTTCTGGGCCAACAACGAACGTCTGATCTTCGGGCTGGACGCAAACGGAAATGAATCATTCTCGCTGTACGCAGTCAACCGCGACGGAACGAATCAAAGAATATTGTTCGAGGGCGCCCAGGGAATCGTTTTCTTACCCACCAATACCAACATCCTGAATCGGCTGAAGCACGACCCTGACCACATTCTGGTGAGCAACAACGAGCGCAGCAAGAATTACCCGGACGTGTTCCGGATGAATGTGTACGACGGGAAGATGACCCACGTGGAGACCAACCCGGGGTACTTCCAGGGCTGGGGAACCGATTGGGACGGGAACGTGCGTTTCGCCGTGGGTCATCCGGAAAGCCAGGGCAGGGCGCTCCGGGAAGGCGAGCTGCTGGAGCAGTTGGTCTATTACCGCCCAACGGTGGATGCCGAATGGAAAGTCGTCCATTCCACGCACTATTTTGATGGCCCCTGGTTTGTGCCGCTGGCTTTCGCTGCCGACAACAAAACCATGTACGTGGCTACCAACGAAGGCCGCGATACCGTGGCCCTGTACACCTTCGATCCGGAAAGCGGCGAGCTGGGCGAGTTGATTCTCGCTGATGATCGTGCGGATCTCGCGGGCGAGAATATAGGTGCGGGCCTGCGGCTTTCTCCCAAGGACTATCGGCCGCTTTGGGTGTCCTGGCAATACGAACTACCGGAGAAGGCCATGCTGGACCAGGACTTCGCCGATCTGCAGGCCACGCTGGACGCATCCTTTCCGGACAACGTAAACAGCATCGGCAGCATCAGCGAGGACGAGAACCGGATGATGATTTATTCGGGCAATGATCGTGACCCGGGTGCGTACTACCTGTACGACAAGGCGGCGGGCAAGATCGAGTTCTTTGCCCAGCCGCGCCGCTGGATCGACCCCAAGGACATGAGCGCCATGACGCCCGTTCGTTATGAAGCTCGCGACGGGGAAACGATACATGCTTACCTGACCGTTCCCGTGGGCATGGAGGCAAAAGACCTGCCGTTGATCATCAATCCTCATGGAGGCCCCTACGGAATTCGGGATTTCTGGCGCTACAACACAGAGACCCAGTTCCTGGCCAACCGCGGCTACGCGGTGATGCAGATCAACTACCGTGGCTCCGGGGGCTACGGCCAGCGTTTCATCGATATCGCCTGGCAGAAGTGGGGGCTGGAGATGCAGGACGACATCACCGACGGCGTGCTGTGGGCGATCGACCAGGGCATTGCCGATCCGGAACGCATCTGCATTTACGGCGCCAGCTACGGCGGCTACGCCACCATGGCCGGCATCACCAAAACACCAGAGCTCTATCAGTGCGCCGTGAACTACGTGGGCGTGGTGGATCTCATGGCATTGCTCGATTACCACCACCGGTTCCGCAACGCCAACTTCATCCAGGCCTGGGGCAAGCGGGCCATCGGCGACCGCAAGGCGGACCGCGAACGCCTTCTGGCAACGTCTCCCATCAACCACCTCGACAAGGTCAAGGTGCCGCTCTACGTCGTGCATGGTAAGCGTGATCCCAGGGTTCCGCATGACACCCAGTACATGCCGCTGATGCGCAAACTCCGGGGCACGGAAATCGACTACAAATCCATGGTCAAGAACAAGGAAGGCCACGGTTTCCGACGCGAGGAAAACCGGGTCGAGCTCTACACGGAGCTGGAAAGGTTCTTCGCCGAACACATCGGCGGCCGGATTTCGAAGGTGGCTAGCGCCGGGGCCCGCTAGGCGCAGGCTCGGGCCGGCCGTACCGGTCAGCCTTTAGAATGCACCCTCTTCCGGAATGCCGGAGCGGTGACTAGTGGACGCAGAGAAACTAAGACGGCTGCGCGAGCGGTACGCGCAAGCGGACGGCGACTTCAAGGCGGACGTCCCGTTTCGGGACGCGCTGAGGCAATTCGCCGGCAGCGAACTGTACCAGAAGCCCCCGTACAGCGATCCGCCCACGCTGCTGGATTTCCCTTACCGCAAGAGCTGGGAAGGCCTGGATACCGCACTGGTAGGCGTGCCGATGGACCTCGGGGTTACCAACCGATCAGGTGCACGATTCGGCCCGAGGGCCCTGCGTGCCATCGAGCGGGTGGGACCCTATCACCCCACCTACAACCTGATTCCCGCGAACGTGCTGCACTGCGCGGACATTGGCGACGTGCCGTTCCGTTCACGGTTCAGTCTTCAGAAGTGCATTGAGGACATCGAGGCCTGCTATCGCAAGATCGCTACAGCCGGCATCCGGCCGGTATCCGCCGGTGGCGATCATTCCATTTCCTATCCCATCTTAAAGGCGCTGGGTGAAGACGAGCCTTTGGGCATGGTTCACATCGACGCCCATTGCGACACGGCCGGCCCCTACGACGACGAGAAATTTCATCACGGCGGCCCGTTCCGCCTGGCGGTGCTCGACGGGGTGCTGGACCCGGACCGATGCGTCCAGATCGGTATACGCGGCAGTGCCGAGCTGGCCTGGGCCTTCAGCTACGACTCCGGCATGAGCGTGATCCACATGGAAGACTTCCATGAGAGGGGCCTGGCCGGCGTCATCGCGCTGTGCCGGGAGAAGGTCGGAGACGGGCCGGTTTACGTGAGCGTGGATGTCGACGGCATCGATCCGGCTTACACGCCGGGGACCGGAACACCAGAGGTTGGTGGCCTCACCCCGCTGGAGGTGCAACGCCTTTTGCGCGGTCTGGCGGGATTGTCCATCATCGGAGGAGACGTGGTCGAGGTTGCCCCGCAGTATGATCCATCGACGAACACGGCGCACGTGGGAGCAACCATGATGTTTGAAATCCTGGGGCTGCTGGCGGATCGGGCAGCAAACCGCTGATGGGCGCGGAAGACGCCGGCAAAGAGGGCCTCTCCACGCAAGGCCAGGTCAAGAACCTGCTTGACGGCGCCATCTCCCGCAGGGACTTCGGCAAGGCGCTGGCGGCCATCGGTTTTTCAGCGGCGGCTGCGGAGTCACTGACCCGCATGGTGGCCGAAGCGGATGCCCAGACTCTTCCGCCGCAACGCGGCAAGACCGTAGAGGGCACGGGCGCCGAGATCTTCGTCGAGGCGCTGCTGGCCGCCGGCGTGGAATACCTGTTCGCCACCACCGCAACCGGGATGACGGCCATCTTCGATGCGCTGGCCTCGAGGCCCCGTCTCAAGTTCATGCTGACCCTGCAGGAAGGACAGGCGACCGCCATGGCCCATGGCTACGAACTGGCCAGCGGCAAGACCGCGGCGCTGCTGGTGCCCGGCGTGGCGATTCCCTCGGCGATGAACAATCTCTATAACGCCTGGAAGGACCGCTCGGCGATCGTGGCGATATCGGACGCGCAGCAGACAAATTTCATGGGCCGAAATCAATTCCAGCAGATGGACGATTGGCTGGAGCCGCTGCAGCAATTCACCAAGTGGCGCTGGCAAATCAACCGTCCGGAGCGAGTCAGCGAATTTGTCCGCCGCGCCATCAAGATGGCGGGCACGCCACCGGGCGGACCGGTACACCTGCGCATCCCCAGCAACATCCTGGGCGCTGCGAAGCTGAAGCAGACCGTGTACCCGCAGGAACTTTTTCGGGTAGACGTGAACCTGCCGCCGAAGCCGGAACTGGTCGAGGCCGCAGCGCGGGCACTGCTGGAAGCAGACAACCCGTACATCAACGTGGGCCACGAAGTCACCCGCAGCGGTTCCGTGCAAGACGTGGTCCGCCTGGCGGAACTGATCGGCGCCCGGGTCAGCCAGGGCTATTCCGTCTACGGTGACTTTCCTTTCAAGCACCCCTTGTGGAGCGGCTTCTACGGACTGGGCGGGCCGAAACACCTGGGGCGCTCCGACGCGTTTCTGAACCTGGGAACCGAAATGCCCAGCCCCGGCATACTGGCGCCCTCGCCGCCGCGCAAGGCCACGGTGATACACGCGCGGATGGAGTACGAGGACATCGGCAACTTCCAGCCCACCGACATCGCGATCGCCGGCGGCATCCGGGAAATCACAACGGCCCTGATCGACGCAATCGAGAGCATGGCCACCTCAGACCGGCTTGCAAAGCTTCGCGAGCCCAGGATGGCCGCCGCCGAGGAGGAATTCACCAAGCGACTGGCGGATCAGCGCAAAAGCGCCGAAGAGCACTGGGACGCTGCGCCGATCAGCTGGGCGCGCTTGGCCTGGGAGCTGGACCGGAACCTCGCCGAGGACGCCATCATCGTTTCCGAGCTGGACAACCGCCTGCCTTATCACTGGATGGACTTCGCGCCGGGAAAGAAGCGTCTCATCGGCCAGACCACGGGTTTTGCGCTCGGTTGGGGCGTAGGCGCCGCGCTGGGCGTCAAGGTGGCGCAGCCGGACCAACAGGTAGTCTGCCTGGTAGGCGACGGCGCTTTCCTCTTCGGTCAGACCGAAGCGCTGTGGGTTGCGGCGCGCCATGAGATACCAATCACCATCGTGGTGTTCAACAACGAGTCCTATGACGGCGAACGGGAGCGCATCTACTGGTTCTCACCCCTGGCCCGAAGCCGTGAGACCCGGGATCAATGGAAGGACATCAGTTGTTACCTTGGAAATCCGCTGGTGGATTTCGCGGGTGTCTCCAGGGCTTTCGGAGTGGAAGCGGAAACCGTTGCCGCTCCCGGCGACCTGAAGGACGCGCTGGCCCGAGCGCAACAAGCCAATCGCGACGGCAGGGCCTACCTGATCGACGCGAAGATCATGCAGCAGGGCCACGGCGCCAATTCCACCTGGCACCCGGACATCTCAATCGCCCGAAATCGCAAACGCCTGATCTGATCGGAGTTGATTCAAGAGGACTGGCGCACGGGCTGTCCGCGTCGTCTCCAGTAAGTAAACCAGCCCTGATTGCGCACGATTGCGGCGGACGGAACCTGCGTGATGACCAGCCCTGCGCCGAGCAGATCCCCACAAGCAAGCGCAGCATTCCAGGTTGAAACAAAAGCCAGCCATTCGATGTCTGTTCGGGCGATCATCGCAATCAACAATGGCAGCAAGCTCATTGTTGCAATGGGCAGCAGGTACACGATGATCAGACGATTTCGGCTGAGTTCGCCCAGGTAGTGTGCATAGAACACGCCTTTGGAGGGCCACCAACCAACTACGGTCTCGTCGGAGCGTCCCGCCATCGGATACCCCAAAGTGTGAATGAACTCGTGGACAGCGATGATTGGGAGGAGGAGAAGGAAATGCCACAGATCAAAGAACACGCCGGGGTCGTCGAGCGGCGTCGCCAGCAGCCATAGACACCCAAATAGCAGGCCCCTTACCAGGCCGATCGGAAGCGCGTAGACCTGCAATTTCTTCGGCGATGGCTCCCTTATCGGGGCCCAGCCGTCCTCAGGTTCGAAGTCGGATGACAAGGGGATGGGTCCGAAATGAAATCGCATCAGGCTTGATTATCCGATAATCGCCATTCGTTCGTTGGCAATATAAACCACCGGCGAGGAAGCTACTTGATGCGGGAAAGCAGTCCCTCGAGTTCGTCGAGATTCCTGTAGCGGACTTCCAGGCGCCCGCCCCGCTTTCCGTGGCGGATGCGCACGGGAGCGCCCCATCGTTCCGACAGGTCCTGCTCAAGGCGCGCCACGTTGGGGTCTTGCGGTTTGGTCTCGTGCTTGGGACGATTTTCCGCTTTCGCAAGGCGCTCCGCGTCACGCACACTTAAACCCCCCTCGGCAATGCGCCGGGCCAAGGCAGCCTGACGCGCCGGGTTGCTCACCGCCAGCAGCGCCCGCGCATGGCCCATGTCCAGCTTGCGTTCGGCCAGCAGGCCTTTTGCCGTGTCGCCCAGGTCCAGCAACCTCAAGTAGTTGCTGACGGCGGCGCGGGAAAGGCCGATCGATTGGGCGACTTCCTTGTGGGTCCCCCCGGACATGGCAAGAATGGCGCTCAAGGCCTCGGCCAGCTCAATGCCGCTCAAGTCCTCGCGCTGAACGTTCTCCACCAGCGCCGCCAGGGCCGCTTCGCTGTCGGACAAGGGCCGCACGACCGCCGGCACGTTCTCCAGACCGGCTTGTTGCGCCGCGCGCCAACGGCGTTCGCCGGCGATGATCTCGTATCGGGCCTCCGACGCATCGTCACCGCCCAGGGGCCGTACCAGCAAGGGCTGAACCAGTCCCTGCGAGCGTATGGATTCGGCGAGTTCCTCGATTCGGCCAGCATCCATCACCCGCCTTGGCTGGAACCGCCCGGGCTGTAACCAGTCCAGCGGCAGTTCCTGAAGTTCGCTACTTGCGGCCTGTGCTTCGCGTCGGGGCCCGAGCAGGGCCTCCAGCCCGCGGCCCAGTCCCCTGTTGGGTGCGGCCATTATTCGCTCAAACCGCGGCGAATCAGCTCGCCGGCCAAGGCAGCGTATGCCAGAGTGCCGCTGGCGTGCCGATCATGCTGCAGCACCGGTACGCCGAATCCCGGCGCTTCCGCCAGCCGGACATTGCGAGGGATGATGGTGCGAAAGATCTCGTTGGGAAAGTGCTCTTGCAGCTGCTCCGATACGTCCCGAGCCAGCCGATTGCGGCCATCGTACATGGTGCGGATTATGCCGCTTATCTCCAGGTCCGGATTGGAACGGCCGGTGAGCCCTTCAATTACGCCCACCAGCGACGACAGGCCTTCCAGCGCAAAGTACTCGCACTGGATCGGCACCAGCACTCCTTCCGCGGCTACCAGGGCGTTCAGGGTCAGGATGTTCAAACTCGGCGGGCAGTCGAGAAGAATAGTCTGATAGTTGGACGCGATCTCCATCAGGGCGCCCCGCAATTGCAGCTCCCGTCCCTGTTCCACCGACAGCAGCTCCACCTCCGCCGCCGTCAGCCCGGCGGTTGCGGGCAGCAGGTCGAAGTCGGCCGCCTTGACGCGAACCACACATTCCGAGGCGCGCGCCTGGCCCATCAGCAGGTTGTAAACGGACTGGCCGATGTCATCGCGATCCACGCCGCAGCCGGTCGTGGCATTGGCCTGCGGGTCGAGGTCCACCAGCAACACCCTACGACCCATTTGGGCCAGACAGGCGGCCAGGTTGATGGCCGTGGTGGTCTTGCCCACGCCGCCCTTGCGGTTGGCTATGGCGAATGTCCGCTTCAGCCTGACCCTCCGGATTTCACAGCTCGTTGATCCCGATTCTCATGGAGGTATTTGAACACGGCAAGGTGGCGTTGCGCATCCAGGCCCGGAACGCGCAGCCGTTCACAGGAATGGCAGGTTACGCCTGCCAGGGCATCCAATTCTTCTTCTGATGGCCGACGACCCAGCATGGCAAGCAACGTTGACCCGCGGCGCAGCAGATGCTCAACGAGCCCAACCAGTCTCGGCAGGGGTGCAAGGGCGCGGGTGATGATTCCCCGGGGCGGTTCGCCGGGCTGGTAATGTTCCAGACGCCCGCGCACGACACGCACGTTCGCCAGGTCCAGTTCCGCACAGGCGTGGCGCAGAAAAGCCACCTTTTTGGCGGCCGAGTCCAGTAGCACCCACTCGGTTTGAGGATTCAGCAGAGCGAGCACCAGCCCGGGCAGCCCCGCTCCGCTTCCCGCATCGAGCATCGATCCAGAGGGCAGGCTGGGCAAGGCAGCAGCACTGTCCAGCAGGTGGCGGACCACGATCTCTTCATGCGTAGCGCGAGCCGTCAGTCCGTAGGCCCGCCTCCAGCGCTTCAACAGATGCAGGTAGTCGTTCAGCCGCTGGAGGTCATCGGGGCCGGGCGATATCCCCATCGCCGCAAGCCCGGCAGCCAGCGTCTCGGATGAACGTGCCTCGTCAGGAGCAACGGCGCCAACGGGCACCACGGATTCATGTCCTGCCGGCTGCGATCTCCTCGGCCCGGTGACAAGCCACCATGCCGTGAGAGAGTTTTCGCAGCGCGGGCGTTTCCTCGCGGCAGCGCTCCACCGCGAAGGTGCATCGGGCGGAAAAAGCGCAGCCCGGCGGCGGATTCAGCGGCGACGGCGGTTCGCCCTCAAGCAGCTCCCGCTTGCGGGCGCGCTCGACCTTCGGGTCGGGTATGGGAGCGGCTTCGATGAGCGCCCTGGTATAGGGATGCATGGGCCGCCCGTACAAGTGCTCACTGTGGGCGATTTCCATCGCCCGCCCCAGGTACATCACCACCACCCGGTGGCTGATCTGCCGAACGACCGCCAGGTCGTGGGCGATGAACACCAGCGCAAGGCCAAGTTCATCCTGCAAGTCCATCAGCAGGTCCACGATCTGCGCCCGAATGGAAACGTCCAGCGCGCTGACCGCTTCGTCGCAAATGACGACCGCCGGTCCCGGGGCCAGGGCCCGTGCGATGCCGATGCGCTGGCACTGGCCACCGGAAAACTCGTGCGGATACCGGTCGAGCTGCCCGTCCTTCAATCCCACGCGATTCAATATCCGCACGACACGCTGATCGCGTTCGGCGCGCGACAGGTCAGGTCGGCAGGCGCCAAGCGGCTCGCCCACAATCTGGCGGGCAGTCATGCGCGGATTCAGCGAAGCCAGCGGATCCTGAAACACCATCTGCATGTTCCGGCGTGCCGCCATCCAGGCCTTCTTGTCCGCATCCAGAAGATTGCGGCCCAGCAGCGTCACCCGTCCGGCGCTGGCGGGAACCAGCCCGACCACGGCGCGCGCCAGCGAAGATTTTCCGCAGCCGGACTCGCCCACCACGCCCAGGGTCTCGCCGGGCGTGATCGTGAATGTCCCCGTCGTTACCGCCTGCAGCCTGGGAACGGGAGCGAACATCTTCGGGCGTTTCAGCGAATAGACGACGTCCAGGCCCTCGACTTCCAGCGCCGGCGCCGAATCGCCTCCCTGCGCAACCCGCGGGCGGGCGTCGCGGTCCAGCCGGGGCACAGCGCCCAGCAGCCTCTGGGTGTAGGGGTGCTGCGGCCTGGCGTATACCTCGTCCACACTGCCTCGCTCCTTGCACTCGCCGTTCTGCATGACCAGCACGTCGTCGCAAAAACCGGCAACAATACCGAGATCATGCGTGATGAAAATGATTGCGGCATTGAAGTCACGCCTCAACTCCCGCATCAGCGTGAGAATCTGCGCCTGCACGGTGACGTCCAGCGCGGTCGTCGGCTCGTCCGCGATGAGGAGCGAGGGCGTGCACAACAGCGCAGTGGCGATGGTGACCCGCTGGCGCATGCCGCCGGACAGTTCGTGCGGCCAGGCCTGCAAACGCTTGCCGGCATCCGGAATCCGCACGGCTTCCAACAGTTCCCCGCAGCGCTTGAGCGCGTGGCGCCGGCTCATGCCTTCGTGCAGCTCCAGCACCTGCGCCATCTGCACGCCGATCTTCAGATAAGGATTGAGCGAGGTCATCGGGTCCTGAAAGATCATTGCGATCCGGTTGCCGCGAATGGCGCGCAGGTCGCGGTCCCGCATGCCGATCAACTCGCGGCCCTCAAACAGCGCGCTGCCCGAGCTGCGTCCGTTGTCGGCCAACAGCCCCATCAGGCTCAGGACCGTCTGGCTTTTTCCGGAACCGGATTCACCCACGATGCCCAGGGTCCGGCCCGCCTCCAGTTCAAAGTCGATCCCACGCACCGCTTCCACCACGCCGTCCGGAGTGCCGAAATTGACCACCAGGTCGTTGACCTTGATCAGCGACATGTCAGGCGCTCCGGTCGCGCGGGTCCAGCGCATCGCGCAGCCCGTCGCCGATGAAGTTGCAGCAAAACAGCGTGGCCGCCAGGAAGCCGGCCGGGAAGATCAGGGTCCATGGCTCGTTCTCGAGTCCCTTGGCACCTTCGTTGACCAGCGCGCCCCAGGAAGTCATCGGCTCCTGCACGCCCAAGCCCAGGAAGCTCAGGAACGACTCCACCAGGATCACCTGCGGAATCGTCAGCGTGACATACACCACAACCACGCCGAACAGGTTGGGAACGATGTGACGGCGGATGATCCTGGGCGTGGAAACGCCGGCTGCCTGCGCCGCTTCCACGAACTCCCGTCGCTTGATGCTGAGCGTTTGTCCGCGGACGATGCGCGCCATGTCCAGCCAGTTGATGGCGCCTATGGCCACGAAGATCAGCGCGATGTTGCGGCCGAACAGCACCATCAGCAGGATGACGAGGAACATGAACGGCATCGCGTAAAGGATGTCGACGATGCGCATCATGATCTGGTCCACGCGGCCGCCCAGGTATCCGGCCAGGGAGCCGTAACTGATGCCGATGACCAGGCTCACGCAGGTCGCCACCAAGCCCACCATCAAGGATATGCGCCCGCCGACCAGCGTGCGCACGAACATGTCCCGGCCCAGGTCGTCGGTACCGAAGAAATGGGCGCCCTCGGGGGTCGGTGGCACCGAAACGTAGTCCCAGTCCAGATAGTCGAATGCCACCGGAGAAAGCGCCGGACCGAAGGTGCACAGGACGGAGACGACGGCCAGGATTATCGCGGCGGTCATTGCAGCCTTGTTGCGCCGAAGGGCCCGCCAGGCATCGCTCCACAGTCCCCGGCCGGCGCCGGCCGCCTGTTGCAGCGCCACGCCTTTCTTTCGCACTTTCGCCACGTCTACGATTCCTGACGGCAGATCAATCGCGCTGCCGGACCCTGGGATCCAGGAAGCCGTAACAGATGTCGACGAGGAAATTGAACAGGATGATAAGCACGCCGTAAAACACCACCACGCCCATCACCAGCGTGTAATCGCGGTTCAGCGCCCCCTGCACGAAATGGCGCCCAAGCCCGGGCACGCCGAAAATCTGCTCGATCACGACCGAGCCGGTAATCACCGCCGCGGTTGCCGGACCGAGATAGGAAAGCACAGGCAGCAAACCGGGCTTGAGCGCGTGGCGCAACAGGATGGTGGATTGCGCCAGGCCCTGTGCGCGCGCCATGCGGATGAAGTTGCTGCGCAGCACCTCGATCATGCTGCCTCGCGTAAGGCGCGCAATATAGGCGATCTGCGGCAGCGCGAGCGCTATCACCGGCATCACCATGTTCGGCAGGCGCTCGAAAAAGCTGTCCGTTGGCCAGCCCCCGGCCGGCAGCCAGTCCAGATGCACCGCGAATACCAGGATCAGCAACGGTCCGACGACAAAGTTGGGAATGGAAATGCCGGTCATGCTCACCGCCATGACCGCGTGGTCGGAGGCCCGGTTCTGCCGTAGCGCGGCCCAGCCACCGGCCGTAATCCCTACCAGCAGCGCCAACAGCATTGCGCAGGCCCCCAGTTGCAGGGAGACCGGGAAGCCTTCGCGAATCAATTCGGTCACGGTACGGTCGGTGTACTGGAAGGAGGGTCCGAAATCACCCTTCGTCAGTCCCCAGAGGTATCGGCCGAGTTGCTGCACCAGGGGCTCGTCGAGGTGGTAGGCGGCCCGGATCTTGGCCTCGATCTCCGGATGCAGCGTCTTCTCGGTATCAAAGGGGCCGCCGGGCGCGGCGCGAATCATGAAGAACGCCAGCGCGATCAGGATCAGCAGCGTGGGAATCGCCGCAAATACGCGTCTTACTGCGTAGCGAAACATCCGCGCATCATAACCGCCGCGATCGCCCGAACCCGGACCCGCAGTCGCTCGCCGGGCGCCCAGCCGGCCGCCGCACTCAGCCCTCGCTCTCCAGCCACCGCAAGCGGCGGTTCAGCCGCCTGGGCAGCAGCACCTCCATCACGATCACGCCCACGGCCACAAAGGCAAATGTCCCGATCGCCCAGGACGGGCGGGGATAGGCAAAGGCCGTATATGGCCCAAGCAGAGCGCTGAGTAGCCCCATGAGAGCCATCTGCCCGACGAGGACGAAGTTTCGTCGCTGTTTTTGGGGAAGCGTAAACGGGAGCCTGGGAGCCAGGTACTGGGAGACCTGCATCGCCAGCATGCCGACGCAACCCAGCAGGAAAGCGTGCGCCAGACCGTGCCAGATTGCATCGAATCGCCAAGCGAGGCTGATCGCAACAACCATCAGAAACGGCACAAACAGGAAAAGCGTGACGCAGTGGCGTGCGTCCGAAGCCACACGCGCGCGGTCGGCCGGTGTCGCGAAGAAGATCCAGCCCGCCCGGTAGGAATCGCTGGCAAACAACATCTCCAGGTACATCACGGGCGCCGCCAGAACGGCAAAGTGGATTCCGAACAGGGGAAAGACCGTGGCGCCCGAAACGAAGGGGTCCACCGTGCCCGGTTCGCTCAGCGTCAGGAACAGATAGATCACGAACAGCGGAAGCAGGGCGAAGGCGCCCATCCGAAATTGCGTGTCGTGGCGGAACTGCCCGCGAATCAGGGTGGCGGCGGCATTCAGCCGCCTGAGCCTGATACCTGGCCTTGCGGGCCGGCCGCGCTCGGAATGTTCCCTGGACTGCGCCTGCAGGGTTGCGCCCAACTTTTGTGCGGATGACAGGGACAACTTGTCGCGCGCCAACCATCCCAATCCACCGCAACTTGCCACTGCTGCGAGCGCGCCCAACCACTCTCCCGGCCCCGGGCTCCCTGAGAAAAGACTTGCAAACGCCGCAAACCAGGCTGTCGGCAGCGCGAACAGCCAGCCTTCCAGCCGGGCCCCGTCCATCGCTTGAATGACCGCGAACGCGCGTTCCTGAAGCAGCAGCGGGACCATATACACGCAGGTCAACAACAGCTGCGACCAGGCCAGGACGCGTTTCAGTTTGTCGGCGCCCACCTTGTCGATCAGCGTTGCGTACATTGCGATCAGGGCCAGCACAAGACCCAGTGCCATCAGCCCGGTGGCGAGCGCCAGTCCCGCCGCCGGCAACCAGCCGAAACGAAATCCGCAAACAAGGACCGAAGGGCCCACCAGCAGGCTGGAGACGAGCCCCTCATGGGCCATCGTGACCGTCAGCCGGGTCAACAGGTAGGTTCGCGGGCCTACCGGGCGATGCCCCAGCACCTGGTGGTCCAGGGGCGAGACGGCAACGGCCTGAAAATCCTGCAGCAACATGAAGAAAACAAACAGCGCGACGCCGCTCAGCGCCACCAGGCTGAACAGGAAAAGGCCCGGCAGGAACCCGCAAAGGGCGGCGATAAACAACCCCACGAACAGCATCATGAAGCGCATCATCCAGGGCACAAGTTTCGGCCGTTTGCTCTGTTTCGCAATCTGCTCGGCGCTCGGCGCCCCACGAAAGCCCGTCTTCATCAGCGGGCGCACCAATCCGCGCCATTGCGCGTAGTCGGCGCCGGTTGCCTCTACCGCAAGGCGCACGAACTTCACTGCAAGGCCACCAGCAGGTCGCGAGCCACTTCCTCGGTGTCGCGAACCCCGGTGAGCTGCACGAAAGCCTCCTCGAGGCTGGCCGCGCCGCGCTCCGCCGCAATCCGGTCCGTAGCGCCCTCGGCCAGTTGCCGGCCCTCGTGAATGATCACGACACGGGTGCAGACTCGCTCTATTACATCGAGGATATGAGAACAGAACAGGATCGCGCGGCCCCGTTCGGCAAGCTCGCGCAAAAGCGTCTTGACCACCAGCGCCGCATTCGGGTCCAGCCCGTTCAGCGGCTCATCGAGAAACAGCACCTGCGGATTGCTGAGCAGGGCCGCGCTGATCAGCACCTTCTGCTTCATGCCCTTGGAGAATCCGCTGATCAGCCGGTCGCGCGCCTCGAGGATGCCGAACAGCTCCAGGAACCGGTCGATCCGCTGGTCCACGTGCTGCCGGCGCATTCGGTAGAGGCTGCCGACCATTCTGAGGTACTCCGCGGCAGTCAGTGACTCGTAGAGGGCGCCACTCTCCGGAACGTATCCGAAACAGGCCTTGGCGCCCTCCGGGTCCTCGGCGATGTCGATTCCGCAGATTTTTGCCTGCCCCGACCCCGGCTGAATCATGCCGGTGAGCATTTTCACCGTGGTGGTCTTGCCGGCGCCGTTGGGCCCCAGGAAACCGAGTATCTCGCCGGGCGCCACTTCCAGGTCCAGCTTGTCCACGGCGAGCAATTCACCGAAGGACTTGCTCAACCTGCTTGCTTCGATCTTTCCAGCCAAGACAATGCCTCCCAATTGCTGCGGGCACCGCAATCCCTGTGTTGTTGTTGGTTAGTGGCTAGTGCTTGAGGATACTTAAGTGCCGTGTGTATATGTGGTCCATGATATTGCCTTCGTAGCCGCGTACCCAGGGCTTGACCATCCGCTTGGTGACATAGAAATACAGCGGCAGCAGCGGCTGGTCCGCGAGCAATACATGCTCGGCCTGCTGCAGGTACTCGGCCCTGCGTTGAATGTCCGGCTCCGCCGATGCGGCCGCCAGCAGCGAATCGTACTGCGGACTGTCATAGCCGAAGTCGTTCTGTTCGTTGGTCGACTCCAGCATCTGCGCGAAAGTGTTGGCGTCTTCGTAGTCGCCGATCCAGCCGGCCCGGTAAATCTCCGTGTCCTGTTTTCTCTTGCGCGTCTCCAGGAACACCTTCCACTCCTGGTTTGCCAGCGAGGCTTCTACGCCCAACACCTGTTTCCACATGAAAGCCATGGCGATGGCGATGCGTTTGTGGTTGTCGGAGGTGTTGTACAGCACCTCCACCGTGAGCGGGTTCTCAGGCGAGTATCCGGCCTCGGCGTACAGGCGCTTTGCCTCGGCTTCGCGCCGCTCCTGTGTCCAGGCCGCTTCCTCGGGCACCTGCTGCGCGTAGCCGCGGACCGGCGGCACCCAACTGTAGGCCACAGGTTCGCCTGCCCCGCTCACGACCTGGGTAATGATGTCGCGGTCTATGGCCAGCGACAGCGCGCGGCGCAGACCCGGTTTGCCGGCAAACGGCGGTTGGGTGACATTGAAGCCGAAGTAGTAGGTTCCCAGGTAGGGCGTGACGCGAAATTCCTCGGCCAGGTTTTTCCGAATCCACTTGAGCTGCTTTTGCGGGATAGTGCTTGTGATATCGAGTTCGTCGGCGCGGTAACGCTTGAGTTCCGCGTCCTGGTTGTCGATGGCGTAATAGACCACTTCATTGATCGTGGTGTTGGCGTCGTCCCAAAAATGGGGGTTGCGCTCAAGATGGATGTGCGACTGCACTACCCATTCCTTGAGCCCGTATGCGCCGTTCCCGACGTGGGTCTCCACGCGCGACCACAGAGCGCCATGTTCTTCAACCGTCGGTGGATGAACCGCGTAGCAGGTGGAATGGGTCAGCAGGCCCAGGAGATAGGGCGTGGGCGTTTCCAGCCGGATTACCAAAGTGCGATCGTCCACCGCTTCCACGCCCAGCGCTTCCGGCGGCAGGTCGCCGGCAATCACCGCCCGGGCGTTCCTGATCGGCGCCAGAACACTGGAATAGCGCGACAGTGTTTCGGGGTCCACGCTGCGACGCAGCCCGTACTCGAAGTCCCGCGCGGTTACCGGGTCGCCGTTACTCCAGCGCCCGTCCGGGCGCATGGTGAAGGTATAGGTCAAACCGTCTTCGGATATCTCCCAGGACTCCGCGGCGCCCGGAATCAGTTCCCCGTCGGGCGCCTCGGCCACCAGACCCTCGAAAAGGTCCCGCAGGATGTTGGAGGAAGGAACGCCCTCGGCCCGGTGCGGATCCAGGGACTGCGGTTCGGTGCCATTGCCTCGATGCAGGACCTGTTCCCCGGCCAGTTCCGTGCCCGACTCACCACCGATGGAACCATAGCGGACCGGCTGTTCTTCGGGGCTGCTGCCCCCGCATGCGCCAAGCGCCAGCGCGCCCAGGGCGAGCAGAATTCTCATGCGCATCGCAACTCTCGCTTCTTCAAATGCACCAACAACTGCGACACCGCCGCCGGCGTCATTCCCGGGATCCTCTCGGCCTGCCCGATCGTTGCCGGGCGCACCTGCGCCAGTTTCTCCCGGACTTCGTTGGAGAGGCCATGTACCCCACCATAATCGAATTCCTCCGGCAGCTGCGTTCCCCGCATGCGCCGGTTGCGCTCGATTTCCGCGCGCTGGCGTTCAAGATAGCCCGCATATCGGGTTTCGATTTCCACCGACGCCTCGATCTGTTCGCTCAGCTCGGGCCATTCGCCCTCCTGAGGCCGCCGCGGGCCCACTTCCGGCAAACCCGCTACCCGCTCGTAGTCCCAATCGGGCCGGCGCAATAAATCCAGCGCCGAGTGGCTGGCTGGGCCCCGCGATCGCGACCCAGGCACACGTTTTTCTTCAAGCCTGGAGCGCTCTGCAGCAATGCCGTCCTGCTTGAGGCAATACGCCTTCCATCGCTCATCCGAAACCAGGCCCAGTTCCCTTCCCCGGGGAGTCAGGCGCGCATCGGCGTTGTCTTCGCGCAAGCGCAGCCGGTACTCGGCGCGGCTGGTGAACATCCGGTAGGGCTCGGTCACGCCCCGGGTCACCAGGTCGTCCGCCAGCACACCAATGTAGGCGTCCTCGCGCCCGGGGAACCAGGGCGGCTGCTCCCTTGCCGCCGCCACTGCGTTGACTGCCGCCAGCAGGCCTTGCGCGGCGGCTTCCTCATAACCGGTTGTGCCGTTGATCTGGCCGGCGAAGTACAGGCCGCCTATGGCGCGTGTCTGCAGGTCCCCGCCCAGCTCCCGCGGGTCGAAATAGTCGTACTCGATCGCATACCCCGGGCGGGTCATGCGGGCGCTCTCGAATCCTGGAATGGTTGCCAGGAAGTCAAGCTGAACGTCCGCCGGAAGGCTGGTGGAAATGCCGTTCGGGTAGACCTCGTGGGTATTCAGGCCCTCCGGCTCGACGAAGATCTGGTGCCCTTCGCGGTCGGCGAACCTCACCACCTTGTCCTCCAGTGAGGGACAGTAACGCGGACCCACGCCTTCGATAGCGCCGCTGTACATGGGCGAGCGCTCGAGGTTGGCGCGAACGATCTCGTGGGTGGCTTCGCTTGTACGGGTGAGGTGGCACTCCACCTGCCGGGGATGGTCCGCGAGGCGGCCCATGAAGGAAAACACCGGGCGCGGGCGGTCGCCGGGCTGCCGCCGCATTACGGAGTAGTCCACCGTCCGCCCGTCGAGGCGCGGCGGCGTTCCCGTCTTCAGCCGGCCCACGGGCAGCTTGAGTTCCCGCAACCGCTGGGCAAGCCGTATCGCCGGCGGGTCGCCCGCGCGACCGGCGGCCTGGCGCGATTCACCCAGGTGGATCCGTCCCGCCAGGAAGGTGCCCACGGTAAGCACCACCGCCGGCGCATGAAACGTAATCCCCGAGCGCGTTCGAACCCCGCAGGCCCGGCCGTGCCGTATCAGCAGATCATCGACGCTGTCCTGGTAAAGCGTCAGACCCTCGGCGGTTTCCAGCGCCCCCCGCACGGCGGCCTTGTACAGCAGCCGGTCCGCCTGGGCGCGCGTGGCACGCACCGCCGGGCCCTTGCTGGCGTTCAGTCGCCGGAAATGAATGCCGGCGTGGTCGGCGGCGGTAGCCATGATGCCGCCCAGGGCATCAATCTCGCGCGCCAGGTGGCCCTTGCCGATGCCGCCGATGGCCGGATTGCAGCTCATCTGGCCAAGGGTGTCCAGGCTGTGGGTCACCAGCAGCGCCTTGGCGCCCATGCGAGCCGCCGCCAGCGCGGCCTCGGTGCCGGCATGGCCGCCGCCCACCACAATCACATCAAATCGGTTCCGGCTCATCTTTTCGCTGGTCCGTCGCGGCTCTTGCCGCTCTTCGCCCTTGTCTCGAGTCCGTTGATTCTACTTGCCGATACAGAATTGCGAGAAGATCTCGCCGAGCAGATCGTCGCTGCTGACGGTCCCTGTAATTTCACCCAGGAATTCCTGCGCCAGACGCAATTCTTCGGCCACCAGTTCGGGCGCCTGACCGTCTCGCAGCAGGCTTACGGCCCGCAGATATCGGCGCCGGGCCTCCTTGAGACTGTTGATCTGCCTGGCGCGGGCGGAAAACGCGCCATCGCCGCCGCCGCCGGCGGCCCCGGCCATTACTTTCCTGAGCGCCTTCAGTCCCGCACCGGTCCTGGCGCTAACATTCAGCGCCTGCGTCCCCACCTGGCCCGGCGTATCGCCGGTCAGGTCGATCTTGTTGCGCAACAGGAGCGTGCGTTCCTCGGGTGGTGGTTCCGTGCCACCCTCTGCCGCATCCCATACCCGCAGGACCAGGTCGGCGTTCTCGACGGCGGCGCGGGCCCTGCGCACCCCTTCCTGTTCCACGCCGCCCTGCGCCCGGCGAAGCCCGGCGGTGTCGATCAATTCCATCGGAACGCCCTCAATGGTGACCTCGGCCCGAACCAGGTCGCGCGTGGTACCCGGTTCGGCCGCCACGATGGCCGCCGAGTCCTCGACCAGAGCATTTAACAGGGACGATTTCCCCGCGTTGGGCTCGCCGGACAACACCACGTTCAAGCCGTCGCGCAATATCCGGCCGCGTTCCGCCGCGTCGGACACGCGCGACAGCCGCTCTCCCAGTTCCCGAAAGCCCTGCATCAGGTCGGCATCCTCCAGCGGGTCGATTTCTTCTTCCGGAAAATCCAGTGTCGCCTCCAGGTGCGCCCGCAACCCTGTCAGGCGGGCGACGAGATCCTCTACGGCCTCGGAGAAAACGCCGCGCATGCTGCGGGCGGCCGCGCGGGCCGATGCCGCCCCGGCAGCGTCGATCAGGTCCGCCACGGCTTCCGCCTGGGCAAGATCCATCCGGTCGTTGAGGAATGCCCGGCGCGAAAACTCGCCCGGACCGGCCGGCCGCGCCCCGAGTTCGCAGACGCGCGCGATCAGCAGATCGCAGACCACCGGGCTGCCGTGGACCTGAAGCTCGAGGACGTCCTCGCCGGTAAAGGAATGCGGGGCCGGAAAGAACAGTGCCAGACCCCGATCCAGCAATTCGCCGGAAGAGTCCCGTAACGAAGCCAGGTGCGCGGTGCGCGGTGGCGGCAATTCCCCAAGCATTTCATCGGCGACGGATCGCACTCCCTCTCCCGACACGCGAATCACGGCCACGCCGCCGCGCCCGGGCGGGGTGGCGCAGGCGACTATCGTGTCGCTGGCCCTTTGGGGGCCTTTTCGGTCCGGCGATTGATCCGCCATTGCTGAAGGGTGGAGAACACCGAGTTGGTCAACCAGTACAACACCAGTCCGGAAGGGAAGAACATGAAGAACACGGTGAACATCACCGGCATGGCCATCATGATCTTCGCCTGCATGGGGTCGGGCGGTTTGGGATTGAGCTTTTGCTGCCAGAACATCGCCGCGCCCATCAGCGCCGGCAACACGAATATCGGGTCGCGGGAGGACAGGTCGTTGATCCACAACAGGAACGGCGCCTGGCGTATCTCCACGCTCTCGACCAACACCCAGTAGAAGGCAATGAAGAACGGCAACTGGATGAATATCGGCAGACAGCCGGCCGCGGGGTTGACCTTCTCGGACTTGTAGAGCTCCATCGTCGCCCGGTTGCGTCCTTGCGGGTCGTCCTTGAACCGTTCCTGTATCGACTTCATCCGCGGCTGGAGCTTGCGCATGCGCGCCATGGACCGGCCGCTGGCCTCGGTAAGCGGGAACAGCACGGCCTTGATGATCAGCGTGGCCAGGATGATGGACCAACCCCAATTTCCGACGAAGCCGTGCAGAAAGTTCAGCATGGTGAACAGCGGCTGCGCAAACAGGGTAAAGATCCCGTAGTCCACGGTCAGTGCCAGGCCCGGCGCGGTTTCGCGCAATTGCGACTGCAGCTTGGGGCCCATGAACAACTTCGCCGAGTATTGCTGTCGACTTCCGGGCGAGATGCTCTTTACCGGGCCGATGGCGCTCAGGCGATAGGTGCGATCCGTGAACCGGCCATCGTATTGATACGGCTCCGATCCCTCCGGAACCGCGGCAGCGACGAAGTGGTGCTGTATGGAGCCCACCCATCCCGCGACGGCCTGCTCGCTAAGCGGCTCCTCCGCCAGGTCCTCGGCGTCCATCCGGTCGTAACTGTCGCCGTCGTAATAGACCGGCCCGGTGAAGGAATAGGTATCCACGTTGAACATGGAACGCTTTTCGGGACGATGAACGCGGCGCAGCAACACGTAGGGGGCCGCAACGTACTCTTCGCTGCCATCGTTGCGCACCACTTGCTCCACGTCCACTGCGTAGCTGCCCCGCCGGAACCGATAGCGCTTGGTCACCCTGATGTCCCCCGAACTCCAGGTCAGCGGCACAATCAGTTCATCGTCGCCTTCCTCCAGCCGGTACTCGCTGCGTTCGCTGGCAAAGGTCTCGCGATGATTCGCCTCCGGCAGACCGTCGGCCGACCTGAGGCCGGTGCTCAAGGTGTACTCGGCTCCGGGGATGGCGCTGAGCAATTGCACCTTTGTCTCGGTGTCCTTCTTGGCGACGGGATAGCCCGGCAGCACCGCCTCGACCAGGTCTCCGCCGGTGCTGCTGATCGATACCTCGAGAACGTCCGTAATCACGCGCACCATGGGTGCTGCCGACGGCGTCGGAAGGGATTCGACCGCCGACCCCTGCTCCGGCTGCGCACTGGGCAGAGCGGGAAGATCGGGTATGTCCGTCTCGGCCGGTGAAGGGAGCGAAGGAACATCCTGCGCTTGAGGGGGGGGCTCGGTGGACCGCATCGAAGCATCGCGGTTCCAGGCCTGCCAACTGAACAGGAGCATGGCGCCGAACAGCACCCAGAGCGGAAATCTCAGTCGTTCCACTTGCTCTCTCTTCAGCGCACCCTTGCCACAGCCTTCCACAAGCTCGGCAATTGCGGCCACAAGCTCTTCTCGCCACGATCGGAAGAGGGGTACAGGCTTACCACAATATCCAGGCCGGCCAGCCGATGCTGATGGCGCCTGAAACTCTCTTTCACCTGGCGCCTGACGCGGTTGCGCCCCACTGCGCTCCTCGCCGCTTTTCGGGAAATGGCCAGGCCCAGTCGGCTGTGTTCAAGACCGTTCTCCTTGAGACGGGCCCGCAACGGTCCTGTCTGCGCCCGGCGCCCCCCGCGAAACACCGCGCGGAATTGAGGGGCCTTGAGCAGGCGAGCCTCTCGCGGGAACTTCATGGGGCTTTTCTTCATGGCTGCGAGAAATGGGTGGGGCGACCGCAACTCATTGATTTATCGGGTTTTCCGCCTTGCCCCCGGATCGCCGATGGTCCCGCGCGGCGGGATCTGCCGTCTGTACTAGCTAGTGCGTCAGCCTTGCGCGCCCTTTGCCGCGTCGCCGCTTCAATACCAGCCGCCCCGCGCGGGTCGCCATGCGGGCGCGAAAGCCGTGCGAGCGCTTGCGTTTTATGCGGCTGGGCTGGTATGTGCGTTTCATGGCTCTATATAGAAAACGCGACGGTCACCGCCGCCGCACAAGGGTCGCTCAGCATAGCCGCTGGCAGGCGCAAAGTCAATGAAGGCAAGGGGTTTGCTTCCGACGGCCAGTTGTGGAATAAAGTGTTCTACGCGGCCTTCCCAGGATCCCTCCAACAACCAAGCCCATGCCCCGCGCAACTCCCCAAGAGAGCGACTTCTGGCACGATGTTCGCCGGCAGCTCAAGACCCTTCTCGCCGAAGACAACTTCAACACCTATATCCAGCCGCTGGACGCCTCTCTGCGTGGCGGAAAGCTGCAGCTGATCGCTCCCAACCGCTTTGTTCGAGGCTGGATCGAAGCGAACTGCATGGACCTGCTGAATGAAGCCTGCGAGCGCTCCGGTGCACAAGCGGGCGTCGAACTGCTGGATCGGCCGATCCCCCGGCGCACAAACTCGCCGGCGGCGGCGCGTCCGGCGCCGGCCAGGGCACGGGAATTGCCCCCCGTACCGGGCGACCGGCTTAATCGGGACTTTACCTTTGGCGCTTTCGTTACCGGACCCACCAATCAGGTGGCTTATGACGCCGCCAGGCACGTCGCCAGGCACCGCGCGTACAACCCGTTGCTGATCTACGGCGGTGTGGGTCTGGGCAAGACCCATCTGATGCACGCCATCGGCCATCAATTGCTTGCCGACCGAACGCCGATCCGGGTTGCCTATGTGCACTCCGACACCTTCATCAACGACTACCTGGGTGCTTTGCGCAGGGTAAGGGCCTCGTACGGGCGAGCAGGCGCCGATCAGCTGGTGGAACAATTCAAACTCTCGTACCGCTCCGTTGATACGCTGCTGCTGGACGACGTGCAGTTCCTGGCCGGCAAGGAGAGTTCGCAGGAGCAGTTCTACCACACGCTGAATGCGCTGTTGCAGGACGGCCGACAGATCGTTCTGACCTGCGACAAGCTGCCGCGCGAGGTATCGGGGCTGGAGACCCGGGTGATTTCCCGACTCGGCTCCGGACTGATGGTGAACATCGAACCGCCGGACCTGGAAACGCGGGCGGCTATCGTTCTGGCCAAGGCCGAAGCCGCAAACGTCCGATGCCCGGAAGAAGTGGCGATGTTTATTGCGCAGCATATTTTCTCCAGCGTGCGGGAACTGGAAGGCGCTTATCGCACCGTCGAGGCGCTCTCCCGGTTCCGCGGCGTTCCGATCAACCTGGCGCTGACCAAGCAGGCCCTGAAGAACCACGTGGCTTCGGTCGCTCGCCGGATTTCTCCGGAGGAAATCCAGAAACTCGTCGCCAACTACTTTCAGATCCGGCCCTCCGACCTTCGCTCCCCGAGCCGCAAGCGCGCAATCGTGCGCCCGCGACAGATTGCGATGGTTTTGGCAAGGGAATACACGGACCTGAGCCTGCCCGATATCGGTGAGGCTTTCGGTGGCCGGGACCACACCACGGTGATCAATGCGGTGCGCCGCATCGCCGAATTGCGGGGTTCAGACCACAATTTAGATCAGCAATACAAGAGCCTGGCAAGTATCCTTGCGCAATAGTTTCCGTATGGGAGAAGCCTGGGGGAAAGATGGGTCTTGCTTGTGGAAGATTTGTTGAGCCAGGCGCTACCCACAATCGATCCACAGGCGACGCCACGGGTGCCGCACCCGCCCATCCACAACAGAAATCTCTTTAACCCCTTGATTTTCAATAATATTTTGGCCTGCTACAGATATCCACAGGCGTCATTACCATCATCATCTTCTTATTACTTTAGAAGGTGATAAAGGAGGACCCATGAAACTCAGCATCCCGCAAGAAGGCCTGCATAGTCTCTTGCAGTCGGTGACCAGTGCCGCACAGAGCCAGGCGGACACGATGGCGATTCTGCGGAACGCGCTTCTGGAAGCCGCGGAAGGCTATCTGACAGCGACCTGTACCAACCTGGAACTCACGCTGGTGGCACGGGCCCAGTTGATTGATATCGGAACGGACGGGGCCGTGACCGTTCCGGCTAAATTGCTGCAGGGAATCAGCGCGTCCTTGAGAGGAGGAAGCAACATTGAGCTCTCGCTTGACGGTAATCAGCTTTCCGTCAAGGCCGGCCGGTATTCCGGTGTGCTGGAGACCCTGCCGGCGGAAGATTTCCCGCGCCTGGATCCGGACAACGGAGTGGATGGCGTAACCATGAAATCGGCTGTACTCGCAAAAATGCTCGCGGAGACCCACTTCGCGATGGCGCAATCGGACCCGCGCTATTACCTCAATGGCATGTTGGTGGAGATTTCAGAGGAAGGTTTGCGTTTGGTGGCCACCGATGGCCATCGACTTTCCTGCTCGGAAACGGGGGAATGCGCAGCCGCGGCGGATGCGACGCCACGCAAGGGCATTGTCCCGCGCAACAGCATCAATGCGCTACGGCCCTTGCTGGGCTTCAGCGAGGATGTGGACCTGGCGCTGGGGGACAACCAGGTTCGCTTTAGCCTCGGCGACCGGCGCATGACCTCCAAGTTGATCGAGGGCCGGTATCCGGAGTACCGGAGAGTAATTCCGGAGCGCCAGGAAAAGCCGGTGCTTGCGAATCGGGAAGCCCTTGAGGCGGCGCTGGCCCGAGTGGCTCTGGTGGCGCGGGAGAGCCGAGGCGTGCGCGATCAGCGCATTCCCCTGGTTTCCGTGCTGGTGAAGGAAAATGTAGTGGCGATCAGCACTGAGGGCGGCCAGGGAGCACAGGCGCATGATGAGATTGAAGCGAGTTATCACGGACCGGAAATCAAAGTGGGGTTCAATGCCATGTACCTGACGGACGTGCTCAAGTCATTGCAATCCGAGCAGGTGGAGATCCACGTGCGGGACGGAAACAGCAGCGTGCTCATTTGTGCGCCGGAAGTTAAGGCGGTACAACACATCGTCATGCCCATGAGGCTGTAACCGCGTCCTGGGGGTTCCCGCGCGAAGAGGGGGCCGGGCGCAGCGATCAAGGCGTGGCTTACCTGACGGAGCTTCGAGTCCGGCGGCTTCGGGCGCTGGAAGCGCTGGAAATCGCGCCTGACGGCGGCGCCAACCTGATTACCGGTCATAACGGGGCAGGCAAGACGACGGTTCTGGAAGCTGTTTTTCTGCTTTCGCGGGGGCGGTCTTTTCGGGGAGGGGAGGCCAGGCAGTTGATTGGTCAGGGAGCAACGTCGGCCGACTTGAGCGCCCACGTGGCAAGCTCCGAATCCACTTTTCGGGTTGGATTGGCATTAGAGGGGCGCAACCTGAGAGCGCGTCTGAATGGGGTTGGCGGCGCGAAACGCGCGGAAATTGCACGAATATTGCCGGTGCTTAGCCTGGACGCGCGGCTGATGGATCTTGTGGACCGGGGCCCGGAACGCCGCCGCCGCCTGTTGAACTGGGTGACGTTTCACGTGGAACCTGCTTTCAACACCGAGTGGGGGCGGTTTCGACGGTCGCTGAAGCAGCGTAACGCGGGCCTACGGGAAAAAGCGAAGGCGGAAGCAATCACGGCCTGGGATGGGGAGTTTTGCCGGGCAGCGGTAGCAATGGAAAGCAAGCGCAGTTCCGTAGCTGATCGCCTGCGGCCGCGTTTCGCGCGGATCGCAGGCGAACTGATGGGCCAGGAAGCGGATTGGGACTACTATCAGGGCTGGCCACGGGACAAATCGCTCGCGGACATCCTTCGGACCGGCCTCAAGGGTGATCGCAAGCTGGGCATGACACGGTTTGGACCGCAGCGTAGCGACCTGGTGCTCCGGCTTGAATCGAGGCGGGCGAGATATGTTGCCTCGCGTGGGCAGCAAAAACTGTTGGCTGCTGCACTGATGCTGGCTGCGACTGAATTGCTGACGGAGGAAGGCGCGGGAAGACCCGTGCTGTTGGCGGATGAGCCGCTGGTGGAGCTGGATTCAGGGCACGCGGACAAACTGCTAGAGGCCTTGCTTGGTACAGGTTCGCAGGTATTCGTTACGGCGGTGGACGGGGCTCCTTACAGCAGCATTCTGGGGCCATTGGAAATTCGACTGAAGGGGGGCGCGCTGGTATAATCCGGCAGTGCCAGAAGGTTATTTACCAAGGACACGCGTGCTGCGGCGCGCACCACCGGCAGGCCAACTGCTGAAGCGGCTTCAAGGAAGATTTTTCGTAGCCCAGAGCTAAGTTTATGCAAGAGCCCGGCGAAGATCCCTCCCTGCCTGCGGGGACAGAGCAGGGTAAAGGCGCGGAAGAGTACGGCGCCGATCAGATTGAAGTTCTTGAGGACCGGGAGTCGGTCCGGAAGCTGCCGGGCATGTACATCGGCGATACGGACGACGGAACGGGTTTGCATCACCTCATTTACGAGGTGGTGGACAATTCCGTGGACGAGGCGCTGGCCGGTTACTGCACAGTCATCAAGGTCCAGTTGCTGGCCGATGGCGGGGCCTTGATCAGCGATAACGGGCGCGGCATCCCGGTGGACATTCACGCCAAGACGGGCCGTTCTGCGGCCGAATTGATCATGACGACGCTCCATGCGGGCGGAAAATTCGATGAAAGCGCTTACAAGGTGTCCGGCGGGTTGCACGGAGTGGGTGTCTCGGTTGTGAATTTCCTGTCCGCCGAACTGGAATTGAACGTGTACCGCGCAGGCCGGCATTATCGGCAGAGTTATACGACGGGAATTCCCAAGGGCATGCTGAAGGACATCGGCCCGAGTGACCTGAGCGGAACGGAGATTCGTTTTCGCCCGGACCCGCAGATGTTCGCGGCGCAGCAGGAATTTGACACGGACACGCTGGCTGTCCGTTTGCGCGAGCTGGCGTTCCTCAATAGCGGCATCACGATTGAGTTCACCGACCTGCGGGAAGAGGGCGGCGAGTGGACATTTCACGCAAAAGGCGGGATTCGTGAGTTTGTGCATTGGCTGAACCAGTCCCGTGAACCCTTGCACCCGCAGGTGTTTCACGTGAAACGTCTGCAAGTGGTCGAGGTGGCGCGCAGGGACGACTCGAACGGCAATGGCGAAACCCGGGACACCGCTGTGGAGCTGGAGATCGAGGCGGCCATGCAATGGAATGCCGGATACCAGGAGCACAGCTCTTTCTTTACCAACAATATTCCCCAGAATCACGGCGGGACCCACCAGGAGGGCTTTCGCACGGCGCTCACCCGCACCTTGAACACCTATATCGAACATCACGGGGGCAATCGGTCCAAGAACCTCACCATGCGTGGCGAGGATGTGCGCGAAGGCTTGACCGCCGTGGTCTCCGTGAAGATGCGGGATCCCAAGTTTTCCTCCCAGACCAAGGAAAGGCTGGTTTCTTCGGAGGCCAAGACGGCGGTGGAGCGCGCGGTAGGCGAATCGCTGCGCGAGTATCTGCTGGAGAACCCCAAGCAGGCGCGCGCAATTATCGACAAGATCGTCGATGCCGCCACGGCCCGCGAAGCAGCCCGCAAGGCCCGGGACATTGCGCGGCGCAAGAGCGACGTGGGTGGCCTGCCCGGGAAATTGGCGGATTGCCAGGAAAAAGATGCGAGCAAACGCGAGATTTTCCTGGTCGAGGGCGATTCCGCGGGTGGCTCGGCGAAGCAGGCCCGCGATCGCCGCACCCAGGCCGTGCTGCCCTTGCGGGGCAAGATCCTTAACGTGGAGAAAGCGCGGCTGGACAAGATGCTGTCTTCAGAAGAGGTGGTGACGCTGATAACCGCGCTGGGTTGCGGCGTCGGGCGGGAAGAAGAGAATTTCGACGCCGAGAAACTCCGTTACCAGCGCGTAATCATCATGACCGACGCCGATGTGGACGGTTCGCATATCCGCACGCTGCTTTTGACGTTCTTCTTTCGCTACATGCCGGCACTCATCGAGCGCGGACACGTGTACATCGCCCAGCCGCCGCTGTACAAGGTAACCCGCGGCCGAAAAGAGGAATACCTCAAGGATGACCAGGAGTTGCACCAATGGACGCTGGAGGCAGCGCTAAGAGACGCCGCCCTGTCGTCCGGGGCAAGCGTTGACGCCGTCCCGGTGGAAGGAGAAGAACTGCGCCGGTTGGCGGAACGCAGCCTGCAGGCGCGCGCTTCACTGGAAGGCTTGCGCTCCAAGGCCGAGGAAGCGGTGCTGGCCTGCTTGCTGGAGCTTCCGCCGGTCGAAACGGAGCGAATGGTCGATGCGGACTTCATGGCGGCCTGGGGCGCCCGGCTGGAAGCTTGCCTGGCCAGGCAGGACGCTCAGGCGGAATGGAAGGTGTCCGTTCAGGCCAACGGGAGCGCGCCCGGGGCCTTTTCCCTGGTGCGAACCGAGAATGGCGTAGATGACGAGAAGAGTTTGGACTTCTCGCTCTTCGAGACCGCCGAATACCGCTCTGTCCGTGGTTTGGCCGGCGAATTGGGCGAAATGATGGCCTCGGGCGCCGAAGTTCGAAGGGGCGCCGCCCACCGGGAGTTTGCACTTTTCGGACAGGCCCTGGACTGGCTCATGGATCAGGGACGTCGCGGGGTTACGCTGCAACGATACAAAGGCTTGGGCGAAATGAACGCTGCGCAACTCTGGGACACTACGGTGAACCCCGAGACCCGTAGGCTTGTCAGGGTTGAAGTGGCAAGCGAGTTCGAGACCAGCTCCACAAGCAAGCTGTTCACCACCCTGATGGGCGAGAAAGTCGAACCGAGGCGGGCGTTTATCGAGGACAACGCGCTCAACGTCGTCAACCTCGACATCTGATTTTCCGACTGACTTTTCTGATTGCGGGATACGCCACCGCCCGCCCGCGCTTGCGTCTGCGACCTGTAGGCTCGGCTCCAAGGCCGGACCAGGCAGCAATCGGGAAGAGTTCGGCCCGGTTCCTTTGTGGGGCTTAAAATCCGTTAACTTCGGTTAACATGCTGGCAAAAGTGCTTATCAAGCACGTCACCGTCGTCAAAAACAGGCATTGCCGCGCATCCCCGGCTATCTTCCGTCAACTGTCGAAACCCGTTTTCATGTGCGGGGAGCGGTCCGCAAGCTTGCGACTTCCTGTTCGATCCAGTCTCTGGCATCCGCGGTGATCTGCCGGGCGCTGCTTGCGCGAGGGTCCAGGGGCGCCCCGATGACAACGCGGATGGTCCCAGGAAGCTTGCCGGCGCTGCGTCGCGGCCAGAAATCTCCCGCGTCATGAGCGACCGGAACCACCGGGCAGCGGGCAGCTGAGGCGATCATCGCACCCCCTGGGGCATAGTTGCCCGCCTTTCCCGGGGCGACTCGCGTGCCTTCGGGGAAGACAACGACCCACAAGCCGTCGTTGATACGGTCCTTGCCTGCCCGGATCACGGTCCTGATCCCCTTGCTGCCGCGGGCCCGGTCGACGCCGATGCAGCGCATGGCCGCCAGGCCCCAGCCGAAGATGGGCAGGAACAGCAGCTCCCGCTTGAGCATCCAGGTCTGTCGGGGGAACAGCAGTGCCTGGGCGATGGTCTCGAAGGCCGACGAGTGCTTCATCAGAACCACGCTGGGCTCAGCCGGCAGGTTCTCAATTCCCTTCACTTCCCACGACACCCCGCACAGTACGCGCAACAGCCACAGGTTGCACCGGGCCCAGCCTCGAACCGCGAACAGATAGGCGATTCCATGAGACAGGGGCCGGAGAATGATTGCCCATATACTGCCGACCACGGTGTTGAACACCAACAGGCCGGTAAACAGGTAGCCGGCTAATCGCCGCATCAGCATTCCTTCAGGAACCAATCGGTAAACGCGCCGAGGTCGTCGAACACACCCACAGCCCTTTCCGCCCCCGCCTGCCGTTCGGTGTCGGAGCCGAAACCCGTCCGGACCAGCACCGGCAGAGCGCCCGCCGCCCGCGCGGCATCCAGATCGCGCAAGGAATCGCCCACCATGTATTCCCCGGCCACCGGAATGCCCAGTGCCTCCTCGATCTGCTCCAGGAGCCCCGGCAGGGGCTTTCGGCAAAGACACCACTCATTCGGCGCATGAGGGCAAAAAAAGACACCGGCCAGTTCGCCTCCCGCCTCTCGCACCGCATGGCGCAGTTTGTCGTGAATCCCTTCCAGGTCCTTGAGGCTCATCAATCCACGGCCGATCCCGGACTGGTTGGTCGCCACCGCCACGGAAAGGCCGGCGGCACACAGCCTGGCAATGGCCCCGACGCTCCCGGGCAAGGGAATCCACTGGTTCGCCGAACGAATGAAATCCACCCGCTCCTCGTTGATTACCCCGTCGCGGTCCAGAATTACCAGTCGGTGTTTCATGCCAATTTGCCGTTCCAGGCAGGGCCGGGGGGCGTTAAAGAACTACTTGCTGCCAGGCAGCAGAGACAAGTCGGCCACCTGCAAAAAGGTTCGGCGGATCGCTGCGAGCAGAGCGAGCCGATTGGCCCGCAACTCCGGATCCTCGCTCATCACCATGACGTGTTCGAAAAAGTCTGCCAGCGGCGCCTGCAGCGAAGCGAGCAATTTCAGCGCGCCGGCGTAATCCAGGTCGTCAAGCCGCTGGCGGTATTGCGGTAATACCAGGAGAAACAGGGAATGCAGGATCTGTTCCTGCGGTTCACGCAGCTGATCTCCGTCCAGCTCTCTCCCTTCATCGCGATCCGCCGTGCGCAGGATGTTGCCGATCCGCTTGTTCGCGGAGGCCAGGTCCCTGGCGGCTGGCAGCGCGAGAAAGCCGTGCAGTGCGATCATGCGCCGGTGAAAGTCCAGCGGCGAGGCCGGTGACCGGGCCCGGACAGCCGAAAACAGCTCGGGGCTGAACGTAACGCTCTCCGCCTCCGGGTGAAGGCCGTCGAGGTACCAGGCCCGCAGCCGGTCCATCATGAAGTTGTATAGCGACTCCCGCAGTTCGCCAGGCTCGGAAACGCCGATCGGCTGAAGTGCCAGTGTCTGGTCGAGAAGAGCAGGCAAATCGAGATCCACCTCGCCCTCGATGCAGATCCGCAGGGCCGCCAGGCCCGCGCGTCGCAAACCGAAGGGGTCGCTGGCGCCCCTGGGACGTCTGCCGGCGGCGAAGAGCCCAGCCAGGATGTCGAGCCGGTCCGCCAAAGCCACCGCCTTTCCGGCGGAGCTCAGCGGAATGTCGTCGCGCGCAAGACGGGGATCATAGTGTTCGGCAATGGCCTTGTGGACCGCCTCGTCCTCACCATCACGCTCGGCGTAGTGTCCCCCCATAGCGCCCTGCAGACCCGGAAACTCCCCTACCATTCCGGTCAAAAGGTCTGCCTTGCTCAATAGTGCCGCCCGCCGGGCTTTTTCGGGGTCGGCGCCGGTGCGGGCGGCCAGGCTTTCGGCCAGGGCCGCCAGGCGCTCGGCCCGGTCCCCGAGCGAACCCAGCCGGGCCTGGTAGCGCACGTCGCCCAGGCCCTCCAATCTCCCGGAAAGCGGTTCGGAGCAATCCCGCCGGTAGAAGAAGGCGGCATCGGCAAGCCGTGCTCGAACCACCCGCTCGCCGCCGCCGCTGACCGCCGTGGGGTCCCGGCTTTCCAGGTTGCTGATCAGCACGAACGCCGGCAACAGTGTGCCGGATTTCCCGCGGACCGGAAAGAAGCGAAGGTGCTCCTGGAGAGAGGCGATGACGACCTCCTCCGGCAGCTTCAGGTATACCTCCTCAAAGCCGCCGCTCAGCGCCACCGGCCACTCGACCAGCCCGGTAATCTCGTCAACCAGCTCCGGGCTCATCACCAGTTCTCCCCCAAGCCGGTCGGCCAGCGAGGAAGCCAGCCGCAGAATGGTAGCGCGCCGTTCCTCGAACCCGGCAATGACCCTGCCCTCATCTTTCAGCAGCGAGACATAGTCCCCGGCTGTTTCCAGGCCCAGGCGAGCCCGCCCCATAAAGCGATGACCCATCGTCCGCCGGCCGCTGCGCCGGCCGAGAATGGTGGCGGGCACAATCCGTTTGCCGTGCAGCATGACCACCCAATGCACCGGCCGGATGAACTCCGTGCTGCCCGAGCCCCAACGCATGGCCCGCGGAATCGGCAGACGCTTCAGGGCGGCGGCAACCATGTCGGGCAGCAGCTCGGCGGCCTTTTTTCCTGCCTGTCGTCCCTGAAACCTGAGCCATTCACCCTTGTCGGTGCGCATGGTCCCCAGGTCTTCCGGGGCGCACCCGCAGGAGCCGGCGAATGCCTGGGCCGCCCTGCTCCATTGGCCGCCGGCATCGCGTGCCACGGCCAGCGGCGGGCCGCGTTTCTCGACAAGTTGTGACGGCTGGCCGGTTGCCAGCTTACGGGCCGAAACGGCCAGCCTGCGGGGAGAGGAATAGGATTGCAGGCCCTCGTGGCCCAGCCCGGCCTTGTCCAGTTCCCGGCCGAACTCCGCCAGCAGCGATTGTTCCAGAGTGCGCAGTGCCTTGGGCGGCAACTCCTCAACGCCGATCTCCAGCAGAAAATCCGAACCGCGGGGCATCTTAAGTCTCGGCCTGGGCAGCGAGCATGGGGAAGCCCATGGCCTCCCGCGAGGCCACGTAACCCGTGGCCACGGCGCCCGCCATGTCCCGCACCCTAAGGATGTATCGTTGCCGTTCGCTGGTGGATATTGCGCGGCGCGCATCAAGCAGGTTGAAGGTGTGCGAGGCATCCAGCACCTGCTCGTAGGCCGGCAGTGGAAGTTCCTCGGCCGTCAGCCGGGCGCACTGGCGCTCGCAGCTGTCGAAGCGCTCAAAGAGAAGGTCCGTATCCGCCACCTCGAAATTGAATCGGGACATCTCCACTTCATTCTGGTGATAGACGTCCCGGTACAGCACCCTGGCCCCGCGGCTGGACCATAGCAGGTCGAAGACGCTGTCCACGCCTTGCAGATACATCGCCAGGCGCTCCAGGCCGTAGGTGATCTCGCCTGTAACCGGCCTGCAGTCCAGTCCACCCACCTGCTGAAAATACGTGAACTGGGTAATCTCCATGCCGTTCAGCCACACTTCCCAGCCCAGGCCCCAGGCCCCCAGCGTCGGGGACTCCCAGTTGTCCTCCACGAACCGAACGTCGTCCGTATTGAGGTCGATGCCAATGTAGCGCAGCGAGTCCAGGTACCAGTCCTGGAACTTTTCGGGCGACGGCTTCATCACCACCTGGAACTGGTAATAGTGCTGCAGGCGGAAAGGATTGTCGCCGTAGCGGCCGTCGGTCGGCCGCCGGCTTGGCTGGACGTAGGCGCTGTTCCAGGGCTCGGGCCCCAGGGCCCGCAGAAAGGTCGCCGGGTGAAAGGTGCCGGCGCCCACCGGTTGGTCCAGCGGCTGCACAATGACGCAGCCGCGCCGCGCCCAGTATGCCTCCAGCAATTGGATCAGCGTCTGGAAATCAGCGGGTCGCTTGCGCTCCCTGGCCATGGGCGGCTGCCTGGGCCCTGTTGCCTAATCGGCCCTGCCGAAAACCGCTACGCTTACGACGCAGCGCGCCGGCTCGCCGCCGAGGTTATGGGTCAGGCCCAGCGAGGGGGATGGCAGTTGCCGGTCGCCGGCGCGGCCCAGCAATTGCAGGTAGACCTCGTATGCCATGCGCAGGCCGGATGCGCCGATCGGATGCCCGAAGCACTTCAGGCCGCCATCGATCTGACAAGGCGTCTTGCCGTCCCGGTCGAAGGCGCCGTCCAGGACCGCTCGCCAGCCCTGGCCTTCCTCGGCAAAGCCCAGGTCTTCCATGGTCACCAGCTCGGTAATGGAAAAGCAGTCGTGCGCCTCCAGGAAATCGATTTCCTCGGGAGCGCTGCGCACGCCCGCTTCCTCCAGCGCCCTTTGGCCTGCCAGACGGGCGCAGTGGATGTAGCTGCCGTCCCAGCCCTGGTGGCCGGCCTCGGAACCGTTACTCACGGCAAGCTGCAGGGCCTTGACCGTAACGATGTCGGTCTTGCCGAGCTTGCGGGCGATTTCGGGCCGGGCGACGATGGCGCAGGCCGCGCCGTCGCTGACGCCGCAGCAGTCAAACAGGCCCAATGGCTCCGCCACCATGGGCGCGCCCAAAATGGTATCCAGGTCCACCGCCTTGCGCAGATGGGCCTTGGGATTGATGGCGCCGTTCTGGTGGCTCTTCCAGGACACGTGGGCCATGGCGCGTTTCAAGTCTTCACTTTTGACCCCATGCTGTGCCTGGTAGGCGGAGGCCAACTGGGCGAACGACCCGGGGGAACTGGTGTTGGGGCGCCACTGCTCCGTGAAGGTTCCGGGCGTGCCGACCGGCAAACCGCCGTAGCCGGTGTCCTTGAGCTTCTCCACGCCCAGCGCCAGGGCGATGTCGCAGGCGCCCGCCGCAACCGCATATACGGCGCCGCGCAACGCCTCGGTGCCGGTGGCGCACATGTTCTCCACCCGGGTCACCGGGATGTTCTTCAAACGCAGGGCGTTGGCCAACGGCAAGGCCGACTTGCCGACGCTGGCGTCATCGAAGTAGCAGCCGAACCAGGCGGCCTGAAGGTCCTCGACACCGATCCCGGCGTCCGCGGAGGCCTCGCGGAAGGCTTCCAGCATCAGGTCTTCGGCGTCGCAATCCCATCTTTCGCCGAACCGCGAGCAACCCATGCCCACGATCGCCACTTTGTCGCAAATGCCCGTCATCAGGTGTTCTCCTCACCCGGCGCCGGAGCGCCTTTCCAAAAATACCGCCGGAACCCTCGCTGCGAGTCTATCGCGTGAATGCGGAAGACGAACCTTAAGCGTAGCCCGACCCGCATCTTCTCGAGCGGGCACTCGGTGAATTCCATCAGCACCCGCGCGCCGCTGTCCGACGAAGCCAGTCCGTACTGCAGCGGGGGATGCGGCGTGTATGCCAGCCAATCCTGGGTAAATGAGGTTACCGCGCCCGGCTCATCGGCCAGCAGCACGAGTTCCTGTTCCCCCTCGGCGCCGCAATCCGGATTCACGCAGCGGGCGCTGCGCGGAAACTGCACCGTCTCGCAACTTGAACATCGGCCGCCCGAGAAACCGGTCAGCTCCGCGCGATGCCGGTCGAAGGCGCTGAGCTGGGTCTTGGCGTCGGCCTCGGCGCGCATTCCGAAGTCCATCGGCAGCAAGCCGCTGAAACTCAAGTACTTGGTGTAGGCATTTTCCGGGCGCGGCGGCGACAAGGCAAGCCTCAGCGCATTGCGCTCCTGCCATTGGGGAAGTGCCCCGGTGGTCTTGAGCAGCAGCGCCATTCCCCCCTGGGCAAAGCCGATCACCAGGATCAGTTCGCCCGGTCCTGCTTCGGCCAGCGCATCGACCGTCAGCAGCAGCGGATGCGGCGCACCAGTGTCACCGACATCACCCAGGCGGCCGTCCTGCACGGCCTCGGGCGGCAGCCGCAGTGCCTTGGCCATGGCTCCCGTCATGCGCGGTGGCGCCGCGGGCAGCACCAGGCGTGACAGCTGGCCCGGCGCGACGCCGGCTTTTTCGAGTACGCCCTGGACCAGCGCGGGAACGATGGTCCGCAAGCCCCGGTCGCGTATCCAGCGCTCCTCCCAGCGGTAATCGAACGCCTCGCCACTGCCCCGGAACTGGTCGATAAAATCCCTCGCCAGCCGAAACTCCGCAACCACCTCTGCAATCGCGCCTTCGCTCCCAACCAGGATGGCGGCCGAACCGTGTCCGTACTGCAACTCCTGCACGCTGGCGGGTTTCGCCCGGCGCGCATCGGCGGCCACCACCAACGCCGGCTGATCTCCGCGTAGCGCCTCGCCCACGGCCTGCATGCCGGCATTGCGGGAATTTCCCAGATCGACGGCCGCGATCCGGTCGGACAGGTTCAGGGCCTCGCCGATGACGGTGGCGCATTGACGTTCCGCAAACGGCGGCGTTGTAGAGGCGAAATACAGACGCTCGATGCCTTCGCGCGGTTGGCCGGCGATGCAGCGCCGGGCGGCCTCGACGCCCATGGTGAGGCTGTCCTCGTCCCAGTTGCACATGCTGCGCGAGCCCCGGGCCAGACCCTTTAAGGCCGGATTGGCCCAGCCATTGGCGGCAAAAATGGACCGCCGGTCCAGGCGCATGGCCGGCACGTAGCCGGCAGCGTCCACGATACCGAGGCTGGTCATTCCGGCGAGCTCCCTGCTTTCGGGTCGTCGATCAGTCCCAGGAGGCCGGGTTGGCCGTCAGCTGGCCGGGGAACAGGCGTTCGGCGCGCTCGAGGTAGCCGTCGGATACTTCTTCCGACGAGTTCAGCTTGCAGCCCGACGAATGCCAGATGAGGTGACCCGGCTGGCCGCTCATGTCCATCCATCCCAACCATGGCGAAAAGTAGGTCGACGAGAAGCTGCTGCGCAGGCTCCTGATTTGCGGATCGGCAAAGTCTTCCGCCCGGCAGAGCATGGTCATCGCCTCAAGCCACGGCTGCGGGGCATGGGTCATCCCGCGGCTTGCCATCAGCCAGACGTGAGGGCCGGCGGCGTTCCATTCCCAATTCCAGCGACGGAGTTCGCGGGTGGGGTCGATCTTCTCCGAGAAAATCATGCCTTCATTGGTGTACCGCGCGCCGTCCGGACCACCCAGGCTATTGGGTTTGACCGGAATCAGCTCCCCCGTGTAGGGGTTGGTGAACTCCTCCAGCATCTCCTCGCTCCCCGGGTTCTTGAAGAATGTGAGCGTGCGGCTGCTGATGGAGTATTCGCCGTTTCCCAACGGCCGGACCCAATAGATTTCCGTCCCTTCGAGATCGAGGATGTGGTTGGGCCGCTGTTCGCCCACCTGGGCATAAATGCGCCCCTTGTACCACCACAGGGAATCCTGCTCGTCGAGACTTGCCTGTACCCGTATCCAGGCCTTGAGCCAGGCCTCCTTGTCGTCGGCCGCGGGGAAGATGCCGCTTGCGTCAGCAGTCGCGGAGTGAATAGGAAGCGCCGCACCCAGACCCAATCCGCCCAGACCGCCCAGCATGGAGCGTCGAGAAATGTCGTAATTCATTCGGCTGTCTCCTGCAGCCTATTGAAGCAGGCTGCAAGCCGACAATGATATAGGCGCAACTCGCCCGGGGGTCACTCGGAAACGGGCGGAACTCCGGTGGGCGCCATGCCTTCGTGATGATGCACGATGCTCCAGCCGTTGGGCGTGCGCAACAGCACGTCGGTGATGCGAACGCGCCCGGACGTCGCGTTGGGCGGCTCATAGTCGAAGGAAAGCCAGTAGCGCGCTACTGCCACTTCGTTGTAGACGTCCAGTTTCAGCGGGTCAATTGATATACGCAAACGGCCGCGGGCCATGGATTGCGCCTTGTCGCGTTCGTGAAACGCTACTCGTTCGTCATTGCCCTGGATCAGCTCCGGCTCGAACACGTCCCAGAGCGTGCATTCCTCGTGCAGTACGTCCTCCATGCCTTGAACGTCCCGTCCTGCAAAAGAGTCGAATACGTCCTGGATCAGGTTCCAGATCTCATGTTGTCCCGCTCGCCGGTTCATGCAAATGCCCTCAACTGGCTGAAACCCTAGTCTAGCGCGCGTTTTCCAGGGCCAGGCACTAGACCCGGAAGGGGCATTGCCGGTACAATTGCGGCCGGTGCCGCGAAAGGGAGTCGCCGGCGCCGGTTACGGTCTTGTTCACGATGTTGATTGCGCGATTCAGCGCGCCATTCGGGTGTGGGTGTGGGCGACCGGCGCGGGGGCGAACGGCCGCCGCTCCCCTATTTGAAATACTTATCCGGCGATTGGGGGCCGTAGCGCAATGAACGTATCCGAAGTGCTGACAATGATTGAGGAAAAGGGCGTGAGATTTGTGGATCTCCGCTTTACCGACACCCGTGGCAAAGAGCAACACGTCAGCGTGCCGGCGACGGTGGTCGACGAGGAATTTCTCTCCACGGGGAAGATGTTCGATGGTTCCTCCATCGCCGGCTGGCGGGGGATTGACGAATCGGACATGGTGTTGATGCCGGAGGCGGAAAGCGCGGTGCTGGACGTGTTTGCCGAAGACACCACCCTGCTGCTGCGCTGCGACGTATATGAGCCGGTCACGATGCAGGCCTATGCCCGCTGCCCGCGGCTCACGTCAAAACGGGCGGTGGAATACCTCCGCTCCACCGGGATCGGCGACGACGCGAATTTCGGTCCCGAGAACGAGTTCTTCATCTTTGACGACGTGCGCTACGGCAGCTCGCTGGAGAGCGCTTCGTACCACGTGGATTCGATCGAAGGCGCCTGGAACTCCACGCGCGAATTCGAGGAAGGCAACTACGGCCATCGGCCGGGTGTCAAGGGCGGCTATTTCCCGGTCCCGCCGGTGGATTCGCTGCAGGACATTCGCTCGACGATCTGCCTGGCGCTGATGGATTTCGGGCTGCCGGTGGAAGTGCATCATCACGAAGTGGCGACGGCCGGACAGGGCGAAATCGGCGTGCGCTTCAACAGCCTGACGCGCAAGGCCGACGAGGTGCAGATCCTCAAGTACGCCGTGATGCAGACCGCGCATCAGTTCGGCAAGACCGCCACCTTCATGCCCAAGCCCCTGGTGGGCGACAACGGCAACGGCATGCATGTTCACCAATCGGTGACCAGGGACGGCAACAACATCTTTACCGGCGACGGCTATGGCGGCCTGTCGGAAGCCGGCATGTATTACATCGGCGGCATCCTCAAGCATGCGCGAGCGCTGAATGCGTTCACCAATCCCGCTACCAACAGCTACAAGCGCTTGGTGAAGGGCTTTGAGGCACCTACCTTGCTTGCCTATTCGGCACGCAACCGCTCGGCGGCGGTGCGAATCCCGTTCGTGGCGGACTCCCGGGCGCGCCGGATCGAGGTCCGCTTCCCGGACAGCATGGCCAACCCGTACCTCGCTTTCGCGGCGATGCTGATGGCCGGGATCGACGGTATTCAGAACAAGATTCACCCCGGCGACCCGGTGGACAAGGACCTCTACGACCTGCCTCCCGAAGAGGAAGCAGGCCTGCCCACCGTTGCGTTCTCGCTGGAAGAAGCTCTTGAGGCGCTTCGCGCGGACTGCGATTTCCTCAAGGCGGGCGACGTCTTTACCGACGATCTTCTCGAAGGCTACATGGAGTTGAAGGACGAGGAGTGCACGCGCCTGCGCGCCAGCACGCACCCCGTCGAGTTCGAGATGTACTACAGCCTGTAGCGCTTATCGGACAGAGGGAACGCCGGAGTCCAGGAGGGACGATGAAGAGAGCGGTGATCGGCCTTTTGCTGCTGCTCGTGCTGCCGTCGGCGGGACAAGCGCAGGACCTGTGGCGCGGGATGGGTGCGGATGGAGAGCTTCGATACTCGGACCGGCCTTTCGCGGGCGCCAAACGTGTGGATTTGCACGCTGCCGGGCGTTGGAGCGGCAGGCCGACGGCAAACGAGGAGTCAGGGCCGGTTGAGAGCAGGACCGTCGAGGTCGCACAAGGGGAAGGGCCGCAACTGGCGATAACAAGTCCCGCGCCCGGCGAAACCATATGGGGCACGGGCGGCGAACTGGAAGTCGTGCTGGACATCAGCGGCGAGCTGGAGGAAGGCAGCCGTATGGTGCTGGAGCTCGATGGCGCCGAAGCAGACTGGGAAGGTGAACTCCCGGTGGTGCGGCTCAAGCAGGTCTGGCGCGGCGAGCACGGCTTGCGCGCCAGGCTGATGGATTCCCGCGGAAGGGAGCTGTCCTCCAGTGGGGAGGTTCGCTTTTACAAGCGACAACACTCGGTCATGAGGCCGGCTGGGTGAGCGTGACACGGCACTAGAAGCCGTAGCGAATACCCACCGTCGCCGTGAGGCCGCCGATATCTTCGACCGCCTGCACGGTTGAGAAGGGTGTTACGCCGTCCGACTGGAACGGCGCGTGGCTGCGAACGAGCGTCCACGCGTTGTCGCTGCTGATTTCATCGAAACGGGCCCAGCGCAGCGTCAGGAACGCCGAGGTCCTCTCCGCCAGCCTGCGCTCGAGTCCGGCGGCGATCTGGAAACCGAAGGTGCTGTCGCTCACTTCGGTGTCCAGCAGGCTTTGGCTGCCGGCGGCCGCAAGCTGCCACTCCTGCGGTTGCGCGGGATCTCCCCCTACCGCTGCGACATAGCCGTCAGCGGCCGTTCGGCGCAGGTAGGAGCCCACATAGTTCGTCTTAATCCGGGCGATCCCCGCACCCACACCGACATAAGGCGTCCATACCGGGTTATTGCCGAAGTCGTAGTACACGTTGAGCAAGAGCTGTCTTTTCCTGAAGCCGGAGACGCGGTAAAAGGGCGGGGAGTCCGCGCTCCATTCGGACTGTTTTCCCTGTAGCGCCGTGTTCTCGACGCCGGGAATGCCGGGCCGCGTCTCGCCGTCGTGCGAACTTCCCAGAAACTCCGCCTCGACCCGAAAGCGGTCCCAGGCATAGCCAAGGCTGATCGAACCGGACAATGCCCCACCGAGGTCGAAGGTGTCGCCGAAGAACTGCCGGGCCGTGCTGTCGGTGCAGGCCGCGTCAGTCGGTGCGCTGGCGCGGTCCGCGTACAGAAGGCTGTCGCAGCGGGTGGGATGGTTGACGCCGGTTGTGCTTGCGCTTACCTCGTCGGTTGCCAATCCCATCCCGATCGCCAGGTAGGTCTCGCCCGCCGTCGCCTGTGTGGTGGCGGCCGCCCAGGCAATAGTGCAAGAAATAAGGCCGGAAAGAATCCGCTGCATGACTCGTGCCCCCGCTGAATGAGGACGCGGATTATAGCGGCCGAGTCGCCTGGACCTGGCTGGCTGCGCGTTCTCCTGGCCCCTTAGCCGGACAGGGGGCTGTCCTCGACTCCGGCGTCGAGACGCAGGGCGCCGGTAAGCTCGGTCACGCTCGCGATGCCGTGCTGCGACAGGTAGCCTTCGAGCCCGGCGTTGATCTTCCTGCACACCAGCGGGTCGTAGAACAGCGCGGTACCAACGCCCACGGCGGTCGCCCCGGCGAGCAGGAACTCGATGGCGTCATCGGCGTTCATCACGCCTCCCTGGCCGATGATGGGAGCGTTGTACTTGCGGGCCACCTGGTAGGTCTGGTGCACCTTCAGCAGCGCCAGGGGTTTGATGGCCGGCCCGGAAAGACCGCCCTGCACGTTGCCGATGACGGGCCTGCGGCTTTCGGCGTCGATTGCCATGCCCATCAGCGTGTTGATCACCGCCAGGCCGTCGGCGCCCGCTTCCAGGCACCTGCGCGCGTTCTCGGCGATGTCCGTCTGATTGGGCGAAAGCTTGGCGATCAGCGGCTTGGAGGTAGCCGCGCGGCAGGCTTCCACCACCCGCGCCGACATGTCCGGATCGTTGCCGAAGGCCACTCCACCCTCGCGAACATTGGGGCAGGAAATGTTGATCTCCATTCCCTGCATGGGCGTATCGTCGAAGCGGCGGGTTACTTCGGCATATTCTTCCACCGTGCTGCCGCAGATATTCGCAAACCAAAAGGTCTCCGCGTAGTCCAGCTTCGGTGCGATGTCGCGAACCACGGCGTCTACTCCCGGGTTCTGCAGGCCAATGGCGTTGAGCATGCCGCCGGGCGTTTCCCACAGCCGGTGGCCCTGGTTGCCCAGCCGCGGCTTGAGCGTGGTGCCCTTGCACACGATCGCTCCCGCATCAGCGTTGGAAAATCCCTCCACGCGGGTGTACTCGTCACCGAAACCCACGCAGCCGGACAACAGGACGATTGGTGATCGAAGCTTCAGTCCGCAGAAATCGACGGACAAGGGGGAGGTGTTCATGGCGTGGTCACAGCCGCTTCATGCTCCGCCTTAAGGGGCCGTTTCAATAGTGCGTTCAGCACCTCGCCCGGATCGCGTTTCCGGTGCAGCACCTGGTACACCTGCTCGGAGATCGGCAGCTCCAGATCCAGGCGGCGCGCCAGGCGATGCACGGCATCGGCGGCATGAAAGCCCTCGGCCACCTGGCCCAATTCCGCCAGTGCTTCCTCGACAGGGGTCCCGCGAGCGACGGCCAGGCCCAGGCGCCGATTCCGCGACTGATCGTCCGAACAGGTCAGCGCCAGGTCGCCGAGGCCGGCCAGGCCCATGAAGCTGCTCTCGCTCGCGCCCAGCGCGACGCCCAGGCGTACGATTTCCGCCAGACCCCTGCACAACAGGGCGGCCCGCGCGTTGGCCCCGTATCCCAGGCCATCGGACAAACCGGCGCCGATGGCGATCACGTTCTTGGTGGCGCCTCCCACTTCCATGCCGATCAAGTCACCGGATACATAGGCCCGCAAGGCGCCCGAATTGAGCCTTTGCGCGAGCCACCGGGCATGATCGGCGTCGGCCGAAGCAACGGAAATCGCCGCCGGCAAGCCGGCAGCGACTTCGGATGCGAAAGTGGGGCCCGAGACTGCGATTAGCGGGTGACTCGCACCCAATTCTTCCTCGGCCAGCTGGTGGGTCAGCATGCCGGTTCGAACGTCCAGGCCCTTCGATGCGCAACAGAGCCGGACTTCAGCGTGCAACAATGGCTTGAGCCGCCGGAAGGTCTCGCGCAATGCGGAGCTGGGGGTGACCACCAGTATGCATTCGGCGCCGCTGACGGCTTCTTCCAATTCCAAGGCCGCCTGCAGGCCTTCGGGCAGATGCACGCCCGGGAGGTAGCGTTTGTTCTCCCGGTCCCTTGTTAAATGGCCGAGATGCTGCCGGTCAATGTCCCAGATCTTCACCGGACATCCGGCTCTTGCCAGGTGAACGGCCAGCGCCGTTCCCCAGGCACCGGCGCCGATTACAGCGAACATGCAGACCGGCGGATTACTTGCGGCGGCTCCGCCCGCTGATCACCGGCAGGTTGTCGCGTTGCCATGCTGCCAGCCCCCCTTTCAGGCTGAACACCTGCTCCGACCCTTTCTTGCGCAAGTCCTGCGCCAGGCGGCCGCTGGCCGAACCGTTGTCGCATACCAGCAACACCGGTTTTCCCGACTTCATTTTCGGCGCTGCGGGGACATCCACGGAACGCAGGTTGCGGGCGTTGGGGATGTGGCCCTCGCCGTAGGCCTTCGGCTCCCTCAAGTCAAAGATTGCGGCGCCCTTGTTGATGGCTTGAATGGCCACATTCGGCGCCAGCGCGGTTACCGCCAGCGCACGCAGGCGGACTTCGTTGAACAAGGCCGCAAGCAGGGTGCCGACCAGCCCCAGGCTCAGCCAGGGATGAGAGGTGGCGAACTCGATCAAGCGTCCCATATCGGCAAAGGCCAGTGTTCGGAAGTTGCGTTACCAGGTTGCCTGCCGCCGTTTGCACCGCCCGGGGGCTGTCGCGCTCCGTCTGTTACAGGCAATCCTGCCGCGAATTATAACGATGCCCGATATAATTCCGTCCGCCCTCGTCTCCTGCGCTGCGAGCAGAGATCTTCCTGAAGAATTCGAGTCCGATTTTTGCATTGTCGTGGTTGATAGCCAGCCTCCTTGCCGCGCCGCTCTGCGCCCTGGCCCAGGATTCGGACGGGGAAGAACTGGCTGAGTTGCTGGTGCGCATCGAGACGGTAGAAAAGGAGCTCAAGCAGGACCTTCAGGCACGGGACAAGGCCCAGGCTGATCTGCGCGACGCGGAGACCGAAATCATGCAGTTGCGCGAAGCGACCGCACAGGTGGAGCAGAAGCTGGAGAGCCGCCGAGAAAGGCAGGCCCAACTGGAGGGCGAGCTAAGGCAAAGTGGGGAGGAGAATCTGGAGGTACAGGGAGCGTTGGCCACGGCAATGCGCGTTGCCTGGCGCTCGGGGCGCCAGGACAGCCTGAAAGCTCTCTTGAGCGGTGAGAGCTCGGGCGAGGTGGGTCGCCGCCTGGTCTGGACGGAAATGCTGGTACGCTCGTGGGCAAAACAGGCGGGGGAGTCGGCGAGGGTAGCTGGCGAGATTCGCGAACTGCGCGGCGAGTCCGGCAGCGTGGCACAGGAACTGACGGCCTTGCGGGCGCAACGGGTGGAGCAGATTCGCAACCTTGAGCAGGCTGCGGCGCGGCGCAGGCAAACGCTGGAGAAATTGCAGCTGCGTATCGGCGAGGCGGGGGAAGAAATGCAGCGACTCAAGTCGCACGCAGCTACGCTGACGTCGCTGGTGGAGGACCTCGGCCGGATCCTGGAGGACCACCCGTCGCTGCCCTTGCCGTCGATTGTCGCGGCGCGGGGACAGCTTCTCTGGCCGGTAAGCGGCCGGGTCCTGCAACCGTTCGGCGCCGGTCCCGGCGGCGGCCAGGCAAGCTGGGACGGGGTGCTGCTGGAAGCGGAAGAGGGCGCGCCCGTTCGCGCGCCGCATCCCGGCCGGGTAGTGTTCGCCGATTGGGTGCGGGGATTGGGTTTCCTGATGGTGCTCGATCACGGAGAAAATGTTCTCAGCCTGTATGCATACAATGAACGATTAATCGGCGGCAAGGGCGAAATGGTGAACAAGGGACAGGTGATCGCCCACGCGGGAAGCAGCGGGGGACGCAGGGAGCCCGGCCTGTATTTTGAAATGCGCCACAACGGCAAGCCCGTGGACCCGGTTCAATGGCTGAGCAAGTAAGCGCCGGAGGCATGAGCGGCTTCGAGAAAGCCGTCGGTCTCTACACCATAGTTCAAAAGGAAGCGCGCCGTATCGTGCGCATCTGGGTGCAGACCATAGTGCCGCCGGCCATCACCATGGCCCTGTATTTCATTATTTTCGGCCAGTTGCGGGAACGCATCGGTTCCATGTCGGGGTTCGACTACACCCAGTACATCGCACCTGGGCTGATCCTGATGTCGGTGATCACCAACTCGTACGGCAACGTGGTGGCATCGTTCTTCGGAGCGAAGTTCCAGCGGCACCTGGAAGAAATGCTGGTATCGCCCTTGCCCAACTACATCATCATCCTGGGCCATGCAGCCGGCGGTGTGCTGCGGGGACTGATCGTGGGCGTGATCGTGACGCTGGTCGCCATGGCGTTTACCGACCTGGACGTGCGCTACCCGCTGATCGTTGTCGTCACGCTCTTTTGCACCGCAATCACCTTTTCCCTGGGAGGCATGATCAACGCCATCTTCGCGCGCAAGTTCGATGACGTGTCGCTGATCCCCGCTTTCGTCCTGACGCCCCTGACCTACCTGGGCGGTGTTTTCTATTCCGTCGACCTGTTGCCGGGGGTATGGCGCACCCTGAGCCTCTTCAATCCCATTCTCTACATGATCAATGCTTTTCGATACGGGATGATCGGCGCCTCCGACGTAGACCTCACCACTGCGTTCGTGATGATGGGCGTGTTCATGTTCGTGCTCTTCGGAGTTTGCGCGCTGCTGATCCGCAAGGGCGTTGGCATCCGCGAGTAGCGACCGCGCGCCGCGCTGGTCCTTGCGCGGGCCTTACCAGGACCGAATCAGGCCGCGGCCGCCGAATCCGAGGGAAGAGGAAGCGCGGGTATCGCGGCGGCAAGCAGCGCGCCCGGCCCGGCGTGAGCGCTCACAACGGCCCCCAGCTCAGTGACAAAACTGGACTCCAGGTTGGGCAGTTCTGCCGCCAGGAGGTCGTGCAGGCGCTGTCCCGATTCGGGGCGATTGGCATGCGCCACAGCGATACGCAGCGGCTGATTCTTGGGGAAGCGGCGGAGTACGTAGCGGGCAAAGCGCGCGACCCGGTCGCCGGAGCGGCGCTGGACTCCGCAGGCCTTGACCAGGCCGGTCTTGCCAATGCCCAGCAGGGCGTCCACGCGCAGGAGATCGCTGAGCTGCTTGATGCGTGGCGAAATGCGCCCTCCCCGCACACCATGCGACAGGTCCTCGATGACCCCGAAAGTCAGCGCGGCTGCACAGACCGGCTCAATTCCCGCGATGATCTGGTCCGCGCTTGCGCCTTGCCGCGCCCATTCGGCGGCGTGCTGAATGATCAAGCCGTGGCCGATCGAAACGTTGGCGCTGTCCACAACGCGCACCGTGCCGCCTGCCACCTCCCCGGCCACGCTGTGGGCTACGTCGGCCGTGCCGCTGACGGTGCCCGCCAGGGTAATCCAGACGGATTCCGGAAAATGTCCGGACAGGAAAGTCATTGCGCGCTCCATGTCGCCGCGCGGGGGTGTCGCCGTTTGCGCCCTCTGGCCCTTCTCTTCCATTGCTCTCCAAAGCCATTCCGCCGGCAGGCCCAGGCCGTCCAGGTAGCCTTTTTCGCCGACGTTAATCCGCAGCGGAGTGGTGGTTATGCGCAGGTCCCGCATCAAATCAGGGGGGATGTCCGCCCCGCTGTCGCAGCCGATGGGCACGCTCGAAGCGTTGAGAACGGCGAACTGCACGTGCATGTCGTCGGCTTTTTCGCTGCTGACTTCGCCATGCTCATGGGCCATTGCAAACACTTCATGCGGTTTGTCGGTATGGATGTGCAGCCGAGCCATCCGGGCGCCGCCGGCCACCACCACGGAATCGCCCAGGACCTGAATCTCTTCGCGTATCGCGGAAGGCGCCAGCGCTTCCCCCGAAATGAGGCATTCCGTGCAGTAACGGAACGCGGATTCCTCGCCCGGGTCGTGGGCTCGCGGGGTCACGTTCAGGGCGCCGGAATCGCGGGCGAATTCGGTTACATCGGCGCCTTGCCCGGTCTTGACGAGTTCCTCGATGCCGGCCAGGAACTGCGCGAGCCCGGCGCCGCCGGCGTCCACCACCCCGGCGCGGCGCAGGACATCCAGTTGCTGCGGCGTTTTCTCCACCGCCTCATCAGCTGCCTGGCGGGCCGCCGAAAGCAGGGCGGTGAGCTCGCCCTCGGGCGAGACATTCAGTGCGCCCAGGCCGACAGCGCTCATGACGCTCAGAATCGTTCCCTCGCGGGGATTGCTCAGGCCGCTGCGGGCCGACTCCGCCGCTGCTTTCAATCCCAGGGCAACGTCGGTGGTATCCAGCCGTGCTTTCCCCTGCCAGGCTTCGGCGAGCCCCTGCATGAACTGCGCCAGGATGACGCCCGAGTTCCCGCGGGCTCCATACAAGGCCCCATTCGCCGCGGCCTCGGCCACATCCGCTGCATTGCGCGACGGTGATTCGGCCAGCGCCAGGATCACCGCCTGAGCGGTATGTCCCATGTTCAGGCCGGTGTCCCCGTCGGCTACCGGGAACACGTTAATGCGGTCGAGTTCTTCACGGCTGTTCTGAAGCTGCAGCATGCCGGCCGTGATGGCCAGCGCCAGGCGCCGCCCGTCCAGGTAGTGAATCCCCTTCATTTTTGCATCCCCAGAAGAACTCTCTGACCCCGATACGCAAGGATTACGCCATCCCCGGTGATCTCCTGCACCTCGGGTCCCTCCCTGAGCTGTTCCCCCGCGCCATAGCTTCTGCCGTTGATCTGCGCAAAGCTGCCGTCGTTTTCGGGGCTGAAGTAGAGCATCTGCAAAGTAAGCGACGGCCAGTTCGGCGGCGCTGCCGTCAGCAGGGGATCGTCGTGTTGACCTTCGTCCGGGTCCGCCGCTACTGCCGGATTGCTCCGGGCGGGGTCCGTCCCGGCTGCGAGCGGCTCTCGCCTGCCTGCCTGCTCGCTGTTGCCCGCTGTACTCGCCGGCGCTGCATCAGTCCGGGCAGGAGCGTTGGCCTCGGGTACGGGCGCGTCGATTTCCTCGCTGGCGGAAAGTTCGCCTGCGGAGGTTGGGCCCGCTTCCCCAGGAACTTGCACCTCGACTGTAGTTGATGTGGAAGTCACCAGGCGCCATGCCAGGGCAACCAGGACCACGGCGGCTACGAGGCCCAGGGCCGCCAGCCGGCGCCGTCGGCGTCGCGCGGTAAAGGGCCTGGGCGGATGGACATACACCGGCCGGGCAAACTTCGATCGTTTCCGTTCGGAAATTTTAAGAGCGTCGAGAACGAAGGACATGTTTTTAGCCGGCGCTAGCCGGCAGCCCCACTCCAAAGCGCCCGCGCCGGCGCGCCCACTCGTCCGTACACCTCCCGGGCCGCCAGGCGCACCAGCGGCGGGCCGATTTCCTGTTCCTCGCGCACGAAAGCACCGAGGAGCGCGCGGTCGGCAACCACGTTGATGACTCGCGGAATTCCCTTGGAGATACGGTGCAAGAGCCGCTTTGCGCGGGACGAGAAAATGTCCCGGCCGGCGCCGGCCACCTTGAGACGGTGTTGCAGGTATTCGCCGGTTTCCGAACGGGAAAGCGGGCCCAGGTGGCAGCGGGCGGTAATCCTTTGCGCCAACTGCCGCAAATCGGGTCGGGCCAGCGTCTCGTGCAGCTCGGGTTGTCCGACGAGAACGATTCCCAGAAGCTTGTGCCGCGCGGTCTCCAGGTTGGTCAGCCGGCGGACCTGTTCCAGAAGATCCGGATCCAGAGCCTGTGCCTCGTCTACGATCAGCACCGTGCGCCTGCCGGCGCCATAGGTGCGCAACAGCCTGCGATTCAATGCGGCTCCCAGCGCCGACGGGTTGTCGGCCCAACGCGGCGTGCGAACGCGAAGTTCGCGGCAGATGGCCTGCAGGAATTCGATGCGGGTACCCGGGGGGTCAAGAATGATCGCCGTATCCGTACGATCCGGAAGCCGCTCGAGAAGGCAGCGCACCAGCATGGTCTTGCCGGTGCCCACTTCACCGGTCAATTGGGTGAAGCCGCCGTTCTCGCGCACGCCGTAAAGCAGATGGGCCAGGGCCTCGGCATGACGAGCGCTCAAGTACAGGTAGCGAGGGTCCGGCGTAATGCTGAAAGGCCTTTCGCTCAAGCCGTGAAATTGCTCGTACATGGCCCCCTTGGTCCGGCGTTAGCGCTCCCGATGGTTCTGCTTCATTGTAGCGGTCGCGCCCTGCGGTTAACGGCTGCGGTGAATAAATTCGCCCAACCAGTGAAATCCCTCGGCAGCACCGCCGAATTCATCGGTGGCATCACGCATTGCCTGGACCAGTTCGCCGAGACGCGCTCGCGCTTTTTCCTCGCCAAAGCGCTCTACCCAGGAGGGAAGCCTCTGGGCGGCGGAATCCGGTCGTTCCCGCGTGTCGGAGCCCTGGTCGGCCAGATCGTCGCGAATCTGGAAGGCAAGCCCCAGCGCGTCCGCGAACCGCTCCAGCGCGTGCCTCTTTGCGGCTGGCAGATCGGGGTTGACGCAGGCTGGCGCCAGCGCTGCAGCCCGGAACAGTCCCCCGGTCTTGGTGCGGTAAGCATGTTCGAGCTCGGCACGGTCCGGATGCCGTCCTCCGCGGAGGTCCAATTCCTGCCCACCGGCCATACCGGTTGATCCGGCGCATTCGGCCAACAGCGCGGCCAGGCGAACACGCGTGCCGCCGCGTCCGTCAAGCGAGGGATGGGAGGCAAGAACCTGCCATGCCAGGCTTTGCAGTGCGTCGCCCACCAACAGTGCGGTGTCCTCGCCGTAGGTCTTGTGGATGGCGGGCTCGCCGCGCCGGAAATCATCGTCGTCCATACAGGGCATGTCGTCGTGGACCAGCGAGTAGCAGTGAACGAGTTCGATTGCTACGGCATGCGCGTCCACCAGCGAAACCGGGACATCACACGCTTCCGCCGCTGCGTAGCATAGAAGCGGGCGCAGACGCTTGCCGCCACGCAGCACAGCGTCGCGCATGGCGACATGGAGGCGCCGGGGCGTTACGGCGGCGCCAGGCAGACAATCTTCCAGCGCCGCGTTTGCGCGGGCCTGGTAGGCGTTTCGCCTCTGCTCAAAAGTCTCGCTGCTGGTCATGGTCGTGCGCTGTCCCGCCGGTGAGAACGCCGGTTGATGCGCCATGATTGAAGAGAATTCCGGGCAAGACCAGCGTGACGGAATGGAATTCTATCTCGCCCGCCCGCGTCGAGGTGGCTGCGAATACCCTAGAATCCTGCGGAGTGTTATTCGGCTGAGGCATGGGCATGCAGGGCAGCGCGGTGGCGCACCCGAACGTGGCGCTGATCAAGTACTGGGGGAAGCGAAAAGGCGCCGGCAATTTGCCGGCCATGGGTTCCCTTTCACTCACCCTGGGCCTGTTTCGGACCCGCACCACGGTTCAGGTAGACCAGTCCCTTGAGCAGGATGAATTGACGCTGGACGGGCGCCGCAGTTTGACGGGTCTGGGGCGGGTGGGCGATTGCCTTGCCCCGCTACGCGCCCAGGCCGGCAATTATGGTGCGGTATCGGTGGATAGCGAGAATGATTTTCCGACCGGTGCGGGACTGGCATCCTCAGCTTCCGGGATGGCCGCGCTGGCCTTGAGCGCCGCCGCGGCACTCGGGATCGCGGCCGAGGAAAGGCTCATCGCCCGGGCGGCCATGGCGGGCTCCGGGTCGGCACCGCGATCACTTTACGGCGGGATCGTGTCGCTGACGATCGACGAGACGGGAAGTTGGTCCTGCAGGACCTTGCTCGCGCCCGGCGACTGGCCGCTGAAGGTCGTGGTGGCAGTAACCGACAGCGGGCCCAAGGCAGTGGACTCACGCTCGGGTATGGAGATCACCCGCCGCACCTCACCCTTCTACGGCGCCTGGCTTCAAAGCCAGAAAGACGATCTCGACGAAGCCTGCCGCGCCGTGGAGCGCCGGGACTTTGAGCGGCTGGCGGACATCTCCCAGGCCAACTGTCTGAAGATGCACGCCACTGCCCTGGGCGCCACGCCGCCGGTGCTGTATTTCAATGGCGCGACCGTCGAGTGCATTCAACGGGTCAAGGCCCTGGCCCGGGAGGGCCGTGGGGTGTTCTTTACCATCGATGCGGGGCCGCAAGTGAAGGCAGTGTGTCTTCCCGATGCGTTGGACGCTACGGTCGAAGCCCTGGGACAGGTGCCGGGGGTGCAACAGGTGGTGAGCGGTGGTCTGGGCGACGGGGCCCGGATTGTCGCGGCATAGACGAACGTGAAATCCAGGGTCCGGGTCCGGGCGCCGGGCAAGCTTTTTCTCTCCGGCGAATACGTGGTGCTGGACGGTGCGCCAGCCATCGCCTGCGCCGTCGACCGCTACGTCAGCGTGCGGTCGATTCAGGCGCGCGTGGACGAGGATGCCCAAGCGACGCGATGGCGTGAGGCAGCCGAGAAAATCCTGCGTTCGCGGGGGACCGGCAATGGGGGCGGGAACACTGCCCTGGCGATTGACAGCGGCCCGCTATATGCACCCGACGGAAGCAAGTACGGCCTTGGCTCGAGCGCTGCGGTTGCCGTGGGCGTTGCCGGCGCGCTTCTCGCCGGAACCGGCGGTTTGCCGGCCACCGATGAGCAACTGCGTGTCGCGACGGCCCTGCACCGCGCCGTCCAGGGGCCGGGCGGCAGCGGAATGGACGTGGCGGCGAGCCTCTACGGGGGCGTCATCGCCGGAACCCGAGGGCGCGTGGAAGTCCTCCCCTGGCCGCCCGGCTTGCTTTGCGCCGTGATCTGGACGGGGCAGGAAGCGGACACGGACAGGGCGATCAGCTCTTATCGCCGCGCCGTCCGAGGCGCAAGCGGTGCAGTTAAAGGCGCCCTGGCGCGGCTGAACGGCGCTGCCGCTGCTGTCAGGGAGGCCTGGCTTTCAGGGGCAGAAGCCGTGCTTGAGGCGTTGCAGGGCTGCGCTGCCGCTCTTCGGGACCTGGACGAGGCTGCGAAGCTTGGTGCTTACAGTAGCCCCCATCGGCACCTGCACCGTCTCGCACGGGCCGCGGACTGCGTCTACAAGCCGTCCGGCGCGGGCGGAGGCGACTGCGGTATCGCTTTCGCGCGGGACCCGGCCCGGATTCAGTCCATGCGCAAATCCGCGCACGAATCCGGCTATGCCTTGCTGGATCTTGAGCTCGCCGCCCACGGCCTGAGCGTCGGTGCTCAAGCCGACCAGGAGTAGTACTCGATTCCCTCGTCCTGAAATGCCGCATCCACACGGGTGCCGATGCTCTCGACGCAAAACCCCTTGGGTTGGGGAAGGTCCTCGACCGGTAGGCCGGCGTGCAGGTTTTCGTACTGGTCCCGGCGCAAGTCGTGCAACGGCTGAAGCGCTTCAGAGAAACGGGTTCGCCGCGCAGCCTCGCGCCAGTTTCCGCACACTCGCATGGGCAGGGCCTCGGCTGCGTCCCCGCTGCCGTAACCGATCAACAGAATTTCCCTGCCTTCCCAGTCCTGCCCCGTCGCCGCGGCTTCCTCGAGCCCGGCGGCCAACCAGGCCAGCAGCGCACCGGAGTAGATGTTGCCCAGCTCCATCATCTTGTCGTCGCCCCAACGCAACGGCTCAAGCACCAATTGCTCGAATTCCGGGGTTCCCCGCAGCGCCTTCATGAGCGCCCCGCTTATGGGAAAGGGATCCCGGCCGCCGTCCTCGCCGCCCGGCGGTTCATGGTTCTCCCGCCGGTGAACCATTTCATCCACGGCCTTCTGCGGCGAAACGCCGGCCTCGCCGCAAAGTCGCTGAATCAGGCTGGATTCGGCGCCGTGGCTTATGCTTTCGGCGCACAGGCGGATCAATGCAAAGGCGCTCTGCGGCATGCGGCGATAGGGGCGGTGAAAGAACACGGCGCTTAGGTCCTCCAGCCATTGCGCGGGCGATACGCCCCGCCGTGTGTATAGATGAGCAAGTGCGTTGCGGACCTGGTCCAGGTAGCAATAGGTCGAGAAACGGCCGTTGAAAACCGGGTAGTGGAGGTTGGAACGGGGGCGGCGGTCGGCGTCCAGAAGGGGCTTGCGGAAATCGGTGGCACGGTAATCGGAGGCACGGCCGGTATGGGCCAGGTTCAGGCTCGCCATGCCGGGATCGCGTTCCACCAGCATCGCTACCGCGCCGGCGCCCTGGGTGGGTTCGCCCGAACTGCCGCGCGCATACAGGGCGAGGTCCGAACAGATCACGATTGCCGCCGAGTCTTCCAACAGGCAATGACGCACCGCGTTCTTCAGCGCGTACACACCGCCCAGGCAGGCATGTTTGACCTCGGGCACCTCGCAATGTTGTGATAGCCGTGGCAATCCCAGGCTGGTCAGCGCCTGGTCGAGCATTCCCTTGATGATGATGGAACCGGCGGAGTTGTCATTGCTTGACTCCGTTCCCAGCGCCAGAACCCCGATTCTCCCGGGGTCCACGTCATTTTGCAGAATCAGCTTGAGCGCTGCATTGGCCGCCATCGTGTAGACGCTCTGCGAGGGCCCGGGCACGCGAAAGGCGTGGCCGATCACTGCAGCGATCTTCTTCCAGGAGGCGCCGGTCCAGTCGCACCAGTCCCGCAGGTTGACCCGGTACGGTGGCAGGTCCACCGCAATTCCGCTTATTCCAGCGGTGAGCCCCCCGCTATCCGGCACGTTGACTCCGGGCTAATCCGTCACCATTACGGTAATGATCTCGGACACCACCGGCGGGTCGTGAGGGATATGAAGGTCGTCGGCCAGCAGCAACTGCAGTGTGTGACTGCCCGGCTCCAGAGTCAATTCGACGCTGGTTTGCGCCTGGCCGAAATGGACGTGATTGTCGTCGGTAATGATGGGCAGGTCCATGCGCGGCAGGCCGGTATCGACGAGAAGATGATGATGCCCCGTATGCTCTCCTGGAACACCGGCGTGCTCCAGTTCCATTCCTTCCAGGCCGAATTCCACCACGAAGGGTGACGACAGTTCGGCGCCGTCCAGGGGTGCGACTATCCATACCCGCGCTCCTTCCGGCGAAGGCTTGCGGGGAGGCAGGACCACTTCAGCCGGTGCGGCGGTTTCTGCCGCCGAGCCCGCATCCGCCTCGGCTGCGTCTTGCGACGGGCCACCTCCGCAGGAGGCGAGCAAGGCTATCGAAAACAGGGTGGCGAAAGTTCGTCTCATCATTGGCGATGCCGTGTGAACAAGTGCGTGGATCATATCCTAGCCCCGGTGTAGTGTCACGCGACGTCAGTCGCTACAGAAGAAGGTCGCTGGCTGCAGTCCTCTCGTCCAGCAATTCCTCGCTGGTGAGGCGAATCTTCTCGCGCGAGAAATCATCCAGTTCCAGGCCCTGCACAATTTCATAGGCGCCGTCGGCGCAGCGCACGGGATAGGAAAAGAACACGCCCTCCGGTGAGCCGTAACTCCCGTCGCTGGGCACCGCCATGCTGACCCAGTCGCCATCGGGAGTTCCATGTGCCCAGTCGCGCATGTGGTCAATCGCGGCGTTGGCCGCCGAAGCGGCGCTGGAGGTCCCCCGTGCCTTGATTACGCTGGCGCCGCGCTGCTGTACGGTCGAAACGAATTCGCCCCGAGCCCAGTCGCGCTCGATCAGCTCGGTTGCCGCCCGGCCGTCCACCAGTGTCTGGGACAGATCCGGGTACTGGGTAGCCGAATGATTGCCCCAGATGATCATCCTTTGAACGGAACTGACGTGGTGGCCGGTACGGGCCGCCACCTGGGCGCAGGCCCGATTGTGGTCCAGGCGGGTCATGGCGGAAAAATTGCCCGGGTCCATGTCCGGCGCGTTCGAAGCAGCGATCAGTGCGTTGGTATTGGCAGGATTGCCCACCACCAGGACACGTGCCCGTTCGTCCGCATGCTCATTCAGCATGGCCCCCTGCCGCGAGAAAATTCGCGCGTTCTCGGTCAGCAGGTCCGATCGCTCCATGCCCGGCCCCCGAGGCTTCGCTCCCACCAGGAACACGTAATCGGCTCCGCGGAAGCCTTCCCCCAGCCGGTCGGTCGCGATGACCTCATCGAGCGAGTCGAACGCGCAGTCCTCAAGTTCCATGGCAACGCCTTCCAATGCCTTCATCGCCGGGGAGATCTCGATCAGGCGCAGCGTGATCTGCTGTCCTTGCCCGAGAAGCTGCCCCGAAGCAATACGGAAAGCGAGTTGATAACCGATTTGTCCGGCGGCCCCGGTAATGGCGATTTGTGTGGGTTTCGACATGGCGATACGGCTACAAAACAGGGGACGGGCATTGTATCGCCTAAAGGGCGCGCAACAGTCGGTGCAACCAATCGCCTCGCTTGCGGCATCAAGGAAGCAGGTAAAGAGATGTGATCGATATCTTCGGCAACTACCCGAAATGGAGGAGAGCAAGAAAAGCCATGAACAGGAAATTACTATCGATGTCGGCCTGCGTTTGCGCCGTCATGTTTTTGTCCGGCCCGGCCAGTGGCGCCGGGCCCATGCAGTCGGACCGGCCCGTAAGCGTCAAAGAGAGTTCTCAGCAGGCCCGCGAGGCGCTGCGCGACCGGATGGCCCGCTACAAGCTGCCGGCGGCAAGCCACCTGGCGCGTGACATCACACTTGAAATCATCGGGCACGATCCCGCCGTCCTCTCGGCGGCGGTTATCGAGCCGGGTGGGCCGGCTTCCTGACTTCGGGGGCCTTGAGTTTTTCCGCGGTGCCTGACCCCCTACCCTAGTTCATTCCCCGGGGCAGGCATTGGTACGCACGGCTTGTAGCGGCGCAACGATTCCCCTCCCAGTTTCCGTTGCAACCGTGCGAACGGGCCGGCCGCAGGGCCGGCCCCGGCTCTTATCGCAAACGCCAGGGGAACTGCGCCAGGTCCCCGGTCCTTGAGGCTGCCCGGGTTGTCCCGGGCGGGATGATCAATCCGGAGCGCTAATCGTCCTTCTTGTTGATCTCGTTCCATAGGCGGATTTGCTCGTTCATCTGCTCCGCCAATTGTTGCTCGCGGTCCACGGAGCCGTCATAACGTGAGACAAAGAGTTCTTCACGCTCTTGTGTCCTCGAGTCCTCGTCCAGGGCGTTGAAGTCGTCCTCCAGGCACTTGCGGTATCCCTCCAGGGCCTTCTGGAATTCCCGGAATTCGGCGATCGCTGCCTTGAATTCCTCAAGGGTCATTTCTTCGGCATCAGGCGCCTTGGGCTCGTCCGGATAGTCGCAGCCCGCCCAGGCCGCGCCGCTTGCGAGCAGTAGCGTCATCGCTGTGAGTGTGGCGATACGGTGCATCTTTCCTCCTTTATGTAGCCAGACCGAGCCAGGGTCTGCGCTTTGACAATTCAGACGGCTCAGCAATTATGCCCCATGGATACCCCCTTGAAGGATTACAATTGACCAACCTTTTTGGGCCGCCCCTCCCTGGATTCATAGACCAGTCATCCAACGAACCGCAACCGTGCCGCAAAGGCACCGGTAAATGAAATGGGCGCAGTCTTCGAGCAACGAATCAGGCAGCTGACCGGGCAACAGGTAACCGGTGGCTTGCGCGGCGTGGAACGGGAATGTCTCCGCGTCACTCCCGGGGGGCGGGTATCCATGACGCCCCACCCCGAGACACTCGGTTCCGCCCTCACCCATCGCTACATCACCACGGACTTCGCCGAAGCGCTGTTGGAACTGGTCACGCCGCCGGTGAAGTCCACCCGGGACGTGAGCGACTGGCTCGCCGCCCTGCAGGAGTTCGTCCTTGCGCAGCTCGAAGGTGAGCAGATCTGGGCTGCCAGCATGCCGCCGGCGATATCACACGACAAGCAACTGGCGCCCGCGCAATATGGGTCATCCAATATCGGCAGGCTCAAACACATTTACCGGCTCGGCCTGGCCAACCGCTATGGACCGCGCATGCAGGCAATCGTCGGCATTCACTTCAATTACTCTCCACCCCCGGACTTCTGGGGATTCCTGCCTGAACTGGAGCGCCTGCCATCCGGAGTTGTCGCCAAGCGCTCCGCCTGGATCATGGGCCAGATGCGGAATGTCCGGCGACTTGCCTGGCTGCCCACCTACCTGCTGGGAGCTTCACCGGCTTTCCATGAGAGCCTGTCACAGGCGCGGCCCCCTGACTTGAAGAAGGGGCGCAAGGGAACCTTGTACGCACCGAATGCAACTTCCTTGCGCATGAGCAGCCTCGGTTATACCAGTGCGCTGCAGGCGGGCCTGGTGATATCGGCCAACAGTCTGCATGCTTACGTCCGCGACCTGGAGGTGGCCATCCATGCCCGCCATGCCGGTTACAGCACAATCGGCGTGCGTGCAGCAGACGAATACCGGCAGTTGTCCGACAGTGTCCTGCAGGTCGAGAATGAGTATTACTCACCCGCACGGCCGAAGCGCCGGATTCGCCGCGGTGAACGCGCGGCCACGGCCCTGCGGCGCCGCGGCGCCGAGTACCTGGAATTGCGCCTTGTCGATTCCAATCCTTTCGAACTCCTGGGCGTCAGCGTCGGGTCGATGTGCTTCATGGAGGCCTTTCTCCTGTACTGTTTGCTGGAAGAGAGTCCTCCCATGCCCACGAGTGAGTACCTGGCCGCCTTGTCCAATCTGGAAGCCACCGCCTGGCGGGGACGCGCCAGGGACGCGCGGCTCTACCGGGAAACACGTGAGGTTTCCTTGAGTGCGTGGGGCCTTGAGGTCTGCGATGCTATGGAGCCGGTATGCGAGGCGCTGGATGACGGTGGGGCCGGGGACTACGCTGCGGCCCTTGAATCGGCCAGGGGGATGCTGCGCGACCCGGACCTCACGCTCGCAGCCCGGGTGCTGGAGGAGTTGGGCGCAGCCGGCTGGGACCACCAAGCCTGGGGAATGGAGAAGGCGCGCGAAGCGTCACAGGCGCCGAAGGATCGGCCGAATGCCGCTCGACGGCGGGCGCTGAAGGACGAAGCTCCCGCCTCGCTGGCGCGCCAGGGTGCGATGGAAGCGCAGTCCGAACCGCCGTTCGACGAATTCCTGGCCCGTTATCTGGGTAAGGCTTGAGATGAGCACGCCATCCTCGCAGCGCAAGCGCCACCCGACTTCTCTGCCGGCCGACAAACGCCGCAATATACGCTTTTCGGAAACGGAAAAGCCGCTGAGGCAGGACGTGCATGAGCTGGGCGGCCTGATCGGCGCCATGGTCAAGGACCGAGGCGGCGAAGCCTTGTTCAACACCGTGGAAGCAGCCCGCAGCCTGGCGATTGCGCGGAGAAACGGGGATGCCGACGCAGACGCTGGTCTGGAAGCGTTTTTGGGCGGCCTGGACTACATGCAGGCGCATGACGTGTCCCGGGCGTTTTCGACCTGGTTTCAGGCCATCAACACCGCGGAGCAGCTCCACCGGGTGCGCCGCCGCCGGGCCTATTTGTACGACGCAAGCCAGCCGCAGCGCGGCGGCCCGGAGGCGGTTTTTCAGCAATTGCGCCAGGGCGGCATGGACTTGGCAGCGGCTGCGGAGATTCTCAATACGATCCGGCTGAACCCGGTCTTTACCGGGCACCCTACGGAGCCGACTCCCACCGCTGTATTGCGGCAGCAAGGAGAAATCGCGTCGCTTCTGGAACAGCGTTACAACTCGGCGCGGGTGCCTCGGCAGGTCAACGCGCTGCTGCGCGCCATGCAGGAAAAGATAACGGCCATCTGGCATTGCGAGGAGCATCCACACGAGGAAACAACGGTTGCCGCCGAAGTGCAGCAGTTGCTGTTTTTCGTGACCAAGGTGATCTACCCTGCCGCTCCCGATTTTTACGATTCGCTCACGGAGGCAATGACGATCGCCTTTGGAGAGCGGGCCAGGGACGTGCATATTGCCAGCCTGCTTCGCTTTCACTCCTCCATCGGTGGCGATCTCGAAGCGGACGCCGAGATTACCCCGCGCTCCATACGGCAACTGTTCGACACACAGCGCCTGGCCGTCCTGAACCTGTATCGCAACGAGTGCCTGGAGCTCGCGGAAACGCTGACCCATTCTGCGCGGCGGATGGACCCGGGCGGGGAAATCGGGCGGCGCATACGGGTCTACCGGGAACACTTTCCGGACGTGTACGCGGAACTGGGGCCGGACCAGCGGGACATGCCCTACCGCGTACTTCTCCTGCTGATGGCAGCACGCCTGCAGGCAACGGCGCTGGACACCGCGTTTCACTATGACGACGAACACGAATTGCTGGACGACCTGGAAGTGCTGGCGCACAGCCTTGCCGACCATGGCGGCGCCTTTGCCGGCAGCCAGGGCGTACAGCGCCTGGTCCGGCGAGTGGAGACCTTCGGCTTTTACCTGCTTTCGGTGGAGGTGCGCCAGCGGGCGGTAATGATGCGGCGGGTCCTGGGCAAGGCGTTCGGTCAGCGGCAATGGGAAACGCCGGCGGCGCGTCTCAAGTCCCTTCGGCAGGCTCTTGAGCGCGACCTGGTTCGCCCGGAAGACCTGGGCAACGAGGGTCTGCGGGCGCTGGGCCTTTTCGACGCCTTGCGCTACCTGCGCGGCCGCTATGGCAGACACGCCCTGGGCGGGCTGCTGCTGGGCGGTGTGCGCGAGCCGGCCGATGTGCTCGGTGCCTTGTTGCTGGCACGCTGGGCCGGCTTTGAAAGGGCCGATGGCCACACGCCCATCGACCTGATCCCGGTATTCGAGAGTGACATGGACGCCCGGCAATGCGCGCGCGTGATCGAGCAACTGCTTGGGGAACCGGCTTACCGCAGACACCTCAAGAATCGCAAGAATCAGCAATTGGTAATGGTCGATCATGATCCGGTCCGGCGGGACTTCGACCTGCCTACGGAGCAATGGTCGATTCGCGGCCTGCAAAAGGCGGCGGTGCGGGCGGTCAGGGATTCGGACATCGCACCCGTGCTGCTCCAGGCGCGTGGAAGCGCATACGAACGCAGTGGCCGGCGCAGCTTGCTGGCCAATATTCCGCCGGAGCAGTTTCAACGCCCCTTCAAGTACGCGGAAGCGGGTGAACGGGCGGGTTTGCGATATGGCATGCAGGGCATCGCCTTGCGTTCGCTGGAACTGGCGGCCGGCGAACTGCTGTTGGCCAAGGCCCACAAGGGCCGTGCCAGGGCGCCCCGGGAGGCGGAGGAGATGATGGCCTGCCTGGTACTGGGCAGTGGCGAAGCACACAACGATTTTCCCGGCGGACCGCGGGGGATGGCGGACTACTTTGAATTGGCGACGCCCGCTGACCTGCTGGCGCGCATGCCGACAACGGCGAGAAGGAGCGGCATGCGGGAGGGAACGGCGGTGGAATTACCGAGGGCGCTGGTTTCCTTCTGCTGGGCGCAAAGCCGCAACCTGTTGCCGGGCTGGTACGGTTTCGGCTCGGGCTTGCAACGCGCGATCGGCGAATATGGACTCAAGGCTGTGCGGAAGTACGCTGCCGCCTGGCCGTATTTCCATGGCTTGCTTCGGGACCTCGAACTGGCGCTGGCCCGCTCGGACCTGGAGATTGCCGAGGGTTATTCGCGACTTGCCGGCGGTCTGCACGAAGCCTGTTTCGCCGCGATACAGAAGGAGCACGAGCGGACTCTGGAGAGTCTGCTCCGCGTGTTCGCGAGGAAAGTCCTGCTTGAGGATCAGCCGGCCCTGCGGCGCTCGATACGGCTGAGGAATCCTTACGTGGACCCCATAAACCTGCTGCAGGCTCGCTTGTTGTCGCGTTGGCGCGCGACCGGTCGCGACTGCTCCGGCGAGTTGTATGCGGCGCTCAAGTCCACCGTGTACGGGATTGCCCGGGGCGTGCAGGAAGCCACCTGAGCACTACGCCGGGTCAATCGCCGCGAAGCACGCTCATCAATGGCGCCTTGAGGGCGCCCCTGGCAGCCAGCATGCCCGCCAGGCCGATCAACAAAGCCCCGGCGGCGACCCCGGATCCCAGCATCACCAGGTCGAGGCTGTAGTCCAGGTCGAATACGCGGTCGGCCAGAAGGAGCCCCAGGCCGCTTGCCGCCCCTGCGCCAAGCAGACCGGCGACCGCTCCCAGCACGCCGAACTCAACCGCCAGGCTTCTCAGGATTACTCCCTTGCGCCCGCCCAGGGTGCGCAACACGGCAGTCTCCACCGACCGTTCGCGGCGGTTCGACCGCACTGCCGCGAGGACCACGACGATAGCCGCCAGCAGGCTGAAGGCGAACACGAATTGAATCGCCAGACCTGCCCGGTCCAGGATGCGGCGCGCCTGGCTGATGATCGCGTCGAGATCGATGATGGTGACGCCGGGGTAGCTGCGGAGCAAACGCATCAGTACCTGCCCACGCTCTTCGGGTATGTGGGCGCTTGCGATCATCGTCTGGGGCAGATTCGCGGCATCCGGAGACAGAACGAGTTGAAAGTTGGGGGTGAAGGTGTCCCAGTCGACACTGCGCAAATTGCTGAGTTCCGCCTCCATTCCCACGCCTCCGATATCGAAGGTCAGGCGGTCCCCCAGCGACACGCCCAGGCGCGCCGAGGTCTGCAGGTCGGCCGACAATTCCGGTGAACCCTGGTGGGTTTCGCCCCACCACTCGCCTCGAATGACACGGTCGCCATCGGGAACTGTCGCCGACCACGATACGTTCGATGCCCGCTCGAGGAAGCGCCGGCCTTCGGGGTACGGCAGTGGCCATTCTTCCGCCGGGATGCCGTTGATATGTGTAAGCCGGGCCCGGATGAAGGGCAGCGCCTCGGCAAGGTCGGGCACTTCCTCGCGAAGCAGCGAGCGTATTCCCGGCCACTCATCGGGGGTGATATTGATAAAGAAATAGTTGGGCGCATCCTCCGGCATGGATTGGCGCCAGGCATCGAGTAGATCGGTCCGCATCACGCCCAGTAGCATCACGGCCATCAGGCCGAGGCCGAAGCCGGCCACCTGGGCCACGCTCTCGCCGCCCGCCCGGCGGATGCTGGCCAGGCCGTGACGCCAGGCTACGCCGCCCGCACCGCGCAAGGCCGAAAGCGCGCGCACCAGCAGCCAGCCGAGCAGCATCCCCCCGGCGGCGGTCAGCGCCAGGCCCAGGCTCATCCAGAAAGCGAGTTCCGCATCACCGGCAAGCAATACGACGATGGCCAGAATTACCACCAGCGGGGCTCCTTGTCGCAGCAAGGGCCCCGGCCCGCGCATCGGCAGGTCCTGGCGCAGCACCCTCAGGGGCGAAGTCTTCGCGAGGCTTCGCAACCACGGGATCACGCAGGCGCCGGTGACGGCCAGGGCGATCGCGGTTCCCGGTATCAGGCTGCGCCAGGTGGCGCCCGGCAGGTCCAGATTGATTACTTCCCGTGCGTAGGCCGACAGGCCGAGATGCGCGGCAAATCCGGCGATACTGCCCATGCTGATGCCCAACAGGCAGACAAAGAGAATCGGAATAAGCGACCGGCGGAACACCTCGGCTTGCGTTGCGCCCAGGCATTTCTCTAGGGCCGCCGTGACCAGCCGCCGCCGCGTGTAACTGCGAGCTGCAAGCACCGTGGCGACGGCCGCCAGTATCACGCTCACCAGCGCGGCGAGCGACAGGAAGCTTCCGGCCCGGTCGACGGCGGAAGCAAGGGTCTGGCTGGCCTCCTCCAGGTTCTGTATACGCTCGTCGGGCCGCAGGCCCGGTTCTTCCGAATTGCGGAAGGCAAGTACCCGGTCCTTGTTACCGGCGAACAGCTGTCGATAGGCAACCCGGCTGCCTGGACGCACCACGTCCATGGCCGGCACGTCGGCCAGGTTGGCCAGGACGGTCGGCCCCAGTTGCTGGAATCCCGTGCCGGGGTCCGGGCGGTAGCGCAGGACCCTTGTTACCCGAAAGTCCGCCGAACCGATCCGCATGGCTGCGCCGACCTCGACGCCCAATTGCGCCAGAAGCGCGGCGTCCACCCAAACCTCTCCCGACTGCGGAATGCCTGGGGCGACTTCGGCCGGTCCGAAGGGCCGGTCCGAGGTGCGCACCTCGCCACGCAAGGGATAGTCGCCGGACACGGCCACTACCGAACTCAGGGCTGTCTGTTCGCCGGCTACCGCAACGGTGGCGAAAGACCAGGTCTCGGCGCTTTCCAGCGAATAGTCGCGCGCCCGTGCAAGCCGCTCAGGATCAGGCCTTGCCGGGGCCGCGACCGCCAGGTCGGCGGCCAGCACTTCCGATGCCTGTTGTCGTACGGCTGCGCCGATCCGCTCGGTAAGAAAGCTGACTGCGGCCACTGCGGCCACCGATACGACCAGGGCCGAGAGCATGACCGTGAAATCGCCGGCGCGGAGCTCGCGCAGCCATTTTCGAGAGGAGGTGGAGTTAAGTGCCTTCATTGGGGCGGGAACTTTCGCATATACTGCACGCCCGCTCAAGGTAGTGACGCATGCTCGACCGTCCGCAGAACCGGTGAAGATTCGATTCCTGACTTGCCTGACGGCTGTGTTTCTTGCGGCATGCGCCCCCGAGGATACCGAGATGTCCCATGATTCCGAGTCGGCCCTTCCGCCCGTCGCGGAAGCGCGCCCGTATTCCTACAGCCATCACGGCATCACGATCGAGGACCCGTACCACTGGCTCAAGGACGCGAGTTACCCGGAGGTGGACGATCCCGATGTGCTGGCCTACCTGGAGGCGGAAAACAGGTACTTCGAACACATGATGGCGCCAAGGCGCGAGCTTGTTGAAACCCTGTTCGAAGAAATCAAGGCGCGCCAGAAACCCGATGACGCCAGCGTGCCCTGGCGGGACGGCGACTGGTATTACCAGTGGCGCTTTAAGGAAGGTGGTCAGTATCGCATCTGGCAACGCTGGCCGGCCGACGAATCCGATGCCGGTGTGGGACCGGTTGCCGGCGCGCAGACGATAGTCGACGAGCCTGCTCTCGCCGCCGATGAGGAGTATTTCCGATTGGGCTCCCTGTCGGTCAGCAACAGCGGCAAGCTGGTGGCGTACAGCAGCGATACCAACGGCTCGGAGCGCTATCGGCTGTTCATCCGGGATATCAGCAGCGGCGAGCTGCTCGTTGAGGGTATCGAAGACACCATTGGGGCCGCGGTCTGGGCCGCGGACGACACTTCGGTGCTGTACGTGGTCGTGGATGAGAACTGGCGGCCCTACCAGGTTCGCCGTCACGTGCTCGGGCAGCCGTCGGTCGACGACGCCATCGTCTATGAAGAAAGCGACCCGGGCTTCTTTGTTGGGATTTCGAGGTCCGCCTCCAGGCGCTACCTGCTGATCCACACCGCGAACAACGTGACTTCGGAAGCCCATGTGATCCCGGCCGCCGCGACCGACACCGCGCCGCTGGTGGTGGCGCCACGCCGTGACCACCACGAATACCGGGTGGACCACCAGGAAGGACGTTTCGTGATCCGCACCAACGACCGGCACAAGAACTTCCGTCTCGTGACCGCCGCCGAGGGCGATCCGTCGGAGAGTGAATGGGCGCCACTGCTGGAAGGTTCCGATGAGCTCTACGTTCGCGGTTTCGACGTGTTCGCGGACTACGTCGCAGTAGTGGAACGTCTCGACGGCCTGAACGGCATCCGGCTGATCGGCTCTGACGGGAGCAGCACACACGTGGAGTTGCCGGAAGCGGCCTGCTCGGTGGGGCTCGGCGACAACGCCGAGTACCGCACGCAAAGCCTGCGCCTGGAATACTCATCGATGGTCACGCCTTCGACGGTGTTTGACTACGATCTCGAGACCGGCGAACTCGAGGCGCGCAAGGTCAGGGAGATTCCCAGCGGCTACGACAGGGAACAATACGTAACCGAGCGCCTCATGGCGCCGGCCCGGGACGGCGCGCGGGTGCCGGTGTCGATCGTGCGGCGCAAGGACACGCCGGTGGACGGCAGCGCGCCGCTGTACCTGTACGGCTACGGCGCTTACGGTTACGCGATCGCACCATCATTCTCAACTACCCGACTTTCCCTGCTGGACCGCGGTTTCATCTATGCCATAGCCCACATTCGCGGAGGCGATGATCTCGGCTATCACTGGTACGAGAGCGGCAAGCTCGAACAGCGAACCAACACCTTCAACGATTTTGTCGACGTCGCCCGGCATCTCATCGAAACCGGTCACGGGGCCCAAGGGCGCATCGCCATCGCCGGCGGAAGCGCCGGCGGCGAACTGATGGGGGCCGTGGTCAATCAGGCCCCGGAACTGTGGGGAGCCGTTGCCGCCCATGTGCCCTTTGTCGACGTTCTGAATACGATGCTCGACGACACGCTCCCGCTCACGCCCACGGAATGGCCCGAATGGGGCAATCCCATCGAGGACAAGGCCGCGTTCGAACTGATCCGCTCCTATTCGCCGTACGATCAATTGACCGCCCGGGCGTATCCGCCGATCCTGGTTACCGCCGGGCTGAACGATCCTCGCGTCACCTACTGGGAGCCCGCCAAGTACGTGGCCAGGTTGCGCTCACTCAAGGCCGGCGACACACCTTTGCTGCTCAAGACCAATATGGGTGCGGGCCACGGGGGCAAGTCGGGACGCTATGACTCCTTGTACGAGGTCGCCGAGGAATACGCCTTCATGCTCTGGTCACTCGGGACAGCACACTAGGGACTGGCGCGCCGCTTGACTCCCGTCTCGCTGAGGATGGTGCTGGATATTTCCTCGATCGAGCGATGGGTCGTGTCGATATATCGAATGCCGTGCTTGCGGAACATGCGCTCGGCGGAACGGAGTTCGAAACGCACCTGTCGGGAAGAGGCGTAGTTACCGCCCGGGCGCCGTTCGCGGCGAATCTGAGTAAGCCGCTCCGGTGAGATGGTCAGGCCGTAGAGCTTCCGGTGATGGTCCTTCAGGACCTGCGGCAGCCGTCCGGATTCCATGTCTCCTTCGGTGATCGGGTAGTTGGCTGCGAACACCCCGTACTGGAGCGCCAGATAGAGGCAGGTTGGTGTTTTCCCCGAGCGGGATACGCCAGTGAGAATGAGGTCCGCCTGGTCATAGTGGACAACGGCGTGGCCATCGTCGGCGTCCATGGCGAAATGGGTCGCGTCGATTCGCGAGTTGTAGCTGGTCGCATCCGCCATGCCGTGGGTCCTGCCCAGCGTATGCGAGGATTTGACTCCCAGCTCGTTCTCCAATGGTCCCAGAAATTCGGCGAAATAGTCCAGCACCAGTCCTTTGGAGCGGAGCAGTGGCGCGCGAATCGCGTTGTGGACAAAACTTGTGAAGACCAGGGGCCGGTGTCCGGTCCGGTCGGCTTCCCAGTCGATGCGCCTGGAAACCTGGACCGCTTTTTCGACACTGTCCACGAACGGCACCGTCACGGACACGAACTGGACCCCTTCGAACTGGGTAAGCAGGCTGTGGCCTAGCGTTTCGGCCGTTACGCCGGTACGATCGGAAACGAAGAAAACCGTTCTTTCTGCCATACTTGAATGCCCGCTGGGGGCGGCGTGACACGGCACTGGGAGTATAGCTTGCAGGAATACGTCGTCGGTCTTTCGGAGATCGGCAAGGACGACCTCGATCGCGTAGGGGGCAAGAACGCTTCCCTGGGCGAGATGATCGCTCACCTCGAAGAACTGGGCATACGGGTCCCCGACGGCTTCGCCACCACGACCCGGGCGTTCTCCGAGTTCCTTTCCAGGGACGGAATGGACGAGAAGATTTACGCCTTGCTGGACGAGGTCGACGTGGAAAACGTCGAAGCACTTGCCGCCGCCGGATCAACGATTCGCCGAATGATCGCCGGGGCGCCGCTTCCCCCGGCCCTGGAACAGGCCGTAAGGCAGGCCTGGACAGAGCTCGTCGATGGCCGGGAGATCAGCGTTGCGGTCCGGTCATCGGCAACGGCGGAGGACTTGCCACAAGCCTCCTTCGCCGGGCAACAGGACACCTTGCTCAACGTCCGGGGGCTGGACAATGTGCTGGTGGCGATACGCAGGATCTATGCATCGTTATTCAACGATCGGGCGATCGCCTACCGGGTACACCAGGGATTCGAGCATCGCCGTGTTTCCCTCTCGGTCGGCGTTCAGCGCATGGTGCGCAGCGACCTGGCCAGTTCCGGCGTGCTTTTTACCCTGGAGACCGAGTCCGGGTTCCGCGATCTGGTGCTTATTTCCTCGAGTTACGGCCTTGGCGAGACCGTCGTGCAGGGCGCGGTCAATCCCGATGAGTTCTACGTCTACAAGCCGAGCCTGAAACAGCGCCTGCGATCCGTCATCCGGCGCAATCTCGGCACAAAGGCCGTAAGAATGGTCTACGACCACCGCGAAGAAGGGCACGTGGTTACCGAAGACGTGCCGGAGAGTGAGCAGGAACGATTTTCGCTGACCGACGAAGAGGCCGAAGAGCTGGCGCGCCAGGCTGTGGCGATTGAGGATCACTACGGCCGCCCGATGGATATCGAATGGGGCAAGGATGGTAAGGACGGGCAGCTGTATATCCTGCAGGCCCGCCCGGAGACGGTAAAGAGCCGCACGGACCAGACCCTGGTGCGGTTTTCGCTCAAGGAGCGCTCACCCGTGCTCAGCCGGGGCAGGAGCATCGGTCAGCGGGTGGGAGCGGGAGTAGCCAGGATCGTCTCGCGGGTGGAGCAAATGCACCTCATTCAGCCGGGGGACGTGCTGGTGACCGACATGACCGATCCGGACTGGGAACCGGTCATGAAGAGAGCGGCCGCGATCGTCACCAACCGGGGCGGGCGCACCTGCCACGCGGCGATCATCGCTCGTGAACTGGGCATTCCCGCCGTGGTCGGCTGCGGCAGCGCCACGGAGGACATTCCCGATGGCGGGGAAGTTACCGTTTCCTGCGCCGAGGGGGACGAGGGATTCGTTTACCGGGGCCGCCTGCAATATCGCGAAGAGCAGCTGCGATTGCGAAAGCTGCCGGAAATACCCGTGAAACTGGCCATGAACGTGGGTAATCCGGACCGCGCCTTTGCTTTTGCCGCCATCCCCAATCACGGTGTCGGGCTGGCGAGGCTGGAGTTCATCATCAACCGGATGATCGGCGTGCATCCCAATGCCGTGCTCGAATTCGACCAGCAGGAGCCGGACGTGCAACAGCAGATCCAGGAGCAAATGGCGGGTTATGCGGACCCGGTCGGGTTCTACATCGAGAAACTGTCCGAGGGAATCGCGTGCATCGCTGCCGCCTTCGCTCCCCAGCCGGTGATCGTGCGCCTGTCGGACTTCAAATCCAACGAGTATGCGAACCTGATCGGCGGCAGTCGCTACGAGCCGTTGGAAGAGAATCCCATGCTCGGTTTCCGGGGCGCCGCCCGCTACGTCGACGAGAAGTTCAGGCCCTGTTTCGAGTTGGAGTGCAGGGCCCTGCTGCGGGTCCGCCGGGACATGGGCCTGAACAATGTGCAGATCATGGCGCCTTTCGTAAGAACGCTGCAACAGGCGGAAGAAGTCGTCGGGCTGTTGGCGGCGAACGGGCTGGTGCGCGGCGAGGACGGGCTGAAGCTGATCATGATGTGCGAACTGCCCGGCAACGCCTTGCTTGCCGACCAATACCTCGAGCACTTCGACGGGATGTCCATCGGTTCCAACGACCTTACCCAGCTGACCCTTGGGCTGGACCGCGATTCAGGCAGGATCGCCACGCTGTTCGACGAGCGCGACGCGGCGGTAAAGCGCCTGCTGGAGATGGCGATAAGCGCCTGCCGGGCGCAAGACAAATACGTGGGAATTTGCGGGCAGGGCCCTTCAGACCATCCGGATTTCGCCCTGTGGCTGGTGGACCAGGGCATAGACAGCCTGTCGCTGAACCCGGATTCGGTGCTGGATACCTGGCTGTACTTAGCGGAGCACCGCAATTAGCGTGACACGACACCGACACTAGAGGCGGCCGGCGTTGAGTCGACAGATCCGGTCACAGCGTTCGGCCAGTTTCCGGTCATGGGTTGCCAGCAGCAGGGTGGCGCCGGCCTGACGGTTCATTTCAAACAGGATGTCGCCCACGCGGGCGCCGGTATCCGCATCCAGGTTTCCGGTGGGCTCGTCGGCCATGAGCACCTTGGGACCGGTGACGAAGGCACGCGCGATTGCCACCCGCTGGCGCTCTCCCCCGGACAGATGGCGGGGGTAGTGCCTGCGCCTTTCAGCCAGCCCCACGCGATGCAGGGCTTCTGCAGCCGCCTTGCGGGCGCCACCCGTGCCGTTCAGTTCAAGCGGAAGCATTACGTTTTCGATCGCGGTCAGCGACTCGACCAGATGGAAGGACTGAAACACGAAGCCAAGATGTTGCCCACGCAGGCGGGCGCGGCCGTCCTCGTCAATACGCGACAAGTCCTGCCCGCACAGCACGACCCGCCCCTCGGTGGGATGGTCCAGTCCCGCCAGCAAGGCGAGCAGGGTGGTCTTGCCTGCCCCGGAAGGACCCATCAGGGCGCAGGACTCTCCACTTCCAAGGCTGAGGTTGATATTCTTGAGTATCTCAAGGTCCCCCTCGGGACTGGACACGGTCATGCCGAGATTTTCAGCGCTTAGGACTTCAGTCATTGCTTGCCTGGCAGCGGTCGCCCTCTGCCTTGTATTCGCAGGCGCAGCCGCAAAGGATGCGCCCGTCTTGCTGGTTTTAGGCGACAGTTTGAGCGCCGCCTACGGTATGCCCCGGGATCAGGGCTGGGTAAGTTTACTAGAGCGGCGCCTTGAAGATTCGCAAACGCCGTGGCGTATCGTCAATGCCAGCATATCGGGAGACACCACCGGCTCGGCGCTGAAGCGCCTTCCGACCCTGCTCGGATTGCATCGACCCAAGGCAGTGATCATTGAGCTGGGGGGCAATGACGGCCTGCAGGGCAAGCCGCTCGGGTCCATACGTTCCAACCTGGAGAGCCTTATCGGCGCGGTGCGCGGCGCAGGTGCTCGCCCGGCACTTGTGGGAATGAGAATCCCGCCCAATTACGGTCAGTACTATGCGGGACGCTTCGAGGATCTTTACATGGAGGTGGCGGAGAAGGAGAGCATTCCCCTGTTGCGCTTCGAACTGGAAGAACTGGCGCGCACCGAGGGCATGATGCAGGCCGACGGAATTCATCCTGCCGCTGAAGCCCAGGAACGAATGCTGGACTCGCTGTGGCCGGTATTGAGCGCAGAATTGTTAGCCGACTCTAGTCCGCAGCCTGACGGCGCGCCCGGATCTCAAGACCCCGGCTGATTTCGTCCTGTATCGCCAGGGCGACCGCGCGCGGATCCGGCGCGGCGTTAATGGGCCGTCCCACCACGATGTGATCCGCTCCATCGGCCATCGCCGCTTGAGGCGTGACTACACGCTTCTGGTCGTGGATCTCGTCGTTATCCAGCGGACGAATGCCCGGCGTCACGACCAGCAGGCGGTCATCCAGGGCCTCGCGCAAGAGCGGTAGTTCGCGTCCGGAGGCGATCACGCCATCGCAACCGGCTTCCAGCGCCCGCCGGGCCCTGGACAGCACCAGTTCTTCAATGTCGCAATCGAATCCCAGGTCATCCAGGTCGCCGCGGTCGAGGCTGGTAAGGGCGGTGACAGCCAGGATCTTCATGCTGCCGCCCTTGTTTCTTGCGGCGGCTTCCATGATGGCCTGGTTGCCGTGAACCGTCAGGAATTCCACCCCGCGGTCACACAATCCGCGTACCGCCGACCCCACGGTTGCAGGCACGTCGAAGAACTTGAGGTCCGCGAATACCTTGTGCCCCCGGCGATTCAGTTCGTCAACCAGGGCCATATAGCCGCCCGCCGAGAGCAGCTGCATTCCGGCCTTGTAGAAATTTGCCGCATCGCCCAGCTCCTCCACCAGAGCCAGTGCGTCGTTCGGGCCGGGCACATCCAGCGCCACAATCAGCCGGTCCCGGCTCACGCCGGCAACTCGCTGCAACGCTGGTGCGCGAAACGGTCGGTCATGCCGGCGATGTAGTCGGCTACGTTCCGTGCTTGCTCCGCCTCCGATTGGCCGTGGCTGCCCGGCAGTTGTTCCGGATGACTCAGGTAATGATTGAACAGAGTATCGATTACGCTCCCCCCCTTCGCGTATTCCCGCCGCATGCGCGGGTGATGATATAGCCGTTCGGTCAGGAACCGGGCCAACTCCCGGTGAAGCGTTCGCACTTCATCGCTGAAACCGATCAGGGGGCGGGGCCATTCCTGCGCGGCTTCGGCATTCCCGGGAGAAGCCTGTTGCAGCGCGGCCTCGCTCGTCTCGATCAGGTCGGACACCACCCGGTTGATCATTCGACGGATGGTTTCGGCCACCAGCGCGCCGCGCCGCGAGTGCGAGTGTGCGCCGACGACTTCCTCGTACGTCTCGCGAAAGAGCGGCACGTCCATGGCTTCGTCGGCCGTAAGCAGTCCGCTACGGATTCCGTCGTCGAGATCGTGGTGGTTGTATGCAATCTCATCGGCCACGTTGGCGAGCTGCGCTTCAAGACTCGGCTGATGGCGCTTGATGAAACGCTCGCCCAGTTCTCCCAGCGAGCGGGCCTGCCGTCGCGAGCAGCGCTTGAGAAGTCCCTCGCGCGTCTCCCAGCACAGGTTCAGGCCATCGAACCCGGGATAACGGTGTTCCAGTCGATCGACGATGCGCAGCGCCTGAAGGTTGTGCTCAAAGCCGCCGTGGCCCGACATGCAGCGATTGAGCGCAGCCTGTCCGGCGTGGCCGAACGGCGGATGACCCAGGTCGTGGCCCAGACAAATCGCCTCGGTAAGGTCCTGATTAAGGCGCAAACAAGCCGCGACCGTGCGCGCGATCTGCGCCACCTCCATGGTATGGGTCAGCCTGGTGCGGAAATGGTCCCCTTCTCCGGCGACGAATACCTGTGTCTTGTGCATCAGCCGCCGGAATGCGCGGCAGTGAATGATCCGGTCCCGGTCTCTCTGGAAGGGACCCCGATACGGATGTGTCGGTTCCGGGTGAACCCGGCCACGGGTCTGCTCGCCGGAAACTGCCCAGGGGGCTGGTTTCGCGTCACTCGCCAACGTCAAGGCGAGCGTCCCGACAGCACCGCGTCCAGGGCCGCGTGCGAGAAGTCTCCTGTCAGACGAGCATTGCCCAGGCCCTGAGGCAGGATCAGCCGGATCTTGCCGAGCACGTTCTTCTTGTCTGCCAGCATCGCCTGCTTCAGGGCCGCAGGATCGAGATCGCCGGCTCCGGTAGGCAGGTCCATGTCGTTGAGCACCTTCTCCAGACGCCCCTGGTCTTCAGCGTGCAAATCCCCTTGGGCGACCGCCAGCCGGGCCGCCATGCACATCCCGGCCGCGACGGCTTCACCGTGCAGCCACAAGCCATACCCTGCGGTATGCTCGATTGCGTGGCCGAAAGTATGGCCAAAATTCAGTATCGCCCGGCGCCCGCTGCGGTCCTCTTCGTCTTCACCTACTATTGCCGCCTTGATTTCCACCGAGCGCCGGACGGCATGGCGAAGGCTGGCGGAATCGCGCGCCAGTAAATCGCCGCTGTGCTCCTCCAGCCAGCTGAAGAAGTCCGGGTCTGCCACTACTCCGTACTTCACGACTTCCGCCAATCCCGCCTTGAGCTGTCGGTCCGGCAATGAATTCAGGGTTTGGGTGTCGCAGATCACCGCCCGGGGTTGGTGAAACGCGCCGATCAGGTTCTTGCCCCACTCCGTGTTGATCGCGGTCTTGCCGCCGACCGATGAATCCACCTGCGCAAGCAGCGTGGTCGGGATCTGCAGATAGTCCACGCCGCGGTGATGGCATGCGGCCGCGAACCCGGCCACATCACCGACACAGCCGCCGCCAAGCGCGAGAAGCAAGCCGTCGCGGCCAAACCCGAGACGCGCCATGCGGTGCAGGATTCTCTGCCAGTGACGAATGTCCTTGGCCTCTTCGCCGTCGGGAAGCACCACCGCCTTACCGGCGACGTCATTTTGCAGCAGGGAAAGTCGGTCGAGATACAGATCGGCCACGGTGCGGCTGGTAACGGCGAGCACGGCGCCACCTCCCAGCCACTCGGTAAGGCACTCGGGGCGGCCGAGCAATCCCTCTCCCACCAGCACCGGGTACGAGCGAGACGCCGCCGTTACTTCTATTCGTTCGACTTTCATCTCTTACATCTCCATTCGGCGGCGATCAGGCATCTGGGGGTCCGATCAAGGAGCGTCGCAGGGCGCCTGTCCCATATTCAGAAGGCGAAGGATATCCTGTCCGACCTGCGGTACCCGGTTGCCGGTCGTATCGACAACATGATCGGCCACCTCCTGGTACAGCGGCTCGCGCTTGCGCATCAGTTCCTCCAGCACCTCTTGTCTTGAACCCGTCGCCAGCAAGGGCCGATTACGGGTGTTTCCAGTGCGGCGAACCTGTTCGTCGAGTGCGCATTGCAGGTAGAACACAATGCCGCGGGAAGACAATGTCTTGCGGTTTTTCCTGCTCAGCACCGCCCCGCCACCTGTGGCCAGCACCATGGTGTCCCGCTTGCACAGGTGTTCGATCGCCTTCTCCTCGCGCGCTCGAAATCCTTCTTCTCCTTCGATTTCGAAGATCAGGCTGATATCCACTCCGGTCTGTTCTTCGATGTAGCGATCGCTGTCGGCGAATTGCAATTCCAGGCGCCGGGCCAACCAGCTGCCCACAGCCGACTTGCCCGACCCCATTGGGCCGACGAGAAAAATGTTGCTTGGTGTGGGCATGTCTGGCTCGCGGTCCGGCATTTCAGTTTGACGGCCGGCGCGCAAATGGTACCCACAAAGAGCTGCCTTCCGAACCCCCGGCTTGACCGTTTGGGCCTTCAAGGGCTGCGGCAGCCTATTGCTCGGGCTCCATGATCGTCGGCGTCACAAAGATCAGCAACTCCGTTTGATTGGACGACTTGATGCTGGAGCGGAACAGGCGCCCGATACCGGGAATCGATCCCAGGTAGGGAACACTGGACAGCGTGTCGGTGCTCTCGGTTTCGCGAATGCCGCCCAGTACCAGTGTCTGCCCGTCGCGAACCAGGACCTCCGTTTCGATACGCCGGGTGTCTATGGACGGCACCACACCGCCGCGCTCCGTTGCCACGATCTTTCCCACGCTGTCCTTGGTTACAAGCAGGCGAAGAATCACTTCGCCGTTCGGGGTAATGCGGGGCGTTACCGTCAGGCCCAGGGCAGCATGCTTGAAATGAGTGGTCGTGGCGCCGCTGGAAGCCGCTTCCTGGTAGGGAATCTCCACCCCTTGCCGAATGCTGGCCTCCCGCTGGTCGGACGCCAGCACGCGGGGAGCGGACAGCAGCCGGCCCTGGCCCTCCGCCTGCATCGCCGCAAGCTCAAGGTCCAGCAGGTAATCGGGGTGCAGCAGGGCCAGCGAGAACTGACCGGCCGGCGCGGCCACAGGCAGTTTCACGTTATAGCGATCGGCAACATCGGGCGCAGTCAGCGCGGCGGCGCCGGGGTCCCCTTCTTTAAGAGCCTTCGCGATAGCGGTGGTGGCCTCGCCGCTACCAGAAAGCACGGCCCCACGCCCGTCCCTGCTCCGGTTGGCCGTCGTGACTCCCCAACGCAAGCCGAGATTCCGGCCGTAGTTTTCGTTCGCCACCACTACCCGCGACTCGATGAGTACCTGCGCGACGGGCACATCCAGTGCCGCCAGCAACTGCGCAAGTTTCTGCAATCGGGGGGCGGTATCGTAAGCAATGAGCGTATTGCTGCGCTCGTCAACTTGTACGGATCCCCGGCCGGAGAGCAGCGAGGATTGACTGTCCTGCACCAGCGCGGCAATTTCCGAGGCTTCCGCGTAGTTGATGGGCAGCCGTCGCCACTCGAGCGGCAACAACGATTCGCGGGCCTGTTCAAACTCGATCCGGGCCGTGTCCCGGGCCAGGAACTCCGCAGGAGTGGCCACCACCCAGGCGCCATGTTGCGGCCGTGCCTCAAGCCCCCGGCTCTCCAGGAGCAGTTGCAGCGCATCCTCGCGATTCATGCCGGTGAGTTCCAGAGTCAGCGTGCCGGTCACCGTGTCCGATACCAGCAATTGCAATCCAGTGGCTTCCGCAAGCAGCTGCAGGGCGGACCGGACGGGCAGTTCCTGGAAGCTGAGGGAAATGAGTTCGCTGTTGTCCGCACGCGAGAGGCTCGCTGCCGCAAGCGCGGCCAGGGCAAAGAGGGAGACTCGCCTGCACCGGTTCATGGTTCGCCTTGCTCCAGTCGCAGCTTGCCTTCCTGGTCTTCGACGATCCGGTAGCTTCGGGTACCGACCCGAATACCGCTCCCCCGCGGACGGGACTCATCAAGAGACTCGAGTTTGAACGTCGGTGCTTGCGCGATTTCGGAAGGTGCGATTGCGAACGGCGATGGAAGTTCGGCAAGCGCCGGCGGGAACGGGGTGGGTTCGGGAGCTCCATTTTTCTTGTCAGGACCTGGCAACACGTCGGGGAAGGACTCATTTGCGAAATAAGCCAGAAGCCGAATCCGGGTGCGCAGCGGGCCGGATTCTTCTCCGGTCACCGGTTGCATTCGCAGGTCGATCAATTCCCGCAAGTGTTCGGATGCCAGCGACAGATGCAGGAATTCCAGGATTTCCCCGTAAGTTCCCGAGATCTGCAACTCCGTCCCTGTGTAGGGTAGCGGTCGCGAAAGCTCTCTCGCCGTTTGCCAGGACTGCACGGTATCAATCGGAGAATCAACCATCCCCGCCGTCAACGAAACGGTCAGGTCCATGTCTTTCCCGGACCGCGGTATCCGCAAGCCGGTCTCGCGGATGTCCTGCAACAGTTGCTCGGTCTCCGATTGCAGATTCCCTGTTCGGCGCGCTTCGCGGCGTGCTGTCGCGAGCCGTTGCTGCATTTCAGGCAGGAGCTGCGTGGCGTGGGCGAGTTGCGGCAGCAATTGCCCACGCACGCGGAACTGGAAACCCAGCAGGGACACCAGCAAGAACAGTACACAAGCAAGGAGCAGGCTTACCCGCGCGCTCCATTGCCCTGGATTACCGGGATCCACGTTACGCAGTTCTTCGAGCAGGTTCATTCCTTGAGCCGTCCGACCACCATGAACTGCCGGGACAAGTCCGGGCCGCTTTGCATCTGCTCGATTCTCACGTCCAGCACCATAGGCATGGCGCGCATGCGCTCAAGCAGCTCTGTAGCCTGGTCCAGCCGGGTTGCCGCAACCTGCAATTCCCAGCCTTCATCACTCAGGTGGAGTAGGGTAAAGTGCAGGCCTTCGGGGACCGACTCCGGCAACTGTGCAAGCCAGCTTCGTGCCCCCTCGTTTCGCCGCCGGACTGTTTCAAACGCATCCAGCAACGCGGACAGCTGCGCATTGCGCGACACGAGTTGCTCCTGCCCCGGTGCCGCCTGCTCCTCAAGGGAGATGGCTGCTTGAAATTCCGTGTTCCGTTGCCGGGCATCCTGAATTCGATGACGCAGGTAGATTTCGCTTACCGCCAGGGTTCCAACGCCGGCCACGATGCCGCAAAGCAGCGCCCCCAGGGCGTTTCGCCGCCGCCTTCGCTGCCGTTGCTCTCGCCAGGGGAGCAGGTTGAAGGAGAGCATCAGCAGATGTCCCGATTGCAACGCACGAGTGTTCTTTCAAGCATGATCATTGAGGGCCAGCGCTTGTGCGCCGAGGAAGACTGGTGAAAGGGCCGACTCCTCGTCGCCTGCGCCAAGGCGATTGAGCGGGTTTGCCAGGCTGACGGGAAGGGCCAGCGATTCCTCAAGAACCCGGCTTGCACCGTAGACCAAAGCGGCGCCTCCGCAAAACAAGAGTCTGTCGGGGACTGGGCCGTCGCGCCGCGAACCCAGGCAGAGTTGCAGCGCCCGGCGGGCGTGCCGGGCCAGATCACTGAGGAAGGCGTCCCTGATACGGGACCCTGGACCGCCGGGGAGGGCACAATCCTCAACGGCCCGGGCCGTGTCATCCGGCGACAGACCGTATGCCGCGCGCAAACGCCGGGCAAGTTCGGCGCAGCCGAACGGCTGGCTATGCTCAAAGGCAAGTTCGCCTTTCGAGTACATCATCAGGCGGGTTTGCCGATGGCCTCCGTCGAACACCACCAGAGCGCCTGCCCCGGAGTTCGGCTTCGGCAGGATCCTCTGCAAGGCGAGGGCCGTCACATCGACTGCAGCGACCCGCATACCGGCCTCTTCAACCAGCCTGCAAAGGGCCGCTATCGTCCCGGAGCGAGCGATCACCATGCGGAAATCCTGATTTCGCCGGCCGGTTTCCTCGGCCACAAAGTCATAGCAGGCCTCATCCGACGGGTACGGTGTGGCCTGACCGGCCTGCGCTCGCGCAAATTCCTCGATTTCCGCCGGGGGCAGTCCGCCGGGAGAGGAAAAGCGATGGACGATGACATCGGCGGTATCGAGGCCCACGACCGCCCGGGTAGCGCGTGAAGCACAGCTGCGCAATGCGGTCCGTATTGCCGTGGCTGTCGATGTGCCTGTGACCTCTTCCTCAAAGGGGCGCAGCGAAAATCCGCAGCCACTTAGTGCGCCTTTCGCGATCTCCACCGCCTTTACGGCGCCGGTGCCCAGATCAAGACCAACCACGGCTCTCGTTCGCCGCAATCCCTGCATCGTTCCCTCGTGCTACCGCCGTGGTGTGAAGAACACTCGCGCGGGCTGCCTATAATGGAAAGGCAAGCCTCGCACAGCCTGGAACGTATCCTGTGACAATCAATACTCTTGATTCCAGATCGTTAATCAGCGTGTTCATGAAGATATGCGCGCTGGCTGCCGTGGGCGCCTCGATGGGCCTGGTCGGCCTGATGATGCTCGTCGCCGGTGCGTACTTCTATCTTGCTCCCAGCCTGCCCAGCGTTGCGGACATTCGGGACGTTCCGCTGGAGATTCCCCTGCAGGCGAATACCAGAGACGGGCGGATCATCGGTGAGGTAGGCGAGAGATTCAGGACTCCCGTGGCCCTGGACGAAGTGCCGCCGCTTCTTCGCAACGCGTTTCTCGCCGCTGAAGACGACCGCTTCTTCGATCACCCGGGCTATGACTACCAGGGCCTGGCGCGCGCCGCCCTCAATCTGCTCGTGACCCGTTCCAAAAGCCAGGGTGGAAGCACCATTACCCAGCAACTCGCCCGCGAGTACTACGTGAGCCGGGAACGCAGTTTTGTTCGCAAGGCCAGGGAACTGTTCCTTTCGCGGCGCCTGGAGCGCGAATTAAGCAAGGAAGAGATTCTTGAGCTGTACCTGAATGTGACTTTTCTGGGCAATCGGGCGTATGGGGTGGCGGCTGCCGCACAGGTATATTTCGGGAAGTCCCTGGAAGAACTCACCATCGCGGAATGCGCAACCCTGGCCGGTTTGCCCAAGGCGCCCTCGGCCATCAATCCCATCCGCAATGCGGAGCGCGCAACCAACCGGCGGGCTTACGTTCTGCGCCGATTGAAGGAACTGGATTTCATCAGCGAAGCCGAACGCCAGGAAGCCCTGGCGCAGCCGATGGAATCCAGCCTGCACGGCCCTCGCCAGGAGGTGAGCGCGCCCTGGGTGCTGGAAATGGTGCGCAAGCAAACCATTGCGCGCTATGGATCGGAAGCGCTTACCGGTGGATATCGTGTAACCACCACCCTTGATGCACGCATGCAGAAGGCTGCCGAACAGGCCCTGCGCCGTGGTTTGCGCGAGTACGACCGGCGACACGGCTACCGTGGCCCCCTTCAAACCGGGATGCTTCGTTATCTTCGTACGGAGGACCTTGAAACCGATGCGGAGCTGCTCAAGTACCTGGAATCACTTCCCGCAGTCGCCGATGCAAGGCCGGCGCTTGTAATGTCGTTGGGGGATTCGAACTCGGTGGAGGTGCTGGCGCAGAAATGGGGCCGCGGCGTCCTTCCCTGGGAGCGTGTCAGATGGCGTCCCTACGTCTCCGACGAGCTCACTGGACGCCTGCCCGAACAACCCGGCGACATGTTGGCGGTGGGAGACCTGGTGCTGGTGCGGCCGTCGGATGAAGGGGGACTGGAGCTGACCCAGGAGCCGGAGGTGCAAGGAGCGCTCGTGGCGATCAATCCCAAGGACGGCGGCATCGTTGCACTGGTCGGCGGTTATGACTTCCGGCACAGCAAGTTCAATCGCGCCGTGGATGCATTGCGCCAGCCAGGTTCGGTATTCAAGCCGTTCATCTATTCGGCTGCTCTGGACAATGGGCTGACTGCCGCCACGGTCGTGAACGATGCGCCGGTGGCCATCGACGATCCCACCACCGAGACGGTCTGGCGTCCGAAGAACAATTCCGGGCGATTCTACGGCCCTACGCGTTTGCGCGAAGGACTCGTGCTCTCCAATAACATGGTCTCGGTGCGGGTCCTGCAGCGGGTAGGCTTGAGCGCCGCCACGAACCACATTGGCGCATTCGGTCTGCCGGCCTCGGCATTACCCCGGGTTTACTCTCTGGCGCTGGGTGCCGCAGAAGTGCCGCCCCTGCAGATCGCCCGTGGTTACGCGGTCCTGGCGAACGGCGGATACCGGGTTGATCCATGGTTGATCGAGCGAATCGAACAGGGCGAGTTGCTCTACCAGGCGGAAGCTGCCACCGCCTGCACGGCCTGTGAGTTGCCCGATGAACGCGTCAGCGCGCGATCGTCCGGGACCGCCGAGTGGCTGAACGGTGCCCAGCCGCGCATGCCCTCGCGTCTGGCCCGAACCTTTGCCGTCATCGATCGCCTGGCGTCCCTTTACCCTGAGCCAGGCGATGTGCAATCCGCCGCGAGCTTCGAGTCGGTCGCGCAGATGCAGGCCGTGACGCTGGAGCGGCACCCGGAGGCGACCAACCAACCGCAGCTGTTTGCGGACCAGGAGTTGGCGCCGCGCGTGGTAAGCGCGGAGAACGCCTATATCGTCTACGACATGATGCGCGATGTGGTAAGCCGCGGCACCGGGAGACGGGCCCAGGTGCTGGGTCGGCAGGACCTTGCCGGCAAGACCGGCACCACCGACGACAATCGGGATGCCTGGTTCAGTGGCTTCAACGGTGACCTGCTGGCCACCGTCTGGGTCGGCTTCGACGAGGATCGTCAGCTGGGCCGCAACGAAGAGGGCGGACGCACTGCGCTGCCTATCTGGATCTATTTCATGGAGAAGGCGCTGGACGGGGCGCCGGAGTCGCCTATTCCTCGGCCCAGGAACATCGTTTCCGCACGAGTCTCGCCGGCGACCGGTTTGCTTGCCCCGCCGGGAGAGCCGGATGCGATTTTCGAGCTGTTTCGGGAAGGGACCATTCCCCAAGCAGCTCGGGATTCGGAATCAGGCAATGAAAAAGGTCAGGAAGACGAACTGTTCTAAGCCGCTTTTCGCGGTTCGCTTTCTATAGAATCGACAATTCAGAAGAAATACGAAGGCAGTTTGCATGTCCTGGTGGTTGTGGATCGTTCTTGGCGTTGGTCTGCTGGTGGTCGAAGTCACCGTGGACGCGGCCTTCTGGCTGCTGTTTATCGGATTGAGCGCCGTCGTCGTGGGAGTGGGCGGATGGTTCGGTTTGACCGGCGGCCCGGTAGCCCAATGGTTCATTTTTGCGGGCCTTTCACTGGTGCTGCTGTATTTCTTCAGGGGCCGCCTGCGGGCCCTGGTCATGCGCCGCAAGGGCGGCCCGGTCGACGTCGTCATCGGGGAAGAAGCGACAGCCCTGTCGGCGATAGCGGCAGGCGCTGCTGGCAGAGCAGTGCTGCGCGGGGCCGAGTGGGATGCCCGCAACGTCGGCTCATCGGAAATTCCCGAAGGCTCGCGCGTACAGGTGGCGCGAGTGGACCAACTCGTACTCGAACTGACGAACGACTAGCGGGCCGTTAGTGGCGCACTGGTCCTTGCGGTTCAAATTTAGGAGAGAACAATGATTTTCAGCTTGATCGTCGCCGGTGCCCTGGCCATTCTGGCCATCGTCGTCATCGCCAAGACTGCCGTGGTGGTGCCGCAGCAATCGGCATACGTGGTGGAGACCCTTGGCCGCTACAACAACACCATGCAGGCAGGATTTCATATCCTGATCCCTTTCATCCAGCGGGTGTCCTACAAGCACACGCTCAAGGAGCAGGCGGTCGATATAGCCGAGCAGGTCTGCATTACGCGCGACAACGTGCAGGTTGGAGTGGACGGAGTGTTGTACCTGCAGGTCCTGAATGCCAAGGACGCGTCCTACGGCATTACCGACTACCAGTTTGCGATTTCGCAGCTTGCCCAGACCACCCTGCGTAGCGAAGTCGGCAAACTGGACCTGGACCGTACCTTCGAGGAGCGCGGCTCCATCAATTCATCGGTCGTTTCGGAATTGGACAAGGCCACCAGCGCCTGGGGCATCAAGGTCCTGCGCTACGAGATCAAGAACATCAATCCTCCGATGGACGTGCTGGCAGCCATGGAGAAGCAGATGCGGGCCGAGCGCGAGAAACGCGCGGTGGTGCTGACTTCCGAAGGCGAACGCGACGCGCAGATCAACAACGCCGAAGGCGACAAGCAGCGCGTCATCAAGGAGTCGGAGGCGGCTAAACAGCAGCAGATCAACGAAGCCGAGGGCGAAGCGGAAGCGATCCTGGCGGTCGCCACAGCCACCGCCGAGGGGCTGCGGCGGGTAGCGGAGGCCGTCGATTCAGAAGGCGGGCAAAGGGCAATGCGTCTGCGAGTAGCCGAGCAATACGTGGAACAATTCGGACGCCTGGGTCAGGCCGGCAACACATTTGTGGTCCCCGCCGACATGGGCAATATGGCTTCGATGTTCACGCTCGCCACTTCCATCCTGAAGGGCAGCGGCAAGCAGGAACGAAGCTAGGACTGGCGCTAACGACCTTCGACCGGCGTATATTCGCGCGGCTCAGGGCCCTTGTATAGCTGGCGGGGACGCCCGATCCGTGACTCGGCGTCCTCATGCATCTCGCACCAGTGCGCGGCCCAGCCGACGGTCCGGCCGACGGCGAACATGGGAGTGAACATGGTGGACGGCAGCCCCAGGGCCCGGTAAATGATGCCGGAATAAAAGTCTACGTTGGGATACAGACGCCGGTCCTTGAAGAAGCAGTCTTCCAGCGCGATCTTCTCAAGCTTGCGAGCCAGCTTGAACAGTTTCCCGCCACCGGCGCCGAGCGCTTGCAGCACCTCGTGACAGATACTCCGGATGATCCTGGCCCGCGGGTCGAAATTCTTGTAGACGCGGTGACCGAAGCCCATCAGGCGGAATGAGTCTTTGGGGTCCTTGGCGCGCTCTACGTACTCCTCGATGCTGTCTGTGGACCCGATATCCTCCAGCATCTTGAGCACGGCCTCATTGGCGCCGCCGTGCGCCGGTCCCCACAGCGCAATACACCCCGCGGCCAGCGAGGAAAAGGGATTGACTCCGGAACTGCCGGCCATGCGCACGGTGGAGGTGGAGCAGTTCTGTTCGTGGTCGGCGTGCAGCACCAGCAGAATGTCCAGCGCCCTGGCGGCAACCGGGTTCGGTTCTTCCCCGAACATCATGTAGAGAAGATTGCCCGCGTAGTCCAGATCCTCGCGCGGCGGTATCGCCGGCTCGCCCAGAGAATTGCGGTACGCCGCCGCCGCCACGGTGGCGATATTGGCGATCACACGGTAACTGAAGCGGCGCCTGTGCTCGGCGTCCCCTGGATTGACGCAGTCGGGATAGGCGCTCGGCATGACCGAAAGAGCGGCCGACATCACGCTCATGGGATGCGCGCTTGCGGGCATGGAGGAAATCAGATCCAGTACTTCCGGCGCGCACGCGCGCAGCGCCTTCAGTTCAGTGGAAAAAGCCTCAAGCTCCGCCCGCCCCGGCAATTCTCCGTGCAACAGCAGCCACGCCACCTCCGCAAAGTTGCTGCGCTCGGCCAGGTCGTTGGCCGCGTAACCGCGGTACATGAGAACGCCTCTTTCTCCGTCAACGTAAGTGACGCGGCTGGTGCAACTCGCGGTGGCCGCGAAACCCGGATCATAGCTGTATGCCCCGGTGGCAGCCGGAACGCCTGAGATATCCAGGGCATCGGCGCCCATTACTGCCGTACGGCGCAACAGAGGCACAGAGTGCCCATTGCGGCCTACAAGTTTGTCGCCCGAATCGGTCATGCAACTGCCTTGTGCTGTTCCGGCAGGACGGTCGGTCGCAGGCGTCACGAAACCGGTTTCTCCGAACACCGGGGTTGGCGTTCCGTTGCGGGTTGACGCCAGTCTTGGAAAGACGCATCCCAGAAACTGGGCGCGTCCATTGCAACCGCCAATTATAAACGGGCTAGCGGATTAATTGAAAAAAGCTATGAAATGAAGAACTTACGCCGATTTCCGCGCACCATAGCGGCGGCGGAACTTTTCGATTTGACCGGCTGATTCCATAATCCTCTGGGAACCGGTAAAAAACGGGTGACAGGAGGAGCAAACCTCCACCCGAATGTCTTCGCTCAAGGTCGAGCGGGTAACCAGTTCCCGGCCACAACTACAGGTGACCTTGATTTCGTTGTATTTGGGATGAATTCCTGATTTCACGGATCCAGACCTTAAAGCCAAAGGTGCAGGCGGGCGGGAAGCATACCGCAATAAGGGTCGGGCTTCAATCCACCATGGCGCTCGCGAGTTGCGCGCGCAGACCGGTAGCGGCAAGGCAACGGCGCTGTGGTATGTTTAGGCGGTGGCATTGTCTTGATAGTGCTGGGCGATCGACCTTCGATCAAGGCATTGCGAAATTAAGTCATGAACAGAAATATCGACAATGTTCGGCTCGCGACGCTGGCTGTTCCGAGTCACCTGGGCAAGTTTGAAGCGGTTTCGCACGACGTGTTCGGCACGTCCTTGACCGGCGAGCTTCCCGAGGGTGTTTCTCAAGCGATCTTCGCGCTGGGCTGTTTTTGGGGGGCGGAGCGAAAGTTCTGGCAGGCTCCGGGCGTGTACGGCACCGCGGTGGGCTACACGGGCGGCTATATCGAAGACCCCGATTACTATTCGGTATGTTCCGGCGCCACCGGGCACGCCGAGGCCGTCCTGGTGAGCTACCGCGCCCCGGAAATCAGCTACGAGCAACTGCTGGCCCTGTTCTGGGAGTCGCACGACCCCACCCAGGGCATGCGCCAGGGCGCGGACATGGGAACTCAGTATCGTTCGGCGATCTACACCCTGGGCGCCGAGCAGCAAGGGCTGGCACTGGCGTCGCGCCTGGCCTACGAGAAAGCGCTGAAGCCGGCGGGATATGGACCGATCACGACTGAGATCGCGCCGGCGGGAGTGTTCTATTTCGCGGAAACCTATCACCAGCAGTACCTCTCCAAGAATCCGCGCGGCTATTGCGGCCTGGGGGGCACAGGTGTGAGTTGTGAACTCGACCCCGTCCTGGTGAAAGACACGAAGGTGGCGCGGCAGGCATGAAGGTCGCGTTGCTCATCCTCCTCGGCGCTCTCGTCGCCCCGATTTCTTCGGCCCACCAGGCGGCGGAGGAAGACGGCACGCAAGCGGACCAGAACTGGCTCACCGAGCAGCGCAGGTTGAACCAGCGCTTTGTCGAGATGTTCCGGGAAAGGCGATACACGGAAGGCGAGGAACTGGCCGAATCGGTCCTCCGTCGCAGCGAGGAGAAGTACGGCTATGAGTCGGTAGAACTTCTCGGCTCGCTGACAAATCTGGCGACTGTGCAGCGGGTGCAGGGAAACTACCGGGAGGCGCTGTTCAACTACGAACGCAATATCGCAATCGTGGAGCGCGAATTGGGTTACGACGCAACGGAGCTGCTCAACCCCCTGCATGGGATGGCCAGGGCCTATCTTCGGATGGGTGACACCGAGGGCGCGATCGAACCCCTTTCACGCGCCCTGCGTGTAACCCACTCCAATACGGGCATTTACAGCCTGGAGCAGGGCATTACCCGCGACCTGTTGAGCGATGTGTCGCTGGCGGAAGGCGACCTGGAGCAGGCTAACCTGCACCAGCGGATACAGGTTCGGGCCCATGAGCGGCGTTACGGACCGGCCGACCTGCGAATCGTCCCGGCCCTTTACAAGCTGGGTGAATGGTACGAGCGGACCCGTCAGACCAGGTTGCAGCGTGCGAGTTATGCAGCCGCCGATCGGATCATCCAGGTAGCCGATGGCGAAGACAGCCTGGAACGCGTTCAGGCGCTGCGCGGGCAGGCCAGCAGTTTCCTGAAGGAGTCGCGGCGGGAAAAGGCGGAAGAGTTCTTCGGGCGCGCGTTGAGCATCGTTCGTGCGCATCCGCTCCAGGACATCCTGCAGCAGGCCACGCTGCTGATCGACATCGGTGATACGCACACCATCTTCAATCGTCCCCCCAAGGCCCGGGAGAATTACCGGGAAGCCTGGGAGTTGCTGAGCACCGATGATGACGCGCTGGACAAGCGCGCCGAGCTCCTGCAGCATCCGGTCATCCCGCTGCGAAGCGCGCGCTTGCCGGTGCAGGTGCCATTGGAAATTACCAATTCCTCCCGCTACGAACCTCAGCCACGCGCCGGCTCCGTGGTCCTGCAGTTGACGCTGGAGGCGGATGGCAACGTTTCCGATGCCAGTGTGATGGAATCCGAGCCGCCCGGCCTGATTGATGAAGTCGCCGTAGCCCTGATTCGGGGCGCCAAGTTCCGCCCGCAAATGCGCGATGGCGAACCGGTGCGGACGGAAAATGTCATTTACCGGCATCGTTTCCGCTGGTACAAGCGTAGTGAAACTGAATCGCGGCCGGAATCGACGCCGGAATCGACGCCGTCATCCGAACCGGCCGATGAAGAGCGCCCGATCGAGTACCCCGGCGAATCCTGAAGCCGGCATAGCGCCGGGCCTGTCTTATTGAGAGCGCTGTTGCGCGGCGAATGCCGCCTTACCTTCGGCAATCGTGTCCAGCACCAGATTCGAACGGCCCCCGACTGCATCCGCCAACTCGGCCGGAATGTGACGGACCTTATCGGCCCAGGCTTTGCGTTCCGCAGTGTCCGGAACGCGAGGATCGATGCCGAAGTCCGCGGCGTTCTCCAGGTCCTGGTGGGCTTCTTCACGCGTTGCCCGGCGTGACTCTTCCATACTGGGATAGGCGGCGCCCACGATGCGGCGGTCGGGTTCATTCAGTCCGTCGAACCATTCCTTGTTCGCCACGATGACGGACATGCCGAAGCAGTGCGCGGTGAGCGTAATGTAAGGCGCCTCGCTCGAGGTGCCGGTACGGACATACATGCTTACCGAATTCTCGCCCGCTTCAATCAGGCCCGTCTGTAGAGAAGGGACGATTTCTCCGAAGCCCAGCGGAATTACGTCGGCCTCGAACGCCTGGGCAAACAGCCGCGACGCCTCGCTGGCCGACACCCGAAAACGGCGACCGCGCATGTCGTCCGGCGAAAGCACCGGCGCGACCGAATAGATGTGGTGAAAGCCGATTTCGTTCCAGGTCACCAGGTGCAGTCCCTGTTCCGCGAACAAGCCGGTGAACAGCTCGGTGAGGAAATGGTCGTAGACGAAATCGGCCTCCTCTTCCGAGTCGAACAGGAAGGGCGCGTACAGGATCGCGGTTTCCGGCACGATGGTGGAGGCGACCATCGCGGAGAGATTTCCGATATGCACCCGATCCCGGCGCAGTCCGGCAACAATCTGCTCCTCGGAACCGAGTTGCCCATGGACCAGCATGCGCACCCTGATTCGGCCGTTTGTCCCTTCCTCCACATTGCGCTGGAAAGCGACCCATTGCAGTTCCCCCGCCGTGTTCGGGAAGGCCGTGCCGGCGGCGGTCATCTCCATGACCGCGTCTGCCGTTTCTTCCTGAGGCGCTTCGTCGGGAGATCCACATCCCGCCAGTAACAGCGGGCTGAACGCGGCCAGCGCTGCGAATGGCTTCATGCTCTCTGTCTTCGTATCAGGACAAACACACAAACGACCGCAATTGCGCAAAGCACCATCATCACGCTGAACCCGGTGGTGAACGAGTCATACTCGTCCGCCGACCAGGCAAGGAAGCGCCCCCCGATCGCACCGGCGAGGGAGTCGATCAGCAGGAATATGCCCAGATAGACACCGTAGTTGCGTCCGGCATAAAACTCGGCAATCATCAACTGAATCATCGTGAAAGCGCCGGCATACCCAACGCCATAGACAATGGCGTAGGCGAGTGGCCAGGTCGTGTCGCCCGGAACCGCCAGAAACAGCAGCGCCAACCCGAGACCCAGATTGAGTACGCTTGCCATCGTTACCTTGAGCTTGTCGAACTTATCAGCCAGGTAGCCGAACAGCACCTTTCCAATGATCGCAGCGACGAAGAAGCTGCTATAGATCGCTGTGGTGCTGGTGTCCCCGAGTTGCAGTTCATTGCGGAAAAACAAGGCCTGGTTGTTCAGCATGGCGACGATGCAGAACCAGAGCGTCCCGGTGGCGAACGCCAGCAGATAGAACAACGGCGAGCGCAGAAGGCTGAGCAGGACCGTCAGGAACGGGTCGGGTTTCGGTCGCGTCTCCGGCTTGGGATCGGCCACGCCGTCGGCAGCCAGTCCCTTGTTCTTCGGATAGTCGCTTACCAGAAACAGGGTGGGCAGGATCATCATGATTCCGCCAAGAACAGCGAGCACCACTACCGCCAGGCGCCAATTCGGCAGAAAGTAGTTGACCAGCCAGGGGAAGACGGCTCCACCGAAGCTCGAGGCCATCATCAGGATACCGAACGCCAGGCCGCGATAGCGCACGAACCAGCGCGAAAGCAGCATGAGGCTGGGGCTCAACCCGGCCAGCGAAAGCGAGAATCCAAAAAGCACGTACAGCGCCACGAGGTGCCAAAGTTCCTGCACCATCGGGAACAGCGCGAGAACAATGGTTATTCCGACTGTGCCAATCATCATCAATCGACGAATGGAAAAACGGTCCAGGAACCATCCGGCCACCGGATTCAGGAAGGCCACGAGCGCGAAAAACATGTTCGCCGGCAGGGTGACCTGCTCGTTGGTCCAGCCAAACTCGGCACGCAGGTCTGGGAAGATTCGCGGTATCGTGTTGAGCAGAATTCCGTTCGAGGCCATGTAGATCAGGAACAGGCCGGCGAGCAGCCACCAGCCGTAGAAGATCCGGCTGCGCAATGAGACTTCCTGCATTTCTATCCTCCCCGGAACAGCCGGCGCCCGAGGCGCGACCACCAAAATCGAATGCCCAGCAACAGGGCGAGAATGGCGCAATATACCAGCGGCTCGACCGTGTCGGCCTTGACCTGCCAGAAAAAATGCCAGCAGGCCAGGATGGCGGCCGGATAAATCAGCCGGTGCAGACGGTTCCAGCGACGGCCCAGCCGCCGCTGCCATCCCCTCGTTGATGTGACCGCAAGGGGGATCAGCATCAGCACCGCGCCCATCCCTACGGTTATGAAGGTGCGCTTGAGCAGGTCTTCACCCAGATGGGCGAAGTCCAGCTGCAGATCGAGCAGGAAATAGGCGAGCGGGTGCAGCGTGCAATAGAAGAAGGCGTAGAGTCCGAGCATGCGGCGAAATCGGTACAGTCGCGGCTTCTTGAGTATTCGAGCCGCCGGTGTGACACACAGCGTTACCAGCAGCAGACGCAGCGCCCAAAGGCCGAGCTGGTCCTGTATTTCCTCGGCCGGGTTTGCGCCCAGGCCTGGCTGAACAAGGCCCGCGATTCTGAGAACCAACCAGGCCAGGGGCAGCAGACAGGCCACGAAGACCAGCGGCTTGTATATCCGCATGTTCACCGGATCGGCAGCCAGGCGTGCGGACGGGGTCGAATGTCAGAAATTGCGGCGCAAGTCGAGCCCGGAGTAAAGGTGGGCTACCTGTTCACCGTAGCCATTGAACATCTGAGTGGGGATTCGGCGCGCAAAAAGCCCGGAGCCGATGCGCCGCTCCGTTGCCTGGCTCCAGCGCGGATGATCGACTTCGGGATTGACGTTGGCGTAGAAACCATATTCCCTTGGAGTCGCGATGTTCCAGCTTGTGGACGGAGGTCTCTCCTGCAGACGAATGCTCACAATGGACTTGATGCCTTTGAAGCCGTACTTCCAGGGCACGACCAGGCGAAGCGGCGCGCCGTTCTGGTTGGGCAGCGTCACGCCGTACACGCCTACCGCCAGCAATGTCAGCGGGTTTGTTGCTTCCTCGATGGTCAGGCCTTCCACGTAGGGCCAGCGCAGCACGCGTCGGCGCTGACCCGGCATTTCCTCCGGCCGCAGGACGGTTTCGAAGGCAACGTACCTGGCTCGCGAGGTGGGCTTGAAGCGTTTCAGCACTTCAGCCAGCGGCACCCCGACCCAGGGAATGACCATGGACCACGCTTCGACACAGCGCATGCGATACACGCGCTCCTCAAGTCCTGTTCCGGCGAGCAATCCCTCCACGTCATATTCGCCGGTGATTTCCGCCTCGCCCTCCACGCGCACGGTCCAGGGCTGTGGATTGAAATCTCCCGAGTTCTTGTGCGGGTCGTCCTTGTCGACGCCGAACTCGTAGAAGTTGTTGTATGTGGTGATGTCTTCGTAGCTGTTGGGCGGTTCGTCGGTGCTGAAGCCGCTCCGCAATACGCCGGTCAGTTCCTGTTGGCCAGTACCGGTTGCCAGGTTGGCTGGCGCCGCACGGGCAGTGCCGACGAGGCCTGCGGCAGCGAGTCCGGCGACGAAGGAACGGCGGTTGAAATAAGCGCTCTCGGAGGTAATTTCCGACGAAGAAATATCTTTGGGTTTACGTATCAACATACGCAAATACTAACCCAAGGCGCACGCCGGAACCGAGGACTTCCTGTCCTCGACGAGGGCGGGATGCCCTCGTTCCCGGGGAGTGGAGCTAGCGGCTGTAGCCGCGCTCTTCGTGCTGGGTAAGGTCCAGTCCCTCGATCTCGTCTTCCTCGGTCACGCGCAGCGGCGTGATGAGTCCGACGACCTTGAGGATGACCCAGGTGGCCAATGCCGTCCAGGCCGCTGTGGCCGCCAGGCCAATTGCCTGCACGCCCAGCTGCGAGCCAACGTTCATGCCTTCGGCATAGCCCATGCCGCCAAGGCTTGCATTGACGAACACCGCGCACAGCAGCAGTCCGAGTGAACCACCCACTCCGTGGACCGGGAATACGTCCAGCGAATCGTCGATTACCAGCACCCGCTTGATCAGGCGGGTGGCGTAGAAACACACCACGCCGGCTGCCAGGCCGATCACCAGAGCGCCCATCGGGCCGACGAAACCGGAGGCCGGCGTAATAGTGCCGAGTCCCGCCACCATGCCGGTGACCACGCCCAGCACGCTGGGCTTGCCGAACTTTATCCATTCCATGCTCATCCAGCCCAGGGCGCCCGCGGAGGCGCCGACATGGGTGACCAACAGCGCCATCCCGGCAGCCCCGTCGGCAGCCAGGGCGCTGCCGCCGTTGAAACCGAACCAGCCAACCCAGAGCATGCCGGCGCCGGCTACGGTCAGCGGCAGACTATGCGGTGGCATGGGCTTCGCCGGGAAGCCGGAACGCGGACCCAGAACCAGCGCTGCGACCAGCGCCGCCACGCCCGCGGTGAGATGCACCACCGCGCCGCCGGCAAAGTCCAGAAATCCCATTTCCGCCAGCCAGCCGCCGCCCCACACCCAATGACAGACGGGCGCATAAACGATCAGCGACCAGAGTACCGAAAACAACAGCATCGGCGCGAAACGCATTCGCTCGGCAAAGCCGCCCACAATCAGGGCGCAGGTGATAATGGCAAAGGTCAGTTGAAAAGTAAGAAAGATCGATTCGGGCGCCGTGCCGCTCAGCGAATCGACGGTCACTCCGGAGAGGAACAGGTTGCCCAGGCCACCCACCAGGGCGTTCATCGCCCCGCCGTTGCTGAATGCCAGGCTGTACTGCACCACGATCCACAAGACGGTCACGACCCCGGCAATCGTGAAACACTGCATCAGCACCGACAGGACGTTGCGGCGACTGACCAGCCCGCCGTAGAACAACGCCAGTCCCGGCAGCGTCATGAACAGCACCAGCGCCGTGGATGTAAGCAACCAGGCGGTATCGGCCTTGTCCAGCGTGTCGGCGCTCGCCACACCCGACAGCAGCAGTCCGGCCACAGCGATCAGAATCGCTCTCTTCATAAAAAAACTCCCATTTTGGGGGACACGCCGGCTGCCCGCCGGGCCCCCGATACGAAACGCCCGCTAGAGCGCCGAGTCACCGCTCTCCCCGGTGCGGACCCGGTATGCTTCCTCAAGATCCATCACGAAGACCTTCCCGTCGCCGACCTTCCCGGTCTTCGCCGAACCCATGATGGCCTCGACCACCCGCTCGGCCAGCTCATCGGTACAGGCCACTTCGACCTTGGTCTTGGGAATGAAATCGACCATGTATTCGGCTCCCCGATACAGTTCGGTATGGCCTCGCTGTCGCCCGAACCCCTGGACCTCGGATACCGTCATTCCATTGATCCCCAGGTCGGACAACGTGTTGCGTACATGATCCAGCCGAAACGGCTTGATGATTGCCATTACAAGTTTCATTTGAGCCTTCCTTGCGGCCGAAAGCGGCGGCGAACTGCCGCGCGAATGTTATCAACGCTCGCTGACGGCTGTCAAAAGTGCGCCGTGGGCCTCCTCGCCCGGACCCTTGGCGGCAAGCGAATGCTCCAGTATCGCTACTATGGCCAGCCGCCGACCGGTCCTGGTGACGACCATTCCCGCGATTGCCGACACCCCGTTGAGGCTTCCGGTCTTGATATGGGCGCGGCCGCTGAAGGATGTAGCCTTGTAGGTTTTGGTGAGCGTGCCGTCCCGGCCGGCAATGGGCAGCGACCCGATCAGTTCCGCGTGTCGGGGTCCGAGGCCGGCATGCACCAGGACCCGTCCCAGGTCAGCAGCGGAAATCCTGGTAATGCGCGACAGCCCGGAACCGTTGTCCAGGACCAGGCTGGCCAGGTCCAGGCCTTCCCGGCGCAAAACCTCGTCCGCGGCCCTGCGCGCCTTGTCGAGGGTGGCGGGCGGCCCGAATCTCTCCGCGCCGATGGTCAGCAGCAACTGGCGAGCCATCACGTTGTTGCTGTGCTTGTTCATGTAGCGAACCGCCTGGGACGCAAATTCCGACTTGAACTCCAACCACGGTTCCACGTCGTCCGGCACGCTCCCCAGCCGGAAGCCGCCGGTGAGTTCACCTCCGGCTTCGCGCCACAAGGCGTGGAACAAGCCGTACGCGTACGCGGGACTCGAAAGCGCGCGGCGGGGGATCGAATAGGAATTGCAGTGCCTGCTGTAGCTCCCATCGAGTTCCACGCGACTGTCGCCGTTCCCGGTAACCCGGATCGCCACTCCTCGCTGAAATCCTCCGCAACGCCCGTTCGTCAGGCGAACGCGATTGATCAATTCCAGGCCCGTGAGCGGCGGCTCCAGGCGCGCCCTGACCCGGTTTCCACCGAGATCCGGCTCCACCACGGCTCGGACCGACTGAAAGTTCATCAGCAAGGCGTAGGGCGAAGCGCTGAAAGAGCGGTGCCGGTCGGCCTCAAAGCCCTTCACCGGCCGATCATCGGCGGGTAGCCAACGATCATCGATCACCAGTCCGCCCTGGATGTCGCGCAGGCCCCGCTGTCTCATTCTGTGCTGCAGTAGCCACAGTCGCTCCATGACCAGGCGCGGGTCTCCGCCACCCTGGAGTATCAAGGGGCCGGACAGTACGCCATCTTGCAGTTCACCGCCCAGATAGGCTCGTGTGACCCATCGAAATTCCGGACCCAGGCTCTCAAGGACCAGCCAGCCGGTCAGCACCTTGATGACAGAGGCCGGCTTTCTGGGAATGTCGGCGCCATGGCTCAACAGCGGTTGGTCTTCCCGTATGTCCTGTACCCACACGGAATAGTTGCTACGGGGAATGCCGTAGTGGGCCAGAATTCGCGCGACGCCGGGCGGCAGCGATTCCTGGGGCGTGGCGGCCGAAGGGCTGCAAAGCAGGACCGCCAGCGCCAGGGCGGAGACCAGGTTGCAAGTGTGCTGTCCCATAAGTTCGTTGCCTTTCAGCGTGTCCCCTGTGGCGTGTGGCAAGGCGCGGTCCGCCGGGAATGGTGTTTCCCATTGCCCAGGGCCGCAACGCGGCCACAGGCCGCAGGGGACACGCCCTTCGGGAGCGGGCCTGAAGCGCCACTGCGGCGTTGCCGCCCTGGGCAATACGGGCTGTATTCCCTGCGGCCGTCGCCTTGCATTGACGCTTCAGGCCCGCTCTGAAACGCAACGAACTCATGGGACAGCACACTAGGCTGATGCACGAATACGGCCGCCCGTTTGTGTGCCGATGATCTCCCAGCCGCGGCGGCTGGCTTCCGCGGCCAGCTCCCGGTCGGGATTGACCGCCACCGGCCGGCCGCAGGCCGCAAGAAGCGCCAGGTCGGTGATGGCGTTGCCGTACGCGCTTGCATTCGCAAGACTTGCGCCCAGGTTGCGGCAGAGTTCACGTGCCGCCGACAGTTTTTCCTCGCTTACGCGATGCACTTGTAGCGGCGCGAGGGAAAAGCGGCCCTTGCGCACAGCGCAGCGTGTGGCCACCACTGTCGAGACGCCCAATTCTCCGGCAACCGCTTCGGCGAGGAAATCCGGGGTGCCGGACAACAAGACGACGATGTCTCCTCGCTGAAGATGTCTTTCGAGGCGGTCGACACAGGGCCCGTAGAGGGCCTTGCGCAGGCCTTGCCCCGCCCATTCGCAGGCCAGAGACCGGGCGCGCTCCGGGGTCTGCCGCCACCAAAGGGCCTTGTTCTTTGCGAACACCTGCATACCATAGCGTTGCAAAAATCGCAGTGAGTAGACAGCGTAGGCCAACAGCCTTATCGGGCCTATCCTGCCCCGCAGGAACATCCAGAGCGCGAACCGCTTCTCGGTGCTGGGCTCGCGGACCAGCGTTCCGTCGATATCGAACAACGCCAGGCGCGGGACGACTTTGCCATCATTCATGTGCTTGTGCGCTTGCAGGAAAAAAGCGACCGTCGTTCTTCGGCGAGAAACTCCACGACAACAGGCATTCCACGCAGCAGGCAAAGTGCCACCGCCAGATAAGTCAGCGCCATGGCCAGGATCACAAACCCAGGTTCTATCAGCACCCAGACTTCCTGCAGGGAAGGAAGGTGTACTTCTATCGCCAGGGGCAAGGGCTTGATCAGGAAAAGGCCGACGAAGGCGCAGGCCTTGATCGTCGCATAAAAGCCACGCATGAAGCGGCCCGCCACCAGCCATCGAGCCACCGGCGAGTTCAACAGCGAGAACGGGCTGCGCCGGTCGGCATGGACCTTGCTGGCCCGGATGGCGTCCACCAGCACGCCGCGCATGACGAACAGGATCGGAATCCATATGGGTATGAGATTGAGATCGGCCAGCACGATCCAGAGCGTCAGTTCCACGATGCGATCGACGGCGATGTCGAAGAGGGCCCCGAACAGGCTTTCCTCTCCCCTGCGGCGGGCTACCCAGCCGTCGAGGCCGTCGGAAATGAAGACCATGCTCAGCAACGGCCAGATCCAGAGCTGCGTGGGGGATACCGGCCGGTAGGCGATGGCCACCACAACGAGCAGTAGTACGAGGCGGCTCAGCGTGATGAGGTTGGCCATTGAGGAATTATAGACAGCCGGCGCGATCTTATAATTCACGCCATCTCAACCTGATTCCGATTGATGGGCGCACTTTCCTTCCTTCTTGGCACCGTTGCTGACCTGTACATGATGTGCTTTGTGATCCGCCTTGCCCTGTACTGGCACGGCTCGGACCCGCGCAACCCCGTGGCCAGCACCGTGCTGCGTCTGACCAATCCGCCGGCTGCGCTGGTACGCTTTCTGGTGAAGCCGTCGCGACGTGTGGAAACGCACGTATTGGTAACGTTTCTGGTGCTGCAATGTGCCCTGGTGTGGGCCACCGTTTCGCTGGGATGCCTGACGGATGTTTCCATCTTCCAGATCCTCACCTATGGCCTGATCCGGGCGGTCCGGGCGTTTCTTTGGTTTTACCTGCTGGCAGTGGTCGCCTGGGCGCTGCTCAGCTGGTTTTCGCAGGGTGGATACAACCCGGTGATCGGGGTTTTGCACCGAGTTTGCGCGCCCGCGCTGGCGCCGATCCGGCGCATTCTTCCCGGCATGGGCGGTATTGATTTCAGCCCCCTGGTGTTTATCCTGGGCGTGCAGTTTCTGCTGTTTTACCTGCCGGGCCGGGAAGTGGCGCAGTCGCTGGGCTGCAGCGCAGGCTTCTTCCCGATCTAGCCAGAATCCGTCCTCGTCCCGCAGCCCGCGGCGGGTGGGCAGTCGGTTTATTCTGTCTCGGCGGTTTCCTCTGCCGCAGTTTGCGGATCCTCATCCACAATTTCCGGATTGACGATTTGCAGGCCATCCGGTGTATCGATTACGAAGTCCTCAATCGGAATCAGGGTTTCCGGGGCAGGGAGGACCGCGTCTCCCTTCGCCCACTCGAAGGTCTCTATCAACGGGTCCGAACTCAAGGTCACCGGTGTATCGGGTCGGGTTACGGGAAGCGGCCCCGGGACCGGACCTGCCGCTTCGGCCTCGGCAAGCTCCTCCGGAGAGGCCAGGCGCACGGCGTAGGACACGATTCGCACGAAGCCTTCCTCGTATTCTTCCTGGAACATCGCGCCGAGGATCAGCAATCCAAGCACCACAAAGCTGGCGATGACCGCCGAGATTCCGAAGCGCAACGCGGTGCGCCGCTGCCGCCCTGCGTCACGCGACGGCGCGGTTGACGGTTGAGGCGGCTTGAGGTGTTTCACGTCTTGTTGAATCGAAGGGAGGCGGAGTTGATGCAATAGCGCATGCCGGTCGGCCTGGGTCCGTCCGGGAATACGTGGCCCAGGTGGGCGTTGCATTTCGAGCACACGGCTTCAACCCTTTGCATGCCGTGGCTGCTGTCCACGTTCTCGGCTACTGCATCCTCGGAAGCAGGCTTGAAAAAACTCGGCCACCCGGTGCCGGAATCAAACTTGGCCTCGGAATGGAACAGTTCGTGCCCGCAGCAGATGCACTCGTAGGCGCCGGTGTCCTTGTTGAAGAGCAGATCGCCCGTAAACGGACGTTCGGTGCCCTTTTGCTGCGTGACCTGGTACTGCTCTTCCGTCAGCCGTTCCCGTAAGCCGTCTTTCTTTGGGGCTTTGTGCATGAGGAGATTTTAGACCGAATGGGCGGCCGGGAGCTGAATCAGGTATCGAGCAGGCGGTTTACGCGGCGCACGAAATCGCCGGGGTCTTCGAGGTCCCGTCCCTGCGTCAGCATTGCCTGCTCGTGCAGAAGGCGGGTGAGGTCTTCGAACATTTCGGCGTCTCCCTCGCGCAGCGCCAGGCGTTTGAAGAGCGTGTGGCCGGTATTGATCTCCAGGATGGGTTTCATGTTCGGCGGTTCCTGACCCGAGGCGCGCAACAGGCGCTGCATCTGCACGCCCATTTCCTGTTCGCCCAGCGCGAGGCACGAAGGCGAGTCCGTCAGGCGGTCCGTGGACCGAACGTCCGAGACCTCGTCGCCGAGCACACTGTTCATTCGTTGCAGCAGTGCCGAGACATCCTCGGGGTCCGCGCTGTCCCTGGCCTTTTCGGGTGCGATGCCCGGCAGTTCATCGACGGCCAGCGCGCCGCGGGTGACGTCCCTGAATTGCAGGCCCTGGTACTCGCCCAGGTGGCCGATGACCCATTCATCGATCGGGTCCGACAGCAGCAGCACCTCAAGGCCCCGTTGTGTGAACACCTCCAGCTGCGGGCTGGAGCGAGCTGCTGCGGGGCTGGCGGCCACGATGTAGTAAAACTCCTTCTGGTCGGCCGGCTTGCGTTCGAAATAATCGGCCAACGTGGTTTTCTGCTCGTCGTCGTCGCTATCCGTGGTGGTAAATCGCAGCAATGCCAATATCCGGTCGCGGTTGCCTGCGTCCTCCACTACCCCTTCCTTGAAAACCCGTCCGAATTCGTTCCAGAACTTCTGGTAGTTCTCCGCATCGTCCCCGGCCAGGCGGTCGAGCATGTCCAGCACCCGGCGCGCCAGGGCCTGACGCATGGCCCGTACGTCCTCGTTCTGCTGCAGCAGCTCCCGCGAGACATTAAGCGGCAGGTCCTTGCTGTCGACGATCCCCCGCACGAAGCGCAGGTAAAGCGGCAGAAACTGCTCGGCATCGTCCATGATGAACACCCGTTGCACGTACAGCTTCACACCGCGCGGCGACTCCCGGTTGTACAGGTCGAATGGCGCCTGCCGCGGAATGAACAGCAGGCTCGTATACTCGCGCCGGCCTTCCACCTGGTTGTGGGCATGACAAAGCGGGTCTTCGCTGTCGTGCGCGACGTGGCGGTAGAACTCGTGGTATTCCTCGGGCTTGATTTCGCGCTTGGGACGGGTCCAGAGGGCCTGAGCGGTGTTGACCACCTCACGGGCCGGTTCGCCCTGGTTCTCGTCGGACGCCGTGCCCGGCATGGTTACCGGAAACGCGATGTGATCGGAATAGCGGCGGATCAGCGAGCGCAGGGAATACGCCTCGGCAAAGCTGCGTTCCTCTTCCTTGAGGTAAAGACGTACTGCCGTTCCGCGCTGCTCGCGCGGAGTGGGCCGCACCGTGAACTTGCCCTGGCCGTCCGATGACCATAGAACGCCGTCATCTGCGGGCAGCCCTGCCCGGCGCGTGCGCACCTCCACTTTCGACGCGACGATGAACGAGGAATAGAAACCGACCCCGAACTGGCCTATGAGCCGTGCATCCTGTTTCTCGTCACCCGACAGTCTGGAAAGGAAATCGCTGGTGCCGGACCTGGCGATCGTGCCGAGTTGCTGAACGACTTCCTCTTCGGACATTCCGATGCCGTTATCGGTCACCTCCACCCAGCCTTCATCGCCATTGAAATCCACCGAAATCGCCAGTACTGCATCGTCGCCCAGCAGTTCCGATGTGGATATCGCTTCGAAACGCAGGCGGTCGCAGGCGTCTGATGCGTTTGAAATCAATTCGCGCAGAAAAATCTCCTTGTGGCTGTACAAGGAGTGAATCATCAATTGCAGGAGCTGGCGAACCTCCGCCTGAAAGCTGCGGGTTCGCGCCCTGCGGGACTTCCTGGCAGAAGTGTCCTGCGCCATCGTCCGGGTCCCTAAGGCTTGATCGTGATCGGCGTGCCGATGCGGGTCATCATCCAGATCTCCAGCATGGCGGCATTGCTGACGGCAATACAGCCATCGGTCCAGTCACGCGACTCGTAGTACTTGCGGTTTCTTCCGTTCGTGGGGCGTACCGGGCGTCCATGCACCATGATGAGACCGCCGGCGGGGACATCCGCCTTCGCGGCGCGGTCGCGGTCGGTCTCATTGGGATAGGAAATCTGCAGGGCGAGCATGTAACTGGAATCCGGCTTGCGGCCTGAAATGTAGTACTTGCCCTCGGGCGTTCGGTAATCGCCTTCGCGCATCTTGCGGCCCTCGGGCGCCAGCCCCAGTGAAATCCTGAACGATCGTACGGTTTCTCCATCCTTGATTAGATATAGTCGCCGCAGCGATTTATCAACCGTTATCGAGTCAATTACCGGCAGGGTCTCCGCCGAGACGGGTGGCGCGGCGGCAATCCACAGGCCCAGCAGCGCGCAGGCTGTCAGCCGCGTCATGGTTGCAATCGGTCGCCGGGCGCTCATGAATCAGAAGGCCGAGGCGGAATTCCTGGCCTGAAGCTCCGGGAACAGCAGCTCCATGCCCACCTGAAGGCTGTCCGGATCCAGCCCCGGGTTGTACTGCCTCAGCAGCCACATGGGAATATCGTTGCGGCGCATCAGCCGCCATACGGAATCGCCCCGGCGGACTTTGTACTCGCTCACGCCGACGACGTGGTAATCGGAAAAGAAGGCTTCCTGCAATTCGTGATGAAAGGCGACGCGACGCTCGATGAAAGCCTCCCGGCTTACCCGGCTGAATTCCAGCTTCAGGCGCTTTCCTATGCCAACGGGACGACCGTACCGGAGCCCGTTCAGGTCCCGCAATCGCTGGGTGCGAAGTTCCAGCCACTCGGCAAAATGCCCGAGGGTTTCAGCGGCCTCCACCTGGACCATGTTGCCGTCCATTACCGAATAGTCGTTCGGGTCCGCCAGGCTGACCACGCCGGAAGACGGGCCGGTGGGCGCGGGGGCGACGGCGAGAGCGGTTGCCTCTTCGATTGCTTCCTCTTTGACTTCGGGCTCGGCGACCGGTGGCTGGGGAATGGGCAACTGGCCGGCGGTCAGCCGCAATTCCTGGCCGACATAAATGCGGTTCTTGTTCGGGATGTTATTCAACGCCAGCAACTCTTCTTCCGACAGCCTGGCACGGGTGGCGATCGTGCTGATGGTATCGCCCCGGCGCACCCGGTAGGTGACGGTTTCCTGCTGTATGGGTTCGCTCGCGGCCAGCCCCGGGATTTCCAGTGACTGCCCCGCACGGATGCGATGCATGTTTCGAAGGTTGTTGGCCTGCATCAATCTCGTAACGGTGGTGCCGTAGCGTTGCGCTATCAGCGACAGCGTATCTCCCGGCTGAATGACGTAATTCCGGTCGCGTATCTGGCTCGGGAAGCGTTGGTCGCCGCCGATGGCAGCCATTCGAGCATCTGCGCCCTCCATGGGCGGAACGCGGAGCAGGTAGTTTCGCGGAAAGTACTTGGAGTTGCTGAGGACCGGAGCGCGCAGGCCCGGGTTCAGGCTCCCGAGCGTTGCGCTACTGGCGCCCAGCGCGCCGGCCAGAGTATCCAGGCGCATGTAGTCCGGCACATTGATCATCTCGAACTGGATCGGCGGATCAAGGGCCAGCGGCCCGAACCATCGTTCGGCCTCCTGTTCCACCTCCATCGCCGCAATCAGTTCCACGTAGAAGTTGCGTCCGGCGAACTTGAAGGTTCGCCCCTTGTAGCGCCGAACCACGGCCTCGATGTCCTTGGTGCCCAATTGCTTTGACGCCCGCAACATTGCGCCCACTCCCTGGTTGTAGGCGGTAATCGCCAGCGGCCAGCTATCCACAAGGCTGTGGTTATAGGCCAGCAGCTGCGCCGCGGCGACAGTGGAGCGCCACGGATCGAGGCGCTCATCCATCACATTGTCGATGCGCATGAATCGGCGCCCGGTGGAGCGAGTGAATTGCCACATGCCCAGGGCCGAGGCCGAAGAGCGCGCGGTGGGCACAAACGAGGATTCCACATGCGGCAGCGCCGCCACGCCCGCGGGAATATCGTGTTCCTCAAGCGTCTTGACGATGTGGTCCCGCCAGCGTCCCGAGCGTACCAGCCCGGCCTTGAATTTCTCAGCCACTCCCTGCTGCACCCGGACACGCCCGGCCGCGGCCAGGAGAGTGGCGCGGGACGGCTTGGGGCCCCACGCGTCCAGGACCCGCTGCTCCTTTTCGCTCAGTTTCCCTGGGCGATGGTCCGCCAGGCGCGTGAGCACGGCGCGATAGTCCCGCACGGTCGTTCGCATCTTGCTGCGGCGCGCGCTCCCTGAAAGATCCTGCAGCGAAACTTCGCCGTACACGACTCCGACGTTGTGACTGTCATGCACCAGTCCCCTGTCACGCCCGGTCTCGGCGAAAACGCGCTTCCAGAAGTCGATCTCGGCCCGCAGGCCCTCGGGAACCGGCAGTTCATCTGCCCCGAAGGAGGAGCACGGAGCGGCCGCAAGAGCCAGCATGACGGTAAGCGCCGGCAGCATGTTTGGTCTTCTGGCAGGCGCCTTCATATTCGGGCAGACTTTCTACACGAAAGACGCGCTTTTCGCAATCCGGCCGCCCAAAAATTTGCGGAAACAGCGCCTGAGCGACTCGCCCTCGCCGAGCTTACATACCGAGCCCCTGGGACATCTGGGCGAAGCTGGTCAAGGGGAATCCGCACCGCCGCTCCCAGTCTGACTGATCGATGACCGGCGCGTTTATCAGGCCGAGCATCTCGTCGAACTTGTTCAGGGCCGTGCAGCCCACTGCGGAAGGATCTGCGGCGCTTCGATAAGTCGGCCAGGCGCGGTTGCAGGCGAAACGCCAGAACGGACTGTCGTAAGTGGAGCCACAACTGTAGTGCCAGCCCACAAACAGTCCGCAGGTGAGCGTGTCGTTGATCAGAAAGCGGTTCACGACCGGTACGTCGTTCTCCTGATACTCGGCTGGCCGGTTGAATCGCATCTGCAGGATCATTCCCACCTGCATCTCCGCCAACCGGATCGCAGTTGCTTCCAGCGGTTCCATGAAACCGCCGGCGTTGCCTATACGCGCCACCACGCCGTCATAGATCCGGCGGTGGACAAAATTCGGAAAGCGAAGTACGGCGCGTTGCTCGAATTCGGGGACGCCGTCCTGCGCAAGTAACTCGTCGAAGTCCTGTTCGACTTCCTCAAGGCTGGATATATCACGGTTGAAGATATAGCCGTATGACGTATGCGTGGTCAGTGGAATGACAAATACCCATCCGTGCGGGCGTGCTATCGCGCGGGTGAAGGTGTGCTTCAGGACCGGCCCGTCGGGCTGTTCCTCGATGATCGCCGGGCAGCGGCGGATGACTGCGGTATTCGTGGGGATGAAGGAAATTTCGATGTGCTCGTCGGGATCCAGTTGTCTGGGAAATCCGCGGGCGTCGAAGACCAGGTCGTAGCGCTCGGGAGGAAGGTCTTCGAACTCTACCTGGGCTCCGCCGTCCACCCGCTTGATATCGAGCACCCTGGCGTCGATATGTCGGGCGCGTGTGCTCTCGCATAGCAAGTCACCCATTACGTCGGCGGACAGGTGGTAGGCATAGGACACTTCCTGCGGTGTGAAATAGTGAATGAATTCGTCCTTGCGCCGGCCCCATCCCTCGAACTGGACGCCGTACTTGCGTGTCGCGCTCAGGCGTTGCTGAACCTGCTCGTGGGGCAATCCCGACAGTCGCTGCAGTTGCTGGACCAGGCTGGGCCAGCTTCCTTCACCCACTCCGATGACTGGAATGCGCGAGTCGTAAATGTGGTGCAGCTCGTGGTCCTTTTCCGGGTGCAAGCGGGATACGCTCGCGGCCGCCAGGGACCCCGCCGTGCCCCGCCCAACGACGGCGATTTTCCTGCACGTGTTGCTGCCCGGCACAGTCAAGGCCGGCGTCTCCAAAAAGCTGAAAGGGTGCCGACGACCCGACGCAGAATTGCAACAGTCCCCTCTTCAAGAGGCACAGATACCAGCGACTCGGCTACGGTGACCGTCAAGAGCGTTGCTAAGCGGACTCAGTCACCGATGCGTAGAAATACCCATACTGACTAAATGTCCTCAACCGACAACAAATCACGACCAACTCCCGATCGGAGCGTATTGTGAATATGTTGCACCGCCCCTTCGTTCCGTCCAAGCAGGATCTCCGATTGAATCCCACGCTCGGCGTTCAACTGAATGTTCGCGATCGTTTCATAGTCTTCGTTCACAATGACTTCCCCGAATCGCGAAGCTCTTTCTTCATACGAATACCCGGCTTCTTCGAGGTGTGGCTGCACCTTTGGGCTAACGTACCAGCTATGAACGGTTCGGGATTTCGAAGGCGAATCTTCACGCGGAAAAATTCGCACCAGGTCCACACCAAATGAATCCACTACCATGATGACGTTCGGGTACAGGTAATACAAAGTGGAAGCAATCTGCTGGTAAGGCCATCGTTTCGTTTCCAGCGATAGAAATCGCATGAGGTCCAACTTATGATTGGGATAAACAAAGCGAAGGTTTTTCTTGAAAATGTCGCATGTTTGCAGGTTCGCCTTCATCTCTTTGCCGACGGTTTCCGCGTGAAGAATGCTGACATGATAGTTTTCGGCGAAAGTATCAACCGCCATTTTCCAGTTTGCCCGCACGTCGATGACCTGTGTGTGCGCAAACGGAAAGTCAGCCAGTTTCCAGTGCGCCAGGTCGTCTTCAAGTCCACCTAGACACTCGGCTTCGTCTACAGGATCGCCCTGGGTCGGTCGTACCCAGAGCGTCCCATGCAATTCCGCTGAAGGAAGTTCGAAGAGCGATAATTCCTTTCTGCAGATGTTCCCGAAATGACTTTTCTTGTTTATCGCCAACAATCTCCCGTCGTTACCGTATGTCCATGCGTGGTAAGGACAAGTAAAGCGGGTCTTCGACCCACGTCCTTCGGGTGCGATCTGACTCCCTCGATGTCGACAGACGTTGGCGTACGCTCGAAATCGACCTTCACCATCCCGGACCATAAGAATCGGGATACCTGTTTCGTTGTCCGACCAATATGTGTTGGGTTTCGGTAGCGCGCTGGAAAGGCCCATGCACAAAGCGGTGTTTCGAAACAAGACACCCTGCTCCTGCGCCGAAAGCTGTGGGCAAGTGAAATCCGACATTGGAACACGCATGATGCCGCCCGCATCTGCAGTGGTATCGTTGGCGATGTACTCGTTTATGGTGTCCAAAACCCTAATTCGTTCAGACTTGTCCACAATTCGAAATTCCTTGTTGCGACGAGTAAGGTAGTTCACCTTTTACAGCAATTGATCGGCGAACGCAATGCATGCCAACCGCACCTTTTGTATGGACCCATCGGGTTGGAAGCGTTGGCAAGCCGGTCGCCGAGGACTACCCTTCGACCGTTGGGGAGCGGATTGCAGAATTGATTTTCTTGTCAACGTGAATGAGGATCGAATGGAGCATGTCCAAGGCGAGTCCGCCGCAGCAGAGGAGGCTGAGGTAAGGCATTGGCGCATGGAACGCGCGGCCCTTTTCCCGTGAACAAAGGCAGTACCCGACCAGCGAACTTCGAAGCACGATATGCTGCGTGGGTGGTCGCGTCTCCCTGGCGGGTCATCCTGGCGACCGTGCTCCTGGTCGCCGCCGCGTCAAGCGGTATCCTGCGCCTCGGTTTCTCCGGCGACTACCGTATCTTCTTCGACGAAGACAATCCGCAGCTCATGTCGCTGGAAGCGCTGGAAGACACTTACGGCAAGAACGAAAACGTTGTCTTCCTGATCGTTCCGGACGATGGCGATGCCACCTCGCAAGCGGCGCTATCCGCCGCAGCCTGGCTCACCGAAGCCGCCTGGCAGACGCCTTACTCCAGGCGGGTCGACTCGCTCACGAACTTTCAGCACACGACTGCCGACGGTGACGACCTGTATGTGCGGAATCTCGTTGATCCCCGGAACCTGAACGATCCCCAGGCGCGATCAAAGATTCGCGCCGTTGCCCTGTCCGACCCTCGTGTCGAGGGGAGCATCCTGGCAACCGGCGGCGATGTCAGCGTGGTGAACGTGACAGTTGAAATGCCTATGGGCGATCAGCTTGAGGCTGTGGCCGAAGTCGCCGGTTTCGCCCGCGAAACAGCCGCGCAGGCAGAGGAACAGTTTGCCGGCATTGACATTCGTGTGGTCGGCACGGTCATGGTCAACCAGACCTTCCTGGAGGCGTCGATCGACAGCCAGATGATCTTCCTGCCTACCAGCCTTGCAATCATGGCGCTGATCCTGGCAATCCTCATCCGCGGCATGGCGGGGGTGGCAGTGACCGGGACGGTGATCGTGTTTTCCATACTGGCGTCGATTGGCCTGGGAGGATGGGCCGGGCTGCCTTTTTCTCCGCCCATCGCGCCAGCGCCGACCATCGTGCTGATGATTGTGGTGGCGAACTGCGTTCACCTGCTGGTTGCCTTGCAGCAGCGTATCCGCGCCGGCGACTCCAGGCGCGATGCAATCGTGGAATCCCTCAGAATCAACCTGTACCCGGTGTTTCTGGCAAGCCTCACGACGACGCTCGGTTTCCTGAGCATGAACTTTTCCGAAGTGCCGCCGTACCGTGATCTGGGCAATTTCGTAGCGTTTGGTATTGCCGCGTCCTTTGTGCTTTCCGTCACCTTCCTGCCGGCCATGCTTTCGCTGCTACCGATTCGGGCCGGGTCGGACCGGCGGCACGGCGGGCCCTTGCTCAGCTCGCTCGCGGACTTTGTGCTGCGCCGCAGAAAGGCGCTGCTGTGGGGATGGGTGCTGGTGGTGCTTGCGATGATCGTGGCGATTCCGCGCAATGAACTCAATGACGTGCTGGTGCATTTCTTCGACGAGAAGGTGGAGTTTCGGCGCGATACCGATTTCATGGACGAACGATTGAGCGGCAATACGGTTCTCGATTACTCCCTGGAGGCAGTTGGTGCGGACGGTGTCACCGATCCTGTTTTCCTCGCCGAGGTATCGGACTTTGCCGAATGGTTCCGTGGGCAGCCCCCGGTGCGCCATGTGTCCGTCATTACCGACACCTTTCGGCAGCTCAACCAGAGCATGCACGGCGACGATCCGGCCTTCTACCGGATTCCGGAAAGCCAGGAACTGGCGGCGCAGTACCTTTTGCTGTACGAGCTTTCGCTTCCGCAGGGCCTGGATCTCAACAACCAGATCGATACGGCCCGGTCGGCAACGCGCATGACGGTTTCTTCCAAGACGCTTTATTCGCAGGACCTGCTGGACCTGAACGCGCGGGCCCAGGCCTGGCTTGAGGAAAACGCGCCGCGCATAGTCGGCGTCAACAGCTCCGGTCCCTCCGCGCTGTTCGCCTACATCGGTCAGCGCAACATCCGCGCCATGCTGATCGGGACCGTGGTCGTGCTTATTGCGATTTCCGCCATTCTTCTCGCGGCCTTGCGATCGCTTCGGCTGGGCCTGGTCAGCATAGTTCCCAATCTCCTTCCCGCAGTGATGGGTTTTGGCGTCTGGGGACTGACGGTGGGACAGGTCGGGTTGTCGCTATCGGTGGTGGTGGCCATGACTATTGGCATAGTCGTGGACGATACGGTGCATTTCCTCATCAAGTACCGCCGCGCGCGGCGACAATACGGACGCGATCCCGAGCAAGCGGTGCACTACGCGTTCGAGACGGCCGGTCGGGCCCTGTTCACCACGACGGTCGTGCTGGTGGCGGGTTTCCTGATTTTCGCGTTTTCACCGTTCATTCCCACTGCCCAGGTCGGGATCCTGACCGCGATGATTATCGGCTTCGCACTGATCGCCGACCTGTCGCTGTTGCCGGCGCTGCTGCTGACTTTCGACAAGCCGGCCGCCGGGCAAACCGGGCACTGAAATACTCTCGTGCCATAATTCAGCCGGGCTGTTTGCGTCCTTTCACTGTCTCTGCCAGACATTGCCATGTTCAACAATCCGTTTGATTCATTCCACAAAACTGTTGGCAAGGCCAAAAAAGAGCGCGAGCAACTGGATCGTCTGCTGACGATTTCCACACCAGGGGAACTTACGCTTGTCGTCCTCGCCGCCGCGGTTTTGCTGCTGTTCGCGGCGTGGCTGATATTCGGCAGTGTGACGCGCAGTGTTTCGGTTGACGCCGTACTGGTCGCGCCGGGCGGGCAGATTCCCGGTGAAAACCCGCCTGTAGAAGCGGTGGTGTGGCTTGAGAGAGACCTTGCGCGGCAAATCGAGGCCGGCATGCCGGCTGTTCTTGAACTGGCCTACAGTAAAGGGGAAGGACGCAGTCTTGACGGCGAACTCGCATTGGTTTTCGCCGTGCCCCCGGCCGACGGGGCGGCGCCGTTTGAGTCGGCGGCGCCGGTGACCATGCATCGCGTACACATCGCCCTTGACCAGGACCTGGATTTCTCTTCACTTGACGGTGCGGAATGCCGGCTCTTGATCCAACTTGGCAGCCAGTCTCCGCTCGCGTTTTTCGCGCGGAGGCCATCCTGAAATGCCGCTTAGCGCTTCCAAAAGGAAAAGCAACAAGACCGCATCGGAACCCACGAAGAAGAGGGTAAAAACACCACTTCTGCTGCAGATGCACGCCACGGAATGCGGCGCAGCCTGCCTGGGCAGTGTGCTGGCCTGGTTCGGGCGCTGGGCTCCGCTCACCGAACTGCGCGAGAAATGCGAGGTAAGCCGAGATGGCTCCAGCGCCGCGAGCATCCTGCGCGCCGCCAGGCACTATGGCCTGAAGTGCAGCGGACTAAGCCTGCGAAGCGAGCAGCTCAAGAAATTAGAGCTGCCGCTGATCCTGTTCTGGCAATTCCACCATTTCGTCATCCTCGAGGGGTTCGACGGCAGCAATTTCTATCTCAATGATCCCTCGACGGGGCGGCGCACGCTCTCCGCCGAAGAGTTCGAACAGGGCTACAGCAATATTGCCCTGCGATTCGAGCGCACAGAGGAATTTGAACCCGGCGGCGACAGGCCGGGCTTGTTAAAGCAATTGAGCGCTTGGCGCGCTGGGTCTTTGGTCGGGGTCGCCGGGGCGATCGCCTGCGCGCTCATGCTGGCCCTGCTGGCGCTTGTGATTCCCGCCTCGGTGAGTGTCTTCGTGGACAGTCTGCTGGTGAACAACGGTCCCTGGGGCGGCCTGGTGGCGGGCTTGCTTGGCGCAGGCGTCCTGGTTTACGTGCTGTCCCTGCTCAAGCATCGGTTCCTCAACCGGCTGGCAATCCGCATTTCAGTGGTCGGCTTTAACCGCGGCCTCACGCGGCTGCTGCGTCTGCCGGTGGAATTCTTCCAGCACAGGCTGGTCGGCGATCTGACCGACCGCGTCACGTCCATCGACCGGATTGCGAAGAATCTGACCAGCTAACTCCTTGTGCTCATTATCGACATGGGGATGAGCGCGGTCTTCCTGGCGGCGATGCTGGCCTACGACGTCCTGCTCGCGCTGATTGTGCTCGCGCTGGCCATCGTAAACGGAGTGCTGGCTTACTTCGTCAAGGCGCTGCGCGCCGATCGCAGCCATGCCATGCGGCGCGAACAGGGACTGCTGATCGGCTTCGGCATGCAGATGTTGAGTCACGCGGACAACCTGCGCATGACGGCGACGGACGATCGGTTTTATTCGCGCTGGAGCGGCCAGCAGGCGCGGGAACTCAGATCGCGCCAGCTGTATTCCAAACTGGGCCATGTCGACACCGCGCTTCCCGGCCTCATCGCCGCGCTCCGCGCCGCGGCAATCCTGGGCATCGGGGCAAGCCGGGTCATGTCCGGAGATATAACGCTGGGCACGCTCGTCGGGCTCTATGTCCTGGCGGAGATGTTTCTGGCGCCGGTGGGGCGCTTTCTGGAGTTGAGCGACAAACGCCAGGCGCTGGAAACCGACATGCAACGTCTGGAAGATATTTCCAGGACTCCGGAAGACCCCGTGTTCGCCCGCCGGAATCCGGAATCCGAATCCATTGCCACGTTCAACGGCCGGCTGCAGCTCGCTGGACGGGTCGAACTGAGAGATGTCACCTTCGGCTACAACAAGGCCAAGCCGCCATTGATCAAGGACTTCAACCTGGTGATCAAACCGGGACACCGGGTTGCCGTGGTGGGCCCCAGCGGTTCCGGCAAATCGACGCTGTCGCGTCTGGTCGCGGGCATCTATCAGCCGTGGTCCGGCGAAATACTGTTTGATGGCCACCCGCGGCACGAGATACCCGAGGAGGTGCTGCGGCGCTCTGTCTCCATGGTGGATCAGGATGTCGTGCTTTTTTCCGCGCCGCTGCGCGACAACATCACCTTGTGGAATTCCGCCATACCGGACGAAGCCGTAATCGAGGCGGCGCGGGACGCCTGCATCCATGACGAGATTCTGCGCCGGCCGCTGGGCTATGCGACCATGGTCCAGGAGGGCGGCGTGAATTTCAGCGGCGGCCAGCGCCAGCGGCTGGAAATTGCCCGTGCCCTGGTAGGCAAACCGACAGTCCTCATTCTGGACGAGGCGACCAGCGCGCTGGATGCCGCCACTGAGGAATTTGTCGACGATGCGCTGCGCCGCCGCGGCGTCACCTGCCTGATCGTGGCCCATCGGTTGAGCACCGTGCGGGATTCCGACGAAATAATCGTGCTTGAAAAGGGCGTCGAAGTGCAGCGCGGCGATCACGACGAGTTGATTGCGGATAAGCAAGGCACCTATTACAAGCTCGTCAAGGCGGGTTGAAGCGATGTCCACGCCGAAATACGCGTCAATCGCCGAACTCGCGGCCCGCTGGGGTAAATCCGTGCCGTGCGCCGGCAACCTGCCGGTGAAGCTCGACGATCCGGACAGCGTCTGGTCCATTGAGCAGGGCGCCGTCGACCTGTTCCTGGTCGAATTCAAGAACGGGGTGGAGCAGACGGCGCCGCAGCATCTTCTGCGCGCGGAAGCCGGCAGGCTCCTGCCGGGCGTGGCGCCCGATGAGGAAGATACGACTCTCAGCCTGATCGCCAAGGGACTGCCCGGTACGGTTCTCAATCGGGTGCCCGCCGCCAAGCTGTCGCAAGTGAATCCGGCCGAACTGGCCCGGCAGGCTGATACCTGGCTCAGCGGCGTTGCCGACACGCTTTCCCGTTATGCGACCTATCGCCCGCGTCCGAATGCGCTGGCCGAATCCGGTCAGACGCAGACCCTGGGACCGGGAACGCTTTCGGTGCGGCGTGGTGTGGTGTGGGTTTCCCAGCCTCCCGGCGGCGCCAGCCTTTTCATGGACCTGATTGACTGTGCCGAAATCCGCGGCGTGGGCAGCACAGGGGAAACCATGATGGCGCTGACTCAAGCCGCCTGGCTCACCTTGTCGGGCGAGGCGACGATTACGACCAAATCATCGGAAACTCTGGCGGCGGAGGGCAAGCTGCTGCCGGCGCTGTCCACCTTTCACGCTGTCGCCTTTGCCCTGGAGCGCCTCAACCGCCGGCTTGCGGTGGTCGACAGCGCGAATCTCGAACGGGCGCGGACCAGCAGCCGACGCGTGGCTGAAGAGGCCGCCCGCCGCCGGCTGTTCAATATCTATGACATTCCGGACGAGCAAGACGCGGCTGCGTCAGATATGGCCCTGACCGAAGCAGTGCAGATTATCGGCCGCCATGAAGGTATCGAATTCACGGTTCCGGCACCTTCGGGGACTTTCGGTTCGCCGGTCGGCTTGGTCGATATCCTTGATGCGTCAGGCGTGCGCGCCCGGCGGGTGCAGTTGTCAGCCAAAGAAAAATGGTGGCGCGGGGACAGTCATGCGATGCTCGCATTCCGGGCCGAGGACGAACGCCCCGTGGCGCTGCTGCCGGGAATGTTCGGACGCTATCGCGAAGTCGATCCGGTCAGCAAGCGCAGCGTCAGGGTAACGCCGGCTCGCGCCGACTCGTTCAAGGAAGATGCCTGGATGTTCTATCGGCCGTTGCCGTCAGGGAGTGCGGAACCGGCCGACCTGCTTCGGCTCGGCCTGCATGGTTCCGCTGCGGACCTGCTGCGGCTGGTTATTTCCGGACTCCCGGGCGGCCTGATCAAACTGGCGCCGGCGTTCGCTCTCGGCTTCGTTGCGAATCATGTTGCCCGTGGCGGTAGCGCCGGCTCGCTGTATACCGTAGCGCTGGCTCTGGCGGGTCTGGGCCTTCTCGGCGCACTGCTGCACCTGCTTCAGGGTACGGCGATGATGCGGCTGGAGGGGCGCTCTTCTTCGCGGGTCGAAGCCGCCTTCTGGGACCGTCTCCTCAGGCTCCCACGAACCACCCTGCACCGGTATCCGGCCGGCGATCTGGCGATGTCGGGGATGACGTTTCAAAATTTGCGCGACGGCTTGCAAGGCACCCTCGCCGACAGTGTGCTGTCGCTCATTTTTCTGCTTCCCGTGTTCGCTGTCATTTTCTTCTACGACACCATGCTCGGGATCATCGCCCTGGCCTTCAGCCTGGCATCGCTGCTGGTCACGGCGGCGCTGGGATGGGGCCAGGTGTCGTCCTACGGTCGGATGATGAGCGCAGTCCGCCGCGCCGCCGGGAACCTGTTCCAGATCATCAGGGGGATTTCCAAGCTTCGGGTCGAGAATGCGGAAGGATCGGCCTTCGCCATTTCGGCGAAAGATTATCGTGAGCAGAAGCGCGCCGAATTCGATCTCGGCGCTCTTGAGGGACAGTTGCAGGCCTTAGGGGCCGCGCTCCCCTTTCTCGCCGGCGCAGTGCTGCTTGGTGCGGTTGCGGCAGGTGGCGACCGGGATTTCCCGGTCGGCGATTTTCTCGTCGTCTACACGGTCTTTATCGTGTTCCAGGCCGCCGTTACCCGGCTCGGAGAGTCGATTGGAGTAATTGCCGCCATGCGGCCGGCGTTCGATCAGATGCGGCCGATGCTGGCCGCGGAACCTGAAACCGCGGTCGAAGGCGAGCCGGTTGAACACCTGGGCGGCGAGATTCTGTTCGACCACATTTCCTTCCGTTACGATCCCGACGGCCCCCTGATTCTCGACGAAGTCACCATACGTGCCCGCCCGGGCGAATTCGTCGCGATTGCCGGCGAGTCGGGGGCAGGTAAGAGCACCCTGTTCCGGCTGGCGCTGGGCGTTGACCATCCGACGGCGGGTGCTGTCTATTACGACGGACGCGATCTGAGGCACCTGAACCTGAAACAGGTGCGCCGGAAGATCGGCGTGGTCCCCCAATCCGTGCAACTCCATCCCCAGGATCTCTGGGACAATATCGTCGCCCACCACGAGGAAGCGTCGACCGAGGAAGCCTGGAAGGCGGCCCGGGCCGCGCAAATCGAACGCGAGATCAAGGCCATGCCCATGGGTATGATGACCATGGTCGGCACCAGCGGGACTGTCCTTTCAGGTGGCGAGAGTCAGCGGATCACCATAGCCCGCTCGTTGATGCGCAACCCGCGCATCATGCTCCTGGACGAGGCAACCAACTGGCTCGACAATCAGAGCCAGGCTCAGGTCATGCAGAACCTTGCCATCCTGACGTCAACGCGGATCGTCATCGCCCACCGGCTGTCGACGCTGCAACACGCTGACCGCATCTACGTGCTGCAGGCGGGTAGAGTCGTACAGACCGGTTCCTTCAAGGAACTCATGGAGGTGGGCGGGGTTTTCAGGGAACTGGTCAAGAGGCAGATCGCTTAAGCGGGATCCGTATACCGCGCCAATGAAGAAACCGATTAACGCAACCGAATTCCTCGTCTCCAAAGCCGGCTCGGACGGCGAATTTCGCCAGCGCCTGCTGGCGAAACCGAAAGAAACGATTGAAAGGGAATTCGGCGTGACCCTGGCCGCGAGCCATGAGGTCCGTGTGCACGAAGACACGGATACCTTGACGCATGTCGTGCTCCCACCCAGGAGCAGACTAAGCGAGGAAGAACGCGAAGCCGCGAGGACCGGGGTGGCGTCGCTCGAATTTCTGAAGAGGACCATGTACGATCCCGCGCCTGACATTCGTCCTCCTGTTGAGGAAACGGCTAGTGTCCCGGGCAGCTCCGTTACGCGTGATGCGCTGGCGAAAGCGGCCAGGCAGAGCATCCGCCGCGGTCTCGCCTTCCTTGAGTCCGTTGTTGACGACAACGGGGCCTGGCATTGCATCCGGTTCAGTACGGCCGACCCGGATATTCCACGGCATTTCGAGAAACCACCTTTTGTTTCGGCATTCTGCGTACTTGCACTGGAATGCAGCGAGGAAGAGCGGGCCAGGGCCATTTGCAGCCGCACGCGAAAGTACATTGCCGAAACCATCGAATACCCCGGATTGTGGCGCTACTACCGTCACCTGCCCACGGACCTTGACAGTTCCGCGCTCTGTTCACTCGCCACGGGGACTCACCCCTGGATCCTGCTGGGGAAAAACGTGTCCCGGATGCTGGCGAACCGGGACGAGCAGGGACGTTTCCTTACCTGGGTGCTGGAGGAAGGCGAACCCGATGTTGTGTCGCGCTTTCGTCTCGAAGCCGACCCCGTGGTCAATGCCAATGTGATCGCCTACCTTGGCGATCATCCCGAAACCAGGGATGCTCAGGCCTGGCTGGAGGCCGTGATCTCCGAAGGCCGCGCTGACGGTTCCTCCAAGTGGTATCCCGACGCCGTCGCAATCTACTATGCAGCCACCCGGGCCTTGATTCGCGCGCGGCCTGCCCTCGATGTAATGCGCCCGGTACTGACCGAGCGTATCCTGGGCTTGCGCGGTGAGGACGAAGGGTTCGGCAACATCCTTCAGACCGCTCAGGCAGTGTCGGCGCTCTACAATATCGGAAGCCTGGAAGACACCAATGCGGAGCGCCTGGCGGCAAGGATAATGGGTTCACAACGCAAGGACGGCAGCTGGCCGGAATTGCTGGCGTTTGGCGACCAGACCCTGAAGTGGGGCACAGTAGGTCAGATTGGGCATGGCTCGGAAGCCGTGACCTCCGCATTCTGCATCGAAGCCCTGGAACGCCTGGTCAAAATCCTGACGGCCTGAACGATTTGCGCCGGTGTCATCCGGTGCTAACATGAACCGTGATGTAGTGGGGGGTAAACATCCCGTCGAAGAAGTTGCCATGCCGCAAGATACAGCCGCAACTGGTGGCTTCGGGCCACACAACGCCGATACCTCAAAGCTGATCGAGCCTTCGATCCGCACCGCCCTGCCGCACTATCTGCCGCTGGGCATTTTCCCGCTGATTCTTGCTGCCGCGGCCTACGGCGGTTGGTGGTTGCTGCCGCCGTTTCTCTTTTTCGCCGCTGCGACGCCGCTCGACCGGGCGCTCGGCCTGGACGGGCGCAATATGGATCCTGCGAAGGCGCCCGCCCGCCGCTTGCGCTGGCACAATCTGCCGGTCTGGGCCTGGGCGTTTCTTTGGCCGCCCACACTCATTTTCGGCCTGTGGCGGATTCTTGTGGCGGACCCGTCGTTCGCGATCTGGGAAGACGTGCTTCTGGCAATCATATTGACGATGGAGGCCCAGGCGGTGTTCATTATCGGCCACGAACTGGTACATCGGCGCACGCCCTGGGAAAGGCGAATGGGTGAATTCCTGCTCTCCTCCGCCTCCTATCCGCAATACGCCACGGAACATGTCTATGTCCATCATGCCGAGGTCGGCACGCCGCATGATGTGGGATCCGCTCCCAAGGGAGTGAGTTTCTGGCAGTACTTTCCCAGGGAAATTGTCAGCAATCTCACCAACTCCTGGGAAGTCGCAGGCAAACTTCTGGCGCGCCGCCGTCTGCCCGTGTGGCATTACAGCAATCCGTTCTGGCGCTACGGCATCTATATCGCATTCTGGTTCTCACTGGTGTTCTGGATGGGTGGTATCTGGGCGGTCCTGGTGTTTGCTGCACTGGGCTTCAGTTGCGTGTTCTCGATGAAGATCAGCAACTACATGCAGCACTACGGTCTGCGCCGGGTTCGACTGCCGAACGGCCGCTGGGAAAAGGTATCGCCACGCCATTCCTGGAACGCCGACTGGAAGTTCTCCAACTGGATGTTCTTCAACATGCAGCGGCACGCGGACCATCACGCGTTGGCAAGCCGCCAGTATCCGCTGCTGCAGATCAACAGTCCCGATGAGTCGCCGCATTTGCCGGGGACCTACAGCGACATGATGAATGTCGTGCTGCGGCCCAAACGCTGGTTCGAGAAGATGGACCCGCTGGTGGATCAATGGCGCACACACTTCTATCCTGAGATCGATGACTGGAGCGCCTACGACAGCCCCGTTTCCGCGGCCCGGCCCGACGCGCTCGACGCAATCATCGAAATCTTCGCCTCCGCCCCGCGGCTCGCCAGGTGGATCGAACGCAATCCGGAACTGCTCGACAACCTGCAGGAACAGGAATTCACCGATCTCGACCTGCCGAAGGGGTTTATCCCGGATCCCGAAGTCGAATCGATTGCGCGGCGCGGATTGGCGCGAGTGTATTGGACGCTTGAGATGAGCGTTGAGGAAATGAAAGGCCAGATGGTCGAGATTCCCGCCGCAGATGCGAAAGAGACCGCTGAAGTCGTGCGCAACTGGTCGAACGACAGGGTGTTTCAGGTCGGCATGCACGTTCTGCGCGGCAACCTGTCGCCGGCGGAGGAGCGAATCGCGCTGTCGAATCTTGCCGAAGCCTCGATTGTTACCGTGCTCTCCGCCGTGCTCGCGGATTCTGTGGACCGGCGCGGACCCGTCAGCGAGGGCGGCGCGGCGGCGATCTTGCTGGGCGATCTTGCCGGCCGGGAAGTTCATCCCGGCGTTTCGGTCGATGTCCTGTTTGTGCATGACGGCGCCGACGGCGACCGGCGCCTCTGCGCGCTGTTTCTCGACACCCTGAGGGGCCTGGCGCGGAACAGCCTGTTGTTTTCCCCGATGCCGTCCGGGTCGAACACCCATCTTGTCCAGCCGCTTGGCGGCCTGGCCGAGTACTGCAGGAAAGTGGGCGCTGGTGGAGTTCCCGATCTCACCAGGGCGCGCTGCCTGTTCGAGACGGGCGATTCCCGGATCGCATCGCGCGCCGCAGCGGAAATCGACACCCTCCTCAAGCGCGCCTGAGGGCGTGAATTGATCCAGTCCCGGACTATTCCACAGCGCGGAATACTCATGCAGACTACGACTGCCGACCAGGGCGTAGTCAGGCTTCCGGCGATTACGCCCCACCTCGAATTCCATGTCATCGGCGAGCAGCAGACGCTGCTGGTTTCCGAATCGTTCAATACGTTGCTGCACGGCGAACTCTATTGCATGCTGTTGCCTCTGCTCGACGGCAGGCACGGACAGGACGAGGTTGCCGCCGCCCTGAATTCCAGCCATACCGGCGCCGCAGTGAGTGCGGCCATCGCTTCGCTCTCCGCCAAGGGCTATGTCGTCTCCGCCGAGCATGGCATGGAGAGGAACCGGGCGGCCTACTGGTCGTCTCTGGGCGTCTCGCCACGCTGGGCCGAACAACGCCTGGCAAAAGCGCGCGTCGAGGTAGAGGACGACGAGGGCCTACTGGCAAGGCATCTGGAGCAATCAGGCGCCGCCGTGGGAGTCACCGGGGCGAAGCTCACCGTGATCGTATGCGAGGACTACCTGAAGAAAGACCTTGCTGAGGTGAATCGGCGCCGGCTTAAGGCGCACGCGCCGTGGATGCTGGTGCGGCCGCGCGGCATGCAGCCCCTATTCGGCCCCGTCTTTGGCGCGGATGAGGCGGGGCCCTGCTGGGCTTGCCTGGCCTACCGCCTGGGCAGTCACGAGGAAGTCCATCAGTTTCTTCGCAATGTTGCCGGCGAGGAGGCTGCCTTCAAGCCGTTTGCCGCCGAGCCCGCGCTTCTCGAAGCGCTGTACGCATTGGTCGCGGCGGAGATCGTCAAGTGGCTGGTGCTGGACGAGGCGGCGCCGGTTCACCAACACGCGATCGCAATGCATGTCGGAACATTCACGAGCTCGCAGCATCGGGTCATGCGCCGGCCGCAGTGTCCGGCCTGCGGTGACGAAGCGCTGTATCGTCCCGAGCGGCCGCCCATTGCCCTGCATCTGAAATCGAGTCCGCGAGCCGTCAGAAACAGCGGCGGCTCGCGCACCGTAGCCCCGGAAGTCACGCTGGCGAAATACCGCCACCTGGTCAGCCCTGTCAGTGGGGTGGTGACCTGGCTCAAGCGCACTACCGACGATGCCGATTCCTGGCTGCACGTGTACTGGGCGGGAAGCAATCTGGGCATGAGAAGCCGCAGCCTGAGTTCGCTGCGGCGCAGCCTGCGCAGCAAGAGCGCCGGCAAGGGCAGCACACGGGAGCAGTCCGAGGCCAGCGCGCTGTGCGAGGCCCTTGAGCGCAATTCGGGCTGCTTTCACGGAGACGAGATCCGCTCCCGCAGGCGATTCACCGATTTCGCCGCGGGTGAGGAGGCAATTCACCCCAATAATGTCCAACTGTTCAGCGACACTCAGCTGGACAACGCGCAGAGTATCAACGCCAAGGGCCACCCTTACAACATCGTCCCGCCTCGTTTGGACCCTGACGCCGAATTTGACTGGACGCCGGTGTGGTCGCTGACGCAAGAGCGGCACCGCCACCTGCCGACGTCAATGCTCTACAGCATGGCGCCCGAACAGCGTGGCCCCGCCGAGTTGATCGCTGATTCCAACGGCTGCGCCGCGGGCAATACCCTGGAGGAAGCGATCCTGCAGGGCTTCTATGAACTGGCGGAGCGAGACGCTTTTGCGATCTGGTGGTACAACCGGCTGCAAGTGCCGGCAGTCGATCTTTCCAGCTTCGGCGACGATTACCTGGCATCGGCGGCGGACTATTACGGCCGCTACGAGCGGGACCTGTGGATGCTCGACGTGACCTCCGACATCGGCATTCCCGCTTTCGTTGCGCTCTCGCGCAGACCCCACGGGGAAACTGAGGACATTATTTACGGTGCCGGCGCCCACGCCGACCCGGGTATTGCAGCCTTGCGGGCAGTTTGCGAACTGAACCAGTGCCTCACCTGGCTGCCACGCCCCGGGAGCCGCGATGGCCGGCCCATGATTGATGATCCGCTGGCGCTTTGGTGGTGGAAGACCGCCCGGCTGTCGGACTGTTCCTGGCTGTCGCCGGCGGCAAACGCACCGCTTACGCAAGGCTCACAATTTCCGGTGATCGAATCGGAGGATATGCGCGAGGATGTGGAGCAGTGCCGATCACTGGTTGAAGCCAGGGGCATGGAGTTCCTGGTGCTGGACCAGACGCGGCCCGACATCGGCATGCCGGTAGTGCGGGTGATCGTGCCGGGCATGCGTCATTTTTGGGAAAGACTGGCGCCGGGGCGCCTGTATGACGTTCCGGTCAGCATGGGTCGCCGCGCCAGCCCTATGTCTGAGGCCGACATCAATCCCGCACCCGTCATCGCATGAGGAGACACTTGAACATTGACGAAGCAATAACACGGACCCAGGATCGGCTTCACGAAGAGGGCGGCACTATGGGTGATTTGCTGGGGCACTTCAGGAGCCAAATTTCGCCGGTCCTTATCGGAGACCGGGAATGGCTACGGGTACTGGAATGCGCAGGGAAGCTTCCGGTAACCATGGGCGCCCTGCCATTCGGGTTTGAATTGCCCCTGCACGAACGCAAGCCGCAAGCGGATTTCGGAGCCTCGCTGGCAAGTGGAACCAGGGCGGCGGCGTTTTTCGAAGAGCGCGCGCGAATCGACAAGACAGATGACACTGCGAGAGCGGTCGTGCGGCTGTTCAAGGAAATGGATTCCGAAAATTCACCGCTGCGGGAGATCGTCGGGCGGAAGTTGATGCTGGAATACGATATAGGCTCCGCGAGCGGCGATGAGGATGCCCAACCCGGTATTTTCCTGCGGCCCGGCGAGCGCCCGATTGTCGGAGGCGGGCAGATGAACGATGTCGGCCTTGTGGTTGACGCGCTCGTGGCCTGCGTCGGCTGGGAGCGGAATGCCGCCCAGCGGGAAAGCCTCGAAAGCGTCTACCTGGCGCAGCCGGAAGATACGCGTATGGACTCCTTCGGCGTATTTCCGTCTCGATCACGCTCGATACGCCTGGCGATCATGGGATTCAAATCACAGCCGGAGATTTGTTCTTTCCTGGAAGAGACGGGATGGCCGGGCCGAATTTCGGCCGTGGAGGCGGTGGTTTCACGCTTCAGGGAACGCGCGAATATCGTGAGGTCCGGCGTGAATATAGACGTTGAGGAAGGCGGCGTCGGGCCTGCGCTTGGCCTTACGCTGATTGTCAAGCAGAGATATACAAAAGATTCACGGTACTGGCTCGACGGCCTCACCGATTGGGATCCGTTCCTGGAAGCGCTGCGTCACGAGGAACTTGTCGTTCCGGAAAAACTTGCGGAGCTTGCCGGCTGGGTTTCGCAACCCACAATGCTCTATGGGAAGTCCGGACGCTATGTGCTGCTGCGCGGCATTCACCACATCAAGCTGGTCATAGCCGGGAAACAACTTCAGAAGGCCAAGGCCTACGTTTTCATGGTGCTTTCGGGAGAGGTTTCGAGCTGATTTCGGCCGGACAAGGGCGCGCGAAAAGCCCCCCGTTCAAGGTGAACGGGGGACCACTTTTTTACCGATGCGGAACCGAGGGTTCCGCATCCTAACCGGCCGTTGGCCGGCTAGTGCGGCTTACCAGCAGCAACAAAGACCAGCCGAAATGGCTTCGAGTTGCTCCTCGGTAATGTTCGGATCAGGAGGCAGCGCGAGATGCACGGTCTGCATGTCGCTCTCATGAACCTTGATCTTCATCGACTCGGGAATCGAAATTTCCAATTCCTTGCTGATGGTTCCGTTGGGATCTGCCAACAACTGTTGCCGGAAATCCGCGTCTATAGCGGACTTTTCGACGATATGCTGCAGCATCTGGTCTCCACTTCTCATATTAAATCCCCCGACTTACTAGGAGTTACACGTTTCCACGCCGGGCCAATAGGATTCAACCACGGCATTGGTCGGTAAAGTATAACAGACTATGTCGTACAATATGTTGGCGCTTTTTTCTACCGGGGAGATCCCTTAATCGCGGGTTTGGCGTCCCTGACGAAGGAGAGATCTGTCGACCCGCCGGCGAGTTGACGGGGCCTTGCTATTTCCATCTCTGCCTTATGTCGAAAAATTTGATCTGGTCCGGCCGTGTGCACACGGCGAAACTCGCCCTTGGCTTTGGCATTCTTGCGCTGGCGTGTTTGAGTTCGCCGAATATGACCGCCCTTGCACAAGCGGAAGCGCCGGAGGAAACAGGGCTGAGGATTGCCCTTGAAGCCAGTGCCCGCATCAAGGGGTTTGGGGATTTCACCGCGGAAATGACGATGTTGCTGCGCGATCGGCGGGGGAGGGAGACACGCCGCCAAATGCGTCTGAAAGTGCTTGAGGTTGAGGGTGATGGCGACAAGAGCCTGTTCGTGTTCGACCAGCCGCGAGACGTCAGGGGGACGGCGCTCCTGAATCATAGCCATATCAATACAGACGACGATCAATGGCTTTACTTGCCGGCCCTCAAGAGAGTCAAGCGCATCAATTCATCGTCGCGTTCCGGCGCCTTCATGGGCAGCGAGTTCACATATGAAGACATGAGCACCCCGGAGGTAGAGGAATTCACGTTCAAGTACCTTCGCGACGAGCGTTGCGGAGAACTCACCTGCACGGTGACCGAGCAGGTTCCCCTGGACGAGAAATCGGGTTACAGCCGCAAGGTCATTTGGCAGGACACGGAAGATCTTCGTACCTGGAAGGTAGAACTTTACGATCGGAGGGCCTCGCACCTTAAGACACTCACCTTTGCGGACTACCAACTCTACCTGGATCAATTCTGGCGCGCCGGAGAAATGACGATGGTGAATCACCTGACCGGCAAGAGCACAGTATTGAAGTGGACCAATTTTCAGTTCCGCAACAATCTTGAGGACAGCGAATTCACCCAAACCGCCCTGCGACGCGTGCGCTGATGCGATACGGAGGCGCGATTGCGGCGCTGGTGCTCCTGGTGCCGGGGTTAGCCGAGGCGCAGACAGTTGATTTCTCGGGCGACCTGAGCCTTCAGAGCCGCTGGTATCCGGAATCGCCCGTCTTTGCGGGCCAGCGCTCCGGCAGCGGCGGGCTGGTCGTCGAGCCGACGCTCTATTGGGAGATCTCGGAGAGAACCAGCTTCACCTTCACCCCGTTTCATCGCTACGACAGCGCCGATTCACGACGCACCCATTCGGACTTGCGTGAGGCCTACCTGCTTACTTATGGAGACTTGGGGGACAACTCCTGGGAGCTCCGGCTGGGAGTTGACCGTGTCTTCTGGGGCGTGGTCGAGTTGCACAATCTCGTGGATGTGGTCAATCAGTTCGACCTTATCGAACACCCGCGCGAGGAAGCCAAGCTGGGTCAGCCCATGGCGTACCTCACGATCTCCGGCACCTGGGGCGCCGCGGAATGGCTGTTGCTTCCCTACCATCGCAGTCGCACATTTCCGGGGCCGAACGGACGCTTTCGCGGCCGCCTGCCAGTCGTTGATGACGCCTTGTACGAGAGCGGCGACGAAGAGCGCCATATTGGTCTGGCCGCCCGCTACAGCAACTCCATAGGGCCGGTGGATATCGGTCTGAGCGTATTCACCGGGACAAATCGCGAACCGTCCTTCGTTCCGGCTTCCCGAGGTGGCGCGGTTCCGGACGAAAACACTCCCTTTGTTCCTTACTATGAACAGATTCGGCACTTGGGGTTGGACGCGCAGTTCACGACCGGGAGCTGGATATACAAGCTGGAAGCCATTCGCCGTAGCGGAGCGCGCAACATTCGCGGCCGAGAGGAAGATTACCGCGCCTTTGTTCTGGGTCTGGAACGCACCCTCTACGGGATTCTCGGCTCCGTAGCGGACATGGTCCTGCTGGCCGAGTGGCATGATGACAGCCGCGGTCCTCTTGCGACTACCGCGTGGGCAAATGATGTCTACGTCGGGGCTGCCATTACCTTCAACGACGTGCAAAGTACCGAACTCACGGCGGGCATCCTGGGTGACCTGAACCGCGATTATCGCGCTTTGAACGTGGGCTTGAGACGCCGCCTATCAGACCATTGGTCGATGCGCCTGGAAGTGATCGCGCAACTGAGCGTGGATCCGCGGGACATCACCTACGAAGGGCGGCGAGACAGCTTCCTTGGCCTGGATTTTACGTTTAGCTACTGATGTCGTATCAGGCCGGCGCATGAATGGTCAAAATCAGCTAGTTGCCTTGCTGCGAGCCGGGTATCCGGCCGAATGAACATGCGGCGGGAAAACATACCCGAGGCGTTGATCAAACGCCTGACCGCTTACGGGCGGCTGATTCGCCTGGACCGTCCCGTAGGCACCCTGCTTTTGTTGTGGCCCACGCTGTTTGCCATGTGGCTGGCTTCCGACGGAGATCCATCGGGCGGCGTTGTGTTTGTGTTTGTGACGGGAACTTTCCTGATGCGTTCGGCGGGCTGCGCGTTGAACGACTTTGCCGACCGCCGGGTCGATCGCCTGGTAAAGCGCACGCGCTCGCGTCCGCTTGCGACCGGAGAAATCCGGCCTGCAGAGGCCCTGCTCGTGGCTTTGCTGTTGACGGCCGGCGCCGCTTTGCTGGTCTTCAGCCTGTCGCCGCTGGTGATCGCGCTGGCGGTACTGGGCGCAGTGACCGCTGGCTTTTACCCTTTCGCAAAACGCATGTTCTCGGCCCCTCAACTGGCATTGGGGGTGGCGTTTTCCTGGGGGGTTCCCATGGCCTATGCCGCTCAGTCGGATTTAATGGATCCGTTCTTATGGGTCTTGTGGCCGCTTACCTTCCTTTGGGTGGTCGTTTACGACACTGTGTACGCGATGGTCGATCGGGATGACGACGAGAATATCGGCGTGCCCTCCACGGCGATCCTGCTGGGCAGACGTGACGTGTCCTTCATCATCCTGGGCCATGCCGCTTATCTGGCAGGCATGTTCGGCCTGGGACTGTGGGCCGGCCTGGGGCTGGCATATTTCGCGGGCTGGATCGGCGCGGTCTTGTGCGCCGGCCGGCAAGCCTGGCTGATTCGCGGCAGGGACCGGGCGCGATGTTTCGAGGCGTTCAAAAACAATTCGCTGCTGGGCTTCCTGCTCTACGCCGGACTGGCTCTCGACATGCTGTCGAACTCCTGATTGGCCCGATGGCCCCGTGCCGAACGCACATCATTTGCGGGACGGATGCTGGATTTTGTTTGTGTTACGATCATGAAGTCTGGTTGGACTTGCGGTAAGAAGCTAAGCGGGGAGAAAGCCGTGGAAACTAAGGCAGACGGGCATGTTGTCGGCTGAGGACATGCAACGCTATCTGACCCAAAGGGCAGCGGAGGACAGTGATTTCCGCAGAGGGTTGATAGCGGATCCGAAGGGCACGCTCTATCAGGAGTTCGGCATCGAGGTTCCTGATCATATTGAGTTTCAGGTGCACCAAAGCGACTTTCGCACCCTGCATGTGGTCTTGCCGCCCGATACCTTGCTCGACGAAGAGCAACTCGAAGCGATTTCTGCGGGTATGTGCTGCTGCGGAATCTAATCGGGGCTCGCCGCTCCGGGGGTACCGCCTGGCCTGTCATTTGCGCGCGTTGGTCAATTTCAGCCAGGCGTGCCGACTTTCTACGTCCTATTGGTCGTGCTACGCGAGGTCCGGCGATAGGCGGCCGCACAAGACCTGAGCGTCAATGCCGCCAGCGGCATGGTGCAGACAGCCATCGTCGCCAGCGCCAGGGGAAGGCGATCGGGGGAGCCGAAGACCCGTTCGGTGAGTACGGCCACGCCCACGGGCCCCAAGGCCAGTCCCATCAGGTTGATGCAGAACAAATAGGTGGCGATGATCCTGGCGCGGAACCGGTTCGGCGTGACTTCATTCAGGGCTACGGGAGAAATGCCGAAGGGCATGCTGATCAGGCACTGAGTGACCCCGATTAGCGCCAGTGCGGCGGCCGCCGACGCCACAAAGGGAAAGGCCAGGGCGAACGGCAAGGCGATCAGGGCCACGCCGACGGCAACGCGCATCTCGGCATCGCGGGGATAGGTCCGCCGCCAGCGCTGTGCCGCAACGCTGCCCAGGTAAACGCCGAGCGGCGCAGTTACCAGGGTCACCAGTCCGAGGCGCAGGCCGGTTTGCGCCTGCGTCCATCCGAACTCGCGGATCAGGAAGCTCGGAGTCCACGCGCCGAAACTGTAGGAATACGTAACCTGGAAGGAAAAGCCGAGAAAGTGCGTCAGGTACAGGGCACGCCTGGCGCCAAACAGGTACTGCAGGAAGGCGCGCGCGCCCACCCGGGTGCCGGAAATGTCGCCCATCCGTGTCGTTTCACGCACGGATGCCAGCGTCAGCACGCCCAGAAGCACGCCCGGAAGTCCCACGACAATGAATACCACCTGCCAGCCTTTCAGTGACCCCAGCAGCGGTAAATTGGCGGTCCCGCCACCCGTTACCCAGTTGATTACCAGCCCCCCGGTTATCGTGGCCAGCCCGATACCCAGGTACAGGCCCGTGGCGTAGGTGCTGGTGGCGCGCAGCCGGGTCCGCGGCGGAAAGTAATCGGCAATCAGCGAGTACGCGGCGGGTGACAGCGCCGCCTGGCCGACGCCCACCAGCATACGGGCGATGAAGAGTTGCGCGTAGCTGGCGGCAAGACCGCTTGCGGCGGTGGCCAGGCTCCACAGGACCACGCCCGCGGCGATCACCGCGGGACGGTTCCAGAGGTCCGCCATTCCCGCGGCGAACAATCCGAGCGTCGTATAGAAAGCGGCAAAGGCAAGGCCGTACAAGAGGCCGATTTGCACGTCGGTAAGCGACAGGTCCTGCTTCAGCGGTTCGACCAGCAGCGTGATGATGTTGCGGTCCAGGAACGAGCACAGGTACAGGACCATCAAAAGACTCACCACGTACCAGGCGTATCCGGTGCGAGGCCACTGCTCGCCGGAGTTCACGCTTGTGCCTCGATCAAGCCGGCAGTCCTCACGCCCCTGTGGATAACTATGTGGACAAGATTGTCTGCAGCCCTCTTGTTTATTGGCTCCCGCTGGTTCCCGCCGCAGACGAAGATTCCCGCAATTTTGAAATAGTGTCTATTTATCAGGATGTTATAAAAGGTTGACAAAGACATTGTGTGATATCGCCCACAATTTCAATTGCGCCAAGAGATTTCCGGGGCAATGTGAATAACTGGTTGCCGAAAGTGATGTTATCCCACCCAATCCAACGCTCCTTCTCCCGATCGCGGTCACGACACTAGCTGCAAGAGTTGCCGGGCGGCCGAGCCGCGGTGACTTGCAAGGCCCTTTTCCGCGCGGGTCATCAGGGCGGCGCATTTCCCTGATTGCCTGTCCAGGAATACCGGGTCGTAACCGAATCCCCCGCGGCCCCGTGCACGCTCGGCGATCCGTCCCTCCCAGGCACCCTGAGCGATTAACGGGAGTGGGTCATCGCCCGGAAAAGCCAACACCAGCACGCAGCGAAAGCGCGCGGTTCGAAGCTCCGGCGGCACGCCCTTGAGTTCCGCAAGCAGCCTGGCATTGTTTGCCAGGGAATCGCCGGCCGGTCCCGCGAAGCGGGCGGAATAGACACCCGGAGCGCCGTCAAGCGCGTCCACTTCCAGCCCCGAATCATCACTCAGCGCCGGCAGGCCGGATTGCTCGACCACGGCGCGCGCCTTCAGCAGGGCGTTCTCCTCAAGGGTCTTTCCCGTTTCTTCCGCGGCTACAAGTCCCAGTTCGCTCATCGGGATCAATCGAATCCGGCCTTCAAGAAGCCCCTCGAGTTCCCGCAGCTTGCCGCGATTGCCGGAGGCAAGCACTGCCTTGAGGGGAGTGGGCATATCAATCCTGATGGAAGGTGTTATCCGGGGGAAGTATGTACCTTGCGTCGTGTCCGGCCGTCACCGTCAGAACCGGGCAAGGCAGACGGTATTATCGCCGTCGGGAACCCAGGACCCGTCAACACTATGGGAGGCCGCTTTGCCGGAGGTTCGCTACCCGCATCTCTTTTCCCCCATTTCCCTGGGGCCGGTGGAACTCGAGCACCGTGTGGTGATTCCCGGCCACTCCATGGTCCACGGGGACTCCTCCGGCCTGATGACCCAGCGCTATCACGAATACCTGCTCGCGCGCGCCAGGGGCGGCGCGGCTCTGGTAGGGATCGAGTCGGCGCCGGTGCATCCCGACAGCCTTACCTGGACCGGCCAGCTGGAATTGTGGCGGGACGAGATCGTGGACTCCCTGGCGCGCACCGCCGAGGCGGTCCACAATGCCGGGTCCAGGCTGTCCATCATCCTCTGGCACGGTGGCCACAACGTGCCTTTCACCGGTGGCGCGGCGGCTCTGGCGCCCTCGCCCATTCCTTCGGTGCAGATCGGCGAGGTGCCGAAGGCCATGACTGTGGCGGAGATCAGGGACATGGTCGGCTACTATGCGGCCGCGGCGGAACGCTGCGCCAGGGCGGGGATCGACGTGATTGAAGTCCAGACTGCCTCGGACTACCTCCTCGGGTCGTTCCTTAGCCCTCAGCTCAATCACCGCACGGACGCCTATGGAGGCTCCGTGGAGAACCGTTGCCGCTTCGTAATCGAGGTGACGGAAGCGATCCGGCAGCGGGTCCCGGGTCACGTGGCCGTGGGCCTGCGCACCTCTGTAGGCCACGCGATTCCCGGTGATCCCGACGGTTATGGGATCGAGCACTCTCTGCCGGCCATGGTGACCATCGCCGAGACCGGCTTAACCGACTACGTTAGCGTCATGAGCGGTTCCAACGCCTCCTTCGCGGAGACCATCTCGCCGATGACCTACCCGCGGGTCCAGTTGGCGGACCTGGCGGCGAAATTCAAACAAGCCCTTTCCGTGCCGGTCACCGTGGCCGGTCGCATCCGCACTCCCGCGGAAGCGGAGACGCTGCTTGCAAACGGCCAGGCGGACATCGTCGCAATGGCCAGGGCTTTCATTACCGACCCCGACTGGGTGGCGAAAGTCCGCCGGGGAGAGGAAGGGCGCATCCGCCCGTGCATGTCCTGCAATCAGTTTTGCCTGGGTGCGGCAAACCGCGCGGTGCCGGCGGGCTGCAATATCAACCCCGCCGCGGGTCGCGAATTCGAACTGCCCCGGGCCACGCAGGCCGAAACCGTCAGGTCCGTTGCCGTCGTGGGCGGCGGTCCTGCGGGGCTGGAGTGCGCACGCGTTGCGGCCCGGCGTGGCCACAGGGTCACGCTGTATGAAGCCAAGGAAGCATTGGGAGGCGCCATGCGCCTTGCGGCCCGCTCGCCTTTCCGGGAAGAAATGCTGCCCGCTTTGGCCTGGTGGGAACGTGAACTGAACCGGCTGGGCGTAACCATACGGCTGAACACCGAGATCCTCGACCCGCGGTTGCTGGAGGCGGACGAAATCGTCTGGGCCACCGGCGGTTCTGCCGGCTGGACCTGGCTGTGGCGCAATCGGCCGCGTCTGACAGGAGGCATCCCCGGCGCGCAGGGATTACCGCATGGCCGTGATGTACTGGCGGGGACGCAATCCGTGTCGGGAAACTTGCTGGTGATCGACGAGGAGGGTAACTGGCCAGCGGTAAATATTGTGGAGTCGTTGGCCGCCAGCGCAGATGTCACCGCAGTTACGGTGGTTACCGCCAGCGCACTGTTCGGCGACCCGGAGCTTTCCTGGACGGGGGAGTTGCCCCTGGTGACCCGGCGACTCAAGGCCGCGGGAATCACGATTCACGCCGCCAGTTTTGTAGAGGAAGTCAAAGACAATATTGCCGTTACTGTCGATGGCGCAGCCCTCGGTCCCTTTGACGCCATCGTGCTGTCCATGGGAGCCGTGGCCAAGCCGGTGCCCCACGGTGTGACGGCGATCGGCGATTGCCTGGCACCGCGATCGATCTGGTCGGCCGTGCAGGACGGCGCCAGGCTGGCGCTTGCTCTTTGATTGCTGGTTCGCCGCTTGATTGCGAAGCGGGGGTGAGCGATAGCGCGATGCCCTCGCTACCAGCGCTACCCGGCGTCTTCCAGCGCCTCTTCCTGCGCCGCAAGCACCTGCTTGATGCCGCCGCCTGCCAGGTCCAGCATTTGGGTGAGTTCTTCCCGGAGGAAGGCATGCGCCTCGGCCGTGCCCTGCACCTCAATGATGCCGCCCGCCTCGTTCATGACGACGTTTACGTCGGCCTCAGCCTCGGAGTCCTCGGCGTAATCCAGATCCAGGACCGGCAGCCCCCGGTACAGACCGACCGAAATTGCGGCGACCTGGCCGTGCAGCGGGTAGCTAGCCGACTTTTTCTTCCAGGACCGCTGCCGGCAGGCCAGGGTCAATGCCAGCCAGCCGCCGGAAACCGCTGCGGTACGCGTGCCGCCATCGGCCTGAAGCACGTCGCAATCAATGACAATGGTGTTTTCGCCCAACGCTTCGAAGTCCACGCAGGCGCGCAGAGAGCGGCCGATCAGGCGCTGAATCTCCATGCTGCGTCCCGTCTGGCCACCGCTGGCCGCCTCACGGCGGCCCCGCGTATGGGTTGCGCCGGGCAGCATGCCGTACTCGGCCGTCACCCAACCCCGGCGGCTTCCGCGCAGGAATCTAGGCACCCCGTCTTCGATGCTAGCGGTACACAGGACGCGGGTTTCTCCAAAAACGGCCAGGACGGACCCGTCAGCGTGACGGGTATAGCCAACTTCAAAATGAACGCTGCGCAGCTCGTCGCTTTCGCGTCCACTCGGTCGCCTGGTGCCGGGAGATTTTCCTGTGGGCATGGTGCTTGCTATGTTAGCGCCGCCAGACCAAGGGATGGCATTGCCGAATCAACTTCGAGGAAACTTACGCGCAAGCGAAGCTAAAATTAGCGCGCCGGTTTTTTTTGCGGGGGAAAACGAGGCTCGAGAAATGATTCGAAGCATGACAGGATATGCAAAGGCCGAGTACCGCAGCGAAAGCGGAGTGCTCCAATGGGAACTGCGATCGGTCAACCATCGCCATTTCGACATCGACATCCGATTGCCGAGAGCCTTTCGCGACATGGAGCCGGAATTCCGCAATACTCTGGTGGGACGTGTAGGCCGAGGGCATGTGGACGCCCGGCTGAGCTGGCAGCCTGCCGAGAAATTCGCGGACCGGATCAAGGTGAATACCGGATTGGCCGTGCGCGTGATCGGTTATGCCCGGGTGTTGGCCGAGCAGATGCGCCGCCCCGCCCCGGTGAGCCCGCTGGATGTCATGCGCTGGCCCGGGGTGATCGAGGAACAATCCGCGGACCAGAGCCATATGTCCGGAGAGGTCCGCAAGCTATTGCTCAAGACCGTCGATATCCTTCGCGATTCGCAGGCCGGCGAAGGCAAGAAACTGAAGAAGTTCATCGAGAGTCGTTGCTCGAAGATGGAAAAACTGCTCAAGAAGTTCCGCGAACGCACCCCGGAATTGCGCCAGCAGGCCCGGTCAAGGATGGCGGAGCGCCTGGAAGCCATCCAGGTGCGGGTGGACTCCGAGCGGCTGGAGAAGGAAGTGGCGCTGATGTTGATGCGCTATGACTTGAGTGAGGAACTGGATCGGCTGGAAGCGCACCTGTCGGAATTGCGGTCCACGCTCAAGTCAAGCGAGCCGATCGGCAAGCGGGTCAATTTCCTGCTGCAGGAAATCGGCCGCGAAGCCAACACGCTGGCGGCCAAGTCCGGTGATGCGCGCGGAACGCACGAGGCCGTGGACATGCGGGTGCTGGTCGAACAAATGCGGGAGCAGGCCCAGAACATCCTGTGACACCCCGCCTGTTTGTCGTTTCCGCTCCATCGGGTACCGGCAAGACCACGATTGTCAATCGTCTGGTCGAGGAAAAACCGGACATCAGCCTGGCGGTTTCCCATACGACGCGCCCTCCACGGCAACAGGAGCGTGGCGGGCGCGATTATTACTTTGTGGAGAACGAGGAGTTCGACCGGATCTGCAAGGACGGCGGTTTCCTGGAGCACGCCGAGGTGTTCGGGAACCGGTACGGAACCAGCCGCAAGGAAGTGGATGAGAAACTGGCGAGCGGCCGGCAGGTCATTCTGGAGATCGACTGGCAGGGCGCCGAACAGGTGCGGCGCGCGAAGCCCGACGCGGTCAGCATATTTCTGCTCCCCCCGTCGCGCGGTGAATTGGAGCGGCGTTTGAAGGGTCGTAACAGTGACGGGCCGGACGTGGTCGCCCGGCGGTTCGCCGAAGCGCGGGACGACGTTCGCAAGTGGCGCAAATTCCATTACGTGCTGATCAACGATGACCTGGATGACACCTGCCGGAGGATGTCGTCGATCTTTGAGGGCAGTGGAGACCAGCACGCGGTTTCCGATGCGCGCTGCCGGGACCTGATCGAGAACAGGATCGCGACAGGAGGTTGGGGCGGTTGATCCAATCGGCCCTTGCAGGGCCCGAACGGCGGCTTGCGGCCTTGAGCCAGTCGACGAATTGATGCAGAATTCACTTAAGACTACTCCATAGAGCAATTGACGTGGCGCGAATTACTGTTGAAGACTGCCAGCAGCGTATCGAAAACATCTTCGATCTGGTGCGCGTTGCAGCCATGCGCGCGCGACGACTTGCAAACGGCGCGGAATCCATGCTCCCGCGCAATAACGAGAAACCCTCGGTGATCGCCTTGAGGGAAATCGCGGCGGGACTGGTTACCGAGGAGAGCCTCAGCGAGCACGAGCGCTCCGTTGAGGAAGCGTTCGCTTCGCCGGGAGAAGTTCGCGAGTATTGAGTCGGACGGCCGGCGCTTGTACCGGCAAACATCGGTCCGAGCGTCTACCTTCCCTTTACCGGGAGACGGCAATCACCATGCAGCAGGCGGCCCTGCTTGGCAAGAAACGCATTCGGGTATCCGGTGGCGGTATCCGCAGGCTGCTCGCGGATCTCAAATACCTGTCGGAGACTGAACGCGACCGGGTCCGGCAGGCGTATGAGTACGGCGCGCGCGCCCACCACGCCCAGCGCCGCCGTTCCGGCGAACCCTATATCTCGCACCCGGTGGCCGTAGCCACCATCCTGGCCCAGCTGAGGCTGGATTCCGAGACCATCATCGCCGCGTTGCTGCACGACGTCATCGAAGATACGCCGACGCTCCGGGTCAATCTTGAGGATCACTTCGGCGTACAGGTGGCGGCCATCGTGGATGGGGTGACCAAGCTGACCCGGTTGGGCGAGGCAGGCCGTTCCGAGGCCCAGGCCGCCAGTTTCCGCAAGATGATGCTGGCCATGGTGGACGACATCCGGGTCATCCTGGTGAAGCTGGCCGACCGGCTGCACAACATGCGGACCCTGGACGCGCTGGAATACGAGCGCCAGCAGCGCATCGCCCGCGAGACGCTGGAGATTTACGCGCCGATTGCAAATCGTCTTGGAATTCGAACGATACGCCGTGAGATGGAAGATCTGGGCTTCCGATACGCCTGGCCTCAACGTTACCGGGTCATCAATCGCTACCTGAACCAGGCGCCCAGGCACCCGCGCGCGGTGCTTCGCCGGGTTTCGGACCGGTTACGGCGGGCCCTGAAATCGGCCGAGCTGGAAGGCAGCATTTCGGCGCGCGCCAAGTCCGCCTACAGCATCTATTGCAAGATGCGCGAGAAACAACTGGGCTTCAAGGAAATCTCCGATGTTTTCGGCCTGCGGATCATCGTGTCGGACATCGATGCCTGTTATCGGTGCCTGGGTATTGCCCACCAGTTGTTCCGCCCCATGCCCGGCCGGTTCAAGGACTACGTTGCGATTCCGCGGGTGAACGGCTACCAGTCGCTGCACACGGTCCTGCTGGGTCCGGAAGGGATGCCGCTGGAATTTCAGATTCGCACCGACGAAATGCATCGCGTCGCCGAAAGCGGGATCGCTGCGCACTGGCAGTACAAGGCCGAGGACAAGAGCGTGCTCCCGGCTCATTTCCGCACCCAGGAATGGTTGCGGCGCATAACCGAAATGCAGGCCACGGCGCAGGAGGATGAGTTCTACGACCACGTCAAGGTGGACCTGTTTCCCGACAAGGTGTACGTGTTTACGCCCAAGGGCGAAATCCTCCGCCTGCCGCGTGGCGCCACATGCCTGGATTTTGCCTATGCAGTGCACACCGACATCGGTCACCGCTGCGTGGCGGCGCGCGTGGACGGACAGGTGGCGCCCCTGCGCACGCAATTGAAGAACGGCCAGAACGTGCAGATTCTCACTTCAAGGAACGCCCACCCGAACGCGGGGTGGCTGGAGTCCGTGGCCACGGCAAAGGCGCGTTCTGCAATCCTGGACTATCTGAAGAACACGCAGACGCGCGAGGCGCGGGAGGTCGGCGCGGTCCTGCTCAACCAGGCGCTGTCCGATCGGGGATCTTCGCTGCGCAAGATGGGGCGCGGCCCCTTCGAGGAAGCGCTTAAGGAACTTGGGGTCAGCAACCGCCAGGAGCTCTACGAGCAGATCGGGCTGGGCGAGCGCCTGGCGACGCTGGCGGCAGCCGTCATCATGAATCCCGGCAAGAGCCAATCGGGCAAGGGGCGCCGCGAGCTGACGCCGGTCGACATCGCCGGGGCCCAGGGCATGGTAGTGACGTACGGACGTTGCTGTTATCCCATCCCGGGCGATGAAGTTGTGGGCCACACCTCCAGCGGCCGGGGTTTCGTGATCCACCGCAACACCTGCGGTAATTTCCGCGCCGAGCGCAAGCGCAAGGACCGGTGGATCCCGGTCAACTGGAAGCGCCGTATCCGGCTGGAATTTCCCGCCGGACTACGGATCGAGATCGACCACCGCCCCGGCGTGCTGGCGGAAGTTGCCGCGCGCGTGGCCGAGACCGGCCATAACATCGGCCAGGTGAACATGCAGGAGCGCCCGGAAGAAAGCACCGAGCTTTTTCTGTCTGTGCTGGTGAAGGACCGCCAGCGGCTGGCACGCGTGATTCGCGGCATCCGGACCTTGGAAAGCGTGCATCGCGTCCAACGTGTTTAACATCCTCTCTGGCATATTATTGAGTTCCGAGTCGCCCATGAAACGAACCCCTGTACACACTTCGCAGGCTCCCGCCGCCATCGGACCCTATTCGCAGGCCATAGTCGCCGGCGGTTTCTGCTACCTGTCCGGGCAGATCCCGCTCGATGCCGATACCGGGGAGATGGTGGATGGGGACATTCAGGCGCAAATCCGGCAGGTATTTGACAACCTGGCGGCTGTGGCCCGGGCAGCGGGCTGCGATCTTGGCCGCGACGCGGTGAAGATTACGGTATTCCTTGTTGACCTCGGCCATTTCTCACTGGTCAACGAGGTTATGTCGGAGATGTTCGACAAGCCGTTTCCGGCCCGAGCCGCGATCGAGGTAGCAGGACTGCCCAAGGGCTCCCAGGTGGAAGCGGACGCGGTGCTGGTTCTCCCATAGGACACAGCTCGCAAGCAGACCACGCCGGGCTTCGCCGACGCGGAGGTCGCCACACTCGAGCGGGCGTGACGAGCGGTTCGCCACGGGAGGGCTTCACGCACCCAGGGACGTAAGCCCGGCGTCCGCTACGGATCGACCCATGGATCAGCATCGACGCATATGACGGAAAACGGAACAGCATTGTGCGAGGAACTGGCGCGAGCCTACCGGGTATTCGGGGCGCTCGGCTGGGGCGACTTGGGCGATGGCCATATCAGCGCGCGGGACACCGAACGCACCGACTGTTTCTGGATGCTCAGCTATGGGATAACGTTTCCTGTAGCCACCGCCGATGATATGGTGCTGATTGACCGGGACGGGCAGGTGGTGGCCGGTACAGGCACCGTCAACCGGCCGGGCTATCACATCCATCAGCCGATCCTCGCCGCGCGCCACGACATAATCAGCGTGGCCCACACGCACACGTCCTGGGGCACGCCGTTCTCGGCCCAGGCCCGCATGCTGGAGCCAATCACCCAGGAAGCCTGCATCTTTTTCGAAGACTGCGCCCTGTTCGACGACGAGGAAGTGCAAGTGCAAGGCCTCGCGGCCGGTTCGAGGATTGCCCGGAGCATGGGCCGAAACAACGCGCTGATTTTGCGCAGCCACGGCTTGCTCACCGCCGGTGCATCCGTCGCCTCGGCAGTGGCGCGCTTCGTACTCATGGAGCGCGCGGCAGAAGCGCAGCTGAAGAGCCCGGACAGTCGGCCCATCTCCGCGGACGGCGCCCGCTTCGCCAAGGCAGACCTGGTGGGAGAGGAGTACCTGCGCACCACCTTCAATTTCCTGGCGCGGCAGCACGGCGTGTACTGACCGCGTCGGCGAATTGCATCAAGAGCGAGTACGGCATGGGCGAGGCAAGCCCCGATCTCATTACGCTGCCGGGCATCGGCCCGGCCATGGTCGAAAAGCTCAAGCGCCTCGGCTTGCGCACGGTGCGCGACCTCCTCTTTCTGCTGCCCATCCGCTACGAGGACCGTACGCGCATCGAGCCCATCATCCGTTTGCGCGCCGGCCAGCGGGTACAGATCGAAGGCGTGATTGACCGCAGCAGGGTCATCATGGGCCGCCGTCGGAGCCTGCTGTGCGCGCTCAGAGACCCGACCGCGGAGATTACGCTGCGCTTCTTTCACTTCAGCCGCCAGCAGCAGGCCGGTCTGAAATCGGGAACGCGCCTTATGTGTTACGGCGAGGCGCGCCAGGGTCCCAGGGGTCTGGAGATGGTGCACCCGGAGTACCGGCGGCTGGCAGGAACCGAAGCGGCGCCGGTACAGGATCGCCTTACGCCGGTTTACCCGACGACCGAGGGCGTCACCCAACCCCGCCTTCGCAAACTGACCGATCACGCGCTCAAGAACGCAATGGAGGACTTGCCAGACCTGCTGCCGCCCTCACGCCTGGCGGGGCTTTCCCTGCCCGGCCTGCATGAAGCGCTACGGACGGTCCACCGTCCGCCCAGGGGCATGCCCCTGGAAACGCTTCTCTCCGGCACCCATCCTGCGCGCAAGCGCCTGGCGCTGGAAGAAATACTGGCCTGGCACATGGGCTTGAGGCGGATGCGCGAGGCGGGGCAACGGCGCCATGCCTTTCCACTGCAACCACGGGGCGAGATGCGCGCTCGGTTCATCGAGCGCCTGCCGTTTGAACTGACCGGCGGACAGAAACAGGCCATCGCGCAAATTGACGCGGACTTGAGCCGCGGCATGCCGATGATGCGGCTGCTGCAAGGGGACGTGGGCTGCGGCAAGACCGTGGTGATCGCGGCGGCGGTACTGGCGGCGATCCAGTCCGGCAGGCAGGCGGCGGTCATGGCGCCGACGGAACTGTTGGCAGAACAGCACATGCGCACACTGTCCGACTGGCTCTCGCCCCTGGGAGTTCGCCTCGCGTGGCTGGTCAGTTCAATGGCGCGGGCTGATCGCCGGGTGTTCGAGGCCGAGCTGGCCGGAGGCGACGCACAGGTGGCAATCGGCACGCACGCCTTGTTCCAGGAAGGCGTTCAATACCACTCGCTGGGCCTGGCCGTGGTGGACGAGCAGCATCGCTTCGGGGTCCATCAGCGTTTGAGCCTGGTGGAGAAGGGCGCCGGCGCCGGCGAGGTGCCGCACCAGCTGGTAACGACAGCCACACCGATCCCCCGCTCGCTGGCGATGACCTTCTATGCAGGCCTGGATATTTCCGCGATCACCGACATGCCGCCCGGACGTCAGCCGGTGAACACCGTACTGGTACCGCAGGAGCGCCGGGCGAAAGTGATCGAGAGAGTGGCGGCGGCCTGCCGGGCCGGGCGTCAGGCCTATTGGGTGTGCCCACTGATCGAGGAGTCGGAGTACATCGAGTCGCAGGCGGCCGAGCCGACGCATCGCGAATTGAGCGAGGCCTTGCCGGGCATTCGTGTCGGCCTGCTGCACGGGCGCGCCACCGCCAGCCAGCGGGAGCAGGTCATGGGCGAGTTCGCCTCCGGCAAGCTCGGCGTCCTGGTGGCGACCACCGTGATCGAGGTGGGCGTGGACATTCCTCGCGCCAGTTTGATGATCGTGGAGAATGCCGAGCGCATGGGTCTGGCCCAATTGCACCAGCTTCGCGGGCGCGTGGGGCGGGGCGCTGAAGAAAGCCATTGCGTGCTCATGTACCGCGCCCCGCTGGGAGAAATGGCCAGGGAGAGGCTCAACACCATGCGCAACACCAACGATGGCTTTGAGATCGCCCGCAAGGACCTGGAATTGCGCGGCGCAGGCGAGATTCTCGGCATCCGCCAGACCGGCGCCCTGCAGTTCCGCGTGGCCGACCTGGTTCGCGACGGGGCACTGGCTGAGCCGGCCCAGCGCATCGCCGATGAAATGTTCCGCAGTGGCGGCCCGGAGGTGGAGCAGCTGATTCGCCGCTGGGTCGGAGAAGGCGACCGATACGCGCAGGTTTGATCGCGCACGGCGTTGGCGGGTCGTGCCGGTCCGCGCGCCTTTCGTGTATCTTGGCGGCTGGTTTTCGAGCCTCAAGGAGCGCCCCATGCGCGTGCCAAGCATTGTTCTTCTCTGTCTGATCGGGGTCGGCTGTGAGCAAGCTGACGTTGAAGACCTGCAGCCCTGCGGTCCGACCGCAACAGACGAGGCCATGGTCTACGCGGACCAGGTCTCGCACATGATCCGGGGCGAGGACTTCCGGGCCGTGGTGGCCGAACTGGCGAGCGATGCTTACGAAGGGCGTGGCCCCGGCACCTCGGGCGATCTGAAGGCGCGGCAATGGATGGCCGCACGGCTTGCCGAGGCGGGAATCGCTCCGGGCGCCGCACAGGGCTATGAGCAGCCGTTCGGGCTGGTCGGCGTCACTACCGAGCTGCCGGCTGCGTGGCCGTTTTCCACCGGCGTGTCGATTGCACCGCACACCGAATTCGTCGCCAACGTGGGCAATCAGGCAGCTCGCGCTTCACTCGCCGACGCAGAACTCGTATTCGTCGGCTACGGCATTCAGGCGCCGGAATACGAGTGGGACGATTACAAGTCCATGGACTTGCGCGGCAAGGTGCTCGTCATGCTGAACAATGACCCGGAATGGGACCCGGATCTGTTTGCCGGCGAACGGCGTCTGTATTACGGGCGCTGGACCTACAAGTACGAGATCGCCGCGCGTCTCGGCGCAGCGGGCGCGATTATCATTCACACCACCGAGTCGGCGGGCTATCCCTGGCAGGTTGTCGAGACCTCGTGGACCGGCCCGCAGTACGAACTTCCGATTGAGAGCGAGCCGCGCCTTGAGGTGGCCGCATGGCTAAGGCAATCTGCGGCTAACAGCCTGTTGGCCTCCGCCGGCCACGATCTCGACGCGCTTGTGCAAGCGGCCCGCAATCGGGATTTCACCCCGGTGCCACTCGGTATCCGCACGAGCCTGGAACTCGATGCCGGCCTCGAGCGGGTGGAGACCGCCAATGTCCTGGGCGTGCTTCCCGGATGCGATGAACGTCTCAAACACGAGGCCGTGATCATCACAGCGCACCACGACCACCTCGGCAAGGGTGTGGCTACGTCCGAGGGCGAGGACGTTATCTACAACGGTGCGTTCGATAACGCTACGGGCGTGGCCTCGGTGATTTCGCTGGCCAAGGCGCTTGCTGCTTTGCCAGAGCCTCCGCGCCGTTCGATCGTGTTCGCGCTGGTGGGCGCCGAAGAACAGGGGCTGATCGGATCAAACTACTACGCCCGGCATCCCACATTCCATCCGGGGCGTATCGCCGCCAACGTGAATTTCGACGGCGTGGGCTTCTGGGGCGAGGCACGTGACATGATCTTCATCGGTCTGGGCAAGTCCACGCTCGACCAGGTGGCATCCGACGTGGCTTCGTACGTCGGCCGGACCCTGCAGGGCGATCAGTTTCCCGACCAGGGCTACTTCTATCGCTCGGATCAATTCAGCTTCGCCAAGATCGGCGTGCCCGGCCTGTACCTCGATGGCGGCATAGAAATCATCGGTAAACCCGACGGATGGGGGAAGCAGCAGATCGACGCCTATACCGCGCACGATTATCATCAGCCCAGCGATGAATTGACCGATGACTGGGTGTTCGACGGAATGGTTGCGGACACGCGCTTCGGGCTGTTGACCACCTACCTGATCGCCCAGGCGGACGCAATGCAGTCCTGGAACCCGGGGGACGAGTTCGCCGCGGCACGGGCCCAGGCCCTGGCGGAACTTGCAGACGGCGAAGCTGCTACGCCTGGACCGTGAACAGCCCCTAGTTCCCGCGCCGGCCGGTGCCGCGCCACTCGGTCTCGGTATCGGCCAGCAGGCGCGCCAGCACGAAGAGCAAATCGGAGAGGCGATTCAGGTATTTCAGCGATTCCGGATTGAGCCCGCCTTCTTCGTCGTGCAGTGCCCACAACGAACGCTCGGTACGCCGGCAAACAGCCCGGGCGAAGTGACAGGCTGCGGCCACCGGACCGCCGCCGGGAAGAATGAACTCCTTGAGCGGCGGCAGTTTCGCATTGTGGTGATCGATGGCCGCTTCCAGCGCCGCCACGTGCGCCGCCGTGGTGGACTGAAGCCTCTCCACGCACAACTCCGCCCCGGTATCGAACAGGCGTTGCTGAACTTCACGCAGCAGGGCGGAGATATCTCCGGTGGGCAGTTCCGCCAACAACAGTCCCAGTGCGGCGTTCAGCTCGTCCAGTTCGCCGAACGCGGCGATGCGCGGGTGGTGCTTGCGGTAGCGTCGCTTTGCGTCGATACCCGTTTCACCCGCGTCGCCGGTGCGCGTGTAGATCTTCGAAAGGCGGTGTCCCACAGTGGCTACTTCCCGGTCGGTGCCTCAAAGAACGAAAGCTGCACGCCCAAGTGTATGCTGCGCCCGGGGCCGCGGAAACCGTAGACTTCCTCGAAACCGGCATCGCCCAGGTTTTCCGCGCGGACATGCCAGCGGACCCGGGACGTCGCCTGCCACGATGCCGTAAGGCTGGCCAGCAGGAAAGAGTCCAGGGATACCCGCCGTGACGGATTGGGCCAGGGAGGGTAGAAGATGTCAGGCTGTTCGCCGGTATAGGCCAGGTTCAGGTTGATGCCGATTGCCGGATCGGCGAACTGATAGTGGACATTCAGATTGCCGGAATGACGGGGCCGGCGGAGTTCGTGGATCATTGCGTCGGTGGAGTCCGGCTCCCTTGCACGCAGATAGGTGTAGGCGCCGGCGAGAGTAAGCTGCTGCAGAAGGCTGATACGCGCCTCGGCTTCGAGGCCCCTGCGGCGACTGACGCCGGGACGATTGCCGGCCGTGAATCCTCCCACGGCCGGATCGAAGACGAAGCCGTTGATTTCGTCCAACAGCCGGTCGTTGAACCAGGTAAGGCTGCCGTCGAAGGCGCCGTTGTTGCTTGTATAGGCCGCGCCCAGTTCCCATCCCCGTGAGGACTCCGGAAGCAGGTCGGGATTGCCGATGAAATTGGAGAAATAGCCGAAGCGCTCTATGAACGTGGGGTTCTTGACGCCGATCCCGTAGGCTGCGTGCAGGGCAATCCCGTTCCCAAGGTGTTTCAGGGCACTGATCCGCCAGGAAGCGGCATCATCGAAGTCCTGGTTGCGGTCGTAGCGTATTGCCGCCGATGCCGCCCAGTCGCCTTGAGAGTCCAGGCGGAATTCCGCCAATGCCTCGGTGGAGCGCGTGTTCAAGTCCCGGTTGGGATCGCCGAAGGGCGAGGCTGCGGCTCGCTGCAGATAGTCCTCCCGTTCGTGCTCAAGCCCGACGGTGATTGAGGGCTGGGCCGCAGTGCGCCCCAGCGGGGACAGGGTCAGTGTTGCCTGGTAGCCCAACCGCAGCTTGTCTCCACTTGTCTGGCCGATTTCCGAACCGGATGCGAAGTTGTGATTGTTCGAGCCGGTGTGCGTAAGACCAGCCTGGTGCTTCCAGCGCCCGTCCTGTGTGGAGGCCGCGCCTTGCAATCCCGCAACGGTATGCGTTCGCTTGGTCGAACTGTCCGAGTCCGCCGGAACGCCGGTCAAAAAAGAGGTCGCGTCGTATTGACTCTCGGAATCGGAGCGGCGGGCAATCAACCGGAGCGTGATGTGTTCGGATGGATTGAACCGGGCGACAAGGTGCCCCGTATTGTTTCGGTAGCCGTCGGCCTCGTCCCCGGAGCGTGAAATGTTCTGGCCATCGCTGCTCAGATGGTCTATGGAAACTCGAACGCCCCAGCGATTGTCCCCGGCGGACGCATTCAATCCCGCCTTGCGGGTGCTGAATTGCCCGGCCTCGGCATAGCTCTTCAGCGACTGTTCATTGCGCTCCGGCGCGCTGATCAGGTTGATCGCCCCGGCCATCGCATCACTGCCCCAAAGCGCGCTCAAGGGCCCGCGAACGATTTCAATGCGTCTAAGGTTCGCGGCGAGGAAGTGGGAGAAATCCAGTTCCCCGCCCAAAGCCGGGTCGCCGATTTCGATCCCGTCCATGAGAACCAGCGTGTGATTGGCTTCCGATCCACGCAGCCGCACCTGCGACAGTGAGCCCAGGACGCCGCTGCGGCTGACTGCCATGCCCGGGGTGCCCCGCAGCAGTTCTTCGACCGTGAGCGCCTGCCGCCGGTCCAGATAGTCCTCATCAAGTACCGTGAATGAAGCACCGGCCTGTTCGGCAGCGATGGGTATGCGCGACGCCGTGACGACGATGGTCTCGGTCAGCTGCTCGGTTGCTTTCTGCTCGTCCGCAAGGAGCTGCGGCGTGGCCAGCGTGCAGCCTAGCATCACGACGAGGGCAGGATGCCCTCTTTCCCGGGGCGGTTGGAGCTGCGGCGTGGATATTGTTTTGGCCATGGAGAACCTCCCGTTCCATTGTTTGCCCGAGGCAGAAACGGGAGACGGGAGACGGGCCGAAGGGATTCCCCTTGCGCCGCCAGCGCCCGCCGCGCCTGCCAACGTCATTCATGAGGGCCGGTCTCCGGGCTTTCGAGCGGATTCCTGATCTGAAAGGAAACCACGCCGCTCGCCTTCCTGTCGGTTAAGACAGTGGCTGCCATCACGCGCAAGTGTTGGCGTGAACGACGCTTGACTCGATTACCGTTGCGGGGGCAGCGCCGGTTTTGCACCGGCTTCCCGTTCACCCGATGAATCGCTTTGCACTATAACACTTTCACTTCTGGAGACACTTGGCGAAAAGGCGCACCGCACCGCACGACGGCAGGATGCTCTCGTTCCCGAAGTGGCGGCAGGGCCTGGTGGGTCGAATCGCAGCGCTTCGCTGTATAGAATCGGCCGGCACTACGCGGTCCCATTTCGTAACTCCCATTCTGAACTCTCCTTCCAACTGGCCGGCGCTTCTGGTGCTGGGGATACTGCGCCTGGCGGTGGGTTTGCCCCATGGCGTGCGTCTTGCGCTCGGGCGGGTCGCCGGGAGACTCGCGCACTTGGCCTTGAGAAAGCGGCGGGCGATTGCGCTGCGGAATCTTCAGTTGTGTTTTCCCGATTGGTCCGGTGCGCGCAGACGCGAAGTGGTACGGGCACACTTCGAATCTCTTGGAGAAGGCCTGGTGGAACTGGCCATGGGTGCCTGGTCCACGGATCTTGAAGTGGGCGAACTGGTGGAAGTCGCCGGCGCCCGTCATCTTGAGGAAGCGTTGCGCCGGGGCCGAGGCGTGATCGCCGTGAGCGGACATTTCGTGGCGCTGGAGTTCACTGCCCGTGCTCTGACCTATCCTCCACCGGGACTGGTCGCCGTCTATCGGCCGGGTGGTAACGCTGCGTTCGCCTATCTCATGAATCGCGCCCGCTTGAGGGTGTGTTCGCAAACGCTGTCGAAATACGACGTGCGTGGCATGGTGCGGTCGCTGCGCGACGGCGCAGTGCTGTGGTACGCGGGGGACCAGATGTCGGATGCAAAATCGGCGGTGCTGGCGCCCTTCTTCGGTGAGCTGGCAATGACCGGAACAGCCCTGGGCCGGCTGGCGCGGATAAGCGGGGCTGCAGTCGTGCCCTGGTTCACGCAACGGCTGGAGGACGGCAGGTACCGGGTTGAGTTGCTGCCGGCGCTCGAGGAGTTTCCCGGCGAGTCGCCGGAAGATGACGCCGGGCGGTTCAACGCGCTGATCGAGCGGCAGGTGCGCAAGGCGCCCGAGCAGTATTACTGGATTCACCGGCGCTTCAAGCGCCGCCCGCCGCCGTTGCCCGACCCCTACGACTAGCGACAGGGTCCTCGCTCCCGGGGATTCAGAGCTTCAGGTCGCGGTCGTGTTGTTTGCGCAGGGCTTCGAACGCCCCGGGGCGGTCCAGGCCGAGCTTGCGCAATGACCGCCTGAGGCGCTGCAGCTTGCCCTGATGCCAACCCCCGGGACCGCGCAGGCGTGCCCGATCAAAGTCCACCAGCCACACGCGGCCGTCCTCTCCGAGAAGGATGTTGTGCGCGTTCAGATCAGCGTGACAGACGCCGGCCCTGTGAAAGCGCGCGATGGTCGCTCCAACGCTAGCCATCATTTGCGCCGGATCGTCGCAATGGCGCAAGTTATCCGCCAGCGTCCGGGTGTCGCCAATCCACTCGGTGATCAGATCGGCCGAGTAACTCAGGCCGCTGATCCGGTAATGGGCGGCGACCGGCTTCGGCGCCGGCAGGCCGGATTCCTGTAGCTTCGCCAGTACGCGGAACTCCGCCACCGAGCGCACCCGTGCGGCCCCGAGGTAGAAATAGTGGTCCTTGCTGAGCAGGGCGGCCTTGCCGCCGCGAAGGTAGTGGCGCAGAAACCACCGTCCATGCTCATTGACCCGGGCGCTTGCACCACGCCCTCCGGATACCGCGGTCCATTGCGACTTCTGCCGCCAAAACCCGTGCTCGAACCATTCGGGCGATACCGTCCGGGCGATTTCCGCATCGTGTAGGATGCAGTCCTTCCCGGTTTTCGTCAGTTTTTCAAGCATGTCCAGCCCGCCGCGCAGCATCTGCGTGATTCGCTTGTCCGCCATAGGAGACTGCTGTCACGCGCTGCCTGTGGTGCGGGCAATCCGGAGCGCCTGGCCCGAGACCCGCATTAGCTGGATTATCGGGCAAACCGAGCATGCGTTGTTGGAAGGGCTCCACGGAGTGGACTTCCTGGTGCTCGACAAGGGTGCCGGAAGAGGTGGGATGCGTGCCTTGCGCAGCAAGCTCAAGGATTGCCGCTTCGACCTGGTGCTGCAGATGCAGGCTTCATTCCGGGCCAGCCGTGTGGCCCGGATGACCGGATGCCGGCGGCGTGTGGGCTTCGACCGCGCCCGCGCCCGCGACCTGCAATGGTTGTTCACCACCGAACGGATCGCTCATCGGCCCCGGCAGCATGTCATGCAGGCGCTGTTCGGTTTTGCCGAGCACCTGGGAATCGACAATGATGGCCGGCCACGCTGGGATTTTCCTCTGGGCCCGCGGGACCTTGAGGTGGCGCGTGCGCTGGCGCCCGAGGGTCCCTACTGCGTCCTGAGCCCCTTGAGTAGCCAGCGAAGAGGGGCTTTTCGCAACTGGCCGGCGGAACGCTACGCGGCGGTCGCCGAACACGTCGTCGAGCGGCTGGGCGGGCAGGTGCTGCTGACGGGTTCAGGCAGCACATTGGAGAAGGAGTACGCTGCAGCCATCGCCGCCCGGCCGGGAATAACCGACCTGAACGGACTGACTACGCTGAAACAACTTGCCGCACTGATCGGCCGGGCCCGGCTGGTCGTGTGTCCGGACTCCGGGCCGGCGCACATTGCTGCGGCAATGGGCACCCGAGTGGTCGGGCTTTACGCCAGTTCCAACCCCGAACGCACGGGCTCCTGGGGCAACGACGAGTTTGTGGTGAATCGCTATCCGGAAGCGGTCAGGCGGATGCTGGGCAAGCGCGTCGAGGACATACGCTTCGGACGGCGTTTGCGCCGGCCCGGCGCAATGAACGAGATCTCAACCGGCGACGTGATCGAAGCGATTGACCGCGCCTGGGAACCCTGAGGTCAGTTCCCCCGGTGCTTTTCGTCGTCGGAGAGCGCAAACACGGCGCCGCAGTAAGGGCAGGTCGCATCGACCCCGGGCTTCAGCGGCAGATAGACGCGCGGGTGCGAGTTCCAGCGGACGGTCCACGGCAGCGGGCAGGACACCGGCAAGTCCTTCTCCGCCACGATGTAACGCCGCTCCATATTGGATGTGAGCTTCGGTCCCGCCATGGCCGGAAGTATATCGGTCTGCACCCCTGGTAACGAGTGTAGTTCCCGGAGCTATTCGCCCAGGTAGCGCTGCCACAAGGCTGACACGGCGGCAGCGAGTTCCGCCATTTCTTCGGCGGGTGCATGCGACGGGCGTTCGGCCAGCACGCGGTGATGCAGGATTTCCCGGAACTCGAGGTAGCAGCGCTTGAGGGTATCGGAATCCTCCTGGCTCAACACGCCGTGGCTGGCCAGTTCATCCAGTTGCCGCACGTTGTCCGGCCAGGAGGCCAGTTGAGCGTGCTCGTGCGTGTGGTTCAGCACCAGGTACTGCACGATGAACTCGATGTCCTGCAATCCGCCCCGCGAATGCTTGATATCGAACCGGCCCTCGGCAACCCTGGGAGCTTCGGCTTGCATGCGTCCACGCATTTCAATGACCTGGGTGCGCAAGTCCTCCCTCCGTACCCAATTTCGCAGCGTGTCCATGCGCAGCTTCTCGAATCCTTCGCGGACATGCGCCGCCCCGGCAATCGCGCGGCTGCGCAGCAGCGCCTGGTGCTCCCAGGTCCAGGCGGATTCACGCTGGTACTTACGCAGGGCTTCCAGCGAGGACACCAGCATTCCGGAACGTCCGCTCGGACGCAGGCGCGTATCCACTTCGTACATTCTTCCCGTGATGCTGCGGGTAGTCAGAATGGAGATCACCATTCTCGCCACCCGGAAGAAAAAATCCGAGTTGGCGATGCTTTTCGGACCGTCCGTGACCTGGTCTTCACCCTGCGAGTCATAAACGAATACCAGGTCGAGGTCCGAGCTGTAGCTCATTTCCAGTCCGGCGAGTTTCCCGTAGGCGATGACCGCAAAGCCCGCCAGCTTCCGTTCTCCTTCGAGGGTGTAGCCCGGTGAGCCGTATTGCCCCACCAGTTCCTCCCAGACGTGCTCCAGTGACCGGTCGATGACCAGTTCTGCAATTCCGGTCAGGAAGTCGCTCACCCGCATTAGCGGCAGCCCGCCGGCCAGGTCCAGCACGCCTACGCGGAACGCCGCAGCCTGCTTGAATTCACTGATCGCTGCCAGGCGCAGTTCCTCGGTTTCGTTAGCGGTCCGAACCAGGCGGAAATCCAGTTCTTCTTCCAGCTGGTCCAGGTCCATGACCTGCTCGGTGATGCCGGCATCCAACAGTTCATCCACCAGGCCGGGATAGGAGCACAGTTGCTTGGCCAGTGTCTCTCCGAGCCCGCACACGTGCACCAGCCGGTCGCGGGCCGCAGCGTTCTCGTACAAAAGCGCCAGGTACGCGGATCGCCGCGCAATGGCGGCGATCACCTTCAGGGTGCGGGCGAGCGCCTGCCCGGGTTGCGACTCCTTGGCGGCCGCTTCGATAAGCCTGGGGATCAGCATGTCCAGCCGCTTGCGCCCGGTCTGGTCCATGCGTGCGTAGTCGGATGCCTGATGAACCGTCTTCATGGACTCAAGCGCAACCTCGGGATCGGGAAAACCGTAGGCCTCCAGAGTTTCTGAGGCGTTCTCGCTCTCTCCCGCCCATACCGCCAGCAGATCGTCAGGCGGGCCGGCTTCCGCCTCCGGCAGGTCGTCCTGGCGGAATACGATCGCGGAGAAATGCCGGGCCACGCTCTCCCTGAAGGAAGCGGTTTCTTGAGCCAGGTCTCCCCAGTGGGCGTGATTCATCGCCAGCGTGAGGCGGGTGCGCCCCTCCTCATCGTCGGGCAGCGATTGGGTCTGACGGTCATCCATGCCCTGCAGCCGGTTTTCCAGCCGCCGCAGGAAGCAATAGGACTGATCCAGTTCGACCGCTGTTCCCGGACTCAAGAATCCGCGATCGCCCAGGCGGGCCAACATCTCCCGTAAGCTCCGCCCGCGCAGGTCGGGGTTGGCGCCGCCGCGCACCAGTTGCATCGACTGGGTAACGAACTCGATCTCGCGGATGCCGCCGCTGCCCAGCTTGATGTCCGCGGCCTTGTCCTTGCGCAGCGCTTCGCGCTGGATCTTGCCTTTCATGTCGCGTAGCGACTCGAAGACGCTGTAGTCCAGGTAGCGCCGGTAGACAAAGGGCCGCATAACTTCCTCGTACAAACTTTCGCTCATCTCACAGGGATTGATCACGCGGGCCTTGATCCAGGCATAGCGCTCCCAATCGCGCGCCGACCGGGCCAGATAGCTCTCCAGGGAAGAAATCTTGATGACCAGCGGACCGCTGTTGCCAAAGGGGCGCAAGCGGGTGTCCACGCGGTAGACGAAGGAATCGACCGTGCGCTGATTCAGTACCCGGATCATCTGCTGACAGACCAGCGTATGAAAACGCAGGGAGTCTATGGGTACCGGGCCGTCGGTACGGCCGTCCTCGGAATAGATGAAGATGAGGTCGATGTCGGAGGAGAAGTTGAGCTCGTGTCCCCCCAGCTTGCCCATGCCGATCACCGCCATCTCGCTGGGCTCATCCGTGTCGGTGTACGGCAGCCCGTGACGGACGGCGACGTTGGCCCTGGCGAATTCCATGGCCGAAAGAATGCACACGTTGGCCAGTTCGGTCAGCTCTCCCAGGCTTTCCTCCAGGCTGCTGAATTCATTGAGGTCGCGCCACAGGATCCGGCACATTTCGCGATGGCGGAACCAGCGAATCTCGCGCATGAATGAAGGTTCCTGCCGGCACTCTTCCAGCGCCCCGGCGGCGAGCCGGGAGAGTTCCCCGTCCTCCAGGGGCCGCGCCAGGCGGTCTCCGTTGAGCAGGTCCAGGAGAACCTGCGGCCTGCGGGTGAAGCTGCGCGCGGAAAAGGGCGAACAGGCCAGCACTCGGCCGAGCGGCTCGAGCACCTCGTCTTTTTCAAGTTCCTCGGCCAGCGCCTCAGTCTCGCGCAACTGCGCCAGGGCCTTTTCAACGCCTTCGCGCAGAGGCTCGGGGAGCGGTGTGGTGGCGGCAGACAAGTCGAAAGAAACGGATACAGGTACAGGCGGTCAAGATACCACTTGCGAAGACAAAAAAGCCCTGCCTTTCTTGCAAAAAAGGCAGGGCCTTGGGCCCTGAGGCTTTATCCCCCGCCGGTAATCGGCGGGGGACATCAAGCGGCAGGACTTACATCATGCCTTCCATTCCGCCCGGAGCGGGCATCGGGGAGGGCTCGTCCTTCTTCGGCTTCTCGGTAACCATGGCTTCGGTCGTCAGCAACAGGCCGGCCACGGAGGAGGCGTTCTGCAACGCCAGCCGGGTGACCTTGGTGGGGTCGATGATTCCCTTGCCGACCAGCTGGCCGTATTCGCCCACGGCCGCGTCGAAACCGTAATCGCCTTCGCCGGATGCGACCTCGTTCAGGACCACGGAGGCGTCGGCGCCGGCATTGGCGACGATCTGGCGCAGAGGCTCTTCCAGGGCGCGGCGCATGATCTTGATGCCGACGTCCTGATCGTCGTTGTCGCCTGTCAGGTTGTCCAGGGCCGACGCACCACGCAACAGCGCAACGCCGCCGCCCGGCACGATGCCTTCCTCGACCGCTGCGCGCGTCGCGTGCAGGGCGTCTTCCACCCGCGCCTTCTTTTCCTTCATCTCGATCTCGGTGGCCGCGCCGACCTTGACGACGGCAACGCCGCCGGACAGCTTGGCTACGCGCTCCTGCAGCTTCTCCTTGTCGTAATCGGAGGTGGATTCCTCGATTTCGCGCTGGATCTGCACGACTCGGGCCTGGATCTGCTCGCTGCTGCCGGCGCCGTCGATGATGGTGGAGTGCTCCTTGGTGACCTGGACCTTCTTGGCGGTCCCGAGGTCGGTCAAGGTAGCCTTCTCGAGCGACAGGCCGACTTCCTCGGAGATGACCTGGCCGTTGGTGAGAATCGCCATGTCGGCCAGCATCGCCTTGCGGCGGTCGCCGAAACCGGGCGCCTTGACCGCGGCCACCTTGACGATGCCACGGATATTGTTCACCACCAGCGTGGCCAGTGCCTCGCCTTCCACGTCCTCGGCCACGATCAACAGCGGCTTGCCGCTCTTGGCCACAGACTCCAGCACGGGAAGCAGGTCGCGGATATTGGAGACCTTCTTGTCGTGCAGAAGGATGAAGGGCGACTCCAGTTCGACGCTCTGTGAATTGGCGTCGTTGATGAAGTACGGCGAGAGATAGCCGCGGTCGAACTGCATGCCTTCCACCACGTCCAGCTCGTTGTCCAGGCCGGAGCCCTCTTCTACGGTGATCACGCCTTCCTTGCCGACCTTGTCCATCGCGTCGGCGATGATCCGGCCGATGGCCTCGTCCGAATTGGCCGAAATGGTACCCACCTGGGCGATCGCGGTGTCTTCCTGACAGGGCTTGGAAATGCCCTCCAGGCTCCCGATGACCGCCGCGCTGGCCTTGTCGAGGCCGCGCTTGATATCCATCGGGTTGAATCCTGCTGCGACGGCCTTGAGGCCCTCGGTCAGGATCGACTGGGCCAGCACCGTGGCGGTGGTGGTCCCGTCGCCGGCCACGTCGGAGGTATGCGAGGCAACCTCCTTGACCATCTGTGCGCCCATGTTCTCGAACTTGTCCTCAAGCTCGATTTCCTTGGCCACCGAAACGCCGTCCTTGGTCATGGTGGGAGCGCCGAAGCTCTTGTCGAGAATCACGTTGCGGCCCTTGGGGCCCAGCGTGACCTTGACCGCGTTAGCGAGTGTATTGACGCCGGACATCATCTTCTGCCGGGCGGCATCGCTGAATTTCACATCTTTTGCAGCCATTGCTGTATTCCTCTATCAGGTATGTATTGAATCGGGGACGAAATTCGCCCGACTAGTCTTCAATGACGGCCATGACATCGTCTTCCTTCATGACCAGCAGTTCTTCACCGTCCACCTTTACTTCGGTGCCGCTGTATTTCCCGAACAGCACCTTGTCGCCGGCTTTCAGTTCCAGGGGACGGACGGAGCCGTCTTCCAGGACCTTGCCCTTGCCGGCAGCGATGACTTCGCCCCGGATGGGTTTTTCGGTGGCCGAATCGGGAATCACGATCCCGCCGGGGGACTTTCGCTCTTCCTCCGTACGGCGTATCAGCACCCTGTCTTGCAGCGGTCGAATTTTCATTTTGCGTTCTCCTTCTCGGAAATGCCTGTAGCCGCACCCCTCCGGCACGGCGAATTCTGCTAAACGGACCCTTTCTTAAGGGGCGGGTAAATAATAGGGACGGTTATCGGGATTTCAAGGGCTACCGGCAACGCAAACCCCTGTTTCAGGCGGATTGGGTCCCTTCAGGCGGCAATTCGCCCGGATACTAGCTCTGTGGTCTACAGAAATTCCTCAAGCAGAACCTCTTCGGTATAACCGAGATTGTTCGCCCTTTCGACCGAACGGACATATTCCGCGACGGCCAGAATTCGCAGGGCCCTCAGCTCATCGAGCTGCCTGTCGAGCTTCTTGATCTCCTTGCGCCTGTCCTCGATGCTTCCAGCCGGTTTCTTGTCTTCCGAATCATCCGTTTCGCTTTTTTCGTCCGGTGCCTGGAGTTTCCTGATCTCATCCTCAAGGGAGCCGATCCGGTCCTTGGTCGAGGCAATCTGCGCGCGATTGGACCGGACGTTCTCGATTGCCTCGTACACGGCCTGTCCGGTACGGTAACCGGCAAGAAAAGCCGATTCTGCATTGGCTGGACAAACGCGCTGATAACCGGACCCGTTTCTTCCCTCCCAGTAGCCGCTGTCCTGCGTGCAGTAGATCACCAGGCCTGCCTCTCGACCTGCGTTGTACTGTTCGCGGTCCGGGGAAATTCCATACTTCACGCAGGAGTCGTAATGCCGGGCCAGTTCCGTCTGGCGCTTGCCTTCAAGCCCGTCATTGCGCCCGACCTCGCGCCAGTCCGCATTGATGCACTCCGATTCCGACATCGTGGCGCACCCGCCGACAATCGACAGCGTAAGCACAAGACAGCAAAACCGCCAGCTATCTCTCATGTTTGCTCCAGTGACCGCTCGTCCATGCTAACCGAATTTCCCGGCCGTTCGTTTTCGGCATCGGCGTGTTTTCCTCGACGCCCGCTAATCCATCGAAAGTACAAACAGGCCACTCTGGATATCGCTGACTATCAGGGTCCCGGAAGGCAAGTACGGATACACGCTCCAGGCGCCTCGCAGACCGTTGCCGTCGCCATTCGGGTAGGTATCGAAAAAGCCGATTTCGACGATGTCCCGGTCCGCCAAGTCACGCAACTCCAGGACTCTCAGACCGGACTGGTAGTTGGCTTCGAACACGCGGTTGCCCTGCACATAGAGGTTGTGGTCGGTCGCGCTGGTGCCCAGGTCGTGGGCAAACAGATGCACCGGCGCATCCAGGTCCGATACGTCGAAGACGTGGGTGCGCGTGGTCAGACCGAAATTGGACTCGTCCAATTCATCTCCGAGCAGAAAGTACCGGTGGTCCTCCGTCAGCCACCCCTGATGCACGTAGGCCCGGTTCGGATACGTTGAGGAAGAAAGAGTCATGGGGGCGGACTTGTCGTTGACGTCCACCACTTCGAAGTGGTTCTCGTTGGAGCTGAAACAGATTTCCCGATCGCGGTGCGCCTCGTCGGGGCCCTGGTAAGTGACACACTGCGTGTCATGCGTCCTGACCGTGTCGTGGCAGCCGGCGAACAGTGGATTGTTCGGCGTTCGGATGTCGATGATATGTAAACCACCTCCGCAATCGTCCGTTGAAGCCGCGTAGAGGAAGCCCGTGGCTTCATTGATCGCCAGGTTGTGCGAGTGCCCAAAGCCATCATAGAGCGCATCGGTAGACCACGTTGAAGGCCCCGACATGCCCCGCAAGCGCCTCAGATCGAATACTTGCATGCCGTGGTCGCCGGCATTGTCGGCGACGATATAGGCATGGTCCCGATAGACCTTGATGTCCCGCCAGGCGGAATTCCTGGTTTCCGTCGGCAGCCTTCCCAGGAAGATCGGGCTCTGCGGGTTGGATATGTCAACGAAGGCAGTACCGTTGTTCATTCCCATCAGGGCATATTCCTTGCCGGTCTGCGCATCTGCCCATCCCCACAGATCGTTGCCCTGGTTTCCCTCCATGCTGTCGAGCGCGACCCGGCTCTCAAGCGAGATGCCCATACAAGGATATTCGCCGGCACTTCCGTCGATGCAATCCTCCGGCCCGGTCCCGACTTGCCCCGGTGGCGGTGGCGGCATGACGGGCGGCGGCGGCGGCGCGGGTGGCTGGACTGGCGGCGGTGGTGGCGGGCTTGATTCGCCTCCACCGCCGCAGCCACAAAGGACTACGGACAAGGCAATCACTGCGGCAGCCCGAATTGCGGTTTTCCTGTCGCTCATTATTTCTCTCAACGCATCCTTATCATGTAAGCAACGTCTCAGGCGCGGATTTTCTCACCCTGCGCGGAATTTTGATCCGGAACGGGAAGGACGGACTCAATCAGCCGTTGTCCATTGCAGTATCGTCGTTTATCATGCGTGCTTCCTCGGTCAATTAGTGTTCAATGGCGTCTATCCTCTTACTTAACGGCCCGAACCTGAATTTGTTGGGCCAGCGCGAGCCGGACGTATACGGACGCGACACGCTTGCGGACATACAGGCGCGATGCGAAGCGCATGCGGCGCAACTCGGGCACCAACTGCAATGCCACCAGAGCAACAGCGAGGGCGGAATGGTGGACTGGCTGCAGCAGAATGCGCCGGGCGCCGACTATCTGCTGATCAATCCGGGCGCGTACGGGCACACCAGCATTGCCCTGCGCGACGCACTGCTGGGATTGGAGTTGCCGTTCGTGGAAATCCATCTTTCCAACGTGCACGCGCGCGAGGAGTTCCGCCGCTCCTCGATGCTGACGGACATCGCCGTGGGTTGCATCAGCGGCCTGGGCGCGCAGGGCTATTTGCTGGCCCTGCAGTACGTGGACGAACAATTGCGGAACAAGCCGTAAAGGGAAAGGATCAGGAGTTTCCATGGACTTGAGGAAGATCAAGACGCTGATTCAGCTCTTGCAGGAGTCGGAGCTGGCCGAGATCGAAGTGAAGGACGGCGAAGAATCGGTCCGCCTCAGTCGCGCAAGCCAGGCCCCGGCCGCGCCCGCACCGCAGACGGTAGCTGTTGCGGCTGCACCCCAGGCGCCGGCGGAGCCGACACCGGCGCCTGAGCCGCCCCCGGCCGAGGCGCCGCAGGGCGAACAGGTGACCTCGCCGATGGTCGGCACGTACTACGAGGCGCCGTCACCCACCTCCCCGCCGTTCGTCAAGGTGGGTGATTCCGTCAAGGCTGGGGACGTGCTTTGCGTGATCGAAGCGATGAAGACCATGAACCATATCGAGTGCGAATACACCGGTGAGGTGGCCGCCATCCTGGTGGAGAACGCCGAGCCGGTGGAATACGGTCAGCCGTTGTTCATTATTCGCGCCTAGCGTATTGACGCCGTAGACCCGGCCATGTTCGAAAAAGTCCTGATCGCCAATCGTGGCGAAATCGCGCTGCGGATACTGCGCGCCTGCCACGAGCTGGGCATTGAGGTGGTGGCCGTACATTCCAGCGCGGACACGCAGCTCAAGCATGTTCGCCTGGCCGACGAATCGGTGTGCATCGGTCCGCCTGCCAGCGCGCAGAGCTACCTCAACATCCCGTCGATCATTGCCGCCGCCGAAGTAACCGGCGTGGACGCCATTCATCCCGGATACGGGTTCCTGGCGGAAAACGCGGACTTTGCGGAGCGCGTCGAATCGTCGGGCTTTGTCTTCATCGGTCCTCCAGTCAGCGCCATTCAGACCATGGGTGACAAGGTGCGGGCGATACAGGCCATGAAGGACGCCGGGGTTCCCACAGTGCCCGGTTCCGGCGGTGTGCTGGCGGGCGACATGGCCGACATCGTCCGGCTGGCCGAGGAGATCGGCCCTCCGGTAATCGTCAAAGCGGCAGGCGGCGGCGGAGGGCGCGGGATGCGGGTGGCGAAAAATGCTTCCGACCTGCCCCGAATCATCCCGCTGACCCGGGGCGAGGCCGAATCCGCCTTCGGCGACCCGCGCCTGTACATGGAGAAGTTTCTTATCCGCCCGCGCCACATCGAAATCCAGGTCCTGGCGGACGCGCACGGCAACGCCATCCACCTGGGAGAGCGTGACTGCTCCACGCAACGCCGCCACCAGAAAGTCATCGAAGAAGCGCCGGCGCCGGGAATCAGCGAAGAGGAACGCGCGCGCATCGGTGGCTTGTGTGTCAAGGCCTGCATTGACATGGGCTACCGCGGGGCGGGCACCTTCGAGTTCCTGTACCAGGACAGCGAGTTCTACTTCATCGAAATGAACACCCGCCTGCAGGTGGAACATCCGGTAACGGAGCTGATCACCGGGCTGGACATCGTGCAGGAGCAACTGCGGATCGCGGCCGGCGAACCTTTGCGCATTCGCCAGGAGGACGTGGTCTTCAACGGGCATGCGATCGAGTGCCGCATCAATGCGGAGCACCCCGAGACATTCGCTCCTTCTCCGGGCGAAGTTTCCCTCTGGCATGCACCCGGCGGTCCCGGCGTGCGCGTGGACAGTCATCTCTACACCGGCTACGCGGTGCCGCCCTTCTACGACTCGCTGGTGGGCAAGGTAATCGCCTGGGGCGGAAGCCGCGCGGCGGCGATCGCCCGCATGCGCCTGGCGCTGGATGAAATGGTCACCGAAGGCCTGGTCACGAACGTGCCACTGCACCAGGCAATCCTTGAAAGTGAAGGGTTTTCGACCGGTGGCACGGACATTCATTTTCTTGAAAAATGGCTTGAGAATGCGGCCGCTTAGAGCCCGTTTACGGAGGTCGATTCTGCCGTGCTATAGTGATTGCCCGCTCTTCTTCAGAGCGGGTTTGGGGGCGACAAAACATACCGCTAGGGGGAGTTGGTTTGACCGCCAACCAGGGGATGAACAACACGCGTCAGGCGGCGCATCTTTCCGGGCAGCCGGGCAATTCCAACGGCTCGCGCACGCTCCGCGAATTGACCGGAGAGGCGGTGCGGGATTACTGCCACACGCTCGACGGTCACTGGCCAACCGGGCTCTACGATCTGGTGGTTGCGGAGGTCGAATCGGCGCTCCTTGAGAGCGTGATGGAATATGCCGGCGGAAACCAGACCCGGGCCGCACGTATGCTGGGCATTGACCGTGGCACCCTTCGCACCAAGTTGCGCCGGCACAACGAAAGCGCCTGACGGCGCCCCCGGCGACTCCACCTTACAAACCAGATCCAGGCATGCAGCCTAGGGCGCTTTTCAGCGTTTCGGACAAGCAAGGCGCAGCGTCGCTTGCCGCGCGGCTGGTAAGGCTGGGCTGGGAATTGCTTGCCTCCGGCGGGACCGCAAAGATGTTGCGGACAGCCGGGCTTAAGGTGGAGGACGTCGCCTCGGTCACCGGCTCTGGGGAGATGCTGGGCGGGCGGGTAAAGACACTGCATCCCCTGATTCATGGCGGCTTGCTGTGCCGGCCCGAGCAAGACGCCGACGACATGGCCAGGCATGGCATCCGGCCCATTGCCCTGGCGGTGATCAACCTTTATCCGTTTCGCGAGGCAGCAGCCGATCCGGCCTTGACGCGCGAGGAAGTGATCGAGCAGATCGACGTGGGCGGACCGGCGATGATACGCGCGGCCGCCAAGAACCAGGAGCGAGTCGGTGTGGTAGTGGATCCTGCCGACTATCGGCAAGTCGCAGCCGAACTCGAAGCTGCCGGCGAATTGAGCGAAGCTACGCGGCGCCGGCTTGCGGCCAGGGCATTTGCACACACCGCGCGCTACGATCGGGCCATATGCGCCTGGCTTGAGGCCGGGGCGGGCACGGGCGCGGAAGGTGCCTTGCCGGATCGGCTGTCGCTTGAACTCGTAAAGCAGTCCGATCTGCGCTATGGCGAGAACCCGCACCAGAAGGCTGCGGTATACCTGCCTGCGGATTCAGCGGGGAATGACAGCATGCGCTTGCTGGGCGGCAAGCCGCTGTCGTACAACAACCTGGCCGATGCGGAGATGGCCCGGCAATGCGCCTCGGCCCTGCCGGACCACTCCTGTGCGATCGTCAAGCATGCGACCCCATGTGGGGTAGCGGTCGGCGGGAGTCCCGAAGAGGCCTACGGGCGCGCCCTCGCCTGCGATCCGGAGTCGGCCTTCGGCGGCGTCATCGCCTTCAACTGTGCCGTGGACAAGGCAGCAGCCCAAGCTGTGGTGAAGCAGTTCGCCGAAGTTGTCATTGCGCCGGAGTTCTCGACCGGCGCGGCCGAAGCCTTGAAGACGCGCAGCAATTTGCGGATTGTCGAATTCGCCCCGCCCGCTTCCGGCGGCGCGGTCGTCTTACCGCAGTTGAAAGTGCTGGAGGGCGCGGTATTGGCTCAGACTTCCGACTCGGCCGGTGAGGACCGCTACGAGGTCGTAAGCAACCGCGTTCCCACCGACACCGAACGCCGTGATGCCGAGTTTGCCTGGAGTGTGGCGCGTTTCGTCGCTTCCAACGCCGTGGTCTACGCACGCGACGGACAGACGCTGGGTATCGGTGGCGGCCAGACCAGTCGGGTGATGAGTGCCCGTATCGCCGCCCAACGCGCGTCCGCCTCCGGCTTCAATCTTGCCGGCGCGGCCATGGCCTCCGACGGATTCCTCCCCTTCGCCGACGGCCTGACGACCGCCGCGGACGAGGGCATCACAGTCGTCATCCAACCCGGCGGCTCGATCCGCGACGAGGAAGTCATCGCCGCCGCCAATGAACGCAATGTGGCCATGCTCTTTACCGGCGTGCGCCACTTCCGCCACTGATGAAGATTCTCGTAACCGGCTCCGGCGGCCGCGAACACGCGCTGGCCTGGAAACTCGCCTCCTCACCCCGCGTAAGCGAAGTCCTGGTCGCGCCCGGCAATGCAGGAACCGCCCGCGAGCCCGGCGTGACCAACTTCCCGCTCGACGTGGAGGAGAACGTGCGCCTGGTGGCGTTTGCCTTCACCGAAGACGTCGACCTGGTGGTGCCCGGACCGGAGGCGCCCCTGGTGGCGGGCCTCGTCGACCAGATGGAGAGAGCGGGCATGCCCTGTTTCGGGCCTACGGCAGCAGCCGCCAGGCTGGAAGGTTCCAAGGGATTTGCCAAGCAGGTGCTGGAGGCGGCCGGCGCACCAACCGCCGCGTATCGGGAATTCACCGATCTTGGGGCGGCGTTGGAGCACGTTGACCAGCGATCGGCGCCCATGGTCGTAAAAGCGGACGGCCTGGCAGCCGGCAAAGGCGTCATTCTGGCCGAAACGCGCGAGCAGGCGCGGGCAGCGCTGCGCGACATGCTGGAAGCGAATGCCTTCGGCGAAGCAGGTCGCCGCGTCCTGGTGGAAGACTTCCTCGAAGGCGAAGAAGCCAGCTTCATCGCGCTTGTCGACGGCGAACATGTTCTTCCGCTCGCATCGTCCCAGGACCACAAGGCCCGCGACGACGGCGACCGCGGACCCAACACCGGCGGCATGGGCGCCTACTCGCCCGCGCCGGTACTTGACGCAGAGGTCGAGGCGCGAGTGATGAACGAGGTGATGCACCCCGTGGTCCGGGCGCTGCGCGACAACGGCACGCCCTACCGCGGCGTGCTTTACGCCGGTCTGATGATCTCGCCCGACGGCGCCCCGAAGGTGCTGGAGTTCAACTGCCGCTTCGGCGACCCGGAATGCCAGCCGCTGATGATGCGCCTGCAGACCGACCTGCTTGACCTGATCGAGGCTACGCTCGCTGGCCGGCTTGACCAGGCCCGTGCGAGCTGGGACCCGCGCATCGCGCTGGGCGTGGTCATGGCTTCGGCCGGCTACCCCGGCAGCTACGCCAGGGGCCACCGCATTTCCGGGCTCGACAGCGCCGACAGCGATCTGGTCAAGGTCTTTCACGCCGGAACGGCACAGGAGGACGGCGAGGTTGTCACCGCGGGAGGCCGCGTGTTGTGCGTCACCGCATTGGGCGAGTCTCTCCTCGAGGCGCGCGATCGTTCCTATCGCGCAGTTTCGGAAATTTCCTTCGAAGGCGCGTTCTGCCGCTCCGACATCGGCGCCCGCGCACTGGCGCGGCTGCCGGCTCACCGATAAAGAGCAAACTCCATGACCTATCGCATCGGCATCATCGGTACCGGGGCCGCCCCGACCGGCACCAACATTCCTCCCGCGCCGATAGCGGAGATCGCAGCGCAGGGTTTTGCGCCGGAACTGATCGAACCGCGCCTGCGTACTTTTCCCATGACGCCCTACGATCGCGGCCTGACCGCGCTGGCCTACCTCGACTGCGCCGTTGAAGCGGAGAAAGCCGGTTTCGACGCCGTGTTCATCAACACCGTCGGCGACTACGGCATCGACGAAATGAAGTCGGCAACCAACATGGTGGTGGTCGGCGCCGGGGAAGCGACCATGGCCATGTGCTGCAACACCGGACGCCGTTTCTCCATCGTCACCATCTGGCCGCCGAAGTTGAACTTCATCTTTCACGAACGGGTGAACAGCTGCGGCATGCAGAGTCGCTGCGTGTCCGTGCGCAATGTCCAGCAGGACCGTGAAGTCGAAGGAATTGAAGACGCGGGCTCAACGACCGTGCGTCTGCAGAATCACAATGACTCGCTGAAGTCCCGGATCGTCGACACCATCCGTTCAGCCGTCGAGGAAGACGGCGCCGACACGATCATGCTTGGCTGCACCTGCATGGCGCCCGTCGGCCCGGACATCGCCGCGCAGGTTGAGGTGCCCGTCTTCGAGTCCATGCGCACCGGCTACAAGACTGTCGAAGCCTTGCTGACGCTGAGTGTTCGACACAGCGACAGAGCTTTCCCCAAGCCCAACCCGGACAATCTCAGCGCGGTAGGCACGCTGGTTGCGGGTCAGGGCAACGTGGACCTGGGCGGCGACTGCGAAGTGTGTGCGATCGACCCCCAGGCAGGGGAGGCATCCTAACGGGCGACGAGCAGCGTCACCCGGTTCGGCCTATCCGCCGAGAGATGGTGCATTACAACATCGTCCTTGCCATCCCGGTTAAGGTCGGTCAACCACGCGAATTCCTCGCCGGGCACGTCCACCCTGATCTTCTGCGGACGCCGTTCAAACAGCCCCGGCCCTTTTGCGCCGGCATGGATGCGTAGCTCATCGCGGCCCCAGCCCATCAGGAGGTCGGAGCGCCCGTCGCCGTTGAAGTCCCCGATCAGCAACGGTGGAAACAAAGCCGCCTGTTCGCCGCTCCCGCCCATGGACATGGTTCGCAACTTGAGCCGGCGGTCCTGCTTCTCCGGATAGGCCCCATCCTCCATGCGGTAGAAATCGAGATCGAACGAAACGGATTGGGTAACAACCGCACCAACAATCATCCCGATCGACTTGAAGATTCCCGGCTTGATCCTGGTGATCATCACGTCCTTTAGGCCATCGCCATCGAAGTCGTGTATTTCCACCCCGAAGGGAATGCCCTCAGCCAAAAGTTCAGCGCCCGGTTCGATTGCGAACACCAGGCCGCCCGGCTCTCGTGAGCCGAAATGGACATGCAAGCCAAAGCGCATGTCCCACAACTCGGACGTTTGTCCGAAGAGGTCGCTGTCCCCGCCCTTGAGGGAGAACACAACCAGATCGGCAACCTCGTCCCCGTTCATGTCCTCCATGGAGTGCAGCACCCTACCGCTCATCGCGCCCTTGACCAGACCGTCCGCCTGCCGCCCGCGAACCTGCATGGGCGCGGCGAGCGACGATGGATCGTCGGAATCGAATGCGACCTCGGTCGTGAAAGTCTCGGGACTTGGGTCGAAGCGTCCGTCTTTCTGTTGCAGATGGACTGCGAAATGGTCCTTGCTCCAGAAAACCAGGTCGCGGCGTCCATCGCCGTTGTAATCGACCTCGTGAATCCCGCTCAATTTCCAGGGATTGTGTCGATATCCGCCACCGCCAAAGGAAGAATTCGATATGGTCGCGGAATCCAGGGCGACGGGTTTCGCAAACGATCCATCAGTGTCTTGTACGGCTACGGAAAAACCGCTGACACCAGGCACAAGCAAATCGTCTCGCAAATCTCCGTTGATGTCCCTTGTAACGTCCACATGCGGAATGTCGCCATCTCGAGATGGCTGGACGCCCAGCCTTTCCCGGGCAATAGCCCGCACCGCCCCGGACTCAAGATCAATGCAACCCAGTTCCCCCGATTCGTATGCGAGCAAGCACTCATCACCGCCAACGTTCGTGACGTCAAGGAACTGCACCCTGGAGCGCACCGGCGCAGTCCTCGTTTCCATCCATTCTCCTTCGCCCAGGGAGAAGACGCGCGCCCACCGGACTCGATTCCTTGCACCATTCACCACCACGAGTTCCGCCAAATCGTTTCCCAGCAGGAACCCCGTCAGCACCGTTTGGCGCTCGGCCACGCCGGTAACAATTTCGTACCGCTCGAAATCCACCTGCGCCGCCGCTCCTCCGGCGAATACCCCCAGGGCAAGGCTCAATCCCAAGTAGCAAATCAAAGGTGGCCCGGAACGTCGGGGAGCAGCAATACTGGAATTCACAGCGTGGGAACCTTCGATTCTGTGAGATAAGACCTGCCAATCATAGAGCTTGAGGAATTTGAAGCTGAGCAACGTGAACGGGTGGTTCTGAAGCGGAAGTGCCGGCGAACGGGTGACGGCGCCTTGCCAATAAACGACAGCGGCGGCGTCTTGTGATGATTTCCCCCAAGCGGGCGCGACACACGAAAGTCCGCGCCTGGTTGAGTTTGACACATAATGACTTGTGGCCGGGGGTGATCCGCGGAGCGCGCTGTCGGCAGACGGGTGTCGAAGTTCTGTGTTGGAGTCCTGCTGACTGCACAAAGGAATTGTCTTACAATGGTCTTACCAGTAATTCCCCGGAGAGATCAAGATTCCTGCGCCTGAAAAACTTACGACTACCGTTTCTACAAAGGGTCAGATCATCCTGCCCAAGGCAATTCGCCAGGCATTGAGCTGGGAAGCGGGTAAGAAGCTGATTGTGGAGCACGCCTCCGAGGGCGTGCTGCTGAAGCCTTTGCCGGTGTTCGCCAAGACCCGGAACAAGGACGTTTTTGGATGCCTTGCATTTGGCGGCGCCCCGAAGACTGTGGCGGAAATGAGGGCTGGAGTATTGGCTGAGGCGAAGCGGCGGCATGCGCGCAATTGACACCAACGTCGTTGTTCGCTACCTGACCGGCGACGATCCGACCCAGGCGGCAAGGGCGAGACGGGTGATTGATGCGGGCAATGTGTTTGTCAGCACGACAGTGTTTCTGGAGAGTGAATGGGTGTTGCGTAGCGTTTACGGTTTTTCCGGGAATGATGTTGCGTCTGCCCTGCGCGCCTTCGCGGGGCTGCCCGCCATTGAGGTGGAGAGCCCGGCATTGCTCGCCGAAGCGCTTGACCGAATGGAAAGAGGCATGGATTTTGCCGATGCGCTGCATCTCGGCGCGGCCGCCGGATGCGAGGCCATGCTGAGTTTTGACCGCGATTTCATTGAAACGGCCCGGGATGAATCCGTGATCGTGATGGAGCCTTGATGGCAAGTCAGACGGCCTTTGGGTTTTGCATCATGCTGATGGCCGAGTGGAAGAAATTGCGTATGCGAACGGAAAAATGAGCGATCGTTAATTCATATGAATGCGGGGGGACGGGTATGACCGTCAGGATTGCGCTACGGAAGTTCGCGGCAACGTGTTCTCTCATTGTGCTTTTTGCGACGCTTCCGGCGATTGCGCAAGACCAGGACCGCAGCAACGCGGATGAGCCCGTGATCGAAGAGATCGTCGTAGTTGGCTCTCTCATCAAGCGTCGCGTCGTCTATGAAGGGCGTGCGCCGGTGCAATCACTGGATGCCGAGTTGTTCGAATCGGTCGGGGCCGCCCAGCCGGTGGATATTCTCAGCAGCCTGACGGCCAACACGGGCTCCTACATAGCCACGCAGCAGAATTATCTGCAGGGTGTTGCGCAATTCAGCCTGCGCGGCGTTGGCCTTTCTTCCACGCTGACGCTGATCAACGGCCGCAGGGCCGGGTTCGCTCCGGTTTCCAATGATGTGGGACAGAGTTTCTTCGACATCAATACGCTGCCGGTGTCGCTGATCGAGCGGGTCGAGATACTCCGCGACGGGGCTTCAGCCACTTACGGTTCTCAGGCAGTGGCGGGCGTTGCGAACATTGTCACGCGAGAGGGCTTTACGGGGCTGGAGATCGCCGGCGGCTATCGAAGCGCCAGCAACAACGCATACGACCTGAGTTTCGCTGCCGGCATCGATGCGCCGCGAGGTCACATCGGCCTCTACGGCGCGTGGCTCAGGCAGGACGAGAACTTTCGCACCGAATTCGACTGGATGATTCCCCGGGCCATTGATCCGGACGGCGACGGCGACATCGTGGAAGGCTCCTTTGATTCGGGACGGGGCTCGCCCGGCAGTTTCCGCCGCGCCGTGGCCAACTCCGACGGGACCTATGCCCCGTATCAAATCGCCGGCCTTGATACGCCACGCTTCCCGGACCCGGATTGCCGGGCGGGCGGAGGCTATCCGAGCGGTTCGCTGTGCCGGATGGATTTTTCCGACCAGCGCACGATGATCGCCGCCGAACAGCGGGCGCAGTTCTTCACCGACGCTGAGATCGAACTCGCCGGCGGAGTCACGCTTTTCTCGGAAATCGGCTATTCGGTCAACGAAGTGACCGACCGGGTGGGCAACATGCTGCTGTTTCGGGGCAACGTCGAGCGCACCAACGAGTTCTTCGTGCCCGCCAACCATCCGTTCAATTTCTGGACCGATCCGGATGACGATGGCGTGCTGACCTACGTCCCGCCCTCGGACTGGAACCCGGAAGTACACGAGGCGGTCCCGCTCGGCTACTTCGGCCGCCCCTTGGGCGCGGAGGCTGCCGGCGAAAACTCAGGCGACGAACCGCGGAAGTTCGAGAGCTTGAGGATGATGATCGGCTTCGATGCCGAATTGGCGGGAGGCTGGACGGGGCAGGGCTATCTTGCGCGAGCCCGCACCGACCTTTCGGTCAACTCGGAACGGCACTGGGTGGCCGCCGAATTTGCCCGGGTGGTGACAGACGGGCTTTGGAATCCTTTCGGCACGCGCCTGGTTGCACCGGACCTGGTGACTCCCAAGACCGTGGCCGGCGACGGGCTGGTGCCCGCGATGGCCGGCAGGCGCGCCGCCAACGATCCGGAAGTCCTTCGCCGCTTCCACAGCGTCAGGATGGAAACCGCCGACAGCGTGCAGGACGTGGCGGAGTTCGTGGCTACCGGGGACTTGTTCGAGGTGAGCGGCCAGCCGGTGACGCTTGCCGCCGGTGCGCAGTATCGCGAGTTGCAATACTCGTATCAGCCTGATCCGCTGAACGCGTCCGGTCAGGGTCCGCAGGAGATTCGCGACTTTCCCCGAGAGTCGGACCAGCGCGCGTGGGCGGTGTTTGCGGAGACTCTGAGCTATATCGGCGAGCGGGCCGAATTGCAGCTCGCCGCCCGGCACGAGAGCTACGACCAGGCCGGCAGCACCACCGACCCCAAGATCGCGGCGCAGTTTTTGGCCCGCGACTGGCTCTCGCTGCGCGCCTCATGGGGCACTTCCTTTCAGGCGCCCAGCGTATTCCAGGTGGCCGGCAACACCAGTGCGCGAACGCTTACCGATCCGTTCCGCTTTGACGGGCAGGGCGTGGGCCAGTGCACGGTGGACGCCGGTGGAGCGATCGTCAATCGCGGCGATAACTTCAACCTGGCTACGGTGCTGCGCGGCGCGGCGCTGAGGCCTCAGACAGCGGAGTCCTCCAACTTCGGCCTGCTGTTGCAGCCCCTGGACAATGCCGCTGTCAGCCTGGATTTCTGGACGCTGGACTACCGTAACGTCATTGCCCAACGGCGCAGCTTTCAGGCGATCGTGGACGATGATTGCCGCGACGACGGGCTGCCCAACGACCCTCGTGTGCAGCGCGATTCCTCGGGGCAGCTCAGCGTGGTGACGACCGATTACGAAAATGTCGGTGCGGTTCGCAGCCAGGGCATGGACATCAACGCCTACTACGACTTCGAATCATGGGTTGGCGACTTCCGGGTCAGCACCGACGCCACCCTGTTGACCCGTTTCGACGTGGATTCTTCCGGCGAGGGCTTTTCCGACCAACTCGGCAACCGCAACGACACCAACGGCTTCGCGCCCACCCCCGAGTTGCGGCTCAATTTCGGCGTCGCCTGGCGCCGGGGACCGCATGCTGCGGGCCTGACCGTGCGCTACGTGGATTCGTACAAGAACGATGAAGTTGCGTCACAGCCGAAGATCGCCTCCTGGACGACGCTGGACGCGAACTACAGCTATGCGCTGGACGAGCTATTCGGTGCCGAGGTTACGCTTTTTTTCGGCGCCCGGAACCTGACCGACAGGGACCCGCCGCCTCTACCCAGCGGCCGTCCCGGAGTTCACCGTTACAACCTCCGGCCTGGCTTCGACGGCTTCGTACACGACATCAAGGGCCGCACTCTCTACGTGCGCTTCCGCTGGCGCCCCTGGCCCTGAAGCTAGCGTCAAAAGTTGTAAACCGCACGCACGCCGAAAGTCCGCTTTCTCGCCAGCGAGTAGCGGATCTCATTCGAACTCGCAACGGTGAACAGGTCGTTGCCGATCACAGCGCTTGGCGGGCTGTCTTCCTCGAAGAGGTTGGTGGCAAAGGCTTCCACGGTCAGGGCATCGCCGCGGAGGCCAAACCTCAGGTTGACGATGTCCTGCGGCGCGACCCAGGCTTCATTGGTGTAATCGACGAAGTACTTACCGAAATGGGCATAGTCGACACGGCTGAACCAGTTGTAGTTCTCGGTCAGCGTGTCTTCGTAATCGGCGGACAAGGTCCACGTCCACTTGGAAGCGGACGGCAGTTGGCTGCCGTCGCAGTTGTTGTCGCCGCGCACGTTGACGCCATCGCCGCACACGAAGTTCTTCACCTCGGAATCCGCCAGACCCAGTGAACCGGAAAGCGTCAGGTTCTCGGTCGGTGCGGCATCGAACTCGAGCTCGAAGCCCTGCAGGTCCGCCTCGCCGGTGTTGACGAATACGGACGCCAGGTTGAGTGTCCCGTCCGGGTTGGTAAACGGAATGGTGATCTGGTTCTGGCCATTTCGGTAGGGGTCGAAGTACACGGCCAGGCGCGTCTGCAGACGGCCGCCCAGCCAGGTCGATTTCATACCCGCTTCAAAGTTGTCCAGCTGCTCCTCCTCGTAGGAAACCGAGGCCCCGAATTGCGCGAACTGGTCGAGGACCTCCTGCGGTGAGCCCTGGAGGATGGCGTTGAAGCCGCCCGGGCGGTAACCGCGGGAGAACAGGACATAGACCATCGAGCCCTCTGCGTACTGGTAATCGAGCGAAATGCGTGGAGCGAAGCTCGTGTACTCGGCCTCCAGAGGCTCGCCTCCCGGAGGCTCCGGCGGGTTGCCCGTGGAATTGATCAACAGCTGACGCAGCAGTTCATCCCGCTGATAGCGTGCGTCAAAGCTCAGCGTCAGCTTCTCGTTGAAGTCGTACTGGAGTCCACCGAATATGGCGGGCGTCTTCGTTTCCGCCTTGGTAGTTCCGGCTGCGAACAGCGAACCGAACACCGAAAGGCCATATACCGAACCACCCGGAGAGTAGGAGTCCAGGTAACTTCCGCCCAGGGTCCAGCGCAGCCGCCCGTCCTGCGGCGAACTCACGCGCAATTCCTGGCTCCAGTCACGGAACCGGCTCTGCACCGCAAGCTGCCACCGGTTGAACGGAGGCGCTCCGGGAATCACGAAGGAGAGCGGGTTCGGCACGTTGCGCCTGTCACGGAAGTTCAGGTCGATGATCGTCATGTCCTTGTCGGTGTGATAGGCCGTAAGCGCACTGAAGGTGTATCCGGCCTCCGTGTCGTAGTCCACACGCAGCGATGCATTCTCGGCCTCGCGGCCCAGGCCTGGCTTCGGCCGGAAACTCGGGTCGAAAATGGTGGCCTGATCGACCGCGTCCACAAGGACGGCCCTCGCTTGCTGGTCCAATGTGTAATGGCCGGAAATGTACTCGGCGGGAAGATCACCCGTATCCGGCAACTCGCCGCAGTAATAGCCGAAATTGCGCCCGCCCAGGTCACAATTGAAATCACCGGTGGAACCCTTGAGGGAGGCCTGGGCCGGCGGGCCGTCATCGTGTTCCATTTGCTGGAAAAACAGCTTCGCGGACAGCCTTTCGTTCGGCCGGAATTGCGCTTGAATTACGAATGATTCCGTCAGCTCGCCGCCGAATTCAACGTCGGGATTGGCGAAATTCTTGTACTGGCCGCCTTTTTCGTCGCGACTGGCGCTGACCCGGACCGCCAGACCATCCATGATCGGCCCTTCCAGGGCGACCTGCGCCAGGAAGGAATCAAAGCTGGCGGCAGAAGCGGTAACGCGACCCTGGAACCCCTCTTCGTTGAGATCCCGCGACACATAGTTGATGGCGCCGGACAGCACCGAACGGCCGAAGTAGGCCGATTGCGGGCCCTTCAATACCTCAACGCGTTCCATATCGACCAGTGCCGGCGCCTGACCTCCAAGCAGGGGCGAGCCGTCAAGAAAAACCAGGCCACCCGCCTGTTGCTCCCGGTTCAAGGTACCCAGGAAAAGGCCGCGAAAGACCAGAGAACTGGCGGAGCGGTCGTTCCGCCCGGAGCCGCCACCAACCTGTTTGACATAGTGGAAGCCAGGGGTAAACGATGCGATTTCCCCCATTTCCGTAAGGTTCATTTTCTCCAGCGTTCCCGCGGACATCGCGGAAATGGCCAGAGGCGCCTCCATCAGGTTTTCCTCCACCTTGCGGGCGGTAACCACGATTTCTTCAAGTGCGGCCTCTTGCGCCGAAGATGTTTCGGCAAACGCTGCAAAGGCGATGGCGCTGGCAATAACAGCCGGCATGCTTGGTGTTCTCACGAATCTTCTACCTCTTGTTGCCTTGGGACCAGGTTGCAGATGACATCCTTGTGAACAAAGGCGTCCAGGAAACCCAAGGTATTCTCACCACGGGCTCCCCGCCTACTCCTTCCCCCGCGGAACGATATACCTTATTCGGAACATCGTTGCAAATCGTCGGGGTCGGTGGCGGCGTATGATTGAGACTGAGAGATGGTGCCTTCAGGCGCACCGGTCGGCATTGCAGGAGTAGAGAGCGCCGGCCTGGAAGCGCCCGGCGCCCAGCCGGCTTACGAAAAGGAGTGCCAGACTGTTGAAGAAAATGATCAGCCGGCGTGCATTTGGTTCAGCCGCTGGCCTGGCGTCGCTTACCGCGATCGCTCCTTTCGTTCTTTCGCGCCGCGCGCGGGCCCGGGAGTCGACCGATGTGGTCGTCATCGGGTCAGGTTTGTCCGGCCTGAACGCTGCCTGGATACTCAGTGAAGCCGGTCTTGACGTGCTGGTGCTTGAAGGCAGCGCTCGTATCGGCGGCCGCGTGTGGACCGCCGGGGAAAAATGGGTTACCAACGCCGGTGAGGTGCCGATCGAGTTGGGGGCATCTCAAGTGGGTCCTTCGTATGCCCGCGTGCTTTATGCCATCGAGCGCCTGAATGTCTCAACCTTGCCCGAGGATCGGGCGTTATTGCCATTCGCCTATCACATGGGAGGCACGCTCATCAAAGGGTCGGAATGGCCGGAATCTCCTTATAACAAGACTGTCGGCGAAGAACGGGAAATCCCCGCCGAACGGTTCGGATCCGCCATGCTGACCAGGATCAATCCGCTGCAGGACCTGGACGATTGGCTGAGCCCGCACTTCAAGGACTACGACCTTTCCCTGCATGACCTGTTCGCTCGACATGGGGTGTCGGAAGGCGGCATTCGCCTGGCGGGACATCAGTCCGATCTCCACGGTGTGTCGGCGCTGCGTCTTTTCCAGGAGCAGACTCGTGGGTCCTTTGAGCAGAAGTTCGTCGGTCCGATAGGCGAGGACGGCGAACCGCTGGAACATTGGCCAAAAAACATTGCCGGTGGGACCATGGCCTTACCGCGAGCCCTGGCTGCACAGCTGCCGCGCGAAATACGGCTTGAAAAACAGGTTACGGCGATAGAAATTGAACGGGACGCAGTAGATGTGCGCACGCTGGATGGCGGCCGTTACCGCGCCAAATACGTCGTGGCAGCCACTCCGTTCTCGGTATTGCGCGATGTCTTTATCTGGCCGCGCCCGCCGGGTCCGCAATTTCAGGGCATACAGCGGCTCAATTACGCGGAAACCACTCGGGCCTTCTGCCGGATCAGGGAGCCCTTCTGGCAGGAGGACGGATACGAACCGTCGCTGTTTTCCGATGGGGCCGTGCGGATGTTCTGGACCATCGACAATCACACCGGCGATGGGGAGCATCGGGGGATGTTCGTGCTGACCAACACCGCAGGTAAGCAGGTCGCCGCCCGGCCGCCGGAAAGCGCCGCCCGCTTCCTGATTGACGAGATGGAGCGAATTCGGCCCGCATCACGCGGCCAGATCGAGATCCTTCGCTACCACTCCTGGGAACGCCAGCCGCTGCAGCGCGGCTGCAGCCCGATGTTCGCTCCCGGCCAGGTCACGGCGTTCGCCAACGAGATGATCCTGCCGCACGGCCGCCTGCATTTCGCCGGCGAACATACCCGGCGCCTCGACTACGGTATGGAAGCAGCCATGGAATCGGGAGAACGGGCGGCCCTGGAGATCCTCGATCGGATTTAGCCTGGGGGCCGGCGCGCCGCTCAGTGCATCTTCATCGTTTCGAAGAAGGCCTTGTTGCGCTTCGTGTCGCGCATCTTGTCGATCAGGAATTCGGCCGCGGCCAGCTCGTCCATCGGATGCAGCAGTTTGCGCAGCACCCAGATCTTCTGAATCTCGTCGTCCGCGGTGATCAGGTCTTCACGCCGCGTGCCCGAGCGGTTGATGTTGATTGCGGGGAAGACCCGCTTCTCGGAAATCCGCCGGTCCAGGTGGATCTCGGAGTTGCCGGTGCCCTTGAATTCCTCGTAGATCACCTCGTCCATCTTCGAGCCGGTATCTACCAGCGCGGTGGCGAGGATCGTCAGGCTGCCGCCTTCCTCGATCTTGCGGGCCGCGCCGAAGAAGCGCTTGGGACGATGTAGTGCGTTGGCCTCCACGCCACCTGACAGCACCCGCCCGGAGGAGGGGGTGACGGTGTTGTAGGCGCGCGCCAGGCGCGTAATCGAATCCAGCAGGATCACCACGTCGCGGCGGTGTTCGGCCAGCCGGCGTGCCTTGTGGAGCACCATCTCGGCCACTTGCACGTGCCGGGTCGCGGGTTCGTCGAAGGTGCTGGAAACCACCTCGCCGCGCACCGTTCGCTGCATTTCCGTGACCTCTTCGGGCCGCTCATCGATCAGCAGCACGATCAGGAAGGTTTCCGGGTAGTTGGCAGCGATGGATTGGGCGATGTTCTGCAGCAGCATCGTCTTTCCGGCCTTGGGCGGCGACACGATCAATCCACGCTGGCCCTTGCCCACCGGGGCGGCCATGTCGATGATGCGCGAGGTCAGGTCCTCGGTGCTGCCGTTGCCCTGCTCCAGCGAATAGCGTTCCTGCGGGAACAGCGGGGTGAGATTCTCGAACAGGACCTTGCCCTGGGATTTCTCCGGAGGCTCGAAATTTATCTGGTGGACTTTCAACAGCGCGAAGTAGCGCTCGTTGTCCAGCGGCGGGCGAACCAGCGCCGCCAGCGTATCGCCGGTGCGCAGGTTGAATCGGCGGATCTGCCCGGGCGCCACGTAGATGTCGTCCGGCCCGGCCAGGTAGGACTCGTCCGCCGAGCGCAGGAAGCCGAAGCCGTCCTGCAGGATTTCGAGCACTCCCTCGGCGTAGATCGAGGCGCCTTCGTTGGCGTGGGCCTTCAGGACCGAAAAAATGATGTCCTGCTTGCGGGCCCGCGAAAGGCTCTCCAGCCCGAGCTGCTGGCCCTGCTCCAGGACCTTGGCGACCGGAAGCTTCTTGAACTCGCCCAGCTTGAGGACATGGCCCAGTTCTTCGAGTTGCTCGGTGGTGATGGTCTCCTCGACCGTGAAGCCGCCGACATCGTCGTGTTGGCGGCGATCTCGCCGACGGCCGCCACGCTGCGCCACATTGGGATTCCTGGAGCGCGGGCCCCGCCCGCGGGGTCGTCCCTGGTTTCCGGCGTAATTTCTCACAGTTTTTCTTCCAGCATTCGAGTGATCTGTTGGCGCGATTGCGCCCCTACAACCTGCATTTCCACCTGGCCGTTCTTGAACAGAATCAGCGTGGGAATACTTCGCACGTTGTAGCGAAAAGCGGTTTGCTGAGCTTCGTCGACGTTCAGTTTGACGACCTGCATCCGGCCGTCATATTCGCCGGCCAGCTGGTCCAGGACCGGCGCAATCATCTTGCAGGGCCCGCACCACTCGGCCCAGAAATCGACCAGCACCGGGAGTTCGCTGCCCAGCACTTCGTCCTGGAAGTTTTCTTCCGCTACATGGGTAACGCTCATATAGGGCTCCCCTTGAGAGATAAATTGGAGAATAGATGTGTCGGCAAGGCCCCCCGCCCCGCCTGAAAAATCCGTTGCCCGCCTCGATAGATAGCGAACGATCCGAAAACGCCGCGATGGCTGGGAAAGGCTGCGCGGCCCCCGAAAGCTTTCGGGTGTGGCCAACATTCTACATGAATTTTTTTGCGATGGGCTAACGGCGCAAGGGCGATAGAATACGCACCATCGCAAAAGTCCAGACATTGTCCGAAGAAACCGTTTACTTCGATTCTCTCGATCTGCCGCCGCCCTTACGCGCGGGTATCAAGCGCGCCGGCTTCGAAACACTGACTCCGATACAGGCCAAGGCGCTGCCCCCGGCCATGGCGGGGCGCGACGTGGCGGGTCAGGCGCAAACCGGTACCGGGAAGACGGCGGCCTTCGTGTTGGCCCTGTTCAACCGGCTGCTGCTCAATCCCTCGCCGAAGCGTTCCAAGGTGTCCGCGCCGCGGGCGGTAGTGCTGGCGCCGACCCGCGAACTGGCGCAGCAGATCGAGCGCGACGCGGTGGTGCTGGGCGGCGCCACGGGCCTGAGCATGATGGTGGTGTATGGCGGTGCCGGGTACAAGTCGCAGCGGGAACGGCTGAGCGCCGGCGTTGACCTGCTGATCGGCACGCCCGGACGGCTGTTGGACTACTACCGGCAGGGTGTCTTCACGCTCTCGTCGGTCGAGGTGATTGTCATCGATGAAGCCGACCGCATGTACGACCTCGGTTTCATTCGCGACATCCGCTACGTGATGCGCCGCCTGCCGCCGCGCGAGAAACGCCTGAGCATGTTGTTCTCCGCCACCCTGGGCTACCTGGTGCTGGAATTGGCAACGACGCACCTTAACGAACCGGAGATCATAAAGATCGAGCCGGACAAGAAGGTGGTCGACGAAGTGGAGCAAAGCTTGTACTACCCGTCCACCGAAGAAAAGGCGCCGCTGCTGGCGGGGCTGTTGTCCCGGGACGGCGTGGACCGCAGCATGGTGTTCGTCAACACGCGCCGCGAGGCGGACCAGCTGTCGCGCTGGCTGGACGCTTGCTCCCTGTCCGCTCAGGCCATTTCCGGCGACGTGCCGCAGAACAAGCGCATGCGGATGCTCAAGCAGTTCCATGACGGCGACCTTCCCGTTCTGGTCGCCACCGATGTCGCGTCGCGCGGTCTTCACGTGCCCGAAGTGACTCATGTCTTCAACTACGACCTCCCGCAGAACCCGGAAGACTATGTACACCGCATCGGCCGCACGGCCCGTGCCGGTGAGATGGGCCACGCGGTGAGTTTTGCCTGCGAGCACTATGCGTATTCGCTGCCGGAAATCGAAGCCTTCATCGGACATGCGATCCAGCGCCAGCCCATCGACCCGGACATGCTGGCTCCCTATCTGAGCGCGCCGCCGCCTCGTGCGCATCGCAGCAAGCGCCACGGTGGCGGCCGCGACCGCCGCCGCAGGCCGCGCCGCTAGGCGTTCCGTGGGAGCGAATGCTGGGCCGAACCTGGCTGGCCTGATCGAGCCTGTAACGCAACTGGCCCAGGAGGCCGGCCGGCGCACACTGAAACTGTTCCGTTCCGAGGCTCTGGGCGTTGATTACAAGTCCGACCGAACGCCGGTGACCGAAGCGGACCAGGCCGCGCACGACCATATCGTCGCCGGCCTGATGCGCCTTACGCCCCGTATCCCCGTCTTGTCGGAAGAGTCCGGCCCCGAACAGCACGGCATGCGCCGTGCGGATTGGGATTGGCACTGGCTGGTGGACCCTTTGGACGGGACCAGGGAGTTCATTCGCGGCAGCGAGGAATTCACGGTCAACATCGCTTTGATCCGGGGCGATCGGCCGGTGCTGGGCGTGGTGGACGTTCCGGCAAAGGGTTGGGTTTATTTTGCTCACCAGGACGGTGGTGCGTTTATTCGTGCTTCCGGCTCCGGCGTTTCTGAATCGATCGCGGTCAGGCAGCCTGCCGCTCGCCCTTTCCGAGTGCTTGCCAGCCGGTCGCATGCCGCCTCGGCAGTGGAACTTTATGTCAGTGCGATGGGCGTTATGCGACGGCGTGCGGTCGCCAGTTCGCTCAAGTTCTGCCTGATTGCGCACGGCGAGGCGGACGTCTATCCACGGCTGGGGCCCATCTCGGAGTGGGACTCGGCCGCGGGTCAGGCGGTGCTGGAATGCGCCGGTGGTGCGGTGATCGATCTGAAGGGCCGGCCGTTACGCTACCGAAAGCCGTCCACGCTCAATCCCCCGTTTATCGCCTGCGGCGACCCGTCGCACGACTGGCTGCAATACCTCCCCTAAGCCCGACTCAGTCGGCCCAGGCGAGGACGTCGGGGATGTAGCGCTCGGCTTCGGCCAGGTATTCGGGGGTCAACTCGTGGAACCCGTGGGTCTTGCGGCCCACTGCATGCCAGACCGCGTGGCCCGGCTGATCCGGCATCTGGAGGAATCCTTGCCAGGGAGCCAGGAACACGGAGGAGAAAACCGCTTCCACGCGGCTGGGGCCCGGGTCGTTCAGGGACGGAACGTCAACTACCGTGGTGCCGTACTCGCCCAGCGGTATCGGACGCTGCTCGGGGTAGTCCCGGGAACCCACCATCAGCAACTTGTCGCCGCTGCGCACCCAACTCAGATCCAGCACCGCAGGCCCGCCGGTGCCGTCTGCCGGCCGTTCGGAAATCCGGCCCTGTTCGTCCGGCTCCAGAATCATGTGTGAGCCGATCACATTGGGCTCCACCTGGTTCGTTTCGCCGGTAAAGGGATTGCGGAATTCCTTGCCGTTGAGAATTTCCCTGGTCTCCGGGTCCTTGAACACGGTCATGACCTTCGACCAGATCTCATAGCGGTTTTCTCCCAGGGGCTTGACGCGCTTGGTCTCGCAGCCTTCGGCGGCGAACAGCACGCGGGGGTTCTGATCGGGCGTGACGGCCACGTAGACGCCGCTCCACCACCACGGCGCGACACCGCCCGCCAGGTCGGCTCGCACCCGCACGAAGTTGCGGAACACGCTTTGCGGCGTGGCGCTCCAGTCGTCGCTGAGGTCCTTGGGAGGGTGGGCATCCTGCCCTTCGTCGACGGTAGGGACACCCTCGTCTCCGGTGCCTTGGTTGTCGGGGGCGCAGGCTCCGACTGCGACGCCGGCAAGCGCAAGGGCTGATCCTTCCAGCAATTTGCGCCGGTTCAGTCCGCCATTCATTGCAACCATGTGTGTTCCTTCGAATAGAAAGGGGCCTTATAGTAGCGCGGCGCAATCAGGGCACTCACCCGACACGCCGCATGCACGAACGGGCACCATTCCACATCAAGGCTCTGCACGGATTCACCGGGTCGGTCGGCAACCTGGTGTTCGTGGTGTTCGAGTTGTTCGTGCTGTTTTTCTACCAGCGCGTGGTGGGTCTGGACGGGCGGCTGGTCGGTCTGGCCATCTTCATCAGCCTGGTCGTGGACGCGCTCACGGACCCGATAATCGGCGACTGGTCGGACCGTTTGCGGGCGCGCTTCGGGCGCCGTCACACGATGATGTTCGGCTCCGTGCTGCCGATGGGCCTGTTCTTCTTCCTGCAATTCACACCACCCGCGGGACTCTCGCAGCAAGGATTGTTCCTGTGGTTGCTGGTCATGTCGGTCGGCGCCCGCGTGATGCTGACCTTCTTTGATGCACCCGCGGCGGCAGTAACCGCCGAAGTGGCGGTGCGCCCTGCCGACCGCGCGGAAATGGGCATCTACCGCCAGGTGGCGGGCCTGCTTGCCTACCTGGGCGTCTTGTACCTGGCCTTCAGCGTGTTCTTCAGCGCCACCGACGCGTTTCCCCTGGGGCAGGAGAACCCGGGTGCATATGCGCCATTTGGTGCAGCTGCTGCAATCGCGTTGATGGTGTTCATGGTGGTGGCTTCAGCCGGGACCTACCGCCACATCCGGAGCTTTGAGCGCGGCCTGGCGCCTGCGGCCAGGGCCCGTTTTGAATGGATCAAGACCGTGCGTGCATGGGGCGAGCTGATCTTCAAGGTCCGCAACACCCGAGCGCTGTTTTTCGGCTTGCTGCTGGCCACCACCATGGGTTCCTGCTTCCGCTCGCTTAACCTGCACTTCGGACCGTACCTGTGGGGGCTCACCACCCAGCAGTTGCAGTCCTGGCAGCAAGCCGTTCCCTATGGAATGCTGGCGGCGGCCATCGGCGTCCGGTTTATCGTCACGCGGACCGAACCGAAATATCTGTACCTGACGGGATACGGCATCCTGCTCACCGCCTACGTGGCGCCGTTGTTCTTTACCCTGGCGGGTTGGCTGCCGGAGTACGCCAGCGCCCGGCTGGGCTACATTCTGTTTGGTTTTCAGTTGCTGGCCGGGGTGGGTGCGGCATTGCTGATGATCTGCTCGCTGGTGATGTTCTCCGAGACCACCGACGAGTACCGGTTCGTCCGCAATGTGTCGCGAACCGCCCTGATCTTCGGGCTGATCACCTTCGGCAGCAAGGTGGCCAGCGGGCTGGGCAAGGTGGTCTCCGGCTGGATGCTGGAGTGGGTGAATTTCCCCGACGTGAAGTCCGGCATCGAGGTCGGTTACGAGGTGGTGAGCGACCTGGCGCTGTACGCCGGCGTTTTCTGCGCGGTCACGGGGCTGGCCGGTTTTGTCGTGCTGTCCACGTTTCATTTGACGCGGGACCGCCATTCGGAAATCGTGGCGGGATTGCGCGAGCGGGACCGGTTGGTGCAGAGTGCGCCGGGATCAGGGTAGGTAAAGATGCCGATACTCACAGCGGAACAGGTTCAACGGGCTGCCGAGCGGTTCGACGAAGCGGAGCGGAGCCGGCAGCAGATGCCGCCGCTCACATTTGATTACCCGGACATGGACATGACCGACGCGCATGCCGTTCAGGACGCATGGGTCCGTATGAAGGTCGCTCGCGGGGCTCGGATCCGAGGGCGCAAGATCGGGATGACGTCCAGGGCAATGCAGCGGGCGATGCATATCGACGAGCCGGACTACGGGACGCTGCTCGACGACATGTTCTTCGAGGATGGTGCGGAGATCGAAGCCGCTAGCTTTCTGGACCCGCGCGTGGAGGTGGAACTGGCCTTCGTGCTGAATCGACCGCTGGCGGGCTATGACGTGAGCGTTGAAGATGTCCTGGCGGCAACAGAGGCCGTCTATCCTTCGCTTGAGTTGATCGCCGCTCGCAGCTACCGGGTGGATCCCGAGAGCGGCCGCACTCGGACCGTCCTCGACACCATCGCCGACAACGCCGCTGCTGCAGGAGTCGTTCTGGGCAGCAGGGGATACGCAGCCGACGAGCTGGACATGCCGCGGGCCGGCGCCGCCCTGTATTGCAACGGTGAGGTGGAGGTCACCGGGTTGGCAGCCGGAGTGATGGGCCATCCGGCCCATGGCGTGCGCTGGCTTGCGCGCCGGTTCGCAGCTCACGGCATCGGACTTGAGCCCGGCGACGTGATACTCAGCGGCTCCTTTACGCAGCCGATATTGGCGCGCGCCGGCGACGAGTTTCTGGCAGACTTCGGCTCCCTGGGCAAAATTGGCTGCCGTTTTAGCTGAAGCGGGATGCGATGAAATTACCGAAAAACCAATTCAAGCGTGCGCTGAGCGAAGACCGCGTGCAATATGGGCTTTGGCTGGGCCTGGCCTCGCCGATCGCCGCCGAGCTCTGTTCCCTGGTGGGCTTTGACTGGCTGCTGATCGATGGCGAGCATGCGCCCAATGATTTTCGCTCGGTCCTGTCGCAGCTTCAGGCCATTGAAGGCAGCGAAACCAATGCGATCACCCGGCTGGTGGACGGCGACGGCGCTGGCATCAAGCGTTACCTGGACCTGGGAGTGCAGACGCTATTGATTCCGATGGTGGATACCGCCGAGCAGGCGGAGGAGCTGGTCGCATGCGTTCGTTATCCGCCGCGCGGAATGCGGGGGCTGGCGACTTCGATTACCCGCGCTTCGCGCTGGGCGCAGATCGAGAACTACGCCAGCGAGGCCGATGCCGAGACCTGCCTGATCGTGCAGGCGGAAACCGTGACTGCGCTCGACAACCTCAAGGCCATCACCGCCGTCGAGGGAGTGGACGCCGTGTTTGTCGGCCCGTCGGACTTGTCGGCTTCCATGGGGTACCTGGGCCAGCCCGGGCATCCTGAGGTGCAGGCCGCGATAGCCCAGGCACTTCGCGACATCGCGGCGGCCGGCAAGGCGCCGGGAACTCTGGCAGGCACGCCGCAGGCGATCCGCACGCACACCGAGAACGGCGCGAAATTCCTGGGGATCGGGAGCGATACTGCCCTGCTGGTTTCCGGAACGAAGGGCCTTCTTTCTTCAGTCCGCGACTGAAAGGAACAGCCGGAACAGCGCGCGGATTTCGTCCAGCGCCTCGGTCAGGGAGTGACCGGCGTCCAGCAGGTGCAGCCGCGCATGGTTGGCGCGGGCGAAGTCAATACTCCATTCGATCGGCACGATATCGTCCTGCCAGCCGTGTACGACCAGAACCGGTGGGGACACTTTCTCGCCCAATCGGGGCCAGCCCGGCACCGCCAGCGCGGGCGCCATGAGAAAAAGCCCGGCGGCGGGGCATTGTTGTGCCGCCGCCACGGCCACATAGCCTCCCATGCTGCTGCCCACAAGGAGAATCTCTTCGTCACATTCACGCATTCTGGCGACCAGTTTCGAGGCTCGCTCAGCAGGTTCGGACATTCCGCGATAGTCGATCGAATCGGCTTTTAGACCGGCGTTGCGCGCGTCTTCGGCCAGCACTGTGATCTTGGTTCCCCACGGACCGCTTTCCTGGCCGTGGGAGAACAGCACAATGCGCTGTTTGCTCATCCGCACTCGGCTGGCGTTTCAGGAAGCCGGTTCTCGTCGAGGAACTCGCGCAACATGGCCCCGGCGATCCCGGTGTGCTGATCCAGGAAGCCATGTCCCCAGCCGGGCAGATTCACCATGCCGCCGTTGCTTATCAGGTCGGGCGCCCGGGCGCTCTGCTCCCACAGGTCATCTTCGGGGTTCAATACCAGCAATGGCACCTTGAGCGCCGGCATTTTCTTCCACAACGGATAGTTGAAGGCCGCGCGATGCCCCCACCAGTATTTGTCGCCGCCGCGCAGGGATTCGGTAAAGATGGCAGCGGATTTCTCCAGCGAATGGTGGTGCCGGTGCCAATGGATGAATCCCTTCCAGCGCCTGACCAGGTGCGATCCGTCTTCGGCGATCGGCCTGGGCGCGTAGAGGCTGCGAAACTCCTTCAGTTCCTCGTCGGTAAACAGCGGCGCCGAGATCATCACCACGTGCCGTACCCGCTCGGGCCAGCGCAGGCCCAGTTCGACGGCCGTCTTGGAGCCGGTGTGATAACCGATCACGTCGATTTCGTCGAGACCGAGCTGGTCCGCAACCGCCTGCATGGCGTCCGCGTAATCTTCAATTTCGGGCGGATCGTCAGGCGCATCCGATGCGCCAAAGCCCGGTGTGTCCGGCGCCACCGCCACGCGGTCGCGTCCCAACTCTTCGAGCAGGCTCTCGAAGACAAGCCCGGAATTCGGGCTCATGTGAAAGCACAGCACCCCACGGCCCTTCGGCTCGTTCGCAAGCCCCGATACGCGCAGGTGCACCTGGCCGTGGGGCCCATCTACATATAGCTTTCGGATCACGGCGATACTCCCGGTTTCATGGCTTCGCTCAAATCGGACCCGCGACAACGGGGTAGCAGGGTTCTCCCCAATCCTGGCCCGGACTCTCGATCAGGAGGTGAATGACTCGAGGCGTCAATTCTCCAAGGATGGCGCACCCATCCTGAACCTGGTCCCGGTTTACGCTGCTGTTCCACGTGGCGCCTCCATGTACGAGTTGATTGCGAAGTGTATACAGTCGCGCCAGCACGATGGCCAGCGCGGTTGCTGTCTGTTTGTGGTCCCCAAGGGCCTTTTGCGCTTTCCGTTTGGCTCCCTCAAAGCTGCGCTTCCATCGTTCTTCGGGAATCCGGCCGTTGTGGTAGTCCCAGAACGGCTGAAAGACGAATGGATTGTCGAGCAGCAGGCGGAACGGTCCCGAGAACCGGGTCCAGACCAGGGCGTGGAGCAGGTTCTCCCGGTCTACCGACACCAGCCGCCGGAGGAAGCGCTCCAGAATGGCCTGCTCGGTGGCCCCGTCCCGTTGTATTTCGTCGGCGTACGCCGCGTTCAGGGAAATCCACAGGAACACGAACCTGGCGTCGTCATCGTCCTTGCATTTCTCCGCGCGTTCCAGCCAACTCAAGGCCCGGTGCACACGCAGGGCCAAGCTGTCCGGCATTGTCCCTTCAAGCTTCGCGGCCCGTGACTTGAGGGCCGCGTGATCGAAACTCATTGCGCGATTATTTCTGGGTCGAATTCCGGGTTCAGCGGGTGTCCGCCCGCGCGTCGCCATCCACAACACGGGTGGCGGGGCCTGCAATCAGCGGGTCGGGGCCGTGAACGACCTCCTGGTTCTTGTCCGGATAGGGCAGTTTTTTCAGGAAGTGCTGTAAACAGGCCACGCGGGCGCGCTTCTTGTCGTCGGACTTGATGACCGTCCAGGGGGCATCGGCGGTGTCGGTGTAGAAGAACATCGCCTCCTTGGCTTCGGTGTAGGACTCCCATTTGTCCAGCGAGGCGATGTCGATCGGCGAAATCTTCCACTGCTTCAGGGGATCGGTCCTGCGGCTGTCGAAGCGATCCGCCTGTTCGTCCTGAGAAACGGAGAAGTAGTACTTGAACAGGTAAATACCGCTGTTCACCATCATGCGCTCCAGGTTCGGGCATTGCCGCATGAACTCCAGGTACTCGGCCCGGGTGCAAAAGCCCATGACTCTTTCTACCCCGGCGCGGTTGTACCAGGAACGGTCGAAAAGGACGATCTCCCCGGCTGCCGGGAGATGCGCCACGTAGCGTTGGAAATACCACTGGCCGCGCTCCCGGTCGTTGGGCTTTTCGAGGGCGACGACGCGCGCGCCCCTGGGGTTCAAGTGCTCCATGAACCGCTTGATCGTTCCGCCCTTTCCGGCGGCGTCGCGTCCTTCAAACAGGACCAGGATCTTGGCGCCGGATTCCTTGACCCAGCGCTGCGCCTTCAGCAGCTCAACCTGCAGAGAAGCCTTGTGGCGCTCGTATTCCCTGCGCTTCATCTTGTCTTCGTACGGATAGAGACCTTCCTGGAACACGCGCCGGATCGCGTCGGCGGAGTGCGGCCGGTTCGTCACGGAGGAATCTTGCGCCGTCCCGCGCGGCGTGCCAGCATCTGCAGCCTGCTGCCGCGGGTTTGCGCCTGACTTGCGGGCGGGCTGATCGCGCCCGTTGCCCTTTGCGCCAGCCTCCTCACTCATGACCTATCTCCACCAGGGACGGTCACTTGATTATAGAAGATGGGGCCATTAGTCACGCACCGAATGGGCGTTGCGTCAATTCCGTTGCCGGTCCGTGCCATTCTTGCGGTACGATTCCGTGCGGATTCGAACTGGGGAAAGTGCCGGCAATGAACCACCCGATTCTCAAGATCTCTGCGTGTGCCCTGGGCGCCTTGCTGCTTGCATCGCGCGCCCTGGGGCAATCCGACCCTGGAGACGCCGGTGCATCCGACGCTCCCTGCTACGACCGGAGTAGCGTTGCCCAGACCGCGATTGTCGATACGCACATTCATTTCCGGCCCTTCGGCGGTCCGGCGCATTCGTTTGAGGATGTGGTTTCTTTCCTGGGAGGTGCCGGCGTTCGCTTCGCCAACGTCTACGGCATCGGTCAGATGTTGCCTGTGGACTCGCCCTGCACCTACTACCTGGATTGTCCCGGCGTTCCGGTCACGCCCACGCTGAAGAACGACTTCGTCAACGCCGCGGCCTATGTAGAGAAGCGGCCGGCCAAGGTCCAACTGACGCTTTCCATGACCTTTCCTGATCTGGAGCGCCCGGAGTCGGTGCTTGCCGGGATCAAGCTGCTCGATGAAGAGTTTCCGGGCCTTTTCCGCTGGGCGGGGGAGGTAAACCTGGTGAAACAGGCCCTGTTTCCCAACGGTCACCGTCCCGTCCCGATGGAAGCGATGGGGGAATGGGAACCGTTCATGTCGCTGTTGCGCGAGCGCGGCATTCCGATTGCAATCCACTCGGACCTCGGCAACGACGAGCAACCCACGCAATACCTGGCCTGGATCGAAGAGGCCCTGCGCCTGTACCCGGACAACGTGATTGTCTGGATGCATCTGGGCCTTTCGCGTGAACTGACCCGGATCGACCCGGAACTGCATATTGGCACGCTGCGCTCGCTGTTCGATCGTTACCCGAAGCTCATGGTGGATATTTCCTGGCGGGTGATTTACGACAACGTGTTCTCGAGGCCCGAACTGAGGGCCCCTTATCTGGCATTGATGGAGGACTATTCCGACCGGATACTGCCGGGATCCGACTTTGTGGCTTCGGCCGACAAGACCTTCGATACCTATCTGGATGAACTGAGAGTAACCAGCGACATCCTCAAGGACTTGAGCGATGAAGCGTTCCGCAACATCGCATTGGGAGAGAACTACTTTCGCATTCTCGGGCTGGACTACTCAGCCCCGGCAATATGTTCTCCGCAGCCGTCTCACAATGAAGACTAGTGTCGTGTCACGCTCGTTCCGCTCTGCGCATGAGTATTAATCTTCGATCGCGGGCCTTGTGGCTGGGCGTGGCCCTGGCGGCGGCCGTGTCGGTGGTCGCCAGTTATTCGGCGACCTGGATCGGCGAGTCCTTGTTCGGCTTTTCGAAGAGCCCCGTCAGCGGGATCATGTTGGCGATCATCCTCGGCATGGTCCTGTCCAACACGATGAACCTGGCCGCGTCCGCCGGCGAAGGGCTCAAGTTCTGCTCCACGACCATCCTGCGTATCGGCATCATGCTGCTGGGCATACGCTTGAGCCTGCTCAGCGCAGGGAAGTTCACGCTGGTGGCCTTGCCTTTCGTGGTGCTGGCGATCGCCGCCGGGATGACGGTGGTGGGCCTGTCGGCAAAGCGCCTGGGTTTGTCGCGAAGCCTTGGGGGGCTGATCGCGATCGGCACCAGTATCTGCGGGGCAACCGCGATTGTGGCTACGGCGCCGTTGATTCGCGCCCGCGAATCCGAAGTCAGCTATGCAATTGCCTGCATCACCGTGTTCGGTATTGCCGCGATGTTTCTTTACCCGATACTGGCGCACAGCTTCTTTGCCGACACGCCCGAGATGGCGGGGCTGTTTCTCGGCACGTCCATCCATGAGACCGCGCAGGTGGCCGGCGCCGGCATGATGTACCAGGCCCAATACGACGCCCCCGTGGCCCTGGACATTGCCACGGTAACCAAGCTGGTCCGCAATCTGTGCATGATTGCCATGATTCCCCTGGCCGGCATCCTGTTCGGAGCCGAACGCGGCGCCGGCGCCGGTGGGGGTGGAACCCTTCGGTCTTACCTGAACATGGTTCCCTGGTTCGTGGTGGGCTTTGCACTGTTCTCGGCGTTGCGCACCATCGGGGATACGGGAGAGCAAGCGTTTGGCGTCCTCGACCCGCACAGCTGGCAGGAGTTGGTACGGTTTTTGCGCCATGCGGCGGAAACCTGCCTGCTGGTCGCGATGGCGGCCGTTGGCCTGAACTCCAGTTTCGCCGGAATCCGCAGGATCGGTTTTCGCCCCTTCGTTCTGGGGCTGTTTGCGGCGGCAACGGTGGGCGGTGTGAGCTTCGTGATGATTACTCTTCTTGCGCCCAGCTTGTTGAGCTAGCCGAAGGCGATCCGCTTTCCGCACGAACGGCCGGGCGGCGATCCGCTGTTGCCGGTGTTCTGATTGCGCCCCGGCGTTGCGCAGCAGAGTCAGGCGTTCAAGTCGGGGATTTGTTCACTCTCCAGGCGCGTGATCATGTCCTTTAAGCGCAGCTTGCGTTTCTTCATGCGCTTGAGCATGAATTGATCGGCGCTCGGTTTGGTTGACATCTCCGCGATGGCGAGGTCCAGATCCCTGTGCTCGTCCCTGAGTTGCTTGATTCTTTCCCGATTGGCGAAAACCTGTGTTTCGATGTTTGAAGTCATCTGGCCTTTAATGCAATGTCCGCGGCCACCATGAAACCCCATTTACAGTTCCCTGTCCGCGTAACTCGCATTGTAGCGCGCCGCTGCTTTCATGCAACGACCCTTCCCTGGGTACGTGCCTGGCATGTGGAGCGTTCCTTTGCCCCTCCTCTTGTCGGGAGCGTCGGAGCCAGGGATGGCGGAGTCGAGCTCCATGGATGGATTCATGCGTCTCCCGACAAGAGGAGGGGCAAAGGAACGCGGGAGTTGGCACAGGTTAAACTCGCTCGCCATTGGCGAAAGCTATTGAGAGGCTTACGGAAATGGCACAGGGTTTGCGCGGGTTAGCAGAGGGCGCTGTGCTTGCCGGGCTCCTGGTTGTGACGACCGGAGTCGTGCGGGCCGATACGCTTTCCGAGGTGCTCGAGCGCGGCATGCTGCGCTGCGCCGTCATCGAAGCCAGCCCCGGCTTCAGCGCCATCGATGCCAAAGGCCGCAGGTACGGATTCGATATTGACAATTGCCGAACCGTGGCGGCGGCGGTGCTCGGCGACGCCGACGCGATCGAATACGTTCCGATCAACCCGAACACTGCCTTCACGACACTGCAATCGGGCGGTGTGGATGTATTCCCCGGCGGTGCGACCTGGACCTTCCTGCGGGACACCTCGCTTGGCCTCGATTACACGGCCCCGTACCTGTATGCAGGTCAGGGCTTCGTTGTGCGCCGGGACTCCGGCGTGGAGCGCATAGCGGACTTGAACGGCGCCACCGTCTGCGTAGCCCAGGGCACCACTAACGAGCAGAATCTGGCGGACTACTTCCGGGCCCGCCGAATGGAGTATTCCATCGTCACCTTCGCCGACGTGGAACGAGGCCTCAACGCCTATCTGTCGGACCGATGCGATGCTTTCACTACCGAGGTTTTTTCGCTGGCCGGTCGCGTAGTGGCGTTACGCAAGCCCGACGAACACCTCATTCTCGGTGAGGTCATTTCCAAGGAGCCGTTTTCCGGACTGGTTCGGCAGGGCGATCCGCGCTGGCGCGACATCGTTTTCTGGGCCTTCAATTCCCGCGTTGCCGCCGAGGAGTTCGGCCTGACCATGGCCAACGTGACGGACGTTCGCGCAAGCACCGAGGACGCCGAGATCCGCCGCTTCCTGGGGCTGGAAGGAGGGTTTGGCGAGAAGCTGGGCTTGCGCAACGACTGGGCCTTCCAGATCGTCGTTCAGGTCGGCAACTACGGCGAAGTGTTCGCAAGGCACTTTGAGCCCCTGGGTCTTCAGCGCGGTCTCAATGCTCTGTGGAGCGACGGCGGCCTGATGATTGCCATGCCGTACCGCTAGGCGCTAGCCCACTCCCTTCATGCGCAGGAACTCCGCCTTCTGGCTGCAATGCCTGCTGGGGCTTGCGCTCCTGGCGCTGGTGTTGCTGGTCTTTCGCACCACCCAGTCGAACCTGGAACTGCTGGGAGTGCAGTCCGGCTTCGACTTTTTGGGCAAGAAAGCCGGCTTTTCCATCTCCCAGCACCTGGTCCCCTACAACGAGGACTCGCCGATCTGGATGGCGCTGGTGGTGGCGATTCTCAACACCCTGTTGCTGGCGGTATTTTGCGTGCTGCTTGCCAGTATCCTCGGGTTGCTTGTGGGCGTGGGGCGGCTGTCTTCGAACTGGCTGGTATCGAAGCTATCGCTTACCTACCTGGAACTGTTCCGCAACATTCCGGTGCTGCTGCAGATTTTTTTCTGGTACTACGTGGCGCTGCGGGCCCTGCCTTCCCTTGAATCGAGCATCTTCATCGGCGACTACCTGGTGCTGAACAATCGCGGTCTGTACTTTCCGTTCATCGAATTCAGCGACGGCCTTTCCATTCGTCCACCGGTTATGGGGCGGTTCTCGTACGCAGGCGGTTTCTACCTGATGCCGGAATTCCTGGCGCTGTGGATCGGCTTGTCGCTGTACAACGGCAGCTATATATCCGAGATCGTCCGCTCCGGATTTCAGTCGGTCTCGCGCGGTCAATGGGAGGCGGGCTCGGCGCTGGGCCTGGGCCGCTTCACGGTGCTGCGCCGGGTGGCGTTCCCGCAGGCATTGCGGGCCATCCTGCCGCCGCTCACCACGGTGTACATGAACATGTTCAAGGCCACCTCGCTGGCCGCCGCGATCGCCTACCCGGAAATCGTCTCGGTGTTTGTGGGCACGGTCAACAACCTGGCCGGCAGGCCGGTGGAAGTGATGGCCGTGTCGCTGGCCTTCTACGCCGGCGTGAGCTTCCTGGTGGCCTGGCTGATGGGCCGGTGGAACAAGCGGGTGACGCTGCATGGCCAGTAGCCCGGCCGCATCCGGAGCAGGCCGAACGGGCCGGGTTGTGGCCTGGGCCTCGCGCAACCTGTTTTCCTCCATGTGGAATACGGTGGTCAGCGTTGTACTGCTGGGACTGCTGGGCTTGCTATTGAGCAAGCTGGCGCAGTGGCTGGTCATCGACGCGCAATGGTCGGGAACGGGACCCTCCGCCTGCGCCAATACGTCGGCGCTGTGCTGGCCGTTCGTTCGCGCGCGCTGGCCGCAGTTTCTCTATGGACAGTACCCTGATATGGAAGTCTGGAGGATCAATGTGGGCTTGGGCATCGGCGCTCTGCTCGGCGTGATGCTCGCCATACGTCGTCTGCCCGGCCGGCGCTGGATCGCCTTGTTCCTGCTGCTCTGCTACCCGCCACTGGCCTGGTGGCTGTTCCGCGGCGGGTTTGGCGGACTGGAACCCGTCGTGACCTCGCGCTGGGGCGGTTTCTTTCTCACGCTGGTGGTGACTGGCTCGGTGTTCTGGGTGTCGCTGCTGGGCGGCGTATTGCTCGCACTGGGGCGGCAAAGCCGGCTCGTGCTGGTCAAGCAGGCCTGCACCATCTGGATCGAGTTCTGGCGGGCGGTGCCGGTGCTGGTATTGCTGTTCGTGGTCATCATCATGCTGCCGCTGTTCCTGCCGGCCAACATTGAGATCGACAAGCTCGGCCGAGCGATGATTGCCTTCGCCATACTCATGTCCACCTACCTGGCCGAGGCGGTTCGAGGCGGCTTGCAAAGTCTGCCGAACGGGCAATACGAAGCGGCCCGCGCCCTGGGCTTGAGTTGGCGTCAGTCCAGGCTCCATGTGGTGCTGCCCCAGGCCCTGGCGGTCGCGTTGCCGCAGATCACGAGCAACTTTATCGGCCTGTTCAAGGAGACCACGGTGTTGCTGGTGATCGGCCTGTTCGACCTGTTGGGCGAGGTGCAAAGGGCGGCCAGCGACCCGCAGTGGCTGGGTACTGGAACGACGGCCGCCGGCTACATTTTCGTGGCGGTTTTCTTCTGGATGATCTGTTTCACGCTGTCGCGCGCAAGCTCACGGCTTGAGCGCCGCATGACGCGCTACAGAATCCCGGCCGGCTAGCGGCAGGCCGGTTCCGTGGTACTCAACGCAAATTCACACGTTGAGCAAAGACAACAAAACCCCCTCGCGCAAGCAGCACGAGGGGGTTTTGGATTTCCTTGATCAGCCGGTTAAGCGGTTGTATATCCTGACGCCAAGCACCGTGGCAACGCCCGAATACAGTGCAACTGACGTCGCACCAACGATTGCGTCCAGGAAATCACCCACTGCGGGCAGATGACTCAGTGCATCGGAACTACCGGTCATACCTACGGCTATGGCGAGCGCGCAATAGGTCGTCGGTTCATTCGCGTCAACTCCCATCCATCCCCAGACCAGACCGAGTACGACAAGAGCCAGGAGCAGTCCGCCACCTGGAATCAAACCGGGCGATACGCCCTCAAGGATGGCGGCTAGCGTTCCTAGCCCGACCACTACTTTCTTGCCCATCTTGTTCCTCCCATATTTTGTTGTGAACATGAGTTGCCTGTCCCTAGTGGTCAACTCATCCGTTTTCGCGGAGATAGTCTCAACGAGGATCTGTTTTAGCACGTCTCGGTGCCGGACGCAAACCATGCGCCGGCGTGCCTCCGGGCCGCAGAAAACACTGTCTTGCGGAATCTAGTGCCGTAGTTGACCCAGAAAAGTCCTGAGGCGCTCGGTGCTCGGTCGGCCGAAGAATTGGTCCGGGGGGGCTTCCTCCAGTATCTCCCCGGCATCCATGAAAACCACGCGATCGGCCACCTGGCGGGCAAAGCCCATTTCATGGCTCACGCAGAGCATGGTCATGCCCTGGCGCGCGAGTTCCACCATCACCTGAAGAACTTCCTGCACCATTTCCGGGTCCAGGGCCGACGTGGGTTCGTCGAACAACATGACTTCGGGATCCATGCACAGGGCCCTGGCGATAGCCACACGCTGTTGCTGACCGCCGGACAGTTGTGAGGGAAACTTGCCTGCCTGGTCCGCCAGCCCCATGCGTTGCAGCAACTCAACCGCCCGCTCTTCGGCTTCGACGCGCTTCAGATTGCGGACCTTTACCGGCGCCAGGCAGAGGTTGTCCATGACCGACAGGTGCGGGAACAGGTTGAACTGCTGGAAGACCATGCCGACCTTGAGGCGTACGCTGCCACGGGCCGAATCGGAGTCCAGCGGGATGCCCGCCACTTCCATGGAGCCTTCCTGGAATTCCTCCAGGCCGTTCATGCAGCGGATCAGCGTCGACTTGCCGGACCCGGATGGACCGCAAATGACAATTTTCTCGCCGGACCGCACCTCCAGGCTTACGTTCTTGAGGGCCTGAAACGTGCCGAACCACTTGTTCAGCCCCTCGGCTCGAACGGCCGGCACGCTTTGCGCTAGAGCGCTCATTCCGGCTCCTCGCCCCGCGCCCACCAGTCAAGCTCCGTTGCCGCCAGCGCCACGCGCTTGCCGCGTTCCCCCGGATCAATCCCGAGGTCTTTGAAAATCCTCTCGGCCAAGGGGCCCACGGGAACCCGCAGGTCCGACGGGGGATCCGCAACCACGCCCGCAATGACCCTGGCCGCGTTCTCCGCCGGTTCCCCCCGGCGCGGCCGACTCAGCAGCGCGTTGTGCATGGGGGCGTAGGCGTCGGCGCCGGACGTACGCATTGCGGGAGGACTCGCTTCGATGTGCAGCATGTCGGTGTCATAGGGTCCCGGGTCGAGCAGGGTAACCCGAATACCGAAGCGTTGCACTTCCAGCGCCAGCGACTCCGTCATGCCCTCCAGCGCGAACTTGCTGGCCGTGTATTGACCGTCGCCGGGAAGTCCGATTTTGCCGGAAAGCGACGAAATCATGAGCAGGTGGCCGCCGCCGCGTGCTCTCATGCCGGGGAGAACCTCCCGCGTCAGCCGCCAGGCCCCCAGCAGGTTGACTTCCAGCAGCTCGCGGAAGCACGCCTCGTCGGCGGTTTCGATGGCTCCGAAGGCATGCAGTCCGGCGTTATTGATCAATACATCAATGCCGCCTGCATCCCGGTGCACCTCCCGGACGGCGCGCTCCACGGATGACTGGGAAGTCACGTCCAGCAGCACTTCCATCGCCCCGGTACCGTTGGGCAGGACTCCTTTGGCGCGTACCCCCGCAAAAACGCAGTAGCCTCGTGCGGCCAGTTCCCGGGCGGTGGCCAGACCGAGGCCGCGGGACGCTCCGCTGATGAGTACGGTGGTTGACATGGCCCTCCAGCCTGATGGGGATTCGCAATCCCCTGGGCCTGCCGGCCCTAGAGCTGCTGCATGACCAACACTAGGTAGTGGTCAACCAGAAGCACGGCAAATAGCGCCAGCAGGTAGACCATAGAATACCCAAAGGTAGGCATCGCCAGGGAATCTTCTTCTCGGCGGTACATTCGTAACGCGTACCACAAAAAGCGTCCTCCCAGGACAATCGCCCCCAGCAGATACAGCGGTCCGCTCATACCGACCAGGTAGGGAAACAGGCCGAAGATGAACAGCAGCAGGGTATACAGCAGGATGTGCAGCCGGGTGAATGCGACCCCATGGGTGACCGGCAGCATCGGAATGTCCACTTTCGCATATTCCTCGCGCCGATGAATGGCCAGCGCCCAGAAGTGTGGTGGCGTCCATACGAAAACGATCGCGAACAGGACCGCCGCTGGGGGGTCGAGTTGTCCGGTGACGGCAATCCACCCCAGCATAGGAGGGGCCGCGCCCGCCGCGCCGCCGATCACGATGTTCTGCGGAGTGGCCCGTTTCAGAAACATGGTGTAGATCACCGCGTAGCCCAGCATTGAGGCGATTGTCAACAGCGCGCACAGGACATTGGTAAAGGCCAGCAGCAGCGCCACGCCGGCGCTTGCCAGGATGGCGGCGAACACGAGCACCTGCCGCGCATTCAGGTTCCCGCGCGGGAGCGGGCGATTCCGGGTCCTGGCCATCACGGTGTCGATGCGCTGATCCACCACCTGGTTGATTGCCGCAGCGGCGCCCGATACAAGCGCGATGCCAGCGGACCCGAACACCAGCACCGTCCAGTGGGGGATCCATTCCGACGCCAGGAGCATGCCCACAACGGCAGTGAATGTAAGCAGGCCCACGACCTTGTACTTGGTGATTTCCAGGTAATCGCGCCATTGCCGCGGCGCGCTCAATACTTGTGTGTTCATATTGCGGGTCTATTCTCTGGTTGGGCGCAATCCGTGGCCGAGTGTCAGCAGCGCCAGGACCAGCAATGCTGCACATCCGTTGTGTGTAATCGCGGTGGAGATCGGCAGGTAAAACCAGACGTTGGCAATGCCCAGCCCCATTTGAATGAGCATCAGTCCGCCCACCATGGCGCCGGCGATGCGCACCTTCTTGCCGGCCCCGAAGCAGGCAGTCCGCACGGAAAGCCAACCGACATACAGCAGGACCGCCAGGGCGCCGAGCCGGTGGGTCATGTGAATGGCCGTGCGCGCGGCATTGTCGAGAACCCCGTACTCGTAGGACACGCCCAGGCCGCGCCACATCACAAAGGCCTCGGCGAAATCCATTTCCGGCCACCACTGCCGCTGGCAGGCAGGGAAATCGGGACAGGCCAGGGCTGCGTAATTGGCGCTGGTCCAGCCTCCCAGGGCCACCTGCACGACGACAAGGCCCAGGCCCACCAGGGTCCAGCGGTACAGATGACTATCCGCGCCGCGTGCCCAGGCTGCTGCCGCGGGACTTTGGCGCAGGATCAGCCACCACAGCAAGGCCAGTGTGGCGAAGCCGCCGAGGAGATGCGCCATCACGACCACCGGCTTCAATTGCCAGGTCACCGTCCACATGCCCAGCAGCCCCTGAAACAGCACCAGCGCGACCAGGGACAGGGCGGGCGCCAGCAGAGCTTCGGGTTCGTGCCGCTGCCTGTAGGCCACAGCACCGATTGCCAGGATCGCCAGCCCCAGCAAGGCGGCCGCGTAGCGATGAATCATTTCGATCCATGCCTTGGCGACGTCCACCGGCCGATCGGGGAAGGCGGCATTCGCCTGGGCAATCTCCCCGGCGCTCTGCGGGACGTCGATCTGGCCATAACAACCCGGCCAGTCCGGACAGCCAAGACCTGCGTCCGAAAGACGCACGAACGCGCCCAGAACGACCACCAGAAGGGCCAGGGGCGCGGCGAGCAGCGCCAGTCTCTTGATGTTCATTGGTTTGGTTTGATTTGCTGGGCCGTGCGTGTGGTCTGTTGCGCTACTGTCCTCGTTCGCGGCTACGGATCAAAAACTGGCGCATACGCCAGGAAGAATCACTCTCGGGATACTCGCTGTCGAGGCGCGGGATTATACAAAGGGGCTTATATATTTGGGTTGACAGTTCACGCCGCCAGCCCTCCTATACCGTTCCGCGCCGTAACGCGATGCCCGCCCGTGGGCTTGACACCGTGCTGCCCGCCGGATGCTCCGGCTCCTCCTCCCGGCGCACCGGGGGGAGCCCCGCCCGGCGGGTGGAGCCGAAGCCCCACCTGAAGGATGTTCTTCGCCGCATTCACGTCCCGGTCTTCCGCATGACCGCAGGACGCGCACTCGTAGGTGCGATCGGCCAGCGTCAGCTTCTTCTCCGGCATCGCCCCGCAAGCGGAGCAGATCTGCGACGTGTGATGCGGAGGGACCTTCCTCACCCACCCACCAGCCTCTTCCGCTTTGTAGGTGAGTAAGCTCACGAAGGTCCCCCAGTTCTGTTCGGCGATGCTGCGTGCCAATCTCCTGTTGCGCAGCATGTTCGGGATCTTGAGGTCTTCGACGTAGAACCGGGCGCCATGACCGCGCACAAGGCCAGACGTCAGCTCATGCAGCATCCCCCGCTCGCGCTCGCTGGTTCTCTGCCAGGTACGGGCGAGGGCCTGGCGCTTCTTGCAGCGGCCATTGCTGCCGCGCTTGGCCCGCGACAGGATGCGCTGGCGGCGTTTCAGTTCGCTGCGGTCGAGCCTGCGCCCAGGCACCGCCTGGCCGCTGGACAGGGCCGCGCGGTAGCGGATGCCGGCGTCGATGCCGAGGGGAGATCTGAGATCACTGATCTCCGCAGCCTCCCGCTCGACCACGATCTGCACGGTCACGCGGATCGGGGTCTTGACGATACGCAGCACCTTGGGCACGCCGTCCACTTCTCCGGCAAACCGGAACTTGCCGATGCCCTTGACGCTGACCGTGTTCCAGCGGCCCTTCCTGTGGATACGTGGCGCCGGCACCTCGAACGAGCGGACCGCCCGGTTGCGCGAGCGGAACCGGGGAAAGCCCGGCGTCCGGCCGGCGGCATGGCGCCGGAAGAACCCCTGGAAGGCTCGGTCGAGGCGCCTGAGGACGGAACGCTGGGCTTCCAGCGAGCAGAAGGCATAGCCGGGCACGGCACGGCGAATCTCGGTGAGGGCCTTGAACTGGTCAACCCAGGAGATGGAGACGCCGGCCTTGCGCCAGGCGTCGATGCGCTCGGCCAGCGCCGCGTTCCAGAGATGGCGCATCTCGTCAAGGAACGCCTCCAGGGAAGCGTGGGTTTGCCGAGAAAGCTTGGCGCGGAAGACGAGGGTGCGGGTGAGGATCATTTCCTCTTATTATACAAGGAGATAAGGGTCTTTTCGAGAGGAAATAGACGCTTCTCGTCTACCCAAATATATAAGCCCCAAACGGAACTTGCAGACGATGCCGGGCGCAGGTTGCCTCAACGACTGTTCCATTCCCTAAAATGAATGCCCGTGCGAGTTGAACAAGGTTGTTGCGATGCCTGATTGCCGACGCCCCGCTTTTTGTCTTCGCCCAGGGCGCCGGGGTGTGCTCCTGGACGTGGCGCTGGTGGCTTTGCTGGCAGCAGGCTCCGGGTCGGCCGCCGAGCTGGAAAAGGAAGCGCTGCGCGAAGCCGTTACCCGGGTGCTGGATCACGTTGAGAATTCGCACTACTTGAACATCCGGGTGGATGATCGTATTTCCCGGGCCACACTGGATAATTTTCTTGCGGCACTGGACGATCAGCGGCTTTTCTTCACTCTCGAAGACGAGGTGCGTTTCCGGGAGCAATACGGCGACCGCCTGGATGACGCCATACGGCAGGGGCAGCTGGATCCGGTGTTTGAAATCCACCGCCTCTACCTGCAGCGCCACGGGGAATTGCGGGTCTTTGCGCTGGACTACCTAAAGACGCTGCCGAACCTGAACAGCTCCCGGGAATGGCTCCTGGACCGCTCGTCGGCGCCACGTCCCCCCAACCTGGCCGGTTTGCAGGAGCTCTGGCGGGACTGGCTGCGTCACAAGTGGACAAACCTGGTGCTGGAAGGCTGGAGTTACGAGGCCGCAGGCGCCTGGCTGCGCCATAACTACCGTTTTGGGGATCCGCTGAGCATAGACCAGGAGGGATTCTCGATTACCCTTGGGCAAGCGCCGGGCGATTACCGGTCTGATTCCGACCCGCTTGATTCCGGAGCTGCATTCGCTTTGTTCCTGAACTCGTTTGCGCGCGCTCTTGATCCGGGTTCAGCTTACTCTTCGCCTGAATCCATCTGGGATCTCGCAGAGCGGCTCGAAGACGTTGGGCAAGTTCGGGTGTCCCTTAATTCGGCAGACGAATATCTTGCGGTCTCGGAAGGGTCGGGGGAAGAAAGCGCGGTCACGGAAGGAGGCCTTCAGACAGGCGACCGGATCATCGAAGTGGATCCTTTTGGTGACGGCAAGTTCATCGACGTTGTCGGCTGGCAACCCTTCGAACTCCACAAGCTGATGTTCGGGCCCACGGGCACGCCGGTTGTCTTTCGTGTCTTGCCCGCGAACGGCCGGACCGAGGCCCTGGTGCGGACAATGGAACGCATCTCAGTAGTTACGAAGGAAATGAAGAGGGGGCTGCGCTGGACCCCCAGGTGGCTCATGGAAAGGAGCATGAAAAAGATGCTTCAATCCGAAATGAATGCCACGCAGACCGTGATGGGAGTCGAGCAATCCGGCCAGACGCTACGCGTGGGCGTGATCCGGATACCGGCGATCTATGGCAAGTGCACTCGCGACGTCAAACGTCTGATCGGTGAGTTGAAGGCCGAGGAAGTGGACGCCTTGGTGGTGGACTTGCGCGCCAACAACTACAGTGAAGGAGATGAGGTCGTCTCCCTGACAGGCCTGTTCGTAGGCAAAGGTCCGATATCACAGGAACGTGATCGCGATGGGAAAGTGCGTGTGTTGCGGAACAGGAAGCAAGCAGCGTTCTGGGACGGACCGCTGGCAGTATTGGTGAACCGAACAAGCAGTTCGGCTGCCGAAGTCTTCGCGGCGGCAATTCAGGACTATGGCCGGGGCGTGGTGGTGGGCGGGCGCACGTTCGGCAAAGGCGCCATTCAAGGCGAATACAAGATCAGGCAACTGACACGAGGCAAGTCCGAAGACCCCACACTACATATTACGGACCGAAAGGTTTATCGGGTTACCGGCGGCAGTGTCGATCAAGCAGGTGTAAGGCCCGATGTCTCGCTACCCACGGCGCATGGGTACTATTCGCCGGCGCGGTTTTCGGCACGGGGAATTGACCGTGCCAGGCGTGAACAGGCCCTGGATGGCCCGCTGCCTCCATACGAGGTTCCTGCCACGAATTTCCGCAACCGTGATATGAAGCCCCTTCCGCTGGACACTCTGGTGGATCGGCATCGGAGTCGCGAGTCGCAAGACCTCGACTGGCGTTTGATTACAAGCACGCTTGAGTTAGCAGGGAAACACATGAGGCGCCAAAGCGAGCCGATACATCCCGATCGGCGTCGCGAGCACCGGGACGCCCAATGGGCGGAAGAACTTGCACTGGCCAGGGAATGGCTGGACGCAAGGGGTGCAGCGGAAGTCCTGGAGCCGGCCCTGGTGGAATTCCTGCTGCAATGGAAGGGGAGTTTCCTGCCGGATTCCCTGGTATCTGCCGGCGAAGAACCAGCACTTGTGCAAGCAATATTGCTGGCACGCGGCTACGTTGTTGTGTCGGACGAAACCGGTTTCCGACGGGAAGCCTATGACCTGCCGCTGCAACAGACAGCGACGATCGTGGCCGACCTGGCGGAACTGCAGTAGGTTACTGTCGCCGCTTCAACCGCTTACGAGCGCAATCGGACTGTTCGCGATCCCCAACGCGGGCGGGGACCGTTGCTTACTGCTTCTGGAACTGGATCGAAAGGCCGTAGGTTCGGGGTGGGCTGTAGTGCGCCCAACTCGCTCCTGCGAAGCTGGTGCGCTGGTCGGCGTACAGCGTATCGGTCAGGTTCTTGCCCCAGGCGGTAAGCTTCCAGCGCTCACCGGGCGAGGTCCAGCTCAACGATGCGTTGGCCACTCCGTAGGCCTTCTGGAAAGAAGCCAGGCGGTCGGGGCGGCCGGGGGCGTTGTCGCTGTTGGTCCAGGAGTGGTGTTTCCAGCCGTAATCCAGGTTCAGTGCGAGACTTGCCCCGCCGCTCAGTTCGATTCCGTAGCTGGCTGCCAGGTTGACCGAATGCCAGGGCGAGTGCGGTATGCGGTTGCCGTCGCGGCGGATGTCGAAGCCCTGGATCGTACCGGCCAGAAACTCGTCGAAGCGCGCGTCCAGGTAACCGTAGGCCAGGTTGAACAGCAGCCGCTCGTCCGGGGCCCAGGCAGCTTCCAGCTCCGCGCCGCTGATACTGGCGCGGGCGGCGTTCTTGACCCGCAGTCCGTCGAATGCGCCGGAGATCGCGTCGAAGAGCAACGTTATTCGCTGCAGGTCGTGGAAGTCGGTTGAGAATACCGCGGCGTTCAGCTGCAGGGACTCATTGAGCCAGCGGCTCTTGATACCGAGTTCGAAATTGCTGGCGGTTTCCTCCCGAATGGGCCGGTCGGCTTCCGAGGCCCGGCTGACCTTGCTGTCGAAGCCGCCGGACTTGAAACCCTCCGACCAGCTCGCGTAGGTCATCAGGTCGAGGCCGGATGAGGGCCGCCATTCCACCACGATTCTCGGCGTCAGCGCATCGAAGGAGGCTTCCGCCTCCACATCGTAGTTCTCGAAAATGATCTGGAACGGAATTCCCGGGACCGCGTCGTCGGTCAGTGTTCCGATGGTGCGGTTTTCCTTGTCGTCAAGGGTATATCTGAGGCCCGCTCGGACCGTGAGCGCCGGATTGACCTCCCAGGAAGCATCCGCGAATGCGGCCCAGCCCGATGTTCTGGACATTCCCTGCCAATCGCCGCGGCTGCCGTTGAGCAAACCGTCCTGGTTCACCACGATGTCCTCATATTCCAGACGGTCGACGTCCTCGAGGATGTAGTAAATGCCCGCCACCCCCTGCCAATTCGCCGCAGGATCGAACGCGTAGCGGACTTCCAGGCTCGACTGGCTCGCTTCTTCTTCCTGACCGAACAGGTCGTCGAAGCCCTGGCCCGCCGCCAGGCCTCGCCCTCCGAACTGGTCCAGCGTGCTGGCAGCCACGTCCCGATAGGCGGCAATGACGGTCAGGTCGCCGCCTTGAAGGCTCTGCTTCAATCGGGCCGAAAGGCCCCACTGCTGCGCGTCGTAACCAATGGGGAAACCATGTTCCGACACTCGCGGCCGGCCGCTGGAGGCGGACGGCGGAAAACTGTCCCACTCGGTAACGCTGCGGGTCTGGCTGCCATTGTCCTCGCGGCTGTAGTCGGCGCTGAAAAGGAGATCGCGATCTACGCCGGATACCATGCGCAATTGGGCGCGCAGCGCCAGCAGGTCCTCGTCGTCCGATTCGGCTCCGCTTATGAGATCGCTGCCGTAACCATCGCGGGTTTTTCGCAACAGTGAAATCTTCGCTCCCACGTTGGACGCCAGCGGTCCGGAAAGCACGCCCTTGATCTCGGCCGCGTTGAACGAGCCGTAGCCGGCCAGCAGTTTGGTCTCCGTGGACTCCAGGCCGGGCGCCTGGGTGGTGAGGCTGATAGCACCGCCCACCACGTTCTTGCCGAACAGCACGCCCTGGGGACCGCGAAGAACGGATGCCTGCTCAAGATCGAACATTTCAAAAAAATGGGATGTGGACCGGGCAATGTAGACCTCGTCCACGAACACGATTACGGAGTTCTCCAGCGCGCTGCGCGTGGCGCCGCTGTTGCCGATGCCGCGGACCGTCAGCTCCGAGCGGCTGCTGCTGAAAGTCGAGTAGGACAGGTTTGGAATGCGCAGCGCCAGATCGCCCAGCTTCTCCACGCGACCGGCTTGAAGGGTGGATCCGTCCAGCGCGCTGATCGACATGGGCACGTCCTGCAGGTTCTGGACGCGCTTTTGCGCGGTGACAACGATTTCTTCCAGGATGCCTTCAGCGTGCGCGTTCAGGGAGATCAGCAGGCACCCCGAAAGGCAAGAGATCCATCGCAGTCTCCGGCCTCCCATCGTGTTAACCGAGGCCTTCCCGCGTTTCGGCAAGGATCTGGTCTACGACCGAGAGCAGGGCCTGGTCCTTGCTGTCGCCTTCCAGAACCCGCAGGCGGAAGTGGTCGGTCTGACGGTCCGCGCTGCTGCCGTTGGAGACGATATGCAAGGCATGGCGAAGTTCCGATTCGCAGTCCAGCGCCCGGGCATCATCGCTCAAGGTCTCGACGAGCTGGGTAACGAGGTCGCCGATGTCGCTGCGGCCGCCGTCGGTCGTGTTTCCAAGAAAAGCCAGTACGCCGTAGCGCTGGGCCAGCCAGCGGTTCTCGGCGATGATCTCCGTCAAGGGCTCCTGGGGCAGCGTGCCCGCCTGGTACTGCCTCAAGAGCCAGCGCACCAGGCAGGCGTAAACGGCAACGATGCACAAGGCGTCTTCCAGGAGCGTGCACAGATCGCAGATGCGCAGTTCAACGGTGGGGTAGTGCTGCGAGGGGCGGATGTCCCACCACAGCTCGCTGCCGTCGCTGATGAAATGCATGCGGCGATAGTTGTCCAGGAGTTCCTCGTAGTCCGCCGCCGAGTACATCGGGTTCGGCAGGCTGGTGCGGGGCAGGACGCCGATCAGGCATTGACGATAGGACTTGTAGCCGGTGTTGTTGCCCTGGTTGAAAGGCGATGAGGTCGAGAGTGCCAGGAGGATGGGCAGGTAGCGCCGCATGGCGGTCATCACGCGAATCCGCGCATCAGCGTCGCCGAAGCCGCAATGGACGTGCATCCCGCCCACCAGGTAGCGGCGGACCGCTTCCTGGTAGGTCATCTCGAAATCCTCGTAGCGCTTGCGCGGCGTGGTCATCTGCGATTTCCAGGCCGCGAAGGGGTGCGTGGACGCGGCCATTACCGTGGCGCCGCAGCTCTCGGCGCCCGCCGCCACGATCCTTCGCGTCTCGACCATCGCCTGCCGCACCTCACGTACCGAATTGCACACCCGGGTATTGGTTTCGATCTGCGATCGCAGCATTTCCGATACGACCTTGTGCTCCCCGGCATGTGCGTGGCAGTACTCGAATATCTCGGGATCCGGGTCCGCGACCATGTTGCGCGTTCCCGGATCGACCAGGAAGAACTCTTCCTCTACTCCCAGCGTGATGGTCAAATCGGCTTTGCTCACAATCCGACCCTTCTCAACCTCAGCGCGTTGCTGATGACCGAAACCGACGACAGGCTCATGGCAGCAGCAGCAATCATGGGCGATAACAAGAGGCCGAAGAACGGGAACAGAACACCGGCTGCGATCGGCACGCCAGCCGAGTTGTAGACGAAAGCAAAGAACAGGTTCTGCCTGATATTGCGCATCGTCGCATGCGCCAGCCGGCGGGCCCGGACGATCCCGTTCAGGTCGCCCTTAACCAGTGTGAAGCCCGCGCTCTCGATAGCCACGTCGGCGCCTGTGCCCATCGCGACCCCCACGTCCGCCTGGGCCAGCGCGGGCGCGTCGTTTACGCCGTCGCCCGCCATCGCGACCCTGGCGCCGGCTGCCTGTAGCTCTTTTATGATGCGGGCCTTGTCCTGGGGGAGGACGTCGGCGCGAATCTCGTCGATCCCGAGCCGGGAAGCCACCGCCTTCGCGGTGCGTTCGTTGTCACCCGTGACCATGACGATGCGCAGGCCCGCGGCATGCAGCGCCTGCAAGGCCTGTGGGGTTGTCTCCTTGACCGGATCGGCGACGCTCACAAGCCCGGCCAGCCGGCCCTCAACCACGACGAACATGACCGTCTCGCCCTGGTCGCGGCGCTGGTTGGCCATTTCGCTTGCCTGGCCGCCGTCGAGCCCAAGGTCGGCAACCAGCTTCGCGTTGCCGAGCGCGACGGTCTTGCCCTCGACCAGTCCTTTGACGCCTTTCCCGGTGACCGCCTCAAATTCTTCCACCCTGGAAAGGACGACGCCACGGTCTTCGGCTTCCGCAACGATCGCCTCGGCGAGCGGGTGCTCGCTGCCGCGTTCGAGCGACGCCGCGAGCCGCAGCAGCTCGGCCTCGTCTATCCCCGCCTCCGGGACAACGGCGGCCAGCTTCGGCTTGCCCACGGTCAGGGTCCCGGTCTTGTCGACGATCAGCGTGTCGACATTGGCGAATCGCTCGAGCGCCTCGGCGTTCTTGATCAGCACGCCGGCCTGCGCGCCCCGGCCGGTCGCCGTCATGATGGACATGGGGGTGGCAAGACCAAGCGCACAGGGGCAAGCGATGATCAGGACCGAGACCGCCGCCACCAGGGCATAGGCCAGGGCCGGCGCCGGCCCCCAGGTGGACCAGACAACGAACGCCGCCACCGCGGCAAGGACCACAGCCGGCACGAAGTATGCGGCCACCAGGTCGGCCAATTTCTGGATCGGCGCGCGGCTGCGCTGCGCCTGGGCGACCATCTCGACTATTTGCGACAGCATGGTGTCGGCGCCGACCCGCCTGGCCTCAATGACGAGCGTGCCCCTGGCGTTGATCGTCGCTCCGGTCACCGGGTCGCCAAGCGCCTTTTCGACCGGCACCGGCTCGCCGGTCAGCATGGACTCGTCAATCGAGGAATGGCCTTCGACAACCACCCCATCCACCGGTACCTTGTCTCCTGGGCGTATCCGCAGGTGATTGCCCACCTGAACGTCTTCGAGAGGGATTTCCTCTTCGCGGCCATCTTCGCGGATGATTCGCGCCGTCTTCGGCGCCAGATCCAACAGCGCCCGGATCGCGTCGCCCGTCCGTTCCCGGGCGCGGAGTTCCAGTATCTGGCCAAGCAATACGAGAATCACGATGACGGCCGCAGCCTCATAGTAGACCCCGACGTGGCCTCCTGCATCGCGGAATCCGGCCGGAAAGATCCCCGGCGCGATCGTCGCGACGACACTGAACGCGTATGCCGCGCCGACGCCCATGGCGATCAGCGTGAACATATTCAGGCTGCGGTTGACGACGGATTTGACGCCGCGGACGAAAAACGCCCAGCCCGACCAGAGGATGACCGGCGTCGCCAGGACGAGTTCCGCCCAAACCGCCGCACCTTCGCCGATCCACCTGCGCACGGGCAGGCCGATCATGGGGCCCATCGCGAGCAGCAGAATTGGAACCGTCAGCGCCGCCCCGATCCAGAATCGGCGCGTGAAGTCCACGAGCTCCGGATTGGGTCCCTGGTCTCCAGCCGGCACGCCCATCGGATCCAGCGCCATGCCGCAGCTCGGGCAGTCGCCGGGTCCCTCCTGCACGACCTCGGGGCACATCGGACAGGTGTAAAGCGTGCCCTCGGGCATCGGTTCCGGCGCGGCGAGACCTTGCAGATAAGCGTCAGGCTCCCCCTCGAATTTTTCCTGGCAACGCGCCGAGCAGAAATAGAAGCGCTGGCCGGCGTGTTTGGCGACATGTAGGGCGCTCGCGCGCGCCACGGTCATGCCGCAGACGGGATCCTTCGATTCAAGGTAGTCTTCCGGCGCCGCCTTGAACTTGTCGCGGCACCCGGGGCAGCAGAAGCGATAGACGTGGCCGTCGTGCTCGTAGCTCGGCTTGTCCGCGTTTGGATCGACGGTCATGGCGCAGACCGGGTCTCTCACGACAGCCGCCTGGTGGCGTTCGTGCTCATGCCGATGCGCGTGGGTGGTCATGGCCGATTCTCCACGTCAGAACACCTCCCAGCCCAGCGCGCCGCCTGCGGATTGCCTCAGCGCAATGAACTTCCGTGCCTGCCCTTTCGTCAACGTGGTCCGGTCGATTCTCACCGGGTTCCTCCTCCTTGTATCCCGCCGGGACCGACCTGCCGCCACGCACATAATCTTACCCGACAATGGCATATTCTTCGCCTTGGCGCACAGCGCCTGACCGTTGCAGTGTCGCAGACTCGGAGGGCCTCTGGCGCGCGCTAAAATGTAGGGTGATCAGAAAGATGTAATCGCAATCGTAGGAAAACGCGTATTTGGCAGGAAATGATTGCAGTGTCGAGACCGTACGAAGAGTGGCGTATGCAATATGAGCGCGATGACGTTCCCGCAACGGATTGAAGGTCCGCACTCAGGCAAGCGGGGCAGCGCCGATGATTGAATCTGCAACAGCAGTCGATTTTGACTTCAGTCTGGGCGAGGAGTTTGACCTGGTGCGCGAGCAGGCATCGCGCTTTGCAGCGGATCACATTGCGCCCAGCGCCGCAGAACTGGATGCGAGCAATCGCTTCCCTCGCGACCTTTGGCCCCGATTGGGCGAACTGGGCCTGCTGGGAATTACCGCAGGGCCCGAATACGGTGGTGCGGGGCTCGGTTACCTGGCGCACGTGGTCGTCATGGAGGAAATCAGCCGGGCCTCGGCTTCAGTAGGCCTTTCCTATGCTGCGCATTCCAACCTGATGGTCAACCAGCTGTGCTTGTGGGGCACGGAGGAGCAGAAGGGCCGTTTGTTGCCGAAGCTGATCGCCGGCGAGCATGTTGGCGCACTGGCCATGAGCGAGGCGGAAGCGGGATCCGACGTGTTGAGCATGCGAACCCGCGCGGAACCGGAAGGCGACCACTATGTATTGAACGGTACGAAAATGTGGATTACCAACGGACCGGAAGCGGACGCACTGATCGTCTATGCCAGGGTCCCCGCGGAAACATCGGCGGCAAGTTCCCGCAAGAGCGGGTCCATCCGGGCGTTTATCGTCGAAAAGGACCTGCCGGGATATTCGACCGAACCCAAGCTCGACAAGCTGGGGATGCGCGGCTCAGACACCTGCGGGCTGGTCTTTGATCAGTGCCATGTTCCCCGGAACAACGTATTGCCCGGCGACGGAGTAAAGATCCTGATGTCGGGACTAGACTATGAACGCGTGGTATTGGCCGGCGGACCTCTCGGCATCATGCGCGCCGCCATGGACATGGTGTTGCCCTACGTACATGAACGAGAGCAGTTCGGCAGCCCCATCGGCAAGTTCGAATTGATGCAGGGGAAGCTGGCGGACATGTATACGAAAATGAACGCTGCCAGGGCCTATGTATATTCGGTTGCTCAGGCCTGCGACCGTGGCGCGACAACGCGTTTCGACGCCGCTGCGGCAATCCTCAATGCATCCGAGAGTGCCAGTTGGGTGACCGGCGAGGCCCTGCGGGCACTCGGAGGCAACGGTTATATCAACGAGTATCCTGCAGGAAGATTGTTCAGGGACGCAAAGCTCTATGAGATTGGTGCCGGCACCAATGAAATCCGGCGCATGCTGATCGGCCGCGAACTCTTCGATGCCACCGGGGGAAACGCCTGATGGCAGTATTCAAGAGCAAGATCGACACAAAGTCCGAAGAATTCACCGCCAACGCCGCGGTCAACCGGGGACTTGCAAAGCAGCTTCGCGAGCTCAAGGAGACCGTGTGCGAGGGTGGATCGGAAACCGCGCGGGCCAGGCACCTGAAGCGAGGCAAGATGCTGGCCCGTGACCGGGTGGCCGCGCTCACGGACTCCGACGCGCCGTTCCTGGAGATCGGTCAGCTGGCCGCGCATGACGTCTATGACCACCCGGTTCCCGCGGCCGGTCTGGTTTGTGGTATCGGCCGCGTTCACGACGTCGAATGCATGATTGTCGCGAATGACGCGACGGTAAAGGGCGGCACCTACTATCCCCTCACCGTGAAGAAACATCTTCGGGCGCAGGAAATCGCGCTTGAGAACCACCTGCCTTGCATTTACCTCGTTGATTCCGGTGGCGCCTACCTGCCCATGCAGGACGAAGTGTTTCCCGACCGGGAACACTTCGGCCGTATTTTCTACAACCAGGCGCGCCTGTCTGCGCGCAACATTCCCCAGGTGGCGGTGGTCATGGGCTCCTGTACGGCAGGCGGCGCTTACGTGCCCGCCATGTCCGATGAGACCGTCATCGTCAAGGAGCGGGGAACCATATTTCTCGGTGGCCCACCGCTGGTCAAGGCGGCAACCGGCGAGGAAGTTGACCAGGAGACACTGGGGGGCGGCGATATGCATACGCGGGTGTCCGGCGTGGCGGACTACCTCGCCGACGATGACCAGCATGCCCTGGGCATCGCCCGGGACATCGTTCGCAGGCTCAACAGGCCTGGCCGGATCGGGCCTGGCGCCGCTGCGGAGCCGCAGTACTCGCCGGAAGAAATCTACGGCATCGTGCCTCGCGGACTGCGCTACATCTATAACGTGCGGGAAGTCATTGCACGGATCGTGGACGCTTCCGAGATTGACGAATTCAAGCCGCGCTACGGGACCACGCTGGTCTGCGCCTTCGCCCGACTTGGCGGCTACCCGGTGGGGATACTGGCCAACAACGGAGTGCTGTTCTCGGAATCATCGCTGAAAGGCGCGCATTTCATACAGCTTTGCAACCGGCGAGGCATTCCCTTGCTGTTCCTGCAGAACATTGCGGGATTCATGGTGGGCAAGGATTTCGAGCGCCGGGGAATCGCCAAGGACGGGGCCAAGCTGATTACTGCGGTGGCCTGCGCGCGCGTGCCCAAACTCACGGTCATCATCGGCGGATCTTTCGGGGCCGGCAACTACGGGATGTGCGGCCGCGCCTACGGTCCGCGGATGCTCTGGATGTGGCCGAATGCGCGGATATCGGTCATGGGCGCGGAACAGGCGGCCATGGTGCTCAGCCAGGTGCGAGGCAACCGCAGTGCCGAAGAGGACGAAGCCTTCCAGGCGCAGATCCGCGATCAGTACGATCGGCAGGGACAACCGGTTTTTGCGAGCGCAAGGCTTTGGGACGACGGCGTGATAGATCCGGTTGATACGCGCCGGGTGTTGGCGCTGAGCCTCTCGGCGATCATGAACGCCCCCCTGCCCAAGGAGTCCCCCTATGGCGTATTCCGCATGTAGCCCTGGGAACGAGGGCGTCCCGCCCTCGGCGAGGACAAGATGTCCTCCTTCCCACGCGCTGGTCCTCGTGGAGCCCGCCTGATGCGCGGCCTTTATTTCGAGGAACTGGAAGTGGGCGTGATCATCCGGCACGCTCTGCATCGCACGGTCACGGAAGCCGACAACGTCCTGTTCTCGACGTTGACGCACAACCCATCGCCGCTGCACCTGGACGCGGAATACATGCGCGAGTCCGAATTCGGCAGGCGGATCGTAAACAGCTGCTTTACCTTGAGCCTGATGACCGGCGTGTCCGTGGGTGACACGACACTCGGAACCGCGATTGCCAACCTGGGCTGGGAGGACGCCCGGTTTCCCAAGCCGGTGTTTCATGGCGACACGCTTCGCATCGAGACCGAAGTGGCGGACAAGCGTGAGAGCAGGTCGCGGCCGGACGCCGGCGTGGTGACCTTCCTTCACCGGGCCTTCAATCAGCACGAGGAACTGGTCGGGAGTTGCCGGCGCGTTGCCCTGATGAAGAAGGGCTCCGCGAGCGGAGATTAGGTACGCGGAGAGAGGCCATCCTGGCCTCGTTCCCAGGGGGTTTGCTTAGGGCCTGTTCACACTATGCGATGCCGCTCTGTTGAGTCTGTCGCGTCGCCAATCAAGGCGCGAGGAGCGACGTTTGGTGATTCCAAATGAGCGAGTCGCAACGCCGAGTGGCGGTGTGACAGACTCAACCCGAAGGGCCGGGGCTGTTTTCCCGCCGGGCGGCGTTGCCGCGCTCTTGTGTGGGCCGGCCACACGGCGCTTGCGGCGCCTTGCCGGGCAAGAAAACAGCCCCGGCAGAGCGGCATCGCATAGTGTGAACAGGCCCTAGTGCGCCAGCGATTTCAGCGCCTGGATGCGGGCCTCCAGCGGCGGGTGGGAGGAGAACATACGCCGGATACCGGAGCGGGCCGAAGCCGAAATCCCGAAAGCCGCCATGGATTCCGGCATCGACTGCCCGCGACCGTAGCCGCGCTTCAGGGACTCCAGCGCGTTGATCATGGCGCCCCGTCCGGCCAGGCGGGCGCCGGCCGCATCCGCCCGAAATTCCCGGCGGCGCGAATACCACATCACGATGGCGCTGGCCAGGATGCCGAATACGATCTGCGCGGCGATCGTCACCACGAAGTAGCCGATCCCGAAACCCCGCTCGTTTCGCAGGATCACACGGTCGACGAAAAAGCCCACCACGCGGGAGAAGAAAATTACGAAGGTATTCAGGATCCCCTGCAGCAGAGTCAGCGTCACCATGTCGCCGTTCGCCACGTGGCCGATTTCGTGGCCCAGCACCGCGCGCACCTCGTCGCGCCGCAAGTTTCTGAGCAGGCCCTCGCTGACCGCCACCAGTGACTTGTTGCGCCGGGCGCCGGTCGCGAACGCATTCGGCTCCGAAGCCGGGAAAATTCCCACTTCGGGAGTTTCGATACCGGCGCTCCTTGCCAACTGACGAGTGGTGTCCAGCAGCCAGACTTCAGTCGGGTTGGACGGCGCATCGATGATCTGAGTACGGGTTACGCGCTTTGCCATCCACTTCGACATGAGCAGCGATAGAAACGCGCCGCCGAAGCCGAAGATTGCGCTGAAGATGAAAAGGCCGGTGTAGTTCAGCGCAAATTCGCCTGCCGCATCCAGCACCATACGGTCGATTCCAAGCAGCCGAAGGACCACAGAGGCGACCAGCAGGACTGCAATATTGGTCAGGAGGAAAAGCGCGATACGGGTGAACATTGAGGGAACTCCGGTCCCTTATGCAGGAACAATAAGTATATGGGGACGCTGGCCCGCTTTCCCAGCGATTTATGGCGCTCGCGGCGTACACTAGCCGGTCTGATGTCGGACTTTGACGTGATCGTGATCGGCGGCGGCGTGAACGGCCTGGCCTGTGCCGCTACGCTGACCCGCGAGGGATTGAGTTGCTGCGTGCTGGAGCGCAACAGCTACGTCGGCGGCGGCGCAGTGACCCGCGAGGTGACGCTGCCGGGATTCCGCCACGACCTCTACGGTTCCTCTCACGTGTGGATCCACTGCAATGCCGACTTCAAGGCCATTCAGCCGGAACTGGAGCGTTTCGGCCTGAAGTACATTGAGCCCGAGGACCACATCACCGGTCATCCGGACCGCAGCGGCGGGCCCGGCATCGTGGTCTACAAGAGCGTGGAGCGCACCTGCGAGTCCATCGGCGCCTATTCGGCCGCCGACGCCCGGCGCTACGCCGCCGTTTGTGCGGACTTCGAGCAGATTCGGGAGGGGTTCATCAAGGCCTTCTTCTCGCCGCCCACGCCGCCGAGCACCTTGCCGCGGGCACTGGAGCAGAGCGTCGACGGCCTCAAGCGCCTTCGTGAGTTTTCCATGTCGGCGCGCGCCTGGGTCGAGGCCAATTTCGAAAACGATTTCGTCCGGGCGATGATGCTCAACTGGGCGCTCGCCCCGCAGATCCTTCCGGACCAGGAGGGGGCAGGGCAGTCCTTCTACATCATGATTCCGGCGATCCACTATTACGGTCAGGCGATCCCCCAGGGCGGCAGCCAGCAATTGCCCAGGGCCATGGCCGCCTACCTGGAGGGCAACGGCAGCCGGGTGCTGACCTCGTCGCCGGTGGATCGGATTCTGGTTGAGGAGGGCCGGGCCTGCGGCGCGAAGCTGGAGTCGGGCGAGACCCTGCGGGCGCGCAGGGCGGTGGTTTCGGCGCTGGAGCCGCGCCGGACGTTTCTCGGCATGGTGGATGCCGACCACCTTCAAGACAAGTTTCTGGACATGGTGCGGGGCTACTCCTTCGGCAGGATTTCCGTGTGCCGGGTACACCTGGCGCTCAAGCAACCGCCTCAATTCGTCAATGGCGGGAGCATGAGCCGCTGCGCGTTTCACCGTATGACCGACAGCATGCCGCAACTCATGAAGTTCTACGGCGAGTTGGCAATGGGTCTGCCCCCGTCGGACCCGTTCCTGTGGTCGGCCTGCTGGACGCTGCTGGACCCAACGCGCGCGCCGGATGGACAGCACACCTTGATATTCGACACCTTCGTTTCCAACTGGCTAGCGGACGGGCGGACCTGGGGCGAGATCGGCGAGAAATACGCCGAGGACGTGCTGCTGCCCAAGCTTCGCCGGTATGCGCCCAACATCAGTGCCGACAACATTCTCGGCCAGCACGTGGAAACCGGGGAGAGCCTGGAGAGCGCCAATCCCTCATTCGTCGAGGGCACTACCAATGGCGGCGAACGCATCGCCTCGCAGCTGGGGTATTTCCGGCCGTTTCCGGGCTATGCCCACTATCGTTCACCAGTGCCCGGCTTGTACATGACCGGGCCGCACTGTCACCCGGGCGGAGGGATTTCAGCCATGGGCACGATTACCGCGCGGGTGATGCTGGATGATTTCGGGATTCGGGAAGCGGATTTCTGGTAGAAGATTTTTGAGGAGTTTGCGATGAGCAAGATCGAGAAATACACGGGAATGGTGATTCAGCCGCACGTAACGGTGGCCGAGGACCGCGACGACATCAAACGCAACCTTGACCGGGCGCTGAACATGATCGATTTCGGCGTGGGTTATTTCTGGGAGCTGCCGGTGAAGCTGGTGGTGTTGCCCGAGTACTTCCTGCAGGGCGTGACGACCCCGGGCAAGGGCGAGCACGGCATCGACAGCTTCATGAAGAAGGCGATCACCTTTGACGGCCCGGAGATGCGTGCGCTCGGCGACAAGGCCCGCGAGTACGGCCTCCACATCGCCGGTGGCGGAGTGGTTGAGCAGGTGCCCGAGTTCCCTGATCGTTGGTTCAACGCCGCCTTCGTGATTGGTCCCAGCGGCGAGGTCATCCTGCGCTATCACAAGTGGCACGTCCCGGCCAATATCGGCCTGGGAAGCAGTCCCCACGATCTGCTGGACGCCTATCACGAGGTGTTTGGCAGCGACATTGCCGACCTGTTCCCGGTGGTGGACACCGAGATCGGCAAGCTCGGAACCATGACCTGCCACGATGGCTGCACCCCGGAGGTTTCGCGGGCGCTGGGCTACAACGGCTGCGAGGTGCTCTGCCATCCCACGGCCCTGCAGGAAATCGAGGGCGTGAGCGAGCCCTGGGACTTCTGGACCTTTACTCGCCGCACCCGCGCTCACGACAACATGTGCTACCTGCTGGGATCGAACTGGGGCACGGTGGACTACGATTACTATCCGAAGGCGTTTTGCCCCGGCGGTTCGTTCATCATCGACTACACCGGCATGATGCTGCGCCACGCCAACTATCCTCAGGAACAGGTAATCGGCGCCACCATCGATGTCGAGGCGCTGCGGGAACATCGCTCGCGCTGCGGACACAATTGCTGGGTGGACGTACGCACCGAAGGCTTCAAGCAGATTTACGAGAACCCCATCTATCCGCCTAACCAGTTCCCGCCCGGCAAGCCGCCGCGCACGCTGGCGGACAAGATGGGACCATTGGACACCGTGTTCAAGGACATCTACGGGCGCGGTCAGTTCATGCCGCCGGCCGGCATGACAGTGGACGACATGCCGAAGCTGCACCGCAAGCGCGTGCGCGCCGCCCAGGACCGTGGCACGCTGAAGAAGAACGACTAGGGGGCTGTGATGCGCGTTACCAGCGATCTGGCCGATCTCGACATCCAACTCGGGCGCATTACGCGCGAGGGCGATGAACTGGTGGTGGAGAGCGCGCCGGGCAGCAGCCTGGACGCGCGCATCCGGGTTGACGCCGCGGATGCCCGTACCATGCTGGGCAGGGTACTCAAATCCGGCGCGGTATGGGCGTTTCTGCTCCGTCTGCCGTTTGCGCGCCGGGAACGAGGGCATCTCGCCCTCGGCGAAGGCGGGGACGCCTTCACTCCCGCATCCAGAGACAAGAGCGGCGATAATCCAGCGTGGCAAGAGCGGCGCGGGAGCACCGGACTCAACAAACCTTGGTAGGCTAATAGGACATCGGGCGGGAGAGGCTTATGGCGAACATTGTTGGTTTTGGCGAAATAATGCTGCGCCTGGCCACGCCGCGCGGCCAGGTGCTGGATGCAACCCGTTCGCTGGAAGTGGAATTCGGCGGTGCCGAGGCGAATACCATCATCGCCCTGGCGCGACTGGGCCATGACACCCGATTTCTGACCGCTTTCCCCGAGAATGACTGGGGCCGGCGCGGCGGCGCCATGTTGGCGGCCGCCGGTGTGCAGGGCAACAGCAGGTATATCGACGGAGCGCGCATCGGGACGTATTTCCTGGAAAGTGGCGCCGGCTTGCGGGGCGGCAGGGTGTTGTACGACCGCAAGGGTTCCGCCTTTGCCCGATGCGACTGGTCCGACGTCGATTGGTCCCGGCTGCTCAAGGGCGCGGATTGGCTTCACTTGAGCGGTATCACGCCGGCCTTGTCGGAGTCTGCTGCGCAGGCTTGCGAAGCAGCCGCCCGCGCCGCGCGGCAGGTCGGTTGTCGGGTTTCGTTCGATTGCAATTACCGGGAGGCGCTTTGGGCGGACACCGCGGACTTTGGCGCCGCCTGCCGCAGGATGGTCGCTCACGCCGACCTGGTGTTTTGCGGCTGCCGTGAAATTCGCTGGATCCTCGACGAGCCGCGCCCGGATGAGATTTCGCCGGACCCGGCGCACGGCTACGGAATGTTGAAAGACGTGGCGCCGCATATGGACGTGCTGGCCGGGACCCTGCACGAAAAGGACGCCAGTGGAGCGTCCAGGCTGGGCGGGTTCGCCACCAACGGCAAGGAATCCGCCAAGCTGGACCCGCACGGCCTGGGAGAAGTCGTGGATCCCGTAGGTGGCGGTGACGCCTATGCGGCGGGCGTGCTGCACGGTCTGGCCGAAGGCTGGTCGGTGGTCAGGTCCGCCGAATTCGCCCTGGCCGCGGCGTCCCTGAAGCACACCATCATGGGTGACCAGCTACGCGCCACGCCCGCGGAAGTCATGCGCTACGCGGTCAACGGCGGCGCCGTTTCCCGCTGACGCACGGGTCACTTCATTGTAGGCATCGCGAAATCGGGGTCGGCCGACGGCCCCTCGGGCCAGCGTGCCGTGACCGATTTCATGCGCGTATAGAAGCGCACTCCGTCCGGGCCATGCATGTGCAGCGGGCCGAACAGGGACCGTTTCCAGCCACCGAAGCTGTGAAATGCCATCGGCACCGGGATCGGCACATTGACGCCAACCATTCCGACCTCTATCTCCTCGCAGAAACGGCGTGCGCTGTCACCGTCGCGCGTGAAGATAGCGGTACCGTTGCCGTACTCATGCTCATTGATCAGGCGGACCGCTTCGTCGCGGCTGTCCACGCGCACGACGCTGAGTACAGGCCCGAAAATTTCCTCCTCGTAGATACGCATCCCGCGTTGCACGTGATCGAACAGCGTCGCGCCGACAAAGAAACCGCGATTCTCCTCGGAATATTCAAAATTCCGGCCATCCCGGCACAGCGTGGCGCCTTCCTCAACTCCGCTGTCGATATAGGCGCGCACCCTGGCTGCATGCTGCGCTGAAATCAGCGGCCCCATGTTCGCTTCGTGCTCTAGGCCGTAGCCCGGTCCCACCCGCAGCGAGTCGATTTCCTGCTCCAGTCGACTGACGAGCCGGTCGGCGACGTCATCCCCGACGCAGACCGCCACGGAAATCGCCATGCAGCGTTCGCCGGCCGAGCCATAGGCAGCACCGATCAGCGAATGCACGACCTGGTCGGGATCGGCGTCGGGCATGATGAGCATGTGGTTCTTTGCGCCGCCCAGCGCCTGCACGCGCTTCCCGACAGCGCCAGCCGTTGCATATACGTACTTCGCGACAGGTGTTGACCCCACGAAGCTGACGGCCTGGACACGTTCATCCGTCAGCAGGACGTCAACCGCGGCCTTGTCACCGTTGACAATGTTGAAGACCCCGTCCGGAAGTCCTGCCTCAGTAAGGAGTTCGGCCAGCCGCAATGTCACCGACGGGTCTTTCTCCGAAGGTTTCATGATGAAGGTGTTGCCGCAGGCGATGGCGACCGGAAACATCCACATGGGCACCATCGCCGGAAAATTGAACGGACTGATCCCGGCGCAAACGCCAAGCGGCTGCATCAGGCTGTAGCCGTCCACCCCGCGCCCCACATTCAGGCTGTGCTCACCCTTGAGCAGATGCGGGATCCCCGTCGCGAACTCCACGACCTCGAGTCCGCGCGCCAGTTCATTGCTCGCGTCGGAGAGCACCTTGCCGTGTTCCATCGTAATGAGTTCGGCCAGCTCCTGGCGATGTTCTTCGACGAGCGCCTTGAAGGCGAACATCACCCGTGCCCGGTTCAGCGGAGTGACCGCCTTCCAGGACGCAAACGCCTGCTGTGCCGCTGCAATTGCGGCCCGAGTCTCGTCGTCGCTCGAAAGCGCGACCTTGAGACGCCGCTCTCCGGTCGCCGGGTTGTAAACCGGTGCGATCCGCCCGGAAGCGCTCTGTGTCCGTGTCCCTTGAATGTAGTTTCCAATCGTCTTCATGATCCTGCGCCTTTCTTGAACGTGCCTGGTGTGCTGTGCTGCAATCAGCAGCGGATGCGCCTGTTTCCGGGGTCGTACATCGGGACCGAAGAAACCTCTGCCGGTATTCGCTCGCCGGCGACTTCGATGCGGAAGCCGCCTTCATCGGGGTCTGGCGCCTTGGCCGTATCGACGTAGCCGAGCCCGATCGCTCCGCCGAGCGTGTGGCCGTAGGCGCCGGAGGTGACGTGACCGACCAGCGAGTCATCGCGCCAGATCGGTTCGTTGTGGTAGAGCAGTGGACGCGGGTCCAGCAGCCGAAACTGCAGCAATTTCTTCACTGGCCCTGCCGCCTTTTCCTTCAGCAGCGCCTCCCGCCCGATGAACCCGCCCGGCTTGTCGAACTTCACGGCAAAGCTTAAAGCCGCTTCCAGCGGGGTGTCCTCGTCGGTGATGTCGTGGCCCCAATGACGATAGGCTTTTTCGATGCGCAGCGAATCCAGCGCGTGGTAACCGGCGTGGGTGAGGCCATGTGGTTTGCCCACGCCGACGATGGTGTCGTAGACGCCGGCCACAAACTCGGTGGGGATGTAGAGTTCCCAGCCGAGTTCGCCGACGTAGGTAATCCGGGAGGCTCGCACCTGGGCGTAGCCAAGCTCGATTTCCCGGCTGTGGGCGAATGGGAAGGCCTCGTGCGAGAGGTTGTTCGGAGTCAGGGATTGCAACAGCGACCGGGCGTTCGGACCCATGATGGAAATCACTCCCATGGCCGAAGTTACATTGGTCAGCACGCAGTGGGCGTCGGCCGGAATGTGCCGTTGCAGCCAGTCATAGTCCCGCACTTCGGTGGCTGCCGCGGTCACGATCAGGAAGCAGTCTTCGGCCAGCCGGGTCACGGTGAGGTCCGCTTCGATGCCGCCCCGGTCATTGAGCCATTGGGTGTAGACGATGCGGCCGGGACGCACGTCGATATCGTTTGCGCAGACGAAATTCAGCACCCGGGCGGCATCATCGCCCTGGAGGCGGAATTTGGCGAAAGAGGACTGGTCGAACAGACCGACCTCTTCGCGGACCGCCCGGTGTTCCGATGCGGAATGTTCGAACCAGTTCTGCCGCCCGTAACTGTACTCGTAGCTGGCCAGTGCCGGGTCCGGCGCGTACCAGTTGGGCCGCTCCCAGCCCGCGACCTCGCCGTGGCAAGCCCCGATGGCCCGCAGACGATCGTAGAGCGGCGATTTGCGGACCCCCCGGGCGGTGTCGTACTGACGGTAGGGGTAGTGCGTGGCGTACAGGAGTCCGAGGCTTTCGGATACGCGTTCGCGCAGGTACTTTCGATTGCCCTGGAAGGGCTGATTGCGGCGCACATCCACTTCCCACAGGTCCGTCGGCGGGTGTCCGAGGCGGATCCACTGGGAGATCACCTTGCCGATGCCGCCGGCGGACTGCAGGCCGATGGAATTGAGTCCCGCCGCCACAAAACAATTGTCGAGTTCGGGCGCCCGGCCAATGTGGTAGCGCACGTCCGGGGTAAAGCTCTCGGGGCCGCAGAAGAAAGTGTGCAGCCCGGCGGATGCCAGCGCCGGCACGCGCACCATGGCCTGCTCAAGGATCGGTTCGAAGTGCTCGAAACTGCCGGCCAGTTCGTCGAAACAGAAGTCCGGGGGGATGCCCTCCGTGGCCCAGGGGCGGGCACGGGGCTCGAAGGCGCCGACCAGCAGCTTGCCGGCGTCATACTTGTAGTAGGTGCAGGCATCGTAGTCGCGCACCACCGGGAAGTCCGGATCCAGCCCCTCCACCGATTCGAACAGGGCGTAATAGTGCTCGCAGGCATGCAGGGGCACGTTCACACCGACTGTCGCCGCCAGTTCCCGGGTCCACATGCCGGCGCATAACACCACGTAATCCGTTTCGATATCGCCGTGCTCGGTGGCCACGCCGGTTACGCCGCCGGGCCCTGAACGGATGGCAGTGACCGGAAGGTTCTGAAAGATGTGCGCGCCGGCGGCGACGGCGCCCCTGGCCAGCGCATTGGTAATGTCAACCGCATTGGCATAGCCGTCCGAAGGAATGTGGATGCCGCCGAGCAGGTCCCCGGAATGCAGCAGGGGGACCCGTTTGTTGATGGCCCTGGGCGTGACCACCTCCACGTCCAGTCCGAATACCTTGGCCATCGACGCGCTGCGCTTTAGCTCCTCGAACCGCTCTTCGTTGGTGGCGACGGAAAAGGAACCGCAGCGCCGGTAGCCGGTCGCCTGGCCGGTTTCCGACTCCAGGCGCCGGTACAGCGTGCTTGTGTAGCGCGCCAGCTGGGTCATGTTGATGGACGTGCGCAGCTGTCCGACCAGTCCCGCCGCGTGCCAGGTGGTGCCCGAAGTGAGCTGCTTGCGCTCCAGCAGCGTCACGTCGGCGACCCCGTCCCGCGCCAGGTGATATGCAACCGAGCAGCCGATCACGCCGCCGCCGATCACGACCACGCTGGCCCTGCGCGGCAGGTCGGCAGGTCGGTCGGGCCGGGTCGACACTAGCCGTCAGGCGCGTAAACGGACGTTGGCCGGGTCGTGCACGGGCTCAGTCAGCACCGTCACCCGCCGCCGTTGCCCGAGCACTTCTATCGTCAACGCCGTATCGGAACCGGCCAGGGATGGCGGTACGTAGCCGAAGCCGAGGCTTTGCCGCACAAAGTGGCCATAGCCGCCGGAGGTAGTCACCCCCACGCATTGCTCACCGGCGAAGATCGGTTCCCCGCCCTGCACATCCGCGTCGCCGGGGTCCAGGGCGAAGTAGATCAGTTGCAGAGTGCGGTCCCGCTGCTTAAGGGTCGCGTCCCGGCCGATGAAATCGCCCTTGTCGAACTTGATGAAGCGCTCCATGGCTGCATCGATCAGGGTGACTTCGTTGGTCAGCTCGACACCCCAACTGCGATAGGCTTTTTCCAGCCGCAGGCTGTTGACCGCATAGAGGCCGAAATTGCAGATGCCGAATTCCGCTCCGGCCGCCATCAGCGCGTCATAAAGCGCCTCCAGATGCTCCATGGCGGGGTGCAGCTCCCAGCCGAGCTCACCCACATAGTTCACTCGCAAGGCACGCACCGGCATGCCGGCGATATCGATTTCCCTGGCCGTCAGCCAGCGAAAAACGTCGCTGTCCAGGGGCGAATCCGTCAGCTGGGCCAGAACGTCCCGGGCGCGCGGTCCGGCCAGCACCAGCACCCCCCGCCGGTCGGTGACATTGGCGACGCGCGCCTGCTCTTCGGGGCGCCGGCCCTGTTGCAGGTGGTCCAGATCGCGCAGTTCCGCGCCAGCGGCGGAAAGCACGTAGAAGGTCTCATCGTCGAGGTGGGTGATGGTCATTTCCGCGCCGATGCGCCCGCCCTCGGACAGCAGGTGGGTGAGCGCGATACCGCTCGCCTTCGGCACCCGGTTGGCGCAAAGCCGAGTCAGCATCGTACGGGCATCAGGGCCCGTCACGTCGTACTTGGCGAATCCGGAGAGGTCCAGAATGCCGACCCGTTCGCGCACGGACAGGCACTCTTCGCGCACCAACTCGAACACGTTGTTGTGACGAAAGCTGTATTGCTCCTCCCGGCCGTCGGGCGAGAACCACTTGGGCCGCTCCCAGCCAAAGGTCTCGGTATACACACAGCCCTGGGCCTTGAGCTTGTCGTACAGCGGGCTGGTCCGGCACCGGCGGGCCGCCGGAAGTTCTTCCCCCGGCGGAGGCGTGGCGTAGGTCAGGGCGTAGTCCTGGCGCCCCCTGGCGCCCATGTAGTCGACATCGGCAAACACCCCGAAGCGCCGCGGATCGAAGCCGGTCATGTTGATTTCGGAATCGCCATGCAACATCCACTGAGCCAGGTACTTGCCGCAGCCGGCGCCCTGGGCAATGCCGAAGGACGAGCCGCAGCAGAGCCAGAAATTTCGTAGACCGGCTACCGGCCCGAGCAGTGGCAGACCGTCGGGGCTGTGGGAGATGGCGCCGTTGACGATCTGCTTGATGCCTGCGGTTTCGAAGATCGGCATGCGTTCCATGGCGCGCTCCAGCCAGGGCATCAGGCGCTCGAGATCGTCCTCGAACAGTTCGCTGTCGGACTCCCAGGGCGGCAGTCCGGTCGGCTGCCAGGCTTCGCTCAAGCCCTCTGACTCGTAGATGCCGATCAGGCCGGATTCCTGCTCCTGACGCAGGTAGACGGAGGCATGTGGGTCGCGGGTCACAGGGAGTTCTTCACTTCTGCCGGCCAGTTCCGGAACCGGGCCGGAGACAAGGTAGTGGTGCTGAATGTTGCAGATGGGAAGGTCCGCGCCCACCATCCCCGCCACCTGCCGGGCAAAGCAGCCGGCGGCGTTGACCACGGTTTCGGCGATGACGGGCCCCTGCTGCGTCATCACTTTCCACTCGCCGCCCGGCAGGGACTCAATACCGGTTACCCGGTTGTGACGGACAATCCTGGCCCCCAGCTTGCGCGCCCCTCGGGCCATCGCCTGGGTAAGCCCGAACGGATCGGCGTGGCCGTCGTTGCGGGTCCAGGCGCCGGCCAGCACACCTTCGGTCGAGACAAAGGGATTCAACTTGGCGATCTTTGCAACGTCGACGATCTCCATGTGGTAACCGACATTTGCAGCAATACCGCGCAGGTAGTGGAACCAGTCCAGATCTTGCTGGGTAAGGGCGAAGCGAACGCTTCCGCAGGCGTGCCAGGTGACCGACTGTCCGGTCAGTTGCTCCAGTTGCCTGTACAGGGAAATGCTGTACTCGTGGATCTTGGCGAGGTTGTAGTTGCCGACCAGGTTGGGGCATTGACCGGCCGCGTGCCAGGTGGAGCCCGAAGTCAACTCGCCCTTTTCGATCAGCAGGACATCATCGCAGCCCTCGGCCGCCAGATGGTAGAGCAATCCGACGCCCATAATGCCGCCGCCGACAATGACAATTCGAGCCTGTTCCACCATGGCGTTCTCCGGGCTAGGATGGCCGCCAACCTGATTCTCACGGAAGTTGGGGTTAACTTGCAATATGGATCGCGACATCAGCCGGCGGTCGATTGAAGGGCCGGCGGCTGCGGGCGGAGCCGGCAGTCACCGCGCCCATGCCGGTATCGCAATCTCGCCGGTCATCAAAAAACACCTTTTTTTCATTGCGGATGTCAATTAATGACTGCTAATATGCCGCCGAAGGCCGCTGGATCGGCCGTGAGATGGAGCAGCCGGGCAGGAACGCGCGCCGGGCCGTTTCGGCCTGTAGCACAGCCGTTCACCATAAGCGCCTGACTGCCCCGTTGTCGCGACCCGAATGGAATCCTGTCCTGGAACTGCTGAACCTTTTTGAGGCAGGAGTTCTGGTGGTTGGAGGTAGTTGGCATGAATGACGACGTGGACGGCAAGGACAAGGCGGCGGAGCAGCCGGACGATCTCGTCCTCTCCGAGCTCGCCGACGATGAACTGGTCGAGCAGATGCACGACGATCTGTACGACGGTCTCAGGGATGAAATCGTTGAAGGCACGGAGATTCTGCTTAAGCGGGGCTGGTCGGCGGAGAAGGTTCTCAGCAATGCCCTGGTAGGGGGCATGCAGATTGTCGGTATCGACTTTCGCGACGGCATCCTGTTCGTACCGGAGGTACTGCTGGCCGCCAACGCCATGAAAGGCGGCATGGCCGTGCTGCGGCCGTTGCTGGCGGAGACGGGCGCGAAACCGGTCGGCAAGATGGTAATCGGTACGGTCAAGGGCGACATTCACGACATCGGCAAGAACCTGGTGGGAATGATGATGGAGGGCGCCGGTTACGAGGTGATCGATATCGGCATCAACAACAGCGTCGAAAGCTACCTGGAAGCGCTGCAGGAACACCGCCCGGACATTCTCGGCATGTCGGCACTGCTAACCACCACCATGCCCTATATGAAGGTGGTCATCGACGAACTGGTGGCCCGGTCCATCCGCGAAGACTACATTGTGCTGGTAGGCGGCGCGCCCCTGAACGAGGAATTCGGCACGGCAGTGGGCGCGGACGCCTATTGCCGCGACGCCGCCACCGCGGTGGACACCGCCGCCCTCCTGATGCAGAAGAGGCACAACGACCGATGAAAAGGGATCCCGTACTGGTGATCGCCTGCGGCGCTCTCGCCCGGGAGCTGCACGCGATACGGCACGCCAACGGCTGGGACCATCTTCGTATCCGTTGCCTGGACCCACAATTGCACCTTCGCCCGGAGCGGATCGCGCCCCGGCTGCGCGCAGAGATCAAGCGTGCGAGCGGGCAGTACCACCGCATTTTCATCGGCTATGCCGATTGCGGCAGCTATGGCGAGATCGACCGGGTGCTGGAGGACTACCCCGGTGTGGAGCGCCTGCCGGGGCTGCACTGCTATGAGTTGTTCGCCGGCGCCGAAATCTTCCAACGCCTGGCCGATGAAGAGCCGGGCACGTTTTACCTCACCGATTTCCTGGTGCGCTTCTTTGACCGTCTCGTCGTGCAGACGCTGCAGCTGGATCGCCATCCTGAACTGTCTCAAGCGTTCTTCGGCAACTATCGGCGCGTGGTCTTTCTGTCCCAGACGCGGGACGCGGAACTGCTCGCCGCAGCCCAAGCGGTCGCGGACCGCCTCGGCCTTGAGTTTTCCCACCTTCACACCGGTTACCGTGCTTTGCAAGAGCGCGTCGCCCGGGTGGCCGCAGGGTAGCAGCCCGTGAACGTTGTCCTGGTGAGGTGGCGTGATATTCCCTCGCAGGTAATCGTCAGGAAGGGCAGAAGGCGAGCAAGGGCGCGGTTGAGCGGGCGCTTTCAGAACGCCATAGATCGTGCCGCCATGCGGGCGAAGAAGCATAGCGCCGATGCCTACCTCAATGAATGGGCGCGGGAGCCGATCAAGCCCGGGGCGGATGATGCGGCGGCCGACTTGCAGGTGGTCGCCGACCGGCTTGCGGCCCGGATCGAAACGCGTTATTCGGATGATCGCCTGCTGGCGATCATCCGCAACCACGGTTTGGCGGAGGATTGAAGCGATGTGCCGGATGCGTCAGTTGGTAGCCGAGGCATGACGGACACCGTAATTGCTTCCCATCGCCGGGAGGTGGCGATCGGTTTCAATCGACCGTTTGTGATCATAGGCGAGCGCATCAATCCCACCGGGCGCAAGATTCTCGCGGAGGAAATGAAGGCGGGAAACTACGATCGAGTGGTCGCGGACGCGGTCGCCCAGGTCGAGGCCGGCGCCCACATGCTGGACGTGAACGCCGGGATCCCGCTGGCGGACGAACCCGCCATTCTGGCCGAAGCCATCAAGCTGGTGCAGTCGGTAACCGATGTACCCCTGTCCATCGATTCCTCCATCGTCGCTGCGCTGGAATCCGGCCTGGCGGTCTATCGCGGCAAGGCGCTGGTGAATTCGGTGACGGGCGAAGAGGACAGGCTGGAAACGGTGCTGCCGCTGGTAGCGCGGCACGGCGCCGCGGTGGTGGCCATTTCCAACGACGAAACGGGCATCTCGGAGAACCCGGACGTGCGCTTCGAAGTGGCCAGGAAGATCGTCGAGAGAGCGCAGGACCACGGCATTTCCCGCAGCGACGTCGTGGTCGATCCGTTGGTCATGCCGATCGGCGCAATCAATTCCGCCGGCCGGCAGGTCATGCACATTGTCAGCCGATTGCGCAGGGAATTGAAGGTCAATACCACCTGCGGTGCGTCGAATGTGAGTTTCGGCCTGCCAAATCGAAACGGTATCAACAGCGCGTTTCTCACCATGGCGATCGGAGCCGGCATGACTTCCGCGATCACCAACCCGCTGCACGGCGAGGTCATGCAGGCGGTCCTTGGCGCCGATGTCATGATGGGCAAGGATCCCGATTGCGCGCGCTGGATTGCCAAGTACCGTGAACCCGGTGCTCCGGCGGGGGCCCGAGGGAACCGGCGGGGCCGTCGCCGCCGCCGCTGACCCCGGGGCTTGTACGGGTCTTGGAAGTCAAAACCGAACGCCGGGCCCGGGTGGTTTTCACCCCTTCAGGACGGCGCGGAGAGTTTCCGCTCGGTACACCGTTGCTGGAAGCGGCGTGGGAGCTCGGCGTGGACATCGCCTCCATCTGCGGTGGCCGCGGACTCTGCGGGCGATGCCGCGTAGTGTGCATCGAAGGCGACTTTCCCAAGCACGGAATCGTCTCCGCCCCGGAGCACCTTTCGCCGGCCGGGGCCGTCGAGGCCCGCTATGGCGAACGCAACCGGCCGCTGGCGCCGGGCCACCGCTTGAGTTGCCAGGCCGCCATTCTGGGAGATCTGCTGATCGACGTGCCGCCGGAAAGTCAGATTCACCGCCAGGTTGTGCGCAAGGATGCCGACTCCCGGCCGATCCGCCTGGACCCGGTGGTCCGTCTCTACCTGGTGGAGGTGGCGCCCGCGGACATGGAGGGCTCGGGCAGCGACCTGACGCGCCTGCTTCACGCCATGGAAGAGCAGTGGAGCCTGCGCCCGGCGTTTCCGGCCGCGTTGCTGGCCCACTTGCAAGGCATATTGCGGGCAGGCGCGTGGACGGTCACGGTCGCCGTGCACCAGGATTCGGAAATACTGGCCATCTGGCCGGGCTTCAAGCAATCCATCTACGGTCTGGCGATAGACGTTGGTTCAACCACGATAGCTGCCCATCTATGCGACCTGAACAACGGCGAAGTGCTTTTTTCAAACGGCATGATGAATCCCCAGATTCGCTTCGGCGAGGACCTGATGAGCCGGGTCTCCTACGTCATGATGCACCCCAAGGGCAGCGATGACCTGACCCGGGAGGTGCGCAAAGCCGTCAATGAACTCGTGGCCACCACAGCATCGGAAGCCAGCGTGGATCCGCAGGACATCCTCGGTCTTACGTTTGTGGGCAACCCGATCATGCATCATCTGCTGCTCGGCATAAGCCCGGTGGAGCTGGGCGGGGCGCCGTTCGCGCTAGCGGTGGACGAGTCTGTCCAATTGGCAGCCTGCGACCTTGGCCTTGAGATCAATCCAGGCGCCGTAGCCTATGTGCTGCCCTGCATTGCCGGACATGTGGGCGCCGATACTGCCGGCATGGTGCTTTGCGAGCAACCCCACCGGAGCGGGGAAGTCAGTCTGCTGGTGGACATCGGGACCAACGCGGAAATCGTGCTTGGCAACGACCAGCGTTTGCTGGCCTGCTCAAGTCCCACCGGACCGGCCTTCGAGGGCGCCCAGGTCAGCGCCGGCCAGCGCGCTGCGCCCGGCGCCATAGAGCGGGTACGTATCGACCCGGCAACGCTGGAGACCCGGATTCGCGTGATCGGCTCCGATCTGTGGTCCGACCAGCCGGGATTCAGCGACGCGCTGCCGGATCAGGGCGTCACCGGTATCTGCGGGTCCGGGATCATCGAAGCGGTGGCGGAGATGTGGCTGGCGGGCATCCTCACCAGCGACGGGGTGATCGACGGGGGGCAAGCGGGCCGCACGCCTCGCCTGATTCGTGATGGCCGCACCTTTTCCTTCTCCATCCATGGAGAACGGGTTACGGTCACCCAGACCGATGTGCGCCAGATTCAACTCGCCAAGGCTGCCCTTTATGCCGGCATCAGGCTGCTGATGGATCGGCTCGGGGTGGCCTCGGTGGATCGAATACGCCTGGCCGGCGCCTTCGGCAGTCACATCGACGTGCGTTACGCTATGGCGCTGGGCATGATTCCGGACTGCCCGCTGGATGCCGTTTCCGCGGCCGGCAACGCGGCCGGGCACGGGGCCAGGATCGCCCTGTTGAACCGGGCCTCCCGGCGCGAGATTGAATCCGTGGTCAGGAGTGTTGAGAAAGTGGAGACGGCCATCGAACCGAAATTCCAGGCCTACTTTGTCGATGCCATGGCGATACCGCATCGAACGGAGGCTTTTGCGGGCCTGGCCGGCATCTTCCCCGATCGGGTCCCGCCCCCCGTTGCGGCCCGCCCGGAGCGGCCCGCCCGGGCACGGGGCCGCCGCTCGCGACGCTAGCCGCTTCTACATGGAAACAGCTATGCTTTCAGCGTCTTTCAACTTGCATACCACGGAGAGCAGCCATGCCTCGACGATCAGGTGGTAGAAGGGCCCGACGGGCCGAGCGCGCCGCGCCCCTTGCCGAAGCGGTCAAGCCGGTTCGGCCGGGGCATACCGGAGGACGATACCGGCCCTTGTCCGCTGACGGCGTTGCAGCCATCGCCGACAATGCCTTGAAGATTCTCGAACGGGTGGGGTTCGCCGACCCCACCCCTCACTGCATCGAAACCTGTACGGCGGTCGGCGCCGTGCTCGGCGAGGACGGGCGATTGCGCATGCCGGGAAGCCTGGTCGAGCGGACCCTGCAGCAAGCCCGGCGGAACCTGGTGCTGCACGGTCAGGACCCGCGGAGAGACCTGGATTTGAGCGGCGCCAGAGTGCACTTCTCTACCGCCGGCGCCGCGGTCATGGTCGCCGACACGGAGAAAGGGCTTTATAGGGATTCCTATGCGCAAGACCTGTACGACATGGCGCGTATCGTCGACACATGCGAGCACATTCACATGTTCCAGCGCACCTGCGTTCCCCGGGACATTGCCGACAACTATGCGATGGACATCAATACGCTCTACTGCGCGGTGATGGGAACCAGCAAGCACGTCGGTTCGAGCTGGACGCTACCCCGGCACGTGGAGAAGAGCCTTGAGATGCTGCATCTCATCGCCGGCGGCGAGACCGAATGGCGGGCGCGTCCCTTCGTCAGTCAGTCCAACTGCTTTGTGGTCCCGCCGTTGAAGTTCGCCACCGATGCGCTCGAGTGCCTGCGGGTAGCCGTGGAGGGTGGCATGCCGGTGCTGCTGTTATCGGCGGGCCAGGCGGGTGCGACGACCCCCGCCTACCTGGCCGGGGCGGTTTCCCAAGCCTGGGCGGAGTGCCTCGGCGGGCTGGTCTATGTCAACGCGATCAAGCCCGGCGCGCCGGCGATTCTCGGCGCCTGGCCGTTTGTTTCCGATCTGCGTACCGGGGCGATGAGCGGCGGCTCCCCGGAGCAGGGTTTGCTGTCCGCTGCCTGCGCCCAGCTCGGCAACCATTTCGATCTTCCCTTCGGCACCGCCTGCGGCATGTCCGACGCCAAGTTTCCGGACTTTCAGGCCGGCGCGGAACGGGCGGCGACGGTGCTGTCCGCGGCCCTGTCCGGGGCGAACATCGTTTATGAATCCGCCGGCATGTACGCCAGTCTGTTGAGCACATGCCCGGAGAGTCTGCTGCTGGACAACGACGTCCTTGGCTCCGTCGGGCGGGTTACCCGGGGGATCGAAGTCAACTCCGACACGCTGAGCTTCGCCGAAGTCGAAAAGGTCTGCGCAAGCGGCGAAGGACATTACCTGGGTTCGGGAAGCACCCTGGAAGTGATGCAAAGCGAGTACATTTATCCCGATTTCAGCGACCGCACCAGCCCGAACGTCTGGGAGGAACAAGGCAAGCCCGTGCTGCTGCACCAGGCCGTCGAAAAGACCCGGGAAATTCTCGCTCAACATTCGCCGAGCCATGTCAGCGACGAAATCGACGCCCGCGTGCGGTCCGGGTTTCCGATCTTCCTCTCCCGGGCAGCCATCGGGCGATAACCGGAGGCGGCGCTGCGGCGCTATGTTGGCGGTCGCCGGCGTGCGGGGCAGCAGTAGGCATATCGACGGCGGGCGCATGGGTGCCTTCTTGCCGGAGGACGGCGGCGCCAGTCTGTGCCGCGGCAAAGAGCTTTGCCACCGCAGGACCTCGGCTTTCGCCGTCTGCCCCCGGTCGGGCCCGGATTGGTCACGCTTGCTAGCGGACGCGGACCGGCTTCAGTCAAGCGGAATCACGTCGGCCCTGCAGGAGGAGGCGACGCCCGCGCGCCGCGCCCGCCGAAGTCATGCTTCACGCCGTCAACGGCGGGGCGGCGTCCCGCTGAAGTTCGCCGGCGCGCGAACTACCGCAAAGTCACCAGCACTTCATTGCGGCGAAGCTGCGGAATCGTCCACGGCGGGTTGTAGCCCGCTGTGCGCCAATCGTCTTCGTGTTCCAGGCCGCGCTCAGCCAGCCAGGCTTCCAGGCGCTTGCGCTGTTGTTCGGCATTGCGCTGGCGCAGGATCCCGTTGAAACGTACGGTGGCTACCCGGCGCGGGGCCACGTCGCGAATCCTGATGGTGGGGTTGGTCGGCTCCGGTGCCGTGTCGGCGGTATAGCCCTCGGGAAGAACGAATGCCATCGTCCAGTTTTCGATTTCCGTACCGGTCAGCTTGGGCCCATCGCTCGCGCCGGAGTATCCGGCCGGACTGAGAACCACCGGGGCGGTCATCTTGATCTTCTGACCACGTGGCTTCATCTCCACGGGAGCGGTCATTTCGATCTTCTGCTCGCCGGTATTGGCACCGGATATGTACCGGACCAGGCGTCCGAAGCCGACGCGGGTAGCGGCATCGAAAGGCGGGGAGACCACCGTTTCGGCAACCGCGTAGGCGTCATACTCGCGAACCTGGAATTCCTGGTCTTCGATGACGACCTGGTGGGCCGGTTCTTCCGCTGCCTTTGCGCCGAACGCGGAGCAGGCCGCAACCGTCGCTGCCGTCGCGATTCCGAGCAGGCCGGCCCATAGGGAGTTTTGAGGTCGCGATGGCGCCGACTGCGCCGAGTGGAGAGGGGGGCTTGAGATTAATGTTGAGGTCTTCATGGCTACATCCTCGACCTCACCCTCAAACACTTTGAAGTATACGCCTGTTTTTCGGACTCAGGCGCCAAGTCCCAAAGCTACGCGCCTACCAGTTCCAGAGCGTTCCGTCTTCGAGGCGGTTGATCGGCAGCGAGGCCGGCCGGTAGGGAAATCCGGCAGCCAGCTCCTCGTCGATGTCCACGCCGTGGCCCGGCTTTTCTCCGGGATGCAGGTAGCCGTCCGCAAAGCTCCAGGCGCGTGGAAATACCGCGTCGGTCTGTTCGCTGTGGCGCATGTATTCCTGAATGCCGAAGTTCGGTACCGACAGGTCGAAGTGGAGAGCGGCCCCCATGCTGACGGGCGACAGATCGGTGGCGCCGTGGCAGCCGGTGCGGACCTGGTACAGGGCCGCCAGCGAGGCGATCCGGCGCAGGTGGGTGATTCCGCCCGCGTGGGTGACGGTGCAGCGGATGTAGTCGATGAGCTGGTCTTCGATCAGGTCCTTGCAGTCCCAGACGGTGTTGAAGACCTCGCCCAAGGCCAGCGGAGTGGTGGTGTGGGAACGAATCAGCTTGAATGATTCCTGGTTCTCCGCGGGTGTGGGGTCCTCCATCCAGAACAGCGCGTAGGGTTCCAGCGCCTTGCCCAGCCGTCCGGCCTCGATCGGCGTCAGGCGGTGATGCACGTCGTGGAGCAGGTGCGGAGCGAACCCGTATCGCTCGCGCAATGCCGCGAACAGCTCGGGCACGGAGTTCAGGTATTTTTCCGAGGACCAGGTGTTCTCCTCGGGCAGCGCCGCCGAAGCGGGCTCGTAGTACATCTTGTCATTACTCACGCCGTAGGCGCCGGCAAGTCCGGGCACGCCGCACTGGGCCCGCACCGCCCGGTAGCCCAGTTCCAGGTAGCGGCCGACTTCTTCCACGGCCGCAGCCACGTCCTTGCCGTTGGCGTGTCCGTAGCACAGCACCGCGTCCCGGCTTTGCCCGCCCAGCAACTGGTACAAGGGCATACCGGCAGCCTTGGCCTTGATGTCCCAAAGCGCCGTATCCACGGCGCCGATGGCGGTCATGGTCACGGGGCCGCGGCGCCAGTAAGCGCCGCGGTACAAGTACTGCCAGGTGTCCTCGATGCGGTGCGCATCGCGGCCGATCAGGGTAGGGATCACGTGATCGTTCAGGTAGCTGACCACCGCCATCTCGCGGCCGTTCAGCGTGGCGTCGCCCAGGCCGCTCACGCCGTCGTCGGTAACGATCTTGAGTGTTACGAAGTTGCGCCCCGGGCAGGTCACGATCACGCGTGCTTCGGCAATTCGCGGCATCAGTCCATCCTCGCCATGATCGACTTGGTTTCCATGTAGATCTTCAGGCCTTCGAGTCCGTGCTCGCGCCCCCAGCCGGACTGCTTGTAGCCGCCGATGGGCATCGAGAGCTCGGGGATGCCGTGCGAGTTGATCCAGACGATGCCGGACTCCAGGCTTTCGGCGATTTCATGGCCGCGCGCGAGGTCGCGGGTCCATACGCTGGCGGCCAGTCCGTAGCGGCTGCGGTTGGCCTGGCGGAGGGCCTCTTCCGTGGTGTCGAACGGCATTACGGTAACGACGGGTCCAAAAACTTCCTCGCGGTTGATCCGCATGTCCTCGCCGGCGCCCGCGAACACGGTCGGCCGGTAGAAGAATCCTTCACCCGCGAGCGGCTCGCCGCCGGTTACCAGTTCCGCGCCCTCGCTTACACCCGACTGCACGAGCGCGTGGACCGATTCGCGGTGCGAGGCGCTGACAAGCGGCCCCATCTGCGATTCCGGGTCAAGCCCGGGGCCCAGCTTCAGTCCGCTCGCGGCCTCTGCGAGGCCATCGAGAACATCCTGGTAAACGCTCCGTTGCACATACACGCGCGATCCGGCCACGCAAACCTGGCCGGCGTTGGCGAATATCGCATCGGCGGCGCCGGCAATCGCGCGGGGCAGGTCGGCATCTGCGAATATCAGCACCGGCGACTTGCCACCCAGTTCCAGCGAAAGGCGCTTGAGGTTGCCCCTCGCATCCGCCAGCAGTTGTTTCCCGACCTCGGTCGAGCCGGTAAAAGACACCTTGTTGACCTGAGGATGACGCGCCAGGTGCTGTCCCAGCTTGCCGCCCGGTCCGGGCAATATGCTGACCACACCTTCCGGCACGCCCGCTTCCAGCAGCAGCCGCCCCAGGTACAGCGCCGTGAGCGGGGTGATCTCCGCGGGCTTGAGCAGGCAACTGCAACCGGCCGCGAGCGCCGGCGCCAATTTCCAGGCGGCCATTACCAGCGGACCGTTCCAGGGCACGATCTGCACCGCTATGCCCACAGGTTCGTTGCGGATCAATCCATGAAAGCGCTGGCCCGGCACCGACGGATCGAAGGTCGCGCCCGGAAGCTTTGTACACCAGCCGGCGTAATAGCGAAACGTCTCAGCGGCGTGGGCCACCTCTCCGTGCAGCGCCGCGGCATACAGCTTGCCGCCGTTGAGCGTTTCCAGTTCCGCCAGCGTTTGCGCGTCTCGTTCGATCAGCTCCGCAACGCGAAGCAGCACACGCTGCTTGTAAGCGGGGGTCTGCCCGCTCCATCGACGGTCGCGAAACGCCTCGCGCGCTGCTTCGACAGCCAGGTCCGCCTGCGCGGTCGAGGTCGGAGCGACCTGGGAAATCCCGCTCCCGGTTGCAGGGTCAAGTATCGACTTTGCTTCCCCGCCGTCCCCGAGTAACCAGCGTCCTCCAACCAGCGCGCAATGCTCTGCGGCAAGAAAATCCAGCGCCTGTTGGGAAATCTTGTGTGGCCTGCTCACTGTATTTGAAGAATAGCCGCTTTCGGAGTGCTCCGTAGGCATGGTGGGTCTTGTGCTGTCTTGAGAGCAGGATGCCCTCAATCCCGGGAGGCGGCAGGGTGCTGTCTCTGAGATCAGTCCTTGGGCAGCCAGTTCATCATCTTGCGCAGGTTCGCCCCGACAGCTTCGATCGGGTGCGAGGCGCTCCGGGCGCGAAGCTCGTCCAGATGCGGTTCACCCTTCTCGAATTCCTCGATCCACTCGCGGGCAAAAGCGCCGGACTGGATGTCGGCCAGGATTTCCTTCATGGCCTTTCGCGCTGCCTCTCCCACCACCTTGGGGCCGCGCGAATAGTTGCCGTATTCGGCCGTGTCGCTGATCGAATAGTTCATGCGCTTCAAGCCGCCCTCGTAGTACAGGTCCACGATCAGCTTGAGTTCGTGCAGCACCTCGAAGTACGCCAGTTCCGGCGGATAGCCTGCATCCACCAGGGTTTCGAAGCCGGCCTTGATCAGTTCCTCCGAGCCGCCGCAGAGCACGGCCTGTTCGCCGAACAGGTCGGTCTCGGTCTCGTCCTTGAAGTTTGTCTCGATCACGCCCGCGCGGATGCCGCCGATGCCGTCGGCGTAGCTGAGCGACAGGTCCAGCGCGCCTCCGGTGGCGTCCTGGTGAACGGCTGCCAGGCAAGGGACGCCGGCCCCCTGCAGGTACATCCGCCTAACCAGATGCCCCGGGCTTTTCGGTGCAACCATGAACACGTCCACATCCGCCGGAGGCTTGACCTGCCCGTACAAGACGCTGAAGCCGTGTCCTACGGCCAGCGCCTTGCCGGCTTTCAGGTTGGGCGCCACGGCGGATTCATACACGCGACGATGGTGCTGGTCGGGCACCAGGATCATCACCACGTCGCCCCAGGCCGAGGCCGCGTCCATGTCGAGCACACTTAAGCCCTGGGATACCGCCTCTTCCTGCGAAGAGGAGCCTTCGCGCAATCCCACGACCACCTGAACGCCGCTTTCCTTGAGGTTCAGCGCGTGTGCATGCCCCTGGCTGCCATAGCCAAGCACCGCCACCTTGCGGCCGCGAATGATGGACAGGTCGGCTTCGTAGTGAATCTTCATATCGGTTCCCTTGCTGAATGTATGAGCCCGGGACCGTTCGCCCCCGGCTGATGGAGTGGCGCTAGTCCTCTTGATCGATGGGTTGAGGCGCCCTTTGCATGGCCACGCGCCCGGAGCGCGCGACTTCATCTATCCCGTGCCGCTTCATAAGGTTGACGAAAGCGTCCACCTTCTTGGTGGGTCCGACGATCTCCAGCGCCAGTATGTCCGGAGTCACGTCCACCACTCTGCCGCGGAAAATCTCGTTGATCTGCAGGACTTCGGCCCGCTTGTCTCCCCGGCAACGCACCTTGATGATGCACAACTCGCGCTCGACGAAATCGGTCCCGGTAACGTCGTACACCTCGATCGTGTCGACCAGCCTGTTGAGCTGGCGCAGGATCTGGGAGATGACGCGGTCGTTGCCGCTGGTGACGATGCACATGCGTGAAATCGTGGGATCGTCGGTTACGCCCACGGTCACGCTGTCGAGATTGAAGCCCCGGGCCGAAAACATGTTCACGACGCGGATCAGCGCGCCCATGGAGTTCTCCACCAGCACATTGATGATGTGCTGGTGGGTCTGCGGCAGTGCGCCGGGCTCGACCGGTTCGCCTGCCGCCCGTTTGCGGATCAACTGCTGCGGCGTCAGGGTGATGGCTTCGTCGTTCATACGAATGTCTCGGGCGCGTGCCGGGAGGTGATCATCTCGTCGGATGACTTGCCGGCCGGAACCATCGGAAACACCATCTCTTCCTTGACCACCCGGAACTCCATGACCACCGGGCGGTCATTGATCTCCCAGGCCTTTTCGATCACGTCATCGACCTGATCCGGACGTTCCGCCCGCAAGGCCGCGCAGCGGCTGGCGCGCGCCAGCTGCACGAAGTCGGGGTTGGTGTCGGTAAGGTCGGTGTGGCTGAAGCGGTTTTCGTGGAACAATTCCTGCCACTGGCGCACCATCCCCAGGAAGTTGTTGTTCATGATCACGACTTTCAGCGGTACGCCGTGCGCCGCCGCCACCGCCAGCTCCTGCGCGTTCATCATGAAGCCGCCGTCGCCATTGATGGAAATCACCGTCTTGTCGATTCCATAGGCGCGCAGACCCATTCCTGCGCCCAGCGCGGCGGGCAAGGAGAATCCCATGGTCCCCAGGCCGCCGGAAGTGATGTGCGAACGCGGCTGGGTGTACTTCAGATATTGCGCCGCCCACATCTGGTTCTGGCCCACATCGGTGACCACGACCGCGTTGCCACCGCTCTTGGCCCGCAGGCGCTCCAGCACGAACTGCGGCCGCAGCTCGCCGTCGTCGGCGTATTCCAGCGGGCATTCCTCGCGCCATCCCTGGATCTTCTTCAACCAGCGTTTGACCTTCTTGGGCCGCACCAGAGGGCGCAGCCGTTCCAGCACCGACTTTACGTCCGCATTGAACGCCAGGTCGGCATAGATGTTCTTGGAAATGCAGGACTTGTCGATCTCGATATGAATGACCGAGGCGTGAGGGGCCCAGGCGTCCACCATGCCGGTTACACGGTCGTCAAACCGCGCGCCAAGAGCAATGATGAGGTCGGCATGCTGCACTGCCTGATTGGCCCACCAGGTGCCGTGCATTCCCAGCATCCCCAGCGATAGTGGATCATCCTCCGGAAATGCGCCCAGCCCGTGCAGGCTGGTGGTCACCGGAACATTGAGGTGCCGGGCCAGTTCGGTCAGAACTTCAGCGGCGTTGGAATTGATCGCGCCCCCGCCGACGTACAACAACGGACGCTGCGCGGCCTCGATCATCCGCACCGCACGGCGCAGGCGAACCTCGTCACATTGGTCCGGAACCGAGTAGCCGCGCATGCGGATTGTTTCGTCGAATTGGAACACCCCCTGCGCCATCAGCACGTCCTTTGGCATGTCCACCACGACCGGTCCCGGCCTGCCGGTGCGGGCAAGGTGATAGGCCTCGTGCACGATGCGCGGAATTTCGTCCGGCGAGCGCACCAGGTAGTTGTGCTTGGTGATACTGCGGGTAACTCCCAGGGTGTCGGTTTCCTGAAAGGCGTCGTTGCCGATCAGCGGCATGGGAACCTGCCCGGTGAACACTACGATGGGTACCGAGTCCATGAAGGCGTCGGCGATGCCGGTCACGGTGTTGGTCGCGCCCGGCCCGCTGGTCACCAGGACGGTACCGACCTGGCCGGTGGCCTTGGCATAGCCTTCCGCAGCGTGTGTGCCGCCCTGCTCGTGGCGCACCAGTACATGCTTGAAGTTCGGCTGAACGCGCGCCATTTCGTCATATACGTGAATTACCGCACCGCCGGGATGTCCGAAGACAACCCGCGCATCCTCCGCTTCCAGCGCGTGGAGAAAAATCTCCGCGCCCGACATCTTCTTGCCGATGTATTGCTGCACGGCGGCCTTGCCGCTCAAGCGCGGCGCGGTATCCGCGAGCGCGGCGGCAGTGCTGGAGCTAGACATGGGTCAATTCCTCATGACGTTGGGAAGCTTTGCGGGCCTTTTCCCGCGCAGGATCGGGCACACGCAGGATGGCGCCGGTTGAAGCGCTGGTCACGAAATGCGTGTAGCGCTCCAGCCAACCACCCTTGATCTTCGGGCGAAACTCGGTGAGCCGTTCGCGCCGGCGATTGAGTTCTTCGGGTTCCACATCGATGTCCACCCGGCGCCGCTCCAGGTCGATCACGATGCGATCGCCGGATTCCAGCAAGGCAATGGGACCGCCCGCGGCAGCTTCGGGCGAGACATGGCCGATGGACAGCCCGCGCGTAGCGCCCGAGAACCTCCCGTCGGTAAGCAGCGCGGCGGAGGTATCCAGTCCCATGCCGGCGATCGCCGACGTGGGCTGCAGCATCTCCGGCATGCCGGGCCCGCCCCTCGGCCCCTCGTAACGGATGACGACAACGTCGCCCTCGCGCACTTCGCCCGCCATGATTCCGGTGACTGCTTCATCTTGCGATTCGTAGATTCGCGCGCGTCCCTCGAAGCGTTGCATGCCCGGTGACACCGCACCGACCTTGATGATCGCGCCCTCGGGCGCCAGCGAGCCGAACAGCACGCGTAAACTCCCTGTGGCGCTGAAAGCCGTGCTGCGGTCGCGAATCACGGACCGGTTGCGCACTTCGGCTTCCTTGAGCTGGTCGCGGAGATTGCCCGCCACCGTAGGCCGGTCCGAGTTCAGCAAGCCGGCGGCGTCCAGTTCCTTGAGTATCGCCTGCACGCCACCCGCCTGTTCCACGTCTTCCATGTGAACGTCGGGCGTGGCCGGCGAGACTTTACAGATATAGGGCACCTTGTCGGACATCCGGTTGATCCGGTCCAGGTCGTACGGCACCTCGGCCTCGTGCGTGGCCGCCAGCAGGTGCAGCACCGTGTTGGTCGATCCGCCCATCGCCATGTCGAGCGCAAAGCCGTCGTCGAAGGCCTCGACGGTGACGATGTCGCGTGGTTTGAGGTCCTTCTTGACCAGGTCGACAACGGAGGCTCCCGCCTTGCGCACGAGTTTCTCGCGCCGCGGGTCCACGGCCAGGATCGAACCGTTGCCGGGCAGGGCCAGGCCCAGGGCTTCCACCAGGCAATTCATCGAGTTGGCGGTGAACATGCCGGAACAGGAACCGCAGGTCGGACAGCTCAACTGCTCCAGCTCTTCGAGTTCCTCATCGCTCATTTCGCCGGTCTGGTGACGGCCAACCGCCTCGAACACGCTCGAAAGGTCGGCCTTCCCACCGCCGGGCAACTTGCCGGCCTTCATCGGCCCGCCGGATACGAACACCGTCGGTATATTGATCCTCAGCGCTCCCATCAGCATGCCGGGCACGATCTTGTCGCAATTGGAAATGCACACCAGGCCGTCCAGGCAATGGGCCTGTGCCATCGTCTCCACGGAGTCGGCGATCAGCTCGCGCGAGGGCAGGGAATAGCGCATGCCGAGGTGACCCATGGCAATGCCGTCGTCCACGCCGATGGTGTTGAATTCGAACGGCAGGCCACCGGCGTCGCGCACCGCGTCACGGGCGACGGCGCCCAGTTTCTGCAGGTGTACGTGACCGGGGATCAGCTCTACAAACGAATTGCAGATGCCGATGAACGGGCGCTCAAAGTCCTCGTCGTCGCGCACCACGCCGGTGGCGCGCAGCAATGAACGGTGTGGCGCTCTCTCGATGCCACGCTTTACAGTGTCGCTTCTCATTTCCCAGGCCTGGTCTACCTGCGCCGGCGCAATGCACCGGCCAAGCAGAACATGTTACATCAGCAAGCTGTCGGTTGAGTACCAGGGCAAAAGGCGTAATATGCCCTGAATATCAAGAGGTCCTCGGCTTTACTCATGGCTGATCGAATCGATACGGGCTCCACTTCCTTTCGTTTTGTGCTCGTCGCCGCATTGACACTCGCGGCGTTGATTCCCCTGGGCATGGTCAGTTGCGTGGCGTCCGACCGCAGCGAAAACTACAACGAAGCCGTAATGAGTGTCGGAACGTCCTGGGGCCTGGAGCAACATTTCAGCGGGCCGGTGATTCTGATTCCCATTGCCGGCGACGAAGGTGATGGCGAGGACTTCGTTGCCGTGATGCCCGAAAGGCTCGAAGTGGAAATGGCAATCGCCCACGAGTTCCGGCGCAGGGGTATTTTCGAGGTGCCGGTCCTCGAGGTGGAGGCAAGCGCCAGAGGCAACTTTCCCGGAATCGACCTTCAGGACCTCGAAGAGCGATTCGGGCCGCTGCGTTCCGATCAGGCGGTCCTGTCCGTCGGTATAAGGGACACACGTGGAATTCGCAGTGCCGGTTTGACACTGCGTGGCCGGGAAATGGATCCGGTTACCGTGCCGAATGGACCATTCGGCAGCGGTATCGCCGCCACGCTCACGGACCTGACCGGCGGCGGCGCCTTTGAGATGGACCTGAGTTTGCGCGGGACCGGCAGTTTGTCGGTAGTGGCCAACGGCGATGTCACCACAATCGACATGGAGTCGACATGGCCGCACCCCAGCTTCACCGGGCGCTTTCTGCCGGATGAGCGGCAAGTGAGGCCGGACGGCTTTACCGCTTCGTACACCGTTAGCGGTCTGGCCCGTGGTTACCCGAGCATCTTCCGGGCTCTTCCTACAGAGCGCGAAAACGCTTTCGTCAACGAGAGTGTGGGCTACAACATGTTTGAGCCCGTGAACCTGTACAGCTCAGTGGCGCGCAGCGTGAAATACGGCGTCCTTTTCGTCGCGCTAACCCTGGTCGGCCTGCTTTGTCTGGAGCTGTCGACCGGCTTGCGATTTCATTTCGTGCAGTACGCCGTCACCATAGTTGCGCTGGCGCTGTTTTTCATGACCCTGCTGGCGCTGGCCGAGTACATCGGGTTCACGCCAAGCTATGTCTTGTCCGCAGCCCTGCTCACCACCATGATCAGTTGGTACGCGCACGGGACCATCAGGAAACGGCGACTGACCGCGCTTGTTGCCAGCCTGCTGGTGTCCTTGTACGCGGTCATGTACCTTCTGCTGCGCCTGGAGTCCTACTCTCTGCTGGTCGGAACGGCGGTCCTGCTGCTGACGCTGGGGATACTGATGCGCACGACCCGGAACCTGAAGTCGCCCAACCGTAGCGAAAGCAAGGACTGACAGCTACGTCTATGAATGCCTTTCCCGGCGCCCCAAGTGCTGGTCGGTAAGTTTGTCTGGGGAGTCACCATGAAAAGAACGCTTGCTCTTGCCCTATTGGGGCCATTGTTGCTGGCAGTGAGTGCGGATACGAACGCGCAGGACTGGAGCAAGGAGTATGAGACGACGAAAATCTCCGAGCGGCTCTATACATTCTGGCGGCGCGGGATCCGCAATATCTTCGTGGTCACGGATGAGGGGGTGATCGCAACCGATCCGATCAGCCCGGAGACTGCCGTGGTTTACCGGGCCGAGATCGCCAGGGTCACGGACAAACCGGTGCGCTACGTGATTTACAGCCACGAGCACTGGGACCATGTTCTGGGAGGACAGATCTTCAAGGACGAAGGGGCCGAATTCATCAGCCACGAGAATTGCGTGAAGTTCTTCTTTCACAATCCGCATCCGGACCTGGTGATCCCGGACAGGACCATTGCCGGGAATACGCGATTCAGCCTGGGCGGCGAGAGTTTCGAATTGCGATACCTGGGGGAGAACCACGGCGACTGCCTGCTGGTGTTCGATTTCGCCGAGGAGCGTGCCATCTTCCTCCCGGACCTGGCCACCGACGGGTTCATCGGCCTTGGCACTTTGCCGGACTATGACATCGTCGACTACATCCGCTCGATGCGGGAGATCGAGGCCATGGACTTTGACCTGATGATCGGCGCCCACGGCCCGGCCCGCGCCGGCAAGGATGCCGTGGTCATCCGGCGGCGCTGGATCGAAACGATTCGTGACGCGGTCGGCCGCGAACTCGACGCCGGGACGCCGGTGCCGGAAATCGCCGGCCGGCTTGACTTTCCGGAATTCGCGCATTTGCGCGGCTACAAGGAACAATTGCCGGCGTTCGTGGTGCGGATGGCGCAGTTCCACGAAATGGGCTGGTAGCCTGCCCGAGGCGCCGGGAAGGCTGGCGTGCCCGAACTGCCTGAAGTAGAGACTACGCGGCGCGGGATCGCACCGATATTGACGGGCGCGCGAGTTCAACGCCTGGTCGTAAGGGAAAAACGATTACGGTGGCCTATTCCCGAAAATATCGGGGAAAAGCTGTCCGGCGCCCTGATCAGCGCCGTGCGGCGTCGGGCCAAGTACCTGCTGTTCGATAACGAAAGGGGCACGGCGATTGCACATCTCGGCATGTCGGGAAGCTTCTCGTTGATTTCCGCCGGGCTGAAGCCCGGACCACACGACCACTACGACGTGGTTCTCGATGGAGGCAAAGCCCTGCGGTTCAATGATCCACGGAAATTCGGCAGCCTGCTGTGGGGCGGGCGGGAACCGATGCGCCACAAGCTGCTCTCCGGCCTCGGCCCCGAACCCCTGGGCAGGGAATTCTCCGGCGCCTGGCTAAAGGAGAGGTCGCGTGGACGCCGGCTGGCGGTCAAGTCCTTTCTCATGGTGCCGTCGGTGGTCGCGGGCGTCGGCAACATCTATGCCAGCGAAGCCCTTTTTCGGGCCGGGATTCACCCTCGGCGTGCCGCCGGCCGCATCGCCTTGCACCGGTACCTGGGCCTGGCTCAGGCGATTCGCGACGTCCTGAGCGAAGCCATCGAGGCGGGCGGGACCACCTTGCGCGATTTCGCTGACGCGCGCGGAAGACCCGGTTATTTCACCCAGCGGCTGAACGTATATGACCGGGCGGGCCTGGATTGCCCAAAATGCACAGCGGAGATCCGTCGTGTGGTCATCGGACAGCGTGCCAGCTATTACTGCGCCAACTGCCAGACCTAGCGCACGTCGGCGGCGCCGTTGCGGCGTGGGTCGCTGGCCGCTGTCAGAGTGCCGTCGGCGTAGTCGAGGGTGATCGCCTGCATGTTGCCCCAGGGGCGGGATGATTCCCGCAAACTGTGCCCGAGCGCGGCAAGTGCCTCCTGGAGCTCGCTTTCCATCGCGCCCGATTCGAAGGAAATCGAATCCGGAACGTACTGATGGTGAATCCGCGGCAGGCTGACGATTCCTTCGGCGTCCTCCCCTTCTATCCAGGCCAGTGCGCCCAGCAGCACCATGGTGACGATCCGGCTGCCGCCCGGCGTGCCCAGGATCGCCAGTCCCCGGTCGGACTCCATGAAGGTGGGAGTCATGCTGGACAGCATGCGCTTGCCCGGTTCAATTCCGTTGGCATGCGAATGCACCAGTCCGAATACGTTGGGCACGCCCTGTTTGACGGAGAAGTCGTCCATCTCGTTGTTCAGGATCACTCCGGTGCCGGGTGGGACAAAGCCCGAACCGAAGAGCGTATTGATCGTTTGCGTCACCGCGACACGGTTCCCGTCCTTGTCCAGCACAGAGAAGTGGCTGGTGTCCGTGCCCGCGGGCCGTTGACTGACCGGCCCCGGAAGGGTGACGCTGGGGGTGGCGCGGTCCATCCGGACGCTGGCAAGCAAACCGTCGGCGTACCAGGGATGGATCAGGCGCTCAATCGGAATCGAAACGAAGTCCGGATCGCCCAGGAATTCGGCCCTGTCCCGGTACGCACGCCGTATCGCCTCGACCAGCAGGTGAGTCCGCGCCGGATCTTCAAGCGCTGCATATCCCCGGTGGCCAAGCATGTTGAAAACCTGCGCCAGGGCCACCCCTCCGGCCGACGGCGGCGGCGCGGTGGTAATGTCGATATCGTTGTATTGGAAGCGAACCGGTTGCCGTTCGACCACCCGGTAGGCGGCGAGGTCCTCCATGTTCCAGATGCCGCCGGCGTCACGTACTCCCTTTACCAGGAGCTCTGCCCTGGGTCCGGTATAGAAGCCGGCCGCTCCCTGTGTGCTCAATAGCTCAAGAGTATCGGCCAGGTCCGCCTGGCGGATCAGGGTGCCAACGGGAGGTGTTTCGCCTCCCGGCATGAAGATCGCTGCGAAGGCTTCCGAGGGCGAGCCCATGCGGGTAAAGCCGTTCAGACGCCTTTGCGTACCCTCGTCCGCCGGCAAGCCCTCGCGCGCCAGACGGATCGCGGGCGCCAGGCTCTGTGCCAGGGGCAGATTTCCGTATTTCCCGGCGATGTGCTCCAGTGCGGCGGGCAGCCCGGGGATGCCTGCAGCGAGTGGGCCGGAGAGCGAGGCGCGCCTGATGGGCTCGCCGTCTTCACCAAGGTACATGTCGCGAGTAGCGGCAGCCGGCGCCGTTTCGCGGCCGTCTACGAATACCTCAAGCTGATCGGCGGCGCGGTGCAGCAGGAAGAACCCGCCTCCGCCGATTCCCGAGCTATGCGGCTCGGCCACCGAAAGGGCGGCACTTACCGCGACAGCCGCATCAAAGGCATTGCCTCCCTGGGAGAGTATTTCAAAGCCTGCCTCGGTGGCGGCCGGGTGCGCGCTGGCAATGGCCGCGAGTTCGGTCCCGGACTTCCGCGCGACCTTTTCGGGTGGGGGCTGGGCAAATGCCACACAATTTCCGGCCATCCACAGCAGCAGGGCCGGCAACAGAGTCTTGCCGGCCCGGGTGAAAACTGGATTCATTACAGGTGCTCCTTCAGCGCAGAAACAACAGCAGGATGTACAAATTTAGAAACGTCGCCGCCCATGCCCGCAATTTCCCGGACCAGTGAGGAGGAGACATGGGCGTTGCTTTCCGAAGGCGTAAGGTAAACCGTCTCGATGGAGGGGTCGAGATGCCGGTTCATTCCGGCGAGCTGGAATTCGTGCTCAAAATCGCTGACCGCACGCAGTCCGCGGAGGATTGCATGCAGGGAGTTGGCCCGCGCGTACTCCACGGTGAGTCCCTCGTAGCCGTCGACGCGAGCCTGGGGAATATCCCCCAGAGCTTCTTGCGCCAGGCGCATGCGAGTCTCAAGGTCAAACAAGGGCAATTTGGCCGGGCTTGCGGCCACCGCAACAACAACCTCGCCAAACAGTCCCGCGGCGCGGCGCACCAGGTCGCAATGCCCGTTGGTAATGGGATCGAAAGTGCCGGGATACATGATCCCGCGTTTGGTATTCATGCTTTGTTGCCCCAGCCGGCGAGCATCATACGTACTTCTCCAACAACCGTTTGGCGAAATATCTCAAGGCCCGAAGGTAATTCAGGCGAAGGATCGCGCTTGTTCGCCTCCAGGTACAGGCGGCAATTGTCCGCTAGCCATCCGTTGCCCGCAAGCAGTTTACAGCAGCGCGCCGACAGGTGGGTTTCGAACGGCGGGTCCAGAAAAACAATGTTCGCCGGATCCTGGCCGCCTCTTTGCGCGCGCCCCAGCCATTCGACGGCATCCGCCAGCTCGACCGAGCCGGCTACGTCCCAATCGGCTAGGACCCTGCGCAGCATGCGCGCGGGTTGGCGCCTCGATTCGACGAATATGCAATCGGCTGCGCCGCGGGACAGCGCTTCGAGGCCCAGAGCTCCCGCGCCGGCGAACAGGTCCAGGCACCGCGCTCCAGGAACGATGGGGGCCAGCCAGTTGAACAGGGTTTCGCGAGCCCGCGCCGACGTCGGCCGCACTTCGGTGGGCACGGTAAGCAAGCGCCCGCGCAGGCTGCCGCCCACAATACGTACCCGCCCCTTCTGCTTAGCCGCCGACATGCCGCGAGAGTATCATTTCGCGCGCACCAACTCATGATTCGTCTTCAGGAAGTCACTTTGCGCTACCGAGGCGGCGCGGAAGCGCTGTCGGAGGTCAGCCTCTCCGTAGAATCGGGAGAATTCACCTACCTTACCGGGCCGTCCGGCGCTGGGAAAACCACACTCATCAAGCTGCTGGCGGCGATTGAACGCCCGACACGCGGTCAGGTATTCGTTCTGGGGCGAAACGTGGGCCGGCTGAAGCGACGTGCCGTCTGCCGGCATCGGCGCAACATCGGAATCGTGTATCAGAACAACCTGCTGCTCGAAGATCGAAGCGCCTACGAAAACGTGGCTCTGCCGCTGCATATTTCCGGCCTGGGACCGCGTGAGGTACGCCGGCGCACCGAGGCGGCGCTCGATTCCGTGGGGTTGCTGAGCAATGCGCGCAAGCTCCCGAGGTTGTTATCGCAGGGCGAGCAGCAGCGGCTGGGCATCGCAAGGGCGGTGGTGAACCGGCCCGAACTACTGATCGCCGACGAGCCCACCGGCAACCTCGATCCCGACTTGTCCCGGGAGGTGATGGAGCTGTTTCGGCGCATGGTCGGCTACGGAGTGACCGCGCTGGTGGCCACCCATGATCTCGCACTCATAGAATCCCTGCCGGCGCGGCGAATCAGTCTGCTCGATGGGCAGGTGGAATCCGATACATCGCCGGCATGAATCCGATTCACTACCTGAGGCGTCACGTTACCTGCTGTTACGCGGAGGCCGCACGGCTGATTCGGCAGCCGTGGGGCAGCCTGATGACCGTGGCCGCCATCGGCCTGGCGCTCGCGCTGCCGGCCGGGCTGAGCGCCGCGCTCAGGAATGCCGAGGGCCTGGCCGCAGCCTGGGGCGATGCCCGCTCTTTCTCCATCTATTTGAAGCACGATGTCAGCATCGCCGTAGCCCAGCAATTGGCGGCGGACCTGGAGCGTAACCCGGTGGTGGGCGGCGTGCGGCGGATCAGTCCTCAGGAAGCCCTGGCCATCATGCAGGGCCGCAGCGAGTTTGCGGGCGCGATCGAGACCCTGGAAGACAATCCTCTGCCCTGGACGCTGGTGGTTACACCGGCTGCCGGCGCTCTAGACAGGGAATTTCTGGCGCTCAAGGAAACCGCAGCGACCTTGCAGGAGGTTGAGCAGGTGCGGGCCGACACGCAATGGCTGCAGAGGATGAGCGCCATACTTACGCTCGCGGGTCAGGCGATGTTGCTGGTCATGGCCATGGTGCTGGTGGCCCTGATCGTAATCATCGGCAACACGGTGCGCCTTGAGATTCAAAAGCAGAAGGACGCCGTCGAAGTCCTGGCGCTGTTGGGCGCCAGCCGAGGTTACGTGCGCCGGCCTTTCCTTTACCAGGGATTCTGGTATGGGCTGGGCGGCGGCCTGGTAGCCATCCTGCTGGTGCGGCTGGGGCTGTGGACGCTGGGGGGTTCCTTCGCCGACCTGATGTCGCTTTATGACAGCGAACGGGTCCTTGGCGGAGCTACCTGGCGGCAGGAACTCCTGGTGGTGGGCGTTGGGGCGATTACCGGGTGGCTTGGGGCCTGGCGCGCGGTGGCCGGCCAATTGCGGGCCGTGGATTGAGCTAGCTGTCGGGTAGCTTGGGCAGATCCGGCATCGTCAGCCGGACAAAAAGCTCTTCCAGCCGGTTGGTCTTGTGGCGGATGCTGGCCACCTGTACGCCGTCGGCATTCAGCAGTTCGAAGAATTCGTTCAGGCTGCGTGCCGCGGGTACCTCCACTTCCATCTCATAGCGGCTGCGCCAGTGCACCTGGAACCCGGCAAACTTCTGGCCGGGCCTGGCCGGCGACTGCAGCGATATGACGAAGTGCTGTTCCGGCAATTGCCGCAGGACACGTTCCATCCGGTCCTCGACCACGATTTCGCCGCGGTCGAGGATCGCGATTCGGCGGCACAGGTGTTCCGCTTCCTCGAGGTAGTGGGTAGTCAGGATGATGGTCACGCCCCGTTCATTGATTTCCCGCAGCAGGTCCCACATGGAGCGGCGGATCTCGATATCGACGCCCGCGGTGGGTTCGTCCAGGATCAGCAATTGCGGGTCGTGAACCATGGCCCGGGCGATCATCAACCGCCGCTTCATGCCGCCCGAAAGGGTTCTCGCGAGCATATCGCGCTGATCCCACAGGCGCACCGCCTTGAGGCATTTCTCGGCATTGCGCCGGGCCTGCCTGGGAGTCAGGCCGAAATATCCCGCCTGGTGCATCATCGTGGGCATCAGCTTCTCGAACATGTTGAGATTCACTTCCTGCGGCGTTACCCCGATGCATTTCTTGACGGCCGCCCAATCGCGATCCAGGTCATGGCCGTGGACATGAACCTTGCCCGCCGTCTTGTTGACCAGAGTGGTAATGATTCCTATGGCGGTGGTCTTGCCCGCGCCGTTGGGCCCCAGCAGTGCGTAGAATTCGCCCTCCCGCACGGTGAGGTCGATGCCCTTGAGCGCCTGCACGCCGTTCGGGTAGACCTTGACCAGTCCTTTCAGGGAAAGTGCGTCCACGGAGGGAGATTGTGCAGCGTGCTTTGCTGAAAGGAAAGTAGGCGCAGCAAACCGCCGGCGTCGGAGGCAGGAATGAGGACATCCTGTCCTCGACGAGTCTTGGAAGTTCTCGTTCCCTGGAATTGGCGTTGACATGGCGGGAATCGATTGCATAATATGCACCTTCTGCTATTTTTATGAGCATGTTATGCCCAACAGCGCGGACAATATGGCCCGCCGTCAGGAGGTCATCGCTGACATCATCCAGCGGCAGCCGGTAGGCAGCCAGGCCCAGCTGGGTCAATTGCTGGCTGAGCGGGGTATTCGTGTTACCCAGTCGTGTATCAGCCGCGACCTTTCGGTATTGGGCGCGGTCAAGCGCGGGCGGGCATATTCCGTTGCCTCTTCGGGTATTTCGGAGGATGATCGGCAAATGCTGGCGACCTACGCCCGCGGTCTGACGCGGGCAGGACCCAACCTGGCCATCGTGCGCACCGCGACCGGCGCGGCCCAGCGCATCGCATTGTTTCTCGACCGCTGCGGCTGGCAGGAAATCGTAGCCACGATCGCCGGCGATGACACCATTTTCGTGGCCACGCGGAACCGGGACGAGCAGCGTGGTCTCCTGGCGCGGCTGCGCCGGGAAATGGCCCCGGCTTCCTTCTGAGCCGGGACCGGGTTCGAGTTTCCCTTATGAGCACTTCGCCAATCGTGCTGGCTTTCTCCGGCGGCCTTGACACGTCGTTCTGCGTGCCGTGGCTGAGCGAAAAGCACCAGCGCCCGGTGGTTACGCTGACGGTGAATACCGGAGGTATAAACGCGGCGCAGGCGTCGGCTCTGGAAGAGCGCGCATTGGCTTTGGGGGCAACCCGGCACCTCCTTGTGGAGGCCCGGCCGCAGTTCTTCGACGCGGTGATTCGCCACCTGATCGCCGGCAATGTGCGGCGCGGACATACCTACCCGCTTTGCGTGGGCGCCGAGCGGGGAATCCAGGCCGCGATCCTGGCCCGCACTGCCCGCGAACTGGGAAGTGACGCGGTCGCCCACGGCTGCACGGCGGCGGGCAATGACCAGTTCCGCTTTGAAATGGCCATGCGCGCGCTGGCGCCGGAAATTGCCGTGCTGGCGCCGGTACGCGACGAGTCCTTCCAGCGCCGCGAGCAGCTCGAGTACCTGGCCGCGAGAAATGCGCCGGAACTGTCTCAGGGCGGCGATTATTCAATCAATCGCGGCCTGTGGGGCGTGACGATCGGAGGACGGGAAACGCTGACTTCCGCCGATTCCATTCCGGAATCGGCCTGGGTGTTGTCAACCGGCGCACTGGCCAATCCGCTGCCCGAGGAGTCGCACACGCTGGATTTCGAGACCGGCGTTCCGGTTGCCTGGAACGGCGAGCGCCAGGCCCCGGTTGATCTGATCGAAAAGGTCGAGGCGGCCGGCGGCCGCTTCGCAATCGGCAGGGGCATACACCTGGGCGACACGATACTGGGCTCAAAAGGGCGGGTGGCCTATGAAGCGCCTGCCGCGGAGATTCTGCTCAATGCGCACCGCGAACTGGAGAAACTCACCCTGGGGGCCGGCCAGTTGCGGGTGAAAGACACCCTGGCGTCCGTTTACGGCGACCTGGTTCACGAAGGGAAACACCTGGATCCCGTTTGCCGCGACATCGAAGCCTGTTTCGACAGTTCGCAAGCCCGGGTGACCGGCCGCGTTAACCTGGCGTTGCGCCCGGGGAGCGTGTGGGTGCGCGGCGTGGAGTCGCCCTATTCGCTTTTGGCGGCCACCCGGGGCGTGTACGGCGAGACCGCCGGCGAGTGGACACCACGCGACGCCCTGGGCGCCGCCCGGATCCTGTCGCTGCCCGGCATGTTGCACAGCCGTGTGGGCGGTTCAGGGAAAGGGGATGAGAGCAATGCGTAGCGTGGTTATCGACAAGCTCGCCTCGGTGGCTTCCGACCTGGAACTCGGCCGCGAGATCCGCGTGGGCGACGACATTCCCAGCGAGGAAGGCGTGCTCGTGGCGGTTGAGGTGCTGAACGACAAGTCGTCGTACAACCGCCTGGAACTGGCCAGCGGCCGTATGGCCCGCGTGCGCAGCGGCGACGTGTTAGTGGGCGCGCTGGGACATCGCAAGGCACTGTTCGGCTACTCCGGTCATGTCCCCGAGTCGGTCAAGCGCGGCGACGTCTTGCAGCTACTCAATATCGGTGGTGTGCTGGGCGTATGCGATTCCGTCAATGCCACGATGGGCCCGCCTTTCGATGCGCGGGTGCTGGGGGTGGTGCTGGAATTTCCCTACATCGGCCAACGTGTGGGCGTGCCCGCCCGGGTGGGAAATGAACAGCTTAATGGTGGGGATTCCGGTGAATTGGACCTGGGCGGCGTCCCCGTGGTGGCTCTGGCGGGCACCTGCATGAATTCCGGCAAGACGGCGGCCGCTTGCGCGATTATCGGGCGCCTGCGGCATGAGGGCTACGTGGTGGACGCTTTCAAGGCCACCGGCGTGTCCCTGCGGCGCGATATTCTGGCGATGGAGGACGCGGGAGCACGCAACACCGCGATCTTCACCGACTTCGGTATTGTCAGCACCGCGCCCGAAAACGCGCCGGCCCTGGTGCGCTCCATGCTCCGCCGGATGGCGGCCTCCGGCCCGGACGTCATCCTCTTCGAGCTCGGTGACGGGATACTCGGCGCGTACGGCGTGGAGGCCATCCTTGCGGACGAAGATATTCGCTCGTCCATCTCCTGCCTGCTGTTGTGCGCCAGCGACCCGGTAGCGGCCTGGGGCGGGGCGCGCCTGTTGAAGGAGCAATACGAAATCGAGGTGGCTGCGGTCACCGGTCCTGCCACCGACAACCAGGTCGGCCTGGACATACTGAGCCAACGGATCGGCGTGCCCGGCTTCAATGCCCTTACGCACAGCGCGGAACTCGGCGAATTCGTGGCCCGCAACGTCACACTGGGCCGGCTATGAGCATCCCGGCGGTAGTGCTTGGCGCATCCGGCTACGTGGCGGGGGAACTGCTGCGTATCCTGGCCGGACACCCTCAATTCCGGATTGCCGCGGCAATTTCCGAGAGCAACGCGGGCGCAACCGTGGAATCGGTGTTTCCCAACCTGACCGGCGTGTGGTCCGAGTTCCGTTTTCGGCCGCTGGCCGAACTGGGTGAAGTTCTTCAGGAGCCGTGCGCGGTTTTCTCCTGCGCTCCCCACGGGGCCAGCGCGGGACTGATCGCGAAGGCACTCAAGGTGGCCGGCCGGAATGGCTGCGCGGTTCGCATCGTGGACGCTTCCGCGGATTTTCGTTACGCCACGGCCACCGCCTACGAAGAGGTCTACGGCGCGGCTCACGGTGCTCCCGACTTGCTGCCGCTGTTCTCCTGCGCCTTGCCTGAACACTCACCAGGCGCCGAGACCCCCCATGTCGGCCACCCGGGTTGTTTCGCCAGCACCTTGCTTCTGGCCAGCGTGCCCTTGATGCGCTCGGGGCTCACCAGCACGCCCCTGTTCGCCAGCGGCGTAACGGGCAGCACCGGCGCAGGAAAGAGGCCGGTCGCCACCACCCACCATCCGCTGCGCCACTCCAATATGTTCGCTTACCGGCCCTTGCATCACCGGCACGCCCCGGAGGTCGAGGAAGTCTGCGAAACGGTGAGCGGCGTGCGCCCGGACCTGCAATTCGTGCCGCACTCGGGACCGTTTGCGCGCGGCATCTACCTGACGATGCAGGCCGGTCTCAAACGCACGGCAAATGAGCGGCAGGTTCGCGAGGCATTTGCGGAAACGTATTCGAAATCAGCGTTTGTGCACTTGATCGAGGGGCCGCCCCGTCTGAAGGATGTCGTCGGCGGCAATCACGCCCGTATTTCGATCACTGTGCGCAATGGCTCCGTGGCCGTGTTCGTGGTCCTGGACAACCTCGTCAAGGGGGCAGCCGGCGGCGCGGTGCAATGGATGAATCGCCTCCATGGGCTGGAAGAGACCAGCGGACTGACAGCGGCGGGCCCGGCATGGACGTAAAGGCCCAACCGGAATTCCCGCCCGCCGAAGATGTCCGCGCCGCGGAGGCCGCCCACCTGGCGCAGGTGTACGCACAGTTTCCTTTCGAAATCGTGTCCGGCAAGGGAGCGTACCTGCATTGCGCCGATGGCCGCCGCCTGCTCGACCTGTACGGCGGCCACGCGGTGTGCGCCCTGGGCTACGGGCATCCGCGGCTGCTGAAAGCCCTTCAGAGCCAGGCGGGGGAACTGTTCTTTGCCAGCAACGTTGTGGCGCTAAGGGTCCGCGCCAGGGCGGCGGACAAGCTGGCGGAGTTCGCTCCCCCCGGTCTGGAGCGGGTGTTCTTCGTCAATTCGGGAGCGGAAGCCAACGAGAACGCCTTGCGGCTGGCCTGCCGGCTGAGCGGCCGGTCGCGGGTTGTGGCGCTTGAACACGGTTTTCATGGCCGCACCGCGGCTGCCGCGGCGGTCACCTGGGGCGCGCGGGAGCGCTGGTACGGTTTTCCGAACACCCCTTTTGACGTGGCATTTGCCTCGCGTGACGACGCGGCTGCCGCTACCTCGCTGATCAACGGCGAAACCGCTGCGGCGATCATCGAACCCATACAGGGGCTCGCTGGCGCCTTCGCCCTGGACAAGGAGTATGTCCAGGCGATCCGGGCGGCCTGCGATGCGCATGGGGCGTTCCTGATCGCCGATGAAGTGCAGTGCGGCATGGGCCGCAGCGGGCTGCCGTTTGCCATTTCACACTCCGGCGTGGTTCCGGACATGATTACCACGGCAAAGGCGTTGGGCGCCGGCTTCCCCTGCGGCGCATTGCTGATGCGCGAGGAGAGCGCCGCGGAGCTTGGGGTCGGCGACATGGGCAGTACCTTCGGAGGCGGCCCGCTGGCCTGTGCGCTCATCGAGACGGTGCTGGATGCAATGCTTGAGGAACAGCTGCCCGAGCAGGCAGCGGCGCTTGAGCGGCAGATTCGTGCCGACTGCTTGCAGGGCCCTGTGGAGGAAATCCAGGGGCGGGGACTACTCCTTGGCCTCAAATGCACCGGCGGCGCGCGGCGCGTTCGCGATGGCCTGCTCAAGGCAGGCATCCTCACCGGCACCAGCGCCCTGCCCGAGTGGTTGCGCCTGATGCCCCCACTTACCCTTCGCGAGGCGGAGGCGGCGGAACTGTCGGCCGCGATCGCCCAACTTGGCGCTCATCAGGAGCATGCAAATGAGTGATATTCGACGATTTGACGACCTGGCGGACTTTACGCCGGAACAGGTGGCGGCGTTGCTGGCCCTGGCCGGCCGCCTGGAGGAACGGCCCGAGCCGGAGGCTCTGAAGGGCAAGGTCCTGTCGCTGTTGTTCCTGAACCCGTCGCTCAGGACCCTGGCCTCGTTTCAAGCATCGATGACACGTCTGGGCGGCGGTGCTTTCGTGATTTCTCCGGAGATGTCCATCCACGGGCTGGAAACCCGCCCCGGCATCGTGATGGACGGCGCGGCGGCTGAGCACGTCAAGGAAGCGGTCCCGGTGATCGCTTCTTACGGCGACGCCCTGGGCCTGCGCGCGTTCGCTGAGCGGCGCAACCTGGTGGAGGACCTGGAAGACCGCGAGTATCGCAATCTCGCCGAACTGGTCTCCACGCCCCTGATCAACATGGAGTCGGCGATCAACCATCCCTGCCAGAGCCTGGCGGACTGGAAGACCATGGACGACCTGGGTACTCCGGCCAACGGCGGCAAGTTCGTGTTGAGCTGGGCCTATCATCCGCTGGCGCTGCCGCTGGCGGTTCCGGCCGCGACCATGCAGATGGCGGCCATGCGCGGCATGGACGTTACGGTATTGCGCCCGGAGGGGTTCGAGTTGCCCCCGGTAGTTATGGAAAAGGCAGCGGCGCTGGCTGCGGGTTCGGGCGGCTCACTGAAGGAAACCGACGACCGGGAGGAAGCCCTTGAAGGGGCCCAGGTCCTGTACGCAAAGTCCTGGAGTTCGACCCTTCACTACGGTGACAAGCATGCGGATTACCAGTTGCGCAATCAGCACGAGGACTGGTGCGTCGACGAGGACTGGTTCGCCCCGGCCAGTCCGGACTGCCGGTTCATGCATTGCCTGCCGGTGCGCCGCAACGTGGTGGTGAGCGAGGATGTGCTGGACGGGCCGCGCAGTGTCGTGGTTTCCGAGGCGCGCAATCGCATGTGGGTCCAGATGGCCGTCCTATACGCCATGATGGGGCCCGGGCTGTGAACCGCGCGCGGACAACAGGCACGGGTTTCCGGGCGTTGCGGGCCGCGGCGCCGTACTTGCGGCTGTACCGCGACCGAGTATTCGTCGTGAAGCTGGGCGGCGAGGTCCTGAGCCGGGCCAGCCGCATCGAGGCGCTGGTGGAGCAGGCCGGCGTCCTGCAAGCGCTTGGTGTGCGGGTGGTGATCGTGCACGGTGGCGGCCCGCAGTCTAGCGAATTGACCAAGCGATTGAACCACGAGCCACGCATGGTGGCCGGCCGCCGGGTTACCAGTGCGGAGGACTTGAAAGTGGCGTCCTACGTGCTCTCCGGGGAGGTCAATACGCAGCTTCTCGCCGCCTGCCGCGCCTGTGGTATTCCTGCCGTGGGGCTGTCGGGTGTGGATGCCGGGTTGATCGTGGCCCATCGCCGTCCGCCGGTGAAGATGGAAGGCGCCGGTGACGAGCCGGTGGACTTCGGCTTCGTCGGCGATATCGATCGGGTAGAGCCCCAGGTACTGCAGCTGGCGCTCAATGAGGGACTGATACCGGTGGTGAGCCCCTTGTCGGCCGACCGCAAGGGCGGACTCCTCAACATCAACGCCGACACGGTGGCCGCGGCGCTGGCAGTGGCGATCAAGGCCGAGAAACTGGTGCTGACGATGGCCGCGCCGGGCATTCTCGCGGACCGCTCCGATCCTTCTACCCTGCTGTCCTATCTCGACCTTGGCGGGTTGCGCAAGCTGCGCGAGCAAGGCGCGCTGGGCGACGGAATGTTGCCCAAGGCGACTGCAATCGAATCGGCGATCAGCGGCGGTGTGCCGCGGGTCCACCTGTTGTCCGGCAGCACCGAGGACGCGCTGCTGCGGGAAGTATTCACCAACGAGGGCAGCGGAACGCTGGTGGTTCGCAGCATTGACGCGCTATCGACCGCGGAACAGGAGGCCGCCCGGTAGTGGCCCGTCTTTGGGACAAGGGAGGCAAGCTGGACGAGTCGGTCCTGCGCTACACGGCAGGAGAGGACCATCTGCTGGACGGCCGCCTGGTGGCGTACGACGTCAAGGCCTCGATCGCGCACGCCGACATGCTGCATGCGGCCGGTTATCTGACCCGCCAGGACCACGCCGGAATCGTGACCGGCCTTAAGGAACTGGCAAAGGAGCATGCCGACGGCGTCTGGGCCATTTCCCTTGAGGAGGAGGACGTGCATACCGCGCTGGAACAGCGCCTGGTAGCGCGGATAGGCGATGCCGGAAAGCGTGTCCACCTGGGACGTTCGCGCAACGACCAGGTGCTGGCGGCGCTGCGTTTGTATCTAAAGGATGCTTCGGATTCACTGCGCCTCGCCGCCGAAGACGTGGCCGCGGCTCTCGAAGAGCTGGACGGCCGGCAGGGCGCTTTGCCTTTGCCGGGATACACGCACATGCAACGAGCCATGCCCAGCAGCGTGGGCTTGTGGGCGCAGGGATATGCGGCAGAACTGCGCGACGATGCGGCGGGAATTGCCGCCGCCGTGCGGCGCATGGACCGCAACCCGCTGGGCAGCGCGGCGGGATTCGGCACGCCGGGGCTGGAAATCGACCGGGAGCACACCCGAAAGGCGCTCGGTTTCGCCGAAGTGCAGGAGCCGGTTACGTCGGTTCAGTTGTCACGCGGCAAGGCGGAGGCGGGGCTGGTTTTCGAATGTGCCTTGCTGATTCAGGATCTGGGCCGGCTGGCTGCGGACCTGTTGCTGTTCTATACGCGGGAGTTTGCGCTGGTCGAGTTGCCCCCCGAGGTAACGACGGGATCCTCCATCATGCCCCAGAAGCGCAATCCGGATGCTCTGGAGCTGGTGCGCGCCGCTTCCGCCTCCGTGCAAGCAGGCCTTTTCGAGATTCTCGGAATAACGGCGTCCCTTCCGTCCGGATATCAGCGGGACGTCCAGCGCATGAAGGCGCCGCTGTTTCGGACGATCGATCTGGCGGGCGAAAGTTGCGGCGTCGTTTGCCGTATAGTGCGCGCTTCGCGCTTTAGCCCCGAGCGCTGCGAGGAGTTGACTTCCGATCACGATCTGCGGGCGGCGGAGCGGGCCAATCGGCTGGTGGTCGAACAAGGCCTGAGTTTCCGCGAAGCGTACCGGCAGGTTGCGGAGCAAGACAAGTAGTGACCAAGCGGATATGGCATGCCGAGGCATTCAGTCGCCCGGAGCAATTGAATGCCATGGAAGAAAATCGGATGCTGGACCATCTGGGCGTGGAAATCGTCGAAATCGGCGACGACTTTCTGCGAGCGCGCATGCCCGTAGACCATCGAACCCAGCAGCCTTTCGGACTGCTGCACGGCGGCGCTTCGGCAGTGCTGGCCGAATCGGTGGGCAGCTGGTCTTCCTATCTTTGCACGCCGCCCGGCGAATACCAGGTGCTCGGGCTGGAAATCAATGTCAGCCATTTGCGCCCGGCACGCTCGGGCCATGTGTATGGCACCGCTCGCCCGGTGCGCCTGGGCAGCGTGGTGCATGTGTGGGACATACGGATTACGGACGATGCGGGGACGCTGTTGAGCATAGCCAGACTTGCGACTTCCGTCCGCCGGATCAAGCGGGGCAAAAAGAGCGCGTGATATTCTTGCGCGCTGACTTGAGGAGAGATCTGTGAAAAAACTACTGGTTATCGCTTGCACTCTGGCGCTGGGTGCTTGTGCGGCTCAACAGTCCGGCATGCAATCCGCCGATTCGACCGCGACCGGAGAGCAGGCCGAGGCCTCGCAGGATGCAGCCGCATCCCGCTCGGAGAAGCGTAAAAGCGACGACGACGATTACATCTCTTCCCTGGAACGCAGGGACAAGACCGGATCACGAATAAACCGGGTGCGCCGAAGGGGAGAGACGGATGACGACACGACCGCCGGCAAGCGCGTGACAACGGTTTCCCGCGAAGAGCTCGAGGACATGGAGGCGCGTACTCCCGGCCCGATAATCAGCGGGGAAGAATAGCCTTCGGGTGATTGCCGTCTCTCGTCGGCGGAGGGAAAGACACTACTCCTCTTGCTTCTCGCGCTTCTTGATCATGATGCGCGACATGATGATTCCCAGCTCAAAGAGCAGGTACATGGGAATCGCCAGCAGCGTTTGCGAAATCATGTCGGGCGGAGTCAGGAACATACCCAGAGTGAAGGCGCCCAAAAGAACATAAGGCCTCTTCTTGCCCAATGACTCCGGGCTGATGATGCCCGCGCCCACCAGCATCAGGATCGCTATTGGCACTTCAAAGGCCAACCCGAAGGTGAAGAAGAGCACCGTCACAAGATCGAGGTACTCGCCGATATCGGGCATCACGGCCACGCCTTCGGGCGCGACCCTGGCCAGGAAGTTGAACATGAGCGGGAACACCACGAAATACGCAAAAGCCGCGCCCGCGTAAAACAACAGGATGCTTGAAGATACGAGTGGAAAGGCCACCTTCTTCTCGCGTTTGTAGAGGCCGGGGGCAACGAACGCCCAGCCCTGGTAGATCACTACCGGCATCGTGGCGAAGAGCGCTACGAAGAAAGCCATCTTTATCGGTGTGAGCAACGTCGACACTGGCCTGATGGCGATCATCGAGTCTCCTTCCGGCAACTGGCTCATCATGGGCAGCGCCACCAGTTCAAAGACTTCCTGAGCAAACGGCACCAGGCCCACAAAGACCACCAGGATTGAGACTGTCGCCTTCAACAGGCGCGAGCGCAGCTCAACCAAATGCGAGAGTAGACTGGATTCCTCCAGCTCTTCCTCCTCCTGCGGCTCCTGCTGTTCCGCCTTCTTACTCACTGGACTCGCCCTGTTCGGTGCTCTTGGCCTCGGGAGTCTCCGTTTTGCTGCTCTTTGCTTTGTCCGTGGAGTCCGTGTTGCTCGCCTGCCCGGCTCCCTTGCCGGGTCTGGTGCTGCCAGACGCCGGTGTCCCTCGGGACGTAAACGGATTGGGATCGTCCAGATTCACTTCCTGGCGCAGTTGATACATAAGCGTGCGCGACATGCGCCGGGCCTGCCCGACCCAACGCCCGACCTGGGCGGCTACCTTGGGAAGGCGCTTGGGGCCCAGGACCAGCAGCCCCAGGACCGCCAGAAAGACCAGTTCCGCAAAGCCGATATCAAACATGGAGGTGTCGTGATCCGCCCGTTCTGGATGCGCACGTGTTCAAGGGACACGAAACAGAGGAGGGCGCAAGTCCGCTCCGGAACTGGGCGCGAATCAGGCTTTGGGCGCGTCTTTTTCCTTGGTCTTCGCGCCAGTCTCGGTCTCGCTGAACTCTGCGTCGGCCCGGGCCAGCTTGTCCGGGTCCGTCTTGTCCGGGTCGGAGACGGCCTTGCGAAATCCCTTGATAGCCGAGCCCAGGTCGCTACCGAGGTTTCGAAGGCGCGAGGAGCCGAATATCACCAATGCAAGCAACAGTATTGCGCCGATCTGCCAGGCGCTCATTCCGCCGATTCCCATTATTTCGTCCTCATTGCGCTTCGTCGTCTTCCGACGGCCTTCCCGGCTATTGCTACACTGTTCCGGGAAGCCCGACGTCAGGACGCAATCATACCTCTTATGGCTTCGGACGGGCTTGCAAGAGGATGGTTACCGGTCCGGAATTGACCAGCTCCACGTCCATATCAGCTCCATAGATCCCGGTTTCCACCTGGATTCCCTGTCCCTTTGATTCGGCCACCAGCCGATTGAAGAGCCGTTCGCCCTCGTCGGGGGGCGCCGCCCTTGAGAACCCCGGCCGGGTGCCCTTGCGCGTATCGGCCGCCAGGGTGAATTGCGAAACCAGCAGTAGCTCTCCGCCGATTTGGGACAGGCTCAGGTTCATACGTCCGTCAGCGTCGGGGAAGATGCGGTAGCCGACGATCCGCTCGGCGAGGCGCCTGGCCTGCTCCTCCTTGTCACCGCGTTCCACGGCCGCCAGAACCAGCAGCCCCCGGCCGATTTGCCCGCAGATTTCCCCGTCTACGCTGACGCTGGCACGGCTTACGCGTTGGAGCAGTCCGATCATGAATCAGTGTTTGTACGGCCTGAATGGCATTCCCGTGCCGGTATAGTATTCGCCCAATTCTCAAGGGAGTCCGTCATGCCGCAATTAACCGTCAAGGCGATCGTAACCGGAGTGATTCTGTCTATTGTCCTTTCGGGAGCCAACGCGTATATCGGGCTCTTCGCCGGGCTCACGGTTTCGGCGTCGATCCCCGCCGCGGTGATGTCCATGGCGGTGCTGAGTATGTTCAAGCGCAGCAGTATCCTCGAACACAACATCGTGCAGACGGCGGCTTCGGCAGGCGAATCACTGGCGGCTGGCGTGATCTTCACCTTGCCGGCTTTGTTGATGCTCAACTACTGGAGCGTGTTCGATTACTGGTGGGTGAGCGTCATCGCCCTGGTGGGTGGCCTGCTCGGTGTGCTCTACACCATTCCGCTGAGGCATTCGCTCATCGTGTCGGAGAACCTGGCGTTTCCCGAGGGCCAGGCAACTGCACAGGTGCTCCGGGCGGGGCAGGAACGCGGCGGCGAGGTCCGCTTTCTGCTACTGGGCGCCGGCTTGGGCGCCCTGGCTAAATTTTGTGAAACTGGCTTGAAGACCTGGGACGGGATTGCCCAGTGGGCCACGCGCGTCGGCGGCGACAGCATCGCCTACGTCGGATCAAACCTTTCTCCGGCGCTGGTTGGCGTGGGCTACATAGTAGGCATCAATATCGCCAGCCTGGTGCTCCTGGGGGGGCTGTTCTCGTGGAACGTGGCCCTGCCCGTGTTCGGCGCTTTCTACCTGGAGAACTATCCCGAACTGGCCGCAAGCGTGGCGGAAATGTCTGCCGCAGATGCAGCGTTCGCAATCTGGAGCACGCAGATTCGATACCTTGGCGTAGGCGCCATGATCATTGGCGGCCTTTGGGCGCTGTTGTCGTTGCGCGGTTCCCTGGTGGAAGCGTTCCGGCGCGGCTTCGGAAAATCAGCGGTTGCTGCGTCCATTACCGAGACTGACCGGGACACGCCGATGCGCGTGGTGGTCATCGGTGTCGGCTTGATGGCGCTGTTCATGTGGCTGATCTACTACAACGTCGTGGAAAGCGTCGGCATATCGCTTGCCATGACACTTCTGATGGCCACTACCGGATTCCTGTTTTCCGCGGTGGCTGCGTACATGGCGGGGCTGGTGGGTTCCTCCAACAATCCGGTGTCGGGCGTGACCATCGCCACCATTTTATTTTCTTCTTTGCTGATGCTCTGGCTGGTCGGAAGAGGTGACGCCACAGCGCCGGCGGCAGTGATCATGATTGGCGCAGTGGTGTGCTGCGCGGCGGCGATCGGCGGCGACAACATGCAGGACCTCAAGGCCGGTCGAATGGTGGGTTCAACGCCCTACAAGCAGCAGATCATGCAGGTGGTGGGGGTCGTATCGGCGACCTTCGTGCTTGCGCCCATCTTGAACGTACTGCTGAGTGCATACGGAATCGGACCGGCCACGGACGAGCATCCCGATTCCCTGCTGGCGCCCCAGGCCACGCTGATGGCGTCGGTCGCCCAAGGAGTGTTGGGGCAGGGCGAAGACCTGCCCTGGAACATGATTTACACAGGTATTGCCGTCGGCGTGTTGATCATCGTCTGTGACGAAGTGCTCAAAGCGCGCAAGGCAAGCTTCCGCATGCCGGTGCTGGCCGTTGCAGTGGGTATCTATCTGCCGGTGGAACTGGCTGTCCCGATCTTCATTGGCGGCCTGGTGTCCTACCTTGCCAAGCGGGCCCGCGGTGGTGACGCGGCCCGCCCCGGTTCGCTCTATGCAGCCGGATTGATAACAGGCGAGGCCCTGATGGGCATTCTCATTGCTGTCTTGATCGTCGCATTCGAGGATCCGGCGCCGCTGGAGCTTGGGCTCTCGGCGGGAGTCTGGCCCGGCATATTGGCGCTTGCGGTGATTGTTGCCCTGCTGTACCGTGCCGGAGCGCGGAACAAGGCTTCCGGCTGAGTTGCCGTTTCAATGAATTTCCGATAGGGAGGATTCCTCAAACATGTCTCATTATCTGGTCGCGGTGTGTCACATCACCAACTTCAACGACAACATGAAGAAATACGCCCAGCTCTCAGCCGAGCTGGTGGCGAAGAACGGCGGCGAATACGTCATTCGTGGCCCGGCGGAAGAGGAAGTCGAGGGCGACAAGCTGGCCGGTTGCTACGTGATCGTCAGCCGCTTCCCGACCCGCGAACAACTCGACGGCTTCTGGAAGGGCGACGAGTACCGCAACAACGTCCGCCCGCTACGCGCCGGCACCGGAAAGTACGACATCGCGATCTACCCGTCCGCCCCCTGAGCTGCAGGCCGAGAGGGGACTGAGCTACCGGCGCTACTCAGTCGGATTGCTTTACCTTGCCTGCGCGCCAGGAAGCGAACAGGATTGCTGCAAGAGTGACAGAAATCCACGGGCCATATAACGAATGTAGGGGTGCAGACAGGAGAGGCCAGAAAAATAGGGAGAGGGGAGCAGCCAGCAAGGCCAATTCCCCATTGATCGGATCACCTGTAGCGTGGAAGTTGGCCACCAGCGCACCCAGAGAAACGTAAGCAGCAAGAAGTCCCGAGCGCCAGTGTCCGCATGCGATGGCGCTTGTTCCTGTCAGGAAGGCAGCGGGTGCGAGAAAGGCATTTGCGTTTCGGGTTGATGAGAATCGTTCGGCCAGATGGCCGCTATAGAGGCTGCAAGAGGCCAAATCGAATTGCAGCCAGACGATGAGGCCCATCGCCAGACTGCTCCCTACCAGCAGCATGCCCGGACGGCTCTGCATCCCGGCAAGCCACGCTGCAAGATACGGCCGTTTTTCGAGATTCCTGTCGCTGCGGTAATTCGCCAACAGAAGGCACCCGAGCAGGAAGCCTGCCACCACGGCCCCAAAAAAGAGGATCAGCTGCCAGGGTTTCAACGAAAAATAGCCTGGGAATGCCAGGACACTGCTGCAGAGTGCGAGGAAACCAGCTACCGAGCCAATCCGCCATGAACCGTGAGAAAGGGCCACCAATGCGCCGCAAAACGCCATTGGACCGAGAAACAGAAAGGTGAAACCCAACCCATAAAGGGCTGCCAGATTGCCGATCGCCATTGTCAAGCTGATCACGCCGACAGCCAATCCGAATGGGCGTCTGGGGTTCTGCACCAGCCAATACCGCCTATTGGCCCGTTACGACAATGCGCTGCCGGCCACGGGTTCACTCTGCCCGCCTGCTTCCATGAACCTTGCCTGGGCGGTGGCGGCGAGCGCGCCGTTGTCGTCGCGAAAGGCTTTGCCTTGCATCTCCATCATGCGGCCCCGGCGGCGCAGAAGGCGGCCCTCCAGCTTCAGGCCCACGCCCATTGGCACGGCGTCCCGGTAACGCACCTCGCAACGTGCGGTGTGTGCACGGAGTCCCTGGAGAAAACTCCAGTTGGCCATGACATCGTCCAGCAGCGAGTAGAGGATGCCGCCGTGGAGCATGTCGCTGTAGCCGACATGGGTCGGACCAGGCGTGAATTCGGCACGGCATACCTGCTCGCCTTCCTCCTCTTCGAGCCGGAAGCGAACCCGCAGGCCGCCGGGATTTGAAGGGCCGCAGACGAAGCAGTGATTGGCCGGGTCCCACAGTTCGCTGATGTTTTTTCTCCTTCGCTGGGGCATGATAAGGACGAGAGTCGAATGATATGCGGGCATAGGCAATGACTTACGATCCGGGCAACATCTTTGCGCGTATCCTTGCCGGCGAGGCCAGGTCGCATCGCGCCTACGAGGATGAACACGCTCTTGCGATCATGGACGTCATGCCGCGCTGCGATGGCCACACGCTGATTCTTCCGAAAGTGTCCTGCGTTGATTTTCTGGACCTGCCGGCCGATTCCATCGCGGGCGTGTTTGCTGCCTCGCAGCGGGTCGCCCGCGCGGTGAAGGAGGCGTTCGCGGCGGATGGGATTCTCGTTAGCGTGAGGAATGGCTCCGCTGCCGGCCAGGTCATTTTCCACTTGCATATTCATGTCATGCCTTGCCACGAAGGACTTCCGCTCAAACCTCCGGGACATGCGCTCGCGGATGATGAGGTCCTTGCCGAGCACGCCCGTGTGATTCGAGGTTCCGTGGCCCGTCAGGCGCAGGGTTAGCCGAAAGGTCTATGTCGACCAGTCACCTCGATTGGCCGTTTTTCGCGCAACGGCACCGCGACCGGGAACGGCAGCTGGAGAACTGGTGCAGCCGGCAATCCTGGGAACATGAGCCGTCCGGCGACGCGCTGGACGCCAGTTGCCGCGATATTGCCGCTCGCCTGGGCGATGCTGGATTCCTGCGCATCGCGGTTCCCCAGCCGTACGGAGAAGACGCTACGCTCGATGCAAGAAGTCTTTGCCTGATGCGCGAGACGCTGGCGCGCCACGAGCCCCTGGCTGACTTCGTCTACGCCATGCAGGTGCTGGGCAGCGCGCCCATCAGCCTGTTCGGGAGCGCGGGACAGAAAGAAGCTCTGCTCGGCGAGGCGGCTGCGGGTCGAGCGATTACGGCCTTTGCGCTTACGGAGAAGGAGGCGGGCTCAGACGTCGCCGCGATTTCGACGCGGGCGGAACCCAGTGGCAAGGACTACATTCTGAATGGCGAAAAGGCCTGGATTTCCAACGCCGGCGTGGCGGATTTCTACGTGGTGTTTGCTCGAACCAGTGCGGGCAAGCGGGGCATCAGCGCGTTCGTCGTACCTGCGGGGACGCCGGGCCTGAAGATCAGCGAGCGCACGCCGGTCATCGCCGCCCATCCGCTGGGCAGCCTCAGTTTCACCGACTGCCGGGTTCCAGGCGACTTCATGCTGGGCTCGCCCGGCGACGGAATGCGGGTAGCGCTGGGAACCCTGGATCTGTGCCGCTCCACGGTGGGAGCAGCGGCGCTGGGCATGGCGCGCCGGGCCTATGCCGAAACGCTGGCAAGAGTGCGCAGCCGACGCCTGTTCGGTGCGACCCTGGGCGATTTGCAGCTTACTCAAGCGGCGCTGGCGGACATGGCAACCTCTCTGGATGCATCCGCCCTGCTGGTCTACAGGGCGGCGTGGACCCGGGACTCGGGACAGGAGCGAATCACCCGCGAGGGTTCGATGGCCAAGCTTTTCGCCACCGAGCATGCGCAGAAAGTCATTGACCGCGCGGTGCAGTTGTTCGGTGGCGAAGGCGTCCGCTCCGGGTCGGTCGTTGAACGCCTCTACCGTGAAGTTCGCGCGCTTCGTATCTACGAAGGCGCAAGTGAGATTCAGCAGTTGCTGATCGCACGCCACGAGTTGCGCGAAGCCTGAGCCGTAACCTGGCTGTCCGCTTAGCCGGCGTCCGCCGCGCAACGAAAGCCGAGGTTGTTCAGACCCGAGTCGGGGGGCGTCATCATTCGCGCGGCCACCCGGTATCCGCGGCAGTAGTTCTCGCTGCAAAGCCAGCTTCCGCCACGGTGGACCTTTTGTGTTCCGGTTCTCGGCCCCTGGGGATTTGCTTTCGGCGAGTGGACAAAGTAGTCGGGGGCGTACCAGTCATTGACCCACTCCCACACGTTCCCGGCCATGTCGTGAAGCCCGTAGCCGTTCGCCGGGAACTGCCCTACCGGCGCAAAACTCGCGTGGCCGTCAATCGCCTGGTCTTCTAACGGGAATACGCCCTGCCAGATGTTTGCCTGATGTACCCCGTCCGGAGTCAGTTCGTTTCCCCAGGGATACCGTGCATTCTCCAGGCCCCCGCGAGCAGCAAACTCGAATTCAGCCTCCGTGGGCAAGCGGGCATTTCGCCATTCGCAATAGGAAACGGCGTCATTCCATGACAGATGGACTACCGGATGGTCTTTCATCTCTTCATGGGAAGAATCCGGGCCGTGGGGATGCCGCCAATCGGCCCCATCTCTCCTGGTCCAGGCGCTCCGCGCCGGATCGAACACGCCCGACCAGCCCAGTCGTTCCGACTCGGTGATGTAGCCGGTGGAGCCCGAAAACTCCGCGTACCGGGAATTCGTCACCTCGTGGACATCCAGGTAAAAGGAACTTACGATGACTTGATGCGCCGGGCCCTCAAATGGCTCGCCGAAGTCGGTCCCCATGGTGAATTCGCCTCCGGCGATCAGCAGCATCCCATGCATGTCCGAGTCATTTTCCGAAGCGCAGCCGAGCAACGCTGTCGCCGCGATTCCTGCCAAAAGCACCTTGCGCATAAACTTGATTATAGGAAGGCGGTAAATCCAACTGCTGTTCCCGGCTGCGCCGTGGAACGGGCGTGACGGTGATCAATCCAGGGATCTTCGGGACTTTGAGACAAGGTATTCAACTATTTCTCGCAAGCTTACTTGCGTTGCCGGGGCCTGCACTTGCGGCGGGGACAACACTCGCAGCCGGTTCGCTTGCAGAAGTGGCGCAAGTTAACCGGACGGCGGAAAGCGCGATCGAGGAGATCGTGGTCACGGCCCAACGTCGGGCATCGAATGCGGAGACTGTGGCGCGCAGCCTGAGCGTAATCGGGTCGGAAAACATCGGTCTGGCCCTGGGCGATTCGCACATCCAGGAGAGCCTGGCGCGGGTGCCCGGCGTGAACCTGCATCGTGGCAGCGGGCAGGAATACCTGCCTGCCCTGCGTTCCCCCGTGTTGACGGGCGCCGGCGCCTGCGGCGCCTTGCTGACGGCCGAGGACGGAATCCCCATTACCTCGCCGGGCTTTTGCAATATCAACGAACTGTTCTTTGCCCATCACGAGGCGGCCTCGCGAATAGAAGTGTTGCGCGGACCCGGAACGGCGGTCTACGGCGGCAACGCCTTGCATGGCGTTGTCAACGTAATAACGGCACGGCCGGGACCGGCGTCCACAGCCGGCCTTGAGCTCGGCCCCCACGGCTTCTCTCGCGTCCGCCTGAAACTGCTCGACGAGACGGACTGGGGCATTCGCTTGACCGGTATTCGTGGCGGGGGTTTCCGGGAGGATTCCGGCTATCGGCAAGTCAAGCTCAACGGCTTTCGCACCGGAGGCGGCGGAACCCGACGCTGGACCTCTGGCTTTGCATTGAGCGGCCTGGATCAGGACACGGCGGGATACATCACCGGGCTGAACAGTTATCGCGATGAACGGACCGCCCGCTCGAATTCGAATCCCGAGGCTTTTCGCAAGGCCGTCAACCTGCGCGCCTACACGCGTTTCGAATTCGATCTCGCGGGTAATCTTGCATTGGTTGTGACGCCCTATGCACGCCTTTCGCGCATGCGGTTTCGAATGCACTTTCTTCCCGGCGACCCGTTTGAGAGCAATGAACATCATGGTCTCGGAGTGCAATCGGCGGCCTATCTTGATTCCGGCCCCGGGCTGCTGGTTGCGGGACTCGACCTCGAGTATGCGCGCGGCAAGCTTGAGCAGTGGCAGGATGGGCCGGCTTCGGGCAGTGCGTTTGTGCGGGTAGTATTTCCCGCCGGGGATCATTACGACTACCAGGTGAGTGCGGGGTGGATCGCCCCTTTTGCACATTTTGAACTGCCCCTCGGCGATGCCTGGACGGCGACCCTTGGCGCGCGCTATGAATCCGTGCGTTACGACTACCAGACGCACCTGGCCCCCGGCCGCAACCGCGACGACTTGATGCCCTGTGGTTTCGGCGGCTGTCGCTACAGTCGCCCGCCCGACCGTGCCGATTCCTTCGGAGCTTTTTCGCCAAAGCTCAGCCTGATGTGGCGTCCCGCAGCGGGCCGTCGCGCCTGGCTGAGCCTGGCGCACGGCTTTCGCATGCCACAGGCCACCGAGCTGTACCGGCTGCAGGGTGAACAGGCCGCGGCCGAATTGGACCCGGAACAATTGCGAGCGGCGGAACTTGGCTTGTCCCTTGGTTTCGACGCATTGACTGTGGATCTGGCGCTGTTTCACATGCGCAAGCGCGACGTGCTGTTTCGCGACGCGGAGCTCTACAACCGCGTCGGCGGCGGTACCCGGCACGAAGGCCTGGAAGCCGACCTGGGCTGGCGGCTGACCGGAACGATAAGGCTGGAACTGACCGCCAGCCTTGCGCGCCATCAGTACGACCGCGATTTCTTCCTGGGCGGAGTCAACCTGAAGGGCCGCGATGTGGATACCGCCCCGCGCCGTTTCGGCGGAGCGAGAGTGCGCTGGCAAGGCCGCCCGGGCCGAGAGGTGGAGCTGGAATACCTGTGGACCGGCAGCTACTACCTGGAACCGCAGAACCGCAGCCGCTATCCGGGGCACGAATTGTTGAACCTTCGGGCCCGGATCGCTCTGGGCGCCAGACTGATCGCAACCCTGCGCCTGCTGAACCTCACCGATCGGGCCTACGCCGACCGCGCCGACTACACCGTATTCAGCGGCGAGCGTTACTTTCCGGGCCGGCCGCGATCGGCCTATCTGGGGATCGAGTGGCGCTGGGGCGCTGCCGGACAGTAATCATCCGTGCGCACCGGGGCGCGCCTTGCGCCCGGCCTATTCCTCGGCTTCGTCTTCGCCGTCTTCCTCAGCTTCTCCCAGGATCCATTCGCCACCCTGGAAGCCGCAGCCGATTTCCAGACCGAAGGCATCGCCGTCGTAGTAGTAGACCTTCGAATCGCCCAGGTCGCAAATACCTACGATTCCCTCGTCGGTGTCGCATTCCTCTCCTTCGGCAAAGGATGCGTCATGGTTGTCATCGGTTTCGCCCAATTCGGTGCAGAGAGCCTCGCTAACTGGCGCCTGGCAAACGTTAAACGGTCCGGCAAACATGTTTTCCTGAACGTAAGTGCAGGCCCCGGCCGGCTCGTCATCGGCGACCGCGGTGCACATAAGAACGAGAAAAAGGCCAGGAAGCAATCGAAGTGTTTTCATACGGAAGTCCCCTCGTGAGAAACGCGGGGAATGATAAACCACCGCTCTGCTATGCTGCCAGTGGCGGCTCACGCTGAGCCTGGGGACAGAGAGGTGCATCGCCCATGTGGAAGAAAAAGAACGAGCATGACCAGCTGACGGGAGCTCAACTTCCCATTCCAACGCAGATCGTTTCCAACGAAGAGTATTTCCCGACCCCGCAGACGCCGGAGCAGCGCAAGGTGGAGATGCTGCTGCGGGAGTGGTCGGCGGAACGCAGCCGGACGCTGGGCCTGTCGCGGCGCGAGTTCCTGGCCGGAAGTTCCGGGATGGCGATGGCATTTTTGGCCATGAACGAGGTGTTCGGCCCATGGTTCAAGGTGCATGCGGCCGAGGCCGTCGATCTTGAGGCCTATCCGGAGTTGTGGCCCAAGAATTCGTTCGTTTTCGACGTGCAAACCCATCATGTGCGCACCGGCGGCACCGAGCCGCTCTTTTTCCGCAAACTGTCGGCGCCCTTCAACAAGGAACTGGTCGGCGTGGAGCCGCAGGAAGGCGACCTGCAATTCAGGAATTTCGTAAAGGAAGTGTTCTTCGACAGCGACACCCAGGTGGCAGTGATCAGCGGCGTTGCTTCCAATCTCTTCAACGTGCTGAACTCCGATGAAATGGTGGAAGGCCGCGAGCGGATCAACGCAATGGCGGGATCCACAAGACTGCTTGCCCATGGCCTGGTTGCGCCCTTCTTCCCGAACTTCCTTGAGGAAACCGAAAGGATGGCGCTGGACCTGAAGGTCGATTCATGGAAGTTCTATCCCGGCGTGGTGGAACGCAAGGGCGAATTCCCGTTCTGGATGGACGATGAAAAATTGATGTATCCGTTCTACGAGAAGATCCGCCAATTCGGCATGAACCTCGTTTGCGTGCACAAGGGACTTCCATTGCCGGGCAGTCCCCTTGAGCACAACCATCCCCGTGACATCGAAAAGGCAGCCCTGGACCATCCCGACATCAACTTCATCATCTATCACTCCGGCTTTAGGGCGGCCAATTACGAGCTGCCCCCCGGCGACGGCTACATACAGGAGGGCGGCTACCTGGCCTGGACCACCGACCTGGTGCGCATGCGCGAAGCCAATCCGGACATGACGAACGTGTACATGGAACTCGGCACCACCTTCGGGCACACGGTCATCACCCATCCGAACGTCTGTGCTCATTTCCTGGGTCAGATCCTCAAGGCTTACGGGGTCGATCACGTGATCTGGGGCACGGACGCCATCTGGTGGGGATCGCCGCAATGGCAGATCGAGGCCTTCCGCCGCTTTCAGATGCCGGAATCGCTACAGGAAGAATTCGGCTATCCGGAGATCACGGACGCGGACAAGGAGAAGATCCTGGGGCTGAACGCGGCACGCCTGTACGGCATTGATCCCGAAGCAGCGCGCAAGGCCCTTCCGGACGACGGGCTATCGCAACTCAAGAACTGGTACGGCCACGAAGGCGGACAACCGAGCAACACGCAATACGGCTGGATCAAGGCCTGATCGCAAGCTGAAGGTCTTTTCGCTCCCCCCTACTGTGCGGAGCGTCGGCGGCAGGACAGCCGCCGCCGAGCCCCATGGATGGGTTCATGCGTCTCCGCACAGTAGGGGGGAGCGAAAAGACCGTAGGATTGGCAGCTAGCGGCGAGCCGCTGACGTGATTTTGAGAATCTGTCCGCCGCTGTCGTGTTCCAGCAGAAGATAGATTTCACCGGCAGGTCCCACTTCGATATCGCGGAAACGGCCCAGATCTTCCAGCAGCGTTTCCCGATGGACCAGTTGATGGTCTGTCACTCTCATGCGCAACAGGTCGGACGCCCGCAAAGTCCCGACAATGATGTCGCCGGTCCATGCCGGGAACATATCGCCCTGGTAAAAGACGAAGCTTGACAGTGCAGGGGCGGGCGTAAAGTCAACCAGAGGCTGTTGGATGTCGGCCAGGTCGAAATCGATGCCGAGCACTTTGCCCCAAGCGACCGGTTTGCCGTCGTAATTGACGCCGAGAGAGAACAACGGCCACCCGTAATTCAACCCGGGTTCAATCAGATTGATTTCATCGCCCCCGCGCGGGCCCATCTCGGTGCTCCAGAGTTCGTTGGTAGCCGGATTGAATTCCAGCCCCTGGGGGTTGCGGTGGCCATAGGTCCAGATCGCCGGTTCCGCGCCGGGAGTGCCTGCAAAGGGGTTGCCGACAGGCACACGGCCGTCGTCATGCAAGCGCATGATCTTGCCGAAAGGCGTGCTGAGATCCTGTATGCCGATGTGCTCCATCAGGCCCTTGATGCCCACGCCAAAATACACAAAGCCATCGTTATCGAAGGTAATGCGGCCACCTGCGGCGATTTCCGGCATCATCGTGTAGAACTCGTAATCCGCCTGCCAGAGAACCTCTTCGTCTACCCAGGCGCCGTCCCGGATACGCCCGCGCACCAGTTTGTTCATGGACACATCCTGTCCTGATTTCCGACTGAAGGCGTTGCAGTCGGAGCACCGATCACCGTAGTGAAGATAAATCCAGCCGTTGTTCTCGTAGTCGGGATGCAGGGCCACGTCCATCATCCAGCCGAGGCCCATCGGCTGACCGACGAAGTTGAAGGAGTCGCCGTAGGCTTTGGGCGCGCCTTCGATCAGGTCGGTTTGCTGCCCGTCCGCGGTAATGATGCTCAAGCCCCGGCGCTTTTCCGACAGCAGCAGACGGCCGTCGGGCAGTGGCTCAATGGAAAAAGGCAGCGGATCAAGTCCGTCTATCACCGTTTCGATTGCGAAATCGTGGCGTTCGCTCTCAATAACGCCGGACGGTATTTCCAGTGGAGCGTTGTAGCGGAAATCCTCCAGGTTGGTGCCCTGGCGCTGTTCGGAAATATACAGGGCCAACGCCCAGATCTGCTCATCGCTGAGCGCGGCAGAAAAAGCGGGCATGCCCCGTTCGGAAAATCCCTCCGCGGTACTCCTTGCAATGTCATCCACAGAATTGCCGTGGAGCAAGTCGGCTCCTATGAGTGCCGTCCCCTGGGGCGCTCCTTGCAAGGCCTCCCCGTGGCAGACAGCGCATTCCCGCTGGTATAGCCGAGCAATTACATCGGGCGGCGCCTCGGGCATGTTCAGGTCCCTCAAGTCGAAGATTGGAGGCGCGTCTGCAGGTTGTGCCACGGCGGCGTTGAAGCCGCTGCAGGCTGCAGCAGCCACCATACAAAACGTTACGGTTCTAAACACCATAGGAGCCCTTTTTTCATTGAATTTCCAGCAAGGCGCCGTACGCGGTCACCTCAATTGATTGACAGTTGCTGCATTGTGCCAGCGCCAGAGGCCGACATGGAGCTTGCGCGTAAGGGCCGACAAGAGGGGGCGCGGGATGACGAAGTGATGAAATTCGGGTAATCTAGCCCGGCGGATTCGATTATCCCCGGGGGCAGGGGACCGCATACAACCTTGTTAAGGGGGGGTTGTTATGAAAGCATCTTGTAACCGTTTTCTTTCACTGTCGCTCGCACTGGGCATTGGAATGCTGATTGCAATGCCGGCGCCGGCGCAGGACGATCCGATGTTCGAGGAGATCGTGGTCACCACGAGAAAGAAGGAGGAAAACCTTCAGGATATTCCCATTGCGGTGAATGCACTGAGCCGCGAGGACATGGAGCGGGCGGGCATCAAGGAGTTGAACGAGATCGCCCACCACGACTCCAGCATCCAGTTCGACATGGGCTTTACGCCGGCCGATACCCGGCTGGTGATTCGAGGATTGTCCCCGACGCGGGGGCGTCCCAACGCTGCGACGCTGGTGGATGGCGTAGACATATCCAGCGAGGCGATCGGCATTGCCGGCGGCACCTTGCTGATCAATCCGCGCATGCTCGATATTGAGCGCGTCGAAGTGGTCAAGGGCCCGCAGAGCGCTCTTTACGGGCGAAGCGCCTTCGCCGGCGCGGTCCAGTACGTGACGCGTGATGCGTCGGATGAGATGGAGGGTGAAGTCTCGCTCGACGGCGCCGAGGAGGGGTACTACACGTTCAAGGGCAGCTTGTCCGGGCCGTTGGGCGAATCCGCGGGCTTTCGTCTTAACGCGATACACTGGCAAGAGGGCGGCTTCTACAAGAACTCCATTACCGATAACGACATCGGCGGCGGCGAAGGAATGGGCATCGCCGCCTCACTGAATTTCGATCCGAGCGATTCGTTCGGTGTGAAGATGCGTGTGGAATACTCCGACGACGAGTTCGAGGTGATGCCGCAGGCCAATATTCCTTTCAACGGGATCAACCGCGTGCCGGCCGCGGCTTCCAAGTGCAACGGCGGCTTCGTCAATGACGATGACTGCGAAGGCCCCGCGAAAGTCATCCAGGACCACCTGTTGCGCAGCGGCGGGGCAAACCCCAATGATCCCGCAGTGTTTGATGACATGGATCATCCCGGCTTTATCGGCCGGATCCCCGACGGGGATGAACTCGTAGTCACATTGACGCCGGACTATCGCCGGGGCATCGGCAACGACGATATGCCCGGTTCGACGCGGGAAGTGCTGCGATTCTCACTGGCGGCAGACTGGACAGTGGGGGCTGGCACGCTTACTTCGCTTACCGGCGTGGCCGATGCGGATGTCAGCTCCCAGCTCGACATTGACCGGATAGCCGAGGCCGGTCCCAACGGCATGGACATCACCACGGCCAGCCAGCTACTTAACACCTGGTCGAATACTTCCCTGCTCAGCCAGGAGCTGCGCTACATTTCCGATTTCGAGGGGCGGTTCAATTTCGCCCTGGGCGCGCAGTTGTGGCAGGAAGACGTGGAACAGAACGACCGCAACCACACCATTATTACAAACGGCACCTACTGCAGCCTGCTTCGTATCAAGCCCAGCCCGTTTGCTCCCGCGTTCACGATCGACACATTCGGCGGTAATCCTCGTTTTGGAATACCTCCCAATCCCGCTCAAAACACATGCAAATACACCAGCTATCCCAGTGCGCTGATTACTCAACAGACCTTCGACGCGCGGCAGGTGACCACGGTAAGCCGCGAGACGGACCATCGTTCGTTTTACCTGGCGGTTGATCTTGATTTGACGGAGACGCTTTCGGCACGCGCGGAAGCGCGCTGGACCGACGAAACAACGGACCTGACCGCGCCAAATACGTTCAACCCCGCAGCCCGCCGCGCGGAGGGTCCGGGGTCGCTGCAGGCTTGCGGAAGTTCCGGCAACTGCATCCCCGGCGTGTCCTACGGCGCCTATCCGCCCAATGGCTTCGGCGCTGCCGGCAACCACTCCACGCCCATCACCTTCAGCCGCGACGATAGCTACGTCACGCCCAAGGTGGGCCTGCAATGGAACCCGTCGGACACCACGATGATGTACTTTTCCTGGGCCGTGGCCAAGAAGCCTGGCGGTTTCAGCACATTGGGGATCGGCGGTTTCGGCGGGGACGCCAACGGTAATGGCGAGCCGGACGAGATTGAGTTCGAGCCCGAGGAAATGCAGGTCTGGGAGCTGGGTATGAAGCGCACCCTCATGGATGGGCGCTTGCGTTTCAACGGCGCCTACTTCTTCCAGGACTTTACCGACAAGCAGGTCAGCGTACAGAGGGTCATTCGCGGTCAATTGGGCACGGTGTTCACCAACGCCAGCGGCGCCGAAGTACATGGGCTGGAACTGGATGTGAACTGGCTGATAGACGACAACTGGAGACTCTCGGGCGGGTACACGTGGTTGAATGCGGAGTACACCGATTTCAAGATTCTTTCCACCGGTTCGGCGGACGCCGCCCGCGTGGGCAACTGCACCGCGGTTGTAGCGGCAGGCCAGACACTTTGCGAAGTGGATCGCAGCGGCAACGACCTGGAGCGTTCGCCAACGCATGCATTGCAATTCATGCTGGCCTACCAGGGTCCTTCCAGAATCCGTCAGGGCTGGGATTCCTTTGCATCCTTCAGCGCCAACTACCAGAGCGAGAGATTCATCGAGGACTTCAGCAAGAAGATCCTGCAGTCGTACTGGCTCGCCAACCTGCGGTTCGGATTGGCTACGGATGAGTGGGAATTCACGGTCTACGTGAATAACGTATTCGACGACGACACGGTCACGTGGGCAGGCGGCGGACCCGGCATGCCGGTCAGCGACTGGAGGTTCGCCATCCTGGTGGACACGACAGGATTGGGCGCCCCGTTCACCATTCTCCCTGCGCCGCGAATCGCCTCAACCGTGTATGGCTATCTGCCGCCTCCGCGCCAGATCGGCCTGCGCCTGAACTACCGCTTCTAGCGCGTAAGAGCGGCCCGGGAACGAGGGCATCCAGCCCTCGAAACAATAATCGGGAGCGAGGGCAGGAAGCCCTCGCCCCATCGCTCTCGTGCCGGACGGACTTGAAAAACCGGGGGTCCGACCCCAAGAAAATGGTAAAATCCATTGCGTAATGGCTAACGATGCGATGAACACTGCGATTGCCGCGACCAACCGCGACCTGATCCTGGCGGGCCCGCTGGGCAGTCTGGACGCGTACATACAGGCGGTCGGCTCGGTGCCTTCTCTGAGCGCAGAGGAAGAGCAGGAGCTGGCGATCCGGTTGCGCGAAGAAGGCGACCTGGACGCCGCCCGCCAATTGGTTCTGGCACACCTTCGCTTCGTTGTGCATATCGCCAGCGGCTACCAGGGTTATGGACTGCCGATGGCCGACCTGATACAGGAAGGCAACGTGGGCCTGATGAAGGCCGTCAAGCGTTTTGATCCTTCCGTGGGCGTGCGCCTGGTTACTTTCGCGGTCCACTGGATTCGCGCCGAGATTCACGAATTTGTCCTGCGCAACTGGCGGCTGGTGAAGGTTGCCACCACCAAGGCCCAGCGCAAGCTGTTCTTCAACCTGCGCAAGCTCAAGAAGAGGCTGGGCTGGATGTCGCCCGACGAGCAGCAGGCGGTGGCCACATATCTGGGCGTCAAGCCTGAGGAAGTCGCCGAAATGGAGATGCGTCTGGCCGGCCAGGACATCACTTTTGATCCGCCCGGGTCCGATGGAGACGAACAGACGTTCTCGCCATCGCAATATCTGCCCAGCGAGGACGTCGATCCGGCCACGGAACTGGAAGAAGCTGACGCCATGGAGCGCGCCAGCAAGCAACTGGCAGAGGCGTTGCAGGATCTGGACGAACGCTCCCGTGACATCATCACCGCTCGCCGCCTTACGGAGAAGAAGGCTACGCTCCATGAACTGGCCGGCCGTTACGGCGTATCCGCCGAGCGCATCCGGCAAATCGAGAATATCGCGCTGAAGCAAATGCGCGCGGCCATAACCGCGCCCTAGACGCTCCGCTTCCGTTGTCCATTCGTGGGCGCTTCCCGGGAAGGAAGCTGCGCGCGTTTCTTGTCCGCCCGGATTTCAGGGTAAGCTTACGCCCCTGTTTTCACTTTGCGCACAGCGCATCAACCAGGGGGAGGCGCAGCCATGAATTGCCGTCACACTCGTTTCAATACCTTTTCCGTTAGCGGATTCCTGCTCGCCGCAGGATTGCTGGCTCTGGCCGGCTGCCAGCAGGAAGCACCGCAAGCCGAAGCACCTCCCGAAGAGGCCGCGGCTCCCGCTGAAGAGGGCAATTCGGACAGCATGGTCTGGCAGAACGACGAGATGCTGCCGTACTACGAAATTCCCAATATCCCGGTATCGGCCGAGGCGTACTTTGCCCCGGACAGCTTTCACCTCATCGCACAAACCCGCGACAAGGACGCCGTTCAGGGCGAGAATGGCAGGCACGGCAACCTCACCTACACCTACACGATCGAAGGCACCGAGCTTACCCGCATCAACGACAAGGGCCAGGATGCCTGCTCGTATTTCTTCCCGGACCAGCAGCGGGTGATATTCACCTCCACCCGGGACAACCTGCATCTGCCGGTCGGCAACTGGTCGGACGAGGACGAATATCCCACGGGCGGCGAACTCTATGTCGCCAATATCGATGGCAGCAATCGGGTTCGCCTGACCCACAACGAGTGGTACGAGGCGGAAGTCGTAGTATCGCCCACCGGCGAGTGGATCGCTTTCGGCCGCAACATCGACGGCCGGCAGGACTTGTGGCGCATACGACCCGACGGCACGGACGAACAGCGCATAACGGATACGGACGATTGGCAGGAAGGCTCGCCGTATTTCATGCCCGACGGCGAGAACCTGCTTTTCCGCTCCTGGCGCGACTCGGAGTACAAGAAAATCAGACCCACGCCCATGACCGTCATGACGATCAACATCGACGGCTCCAATTGGCGGGGGTATACCGATGACGGGGACATGAACTGGGCGCCGAACCCGGCACCCGACGGTCGCCACTACGTTTTCGTGCGTGTTTCGGAAACGACGGAAGAGAGCGGGCCGCTGGGTAACTGGGACTTGTTCCTCGGCGATCTGGCCGGCGGCGAACCCGTGCGCCTGACTACCCATTCCGGATTTGACGGTCTTCCGGGCATGGCGCCGAACGGTAAGCTGCTGGCATGGGCGCGGGCCAAGGGAGGAGGGTTCATGGCAGGAATCAAGACCCACATCATGGACGTGTCGTCACTGGACATCGGCCCCGAGAATTATCAGCCGCTCAATCCCGAGTGGGGCAGGCCGATGCAGGATGACTGATTCAACCGCCATTGCCAGGACAAGGGAGCAAAGATGAGAGACGTGGAATCTTTTTCGGCCGGAAGCGTGCTGCGCTCCGGCTTCTCGATCTATTTCCGCAATCTTCCGCTGTTTGCCCTGCTGACGGCGATTGCATTTGCGCCTTACGGTGCTTACAAGCTGTGGTCGCCGTTCGATCCGATGTCACTGTCCGGCATTTTTGCGGACGCGTTCGTGGTGCTGATTTGCGGCGCCCTCGTGCAGGGGGGGCTGACATATGGAGTAGTTACCAGCCTTCGAGGCAATGCCGATATAGATCTCAAGACGATGTTCATGCGATCCCTTGGCATTGTGCCGCGAATTGTGCTTCTTTCCCTGGTAGCGAGCCTGATTATCTTCGCGGGCACGTTATTGCTGATCATTCCCGGAATCATCCTCGCATTGGTGCTGTACGTCGCAATTCCCGTGTCCGTGATGGAAGGGGGTGGGATTGGCAAGGCCCTGAAGCGCAGTTCGGATTTGACTGATGGCTACAAAGGACAGCTGTTTCTTGTTTCTCTTGCGATCATTGTTCCCGTGATAATCGTGAGCTTTGTTGTCGTATTCACAATGGTTAGCGGCTTCGACCCGTTGTTCGCCGGTATTCTGGAGTTTGTCATTAATCAATTCCTGCTAACTGGTTTCCTCGCCGCCTGCGCCGCCGTTGCCTATCATGATCTTCGCATCCTCAAGGATGGCGTGGATACGGAATCGATAGCCGCCGCGTTCGAATAGCCCGAAATGACCTGGGGGTCGCGACGCCAGGCAGCCTACGCGCGCCGGGCAGACGGCTCCTGTGCAGCTGCTTTTGACTTGAGGTCAACGGAATGCTTGTCGGCGCGCCGGTCGCCCAGCAGGGCGCGCTGTTCCAAACGGGTGCGCAAGGCGGCGTAGTAGTCCCAAAGAAAGGTCTGGGTTTTTGCATCGCTCCAGGGATTGGAGTCATTGCCGCCGTTATCCTCCGGCCAGCTGATCTTGCGGCGTATGCGCTTGCAGACGTCCTCCCGGGTAAGTTGGGCTGTCGTTGAATCCGCTCCTCGAAGCAGGCGCTCCAGCAACTGAAGCTCGGCGATTCCATAGGCGTCCAGTTGCCCGATGGTGAACGAGTAGGTTGCCGCGGTTTTCTCCGGACGGGCCTGGGGGTCCACCAGATCTTCGTGCAACGATACCTGCCGGGTGGAAACGACCCAGGTGCCGGCCAGCATGTCTCCGACTCGCATGCGATCCCGATTGAACAGCGGCATCAGCGCAAAAAGTCCGAGCCAGGTGAGCGTCGCGTAGAAATTCAGGAAATCGGCTTCTTCGATTCCCCCCAGGGCGAGCATTGCCACCAGGGAGATGGGCAAGAACACCTCCACCTCGCGGACCAGGTTGCGGGACACAATCGCTGTCCCGGTCAAAACTCCGCCGTGCCGGTCGACGACTCGTAGTCCCAACAGCCGCTTGCCGGGAGTCTGGCCCTGCCAGCGCAACTCGAATGTAATGAAATAAGGGGTGCGCAGAAAAAAGGTCAGCAAGATCAGCAGCGCAATGGCCATGGAAGAACCCAGGGTCGGCGCCGTCAACAGCACGATCAGGAAACTCAGCACGACCAGCGCCACGATGATGAAAAACAGGTCGAGGGCCAGAGCCGCGAATCGGACCGCGCGGTCGGCGAGCTGGATATGCACCGGCGTCCCCTCCGGGGTCGGGACATCTCTCAGGGCAATACTGTCTATCCGCATCAGGACGAAAAGAGCTTGCGTAGTTTGCGAGACTTGGCGCTACGGCCGCCAAGCAGAAAGTATCCCAGCCACACCGCCAGCATCATGCCGCCGATGGCCAGTCGCCCAACCGTTGAAGTCACCAGTTGCCTTGCAAAGCCTTCCAGCAGCGCCGCCACGAACAGCATTGCCACCGCTCCGATCAGCAGCGTCGCCGCACGCCGGCCATGTTCGGCCAGCGCGCGCAAGCGGCTGCGCCTTCCGGGACGCAGCATGGCCCCGCCCAGATGAAAGCCGGCCCCCGCGCACAACAGTACCGCCAGTATTTCCGTTGTGCCGTGAATCGAAAGCCAGCCGAGGAAGGCGACCGTAAGGCCTTGTCCGGAATGCACGGCGCACAATGCGCCGAGCGGCAGTCCGTTGGCGAATACGAGTATTGCAACAGGCGCCCCGAACAGCGCGCCCAGAGCGAAGCACAGAATGCCGACGCGAGCGTTGTTGTCGAAGAGAAATGTCGCAAAGGTCAGAAAACTCTCGGCAGCTCCCCCAGGCGCGGGGGCGAAAAGGATGCTCGCAAGTTGCTCGCGGCTGGCCGACGGCGTGCGCCCGGAAGCCAACTCGGGGCTGATGAACGCCCCGAACCATTCGCTGTCTGCCGCAGTAACGGCCCATCCTGTCCAGATACCGGTCACCAGAATCAGAAAAGCAAGAACGATCGGTCGCCAGGCGCCGCGCACGGCCGCCGGAAAATCCTGCCGGATGAACTGCCGTGCCAATTGCCCGAAACGGTCCCGGACGCCGTAGATCACGAAATATGCGCGGGTAGCAAGGGATTCGAGATAGGACAGCAGATTGGCGTCCAGGGAAATGCTGCGCGCCACCGAAAGCGACGACATGCAGGAGCGGTAGAAGGCTGGGCAGGCGGAACAACTCTGCAGCCGGCAGGGAACGCAACCCGCGCCGTTCGGCGTGGTCGATCAGCTTCCCGAGTTGCGACCAATGTTCTTCGCGTTCACGCCGAAACCGATAGCTCTTCAGTAGTGGGTCTCGCATCATCGCAATGTCAGATCTGGTCGCGATGCTTGATGGCCAGGTAACGGCTGACAAGAACGCTATCGAGCTGTTGAGCAGACGTCTCGATGCAAAAGACGCCCAGCCGATTGAGTTGGGACATTACCGACCTCCGTTCACGCATCAACTCGTGCGCCAGCACCGAACGCGCCGCCGCTTCGAGGTCGCCCGCCGGCTGCTCGAACTGCTCCGCGACGGCCGGGTTGCCCAGTGCGGCGAACACCACCAGGTGGCGCCTGGCCAGTCGCCCCAGGTTCTCGATCATCAGCCCGGCAGTGACGGTGTCGACAAAGTCCGTTACCACCACAACCAGCGAGCGCCGCCGCAAGCGTCCCCCCAGTTCTGTGAGCGCCAGCGTGAAGTTGGTCTCTACCGGGCTGTAGTCGAGCGGCGCGAAGGAACGCTGGATGCGCCCGATCACGCCGAATCCGCTGGAGGGAGCAACGAAGGCCCGTGTCCGGGCGTCGAAAGCACAGAAACCAACGCGGTCCCCGGCTTTCAGAGAAACGTATCCGAGCAGCAGCAGCGCCTGGAAGCCGCGGTCCAGCTTGGGGATGCCGTCAATTTCTTCGGCCATCAGCCGCCCGGTATCTATGGCCAGCACTACGTGATGATTGCGTTCGGTCTGAAATTCCTTGCACAGGAGCTTGTGGTGGCGAGCGGAGTGTTTCCAGTCGATACCCCTGGGGTCCAGACCGGGAACGTACTCCCGCAAGGCTTCGAATTCGGTGCCGCTGCCTTTTTGATACTGTGGCTTGATGCCCAGCGGTGCATCCTGGGCCATGAAAGCCACGGCCTGGCGTTTGATCGCGGCGATATTCGGGATTACCGAAGCCTCCGCCGCAAGATCGAGGCGCAGGGTCCTTGTCATGATCCCCAATGGTCCCTTTACGCGCAACCAGAGTCTGGACAGGCGCACCATTCCGCGCCGGTGGGTGCTGATGGGCAGGTCGAAGGCGACGGAACTGCCGCCCGGAACCTGCACCGTCTCCGGGTCAAAGGGATCAGCGGGTCCTTCGACATCCACCACGAATTCGGCACGGAAAGCTTGCCGGCCTCGCAGAGTCAGCCTGGCGGCGGCGGGTTCGCCGAGATACAGCACCGGCGGGCAGGCGATTTTCGCTTCCACGCGTGCTCTCAGCAAAGCGAGCGCATCCGCGGCGGCCAGGGCCAGCACGAATGCGAGCCATGCAACCCCGACAGGCCACCAGGAAGGGACAAGAAGGGCAATTGCCAACAGCAGCGGCGATGCGCTGCCGAGCGCCCAGGCTGCTCTTGGCGCCGGATGAATCACTTGGGTGCAGGAATGCGACCGGTAATTTCGGCAATGATGCCGTCGGCACCCAGCTCCTCGATTTCCGCCGTGGGCGACAGGCCCAGGCGATGGCGCAGGGTGGGGACCGCCAACTGCTTTACATCGTCGGGAATCACATAGTCCCGGCCAGCCAGGACCGCAAAGGCCCGCGAGGCGCTGGCCAGCATGTTGGCGGCGCGCGGTGAAGCGCCGTGGGCCAACCCCGGATGCTCGCGTGTGGCGCGCACGATGTCCACCACATAGTCCACCAGGTCATCAGCGAGCCGAATACCCTGGACATGCAGCCGGACTGCCCGCAGCTGCGACATATCCGCCACCGGCTCGATACCCATGTCTCTCGGATCGGAAAATGTAGTCGTACTTCCATGTTGGTTCACGATCTGCCGTTCCTCGTCCCGGTCGGGATAGTCGATCACATGCTTGAACAGGAACCGGTCCAGTTGCGCCTCCGGCAATGGATAGGTGCCCTGTTGTTCAATCGGGTTCTGGGTTGCCACCAGCAGGAATCCCTCATCAAGCGGATAGTCCGTTCCGTCGATGGTCACCATTCGTTCCTGCATGGCCTGCAGCAGGGCCGCCTGGGTCTTCGGCGGGGTCCGGTTGATTTCGTCGGCCAGCAGCACCTGGGTGAACACCGGCCCCTTGGTCAGGGAGAACTTGTTTTCCGCAAAATTGAACAGGTTGGCGCCGAGCACGTCGCCGGGCATCAGGTCAGGGGTGAATTGAATGCGCCCGAATTCAAGCTTGAGACTCGCGGCAAAGCAACGCGCCAGCATCGTCTTGGCCGTGCCCGGCGGTCCTTCAATCAATGCATGTCCATTGCAAAGCAGGCTGACAAGCAGCAGATCCAGAGCCTTGTCCTGGCCGACGACGGCTTTTCGGACCTGGCCGCGAATGGCCTCGGCAAGTTCAGCGGCTTGTTCTGTCTGCATCAAACAACTCCTCCATCCAGCGGTAATAGCTCCGGACCAACTGCGATGGTGTTCCGGAGTCCGGAAGCGCCGACTTTACGCCGCGCCGCCTGGCAATTCGCGCCAGCGCCCGGCGAGACCGGGCCCGGTGTCTCAGTCCTTGCGGCAAATGAAAGCGCCGGCTGGCCTCATCCACTACCGCGTCTCCATAACGCTCGGCAATGTACATGTCATTGCCGCTCGCTGCCAGCAGCCGGCCTGCATTACGCATCAGCAGTATGTTGCCTGAAAGGGCCGCCTTCGCCGGCGCGAGAGGCGCGCCGAATCGTATGGTTCCAATCCATGCCAGCAGGACCAATGAAGCCAGGCCCAGTAAGGTAGCGGAGACGAACGGCGGCCTGAAGAGCAGTCTCGGAAGGCTCGGTACCACTTCGAATCCGTGCAGCGCTTCGTCCAGGTACACGGCGCCTCCAGGCGGCAACAGTCGTTGAATCAGGTTTAGCGCCAGGCGCGCATTGCCTCCCATGCGCAGCCCGTGGTTCGCGATGAGGTCGGGATCGGAGAGCACGGTAATAGCCGTGCCGCGTATTCTTCCGATAAGAATGCCGGCGCCATTGCTGACCAGCGGTTCCAGGACCGAGGAACGTATCAATTGCGCGGCCTTCAGTTCGGGTTCGGCGGCAGTTGTGCCAGTAATCCAATCAGCGGCATTGGAGTTGCGCAACACATGTGCGTCGTCATCATTGAGCAACACCCGCGCCAAAATCTGGACTGCGGGCGTGGGGATCATTACTACTCCCTGTACATGGTCCCGCCGCCGCCGGACTCCCGCCCGCTGGGCAGCCGCCGCGTCTGGCCGCCATTTCGGCAGCGCGATGAGGATCTGCTCCTTGCCTTGAATCAGCTCCTGCAGGCGGCTCGGCAGTTCCATGGCCGCCTGCTTCGGATCGCTCCCGTCGCCGGGTTCAGGCGCGCTTGCGCGAGCAGGGCGAACTTCCGGTTCCAGAATCAGAAGCAGGTCCCCGTTCGTTACATCGCGCCCAGCCCGGTTGCGGTTGATTCGTACCTCAAATCCCTGGTCGAGCAGCAAGGCCCGGAGAGCAGCGTGGCCGATGGCGGAACCTGAATAGCTGCTGTTGCCGGTATTCATGCGATTCAACGGGTCGGAAAACAGGATGAAGAACAATGAGAAGCAGAACGCGGTGCCGCCCGTCAGCAGCAACGCAATGATCCGTCGCCGACTCATGAATTGATTCTGCGCCGCGCTCAAACCGCTTCTCCCTGCTGCGGCGGTGCCGTGTACTCCCTTGCGTGCGCACGGCAGACCAGATAGTCGGACTCCGTTCCGATCCATCCACCAAAGTGGGCCAACTCGGCGCTGCGGACCAGATGTTCGAGCGGGGTGCGGGGGCCGGAGCAGCGGTTAAGGATTTCGCGGGCAGTCGCCGCAGGGGGCCAATCATATGCATTACTGGTCCGCATCCACCCCAGCACACCCAGCAGCAGCGCATGGATTGCGGCTGCGTATCGGCCTTCCCCGGCCAGGGAGTCGGCGGTTTCCAGCCAGTCGGCGTGCGCGCCCCGGGAGGAAGCAGGACCATCACTTACGGCATGCGGCCGGAAGCGTTTGCGCAGGCGTGCGGATATGCGGCCGACGTCCATGGTTGCCAGCCAATACACAAGCAGGAGGAGAAGAGCCAGAAGCGCCCCCCACATCAGCAGCTTGCCAATCACGCTCAAGCCACCCAGGTCGCCGAGAAACTTCGATAGCCAGGACAGCCAGCCGGGAATTTCCGGCTCCACCACTGCCGGGAGTTCCTGCTGAAAGTCGTGCTCGAGGTAGATCCTCTGCAGCGCCTCGCTTAACTCCTCGTCGGATTCCCCCGGTTCATCCGCTCGCAGCAGACAGGGAAGAAAGACAGTCGCCCGGGCAAATTGCCGCCGGGCGATTCGCGAGAACTTCTTAATCGCCGTTGGCGTGCCGGTCTTCAGAACAGGAACCGCTCCCAATACTCCCATTGTCGCCAGCATACCCTGAGCGTCCTGGCGCCCGATTTGTTTCGCCTATGGCTCGTATATCATCCGGGCGGAAGCGTTGGAGTGAATTCCGTGGATCTGATGAACTTTTTCAATGCGCTGAATGCCGTCATCTGGCACAACTGGGTGCTCTACGCGGTATTGGGCACAGGTGTCCTGTTTACCGTCTGGAGCGGTTTCTGCCAGTACCGCGCCTTGACGCACGGAGTGGCGATTACTCGCGGAGATTACGACCAGCCCGACGATCCCGGGGCCATTTCTCACTTTCAGGCTCTGTCCGCGGCGCTTTCGGCGACGGTAGGCTTGGGCAATATCGGCGGGGTTGCGCTGGCTATCAGCCTGGGCGGCCCCGGGGCCGTGTTCTGGATGTGGGTCGTGGGGCTGTGCGGCATGGCGGTGAAGCTGACGGAAGTAACGCTCACCATGCTGTACCGCAACACGGACGATCCCGAAAACCCGCATGGCGGACCCATGATGGTGGTGGACCAGGGCGTCCCCGCCCGGTGGCCGAAACTGCGTCCCGCAGGCAAGGCATTCGGCGTCATCTTCAGCATCTCGGTCGTCATTTCGGCCATCACCGGGGGCAATCTTTTTCAGGCCTGGAACGTGGGCGACGTAACCGAAAGTTATTTCGGCGTGCCGGCCTGGATATGCGGCGCCACACTTGCGGTCGCGGCGGGCCTGGTGATTATCGGAGGTATCCAGCGTATCGGCCAGGTCGCCTCGCGCTTGGTGCCCTTCATGGTGTGTCTGTACTTCGTCGGCTGCATCGTCGTGCTGGGCCTCAGCTATGAGCAGATTCCGGAGTCCTTCGGCCTGATTTTCCGGGGAGCATTTTCTTCACTGGAAGGCACCGGCGCTTTCATCGGCGGAACGGCGGGCGCCGCGTTCATATTCGGCATGAAGCGGGCGCTGTTTTCCAGCGAAGCCGGCCAGGGTTCCTCGCCGATCGCACATTCCGCGGCCCGCACCGACGAGCCGGTGCGCGAAGGCATCGTTGCCGCGCTGGAGCCCTTCATTGACACCCTCGTGGTCTGCACCTTGACCGCACTGGTGATCTTGAGCACCGGCCAGTGGCGCCGTGGTCCCGAAGCGGAATTCGCTGCGCCCCCACCCGTTGTGGCGGGAGAGGTCGAGGGCTCGTGGACGATTGGAGAATCGGCAGCGCCCGAACGTGCCGGAGGCAGCTGGGCAGGTGGCGAGTCGGTGTTCATGGTGGCAACGGCCGACTACAACCCGGGAACGGACAATAAGCTGCACAAGATCTCGGGCGAGATTGAGGTAGCCGACGATGGGACGGCCACGATTCGCTGGAACGCAACGGACAGTACCGTCGTTCCGGTGCTGCGCGACAGCGGGATATTTGTATCCTACGAGGGCGCGACCATGACTGCTCGTGCACTGGATTCGGCGGTCCCGGGGCTGGGCAAGTGGCTGGTCAGCCTGGCGGTATGGCTGTTTGCCTTTTCCACCATCATTTCGTGGAGTTATTACGCCGAGCAGGCGGTGTGGTTCCTGGGCGCCCGCAAGGTGGGCCTTCTGATCTACAAAGTCTGCTATTGCCTGTTGGCCTTGGTGGCCACCCTGGGTTGGCTGCGCACGGATGCCGAACTGGATACGGTGACAACCCTGGGCACGGGACTGATGCTGGTGGTGAACATGCCGATCCTCTGGCTGTTCGGCTGGCAGGCGATGCGCGCCTACAAGGAATACATCGGCCGGTTCACAAGCGGGCGCATGGATCGTGGCGAAGGCCCGCCGACGCTGGAGCAGTTGATCAAGGGCTAGCGCGCCTGACCGCCCGCCTGAGGCTGCCGGCGCGGGTGGCCACACAGGCCAGCGTCAGGGCCGCGAAGGCGAGCACGCAATAGACCATGGGGAACGCTGTGTCGGTCAGCACCGTGCCGACAAGTTGCATGCCCATCGCACCGAAAGCGTGCTGCAGGAATGCCGTAATTGCGGAGGCGGTGCCGGCGTGGGGACCCGCGCTGGTCAGCGCTCCGGCCTGGGAGTTCGGCATGAAAATTCCTGAGCCGAATGCCCACGGAGCCATGCCGATGAACAGTGTGGTGAGGCTGGCGCCGAACAGGTAAAGCAGAGCCAGCATCAGGATCGTGGTGACGGTCGTAATGGTCATGCCCAGCATCATGGAACCGTTCACCCCGAGGCGCGGGCCGATCCAGATGGAACTCATGGTGCCGAGGAAGTAGAAAAAACTCAGCGCCATGGTCCACACGCCGTAGGTGGCGGCACTGTGTCCTAGCATCGAGACGACGATGTGCGGCGCTCCGGAACCGAAGCAATAATACGCGCCGACGATCAGCCCGGTGGCGAAAGAGTAACGCAGAAAACGTGGGTTCTTCAGCAGAGTTCGAAAGGCCCGGCGTCCGCCGGCGGGCCGCGGAGTGAACGTTTCCTCCACCCGCCAGAAGAGGCCGATCAGCAAGACGAAAAAGGCGGTAAGGAAGACGAAAATGCTGCGCCAGCCAAAGTGGTCGACCATGTAACCGCTCAGGGCGGGGGCCACCATGGGGCCGACCATCATGGCCATCGTCAGAATCGCCAGCATCCGTGGCAGGCGCTTCTGTCCGAACGCGTCTCTCAGCATTACCCGGGCGAGGGTGATACAACCGGCGGCGCCCAGCCCCTGCAGGCAGCGTCCGAAGATCAGCGTGCCGATATCGGGCGAGAAGATGCAGATCACGCTACCCGCCTCGAGGAGAAGAAGGGCTCCAAGCAGCGGCGGCCGACGTCCGAATCGATCCGCCAGGGGACCGAATATCAGCACACCCGGTGCGATTATCAGGGTGGCCAGGGACGTCGTGATCTGGGCGATGCTTCTGGAAACCCCGAATTCTCCCTCAAGCGAGGGAAGAGCCGGAAACATGATGGTCAGCGACATGGGGCCGCTCATGGTGATGAGCGCCAGCACGGTCACCAGTATTTTTTCGGAGCGCGTAAGCAGCATGCGCGTCAGCCGGTATTCAACCAGCAGCTGTCCTGAGCCCGTGAGGACCTAGTCGAGGTACAGGGAACTGACCGACTCATCCAGGCTGATTCTGCGCATGGTCTCGGCCAGTAATTCCGCGACGCTGAGCTGCCTTATCTTGCCGCAGGCGGCGGCTTCATCCGACAGCGGGATCGTGTCGGTGACCACCAGTTCGGCCAGATCGGACTTTGTGATCCGTTCCAGGGCCTTGCCGCTGAGCACCGGATGAGTGATATAGGCGACGACTTCCACTGCTCCCTCGTCCAGCAGGCTGCTGGCGGCCTGGCACAGGGTCCCGGCCGTATCGATCATGTCGTCGATCAGCACGCACACCTTGTTGCGTACCTCGCCAATGATGTTCATGGCTTCCGCCACGTTGGGCTTGGGCCGGCGCTTGTCGATGATCGCCAGGTCGGTGTTGTCCAGGCGGCGGGCAAGGGCCCGTGCCCGTACCACGCCTCCAACATCGGGGGAAACCACCACCACGTCCTCTTCCAGTCGTTTCCAGGCGTCGGCAAGCAGCACCGGAGAGGCGTAGACATTGTCGACGGCGATGGAAAAGAAACCTTGTATCTGGTCCGCGTGCAGGTCCACCGTAACCAGGTGGTCGATACCGGCGGCACAGATCATTTCCGCAACCGCCTTTGCCGAAATCGGCGCGCGCGTGGCTCTTGACCGCCGGTCCTGCCTTGAGTAACCGAAGTACGGGACTACCGCGGTGATCCTGTGCGCCGACGCGCGCCGGCAGGCGTCCGCCAGCAGGATCAACTCCATCAGGTTGTCGTTGACCGGCGGACATGTGGATTGCACGATGAACACGTCGCGTCCGCGTATGTTGTCCAGCACCTCCACGCTGATCTCGCCGTCGCTGAAGCGCTGCACCTGCGCACGCCCCAAGCGCACGCCCAGCGCCCTGGCAATGGCGCCCGACAGCGCCGGCGTGGCGTTGCCGGCCAGGATTGTGATTCTGGGAAGCTCGACGCTACGTGGTTCCGCCATGAAGATTCTCGCGGTGATTGATCCCGGGTTGGCTGGGGCGGCAGGATTCGAACCTGCGATTCACGGGATCAAAACCCGTTGCCTTACCACTTGGCTACGCCCCAATGCGCCAAGACCTTTATTGTCTTGCCGCCCGAGTGTGCCTGTCAATGCATGCGTCAATGCATGCATCGACTGCGGGGGCTGCGATAATGCGGCGGGTGCAAGCCATTGCGGACATGAGACGGAATACACTTTTTCGGCGGCGTGCTTGCCTCATACCGGTGTTTTTGGCGGCCCTGGCAATGGCCCTTCCGGCGCGTGGGCAGGTCAATATCGACGCCTACCGCGATTATTTCCTGGTGGGGCGGTTCGGCGAGGTTTGCACGATGTGCGAAGTCGTTGTCCTGTGCGAGGCGGGAGATGAAATGCCGCGAGACGACGCGGTTCCGGCCGCTGGAGATTTCACCCTTTATCACCTGCAGACCCGCACGTTCTTCTCGCAGATCTCGACGATCTGGGAGTGGTTCATTTCCAACTTTGCGCAGGAGGACCTCGCTGCGCGCGGCCATACGCGGCCTGTGCATGTGTATCGCGTGGCGGACGGGGAATGGTCGGCGAAAGAGATCGTCGAGGGCCGCCTGGTGCTGGATCCGGGTGTGCTTGAGTTCGGCGATCACAATATCGACCGAGTGACGCGTGCCTGGCGCAGGGCCGACCACGAAACGGCCGTGGGCTATTGCTCCCGCCTGCCGCTATGGGCGGCGCTCGAGAGCATTGAAGCTCACGCGCCCGCCGGCGACCCATGAAGCGCGCGATTCAAGAGTTTCCGCGTGTATGGAAGTGGGCATGGATCAAAGCGCATCCGGTGCGCTTTGGCGGCATCCAGTTGCATCTTCTTCTGCGAACGCTGTTTGCGCTTTTTTGGCTGGCGGCCGGAATCAACAAGATAGCTAATGGTTGGCTGACGAGCGACATCCTCAAGGCGATTTTTCTCGACCGCTTGACGGAGATGCCACCCGATGCATTCGCGTCGCTGTTTCTGCAGAAATTCGCCATCCCGCTGTATGTGCTGGTGGCCTGGGTGATCACACTGGGTGAAATCTACTCGGCAATCGGTTTGCTGGTGGGACTGACAACCAGGCTCGCAGCCGCGGTGAGCCTGTTTATCCTGTGCGGTTTTGCGGTGGGCGGCTACTACGATGCCTCGCTTATCCCGTTTTTTGTCCTGGTCGCCGCTTTTCTCTGGTGGCCGTCCGGTCTATGGTTCGGTATGGACCGGCCGCTGGCAAGACGATATCCGGACAGCCGGTGGTTCCGCTAGATCAGAGGTATCCTGCGTCCTGGATGTAGCGGATTACCCGGTCGGCCAGCGTGGCCGGTGATTCCTTGTCGGATTGAAGGCGAAGCTCCGGATTCTGCGGCGTTTCATACGGTGAATCGATCCCTGTAAGGCCGGTGATCTCGCCGGCGTGCACCTTTGCATAGAGTTTTTTCGGATCACGTTCCTGGCACACTTCAAGAGGCGCGTCGACGAAGACTTCCACGAACCGGTCCGCCCCGGTCAGCACTCTGGCCTGCTTTCGCCCCGCTCGGAACGGCGAGATCAACGCCGCCACCACAAAAATTCCGGAGTCGAGAAGAAGCCTTGCGACCTCCGCGGCCCGGCGGACATTCTCTTCGCGGTCCGCCTCGCTGAACCCCAGGTTGGCGTTCAGGCCGCGACGCAAGTCGTCGCCATCGAGAATGCATGCAGAATGGCCCAGGCTTCTCAGTCGGCCGGCAATTTCTCCCGCCAGAGTGGTCTTTCCGGCAGCTGGAAGACCAGTCAGCCACATGGCGCAAGGCTGCGGCGCGTCTGTGCCTGTGGACATCAGAAATAACCTTCCCCACGCTCGGGCTCCCGGTCGCCCGCTTGGTCGATGATGCGGTCCTGGCGCTCGGATGTTCCGGCGTGGCGGACTTCGCGAAGGACCGACGGAAGGTCCGCAGCCACCGATTCCACGGCGCCAGTAAGCGGCCAGCATCCCAAGGTGCGGAATCGCACGCTTCGCATCTTTGCTTGTTCGCCGTCCTTGAGTTGCATTCGTTCGTCGACGCGGACGATCAGCATGCCGTCGCGTTCCACTACCGGGCGCGGGGCTGCGAAATAGAGTTTGGGAACTTCAATTGGCTCAAGCGCGATGTAGCGCCAGACATCCAGCTCGGTCCATTCCGCCAATGGAAAGTAACGCATGGGTCCTCTGCCGCCGGCTGCCTTGCCGCGATGCCCCGTTCGTGAATTGGACGGGCTTACCCGCCTTTTCGCCCGAAACCGTTCCTCATCGCCGCGCGCTCCGTCAATCACCGCGTCAAAGCCGTGTTCTTCCAGGGCTTCCTTGAGTGCCTCGCTCTTCATCACCCGGGTATGCTCCCGGGCGCCATGAGTGAAAGGCCCCACCCCGCGCGCCGCGCCCTCCCGGTTGACTTGAACGATGAGCTTCATGCCCGCGGCCTCCGCCATTCGATCGCGAAAGGAATGGGTTTCCGGGAACTTCCAGGTCGTGTCCACGCTTAACAGTGGGAAGGGCGGCGTTGAAGGGGCAAACGCCTTTAGCGCCAGGTGCAGCATGACGCAGGAGTCTTTTCCCGCCGAGAACAGCATGACGGGCCTTCGACTGACCGATGCAGCCTGACGCAGCGCCAGAAACGCCGAATACTCCAGTCTCCCAAGCCGCTCGGATCGACGCGCCGCGCCTTGCCGGGTGAGGGGTATTGATGTCACGAGTGCGAGGTTCGAAGAGTCCGGCGCTTCAATCAAGCAGGTCACGACCGAGCGGAGCCCGCGTACCCTTCTTGAACGACTTGTTCACATTACTCCACATAGGTAAGGGGACCGCCCACATAGGGCATGAAAATGCCAGACTGTCAACTACCAGGCTAATGCGCCACTAATTTCCGTTTCTCAGACAGCCCCTTGAAGATTTCCGAGACTCCCAGCCGTGGACGGGACCTGGTTCCGGGCAAGCAGCAGCAGTCCTTTGATGCAACGAAAAAGTGTCCAGAAATACCAAAACGCAAGGATGAGACCTCCCGCGATCACAAGTGAGTACAGTCCGATTTCGCCAATTGAGTCCTGTGCAATGCCTATTACGGCGAGTACAACACCAAGTACAACAAAGGACAGTCCGATCCAGAAAGTCTTGATTTGATACCGGTAGTGACTCGCGGGGAAGTTACCGGCAGTTCCTATGCTCACATGCGCAATTATCAGTCCTGCCACCATAGGCAGAAAGAAGAAGAAACCCAACAGGTAGAGAACATATACTGCTGCTGCAATGCCGCGTTCTCTCGAATGAGAGGCAAGCTGCTCCGATCCACTGTCCCCCGCGCTCATGGCTGGTCCAACGTTTTTCATGGCTTGCATCTCCTGGTTGCGCACTCTTGGCCGAATCAGCCCAATAAAGTCTTGGTCAATTTCAATTGCGGCATCGTGATAGCCACCGATCAACGATGCTCCGTGGAGTTGCTCGGCAGTATAGCAGTCCACCAATGCCCGTCTCCTGCGGGTCCAATCCATGATGAACAAGGCCACCCAAACGCTGTGATCGTGTCGAATGAAGCAAATGACGGCGCGGATCTTCGGCGCTCGTCAATAGGGTGCCTGACTGAAATTATCGAACGCCTCGCGGGGGTCTGGACCTCAGCCCTATGGCGTGGCGGCGGAGTGTGAGCGTCAGGATCTTGCGTGATAGAGTCATCAGAGGGTGGAGGAGTTCTTTCTGTTACGCGAAGACCCGATATTCCGCTCGAAGGAAGAGTTACGTGAAAAAGTACCTGCTTGTATTCGCGGTCCTTACCATGACCGGCTGCGTTCATGCGCAATACGAGTCCGCATATCTGAATGAATACTCTGCCTACGATTGCAGTGCTCTGGAATCCGAGATGCAGGCTGCCCGGGTGGAGACGAAGCAGGTTAGCCGGAAAACCAGGAATTCCAGACCCAAGGGCTATCAATTGCATACGGTAGGCTCAGCCCAATTGACCGTTCTTGGCCCAAAGCCGCACCAGGAAGAACGGATGAAGAATCACGCAAGGCAACGGGCAATTCTTCGATTGCAATCCACCCAAGGCTGTCGACCAAATGATCTGGACGCGGACATCTGAAGAGGAGATAGGCCCGGTGTTCACAAATGTCTGGTACGTCGCTGCGCGAAGCGAAGATCTTCATGAGAAACCCCTCCAGGTTCGCATGCTGGGCTGCGACTTTGTGCTCTACCGCGAGCCGGGCGGCAAGGCGGTCTGTCTCAGCAATGTTTGCCCTCATCGGGGCGGGAGCCTGGCGAACGGCAAATGCAAAGACGACGGATCCATCGCCTGCCCCTATCACGCCTGGTCTTTCAACGGCGAGGGCAAGTGTACGCAGATCGCCTCGCGCCGGGATGAGAATCCGCAAGATGTGGCTCCGGGCATCAAGATCGACGCTTATCCCACGGAAGAAAAGCACGGCTTCATCTGGGCGTTTCTCGGCGACGAACCCGAAAGCGCGGCGCCGATTATCGACATGCCCGAAAAAGACGACGACAGTTTCCGCTCCACCACGCACAGCGAGGTGTGGGAAACCAACTATCACTGGGCGAAATTTTCAAATCTCGATCTCGTCCATTTGCCCGTCGTTCATGGCATCAAATTCCAAAACCAGGACAATCCCATTGCGCCGCCGCCGTTTGAATTGACGGAACGCGACGACGGTTTCGACCTTGTGTATTTCCCGACAGCAGGTATTCGCAAGGGTGGGGAATGGGAAAAATTGCGCGACGGCGACGAAGCCCGGAAAGTCGAGTCGCGAATGAAATTCCGCGTCGCGGGGATCACCCTTTACGGCAAAGTTGAAATTGGCGGCATCGGCAGTGGCATGCACAATGTGTTTTATGAGTTTTCGACGCCGATCGACGAGCAAACGACGGCCATGCACTACATTTTTTTCCGTAACTTCATGCTGCAGCCCGAGATCGACAAGGAGCACTTGAAGCGCAATCTCATGCAGGTGCATCAAGACAAGGCGATCGCGGAAGCGCAGCAACCTCGCATTGCACCGGTGGGACCCGACCCCAACGGTTTTTACACCTATGACGAGGACTCGGGGATTCAGCTCTATTGGAATCTAATGGCCAGGATGCGTGCACGCGGCTGGCAAATCGATCGCAAGGCCTGGTCCGAGGCCTCGGCTGACGGCCGCTATCGGGCGATACCCTCGCCGGTGCGCAAGAAGGATCCCAAAAGCTGGGGCCACGAGGAAGTGCCGCGCTTTGCCAGGGGCACAACCTTCGCTTTTCAATTGTTTACATAAAGAGTGGTGGCCAGGGGCAGATTTGAACTGCCGACACGCGGATTTTCAGTCCGCTGCTCTACCAACTGAGCTACCTGGCCTTGGTGTCGTGCCCCGGCAATGAGAGCGCTTCAAAGTGCGCGGATTATAGCGCCGGGCAGGCAATCGCAATGTTCGGATGATTGAAGTCGCGACCTTACTCCGACGGAGGGCGATAGCCTTCGGGCCGGCTGGAGCCGCCGCCGAAGAAAAATGACTCCATCTGTTCTTCCAGGAACTTGCGCGCGGCAGGTTCAATCGGGGTCAGGCGGTACTCGTTGATCAGCATGGTCTGGTGCGAAAGCCACTGCTGCCAGGCCTGGCGTGAGATATTTTCGAAGATCCGCCGGCCGAGCTCGCCCGGGTAGGGAGGACGTGGCAGGCCTTCGGCTTCCGTCTTGAGCATCACACACTGTACGGTTCGGGTCATAGTTGAGAATTGTGCTGGAGTGGAACGAGGCCGTCAACGCGGATCGTCCGGGTCCACCCGATCCAACAGCCGCCGAATGGGGGCTGGCAAACCGATGGACTGCGTGCCGTCGTGCCATAGCCACCGTCCATCTTCGCGAATCTCATTCGGAGGCCTGGCCACGCCAAGGAGCAGGGGGCAGATTTCCAGTTCGAAGTGACTGAAGCCGTGCTTGAGCGGCTGCAGCTCGGCAATCTCAAGTGGCGAACAATCGAGCACTCTGCGGCACCATTCCTCTGAGGTTTCTTCCTCGCCCAGGATCGGCAAGACCCACAGTCCCGCCCAGATCCCGCTGGGCGGCCGACGGCAAAGCAGTACCGCACCGTCCGGGCGCCGGGCGACGATCATCACGCGGCGTTTGAGTGGGCGCTTCACCGCCGGGCGGGAAGCCGGAATTTCGCTGACAAGGCCCGATTTCCTCGCTTCGCAGGACTGGGTCAATGGACATGCGTCACACAGCGGCCGGCGCCTCAAGCACACGGTGGCGCCCAGGTCCATGATCGCCTGCGTGTAGTCCCGCACCCTGGAGCCAGGCGTGTTGGACTCGGCCAGGCGCCATAGCGCGTTGTTTACTGCCGAACGCCCGGGCCAGCCTTCGACCGCAAACACGCGAGCCAATACACGCCGTGCGTTGCCGTCGAGAATGGCCCGCCGTTGTCCATGCGCCAACGCCAGGATGGCACCGGCGGTCGAGCGTCCGATTCCCGGCAGCGCCACGAGCGTTTCAAAGTCTCGCGGAAGTTCGCCGCCGTGCTCGCGAACAACGGCTTTGGCGGTCTTGTGCAGATTGTGTGCCCGCGAGTAGTAACCCAGCCCCGCCCAAAGCGCTAGCACAGCGTCTTCACTGGCATTCGCCAGAGCGGCGATGTCGGGGAAGGCGGAAATGAAACGCTCGAAATACGGCTTGACGGTTTCCACGCGGGTCTGCTGCAGCATGACCTCCGATACCCAGATGCGGTAGGGCGTTCGGTCCTGTTGCCAGGGAAGGTCCCTTCGTCCGTGCTTATCCCACCAGGTGAGCAGTTGCGGAGCGATCATCGGCCGCATTGTAGGACGGCTTGCCCGGTGCCGCCGGAGACAGATCGAGAATCTGGTCGGCGTAACGCAGGATGGCGGGGCGATGTGCGGCGCAGATGATTGTTATGTCCAGGCTTTTCAGCATCTGCACGATTCGCTCCTCCGCCGCCGGGTCGAGGTGACTGGTCGCCTCGTCCAGAAGCAGCGCGCCGGGCTTGCGGTACAGTGCGCGCGCCAAAAGTATCCTTTGCACCTGGCCGCCCGAGAGATTTGAGCCCATGTCGCCGATCTGGGTGGCCATGCCCATCGGGAATTGCCGTATGTCTTCGTCGATGGCCGCCATCCGCGAAACCTGGTCGATCCAAGCGGTATCGGGGACCGGGTCGAAAAAGCTGATGTTCTCGGCAATGCTGCCACGGAACAGCACATCGTCCTGCAGCACCAGGCCCAGGCGCCGGCGGTACTCGTGGCGCTGAAGCTTCTCGACCTCAACTCCGTCGGCCAGAAGCCGGCCTTGCGTTACCGTTTCAAGGCTTGCAATGAGTTTGAGCAGCGTGCTCTTGCCGCAGCCGGAGGGTCCCGTAAGGACCACCAGTTGACCGGCCTCGATACGGCAGGAGAACTCCTTCAAGACGAATCCCTCCGTGCTGCCGTAAGAAAAGCCAACCCGCCGGGCCTCGAAACGGCCCTCCAGCGATCCTACCGGCAATCCGTCTTCCGGTTCGGTCTCATGTTCGACGATGTCGCCCAGGCGCTCCGCGTGCAGGCGCAGCATGTAAGCTTGTTGAAACAGCGCGATCAGCGCCGACAGCGCCGTGCTGAAACGGCCGCGCAGTGTCATGAAGGCAAACAGCGCGCCGAGGGTGATATTGCCGTTGAACAGGGTCAGCATTCCGACTCCCAGAAAGGCGATCTGTTCGGCCTCTCCCAGCAGCGACAGACCGGCGCCCGAGAACATGCCGATGCGCGCACCGCGCACGTCCAGATTGAGTTTCTCCACCAGATGCGCCTGCCACACGGTCAGGCGCTCGGTTTCTCCGGCCAGAGCCTTGACCGTTTCGCTGCCCCGCAACGACTCCAGCATTGCCGAGCTCTGCCTTGCGCCCGCCACCAGGCCGTCGCGAGCCAGCCGCCGCTGAGCGGGCAGCACGCTCCAGACCAGGCCGCTACGAAGCGTGAGGCCGGCAAAGCTGATCAGCATCAGCGCCGGGCTGTAGACCAGCATCACGATGCCGGTCAGTATGACGTTGAGGAGGTTGATGATCCCGCTGACCACCGAGCTGGTCGCGAAGCTGACGATGGGCGAGAGGGACTGCATGCGGGACACGACATCCCCCACATGCCGTTGGCGAAAGAAGCGGACCGGCAGGCTGAAAAGGCGCTGCGTCAGGTTGCGGGAGGTCTGCAGCGAGATGGATGTCGAGAGCCAGATGCCGATCCAGGACTGCAGGAGCTGCAAGGGGATCACTACCGCGGCCAGCAGTCCCATGGCCAGCAGCAGTGAGCGGAGGAGGCCGCCGTCCCGGGAACTGGCAACTTCGTCGATCAGAATCTGGGAGAGGATCGGCGGCGCAAGGCCCAGCACCTGCAGCGCGAGCGCGATGATGGTGAGATTTGTAAGGGTGCGCGCCAGGCGCCGGAAGGATCGGGCGATCGGCCGTATCGGCAAACTGCGGCGCAGGTCCGCCGGCTCAAATTCGGCGCGCGGGCTCAGTTCCAGCGCCACTCCCGTGAAATGCGTATCGAGCTGTTCGATGCGCCACCAGCGGCGCTCTCTGGCCGGATCCAGTATCAATGCCCTGTTCTTCCGGACCTGGCCCAGGACCACAAAATGATCCAGGTCCCAGTGAAGCACGCAGGGCACCTCAAGCTTGTGCAGCTCCTCCATTTCCAGCTTCAGGGGCCGTCCGCCCATCCCCATCCTGCCGGCCGCCTCCATCAGCGCCCGTAGTGTGTGTCCCCGCCCGGCGTCTCCGGCCCCTTCGCGCGCGGTCGCAATGTCCATGCGCAGGCCGTGAAAGTCGGCGATCATCGCGAGGCAGGCGAGGCCGCACTCCGATTGCTGGTGCTGGGGAATATGCCTCAACCGCCTGCGGCGGCCGATGGCGATGTCAAATGCCTGCTTCCACGTTTGCAAACTCCCTTTCCTCCGCGTCCGTCCGTGGGGACCCGGAACCCCGAATCAACGGCTGCAGCAGCCAGTTCATCAGTGTGCGTCGGGTTTCGATGATTGTTGCTTCCACGCTGAGCCCCGGCCGCAACGACCAGCGGCGCCCCATGGCATCCATGTATTGGCGATCCAGCACCACGCGCGCCTCGTACACCGGCGTAAGCAGACCGGACACGAAGCGGGCCGCGCGCGGATCCATGGGTGCTGCAGTCATTTCAACAAGCTGGCCGCGGATCACTCCGAACTGGCGGGATGGAAATGTCGGAAGTTTCAGCACCGCCTCCTGCCCCGGCTCGGCCCGTCCCGCAAGCGCGGGGGAGAGATAGAGCCGGGCTTCCATCGGGCTGTCGGGGCGCTGCACACTGGCCAGGGCGGTGCCTGTGGAAACCGTGTCTCCGGCACTGACGAGTACGTCCGCTATGGACCCATCCATAGGCGCGATAATCGCCCGCCGGGCCAGGCCGTCCAGCTCCACAAGCTGCCCGGCCAGTTTCTCGGACTCAATCGCCAGATTGAGGTCCAGCGCCTCAAACGATGCGCTTTCGGACTCCATCTCGCGGGCAATGCGAGCGATGGCGGTTTCCGTTTCCATCTGTTCGGACCGCAGCTCATTCAGCGCCGCCTTTGCTTGCAGCAGCCGCAGTTCCGCCGGCTCGACTTCGCGCACTGCGGCGTGTCCCCTGGCCGCCAGCTTCGCAAGCCTGCTGTGGTCAGAGGCAGCGAGTTCCACTTGCCGGGCGGCGTTGTTCTCGCGCTCCGCCAGTGATGCCAGGGTGGATTGAAGAGCGGACCGGCGAAGAGCCATGGATTCGAGCCGCGCGTCCAGCGCAATCCGTTCCCGCTCCCGCCTTGCCCGCAGCATATTCCTTTGCCGGCCTGTCGAATCAATCCGCGCGTCGTAGCTGCCGGCCCCGCTCGCGAGCGGGCGGTCCACCAGCAGGGTCATGAGCGGCTGCCCGGCCGCCACGCTTGCGCCTACCTCGATCAAGACTTGCCCGACTGTGCCGTTTTGTTCCGACTGAATCGTGGTCAATCCCCCAACCGGCAGCAGCACGCCGGGTGCGTTGAGCCTGGCCGGCACCTGAATTACGAAAGCCATGGCCGTGATCGTGGCCAGACAGAATCCGGCGATCGCCACCGAAACGGGAGTCGAGGCCGGTCCGGCCAGCACCACTTCCCCCAGGAACCGCTGTTGCCCCTGGGTCAGCGAAGACTTGCGGAATAGATTTCCAGCTTCGCGGTGGCTAACGGGTGGACGATTACTCACCGGACCGGCCTTCGACGTGTTTTCTTCGTCGCCGCTAGATGAGCTGCGGGAGGTCGTCTTGCGGCGGCAGCCAGTGCAGTGGAATCGGCGCTCGATCTTCCGCCTGGCTATCGGAACGCTCGAGTTGCCTCCGGAGAATTTCCGGCGGCACGTCGATGCGTGGAATCTCATTGCAGGTGAGGGTCCGTAACTCCCCGCCGCTTCCGGCGCCGGCGAGGTCCCATTCCGCGTTGCTCAGCATTCTCACATCAACCTCCTTGTTGTATGACCTGCGACTCGTCAGTACGACTGATCCACCACCAGCTGATGTGGGCCTGTTATATCAGAACCAATGCCTCTGAGCAGCCAATTCACGTATTGCTGTTCGAAGTGTTGCAGCACTTCCGGATCGATCTCCTGGTCTTCTTCCTCTTTCGCTGCCCTTTCGGCCTCACTCATGGCACAGAGGTCGTACGCGAAGGCTTCAGCAAAAACGGCGCCCGCGCCTCCGCCGACAATTGCACCGGGAATGTTTCCAACTGCGCCTCCTGCAATCACCCCGGCCACAATAAGAGCCTTGGTTAGCTTTCGTTCGCATTCGGATTTGTGACCACCCGCGACGGCGGCGCATTCCTTTTCAAGTAGTACTCGCATCATCTACCTCCTTGTAGTGAATGATTGGTGCGGCGCAACCTCTGCGCCGCTGCGGAAACAAGATTGGAGTCGCACGCAATAAAAGCACAGGTGTAAATCGCGTGCGTCTGATGACATATTGCCCATAGGCAGACTATTGCCGTAACGGGCGGAATTTGAAGAGGGGAAAAGGGGCGCGTCTGCGCAGGACGGATTTGGAGCGGACGATGGGAATCGAACCCACATCATCAGCTTGGGAAGCTGAGGTTCTACCTTTGAACTACGCCCGCCTGGCGCCCAAGTCTATGCTAGATTCGAAAAGCCGCCACGGATAAACATACACTTCGGTGGATCAGGACGCTTGAATTCGGATACCGGGCAAAGGGCTGCGCCACGCAGCTACGTGCGTCGGACGGGTCGCATAACCCGGGCCCAGCGGCGGGCGCTTGAGCAATTGTGGCCGGTATACGGCCTTGATGAGTCTCCCCGGCCGCTTGTCCCCTCACAGGCATTCGGGAGAGACGCGCCCACCATCCTGGAAATTGGTTTCGGCAATGGCGAGACGCTGGTTCGCTCGGCCGGCGACTCTCCTGAAGTGAACTTCGTCGGCGTAGAGGTCCACCTGCCCGGACTGGGTCGCTGCCTCCTGCTGGCCGAAGACGCCGGGCTCGAGAACCTGCGTCTGATTCAGGGTGATGCGGTGGATGTGCTCAAGAACCGCCTGCCGCCGGCCTCTCTTGCGCAGGTGCGCCTTTTCTTCCCCGATCCGTGGCCCCGCAAACGGCACCACAAGCGCCGCCTGGTCCAGCCCGCCTTCGTAGCTCTGTTGTTGCGGGTGCTTGAACCGGAAGGTGTATTTCACGTGGCTACGGACTGGGCGCCATACGCTGAACATATCGAGAGCGTCATGAAGGCAAGCACGGCGTTCGAGCGGTTGAGCCGCCCGCCGGCGCGGAACGCAACGAAATTCGAACTGCGCGGCAGCGCCCTGGGCCACGACATCTGGGAGGCGGCCTACCGGCTCAGGCCCTCCTATTGATGCGGACCCGCGCCGGACCCGCTCTGGAAAAACTTCAACCTGGTAACGTAGATAGCCAGCACGATGGAGGGAACGCCCGCCAGGCAAACCAACACGAAGAAGTTCACCCAGCCGACCTCCAGCGAAAGGAAGCCGGAGAATCCTGCCATGAGTTTGCCGGGCAGCGCCATGAGGGAGGTCAGCAACGCATATTGCGTCGCGGTGTAATTGCGCGCAGTCAGACTGGACAGGAAAGCGATGAACGCGGTGCCGGCCAGGCCGGCAGTGAAGTTATCGCCGGTGATCACGCCGGCCAGCAACCACAGGTCGGTCTCGCCCGCCATGGCGAGAGCTGCGAAAGCAAGATTCGTCAGGGCGAGCAGGATTGCTGAAGCGATCAGCGGCCCTCGTATTCCGAACCGGCTGACCCAGAGCCCACCTACCAGTATGCCGACCAGTGTCGCGACCGTTCCGTAGAGCTTCGCGACAGCAGCGATCTCGCTCTTGCTGTACCCCATGTCCAAATAGAACGGTATCGACATAACCCCCATCAGGTAATCGCTGATCCGGAACACCGCCACAAATATCAGCAACACCAGGGCATAGAGTCCATAGCGTCGGAAAAAGTCACCGAAGGGTTCACTGATGTGCGAATTGACCCATCGGGCGAAGTTCTGTCTTTTTTGTTTTGTGTCGTCGTGGTCCGGCTCCATGATGACGAGCACAGTCACGACACCTACGAGCATGCAGGCAGCCATGACCAGGTAGACCAGCCCCCAGTCGAACTGGTCGGCCAGAAACAGGGCCCCTGCGCCTGATGTAATCATCCCCATCCGGTAGCCGTACTGGTAACTGGCCGCCATGGCCGCCTGGCGTTCGATCTCAACCGCTTCGATTCGCCAGGCGTCCATTGCGATGTCCTGCGTGGCGGAGGAGAAAGACGCCAGCAGCGCAAAGGCTGCAACGAGGAGCACGTTTTCCAGCGGGTCGGTCCTGGAAAGCAGCAGCAGTCCGGTGATGATGCCCAGTTGGGCCAGCAGCATCCATGACCGGCGGTGCCCCAGCAGGCGGTGCAGCCCAGGCAGCCGTATGCCGTCCACTAGCGGGGCCCACAGGAACTTCAGCGAAAAGGTCAGGCCGACCCAGGCGAGCAGGCCCACGGTTCCCCGATTGACCCCTACATCGGCGAGCCAGGCCGTCAGGGTGCTGAAGACGAGAAGATAGGGCAGACCGGCTGAAAAGCCCAGGAACAGCATTGCCAGAACCCGCGGATGCAGGAAGGCCCCGAAGCCGCCATAGCGTTCCGTTCGTATGGTCATTGCGCTAGGTCTGCCACGGCAAGGAGTGTATAGGGTGCCTGGCGCTGCATTCAGTCCGCATAGTCGAGGATCAGCGGTGCGTGGTCGGAGAAACGCTTGCGCTTGTAGATGGACGCGGACGTGGCGCGTTCGGCCAGCTCCGGTGTGGCCACGTGGTAGTCGATGCGCCAGCCGACGTTCTTGGCCCAGGCCCGGCCGCGGTTCGACCACCACGTGTATTGGTCGGGTTCGGGGTTGATACGGCGGAAGCAGTCCACGAAGCCGAGTTCCCCGAACAGCAGGTCCATCCATGCGCGCTCTTCGGGGAGGAAGCCTGAATTCTTGCGGTTGCCGCGCCAGTTCTTGATATCGATCTCGCGGTGCGCGATATTGAAATCGCCGCACAGCAGGTATTGCCGTCCGCTGTCGCGGGCCGCGGCAAGCAGCGGCGTGAACTCATCGAGAAATCGGTACTTGGCCAACTGCCGCTCTTCCGAAGAGGATCCCGATGGCTGATACAGCGAAACTACACTGAGCGGGCCGAATCGTGCTTCGATGTAGCGCCCTTCCGCATCGAATTCCTCAGAGCCGAAGCCCCGCAAGACTTCGTCGGGTTCCTGGCGCGCATACAGGCCGACGCCGGAATACCCTTTTTTCTCGGCGCATTCGTAGTAGCAATGCCAGTTCCGCGGCCAGAATTCACGGCCCTGGAGCTGGTCCTCCTGCGCTTTCAGTTCCTGCAGGCACACGAAGTCGGCCTTCTGGCGCCGCAGCCAGTTGTAAAAGCCCTTGCGCGCGGCCGCGCGTATGCCGTTGGCGTTAAGCGTGATTACGCGCATTGCGTGCTGGCGTTACCAGCGCAATCCGCCGTCAAGATCGATCACGCGCCCGGAAATGTAGTCGTTTTCGAGAATGAACTGCACGGTGTGGGCAACCTCGTCGGGCTCGCCCAGCCGTCTCGTCGGCACCATGGCCGCCAGGCGGTCGCGCGCCTCAGGCTTCATGGAAGCGACCATTTCCGTGTTCATCATTCCAGGTGCGATCGCCGCGGTGCGAATCCCGTGTCGCGCCAGTTCCCTCGCCCACAACACCGTGAGCGACGCCACTCCCGCCTTGGTGGCGGAGTAATTCGACTGGCCGAAATTACCGACCCGCGAAAGACTGGAAATATTGATGATTACGCCACCCGCACCGAATCGCGCCATATGAATGGCCGCCTCCCGCGCGCACAGGAAGGTGCCGGTCAGGTTCACGTCCAGCACCGCCTGCCAGTCCGCAAGCGACATCTTGCCCAGCAACTGGCCGTCCTTGAATTTCACCATCAGGCCATCACGGGTAATGCCGGCGTTGTTGATCAATACATCCAGCGCCCCGCAATCGGACGCCACCGCGTCCATGAAATCGCCGACGTCATCCTCTTTGGAAACGTTGGCGCCGTAGCAGTGGACTTCGGCGCCGGCCTCCCGGCATTGCGCGGCCGTTTTTTTCAGACTGTCGCGCTCCAGATCGCATAGCGCAAGCCGCGCCCCGAAGCCGGCCATGCGCCGCGCCATGGCTGCGCCCAATCCTCGTGCGGCGCCGGTAATGACGATGGTTTTGCCCTTGATCTCCACCAAAATACTCCTTCGTAGAATCGGCGCAATCCTACTCCATTGACTGCGCGATTTCTCCGGACGGCTTGTTCCCGGCAACCGCCCAGCCCATCAGGGCTTCGCCCCGATAGACCAGCGGGAACCAACCGTCAATGGTCAAGCCCGCCGATCGCAGATGGTCCAGGATCCTGTCGAACTGCTCGGTATCGGGTGTGGCGGCCAGCAGGTCCTCCATCCGCCGCTGATAGGAGGCGCAGGATTCCTTTAGTCGCGCAATCGTTTCTCGACGCTGCGAAACATTGAGTCCGGGCGCAAAGACACTGCCCAATCCCTGAAGGATAAAGCCGATGCCGTTGCCGGGGTCGCTGAATCGGCTGGACATCAGCCTGACCCGTTCGACCGACGCGTTCAGCTTGCGCCGCAGATGCTCGGCCTGGGTGTCGTGCTTCAGCAGCCGTTTCTCAAAATCCGAATCGGCCGCCGCCATGGCATCGACCACCCGCCGGGCCTTGCTCAGCAATTGTTCCTGATTCAGGCACAGGCGATGCTGCTCAAGCCCTTCCAGGGCCTCGCGAACGACCACCGAGTTGGCGTGGTGGGTAATCAGGGCTATTCGCCCCCCGGGCTTGAGCACCCGCTCTACTTCCCGGGCACTGTCCGCGGGATCCCCGTACTCGAAACCATACTGCGAGGTCACCAGGTCGGCGCATTCATTCTCAAGACCGGTGCTTTCATTGGGCGCTCCTCCCTGGAACCGAACGGCAGCAAGCCAATTCCTCGCCGCTTTGGCCTCACCGACATCCTTTTCGGGTCGAATCTCGGCCCTGTCCAGGGCATCGATTACAAATGCCTTGTCGTGCGACGTGGAATACTCCGCAGCCAGCAAGGCCACCGCCCCATTACCTGTGGCCAGATCGACGATCCGCGCTCCGCTTGGCAAGGTCGCGAACTGGCGTTCCCAGAAATCGCGGATTTCACCGTCGTAGTTCGGATTGCCTTGCCGCTCGAAGGTCGTAACGCTGCCATGTCGCCAGAATTGGGCCCACTCGTCATCGTTGAGCAAGCTACGGGGCTTACCCTTCCGCCTGGGGTTGGCCATAGTTCGCTGCGCGCTACTCGCCCGTGAAGCGCGGCGTCCTCTTTTCCAGAAAGGCCGCTATGCCTTCGGCCGAATCCGCCGTCCTGCTGCAGGCTTCCTGTTCGTCGGCTTCGGCGGCGAAGCTGTCGTCGAAGGACCGCGTGCCGCCCGCGCGTATCAGCCGCTTGGTGGCGGCCAGCGCCAGCGGCGCCTTGAGCGCCAGTTCTCCCGCCCATTTCTCCGCAGCTTCCAGAGCCTGGCCCGCAGGCGCCAGGCGGTTGACCAGGTTCAATTCCCTGGCTCTGGCTGCGGACATCCGGTCACCGCTGATCGCAAACTCGTAGGCCGCCCTATGGCCCAGTGCCTGAGCGAGCGTCCAGGTGGAGCCGCCGTCGGGGACCAGGCCGATGTTGGAGAACGGACACAACAGGAAGGCGTTGTCCTCCATGACAAGCAGGTCGCAGGCCAGCGCCAGCGACATGCCGATGCCGGCGGCGCCACCCTGCACGGCCGCGATTACGGGCTGTGGAGCCTGCATTACTGCCTGGAACAAGGGCAGGTACTCGCGGTTCAGAATGTTCCGAATTGATTCGGTCCCGACTGTGCCTCGCTTCAGGTTTGCTCCGGCGCTGAAGAACCGCCCGCTTCCGCCCAGAACGATAGCGCGCACGGTCCGGTCCCCGGATGCTTCCTCAAGCTCTGCGGCCAACTCGGCCCGCATTTCGGGTGTGAAGCTGTTGAGATTGTCCGGCTGGTGCATCAGCACCGTAGCCACAGCGCCATTGCGGCGCGCTAGTACAACGGCGTTTTTCTCGTCGGAGTCGGCGGCAGTCACTCCCGACAAGGGCTGCTAGGCCGCGCCCCGGGATCGATGATAGGCGGGCCGGTCCGTGCAGGTCGTGAACCACTTCTGGACCTTTGGCCATGACTCCAGATCGAATTGCAGCATCGGCAACATGATCAGCACTGATACGCAAATCAGGTCCGCGGCGGTGAATTGATCGCCCATCAGATACGGACGCTTGGCGAGTTTCATCTCCAGTGTGCCGAGCGGTTCCGCCAATGCGTTCTCAGCGGCCTGAGCCAGAGCTTCGTTGTGATCATCACCGGTATGCACCATCTTTTGCATGAACATCGTCACGATCTGCGGCTCCAGTTCCGTCATCGCAAAGAATGCCCACTGCAGGACGTGGGCCCGCTGAGCCTGGGTGGCCGGCCACAGTTCGCGGTCGTCATACTTGGCAGCGAGGTACAGGTTGATCGCGGTCGATTCGAACAGCTTCAGCGAACCGTCTTCCATTGCAGGCGCCTTTCCGGTAAGCGTGACCTTGCTGATCGCTTTCCTCCGCTCTTCCCGCGACATGTCATCGAGCGGCACGTGCTCATAGGGGATGGCCAACTCCTCAAGCATCCACAAGCAACGCGCCGCGCGCGAATTTAGCTGGCCATATAGCCGAATCATCTATCCTCTCCTTGAGGTGGAAACCATCTGTATCTTTGCTGTCAGGGGCCGAAGACCGTGCCTGAGAATGCGGCCACGATTGTCATGGCGTAAATGAAGAGTACCCATCCGTAAACCGGCTGCAACTGCGTATGGTACTGCTGCTCCAGTTCCGGCGTTGATCCGGATTGCGCAATCGTCCCGAAAGTCACCGTGGCCGGGGCAAAACCCCGATCCAGCGGCACGACCGCGAACCCGATCAACCCGACTGCTACCAGTTTCACGGCAAGCCACAGCGGGGCGGCGAGGCTTTCAATCGTTTGCGTGGCAACCGCAAAGGCGAGCGCGCCCACGCAAAGCAGCAGGCTGAACGGCATGTTGGTTTTGTCAAAGAGTTTCTCGGCGGCGGTCCCCGGGTTGAGGAAGCCGCGCCACATGATCACGACCCATGCCAGTCCCAGCAGCCAGACTACCGCGAGGACGGCAACGGGGACGTCGATCAGACCGATTCCGGCAATCAATTGCAGGCCGCTAGGAAAAATCAGCGCGTTGCAGGTGCGGGGCAGGCGGTCCAGCACCAGGCCCAGCTTCAGGACGCTCGATCGCGTTTCCATGCTCAAGGACGAGTTCTCCGACATCTTGGCGGCCAGAAACACGCCCAGGTCGGTGCCCAGCCAGAAAACCCACAGCGAGATGTGGAAGAAGACCAGCACCTTGTGTTCAAGCATCATGTTTTCCCCTCCTCGCCCAATTCCTCAAACGGCGCCAGGACCTTGCGGATCAACTCGGCGTTCGCCGCCGCCCAGGCGCCTGCCTGTTCCGCGTCCGGCTCAAAGTCATCGATTTCCTCGCGACTCACGAGGCCCTTTTGAAGGACCAGTGTTTCCAGGCTCATCAGCCGCTCACGCACCACCCAATGCTCGGCCATCAGCTTCATCAGGCTGGCCAGCAGCGCGTCGGTGGCCGGATCCTGAAAAAAGTACTTCCGACCGCCCTTGATGCGGCGGCTCAGCCGTTCGCCAGCAGCGCCCTCCATGCCTATCCCTGCTTGACCGAGCCGAATCCGTACCAGAAGATCACATCGGAAAGACGGCCGGTGTCCTCGCCGAATTCCGGCTCGGCCGTCGCCATCGCGATGAAGTCTTCCTCATCGGTATAGGTGTAGCGCGGCATTACGCCTTCGAAAAATCCGTCGGCCGGGAAACCCGACGCGATCGTCAATTCGCGCGGGTTCTGGTCCCGGAAATCCTTGTAGAAGGGCTCGTTGTTGTAGTAGCTGTCCCAATCCAGGTAGAACTGATCGTAGGCGGCCATGCGGTCGTTGGGCGGCAGTTCCATGTTCAACAGCACGCCGCCGGGGCGCAGTACGCGATGCGCCTCGGCCAGGTACTTCCTGATCGCCTTGTTCGGCAGTTCGTGCAGGAACATGGAACTGAACACGACGTCCATGGAGTTGTCGGGAAAACGCATGTCCTCGGCGCTTTGCTGGTGGAAATGCACTTCCACGCCCATGGCCTCGGCGCGGGCATGGGCGTAACGCAGGCAGGGCGCCGCGACGTCGATGCCGTGTACTTCCGCGTTCGGAAAGACCTGCTTCCAGGGGAGCGTGTTGTGGCCGATCGTGCAGCCCGCATCGAGTATCCGCAAAGGCTTGCGGCTACGGAATCGGTTCTTGTAGAAATTCGCCATCGACCAGCCGATGTCGTTCAGGTCCTTGCCCATGGCGCCGAACGCGAACACATTCAGACCCTGGTCGTAAATGGCCCCGGCCGCAAGGTCCTCGCCGCCGTACTCCCTGTAATAGCAACCCGGCATCAGGTGAACGTCAACGGCTTCCACGTAGCGTGGAATCTCAAGACCGGGATCGAGCTCAAGGGTGCCGCCGGCCTTCGGTGCGCTCGTCAGGTCCTTGCCCCGCGCGTTCAGTTGATCGCGCTGGCGTTCCAGGCTGTCCATGACAACGTCCCAGACCATTTGCTGCGCGGTGCAACGGGCCGATGAGTAGGCCTTGAAGATGTTCCGGCCGCGTATTGCGCGATGGACTGCGGCGCCATCGGCTTGCCCATTTCCGGAATCCTTGTCCATCGCGTCTGCGACGCCGGATTCGAAGTCGGTGCGCATGGTGGCGGCAAGATCGTTCAGCACGAAACCGCGCAGCCCGGAGACGAACCGTTCACGGGCCCGGGTGTCGCGGTCACGGTCCAGTGCGAGAGCATGAGTGATCGGCTGTGTCATGGTCAGGTCTCCCAATTACCTAACCGCCGATTGTTGCGGATTCGAGAAGAAAATGCAAAGCGAATACAATCCCGCGCACTGTTGCGCATTGAGAGAGGAGTGACACTGATGCCCGGCGCCCTGGAAGGAATTCGCGTGCTTGAGCTCACCAGCGTGGTTCTGGGCCCCTGGGCGTGCCAGCTGCTTGCCGATATGGGCGCAGACGTGGTCAAGGTGGAGCCTCCGTACGGCGATTCCAACCGCAGCCTGGGCGCCTTCCACAATCCCGGCATGGCTGCTCTGTACCTGACCTGCAACCGGAACAAGCGCGGCGTGGTCCTGGACCTCAAGAAGGAAGCGGGCCGCGAGGCCGTCTTGCGCCTGTCCCGCGACGCGGACGTGCTGGTGCACAACAACCGTCCCGGCGTGATGGCCCGCCTGGGGCTGGAGTATGACGACGTTCGGCCGTCAATCCCCGGATCATCTACTGTGGGACCTACGGCTACAGCAAGGACGGTCCATACGCCTCGCGGGGTGCGCTGGATGACTCGATCCAGTCGGTGAGCGGCTTCGCCATGCTGCACGAGATGGTGCAGGGCGAGCCGCGCTACGCGCCCAGCGTGGTGGCCGACAAGACCACGGCCATAACTGTCGTCTACGCAGTCCTGGCAGCGCTATTTCATCGCGAGCGAACGGGCGAGGGCCAGGAGCTGGAAGTGCCCATGTTCGAGACCATGGTGTCGTTCGTGATGGCGGAGCACCTGTGGGGGCAGGTATTCGACCCGCCGATGGACACCGCCGGATACAAGCGGCTGATGAGCCGGCATCGCAAGCCATACAGGACGCAGGACGGTTACATCGCCATACTGCCGTACCTGGACCGTCACTGGGAGCAGTTCTGCACCCTGGCCGAGCGGCCTGAGTTGATCGAAGACCCGCGTTTTCGCACGCTCTCGGACCGGGTTCGGAATATCGACGACACCTACGCCGAAACGGGGCGGATCATGGCCACGCGAACCACGGCGGAGTGGATGGAAATGTTCGCCGGCAGCAGCGTGCCGGTCAACGCGGTCAATACATTGGAGGACCTGTTGGACGACGAGCACCTGCAGGCGGTGGGATTCTGGAGCGAGATGGACCACCCGACCGAAGGCAAGCTCAGGATGCCTGGGTTTCCGGTGAATTTCTCCGCTACGCCCGCGAGCATTCGCCGCCACCCGCCAGGCCTGGGCGAGCACAGTGTGGAAGTCCTGGGCGAAGCGGGCTATTCAGACAAGCAGATCCAGGAGATGCTCGCCAGCGGCGTTACCCTGGCTCCCGAATAACAAGCCCCCAAAAAAAAGACCTGCCACGCGATGCGCGCGACAGGTCTTTAGTGTCTGTTTTCCGGTTCGAACTAGAAGTCCTTGCGGAAGTTCACCGTCCAGGTGCGTGGGTCCTGCAGGTAGAGCCCCACGAAGAAGGACGTGCCCTGCTCGCGGTCCGCGCAGTTCTGGCACTCGGCGCTGATCGACCAGTCCTGGTCGAGATTGCGCAGCGTGACGGAAGCGGTAATGACCGAATAGCCGTCGCTTAGCGCAGTGGGCGCGCCGCTTGAGCCGATGCTGTGCTTGCCGATCTTGTAGATGAAGGCGCTGGGCCGCAGCTCCCACCCCGATGCGATCGCGATGTCGTAGGCCGCCCCGGTCGTGAGCGTGTATTCCGGCGAACGCACAGGGTCGGCAATTTCTCCCAGGTGGTTGACCACGCCGGCGGCGCAGAAGGGGCTCGCCGAAGCGGCAACGCCCGCCGCCAGGTCCGCCTGGCACAAGGACTGCTGTTCAAGGATCGAGCGATTCAATTCGGCGTATTCCGCATCCTGCGTCCCGACGTTCACGAAAACCGTGAGGCCATCGAGCAAAGCAGCGGTGAGTTCGACCTCCACGCCCTGATTCTCAAGCGACGCGTAGTTACGCGTATTGAAGGTGGGGGCGCCAGTCACGGGATCGTAAACTGCCGACGGCAACTGGAAGTCGGTGACATCTGTGCTGAAGACGGTGGCGTTCAGGCGCAGCCTGCCGCCCAGCCAGTCGGAGCGCATGCCCCCTTCATAGGACCAGACCTTCTCGGGTCCGAACACCTCGATGGCGCCGGGGTTGGTGCCGCGGGCGTTCCAGCCGCCGGACTTGAAGCCTCGGGTGGCTGACGCATAAACCATCAGGTCATCGTTGAGCGCGTACTCCAGGGCGATTCTCGGAGTCGTGATCTTGGCGTTCTGTTCCAGCGGATAGCCCAGCGCGGCGATGTCGGCGGAACTGAAGCCCCAAGGCCAGTTGGGATTCTGCGTAAAGCCCACGTCCTTGGTTTCGTCGGTCCAGCGGACTCCGCCGGTGAGGGTGAGTTGCTCGCTGGCGTGGTAGTCCACCTGCAGATAGACCGCCAGCGCGTCGGTGTCATTCTCCAGGACCCGGTCGGCCAGCAGCAGGGGCTGGAAACCGTTGAACGCGCCGCCGATGCCCAGCAGGTCGGCGAAGTCCACGGTGTTTTCTTCCTGGATGTAGAAGATGCCCGTCACATAGTCCAGTACTCCGTTCTCGGTGGAACCGGTCAGCTTGACTTCCTGGGTGAACTGGTCGTGTTCTCCTGCATTGGCGATGGTGAATCCGCCGTACGGCCGGCCAAGGTTCAGGAAGTCAAGCGTAAAGTCGTGGTCGAGGTAGCGCTGGCCGGTAATGATGCTGAGCGTGCCGTATGCGGTGTCCACTTCGATGTTCGAGTAGAGCGAAAGTGAGTTGACCCAATTGCCCAGCGGTCTGCCTGCCTTTGCGCCGTGAATGGGCGTAGGCCAGGGCGGGGGCTGGTCGGAGCGCAGTCCGGTAAGGGTGTAGCGCTCGTCCTCGTCCGGGTCGTTGAGGTTGAGCAGGTTGGCGTGTTCGTTATCCACGTACGCCACGGCCGCATCCCAGGTGGCGTTTTCGCCCAGCCAGCGAAACGCGGCGCGAATGCCCACGTTCTTCTCGTAGTTGATACCGTCTTCGCCGGTGGTGCGGTTTTCGACGAAGCCGTCGTCATCGACGCCGTACGCCGAGAGCTTCAGCAGGAGGTTGTCCTGCACCGGAATATCCACGCTGCCGCGAAAGCGTACCTGGCTGAAGCGGCCGAAGCCCAGTTCGACGTAACCGCCGAATTCCTCGGCCGGCTTCTTCAGTATCACGTTGACGGCGCCGCCGGTTGTGTTGCGGCCGAACAGCGTACCCTGCGGCCCGCGCAGGACCTCGACGCGGTCGATGTCGAAAAGCGCGAAGTTATTGGCGTTCTGGCGGCTGATGAAGATATCGTCCACGTAACTGCCTACGGGCGGATCGAATGTGGGAATTGATTCGGTGTTGTTCAATGCGCGAAGCGAATACACGTTCGCCGATCCCAGCCCCGTGTTGTTGCTGCCGATCAGGTTGGGCACCAGCCGGGTCATGTCCAGCAACTCCGAGACCTGCAGTTCGCGAAGCTGCACGTCCGAGAAGGCGCTTACCGCGATCGGTACGTCCTGCACACTCTCTGCGCGCCGTTGGGCGGTAACGATGACCTCTTCGATCATCTGGTCCTCTTGTGCGAATGCCGGCGCAAGGAGCGCGCAGCCGAGGAGGGCGGAAGTCAATTTGCAAACGGATTTCATCGGGAGATGTCCCCTTGGTTCCAACAGAAATTGCGCCAAAGGCGCGAAAGCTCGCGTTCCTTGCGTAAACAAGGTCCTAGACAAGCCAACACCTCATTATATATATCTGCCCAAATGGCCGCTAGGGAGGCGGCATCCTTCGGAGACGCTGCCGGAGGGAGCGCATCCTGCCATCGTTGAGGGCTTGAGGTCCTCGCTCCAATGCCCCGTTCGTCCGTTTGCATTGCAATAGTCTTTGTGCCAGTATTCTGCGCCTGCTGTCCGGCGGCGGGGATTGGTGCCAGATCAATTTCGCTGTCCTGGCCAAGCACGCGGCGAACCGGGTTGCCGCCAACTGAGAAAATCAAGGGAGGCCATCTTGTGGCTAGATTGATCGATTACGAGAAGTCCGCCGAGGCGGAACAGTGGATTCGCGACGAAAACGCGGAGCAGGAAAAGCGCTATGACGAGATCGCCAGGGAAATGGACGAACTCGGGCCCGAACGCGATGTCTGGGTGGAAAACTTCTTTGAACGCATTCAGACGCGCGGGTTCAACGTGCATTTCGACAACCGCCGTGCAATTCCCGCCGATGAACTTCCCACGCGTCCTTCGCGGAAGTTCAAGGTGGTCTTTTAGAAGGGGAGCATCCAAATGAGTCGCCCACATATTGAACCCTATGTAGAAACCATGGTCCCTTTCCGGCGCATGACGCTGCCGGGTTTCGGAAAAGGCATGCATTACAAGGTGCTGAGCCTGGATCGCGACAGCGGCGCCTGCTCGCTGGTGGTGAAGTTCGAGCCCGGATATTCCCTTCCGCCGGGAATGAGTTATACGGAGATGGAACTGTTCGTGGTTGCCGGCAGCTTGCAGTACGGCGACAAGACCTTTGAGCGGGGCCACTATCTGTGGTTGCCGGCGGGAGTATCCATGCCTGCAATGAGTTCCGAGGGCGGGGCGCGTTGCCTGATGTTCTATAACCATGGCGAGCCCAGTTTTGTGGAGTCCGAACAGGACCACCCGCGCGCCGAGCGCCAGAAGTTGGTGAGTGTCAATGCGCTGGAAGATGTAGTCTGGGGGCCGGCCAATGTGTCTCCTGCGGTCGCTCCGGGTTGCATGGTGAAGGTGCTGAAATACGATGAGTTGACGCATGGCTTTACCTTCATGTACTGCATGACGCCGAATTTCTGGCAGGACAACATCTCCTACCACGACTGTATGGAAGAGGGCTATCACATCTGGGGAACCTCCTGGATGATGCAGTTCGGCTACCTGCCCACCGGCGGATATTTCTGGCGTCCGCCATGGATCAACCACGGGGCTTTCCAGAGTGATTACGGTTGTCTCGCGATCGGGCGAACGGACTCCCAGTTGCACAATTACTTCCACTTCAATCCGTGGACCACGCCGGAGGAAAACCAGGAGCGGGCCGCGGCGCAGTTGCACCGGCATAAGCCGAACCTTTACAACTGGATTCAGGCCCAGGACGGTCACAACCACCCGCACGACTTCGAGCATCCGCATTACCACGAACACGACCACGATCACGACTGATTCAAGCTGAGGCCGGCGGGCGGAGGGCCGCCTGCCGCGCTACAATCCGGGTAGGACAGGCGCATGGAGCGCGCGCATGAGTGCGTTCCGTATCAAGGAGCGGCTGAACCCAAACAGATGTTGAATCGGTCGATGGCCCGCGCATTGCTGTTTCCGGCTCTGCTGGCGATGGCGCTTGTCCCCGCCCCGCCGATTCAGCGCGCGCTGGCGGAACCCGCCGTAGAACCGGAAGACGAGCCGACCCATTGCGTCGTTCTGCTGCATGGCATCGCCGGATTCGCCCTGATCCTGAAATCCATGGAGTGGGGCCTGGAAGAGGAGGGCTATTTTGTGGCGAATGTCACCTACCCCTCCCTGGCGGAACCGATGGAAACGCTGGCGGTGGAGGCGGTCGAGGAGGGCCTTGAGATCTGCAAGGCCGAGGGCTTGTCCAGGATTCACTTCGTGACCCATTCCATGGGCGGCATTCTGGTGCGGCTGTACCTCTCGCAGAATGCGATTGAAGGGCTGGAGCGTGTAGTCATGCTGGCTCCTCCCAACCAGGGCAGCCAATTTGCCGATTATGTCGGCGCAAGCCCGCTCAAGAAGGTGTATGAACCGGACGTGCTGGCTCAATTGGGGACGGGCGAGGAGTCGGTTCCGCGCCGCCTGGCGCCGCCTGCATTCGAGTTCGGTGTTATTGCAGGCACTCGTAACCTGAGAAGGCTGCTACCGGGTACGCCTTCCGATCCCAGCGATGGCGTGGTCACCATCGACGAGACCAAGGCGCCCGGCATGAAGGATTTCCTGCTGGTGCCTGTTACGCACACTTCCATAGTCTGGAACGACGAGGTCCAGCGGCAGACCGCCTACTTCCTGCGCAACGGCGAGTTTGACCATCTGGAGGGGCCCGACTGATCGCGACCATCTTCCCGGAGGGTGGTGAATCGAATCTTGCCTGCGTGGCACGCCGCCGGGAGCGGCCCGGACGTGATGGGCTACTCGATTGGTGAGAGCAACTCCGGCGCCGTTACCAGTTGCCGCACGCCGTGCGATTTGGTTTCGTTGAAAACGTTGCCCTGCGCGGCCCAGCGATGCAGTGAGCTGATGTCCAGCCGGGCGCATTGCGGGCGCACATTCCAGGTTACCCGCACGGGAGAGCAGTTGACCTGATCGTATGATGGGCCGGTCGTTGAGCCGCGGAACATTACCGGCTCGCCGGTCGTGGCCGGAATCATCCTTGCCTGATGCAGCCCATCGGCGCCCGCGCCGCCATAGTCCATTGCGGTGAAGTCAAGCGCCCCGGGGTCGTTCACGACGAGAAAGACCTGCGCTTCCACCCGCAAGAGCGGGTTGTCGCAGCCTTCAGGCACACAGGCGCCAAGCCCCTCACCGGGCCTTGCGGCGCATGAAGTGTGTACCCAATGGACTTCGATGGTATCGCCGGGTTTTACTCCCTTGTAGGCACCCTCGGCCGGCGCCAGGTCAGAGGCGCTGAGTTCCGCGGTTTCGTTGCAGGCGTATCCGCCATCGTCCGCATCGCTCACGAATACGCTAAAGCCCGGACCCTTGTGTTCCGCGTTGGTGTGAGTGTGAATGTTGCACAGGTTCATCCGGTCTGCCGGCGGCGCCAGCGGGAAGGATTCCATGTTCAGGCCGTATGCGCTGTTGATATCGCGGGGCGTTTGTGGCCCCATATTCACGCACAGCCCTCCGCCAGCTACAGCGCCGGCGTCCGACGCATCCCCGTTTTCCTGGGCCGCCACACCGCCACTGCCGGCAAGCAAGATCGCAAACGCCAAACCAGGATGGAAAACCCTACTCATGAAGATGCCTCCTTTGGTCATTCCGCTGGGCAGTATATTCCGTCGCCGAGGCCGCACGTGCTATCCGGTTCGCTGGTTGACTTCAAGGATGAAGTCGTCAGGATCGAGTATCGTCATCGACCGGGTCCGGATCGGTTCGCCGTCCGGCCCCTTGATGGTGAACGAATGCGGCGGGGAGAAAATGCTTCCTCCCGATGCTTCGCAATTGCGCTCCACCCTGCGAAGATCATCGGTCTGAAGCACGAGTACGCTGTCCCCGATCCCAACCGGGCGCTTCGCCGGTTCCGGCAGCCTGGGATCCAGGTGCTCAAGCAATCCGATCATGCTGGCGGCGGGATCGCCGCCCTGCAGCATTACCAGTCTTATCAGGTCTCCAGCCTTCCCGGCCGGGTAGCCGCTGCCCGACATCGCAATCTCCTGATCAAAAGCGAGGGAATAGCCCAGAACCTTGCTATAGAACGCCACCGAACGCTCGATGTCTCGCACCACAAGCGTCGTCCGCTTTATTGCCGTGGACATCAGTCCTGCCCGGCATGCGCGTTGCATGTCAGCGCCGTTCCGGCAGGCGGCCCGCACATGCGGCCGCCGCTGAACACGACCGACCCGTTGACGAAGGTCGTATCGACGCGCGCCGCGAAGCGATGCCCTTCAAGCGGCGACCAGCCGCACTTGTAGAGCAGGCTGTCCCGGGTCACGGTCTGACCGCCTTCGGGATCGATCAGGACGCAGTCGGCGAAATAGCCTTCGCGCAGGAATCCGCGATTGGCGATGCCGTAGAGGCGAGCAGGTGCATGGCAGGCTGCCTCCACCGCACGCTCCACCGTAAGGTGGCCGGCGCGTGCGAGATCCAGCAGCATCAGCAGTGAATGCTGGACGAGGGGCAGCCCGGCTGGAGCATCCGGGTAGCCCGCGGATTTTTCCTCAGCCGTGTGGGGTGCATGGTCGGTGGCGATAACGCTGATCCGGCCATCGCGCAATGCCCTTCGCAAGGCCTTCCGGTCGGTTCCCGACTTGATCGCCGGGTTGCACTTGATCCGGTTGCCCAGGTTGCCGTAGTCGCGCTCGTCGAACCACAGGTGATGCACGCAAACCTCCGCCGTAATGCTGCTGCTGGCGCCGAGGTCTTCCAGGGCATCGAACAAGTCCAGTTCGCGGGCGGTAGTGAGATGAAGCACATGCAGTTTGGCGTCGTGCTTTCGGGCCAGCTCAACCGCCATGCTTGAGGACCGGAAGCAGCATTCCGCGTCGCGGATTTCAGGATGCGCGCGAGGGGGAATTTCCTGGCCGTATTCGCGTTTCGCCCGGCCCAGGTTTCGTTCAATGACCGAGCGGTCCTCGCAATGGGTTGCTATCAACACCGGGCAATTCGCGAATATGCGCTCCAGCGCTTGCGGGTCCTCTACCAGGAGGTCTCCCGTGGACGGCCCCATGAACACCTTGACGCCACAGGCCTCGCTGCCTTCAAGCGCCTGGATTTCCTCCAGGTTGCTTTCGGTGGCCCCCAGGTAAAAGGCGTAGTTGGCGTGAGCGCGGTTGCTTGCCGCCGCGTACTTCGCAGCCAGGCGTTCCCGGGTCACGGTGGCGGGCGACACGTTGGGCATGTCCATGAAGCTTGTGACCCCTCCGGCCACGGCCGCCGCTGACTCGGTTGCAATATCGCCCTTTTGCACATGCCCGGGCTCGCGGAAATGCACCTGGTCGTCGATCAGACCCGGCAGCAGCCACTTTCCGCCAGCATCGATTTCGACTGCCGGGTTCCTTGCCCGAAACGAGCCGCCGATCTGTTCGATTCGCTCGCCGCGGATCAGCACGTCCTGTTCGTGGCGTTTTCCCTCGTTGATAAGGGTCGCGCCCCGAATCACGGTGTCGCCGCGCCTCTGCGCGGCAGCGGACTTCACAGGATGCCTTCCTTTGCGAGCCGCTCGATGTCCTGCTCAAGCCGGGCTCGAAACTCCCCTTTCTCCGGCGTGCGTGTCCGGCCCTTGTCGTCTCGCAAGCCCCTTCCCCTGTGCATGACCCTTCCCGAGTAGGTAGAAGCAAAGGCCTGCATCGGAACCCGGGCCAGGGTGTTGGTCATGCCGGCTTGCCGCCTTCTGGCCCGCAAGGCCGCCAGGTCCAAGGTCGCATGCGCGACCATGCTCTCGTCACCGGGGGCTGCTTCCGCAAGCACATGGCCCTCGAAGTCCACAATCTTCGACATGCCGGTGCAGGAATGCGAAGGAATGGGTATGTCTTTAAGCCAGGCCGAGTTGGCGCTTACCACGTAGGCGACATTTTCCACCGCCCGCGACCTGCGGGTGAGCTCCTTTCCCGTGTTGCGATTGCTGCCGGCCTCGCTGGTCGAGTGCACAAAGACCTCCGCGCCGCGAACGGCGTGGGCCCGGGCGATTTCCGGGTAGAGAATTTCTTCCGAAGCAATCGCCGAGATCCGTCCGATTGCCGTGTCGGCAACGGGCCATACTGCGTCCTCGCCGTAGCGATCGAGATAGGCTTCCCAGACGTCGAACGGCGTGGGCGCGCTCAGCGAAATCATGCGCCGGTAGCGGAGGACCACCTTGCCGGACGGATCGATGACGAAACAGGTCTGGAAATACAACTCGGGAAAGGCGGGATCGATTTCGTAACAATTGCCGGCGAGGAAAATCTCATGGCGCGCGGCGATGGCGCGCAGTTCTTCGTACTCCGGTCCGTCCTGCTCCAGAGCGGCCTTGTGCCGCCATTCCTCAACCGTGGCGCCCATGGGAAATCCGGTCAGGAAATACTCCGGCAGCACTATGAGCTTGGGTTTTTCGCCGCCGTACTGATTAGAAAAGGAGCAACCTCCCGCCACGGCGTATGCCGTTCGTTTCAGGTTGCCGCGCATCCGCTCTCGCGCTTCTTCCCGGTTACCGCAGAAGCTGACGCAACGCGTGCCGATCTGGAGGGCCAGTGCCGTGTAACGATCCAATCCAGTCATGCTTTCATTATCGCCGCTAAGCTGTCTGCCGCGCCAGCAACCCGATGGCCGTGCACTGCGGGCAACTTGTATAATCCAGAATTCGAGCATCCGGCCGATCTTCCCGCGGGGCTTTCATCTTTCATGCAGCCCACCGATATACGTAACCCAGATTATTTCCATCGCGTTGTCGATTGTCAGTGGGGCTGCCCCGCACACACCGACATACCCGAGTACATCAGGCTGATCGCCCAGGGGCGTTACGCCGATGCCTACATGCTCAACCGCGAGTCCAACGTGTTTCCGGCCATACTCGGGCGCGTTTGCGACCGTCCCTGCGAGCCGGCTTGCCGGCGCGGCCGTGTGGAGGACAAGCCGGTGGCGATCTGCCGGCTCAAGCGCGTTGCGGCGGACCTGCGCGGCGACATCGACCACCGGCTGCCTGTGGCTCCCAGTCAAAAGAATGGCAAGCGCGTGGCATTGATCGGCGCCGGCTGTGCCTCGCTGACAGTAGCCAACGACCTGGCGCCGTTGGGATACGAGTTGGTGATCTACGAGACCCTGGACAAGCCGGGGGGCCTGATGCGGACCAATATTCCGGCGTTCCGGCTGCCTGTCGAGGTTCTGGACGATGAGATGGACCAGATCCTGCGCATGGACATCGACCTGCGGCTGGGCCAGGGCGTCGACAGCATGCGCGATCTGCTGGAGAACGGCGGTTATGACGCCGTGTTCGTGGGAACCGGTGCGCCCAAGGGCAAGGAATTGAACCTGCCGGGCCGGCACGAAACCAAGTCCATCCATATCGGCATCGAATGGCTGGAGAGCGTGGCCTTCGGCCATCTCGATTCAATCGGCGAACGGGTGCTGATCATCGGCGTGGGCAACACGGCCATGGATTGCTGCAGGACTTCCCTGCGCCTGGGTGCGCGCGACGTCAAGGTGATGGCGCGCAAGCCGCGCGGCTTCTTCAAGGCTTCGGACTGGGAACTGGAGGATGCCGAAGAAGAGCTGGTGGAAATCGTGGTGAACCATTCGCCGAAGGAATTCGTTGTCGAGGACGGCCGGCTCAAGGGCATGATCTTTGAGCTGATGGAGTACGACATCGACGCTCAGGGCAGGATCGCGGACAGCCGGGTAACCGGCGAGGAGTTCTTCCCCTGCGACGAAGTGATCCTGGCAATCGGCCAGGAAACCGCCTTCACCTGGGTGGAGCGGGATGTCGGCATCGAGTTCGATCGTTGGGATGTCCCGGTAGTGGACCGGGTCACCTATCAGTCGACGCGCGAAGGCGTGTTCTTCGGCGGCGATGCGGCATTCGGCCCCGAGAACATCATCTGGGCGGTAGAGCATGGTCACCAGGCGGCGATATCCATTCACAAGTATTGCCATGGAGAGCCGATAACCGAGCGCATGCCCCAAGGCATGAACCTGCTGGCCGCGAAGATGGGCATTCACGAGTGGAGTTACTCCAACGACTACGAGACCGCCTCGCGCCGGCCCATGCAGCACATGAGCCTGGAGAAGCGGTTCCACAAGCTGGACATCGAGGTTGAGCTGGGCTTTACCCCCGAGCAGGCCGCCCGCGAGGCGGAGCGATGCCTGAACTGCGATATCCAGACCGTGTTCGAAGCGCCGCTGTGCATCGAGTGCGACGCCTGCGTGGACATTTGCCCGGTGCATTGCCTGACCATCGCTCCCGATGGCGAGGAAGAGGACCTGCGCCAGCGGCTGACCGCTCCGGCGCACAACCTCGACCAGCCCCTGTACGTTTCCGCCGGACTGCCCCAGACCGGGCGGGTCATGGTCAAGGACGAAGACCTCTGTGTGCATTGCGGGCTCTGCGCGGAGCGTTGTCCCACCGCGGCCTGGGACATGCAGAAATTCGAGTTGCTGACGCCCTACGTGCACCACGAGGCGGAGGGACGTCGACCCCGGGGGTCCGCAAGCGGCGAAGAGGACGCTTCTGAAGCCGGTAAGGCGCCCGTGCGCTCCGCCGCCTAGTTTCCGGGCCAGGGTCAATGCCTGCAGATAACGATTTCACGATTCGCATCGCCAACGTAAACGGCACCGGCTCCGCCAGCGCCAACGCGTTGCTGATGAAGACCCTGTTCCGCATGGGCATTCCGGTTGCCGGCAAGAACTTCTTTCCCTCCAACATCCAGGGCCTGCCGACCTGGTACGAGGTGCGCGCGAGCCATCGCGGGTACCTGGCCCGGTCCGGCAGCGTGGATATCGCGGTGGCCATGAACGCGGAGACTTACCAGCGGGACTTGAGGGAATTGTCTTCCGGCGGATATCTGCTGTACGACTCGACCTGGCCGCGCAGAGAGGTGTTGCGGCGGGAGGACGCGCACATCCTGGGCATACCTCTGGCGCGCATGTGCAACGAGAATTTCGACAACGCCAGGGCGCGCATCCTGATGAAGAACATCGCCTACGTAGGCGTGCTCGCGGCGCTGCTGGAACTCGATCTCGAGATCATTCGGGAGCTGCTGATGCAGACCTTTGCCCGCAAGAAGCCGCTGCTTGAAGCCAATCAGATCGCCATTGGTCTGGGTTACGACTACGCGCAGGAACAGCTGAATTGTCCCTTGCCGTTTGTGGCGCGTTCGATGGACGGCCCCGGCTCGAGGATCATCATCGACGGCAACACCGCCGCAGCGCTGGGCTGCGTTTATGCCGGCGCGACGTTTGGCGCCTGGTATCCGATCACGCCCTCGACATCGCTGATGGACGCCTTCCGCAGTTTTTGCGGCCGCTTCCGCACCGCCGAAGACGGCACCCGCGAATACTGCGTTATCCAGGCGGAAGATGAACTGGCGGCCATCGGAATGGTGTTGGGCGCGGGCTGGAACGGAGCGCGGGCCTTTACGCCCACATCGGGACCCGGCATCTCGCTGATGTCCGAATTTCTGGGCTATGGCTATTACGCCGAGATTCCCGCAGTGCTTTTCGACGTGCAACGGGTCGGACCCTCTACCGGAATGCCCACCCGAACGCAGCAGGGCGACATCCTTTCCAGCGCCTACGCTTCGCACGGCGACACCCGCCACGTCCTGCTGTTCCCCTCCAGCCCGAAAGAATGCTTCGAACTGGCCGCCCGGGCCTTCGACCTTGCCGAGCAACTGCAGACACCGGTAATCGTGCTTTCCGACCTGGATCTGGGAATGAATGACTGGATGAGCGAGGAATTTACCTGGGACGACAGCTTCCGGCCGGATCGCGGCAAAGTGCTGCACGCCGACGAACTCGAGAAAATGGAGGCGTTTTACCGCTACCTGGACGTGGACGGCGACGGTGTGCCCTATCGGACACTGCCGGGCGAGCACCCCAAGGGCGCCTTCTTCACGCGGGGTTCGGGCCACAACATGTACGGCGGCTACACGGAGAACGCCGGGGAGTACCAGGAAGTCATGGACCGGCTACGGAGGAAGTGGGACCACGCCGCTACCATCGTGCCCGTCCCCGAGACCCGCATGGCTCCGGGTGCGCAGGCGGGGATGATTACCCTGGGAACCGGCGATGCAGCCTGCCGCGAAGCAATGGACATCCTGGCCGACCACGGGGTGCAACTGGATTACATGAGAATACGGGCTTTCCCCTTCAGCAAGGAGGTCGAGAGTTTCCTGAGCAGTCATCAGCGCATCTATGTTGTCGAACAGAACCGGGATGCACAGTTGCGCACCTTGCTGATCAACGAGGCCGGCGGCCGTGCGGAACAGCTGATTGAGGTGCTTCACTACAACGGCATGCCGATCCCGGCCACGTCGGTGGTCAGCGCGGTTGAGCTGGACCTGCGGAGGGACCAGGCGGCATGAGCTATATCGCACGTCCCAAGGTCAGTCACCCGGCGCTGGCGCGCAACGAACTGGGCCTGACGACGCGCGACTATGTCGGCGGCATGTCCACGCTTTGCGCCGGCTGCGGGCACGATTCGATAACCGGCGCCCTGATTCAGGCGGCCTTCGAACTCTCGATACCGCCGCACCGTATGGGGAAACTCAGCGGAATCGGTTGTTCCTCCAAGACGCCGGCTTACTTTGCGTCGTCTTCCCACGGTTTCAACTCGGTCCACGGGCGGATGCCGTCGGTCACCACCGGGGCTGCGGCAGTTAACGGCGCCTTGCAGTACATCGGGATTTCCGGCGACGGCGATTCGCTATCCATCGGAATCGGCCAATTCGTCCACGCCATGCGCCGGAATCTCAACATGCTGTACCTGATTGAGGACAACGGCGTTTACGGCTTGACCAAGGGACAGTTCTCGGCCTCGGCGGACGCCGGCAGCACCGCCAAGCGCGGCGAGGTAAACGAGCAATCGCCCATCGACCCCTGCCTGTTGGCCATCGCTTCGGGCTGCGGCTTCGTGGCGCGTGGGTTCTCAGGCGATCGCGCGCAACTGGTGCCATTGCTGAAGGCCGGGCTGTCGCATCGCGGATTTGCGATGATCGACATTATTTCACCCTGCGTTACTTTCAATGACCACGAGGGTTCCACCAAGAGTTATCGGTTTACCCGCGAAAATGCTTTTCCGATCGGGCATACGGATTTCATTCCGCCCGAGGTGGAGATCAAGGCCGAAATCGGCGTTGGAGAGACCCAGCACGTCGAGTTGCACGGCGGCGGCGACATATTGTTGCGAAAGCTGGCCAGGGAATACGATACAGGCGACCGGGGCGAGGCCTATCGCTACCTCAGCCAGCGGCAGAGCAAGGGTGAAGTGGTAACGGGCCTTCTGTTTATCGAAGATAACGGCGCCGATATGCACCGCTTGAGCAGGCTGGGCGAAACGCCGCTTTCGGAATTGCCTTTCGAGCGTCTGTGCCCCGGCTCCGAGGCCCTGGCCGAACTACAGGATCGCCTGCGCTAGCAGCCTACTGGGGAGAACGCGTTCCCGCCCTCGCGGATGGCAGGATGTCCTCGCTCCCGGCAGCGGGTGGATCTTCGGCGATGGGGGCGCAGCGTACCCAGGCGTCCAGCGCCAGCGAAGCTTGTGCGGTGGTCCTCCCGCCCGTTGCGCTGCGGCAAACCAAAGCGCCTTGCGCAGTGAACTTTGATTCGAGGCGCAGTACCGGCCCGGGGTTCTGGTCTGGCGCGGGGCAGAACAACTTCGGCCGTAAGCCCTGTAATTGTCCGGTGGGGACCTGAAGGGAGAACACCCGGCGCCGGATATTCTCGTCGGCGCTGAATTCCGCGCGTACTGTCGTGTCCGAAATCGAGACCTGCACGAGTCCACCCACGGAGTCCGGTGGGCATTCAAAGGCGGCCGTTACCGTAAAGGAGTGCTCCTTGACCTCCTGGCCGGCAATCCATACCGGGGCGTTTTCGGGAGGCTGGTTGGCCGGCGCAGGGCTGTATGGGCCTTGGACGAGTGAGAGCAGGGCGCCGGCGAGTAGGGTTGTCATTGCCCGTTCGACGTAACTCTCAAAGGAACTTGGGAACCGGTTGCCGATTCCTCATTTCAAGGACCCATTGCACCGAAGTGGATTCAGGCAGAAAAACTGGAACCGCACCCGCAGGTGCTCTGCGCATTCGGGTTGCGAATGACGAAACGGGCGCCGCTCAAATCATCCTTGAAGTCGATCTCCGCGCCTTCGAGATATTGCAGGCTGGTGGGATCTACCAGCAGAGTTACACCCAATTGCTCGACAGACGCGTCGCCGTCTTCCTGTTTTTCGTCGAAGGTGAACCCGTACTGAAAGCCCGAACACCCTCCGCCCGAAATGTAAACTCTCAGCATCAGTGCCGGGTTGTCTTCTTCCTGGAGCAACTGACCGACCTTACGCGCCGCTGCCTCGGTGAAGACCAGTGGCGCGCTGTCCTGCTCGTGACCGTAGTATTGCGGATCCATAGCTTCAGATCAGCTTAAGGCCGCCTGCACCGGCTCGGCGGCGTCCGGCTTGGCAAGAGGCCTTGGGGCCGGACTGCCTGCCTTGGTCTTGTCGGCCGAAGGCATCGTGAGGCTGCCCTTGATCACGGCGCCCTTTTCGATTTCGATCTGCCCGTATTCGATGGATCCTTCCACGCGCGCCGTGGAAGCCAGGGTAATCGTGCCGCTGCATTGCAAATCCCCCACCACCGTGCCCTGAATGAGCATGCGGGCGGCCTGAGCGTTTCCTTCTATACGCCCGGACTGGGCGACCGTCAATTCGGTCTTCTTGTTGACCGGCGCCGCTACGTCGCCTCTTACGACTCCGGCAACGTGGCAGCCCTGCCTGAAAACAATATTGCCGGAAAGCGTGGCATCGGATCCCACCAGTGTGGTGACGGCGTTATTCAGTCGGTTCTTCATGTCTTTGGTGCTACCGGGGCCCATGGAAACTCACGCTCGAATTTGTGCTGCTCTTGCGGATTTGGCGTAATTCGCACCAGGATCGAACTGGGCTCAAAACTCTCCGGCAAGGTCAGACTCGCTCGCAGCTCCGTACTGCTTTCAAAGTTGAATTCTATGCGAGGTGCGTCATGGTTGCTCACTTCGTGCAGACCCAGCTCGGTGCCGATACCGTCCAGTTTGCCTGCCAGCAGCAATTCCACGTGACCCTGGCAACGGTCGGTTTTTGACAAAAGGGCCTGGGTCAGTCCTACGCTCAGCCTGTAGTCCTGGGATTCCACCCCGGGCTCGATATTGACCGAGTGAATTCTCAAGCCCGCCCGCGCTTCCTGCGGCGTGATGATCTCCTGAAGTCCGTAGATGGTCATCCTCTGATTCATCACCTGACCCTGAAGATCGCGTACCTGCGTCCTGAGAGCGGCTACGGCTTCTTCATCGATCATCCGATTCAACTCGTGGTTGCGCAGCTCCAGATTCTCGATGCGCGCTTGCATGCCGGAAATATGTTCCGCCGCCAGGCTGCCTTGCAACCACCAACCACCAATTGCGCCGCCCACGAACGCGGCGAAGATGAGAATCAACAGCGTGGCGGTATAGCGCCCGCGCCAGACCAGGATCTTGTTTCGCCCGAGCATCCTCGCTCCCAAGAAACCAAGGTTCCTTTACTTTACCGCAAATTTGCCGCGACGCGTAAACCGACTCTTTGCTCGAACTCGCCCAAAACTTCCTGATAAACGGAGCGTTTGAAGAATACAACCTCGTCGGCCGGCGTCCAGAATTCGACCCAACGCCAGTCGTCGAACTCCGGTTTCTCGGCAAGGTCGAAACGAATGTTCTCTTCGCCCGAGCAAAGGCGCAGCAGCCACCAGAGCTGCTTCTGCCCGATACACCGCGGAGAGCGGGCTCGCCGGTAGCGTGCCGGCAATGTGTAACTTACCCACGTTCCCATTCGGGCCAATACGCGTACATCGGATGGCCCAAGGCCCAGTTCTTCTTTCAGTTCCCGGAACATGGCGTCCCGCGGTGGCTCCCCCTCGCGAACGCCGCCCTGCGGGAATTGCCAACCACGATGATCGCCGCGGCGGGCCAGCAACACTCTGCCCCCGTCGTCGCAGACGACGATGCCCACGCCTCGCCGATAGCCCTTGTGGTCGATGATGTCCCGATCCGTCACCCGGCAACTCCTCCCGCGCAGACAAACAGAATACTCCCATGAATCGACTGCCGTTTTTCTGCGCCCTGTTGCGCCGCAATTCGGGTGTATTACGATCCCTTCAGACGGTTGCAGGCTGCATATTGCGCAAAACAGCAGAAAGTTGACCGGAGAATCTGGAGCATGAGTCATTCCGTCAAGCAGCATCTTCGTCTGGAGATCGATTCCTACGACCAAACGATCCGCAAGTTCATTCCCGGATACGAACAGGGACTTGTTCGGGCGGCGGCGGAGATTGACCATGCCGATCCGCAGCGGATCCTGGATCTTGGCGCCGGGACCGGTGCGCTGTCGGAGTTCATACTTGAACGTTGCGCAACGGCGACCGTCGAATTGCTGGACGTTGACGCCGAAATGCTTTCTCGGGCCAGGGTCCGGCTCAAGCGCTTTGGCCGAAGGGCGCGCTATCGGCTGCAGTCATTTCACGATACGCTGCCGGACTGTGATGCGGTTGCAGCGTCACTGGCCTTGCATCACGTCCCGTCGATGCGGGACAAGGCAGCGCTTTACTCTCGCATCTACCGTGCATTGGCGCCCGGCGGAATTCTTGTGAACGCCGACGTCACGATGCCGGATTCGGGCAGGAAACGCGCCGAGGATTACGCCACCTGGGCGGGCCACCTCGTTTCTTGCGGCATCGATGAGGCGCGTGCCCATGAGCACTTCGACGAATGGGCGGGTGAGGATACGTATTTTCCGCTGGAACGGGAGCTGGAAGCATTGGGACAGGCGGGCTTCCAGGCCTCTTGTGCATGGCGGGACATCCCGAACACGCTATTGGTCGGGCGCAAGGCTGCGGATGTCTGATTGCCTCCGGGCGCCGCTAGACAAAATTGCGACGGAGCCTGGCCCGAAGCGTCAGGCGTTTACGATCATCTCGAAGCCACCGAAGACCATGCGGCTGCCGTCGAAGGGTGGCGGGTTGTCCTCACATTGCACCCGGGGATCGGCCATGAATTTCTTCTGTGCTTCATCACGCACCGTCCTCGAGGGCCACAGGACCCAGGAAAAAACCACCTGTTCGCCCTGCTTGAGCCTGACCGCCATCGGGAACGAGGTGTTTTCTCCTTCGGGTACGTCGTCACCCCAGCATTCCACCACCGACAGCGCACCGTACTCCTTCAGGATCTGCGCCACCTCTTGTGCCATTTCCCGGTAGGCAGCCTTGTTGGCGACCGGAACCGCCAGCACGTATCCATCCACATAACTCATGCCTGAGCCGTCGCCGGGTCCCCCGGGAGGGAGGACATCATTCCTCTTCGCTGCTGTCTTCATCAAGTTCGGTCCTGACGTTATGCATCAGGTCGCGGCTGGCCAGATCATTGCGCGCCGGCGACTTGAAACTTTCGATCCGCGACGGAATGATGCGCCTCGGGTAATAGTTGTTCTCCATGTCCGTGTCCGCGGTCTCCTGTAGCGGATCCACGACGATGGCCGTGATTTTCTCGGCCGACACCAGGAGCTTTCTCAGGCCGTGTGGTGAACGCCGCCAGGATTCCGCCGGCAGCCTGATCTCCTTGCTGTCACCGTTCTCGTACTCCAGCTGGAGAATGACGGGCATCACCAGGCCGCCGAGGTTCGAGAATTCCAGGATGTAGTAGTTCTGGTCTTCGCCTACCGCACGCTCAAGCGCCGCGCGCTCCCAGCTCTCCAGGCCCGCCAGGAATTCCCTGTATTGATTGCGCTCCACATTGGTAACGGTGAAGTCGTCGTTCTCATCGTAGAAGTCGCGAACGTCCGGGTTTTTCTCCACCCAGGTCTGTTTGCCCTCCTGGCGATTGCGTTCGACGAAAACGGACGGCGGTTCGGATTCCTCCACTTCGCGCAGCCGGGCGAAATCCACGTCCGGGTCTTCGGTGTCCAGGCGCATTTCGTACACCCTGTGCAGCGAAATGTCGACGTGGTCGGTGGTGTAGAACCAGCCGCGCCAGAACCAGTCCAGGTCAACGCCGGATGCTTCCTCCATGGTGCGAAAGAAATCGGCCGGCGTGGGCCGCTTGAATTTCCAGCGGCGGGCATATTCCTTGAAGGCGAAGTCAAACAATTCGCGCCCAAGGATGGTCTCCCGCAGGATATTCAGGGCCGCCGTCGGTTTTCCGTAGGCATTGGCGCCGAATTGAAGCAGGCTGTCGGACTGGGTCATGACCGGGACCTGGTCGGTCGAGCGCATGTATCCCGTCATGTCGCGAGGTTCCACGGCCCAGGATACTTTCGGGTCCCATTCCCGGCCGGCGACGGCATCCAGGTAGCTGTTCAGTCCTTCGTCCATCCAGGTCCACTGGCGCTCGTCGGAATTCACGATCATCGGAAAGAAGAAATGGCCTACTTCGTGAATGATCACGCCGACAAGGAAGCGCTTCTCCGCCAACGAGTAGGTGCGGGTGCCGTCGTCCCGCAGAGTGGTCCGCGGACCATTGAAGGTGATCATGGGGTATTCCATCCCGCCGAGGAAACCCGCGCTGATCGACTGCGCGGTCGGGTAGGGGTAGTCGAAGGTAAAGCGGCTGTAAACCTCCAGTGTGTGGATCACCACTTCCGTGGAATAGTCCGACCACAGCGTTCCGCCTTCCCTCGGGTAGAAGGACATCGCCATCACCAGTTCCTGGTCCGCCCCGGGCTGGTGCATTCCCTTCGCGTCCCAGATGAACTTGCGTGAGGACGCCCAGGCGAAATCGCGAACGTTGCGGGCCGAAAATCGCCAGGTCGCCGTTTCCGCCGAGCCCTCACGCTCATTGTCGCGGGCCTCGTCGGGAGTGACGACGAATACCGGTCGTTCGGCGTTCTCGGCCTCCTTGAGCCGCGCAATCTGTTCATTCGTCAATACCTCGTTCGGATTCTGTAACTCGCCGGTAGCTGCAACAATGTGGTCGGCGGGCACGGTGATTGCCACGTCGTAGTCGCCGAACTCCAGCGTGAATTCGCCTCTTCCCAGGAACTCCTTGTTGGTCCAGCCCTCATAGTCGGTATAGGCCGCAAGCCTGGGGAACCACTGCGCGATGGCAAACAGGTGATTTCCGCCGGTGCGCGCGTCTTCCGGAAAGTGTTCATAGCCTCCGCGCGCACCCACGACGCCCCCGTCCACGATGTTGTAGGCGTAGTCCACCATGAATTCGGCCTGCTCCCCGGTCAGCAGCGGGGCCGGCAGGTCCACGCGCATCAGCGTTCCTACAATGACGTGCTCCAGGGGCTCTCCGGTCGTTCCGGTCACCGAGAGAATCTCGAATCCCAGGTCCTTGTCGGCCATGTATTGCAAGCGGCGAAGATTGTCGAGGCTGATTTGCGCCGTGTTCTCCTGGTCCTCCCCTTGTGGACCTGCTTGCTCGAATGTGCTGCTCAACTCGGCGATGGAATCGTCGCGAAAACGGTTCTGGTCGAGGTGCAGCCACAAGTAGGCAAGCGTATCGGGCGAGTTGTTGTGATAGGTGACAGTCTGTATTGCGGCAATTCGCTGTTCGTCCTCGTTCAGCGTTACTGCAATCGAGTAGTCCACCTTCTGTTGCCAGTAGGCGTGTCCGGGTTGACCCGCGGCGTTGCGGTACGCGTTGGGCGTGGGGAGGATTTCCTCCAGCTGCCGGAACTTGTCCTCAAAGGGCGGCTCCTGATGGTTCTCCTTGCTCCAGCCTGTCAGGCAAACCAGCAGGGCAGCCGAGGCGGCGATGCCCAGGAAAGCGGCCCGGCGATGGAGGGCAGGATTCCTTACTTCACACATGATGGTCGTTTCCTTGCAAGGGGTTTGGGCTGTTGTCGTCATTTTTGATTTGCTCATGGGTCTGCTGTCGCCACCTCGGCCAGCGGTTGCTCCCAATTGTCCAGTTGAGGCAGGCCCATTGCCAGCGCCAGAGTCGGGGCGATGTGGCGCGGGGTTGCCGGGCTGTCCACTACCATGGGCACAAGGCCCGTCCCGTAAAACAATACCGGGACCCGTCGGTCGCGCAAGTAGGGCGAGCCGTGGCTGGCGGCGTAAATGGGCGGATTCAGGCTGACGAAACTGTTTCTGGATCCCACCACGTACATCTCTCCGCTTCGCCCTTCAAACGTCACATTACTTATCATCCGGCACATCTCGTCTTCGCGGCAGTCCTCGAGGCGCGAAACCGGCACCGTAAGGGCGATTTCAGGAAGGGATTGCAGCCACTCGCCGGCGAGGCTGCAGACGGTTTCCAGGTCGAGCCCGAGCTCTTGCATCGCGGAGAGATCAAAGTACAGCCACGGCATCACAATGCCCGTCACCAGGTCTTCCTCCACCCCCAGGGCGGAACGCAATTGCTGGTTCAGACCTTCCGTCAGGGACCGGGAAAAAATTCGCGTAGCCTCAAGGTCCGCGCCGGGCGTGTATTCGGGAATCGGACTCATACCGTGGTCCGAACTGAGCACGACAAGGTAGCGGCCACGCCCCACCCGTTCCTCGAGGAAGTCCAGAAACTCATTCAGCAGCCGGTCCAGACGGTGAAGGTTATCTTCGGCCTCCCGGCTGTTGGGACCGAAAGCGTGGCCGATCCGGTCGGTTACCGACAGGCTGATCGACAGCAGGTCCGGGTGGCGGTCCTTCCCCAGCGCTTCGTTCTCGACAATTGTCCGGGCCAGACCCATCGTGATCCGGTCGCCCTGCGGCGCGTAGCGCAGCTGGTTGTAATAATCTTTCGTTCCCCGCGGTGCAAAGGTGTGCGGGAAGACCCGCGTCCAGCCTTGCGGCGGGCGCTCGTATTGCCGGTCGTCCTCATACTGATAGGAGGCATGAGGCATCAGCAGCTGCCAGGCTGCCGGCAGGTCCGTGTAGGCCGTTTGGTTGAAGGCGGAAAGCCACGCAGGTTCATCGCCCTCGGGATAGTAGAAATCGTTGCTTGTGAAGCCTCCCTTGCTCAGGGAGTACCAGAATGCCTTGCCGTGCCTTCCGGCAATGAACACTGCCCCCCGGTCTTTTATGGATACGGAGAAGATCTTGCCGCGGCCTTCATGATGGGAATGAAGCATGTCCGCCAGCGTAGGTGCGGCCAGGCGCCGCGGCGAGACGCCGAAATCCGGGTCCCACACGCTCGGTGCGGGCCGGCCGACCTCGCGTTCGTACCAGAAGTTGGAAATCACGCCGTGGCTGGATGGATGTACGCCGGTCGCGATCGTTGCATGACCAGGGGCAGTGCTCGTGGTGGCGTAGTCATAGGCGGCGTTTGCATACACGACCCCGCCATTCCACAGGCGCCGGAAGCCGGAGGATGAAGGCTTGTGCGCCCATTCTCGCGTGCGGTCCGCGGTGAGCTGGTCCACCACCAGAACGACAGTGAGCCCGGGCGGTTCTCCGGCAATCGCGGGTGCTGGCGCCCAGCCCGGGTTGAGGATGAGCGCAAGAGCCAATAACGGCAGACGGCGCATTGATTTCATGGACGGCCTCCGAAGAGCGAGCGTGCCAATGTACCGCATAGTTTCTGGTCCGACTTGGCCAGCCTGGCGCCTGTAACAAAAATGCCACCTTAATGTCACATGGCTGTCGCTGACAGGCCGCAAGATTTCCCTCGTGCTCATAGCCCCGATCCCGTCCCGCCGCGCCAATCCGGGAGATAGCGCCATGCAAAAATCCATTCCCCTTGTGCGACCTGCAATTCTTGCATGTCTGCTCTTCGTATTGCCTTTTTCCAACCTTCTTGCCGAGGGTGCTCTGGAAGGCCGCGTCAGCGACCAGTCCGGCGCCGTGTACTTCGAGGGTGCAATCGTTGCCGTTGAGGAATTGAACGTGGAAAGGGTGACGGATGCTGCCGGCCGCTTTCGTTTTCAAAACCTTCCGGCGGGTGATTATCGGCTGGAAGTCAGCTATGTCGGAGCGGAACCCGTTTCGCTCGGCGTGTCTGTGCGTGATGACCAGACTGAGCGTGCCGACGTCCGGATCGGCTCGCAGGTTGAGATGATTGAGAACATCATCGTGGTCGGGCAGGCCGCCGGCGCCTACGGCGCGATCAACCGCATGCGTTCCGCCGACAATCTCATTTCCATCGTCACCAGCGATTCCATCGGCCAGTTCCCCGATGAGAATGTCAGCGAGGCGCTGCAGCGCATCAACGGTGTATTTATTGAGCGGGACCAGGGCGAAGGCCGCTTCGTGGGCGTACGCGGCATCGATCCGCAGCTGAACGTGGCCAGTATCAACGGCCTCAACGTGCCGGCGCCGGAGAGCGACCGGCGCAACGTGGCGCTGGATGTCATCCCCTCCGACCTGGTGGAAAGCCTGGAAGTCACCAAGACGCTGACCCCCGACCAGGACGGCGACGCCATCGGCGGCACGATCAACATCAAGAGCCTGAGCGCGTTCGACCGCCAGGGAATGAGCTACAAGCTCAAGGGCCAGTCCTTCTATAACGATCTGCAGGGCAGCCGCGGCCACAAGTTCTCCGGGACCTTCACCAACGCCTTTGACCTTGCCGGTGGAGAGCTGGGGCTGGCGATGAGCATATCCACCAATGAACGGGAGTTTGGTACCGACAACCTGGAAGCAGACGGTGGCTGGGCCGAAGACAACGGTGTGCGCTACCACGAAGAGCTGGAGATGCGCAATTACGAGATCACGCGCAAACGCGACGGCCTGGCGCTCAATCTCGATTTTCGGGCCAGCGAGACCACGAGCTACTACATGCGCACCTTGTACAGCGACTTCGCTGACCGGGAAATTCGCAACCGGATCGAATTCAAGCTCGACAAGGGCGACCTGGAATTTGACAGCGACAGCCTGACTTCCTCCGATACCCGCATGCAGCGTGAATTGAAGGACCGTTACGAGGCGCAGGAGATTCTCTCGCTGCTGGTTGGCGGTGAACATCTCGTCGGCGACTGGACCGTGGAGTACAGCGCCGGTTATTCGGAAGCCAGCGAAGAGGAGCCCGGCCGCATCGATTCACAATTCGAGCTGCGTGGCGTGGAGTATGCACGCTATGAGAATCTGGGCCAGGTGCCGACGCTGACCTACAGCGCCGACGGAGCGGTGGCTGATAGTTTCGTCCTGGACGAGATTACGATCGAGGACAACTACACCAGCGATGAGGAATCCGCTTTCAAGTTCGATATCACGCGTGACATGACCTTCGGCGGACATCCGGGCTATATCCGCTTCGGTGGCAAGTATCGGGCGCGGGACAAGAGCAGGGACGCGGGCTTGCGGGTGTTCGAGAAATTCGACGATGCATTCGATTCCGTGCCCAACCTGGGACAATTCGTCTCCGGCGCCGCCGATTACATGCTGGGCGCATTCGGTCCCTACGCGGCCCCGGGGCTGCAACGCAGTTACGTGTGGGGCAACATCGGCGGTGTCGCCGCCTGTACCGTGGAAGGCTATGACAAGGCTGCCTGCCCCTTCATCATGGATCAGGACGCGTCCCGGGTGGGTTCTGCGGCGGACTATGACATCGAGGAGAACGTTTCGGCGCTCTACCTGATGCAGAGGATCGATATCGACAATCTCAGGCTGGTGTACGGGCTTCGGTACGAAGGAACCGACTTCACAGCCAGGGGCGCTTACGTTCGCGAGGTGGACGTGAAGGGCCAGGACGACGTGCAGATTTCCCAGTCCCGTTACGAGAGCGACTACAGCAGTGTTCTGCCCAGCATCAACCTGCGTTACAAGCCTTCGAAGAACCTGATCCTGCGCGGGGCTTACACCCAATCCATGGCCCGCCCGTCGTTCGGCGACCTGAACCCGACGCCCGACGCCATCGAAATCGAGCAGGACGACGACAACATCGAGATGAAGGTTGAGGCCGGGAACCCGGGACTCAAGCCCTACAAATCGCAAAATCTCGACTTCGCCGTTGAGTACTATCCCGGCAACATGGGCGTAATGAGCGCCGGCGCGTTCTACAAGCGCATCGAGGACTTTGTATTCGACGCCGACGTGAGTTCGGTAGTCGACCCGGCGGAATTTGCCGGACCGATCGCGGTAACCGACATCGAAGTATTCAAGCCCCTGAACGGGCAGTCCGCCAACCTCTACGGGCTGGAGTTGGGATGGACCCGTCATTTCTCTGAGCTTCCCGGGCCGTTGAACGGCCTCGTCCTGATGGCCAACGCCACGTTCACCGACAGCGACGCCGATTTGGGCCTGGGGCCGGATGCCGGCCGCAGCGGTGAATCCAGGCTGCCGTTGCAGGCCGATCTGGTCGCCAACTTCGTGATCGGTTACGAGAACTACGGCTGGAGCGTTCGGCTGTCATCGGCTTATATCGGCAACCGTGTTGCGGAAATCAACCTCGAAGACCAGGACAACGACCTGTATGAGGACGGCCACCACCAGATCGACCTGACCGTAAAGTACGACGTCACCGATCAGCTGCAGCTGTATTTCAACGCGATGAATCTCGGCGAGGAGCCGACCTATCGTTACTATGGCCGGTCCCGCTACAACGCCCAGTACGATGAGATCGGTCGCTCGTACGTGTTTGGAATCTCCTACCGCAGTTTCTAGCTCCAGCTCTTAGGTACGATCGGAAATGAGCGCGCGTAACTGCGTGGGCGCGGCAGGGTCCGTTGCGATACTGGGGTTCTGCCTGGTTGCGGCCGGCGGCTGCGTTGGCGAGCCGGAGGTCACCCTTCGATCTGAGGTGCCCGGTATTCATGCGGTCGTGGAAACGGAGCCGGTCCGGGGCGAAGGCGACGCGGCCGATGACCCGGCGATCTGGATTCATCCTTCCGACCCGTCTCGCAGCCTGATCCTGGGGACCGACAAGCGCCGGGGACTGTCGGTCTACGACCTGTCCGGGCGGGAAGTGCAATTCCTGCCGCGTGGGCGCCTGAACAACGTGGACCTGCGCCGCAACGTGCTCATGGATAACGGCCCGGTTACGCTGGCGGTGGCCACCAACCGCACCGAGCAGGCGATGGACATATTTGAAGTCTCGGGAGATGGCCGGATCGACCACGTAATGGCGCAGTCGCTTGAGATTGACGATCCGTACGGCATATGCATGCACCTGGATGCGGAGGGCAATGCCTTCGCCTACGTTAACGGCAGTGACGGGGCCTACGAGATTTGGCGGATGAATTTTGGCGGTCAACTGGCTCCTGAGCGCATCGACCGGTTCTCCGTGGAAACCAAGCCCGAAGGGTGCGTGGTGGATGACGTCACCGGCATCGCCTACGTGGGAGAAGAGGAACGTGGAATCTGGAAAATGTCCGCGGGTCCCGGGGGATTTCAGGACAAAACGCTGCTCGATACGGTCGATAGCGATCGCCTGGCTGCGGACGTTGAGGGCCTTGATATCTACCGGCCAGCCGAAGGCCCGGCGCTTCTCGTTGCGTCCAGCCAGGGGGACAATTCCTTCGCCGTGTACGAGCTGGGCAACGGCGACGCCTACCTGGGGTCTTTCCGGATCACCGATGATCCCGAAGCGGGCATAGACGGTGCGGAGGAAACCGACGGGCTTGCGGTGAGCGCAGTGAACCTCGCGCCCGGATTCGAGGCCGGCATGCTGGTAGTCCAGGACGGTTACAACCGGCTGCCTCAAGAGCGGCAGAATTTCAAGCTGGTGCCGTGGAGTTCGGTTGCGCGGGCCCTGAATCTTTCAGACTAGAGCGCCGCTCAGCGGCTCCCTGCATGGGAAGCAGGGCTTCCAGCCCTCCCCCTGCCGCTTCCGCTTCCGTACAATGCCCGCTTCGCCACCGGATTGCGCTTCCATGCCGGACCTTGAACAGCTAAGAAAACAACTGGGCGCCATCGACCGGGAAATCATCGCATTGCTGGCCCGGCGCCAGGAAATCTCGGCGGAAGTTGGCAAGTACAAGCATGCCGCGGGTGTTCCCTCGCGCGATTTCGCCCAGGAAGTTCGCGTGGTGGGCCGTGCCCGCGAGCAGGCGGAGAAGGCCGGCCTGCCCGGCGACCTGGCCGAGAACATCGTGCGCCTGTTGATCAATGCTTCCCTTTCGAGGCAGGAGCGGGTGCGGTTGCAAGCCCGTGGCCAGGGAGAGGGCCACCGGACCCTTGTGGTCGGCGGCGGCGGCCAGATGGGCCGCTGGTTCTGCGAATTCCTGAGTTCACAGGGTTACGCGGTAACCGTGGCCGACCCTGCGAACACTCCGCGCAAGCTTCCGCACGTTGCGAATTGGCGAGAGGCTTCCGGAGAATTCGAACTCACGGTAGTCGCTGCGCCCGTTCCGGTCAGCGCCGATATCTTGAGGGAAATGGAACAGGCTCGCCATCCCGGGCTGATTTTCGACATCGCATCAATCAAGGAGCCGGTAAAGGACGTGCTTCGGAGCATGGCTTCCGCCGGGATGCAGGTGGCCTCCGTCCATCCGATGTTCGGTCCCGACACCGACCTGCTGTCCGGCTCGCACATCCTGCTGATGGACGCAGGGGCGCCCTCCGCAACCGAAGCCGTGGCGCAGGTGTTCGGCGGCACCATGGCTGAAATCCTGCGGGTGCCGATGGACCAGCACGACCGGCTCATCGCCTGGGTGCTCGGCGTCTCTCATGCCATCAATCTGGCGTTCATACACGCCCTGGAGGAGAGTGGCGAACAGGCGCCGGTACTGGCGGGGCTCTCGAGCACGACCTTTGACGCCCAGCTGGAAGTGGCCCGTTCGGTCGCGGGCGACAATCCGCACCTCTACTATGAGATCCAGCGACTCAACCCGCACGGCGCCGAGGTCCTCGGCGAACTGGTGGCCACGGTGGACAAGTTGACCCGGATCGTGAGCGATGGCGACGAAGCTTCATTTGTTCGCCTGATGGAAAGCGGTCGCAGGTACCTGGCCGCCCGGGGGTAGTGCCGTGTCAAACAGATACCTTCGCATCAGAGCGAGCGGTGCGGGCCAATGCAAGGCGCAGCCCGCAGGGAATACTGGCCGTATTGCCCAGGGCTGCAACGCTGCAGTGGCGCGCACCGCTCGCTCCCGAAGGGCGCGTTCCCCATGGCCTGTGGCGGCGTTGCGCCCCTGGGCAATGGGAGGCACCATTCCCGGCGGGGACGCGCCTTGCCACAAACCATGGGGAACGCGCTGATGCGAAGGTATCTGTTTGACACGGCACTAGTCTGATATGAAGGCCTTGAAGCGGCTGGTGCTAAGCCGGCGATGGCCCGAGAGGATCGAATCACTCCTGGAGAAGGATTACGAAGTCTGGCCGAATACCCACGACCAGCCGATGAGCGCCGCGGCCATGCGCCAGGCGTTGCGCAAGGCGGACGGTATTTGCCCTACGGTCACCGACCGGCTGGATGCGCGAGTATTGCAGGTGCCGTCTCCCCGGACCCGAATACTGGCCAATTTCGGTGTGGGTTTCGAGCATATCGACCTGGATTTCGCGCGCAGTGCAGGCATCGTGGTCACGAATACTCCGGATGTTCTCACCGATTGCACGGCCGACCTGGCCATGGCCCTGATCCTGGCCACCGCAAGGGGACTCGTGCGCGGCGATCGCATGCTGCGGGCCGGCGACTGGCCGGGCTGGCGGCCGATGCACATTCCCGGCGTTCGAGTAAGCGGAAAGACCCTGGGTCTGGTGGGCTTTGGCCGAATCGGCAAGGCCGTGGCCAGACGCGCGGGCCAGGGCTTCGGCATGCGTGTTCGCATTTTCACGCCCAGGCCGCCGGGCAGAGACGAAGCTGAAGAACTGGGCGTGGAGATTTGCGCCAGTCTTGACGACCTGTTGATGTCCAGCGATTTCGTGTCATTGCATTGCTCGGTTACGCCTCAGACCGCAGGGCTGATGGGTGAGGCCCAATTCGCCCGCATGCAACCCGGGGCCATCCTGATCAACACGGCGCGGGGCGCGCTGGTGGATGAGTATGCTCTGGTCGAGGCTTTGCGTGCCGGGCGGCTGGGTGGCGCCGGCCTGGACGTGTATGAACACGAGCCCGTGGTTCCCGCGGCGCTGCGGGAAATGGATCGCGTCGTCTTGCTGCCCCACCTGGGTAGCGCTACCCGTGAAACCCGTGAGGCCATGGGGATGCGGGTCAAGAAAAACCTGGACCATTTCTTCGCCGGCGAGGAGCCTCCCGACCGCGTGGCCTGAGCTGTGATTGCGTCTTACAATGCGTTGCAATTGAGAACATAAGGGGGACAGGTCAATGAAAGCGCGTGCAGCCGTAGCCTGGGGCGCGGGAGAACCGCTTCGGATCGAGACCGTGGACGTGGAAGGTCCTCGCGAGGGGGAGGTGCTGGTGCGCATCGTGGCCACCGGCGTTTGCCATACGGACGCCTACACTTTGTCGGGTGACGATCCCGAAGGCGCGTTCCCTGCCATTCTCGGCCACGAAGGGGGTGGAATCGTCGAGGAAACCGGTCCGGGCGTAGCCAGCGTAAAGCCCGGCGATCACGTCATTCCGCTGTACACGCCCGAGTGCCGGGAGTGCGACTTCTGCAAATCCGGCCTGACCAATCTTTGCCAGGCCATACGCGTCACCCAGGGTCAGGGGCTGATGCCGGACGGCAGCAGCCGCTTTTCCTGCGGCGGGAAGACGGTGTTGCACTACATGGGCACTTCCACCTTTTCCGAGTACACGGTTCTTCCGGAAATCGCCCTGGCCAGGGTCAACCCTGCCGCGCCCCTCGACAAGGTCTGCCTGCTGGGATGCGGCATCACCACCGGGATCGGGGCGGTGCTCAACACCGCCAAGGTCCGTGCGGGCTCATCGGTGGCCGTCTTCGGTCTCGGCGGAATCGGGCTGAGCGTAATCCAGGGCGCGGTGATGGCCGGGGCGGAACGCATCATCGGTGTCGATGTCAACCCGGCCAAGTTCGAGATGGCCGGCCAGTTGGGCGCCACGGATTTCGTCAACCCGAAAGACTACGATGCGCCGATTCAGGAAGTCATCGTCGACCTCACGGACGGCGGCGTGGACTATTCGTTTGAATGCGTGGGCAACGTGGAACTGATGCGTTCGGCCCTGGAGTGCTGTCACAAAGGCTGGGGCGAGTCCACCATCATCGGCGTTGCCGGCGCCGGCCAGGAAATTGCAACCCGGCCTTTCCAGCTTGTTACCGGCCGCGTATGGCGCGGAACGGCCTTCGGCGGGGTGCGTGGGCGCAGCGACCTGCCGGGCATGGTAGACCAGTACATGGCTGGGGAAATAGAGGTCGACCGCATGATTACCCACACCATGCAACTGGACGAGATCAACGACGCCTTCCACCTGATGCACGAAGGCGAGAGCATTCGCTCGGTGGTCCATTTCTAGCGTGACACGACACTAGCGTTACGGCGATGAACATTGTGGCGGAAAGTCGGTGCAATGAGGGCCGGCAGCTTACTGTCGAGCATCCGTCGAGCGCATGCACGGCCACCATGCGATTTGCGCTGTTCCTTCCTCCCCTGGCATCGGAGGAAAGCAGGGTGCCGGCACTGTATTTTCTTTCCGGACTCACCTGTACCGAGGAGAACTTTACGGTAAAGGCCGGGGCCCAGCGCTTCGCGGCGGAACGCGGACTGGCGCTGGTGGTGCCCGACACCAGCCCGCGCAACACAGGCATTCCCGGCGAGGACGATGCGGATTTTCTGGGCTCGGGCGCGGGTTTCTACGTTAACGCCACCAAGTCGCCCTGGTCGAAGCACTATCAGATGTTCGACTACGTCAGCCGGGAATTGCCGGGAGTGGTCGAATCCGCTTTTCCCATCGACACGGCCCGCCGGGGCATATGCGGTCATTCGATGGGCGGGCACGGCGCACTGGTCATCGCTCTGCGCAATCCCGGCCGTTATCAGTCGGTGTCGGCATTTGCGCCGATCTCCAATCCGACCGCCTCTCCCTGGGGACGCGCGGCGTTCGCCGCATATCTCGGCGAAGAGGGCCCCGAGTGGGAACAGTACGACGCCAGCCTCCTGGTTCGCGAGAAACCCCTCGATGTGGATATCCGCATTGACCTGGGCAGCGCCGATCCATTCCGGGATGAGGAACTCAAGGTGGAGCAGTTCCTGGCGGCCTGCCGCGAGTCGGGCCAGAAGGTGAGCTTCAATCTTCGAGGAGGCTACGATCACGGCTACTTCTTTGTAAGCAGCTTCATCGAGGCCCACATCCGCCATCACGCCTCGGCCCTGGTGGCCGGGCATGACTGATCTCGGCGGACCGCCTCCTCCGGACCCACTGCCGATACTCAGGCAGTGGCTGGCACGCGCCGTCGAACTGACCGACCGCCCTAACCCCCATTCGATGCTGCTTTCCACCGTGGGTGGCGCGGGAAGCGCCGACGCGCGCGTGGTCCTGCTCAAGCACTTTGACGACGAGAAGGGCTACCTGGCGTTCTATACCAATTACCTTTCCGCCAAGGGCCGCCAACTTGCCGCTTGCCCGGATGCGTGCGCCGTTTTTCACTGGGACCGGCTGGGATTGCAGGCCCGGGTGCGCGGCCCCGTAGCGCTATCTCCGGCCGCCGAGAGCGACGCCTATTTCGCTACCCGGAGCTGGCGTAGCCAACTCGCGGCCTGGGCCAGCGACCAGAGCAAGCCGACCTCATCGCGGGCAGACCTTGAGGCGCGGATGAATGAAACGGCGGCGAGGTTCGGCGGTGATTCATCCAACTGGAGCCGGGCTGCCCCTCCGAAGACCATAAACCGGCCGCCGCACTGGGGCGGTTACCGGCTATGGGCCCGCACGGTGGAACTATGGATGCAGGGGGACGCGCGCCTTCACGACCGCATTGCCTGGTCGCGCGAACTCAAGGTGTCCGGAGATGCAGAGTTTCGGGCCGGCGCCTGGAGCGCCCAACGCCTGCAACCTTGAGCGTGACACGGCACTAGTAAACCACGCCCAGGATCACGGCAACCGCGACGATCGGTCCCCACACCCAGCGCAGGCTGCGCTCCACCAGCACGGTGGCGCCGCGCACGCGGTCGGGGCGATCTCCCAGCGCATGCGAGCCCACCACGCCGAGCACGGCGCCTGTACCGTCGAACAGATTCGATCGCTGTTCCGCAGGAATGCCGCGCCAGGCACTGACGGCGTCGTCGAAATTGCCGGCCAGGGCAAAACTGGCCGATGCAATGCGGGCCGGCACCCAGGCCACGACACCGTGCAGCATCACCGCAGCGCGGTGCAATTCTTCACCGCCGGGAAGCGTGGCGGTGTATCGGCGCAAGCTGTTTAGCACCCGAAAGCCGAAGGCAAATGCGGGCCCGAGCGGCCCGGCGACCAGGAACCAGAAAATTACGCCGAAGATGCGGTTGTTGGCCTTCAGATAGGTGGCTTTTTCCACCGCCGCAGCCTGTTCTTCCGGCTTGTCGGGCGGATTTGGGCCGATGATGGTCTCTGCCTGCGCCCGGGCGCCTTCGCTGTCGCCCGCGTCGGACTTTTCGTGATAGGCAAGAGCTTCCGCTTTCAGGTCGCGGGGCCCGAACGAAAAGAGGAGGACTACAACCGCAAAGAAGAACCAGGGAATGTGCTGCCAGTCGTCCCTCAGCAGCCAGGCGATGATGCCGACCGGCGCCGCGCACAACACAGTGAGGCCGGCAATTATGTAGGGTGCTGCGCGCTTGTGCAGGCGCAGCAGGCGTTGCATGAGTTGGTTTGCCTGCTCTTCCAGGGGTCGAAATTCGCGAAGATGCGACCATCTCGCCAGGTAGCGTTCCGCGTATATGCCAATCAGCAGGGCCAATAACTTCATTTCTTGCGCTCTCCAGCACGGGTCAATTCCGCCGCCAGCCGGGCCCAGTCGAAAGTTTTTCCCGGATCCCATTTTCGCCCGGGGGCAATATCACTGTGGCCCACAACCGGAGCGCTCTTGAGGGACGGCAAGCCCTCCCGCAGCGCAACGATGGCGGCACAGAGGTGATTGTATTGCCTATCGGTGAAAGGTGTAGCCTGGTCGCCCTCCAATTCAATCCCCACGGAAAAGTCGTTACAGCCCTGCCGACCCTGAAAGACGGAAGATCCCGCATGCCAGGCACGCTCCAGAACGCTGACGAATTGCACCAGTTCACCGTCCCGCCGTACCAGCAAATGCGAGGAGACCCTCAAGTCCGCCAAGCGCCGGAAATATGCATGAGATGAAGGATCCAGCCGTCCGTGAAACAGGTCCTCGATCTCGCTTCCGCCGAATTCGCCCGGGGGCAGCGAGATGGCATGCAGCACGATAAGGCTTGCCCCGCAACCCGGCGGACGCGCGTCGCGGTGGGGGCAGATGGACTCGCGCGCCCCCTCCAGGAGGCCGGTCTCCGGGTTCAGACGAAGCACGCTCTGCTCGATTTACGGTCTGCGCCGGCAGGGCGCCGCCGTACAATGTTGGCGGCAAGCGTCAATTCAAAATCTCCGACGATGAAATCCCGCACTCTGGGCGTGGTGATGGACCCGATAGGCACTATTGCCCCGCAAAAGGATAGCACCCTGGCCCTGCTCCGAGAGGCGCAGAGTCGCGGCATTGCGCTCGTTCACCTGACCCTGAACGATATCGACATTTCCAATGGCCGCGCGCTGGGACAGGGCGCGGCGCTGGAAGTAAGCGACGATGACGGCGACTGGTTCCGACTCCATGCGCCGCGGGAAATGCCGCTTGGCGAACTGGACCTGATTTTCATGCGCAAGGACCCGCCCTTCAACGCGGAATACATCTTCGCCACCTACGTCCTGCAGCGTGCCCAGGCCGAGGGTGCGCTGGTGGTAAACGATCCGCAATCCTTGCGCGATGTCAACGAGAAGGTGTTCATCGCCTGGTTCCCGGACCTCACTCCACCGACGATAGTTACCCGCAGCACCGACCGGATCCGAAACTTCCTGTCCGAGCATGGCCGCATCGTCGTCAAACCGCTGGACATGATGGGCGGTCATTCCATATTCGCCCTGGACGAAGCCGACAAGAACACGGCCGTGATCCTTGATACCATCACGGCCGGCGAGAGCCGTTTTGCGATGGCGCAGCGGCACCTGCCCGAGATCGTCGAGGGAGACCGGCGCGTCCTGCTGATAGACGGTCGGCCCGTCAGCCCGGCCCTTAACCGGGTACCCCGGCTGGACGACAATCGCGGCAACCTGATGGCCGGCGCGCAGGCCGAAGTGTGCGAACTGACTCCACGAGATATCGAGATCTGTGAACGGGTCGGCGGGGAGCTGGCGGTACGCGGTGTGGCCTTCGCCGGCCTGGACATCATCGGCGACTGCCTGACGGAAGTGAATATCACCAGCCCGACCGGAATTCGCGAGATTCAGGATCTCGCCGGCGTGGATGCCGCGGCCCTGTTGTTCGACAGCCTGCTGGCGCGACTGGCGTAATTCGCAAAGCTATAATCGAAACAGACTCTCAGGCAAGATTTCTCATGGAAGAACTCAACACCTTATCCGGCAAGCTTCTCATTGCCATGCCCGGTTTGTCTGATTCACGGTTTCGCCAGACGGTCACCTACCTTTGCGGCCACAACAGCGACGGCGCCCTGGGACTGGTCATCAATCGCCCTTCCAGCATGAAGCTCGGCGAAGTGTTCGAACAACTTTCACTGGACAGTTCGGACCATGACCTGGCCAATCAGAGCATTCTGAAAGGCGGGCCGGTCAATCGCGAACGCGGGTTCGTATTACACGAGGCCGGGGGCTCCTGGGACTCGACGATTTCCATTTGCGGCAACATCGAGGTCACCACCTCCCGCGATGTGCTATCGGCTCTGGCCGGCGGGATGGGGCCGCGCCGTGCGCTGCTGGCGCTGGGTTGCGCCGGTTGGGGAGAAGGCCAGCTCGAACAGGAGCTGTGCTCGAACTCCTGGATGGTGGTCGACGCGACCGAGGAGATTCTCTTTGATACTCCGTACGAGCAGCGATGGGCCGCCTCCGCGGCGCTATTGGGAGTGGACGTCGCCCGGCTGGGGCTGCACGCCGGCAACGCCTGAACCTCGACCGCTCCGCCGCTGCTGTCAGTAATGCGGACCGAGGCTGCTATCGCACTCGACTTCGGGCTCAAGCGCATCGGCGTGGCCACATCCAGTGGTGGTTTGATTACGGCCCGGGAGCATCTGCCGGCACGCGCGGGAATACCGGAATGGGGGGAGCTCGACCGGCTGGTCCGCGACTACCGGCCTGAGGTACTGGTATTGGGCTGTCCGCCGGAGCCCGCGCCTGAAATGAGCCTTGCGATGAAGCGTTTTCGCGAACACCTGGAAGAACGTTACGGACTGTCGGTGGAAACCCTGGAGGAACACCTCACCACGCGCGAGGCACAGGAATGGTTGCGCGAACGGCGTGCAAGCGGAAAATTGGGGCGCCGCGCCCGCAAGGGTGAAGTCGACAGCCTGGCCGCTTGCCTGATCGCCCGCGACTGGCACAATACGCCAGCATGAAACGCCACTCCAATATCCCCTCGTTCCTGATCGCTTGTGTAGCTCTGGCAGGGCTGGCCTTCAGCAGTTCGCTGCCGGCCGCGGAACTGGTCATGGTGGCCGGCGGGTCCGGGCGCACCGGCAGCGCCGTGATGAGGCTGTTGGATTCCCAGGGTTACGAAGTGCGCGCGTCGACCACCAATCGTGAGCGTGCCGCGCGCAAGCACGGCGATCAGTGGCAGTGGTGGGAGTTGGACGTTCGGGACCGCGACGCTGTTTTCGCTGCCATGGAAGGAGTGGACCACGTGATCTGCGCCATCGGAACGCGGAGTCTGATTGGACGCAACGGTCCGGAACACGTTGACTATGGCGGGGTTGTCAACCTCGTGGATGCCGCCGTAAAGGCGGGAGTCCGCCATTTCGTCCTGGTGTCCTCCGCGGCGGCGGGTCCCTATCGCGATCGTAGCCGGATGCGGATATTCGCCCGGGCCAGACACTGGAAAACTCTGGGCGAGAACCATCTGAAACGCAGCGGCCTCAACTACACCATCGTTGGACCCAGCGGCCTTAAAGACGATCCGGCGGGCGGCCCGCTGCGGGTGATGGCTCGCGCGGACTACGACACCGGGGAAGTGGCGATCGGCGATGTCGGGATGCTCACGGTTGACGCCCTGACCAATCCCGATGCGCTAAACAAGAGCTACGGGGTCATACGCGATAATTCCGCAGCCCGCGGAGCCTGGCGCGACATGCTGAAGACGATTGAGTTGGATAGGCAAACGGAAGAAGCGCCGGACCATCCGCTGATGCCCGAGCTCTAGCCGGAATCGTCCTCCCAGTCGAGCGTTTGTCCTAGCGCGCCCGGATAACGTTCCTCCAGGGCGGCCCGGAAAGCGGTCGGCAAGCGCTCCGGTCGCTGGAATTTCCTGCTGACTACAGACCAGAACATTTGTCCGGGTAGGTCCTCGGGCATGTCCAGCAGCCTTGACCAGTCCCTCACGGCGTCCCAGCTATACGATGGCGAAAGACTGGTGATGCCGGTATCGGCGAGAGACTTCGCCGGCAGTCGGAACGTGTCGATGGCCAATTCCCGGCGAACCACGCCGCCGGCCGCGGTGAAGGCGCTGTGAGATTCCCGCCGAATGATCACCTCATCGCCTGCCGTCAGCCATTGCAGGGAAACGGGCCGATTCAGCACCGAACTCTCCCAGGGCATTTCGACCAGCAATTCCATGCGCTCGGGCGAATAGCGCACCGGTTGTCCGGAGCTGCAGGGGGTTTTGAGCTCCATTTGCCTTCCGGTCAATGGATTGACGAATCCATCGAAGTAGTCGCCGGAATCGGCATCTTTGTACAGTCGGCAGGAAATGGTTCGCTCCTCGTAGCGGTCTTCGCCCAGACTCCGAAACTGGCGAATGGTCACGCTCTCAATCGAGAAGAGTGTGACCGAGGGTCCTTCAAGAGGTGCGCCATACGCGGTGCCGGCGGCCCATTCATAAGTCACGCGGCCCGCCAGGTCGCCCTTGAGCCGCAACCAGGTCTCCATCGCGACCTTGGGATCGGACAGATCGGGGAGCTCGCTCGCCGCCGCCGGGGCGCCAAGAAAAGCGGCAACAACAAGACAGGCTGCCAGGCGGGTGAACCGCGCAAGACAAATCGGTTCGAGGACTGCACAATTCATATACTTGATGATTCTCTTGACCAGGTGGACGCATTATGCGCGCTGACCCCGTCTTCGTTGAAGAAGGCGAGGTGCTGTCGCACCGGGAGTTTCCCGGAGGTCAGTACCGGCTTCGACTACGCACGCCGCGCTGCGCCGCCGCCGCGCGGCCAGGCAGTTTCGTCCATTTGCGCTGCGGCTCGGAGTTGCTTCAGCGGCGGCCGTTGTCGATCATGCTTGCCGATGCCCAAGAGGGCTGGATAGAGCTCTTGTACAAGACCGGCGGCCAGGGGCTGAAGCTGCTCTCGACTGCCGAGCCTGGGTCGACCCTGCATTCGATGGGGCCGATCGGACACGGTTTTTCGCTGTCCGAAGAGCGGCCGATCGTGCTTCTGCTGGGAGGCGGCGTCGGCATGCCACCGGTTCTCTTCCAGGCCCGGCGACTGGCGGGAAACGGCAAATGGAGCCCCCGACTGTTTTTGGGTTCGGAGCTGCCTTTCCCCTTTGCCCTGGAAATGCAGGCTAACGAGAACCGATTGCGTTGCGCCGAACAATGGGGCGTGCCCTCGCACCTGGCCAGCAACGCCGGTCTGGAAGGCTGCTATCGGGGCAACCTGACGGAATTGACACGCGAATGGCTGTGGGAACTGCCGCGGGAGCGGTTGCCGGAAGTAGCCGTATACGCCTGCGGTCCTGAGCCGATGCTCAAGGCTGCAGCCGGATTGGCGGCGGAGTTCGGCGTATATGCGGAGCTGTGCCTGGAGGAGTACATGGCCTGCGCGGTGGGCGGTTGCGCCGGTTGTACCGTTCAAGCGCATACTCCTGATGGCCTGGCCATGAAGCGGGTGTGCGTGGACGGACCCGTTTTTCCGGCTTCCTGGATTTACCCGGACTAGGCACCGGCCGTGCGTACCTGTTTCGTCGGCCTGATTTCGGGCACCAGCATGGACGGCGTGGACGCGGCGCTGGTGGATTGCTCCGCTGAGCAGCCGCGTTTGACGGCGGTGCTTCGCCAGCCCTATCCGGAAGTGCTTGCGGGTCGTTTGATCGCCGCCGCGCAAAGCGGTGGGCAGTGCAGCCTCAGGGAAGCGGCCGCCCTCGACGCAGACGTGTCCGGCGTTTTCGCCGAAACCGCTCTGGCGCTTTTGCGTAAGGCGGACCTGAGCTCGTCGCAGGTGGAAGCCATCGGCAGTCATGGCCAGACACTCTTGCACGCACCGGCCGGCAAGCCGCCGCACACGGTGCAGATCGGTTCGCCTGCGCGAATCGCCGCCCTGTCGGGCATGGTCACCGTCGGGGATTTCCGCAGCGGCGATATGGCGCTGGGTGGACAGGGCGCTCCGCTGGCGCCTTTGTTTCACGACTGGCTTTTCGGAGTCCGTGGCCAGTCCCGGGCAGTCGTGAATATCGGAGGTATTGCCAATCTCAGCGTGCTGGGGTCCGACGGCCTGGTCGGTGGTTACGACACCGGTCCGGGAAACACGCTTCTTGATGCCTGGGTCCGAAAGCACCTGGGAGCGGCGTTCGACGAAGAAGGGCGCTGGGCGCACTCGGGTCAGGTCCGGACCGACCTGCTTGAACGATTGCTGGCGGACGATTACTTCAAGGCCGCGCCGCCGAAGAGCACCGGGCCGGAGCACTTCAGCCTGGCCTGGCTCGAGCAGACCGGCATCACGAACGAAGCGCCGGAAGACATTCAGGCCACGCTTGTGGAGCTGACTGCCGCCAGCATTGCCCGCGCCGTCAATTCATCGTGCGCCGGCGCGGCCCTGGCGGTCTGTGGCGGCGGAGCATCCAACTCCTTTCTGATGGAGCGGCTGGCGGAACACTGCGCCGATTCGCGGCCGGTCTCAACGGAACAATGGGGCGTTCATCCGGATTGGGTGGAGGCGGCCGGCTTCGCGCTGCTGGCCCGCGCCCGACTGCGGGGTGAGCCGGGCAATGTACCGTCGGTCACCGGTGCGAGCGCGGCCTTGCCTCTGGGCGGCGTTTACCTGCCCCCTTAAGAAAAGTCGCAATAGCCTGCGATGCCGGCCTTCGATATGATTGCCACAAGGAAGCATGAACGGCAGCATGAGAACAGTCGATCACGAGGGGGCGCGTTCGCACGGTCTGCGTACGCGTATTCGGCGCAATTGGGCGTTGGCGCGGCGGATCCTGGGCATGCTGTGGTTCTACTTCACGGAAGGACGGCGGGTCCGCAAGGCGTATGCGGCCTGCGAGCGTGAAAAGACGACCTACTGGGTGGACCGCCCCCGCGGGGAACGCTGATGGAACCTGCGCCCGGCAGAATTCGGCCGAAGGATCCTCCTCCGCCGGAATATTCGTTCGGCTATCGCGAACCGCCCCGTTCGGGCAATGAAATCAACGGGCTTGGCGAGCGCGAATTCCGCCGTGCGACGGCCGTGTTCCACAACGCCGGGGACGCGCAACTGGAGTGGCAGGCGCTGGATAACTTCTTCGGCCTGATCAATCCGTGGTCCGTGGTCCGCCACGTGGTGGCGAACGCCTGGCAACTGCGCAGGCGCGACGGTCGCGTCGCCTCGCCGCGGATTGAGGCCGACCCGGCCGAAATGAGCCGCAAGATCAAGGAGGCCGCCCGCGAATACGGCGCGGACCTGGTTGGAATAGCGCCTGTCACGGATGCCGCAACATTCGAAGGGCGCACGCCGCCGCACCCAAACGCAATCTGCATCGGCCTGTCGATGGACCAGGGCAAGATGGCGCATGTGCCCCAGGACACCGCCGCTGCCGAGGTCATGCGTGCGTACCGCGCGATTGCCCGGATCGCGATTCGGCTGGCCCGGCACATCCGCGGCCTGGGCTGGCCGGCCAGGGCCTACGGCAACCCCAACAGCACCGATATTCTGCACATCCCGCTGGCGGTCGCGGCCGGTCTGGGACAACTGGGCAAGCACGGTTCCATGATCAGCAAGGAACACGGCTCCAACTTCCGCCTCGCGGCCGTGCTGACCGACCTTCCGCTGACTTTCGACGAGCCGGTGGACATCGCCGTCGACGACCTGTGCATCGGTTGTCGGCGCTGCGTCGTGGACTGCCCGCCGGATGCGATCTTCAATGAGAAGCAATGGATCCGGGGCGAGAAACGTTGGTACGTCGATTTCGACAAGTGCGTCCCGTACTTCGTCAAGACCCATGGCTGCGCGATCTGCATCGAGGTCTGCCCCTGGAGCCGCCCCGGACAGGGCCCCAAACTGGTCGAGAAACTCATGGCCAAGCGCCGGCAAAAGGCCGCGGTAGAGGATTCGCCGGCCGGGACCTGACGCAGCCGGCCAGTACTTTGCCCGCGACTCTAGTCCGGGCGCCTTCTCAGGCTGGAACGGTCCACTTCCGGTTCGTTTCGAGGAGTCAACAGTTCGCCCAGAAGGCGGAACTCGACCGCGCGCGGCGAGGTGGCGCGCCACGCCAGGCCGATGGTGCGGCTCGGCCCGGGTCTGCGAAAGGGAAGAACCACCAGTGGCGAGGGCGGCCGTGTTTCCACCTTCAGCGAGATTTGCGGGAGCAGGGTAATTCCGATCCCTCCCGCAACCATCTGTGTCAAGGTGTTCAGGCTGCCTGCCCGGAAGTCCCCGAATTCGCCGGCGCCGGCCCGGTCGCATACCCTCAGGGCCTGGTCGCGCATGCAGTGTCCGTCTTCTAGCAGCAGTACCTGTTCGCCGGCCAGGTCCGCTTCGTCGATTTGTTCACGCCGGCTCAATGGATGGCCCGCCGGCAAGGCCGCCACGAAGGGGTCGGTCGCCAGCGCCAGAGTGGATACGTCGCCGAGATCCGCCTCCAGGGCCAGCAGCAGAAGGTCGAGCTTTCCTTGCGCGAGCAATTCAACCAATCGCCCGGTGAGGTCCTCGTGCAACAGGAGCTTGAGGTCGGGGTAGCTCTGACGTATCGCGCCGATCGCTCCTGGGAGCAGGTAGGGCGCCACCGTGGGTATCACGCCCAGGCGCAGCTCTCCGCTCAGGGGCCGGTGCAGACTCTCCGCTACGTCCTCCAGGTCTGCAGCGGCGGTGAGCACTTTCCGGGCGAGCGGCAGCAGGGTCTCGCCGGCCGAAGTCATCAGGACTTTTCTGCGGCTGCGTTCGAACAATTGCACGTTCAGGAGGCGCTCCAGGTTCTTCACCTGGGCGCTCAATCCGGGCTGGGTAACGTGGCAGGCTTCAGCGGCCCTTCCAAAACTCAGCCTTTCCGCCACGGCCACGAAGTACTGGAGTTGTCGAAGAGAAGTCCTCATAAGAAAAATATATTAGAAAGATAAATATTATCACTTTTACTTTTAACAGATGCAGGCCTAGTATTGAGTTCAGAGATTTTTGCCTGTCACGAATAACGAAGTAAGAGCAGCATGTCAAACAAACAATGCCCAGCAATGACCACCACCGCCGGTGCCCCGGTAGCCGATAACCAGAACTCGATCACGGCAGGTGAGCCAGGGCCTGACCCGTTTCTCCACCGTCACCGGCATCGCTGCACCAGATCACGATCCTGATGTTGGACCCCGGCTGCCCCACGGCGCCCATGTTCATGCACGGCTGCGGCGCGATGCGGTTCTTCAAGACCCGTCACCACAACCCCGATACCGCCTACGCGCAGGGTGTGCATAACGCTCTGGAAAAATCCTCCGCCGATTCAGGTAATCTGGCGGAAGTCATGACTCTCTCCTTCGAAGAGCCGGATGCACGCCCTGCGCAACCCAATACCGCAAGCTGACCTACCCCCCTGGGAGGGAGGGCTGCCAGCCCTCCCTCCCACAAAGGCTTGAGGCGTGGATAAGGAGAAAATCGCCCGGGGCCTTCAGGCCGTTCGGAAACGGATCACCCAAGCCGCCCTGCGGGCCGGCAGGGAACCCGAAGAAGTCCGGATACTGGCAGTCACCAAGGCGCACACGTTCGAAGCGGTGCGCGCCGGCCTGGCGGCAGGCCTGACCGATTTCGGTGAGAATTTCGCACACGAAGGCATTGCCAAGATGGACGCCGCCGGGGCTGGCGCGAAATGGCACTTCATCGGCCAGGTGCAGTCGAACAAGACGCGTCCCGTGGCCGAGCGCTATGACTGGGTCCATACTGCAATACGCGAACGTATCGTCATGCGACTCGCTGCCCAACGCCCTGAGAATGCGCCCCCCTTGCACGTCTGCATCCAGGTCCGCATGCAGGAAGAGGACACGCGCCCGGCGCTGCCCCCCGAGCAGGTCACCGACCTCGCGAACCTGATCCGTAATCAACCCCGATTGCACCTGCGCGGCCTGATGGGATTGCCGCTACCCGGCGCCCCCCGCGAAGCCTATCTGCGTCTCCGCGCTGTCTTTGACGAACTCAACACGATGGGTCTGGACCTGGACACGCTCTCCATGGGCATGACCGCCGACCTCGAAACAGCCGTAGAGTGCGGCGCCACTCTGGTGAGGGTCGGTACCGCCCTGTTCGGTCCCCGCCCGCCGCGCTAGTCTCTATTGCATGCAGCAGGATTGCAGGCGCGGGCAGCATCAGTGCCCGAGAAGCCGAATTCGTATATTCTCGCGCCATGAGTTCGCCTGAACATCAAGTGCAGGAATTGCGCCGCGGTGTCGTGGACCTGGTGCGGGAGGAGGAATTGCTGGAACGGCTGCGCGAAGAGCGGCCGTTGCGGGTCAAGTGCGGATTCGATCCCACGGCGCCGGACCTGCACCTGGGCCATGTGGTGATACTCACCAAGATGCGCCAGTTCCAGGACTTCGGCCACCAGGTGATATTCCTGATCGGTGACTTCACCGGCATGATCGGCGACCCTTCCGGGCGCAGCAAGGCGCGTCCCACATTGGACGAGGCCAGGCTCAAGGAGAATGCAGCGACCTATGCCGAGCAGGTCCACCGGGTGCTGGATCCCGATCTCACCCGCGTCGACTTCAATTCAAGGTGGATGAATCAACTCAGCGCTGCCGATCTTGTGCGCTTGGCGGGCAAGCGAACATTGGCGCGGATGCTGGAACGGGATGATTTTCGCAAACGCCACAGCGAGGGCAATCCGATCGGCCTTCACGAGTTTCTTTATCCGATCGCCCAGGGCTACGACTCGGTGGCGCTTGAGGCCGACGTGGAACTCGGCGGGACCGACCAGACCTTTAATCTTCTGCTGGGCCGGCAGATCCAGGCGGAGCACGGCCAGCCATCGCAGATCGTCCTGACCCTGCCGCTGCTTGAAGGCACCGACGGCGTACAGAAGATGTCGAAGTCGCTGGGCAACCATATCGCCATCATGGACCCGCCGGCGGAAATGTACGGAAAACTGATGTCCGTCTCCGACGAACTGATGTGG
>OY762064.1:2135000-2949337 GCA_963665145.1 Gammaproteobacteria bacterium
TTCGCCGCGTAGCCCCCGGCGGCCGTACACGATGCCCGACCTGCGGGAGGGCGACCCGCAAGCGCCTGACCCGCTGGAACGGTACTCGTGGCCGGAACTGCGCGAACTGATCTACGGCGATCCCGGCACGCGGTGATTGCCGTTGACACTAACGTGCTCGTTTACGCCCATCGGCTCGAAGCCAGGGTCGGCGCCGCCGCCCATGCGTTAATGACCGATCTGGCCCAGGGCGATCGCCCCTGGGCCATTCCGTGGCCCTGCTGCTACGAGTTCCTCAGCGTGGTCACCAATCGCCGCATCTGGAAGGACGGCGCGACGGCCCCGGACAAGGCCTGGAGTCAGTTCCAGGCATGGGCCGGGTCGCCGTCAAACCGGATGATCGGCGAAACCGAAGATTTTCAGGGTGTTCTGCAGCGCTTCGTGGATCGTCCGCGCGTTGTCGGCGGCGTGATTCATGACGCCCGTATCGCTGCCATCTGCGTCGCGCACGGCGTGGAGGCCCTGCTTACCAGGGATCGGGATTTTTCACTGTTTCCCGAGTTACGAACCCAGGATCCATTCGCAGCGGGTTAGACTGTTGCGCCGCATTTTGCGGCGAGGAGGAATACATGACGGCATACATCATCGTTGCGGCGCGCGTGGACAAGCGCACCGAGGGTTTTATGGAGTATTCAAAGCGCGCCGGTGAGTTGACCAGCCGCTGTGGAGGCGAGTACATCGTGCGCGGTCCCGCGGAAACGGTCCTGGAGGGCGACATGTGGAGCCGGCGCCCCTGCGTCATATCGCGCTGGCCTTCGCTGGAAGCCGCCAAGGCGTTCTGGAACAGCGAGGAATACCAGGAAGCGCTCAAGCCGCTGCGCGCCAACACCGGCCTTTACGACGTGGGCCTGTTCGAGGGCGCCTAGGGGTCTGCGTTCGCGTCAGGCTTTCGCGGCGGATTTCTCCTGCGTTCTGCCGTGGTAGCGTTTTGGCGATGCAGATCAAGCACGGATTTCCGCCCGTCTTCGATCCGCGCGCAAGAGTGCTCATTCTCGGATCCTTGCCGGGCGATGAATCGCTGCGCCGGCGCCAGTACTACGGCCATCCGCAGAACCAGTTCTGGGCGCTGCTTGCGGCCGTTTTCGGGCAGGACTTGCCGCGCCTTGACTATGAGCGGAAATGTGCATTCCTGCTGCGAAAACGCATCGCGCTCTGGGATGTGCTGAAGGCAGCCGAGCGCTGCGGCAGCCTCGACACGGCCATTCGCAATGAGCGTCCGAACGATCTGCTGGCCTTTTTCGGCGAATTGCCGGGCCTGCGCGCAGTGGGATGCAATGGCGGCAAGGCGCATCGATCGTTTTGCAGGCACTTTGGCGCGTGGCTGAGTGAATTTCAGGGCGAAACAGACCTTTGCCGCTTGCCTTCATCGAGCCCGGCCTATGCGGCCATGCCGCTGGAGGCTAAAGTTCGGAGGTGGCGGCAATTCCTGGACTCTGCGCTCGCGGATCCGTAGCGGATCCGCAGGGCCTGAATTGATTGGAATTCTTGCGAGGCAACTATTGTGAAAATTGAAAACTGTGTGGCGCTGGTTACGGGCGCCAATCGAGGCATAGGTCTGGGTTTCGTCAAGGTGCTGCTTGAGCGGGGCGCCGAGAAAATCTACGCTACGGCGCGGGATCCGGCCAACCTGCCGGATGTCGTGGCGCTGGACCCACAGCGAATCACCGGTCTTGCGCTGGACGTCGATGACGATGCACAGCGCCAGGCGGTTGCGGAGCAGGCCGGCGATACCAGCCTGCTGATCAACAATGCGGGAATACCCGGCAGCGAAGATGAGAACGAAAGACGCTACTTGCGCGCGGGCAGCCTGGAAGACGCTCGGCGGGTCATGGAAACGGACTGTTTCTCGCCGGCGGAACTGTGCCGGCTGTTTGTCCCGGACATGATCAAGCGCGGCGAAGGCGGCGTGATCAATATCCTTTCAATCGGCGCGATTTTCTGCCTTCCGTCACACGCAAGCTACTGCGCCGCCAAGGCTGCGCAGGCGATCATGACCATGGGTCTGCGCGCCGACGTAGACGGTACCGGCGTGCAGGTAGCCGGCGTGTACACCGGCGGCGTTCGAACCCGCATGGCGGCCGCCAATACAGCAACCCTGGTGTCCCCACAAGAGCATGCCAGGGAAGTGTTCGACGCCTTCGAAGCGGGCGAGCGGCACATCTTTGCCGGCGCAAGGGCTCCCGACATTCGCGACGCGGTCCTTGCCGATCCAGCCGGTTTCGAGCAGGCCCAGATCGAGCGCTTCCGCGATCCCGATTCCGCCTGGGACTGACCCGTTCCCGGCTAACGGCTTCTCCAGCGCCACCACAGTACAGGCCCGCTCAGCACCAGCAGCACGGCCAGCGCGGCGACCAAGTCGTTTGCCCACTTGAACTGCGGGTGAATGACGTTGCCGGTGTGGACGTCCACCATGAACAGGTAGAAAGTGGCGCCCTCAAGCCTTGGTGACTTCAAATCAGTCAATTCGAAATCGCCGAGTTCCGTTTCCCGATAAAAGCCCTTGCTGTTCTTGAGGTGAAGCGCAGGACCGAGGAGCACGCCGTCACTGATCATCGTGGCCGGACCCTTGATCGGCACCCATTCCGCTTGACCGTCGCGGCGCTGCAAGTGCGTCCCCTGGTTATTGCTGAAGACGACGCGGTCCCCGACCCGGAACAGGTTCCCGCAGTGCGGCCCGGCGCGGTAGTCGGCTTGCCAGGATCGCCCACCATCATCCGTGTGCAGCAAGCCGAGACGGGTGCTTACACTCAATTTTTGCGGCTGCCCCGGATAAGCCACCACTTGCTCCAGTTCCTCGCCGAGCGAGCGGTATTGATACACCGGCGGCAGCGCGGAGCGTGCCATCGGAACATCCCTCGACCAACTTCCAAGAGCGACTACGTGATCCAGCAAGATCCCGGTAACGCTCAAGTACAGGATCGGGACCAGCGCCAGCAGTCCGAAAAGCGTGGCGTGCGTGCGGTAGATCCATTTGTGAGTAACACGGCGGACCAGCGGCGTCGGCCCCGAACGGCGCCTCCAGCGCCAGGGAAGAAACCAGTAGAGAAAGCCGCTGAGCGCCAGCACCGCAAGCGCTACTCCGCCGAGGTCATTGATCAGCGTCGACGCCGTGCGACTGAACAGGCCGTAGCCGAAATGCAGGTCGAAAATGAAGTCGTACATGCTGACCGTCTTTGGCAGGCCGCTGACGATTACCTGGTCCAGGTTCAGCCAGTCGAGTTGAGAAGGATTGCTGCGGCTGATGCGGAATATGCGTTCGTGGCCGACCACGCCGATCAGTTCATCCGCATGACTGCCCGCGGCAAGACTGCCGATGCGCATTCCGGCCAATGCATAGCGCTCGATTTGCGTGCCTTCACCTGCCGTACGCCACAGCCCGTCGTCGGAGGCAAGGATGATCCCGTCCAGGCTGCCGTCGGCCGGTCTTGCGAAGCGCAGCACCTGGGGCGTGTCGCCCTGCGGGAACGATACCTCCAACCATTTCTCACCGCCGTCGGTTGTGAGCCAAAGGCCGCGTTCGGAACCGCCCAGCCAGCGGTTCAGGTCCCCTTCCTGCACCGCGATATGGCGCATGAAGGTGGCCGGCAGCAGTCGCGCCACCCTTGCGGACAACCAGCTCTCGGGCACGGTCATCTGCCGCTGCCAGCGCCACTCGTCGTGGTCCAGCAGAATCCCGCTCACGCCAAGCACCAGCAGCCACGCGCCCGCGGTCAGTCCCGCCCACTTATGTACGGTAAGCAGCGTCCGGTTCAGCCGGGTGCGCCGCTTGGGTCCGCGCTTTCTGCTCATCCGGGAACCCCGGTCAGTTCGCGTCGTGCTTACGGACGCAATTTCCTTGCGGCTGTCAGAAGTCGTATTGCGGACGCTCAGGCTCTGTCAGCACCACGAAGGGCGCCGAGTCGGGCACAGTCCGAAGGAAAACGCCCATGCTTGTGTTGTCGTCGGTCTTCTCCTGGTCCCAGCGCAATTCCTTTTCTCCGCACCGCTGGGTGGTCTTGAACCACAGGATTCGTCCGGGCTCGTCGGGCAAAGCAGCGCGAATCACGAACCGCCCGAAGCGTGAAGAGGGCAACTTGGAACCGCTCCACACGACTTCATCCACGGTTTCGGTGATCCGGAAACCTTCGCCCAATTCGATCGGCGGGTCGAGCTTGCGCATGATGGTCTCGACTTGCCAATCGGAATCATGTTCCACCCGGACCCGCATCACGCCCTCAGGAATCTTCACCCGCACCTCCGTTGTGGGGTCCGGTCCGCAACCGTGCGGAACACGGACCTCGATGTCCTGTATCCAGCCCGCGGGCATATGAGTTAAATGGACGTAGGCGTGTCCCAGCGCCGCTCCGCTGAATCCGGCCAAGACGACAAGAGCCGCCAGTTTCCCTATCGATCGCTGCATGATTTGTATCTCCCGATTGGCCGCGCGAGTATCCGCGGCTTCCTGCCGGACCAATTTATCAGACGCACTGCTCGGCTGGTAAGCTTATCGGGCTGTCGCGGGGGCGAACAATGAAACGGGACCGTCTGCTTTTGGTTTCGATGAGCGTGCTTGTCGCGCTTTTCGCCCTGCGCGTGGTTCTGCAGCTCCTGCAGGCCATCTATCCCATTGACTGGCTTCCGTCCTTCGAGGCTTGGCACAGCGGTCTCTTGCCCTATCCGTTGCTGCTCGCTACACAGGTTTGCATCGTCTACTTGATGAGCTACATGCTTCACCGTGCGCGCACCCGACGGATGCGCGCAAGACGCTGGAAATTCATCTTGTGCTATGCCTTCGGCTTTCCCTATTTGCTGTTCATGGCGTTTCGCTGGCTGGCGGGCATGACCTTCTTGGCGGACTCGGGGTGGTTCGCGAAGCCGCTTCCCGCGTTTTTCCACATCGTGCTCGCCAACTACTTGCTCCTGCTGGGCCTGCATGTCCATGGGCGAATCCGCAACCGGAAGATCTTCAGCTCCCTGCCCCGTCCCTGAATCGTTCCGGATTCGGTCGATCCGGGTTTGATTTTGTCCAACCGGTCTTACAAAATGGCGATCGGCCGCCCGGATTCGAGTACGAGTAGTTCACCGCAATAGACATGGACCAAAATGCCCCACACGTTGAATTCTGCGGAGTTCACAAACGCTACGGCGATTCCGACTGGGTCGTCAGCGACCTCAATCTTTCCTTGCAGCAAGGCGAGTTTCTGACTCTTCTGGGACCGTCGGGGTCCGGCAAGACTACCTGTTTGATGATGCTGGCAGGCTTCGAGCCGGCAACCAGGGGCGATATCCTTATCAACGGCGAATCGGTGGCCGGCCTGCCGCCCGACAAGCGCGGTATCGGTGTGGTGTTTCAGAATTACGCCCTCTTCCCCCATATGAGCGTGGGCGCCAACCTGGCGTTTCCGCTGGAGGTGCGTGGTCTGGACGCTTCCCAGCGCCAGGACCGGGTTGCACGGGCGCTCGAGCTGGTGCGCCTTACGGGCCTGGAGGACCGCCGGCCGAACCAGTTGTCCGGCGGGCAGCAGCAGCGAGTCGCCATTGCCCGCGCGCTGGTCTTCGAGCCTGAGCTGGTGCTGATGGACGAACCGCTGGGGGCGTTGGACCGACGACTGCGGGAACAGTTGCAATACGAGATCCGGCGCATTCAGCGTCAACTCGGCGTTACTGTGCTTTACGTTACTCATGATCAAACCGAGGCCATGGCAATGTCGGACCGGGTGGCCGTCTTTCGCGCCGGGCGGATCGAGCAGGTGGCCACGCCGGAAGTGCTGTACGAGGAGCCGCAGCGTCCGTTTGTCGCCAGCTTCATCGGAGAGAACAACCTGCTCAAGGGGCGGATTCTCTCGGTGGAACGCGGCGTCTGCCAGGTGGAGGTGGGGGACCAGCGGATTCAGGCGGCCCATATCGGGGAGCTTGCGCCGGGAACCGATACCCTGGTGGCCATTCGCCCGGAGCGGGTGAACATCGCGCCCTTGTCGATGCGTTATTCGAACGAATTTGACGCCGAGGTCGAAGACATCAGTTTTCTCGGCGATCATTTGAGGGTGCGCCTGGCACTGTGCGGCCATTCGGACTTCATCGCCAAGATCCCGAATATCGTGGGCCACGGCGCTATCTTGCCGGGCGACACAGTGCGAGTGGGATGGGGCGCTCTCGACTGCCGCGCCCTCGAAGCCACAGTCTACTGAGACGAACAACAAGAAAGCGGGGGCTATTCAGATGAAAACAGCAAATCCAACTCGTTACTGGGTCGGCGCTACTTTGGCGCTGTTCCTGTTGGTTGCCTTCCTGGTTCCGGCCGGCAGCATACGGGCCGAGTCGATAACAGTCGTGTCCTGGGGCGGGTCATATGCGCGCGCCAGCCAGGAGGCGTATCACAAGGCCTTTACGGCAGAGACCGGAATCGAGGTGCTGCTGGAAGACTACAACGGCGGGTTGGCGCAGATCCGCGCCCAGGTCGATGCCGGCGCCGTTCATTGGGACGTGGTGGACATGGAAATGCCGGACGCGCGCCTGGCCTGCGATGAGGGCCTGATCGAACTCATTGATGTCGTTGACCTTCCCGCGGGCGCCAACGGCGAATCGCCGCAAGACGATTTTCCCGGGGAGCTTGTCTCCGAATGTGGCGCCGCCATGCTGTTCTACTCCACGGTATATGCCTACAACAGCAACTATCTGAAAGGACCCGGGCCGCAGACAATCGCGGACTTTTTCGACCTGGAGAAGTTCCCGGGACGCCGCGGGATGCGCCGCTCTCCGCTGGTGAATCTTGAGTTTGCCCTGATTGCCGATGGCGTGCCGCTGGACGAGGTTTACGACACTCTGGACGCGCCCGAGGGCCTGAACCGCGCTTTCCGCAAGCTGGATACGATCAAGGACCAGGTGGTGTGGTGGGAGGCGGGAGCGCAACCCCCGCAACTGCTCGCCGACGGCGAAGTGATCATGAGCACCGCCTATAACGGGCGGGTCTTCAACGCCCAGGTTCTGGAGAACCAGCCCTTTGTCATCGTCTGGGACGGCCAGGCTCTGGACTCGGGACTGCTGGCCATCGTGGCGGACACGCCGCGGCTGGAGGCGGCCAGGCAATTCGTGATGTTCGCGAACCGGCCGGACTCGGTGGCCAATATCAGCAAGTACATCTCCTACGGCCCGGTGCGCGTATCGGCCCGTGCACTCGTCGACAAGCACCTGGAGACGGGTACGGTCATGCAGCCGCACATGCCTACCTCGGCCGAAAACATGGGCCGGGCGCTACAGATGGATTGGCGCTGGTGGAGCGAGAACCGCGATGAGATGTACGAACGCTTCAGCGCCTGGCTGGCGCGGTAAGAACGGGTTTCGGCTGCCTTGAAGCGGTTCATGCATCTTTCCGCGGCGGCGCCACGCCTGGGCGCGTTCGCCCTGGTGTTGCCGCTGCTTGCATTCGTTACGCTCAGTTTCATTGTTCCGCTGGGAACGCTGCTGAGCAAGAGCGCGTATCAGCCGGAAGTCTCGCAAGTCTTCCCTCAAACGATGGAGGCGCTGGCGGAATGGAGCGGGAAAGAACTGCCGCCGGAGGAAGCCTTCGCTGCCATCGCGCGGGAATTGCCGGCAGCACGCGAGCAGAGGACGCTCGGCCGTGTCAGCGGCGCCATCAATCGGGTCCAGAGCGGTATGCGTGGAGTCCTGAACCGCACGGCGCGCAGACTGGAGAGAATTGAATACGCAGGGTCCTGGCGCGAGACACTGGCCGCGATTCATGCGGACTGGGAAGATCCACAAACCTGGCTGGCAATCCGCAAGGCCGGCTCACGCTTCACCCTGAGCCACTATCTGCAGGCGCTGGATCTCGAGCGCCGGGAAGACGGCGGCATCGGTCTGAGGCCCGAGGAATCCCGCGTCTATACGCCCCTGATGTGGCGCACCCTGCTGGTGAGCCTGGGCGTGACGCTGTTGTGCCTGCTGATCGGCTACCCGATTGCCTACCTGATTGCGAACTCCCCGCCCAAGCGGGGCAGGCTGCTTCTGCTGCTGGTGCTGGTGCCGTTCTGGACTTCGCTGCTGGTGCGAACGACGGCGTGGATCGTGCTGCTGCAAAGGCAGGGCGTGATCAACGGCTTCCTCGTGTCGCTCGGTATCCTGCCGGATGACGCCCGGTTGCAGATGATCTACAACATGACCGGCACCTTCGTGGCCATGACGCATGTGCTGCTGCCGTTCATGGTCCTGCCGCTGTATTCGGTCATGCGCTCGATACCCTCTTCGCACATGGCTGCCGCGGTATCCCTGGGCGCCGGGCCCCTGCAGGCATTCCGGCGGGTGTATCTGCCGCAAACCATGCCGGGTATCGGCGCCGGTTCACTGCTGGTTTTCATTCTGGCGATCGGCTACTACATTACACCTGCGCTGGTCGGCGGCCGCACCGGTGAGTTGATTTCCAGCCAGATCGCCTATCACGTGCAGACTTCCCTGAACTGGGGCCTGGCGGCAGCGCTCAGCAGCATTCTGCTGCTGGCGGTGACGGCGCTGTATCTGATTTACAGCCGTGTAATCGGCGTCGAACGGATGAGGCTGGGCTGAGGTGAGGACCATGCTGAGCAGGCGGCTGGGCCGATACGGATTCAACGCCTATTGCGTGGCGGGATTCGTGTTCCTGCTGGCGCCGATTCTGGTCATCGTGCCGCTGAGCTTTAACGCGGAGCCGTACTTCACCTTCACCGAAGAGATGCTCAGGCTGGATCCGGAGGCATGGTCGCTGCGCTGGTACAACGCCATCATCGACGATGAGGTCTGGGGACGGGCATTGGTCAACAGCCTGATCATCGGCACAGCGTCCACGATCCTGGCCACGACGCTGGGTACGCTGGCGGCGCTCGGATTGGCCAGTCCGTCCATGCCGGGACGCACGCTGATCACCGCGGTGCTGATATCGCCCATGATCACGCCCATCATTATCGTGGCGGTGGGCGTGTTTTTCTTCTACTCCGGCCTTGGGCTGGGCCAGACGCACCTCGGGCTGATTCTCGCCCACACCGCACTCGGGGCCCCTTTCGTGGTGATTACCGTAACCGCCACCCTGGCGGGCTTTGACCGCACGCTACTGCGGGCGGCAGCCAGCCTCGGAGCGGGTCCCGTGCGGCGTTTCTTCCGCGTGCAATTGCCGCTGATCGCACCGGGCGTTTTCTCGGGCGGCCTCTTCGCGTTCGCCGCCTCGTTCGATGAAGTGGTTGTGGTGCTGTTCCTCGGTGGGTTGGAGCAGCGGACGATCCCGCGACAGATGTGGTCGGGCATACGCGAGCAGATAAGCCCTGCGATCCTGGCGCTTGCCGTGTTCCTGATCGTTTTCGCCGTGCTGGTGCTGCTGACCGTCGAATGGCTGCGCAAACGCTCCGCAACGACGTAAAAAGCGGTACATTAGGTACCCCGTGGCGGGTACGAGTGTGAGTTCGCGGAGTCGGCTGGTAGCCGCGTGCGCCTACCCCGTAGTCATGGTGTTGGGCTACGGCTTCTTTGCCTTCTTCTCCCGGCTGGGCCTTGCCGTATCCTTGAGCGCCTACGCGGCCGTCCTTATCGGGGCGATTCTGATCACCTGGCACGAGATCAGCCTGCCGTACCGGCGGGACTGGCGCCCGCAGGCAAACGAAGTGCAAACCGATGCGCTGTTCCTGGGAGCCGTCCAGATTGGTGTTCCCCTGCTGCTCAGCATCTCCCTGGTTGTGGCCCTGGCGGATTTCCTGCGCGGGACGGATCTTGCGGCGGAAGGCCTTTGGCCTCATCACTTGCCCATTTGGGTCCAGGCCGCCCTGATGCTGCTGGTCGCGGATTTCGGACGCTACTGGCTACATCGCGCGTTCCACAAGTTCGGACCGATGTGGCGCCTGCATGCTGTGCATCACTCGCCGCAACGCCTGTACTGGGTCAACGTGGGCCGTTTTCATCCACTGGAGAAGGCCATCCAATACGGTTTTGACGCGTTGCCGTTCGCGCTGGTCGGCGTATCCGGCGAAGTGCTGTCGGCGTACTTTGTGTTCTACGCCATCAACGGCTTCTACCAGCACTCCAACTGTCTGCTACGGCTGGGACCACTCAACTACCTGATAGCCGGTCCGGAGCTGCATCGCTGGCACCATTCCGAACTGCCCGAGGAATCCAACCACAATTTCGGCAACAACCTGATCGTGTGGGACCTCTTGTTCGGCACCCGGTTTCTGCCCCAGGACCGGGAGGTCGGCCCCCTGGGCCTTGTGAACCGCGAATACCCGATGGGATTCTGGGCGCAGATGAGAACTCCCTTCAACGCGGGCGCGGAAAGCGCTTCCGGCGACCAGTGACCGAAGATCGCCCGCCTCTCAAGTATGCAGCGCTGCGCGCAATGCTGTCGTTCAAGTACGGGGGGCGGTACCAGACGCTGCTCAATGCCACCGGCAACCCCCGGGCCGCCCAGGCTGCTCTGTTGCGCCGGATACTGGTCACCAACGCCAATACGCATTTCGGCGCTCGTTACAAGTTCATGCAAGTCAAGGATCCGGAAGCGTATCAAAGCGCTGTTCCGATCAAGAGCTACGAGGACCTGCGCAAATACGTGGAGGCGCAGGAACGAACCGGAGAGCCGTACCTCACGGCCGATCGGCCGGTCTACTATCACCGCACCAGCGGCACCCTCGGAGCGGCCAAGGACATTCCCGTGACCGAAGCCGGTCTGCGGCGCGTCAAGGAAAACCAGCAACTTTTTGCCTATTCGGTGGCCAAGGGGACCCGGGCATTTGAAGGACAGGTGTTCGGGATCACGGGGCAAGCAGTTGAGGGACTCATGCCGGCGGGACTTCCCTACGGTTCGGCCTCGGGGCTTCTGTACAAGCGGATGTCGAACCTGGTCCGGAAAAAGTATGTATTGCCGCCCGAGGTCGCGGACATACCGGACTACGAGTCGCGTTACTTTGCCACTGCCGCCCATGCCTTGGCGGAGCCCAACGTTACCGGTCTGGGCACGGCCAATCCGTCCACGCTGGTGCGGCTTCTCGACCTGATCCGGAGCGAACCCGAAGCCCTGATTCAGGCGCTCCATGACGGGCGCCTGCCCCAGGGTGCCGACAAACCGCTGGAAGTCAAGCTGCCCCGCAAGCGAAGGCGGGCGCGCCAATTGGATCGGCTGCTTACCGCGAGAGGGTCGCTGACCTACGCCGACATCTGGCCGAGCCTGAAGGGGATCATGACCTGGACCGGGGGAAGTTGCAGCGTGCCGCTTCGCCGGCTGGCCGATTCGATTTCCGCGGAGACTGCGATCATTGAACTGGGCTACATCGCCAGCGAGTTTCAGGGCACGGTCAACATCAATGCGATCGAGAATGTCTGCGTTCCCACTCTGCTGGACAACTTCTTCGAGTTTGCCGAACGCACGGCCTGGGAGGGGGGTGCTAAGGAGGATTTCCTGCTGCTTGACGAATTGGAAGAGGGCGGCGAGTACTACATTTTCGTCACCACCCAGGATGGCCTGTACCGCTACGACATGAACGATATCGTGCGGGTGACGCGCAAGATCAACGCAACCCCCTGCCTTGAGTTTGTGCAAAAAGGCAAGGGCGTAACCAGTATTACGGGCGAGAAACTGTACGAGAATCAGGTGCTGGATGCCGTGATGAAGGTGATGACCCGGCAGAGCGTGTCGCCGCAGTTCTTTGTCATGCTTGCGGATCCGGAGGCTGCTTCGTATACCTTGTACATCGAGGCTCCAGAGCACGACCCATTCCGATCGTTTGACTTGGCAAACGAAGTGGATTCCAGTTTGCGGGCAGTGAACATCGAATACGACAGCAAGCGGGGAAGCGGACGGCTGGCGCCGACCGAGCTCAAGTGGTTGCACTCGGGCGCTGGCGCCGAGTACCGCGCCAACCGCGTCGCTGCAGGCCAGCGCGACGCGCAATTCAAGTACCTTCACCTGCAATATGCCCAGGAATGTCCGTTTGACTTCGATGCGCACGCAGAACCGGGCTGAGGAGCCGTCCGGCGCGCATGCGTATACAGAACCTTGATGTTTTTCACTTTCCCGTGCCGTTCAGGGTCGTTTTTCGGCACGCTTCCGCCAGCCGCGCCAAAGCCGCCAACATAATCGTCGCGGCGCGCGGTGGGGGTGGCGCCACCGGTTACGGCGAAGGTTGTCCGCGAGACTACGTAACCGGCGAGACGGTCGCTTCGGCCGTAGCGTTCATCAAGAAACACGAGGCGGCGATCGCCAACGGAGTCCAGGACGTTGACGATCTTCGGGAATGGATGCAGGCCCATCGCGAAGAAATCGACGCCAATCCGGCCGCCTTCTGCGCGCTGGAGATCGCCGTTCTGGACCTGTTCGGCAAGATTGCGCAGCGGCCGATTGACGATTTGCTCGGCATTTCCCGCCTGGCTGGAACTTACGGGTATTCGGCCGTCCTGGGCGATGCGTCACTTTCTGCCTATCAGCGGCAGGCGGAACAGTACTGGGAAATGGGATTTCGCGATTTCAAGGTCAAGGTTTCCGGCGACGCGGAAAAGGACCGGCGCAAATTGGCGCTGCTGACTTCCAAGGGCGACCCCAATCTGCGGATTCGGCTGGACGCCAACAACCTGTGGCGCGACGCGCCCGTCGCCATCGGTTACCTGAAGTCCCTGGGCACGGATGTCTTCGCCATCGAAGAGCCGTTGCACAGCGGAGATCTGGAAGGATTTCGACAGGTGGCCCGGGAATGCGGGGTCAAGATCATTCTGGACGAAAGCCTGGTTCGCACCGGGCAGCTCAACGCGCTGGACGATCCGGCGTCATGGATCGTCAATCTTCGCGTGTCCAAGATGGGCGGAATCATTCGGTCGCTGGAATTGGCGAAAGAGGCAGCCCGGCGAGATATCGGCATCATCGTGGGCGCGCAGGTGGGCGAAACCAGCATCCTCACGCGCGCCTCGCTGGCGGTGATGAACGAGCATCGGAAATCGCTTGTCGCCGCGGAAGGCGCCTTCGGCACGTTGTTGCTGGAGCGCGACTTAACCGAGCCTAGCCTGATGTTCGGCAGGGAGGGCAAACTGGCGTCAAGCGTGGGATCGGATTGGGCGCGTCCGGGCCTCGGGTTGCGCATCAAGGAAAATCTGCTCACCCCCGTGTGAGAGCCCAGGCAGCGATTCTTGCTCCTGCGGGGTTTAGAATTGTTAGATTGACGGCCCTATCTGGAAGCAGGCGGACTTTCAGACTCGCATGATTCAGATCCCAAAAAAGCCGATTTCCAAGGTGCTTCGCATCAGCCGAACCATGCTCTTCGCGGCTGCCATTGCGCTGACGCTCGCCGCGTGCAGCGCCGCTCCCGTGGCTCGAACCGATGGTCTGGACCCCCGCCTTGCCTGGCCCTGCGACCGGTTGGTCCTTGTGTGGACCGTGGACGAACTGCGTTTGCAGCAAATGCTGGGCGAGGCGCTTGAAGTCCGGCGCATCTCAGGCGCCGGCCAACTGCATCTGCACCTCATGCGCTGCGAGCCTACGGCGACTGCCGCGCGAAACGCGCAAGCGCTTTCTTACGCTTACATTCTCATTCCGGTGTCGGGCGATAGCGCGCCCATCGCGATTACGCGCATTCCGGCCGATGGCTGGCTATCCTTGCAGTTCGCGGTCGCCAGCGCGGATTCACGTGCGCTGCTTGCCCAATTGGGCTACAACACGATCGTGGCTGCACAGGACTTCACGATTCACGCAGCGAACGGCGGCGCCTCATTAACGGCTCAATTGACCTTCGATAACGGCTCAATATCAATAGAGGCAAAATCAATCGCCGGCCCATCGGACCGGGTTGCCTCTACTGCGCTTCTCGCCAGGGGGGATGGATACGTTTCCGCATACTTTGGTGAAGAGGCGTCTCAGCGGTACGCGGCGTCCGCCACGGTCCGGATTGCCGGGGAAACGCCGCTGCCGGTTTCGCCCGACGCGCAGGCAGTGGCCACCCTTGACCGGCGCCTCGTTTCCAATCGGGTCTATTGGCGAATCTCCACGCCGTGAAAAGTAAAGGTGCCCGGAATTCACCGTTTTTCCCTCTATATGCAGAGTAAGGCAACTAAAGGGTGATATACCTGCCGAGCACGGGGGAGAATCTCCGCCGGGAGCCGGTAGCCGGCGAATTGCAGTATGTTCGACTGCTGCGGTTCCTCGGCGCTCGTCTTCCCAACGAACAGGATGCGCAGGAGTTGGCGCAGGAGGCCTACCTGCGGATGCTGCGGGTATCGGATGCGAATCTGATTCGCGATCCCGCAGCCTACCTTTTTCGCATTGCCCGCGGTCTCCTGCAGGAGTGGTATGCGTCCATGCCGCCGCCGCGCGACTCGCTGGACGATGTGGAACTGGCCGACGAGGGGCGGACGGTTGAGGATCAAGCCAACATTGCTCAGAATATGGATCGCCTGGAGAAGGCGCTGCGGCGCTTGTCGCCAAAATGCCGCGCGGTTGTTCTCATGCATCGGCGCGACGGCATGACCTACGACGAGATCGCCGCAGACCTGGGCATTTCGTCGTCCATGGTGAAAAAGCACCTGTCCAGAGGTTTGGCGCATTGCCGCGTGAGTTTGCGCAGGTTTTACGAGTCTTGAGAGATGAACAAGCGAAAAATTTCAAGAAGCAGTGACGTCATCGCCGAGGAAGCCGCGGATTGGATTGTTGCCCTGGCTGATGCCGATGAGGACGCCAGGAAAGCGTTTGCTGCCTGGCTGCGGCGATCGCCCGAGCACATCAAGGAGTTTCTTGCCATTTCGGCGATATGGGGCACGCTGCCGGGGCACTCTGCACAACCTTCGGCCGCGGAACTGGCGCGCCTGTCCGACACGCAGCCGAACGTGGTGGCGATGCCGGGCGCCGCGGCGAATGGATCAAAGGCCACGATACCGCCGGCAAGCTCGCGCCGTCGCTGGATGGCGCGAGCCGCCGCGGTTCTTGTGGCGGCGGCGGCCGGCGCGATCTTCCTGATCCTGGCTCCCGGCAAGGACCCGAATCTCTACACAACCGAGATCGGCGAGCAATCTTCCGTGCCGCTGCAGGACGGTTCGCTGGTGATGCTTAACACCCGGTCAGCAATGCGGGTTGCGTACTCCGAAGAATACCGGGACGTACATCTTTCCGATGGCGAGGCGCTGTTTGATGTCGCCAGGGAGTCAGGGCGGCCATTTCGCGTGATTACCGATCAGGCAGTGTTTCAGGCGGTAGGCACGCAATTCAACGTGCGCACAGATAGCGACAAGGTCACGATAACAGTCATAGAAGGCGCCGTGGACGTGCGGCCCCTGGCCGCCGGTCCGGCCATACTTGCAGACGGCGGGCGCGCTGAATCAGGTCCACCGGGACCGCTGCGCCTCGAGGTGGGTCAGCAGGCGCAGGTGGCGGCGGGCGTTGCCGGGGCGGCTGTAACAGACACAGTTGTTGATCATACGATTGCCTGGCGGGACCGTGACCTGGTGTTTGAAGCACTGCCGCTGAAACAGGTGATCGAAGAATTCAATCGCTACAACGCCCCGCCGGTGGAAATCCGGGACCCGAAGCTGGAATTACTGCCCATCAGCGGCGTATTTCGTTCCGATGATCGTGATTCCTTCCTGCAGTTCCTGTCCCAGATGCGACTTGCGGAATCCTCCACGCGCGCCGACGGCACCATTGTCTTGACAGGCGGGGAGGGCGGCCAAGCACGCCAATAATCCCGCAAGGGTGCCCGATTTCCGGGGAATACACCTCTTCTATTGCAAGGGGGCTCTCTATCAGAAGCCACAAGCTCGCACTCTTACGGTCCAAAACGACGCCCGAAGAGGGGTCATGCCGTATATTGGGCGTTGTCGGCTCACCTGGGCGCCTCCTCCTTTTGCACACTGGGAGACCCCGATCCATGAGTTTCAACCAACATCTCAAGCTAGCCTGTTGCACCTCGCTTTGCGCCTGGCTGTTTACGCTGCCCGCCGCGGCGGAAGACGCGGCGGCGAGTATTGACATTAAGGAACAGCCCTTGCCTGTCGCGCTGCAGGAATTTTCGGAACAGACCGATCTGCAACTCGCCTACGTGGCCACGCTGGCGAACGGCAAGACTTCACGCGGCACTCAAGGCAAGATCAAGCCTAGCGAGGCGCTGTCCGACATTCTGGAGGGCACCGAACTCGAGTACCAGTACGTCAACGACGAGACGGTAGCCATCGGAGCCCGGCGCACTAGGGCTGAGACCGGGAAGAAAGCCCAACCGGCAGGTGGCCGGTTGGCGCTGGAACCGATTCTAATGGCCCAAAACCTGACCCAGCAGCAAGCCGACTCGGACGACGAGGATTCACAGGCCGACGAAGCCTTGGAACTGGACGAGGTCCTGGAACTGGAAGCCCAAACCGTCACGGGCAGCCGGTTGCAGAGCGGAATTGGAGCTTCTCCGGTATTCGTAATCACCCGGGCCGATATTGACGCCCGAGGGCTAGCGAACATTGAAGACATTGTTCGCTATTTGCCGCAGAACTTTTCCACGATTACCAACGGGGGAAGGTACGACAGTCTGTCACCTCGGTTCCAGATCGGTTCGGTCACGCTCAATCTCCGTGGCCTGGGGGAGGGATCCACGTTGGTTCTGGTTAACGGCAGGCGCCTTGCGGCTTCGCCCGCAGAAAATGGCACCTTTACGGACGTTTCCACGCTCCCTTTCAGTGCGATTGAGCGGGTGGAAGTGATGACGGACGGCGCCAGCGCCGTGTACGGCTCCGACGCCGTGGGAGGCGTCGTCAACTTCATCATGAAGAAGAACTACCGAGGCTCGGAATCATCGATACGTTACGAGAACAGCAGTTCCGGCGGACACCGAAAGGTTGTCGAGCAGTCTCTCGGATTTTCCTGGGACACCGGTAACCTGACAGCGTCCGTCAATTGGCGTGACGAAGATGCCGTATATGCGGGTGATGCGGGACTTGACACAGACGGGGATTTCCGCGAGCAGGGCGGCAGAGCCTGGGCCCCTAACTACACGCAACCTGGCCTTCTCCGGTCGGGGGGGGCTGGACTCCCCTCGAACGCGCCACCGAACACGATACGTGGAATCCTGCCCGATGGTGACGGCACGAATATCAATCCGGATGATGTCATATGGGTGTCCAATGAGGAGTTTGTGACCCAAACGGGGAACTTTAATCTGATTCCCTTTACGCGCAACGCTACCTCTGCGGGCGAGGCGATTCCAGCTTCCGAGCACCTGTCTGCGTACTTAAGCCTGACGCAAGAATTCGGCGAGAGCTTGACGCTGAGTTTGTCCGGATCTTTCGCGCGGCAAGACTCCTATCAAAATGCCGTCTCCACTGATTTCAGAACTACCATTCCTGCAAGTAACTACTACAACCCATTTGGCAAGGACGTGCACGTGGGCTACGTGTTTGAACGTGAAATCGCCGATGGCAAACTTGTGCCTTTTGCCAGAACGACGGACCTGGAGCGCTTGAATCTGAGCGCCTCGCTAAGCTGGGAGACACCCATTGAGGGTTGGACAGCGACCTTTTCCGCCAATCACGGCACGGATAAACCTTACGCCGGTTATCCAGCTAGCTTCAGCTCCAGGAACCCCGCATTTGTAGCGGCGCTTGCCAGCAGCGATCCGGCGGAAGCAATCAATGGTTTCGGCGATGGCACCGTGCAGCGCGCCACACTCATGGAGTTTTTAACGTACGAAACCCGAGGTGCGCGAGACGGCAGTCAGGACGTCGTCGGCTTGAGTTTGGCCGGTTCGCTTTTTAATATTTCCGGCGGGCCCGTCGAATTGGCCGTGGGAACTGAAGCACGGACGGACACGCTCGACTTCGATTCCTTCCTGTTGAATCCGTTCACGTTCAGAGTTCCGGATGCCCCGGAAATTGTTCCCGAGTCGGAAAACACGGCCTGGTTTTTTGAAATCTCGGCGCCGCTTATCGGCGACTCCAATTCACGCCCCGGCATCCAGAAACTAAATGTTTACGCCGCCGGGCGATATGACGAATACGAGATCGAAGGGCCTTTCGAGGGCATTCTGCAGCCGGCAAGCAAGCGAAAATACGATGACTTCGTCACAAAACTAGGAGTTGTCTATCGTCCGGTCGAGAGCCTGAAGTTGCGCGCCACATGGGGCCAGGCTTTCCTGGCGGCCACATTGCCGGAATTGTTCAGGCCAAGAAGAACCTTTACCACCCTTGGGTATACTGATCCACTCAACCCCATTGAGAATGGGGGGCCGTATGCACGGGTATTTCCCACATCTGTTCGTGGCGGAAGTCCCGACCTGCTACCCCAAAACTCCGATACCATCACTCTCGGGTTTGATTACACGCCCGTGGACATGCCGGGGCTGTATCTTTCCGCTTCGTGGAGCAAGACCGAATACGAGAACCTGATCTCGAGCCTGTATGACGGTTTAGGCAGGTCCTACGTGTATGCCTTGGTGAATTGGCAACAGTTCCCGGACCAGGTCAGGCGCGATGCAAATGGCGTCTTGACATACGTGGCCGACCGTCAGAGTGTCAATTTGTCCGGCAGGGCCAGTGAGGCGGTGGATTTCGTTGTGAGATATACCTTCGACACGGCGATGGGCGAGTTCGCGGCAGGGATTCTCGGCACCCGCACACTAAAACTGGAAACTGCCCTGCCCGGTACCGATCCCATTGCACAGGAAGGCACGAATCAAGGTCCGGTCAAGATGAAAGGCAGTGCGTACCTGGATTGGGCGCGGGGTGATTGGGGCGCCAACCTGACAATTAACCACGCAAGTAGCTACGAGAACATCAGTTCCGGCGCACGTCGGACCGATGTGGACGGCTACACGACGGTTGACCTCCAGGGTACGTACACTCTTCCTGAATCCGGCTGGCGCATTACGGCGGGCGTGCAGAATATTCTTGACGCCGATTTCCCGTTCTTCGACGGCTTCCATGGCGTTCATTCCGTACACGTGGACTTCCGCCGCCGGGTCGCCTTCGTCGATATCGTCAAGGAGTTTTCCTGGTAGAACTTACCGAGACCTCGCTTCCGCAAGATGCTGTCGGGAGCGAGGTCATTCTCCCTTGGGAACGAGGGCACCTGTCAGGCCTGAGAGTTCACACAACAGGAACTGTCATGCTGCCCGATCCGCCGCCTCAGACAGCATTGAGTGCCGCGGAATAGCCGGATGAAGAGTCAGTATCCGCTCCCGGCGACCGAGCATATGGCCTTGGCTCGTTCCCCAACCTGCGTTTTCCGTTCGTGCTACTCGCGTGCAACCAACGCGTGCCCCAACTGCCCGGATCGTCTTGTGAACGCATGGCGGAACTCCAGCACCGCATCGCCGCTGCTGGAATTCGGTGTGCTGAACATTGACACGACCGCGCGGTCTCCTTTCAATTGGAGGTGGGCAAATCCCCACGTCATGCCCTTGGCGAAGAGGACCCGGTTGGCCGGATACCGCGCACTCTGATGGGCTCTGAACGCCGTATTGACGCCGCGCTGCTTGGACGCGGCGCCTGAGACAATTTGCAGCAGCGGCACGCTTTCGTCGCCCAATACGGCAGCGCAGCTGTCTTCGTGTAATTCCAGGGTGTGATCGTGGCCGGCCAGATAGCCGTCGGCATGCCGGCATAGGGCGGGCAGCAAGAGGCGGCGCAGAACGCGCGCCTGTTCGAACTTGTAGCCGCCCGTGGACCAGATCGGATGATGCGCCGCCACGAATCTCCAGCGCGCGGTGGAGCCCCTGAGGCTTTCTTCCAGCCAATCCGCCATGTTGCGTTCCCGCGTGGTGGCGGGCTTCGCCCACGGATCGAAGGACTCGATCTTGCCCGTGGCCGCTTCGCTGCCATCGGGATGCAGGCCCGCCAGGGGAACGGTTTCACCGGCCAGTAGCACGGTGGTATCGATTACGAAGATCTCCACCTGGCCTTTGGCCGCAGGTGGTTTCACGCGGTACACGTTGCCGTCCATGAAAAACGGTGGATTGTCGCGCAGGAAGGTCACCTGGGCCATTGCCCCTTCACGCGACGTGCGCCAATCGTGATTGCCGAGCGCCGTGTAGATGCGGTAATCCGGGTTGCCGGATCCAAAGTCACCAAAGGGTTCGGAGAACATGACCCGGAAGCGATGCCGGTCGTCCTCGTTCGCCTCGGCACCAGAGGGATAGATGTTGTCGCCCAGCATGACGGCGAATGCGCACGAAAAATCCAAGCAGAGGCGTTGCATGGCGGAGGCCACTGGCTGCATGCCGCTGGCGATGACGAAGGAGTCCAGTTTACCGTGGAAGTACGCGGGTGGCGGCCGAAAATCCCTGGGGTCCCGGCGGTTGCCGATCCAGTAGCGCCGGTACTTGGCGATAAAGGCTTCCTTCGTCGGGGCCGGCGTTCCGGTTTGCATGTAGTCGTAATGCAGGCCGCTGTCGCCGAAGGCGAGAAAGCCGATTTCGAGCGGCTCGTTTTGCGGGGCCTCGGCCGCAGGCTGCCTTGCCGGCGCCGGGCCATCGACCGCCCCGGCGCTGGCGAGAGTGGCGATCAGCAAGGCCGCTAACGTCCACCCGCACAGGCCTTGCCGGAACCGCCCGGCGCGGGGCGATCGAACGGCGTGTAAACGAGGCGGTCTCACCGCGGCCGGCTCATGCTCATGGCGGGCACGCCGAGCTGGCGGCACGGGCGCATCTCTTGCCAGTCCGGCGCGTTGCCGGTTTGCGCCAGGTGCTTCAGCAGGTTCAAAGCGGCGGTAAGCATGTTGTCTGATTCACCTATGAAACACTTCGGCTGCGGCGCGACGCAGTGATCGACTGCAACGCCTTTGCCATCGAACGGTTGTCCATTGGGCCGAAATGATACCTCGAACGAGATGCCGACTTCGATATCGCTCTCCGGCAGCGTGAACGAGCGCATCCGCCCGCTGGCGCCGCTGCTGGGCTGGCCCACCAGGTGGGTGCCGGGGATTTCGCAAAACCCATTGAGAAAGCCGTCCGTGGCGGACAGGGCATGGGCATCCGACAGCACGGCCACGGGGCGGTCGTAGTGATAGACGCGGCGCGTGCGGTCAGATTGGCGGTTGATGAGCATGAAGTGCCATTCCGAGAACTGGCCGGGCGGCAGGGTCCACCCAATAGAGTTTCGGGCGCCTTCTTTCGCGCACCCGCAGTTTGGCCTCGAAGGCGGGCAAGCGCGAAGTGAGCAGTGTGTCTTCAAGAACATCCAGATAGCCGGAGACGGTAGTGCGCGCTACGCTGGCGTCCCGGGCGATGCCCGCCACATTCAGGGATTGTCCGTGCAACAACGCGGCAATGGGCAGGAAACGAACGAAACCGGGAAGGTTGCGGACCAGGGCCTCGGCTCGAATCTCTTCCCGCAGGTACAGTTGGACATAACTTTCGAGAACTTCGCGGCGGTTGTCCGCGGCCCGGATCAGGGGGATGCTGCCGTACCGGAGCACGTCCTCCAGGTTGAAATCGGCGCCAAGTTCCGGAACAGAGACGGGTCAGCCAACAGATCAAGAAACGCTGCGGCCGGGTAGTTGAGTAAGTCGTTTGTACACCACGCCGTCAAAAAGACCCGAAAAGTGACGACATAACAAGCAGACCAAGGCCTCTAGCGGTTATCGGCCGGATACGGGACTATTCTCGAACTGGCGCGATCCAGTTGATGTCATCGGCTGTCGCGGGTTTGGGCGGATGCCTGTCCTGAAAGGATGCAGGCCACTCCCATTCGACCTCCGGATACCGCACCGGATACGGCAGCGCTTCCGGATTTCCAAGCAGCATCAGACCCCAGTATGCCCAATGACGGCGTGAGAACAATCCCGGTGCTGCATGGCGGTAGGCATCAATGAATTGTTCCCTTGAAAACAGCGCCCAGGCCTCTTCAATATCCACGTCGGACCCGCGCGCCATGGTCTCGTTCAAGAGCTTGCGTGTGTCCGCCGCCACCGTTTCGGGTGGTTCGTACCAGTTGATGTGGCGCGCGAGACGAAGCAGACGGGAAGAACGGGCGGTCATTGGCGCTCCTGCCTCGGGTCCAAAACAGGGTTGCCGGGCGCAATTTCGCCAATGCGTCCGAGCGGCGCAACCGCTACAGCGGGCACCTTCCGGATCGCTTCCACCGTTTGGGCAAGAAGTTGGCTGTCTTCCGCCGGCAGCCCTTCCAACGCGGGCGGATAACTCAAAGCCACCAGCGTTATGCGCGGGTTGAACGATTTCCCGTAAATGGCCCGTGCGCAACTCAGTCCTTCGGCCAACGAAAGCCCGTGACGCAGCAACGCGCAAATGTCCTGAAGATCCTTAAGACTATCCCGCTGCTGAATGGTCGCGCATTTGCAGCCGAATATGTCACGGACCCCAGCCAGGCTCACCCCCGGCGGGATTTTGGTGGGAAGATCAACGCAACGCAGCCCCAGCCCACCGAAGAAGCTCACGGGCACTGGCCCGTCTTCCGTTTCAGCCTGCACTGTCAGCGTGTTGCGCTCTTCCTGAGTAATCCGGCCTTTCGCCAGAAAATCCAGCGCTTCATACAACTGCCGGGGATTAATTGGCTGTGCGCTGAAAAAATCAAAGTCGATGCTGGTGCGATGTCCCAGCTGTAGCGCCAGGGCCGTGCCACCGTACAACACGAAATGCTCCGGCAGGCTCACAAGCCGCGCCCACAGCGTTCGTTGCGCTTTGGGCAAAATGTCCCAGTACGGCGCGGTGTTCAAGTTCTTCAATGTCAGGCTGCGAGTTACTGGGATTTGTCCTTATTATACAATGATTTATGTTTCCGCCCTTGCTCCCATTTCTCGCCCGCTGAAGACTTCGCTGACGGTGGAAACCAATTTCCGGAACAGAGACGGATCAGCCAACAGATCAAGAAACAGCGCTTTATCCAGCAGGTCCAGGCGTTGCGCGTCCGGTAGCGTTGCACGCTCCACTGTTCCTTTGCGTCTGCGCAGTGGCGCCTGCTGCGAAAAGTCCCGGGCGATTAGAGGTCGCGCAGTATCTCTCGGGCTGCGTTGCGCCCGGGGATGCCGCTGACGCCGCCGCCGGGATGGGCGCCGGCGCCGCAGTGGTAGAGGCCGGCAATCGGACCGCGATAGGCGGCGTAGCCCATGACGGGCCGATTGCTCCACAACTGGTTCAGGGTGTGGGCGCCGTGGAAGATGTCGCCGCCCGGCAGGCGAAATCGCCGTTCGAGATCGGCCGGCGTGAGTACCTGGCGGGCGATTACCGAGCGGCTGAATTCGGGTGCGACGCGGTCCACCGTAGCGAACACGGTATCGGCAGCTTCTTCGCCGCATTGCTCCCAGTCCCGATTGCGCGGGAAGTGCTGGCAGAACAGGCTCGCCACGTGCTTTTCGGGGGGCGCCAGCGTGTCGTCCATAGTCGACGGGATCAGCAGTTCGATCACCGGCTGCCTTGACCATGCGCCGCGGCGCGCGTCCAGGTAGGCGTTCTCCATGTATTCCAGCGTCGGGCCGATGATGACGCCGGCCCGGTGGTGGTCCTGGATTCCGGCGCCCGGATTGCATTTGAATTGCGGAAGTTCTGACAGCGCGACGTTGATCCGCAGGACCGCCGACTCTGTCCGGGTTCGATCGATCCGGCTGCGGAAATCGGCATCCAGTACCTCGCTGTCAATCAGGTCCAGGTAGAGGTGCTTCGGAGCCAGGTTGGCGGCGATCACCCGGGCGCGGCGAACGGAGCCGTCGGCGAGTATTGCGCCGCGGGCGTGGCCGGCCTCCACTATGACTTCCTTGACTTCGGTGCCGGTCTCGACGGCAACGCCCGAATGTCGTGCCTGCGCCAGCATGGCCTGGGTGATCGCGCCCATGCCGCCAACGGCATGTCCCCACACGCCCTTTTTGCCGGCGACATCTGCCAATGCATGGTGCAGGAGCCCGTAGGCCGTGCCCGGCGCGTAGAGAGAGGCGTGATTGCCTACCACGGCGTCGAAGGCGAATGCCGCCTGGATGTGCGGGCTGTCGAACCATCCCTGCAGGAAATCCGCAATCGGCATCAGAAAGAGATCCGCGAGATCTCGCCTCCGGCGCATGCTGAGGCGCTTTGCGTCCTTCGCCGCCAACAAGGCGTTGACCCAATCGCGCAGGCCGCCCCCCACGTTCGGGGGCGTGCGCCGCATCTGTCGCAGAACGACGTCGCCGACCTCCCGGATCATGGCGCGAAAGCGGGGAAGCGCCTCGGCATCGCGCGGCGAAAAGCGGGCGAATTCCTTTGCGGTGTTCGTGTCGTCGTTGTGGATGGACAAGGACTCGCGCCCGGACAGAGGCAGGAAATTCGCCATCGGCCGCGGGACGATTCGCAGGCCGTGTTCGTGCAGCTTGAGATCGCGCACGACGGTGCGGTCCAGCAATCCCACGGTGTAGCTCGCAGTGGAATTGCGGAACCCGGGGTGGAATTCTTCGGTGACCGCAGCGCCGCCAACGAGCTGCCGGCGCTCAAGTATGCGCACGCGCAATCCGGCGGCGGCCAGGTAGCAGGCGCAAACGAGCCCGTTGTGCCCGCCGCCCAGAATGAGGACGTCGTCTCGCGGGTTCACCTGAAGGCCGGGATGACCTCCTCGCCCATGAGGCGTATCGCCTCTTCCGGATCCGGACCCAAAGGACCGCCGAGATTGACTTCATTGACGCCGGCCTCGGCCAGTTCGCGGATCTGGGCAATGACCTCCGCGGGCGTTCCTGAGATCCCCAGTCTGAGCATGTCGGGAGTGACGCGCGCGCGGGCTTCTTCCATTTGCCCTGCGTCCACGAGTTCCCGAAGCGGGGCAAAGTCGGCGGCCCGAAGCCCGATCGCTCGAAGGGCCCGGTCCTCAAGATACGGACCGAAGTAGGCGGCCAGGTTCTTCATGACCTCCGAGGCCGCGGCCTTTTCCGTCGAGAGCGAAAGCCAGCCGCAGCCGGAAACCACATAGCCGGGCGCCGGATCAGGGCGCGCGGCCAGGCCTTCGCGTATCGGAGCGATCATCTGTCCGGCAGAAGCCGGCGGCGTGATCATCGGCAAACTGCCGTCGCCGATTTCCCCGCTCAAGCGCAGAAAATCCTCGCCGAACGCCGAAAGATAGATCGGAATGTCAGGGCGAAGCGGTTTGAACCGCAGGTAGCATTCCGGTCCCCACTGGTATACCTCGCCGTCGTACTCCATGACTTCGCCGCGCCACAGGCCACGAATCAGGTGCACGGCCTCGCGGTGACGTTGAAGGTAGTCGGAGCCGTCCACGCCGGCCCAAGCGATCATGTCCAGCGTGTGCAGTCCCATTCCGAGAATAAAACGTCCGCCCGACAACTCGTCCAGCGTTGCGGCGTAGGTGGCCAGTTCCACCGGGTGCGTGGTGTAGGGGTTGGTGCCGACGGAACCGATCCTGATACGCTCGGTGGCTGCGGCCACCGCCGACGTAGTCACCCAGGTGTGGCGCATGAAGGTGTCGTGCGGGAACCACACGCTGTCGAACCCGGCTCTTTCTCCGGCTACGGCCAGCCGTACCAGGTCCGGCACGGAGCCCAGGTACTCAATCAGCCTGAGACCGAACCGCATGATTCAATGTTGGGAAGGAGGGCGTCTCCGCCCTCCCCGAGGGCTGGAAGCCCTCGTTCCCTGCGTGTTCTCAGTAGTACTCAGCTTCGGATTCAACCTTGGGAGCGTATTCCGCCAGTTCGGGCGGTAGCACCGGATTGAGTTTCGCCTCCCAGCTGAACAGGTGCGCGCCGGGCTCGAAATGCGTGGACAGCGGTCCGCCCTTGGTGCGGAAGAACAAGAGGTTTCCGGTCTTGGAGCCGAACGGCCCGTGAGGCATGCCTGCCGGTCGCCAGAAGTACGCTCCGGCCTTCATCAGGCCGGTGTCGCCGGTAAGATCGCCGGTCACCAGGTACATCTCTTCCACTACCGGGTGAATTTCGATTACGTCATTTCGCCAGAGTGGTGGCGCGGACAGCATCCAGGTTTGATCCTGCGTTTGCGGGTCTTCCCGGTACAAGACACGGGAAAATGCCTTGAAGCCGTCGAGCATACCGTCGCCTTCATCCACGTCCACGCCAAGTTCCCGCAAGCTCGTGTCCACCTTGGAGCCGAGAGTGTCCACCTTCTCGACCAGGCGTTCCGCATCATCGTCCGGGCCCTCACCCGCCGTGGTTTCAGGGCTTTGCGACACAAAGGTAATCGCCACGCAGCCATTCTCGCTCGAGGCGCTGCGGCGCGTATGTCCGGCCGGCAGATGGGCGTAGCAAAATTCCGTGTAGCTGACGCCATTGATTTCCATGGCGCCGTCCAGCACCAGCAGTTCCTCGTCGGCATTCAGGTGCTCGGCGGCGTTGCGCGACCAGCCGGAGGGATAGCGAACCAGCGTGCTTGCCGCGCCGGTTTCGTCGTCCTCGCTCATTACCTTGACGGCAGTTCCGCCGAATCGTCCGTTCCAATGGTCCTCGAGCCAGGGCAGCGCCTGTGACTGGATGAACTCAATGTGGGGTCTGGCCATGGAATCCTCCCGAAACTTCAGGGAAGCAAGAATGCCATAGATTTACCTGCCGGGCAGCAATGCCCGGCGCCACGACACTAGTCAATCACGGTAATGGCAGCCGTGACCGGCACACGCTCCGGCGGATAGCAATAGTCAGCGTCACACACCTGGATGCGGAGTTGGCCGGATAAGTCAAGCTCTCCGGGACCGGCATCCTTTTCGACCGTCAGCCGGGCCTGTATTACGGCGCCATCCTGAAAAACCGGCAACGGGTCCACGGAGTACCACTCGATGACCTCGGTCGGCTTCGGATAAATCACCTGGTTCCACAGCACGCCGTCAACTGAATCGGGAAAAAACGTCGTGGCAATCAACGCGGAATCCGTCGGCGAGTCCGAGTTTGCGTGCGTGCCGGGAACGAGGTCCAACTCGATCTTCATGAGGGCTTGCGCCCCGGCCGGCAGCTCCCTGGGATTGACAGATGCGATTACGCCCGCATGAGCGGGTTCTTCATCGTTCGCCTGGTCGGTATCCGGTACAACGACGTCCGAAACGAGTCCGGCTGCCGTGCTCCTTTCGGGCAGCAGCGATTCAATCTGGAGTTCCAGTGTCCTGACTTTGGTTCCGGAGATCGGCGGGAGCCTGAGGACTTTGCGCCCCTCGATATCGAGGAGGAAATTGGTCGGCATACCTCGCGCCTGGAACTCCTCCTGAGCAAACTCCATATTGCTTCGCAACTGGATGAAATCGAATCCATTGCCGGTGGCGTAGGGCAAGACGAATTCGTCTTCTTCCGGGTGCACGTTGAGCGCAAGGATCTCGAATCCCTCGGGGCCGTACTTCTCCAGGACCTCCTGCAGTTCAGGATTTTCGCCCCGACAGGGCCCGCAGAACGGGTACCAGAAATTCAGGAGCACGACCTTGCCCTTGAAATCCGAAAGCGACACCAACTCGCCGTTGTCGTACCGCTCAAAGGTGTAGTCCTGGATTTCCTCCGCGTCCTCTTCCAGCACATCTGTGATCTCGGCACCCATTGTCTTGTCGTCCTTTCCCAGTTTCTCCGAATAGGAAAGTGTTGCCGTCCACACCCTGTCCGTTGGTTCCTTCGCCGCCAGCCGAAGCAGATACTCATAGGCTTCGGCAGTCTGACCGGCGCCGTCCAGCGCCCTGGCTGTGGTCTCATGGAATACATTGGCATTGGTGAATCGGGGAATCGTTGTGTCTTGCAGCAACTCCACGGCTTCCTGGTACTTTCCGTCGGCGATCAGTTGGTTGCCCTTGATCACGTTCCGCTGAAACGTCAGCCGGTCGTTCCAGATACTTGCGCTCCAGCCATCCGGTTCTTCGGCTGTCGCCGCAACCATCTGCTCGGCTATGGCGAGGGCTTCTTCCGGCTGCGTCTCCGAGTACAGGTCAGCCAACAGGCTCATTCCGGATGCGGACCAGCCAAATTCTTCGGGCGGGTAGCTTGTGCGCAGCCGCTCATAAAGGGAAACCTGCTCTTCGCGGTCCCCGGTGCGGTACGCAAGCCAGTACAGTGCCTGCGCGCCGCGCTCGCTCTCGGGGAATCGCTCGGCAACTTCTAGTGACTTCTTTCGCCCCAGCACCGGATCGGATTGATTCAGCTTTGCCGCATAGTAGAACGCCTTGTCAGGACTGTTCGGCGCTGCTTCCACGGCTTTCTCCAACAGCTCCAATTCCCGGACCTTGTCTCCGCTTACATCGGCAATGAGGGCCAGGGTGCTGTAGCCGTCAGCAAGGCCCGGATCCATGGCGATCGCCTCGTTCGTGTACTGCCTGACCTTGTCATAGTCCCGATACATGTATAGCTGGCCAATCGCCCACTTGTAAGCTGCGGTATCGGACGAATCCCGTGACCACTCCTGGTAGAGAGCAAGCAGATTCTCGAAGGATTCTTCCGCGGCGGCTTTCATCGCCGCATCGCGCGCGCCTTCATCCAGTTCGGCGCTGATTTCCGATCTGCCGAGGTCCTGAAACGCAAAGATAAACCGCCGATGCGCTTTGGTGTTGCTGGGGTCGTGTTCGATTGCCGCCCGGAAGTGCGCGACGGCGTCAGCGAGGCTTCGCTCCTGAAACGCCCGCTCACCCTCGTCAAAGCTGGCCCTGGATGCTGCTGCGGCGTCGCTCGACGGTCCGTCATTGCTGGCTTCCTGCACGCAGGACGTCGCAGCGAGACAAGCGCTCGCCATGATGAGAGTCGCAAGTATCATTTTCCTGGTAAGCATTTGCCGGCTCCCTTGCCAACGCGGTCAACCCCGCCCAGGCAGTGTACCTCTGTTCGGTTCTTTCACCGCCACAATGGTATTGACGAGCAGTGTAAATCGCCTACAATTGCTAATCCCCTGGCGCATGGGCGCGTCGGGGGTTTGTTCTTTTACAACTGCACGCTTTCTTGCGCGCCCGCTCTTTTAGCGGGTCGGCAGATACGTGTGCATGGTGTGCGGGTCTGTAGCTCAGTTGGTTAGAGCGCACCCCTGATAAGGGTGAGGTCGGAAGTTCAAATCTTCCCAGACCCACCAGTTCGGGGCAAATCAGACCGCAGGAGTGGCCCCCGGGGCTGTAGCTCAGCCGGGAGAGCGTCTGCTTTGCAAGCAGAAGGTCGTCGGTTCGAACCCGATCAGCTCCACCAGATTTCATTGCGTGGCCTTATCGCCGCGCAGTACTTTTACAAACAGGATTGTTCCAATGCATCAGGCGAGCCAGGCCCTTTTTTGGGTGAGCGCTTGCCGCGCATTGTTGAATTGTGGGAACTGCATTCGCGTGGTTATTTCAACACGCCCCGTTCGTTCCATCAGGGAATGTTTCGGGTGACGTGGTTTAAGTAATCAAGCGCGCATGGTGGATGCCTAGGCGGCAGAAGGCGATGAAGGACGTTGTAGCATGCGATAAGCCTCGGGGAGCTTGCAAACTAGCTTTGATCCGGGGATTTCCGAATGGGGAAACCCGACCGTTTACGGTCATTGCGCACTGAATACATAGGTGCGTTAAAGCAAACCCGGGGAACTGAAACATCTAAGTACCCGGAGGAACAGAAATCAACCGAGATTCCCCTAGTAGCGGCGAGCGAACGGGGAACAGCCCAGTTCACCGGAATCACATCACAACCTAGCAAAACAGACTGGAAAGTCTGGCCAAAGAAGGTGATAGCCCTGTATGCGAAAGGATGAGATGTGTGGGTGACAAAGAGTAGGGCGGGGCACGTGCAACCTTGTCTGAACATGGGGGGCCCATCCTCCAAGGCTAAATACTCTCTGCCGACCGATAGCGAACTAGTACCGTGAGGGAAAGGTGAAAAGAACCCCGGTGAGGGGAGTGAAATAGAACCTGAAACCGTGTGCGTACAAGCAGTGGGAGCCTGGTCTTTTAGACCGGGTGACCGCGTACCTTTTGTATAATGGGTCAGCGAGTTACTTCTCAGTGGCAAGCTTAACCGTGTAGGGTAGGCGTAGGGAAACCGAGTCTTAAATGGGCGTTTGAGTCGCTGGGAGTAGACCCGAAACCAGGCGAGCTATCCATGGCCAGGGTGAAGGCAGGGTAATACCTGCTGGAGGCCCGAACCGGGTAATGTTGAAAAATTATCGGATGAGCTGTGGATAGGAGTGAAAGGCTAATCAAGCCTGGAGATAGCTGGTTCTCCCCGAAAGCTATTTAGGTAGCGCCTCGTGTATTACTATCGGGGGTAGAGCACTGTTTCGGCTAGGGGGTCATACCGATTTACCAAACCGATGCAAACTCCGAATACCGGTAAGTACGGCACGGGAGACACACGGCGGGTGCTAAGGTTCGTCGTGGAAAGGGAAACAGCCCAGACCGCCAGCTAAGGTCCCCAAATTACGGCTAAGTGGTAAACGAAGTGGGAAGGCCCAGACAGCCAGGAGGTTGGCTTAGAAGCAGCCATCCTTTAAAGAAAGCGTAACAGCTCACTGGTCTAGTCGGCCTGCGCGGAAGATTTAACGGGGCTTAAGCCGTATACCGAAGCTGCGGCTCGATACGATTTTCGGATCGTGTCGGGGGTAGGGGAGCGTTCTGTAAGCCAGTGAAGGTGCGTCGTGAGGCGTGCTGGAGGTATCAGAAGTGCGAATGCTGACATGAGTAACGATTATGCGGGTGAAAAACCCGCACGCCAGAAGCCCAAGGTTTCCTGCGCAACGCTAATCGGCGCAGGGTGAGTCGGCCCCTAAGGCGAGACCGAAAGGTGTAGTCGATGGGAAACAGGTTAACATTCCTGTACCGGCCGTTATTGCGATGGGGTGACGGAGAAGGTTAGGCCTACCGGGCGTTGGTTGTCCCGGGGAAAGTAGGTAGGCGGGCGCTTTAGGAAAATCCGGAGCGCCGTTAACGTCGAGATACGAGACCACCGGCATTGCCGGGAAGTGGCTTACACCATGCTTCCAGGAAAAACCTCTAAGCTTCAGATAACGGACGACCGTACCGCAAACCGACACAGGTGGGCAGGGAGAGAATCCTAAGGCGTTTGAGATAACTCGGGTGAAGGAACTAGGCAAATTGGTACCGTAACTTCGGGAGAAGGTACGCCTCTGACGGTGACGAGACTTGCTCTTTGAGCTGTCGGGGGCCGCAGTGACCAGGTGGCTGCGACTGTTTACTAAAAACACAGCACTCTGCTAACTCGCAAGAGGATGTATAGGGTGTGACGCCTGCCCGGTGCCGGAAGGTTAAGTGATCTTGTTAGCCCTTTTGGGCGAAGCTCGTGACCGAAGCCCCGGTAAACGGCGGCCGTAACTATAGACGAATGACCGATTGTAGTTACGTAAATAAACCTGGCTATATGCTGGAAACTCCGGTGTATCCTCCAGTACTCGTCTCGGGAAGAGGCAGTGACAATCTGAGAGGTGCGGACAATCAGCAGGAAAGATTCCTCAATTGGAGACGATCAATGGCATCAGACGTGAAACGTGTGCCTGAGCGGATTGGCCACTATCTGGCCGGTTTCGCAGATGGAGAAGGCAGCTTCAACGTTTCATTCAGAAAGCGTAAGGACTACGCAATGCCCTGGAAGGTTTCGCTATGTTTCAACGTATCGCAAAAGGACAAGGTAATACTTGCCTTGTTCAAGAGATACCTTGGATGCGGAACCTTGCGAGGCAGAGAAGATGGAGTCTGGTATTACGAAGTGAACAACTTCAATGCCATTGAAGAAAACGTGATTCCCTTTTTTAATCGATTCGGGTTTCTATCTGCAAAGAAGAAGAGAGATTTCTCGAAATTCAGGCAGATGGCGAAGATCATCGGAGAAGGCAATCACCTGAGCAGAGAAGGTATTCAATCCATACTTGATATCCGCAAGGATATGAACGATGGAGGAGTTGGAAGACGCAAGTACTCTGATGAAGAAATACTGGAATGCTTCAATTGAAGAAAATCCTCAGAGACTATACGCCAGGCAGCATGTGTTGCTGAAGATATAGTCCGATCTGCATGGCGACATGCAGGGGCCTGTCAAAGGCCCGCAATGTTGATGTCAATCAAGCATTGTTAACATCATGAACGGTCCTAAGGTAGGAAACGCTGCCTTAGTAAAATCCGGCCAAATGCTGGAAACTCCGTGAATCCTCCAGTACTGGTCTCAAATCGAGACAGTGACAATCTGAGGGGTGCGGACAATCAGCAGGAAAGACTGACAAACAGTGGTCAGAATCCTCAGAGACTACACGCCGGACATCTGCATTCTGCGGATGAAGATATAGTCCCATCTGCAAGGCGACTTGCAGGGATGGTTAGTAAGCTATCCGCCTAACAATTCCTTTAAGGAAATTAAGGTAAGAAATCGAGCGAAATTCCTTGTCGGGTAAGTTCCGACCTGCACGAATGGCGTAACGATGGCCACACTGTCTCCACCCGGGACTCAGTGAAATTGAAATTGCTGTGAAGATGCAGTGTACCCGCGGCTAGACGGAAAGACCCCGTGAACCTTTACTACAGCTTTGTACTGGATCTTGAGCACGTTTGTGCAGGATAGGTGGGAGGCTTTGAAGCGAGGACGCTAGTTCTCGTGGAGCCAACCTTGAAATACCACCCTGACTTGTTTGAGGTTCTAACCCAGGCCCGTTATCCGGGTCGGGGACAGTGCATGGTGGGTAGTTTGACTGGGGCGGTCTCCTCCCAAAGAGTAACGGAGGAGCACAAAGGTACCCTCAGCGCGGTCGGACATCGCGCATTGCGTGTAAAGGCATAAGGGTGCTTGACTGCGAGACGTACAAGTCGAGCAGGGTCGAAAGACGGTCTTAGTGATCCGGTGGTTCTGTATGGAATGGCCATCGCTAAACGGATAAAAGGTACTCCGGGGATAACAGGCTGATTCCTCCCAAGAGTCCACATCGACGGAGGAGTTTGGCACCTCGATGTCGGCTCATCACATCCTGGGGCTGTAGCAGGTCCCAAGGGTATGGCTGTTCGCCATTTAAAGTGGTACGCGAGCTGGGTTTAGAACGTCGTGAGACAGTTCGGTCCCTATCTGCCGTGGGCGTTGGAAACTTGAGGGGAGCTTCTCCTAGTACGAGAGGACCGGAGTGGACGTACCTCTGGTGTTCCGGTTGTCACGCCAGTGGCATTGCCGGGTAGCTATGTACGGAAGGGATAACCGCTGAAAGCATCTAAGCGGGAAGCCCACCCCAAGATTAGGTTTCCCGGATCTTCGGATCCCTGAAGGGCCCTTGAAGACTACAAGGTTGATAGGCTGGGTGTGGAAGCGCGGTAACGCGTGAAGCTAACCAGTACTAATTGCCCGTGCGGCTTAAACAACGTCACACCGAAGCATTCCCTATTTTTCAACAGGCAATGCCTGGAACAATTCTGGGCGCGTCCCCGTCAATTGGGACGCGCCACCTTTTTTCGCCTGGTGGCAATAGCGGACGGGTCCCACCCGATTCCATTCCGAACTCGGAAGTGAAAACGTCCAGCGCCGATGGTAGTTCGGGGTCTCCCCGCGCGAGAGTAGGTCACCGCCAGGCATCTCTTCGAAGCTGCTTGTAGCGAGGGCGTGGCGCCCTCGCGCAACAGCGCGCATTGTGCGTCACCAATGATGATCATGCGTCTTCTGGCACCTACCGCCCTTTGTTTGGCCTTTGCCCTGCCTGTTCAGGCGCAGACCTTTTCCCAGGGGGAACTGGAAAACCATCTTGCGCTGATGATGGAGTGGTGGCCGGGCGAGTACGACAATCACGAACAGATCGTCCGTCAGTCCGGCGGAGGATTTTCGGTTCATGTCTACGAACCCGTTGCCCGTATTCATTCCCAATACATTCGTCTGGACCTTCCGGAGCTGGGCGAAAACGTTCTCTACGTTGAGGAATATCGCAACAACGATCCCTCCAACATCTCCCGGATTCGCGTATATGCGCTATCCGTCGATGAGGAAGAACAGGCAGTCAGGGTCAAGCTCCACGCTTTCAGGGAAGGGCACGACCACATGATCGGCGCCAGACTCGATCCGGATCGTTTGGCAGCCATCGAAGCGGATGAATTACGCCCGTTCTCGGATTCTTGTGATGTCTTTCTGCGCTTTGAAGGAGGTCAGTTCTCGGGCGGCATGAAACGCGAATCCTGTGGCGAAGAGGCCTGGTTCGAGTATCAGGTCGTACTTGGCCAAAAACACCATTGGACTCGCGATCGCCTGATCAGCCGGGAAACGGGAGAGGTGACCTGGATCCAGATGACCAGGGCCCGCTGGTTCATCTGCACGGTCAATTACAACCTGGATGGCGACATGCTGAATACGGAGTTCCTGACTGAAATAGAACTTCACGATCAGGGCGGCTCGGCCGACATCGACTGGCCCGACGGCCGCACGCTGGAGTTTCAACTGCATACCCGCGAGTTCGCCTCGCCGTCAGACCGTGTCTTCCCGCTTTTCCGGGTCCATGAAAAGGGAAACCATGTGCCTGTTGCCTATGCCTGGGCGGTGGACGACGCCGACCGTTTCGGCATCAACCTGGGTTGGTTCTACACCCTGTGTCGGGAAAAGGAGCAGGGCGCGCCCCGGCCATGAACCAAAGAGCAAAGTGCCACATATCCGTGGCGCCATTGCTCAAACGGCAGACCCGGGCGGGGTTCGTTTGCAGGCTGATGCCCGAATGTGCTTATAATTTCGCCCGGTAGGCGCCCGGGGGTGTAAGCGCCTTTTTCAACCAGATCAACAGGGGACTTGCCGTTATGACAAGAAAGACCACGCTGCTCGCGTCTCTGACAGGCGTAGCTTTGATAGCCTTTTCCTATGGTTCCACTCCGGCGTTTGCCCAGGAGCTCGTTTTCGAGGAGATCATCGTTACCGCCCGAAAAAGGGAGGAGAACCTTCAGGATCTGCCGCTGACGGTGACGGCGTTGACCAACGAGGACATCTACGAGCGGGGTGTCACCAGCATTCTGGACCTGGCCGACTATACGCCCGGGTTTTACACCGAAACGGTTGGCCGCCGGGATTCGAATCCGTATTTCCGCGGCCTTGTTGTCAACACGTCGGTGGTTGACCGTCAGAATTCTTCCGTCTTCGTGGACGGGTTCTTCGTCCTGGGGACTGCCGCCACGTTCGGCTTCAACAATATTGAACGCGTAGAAGTCCTCAAGGGGCCTCAGTCGGCGCTGTTCGGCCGTGCGACTTTCGGCGGCGCCGTCAACTACATCACCAAGACGCCGGGCGACCAGCTTGAACTCGATGCCGACATCGATTTCGGCCAGGACAGCCGGTCCGATGTTGCCGTAACCGTTTCCGGCCCGCTGTTTGGAATGGACTCCGTGAAAGCCATCATGAGCGTGCGCTCCTACAGTTTTGGCGGCGAGTGGAAGAATGTGGCTACGGGAGAGGACAACGTCACTATCGGCGACGAGAAAACCATGGCCATCTCCGGCAAGGTGCTGTTCGAGCCCTCGGAAAACCTCACCCTGACACTGTCCGCGTCCTATGCGGAAGACGATGACGGCGCGCCGCCGACCACGAGCCTGCCGGCATCGCTGGACAACTGCCTGTTCTACAACTCCTCCATCCCCCTGGGCTACATTTGCGGGGAACTTCCGGACGACCTGGATACGATCAAACAGAACAACAAGAGGGTTGAGGAGCGTTTCGGCGAGGGGGTCGGACAATACCAGATTACCCGCCGCTACACGGCCGAACTGGATTATGTGACCAACAATGACTGGGAATTCGAATTGCGGGCCGGCACCAATCAGCAAGTCTTCGACGAGATTCACGATGCAAGCTGGGACGACAGCTTTGGCGTTTTCAATGGCCTCGGAGGTTTTGACGGGTTGGTTTTCGGTTCCGTTGGTCTTGTGGAAGCGAACAAGGCTTACCAGGGTTTCCAGGACAGGAGCCTGCAATTCAAGGTGACGGCTCCGGGGACCGACAGGCTGTCTGCCTTTGTGGGCGCCTCGACGTATGAGCATGACATCCTCGGCCGTAACTTGCGGATTACGCCGTCGCGCCCCTTCGGCCAGATCGGAAGCTCCCGGCACATCGAGAACGTGTCCGTTTTCGGTAGTGTCACCTACAGCCTGACCGAAAAGATCGCGCTGGGGCTGGATGTCCGCTGGCAGAAAGACGACGTGCGTGAGTCGACCGCCGAGTTCGAGCCGCAGACGCTGGCGGAAGTGCCGAGTCTGGGCTCGAACAAGGGTATCGCAGCATTCGAGTTCGATACCGCGAGCTTCAAGCGGACCCTGCCGCGGTTCATTGTGGATTACAAACCCAACGAGGACGTCACCGTGTATGGCGTTATTTCGCAGGGGAACAAGCCCGGGTTTTTCAACAACCGCGCTGTTGCACTAAGCCTCGGTGTAGATCCCACCGTAAAGGAAGAGACCATCTGGAACTATGAACTGGGGGTCAAGACGCTGTGGATGGATGGCCGCTTCCTGCTCAATGCGGCCGTTTACTACCTGGACTGGACGAACCAGCAGATCCGCCAGACCTTCCTGGATACCCAGGGACAGGACTCGCAAATAACCACTAACGCGGGCAAGACAAAAGTAACCGGGATCGAGTTGGAGTCCAGCTTCGTCGTGTCGGAACAATTGATCCTCTCCGGATCCGTAGCTTTTGCGGATCCTGAGTACACGTTCTTTGTAGAGGAAACCTTCGCCCCGCAACTGGGCGTCGACCCCGATCTTGCAGGCAACGAGCCTTACCGGTATCCCGACTGGCAGGTCCAGATGTCGGCGGACTACAACAAGCCCGCTGTGCTGAACGACTGGGATTTCTTTGCCCGGACCGATCTGAACATGACCGGAGAGCGCTGGTCGGAAATCTACAACCTTTCCTACATCGGCTGGGAGTACAAGTGGAACCTGCGTACAGGCATTGAAAACGAGAACTGGAAACTGACTGCATACGTCAACAACATACTCGATGACCGTACCCTCGCAGGATCATTCCGTTTTCGCGACCTGCGCCGCTTCGCGTTCTTCGATCAGACCACGCGATCATTCACCTTCCCGTACGCCCAGTTAGCCAATCTGAACCGCGGACGCCACTTTGGCGTAAGCATCAACTACAGCTTCTAGGCGCTATATGCCATCTTCATGCAAAAAGCCCCGGTCCAGTCCGGGGCTTTTTGCATGGGCGGGAAAAGCTGATATGAGCAACTTGTGATGTAATCCCGCCATTGCGGCATCTGACTCTTTCGAGGCCATCGGCAGCGCGTCATCAGGCGCGAGTTGCTGCGTTGTCGTCGTTAGGACTGCATTCGTGTGCGATGGCGGCGGCGAAATCCCGATTGCCGAGGTTTTCCAGGCGCCAGCGTGTTTCGGGGAGGTGCGGAAACGGAACGCCGCGCGTTCCCGATCGCTCTGTGGAGCAAGGTCAACCTGATAAACGTCGGCGTCCCCAGCTTTGCAAAAGGGACTCCACCCACGGTTGCTCAATATGAGCGGTTCTTCACTTCTGGCCTGCAAGACACGTGCTGACGCCACAATTGCTCCCTGCGGACAAAACCATGACAATCCGGGCATTGCTCCCGCAATCATCACACGCGTTCACCTAAGCTACGATGATCCTTTCGAGCGGCTGCGATTGCAAGTGACCGGCCGAGCGACACCCCTGACCACCCGATAGAGAAAAACCAGATGATCCGATACCTCAAGAAGGGTATTCACACCGAACAACAGGCGGAGCGCGATTCACGCATCCAATCCGCGGTGAAACCCATACTCGACGACATTGCCAGGCACGGTGACGTCGCCGTGCGCCGTTACTCGCAGCAATTCGACGACTGGTCGCCGGAATCCTTCCGCCTGCACCGCGAGGAGGTTGACGCCTGCTATGAACATTTGGAGTCGCAAGCCATCGCTGACATCCGTTTCGCCCAGGAACAGATACGCAACTTTGCGAAAATTCAGCTTGAGGCGCTCAGCGACGTGGAAGTGGAAACGCGGCCGGGCGTGGTGCTGGGGCACCGCAACATTCCGGTGGAAAGCGTGGGTTGCTACGTGCCGGGCGGCAAGTATCCGCTGGTGGCCTCGGCGCATATGAGCGTGGTTACCGCGCGGGTGGCGGGCGTGGAACGGGTGATCGCCGCTTCGCCTCCGTTTCAGGGCGCTCCAAATCCCGCGGTCGTCGTGGCCCTGGACCTGGCCGGCGCCGACGAGATCTATTGCCTCGGGGGAGTTCAGGCCATCGGCGCCATGGCCCTGGGGACCGGCACTATTTCGTCGGTGGACATGATCGTCGGTCCCGGCAATGCCTTTGTCGCCGAGGCGAAACGGCAACTCTTCGGCCGCGTAGGCATCGACCTGCTGGCCGGTCCCACCGAGACACTGGTCATAGCCGACGATTCGGTCGATGGCGAGCTGTGCGCAGCGGATCTTCTCGGCCAGGCCGAGCATGGTCCCGATTCGCCGGCGATACTGCTGACCAATTCCGAGGACCTGGCGCGCGCCACGATGGCCGAAGTGGAGCGCCAACTCACCGTTTTGCCTACTGCCGAAATTGCCGGGCAGGCCTGGCGAGACTACGGCCAGGTGATCGTCTGCGACGACTATGAGGAAATGCTCGCGAAGGCCGATGAAATCGGCTCGGAGCACGTCCAGGTCATGACCCGCGATCCGCAATACTTCCTGGAAAACATGCGCAACTATGGCGCACTTTTTCTCGGACCGGAAACCAACGTTTCTTACGGCGACAAGGTCATAGGCACCAACCACACCTTGCCGACCCGCCAGGCCTCGCGTTACACCGGCGGCTTGTGGGTGGGCAAGTTCATCAAGACCTGCACCTATCAGCGCATTACCGAGGAAGCTTCGGTCGAGATCGGCGAGTATTGTTCGCGGCTATGCGCCCTGGAAGGCTTCGCCGGGCACAAGGAGCAGGCCGACATCCGTCTTCGCCGCTATGCCGACAACCCATAGTGGGGCTGTTCTCCAGCGAGAGAACGAGCTTGCCAGGCTGATTGAATCCGGCATTGCCCTGACAGACGCTTGATCGACATTCGGCCACTTTACGTTCGAACCCATTGGCCTTAGGCTCTAACCAAGACCCAAGAAAGGAGAAAGGACCCATGCGCGCAATTGTTTTCGCAATCGCCTTGTCCTTGATGCCTTTGCCCGCGGCCGCCACCAACTCGAGGCCCGAGCTGATGAAGGTCCTGGAGGACCTGATGAGCTGGCTGCCGGGCGAGTACACCTCCGTCCCCCAGGCGTTCCTGGAGCGCAATCTGGGCGCGCCGCCGGATGGCGAGCATGAAATGTTCTACCGGGTGTTTGCCAGGATCGAAGCGCCTCACCTGGCCGAACATGTGATCTATACCCAGATCCGGCTTGATGGCGATGACGGCCCGCTGTTTCCCGGGCAGCAAATCGTGTTTCTCATTTCGATGAACGAGGAACTGGGTGCGGTTTCCATTTCCGGACGGCGCATCAAGGATCCTCACAAGTTTGTTGATGCCCATCTCCGGCCCGAAGTATGGCCCGACCTGGAGCCTGATCCCGATTTCGGCGGCAATTGCGCTTTCAATTGGCGGCGGCACGGCAAACAACTGCGGGGTCTGCTCGGCGAGTTCGGTCAATGCACCATGGTGTCGAAGAACACCGGCGACCAAATGACCTGGGACGCGGAGTGGATCCTCAACCCCGAAGAACTCTGGGTTTACGACAACGGCTATCTGGAAGACGGCTCACTCTTCTTCGGGCGGGAAGACCGCACCCACCTGCGCATGTATAAGGCAAGGCGCTTTGAGTGCTTCGCCGCCTTGCGGTTCGAGGACGGCAACAATCAGGTGATCAATCCCTTTTTCATGCATGACCGGGGAGACATCTTCACCATCATCACCGATGAGCCGGAACCGCGTGAACTCCATCTGGAATTCCTTACATCTCTATGGCCGTCGAATTCCGGGCGCAACTTTGTCGACCTCATGCGCCTCACGCTGCACGACGGCGAGCCGGGCGAATCTTCGCAAGAGGATGTAATCGGCGTGGCCTGGGCGACACCCGAGAGCGGCCGCGTGGGCTTCAGCACGGACTGGGCCTCCGGCCGGTGCAAGCTGGCCGACCCGGACGATCCCCGGTTTATCGAAGCGATGCGGTGGAAGGGCGAGGACTGATCCGAAAGCGGCCAAATGGGGGAGCGCAGCCTTATTCGTCGACTGTCAGGATGATCTTGCCGAAGTGATTGCGCTCGTCCACCAGTTGATGCGCTCTCACTACCTCCGATAACGGGAGGACAGGGCCGACGGGTGCCTTGAAGGTGCCATCGGCAAACAGGGGCAGGGCCAGGTCGCGGAAGCGGGGCATGGTGTAGCTCAGAAAGCGCTCGCTGGTCGAGATGCTCATGCTCATAAGCGCCAGGTTGCGTACCCCGATATTGAGGTTGAAGCACACTTGGCGCCCGCCGGTGCTTCCGTACATCACGATCTTGCCGTCCATGCCCATGCTTTCTATCAGCGATTCAGCGGTTTCCTCGCCTATGGTCATCAACCCGATGTCGATGCCCTGCTGATCCGTGTCGCGCCGCACCAGCGCCGTCACGTCGTCGCGCTTGTAGTTATAGACAGCATCCGCGCCCCATTGGCGCGCGATTTCCAGCTTCGGGTCCCGGCTGGCGGTACCGGCTACCCAGCAGCCACGCCACTTTGCGATCTGAAGGGCGGCGCTGCCCACGCCCGAGGCGATCGCCTCGATCAGGATGCGCTGGCCCTTCCCGAAACCGGCGACCGCATCCAGTGCGTGCCAGGCGGTCAGCCAGCTCACCGGTATCGCGGCGCCTTCAATGAATGAAACAGGGTCGGGAAGAGACATCAGATGATCCGCGTCGAACAGGACCGCTTCCGCATGCGAGCCCCGGGCACGGCCGAACACGCGATCGCCCGGCCTGAACTCGGCTACGCCTTCGCCGCATTCGGCCACCACGCCGGCACACTCCATTCCCATCACGAAGGGCAGCTCCTGCCCCGAATAGGTTCCCGCACGCATGCGGGTCTCGGCAAAGTTGACGCCGGAGGCCCTTACCTCAACGAGGACCTGGCACGGACCCGGCTTCAGGCGGCCCAGTTCGCGCCACAGCATGACGTCCGTGCCGCCGAACTGTTCGACGGTATAACCGTGCATGCCGATTCGCGACAACCCGGACGCCCGTTCAGGACGCTCGGCCATCGAGCCACAGCCGCATTTCGCGCGCGAACTGCTTCCAGGCGAGATCGAGAATATTCACCTGGACTTCGGGAATTTCGACGTAATGCGCCTGAGGTAGCAGTTCGGCGTGCGCCCGGCGGGTGTCGTCCAGCAGTAGTTCGTGAGTCTGAAGGATCGCGACCGGATGAGTGAGCTTGGGCAGGTGCTCTTCAAGCGGGTAGCTCCAGACGGCGTCGTAGGCATACCAATGCTTGTCCAGAGGATGAAGGGCCTCCACAAACACGCGCGCCGCACGTTCCAGCGGCACGTCCTTCGACCGATCGGCCACGAGCACCCTCCAGCAATCCATGATCCAGGCGCCGTCTTCGGTCAGCTTCTTGTCGCGGGGCAGTGCCTTGAGAATTTCCCTGCGTTTTTCCGGCGATCGGTAGGGAATGCCGCTCATTACGATGCGGCGCACCAGGTCCGGACGCGTCAGCGCCAGCTCGGCGGCGATCAATACTCCGGTGTGCAGGCCGAATACATCCACTGGCCCCTTTCCGTTGGCGCCAAAACCCAGCGCGTCCAGCGCGTCGGCCATCGCGCCTGCAAAGTCGGCCATGGTCGGCACATCGGGCGGGCCGTCCGAATTGCCGTAGCCCGGCGTATCGAAGGCCAGCGACTCCCGATCACGGCCCATTTCCTTAAGCAGCATGTCGTATTCGAAAGCCGACTTGTGGTTCTGGTGAAAGAACGCCAGCGGCGTCTTGTCGCTGCCTTCGGTCCCCGGCCATGCACGATGGTAGTGAATCTGCCCGAAACGGCCGTTAACGTAGCCTCGCTTGTAGGTTGCCGTCATTTTCTACCCCAAGCCGGGAATTGCCTGCCCGACGAGAGTCGAGCGACACTTTCTGCGGATCACGAAGAAAAACGCTCCGGCCGACGAGTCGACCGGAGCGTTTTCGAAAGATGCTAGAAGTCGTATACGACTCTCAGGCCGATGGTCCGCTTTTCGGCCGGGGTGACGGCCACGCCCTGGCTGAACAGGAATGCGAACAGGAAAGTACCGGAAAAATCCGACCAGCGAGCCGCGGCCAGGTAGTTGTCGTCGTCGAGCAGGTTCTTGACGTAGCCCTCGATGCGAAGGTTGTCTCTTTCGAAACCGCCGCGCACGTTCCAGCGCCAGAAATCGCCCATGGTGGAGAAGTTGGCTTCTTCGTTGTACGCCTCGCCGAAGTACTCGCCGTCCACGCGAGCGTAGTAGTCCCAATTGCCGCCCGCCATGGTGTCGGTCCAGACGCCGGAGATGGCGCCCGACCATTCCGGGTAACGCGCCGGGCGGCTGCCGGAGCAGTCGCGGGCGCCGAACCGGTCGCCCGGTGTAATGGGCGGCTTGAACGGCGAGAATCCGCAGGTGAGCGTACCGTATTCGCCGTCAGCGTAGTTCAGCACGAAGGTGCCGGAGAAGTTCTCTCCCAGCGAGAAGCCCCCTTCCAGCTCCAATCCCTCCAGTTCCGCGTCGCCGGCGTTCAGCTGGAGATTGAGCACGCGCTGGACGCCTGTCTGTTCCACCACGGTAACGCCCTGGCGGGTCTTGAGATTGCTCCAGTCCAGCATGTAGAAGACCGCCGAGAAGTAGAAGCTGTCGAACTCCTGCTTGAAGCCGACTTCCATATTCTCAAGCTCCTCTTCCTCGTTGAACAGCGAAATGCCCGGGATAACCGCCCGGACCTGGTCTCTTGTCACTTCGTCCAGGGAGCCAAAGTCCGCATTGAAGATGCCGGGCAGCGTACCTTCGGAATACGTTACCCAACTGGTTCCCCGGTCGCCGACGTCGTAGGACAGCGTGATTCGCGGCAGGAAACTGCTGAATGATTCCTCGTCGTATCTCGCGGCCTCGATCCCGCCACCCGGATTCGGCACACCCTCGTTACTCGGGCTTGAGAGCGAAATTTCGTCCTCCTGGTAGCGCCATTCCACGTCCAGCGTCAGGTCATCGGTGAAGTCGTAGGCAAAGGACCCGAAAATGCCGACGGTGTCGTTGCTCTCGGTGGGCGGAACGGCGTTCATGAAGTAGTGCGGACCCGGGAGCGTTACCGGTTCGGGCAGCGGTGTTCCGTCGGGTTCCGCAACCACTAGCTGGCCCACTCCGCCGTCGGAACCCCACACCGTGTTACCTCCGCTGCCCGTGGTGGAGTTATCCGCGGTAAAGAAATTAGCGCCGAGTGAATAGCGCAGCTTGCCTTCCTGTGGCGAGCTCAGGTTCAGTTCGACCGTCAGGTCATCGGCAACGACCGGATCCTGAGACAGGAAATTCTGCGCGGCGGTAAGGTCGAAATCACGCACCCAGCCGGCCCGCATCGCGCTCCATCCGACCACGGAACCCAGGCTGTGGCCATCCAGCATGCCGCTTTCGAAGTCATAGTTGAGGAGCAGCGCGGCCCTTTGCTGGTAGCGGGTCAAACCCGACGTGGACCTGAGCGGCGCGCCGGGCAGCTTGGGCCGGCAGATGCCGTCGCGCGGGTCGCAAATGACCGGGCTGCGGAAGGAGGCCTGATCGGAGGCGCTGATCGCCGTGTTCGGCGCGATGAAGGAATCCACGTCAATCATCGGAAGCGCGCCGCAGAAATAATCGGACGGCGTGTCGGGGTCATCCGCACTGGTAATTCCGTCGCTGAAGCAGTTGGGACCCGCATTCGCTGAGACGCCTGCACCGCCAAAGCGGGCGGAAAAGCCCGTGCCCAGCAACATGCCGGCGGCGGGGCCGTCGTCGTCGTGCGACCACAGATAGCGGAACTTGGCCGAGAAGTTTGAGGTAGGCGTCCAGCTGAGCACGGCCTGTATGGTTTCCGTGCTCTCTTCGCCCAGCGCCCCCCCATCGGCATTGGATACGTACTGGCCGTCGGTCCCGTACACACGCGCCGAGATGCGGTAGGCCAGCTTGTCGTCCACCAGCGGCCCTTCGTGCGAAAGTGTCACGTCGCGTCCGCCCCACTCGGCAACGTCGGCGATTACGCGACCCGCGTATTCAAAGCCCGGCGTCTTGGTCACGTAGTTGACCGCCCCGGCGAAGGTGGACCGGCCAAAGGTGGCCGACTGCGGCCCCTTGATGATTTCGACGCGCTCGATATTGGAAAAATCGATGCTCGTAACACCATCGGATATGTAAACGCCGTCCATGAATACCGTGCCCACCTGTTGCGAAGGGGGGTTCGCATTGGTGTTCATCCCGCGAAAACGCACCCTGCTGCTGAAGCGGCCCGGAATCTGGCCGCCCTGCTTGTGAAAGTGCATGCCGGCGGTCTGGAACGAAAGGTCCTGCAGGCTAGTGAACCCGCCGCGAATCAATTCCTCCGACGAGAACGCGGTTATTGCTATCGGGACGTCCGACAGCGCTTCTTCGCGTTTACGCGCCGTGACGATAATTTCGTCAAGCGCATCGCTCTCCTGTGCAATGGAGACCGGGGAAAGGGCGAAGCCTGCAGCCCCCACGGCAATGAAAAGAGCTAAGGAGAGTCCGCGTCCAGGATTTTGCATTGGTTTTCCTCCGAGTTGTGACGCATCGGCCGCACGCCCGACTACGGTCGGGGCAGCCGCCATAGATGTCGCGAGCGCGATCAAGGTGCGCGCAAGAATAATTGTGCAAGCTGCCGAAAGCAAGTTCTGTTGGTAAGGTTTCGTACGCGTGAAGTCCTATCCGGTGTGGCAAAGAATTTGCTCCATGACCGCCAGGCGGTCGTCCGGATCCAGTGCGAGACAAGGAACTAGGCTGCGCTTCTTCGGCGTGATGGGGCCGGTGCGCCGCGGAGAATTCTCGCCAGGTAGCGACCTGTGTGCGAGCGCCGCACGCCAGCCACTTCTTCCGGAGTACCGGCGGCCAGCAATTCGCCCCCGGACTCGCCGCCTTCCGGGCCGAGGTCGATGATCCAGTCAGCGGTCTTGATCACGTCCAGATTGTGCTCGATGACGACCACCGTGTTGCCGCCGTCGCGCAGCCGGTGCAGCACTCTCAACAGCTGCGCCACATCATGGAAATGCAATCCGGTGGTGGGTTCGTCGAGCAGGTACAGCGTTCGGCCGGTGGAGCGCTTGGCCAACTCGCGGGAGAGTTTCACCCGCTGGGCTTCGCCGCCCGATAGCGTCGTGGCGCTCTGGCCGAGGCGGATATAGCCCAGACCTACGTCCAGCAGGGTGGACAGTTTCTGCGCCACTTTGGGCACATTGGTGAACACTTCCGCTGCCTGCTCGACGCTGAGTTCCAGCACTTCGTGAATGTTCAGCCCCCGGTAGCGGATCTCCAGGGCTTCCCGGCCGTAGCGGCGCCCCTCGCAAACGTCGCAGGGCACGTAGACGTCGGGCAGAAAGTGCATCTCCACCTTGATCAGCCCGCCGCCCTGGCAGGCTTCGCAGCGGCCGCCACGGACATTGAAGCTGAATCGCCCGGGCTTGTATCCGCGCGCCCGCGCCTCGGGCGTCAGCGCGAACATTTCGCGAATCGGGGTGAACAGGCCGGTATACGTCGCCGGGTTCGAGCGCGGCGTGCGGCCGATCGGGTCCTGGCTGATTTCAATGATCCGGTCCAGGCGCTCGGCGCCCCGCAGGGTCCGGAACCTGGCGCCCGGACAGGGTTTGCGGTCCAGGGCGGCGGCAACCGCGGGAAGCAGGGTCTCGTTCACCAGCGATGACTTTCCGGACCCGGAAACGCCGGTCACGCAGGTCATCAGTCCCAGCGGCAGCATGACTTCCAGGTCCTTCAGATTGTTGGCGTTCGCTCCTTCGATGTTGAGCGTTCGATCGGGCTGCGGCGGGCGCCGCATCGTGGGCACCGGAATGCTGCGCATGCCGCTCAGGTATTGTCCCGTAAGGGAGGCGGGCTCTTGCTTGATGATCTCCGGTGGCCCTTGCGCAACGACCTGCCCGCCGTGCGCGCCGGCGCCGGGACCGAGATCCACGACGTGATCCGCCGAACAGATGGCTTCCTCGTCGTGCTCCACGATCAGTACCGTGTTGCCCAGGTCCCGAAGACGGGCCAAAGTGGCCAGCAGGCGCTTGTTGTCTCTCTGGTGCAGTCCGATGCTCGGCTCATCGAGCACGTACATCACACCCACCAGGCCGGAACCGATCTGGCTGGCCAGCCTGATCCGTTGCGCCTCGCCGCCCGACAGGGTTTCCGCCCGCCGGTCGAGATTGAGGTACCCCAGACCCACGTCGGCCATAAAGCGCAGCCGCTCTCCGAGTTCCCGCATGATGCGTTCGGCGATTTCCTGCCGCCAGCCCTTCAGCTTGAGCGAGGTGAAGAACTTGAGTGCGGCCTCAACGCTCATGGCGCTTATTTCCGTGATTGAGCGGCCCGACACCAGCACGTTGCGCGCAGCCTGGTTCAGGCGCCCGCCCCCGCACTCGGGGCAGGGAGTGGAGCCCAGGTAGCGGGACAACTCTTCGCGCACGCGCTGTGATTCCGTCTCTCGATAGCGCCTCTCCATGTTCGGCAGCACGCCCTCGAACGGGCGCGTTCGCGTGAACTTCCGGCCGGTGTTAAAGCGGTAGGTAAATCTCACCCGGGTCCGCCCGCTGCCGTTCAGCACTACATCGCGAATCTTCGCGGGAAGCGTCTCGAACGGAACTTCGGGGTCAAAGCCGTAGTGGCGTGCGAGGCTCTCCAGGGTGCTGAAGTACCAGGCGTTGCGCCGGTCCCAGCCGCGCACCGCGCCGCCGGCCAGGCTCAGGTGCGGCCGCACTACCCGTTCCGGATCGAAGAACCGCTTGGAGCCCAGGCCCGCGCAGGCCTCGCAGGCGCCGGCGGGATTGTTGAACGAGAACAGCCTGGGCTCCAGTTCGGGAATGGCGAAATCGCACAGCGGGCAGGCAAAACGGCTGGAGAACAACAGGTCGGCCCGTTGCGGTTCGTCGATAAAGCCCACCAGCACCGTTCCGTCGGTCAGCGTCAGCGCGGTTTCCAGTGATTCGGCCAGCCGCTGGCGCAGTTCGTCGCGCACCCTGAGCCGGTCGACAATCACCTCGATACTGTGGTTGCGGCGGAGATCGAGATCGGGCGGGTTGTCCAGCTCGCAGTTTTCGCCGTCCACCCGGGCGCGCAGAAAACCCCGTGCCAGAAGGTCGGCAAACAGCTTGCGGTGTTCTCCCTTGCGGTTGCGCACCACCGGCGCCATCAGGTTGATGGCGGTACCTTCGGGGTGCTTCAGTATCTCGTCGACCATCTGGCTGATGGTCTGGGCCGCAAGCTCCCTGTAGTGCGTCGGGCATCGGGGCACGCCGGCGCGGGCGAACAACAGGCGCATGTAATCGTAGATTTCCGTGACCGTGGCCACCGTGGAACGCGGGTTGTGCGATGCCGAGCGTTGCTCGATGGCGATGGCCGGCGAAAGTCCCTCGATATGGTCCACGTCGGGCTTGCTCATGACGCTCAGGAACTGGCGCGCATAGGCCGAAAGCGACTCCACGTAACGTCTCTGGCCCTCCGCGTATATGGTGTCGAAGGCGAGCGAGGACTTGCCCGAACCGGACAGCCCGGTGATCACGATCAGTCGATCGCGCGGCAGCGACAGGTCGATCCCCTTGAGGTTGTGGGTGCGCGCCGAACGGATGCGGATTTCACTCATGGCAGCCCACCAATATACCCTCGCGGGACCATGCGGCGAAACCCGCCCAAAGATCGGCTATGCGTGACCACTATTGCTGCAGGGACGCTCGGCGGGCAGGAATAGTGTGAAGCGGCTGCGCGTGTCCTTGTCAGGCAATCACCAGCGGCCGTTTGTGGTTGCCCTGGTGTTGTAAGCTTTCACTTATGGGTTCGCATCGGAAACCGCTCGGAAGTCAGTGTGCCGTGTTGCCCGTGCCGTCACGAATTGAGCCTTCGTTGTGGAGCTGGACGTGATCCGGTTGCGCCGCTTTGCTTGCCTGGCGGCAGCCGGCCTGGTTTTCTCCGGCGTCGCCGCCTCCCACCCGCCGGTAACGCCGTCCTCCACCGCTCCGCCGGACAACAAACCGCCGCTCGATGTGGAACGCATCTACGCCAATCAGGAGCGGCTGGTGCGGATTGTCCTGGACGGCGTTCGCGCTTCGGAAGAAGGTGTGGCCGAGACCTATTTTGTCGGCTTTGGCTCATCCGACGAGCAGGATGTCTTTGAGAACGAGGTAAAGCTGGTCGAGGCCCAGTTCCGCGAGCAGCTCGGCGCCGAAGGCCGCACGGCCATGCTGATCAACAGCCGCAATACGATTGATGATCTGCCGCTCGCCAATGGCGAGAATCTCGCCTTGGTACTCGACGGTATAGGGCGAAAGATGGGGCCCGAGGATCTGCTGGTACTGCACATGACCTCACACGGCTCCAGGCGGCACAGGTTTTCGGTGTCGCTCGAGTCGTTGAAGCTGAAGGATATTTCCGCCGCCGACTTGGGTGAAATCGTCAACGGTGCGGACCTGCCGTGGCGGGTGGTGGTTGTTTCCGCCTGTTTCTCCGGCGGCTATATTGATGCACTCAAGTCGCCGCGCGCAATCGTTATTACAGCTGCAAGCGCACGTCGAATGTCGTTCGGCTGCGAGAACGGGCGTGACTACACTTATTTTGGCGCTGCGTTTTTCCGCGACAGTCTGACCGACGGCGATTATCGGGGCGCGTTCGAGCGGGCGGCGGTGCTGGTCCGCAAACGCGAGAAGCGCAAGGGCTTCAAACACTCGTACCCGCAGATCTGGGTGGGAGAGGACATTGCCGACAAGCTGCCTCTTGTCCGTGCAGCGGACCTGGGACCGTCGCTGGAAGAAGTCACGGCGCACGCCTCCAGCACTCATCACCTGCGCAATTGTGCGGGAACGCATGATTCCGCCCGCGGCAGGGAATAAGCGCGCGTACACGCAGCAAAACGGCAGACCGGATGCGTTGGGCATTGGCCGCATTGGTGGCACAATAGTTTTTGCTTTCGGCAAAGAACGCCGGGAATGATTGGGAGAGTGAGGAATGCGTGGAGTAAACAAGGTAATTCTGGTCGGCAACCTGGGGCATGACGTGGAAGTTCGCCAGATGACGAACGGCAACCCGGTAGCAAACATTCGCATCGCCACCAATGAGAGGTGGACGCGGCGGGACACCGGCCAGGTGCAGGAACATACGGAATGGCACAACGTGGTGCTGTTCGGCCGGCGCGCCGAATTGGCCCAGCAATACCTGCAAAAGGGTTCGCGGATCTATGTCGAGGGCCGGTTGCGCACGCGCTCGTGGCAGGACCGGGAAGGTCAGGAAAGGCGCAGCACCGAAGTCGTTGCCGACGATATGCAGTTTCTGGACCGGCGTGGCGGCGATGGCGACTACGATCAGCGCCGCGGCGGCGGCGGTGCTTCCAACGAAGCGCAGCGGAGCAGCTTTACGAACACGGACGAAGGCGACATGGACGACGAGGTTCCGTTCTAGCTCGCTGCCCGTGTTCGTCAAACGGCAAGTCATGGCGCTGCAGCCGATCCGCAGCTAGAGTCTCTGCATCATGAGCGGGAAACTCTATATCCGCACGTTCGGCTGCCAGATGAACGAGTACGACTCCGCCCGCATGGCGGACGTCCTGCGCGAAAGTCAGGGATTCACCCTGACCGAAAATCCCGAGGAAGCCGACGTGGTGCTGATCAACACTTGTTCGGTCCGGGAGAAGCCGCAGGAAAAACTGTTCTCGGAGCTCGGCCGCTACAAGGCCCTCAAGCGCAAGCGGCCGGCCATGAAGATCGGCGTCGGGGGCTGCGTCGCCAGCCAGGAGGGCGCAGCGATCGGCAAGCGCGCCCCTTACGTGGACGTGATATTCGGACCGCAAACCTTGCACCGGCTGCCGGACTTGCTGGATCAATCTGTGTCCGGAGGCGAACCGGTCGTGGACCTGGCGTTTCCGGCCGAGGAGAAATTCGCCGAATTGCCCGCGCCGAAGGCTGCATCGCCGGTGGCGCATCTGTCAATCATGGAGGGATGCAGCAAGTTCTGCTCGTTTTGCGTCGTTCCGTACACCCGCGGAGAGGAGATCAGCCGCCCGGTGGCGGATGTACTGACCGAGGCAATCCATCTGGAGCGCCAGGGCGTGCGGGAAATCAACCTCCTGGGCCAGAATGTCAATGGCTATCGGGGCGTTGCTCCTTCCGGGGGACTGGAAGACCTCGCGGGCTTGTTACGCTATGTATCCGGGCTCGAGGGCATAGGCAGGATTCGATTCACGACTTCACATCCCATGGAATTCGACGGCAGACTGATCGACGCCTTTGCCCGCTTCGACAAGCTTCCCTCCTACTTGCATCTGCCGGTGCAGAGCGGCTCGGACAGCGTGCTTGAGCGTATGAAGCGCGGCTACACAGCCGCCGGGTACCGCGACAAGATTGCCCGGCTGCGCCGCGCCCGCCCCGGTATCAGTGTCGCCTCGGATTTCATCGTGGGATTTCCCGGCGAGACGGAAGAAGAGTTCGAGGAAACGCTGGCGCTGGTTGAAGACATTGGTTTCGATCAATCGTTCAGCTTCATGTACAGCCCGCGCCCGGGGACGCCGGCCGAGCGCATGGAGGATCCCGTGCCGCAGGATGTGAAGCTCAAGAGGCTTCAGCGGCTGCAGTCGGTGATCAACAGCCAGGCGCGGCTTATTTCCCAGGATATGGTCAATTCCACGCAGCGCATTCTCGTGGAGCGGCCGGCGCGCCGCGGCAAGGGCCTGATTGCCGGGCGCACCGGCAACAATCGCTGGGTGAACTTTGACGGACCCTCTACGCTCATCGGCCGGTTTGTCGATGTAGTGATTACACAGGCGCTGCCCAATTCCTTGCGTGGGCGGCTGCTGCCCGAGTCCTTGGCGGCCTGAGGCTTTCCCGAGCCCTGAATAGCCAAACACACACTCTGGAGGTCGTCCTCCGTCCCGCCGACAACGGCGCACTGGCCAACTTGTGCGGGGAATTCGACAAGCACTTGCGGCAGATCGAGCAAGGCCTGGATGTGCGCATTTCCAGCAAGGGCAATCGCTTCCGGGTTCAAGGTTCAAGAGAGGCCGCCGAGGCGGGCGCCGCCACGCTGACCGAACTCTACCGAATGGCTGCGGACGAATCGCTGGATGCCGCGCGCATCCAGGCCTGCGTCAGCGAGTGCGCCGAAGGTGCGGCCCGCAATTCTGCGTCCAACGGCAGCGGCGCCGGCGGAGACAGAATCGCCGACCGCGAGTCCGATGAAGATGCGCAACTTGTTGTTGTGACCCCCCGCATCCGGGTGCGGCCCCGGGGAGCGAATCAGCGGCGTTATGTCGCCGAGATTCGCTCGCACGACCTTACTTTCGCAATCGGTCCCGCCGGCACCGGCAAGACCTGGCTGGCTGTGGCCTGCGCACTTGAGGCCCACCGGGCAGGTCACGCGCAGCGCATTGTGCTGGTACGCCCGGCCGTGGAGGCAGGCGAGCGCCTGGGTTTCCTGCCCGGCGACCTGGCCAGCAAGGTCGATCCCTACCTGAGGCCCGTTTACGACGCGCTTTATGCGATGCTGGGACCGGAGCGCGTAGGGCGTTGGGTCGAGCGAGGCGTAATCGAAGTGGCGCCGCTGGCCTATATGCGGGGGCGTTCGCTCAACAGCAGCTTCGTAATCCTTGACGAAGGGCAGAACACGACGCCGGAGCAGATGAAGATGTTCCTGACCCGTTTCGGCGCCGATTCACGCGCCGTGGTGACCGGTGACATCACTCAGGTCGATCTGCCCCCCGATCGCCGGAGCGGCCTGCGCCATGCACTGAAGATACTGGAATCGGTCCCGGGAATCGCCACCGTGCATTTTTCCTCGCGAGACGTGGTCCGCCACCCCCTCGTGCGGCGGATTCTCAATGCCTACGACTCAGGGAGCGAGCAATGATTCGTGTGGCGGTACAAGAAGCTGCGGAACTGCATGTTGAGCCGCACGACCGTCTGTCCAACGCCGGAATCCGCAAACTGGTGCGGGCCAGCCTGGCGCCCTATGCCGGCGAAGGGCAGGTAACCGTGCGGCTGGTGGGAGAAGTCGAGAGCCGCGAACTGAACCACAGGTGGCGGGGCAGCGACCGTCCCACCAATGTGCTCGCCTTTCCCGCCGAGCGCGAGCTGGGCGAAATAGGCGATATCGTTATTTGCCTGCCCCTGGTGCGCTCGGAAGCGAGCGCCCGCGGTTCCACATGCCCGGACCATCTCGCCCACTTGCTGGTGCACGGCTGCCTGCACCTGGTGGGTCATGACCATCAGGAACCGGACCAGGCCCGCAAGATGGAAGCAACCGAATCCGAGTTGCTTGTCCGCGAGGGCTGGCGGGACCCCTGGAAGGAAGAGCGCGCATGAGCGGGGCACGGGGATTGCTGGATCGCCTGGGAGGCCGGCGTCGGCTCTCACGCTCCGGCCTGTTGGAATTACTCGGGGAGCTCGGAAGAGAAAAGGAGATCACGGCGGGCGAGAAGACAATGATCGAAGGCGTGCTGGAGGTTTCCCAACGCGAGGTGCATGAGGTAATGGTGCAGCGTTCCAGCATGGTGGTATTGCGTCTGGACGACAGCCGTGAGCAGCTGTTGGCAACCATCATCAGCTCCGGCCACTCGCGTTTTCCGGTCATCGGTGAGAACCGGGACGAGGTGGTGGGAATCCTGCTGGCCAAGGACCTGTTGCAAACCCTGACCGAATCGCCCGGCGATACCCTGGAAATTCAGCCGCTGTTGAGACCAGTGACCCTGATCCCGGAGACCAAGCGTCTGGATGCCCTGCTCGATGAGTTTCGCCGCGGGCGGAATCACCTGGCGGTAGTTGTGGATGAGTACGGCGGCACGGCAGGGCTGCTGACCATTGAGGACGTGCTGGAGCAGATCGTTGGCGAAATCGGCGACGAGCATGACCTGGAACAGGCGCCGGAACTGGTAAGGCAGGAAGATGGCACCTACCTGGTCAGCGCCAAGATGCGCATCGAGGAATTCGACGAGCAGCTTGGCTCGGATCTGGATACCGGCGAGTTCGACACCGTCGGAGGCCTGGTCATTCATCGCCTGGGACGATTACCCAAGCGGGGTGAACAGGTGCGGGCCGGAGGTTTGCTGTTCGAGGTGCTGTCGGCGGACCGCCGCCGGATCAAGCGGCTCAGGGTCAGCGCCGTCCCCAATCCTTCCTGATGCAACGGGACGCGGAATCGGTTAGCCTCTCGTTTTCCTGAAACTGCGCGCCCTGCGGCGCGGGGGTTAGTCTTGTATGAAGGGTGCAATCACCCGTCGCGCTGCGGCGCGGTATTGGATGGCTGCCTTCGGCCTTTTTTTCTTCGCCCAGTGGAGTGCCGCGGCAAGCAGTGAAGATCTCGGCCTTCAAGAGGCGATCCAGCGAACACTGGCCCACAACCCGGGTTTGGCTGCGTTCGGCTACCAGGTGGAGGCCCAGCAGGGCCGTGTAACGCAGTCTGAAGTGAAACCGGGCCTGGAACTCGGAGTGGAGTTGGAGAATGTGCTCGGGACAGGGGACCACAGCGGAATCAAGGGGTCAACAACCACCCTGAGTCTGGGCTGGGTCCTGGAACGGGGCAAGCGTCCGTACTACATTGGAGCGGCCCGGGCTGGCGTTTCGGTCCTTCAGGCGGAGGCCGCAATCGCACGCCTGGATGCTGTGGCCCTGACGGCTCGCCTGTTCTTCGACAACCTGCAATTCCAGGAGCAGTTCAAGATAACCCAGGAAGCCATCGCCATGGCGGAGCAAACGGTGGCGACGGTTATCAAGCGTGTTCAGTCCGGGCGCGCTGCGACGGCCGATCGCGCCAGGGCCGAGGCGGAACTCGCAATCGCGAGACTGGCCGCGTTTCATCTGGAACACGAACTGGCTACATCCCGGCAGCGCCTGGCCGCTCAGTGGGCGCAACCGAAGCCGGACTTCAGGCAAGTTGCCGGAAATTGGCAGCAGCTACCCGAACCAGGCAGCTTCGGCTCGCTGCTTGAACAGGTAAACCGCTTTCCGGATCTGTCGATCTACCTTAGCCGGCGGCGTTTGCGTGAGGCCGAACTCCAGCTTGCGAGAACGAATGCAAGGCCGGACTGGCGCGTGGATGCCGGTGTCCGCCGTTTGGAGCAGGCTGATGACTACGCATTCGTTGCCGGCATTTCGATCCCGCTGGCAACGCCGGACCGAAATCGTGGGCGCGTGGCGGAAGCACGAGCCAACCTGGCGCTGATTGACGCCGAGAGTGCCGCCACGCGTGTTCAGATTGAAGCTCAGCTCTTTGCGCTCTACCAGGAGCTTCAGCACAGCCTGCACCAGGCTGAAGCTTTGCGGGATGAGGTTCTGCCGCGGTTGCAGGAAGCCGCCGCGCAAACCCGCAAGGGCTATGAGGCGGGCCGTTACAGCTTGTTCGAACTGCAGCAGTTGCAATCGAAACTGTTGGCTACGCGCACAGGGGTGCTTGAGGCAGCGGTCGATGCCCGGCGCCATCAAGTCGAAATCGAGCGGCTGACCGGCGCGCCGATGCCGTCGGCAGTCCGGTAACCTGCGGATTGCTTATGAAGAAATTACTGATTTCGTTTGGGTTGCTGGCGGTGACGCTGGTTATTGCAAGTTGCGGCGTTTCAGAGGAGCACGAGCACGAACATGCGGGCCACGACGCCCATGGCGATGCTGCCGAGGAGGAGACGCCCAGGGGCCCTAATGGAGGGAGATTGCTCGTCGATGGGGACTTCAGCCTTGAACTGGCCATTTACGAGACAGGCGTACCACCCGAGTACCGCGTCTGGGCCATGAGTAAAGGAGCGCCTGTTGCCCCGGAGTCCGTTGACTTGAACATCACACTCACCCGGCTGGGCGGCGTCAGAGACGAAATCTCCTTTCGTCCTCAGGACGATTTGCTGCGCGGGGATACGGTGGTTTACGAGCCCCATTCCTTTGTCGTGACGGTCGTTGCCCGTCATGGCAACGGCACTTACCGTTGGCAGTACGACAGTTTTGAAGGCCGAACCCGGATCCTGCCGGAGCTCGCGGAAGCGTTCGGGCTGGAAACGGAACTTGCGGGCCCTGCAACCGTTCGCGAAACGATCACGGTGTACGGCCGGGTGGCGCCCGATGCGGAAAGAGTCCGCCGCATCGATGCGCGATACGCCGGCACCCTTGAATCGATTGAGGTGTCGGTCGGCGATCAGGTGCGGGAGGGACAGACTCTGGCGACGGTGGAAAGCAACGAAAGTCTGGCCCGCTACACAATCACGGCGCCGATCGAAGGCGTGGTCACCGAGCGCAATGCCCATCCCGGCGAACAGACCGGTGACCGGTCGCTCTTTTCCCTGATGGACACACGGCGCGTCTGGGTGGAGTTCGCGGTGTTTCCACGCGATCTGCCACGCGTAACGCAAGGGGCCCCGGTTCACATCGCCGCTTCGGACAGTGCAATGAGGCAAAGTGGCGAGATCAGCTATGTCAGCGCGCTGGCCCGTCCCGACCAATCGGTAATCGCCAGGACAACACTGGATAATTCCGACGGGGCGCTGGTGCCCGGCATGTATGTCACCGGCGAGATCCAGGTCGCGGAGCACGACGTGCCGTTGGCAGTCAAGCGAAGCGGATTGCAGAGTTTTCGCGACTTCACTGTGGTTTACGCGCAAATCGGAGACCAGTACGAAGTGCGCATGCTGGAGCTGGGCCGCCAGGATGCGGACTGGGTCGAAGTGCTCGGGGGGCTGGCTCCCGGGACGCGTTACGTCACGACCAACAGCTATCTCGTCAAGGCAGACGTCGAGAAGTCCGGTGCTGCCCACGATCACTAGTGCGTCACGTCACTAGGAGCTGAACATGTTGGCGCAGATTATTCGATTCTCGCTGTCGCGCCCTGGCCTGATCTTTATCCCGGTGCTGGTACTGGTGGGCCTGGGAATCTGGAATTTCACCCGTTTGCCCATCGATGCCGTTCCCGACATCACCAACGTTCAGGTGGTGGTCAACACCGCGGCCCCCGGATATACGCCGCTCGAGGTGGAGCAGCGGATTACATTTCCACTGGAAACCGCCATGGCGGGCATGCCGCGCCTGGAGCACACCCGGTCCTTGTCCCGTTACAGCCTGTCGCAGATTACGGTGGTGTTCGAGGAGGGCACGGATATCTACTTCGCGCGGCAGCAGGTGGCAGAACGTCTCAGTGCCGCCAAGTCCGCATTGCCGCAAGGACTGGAACCCGAGCTCGGACCTATCGCTACAGGACTGGGTGAGATCTTCATGTTCACGGTGGATGCGGAGCCGGGCGCGACAAACCCTGATGGTTCTCCGGTAACGCCCACCGACCTTCGATCGGTTCATGACTGGATCATCCGGCCGCAGTTGTTGCGGGTGCCCGGCATTGTCGAAGTGAATCCTGTGGGCGGGTTCCGCAAGGAAGTACTGGTCGCCCCCGATCCGGCCAGGATGCTTGCTCACGGGCTCACGTACGGCGACATTGTTGAAGCCCTTGAGCGGAACAATGCAAATCAGGGCGCGGCATTCATCGAACGCAACGGTTCGCAATGGCTGATGCGCATGCCGGGTCAGGCGGAGGATATCGAAGCGCTGGGCCTGATTGTGCTGAAGGTCAGCGAGGGTGTTCCCCTCAGGATTGGTGACGTCGCACGGGTCGAGGCAGGCCGGGGATTGCGCAATGGCGCGGCTACCCAGAATGGCCGGGAAGTGGTCATGAGCACCGTCTTCATGTTGATCGGCGCCAACAGTCGTGAAGTTGCACAGGCCGCCGCGGCCAGTCTTGAGGAGATCAAGGCCAGTCTGCCTGAAGGGATTACCGCGACGGCGGTGTACGATCGCACGGGCCTGGCCGACAAGACCCTGGCAACGGTGCGCACCAACCTTGTTGAAGGCGCCTTGCTGGTCATTGCCGTACTGTTCCTGTTTCTCGGCAACATTCGCGCGGCGCTGTTGACTGCGGCGGTCATTCCGATCGCCATGCTGATGACCATATCCGGAATGGTGCAGAGCCGCGTAAGTGCCAACCTGATGAGTCTGGGGGCGCTCGATTTCGGCCTGATCGTGGACGGTGCGGTAATCATCGTCGAGAACTGCCTGCGCCGTCTGAGTGATGTCGGCAGCGATCCGGCCACGGTAAGGAAGCGTCTGCAAATCGTTTTTCGTGCAACCAACGAGGTGATTCGCCCGGCGCTTTTCGGTGTATTCATCATTACGGCGGTCTACATTCCGATCTTTGCGCTTACCGGAATCGAGGGCAAGATGTTCCATCCCATGGCCACGACCGTGGTCATCGCCCTGTTGAGCGCCATGGTACTTTCGGTGACCTTTGTACCCGCCGGAGTTGCGCTGCTGATCAGGAGGCCGGTCAAGGCAAGGGAAAACCCTATCGTAAGAGGCGCGCAATCACTCTATCGGCCGCTGTTGCTGGCCTCCCTGCGTTTCCGGTGGCTGGTATTGGCCCTGGCGATGATGCTGATTGTCCTCTTCGGCTGGCTGGCGACCCGGCTGGGGGCGGACTTCGTACCCAATCTGGACGAGGGTGACATCGTCATGCATGCGCTGCGGATCCCGGGCACATCGCTGGAACAGGCAGTTGAAATGCAGGAGCTTCTGGAAGCGGAAGTAAAGCGTCAACCGGAAGTCGAGTATGTGTTTTCCAAAATAGGCACGGCTGAGGTTGCCGCCGATCCCGTACCGCCGAGTGTGGCGGACGTTTTCATCATCCTCAAGCCCCGCGACGAGTGGCCGGATCCCGACAAGCCGAAGTCCGAGGTCATCAGGCAACTGGAGGCTCGGGTTACACCGTACCCGGGCAATCGCTACGAATTCCTGCAACCGATCCAGATGCGCTTCAACGAATTGATCGCCGGTGTCCGGGCGGAACTGGCGGTCAAGGTATTCGGCGACGACTTCGACACCCTGATCGAGCTGGGAGGATCCATCGAGGCCGCCATGAATGGCGTGCCCGGTGCTGCGGACATTTCAGTCGAGCAGGCTACCGGTCTGCCGGTACTGACACTGACGCCCGACAGGCAAGCCCTGGCGCGCTACGGAGTCGACCTGGCCGAGCTGCAAGGCGTGGTGGCGACGGCACTGGGCGGTAGCGTGGCCGGGCAACTGTACGAAGGCGACAGGCGTGTCGATATCGTGGTACGCCTGCCGGAGCAGTTACGTGCAAATCCGGATGCCTACGCCAGCCTGCCCGTGCCGCTGGAAGACGGCGGGTTCCTGCCGCTGGGAGAACTGGCCAGCATGCAGCTGGTAAGCGGCTATAACCAGGTCAACAGGGAGAACGGCAAGCGCCGCGTGGTGGTGACTTCCAATGTCCGGGGCCGCGACCTTGGGTCATTTGTGAATGAAGTTCGCCAGGAGATCGAACGGCGGGTCGATATACCTGCCGGCTATTGGGTCGAATACGGCGGCACCTATCAAAACCTCCAGTCGGCGGCCAATCGATTGCGTATCGTCGTGCCGGTCACTCTTCTCCTCATTGCGGGATTGCTGGCAACAGCACTGGGCACTTTTCGAGATACCGGAATCATCTTTACCGGCGTGCCCCTGGCGCTTTCCGGAGGAGTGTTGTCGCTGATGCTGCGAGGTATTCCGTTCTCGATTTCCGCCGCTGTAGGGTTTATCGCCCTGTCAGGTATCGCGGTTCTGAATGGCCTGGTCATGGTGACCTTCATTCGAGATTTGCGCAAACAGGGTCGCTCCCTGGACGAGGCCATTGTCGAAGGCGCCCTGACCCGCCTGCGGCCGGTGCTGATGACGGCCCTGGTCGCCTCGCTGGGTTTTGTGCCGATGGCGCTGAACACGGGCATCGGTGCGGAAGTGCAGCGCCCTCTGGCCACGGTGGTCATTGGCGGAATCGTCTCCTCCACGCTGCTGACTCTCATTGTGCTGCCGGCGCTCTACCGGCTGGTGCACAGGGAAGAAGAACGAAGCGTGAAGAATGAACCGGCCTTGTCGCTGTCCTGATGGTCGCCTGCGCTGCCGTGTGCGAACCCGCCGGCCCGCAGTAGCTGCCCTGCAGCTAAAGCGTTTTGAGATAGGCGATCAGCGCAGAGCGTAGTTCGGCTCCTGGAATGCCGACGAAGCTCATGTTGGTTCCCGGGACCAGGGCCGAAGGCTGCTTGATCCACAAGTCCAGGTTTTCTTCGTTCCAGACAAAATCCTGTTCCTGCAACGCGGCGGAATAGGTCGAATCCTCCACGGAGGCCACGGGCCGATCAATGATGTCTGCAAGATGCGGCCCGATCTTGTGGTCGGCGGACTCCTCCGTTGCGTGACAGGCCTGACAGAATATGTAGAGCCGTTTGCCCCGCGCAACGAGTTCCGTGTTCTCGGATTCCGTCTTTGCAGTATCCTGCTCCGCCTGTTCCTCCTCGGAAGCCAGTGCGCGAGGCAACATCGCAATTGCACCGAGTACCGCGATGCAGAGCGCACCGGCTACTGTCCGGGTTCGTTTGTCGTGGATATTCATGCCCGTTGTAGGATCTCAGAGGCGGCGCGTTCGCCGCTTTCCAAAGCTGCTTCCATACCAAAGTCCATTCTTCGCGTGTGTTCGCCTGCAAAATGCAGGCGGTGGTGGGGGACGATCATTTCCCGGGCAAACCGGTTGATCTGACCGGGATTGAACAGGTGCCGGCAACCTTGAATCAAGGGGTTTTTCCGCCATCCGTACAATGCCAGAAACCGCATCTTGCCCTTCGTCGATGGGCGAATGCGCGCGATTTCCGATTCAATCAGGGCGATGGCCTGATCATTCGGCAGCTGGTCGATTCGGGCCGATCCCGGCCCGGTGAAGATGACCGTGAATCGATGCTTGTCCTGACCCGTTTGTTTCTTGAGCACCACAAGCGTCTGAATGGTTTCATCCGTAAAGAACGAGGGTTCGAAACCGTCGTCCCAATAGGGTTCCTCCAGAACCCCGTAGGCGCGCGTGGTCCCCCGGTAACCCAGCGTGAGGACAGCCTCAGCCTGCCTGCCGGTGAATGCGGGGGTAACCGCAATATTGCGCAAGGTCGAAAAAGGCACGGCGGAGACCACGAAGTCCGCGTGGTAACGGCTGCCGTCCATGCATCGGACTTCGGCCCCGGCGCCGGACATGTCGACCTGGGCAACGACCTTGCCGAGGCGGACACTGTCCCCCAGCGACCGGGCCATTGCTTCCGGCAACCTTGAGGTGCCGCCTTCGATGTTGCGTACCGCGGCGATTTCATCTCCTTCCTGCGCACTTGCAGCAAGCCCGAAGGGCACATCCGCACTGTCCGTGGCGGGTCTTCCGAAATTGGCGTCGAACATGGTCCGGACCCGTTCCTGCATCATTCCCAGGCTGGACGTCGTGCGCAGATCCATGGAAGCGCTTGCGAGCTTCAGGGCAGCTTCCGACACGCCATTGTTTCTGAACAATTCGAGCATCGAAATGTCGTAGGGAGCGAATTCCGGGGAAAGCCAATCATCCAGGTTCTCAAGCGGGTTCATCCTGGACAGCAACTGATTTCCGAGCAACAGGGGCGGGACCGCCCGTTCGTCTCCTTGCGTCTTGTTGGCCGGCGAATCCGGCCATTCGCTTGAAGTGACCCATGTGCCGTTCACGTAGTTCGATATGGGCAACAGGCTGCGGGTGTCCGCAACAAGATTGACGTTCAGACGGGCGCACAAGTCGATGGCCCGCGCATAGGAGCGGCCTACCTCGCTGGCTCCGTACTCCGGACGAATCTCGACATCGTCGCCGGTGAACGCTCTTCCGCCGACGCGGTCCGATCCTTCCAGCAGGATTACGTCAATCCCGAAGTCCTTGAGCAGGATCGCGCTGTTGAGCCCGGACAAGCCCCCGCCAATCACGACCACGGTTGTCTTCTCGGCCGCGAAGCCGGTACCCGGCCTCAATAGCGGGTAGGAAAGCGACAGTGCGGAAAGAGAGAGCGCTCCCTTGAGGACTTGTCTTCTCTTGACGCTCATTGTTGCTCTCCGGGAGGCATTTAACGCCCCTGGCCAGGATTCCAGTTGAGGATTCTAACTGCGGCAGGCAGCACAAGGCCCAAGAGCAAACAAAGGACCACAACGGGCCAGTCTCCGTATCGCACATAGGGCGTGGTCCCCGAAAGCCGAGGCACGCTGACGTCGAGGAACCCGGCTTCGTACTTGGGTAGCCGGGCCACGACGCGCCCGGAAGGATCCACGGCCGCCGTGATCCCGGTGCCGGTGGCCCTCAACAGGTATCTTCGCGCTTCCATGGCCCGCATGCGCGCCATGTCCAGATGCTGGTCCAGGGCGACGGTATTGCCGAACCAGCCGTCGTTGCTCACGTTGATCAGCACCTCGGCCTCGGGCGCCCACTTGCGTTGCTCGGCTCCGAACGCCGCCTCGTAGCAGATGCTCACGCCGCACAGCGCCTGGCCTGCGCGAATTGGCTCCTGGCCAGCCGGACCGCTGATGAGGTCGGTGGCAGGTAGACCCATGGAGAGCAGCCATTCCTTGATCGGACCCGGCACCGGGAAGAACTCGCCGAAAGGAACCAGGTGATGCTTGTGATATTCGCCCTCTCCTGCGCCCAGCACGACCAGGGAATTGAATCGTCCGTCGTCGGTGTCGGTAAGGATTCCCGAAGCCAGCGCGATATTTCGATCCCGCAAAAGCCGGTCCATTTCTTCGAGATAGTCCCGCACGTCGTCCTGCGTAGTGGGAATCGCCACTTCCGGCCAGACGATCAATTGGGGCCTTGAGGCTGATGCTCCGGGGAGCGGCCGTCCAAAGCTCAGTGTCTCGTAAGTCAATAGCGTCGGCAAAAATTCTTCCTCAAGCCACTTCCGCTCCTGGGGGATTCCTCCCTGCACCAGGCGTGCGTGCAACTCGTCGCCGGAACCAGTTTCCCCGTTCGGCAAGGGAACCTGCCCCAGGCCTGCGGCGCCGGCCACCAGCACCAGCAAGCCAATTGCCCGTTTGCCGGCGCCGGCCCGTGAACGAATCACAAGCAGGCATGCGCCGGCCAGGCAGGCCGTGACCCAGCCCATCAGGTACACGCCACCCAGGGGCGCAAGGACCGCCGGCAACTTGCCGGCGAAGACCGGGCCGGTCAAATAACCCGCGTCAAGCCATGGGGAACCGGTAAATACCCAGCCCCTGAGCCATTCCGTCACCACCAGGACGGAGGGCAGGACCACCAGCAGCGTCAGCCAGCGTTTCCCGGGCTGGATGCGCGCCGCCCAATAACCGCCCAGGGCATACCAGCAGCCCATCAAGGCGGCGAGCAGGAAGACCAGCGCCAGGGCAAGCGCCACCGGCCCGCCGTTGACGATTCGCACGCTGTGATAGATCCAGTGACAGGCGGCGGAAAAAGCGAACAGCCCGAACGCAAAGCTGCCGGCCGCAGCCGCCTTCGGGTTGTTGCCGGCCGCTTTGCCCGACCAAAGGGACAAGAGCAGGGTGAGCCCCGCCAGGCCGATGAACCAGCGGAGCAGTGACCACTCCGGGTAGAAACAGAAGGCCGCAGCCCATAGCAGCCCGGCCAACGCGCCCCTGGAAATCGCCCTCTTCACTATCCCGGCCCTACGGCGCCCGCGCAGCCGGATCCCGGTGGCTGCGTGCTATGCTCAAGATCGCAGGCTCGGAGGTCTTCCGAGGACAATACGGGGGATCAATAATGTTGAAGAAACTCTGCGGGGTGTATCTCATAGCCGTAGCCCTTGTACTTGCAGTCCACACGGTTGTCGAGCCCCTCTACCACGTTTCCGGTCCCGGGCAGGCATACAGTCCATTCTGGACCATTGTGAATCCCTTGACGGCGTTGGCAATTGTAGTGGGGGTGATATTCGGCTATTTCCGCAAGCAAGGAACCGGCGGCGAGGAGGTGACGCGCGAGTTTCTGGTTTCGAACACGCTTTTCTATGGTTTCCTGTTTGTGGGCATCCTGTTCTTCTGGAACTGGTTCAATCTTTTGAGCCCCGGCTTTACGGCCATAGGGGACGAGACGGTATCCCTGGTATGGATCGTCATCGATGCCGCCGTGCCCTTGCTCGCGGGAGTGACCGGTATTCATCTGCTGCGGAGCGGCGCCGACGGCTAGTGCCGTGTCAAACAGATACCTTCGCATCAGAGCGAGCGGTGCGGGCCAATGCAAGGCGCAGCCCGCAGGGAATACTGGCCGTATTGTCCAGGGCTGCAACGCCGCAGTGGCGCGCACCGCTCGCTCCCGAAGGGCGCGTTCCCCATGGCCTGTGGCGGCGTTGCGCCCCTGGGCAATGGGAGGCGCCATTCCCGGCGGGGACGCGCCTTGCCACAAACCATGGGGAACGCGCTGATGCGAAGGTATCTGTTTGACACGGCACTAGCGTGAGGGCGATTGCGAATGCCGCGGCTGCTGCGCTGCTGTCAATTGCATGGGTCCCGGCGAGCCATGCGCTGGACTGGAGCGACAGCGAGTTTCATTTGCAGTACGGGCGGATCGACGTTCCGTCCTTCGCCGGTGGCGGGAGAACCGCGCAAGCCATCTACACGCTGCAAAATGCGCATGGCTGGAAGTACGGCGACAACTTTGTCTTCATCGATACGCAGGACTCACGTAGTTCCGAATTCCAGGATTCCGATTTCTACGGCGAGTGGTACTCGAATCTCAGCCTCGGCAAGCTGACAGGAAAGAAGATCGGCGGCGGCCTGATCCGGGACATCGGCCTGGTTCTCGGCATCAACTGGGCGGACGACGCCAGGGTCATCAAGTACTTGCCCGGCATCCGCTTGTACCTTGATCTGGAGGGATTCGCGTTCGCCAATCTGGACATTACGGTCTATATCGACGATAGCAAGGGCGTGGCTTCCGGCGGGGCTCCACAAGAAGGCAACTCGTTCATGGTGGATTTCAGTTTTGCCCGGCCCTTCCAGCTGGGTGAACACAATTTCAGTATTGAGGGCCACGTGGAGTACATCGGTGGGCGCAAGAACCAGTTTGGCGACGACGTGCGGGGCTGGTTGCTGGCGCAGCCGCAGTTCCGCTGGAATGTAAACGATCGCCTTTCCCTGGGGATCGAGTATCAGTACTGGATGAACAAACTCGGTGACGGGGCCACCGATGAGAACACCGTGTTAGGGTTGATCGTATGGCAGTTTTGACGATAGCGATAGCAGTACTCCTCCTGCTGGCTGGTGGATCGGCGCGGGCCGACGAGGGGCTTGCCGGCTCATACTTTCAGGATTGTGACGAATGTCCGGAGATGGTAGTCGTGCCGCCCGGCGAGTTCATCATGGGAGCGGAGGGGGGCGAAGAAGGCCGTCCGGACGGGCCTCCGCACCCCGTCAGCATCGGCCGTCCCTTCGCGATCGGCAAGTACGAGGTAACAAACCGGGAATTCGCCGTGTTTGTCGACGAAACCGGGTACGAAACCGAGGCGGGCTGTGCGGTCCGTGTCGGTGACGAATGGTTGATGCATCCTGATTCCCACTGGACTGATCTTCATACCGGCCAGGAGTGGGAACCGGACCACCCGGTGGCCTGCGTCAACTGGCTGGACGCGCGCGCCTATGTTGCCTGGCTGGCCGACAGGAGCGGCCAGCCGTACCGGCTGCCCAGCGAGTCGGAATGGGAATATGCGGCGCGCGGCGGCGCGAGCGGGGATTTTCCCTGGGGCCCGGACCCGGACCAGGCCTGCAGTTACGCCAACGTGTATGACTCAAGTGCGCAAGCCCAGCAAGGTTACAGCTGGCAGTCCGCGGTTTGCGATGACGGTTTTGCAATGCTGGCGCCGGTGGGCCGCTTGCAGCCCAATGGCTTCGGCCTGCACGATGTGGCCGGCAATCTCTGGGAGTGGGTGGAGGACTGCTACGAAGCGCCGTATCCTGCTGAAATTCCCTCCGACGGGAGCTCGTACGGTCCGCCGCCCGGCCAGTGCGAGCGCCGCAGCGTGCGGGGCGGCAGCTGGACTTCGCGGATCAGTCGGCAAAGGCTGGCGTTCCGCGGCCGCGATCCAGAGGACCTGCGCTATTCCATCTTCGGCTTTCGCGTCGCCCGCTCCCTGCCTGAATGAGGGCCGGCTCTCCGGGGGACGGAGTGAAATAAACTTGTCCGCTGCACAAACCACCTGGAATTTCTCCATGAACCGATCAGCCTTGGCTTTACTTCTGGTTTTTCTGGCTGCGCAGGCGGCCATCGCCGAGGACACGCCGCCGGAAACACTCCGGGACTGCGAGCAATGTCCCGAGATGGTTGTGGTGCCGCCTGGCACGTTCCTCATGGGAAGCGAGGACGCAGTCAGCGATCGCCCGATGGGGCCGCCTCACGAAGTGCGGATCGTTCGGCCGTTCGCCCTGGGCAAATTTGAAGTCACCAACCGGCAATACAAGGACTTTGTGGACGCTACCGGCTACGAGATGTCGAAGGGCTGTCGCGGCAACATCAAGGGCGAGTGGATGGACGATCCCCTGGCGCACTGGACGGACCTGCGAGTGGGACAGGAGTCCGAGCCGGAGCACCCTGTGGCCTGCGTCAGCTGGCTGGACGCGCGAGCCTTCATCGACTGGCTGTCCGAAATCAGCGGTCAACCATATCGCCTGGCCAGCGAGGCGGAGTGGGAGTACGCAGCGCGGGCCGGGTCCGGCGACTATTACTTCTGGGGCGAAAACCAGGACGAGGGCTGCACCTACGCCAACATGTATGACATAAGCGCCGATCCCGTGCACGATTTTGGCTGGCCCCATATCAACTGCGACGACGGCTATTCGACCCTGGCGCCGGTCGGCAGTTTCGAGCCGAACGGCTTCGGGCTGCATGACATGACCGGCAATGTCTGGGAATGGGTTGAAGATTGCTACGAGGTGCTTTATCCGGAAGACACGCCGACGGACGGCTCGGCCTACAGTCTGCCGCCGGGCCAGTGCGAGAACCGCAGCGTGCGGGGTGGTAGCTGGCTTACCAACCACGATTGGCAGCGCGCCACATTTCGAGGTCGCGACCCGGAGGACGCGCGCTACAGCTTTTTCGGCTTCCGCGTGGCCCGGTCGCTGGCCGACGATCAGTAACCCTGAAGTTGGGCGGCTGCGCAAGACTGCTGCGAGTCACATGTCTGGAGGCGGTGGTTCAATAGCCGGGAAAGCGCGCCTGCAGCAAACGGTGCTGCTTCTGTTCTCTATCCTGACCGTCGGGGCAGCGGCTGCGGAGGCTGACCCGAAGGCCGCATTTCGGGACTGCGACCGGTGCCCGGAAATGATAGTGGTGTACGGCGGTGAGTTCGTCATGGGAGCGGAAGGCGGCGAGGAGGGCCGCCCGGAGGGGCCGCCTCGGAAAGTGCGCGTCGAGCACGACTTTGCAGTCGGCAAGTATGAGATAACGAACGCACAGTTCGAAGCCTTCGTATCCGCCACGGCTTATGAAGTCACCAGGGGTTGCCGGGGCAAGTACGACGGTGAATGGCAGAATCACCCGGAACCGTACTGGGCCGACTTGCGGCTGGGCCAGGAATCGGAACCGGACCATCCCGTGGCCTGTGTAAGTTGGCTGGACGCGCGCGCCTATGTCGATTGGCTCGCCCGGATCAGTGGCCGGCCCTACCGGCTTCCCACCGAAGCGGAATGGGAATACGCGGCCCGGGCAGGATCAACCGGAGTATTCACCTGGGGAGAAGATCCAGGGGTGGCCTGCGAATATGCCAACGTATATGACGCAGGCGCGGACCCGGTGCATGATTTCGGTTGGCAGGCGGCGGATTGCGACGACGGTTTCCCGACGCTTGCACCGGTCGGGATGTTCAAGCCGAACGGCTTTGGTTTGTATGACGTGGCCGGCAATGTCTGGGAATGGGTGGAAGACTGCTATGTCGAGCCTTACACGGCCGAACTGCCGACGGACGGTTCGGCGATTGCCGTGCCGCCGGGCCGGTGCGATCGGCGAAGCGTGCGCGGCGGCAGCTGGATTACGCGGCCGGACCGGCAGCGGCTGACTTTCCGCGGCCGCGACCCGGAAGACATTCACTACACCTTCTTCGGCCTCCGCGTGGCCCGCTCCCTCACTCTCGCTCAAGACTGAAGCGTTCATTTCGCCCCCCTTTTTCCGGGAGTGTCGGAGCCAGGGATGGCGAAGCCAAGCTCCAGGATGGATTCATGCGTCTCCCGGATAAAGGGGGGCGAAATGAACGCGCAGGGTTAGCGCCAGGAGTGTGTTTGAGGGGCTGGGTTCAGGCGGCCTGGTCGTAGCCGAGGACAGCTTTCGTTTCGAGGAATTCCTCCAGACCCTCGGGCCCGGATTCGCGGCCGTTGCCGGACTGTTTGTAGCCTCCGAACGGCGCGCTTACGTCACCTGACTTGCCGTTGAGACAGACCTGACCCGCGCGCAGTTGTGCGGCGACGCTTCTCGCCTGTTCGAGGTTGTCGCCCCAGACGTAGGCGGCCAGCCCGTATTCCGTGTCATTGGCGATTGCTATCGCCTCGTCCAGGTCCTGGTAGGGAATAACGCACAAAACCGGCCCGAAAATCTCCTCGCGTGCGATCGTCATTTCGTTGCTCACGTTGCCGAACACCGTCGGCTTGACGAAATAGCCTTTCTGCAGGCCTTCCGGCCTTCCCGGGCCGCCGGTCGCCAGCGTCGCGCCTTCCTCGATACCCTTCGCGATGAGTCCCTGCACCTTGTTGAACTGCGCTTCGCTGACCAGAGGGCCCATAGTCGTGTCCTCGGACCCGGGATCGCCGATTCGCGCCCGTGAAGCGGAGGCCACCGAGATTTCCACGGCCTTGTCGTGAAGTTCGGCCGGGACCAGCAGTCGGGTAGGGGCGTTGCACGACTGTCCGGTGTTCATGCAGACATTGCGCATGCCGTTGATCACGCCCTGCTCCAGCGAGGCCTCGTCCAGGATGAGATTGGGCGATTTCCCCCCCAGTTCCTGGCTGACCCGCTTGACCGTTCCGGCAGCGGTGGCGGCTACCGCGATTCCGCCACGGGTGGAACCGGTAAAGGAGACCATGTCGACATCGGGATGTCCTGCAATGGCCTGACCCACCCCCGGGCCGTCGCCGTTGACCAGGTTGAAGACGCCGGCCGGCACGCCCGCGGCCTCCATGATTTCGGCGAAGATCACGCCGCTGAAGGGCGCGATTTCGCTGGGTTTGAGTACCATGGTGCATCCGGACGCCAGCGCCGGCAGGACCTTCAGCCCGATCTGGTTGATGGGCCAGTTCCAGGGAGTTATGAATCCGCACACTCCGATCGGTTCGCGTCGAATCAGCGTGCCGCCACGCTGCTCTTCGAACTCGAAGTTCTCCAGCAGGCGGCGCGCGGTCTTGGCGATGACTACGCCCATGGCGGCTTGCGCCTTGGTCGAAAGACGTTTGGGCGCGCCCATTTCCGCCGTGATCGCATCCGCCATGTCGTTGTAGCGGGACTTGTATGCGGCGATAAACGCGTCGATCAGTTCCAGACGCTCCCTCTTTCCGGTCTGCGAATAACCGGCAAAGGCCTCTTGCGCCGCTGCCACGGCGCGGTCGACGTCCACAGCGCTGCCCAGGGAAATGACCCCGGCGGGTTCCTCGGTGGCCGGATTGATCACGGTCAGTTCCCGTGGCTCGACCGGGTCGACCCATTCGCCGCCGATGAAAAACTTGCGGTATTTGTATTCGGCCATTGGCGCCACTCTCCTTCAGTAATGGGGACAGGCTCGCGAGGATACACCGTCCCCGTGTCGTTTGACACGACACTGGGTGTCGCGTGCTATCCTGCCGCGCGACGCTCTGTTTCGAGGCGCTTACACAAATGCAAACCCTGCTTGGCCGATTGAGCCGCGTTGAGGGTACGGTTCCCCTTTCATTGCGCGCGGGCTGGGGCATCGGCGCCTTGGGCGTGGCGCTGCTCTTTAATACCTACTCCACGATCCTGCTCTTTTACCTGACCAGGGTGGCGGGGGTCGCGGTCATCACGGCGGGCGCGCTCATGATGATTGCGAAGGCCTACGACCTGGTGACCGACTTGCCCATGGGCATCATCAGCGACCGCACCAAGAGCCGATTCGGCCGCCGACGTCCCTGGCTGCTGGTAGGCGCGTTTGTGTGCGGCGGCGCGTTCGTGATGCTGTTCAGTACCCCGGCGGGTTGGACGGACTTCGACAAGGCAGCCTATGTACTGGGGGGGCTGCTGGTCTTCAACACCGGCTACACGCTATTCAACGTGCCGCATATTTCGATGCCGGCGGAGATGTCCAGCAACTATGACGAACGCACGGCCATCATGTCGTTCCGCGCCGTGGCCATCATGGTGGGGACCTTTGCGGTGATCGGACTCGCACCTCGCCTGGCCGCGCAGTTCGGCGGCGGCAACGACGGCTACGTGTTCGTGGGCTGGATGCTCGGCGCCATGGCGCTGGTTGCGATGATTACCTGTTTCTTCGGCACGGCCGGAGTTCGCGCGACCGAGCATGTCAAGCCCCGCCAAAGCCCTTGGGATCAGCTTCGCACTGCCGCGTCCAACGTACACTTCCTGAAGCTGGCGGGATTCAAGCTGCTGACCCTGCTGGCCACAGGCGTGGCGGCGGGAAGCGTCCTGTTCTTTATCGTCGACATTCTGGGGCATTCGCAGGGGGTCATGCTGTATTACGCGATCGCCGGCAACCTGATCACGCCGCTATTGGCCGCTCCGTTCTTTTGGGTGCCGTTCTCGCGCAAGGTGGGCAAGCATCGCGCCCTGATGATTGCAACCTTCGGCTTCATGGTGGGGGCGCTTTGGTGGTGGTTCGTTCCGGCGGACGAACCCCTGTGGCTGCTGTTGGTAAGGGTGTCGGTGCTCTCTTTCTTCGGAATGGGCAAACTGCTGCTCGGAATGTCGCTTCTGCCGGACGTTCAGGAGTACGACTACCTTTCGACCGGCCTGCGGCGCGAGGGTGTGTTCGCCGGCGCATACAACATGGTGGAGAAAGCCGCGTTCATGGGGGCCCCCATGCTCATCAGTTTCATTCTTTGGCTGCTGGGTTATCAGTCGACAGTCGATAACGAAGCCATTCAGCAGGACCCCAGCGCGCTTACCGGGATTCGTATATCCATCGCGATCGTTCCGGCGGTCTGCAACCTGCTCGCGGGCATCATTCTGTTGCGTTGGACATTGACCCGGGAGTACCTGGCGGAGATGCGCGAGGCGCGAGAGGCCGAGAGCGCGTAAGCTATGGCAAGAGGGGCTCGCTCCCGAGGTTGTCAGGCGGCCTGGTCGGTCGCTGCGGTTTGCGCGCGAGTTCCAGGCAGCAGCGGAATCGGGTCGATCACCCAGCCTTTCTTCCTGCGCCGCGCCGGACTGGGGATGGCGAACGCGGTGTGTTTGCCGACCCGGCTGACCTCGTCGAGGTCGATACGCCAGCCTCGAGCCTGCCACTGGGCAAGCCATTGGCGATAACGGCCGACGGCGTGGTCCGAAGGAGTAAGCAGGTCCCTGGTGCTGGCCTGTGGCGCTATTGTCGGGTGCAGGATCTGTAGTACGTCGCGGTCCTGAAACGCCACGTATTGATTGCGCTTCATGATGGTTTCGTCGTGCTCGTCGACCTGCATGAAGTTGCGCATGGTGATCATGTAAAGGCCCGTACGCGTCTGTTCGATCGGCAAGCGGTACAGATACTGGTAAATCTTTATTACTGGCGTGGGATTGATGTGAGTCCACACGGACGCCGGCCCATGGTGACCCGTCCCGACGTCGATGGTGCTGTTCTCGTGCACTCTTGACGTCTCACGCATTCTCTCTTCGGCCAGCGGCGGCGCGTAGACCTTGTTGTAGAACCCGGTGCCCCAGTCGGTTTCCCGAATATCCAGTTCGCTTACCTTGTAGTCCTCATCCTCGCCCTGCATGCCGTGGGTGTCATGGACGAACTCGTTATGCGCCGGGTCGATGCCGTTCTCTACCGCCCGCTTATAGTCGACGTCCCATTCAAAGTACTGGAGTGTGGGACGCCATCCCTCTTCTCCCCACTGGGGAATCTCCAACAGCGGTGGCCGTTCGGACGCTTCCAGATCACCCAGGAAGCAGAACACCATCCCATAGCGCTCCATCACCGGGTAGGAATCCACCCTCGCCCGCCCCGGCGGCTTTGCTTTCATGCCGATGGAGGGCACGCGAACGCACTGCCCATCGCCATTGAAGCGCCAGCCGTGATAGGGGCATTGCACGCAGCTATCGGCCACCAGGCCGTCGCCCAGGGAACCGCCGCGGTGGCAGCAGGTATTGCTGAGGCAGTGCGCCTTCCCTTCCTCGTCGCGCCACAACACGAAGTCCTGGCCCAGCATGCGCCTTTTCAGCGGTTTGTCTGCGAGGTTCTTTGACTCGACCGCGGGATACCAGAAATTGATAAACATGGGAGTAGTCCTTCGTAATGGCGAACGGTGACTGGCGTCGAGCGCGTCGCCAGGGCCTCCTGCCCTCGTTCCAACCGGATCAGGCGGCCTGGTCAGCCTCCACGGCACGCGCCGGGGTCGCCGGAAGCAGCGGGATAGGGTCAATCACCCAGCCTTTCTTCTTGCGCCGTGCCGGGCTCGGTATGGCGAACGCGGTATGCGCGCCGACCTCCCGCACCTTGTCCGAGTCAATGCGCCAGCCGCGCGCCTCCCATTCCTGGAGCCGTTCCCGGTAGCGCCCTATGGGATAGTCCGAGGGAGTGAACAGTTCCTTGGTATTGACCCGCGGCGTGATCTTCGGGTGCAGGTTATAGAGCACGTCCCGATCCTGACTCGCCACGTACTGGTTGCGCTCCATCATGGTTTCGTCATAGATATCTTCGAGCATGAAGTTGCGCATGTTGATCAAAAACAGCCGCGTGCTGTCCTCGTCGACCGGCGCTTCGCACAGGTACTGGTAGATGTGCATGGCAGGCGTGGGGTTGATGAAGGTCCACACGGAAGCGGGTCCGTGATGGCCGGTGCCCACCTTGATGGTGCGGTTCTTGGTCTCCCCGGAAGCCTCGCGCATTTTCTTTTCGGCCAGAGGTGGCGCGAACACCTTGTTGAAGAACCCCGTGCCCCAGTCGGTCTCGCGGATGTCCAACTCGCGGACCCGGTAGTTCTCGTTCATGCCCTTCATGCCGTGGGTGGGATGCACGAACTCGTTATGCGCCGCGTCGATGCCGTTTTCGATTGAGCGCTTGTAGTTGAAATTCCATTCGAACTGCTGGATGGTAGAGGACCATCCTTCCAGTCCCCACTCCTTGACTTCAAGGATCGGCGGCCGTTCGGACTCATCGAGATCGCCCAGGAAGGCAAACACCAGGCCGTAACGCTCCATCACCGGGTAGGAATCCACTCGCGCCCGCCCCGGAGGCTTTGCTTTCATCCCGATGGAGGGCACGCGCACGCAATTCCCCGCACCGTTGAAGCGCCAACCGTGGTAGGGGCACTGTACGCAGCCTTCTTCCACCAGGCCGTCGCCGAGAGAGCCTCCACGGTGGCAGCAGGTATTGCTGAGGCAGTGCGCCTTTCCTTCCTCGTCGCGCCACAGGACGAAGTCCTGGCCCAGAATTCGTCTTTTCAGCGGTTTGTCTTCCAGCTTCTCGGACTCAACCGCGGGGTACCAGAAGTTAATAAACATGGCAGATCTCCTGGATTACAGAGGAAATAGTTTATACCGGAACCGCCCAGGGGTCGTAGTGAAACAAGCCCAGCGATTCTTCGTTCCGGTTGTTGCGCTCGGCGAATCGATCCGTGTCGGGCGCAAAGAAATTGTGAATGATCTTTGCGGACTCCAGCATCACCAGCGTCGTGCGTTCCACTCGGGCCGCCTCGTAGCGCCGCAGCGCCTCGGCGAAATTGCCTGCCGCGGCCAGGCAGCGCGCCAGTACGACGCCGTCCTCAATCGCCATTACCGCACCTTGCCCCATGAAGGGCAGGGTGGGATGCGCAGCGTCCCCCAGCAGCGAAACCCGCCCGACGCTCCAGGATTCCAGCGGCTGGCGCGAAAACAGCCCCCACTTGTAGCAAAGCTCCGGTGGCGTGGAGGAAATGATCGACTGCACCAGCTGGTGGAAGTCCGAGAACTCCTCCAGCACTTCCGAAATCTCGGAGTGCTGGGACCAGCTCTCCGTCTGCCAGTCTTCCCGCCTCACGAAGGCCACGTAATTGACCGTTTCGCCACCCCGGATCAGGTAGCGCACGAACAAGTGCCCGGGGCCTATATAGATCCCGGAGGGAGGATCCACAGCTTCTGCGGGAACCAATGCAGCCGGCGCCAGGCCGCGCCAGGCAACATAGCCGGTAAAGGTGGGAGATTCGGCTTCGTGCAACTGGGAACGGACTGGCGATTTCACGCCGTCGCAACCGACCAGCAGCCGGCCGGTAGCACTCTTCCCGTTGCGGAAGAAAGCGTGCGCCTGGGTGTCGGTTTGCGTGAAGCTCTCGAATTCGTGGCCCAAGTGAATACATTCCGGGTCATTGGCCTGCACTGCCTGTCCAAGCATTTCGTGCAAATCGGCCCGATGGATTTGGTAATACGGTGCGCCGTATTGCTGGCGCGGCAGGTCGCCGCGCTCTCGTCGCACCAGTACTTTGCCGGTCTGGTAGTGATGCACCGCCTGGTAGCTGGGCGGATCGGCGGCGCGTGCCAGCTCGTCTTCGAGACCCAAACCCATGATGCCCTTGGAGCCGTTGGGGCTTAAGGTAAGCCCGGCGCCGACTTCGCCCAGCTCGGGCGCCTGCTCGTACACGCGCACCGCAATTCCGGCCCGCTGCAGGGCCAGCGCGCAGGTCAATCCACCGATACCGGCGCCGATCAACATGACAGGAGGTTCGTTCATGCGCGAAAGGTTAACCCGGAAATTGCGTCAGTTCCTGGAATTGGGACAGCACACTAGTCCGCAAGGCTAAAATGCGCGGCGTCATGTCTTGCGGGAAATCTTCATGCGCAAAGCCACCCTTACAGCCGGATTGCTGGCTGCCCTCTTTGTGATGTCCGCCGCCCAGGCGCAAACCGTGCTCATTACCGGGTCCAATAGTGGACTTGGCCTGGAGTTCGCCGGCCAATACGCCGCCAAGGGCTGGACGGTCATTGCCACCCACCGGCGCGACACGATCCCTGACACGCTGGCCGAACTTGCATCCCAACATGATGGCGTGCGCATTGAGCGGCTGGATCTGATGGATCATGCCGGTATTGACGCGCTGGCAGAAAAGCTGGCCGGCATGCCCATCGACCTGCTTATCAACAATGCGGGCATTACCGGGGACTTCACCAAGCCCCGGCCGCAAAGTCTGGGCACGCTGGACTATGAAATGGCGCTCCGCTTCTTCCGTACCAACTCTCTGGGCGCGCTGAAGGTCAGCGAGGCTTTCCTGGATAACGTGGCGGCGAGCGATCAAAAGAAGATAGTGGCGGTGAGTTCGCTTGCGGGCTCGTTCGAAGGCGAATCCGGCGGTAAGGGCGGGATCTACTGGTACCGATCCAGCAAAGCGGCCTTGAACATGATGATGGTCGGGGTGGCCGCCGACGCAAGGCGCAAGGGAATAACCGTGGCCTTGCTTTCGCCGGGGACGGTCAAGGTAGAGAAAGTGGCGGAGATGGTGGAGCGCGCGGGCCTAAAGGGTTTTATCGAGCCTGAAGTGAGCATTTCCGGCATGATCGAGGTCATTGAAGCACTTACGCTCGAGGATTCCGGCAGCTTCATTCGCTACAACGGAGAACCGCAGCCCTTCTAGCCGCCTGCCTAGAGGAACGTAACGCCGCCGTCCACCATCAGGGTCTGGCCGGTGGTCATGCGGCTTAAGTCGCTAGCCAGCCAAAGCACCGCGCCCACAACGTCGGAGGTATCCAGCGGCGTGCGGATCGCCTGCTGGGAGGTTGTGGCGCCCAGCGCCTTTTCCAGCTTGTCGCCGAAGAATTCCGCGGAGGCTTGCGTAGAAACGATGTTGGGAGCGACGGCGTTCACGCGAACGCTGTAGCGCCCCATTTCCCTCGCCAACCCCCGTGTCAATCCGATCACGGCGGCCTTCGAGGTGGTGTAGTGGATCACGTTCGCCATGCCATAGGTTGCGGCCAGCGAGGCAATGTTGATGATGGAGCCGCCGCTGCCGGATCTCATGTATTGCGCCGCCGCCCGGCAGGCCAGCCATACGCCCTTTACGTTGACCGCCATGGTCGCGTCCCAAAGTTCTTCCTCGACCTGGTCGAATTTCTGCAGCTTGAGGTTGCCCCACCAGGCAGCGTTGTTCACCAGCACGTCGATGCGCCCGTAGGCTTCCGCGGTTTGGGCAGCCATCGCCTCGAGGTCGGGAAGTGAAGTGACATCGGCCTTGCAACTCAGCACCTCGGCGCCCGCCTCCCGCGCCAGGGCTTGCGTTTCATCGCAATCCTTCAAATCGCACAGCATCAGCCGCGCTCCGAGACGTGCGAATTCCACGGCGTACGCCTGTCCCAGTCCACCGGCCGCACCGGTAATCACCACGCATCGCTGATCAAATCGCATCTTGTTCTCCTTTTCGCAGCGGTGATGCTAGCTTCCTGGCGAACTGGAGGCAATACGCAGCAACGAGGGGAAAACCGGCACCAGGAATACGCACCTTATGGACTGGCCATGCGATAGCCGACGCCGCGCTCGTTCACGATGTAGACCGGCCGTCCTGCGTTGTCGCCGAGCTTCCTTCGCAATTGCTTGACGAAAGTGCGTACGCGGTCGGGATCGCCGGCGCCCGGTTCCTTCCACATCTGACGGATCAGCGCATCGTAGGTCACGCAGCGCGGGGCGTTTAAGGAAAGGATGCGCAGCAACTCGTATTCCCTGGCGGTCAGGTGCAATTTTTCTCCGGCCAGGGTTGCGCGCCGCCGCTCAAAGCTGACGGTGAGCTCCGCGAGAGTGAAATCTTGCGGTTCGGCCCGCACCCGGAGCGCAGCCCGTATTCTCGCTGTCAGCTCCGTGGCCGAAAACGGCTTGACAAGATAGTCGACCGCGCCGCGTTCCAGGGCTTTGGCGATGGTCTTGTCCCGGCCGTATGCGGAGATAAAGATGACCGGCAGATCGGCCAGTTCCGGGACGCTGTCCATGAGTTCAATTCCGTCCGTGTCAGGCAACATCAGGTCCAATAGAACCAGGCGGGGCCTTCTCTCGTGGATCATGCGGGACAGTTCGCGGGGCTCGCCCGTTACGATGGCGGAATAGCCCGCCTGCGCCAATGTTTCGCGTACGAAGTTCTGTATTTGGGGGTCATCATCCACCACCAGAATCGGTGTGCGCTCGTCCCTGTCGCCGACGGCGCCGGTGTGATCGCCGCTCGACTCCACCGTCGCGATTACTGCCTCGGCCACCGGAAGCGTAAAACTGAATCGGGCTCCCTGACCCGCTCCGCCACTCTCGGCCCAAATGCGCCCTCCGTGGGCTTCCACGATGCCCTTGCAAATGGCCAGACCCAAGCCGGCCCCTCGCAGGCCGCGCTGCTGCTCGTTGGCGCCCATGCCGGCGTACTTGCGGAAAAGGTTTGGTAATTGCTCCGCCGGATGCCTCGGCCTTCGTCGGTTACCGAGATCGCCATGTACTGATCGTCGCGCAGGGCGGCGACCCGGATTGGCGAGGACCTGAATGAGTGCCGCGCGGCGTTGGAGAGGAGATTGATCAGCACTTGTACGATGCGCTGGCCGTCCGCCATCACACGGGGCAGATCGCTTGGAAAATCAATGCCGATCGAGTGCGAGGCGCCGCCGCTGAGGAACGTGTTGCGCGCTTGTTCCACGATCATGGATATTTCGGTCGCCATCGGGGACAGGGACAGCATTCCCGCTTCGATTCGGCCAACGACCAGCAGATCGCTGATCAGCCTATGCATCTGGTCCGCTTGTTCATCAATAACCCGAAAGAACTGGTCTGCCTCGGCCGGCTCCGGCCTGGGCGACGTGCCGAGCCAAATGGCGGTCGACCCCTTGATGGCGGCCAGGGGCGCGCGCAATTCGTGGCTGACCAGGCTCAGAAAAGCCGATCGCTGGCGATCCATTTCCTTCAGGGGCGCCAGATCCTGCATGGTGATCACGACTGAAACCACATCGCCCTGCGCCGATCGGATCGGCGTGGCGTTGAGAAGTACGGACACGCTTCGGCCGTCCGGCACTGACAGCACGATTTCTTCCGCGCGCACGGTTTCTGCGTCGACCAGGCTATGCGCGATGGAAAGCTCGTTGAGTGAAATCTCGCGCCCGTCCGAGCGCTCGCACTTCATCACTGCCAGCAGTTCCTCCAGGGACCGGTCGGGCATGCGCAGATCTTCTACTATCCGCTTGGCCTCGCGATTGAGCGACACCATTCTTCCCAAAATGGCGTCGAGTACCACGACGCCCACCGGCGAAGTCTCCACCAGCGCTTCGAGATCAGCGCGCGCCCGCTGCACGTCGCGATGGGTGCGTGCATTGACGATGGACGTTGCCGCCTGGGAGGCAAACAGCCTGAGCAGCTCCTCGTCCTCGTGCGTGAAGTCCTCAGCGACCACTTTTTCCGCTACCAGGAAACTGCCGACCTGCTCGCCGTGGTGGCGCATCGGCATCGACTGAAGCGTTTTCGAAGGCGTCAGCTTGGGGAAGAAGCCGTGCTCGTACACGTAGTCCGGCAGGTCCGCAAGTTTCAGCGGCCCCGGCAGGTCGCGCAGTTGCGCAAACAGTCGCGGCCCGTCAGGCCACTCGGCGAATCGGCGATTCTGCTCGGGCGTGAACCCGGAGGTTACAAAGTCGCGTACTTCGCCCGCCTCATCCACGGTAATAATTACGCCGTAGCGCGCACCGGTGAGCGCACGGGCGCTGTCGACGACCTCTTGCAGCACGGTCGCCAGATCCAGACTCGCACTGATGCGCAGGATCGCCGTGCTCAATTGCGTAATACGCGCTTGTAGCGTACCAATCTCTTCGGAGAATTCTCTTGTCATGGAGTTACGAATTCTCGCGCCCACGAGAACCGTGCCTGCCGGCCCATGCACCTGCGCGTTTATGCGATGACATGCCCATCGCCTCGTTTCCTGTAAATCCCCGTGTCCGGCTGTCGTGAGTCCCCGAAATACACACGAAGTAAACGACAGACCACACAAGATTCACACACTAAATTCGTATAGTCAATGGTCGTAGGCGTGTCTTGGTCGGCATGCCACCCGTGTCTCCAGTGCCCAGTGAGAGTTGCCTGGATGCGGGCGTTATGAAAAAACACTGCGGGGGGGTCCATTGGAATGAGGCATAGCCAATACGCTGGCTTGCGTCCTGCTCTATTGCCGTGTATTCGGCAGCCAAGGCGAACGCACCATGTCCGTCGCATCAGCGCCCGCTAAGTTCGCCACGCCGTACTTGCGCGATCCTGATTACCAGGCTCGCATTCTTCCCGGCGTCTCTCGCACTTTCGCGTTGACGATTCCGGTGCTGCCGGGGCATCTGGCGGAAGTGGTCACGAATGCGTATCTGCTGTGCCGTATCGCCGACACGATCGAAGACGACCCGTCGCTGGGACATGAGTGGAAAACGGAATTTCATCGGCGATTCCTGACCGTCATCGAGGGCGAAGAGGATGCAGAGGCTTTCGCCGCTGCGCTGACGCCCTTGTTGTCGGCTCAGGCGCTGTCCGCCGAACGCGATCTGGTTCGCAATACCGCCAAGGTTGTGCGCGTGTTGCAGGGCTTCAGCGCGAGGGAGCAGCAGGCGGTGACGCGGTGTCTGGTCATCATGTGCTCGGGGATGCCGAAGTTCCAGCGCAACAAGAGCCTCATGGGCCTTCGGGACCTGGAGGAACTCGGGGCGTATTGTTGCGTGGTGGCTGGTGTGGTGGGCGAGCTGCTTGCGGAGTTGTTCTGCATGCACTGTCCGGACCTGATCAAGCACCGCCGGAGACTGCTGCGGTTGGCGGTGTCCTTTGGGCTGGGTCTGCAGATGACGAACATCCTGAAGGACACGTGGGAGGACCGGCGCCGCGGGACGTGCTGGCTGCCGCGACTGCTTTTTGCCGGCCGTGGAACCCAGTTGAAGCGGTTGGAGCGGTTTCACAGCACCGACGAGTTTCAGGCCGGCTTGCATTCCCTGATCGGTGTGACCCATCGGCACTTGCACAATGCCCTGGAGTTCACCTGCATGATTCCAATGCGGGAAGCCGGCATTCGGCGGTTCTGCCTATGGACCTTGGGGCTGGCGGTCATGACCTTGCAAAAACTCCACCGCAACCCCTATTTCACATCGGGGGACCAGGTCAAGGTGTCGCGACGCACGGTGAAGGCGACCATTCTTACGAGCAATCTCAATACGGCGAGCAACCGGCGCCTGCGGTGGCTGTTCAATTGGGCCTCGCGCGGTTTGCCGATTTCGCGGGCGAAGATGGCGACTGCCATGTGCCAGGCCGGGCGGCCTCACGGTGTCGGCGTGGACCGGTCGATGCCCATTTCCGCAGCGATGAGGGGCCCATCTTGATACCGGACGTGGGGATCAGCGGTTTTTCGGTTTACGTGCCGCCCTACCGGGTGGGCCTTGAGGACTGGTGCGGCTGGACCGGTGCGCCCTGGAACAAGACCCAAGCGGTGGTCGGCAACAGTTTTCGCATGCGCGGACCGCGCGAGAGCGTCTACACGATGGCCGGCACTGCAGTGATGCGCCTGATCGAACAATACGGTGTGGACCCTTCCCGGATCGGGTTCCTGGGTCTGGGCACCGAATCCAGCACCGACAACTCCGCCGGCGCGGTCATCGTCAAGGGCATGCTGGACCAGGGGCTTGCCGCGCGGGGCCTGCCTCCGGTGAACCGCTACTGCGAAGTGCCGGAAGTCAAGCACGCCTGCCTTGGGGCGATCTATGCGCTCAAGCACGCATTGCGCTTTCTCGCCCTGGACGACCAGGACCAGTGCGCCATCGTGGTAAGCGCGGACATTGCGGAGTATGCGCGCGGGTCCAGCGGAGAACCGACCCAGGGCGCGGGCGCCGTCGCGATGCTGTTGGAGCGCGATCCGAAGATCCTGTCGGTCAATCTCAAGTGCATCGGCAGCGCGTCCGCTTACCGGGCGGTGGACTTTCGCAAGCCGGTTCTGCGCAACCTGATTCGCAGCCAACTGAACCGCCACTTTCAGGACCTGCCGGTGTTCAACGGCAAGTATTCAACCACCTGTTACCTGGACGAGACCCTGCACGCGCTCGGCGACATGCTGCGCAGGCTGGGCACAGACCCCGCCGCTTACTACCACGGTCTCGGCGCGGCCTTCATGCATCGTCCCTACCACCGGATGCCGATCACGTCCTTTGCCTTCAGCTACCTGTTCGGGCTGGCGGCCGACGGCACCTCCGGTCGTGACGAACTGGCTGCGCATTGCCGCAATACCGGGCTGGACCCGGAGGCGGTCGAGGCAGAAATGAGATCGGCTCCGGACGTATTGCAACTGGTGCGCGACGGCAATATCGACGACGACGTCTACCCGTTGAGCATGGCGCTGCTCAAGAATTTCCGCACCGGGCCCGTGTTCCAGGAGTTGATCGCCTCGAAGATGTCGCTGGGCGCCGAGGCGATGAAGGAAATCGGCAATGTGTACTGTGCGGCGCTACCGGCGTGGATTGCGGCGGGACTGGAGGAAGCGGCCGGTGAAGGGCGTGAACTGTCCGGGCAGGACATCCTGGCGGTCGGCTACGGCAGCGGGGACGCCGCCGAGGCGATCCCGATGACCCTGGTGGAGGGTTGGCAGGCAGCCGCCTCGAGGATTGGGTTCAGGAACGCGCTTGAGACCTGGCAGCCCCTGACGCAATCCCTGTACGAGAGCCTCCACGATAACGGCGTCGCCCCGGGCCTCGATAAACTCACCGAAGGCTTTGTGGTGGATTCGATCGGCAGCGTGTCCAATCCCGCGTTCAGCGACGAAGGTATCGAATACTACCGTTTCGTGGGCTGACAGACGCTTAACGCAATGAGAAGAATCCCGGCGCTCGGGCATTGGCCCCGGTATGAGACGCGCATGAATCCAACCAGCAATGCAGTGATCAGGTAAGGCCCGGATGTCCCCGGAATCCCGCACGACCGCCGGATTATCGGCGCCGCCTGTCTTCGTTACCGGAGCGGCCGGACATGTGGGCGCCAATCTCGTTCGGCGCTTGCTCAAGGACGGTGTCCGCGTCCGGGTGCTGCTAAGGCACGAAGACAACAACGAAGGCCTGGCAGGGCTTGAGATTGACTGCAAGTACGGCGATATACGGGACCTGGATGCCACCCGGCGCGCGATCGATGGTTGCAGGGGCGTCTATCACGTCGCTGCCAGGGTATCCACCATTGACGGCACCAGCGCCCATCGCCGTGAGGTGTACGAGTGCAACGTGTTGGGCACCCGCAACGTGCTGCAGGCGGCAAGGGAGTCCGAAGCCGGACGGGTAGTGGTTACGGGCTCGTTCAGCGCCGTTGGCTACGATCTGGACGATCCCTCGGCTCCGAGCGACGAGACCATGCAGTTCTACCCCATGGAGCGCACCATGCCCTATGAGCGGAGCAAGGCGCTGGTCGAACACGAGTGCTGGCGAGCCGCAGCGGCAGGGCAGGAGGTCGTGGTCGCAACGTGCTGCGCGGTTGTGGGCGGCGCGGACTTTTTCCCCTCGCGCCTGGGAAGGACGATGTGCGACTACACCAGCCGAAAGCTCCATGCCTTCGTCGATGGCGGGTTCGAGTTCGTCGCGGCGAGGGACATTGTCGAAGGACACTTGTTGTGCATGCGCCACGGACGCTCCGGCGAGAAATACATCTTCAGCAGCGAGTACAAGACGATCTCCGATATTCTGGATCTGTACGAGGAGGTCTCCGGGATTCCGCGGCCGCGCCGGCGAATTCCGGCCAAGCTGATGTACGTGTTCTCGGAGGCGGCGAGCTTCTACCTGAGCCGGTTTCACCCCGACTTTCCCCAGCGTTTCACACCTGGCGCCATCCGTCTATTGAAAAAGCGCCGTCACGCTAATCTCAGCAAGGCGAAAAGCGAGCTCGGCTACCGGCCGACCAGCATCCGCGCTGCCGTGCACGAGGCGTACGCGTTTCACTATCACGAGCGCAAGGCGATCACCAATCCGCTGGCGAAACGCCCTCTTGCGAACGGCGCGGCACGGGCGGAGCATGCGGCGGCGAACCCGCGTATGCAGGTACCTGCCGATGGAGGCGCGTCGTGAACAGGGCGCCGGCGGGACCGCCCGGCTTTGATCAGGCCGTAAACCTGCGCCAGAAGGCGCGCGCCGCGGGCATGGACCCGGACTACTGGTACGCGGTCGAGGAAGTTCGCAATGTCAAGCCGGGAACCGTTGTAGAGGTGGTCTTCTGGAAGCGTTCCATTGCGCTGTTTCGAGCCACGGACGGATCGTTTCACGCCATGGACAATCGCTGTGCGCATCGTCAGCTCAAGCTATCGCTGGGCCAGGTGGAAGGTTGCCGGCTCGTGTGCGCATACCACGGCTGGAAATATGACCCGGACGGGCAGCTTGCCGAAACCGCGCACGAACTTCCCGGGCGAGGTCTGCCGATGGTCTCGCTCAAGACCTACCCGGTAAAGGTCCGCTACGGATTGATCTGGCTGTTCCCCGGGAATCCCGATCTTGCGAACGAGCGCCGTATTCCCGAGATTCCCGAGCTTGAAGGCAAGGGCCGTTGGGCCTGCGTGCCGCTGAGCTTCACCTGGTCGGCACACCACTCGATGGTGATCGACAACGTCAGCGATTTTACGCACGCCTGGCTGCACCGCCGCTACCGTCCATTCGATGGCGCCAAGCTCACGCGCTGCGAGACGACTGGGGACGACGTGCACGTGGCCTACGACACGAGCGTAGGACGCGGGCGTTTTTCCGGAATGTTTGTCGATCGCAGCCGGGTCGACACCAATTCCATGAACCTTTGCTATCAATATCCCTACCAGTGGTCGAACACCGACGAGGCGATCAAGCACTGGCTCTTCGTGCTGCCGATCGATGAACGGACCACGCGGGCGTTCTTCCTGTTCTACTTCAAGTCTCTGAAGATTCCCTTGCTGCCGATACATATCCCCAGGTTCGCAATGACCACGGTGCTGAAGGTCTCCAACCGGGTGCTCATTGGTCCGCTGCTGGCCCAGGACGGGTTTGCGGTCGAAGCCGAACAGGAGGGTTACGAGCGGCATTGGGACGCCCGTGCCTTCGAATTCAACCCGGCGGTACGGGCTTTTCAGAACGTGACTGTGCGCAAGTGGCGGGAGTATCTGGAAAGAGGAGAAAGGCGCCGCGATGCCTCCGGCTGAGTTGACGATCGCCCACGGCAGTGGCCATGCCTGAACCGGCGTCGCCCTATTCGGTGCTGCCGTGCGTCTATTGAGGACAGAGGTGGCAGACCAGTCCGACATTGCAGCCACCTTGCACTCGGCACCGTCCGCAGGGTCGCCCGGCAAGCCGATTCCCGAACTGTCCGGCGGTTGGCCGTTGCTTGGTCACCTGCGGGAGTTTCAAAGAGACCCGGTTGCAATGCTCGAACGCTGCTGGCGCGAGCATGGCGAACTGGTCCGCTTCAGGCTCGGGCCCCGCAGCTTTGTCCTTTTTACGGGGCTGGAAGCCCACGATTGTTATTTCCGGGCGCCTGAGGAACAGCTTGATGCCAGGGCCGTCTATCAGTTCACGGTGCCCGTCTTCGGCCGCGGCGTGGCCTACGACGTCGCCCCCGAGATCATGGCGGAGCAGTTGGGGTTCGTGTATCCCGCACTTCGGGATGCGCCGATGCGCCGGTATGCCCGCATCATGTACGAAGAGGCAAGTCAGTTTGCCGATGCGCTGGGAGAGGGCGGAGAAATCGAACTCCCGGCCGCGATGAACGAACTCACCGTCAACATCGCCAGCCGTTGCCTTCTCGGCGAGGAGATCCGCGATCAGGTGGACTCCGGTTTTGCAGAGGCGTACCACGATCTGCAGGAAGGCATCAATCTCCTCGGTTTCTTTCTTCCCAGACTGCCGATCCCGGCGCATCGAAGGCGCGACAGGGCGCGGCGCCGGATCGCGGAGCTCCTTGTCCGAATCATGGACGCCCGGCGGCTTTCGGGAGCCGCGCCCCAGGATTTCATGCAGGCGCTCATGGAGGCCCATTACAAGGACGGCAAGGCCTTGAGCGACGACGAGATCACCGGGATTCTGCTGACGCTGTTATTCGCAGGCCAGCACACCAGCGCAGTGCTCGCGAGCTGGACGGGCCTTGAGATGTTTCGCGACCCGGAATGTGTGGCGCGGATTCGCGATGAGATGCAGGAGACCTACGGAGAGTCAGGCGCCATGAGTCTCGCAAGCCTCAAGCAGCAGGTGGCGCTGGAATGCACCGTGCGCGAATGCGAGCGGCTGCACCCGCCGCTGATACTGCTGATCCGCAAGGTGCTCCAGCCTCTGCAGTATGCGGGCCACACCGTGCCTGCCGGCACCCTGGCCATCGTGTCTCCGGCGGTCTCGCATCGTTTGTCCCACGTGTTCGCCGACCCGGAACGGTTTGACCCGGAACGATTTGCACCCCCCCGGAGCGAGGACAAGCAGCACCATTACTCCCTGATCGGTTTTGGCGGGGGCAAACACCGGTGCATGGGAAAGAACTTCGCCATGCTGCAACTGAAGGCGATCTGGACGGTGCTGCTCGATCGATTCAATTTTTCTCCCGTAACGGAGTTCCCCCCTCCGAACTACGGGAGCTGGGTGACCGGTCCTGCCACACCGTGCCGGGTCCGCTATCGCCGCCGCTCGCAAGCGAGCGTATTTCGTTGAGCCACGCTGCCTCTCCGCGCTACGACATAGTCATCGTGGGGGCCGGCCCCGTCGGCAGTTATTGCGCGCTCGTACACGCCCAGAAGGGCGCGCGTGTAGCGCTGCTTGAGGCGAACCCCAAGGCTGCCACACGGCTGGCCGGCGAGTGGCTGCATCCGCCTGCCGTGCGCATGCTGCGCGATGTCGGGGTACGCTTCGACCCGCCGCTCCGCAGCACCGAGGGTCAGGGCTTCGTGGTGTTTCCGGAGGACGGCTCCGAGCCGATCGTGCTCCCCTACCCTGATGGCGCCCGTGGGATGGCGTGCGACCACGAGACCCTTGTAACGCGCTTGCATGAAGCCGTCGGCAACGAGCCGGACATTGACTATCTCGTCAACGCGCGGGTAATCGAGGTCGAAGATGATGGAATCGTCTTTACCCGCGGCGGTTCCCGCGAACACTTCGGCGCAGCGCGGGTTGTCGGCGCCGACGGCCGGGCCTCCGTCGTTCGCCGGTCCCTGGGCCTGCCGATGCAGCGAAGGGCCTGCTCGCGGATGGTGGGGGTAATACTTGAAGGTGTGAGTCTGCAGCCAAGCGGCTACGGAAACGTAATTCTCGGAGGGCCAGGTCCGGTTCTCGGTTATCCGCTGGGAGAGCATTGCGCCAGGATCGTTGTCGATGTGCCGCTTGAGCATTGGGCCACCCGCGACAGGATCGGACTGCTGGCGGAGTCCTACGCCCGTGTGCTGCCGGAAGCACTGAGGCCCGCGTACATTTCGGCGCTGCAGGCCGGAAAGTTCCACGCAGCGGCCAATGAACTGCGGCCGCGCGTTTCCTACGGAACCTCGAGTCGAGTGCTGATCAGCGATGCCGCCGGGCATTACCATCCGATGACGGCGGTGGGCATGACTCTTGGTTTCGGCGACGCGGCCGCGCTGGCGGAAGGCAGAGACTTCAGGGATTTCGCCGCCGGACGCTTCGCTGCGACCCGCGCGCCGGAGCTGCTCGCCCTCGGGCTCTATGAGGTCTTTGCCGACCACCGCCTTGAAGCGGTGGCACTGAGGCGCGCGATTTACCGCAATTGGCGGACACACCCCGTCGTGCGCGACCGGACGATGCGGTTGCTCGCCTGTGAGGACACGTCTACCGTTAACCTCGGGCTCGCATTGCTCGCAACCGCGGCACGCGCGGTTGCGGGTGCGGTCAGGGCATCCTTCAGCCAGCTCGCCTGGCGGCGGGCCCGCGACGTCATCTACCCGCTTGTCAATCGAATCCGCTGGTTGTTTCGTGGCATTCGCAAGTTGCAACAGGCAAGAAACGAAGGCGGTGGAGAGGACCGGCAAGTTCGCAGAATATTGTCGCGTGCGTTTCTCGTTTCCATGTCGGCCGACAATGGCGCACCTCGCACCGGGCGTCGCGCCGAGTCGGAGTCAGCCGATACGGAAACGGCAATGCGCAAGGCTGCGGCGCGCCTGCTGGGGCTTCAGAGCAGGGACGGCGCCTGGGAAGGTGAGATGGTCTGGTGTCCCATGCTTACCGCGCAATATGTGCTGCTGCAGCACATTCTGGCCCAGCCAATAGAGCCCGGCCGCCGCCGGCGCCTTCTGCGCTCTTTCGAATGCACTCGTCTGGAGCACGGCGCGTGGGGATTGCATGAACATTCGCCGCCCCACCTGTTCGTAACTTCGCTGGTCTATGTCGCGTCAAGACTGCTTGGTGTCGAGCGTAACAATCCGCTCATCGAGCCGGCCGGCCGCTTCCTGCGGGCAAACGACGTACTCGCGATTCCGAGTTGGGGGAAATTCTGGCTGGCGCTTCTCAATCTGTATGACTGGCGCGGGGTGAACGCCATTCTCCCGGAACTGTGGATGCTGCCGCGCGGGTTGCCCTTGCATCCGTCGAACTGGTACTGCCACACGCGGCTCATCTACATGGCGATGGCGTCCATCTATCCGCACCGGTACCAGGCGCCGGTAACGCCGGTGATCCAGTCCCTGCGCGAGGAGCTGTTCGGGCAGGAGTTTGCCCGCGTTGATTTTCCTTCAGGGCGCAATCGCTTGCGCGATGACGACCTGTTTGCCAGGCCGAGCATCTGGCTGCGCGCCGCATATGCATTGGCGCGTTCATTTGAACGCTGCCACAGCAAGCGTCTCCGGGCCCGTTGCCGGAGGGAGCTGATCCGACGGATCCAATGGGAGTTGCAGACTACCAGCCATACCAGCATCTCGCCGGTCAGCGGTTTTTTGAACGTTCTGGCCTTGTGGCTGCACGATCCGGAAGATGCCGACTTGCGTGCGGCGCTCGGCAGACTCGATAGCTGGTTCTGGGAAGATGAGGAACTCGGCGCGCGGGTTACCGGAGCGAGAAGCAGCACATGGGACACGGCCTTTTCCGTGCAAGCGCTGGCGGCTGTTCCCGGGTTCGATGCGAAGGAAATCGCTCTTCGCAAGGGCGCCGACTTTCTGCGTCGACAACAGATCCGCTGCCGAGCCGAGGGATTCCGCAATGCCTACCGGGCCGACCCGAAGGGGGGCTGGTGTTTTCCCGGTGGCTGGCATGGCTGGCCGGTCAGCGATTGCACCGCCGAGGCTGTGCTGGGAATTCTCGCCGTGGGCAGCGAGGCTGCGGACGAAGCGGCGATCGGCGAGGCGGTCGGATTCATGTTGCGTAGCCAGAACCGCAATGGCGGCTTCGGCAGCTATGAAGCCCGGCGCTCCAGGATCGGTCTTGAGTGGTTGAATCCTGCCGAAATGTTCGGCGAATCAATGACGGAGCATTCCTATGTCGAATGCACGGCGTCTTGTCTCGAGGCGCTGGCCTCTTGCGGGCGCCGTTTCCCGGAAGTCTTGAACCCGGAAGCGAAGCATGCCATCTCAAGAGGCGCTGAGTGGCTGCGAAAGACACAGGCGCGCGATGGCTCCTGGCGCGGTGTGTGGGGTGTTCAGTTTATTTACGGGACCTTCTTCGGCGTCAGGGGACTGCTTGCCGCCGGCGCCAGGCCGAGCGATCCGGCAGTGCGCCTCGCTTGCCGCTGGCTGCTTGACCGCCAGCGCGAGGACGGTGGATGGGGCGAACACCACAGCGGTTGCCTGACGGGCCGCTACGTTGCGCATGAGGAGAGTCAGGTGATCCAGACCGCCTGGGCCTTGATTGCGCTGCTTGAGGCTTCTGACTCCAACTGGACCGCGATTGTGCGCGGCGTGCGGTTCCTGCTTGACATCCAGGATGCGGACGGCGGCTGGCCGAAACAGGACATGGCCGGCGTTTTCTTCCGCACGGCGCTATTGGACTACGTCCTGTACCGGCAGTATTTCCCCCTGCGCGCGCTCGGGCTCTACGAGCAACGGCGCCAGGCCCGGCTCGATCTGACTGCCGCTTCCAAATAGATCGGGCCGGCACCGGCCACGACCGGACCGCACTGCGGAGATGCTAGCATTTTGCATCTATGGCCGGCCCGTCTAATGGCGAGCGTTCCAGTTTGCCGCTGCCTTCCACTACCCTCATGCTGCTGCGCCAGGGGACGGGCGGTATGCAGGTGCTGATGCTGAAACGCGTTGCCCGCGCTGCCTTCGGCGGCGCCTGGGTGTTCCCCGGGGGATTGCTGGATGAGCAGGATCGCGACCCCCAGCTGTACCGCCGGTGCATCGGTATCGACGATGCGCACGCCAGCCGGGCCGTTTCGCTGCCCCGCAACGGACTCGCCTACTGGGTGGCGGCAATTCGTGAGACCTTCGAAGAGGCGGGCCTGTTGCTGGCGGTCAACGGCTGCGGCCAGCCCCGGCGCACTAACGGTATGCAAAGAAAAGCCCTGATAGAGGGCCGGATCGGATTCGCGGAACTGTGCCGCCGGGGCAATTGGCGTCTGCCGGCGCGCCGGCTGCACTATGTCTCCCATTGGATTACGCCTGAAGCTGCCCCGCGCCGGTTCTCCACGCGTTTTTTCCTCGCGGCTGCCAACGCAAGCGGAACAGCGCGTGCGGACGAGAAAGAAGTGTTGAATGCGCGATGGTTCAATCCGCATCTGGCCCTGGAGAAAAAAATCGCCATGGCTCATCCGACCCGCCACTTCCTGCGAATACTTGCCGGAATGGACAGTGTCGAGAAAGCGCTGGACTGGGCCAACGGACTCGACCGGCGGTCCATCCCGGTTACCCGGCCGACGGTTCAGCTCATCGATGGGAAGCCGATGTCATGCCTGCCTACGGGCGAGGTGCTGGGACCGTTCAATATGAAGGCTTACCCGCCGGCGCGTTCGTATCCATCGGCGGCACGGGAGGCATAGGGCCACGCCATGTCAGGGCCGACCGACATCATTCGCCCGGGGGAATTGGTCCGCCTTGCGCCTGGTGTGCACAGGCTTACGGCTTTCAATGCCGGGATGATGACCGGCCCGGGCACCAACACCTGGATTCTCGGTGAAGAAAAGCACGCGGTGCTGGATCCCGGCCCGGCATCGCCCGAACACATCGACAACATACTGGCAAAGGCGCCGGGAAGGGTCCGCTGGGTGCTGGTCACCCATACCCATCCGGATCACTCACCGGGCGCGGCGGCGCTGGCGAAGCGGGCAGGGGCCCAGGTGATTGGTCCGCCGCCTCCGCCCGGTCCCAGGCAGGACCAGAGCTTCAAACCGGAAGTGCTGCCCGGGGACGAACAGGAATTGGACCTGGGCGGTTTGGTGCTCCAGGCCATATGCACGCCCGGCCATGCTTCCAATCACATCTGCTGGTGGCTCGCAGCCCAGGGGGTATTGTTTACCGGCGATCACGTCATGCAGGGATCGACGGTGGTGATTGCGCCGCCCGATGGTGACATGAGTGCCTACATGGCTTCCTTGCAGCGCGTGCTTGAGCTGCCGCTGCGCGCGCTGGCGCCCGGTCACGGACACTGGATCGAGCGACCCAGGCGGGAGATCGAGGCCCTGATCTCGCATCGCCAGGGAAGGGAGCGGAAAGTGATGGCGGTATTGAAGACGCTGGGCTCCGCGACAGTAGGAGATATGCTGGCCCGGGTGTATGACGACGTGCCGGAGCAATTGCATCCCGTGGCCGCTCAGTCCCTTGAGGCCCACCTGTTGAAACTTGAGAAGGACCGCATGGCCTTGCAGGATGGAACTCGCTGGAAGCCGGCGGTCGCCTGAATGCCATGAACGACCTCATCATACGTCCCGCCCGCCCCGGCGATACGCCCACGATCGTCCGCTTCAACGTGTTGCTGGCGGAGGAATCCGAAGGGCTGGAGCTTAATCCCCGGACGGTGGATGCTGGGGTCCGCAGGATGTTCTCCGATCCCGCCCTGGGCCGCTATTTCCTGGCGGTGTCGCCGGAGGGGGATGCCCTGGGGCAGCTGATGATCACGACCGAATGGAGCGACTGGAGAAACTGCATGATCTGGTGGCTGCAAAGCGTGTACACCGATTCGCAGCACCGTGGCCGCGGTGTATTCCGGTCTCTTTGCGAGCATGTCGTCGGTGAAGCGCGTGCGGCGGACTGCCGGCTGCGGCTCTACGTGGAGCGCGACAATGCGCAGGCGATTGCGGCCTACAGGGCGCTGGGATTTGATCGCTGCGGTTATGACGTGATGGAGTTCGAACCAACGGTATGAATCTTCCCTCCTGGCAGCGGATTGCCACGGTCGCTCGCGGCGTACTGGGCTTCAAGGCGGTGTGGCTATGCACGGTGCTCGGGGCAGCCGGCGGCGCCGTGTGGCTTGGCCCCATGGCGCTGTTGGTCTTTGCCGGCGTGCAGATGACTTTCTCGCGCAACCGACGCCGGGTACTGCTGGTGCTTGCCGCCGGCTTGGCAATGGGACTGGTGATGGAAACCGTGGTGGTAACAGCGGGCTGGGTGAGCTATGTGCCCGGATGGCCATATCCGTTCCTCGCGCCTGCCTGGATTCTGGCCTTGTGGGGCGCTTTCTCACTGATGAGTATCGATGGCCTGGCCTGGCTGCGCGGCAAGAGATTTCTCGCCTTGGCGATGGGCGCCGCCGGGGCGCCTGTTGCGTACTACTCGGGAATCGCGCTGGGAGCGGGTTCCGGCGCGGATGTGCGGTTTTACTTGACGGTGGGTTTGTTCTACGCGGCGGCGACGCCGCTGCTTGTGGAATTGGGAGGTGCCCTAAAGGGCGGCACGGCCGCCCCCGGAGGGAGGAAGATACCGGGGGCGACCTGATCCTGATCCCGGGTTTGGGGGGGAGGTCTCTTGGGAGGGGAGAACCGGGAGCAGGATCGCCGCTGTTTGTGAAGCCGGTCTAACTGGCCAGCATCGAGCAGAAAGCAGCAAATGGGCTTATGAAGGCCACGGCAAACAATACGGCCTCACCGATGACGCCCAGATTGCCGGCGCCAGTTCTTGAAATCAAAGTCATGTCTCTTACTCCTTTGCATCTCTTGTTGATGCACTGAACAAGATAAGGACGAACCGGCTTTTTTCTTCTCACCGCGGTAACGATTCGTAACATTTTGTAACGCAGCGGCGATTTGGCCCCAAATCGCCCGATCCGCCCATAAAATCGCTTACGCATGACGCCACGCATCCTGCTCATCGATGACGACGCCAAGCTCGGAATGCTCCTTCGGGCGTATTTCAGCCGCTTCGATCTTGAGCTCGAGTCCGCTCTGGAGGGCGACAGCGGACTTCGCAAGATGGCGGCCTTCGCCCCGGACCTGGTCATCCTCGACATCATGCTTCCAGGGCGCGACGGCTTCGAGCTTTGCCGCGAGATACGCAAGACAAGCAGCGTGCCCATCATCATGTTGACGGCGCGGGGCGATGTCACCGACCGAGTGGTGGGTCTGGAGGTCGGCGCCGACGACTATGTGCCCAAGCCATTCGAGCCGCGCGAACTGGTGGCGCGGATTCAGACCATACTGCGCCGCGTCCAGCGATCATCGACAAAATCGGGGGTGGCGGAACATGGCCCCCTGCAACTCGACTTCGACCGGCGCGAGGCGCAACTGAACGGAGACCTGCTCGACCTCACGGCGATGGAATTCAATCTGCTGCAGTTGCTCGCGGCGGAACCGGGGCGCGTCTTTACGCGCGACGAAATTCTCTCGGACTTGCGTGGCATCGAACCGAACTTCTTTTCGCGGTCGGTCGATATCAATATCAGCCGGCTGCGCCAGAAGCTTGACGATGATCCTTCGAATCCCCGTTTCATTCGAACCATCCGTGGCGCCGGTTACGTTTTCCTGAAGGGGCAGGGAGAGGCATGAGTTCGCGTGTCGCCGATGCGTTGAGGTGGCTCGCAATGAAGTGGGTGAACGCCTGGCGCTCGCTGCCCGTTCGCCTGATCCTGATCTTCGTGGCAGGCCTGATTGTCATCTCCGTAGGCGTTGGCATCGTCCTTGTAAAGTTTCCGCCTGAGTCCCACCCCGTACTCTTTCGCATCTTTGCCTACGGCATTTTTACGGCAGTGGTGGGTGGATGTTACCTGGCGGTACGGCGGCTGTTTTACCCTTTGGACGACATTCGCATCGGCACCCGGCGAATCCGCGAAGGGCAGCTCGACTACCGGATTCCGATTCGCCGTCAGGACGAACTGGGGCGGCTTTCGCAACGGATCAATCGCATGGCGGCTGAAGTGCAGAAGATGCTGGACGGTCAACGCCAGCTGCTGCTGTCCCTGAGTCACGAGTTGCGAACGCCATTAACGCGCGCGCGGCTGGCACTCGAGTTCATTCATGACAAGGAGGTGCGCTCGCACCTGGAATACGACCTTGCGAGCATGGAGCGAATGATCACGGAATTGCTCGAAGGCGAACGCTTGAATACCCGCGGCCGGGAAATGTCGCGTTCGCGCGTGAACCTGACCAAGCTGATGGCCGAAGTAATGCGCGGCGATTTTCCGAATGACCGCCACCGTGTGTCCCTCAGCCTGCCGCCTGCCGCCGTACACTTGAGTGTGAACGCGGCCCGACTGCGGGTGCTGGTGCGCAACCTGGTAGAGAATGCCTTGCGCTACAACCCCAGGAACGGCCCTCCGGTCGAAGTAAGCCTGGAAATGAACGGCAATGCAGCGGTGATCAGGGTGGAGGACCATGGCCCCGGGATCAAGCCGGAGCACCTGGAACAGGTAACGACTGCCTTTTACCGGGCGGATCCCTCACGCGGCGCAGGAACCGGCCGCCATGGTTTGGGTCTCTATCTTTGCCGGCTGATCGCCGAGGCGCACGGCGGCAATGTTGAAGTGGCCAGTCCCCCTGGAAGCGGCGCCTGCATAACTGCCCGGATCCCCGGATCCCCCCCGAACTGATCCAAGCCCCCCCGGGGGAAAAGAGGGCATGCTGCCCTCGAAAAAAAAGCACCTCCAGCAATCCGGATATCCGGAGTTTTCCGAATTCGCAGACTCGTGCATAATTGGCCGCGTAAATTGGCCGACACGGCCGATTTGGGAGGAAATAAGATGAGATTCAGACTTGCCGTATTACCGGCTCTGGCTATTGCCGTGATTGTTGCGCCACGCCCTGTTATCGCACAAGAGGGCGCCTTGGAAGAGATTATCGTCACCGCACGCAAACGCGAGGAGTCCGTTCAGGACATCCCGATCGCGGTAAGCGCCTTTACGGCCAACGACATACGCGAACTGGGCCTTAAGTCCGTAGACGACATTGCGCTGTATACGCCCGGGTTCTCATTCCAATCCGGCTTTGGGCGGCAGCCGTCACTCGATCGTCCGGCCGTTCGTGGCCAAACGACCATCCTCAATGGCATCGCGGGTGTGAAGGCAGTGTCCACTTTCGTTGACGGCATATATGTCGGCGGCCTGGTTTCGTCGGTGGACCTGGCGAACGTGGAGCGAGTCGAAATCATCAAGGGTCCGCAGTCGGCGCAGTATGGCCGCGGCACCTATGCCGGCGCCATCAACTACGTCACGCGGCGCCCGACGGAGGAACTTTCAGGTGAAGTCTCCGTAACCGGCGCGGAACACGAATCCTACGACGTCAATGCATGGCTCAGTGGACCCCTGTCCGACGGCAAGGCGTATTTCCGCATTTCCGCAGGCTATGACCAATATGGCGGCGAGCATGTCAACACGATTACAGGCGACGAAGTAGGCGGGCAAAAGACCACAGATGTGTCCGCGAAGCTGTATTTGACTCCAAACGATGACTTTGAAGCCACGCTCTCGGTCGGTTACCAGAAAGTCGACGACGATCACTTCGTGATGGCATTGCAAGGCCGGGAACACAACAATTGCTGCTTCCGGGGACCCGTTTCCGGGAGTGCGGACACTTCCGGCGCCACCGGACCGCGTGCCCGCGAGTACTACAAGGGCGAAGCCTTGCGCAACTTGCCGGTAAGGCTGCTTACCGAAGAGATCGATGCCGTGGCCGGGGCAGGGAACTTCAACGACCGAATCTCGGCCTCGCTTTCCATGCACTTCGACCTGGCCAACGGCTGGCGCCTTTCCAGCCTGACCGGCAATATCAGTGATGAGAACGACAGCAATTTTGACGCCACGTACGGAGGTTACGATTTCGGGACGGCCATCGCGGACGCAGCTACCAGCAGACTTCCGCCCTTCCTCGTACCGATCGTAGGTGGCGGGATATGCCGTTCGCTTTGCGGGCTGTTTACACGCTACGGCGGATACGATCAGTCTGACCTCTCGCAGGAATTACGGTTGTCCTCGCCTTCCGACCGGGCCTTTCGAGCTGTTGTCGGGCTGTACTACTACCGCGGCATCAAGGACGAGACAGTGGACCGCAAGGTCATTCCTTTTTCCGCTGCCAAGTATGGCCTGACGCCGCTTGAGGTTTTCCCGAACGGCCCCGTGTCCGATGAGGAAGTGGTCAATACGGCCGTTTTCGCCGCCCTGGAGATGGATTTCAACGAGAAATGGTCCGCGACTGCGGAAGCCCGGTTGGCAAGGGACGATGTTACCGTGCAGGTTTTTTCGTCAGATGAACGCACCATGATGAGCGGCGACTACGGAGTGGAATTTACCTCCCTGAACCCGCGCTTCACACTGAGTTACAAGCCTGACCAGAACACAAACCTCTATGTGAACATCTCCAAGGGTTCGAAACCGGGCAACTTCAACGCGGACGTGCCGCTTGACGCGTCCGGAAACCCCGATGAGTCCTTCCGTTCCGTCGACGAGGAAGTCGCCTGGAATTTCGAAGCCGGCTACAAGGCCCGCCTGATGGATGGACGTCTCGCGTTGAATGTGGCCGCCTTTCGCACCGAGGTAACGGACCAGCAATTCACGACGGTCATTGAAACGGGAAGAGGGACTACTACTTCAATTATTGACAACGTCGGTGAATCGGACATTAGCGGGCTGGAGGTGGAAGTGCAGGCGCTGGTAAGCGACCAGCTGACGCTCAACCTCGGGTATGCCTGGACCAATGCTGAAATAACGGAATACATCAATATTGACCAGGCCGAATTGCTCGGCGCCAGTGGAACCTTGCACGATCTTCATCGCCTGGGTTCTGCGGCCGGCAAGCAGGTGCCGCGTATTCCCGAGCATATGGCGTCGCTGGTTGCGCGTTATGACGGCGGGGCCATGGCAAACGGTTTTTCCTGGTTCTGGGTGGGCGATGTGGTCTACGAAGGCTCCCGCTTTTCTCAGATCCACAATTTGATCGAAACCGGCGCGATGACCCGGGTGGGTTTACGCTTGGGCGTGCGGCGTGATGCGCTGGAAATCACTCTTTGGGGCAAGAATCTCTTCGATGACGACGCTCCTTTGGATATTCTCCGATACATTGACCGGAGTTCCGGTTCGCTGCCCGCCGGCACTTCTTTTGACGGTTATTCGGGAGAAACCCGCACTGTGAGCACCACTCCGCGCGGCTTCGCCATCTCGCTGCCTCGTGGCCGCCAGGTCGGTGTCAGCCTGAGCTACAGCTTCTAGGATCTTGCCGGGGGCAGAAAATCAGATCAGCAGCAGGGGCGACTTCAGGTAGGCGATCGCCACGACGTAGCCGAACAGGCCAAGCGCTAAACTGAAGAATATCTTCTTCCTTGTGGGCGAGCCGCCGTAGTGCAGTCCGGCGGCCCCAGCCAGGATATACAGCACGACGGCCGTGATCTTGCAGATCAGCCAGGTCGGGAGCGGCCAGTATCCCAGCAGGGTCGCCAGCCAGACGGCGGTAACGAAAAGAATGGTGTCGTTGACGTGCGGGGCAATCCGGGTTATTCGGCGACCGAGCAAGGGCGATCTGCGCCACATCCAGACACCCCGCAGCACGAAGCCAGCCAGGCTTGCGCCGGCCGTCAGGAGGTGAATGGTCAATACGGTTGCGTAACTCATGGCAATCCGCATTGTAGGTTCAGACACACAATGTCCTGTATGCTTAGGCCAATAACTTGATGAAATAATTGAGCTAGTCCAAAAGCGGGGGCTGAAAATGAAACTAGCGGATAGTCGGTATTACCCTCCGGGCAGGTACCCGGAAGGTTGGTACCTCGTTGAGGTCGCCAGGAATCTTCCCGCAGGCGGTCTCCAGCAGAAAACCTGGATGGGCAAGCAGATTGTGGTCTGGCGGGACAGCGCCGGCGAAGTTTGCGTGTCCGAGGCCTATTGCCCGCACTTGGGCGGGCACCTTGGACCCCAGGCCGGGGGATGCGTCAGGAACGGGCGCCTTGTGTGTCCCTTCCACGGCTTCGAGTACGACATCAGCGGCCAATGCGTCGCTACCCCGAACGCTCCGCCGCCGCGAACCGCGCGGCTTAACGTCTATGAGACCCGAGAGCTCAATGGCCTGATTTTTTCCTGGTGGAGTTCAGTCGGACGCGGCCCGCAATGGGAGCTGCCCGACTGGCCCGAAAAGGAATGGGAGCGCCTGCAATACGGCACCATGCAATTTCGGGGCCACCCTCAGGAAACCGCGGAGAACTCCGTGGACATCAACCATCTGCAGTACGTGCACGGTTACGAGACAGTGAAGCAAGTGGGGGACGTGCTGATAGATGGCGCCTATCTGCGGAGCCGGTTCGTCTTCAGGCGCAAGATGAGTATCGTCGGTTTGCCTGTCCTCACGGATGTCGCCGCAACAGCCCATGTCTGGGGGCTGGGGTACTCCTTCGTGGAGTTTCATGAGCGTGTCAGCGGGATGTACCTGCGCCAGTGGATCCTGTCCACAGCCGTTGACGACGCTCAAGTCAATTTGGTAATCGCACTGCAGGTCAAGCGCTGGGAACCCGGGCAGAAATGGCTGGCGACCTTGCTGCTGCGATGCTTCTCGCCGAACTGGTTGTCCCGGTTCTTCATTTCGCGTGTCAAGCACGATGTCAGGCAGGACGTGACTATCTGGAAAAACAAGCGCTACCAGCCCTTGCCGATATTGAGCCGCTCCGACGGCGAGGTCATGGCCTACCGGGATTACTGCGCGCAGTTCTACCCGGAAGCCGAGCCAGGCCGCCAGCCTGTGCGTGACCTCAAGCCTCTTTCCCTTGGCACCGCCAAGCGCAGCGCTTGACCTACCGACGCTACCCACAATCGATGCGAGGCGAGCGGCACCCGTCTGCCACGAAATACCGCTGCATGCAGATTCATGGAAGGAAGTCGTTCCTCCATAGCAGAGCGCGCTATGTCATCGTCCCTGAAGGCACCGCCAATCCTTCCCTGTTTCCCTAACATTGCAGGTCAAGCTGATGAAACTGTCCACGTCCCTGAAGAAAGCCTACAGCGGCTGGCCCGTCGCCAGCCGTGTGGAGTTCTTTGGCAGCTGGCTCGAAAGACGCGCAGCCAGCGGCCGTTACAACCACACTGAAACGGTTAATGACTATTACTCGCTGTGCAGCGAATTCATGCAATTCGGGTGGAATGAGTCGCTGTACTTTGCGCCCCTCAGCCCCGGAGAGAGCCTTGAAGATTCAATCGTCCGGCACCAGCGGCTCATGATCGGCAAGCTCCAGCTGCAAGAAGGAATGACGGTCATCGATGTGGGATGCGGCGTCGGTGGTCCTATGCGCAGGGTTGCTCGTGAGTCCGGCGTCCGGGTAGTTTGTCTCAATAACAACGAGCAGCAACTGGAAAAGGCGAAGCGAAGGAATGTGGAAGCCGGTCTCGATCACATGGCGGACTATGTCCATTGCAGCTTTATGGACATGAGCAGGTTTGAAGCTGACTCCTTCGATGCGGGCTACGCGATCGAGTCCACCTGCCATGCACCGGACAAACAGGGTGCCTTTGCAGAGATCTTCCGCGTTTTGAAGCCCGGAGCGTTGTTCTGGGGCCAGGAAATGTGTCTGACGAATGAGTTCGATTCCGGCAGCACCCTTCACCGGACCATTAAGCGCGATCTGATGCTGGGCATCGCCTTGAATGAGATCGCCACCTTCGCCGAAGTGAATAAGGCTCTCGAGGCGGTCGGGTTCGAGGTGCTTGAGGGAATGGACAGGGACGTAGTGGAAGGTCCAAGCACACCCTGGTACCAACCGATGGAGGGAGGAAGCGGGACGTTGCGGAATGCCTTGCGGAGGACGCCGGCTGGAAGAAAGGCGATGATCGGCGCGCTGAGGTTCGCGGAAGCGTTCAGGTTCTTCCCCGCGGGCTCCAGTGCCGTAGTCCGGCTCATGGACCGAACCGCGGATGCCTACGTGGCTGGAGGCAAGTCGGGAATCTTTAGCCCGCTCTATTGTTTTCTGGCGCGCAAGCCGGACTAGTGCCGTGTCAAACAGATACCTTCGCATCAGCGCGTTCCCCATGGTATGTGGCAAGGCGCGTCCCCGCCGGGAATGGTGCCTCCCATTGCCCAGGGGCGCAACGCCGCCACGGGCCATGGGGAACGCGCCCTTCGGGAGCGAGCGGTGCGCGCCACTGCGGCGTTGCAGCCCTGGGCAATACGGCCAGTATTCCCTGCGGGCTGCGCCTTGCATTGGCCCGCACCGCTCGCTCTGATGCGAAGGTATCTGTTTGACACGGCACTAGAGCGACCCGGACAGGCTATTGTCTGCAGGTTCCAGGCATCATGTGCCGGAACGGAAAAAACGAACCGCAATTTGCACTCTTGCTTTTTCCGTGATGAATTCGGTGTACATACTTCATTAGAAAAGGCAGATGAAACGCACGGCGTACCGAGCAAGGGGATCGTTCACGGGCTTGCGGATGCGATAGTTGGAAGATTGCGCCGTGCGTTCTGATGCTACCATTTCGCCAGTGGAGGCATATGACTGCAGCAGCCGGATGCGCTGGCAAGAAGTGAGCCTGATGGAGAGTCAAACATGAGACTTGCCGAAGAAACGATACTGGTTCTTCTCGACGAGGATACGGGATACCTCATTCCTTTGCCCGAATGGAAGCTGGCTTGCGTTTTGTCCGGCGCGGTGCTGATGGATCTTGCGCTGGAAAACAGGATCGACACCGACCCTGAATCCCTGATCCTTATTGACGGCTCGCATACGGGCGATGAATTGCTGGATCCCATACTTGGGGACATCGTGTCGGAAAAGGAAATGCGCAGTCCGGGATACTGGGTGGAGCACTGTGCGCCAAGAGCTCAGGGCATATACGAAATGGCCCTGGAGCGCCTGGCCGAGAAGGGTGTGCTGAAATTCGACGCCGGAGGCTTTTGGACGCTTAGCTCCAAAGTCGGGTCCTCGGGCCGCTATCCCATGGCAGAGGGCGAGGCGGGTGAGGAGATCAAGCGCCGGATAACGCGCATTCTCCTGGACGAAAACGAAATACCCGACCCACGCGACATCATGATCATAGGTCTCGTGCGAACCTGCGGAGGGTTCGCCCATTTGCTGGACGCCGAGGTATTGGAGCGGGTGAGGGAGCGTGCCGATCTCATCGCGCGTATGGACTTTATCGGCCAGTCGATCACGGCCGCCGTGGAGAGCATCTATAAGCCTCCGGCAAGCCTCAGGGTCACAAGCCGTAAGCCGCTGCCGGTCCTCGGGCTGAAGGAAGCACTGCGTTCGCGCGCTTTTCGGGCGGGCAACTATCCCGTGTTTGTCGCAGAGCAGAGCGAAAAATTGGGGCCGGTTTTCCGGTTCAAGGTTCCCGGTACCGATGTTGTGGTAATGGCGGGCGCCGAAATGAACCGCTGGGTCAATCGGCGCGGTCGCTATTATCTGCGCACCAAGGACTACCTCGCCCAGTTCGAATCGGTTTGGGGCGCGGCCCGCAGTATCGCCAGCATGGACGGCGCCGATCATTTCAAGATGCGCAAAGCCATGCGGGGTGGCACTTCTCGGCATGTGGTCCTGGATCAAATCCCCGATATTATCGAGATGGCTCGCGAGAGCCTGCAGGGATGGGAAACCGGCGTGGTCCTACCCGGGGAAATAACGTCCCAGCGACTTCACGGTCTGCAGATTTCCCAGCTCTCCTGCAGTGTCGATAGCCGTGAAGTCGTGGATGACTTGTTGCTGTACCAGCACCGCGCCTTGATGACGCATGTCCAGACTTTTCTTCCCAAGTTTATGCTCAAGACGCCCAAGATGCTTCGCGCGCGCCGCAACATACTGCAATTCTTCGAGACAATTCACACTGCACATACGCCGGCGCAACGCATTGGCAAGCGTAGTGATCTGGTTGACGAGATGATGGAGTTTCATCAGTCGGATCCGCAGTTCCTTCCGGAGACAGACATCGTGTTCGTTTTCGTTGCGCCGCTGATCGCTGGCCATTACCTGGGCAGCGCCTTTAGCTTCGTGCTTTACGAGTTCTTGAAGAATCCCGGCCTGGCCCGGCAGGTAGTGGCGGAGGCGGATGAACTGTTTGCCGGCGGGGATCCCAGCGGAAAGGACCTGACGAGGGAAGCCATCGACGTGTCGCGTCGTTTCGTAATGGAAACACTTCGTTTGCACAACGTTATTCCGGTGCAACTCAGGAAGGCGATGAACGCGATAGAGATCAATGGTATGGAAATCCCATCGGGCACCATCATTCACGTGGCATATACCGCGTCGCATTTCGATGAGAATTATTTCCGGGACGCCAGAAAATTCGACATCGACCGATATCTTCCCGACCGCGCCGAACACAGGTCACCCGGCGCCTTTGCGCCATTCGGCCTAGGCACGCACATTTGCCTGGGGGCGCGTTTCGCCGAACTTCAGCTCATTGCAAATCTGCTATTGGTTGCCCACCACCTGGAACTGGAACTGACGCCTGCCGACTATGAACTGAAACTCAGCCCCTTGCCGAAACTCAGCCCGGACAAGAATTTCAAGTTTCGAGTTGTGCGGCAAAGGCACCCGTTGAATTAGGCGCCCCCAAAACGCGCGGCACTATGTGCTGGTGTCGCGCTGAACCTCGACCTGCTGCCCCGGGCTGACGAACTCCTGGCCCACGGTGATCAGCGTTACCTCGTCGGGCAGGCCGGAAACCCAAAGGCCGTCCGGGTCCTCCCTGATGACTTCAACCTTGTGGAAACGCACCCGCCGGGCGTCGTCGACGGCTCGAATTCCCAAATCGCCATTGGAGTCCAGCACCACGAAGGACATGCTTACCTTATGCGCCATTTGAGCGATCAGCGACACCTCGATTTCCGCACTGACGCCCGAGGAAATAGAAAAGTCCGGGTTGGGTACGGTTACTTCGATGGGAAAGGTGCGTGATTCGTCGGATGACTGCTTGCCGATGAAAGTCAGCGATCCGCGTGCCGCGCCGCCGGTGGCCATTGCGATTTCCACTTCCGCTCCCAGGCGCAGCTGCGGATATTGCTGTTCGGTGACCGCCGCCTCCACGTAGATGGGGTCGAGGTCCAGAATCGTGGCGCAGGGACTGCCCATCTGCAGGTAGTCGCCGACTTCGGCGTGCGTCTCTTCCACAAAGCCGGCAAACGGCGCGACAACGGCGGTCTTCTTCAGCTCCAATTCGCTGGCCAGGAGCTGGCGTCGCGCGGAACTCAACTGGGCCTTGGCCCGGGCTACCGCGATTTCCTGCTGAAGTCCCTGCTCCCGCAGCGTCTTCATTCCCTCGTACTCAAGCGTTGCCAGATCAACCGCATCGCCGGCTTCGCGAAGGCGCAACTCGCGGTCATTGGTCTCCACCTGACAGAGCGTGTCGCCGTCGGACACGCGAGCACCGATATCGACAGGGCGGCCCTCGACCCGACCAGCGGTCTCGGAGCGAACCGTAACCGCGTGCCGGGTACGCGTGCGTCCCCTCAGGGTCAGTGTTCTGGATTGCTGGGAAGCGCGGCTGGTCCGCACGCGCACCACCATGTCAGCCTGCTCGTTGGCCTGGTCTCTTTGCACGGCAATGGAGGGCAGGTTCTCCGGCCTGTCGCCTCCCAGGACACCGGACAGAAGCCATGCCAGGGCTGCGACAAGCACGATGGCGGCGAAGATCAATTTTCGCTTTCGCGGGTTTATGTTCATAAGCATTCTTGCGTCAACAAGTGGCGTGGGGGAGAGCTATTGGACACGGTTGCCGTCTCCTTGTCTTCCGTCAGTTAGCCGAACGCCGCCCCACCTCTTGGCGACCGGAGGTGACCGGCGCAGTCGGTACAGCACGTCGTCCCGCATTACCCTGAGGCGGCTTGGCAGGACCAGCAGGGCCGGGGTAACGATGAGTGTCAGGATGGTGGCGAAGCTCAATCCCGATACGACTGCCTGGGCCAGAGGAACCCAGTAGCCCGAGAGCTCCCCTCCCGAAATCCAGGTCCGATTGATGAAATCGATCGATTGATGGCTGGCAAGGGGCAAGAGCCCGATCACCGTGGTGACGGTTGTAAGGAGCACCGGACGCAAGCGTTGCAGGCCGGTAAGCACGATGATTTCGGCAATGTCCCGGTCCGGATGTTCCCTGCGCCCCACGTTGTAGGTGTCGATAAGAACGATATTGTTGTTTACGACAATACCCGCCAGGGACACAACGCCCACGCCGCTCAATATCGCGCTGAACGGTTGATTGGTGATCACCAGGCCGAGAAAGACCCCGGCGGTGGATAGAACAATGGCCAGCATGATCAGAAAACTCTGGTACATGCTGTTGAACTGAGTGACCAGCAGCACGAACATGAGCAGCAGGGCGAAAGAGAATGCCTTGGAGAGGAAGTCGATCGATTCCTGCTGCTCCTCGTTCGCTCCGCGGAAACGGATTTCCACTTCCGGGTCGAAATCCTGGGTATTCAGCCAGGCCTCGATTTCCCGCATCTTGGTGTCGGGCAGGACTCCGGGCGCGACCCCGGCGCGGACCATGTGTATGTCCTGCTGATCGGCGCGCTGCAAGGCGTCCAGCCTGGGCGTGGCGCGCCGGACCACGAAATTGGATAGCGGGACCGGCCCCTTGGCGGTTACGATACGCAGTTCGTCCAGCTCGCTGACCCCGCGGCTCTCGGTGGGGTAGCGAATCCGGATATCCAGCGCGTCGTCGGCGTCATCCGGACGATATTCGCCCAGCTTGGCGCCGTTGGTGACCAGCTGGGTGGCCAGGCCGACGGTGGAAACGTCCGCGCCGTACAGGCCTGCCGCGGCGCGGTCGACCTCCAATTCCCACTCAAGGCCCGGCACGGGCAAAGAGTCCTCGATGTCTCGAAGACCCTCCACCTCACTGACCATGTAGTCCCGGACTTTTTCGACCACCGGCGGCAGGCGGGAGCGGTCGCGCGAGGCGAACTGCACGGCCACTGGCTTGCCGGCGGTGATCTGGCCCTCGAAGGGCCGCACCTCGATGACCACGCCGGCAAAGTTCTCCGTCCGACGCCGAATCTCCTCAAGCACTTCCGTCCCGGTCAGGCTGCGCTGGCTGCTCTCGAGCATTTCTATGAACATGGTGCCGATGCGGTCCGCGGCGCCCCCGCCCTGGTACTGCATTCGCTGTCCCTGGGCCTGGCCTGCTCCGGTTGTCGTGAACATGTTGATGTTCCTTATGCCGGGGACTTCGAGAATGGCCTCTTCGATTTCGGCAACGAGTCGATAGGCTTCATCCACGTCCAGGTTGCCGCGCGCCCGCACGAAGACCTGTGCATAGGTGGGATCGTTCTCGTTGAAGAACAAAACGCCCAGATCGCGTGAGCCATGCAGCGCGAAGATGCCCCATACAACGGCGATCACGGCAAGAATCGTGACCAGGGGATGGCGCACTGCAAGCGTCAGCAGCGATCCGTAGCGCTGAGCAAAGCCTGTCAGGCGGCCAAGGTCCCTGTCCCAGATGTCTTCGGCCGGCGCGGGCCTGGCTTTCGTACGTGCCGGCCGCCACCTGAACCTGGAGCCCAGTACGGGCACGAAGATCAGTGCATAAAGCAATGACCCGATCAGTACCCAAAGGAGCGTAATCGGCAGGAAACCCATGAATTCGCCGGCCACTCCGGGCCAGAACATCAGCGGGACGAAAGCCGCCAGAGTGGTCGCGGTCGAGGCGGTAACCGGCAGAAACATTCTCTTGGCCGCGGCGCCGTACGCTGCTTCGTCGTCCATGCCTTCGGAAATCCGCCTTTCGGCGTCCTCCGTCACTACGATGGCACCGTCGATCAGCATGCCCAGGCCGAGCAGCATGCCGAACATGACCATGAAATTGAACGAGTTTCCGAGCAGCCACAGGAAGATCAGGGCGAACAGGAAGGAAACGGGAATCGCGCCGGCCACGATCAGGCTGCTTCGAACTCCCATGGCCGGGATGATGACGAGCATGACCAGCACCAGCGCGGTGACCATGTTGCCCTGCAATTCGACAATCTGCTTGGCCGCGAACGCCGAGGTGTCCTGTGAATAGAACATGTTGACGCTCAAGGGAAGTTCCTCCCGGAATGCGTCGGCGACTTCACGGACGGCTTCGGCGGTGGCGATGCTGTTGGCGCCCGAACGGCGGTAGACGAACACCGAAATTGACTGCTCGCCGTTTGCATGCGAGTAGCTGGTGCGGTCCTTGAAGGTCCTGCGGACCGTAGCCACGTCGCTCAGGGTGAGGACCGTATCTCCGTCGATTCTTACCGGCAGATCAAGCAGGTCTTCCGGCGATTCGATCACGCTCGGAACCTTTACCGAAACGCTGCCCTGCCCGGACTCCAGTGCACCGGCGGCAATCAGCCGATTGTTGCGCGTGAGCGCTGAGTACAGCTCTTCCATCGACATCCGGTAGGCTTCCAGGCGATCCGGCCGGATGACGATCTCCATGAATTCCTCGCGGTTGCCCTGCAGGGCGGCGAGTCGAACCTGCGCGACGGATTCAACGCGATCCTGAAGGCGCCGCGCGACGGCGTAGAGCGTTTCTTCCGGCGTGTTCTCGCCGACGAGGTTGATCTGCAGCACCGGATAGTCGGTAGTGGCGGTTTCCTCGACAATCGGCTCCTCGGCGGTGGACGGGAACTCCGGTTTGGCCCGGTTGACCGCCTCGCGCACGTCTGCCAGTGCAGCGTCCAGGTCGGTTTCAGTAGTGAATTCCACCGCAACTGTCGCCATATGCTCTGCGCCCGTTCCGGTGATTTCCTTTACGCCTTCCACGGACTTGAGTTCGATTTCCAGCGGCATGATCAATAGCCGCGTGGCGTCCTCCGGCGAAATACCTTCGTGGATCATGGTTACCACGAAGAACGGCACTTCAATGCGCGGTTCGCTCTCGACGGGAATGGATACGCGCGCGACAATGCCGAAGACAAGAATGCCGAGCATCACGAGCATCGTTGACCGGTGGCGGTCAAGCGACAGATCAATGAGCCGGTCTTTCATACGAATTCGCGCCGTTTGATGGAAACGTGACTCTTGAGGCTGCGGCCTGGGTTTGCTGAACCTGCAGCGCGCGCCATTTCAGCTTGATTGCTCAGTCCCATCTAACCCCGCAAGCCCCCAATCGGCCGATTTGGAGTATAACTGAAAGAAACTCAAGCAAGCTTTTACTTTCCGGATGACCCTGATCCCCTATTCCGAGGCGCTCGGCGCCATTACAGCCACAATTGCTCCGGCCTCCGAGAGGCTCATGCCGGTCGGCGAAGCCCTGGGCGCCGTTCCGGTCAGTGCAGTTGTCGGCGCAGTCGCGTCTCCGGCCTTCAATAATTCGGCGATGGATGGCTTCGCCGTCTGCGCCGCGGATACCGTTGGCGCCAGCAGGGAGTCTCCGGTGGAACTGCCCATTGCGGGTGAGTTGAAGGTGGGCGCGCGGGCGGAAGAGGTCAACCCCGGTACGGGACGCTCCATGCGAACGGCCACCGGGGCGCTTACGCCGACGCCGTTGGACTCCGTAGTTCCGCTGGAGCAATCAACGGTAGTCAAGCGGCAGGGTATCGAAGTCCTGCGCCTGACCCAGCCGGTTGTGCAGGGCCGGAACCTGCGGATCAAGGGGGAGGAATACCCGGCCGGCGCGGTGTTCGATTTCAACGGGCAGCGTTTGAGAGCCGGACATATCGCCCTGCTTTCGGCGGCGGGAATCAGCCAGTTGCCCGTCCGGACTCCTCCTCCTCTGGCGCTGATTACAACGGGTGACGAGGTCCGCCCCTCGGGTTCCACGCTGGCGGCCGGGCAGATTGCCAATGCCAATGCTTCCTGGCTTGCCGCCTGGTGTGCCGAACGTCGGCTACCGGTGACGGTTTCTTGCCACGTTGCGGACGATGCGAAGGAACTTGCTCGGGAGTTTCGGCGCGCCAGGGAACGCGGTGCCCGGATGTTGGTTTCCAGTGGATCCGCTTCCGCCGGTAGCAGCGATGTGCTGCGTCCCGCCCTTAAGAGCCTGAAGGCGAAAACAGTATTTCACGGCGTCGCCATTCGGCCGGGCAAACCGGTATTGTTCGCGCTGCTGGACGACGGAACGCCGGTATTCGGGCTTCCCGGCAACCCGCTGGCTACAGCCGCGGGGATGCGTTTTCTCGTCTGGCCGGGGATTCGCGCTGTCATGGGTATGGGTGCCGAGCAGCCGAATCCAAGGCAGCTTGCGCAACCATGTGACTTGCGTGAGGGCTATACGCATCTTGTTCTCGCCCGGCGGGCAAGTGGCGCAGGCGAGTTGCAATTGGTGCATCCTCAACGCCCCGGCCAGGCTGGTGCGCTTGCAGCCGCTGATTGCTGGCTGCGTCTCCAAGGCGGCCACACGCCCGCCGGATCGTTTATCGACCGCTACTCTCTTTGATCCGGGAGGGAGGCTTGGGACCGAGGGATTCCAGCCCTCGACGCTGGGAGTGACGGCATCTGCGCCCTCCAGCTAGGGCTGTAACCCGGGGGAAAGCTATGCTTCCTTCGCGGCAGCGAGGAAATGCTTGCGCCCAAACAGCAAGAACAAGCCGGCTATCGGCGCGGCAATCGCGCTGACAAGTGCGATGCCCTTTCCCACCGCCTCGTTGTAGCCAAACACACCGTCGATAACGAAACCTACCGCCGTTGGGCCGGCCATTGCCGACAGGATGTTCAGCGCCAGCATCCACACAGCCGAAACCGTGGCCCGTAGCTGATTCGGCGTTACCAGTTGCAGCGCCGCGGGACCGCTCGCCACTGCGAAGCAGCCGAAAAAGGCATAGGGGCAGAACAGCACCAGCGTCCAGAAGGGGCTGTCAAGTTGCGTCGTGATCAGGCAAATCGGAGTCAGGGCCGTCGCGGCGATGATGCCGACCAGAAACGGTGCGTCAACCCGGCCTCGCCTTCTCAGGAAATCCGTGAACCAGCCGCCCGCAAACACTGCTGCCGTGGAGCAGAACAGGAGAATCCAACCGAGGGATTGCCCGGCCTGGGAGGCGGTATAGCCGAGATTGCGGATCATGTGCGTCGGCCCCCAGAGGAGCAGATTGGCGACCGGCGCCGCGAGTATGGCGAAACCGAAAAAATGCGCCAGGAACATGCGCCAATGAAGCCGAAAGAACTCCCGCACCACCGACCACGGAACCTTCTGTTCCATGCCGGCCATCAGGCCCTGGCGGGCCGGCTCGCGAATAGTCAGTGCAAGCAGGGCCACGAGGACGCCGGGCAGTCCGACGATCATGAAGGCCAGCTGCCAGGGTTTGAATTGCAAAAGGAAGTCGGCCAATCCCTGGGGAAGACGCTCAAAGGGAATCGCCGCAACCAGCTCGATCACATTGGCGCCTACCAGAAAGGCCACGCCAGCTCCGATAAATGCGGAGCACTGGAACACCCCCAGTGCGGTACCCACGCGTTCCTTGGGGAAATAGTCGCTTATCAGCGAATAGGCGCAAGGCGACAGCGTGGCTTCGCCCACCCCCACCCCCACCCGCGCCAGCGCGAGCTGCCAGAAATTCCGCGCCAGCCCGCAGGCCACGGTCATCAGGCTCCACAGGAAGATGCCCGCGCTGACGATCAGCTTTCGGCTGTTGCGGTCGGCCCAGCGTCCCAGGGGCAGGCCCATGAGAGCGTAGAACACTGCGAAGTAAAGTCCGCCCAGCAATCCGATGGCGGTATTGGAGATGTCCAGGTCCCGCATGATCGGCGGGACCAGAAGGGAGAGGATAAGCCGATCCAGAAAGGAGAAAATGAACGCGATCATCAGCACGCCGACGGCGTACCACGCCACCAGCGGACTGGGCCGGCCCTGACCGTTATTCACTGCGAATCAGGAGCTCTCAAGATCTACGTCGGTAAGCGGATCGCCGGTCGGCAGGCCCAGTAACAGCTTTCCGGTCGGCGTCATGGCGTTGTCCCAGTTGACGCCTCCGTGCGTCGAGATCGTGCGCATGTCACGAAAATGCCGCTGCACGGCATTGTTGCCGGTTTGCGCGGTCACGCCCATCATGTTGGCCAGGCGGGTTATCGCGCTCATGCATAGTTTGGCGGCCATGGCCGGTTCCCGGCGGATGCGCAGCCGGTCGATCCCCCTGATCTTTCTGCCGGAACTACCGGCCTCGTGCAGGAATTCCATGAGATTGTCGGTAATCAGGTCGGCCACACGAAGCTCTTCAAACGACTCCGCCACCCGTATCTGCACGGGGATCTGTTCGACAATGCTCTCGCCGAACATCTGTCCCGTTCGGCCCCGCGTTTCCTCCAGGTAGCGCTCCAGTCCGCCACGGGTCGCGCCCAGCATCGGCCCGCACAGCAGCGAGTAGAAGTACTGCTGTAATTCCACGCGGTAGATATAGCTTTCGTGCAAGCTGGCGCCCGGCGGCTTGGCGCCCGCGAGGTCCTCGGATAGCACGGTGCGGTATTCGGGCACGAACAGATCCTTGACCAGAATATCCTTGCTGCCTGTGCCCTTTAGCCCCTCGGCATGCCAGGTATCGACGATTTCATAGTCGCCGGGGAGCAGATGGGCCATGCGGAATTTCACCAGGGTGCCTTCCGACGACCGCCCCTGCATGTTGTAACGCCCGCCGACGATCGCACAGTTGGCGTGGTCGACGCCGCTTGCGAACCGCCATTGGCCGGAAAGCATGTAGCCGCCGTCAACCGGCTCCATCTTGCCGCCGCCGGCAAAGGCGGTCGCGATGATGGTGTCCGGCTGGTCCGGCCAGAATTCCTCCTGGGCGCGGGGGGGAAAGCGCCCCAGCATCCAGGTGTGCGACATCACCACCGACACGACCCAGGATGTGGATACGCAGCCGCGACCCAGCTCCCGCGACACGTCCACATGCGTGCCCCAGTCCATCTCGAACCCGCCATAGCGCCGCGGGGTAAAAATCTTGTGAATGCCCGCGGCTTTCAGATCGGCCACGGTCTCGTCCGGCAGCATGCGCAAATCGTCCGTCGCTTGCGCCCGCTTGCGCAATACAGGCACCAGCTTGCGCGCCTCGCGCACCAGTTCCTCGCGGGTCGGGACATAGCTGGGTTGCGCGGCTATTGCGCTGGTGCTCTTGGTCTGCGCCACTGTGAAGACTCCTTTGAGAACTCCCTTTGAAAGCGACCTGCCGGTACTTGCCGGCGAAGTCAGGCTCGCAAGTTTAGCCTCAAACTTCCGAAATGAGTACCCGACGGTCTCGCATACAATCGCTTACGGGAGGATTTCGCATGAATCGAATTCGAACGAGACGCCGGTTTGCCGGGTCCGCCGCAGTGTCATCGCTGGTGGCCGTGGCGCTGCTTTGGAGTGTGCCGGGGACGTCCCCCGCCGAACAGCAGGGCGGGTCCGCCGCCGGCGCTCCGTCAACCGTCCTGATCACGGGCTCAAACCGGGGAATCGGACTGGCGTTTGCGACCTGGTACGCGGAGCAGGGTTGGGAGGTCATCGCGACCTGCCGGCGTCCCGGGCAGGCGGATGACTTGAAGGCACTTGCGGCCGAGCATGAGAACCTCAGAATCGAGCAGCTGGACGTCACCAGCGAAGACCAGATCGGCGCGCTGGTTCAATCCCTGGCGGGTCAATCCATCGACCTTTTGATCAACAATGCGGCAATCCTTGGAACGCTGCCCGAGCAAAGCCTCGGGGGGCTGGACTACGACAGTTTCGAGCAGACCATGGCGGTCAACGTCTTCGGCCCCCTGCGGGTATCGGAGGCACTGGCGGACAACGTGGAGGCCGCCGGCGGCAAGATCGTGGCCCTGACCAGCGGTCTGGGGTCGATTTCCCTGATGGGCCGGATGCGCGGCTTTTATTTTTATCGAATCAGCAAGGCGGCGCTCAATATGGGCTGGCGGGCCTTGCGGGCTGATCTCAAGCCGCGCGGCGTCGCGGTTCTGCTGGTGGCGCCGGGAATGGTGGATACCCGCCTGCTGTATGAGTCGGGTTACCGTGGCCCGGCGCTGACTACGGAAGAGAGTGTCGCCGGTATGGTGGAACTTATCGCCCACGCCACGCTGGAAGATGCCGGCGTGCCTGTTAATGTAGATGGGAAGGTCATTCCCTGGTAGGAGGTTTCGGATGAAACACACAGCAATTGGTTTACTTGCCTGCGCCGCGATGGCGGTTTCTTCGGCGGGCATTGCCCAGCCGAGCGGCGATTCTGAGTTCAGAGGAGCCAGCAGCGGGCTGGAAGGGCGCGAGAAAGAGCTGGGTCTGGCCCTGGGCGTGGTGCTCAAGACCATGCACGAGGACGAGTCATATGTGCATGAACTCAATGATGCGCTGGTAAAGGCGCTCCTCTCCCAGATGCAGTTTGCGAAAAACAGCGGCATGCTGGATGAATTGATCGAGCACGAGGTCGAGACGCTGCGGCCGTTGCTCAAGCGCATCCGCAAACACTACGAGCGCACCGGCGACCTGGAGTTCGTGATGGTGGGAATGGTCGACCGCACCTCCTGTCATTACCAGCTCATTTTTGAGACTGAGAGCAAGCCCGGATACCGGGCCTGGCAATCGCCCTGGTCGCGTGTGCTTACCCAGACGCGGCGGATGGGACAGCACGACCTGACCGAAGCAGAAGTGCACGAAATTTGGGTTCGCCGGCGCCTGCAGGCGTATGCCGACGTGATCGGTGTGGGTCTTGAAGTGTCACCGCTGGGCGAAGACGGCCGAGTCTGGGTTCGCGCCGTGGCGCGCGATGCCGCTTCTCCGGGCCAATAGCCAGGGAAGGAGGGCGGTCCTGCCCTCCACCCGGGAAAGATGGCGTCTCGCTCTTGACGAGGGCAGGATGCCCTCGTTCGCGGGGCTGGTCAGAAACCGCGTGACAGGGCCACGAACACGGTGTTCTCGGAACGCGCATCAATCCGGTGACCGGGCTGCAGCGAATGCCAGGCCTCAACGCGGATGCGCCAACCGGCACCGTAAGCCATAGCCGGCGGCAAGGCCGTTTCGTAGCCCAGCGTCACATCGATCTGCCTTCCTGAAGGTTCGGCCTCAAGGAAGGCCCTCTCACGCAAGACGCCGCCTGCTCGTGTGCGCCCGATGGGATAGTCCAGGGAAAGCCCGCCGGATTCGTTCCTGAGCGGCTGAGAGACAAGTAACCAGGCGCGTTCGCGCTTCTTCGAGCCGTAAGAGCGCTTCCAGCTGACGCCCGCGCTGAAGGCGCTGCTCAGCACCCGTTGCGTTCCCTTAAAGAGCCCCTGGCCGGCTGCGCCCAGCGTGTATCCGCCTTGCGCCACGGCCATCAACTCAAGGCCGGCGGCAAGTTTCTGCTCCATGATCAGGCGCGTGAACCAGGTGTTGCCGCGAAGTTGCCCGTAGGCTCCTCCGGTTCCGGCTCCAAGCAGGCGCTCCGATTCCCGAAGCAGTCCAACTTCCGCTGAAATGCGTCGCAATGGATCACCCCAATCGAAGTTGAGAAAAGCGCCATGAGCCCGTCCCGGAGTCGCAAGCGGTTCGCCGCGCGTGATGCCCGCGCTTTGGAAGAAGAAGCCGGTGCGCAGCCGCGCCCGCTTGCCAGGTGCCAGCAAATCGCGCGCCAATCCCACTCCTTCGGTTCCCAGTGCGATCCAGGCGTTCTGCATGCCGGGCGTGCTTGCCCAGTCTTCCGATACGCGCCCGCTCGCCGGTTGCCCCTCCGTAAGGCCGGCGGCTGTCGCCATCGTCCATTCCCCGATATCGGCCCCAGGCTCCGACTCGCGCCCAAGAGCTCGTCCGATGAATGCCGCAAAACGCTGATCCCTGCGAAATCCGTTATCCAGCGGCCACTGTGCAATGAACGATTCCATGGGAATGAAGAACGGCGCATTCAGGCTGTCGAACACAGCCAGTTCGCGCCCGGCAAACGCGTGGTGCATTGCGTCGCCCCAGGCGGGCCCCGCAGCCACGGCAGTCCTCGGCAGGCCGACGGACGGGCCGTCGACGGAAACCGACAGGGCAGTGCTTGTCGTGCCGATCGGACGTGTAGCTTTCTCCAGATCGAGCAGTCCCTCACCGTAGATCTGCCGGTTTGCATAGATCCCGGACTTGTCTGCGGCGGCAAACAGGCGGGTGACCAGTTCGGTCGAACCGAGTTGTCCGCGGAAGGCTTCTTCCATGACCGCCAGTGCGCCGGCCACATGCGGCGCAGCCGCCGACGTGCCGGCTATCCGGATGTAGCCGTTGCTTCTTCCGGCCGCAGGTGCGACCACCAAGTGCCCGGGCGCCGCGATACAAAAATCAGCGGCAACGCCGCAGCGGTTCGAATACGAGGCGATCGTGCCGTTGGACTGCGTGGCTACGACGGCAAGGAAGTGCCCCTTCAACTCCGGGAAAAGGTACGGCGTGCCGGCGGTGATATTGGGTGACGAAGCATCGGCCAGAACGCCTTGCGCGTCGCGCTTGCCGAAGGAATTGCCGGCGGCCCAAACGAGGATCATTTTCTCCGAATCCGCCGTCCCGGCCTGCAGCAGGCTATCGATCGTTCGTCCGAAAGCGGCGCGATACTCGCTGGCCGTGTAGTCGGTTACGACGCCCTCGTAGCCGAAACTGTGGTTGATGATCCGCGTGTTGCCGCTTATGCGGCGATAGATTCCCTGGCCTTGTTCGTCGAGCGAGCGATACGATGCGCCGTTGCTCAAGTCCACGGGCCGGTAGATGGGGGACCCGCTTCCGAGCTGTATGCCGATAGCCAGGAGATCCGCGTCGTATGCGACGCCATGCATCGAGTTTCCCAGCTTGGCGCCCGCGATCAGTCCGCCGACGGCGGTCCCATGCGATTGCGTGTCCCGGATGGCGGTAAACGTGCATGTGCCGGCGGGGCAGGAGCGGGACGCAATCGCGGACTGCGAGTGGAGTTTTTCCTCGAACGCGTCGTGGTCGGAGTCCAGGCCCGTGTCGATGATTCCTACGGTCACGCCCTCGCCCGTATAGCCTCTCGCGTAGGCGTAGTCCGCCTTGATTTCCGAAAGACTCCACTGGCCCCTGAATTCCGGCGTATTGCCGATAGTTGTGCGCTGCGTTTCCTGCGCCTCGGTCAGCCCCGCCGTGTCCGGAAAGCTGGTCGGGTCCGGCCGTTGCGGCTCGGGAGGGGAAACGGGTGGAGGAGGTGGCTGGGTTCCGCCGCTGCTGCCGCAGGCGGCAACGAATAGAGTCGACACGAGGAGAAGAACAGGTCGGATTTTCATTTTTTGTTCCTTTGACCTACCCCAACCCCGACTTATCATTGCCTGCCAAGTATAGCAATCGGCTGCCCGCCGCATTGGGGGAGGCTATGAGTCAATATGCATGACCTGACGCACCGAATGATCACTTCCGGAACCCGGAAGCATGGAACCATATCCGTGGCAATGCTGGCCGTCGTGCTGGTTGCTCTGGCCGGTCCCGTGCGGGCCGACGCGCCACCCGAGGCATACAAGACGGAGAGGGGGCCTCATGGAGTCCATGTGATCGAAGACCACATGCTTCCCGCCGAACCCGGACAACGCAGTTTGCGCGCACGCATCGCGTTTCCCGACGGCGAAGGCCCTTTCCCCCTGGTGGTCTATTCGCATGGTTTCAATTGCTACCGCGACAGTTATTCCGGTCTGACGGACCATTGGGCCTCTCACGGTTATGTCGTCGTTTTGCCGGAACATCCCGATTGCCCCACTTCGCAGGCCAAGCTCAGCCCTGAGGATGTTCGGAACCTTCTGTACATCCGGATTTCCGATGTGGCCCGGGTGCTGGATGCGCTGTTTGCACCCGGGCAGGAAATACCCGGTCTGACGGGCCGTATCGACTACCAACGCAAGGCGATTGCCGGTCATTCCTTCGGCGGAATGATTGCCCAGATCACCTGGAGCCAACCGCTGAAAGACCTGCACAGCACCGAGCAGGTGAGCTATGCGCTGGGCTTTGACGCCGCGATCGTGATGAGCGGCGTAGGTCAGATGCCGCAGATGGCCGAAGGATCTTTCGACCAAACACCCGGGCCGGTGCTGGTCACCGGCGGCACGCTGGATACAGGCAACACGGGCGGTCCGACTGTGTTCCCCTGGGAGTGGCGGATGTCGGCGTACGACTTAAGTCCGCCGGGGCACAAGTATTCGGTCACTCTGGAGCAAGGCGATCACTATCTGGGCGGGCTGATCTGCCGCGAGGACCGTGGCGGCCCGGAAAACAAGGGCGGCGCGCACGACACGGAAGGACTGGAGATTCTGGCCGGTGCTACCACAGCGTTTCTCGATGCGTGGCTGAATGAGGATGCAGCCGCAATGCGCTTTCTGGAGGAGTTCGAGCAGCAGGCGGGGATCACCGGCGGGCGGGCGCGATTCGCGCAGAAATAGTTTCCGGGGTCAGGTTTGGCCTAAAGCGACGCTGTCGCGCCAGGATTGGATCATGCTGGTTCTGAGCAGGAAGGCATGCGCCAGATCGGGATCGCCCGCAGTGCGCATGAAATCGGCCTGACGCTTGCGTTGCGCATCCGGGTCCAGGGACTCCATGCGCTTCTTGTTCTCGATAGTCTGCTTTTGAATGAAATCGCTGGCGACAGTGCGCCGCTGGTGGTCGTAGATGTCCAGCAGATCATCGCCGGCCCCGTCCCGCAGGATCGCGACCAGTTTCTCCGCCAGCACGATCGAGTCGTGTATCCCCCCGTTCATTCCCATGCCGCCCAGGGGATTGTTGATGTGCGCGGCGTCGCCGGCAATCGTGATGTTGCCGACGCGGTAGGTCTCGGCCACCCGCTGGTGCACGCGGTACAGGGTGCGGTGCACCACCTCGTACGGTTGGTCCTGCGGAACGACCGCGTTCAGGCGCTCCTGCGCATACTCGGGCGCCAGGAACTTCTCGTCGGGCTCGCCGGGAACGGTAGGTATCAGCACCCGCCAGAGGTCCGCGGTGCGTAGCAGCACGCACCATTCCTCGGGGTCGGCTACGTAATTGACGTTACTCAGATTCTCCATGTGGCCGGCGAAATCAAACGGTGTGCTCAAGACCAGGAATTTCTCCGGGTAGGTGAACCCTTCATAGCGCACGGTGATGCTCTTGCGCACGCAACTGTTGGCGCCGTCCGCCCCGATCAGGTATCGGCCGGAGTACAACTCTTCCTCTTCACCGGTAAAGCAGAGCATTTGTACGCCATCGCCGTCCTGCCGTGCACCGATGACCTCGCGCCCGAAAAGGACCTCGGCATTCGGCATGTCCTTGAGCATGTCGCATACCACCTGGGTGAGCTTGTACTGCTCGCACTGCAGACGGTAGGGATGGCCCGTATCCCCGGCCAGCACACCGAGGTCAAACACCGCAGCGTCCCCGGTCGAGCGGTCGCGGTACTGGTAATCGCGGGTGATAAGACCCAGCGGAATCAGCCGGCGGGTCAGATCCAGTTCTTCCAGCAGGTCCAGCGTGGGCGGATGAAAGGTCGAGGCCCGCAATTCCAGCGGCAATGTCTCGCAGCCCTCCACCAGGATCACGGATATCCCGGCACGCGCCAGCGCCAGGGCTGCAGTGCAACCCACCGGGCCGGCGCCGGCAATCAGTACTTCCGCGCTTCGTTCGGACATGGCGCCGGTATCTTACCCGTTAGGCCGGATGGTCACTAGCAGTTTTCGATCCACAGACCTGCTTTTCCGGGGTGAAATAGGAGGTTTGAGCCGGTAGCGGGCATAATGCCACCTGTTTTTTGCCGGGTCCCGGTCTATGTTTATTATTTTTGCGCTTGTGCTGCTGGGCGCGATGGGTTTCAGCATCGTGCTGCCGTCCATCATGTTCGTGGCCGAGGATTTCGGCGGCGGCGAAGCCATGGCCGGTTGGATTGTTGCCAGTTACGCGATCGGGCAGCTGATCGCTACGCCGATATGGGGGCGCTTGAGCGACCGTTACGGGCGCAAGGTGGTGCTGGCCATTTGCTCCGCCTGCACCATGATTGCATTCCTGGGGCTGGCCTTCGCCTTTGATGCTGCAACGCTTTTCGCGTCGCGCCTGGTCGGAGGTCTGGCCGGAGGCCTGTTTTCCGTCAGTCAGGCCTGGGTGGCCGATACCACTACGCCGAAGAACCGCGCCAAGGGTATGGGCATCATGGGAGCGGGCATCAGCCTCGGTTTCATTACAGGTCCGTTCGTAGGCGGCATGCTGGGCGGCGAGAGCGCGGAAACGGCCAGCCTTCTGTTGCCCGGCTTGCTGGGTGCGGTGCTGGCGGCGGTCTTGCTGGTCGTCATTCTGATCTTCATGCGCGAGAGCCTGCCGCCCGAGAAACGCTCGGCGCCGCAGCCTCTGGGCGCCGAATTGCAACAGTGGCGCGATGTCGGCGCACGGCCGGTAGTCAAGCGCCTGCTGATTCTCGGACTGTTGTGGATGACCGCGGCCGGAATGTTCGAGGTAATGATGCCGCTTTGGGTCGGGGACACCCTGGATTGGGGGCCGCGGCATGTGGGGGTGCAGTTCCTTTTCCTCGGCCTTCTAGTCGCGATCGTTCAGGGACTGATCGCCGGTCGGCTGTCGATCCGATTCGGCGAAGTTGCCGTGATTGCCGCCGGAATTGTGCTGTATGGCGTCGGACTGTTGGTGATCGCCTTTCTGGGCACGACGCCCGGCCCCGATTTCCTCAGGATCGGAACCGGTGAACTGGCTGACTTTTTGGGCCAGCCCTGGCTGGTCCTGGGTCTCGCCCTGCTGGCCAGCGGAAGCGCGCTGCTGGTGCCGAATATCTCCAGCCTGGTCTCGAAGTACGCGTCGGCGACGGAACGCGGCACCGTGCTCGGGCTGTTCCAGTCGTCCAACTGGATGGGCAGGACCATTTCCCCGCCGATAGGGGGTATGTTGTTCCAGGCCCAGGGCGCCAACGCTCCGCTGTTCGGTTCGGTTCTTGTTCTGGTCCCCTGTCTGGTGGGACTGCTGATCTGGTTTGGCGGCGCGCGGGCGCAGCCGCGTAAGGAGGTTGGAGCATGAGTGATTCACCCGTAACGATTACCCGGCACTTCATCAGCATTCGCGGAAAGTACGGCGACCGCCAGGTGCACTACCGCCGCGCGGGCGACGGTCCGTCGCTGGTGCTGTTGCATCAGTCGCCGCAGTCGTCGCTGGAATACGTGGCGCTGATGAAGGAATGGGGCAAGCAATTTACCGTCATCGCGCCGGACACACCGGGCTATGGGGCATCGGATCCTGCCGCAGGGGACGACCTCACAATGGCGGATTTCGCCGACTGCGTGGCCGAGTTCATTCGCGCCCTTGGTATTCGCAAGACCGGCCTTTACGGCTTTCACACCGGCGCTGCCATGGCGGTTGAGACGGCGGCCAGGCATCCCGACCTGGTAACCGCGGTGGCGGTAAACGGCTACGGCGCGTTCAACGATGCGGAGCAGGCGGACCTGCTGGCCAATTACCTGCCGGCATTCGTTCCCGCCTGGGACGGCTCGCACCTCACATGGCTGTGGAGTCGTTTGCGCCAGCAACTGATGTTTTTCCCCTGGTATGACTTAAGCGCCGCCACCCGCATGTCGTACGACCTGCCTTCCGCAGACCATCTGCAGGGAGAGGTGCTGGAGTTTCTGCGCGCCGGCGACAACTATCGCAAGGCCTACGGCTGCGCGTTCTCGCACGACGGAGCGGAGGCGGTCGTCCAGCTGACGGTGCCGGGCCTGGTTACCGCCTGGGTGGGAGACGTCCTGGCGTCCCAACTGGAGCGCATACCGCCGCCGCCCGACGGAGTGGCCGTTTATTCGAGCCCCACGCCGCAATCGGCACGCGACAACTGTCTTGAGCTGCTTTCCGCCAACCTGGCGCCCGTGCCCCCCGCTTCACCACCGGCGCAGGCGCTGCAAGGCCGCCTGTGGAGCGAGATGGTCTCGATTCCCGGCGGCCAGGTGCGGGTGTACCGCAATACCGACGCCGACGGCACGACCGTGGTGGTGCAGCATGACGCGGCCGGCTCCGGCCGTACCGTGCAGGCGCTGGCCGAGTCCCTGATCGGAGCGCACCCGGTTCTGGCAGTGGAACTTCCCGGACATGGAGATTCCGACAACACCATCGGCGAGGGCGACGTCAGCGTCGCGGACTACCGTGAGGCCCTGGCGCAGGTCCTGGACGTGCTGGGTCTTGACCAGGTAAACGGATACGGAGTCTGGGGTGGTGGTTCTGTACTCCTGGACCTGGCAATCGCGCATCCCGGACAGGTAGGGCGGCTGGTGATCACGGGGCTGATCGACCACACGCCGGATGAACAGGAAGACCTGTTGGCGAACTACGCTCCCGAGATCACGCCGAAGTGGCACGGCGGGCACCTGCTGGAAGCGTGGCACATGATGCGCGACCAGGGCATCTATTTTCCCTGGTACGCGCGAAAAGCGTCCTCGATGCTGCAGGGCGAGCCCTACCTGGACCCGGAGATGGTGCATCGCCGCGTAGTCGAAGTGCTTCGCGCCCCGGTAATGTGGCGCAAGGCCTACCACGCGCATTTCCGCTATCGCACCGGCCAGCATCTTGCCGATACCGGCATTCCGGTGCTGCTGGCCACGGCGGAATGGGACGTGGCAAGGGAAATAAGCGAACGCCTGGCTGGAGAACACGCACATTGTGATGCAATGCTCCTGCCCGATAATCTGATTCAATGGGGGCCGGCAGTCACGCCGTTTCTCAATGGGAGTGCCTAATGAATTCCGAATCGACCATGAAACCTTTCAGCCCGGGCGACGTCTTTGTCGGGGCGACATTGCTCAACGACCCCGACGACGACCACGCGGGCCGCGGGCGCATCATCCAGTACGACCATGACTTGAACGAGAAGGGCGTGCTGTGGATCGACGACAGCACCCACCTGGTCGGCGGGCTCAAGTTCGATCCCCACGGCGTGCTCTGGGCGTTCGACAGCAATGCCCACCTTGTGATCCGCGTTGGTTCGGACGGCCAGCGGCTGCCGCATGTGGACTTTGCCAGGCGTTCCTTCTCGAACGTGAATTTTGGTCCGCACGGCCAGATTTACCTGGCGGAGCATTTGGTGGGTACAGAAATACGGCTGCCGCTTGAGACCGTCCTCTCACGGATACCCGGCAGCGACAGCATGGGTGACGGCCACGTCTTCGAATTCTCGCCCGAGGGTGAGTTGGACGTCGAACACGCCACCGATACGCACGGGGGCATGGGCGGCTTTCTGGGCGTAACGCATTCCACGCTGGCGCCGGACGGCAAGACACTCGTTTACGTTTCCGAAACCGGCAAGCGCATCATGCGTTTTGACCTGAAGGCTTCCAGGCAGGGAGCCGACTTGCTGAACCTGCCGGAGGAAGACCGGCGCGCCATGTGCTTTGCGGTGGGTTATACGCGAGATGGGGACCTGTTGCACGTGCGGGGCAGTGCGATCGATTATCTCGATGAGCAGGGCAAGCAACTGAAGGAAGTGCCCTTGCCGGGCTTCGGCTGGGCGACGATGTGCCTGTGCGGCGACGGCGAGCAAATCCTGGTCGGCAATTTCTTTACCGGCGAATGTGCGCGCGTGAGCCTCGAGTCGGGTGAAATTGCCGCAAGCTGCAACGTGGGAGTGGAGCGCTCGCTGGCCGGCATTGCGGAATTTCAAGGCGCCTGAGGAAGGCTGCCGGGTTTCGACGCGTGTGAGAGCAAAGCGCCGCCCGGCACTCTGATCGGCGCCGGAGAACGTGCGGCGATGGCGGTGAACGAGGCTGTTGCATGCTAGGTGTTGACGACAGGCTGGTCACACCGGCCACGATGAAATGGGTCAGGGTGGGCCTGATTGGCGGCATCCTCGCGATGCCGGCGACCATCCTGCTTTATTTCGTTCTCGGCCTGGCTGTCGATGCCACCCTGGAGAGCACCAACCTGGTGCGTCAATGGTTCTGGCTGCTCGCCGGCCTGGTGCTGCTGAAAGCGGTCCTGGCCTGGGTATTCCGAACCGGACAGTTCAGGGCCTCCAGCGAAGCCAAGCTGAATGTGCGCGACCGCATCCACAAGAAGGTGGTCGAGCTGGGCCCCGGTCTCCTCGGAAAACGCCGCACGGGGGAAATCGCCAACATGGCGACCGAAGGCATCGAGTACCTCGACTACTACTTCAGCGTCTATTTCGTCCAGATCTGGGTCGCCATCGCGATACCGATCATGCTTTGCGCGGCGGTCTTCTGGATCGACTGGGTGGTCGGCTTGTGGATGCTGGCGGGCGTTCCCTTAACGCCGCTTTTCGTCGGCTCCTCGGCGCGCGGGTTTCGGCGCATCAGCGCGCAGAACGCGGACATAAAGAACCGCAACAGCTCTCAGTACCTGGATTCGATCCAGGGGATGACCACGCTCAAGATGTTCAAACAGGTTCATGGATTTTCCCTAGCGCGAGACTGATCTCTTTTTCCCCATATATAACAGTTATTTATAAGAACACCACTTTGCCGACTTCGTAGGCTCTTCAGTTTCAGGTACCGATTAGGTACCACATTATTTCCAAGTCAAGCGCGCGCTTGCACCGCAAACCCGCAGGCCGGTCGAGCCGCCAATCAGCTAATCCCGACCCGGGTCCGACCCGCGCGTCCCGGCGGCACTCACGGTGCCGGCGTGCGCCGCCACCGGACCCGACCCTTTTCCAAGACAGTGGTTCGCCGCCGTTCGCCGCCTGCCGGCCGTGCGCCACGGAAAGGAGAGTTCGGCCGGAAGCGGGGCGGCGTGCGGCGCTCCGGGGAGGGGCGCCGCCGCCGTTCCCTTTCCCCTGACACAAGGAGCACGGCATGATGCAGGCGGCACTCGCACCGCGCGGCGACGCGCGCACCTATCTCACTCACTTCGTCGGCGACGGCCTGGAGGACGACCGGTACGTCGTGGAGACGTACCGATCCCTCGCCACCGGCGAGATTGTTCCCGTCCATGCCGACGGTTCCAGGCCCAGGGGGCGGCGCAAGGCGCTGGGCCGCATCCTGTCCTTGAAGGCCGTGGAGAAGCTGCGCCCCGCGCGGGATGAAATCATCATCGCGACCGGCGTGACGTTGCGCAATTGCGGGCTGCAAAGGTGGGGTTGGCGGGCATTGTCAATTTTCGTCGAGCGCCGCCAGAAGGGCTGACGCACGCTCTCCTGGACGTCCCGCCGCCGCGCGGACGGCCCGGCATCTCTCCGATCCGATCGGTACTGCAATTGGAGGCGCCATCATGCCCATCAGCGATCCCGATATCCGCAAGGCGAGCGACCGCGAGCGGTTCCGGAGGCGGACCGAACAGCGCAAGGCGCTGGGACTGTGTCCCCGTTGTGGAGTTCGTCCTCCGGCATCCGGGCTAAGCCTGTGCGATCCCTGTTCCGGGAAGCGCCGGGCCTCGGAGCGGTCCCGCGACGCCCGGAGGCGGGCCGCCGAGCGGATCGCGCGGGGCGTCTGCACGAAGTGCGGCGCCTGCCGGCCCGAGGCCGGCCGCCGGCTGTGCGGGGCTTGCGCAGCCCGGCGCCGCGAGGCCGAGCGTGTCCAGTACCGCAAGGCCCGTGCCGGGGGCAGGATCTATGGTGGCAAAGACCCGATCGCCAAGCGGCGCAGCGCACGTGCCGCCAGCCGCAAGCGGCGCACGGTCCGCCGCGAGGCGAACGTCTGCACCCGGTGCGGGCGCCGTCCGCCCGTCGAGGGCGGAGCAACCTGTGCGCCTTGCCGGGAGATCCGCCAAGCCGCGGAGCGCGAGCGGTATCGCCGCCGCAGGGCTGCGGGCCTTTGCGTGATCTGCGGGCAGCCGGCGTTCGCGGGCGAGGCCCGCTGCGGGGTCTGCGCGACCATCGAAAGCCAGCAACGGGACCGGGACCGGAAGAACGCCGCCTCGCGGCGCCGCTACTGGGCCCGGAAATCGGCTCACCGGTGCACGGACTGCAACGAACCGAGCTTCGGGGCTTCAAGGTGCGCCTCGTGCGCGAAGCGATCGTACGAGCGCTCCGATCACGTGCGCGGGATGCCGGTGTATCCGCCGAGCTTCGCGGTGATCCTCATCGCGACCGAGGAGTGCCTGGCGACCTTCGACGACGAGATGGACGCGACCGCGTTCATCGCCTTCGAGAACCTGTCCAGGCACGAGGTCGAGGTGGTCCGCGACGCCCATCCGCTTGCGACCCTCGTCGGCTGGGAATGACGCGACCGGCCAACGCCTGCGCCGCCGGATACGCTTCAGGCGTCTGGCCGGCCGGCAGTCATCCGTTCGACAGGGGGGAGCGAGTGCCAGCCTGTCCCCCCGCGCCGGGGGCCGCCGTCAATCGACTGCCGGCCCGTGCCCATATGAACAGCCAGCCCCGCGACGAGCGTGCGGCGCAGCCGAGGACTCGCCCATGAACGTCGATATGCTTCCCGGCGAACGCGAGTTCGCTTTCCTTGCCGAGGCCCTGCCGAAGAATGGGCTGCACCGCTTTTCCATCGCCGCCGGGGGGCTGGACGCCCGCATCTCCTCCGCCGTGATCACGCTCGGCATGGACAACGCGCTTCGCGTGTGCGGCCGACTCAATCGCCGACTCGGACATTACCGTCCGTCGCCGACCGCGTTCGCGGCCCGGTTCCGGCGCGGGGGGCGGTGGTAGCCGCAACTCCCCCCGGAACGCCATCCGCCAATCCCGCGCTCGCCATGGGCGGGCGTCCCACCGGTCTCCCGCCGTTCCCGTCTTTGCTCCTGGAGGCGGAGTTTTCGCGCCTGCCGGGCGAACGCCCGGAAGAGGAGAGGGAGAAGGGCTCCCCCGTGCCGGACGCGATCACCGAAGGAGACTGAAATGTCCGCACCCGATATCGACTACGACCCCATCCCCGCAGCCACCGGCCAATTGCTGAGCGACCTCGGCATGGACATCAACGCCGTACGCGAGACCCTCGCCGACGACCAGGCGCGGCAATGTCCCGACCGCGAGGTCGCCGAGACCGGGAGTTGGAGGGAAGCCAGAGAGGAATGAACGGCGGGGGCCTGGAGCGAGAAGTTCCGGTTCCCGGCCGTTCGTCATCCCATCGTCATCATCAAGCAGAAGGAGAATGAACATGAGCTTTGGACTCAACCGCGCAGAAGTCATCGGCCGCCTTGGCGCCGACGTCACCGTCAATCACCTGGCCTCGGGGGGCCGTGTTGCGAATCTCAGCATCGCCACCGACGAGTCGTACCTCGACAAGACCACCGGCGAGCGGGTCGACCGCACCGAATGGCATCGGGCCGTTACGTTCCAGCCCGGGCTGGTGGACATGCTGGTCAAGAACGCGAGGAAGGGCCGGCTGGTCTATGTCGCGGGCAAGATGCAGACCCGGCGCTGGCGCAAGGAGGGCGAGGGCTCCGATCGGTTCTCGACCGAGATCCTGCTGGTCCCCGGTTCCCGGATCCAGTTCCTGGATCGTCCGGGTACCGTCAACGGCAACGGCGCGCACGCCGAGGCCGGGGCGGCGGCCAAGGATTCGGCCGGGCCGGACGGCGGCGACGCCGATCCGGACATGAACCAGATCCCATTCTGAGGCTGTGCCTCTCCCGTCCCCGGAAAGGGCCGGCGCTTCGCGCGTCGGCCCTTTCTTCATGCTGCCAACTTCGAGTTGTTACGCCCGGTCCGCAAAGCGGCCCGCGGGCCGGAGTGAGAGTGAAGCTTGGTGCGGGCGAGCGCCGCGCATCCGGGAGGGAGGTCGCGCGGTATCCACACCTGGCAACGGAGGTCCGATCATGAGTCAGATTTCATTCAAGCGCGTCCGCCCGGACGAATCCCGCATCCATGCCGACGGCGAGTACGTCGGCGATGTCTACGCCCACGACGACATCCTCATCCCCGGACGGCGGGTCTACCTGATCCTGCTCGAGGACGATCCGAGGGGCTGGCAAGCGGTGCACGACCGCGCCCGCATCCGCGAGGTGGCCGAGCAGCGGCTGCTGTCTCACCCCTATCGCTGACCGCCAGCGTAGTGCTGCACGGAAGGCTTGGGGGAGGTTCTGCCTAATCCCAACAATAGCTCCTCCCGTCTCATGCCCATCGTCCCACACGGGCTCACTGCGCCAACCCCTTACGGGGTCCTCCACTTCGTTGCGGCCGCTTCGCGGTGACTGCGCTGCGCGCGCGTGAACCAATAGGCATAAGCCGGGAAGAGCTTCCGGCGATACGGGGCCTTGCGGCCCTTCCATCGAAACGAAGGAGATCCACATGTACGACATCGACAACACTCACCAGGCACAATCCCCCACCGCCGTCATCTGCGAGAACGCCGCGCTCTACGGAGTCACACCCGAACGCGACGAGTTCGACCCCAGGGACATCTGGGACCGCGACGAAGCGGTCACGGCGATCGGCGAAGCGTTCCGCATCCTCGCAGAGAACGTCACACCCGACGGCGTCCAGCTCGCCGACGAACGCGAGCACCTGCTCTGGGGGTTCGTGAACACCCTCAACGCCCAGGTGAGAAGACTCGACCGCCGCATCGACAGGCTGACGCCCAAAATGCGCGACCTGCAGAACGCGCAGGACGGCTCCGAAGTCAAGGCCCGCGAACTCGAACTCACCACCGACCGCGCACGCCACTTCGGCGATAGGCGCGACGCGTTCGAGACCCTGCGCGATACAGTGGCCGAACAGTACCGCAGCGCGACGGGCAGCACCTGGCGTCCGCGGCGCGGCAGCCACACAAGCCAGACGCGCAAGCTGACCTCGGCGGCGATCGACGCCCGCGACTTCCAGCGCGCACGCAAGGACCGCGAGATGCAGGCGCACCTGCCCGACGCCACGCTGATCGCCGTCACCGGCGGCAAGCACCTCAAGGATTTCGATGCCGTCGCCCGCAGTCTCGACAAGGTCCGCGCCAAGTACAACGACATGGTGCTGGTGCACGGCGGCGGCCCCGGCGTCGAGAAGATCGCTTCTCAGTGGGCCGAACGGCACAGCGTGCACCAGATCGTGTGCAAGCCGGACTGGAACCGTCATGGACGGGCCGCACCGTTCCGCCGCAACGACGAGCTGCTGAACCTCCTGCCCAAGGGCGTCATTGCTTTCCCCGGCAGTGGGATTACCGACAACCTCATCGACAAGGCCGAGTCATTGGGCATTCCGGTGATGCGGGCCGCGGCATAGTGGCCATCACGACAACGGGTCGCGTCGTCCACCGGCGCGGCCCGTTTATTTCATTCGTCAGGAGCCGGGATGGCGGCGCGGGCAGCGCCGCGTAGACAACCTGCACTGCCCGTGCGCGTCGCCCGGCACTTGCGTTATTACTTCGTGCGGTGCCCGCCGTCACCGAGCTGGCCTCGCTCGACCTCGCCGGCTGCGCCGGCATCGGCCATCGTCTCGGCGCATGGCCGATGCACTTCGTGCGGATGCCGGTGCCGGCTTCGCCGTGCACTGGATCGCGCACGTTCCGCTGCACTTGTGCTCGCGGCAGCGACGGTCCCGGAGCGCACCGTGCTATTCACTCGTGTCCGGCGAAGTGCGGATGCCACCGCCCGCCCGGCCGTGCACCGCCTCCGGCGTCAAGACCGGTGTGACCGCGACGGCCAGTGCGGAGGAATCCGCCGCAGATTTCCTGCAAGTGTCTTGTAATACGGCGCAAGCGGGATGTACTACACCGTACTACGCCTGTATGCTCTGAGCACACGCCCCGATTCTCCAGAGAACCGCCGATGCTCCCAGAGCATCATCGCCGCCTTGCCCGCGCTGGAGACGCCACGGCCGCTTCCCGGATTGAGACCCGAATCCGAGCGCCGATTCGCGGCCCGGACCCGAAATAGGCTCCGCCCTGTCCCGACTGCTCAAGCGCCGCTTGGGCTAAACCGTTGAGTCACAACGGCTTCCCATTCCCATCGGTTGAACTCCTCCCTTGAATCCCCTCTCGACGGCGGAGCCGGATCACCGTCACACCGTACGCACCGCTGGTGCCCTCAACTGCAAGCGCGCGCCTGGCCTGTTTCCCTCGCTATCTCTACGACATAAAGCGACTGGCGCTTGCCGGGCAGAGTGGATGCTCTGGGAACCACGCCCGTAATACATCACGAATACTGCGAACGATTTCAAAGGCTTGCTCCGGACCCCAACACGGATTGGCCGAGGCCTGCAAATTGCTTCTCCCCTACAGTGCACTCAGAATGACTGTGCGCGGTGCTGCGCCCCCTGTTGACAGCCATCAGATTGATGGCACGGCGACTGCGGCGGTTTCCAAGCCTGAAATGCAGCCGTTCGAAGAAAAATCATGACTGAAGGCACACCCGCCGCGACAAAAAACCGGCACACATTCCCCTCGCAAACGGACTGGGCCGCGCGCACCACGGTCGATCCGGTTCTCCGATTCCGAGTGGGCGGGGATCGAAAAGGCGGCTGCGGCACGCGGAATAACGGCCGCTGAACTTGTCCGGCATGCTGCGGTGAGCCTCGCCTCGGGCCAACTCGGTTCGAGTATTGCCTCAATTCCGCCCGAAACCACCGCTCAGATCGAGCGCATCTACCGTGGCGTCTACCTGCTCGCGACGCTCAAGCGCAACGAAATGATTCGCGAGGGACGGCGGGACGAGTGCTCCATAATTTTGTCGATTTGTTTACAACCTGAATTGAAGACAGAAAGACTAACGTAAGAGCATTTCTCTACGCAGAGTTATTTGTCAATCGGCGTTTGGCCTATCATTGACTCCGCGCCGCGATGCACGCAGGGAACGCCATTTTTCAAGACCCTTCCAGCAAAGGTACGCTAGACAGGCGAAGAACACTATCCACACCACGCCCATCAATCCTTCTTTCGTTTCTTCCGGCCAGTAATCTAGCCCGATAGGGGTGAATACAAGTAACGCGAAACTAGCGGTTCCCAGAATGTTTCCGAGCAAGCGCCATCCTGCCTTGTCGGAAGTTCGTCTGTGTTCATAGAACTGTCCGATGAGGAGAAACAGTCTCGAAGTCAAGGCACTTATGCCTAGCAGCCTGTCGGACTTAGGGGCTGTATTTTCTTACAATGGGTTCGGTCCAAGCGATGGGGTAATCGAGATGCCGAAGTTTGTGGAGCGGGATTCGAGCCAAGCCTACCTTTTGCCTCCGGACCTTCGCGAGTGGGTTGCGTCGGACGACTTGGCGCATTTTGTTCTGGAGGCGGTGGAGCGGGTTCCGATGGAATCGTTCAAGGTGAACGAGCGGGGGACCGGTTCGGCGCAGTATCACCCCCGGATGATGCTGGCGCTTTTGATTTACTGCTATGCGCACGGGATATTCGGTTCGCGTCGGATCGAGCGGGCGACGTATCGGGACATCGGCGTTCGGTATGTGACAGCGAACTGTCATCCGGATCATGACACGATCTGCACGTTTCGGCGGGAGAACTTCGAGGCGGTGGGGGAGGCGTTTTTGCGGGTATTGCTGATGGCGCGGGAGTTGCAGTTGCTGAAGGTGGGCACGGTGAGCGTGGACGGGACGAAGGTGGACGCCAACGCGAGCAAGCGCAACAGCCTCCGTCGGGATCGCGCCCATGCGCTTCGGGAGCAGTTGCGCGGAGAGATTGAGGACTTGCTGGGCCGCGCGGAGCGTGCGGATGCGCAGTCGGGGCCGGATGCGGAGAGTTTGCCGGAAGATTTGCGGCGGCGCGAGAAGCTGAAGGCGAAGCTGGATCGGGCGTGCGCCAAGTTGGATCGCCGTGCGCGTTCGCAGGCGGCGGCGGATCGGGCGGCGTATGAGCGCAAGGTGGCGGCGCGCGACAAGCGCGAGGGTCGCGCCAAGGGCGCGAAGATCAAGGAGCCGGGTAAGGAGCCGAGGCCGGAGGAGCAGATCAACCTGACGGATTCGGACAGTGCGCTGATGCGCAAGAACAAGCGCAGCGAATGGCGTCAGGCGTATAACGCGCAGGCGGTGGTGGATGCGCACGGAAGCCAGTTGGTTTTGGGTTCGCGGGTGAGTTCCTGCGCGAGCGATAGGCGCGAGTTGGTTGCGGATGTGGAGACGATTCCCAAGGCGTTGGGCGAACCCGGCCGGGTGTTGGCGGACAACGGCTATGCGTCGGGTTCGCAGGTGGCGCGGCTGGAAGGCCGGGGCCTTAAGGTTCTGGTGGCGGTCGGGACGGAGGATCGTCGCCGTGCGCATGATTTTCGTCCGCCGGTTGAAGGCCAGGCGGCGAAGGAGCCGAAGGCGGCCTGGCTGAAGCGGATGAAGGAGAAGATGGAAACAGAAGAGAACCGGGCGCTGTATCGCTTGCGCAAGCAGACGGTGGAGCCGGTGTTCGGGATCGTGAAGGAGGCGATGGGATTTCGGCGGTTTTTGCTTCGCGGCCGGAACAAGGTGGAGGGCGAGTGGGCCCTGGTGACGCTGGCCTACAACTGCAAACGGTTGCACCGCTTGAGGATGGCGTGAACCGATGATCCGGCGAGTCGTATCTGCCTGTTTCGGCCTCCTGGGGCGCTTTCGTCGGCTTCCGGGAACCCCGGCAGGGCGCTGGCCGGGTTGCCGGAATTTCCCGCCCGTCGAATGCGGTCCCCAGGGCGGACATTCGAGGCCGTGGGGAGGGCGCCCCAACGAACTATGACAACCCTAAGCCCGACAGACTGCTAGCATGACAATAGCTAGTCGGGTGATTTCGGGCCAGAAATGGTTGGCGACTGCCCATAGAAGCAGAATCAACCCACCGTACAGCACTATGACATGACCTTGCATATCGCTCTGAAATCTACGTTCTCGGGTTTCTTGTTCGCGAACGATCACACGTCGCTGAACTTCGCGTTCGATTTCGTCCTCAATTTCGCTGCTGAATTGCCTGCGCTGAGTCATAAAGGTCTCAATAGCATCATTGCTGAGGTATGAAATACCGATCTTATGGCATTCTCTTTCCGGTCATAAAATAACATTCACGACACCCACGTCCATCGGGCGGTGCAATTGGTAAGTCGCCGTTTCGGTAGGTGTGATGTCAGGAAAAGGAGGACTTTGCCTGCGAGTGTTTGCACTCCACATGCCAAAGGAATCGCGTTTCTCTCGCCCAAGTAATAGGGGATCGTCGCAGTTGTCGGCGCGCGAGATAGTTAAATCAAGAAGGCGAAGCAACGTTCTGGCTTTCGTTTCTAATCCAACAACGCCTTGAGTAGCGCATCGGGGGCATCGGAATAGAATTGCACGTTGACGCGAGTTGCCATGTCGTCGGAAAGGTCGAATAGCTGCCGGCGAGCCGAAACGGGAACGAGAACAATGGACGCACCCTTCTCGGCCGCGACTTCGACTACGCCAATGGGATTTCCCAGCCGTTCTATCGATCCTCCCAGGTTCAGGGCGCCGACCAGGATCAGACCGCCCTTCGTGCTCTTTTCAAGCAGCGCGCTGCACAATGCCATAAGCGCTGGAAGGCCGAGAGCGGCGCCTGTCTGGCTGTTGTCCATGGCGCGCATTTGCACTGAAAATTCGTGGGATCGAGGATCGCGGTCCCCCACCAACTCTCCGGCTCTCGTGTACAGGTTCTGCTCTGCGTAGCGCACGCTTTCGCGAAACGGCTGCGGAACCGGGGCATTCAGTATTTTCACGCCACTGCCCTTGCCAGCAGTGGCTTCGATCCGGTACAGGCAGGGTCCAGTTTCCGGTGCTCCCGGGCTTATTCCCCAAACCTGTCCGGGCGGCAGAGGGTCCGGGTCGATAGCCTCGTCGCTGTGTAATTCCGGTGTCGAGACGAACTTCTCCACGCCATCTTCACCCATTGAATAGCTGAAGTGTGTGTTGCGGAACTCGCTCTTGAATACGCGCTTTTGCTGCTCCTTTACCCGGCGCCGCACTTCGAGCGCGACACGTATGAGCGCCTCCAATTCATCGTCTGGAACTTCCATCCCGGGATCGGGGTACAGCAACTTCAGAAGACCGCTCACCGTCTTGTTGACTGCCGTTATGTCCCTGCCGCTCAACGCGCCGCCATAGTTCACTCGGCCCTGCAGCACCGAAATTCGGCTGCCTGTCCGCAGTTGACTCCAGCACTCCGAAAGGAAATCGCTGACCAGGCCGAAGTGATTAGTAAAGTGCTCCTTCGGAGTAAGCTTGGGGAAATCCCAACCGGGCGCGTAGGCGTGGATACGATCCATGAATGCGGTGTCGCCCCGCATGTCCGGCGATAAGGGGCTGAACAAGTGCCCCACTCGCTGTTGATGCTCCACCTCAACGTCGAGGTTACCCACCATTACGATCCCCCCCTCGGCCCGTATGCTCTCCTTGCCGCGCGAGAACTCTCCCGACTCCATGTAGCCTTTGAGGATGTTAACGCCGTCCTTTTGATCGAAAGACACGCCTGAAATCTCGTCGAAGCAAACCACGTCGTATTGACACACCAAGCCCCGCTGCCCGGTTGCGTTGTTTACGAACATCTTCGCCACTGTCGCCTTGCCGCCGGATATCAGGTGCGCGTATGGAGAAATCTGCTGGTACAGGTGGCTTTTCCCGGTGCCGCGCGGCCCGAGTTCCACCATGTTGTAGTTACGTTCCACAAAAGGCGCCATTCGCACCAGAGCCACAAGCTGCGCCCGATCCGAAAGGGCGGCCGGCTCCAGGCCGACACTGCGGAGCAAAAGCTGACGCCATTCGCTGTCCGATAACTCACGGCGTCCGCGGTAAAGCGTATCCAGCAAGTCCGCTTTGGAAAGCTGAATCGCCCGGAGGCTGTCGATGGCGAACGGGCGTCCATTCTTTTCCTGGGCGATGGCGGCGTCATAGCTCAGCGTGACTTCCGCATAGAACCCGTCCGTAAGCATCCTTTCGTGCTGCTTGACCAAGCGGTCCTCAACCCGGACGTTACGGATCCCAAGGCTGGGGAGTTCCGCGACAAGCGAATCGGTGCGTGCATCCAGCCTCGCCTTGACAACGTCAATCAGCTTGATCGCGCCGCGTTCCCTCGCCCTGGCCTTGAACAGTTCCTCCTCGCCGCTTCGGACCGCACGGTCGGCAAGCTGCCGTTCCACGATCCCCAGTCCTTCCTCGATTTCCCGCTCATCGATGGTGGCGCAGTAACGTCCCAGGAGGAACTCGACGACGTAAGTTGGAACCGGATATTGATTGCTGTACTTCCGCACCAGATCCTTCCGCACCAGATAGCCATCAAAAGCACTCGCAGCCTTTCGGTCGAGTTGATCGAGTGTCAGCGTCAACTTTCACCTCCTATGATTGTTGCGCACGTTGAAATCACGTTTCCGGCTGCGTCGAGCACGACGATGGCGGCTGATTCGCCCTCCAGTTCGTCGTCCGCAACCAACAGGCTTGCCGCGCCCAGGCTGTCCAAGTTTCGCGCTCCATCAATCGCGCTGGAAGCCGCATCTCCGGCGCGCGTTCGCAGATCTACGAGCAGGCCGGCTTGGGGGGGCTTGACTTGCACGCGGCAGCGCAGCCGGACCCACGACACGCTAACGATTTTGGGACCTGGCGTCTCGGCGCCAGCACCGGGCGTGATGGTCAGCACCGGAATCAGACACTCCTGAAGACTCACGCCTCCATGAGCGTATTCGTTGCCTGAGCCAAAGCACGCAATTCCTGGCCCGACGGCCACATGTTCGCCGGCATTCCAATGCCACGGAAAGGTCGGAACTTCCACTGTCGATCCTGGCTCAACGCAAGCGCAGCGCGCCCATCGGCTCCTGGTCAGATACTTTGGAAGATCGACCTTCGGCAGCCCGCCGGGAAGCCACAGCCATCCGTGATCGGTGACGACGCGAACTTCGCTCCACCCGGCGGCAAGCAGAGATTGAATGCGTTCGAGCAGCAAATCGATTTGCTCGTCAATACGCCCGGCCAACTGTCCTTGTTCGGAGTGCCCCAACTTGTCCAGCTTCCCGTTTTCGGTCCACGCCCGGCCGGACGGGTCGCCAATGTCATCCGCTCGCAGGTATTGATAACCCGCCCCGTCAAGCAGCTTGCGAAAACGATCGGTAGTTAACGCCCGCTGATTGTTGGCCTCGGCGGGAAGGAAATCCTCACCGAGAGAAACACCGTCGATGCCATCCGACACGGGAGATACGGCAGGCTTTGCGGTTGCCGTGACTGTCGGCAGGCCCGCCCAGCGCTTTGATATGGCCACGGACCGCCCCGCCGTTCGCAGGCGCTCCGCCAAGAGTTGCGACACGTCGTAACGGAGCCCGTCCGCGAACAGGATAGCGCCACCCGTATCGACGCGCGTATCGTCCTGATTTTGCCGGCCATGGCCGGGGAGCGGTTCGCCGCCCGCCAGTTCCTGCAAACGCCGCGCCGCGGACTCCAGCCACGGCTGATATATCGCTCTCAATGCCCCGCCAACCGCCTGTGCATCGGCGGACGAATTCACTGCGGCCATGCTGGCCAGCGCGGCTGCGTCTGCCTGCCAGCCCCCCTCCACGTACAGATTGGCCATGTCGACAATGGACGCTCCGCCCAGTTCTCTTGAGGTGCGCTCCGCGAGCGCTGCCAAATACGCAAGCCCGCCCGCCAGAGGAGCCTGATTGAGCTTCGCCCACACCCATTTGCGTCTGGGGCCGTGCTTCCGCTCAAGTTCCATGATTCTTGAGCGGGCAGCAGTCGGCGCCAAGCCTGCCGCTTCTTGTAAGGACTTTCGCAGGTCCGCTTCGTCCTGCTCGTTATTCTGCGGCCAGGAATCACGCGGCTCGGCGAAGAGATTTTCGGGCATTGCCTTACGCAACAAACCCGGTACGAGCGGATACAGCGCCGGCGCCTCGGCGAATCGCCGCCACACCGGATTCCAGGATCCCTCCTGCCGGCCAAGCAACTCCGCTGCTGCGAACTGTCCGTCTTTCTCCGGATTGAATCCGAGGTCCGCCTTGCAACGCTCATAAAAAGCGCTGCGTCGCGCCGAATTCCAACTGGCGTTCACCGTTTCGGCATCGCCAAGCCACACCAGCACGTCCCTTGCCAGGTCGTCGGAGAAAAGCCGATCGAAATCGTCCGCTTCAAGACGCCGGCCCTTCAGCGCTCCGACTCCTGTGGAAGCCAATTCCGCGACCGCACGCAACATGGCCCGCCGGGTGGCGCCATCGCGGGCGACATCCAAACCCAGCCCGCGGTCGCTGGAAACAAGAAACGCCTCCACCGTCCAGTCCCTTCCGTTCTTCTGCGTCCAGCACGTACCGCGATATTGCAGTTCAACCAGCGGCTTAAGGTGGTCAGGACAAGTCACGGCCGCAGCCATCTCCTGCCGGCCGACACCCGGAAGATAGACGACCGGTGTCGCCTCGGCGGGAACTACCGGGGGCTTTAGCGCCCCGTCAATCGCGCACCGCAGCCAGACCGGTGGCCCGGTAAGACGCTCCGGATCGTACTTGCCCATCTGCAGAAGCTGAGGCAAAAGCCGGCGAAGCGTCGGAATGATGGGCCGCCACTGACAATCGCGGTCGCGCCACAGGATGGCGGCCGGCTTTTCCGCGTCGTTCGGATTATGCTCGGAGGCTGCTTCGAGAGACGAGGCGAGGACCTCGACTACGGTAGTTGGCGGTTGCCCCATAAGTCGCTCATGGGTTGTGTGCGTAGATCGTCAGTAGAAGTTCGGCATCGTCGAGCAATCGATACGTTGGCTCTATCCCGGAAAGCTCGATGCTGTTGTCCAGAATAGTTGGCACACCTTCGCCCCGCTTCTCCATCATGGTTCGGCGGTTTGTCGCAAGCCAGGGCTCGTCGGGCACTCGACATTTTGCTAATAGACTACAAACAGCTTCGTTACGGGCAGATTGGCGGTAGCGCAAGCTCTCGATACCCAGCGAGTTTGCGATGGCTCCAGGAGAATAAAGCTCCAACCGATTCTCGAACAGGTGCAGCCGTATTTTCGATCCATAAACCGAATAGTCTCGATGAACGGTAGCGTTCACGATAGCCTCGAATACCGCCGTCATGTCATATTGAGGCTGGTCAATTCGCCCCACCTCCTTGAACGCAGCAGTCTTCATGTTTCGGGCTACAAATCGGCAGGCATCAATAACCTGCTTGTCCAGTGGGCCAGTCGCGTCCATTGCGTCGAGTTGGTAGGCGCTGCTAGCAGACCCGGCGCGTATGGAGTCCCCCCGATAGGCGACGGCCTGAATATAGGCATTGGGTATCCATCGGCGTGGATCCTCGGTCGCCATGAGCACTCCGGCGACTGTCGGCCGTGGTGTGCCATCCTCATCTTCTCTGGCCATGCCGAGCTTGCGCAAGAAAGTCCCGGGTTCATCATCGGAGCGCTCCGTTCTGAAACGCCCCCATAGATAGGATGCTAGGTCTTCCATCTTCGCGCTAACTACAGGTTGCTCGTCAAACCGAATAACCCGCGTTTGACTACGCTGCTGGAATAGGCGAGCAAGAAACTCCGGGGACATGACGCGCTTTGAGTCCGCCACACGATGAAGATAACCACCCGGACTTCGGTGCACGAACAAACTCCGTGGCACTTCGATTTTCACTACAGCCAATTCTTCCCCAATGCTGGACGGCAGCCAAAGCCGATCCAGCGCAATGTTCTCCAAGGGCGGATCAATGGAATCAACACATGTGTTCCGCGCGAAGTCCACCAACGCATCAAGGCGTTCCACGGGGATGCCGATGACTTCATGCGTTCTGTCATCAATTCCGAGAACGAACACGCCGCCACGGCTATTGGCAAAGGCGGCAAGTTCATCAGCGAGTGAATCGCGGTGAGGCGACCTGATTCTTCCCCCGGCGAATCGCACTTCCTTGTACTCCAGAAAAGTACTTTCGCCCAGCTGGATCTTGGCCAGCAGTTCCTTCTTGCTGTCAAACATTCTGCAAGTCCCTTCCCAAACGCGCCCAGCGACGCGCGAAGGCTTCGTGGCCGCCCTCCATTACGCGGCAGACCTCCTCGCGCAATGACGATTCCTGCAAGGCACCCCGTGTGAGCACTCGGCACTGCCCTGTCTTGAAACCAAGCGTGTGCACCATTTCCGCATCTCCGTTGATTACTACATTGGGGTTATGCGTGACGATAATGAGTTGCCGGCGCAACTTGTTTTCCCGAATCTGACGCACGATCAGATCGTAGATGAGATGGTTGTCAAGATCGTCTTCCGGCTGATCAAGCACCAAAGGTTCATCGCCGAAAGCAAGCAGAAAAGCTAGTAACGCGGCGGAGCGCTGCCCCTGCGAGCCTTCCGTAATCCGCGCCCAATTATTGTCTCCTCGGTTGTACTCGATGCGCAGATCGTCTTCTGGGAACCAGCACTGAACATGATCGGCGAACTCGGGCTTTTTCAATTTGTCGCGTAAGTAGTTGCGAAAATGCCCGTTAAACGAACTATCAATACCAATTATTCTTTGCTTCAGCTTTGACAGCTTACGTTCCCTATGATCGGCCTGCGCCATTTCATAAGCCATTCCTGCGGCAGGCTCGCCATTTTCTAAACGAAGGATGTCTCTTTCGAAGCGTTCGTCCGGAGCGTCTAGCAAGACTCGCAGACTACGCTCGATCACCCTTGCCTCGTAACCGAACGCGACAACCTCCATTTTGACGAAAGTATTGGATAGCAAAGTACTCTTCAAGAAGTCGGCTCGCGCTCTTGTAATAGCCTTGCGCGCTTTAGCCACGCGTTGCTGCTGAGACTTGCACTCGGCTTGCAGTCGTTGCTCCTCCTCGTGCACCTGATCCAGTTCCTTTTCTTGTGTCTCAAGCTGTTGGCGCTCATGCACCAGACGCCCAAATTCCTTCGGATCCGCGACACCCTGAGTTTGGAGCGCCGCCTGGAGCTCCTCGTAATCGGTTTGGGCTTGGTCAGCACGCTTACGCCATTTGCCGAGACGATCGTCCGATGTAATGCGGTGTAGCTTGGCTTCCAACGTTTCGGCGGTGCCTTGCAGTGCCTCTCGGGTTTGGGCGAGTATTTCTTCCACACCGTTACGCCACCGTAAGACGTCAGCGTCTTTTTCTGATTCAAAGACTCCGTCCGGCCAGTCGTCCAGCAGGAAATCCTTGCTCAATGCTCTGATCTGTTTCGGGATTGTCTTCAACTGGTCCAAAATAGTATCGATCTCCCGGCGCTGACGTACGGCCAATTGATGACCTGCAAGAACGTCACCATGGCGGGTGTTGCTGAAGGCGGTTAGTTTGCGGGTCAGATCCGCAAGCTTGCGGGCCAACTCCGGTCTTTCCGCAAGTCGCCCTTCAAGTTCGCGCAGTTTCGCTCGCTGAGAGAAATAAGCGCGTTTTTCTTCGTTTAACGCGCGGTGCAATTTCTCAACATCGGCCGCTTCGTCGATAATATTCAGCAGTGCTTGGCGATTTTCACCCGCCATTTCTGCGATTTGTCCCTGCGATAGCAGCCGAATCGGAAAGCGTTCCGGGTTGATTGCCTCGCTCTCAGATGTTTGCCATTGACCGGAGCCGTCACGTTCTTCCACCACTCTTCCTTTCCCGTCCTGCCGCCAGCGGAGTCGATGCGCCTCACCCTCGCGCACGAGCTCTATGCGAATTTCCGTGTTCTCCCGCAAGGCACCATCTCCAGTCCGGCCCTTGACAACCTTTGCAAAGCGCTCAAATCCGCGTCGAATTTCTGTGTCATTCTGCAGCCGCATAAGTTCCTGATCACGTCGATACGCCAGTCGCACGGCTTGAACCACTGTTGACTTTCCAGTGCCTCGTCCGCCAATCAAGGCGTTATAGAAAGGCGTCAATTCAAGCCGCTCTGGGCGCCCATTGCCCATAAAACGGGCGGTTTCGACTTCTATGGCAGTAACGAAGTGCGCTGGCGTTTTGAATGGTTCGAACTTGCCTTCATCGCTACGCCGAACGGAAATGCCAGCGCCGTCCAGCAAAGCCAGCCGTAATCCTTCCAGCGAAGGCTTTGCCATTTTGACCCACGTATAGTGAGAATCAACGGGCTTGCTACTCTGAAAGCTATGGCAGTCACTGCCGAGGACTTCGGTCCACGACAGCCGACGCTTCAGATAGATGTCAGGTTTCAACTGGTTCGGATTCATTACCTCCATGGCCAAGATTCCGTTCTCGTCCATTACTTGCTCCACGGTATTCGCGTCCAGTTGAGTTGATTGGGTGCCGGGCTTTACTCGCAATAGTCCCTTGGAGCCATCGGCATGAGCGGGAATGGGAATGCCGCCAGCTTTCAACACTTCGTTGACAACCTGCGCCGCGCCCTTGCGGGTGACGCCATCGCTGTCACCCTTTGTTCCGCTGTAATCAACGTGTCCCAGCAGGGTGTCGATATCACTAGTGCCCGCTTGGGGGCCGAAAATGGCCAACAGATGAAAGCCTCCTTGTACTGAAATTTCGACCCCTGGGAATATAGTAAGTTTGCGAAATCCCTCGCTCACAGTGCCGGTGTTCGTTCGTTCTTCCATTTCCGCGTTGGCAGTCTTGAGCTTGTCAATCCACTGACCGCTGTTGTGGTCGGTGACAACCACGCAGTCAATGCCTGCTTTCATGTAATGCAATAGCCATTCTTCCGGCGAGAAATCAACGCTGTCTTGAGCCCAGTAGGTATCTTTCGAGGCTGGTGTATGGCTGTGGAAATCGACTTTCCACCAACGCGACCCCGGGTAAGGCCATTCTTGTCTTGTGACGTTAGTCATGGCTATCCGCTCCCGCCCTATACCGGGCTTATTTTGTCCTGCGCGCCGCCACCTCGCGGCTCAGGATATCCGGCCATTTCATAGGTCCGTACCTCGGAAATCGCGGTTACGCCGTTGCTGGCAACTGGATATATATGTATTTTGTTCATTTCATTACCTATTTATTGCGTAAGTTACCCAATTCGCCGCCACCGGGCGCGTGGCCCTCGGCCCAGGCACTCGATTTTTCCGTCTTTTCGCTGTTGGTGCAAAACGCGGCGGATCAGATCAATGCTTACGGTTGGGCATCGTGATTGCAGATCGGCTACCGAGAAGTCGCTTACAAAACGCTCGATTACGTCTACGACCATCGCAGATTTTGTACCCCTCGCGCTCCCCACAACGCCTACTCGGCTTTCCAGCTCTTTCCATGCGCCAAGGATTACTACGCCCAATAGGTATTCCACCCACGGAGTCAGATCATGGTGTCCTTCATGCCAATTTACGGAGGAGCTGTACAGGGCGTCGTAGTAGCTTTCCTTCGTGCGCTCGACGATCTGCTCAAGGCTGATATAGCGGCCTACGTCATGACCCATCTGGTACAGCAGCAGGGTGGTGAGCAGCCTTGCCATGCGTCCGTTTCCATCGCGGAAAGGGTGGATGCACAAGAAGTCCAGAACGTACGCCGGAACGAGCACCAGCCGGTCAATAGTGTTCTCGCGCCATTGAACCTTGAAATGACGGTGCAGCCGCTCGATTGCGTCGGGGGTCCTGTGGGCGGCGACGGGACGAAATCGAACCACCCGCTCCCCATCAGGCCCGGTTTGGACGATCTCATTGTCAGTTTGTTTCCAGCGCCCGCCCTCGCCGGGCAGAAACTGATAGAGATCCCGGTGCAGTTGAAGCACGACGTTAGCCGTTAAAGCAATGTCGATTGTGCTTGCATGAATAGTGCCCAGCACGTCCCGGTATCCTGCGATTTCCTGCTCCGAACGATTCTGCGCCGTGGTTTTTCGCGCCACCAGTGAAAGCAGGCGTTCAGCGGGTGCCGTTACGCCTTCGATCCGGTTCGACGACTCGGTGCTCTGAATCAGGGCAACTTCCCGAAGGGCTTTCAGAACCTGAGGCGACTGGCGCTTGAACAAATCCTGCTTGCCCTTGTACTCGCTGATCTCGCGAACAATGCGGAGTAGCCGAAACGGTATCGGCATCGCCTCCAGGACACCTGATTCAAAGGACATCATTGGAGAGGATGCTCCACAGTGGAGGGTTGCCGGGATTTTTCGGCGATGGTGAGGTGGATGTCGTTGAGGCGGTCGCCGGTGAATTCGCCGTTTTGCCAGAACCAGGGAAAGCGTTGTTGATCGCGGAAGGGCTCTGTGCCGCGGTCCTTTCGCCAGTGAATGTTGGGTTTAACGCGCAGGACCCCGCCGCCTTTTCGGCCGCCGGGGAGGTCGTCCGCCATGAAGGGGCGGATGTTCAGGCGAATGCCGTCGTTGAGGTCCGGGTTCCAGCCAATGGGCTGTTCGTTTACGGGTTTCCAGCGGACGAAGATGTCGAAGGGAGGCTCGCCCGCAAGGATCAGTTCGAGGCGCTTCTGTAGTTCGAGCGCGGCAGTCAGGCGGCCCTCTGCTCCTTCGGCGCCACGCGACACGCCGTGGCGCTGGCGGGCGATCCAGTCACCAAGGTAACTGTAGGTGAGCGACTCCAGGCATCGGCGGCCTCTGCCTTTGCCGTGGGCCAGCTTGTGATAGTTGACCAACGCGTGGAAGCCGTCGCCCGCGCGGCCGTCCCAGACGTGCCAGACGAACGGACGGTGGTGAAACAGCTTGCAGTGCTGCTCAAAGAAGCGATTGCGCAGCCAGTCATCCATGCTTGCGGCACCTGTGCCAGCAAGAAGCCGGGGAAGCGTTTCGGCGTTCCACTCTTCGCCATAGCTTGCGGCGAGCAACCGCGACAGCCGGTCCCCCGCGCGGTCCTCGCCCCGCACGGATGGTAAGCAGACGATTCCGTCCGTATCGGCATGATTCAATAGCTCGGCACAACTGGATGCCCACTCACGCTGTTCTTGGGCCAGCTCCATTTGGGCATCCTGTTCCGTCGGCCAGCGGTAACCGAGCACTCGGGCGACGCCGATTTGCAGGACGGTGGGATCGGCGCGCAATGCTCCGTTGGAAGTCCGCTTTTCGGTTTCGTCCCAAACCACTGATCCGCAGGGGTGGCCATGGAATATCCACTGGGTGGGATCATCGGAGTAGGGTTGCGGGAGACCGTGGGGGTATTTTTCTTCGGCCACTGGCGTCCAACGGTCAAGATCAAACGGAACCTTGACCAACGTGGCGTTCGTAACTTTAAGCGCCTGATCAATGCTACGCACCGCCTCGTTGTATTCCGGTGAGGAGCAAAAGCACCAGATGGCGGGGAGATGAGACACTTCGCGTGGAGACACCACTGCCACGTTCTTGTCGAATATATGGCCCGTGTAAAGCGCACACGGAATAGTTCGCATCTGACTGATGGCGACACCAACCTTTCCCCAAGCCATGCTTCCGGCAGGAACGGCCAAACCTGCTCGTCCCCGTTCCGCCAATATCCCTTGCCCCTTTTGCCAAAAGACTGCTTGCTCGCAACCTAGCCATACATGCGTTTTCTTGTTGGTTGTCTGGAGAAACTGCCAATCATCTGCAAATTCGGCGACTTCCCAGTACTGTCTAAAGAAGCCGGGAGAGTCCTTGCTCCCGAAACCGTGGACGCCATCAGCATATTCTGACAATAGCGTAACGTGTTCTGATTCTTCCAACGTGATTCGCGCATCTGGATTCTTGAGTTGGGTGGCCTGTTCAACTCTCGTGATTTCGGCGCTCGGTAGCTGAGCGGCTTTTGCTGGGGCGGTGCGGGATTCGGACACGTCGAGGCCGTGGATTGTGTGGCGGGTTGGCTTCTTGTTGAGCAGGCTGTTTGTGTGAGCGACGGAATTGCCGCGGCTTAGGACGAGCAGAATTGCTTTGACCACTTCTCCGCTGATGGTTTCAAATGCCCCGGGTCCAAGCCGTGCAAGCAAATTCCAAGCCTCTGATTGCAGAAGCTTCTCCCGCAGGCGGCGGTAGCTTGTGAGGAACAGCCAGTTCTGCGGTAGCACCAGGCTGGCGGCGCCTTCCTCGGCGCAGAGTTCCAGACAGCGCTCAAGGAACACAGTGGCCAGATCGTTCTTTGCCATCGGATAGTTCGTTTGGCAGAAGTCCTTGAGGCTTTGATTCTGTTTACCACGGGCAAGGTAAGGCACGTTGGTTATTACCAGATGGTAGCGTCCGGCCAGCAATTCCGCAGCGCGGGCCATGCCTTGCGCGGCTACGGCGCGTTCTGTTTCTTCGTCGGTGGTTTGTTCGCTCTCGAGAACGGACGCGAACAACGCTCGCGCAGACTCGTAGTCACTTTGGACTAGGTCAGCCTTCAGCGCGCGCGGATTGATCAGCGAGCCGCGCTCCGGGGCGTGTCGGAACAGGCCGTAGAGTCCTTCCAGGCTGACGCGAAGTGGCCCGGAAAGCAACGAGTCCTCCACGCCTAGCAAATCGCGTTCCGCAGGCAATCCGCCAGCTGCCGCAGCCTGTTCCGCGAGGGTGATCCACTGTTCCCTTGTGGCGTTGGGCGCCAGCCCTGCGCAGGCTAGGTTGAGTTCCGGCAATGGCCGATACCCCCCGGCTTCGGGATAGGTCCAGGCCGCCAAGGCTAGTGCAAAGGCCGCGAGCTCAACGCAACGAGGGTCGAGTTCCAAGCCATGCAGGTTGTCCTGCAAAACCGCCTCAACGGTTTGCCGGGCGCCCATTCCCTCTGCCTCCATGCGCATGGGAACGAGCATTGCGAAGGCGGCGATAAGAAAATGACCGGAACCGCAGCAGGGGTCGACAACTTTTAATTCCGAAAGATTGTCCGGCCAGCTTTCAAAGGCGCCTGCGGCCAGTCGCCACCTTCCATCGTTCGCCGGGTCATCGGTCTGAGTGAAGCGCAGGTAGTCAAGCGGGACGCCGGCGAGCGCAGCGTTACGGCGAAGTTCGATTTCGGAATTCGCCGTGCTGAGGTCGGCGTCGCTCAAGCGCCTTGCCGCCCACCATGCGCCCAGCGAGTTGTCCAGTAGAAAGTTCACCATGTAGGGTTCGGTGAACAACTGCGTCACCGCGGGTAACTCGTCCGCGCCGATCTTGACTTCCGCACGATTCACCTCGTTCTTTTTCCGCGATTGCCAGAACTGATAGACCCATCCCAGCGAGTCGGTAGCGTTGAACACCTCGGCAGGCAGGCCGTCAAGCAATTTCTCCAGCTTGAGCTGGTATTCTTGGGCCAGCCGAACCTCGAAAGCCGGATGATCGGCGCGAAACACCTGCGGCAGCATGCGTTGTGCAAAACGCGCCGCCAGCATCCACTTGTCGATGCCCCGGTCCCTGGCGAGGTCCTCACATTCCCCCAGAGTGACGGGGACGCCGGCTTCCGGTTCGATGAGCAGTTCGTTTTCCGCCAGAAAACGTGCAAACAGCATGCCGTGCCAGTGCTCGTACGCGCATTCGTGAGCGAGGCGGTCAATCGCCTGGTTTCCGAAGCGCGGATCCCGCCGGTCGCCCAACTGCCGGCCGTGAGCGCGCAGCCTGCGGCGTAGCGCACGTGTGCCGGACTGCATGTGCGCGTAAGGCTTGCGGTCATGCACGGCCAGTGCCTCCAGCGCCGCCCGCGCGCCAGCCTCCGCCACATCGCGCGCCTCCACAACCACGCGCTCAAGCTGCCTTCGCAGATTCGGTGCCAAGGTTTTCATCAACCTACCTATCCACGCGACAGTTCAAAGCGTGGCCGCAACCTGATTGGATACCAGTGTACGGACGAGACGTTTTGCATGTGGCGAAGCGTCGGTTACGCGCTCTGGGTTCAGTTTTGCGAGAATTGCAAATGAGTGGCGGCCTTTGTGGTATGCGTCCTTGCTGATGGAATGGCGCGTAGCATTTTTCAAGCCCCTATGCACATCCTGTGTAGAGATATCTTCGATGTCGGTTCGGCGCGGAAGGGCGTTTCGATTGAAGCCGGAACCGAAATACTGTACCAACGTATCCTTGTCAGCAAGGAACCATGACTCCATGCACTGGACCATGAGATGCGCGTTGTCATCTGTGGCGCTCGTCGGCTTGTCCCAATTGTCGCGTCTCTTCAAGTGAGTCCATGGGCCTGAGCCCTGCGTTACGGGGCCCTCGCTATCGACTAGCAGCACCACGAAGCGATCGCTTCCGCCTCGATTAAGAGCATGACAAAAATCGTCATAGGCTTGCTGCCGCCCGCCACATGCTGAAATACGCGGCATACTGCCCTTCAGCCCCGCTTTCTCAAAAAACTTGCTAAAACCTCTCCGGCACTCGGTTCTGAGCGCCTTGGTCTCGCCGCCGCCTTCCACATACACAATTGACCTCACCAGCGGGTTCCTCCCAGTTCGCCCTTAGTCCAGAGATCCCCGAGGCTGTATCGTTCCAGCCAATGTGCAAGTGCATCCTTATCTTGGCGTTGCAGTTGGGTCTGACCATCGTGCTTTTCGCACACGACAACGCTCTCGGGCGTATCCGTAAGCTTGTCCACCAATACATCTGAATGCGTGGTGACAATCAACTGGCAGCGCTCGGATGCTTCGCGCATCAGATCCGCCAGCCCCGGAAGAATGTCGGGGTGCAGGCCAAGCTCCGGTTCCTCCAAGCAGACGAGCGGCGGCGGACTTGGATGACAAAGGATAGAAAGCAGAGAGAGGTAGCGGAGCGTTCCGTCGGATAGCCGTATGGCGGGCATGACGATGTCGTTCTCTTGCAGGATTACCTGGACTGTGCCGCCTTCTATGATTACGTCAAAATCCATCACGCCTTCATAAAGTTGGCGCAAGGCATCCAAGAATCTTCGCTTGTTCTTTGGTTCTCGTTTCAGCCGGTTCAGCATCAGGCCGAGGTTCTGAGCACCCTCCCTCAGGAAATCATTGGGAAGGCCGGCATCCTGGGGCAGGCGGGGCGGCGTGTTGCGACCGAATGACCATTCGCGATACAAACGTATGCGCGGATAGGTGTCGCCGAGCCAAGTCAACTCCGGGTAGTGGTCGGGATCACGGCGTTGACTGAGTACGGACTGTTGCGAGTCAAGATCTTCAGGACGTAAGTCCCTCTTTTTTTCGTCCTTGTAATTCAGTACAGCGCGGCCATCATGCTGTTCAAAATAGATGTAGGGATTCGAATGGCCGGGAAATGCGCTTTCGTTTTCTATTTTTTCGTCCGTCAATTCAAAACGGTGAGCCTTCTCTGCGAAAGTGAGGTGGTGTCGCAGTGGCAGACTTCCCTTCGGGTTATTCAGTACTGCCTCGATGCAGGCGGACTTTGGTTTGGGATCGCCCTTCCAAATCCAGTTGCTGATGCCACCGCCGTCAATGACAGGTGCGGTCAGGTCTCGCGGCGCGGCCCGAAGCAGCGCGATTACTTCGATTAGATTTGATTTGCCGGAACCGTTGGGGCCGATCAGCACGTTCAGTGGTTTGAGTTCCAGTTCCTGTGTGTTCGGACCGAAGGAGAGGACGTTCTGAAGCTTGATTCGGTGTATGAGCATTTCGTATCTCCTTCAGCTAAGGGCAATGGGGCCTTGCCGAACCTGCTCCAGCAACTCCTGCTCGGTCTCTTCGATCCACGCCTTGACATCTTCCGGGGTGCGGAGGGTAGCGGCGTCGAGCTTGATATGGCGAATGTCAGGTTCGATCACACGGTCGGCATTCACACGGGCGTCGGCGAATTGTTGGGGCAGGGCGGCGGTGCGGGTTCGCCATTCGTCCAGGGAAATGCGTTCTAGGGATTCCAGCACTTCGCGTTCGGACCCAGTCGCGCCCTTCGATTCCCTGGAAATGCGCAATCGTGCAAGTATTTCCTTGCGCTGTTCCGGCTTGATACGCTGCCAACTCTCGCTGTTTTCCAGACGTTGCGATTCCGCATCGTAGGTATCGTTGTAGCTTTTCTGCGCTTGCGTCAATGCGCTTCGAAGCGCGTGCGTGAGCTTTGCGGCCAGCGGCGGCACTGGGTCGGTTTCTTCTAGCAGGCGGCGGTCGCCGGCGATAGCCTTGATCTGGGACTCTACGTCGTTTGCGGTGTCCAGGCCGGTGGCGTGATCGGCTAGCGCAAGCAGACGTTCAAAGGCCGGCATGCGCTTCTCGGCTAGTTCGCTTGCCTTGCCCCACTCCTTGAAATTCGCCGTCAGCGCGTCCTCCTGCCCAAGAATAGCGACGAGTTGTTCGTTGCCTGCAAGCGCCTCAAGTGCCGACAAGTGGCCGGTGTCGGGGCACTTGGGAAGTGGCGCTTCGCCGCCGGCGCTTCGCGCCAACTCCCCGAGTCTGCTCAGGAGTCGGACGGCGCCTTTGGTCTCTTCGTTGGGCTTGCAATTTATTCCCGCGGTTTGAAACAGCTTTCGCAGTTTGAGGCGCTGCGGGGTGCTGATGGTTACGCTCTCGGCACGGAAGTCCGCGGGCGAAATTTTTGACTGGTCGAGTTCGCTCCGGGATAAGGCTACGCCGTTTAGAGTGGCACGCAAATGCCCAGCGCCGGACAGGCTGATGAGCGCCGCGTCAATGGCGTCCCGGGGCCAGCCGTAGGGCGGGGCGGAAAAATGCGAACGTACGTCCTTGCCCTTCCTGCCGGAGCCCACATGCGCAAGCACCGCGGAGCAGACCGGGTGATCTTCGGTCTTGCCGCTGAATTCCAGCGCCTTGAGCGGATGTTCGGCGCCCCCCCGGGCGCGTTGGATTACCTTGTGCCAGCGGTGGTCGTCGGCATCGCCGAATTCGGGCAGCAGCCGATCCAGCGATGCTCCCGCGGCTTCCCTGATTTTTTCCGCCAGCGTTGATTCCATCCGTTCGCTGCCCCCGCCCTGGAATACCCGCGCGCCGCCGATTATTTTCGTCACCAGTGCCTGAAGGTTGGCGCCAGCCTCGGCGTGCCGGGTTTGCATCCCCTGGCGCGCTTCGTTCCCTTCGCGGGTGGATGGAATGCCCTTGTAATCCAGCGTTTCCTGGGCGGCGGTTTCCGTGGCGATGAGGCGCGCCAGCGCGTCCGCTTCGGATTTGGGAATAAACACGTGGAGCATCGGGCTGTCCAGCCCATCCTTTCGCGCGTCCGCGACTACGCTGCGTTCACTAGCGCCCCAGCCGTCGCGTATCCATACGGGCACATCGGGACCGCCATCCGGAGGCCGATCAACGCCGAAGTGCAGCAGGAGCTTTCTGGGTTCCTTGCAGGCGCCGTGCAGAAGCCTGACGGACTTGATGCTTTCCTGAATTGCGGCTCCGAGTCGCTGAGCGCGCCTGCTGCCTATCCCGGAAAGATCATTGGCAAGCCGGGATTGCCGGTTGCGAAACTCTGCTTCCCATTCGCTGCTTTCGCGAGTTTGCAAGCTGTATTCGTTGTCGAGCTTCATCAGCGTGCCAGCGTCCACCAGCTCGTCAAGGAGCGCCGGCAGCCGTCTGCGCAGCCGCGCGCCATCCCGGGTCAGATCCTCCACCAGCAAGTCGGCCAGTGTCTCCGCGGTCGACCGTATGCCTACGTCCGCGCCGTCTTCGCGCGGAAGCTTGCGGATCAGGAACACCAGCGCGCACAGTCGCGACTTCAGTTCTCCGTCCGGCGAGCCGTCCGCCCGCTGCTTGACGATCGCTTCATGAATTTCGCGAAGTAACACGCCGGATTGCAGCAGGTTCTCCGAGATTTCGTTGAACAGGAAGTCTGCGGGCACCACCGTGCCGAGCGGGGCGCCAGCGGTCTGGCGAACGGCGTCATACACAATGCGAAGCTGGGTGCGAAGTTGGCCCGCGGTTCCGGCCTTATCCACCGCGCGAAGCGTGTGTTCCCAGAAACGCCGCCGAACGGGCAGCAGCGGGTAGTCCTCGGCCAGGACCGAGCGATCCTCGCTGCGCGCGGCGACCCTGGTTCCCACAAGGTGACGGTCGATCTCACCGGCGTTCGCCTCCAGCATGGATTCCAGTTCGCTGGCCCGGTCGGCGCGCTTCGCCAGCACGACCCGCCGGGTAACAGTCTCGACATCCTGGTCCGAAAGTTCCACGTTCACCGTAAAGCGGCCCTGGAGGCGTTGCAGCGCGGGCGTACCGGACAGGGCCGTCTGTCCCGTGCCCAGAAACAGCAGGCGGTCGCCGAAGCGTTTGCTGCAGGACTCGACGATTTCCTGAATCGCGTAGCAGCGGTCCGTGCTGTCGCCGATGTACTGCTGTACTTCGTCCAGGATCACGACGGTGCAGGGCATCTGTTCCTCTGGCGCGAGAACTTCGCCCGCTGCGCGCACAAACTCGTCGGTAGTGATGTCCTTGGGCTTGGGGAATTGCGCCCGCAAGGTAGCTCTGGCCTCCTTCTCGCTGGTTGCGAAGTTTGAATCCGCCTCCAGCAATGCCCGAGCGATGAGAGGGCTCACATACAGGTCATTCAACTCCGGGAGGAAGTCCCGGCCTTCCGCTTCGACCGCCGCGCTGACCTGGCTGTAGATATCGTTTTTCTTGAGCCAGATGCAGAAGCTTGCTTGCGGGAAACCCGCCGGTAGTCCGGCGGACTTGAACACGATACCGAGTAGGGCGAGCCGCACACTACCGCTGGCACCGGCGCCGAGCGTCCCCGCGGCGGCATGCAGTCCGGCACCGCGCCTTCCGAGAGTCGAAATCTCTTTCAGCAAATCCAGCACTTCGTTGGGCAGACGGGCCAGCCCGCGGGCGCTCGCGCCATCTTCGGGAAACGCGTAGTCGGTCCACAAGAACCGCAGCATCTTCGCCAGGTGCGATTTGCCGCTGCCAAAGAAACCGCTTATCCAGGCGGCGGGTTGCTCGGGCTGACCCTGGGAGGCGACGTAGGAGTCCAGGATGCGCGTCAGCCCGGCCCGGTACTGGCCTTCGCAAACGAAGTGCTCCAGTTCAAAGCGCAGCGTACGCCGCTCTTCGCTCGTGAGGGCGTCGGTCATGGTCGCGACGCCGTTGTTCAGAAGCTTGATCCGGTCAGGATCGCGCTGATAGATGTCCCGGTTTTTCATACGTCGTATGCTCCGTGATCTTCATGCACGGTTATCGGGACCGCCATGTAGTTCCAGCCGTCTCGCGCGTCGAGCAGGCGATAGTTGTTGTCCTCGTATTCACCCGGAAAGAACACGGCCACGCGCCCCTGGATGTGCGGTTCAATTTCTTTCATGAGGTCGGAAACGCGAATGAGGCCGAACAGCGAGGCAATACCGAATATGGCCACCACGGATTCCTCATCCGCCTCCACCAGGCATTTCCGTACCTGTGCGCCCACGTGCGCCAGAAAGTCATTCTCCAGTTTGATCTCCAGGTCTTCGGGCGACTCGAAGTAGCTCTCGCGATACTCCTCCCGGGCCATCCACCTGGCGAAGGCAGCTGTCAAATCGCATTCGATCCAGCCGTGCCCGGCACCTTTGGTAGCCAGTTCGAAGCGCATTTTGCGCGCCCGAAGCCGCCGCTCGTCAGTCTTGTCGTACACGACGAACAATACGCGCTGCGCGCCGGGCAGGTCCTTTTGCCAGGGTAGAGCCACGAACCGGCCGTAGCGTTTCGCGAGTATGTCAATACGTCCCATGCACCAATCCCCTTTTTGTGTCCTTCAGCAATGCCGGGAAAGACACGTCGATAATCGATCCGGCCTGTTTGAGATCCAGCAGGCCCAGTTGTTTTGCTGCTATGGCTGAATTGATAAGTTCGTCGGCGCTGGCGTCCAGCACGGCGCACCAGGCCGTGTCGAACAGCAGGGCGCCACGATGTCCGGTAGCGTATCCCAGCACCAACGCGTATGCGGTAGCGGAAGGCGTGGTCCTGACCCGCTGGCGGATTTTTCTGCTTCTTCCTTTGAGATGACCGGATTGAGTCCAGGATGAGGCTGCGTTGCGCGCGGTCTTATCAAGAATATTGGGGTTCAGACGGTCCTCCGCCACTTCGTACAATGCGTCCTTTATGGGTTGCCGGGCGAATTCATGCCCAACCGGAGTGCGGAGCACTGTGGTTGCCGTGGAGCGAAGCAAAGGGTCCCGCGCCAGCGCGAGCAGCAGCGCCAACAGACCGTTGTCATCGCCATATAAGCTCCATAGCTTGCGAAGAATCCGAAAGAGCGGAACCCGCGGGTCCAGCGCGTAGAGTTCGCGCAGGTGTTGCAGAGAGATCTTTCGGTTTGACGCTGTTTTCTTCGCCAGACAGTTCTTCCCGATCACGGCGTGGGCGTAGTCATCGCGCGAAGCATGGGCTTGAGTTGAATCGAGAAGTTGCTCCAACTCCTCCAGCATGATGGTGCGGCTTGTGTGCGTACCTACTTCCCCTGACCGAAAGCCCCATATTCCAGCTTCGCGCGCAGGCATACTCGAAAGCGCGGATTCAAAGTCGAGGCGGGAAATCACGTTCACGGCGCAGGATTATAGCGCCCGATAGGCACCTGTCAATATTCACCGGCCAATTTGCCGGTGAATATTGTGCTCTACTCTAAATTCTTTAATCACTTTATTCATCGGATTCATCCGGTTTGGCCAAACGTCTGAGAAACGCGATTCTAGGTGGTGCCGGGCGCGGAGTGCGTTCACGCGATCGGAAGAGTTAACCAAAGCGCTGTCTCCCTACGCCAATCCCTGAAGGTCGAAAATCAGCCGCACCGCGGACGACGTCCTGATTGCGGTGGTCGACGGTCTGAAGGGTTCCCCGAGGCTATCACGCTTGTAGCGCAACACCTGTCACGCTTGACATCGCCAATGCGGATAAGTTTCGAGGTCCTACCAGAAGCCATTTCTAAGATTGGTCTGCTATGCTTAAAGTCCAAAAAGGAATGGAGAACCAAACGATGACGAAGGAGCATATTCGACACCGCGTTTGGGAGGATCTGCTCGACGCGTCGAGAACGGCTCATTACTTTCACTCTATGAGCGAAAGCTATCGCAGGCGAGTCAACGCAAGCCGAGGCCTTTTGATTGTATCGGCCGTCTTTGCAATGATTGCCGGCGCTCAGTGGTTGCCGCCAGAAACCCTAGCGGTGGCAGGTATCGCAATTACGGGCCTGTTACTTTGGGAAATGGGCCAAAACTATGCTGGCAAAGCAGCTCTTCTTCAATTGATCGCACAACGTTGCAATCGAATTGAAACAGGGTATAGGGACCTCTGGGAACAAGTGAACAGTGAACAGGAGGAAGAAGAGAAGATCATGAGCAATCGTGAGATGCTAGCCAGGGAAGTCGAAAGGATGCAAGATACTCTGAGCACGACCGGGATTAAGGTAGACGAACAGCTGAACTTGCGATGCACCGAAAAGGCCTATCAGATTGTTGAACAACGGGACGGCCATGTCTGTGGATAGAACTATTAAGCACTCTTGGCCCAGTCGCCCGTCGAGTCCGCCTCCACCGCCGCCGCCTCCGCCGCCGCCTCCGCCTCCGCCTCCGCCTCCAAGTCGCTAAGGAAGGTCTGAATAACGGCCTACATGGGCCGTGATGCGGTTAACGCCCTCGCCGTTTGCGGTGAGATCCCGGTATTGGCGCCGATTCGACACAAGAACGGGGGTTTGCGGGGCGTTCTCGACGCCCGCTACGGTTGCCACAGACACCAGCCCCATGTCAGGCGGCCGCATAGCGGCCCGCGATGAGAAGATTGGTGAAGCCAAGCAGCATCGCGATGCGCTACGTGTTCTTCGCCAAGCCCCGGTGCGCACCCTGGAATAGCCGAAGTGGCGCTTCACATACAAAAACGGGTGCTCCACCTTCGCCCGAATCGACGCCTTGCGCTTCTCAGCCGCTTCCTCGGCACTCGCCTTGTCGAACCGACGGCGCCGGCCGGCACCGCGCCGCCTACTACCGCAAGGGCGCGAAGTTCCGGCCTACGGAAGTCTTCGCCAACCTCACCGCAGCCAACGGCGCCGGGCCGGCCGGGGCGCGGATCGCGGAGATCCTGTTCCCGAAAACCTACGCGGAAACGAAGAAGGGGCTGGAGGAGGTCGTCCGGCGCCAGGCTGCGTGCGGGAAGACCAGGGATCCGTTCGAGGTGCCTAAGGCCGGTGGCTAGGCGCTACCAGACGCCCTCGCCCAGCAGCTCGACCTCGCGCTTGAAGGCGTTATGGTATCCCTGCGGGCTTCCGGCATCCAGGCACTTCTACAGCACCCTGGCCCAGGAGTCGATATCCCCGGGGAAGGGAATCTCGGGCCGGAATCCGAAACGCTCACGGAAGCGTTTCTCCACTTCTGGAAAATCACTCATGCAATCCACTATAGCCCAAGGACTTAAACTAGCCTGATGCCTAAGCGCAATCCCTTCCGCCAGGCTGCCGCTTTGAGCAAGGCGATCATCCGCGTAACGGGCGAGTCGCTGGTCCGCGCCGCCAGCCCCACCCGGGGCCGGGGGATACGGCGGCTCGATCGCTCACGGCGGGCTCGTAAATACCGGCACCGGCCTGGGCACCGGTCTGGACAAGAGCGAGGGCAGCTTCTTTACGTCGACCCGCTTCTGGTGGCGATCGCCGCTGGAGTTGCTCTACGTCCAGAGCTCCGCCGCCCGAAAATTCGTAGACATGCCGATCGAGGACATGTTCATCCGCTGGCAGACCTGGTCATCGGAGGATGAGGGTGCCGCCACGGCGCGGCGTTACTTTCCCAGCCATGAGCCAGGAGGCGATCCAATCTCCGGACAAAAACGGCGTCTGCTACCGCTACGTCGATCTGCGGTTTGACGGCGAGCGGACCATCTCGGGAGTCGCCCTGCGCTACGGCGACACCGCCACCCTGCCTTGGGGAGCAAAGGAGCGATTTCAGGCCGGCGCATTCGGCCCGATCGGCAACAGCGACGTAATCCTGAATGTCCAGCATAGCCGCGGCCGGCCCATAGCGCGCACCGGCGGCCGGCGTCACCCCGCACCTCGGATTCGCCGTCGTGCAATAGATTAACGTCCGCAGCCGCCGTCCGGCCGCTGGTTGCGTTCAGATTTGGGATCGGCGCTCCGTCGACCGTGTTCGATGAACATGGCCGGGTACTGCGCTCTATTCTCTGTGGAAACGGGAAATTCCGGGGAGGAACAGCGTATCGGGTAATGCAATCTGATCGTTACGCCGCAATCGTTGCAGTGTGCGGGAACGTGGTCTCCCATCGGGCCGAAGTATGCGAATCTCTCCTTCCCGGAAAAGCTGAAGAACGACATCATCAAGATCGGAGAAACGAGCGGCTGTTTCGTTTGCGAACGCCAGCCGCATTGCCTTCACTGTATCGGGTTTTTCAGACACCAGCCCGAATAGTTCTCTCGGCATTGATTCGAGAAGCTAGTCCCGCATGGTGCGAGCATCATGTTCGTGGAAATTGAACAACGGCGGCTCTTCAGAATTCAGCGCGTCCCAGCCCATCATTCCGAAGTCTCCAGAACCATAGTGCTCGAAAGTGTTCCGATTGTCCCAGTGGCACTGAATCATCACATCGCGCGCGGTAGGATGCCTTGACAGGTGGAGAAACCACAAGGCGCGACGTGATTGCCTGGGTCGAATAAAAAATGGCGTATCGAATTTAGCGCCCGTTACGTTACGAATACGATCTCGCAATGTTCTCTGAATCAAAGCCCTTCCACCGCTGCCGTCCCTGTGTTCAATCAGGGTGCGTACGTGCGATTCACTCAACTCAAGCGGGCGGACCGCTTGGATCAATTGGGGTGTCTCCGCAAGATGATTTACAAGCGCGTCTGCTGCAAATGTCAATATCACTTCTGCGCCCGGCAGTTCACGCTGAATCCGGGCGACCAACCCGAGGTCGACTTGCGAAAACCCCGTTTGGTCTAGAAGAAAAATCGCGCGGCCGGCGAAGGGTTGCCGCCGGGTAATTTCACTGATGATGCTGTCAGCTTCTTCTTCAAACGTATTGTTGCGCAAAACTACCGTGTCGTCATCGAACGAATGTCCGCGTTCATGTAGAACCTTGCGAAGATGATCCACATGAGCCCGTTCAACATCAACAAAGTAGTACTTACAGTCAAACTCAAGGGGGTGATGTCGATCCTGGTTTAGTCTCTGACTTGCGCTCTCAGTTTCCTCCAGCATGATGAGAGGACTGCCGGAAACGACCTCACCGTTGCTCAGGAATGTGCCGCCGCCAGCAAAGCCATCGACGAGATCAAGCTTGAATTTTGTGCGATGAGGATTGACGTTCAGCCTATCGAAATACGCGCGAAGATAGCTACGCAGGACAGCGAGCTTCGCCTTGCTGTGCGGCTTGATTTCAGGTGGTTCTTCGTCAGGATGCCATCTGAAGGGCACGATCGCTTTCCTCCGTGAATAGAGCGGGCATGGCATTGTGTTCCTCGCCATCCAGCTCGCGGCCGCCGGACTTTTCCGTACGACCGCCCCACTGCTTGAAAAAGAAATCCACGCCTTCTTTGGCACATTGCTCCTTGATTTCACGAACCCACTGCAATTCCATTTGGCGAGCTTTGGGACCGCTCTCGCCTCCGACGATGACCCAAGAGATGCCAGTCAGATCGATAGTGCCGACGCGACCGAGCAGCGGTTCTATTGAGAGGAATCGAACGGGCACTGGAGCTTCCTGTAGATGGCGAATCCTGGCGGTAGCAGTATGGTCCTCTACCGACACTCCGCACCAAATTTGACGAGGCGCTTCGCTCGCAACATATCGATTCTGCAAGTAACTCCGCATCAGCGAACTTCGCTTGGTGAGGACCTGAAAAACGTGCCAGTCGGCGGCTTCCATAGTGTCGAACACACTGTCAATGAAATCTGTTGGTATGTCCTTGTGAAACAGGTCGCTCATGGAATTGACGAAGACTCGGCGGGGCCGCTTCCACGATAGGGGCTGAGAAAGCCGTTCCGGGCGGAGCGTGAGATCGAATCCTCTCTCGAATGGATGCCCTGGCGTGCCCCGAAATCTCTCGGCGATTCGCTCAGCGTAGCAATTGTCGCAGCCGCGCGTGATCTTTGTGCAGCCCGTGACTGGATTCCAAGTTGCGTCAGTCCATTCAATTGCAGATTTATCGCTCATCCAACCAACCCCTGGCGCTAATCCCAATAGGTGCCGTGCCTGACGCCAGACCGCGTGGCCTTAGCTTTCTTGGTCATGCCCTCTAACGTGGCAGTCTTCCCCGCAAAGAAATTCTCGAGGGCGCTCCGGAACGAATTTCGGTCAACATAATCCTCCCTCTGCGGACAAAGGCTGATTAGTGGATTCGGATGCGGCGCAGGGCCAATCGCTTGAACATCAGGTTTCCGTCCGTCCCTGTCCTGAGCATGTGTATCTGCTCCAGCCCGGATCAATAGCCAGCTTACTTCCGAGTCCAACGTACAGTGCAATGGAGTTTGTCCGTCCTCATCACGCGCATCGGGATCAGCGCCGCCGTCAAGCAGGATGCCAGCGGTTGTGACACTTGTCTCAATGGCAGCGATGTGCAATGGAGTTTTGCCAGTCCCTGTTCGGGCATTGGCGTCGGCTCCAGCCTCCAACAGCGCTTCAGCTACGTCTGCGCTGCGGGACAAAGAGGCACAATGGAGCGGCGTTAACCTGTTGCCTGCCAGCGCGGATAGATTGGCGCGTCCCTGGATTAAGGCCAGTGTCGCGTTTAACCTGTTTTCGTAGGCCGCGTAGTGCAAGGGCGTTTCGCCGGAGAAAAAAGCTTGCGGATTACCTTTGTTTACGTCGGTGCCAACGCAAATGAGCGCCTTGATTGCCTCGGCGTTATCCCATCCCGCCGCCCCGTGCAGGAGCGTTGAGCCATTCGAAGCAGTCTCGTTTGGATCAGCACCGTTTTCAATCAACTTGGTGATTTTTTCGGCATCGTTCGCCATTACAGCCACCTTTAGGGCTCCCAGCTCGCTGACAAGCACGTCGTGGTCGAGTGCCCTTAGAAGGTCCCCTTGATTTCGAACGAATGCAAAAGTCATGTCTGGCGAACACGGACCCAAGTCAGATAACTGGGATACTGTTATGCGATTTGCCGACAACGTCAAATTGCACTTACCTGATTGATCCTTGGCCTTGCGCCGTTTGCTGGGAAATCACTGTAGCAATTTAGCCTGTTCGTTACGTCTTTGGCAAAATGCCGACGATGTGCTCGCACTCTATGGCGAAGAAGCGGGGCCCGAATCAAGGATGCACAACGGACCGGGGTTGACGTCCAGGCGATCGTGCGGTTGAGGCTGTTGGCCGCCGTCGCGCAGCAGCAGGCGGCGGGCCGCATCGATATCGGAATCGACGGTTTGCATCGCCGATATCTTTTCAGCAACGGCCGTGGTCACGAACTGATTGATGCTCGTGCCGTCTTCCCTGCACATCCTGGCCACAGCCGCCCTCAGGGAATTCGGCAGCCGCAATCGGAAAACACTCGCTAGTTTTGTCATTCCGGCGTCTCCTCAAGGCTGGCTGCGGATAGTACTACATCCGGGTGCACAGCCCGAAACGCCGGATGCCTCAGCTTTTCTCGATTACAAGGGAGTTTCGGGGCCGAACGGCTGGCGAAGGGAGACACGGGCGCAGCGCCCACATGGTCAGCGCATTGGAAGGGTTATTGCGGCACGACGGCAGCATCTCGCGTGAGCTGCTGGATGAGTTGATCGCTGAGCGTGGGGCTCGCGGGGCACTGGATTTCGAGTCGCTGGCTGCGGAGTTGAAGAAGGCTTTGGCCGAGCGCATGCTGGGTGCCGAGATGGACGTTCATCTGGCCGATCCCGGGGAACGGTCAAACTCGTTCCTGCACATTCACGATGCGCGTGAGACCCTGCGTCAAGCTGAACCGGCTCCAAGCGCCCCTGCCAGTTCGCGCTTGATGTCTTCTCCCTGCCTGATCTCAACCGCCGAGATGTCATGCAATGCTTGAAGGTTCATCCAGAATGCGGCGCCGGTGCCCAGAAAGTGCCCAAACCGGACGGCCGTTTCCGCCGTAACAGCGCGCTCCCCGCGCAGGATCGCCGTGATCCGGTTGGCGGGAACGCGCAGCGCCAGCGCCAGCTTGTGGGCGCTCATGTCCCGCGCCGCAAGCTCGGCCTTCAAGACGCGCCCCGGATGTGTTCTTAACCTTGGCATGGTGGCCTCTCCATTCAGCCCCTGTGATAGTCCTCGATCCTGACCTCGCCGGCGTTGCCGCCATGAAACCTGAAGGTAATGCGCCATCGGGCATTGACAGTCATCGCCCAGCGGCCCTTGCGAGGCCCTTTGAGGGCGTGCAGGCGGGTAGCCCGCAAGGCCCGCAGGGCGGCAAGCGACGTTGCCGCATCAAGCGCGTCGAGCAGCATCAGCGCCCGCTCGTAGTCGAGGCTGCGAAAACCGCGACGCCGATCATCCTCAAACAACCGCCTGGTCGCGCCGTCGGCAAACGACTGGATCACACGGCTACGCTAGTATGCGTCACGTAATATGTCAAGCATATTTTGTTAGGATGTTCTGGTGTGCAGGTTCACGCGGCGGACGGGTCGCCACGCTATCCCGCGATTTCAGCGATCCGGCTCGCGATCCGGTTGGCGGCGGACTTGAGCGGATCGTTGGCCAGATGCGCATACCGCGCGGTCGTATGCACATGGTTGTGGCCGAGCAGCTTGCCGATCATCGGCAGCCCCTCGCCGACCAGCAATCCGCCACTGGCATAGCTGTGCCTAAGGTCATGGATCCGCACCCCGTCGAGCTTGGCCCGCCCGCGGATGCGCTTCCACCAGTAATTCAGATCGTGCAGCGGCCTGTCGCGCTTGCTTCCCGTGATGACCCAGGGGCTGTCGTCGGGCCGGGGAAGGTCCCGCAGCACCGCGATGGCCGGATCGCCCAGGTGCACGATCTTGGCCCCGGTCTTCGAGTCCGGCAACCGCAGCTCTCCAGCGTCCAGGTCGACATGCTCCCAGCGCAGCGTCAGGATCTCCGCCTTGCGGCAGCCGGTCAGCATCAGAAGCCGGATCGCGGCCACGACCAGCGGCGGCTCCAGCCCCTTCTCCCCGCTTTCCGCAAGCGCCGCACCCAGGCGCTTGTATTCCTTGTCGGAGAGGAACCGCTCGCGCTTGTCCTCGCGGAACCGCTTCACGTGACGGCAGGGGTTCGAGCCGCCCGGGCGCAGACCCCAGACCTCGGCCAGCGTGAAGATGCGCGACAGCACCTGCACGGTGCGGTTCGCCTGATAGCGCGTGGCCCGCAGCTCATGATGCAGCGCCGCGATGTCGCCGCGCTCGATATCGGCGACGCGGCGGTTGCCAAGCCTCGGCACGACATGGATCTCCAGCGCGCTGCAGTAGCCCTCGGCTGTGCCGGGCTTGCAGTGGGTGGGCACGTACTCGGTCAGGAAACGTTCGACCACTTCCCGCAGGGTCGGCGCCTTCGCCCCGTAGCGCCCGCCCGCCACCGGATCCTTGCCGGTGCGCGCGGCGGTGATGATCTCGGCCGCCCGCGCCCGTGCGACCGCCGGGGCGATGGGACCGTGCGGTCCGATGGTGGCTTTGACCGCCTTGCCCCTGTGGCGGTACTTGACGATGTAGACTTTCCGGCCCGTGGGATGGACGCGGACTCCAAAGCCCTTGATCTCGTCGTCCCACACGACACGCTCGCGTTCTTGGGGCACGATGGCGTCGACGGTTCGCTTGGTGATTTTCGGCATGATGCGGTTTCTCCCGGTGGCGATATTCAGGTACCGGATAGGTACCCAGAGAGCGATATTCGGGGCGTATTGTAGCGCACCGGAGGCGAGATGAAAACCCATAACCTACTGTTTTATCACTATTTATCGCACTACCGCGCATCCGTGACATCACAATGTCTTAGATGTTCTATCAGGACAAGGCGCGTGGCGAAGAGATGGAAGCGGGCAACGAAGTGCAGCGCCGCGCCACCATGAAGCTGCTGGCGGTCGCCCAGTCCCAATTCATCTTCCTGGAACTGGGTTTTGCACTTTTCTCTACGGCAGTAGCCATGGGAGTGGCCTTGTACCGGTATTCCGGCGGCCATGTATCTCCGGGCGAAGTGATCGCCGTAGTGCTGATCAGCCTGGAATTCAGTCGCACGCTCCTGTTGATCGGCGAGTTCTTTTTTGCCGGCGCACTGGGCCGGGAGGTGGCAGGCAAAGTGCGGAATTTTCTGGACGAAAAGCCGCTGGTGCGTAATCCGGACCCGGAAGTGTCAGAGACCTTGAAGGGCGAGGCGGTAAGCATCCGACTCAAAAACGTGTCTTTCACCTATCCGGGCACGGACACGCCGGCGGTGCGGAATTTTTCCATGGAACTGAATCCGGGGGAAACCGTGGCGCTGATCGGCCGCAGCGGTTCGGGCAAGACCACCGTGACCAATCTGCTTTTGAGAACGCTGGACCCGGACTCCGGCGAGATCCTGTTCGGCGGCATCCCGGAACATCATCTTTCTCTTGAGCAGACCCGCAGTCGGATCGCCCTGGTGCCGCAGGACCCGTTCCTCTTCTTCGGGACCATCGCGGACAACCTGCGGGTGGCCAGGGAAGACGCCTCGGATGAGGAATTCCTGGAGGCGCTCAAGGGCGCTGAACTGTTCGACTTCGTGTGGTCCACACCGAAGCGGCTGGATACCCGGGTGGGCGACCAGGGGGTTGCATTGAGCGCGGGGCAGGCACAGCGTCTGGCCATTGCCCGGGCCCTTCTCAAGGATGCTCCGATCATCATTCTGGATGAGCCCACGTCACAGATCGACGTCGAAACGGAGACCGCTCTCCACCAGGCGCTCAAGCGCCTGACCGCGGGCAGGACGGTGCTGCTGATCGCCCATCGCCTCAGCACCATCGAGCAGGCGGACCGCATCGTGGTCATGGACCAGGGCGGGATTGCCGAGAGCGGCACACGCAGCGAACTGCTTGCCCGCGGCGGAATTTACGCGGGCATGATCCGGACCAAGCAGGAACTGGAAGGCCTGGCCGGGCGCCCCGGGATGAAATGATGCCCAGGGCGAGCAACGCGCGGATCATTCGGCGGCTGTTGTCCCACATGAGGCCGTTCGCCTGGATCATGAGTATTTCGCTGACCGCGCGGGTGATCAAGATCGTCTCGCAAGCGGCCGTGCTCGGAATCGCAACCGCCAGCGTGGGAATTTACGTTGCCGCCCATGAACCGGGCGTTGTTGCATGGGACGTGATCTGGACCCAGGTCAGGTGGATCGCGATAACGGGCGCCATCGTTGGTGTCGCTTCCTATATCGAGCAGTACACCGGGCACTACGTGGCGTTCCACATCCTGTCGGCATTTCGCAACAGTTTCTATTACGCGATGTTGCCGCTGGCGCCCGCGCGCACCTCCAAACTCCAGTCGGGCGACGCGGTCAGCCGGGTGATGTCGGACTGCGAGCGGATCGAGCCGTTCTATGCCCACACCATCGCGCCGGCCGTCGCGGCCATCTTCGTGCCCGGGGTCATCCTGGCCTGGTGCTACACCGTCGATCCGTCGTTCCTGGCGGTGCTGGCGCCGTTTTATCTGGCCACAACCTTCCTGCTTCCATGGCTGGTGGCGAGGCTCGGCGGCGACGGCGTGTCTTATCGTGAACAGTTGGGACAGGTAAACGCTTTTGTGGCGGACAGTATTCAGGGAGTTCGCGATACGGTTGCCTTCGGCTACGAGAAGCGCCGCGGACGGGAACTCTGGCGCATCGGGGCCACGATGCACAAGGGGCAGGACAAGCTGTACGGCGCCGACGCCACGCAACGGGCGCTTGGCGAGGTCTTCGTCACCGCGGGCATTCTCGGGGCGGCCTGGTGGGGCATCGAGCTGGCCCTCGACGGTGAGATTTCCGCCCTCGTCGAGCTGCCGGCTGTTATCGCCGTGTCCGTAATCGGCTTTTATACGTCCATCGGGCTGGCCAACAACTACACGGACTTTCGCGTATCGATCATTTCCGCGCGGAGGCTGTTCTCGATGATGGACCAGCCTCCGGCAGTGCATGAGTCAGGCAAGGCCGGCGATGCGGCGACCCGCTCTCCATCGCTGCATTTCAGGAACGTGGTCTTTGAATACGATGCCGATGATGCCGAGTGGGGCAGGGGCGCCAAGGTGCTGGAGAATTTCTCGCTCGACATCGAAGCGGGCAGGCACATGGCCCTGGTTGGCCCCAGCGGAGCCGGCAAATCGACGCTGATCAATCTGTTGCTGCGTCATTGGGACGTTCATTCCGGAGAGATTGCCATCGGCGAGAGCCTGCTCGCGGACCTTCCGCTGGAGGACATTCAGGCACGGTTCGCCGTGGTGTCACAGCGCAGCTACATATTCAATGAATCCATCCGGGAGAACATCGTGTTCGGCCGACCCACCGCCACCGGTTCGGAGATGGAAACCGCGGCGCGCGACGCGGGCTTAAGCGAATGGATCGACTCGCTTGCCGGGGGTTACGAGTCGCCGGCGGGCGAGCGCGGCAGCAAACTGTCGGGTGGCCAGCGGCAGCGCATCGCCATTGCCCGGGCGATCCTGAAAGACGCACCGGTCGTGCTGCTCGACGAGCCGACTTCCAGCCTGGACATGGAGACCGAAAAGCGGGTAATGGAAGCGCTGCGACGGTTGCGCAAGGGCAAGACCACATTGACCATTGCTCATCGGCTGTCGACCGTTGTCGACAGCGACGAAATCCTCGTCATGATCGACGGAAAAATAGCGGAACGAGGGGCACATCAGGACCTGATGGCGGCAGGCGGCTGGTATTCGCGGATGTTCGCCCTGCAACTCGATGAAGTGGATGCTGCGCTGGTCGCCTAACATGAGGGCATGGGGATGATGGATCGCCACGTTGTGATTGCCGGCGGCGCTGCCGGCATTGGGGCGGCACTGTGTTCGTCCTGCGTCCGCCAGGGCGCCAGAATCCTGCTGTGCGACAAACTGGATGAGGAAAGCCTCAAGTTCGGGTTTGCGCCGCTGGAGGAGGCCGATCCGGGGCAGCTGAAATACCAGGAGTGCGATGTAACGCAACCTGACCAGGTGCAGGAATTGGCCGCTGCGGCGGAGTCCTTTCTCAATGGAAAGATCGACGTTTTCATCAATTGCGTCGGCATCAATATGCGCAGCCCCCTGCTGGACCTGGCCGAGGAAGACTGGGACCGGTGCATGGACACCAATCTGAAGGGCACTTATCTGCTGGCGTCGTCGCTTGCACCGATGGTCAAGCCCGGAGGAGCGATGGTGTTCCTGTCCAGCGCGTCTTCCCTGCGGCCCCGCATGTCCAACGCGGCCTACGCCCTGAGCAAGATGGCGCTGGACCGCCTTACGGTGCTGCTCGCAGCGGAAGTTGCGGATCGCGGGATTCGGCTCAATGCCGTATGCCCGGGGCCGATCCTGTCCGACCGGGTCATCGACGAGCGCATCATCGACCCGATCACCGCCGAGCAGAGGACCGCCGAGGAAGTCAAACAGGAAGTGCTGCAGGATATGCCGCTGGCGCGCTTTTACGGTGAAATTCCGCCGGTCGCCGCCGTTGTTGATGCGGTGAACTTTCTGATCAGCGACGAGGCCAGGTTCATTACCGGCGCCATTCTGCCGGTCGACGGAGGCAAGTCGCTGGCGGCGATGTAGCGCTCTCCGGGAAGCGCCTCAAACGCTCGGAGCAACCACCTGACTGCCGCAGCCCCGACTGCTTTCCAGGTTGAGCAGCGCCTCCAGCTTCGCATGCTGCCGCATGCGCCTCTCGTGACTGCTGATGCTTCCCGGGGGTCCGATGTGGTCGATGTACAAGACCCGGACTCCCCGCCGTTCGGCGGGACTGATTGAAGAACGCTTGCCCTGCATGCGAAGGAGCTGCGCCGCGGAAGAGGCCCGTTCCGCGTTCAGGGACTGGCAGTCGTAATCGGCATATTTCTCAGTGTATGCCGCCTTGAATTGGCCATGAGTTGTGCATCCGGCCAGCAGCAGGACGGCAATCAGGGACAGGTACTTCATTATTTCGTTGCTCTACTCCGGCAGCTTACTTGTGCCATGGGCTGAGGAAAGCAAGTTCTCGCTTGCGCAGCCTTGGTTTGCCTGCAGTTGAAGGACGGCCTGCTGTCTTGCATGGAGCTGCATTCGGGCCGCCTGAAAAAAATCGCCGGACGGATTGTGAGGAGGCCTCTCTGTCTGGAAGACTATGGCTTTCCTCAATGCCGTCCTTTGTTCTTGAATTCGACTCTCTTGCTCCCTGGCAGCCAGCAATTCTAATTTGAGAGCGCTGCAATCGTAGCCGGCGAAGTCCGCGAGGTAGCCGGCTCTATATTCCGAATAGGCACAACCTGAAAGGGTCAGGGCGGCGATTATGAGCAGATATTTCTTCAAATGACCTGTTGCTGACATCGTGCAGGTCTCTTGCAGAGTCCTAACTGTTCGTAGCGGCCTTGTTGTTGCGGCAACCCTGGCTGCTCTGCAATTGCCGAATGACCTGCTTTCGTGCGTGGTTCCGCATTCTGGCCTCTTGGTAGCCTGGGTAATAGGAGCCTTCCGACCCAGCCGGGCCATCTAACGCTTCGATTGAAAAATGTCTTTCTTCCCGAATACGTCCCAGCTCGGCCTTTGCATAAATCCTCTCCTTTGCCAGGTCCTGGCATTCGTGGTTCTTGTACTCATCAAGGTAGCTGGCCTGGAATTGCGAATACGCGCAGCCGGACAGGGTCAGGGCGGCGACTATGAGTAGAAATTTTTTCATTTGATTTTCCTGGAGTCCTTTAGCTGTCTAGTGCAAAGCCCTAACTATTCGTAGCGGCCTTGTTGTTGCGGCAACCCTGGCTGTTCTGCAATTGCCCAATAGCCTGCTTTCGTGCGTGGTTCCGCATTCTGGCCTCTTGGTAGCCGGGGAAATAGCTGGTAGTCGGGTTGGCTAGCGGTCCACTAGCGGAACCTGAATGTCCACTTATGGTGTCCCGTGAATATTGTGTTTTTTCCCGGATCCGTCCCATCTCGGCCTTTGCATAAATCCTTTCCTTTGCCAGGTCCTGACAATCGTGGTTTTCGTATTCGTCAAGGTAGCTGGCCTGGAATTGCGAATACGCGCAACCCGAAAGGAGCAGGGCGGCAAGCACTACGACGTACTTCTTCATTTCGTTTCTCCTGCAGGCGCTTCTTCTGTAGTGTTGGGGGCCAATTGATTGAAGTAGCAGCCTCTACTGGATTGCAGCATCACGATGGCCTGCCACCTGGCGTGGCGACGCATCCTTTTCTTGTTACGGGTTGGTGGACCTGACAGGCCTGCTGGGTACCCCGTTGGGATCCCATAATCCCATGCCTCGTGCCCAGGGAAGTGATCGAAGAAATTCAAGGCCAGTCCCCGCGCGGCCCCATCCCCGGCGCTCTTCGTCCACTTGGCATCCAGTTTCGCTTCAACAAGAATTCGTTCCTGCATCAGCTCCTGGCAGTCATGGCCGGCGTACTTTTGGAGGTAGTCCGCCTTGAATTGCGAATGGGCGCAGCCTGATAAGGCCAGGGTGGCAATGATGAGTAGGAATCTCTTCATGACTTTCCTCCCGCAGACGGGAGAGCGCCATTCCGGCGATGCCTGAGGACACTCCCGCCGTCAATCCATCCTAGCATAGCGAGTCATTGGAGCGCGGCCTGAATTCGCGTATACGCGTGCACAGGGATAAAATTCCCGCGCCGAGTAGAGGCTTGCCGGGAGAAGCAGCCATGACGATACGCATGCGGGACGTGGAATACAGCCACCGGGACAAGGTATTTGAAGCACGGATGTTCTGGGACGACGAACGAGGCCCTGCGCCGGCAGTGGCCGTGGCGCACGCCTGGAGCGGTCGCGGGGAGCACGAGTGCGAAGCGGCGGAGAAACTGGCCGGCGAAGGCTACGTTGGAATTGCGCTGGATGTCTACGGCAAGGGTGTGCTTGGGCAGAGTGTCGAGGAGAACATGGGCCTGATGCAGCCGCTGGTGGAAGACCGGGCACTACTTCAGGCCCGGTTGCAGGCAGGCCTGGACTGCGCGGCGGCGCAAGCCGAAGTGGACGGCAACAACATGGCTGCGATCGGCTATTGTTTCGGCGGCCTGTGCGTGCTGGATCTCGCCCGCGTAGGCGCACCGGTCAAAGGCGTTGTAAGCCTGCACGGTCTGTTCAATGCTCCGGGCAATACCGAAGGCAACAGCATCGACGCGAAAGTCCTGGTCCTGCACGGTTGGGACGATCCAATGGTGCCGCCCGATACGGTCGTCGGCCTGGCCACGGAGATGACCGAGGCGGGGGCGGATTGGCAGATTCACGCTTACGGCCATGCGCTGCACGGTTTCACGCATGACGCACCGGCTGTGGCGGACGGAATCGGCTACAGCGAGTCGGCGGACCGTCGATCCTGGCAATCGGTCCTGAATTTCGTAGCTGAGCTTTTCGGTTGATGCCCGCACTTCCAGGTATTCTGAGACGTTAAGTGGCCAGCTATTCGACCAACGAGTTCAAGTCGGGCCTGCGCGTGATGCTCGGGGACGAGCCTTGCGCCATCCTGGGCGCCGAGTTCGTCAAGCCCGGCAAGGGGCAGGCCTTTACCCGCGTAAAGCTGCGCTATCTGCGAACCGGGCGGGTGATCGAACGCAGCTTCCGTTCCGGGGAATCGATACCTGCCGCGGACATCGTCGAGCGCGAGATGGACTATCTGTACAGCACCGGCGACCAGTGGGTGTTCATGGACGCGGAAAATTTCGAGCAGTACGAAGCCGGCGAGGCGGCCCTGGGCGGGTGCGAACGCTGGCTGGTTGAGCAGACCCGCTGCCGCGTGACCCTGTTCAACGGGGCGCCGTTAACCGTGGCGCCGCCGAATTTCGTCGAACTGAAGGTGGCGCAATCGGACCCCGGGATGAAGGGAGATACCGCAACCGGTGGCGCCAAGCCCGCGACGCTGGAAACCGGCGCCGTAGTGCGTGTGCCCCTGTTCGTCGAAGAGGGCGCGGTGATCAAGGTCGACACCCGCACAGGCGAGTACATCGGCCGGGCCTGAGACTGATTTCAGCCCTGGTCGGGCCGCCGCTCGCCCAGCGCCGCTCCACAGCGAATTTCAGCGCCCGGGCTGTGGTCCGGCAGCCATTCGAGCAGCTCTTCGGTGGCGATCAGGACTACCGTTGACCCGAGATTGAAGTGCCCGAGGTAGTCGCCGCGTTCGCATTTTGCGCCTAGCGGGCCGGGGAAACGCCACCGTGTGCTGACGGGCGGTATGTTCGCATCGGTACGAATGTCGAAGGCGGTGCTGATGGAACCGACATTCAGCGCGCCCACCATGATCACGCAGAATTTGCCCCCGCCGGTGTCGAAGTGGAGCGCGACACGCTCGTTTGTTGCAAGCACTTTTGGCACCGCTTCAATCAGCGCCGGATTGACGGACAGACGGCGGCCGGGGAGGTATACGATCTCCCGCAGCTGGCCGCTCATGGGCATGTGCACCCGGTGATAGTCCGAAGGCCGCAAGTAGACGACGGCCAGATGACCGTCCTTGTAGGGCTGGGCGCACCGCGCCCCACCGAGCAGCTGCTCGGTGGAATAGTGAACTCCCTTGGCTTGCGACCTCGTAATCTCGCTTACCGCACCCAGTTGGGTGAGCAAACCATCGGCGGGGCACACCACCGTGTCGTCCCCTCCCTCGGGCAAGCGTGCCCCCGGCTTGAGTTCGCGCGAAAAAAACTCGCCGACGCTGCCGTAGTCCTGGGGGACGCTCTTCGCCGCCTCCGATTTGTCGATGGAGAACATCCAGGCAAATACTCGTACAAACAAGCCGCCGGGTCCGCGAAACTGTGCCGCGCGCGCCGCGAGACGACTGAGCGTCAAGAGCGGCAGAACAAAATGTAGCCGTACGAGAAGTCTGGCGAGCACGTTGGAGGGTCAGGTGTCGGGCGTTCGATTGTAGCCGTTGCCAGTGGGAGGCGACTGTTCATATAGTTGGCAGCTTGTCTCATGACGTGCCCCGGTACTTGAATATGCGCTTTAGCAACCTGGTTGACGAGTTGGCGGCACATCTGTCGGCTGGCGGGGTGCACTTCGGGCACGGATACGCCGGCGCATGGGAGGAAGCGCTCGCGCTGGTGACTTTTGTCACCCGCACGGGCAACTGGCAACGCGACTCGATACTGCAAAGGCCCGTATCCAGGCAGACGCAGGCGCGAGCGCGCCGACTCGCTGCGCTGCGAGTGTCGCGGCGCATTCCGCTGGCATACCTTATCGGAGAGGCCTGGTTTGCGGGGCTGCGGTTTGAAGTGGACAAACGCGTGTGCATCCCCCGCTCGCCGCTGGCGGAGCTGATCCAGGAAGGTTTCCTGCCCTGGTTCCATTCCGGGCAGGTGCGGCGGGTGCTGGAACTGTGCACCGGCTCGGGCTGCATAGGCGCCGCCTGTGCGCTGTATTTCCCGGGGAGCGAGGTAACGGCAACCGACATTTCGCCCGCAGCCCTGGCGGTCGCAGAGCGCAATTTGCGCCGATTGGGGCTGCAGCAACGGGTTGCATTGCACGAAGGTGACCTGTTTGCCGACGCCGAGGGCAAATTCGACCTCGTTATCGCCAACCCCCCGTACGTGCCGACCGGCGTCTATCATTCGCTGCCACCCGAATACCGGCATGAACCCGGCCTGGCGCTGCCGGCTGGCGCCGATGGGCTGGTCATCGCCGAGCGCATTCTTCAACAAGTGCCGCGTTACCTGGCCAAGGGAGGGTTGCTGGCCCTTGAGGTGGGCGACGTGGCGGCAGACCTGGCAGGCGCCCATCCCGAACTCCCGTTTTACTGGCCGGACCTTCGAAGGGGCGGCCACGGCGTGCTGCTGCTAAGGGCAGAAGACCTGAGCGGTCGGATTACGAACTGATGTCCGGCTGGGTGCGCCTACCCGGGGGCCGGTTTCTTTTGCAGCTTTGCGAGCAGCCGGGCGATCTCCTCGCGCATCACCCGGCGGTCCAGAATCATGTCCAGCGCACCGTGCTCCAGCAGGAATTCGGCGCGCTGGAATCCCTCCGGCAGGTCCTCGCGCACGGTCTGCTTGATCACTCTGGGACCGGCAAACCCGATCAGGGCCTTGGGTTCCGCGATCACGATATCGCCCTGCATCGCCAGGCTTGCGGACACGCCGCCCATGGTGGGATGGGTGAGTACCGATATGTAGGGCAGGCCGGACTGCGCCAGGGCATGCAAGGCCGCACTGGCCTTGGACATCTGCATCAGCGAGAACAGGGCCTCCTGCATGCGGGCCCCTCCGGAGGCGGAGAAGTTGACGAGCGGCATCCGGTGCTCCCTGCAATAGTTGGCGGCGCGGACGAATTTTTCCCCGACAACGGATCCCATGGAACCGCCCATGAAACCGAACTCGAACGCGCTGGCAACGACCGGCTCACCGTGCAGCTTGCCGGTCATCGTGACCAGCGCTTCCAGCTCCCCGCTGCTTTCGATTGCCTGGGCGATTCGATCGGTATAGCGCTTGGTGTCCTTGAACTTCAGCGGATCCTTCGGTTGCAGGCGGGGGGCCAGTTCCTTCGCTGAGTCCTTGTCCAGGAACAATTCAAGCCGTTGCCTTGCCGAGAGCCGCATGTGATGCTCACACTTCGGGCACACATGCTGGATGCGTTCCACTTCGGTCCGATAGAGTTGCGTCCCGCAGGCATCACACTTGACCCAGACCCCTTCGGGCACGCTTTTCTTGGGTCGTCGCGTGGTGATGCGCGACGGCATTAATCTCCGCAACCAGGAAATTGCCATAAGACCTTGATTTTAGCCTAAATATTATTTCTCAGGGGGAGAAGGGATTCGCGCTCGATCAAGCGCCGGTTAGGAAGCTCTACTGCAGGATAGTCGATATGCCGAAGGTACAGCCCCTCGGGCGGCGCAGAGGGCCCCGCGGCTTCGCGGCTGCAGGCGTCGAGTACCTCCGCGATCCAGCCGCCGGATTGACGCCCCCGGCCGACCAGGGCAAGGGACCCGGCGATGTTCCTGACCATGCGCTGCAGAAAGCCGTTGGCCTCGCAGGTCAGCCACAATCGATCTTCGTCGCGGCGAACCTCGATACTCAGGATATTTCGCACCGGCGACTTGGCCTGGCAATCCGCCGCGCGGAAAGAGCTGAAGTCATGTTCGCCTGCCAGCACCTGGGCGGCCTGGTGCATGGCATCGGCATCCAGCTTGTCCCGAATCAGCCAGGCGCGATTGCGCTGGAGTGCGGACCGCACGGCGCGATTCAGGATCAGGTAGGAGTAGGTGCGCGACGTCGCGGAATGTCGTGCATGAAAGCTTTCCGGCACTTCGCGCACCCATAACAGGTTGACGTCGTCGGGCAGATAGGTGTTTGCGCCCAGCAGCCAGTCGCGCGCGCTGCGTTCGGCGCGGGTGTCGAAATGCGCCACCTGCTCGATGGCGTGGACGCCGGCGTCGGTGCGACCCGCCCCCATGCACTGAACCTCGTGATCGGCAACCCGGCTGAGCGCCTGGTTGACGGCGGCCTGTACGCTCCTGCTGCCTCGTTGCAGTTGCCAGCCGTGGTAGGCGCTGCCGTCGTACTCCAGGCCGAAGGCGAGCCTTGCGTGAGTCATTCGCTGGTGGAATGATCTTGCTTGAGCTTGTAACCGAGCCGGCGCAGTGCCTGGGCGACTTCTTCACCGGACTCGCCTTGCTTGCCTTCGATCACTCGTGCGAGGACCTCCAGGGCATCGGCGTCCCTTCCCATCTCCTGCAATGCGCGGGCCAGGTCCATGAAATTGTCCGGCTGCAGTTCGCTCAAGGCGTCCGCCAGGGCCGTATCCGGCTCGATTGTGGGTTCCTGGTCGGCTTCCGATGCTTCTTCCGCATCTTCCACGTCACCATCTACCACGGCAGGCTCGTCTTCCTCCGGCTCCGGCTCCGGCTCCTCCGACTCCTCCTCCGGGTCCGGCTCACTCCGGCGGGACAAGCGTCGTCTTACGGCCAGCGGTCCGAGAACTACCGCCATAAGGACCGCAAACACCGCTGCGGCTGCAAGCAGCGGCAGCCCCCAGGAGGCCCAGAATGAAACCAGCCCTTCCTGCACGATCGCAGGCGCGGCAAGGAGCGCAACGAGTAGCGGAACAGCCAGTAATCGCGGCGCGATGTCGCCTTTCATTTCAGGACAGATATCTTTGAATCAGCAGCTCGGCAATCTGCACGGCGTTGAGTCCGGCTCCCTTGCGCACATTGTCCGCGACGACCCAGAAATTCAGGCCCTGCTCATGCGAGATGTCCTCGCGCACCCGGCCAACGAACACACCGTCGGACTGGGCTGCGTCAATACCCGGCGTGGGATAGCCGCCTGCACGGTCCTGGCTCATCAGGATCAGGCCCCGCGCATCCCGAAACAGGCCAAGCGCTTCGTCCACTTCCAGCTTGCGCTTCAATTCGACTGTTACGGCTTCCGAGTGACCGAAGAACACCGGCACGCGCACGGCGGTCGCGCTGATGCGAAGAGACTCGTCGCCCAGGATCTTGCGGGTCTCCCAAACGATCTTCATTTCTTCCCTGGTGTAGCCGTTGTCCTGGAAATCATCGATATGCGGAACGGCGTTGAAGGCCGCGCTCGGGATCGTCGCGGCGCTGGTGTCCCGGCCATTGGGACCCGGGTTGTCGTCCTCCGGTTCGCCGGTCTCTTCGGGGCGGCCTTTGCCGGCCATCATGTCGGCCGTGTGCCTGACCAGCGCCTCCATCGCCTTGCGCCCGGCGCCTGAGACAGCCTGGTAGGTGGCTACGCTGATCCTGCCGATGCCGGCCGCGTCGTGAAGGGGCTTTAGAGCAACAACCAACTGGATGGTCGAGCAGTTGGGGTTGGCCACGATGCCGCGCCTGTCATAGCCCGCCAAGGCGTCCGGGTTGACTTCGGGCACCACCAGCGGCACCTCATCGTCATAGCGGAAGGCGGAAGAGTTGTCGATTACGATGGCCCCCTGCCGGGCGGCCCGCGGCCCATGCTCGGCGGCGGCGCCGGCGCCGGCGGAAAACAGCGCAATGTGAACGCCGGAGAAATCGAAATCGTTCAGCGCCTTGACCGCGACCTGCCGGCCGCCGAACTCCACCCTCTTGCCGACCGACCGCTCGCTGGCCAGCGCGTGCAGTTCATTCACCGGAAATTTCCGCTCCGAGAGGATCTGGATCATGGTCTCGCCGACCAGCCCTGTGGCGCCGACCACAGCTACGTTGAAGCCGTCCATGTCAGCTTCCGGCTTTCCGCGCCTTCGCCGGGGCGCGGGATGGCGACTCGCCGGGTGCGGTGCGACGATCGACATCGCCGCATTGCGCCCGGTCGCGAAGGTAGTGGTCCATCAGCGTGATCGCCAGCATCGCCTCGGCAATCGGCGTGGCGCGCAGGCCCACGCAGGGGTCGTGGCGGCCGCCGGTGCTGATCTCGGTCGCCGCACCGCTGCGGGTGACGGTAGCGCCCTTCTTGCGGATGCTGGACGTGGGCTTGAGCGCAATGCTCGCAAGCAGGTCCTGCCCCGAAGAAATGCCTCCCAGGGTCCCGCCGGCGTCGTTCTTGAGAAAACCGCCCGGGGCGATCTCGTCGCGATGCTGGGAGCCATGCTGTTCCACCGCGGCGAAGCCGGCGCCGAACTCCACGCCCTTGACGGCGTTGATGCTCATCAACGCGTAGGCGATCTCGGCTTCGAGCTTGTCGAATACCGGCTCACCCAGGCCCGGGGGAACGCCCTGCGCACAAACATTGATACGCGCGCCGATCGAGTCGCCCGCCAGCCTCAACTCGTCCATGTAGGTCTCCAGTTCCTTCAGCCGGTCCGGGTCGCCGCAGAAGAACGGGTTGTCATTGATGATCTCGGGATTCGGGCAGTCCAGCCGGATCGGTCCGAGCTGCGCCACGTAGCCGAATATCGTGATTCCGGCTCGCACGCTCAAGTACTTGCGCGCGATCGCGCCGCCGGCCACCCGCATCGAAGTCTCGCGGGCCGAGGAGCGCCCGCCTCCCCGGTAGTCGCGGATTCCGTATTTCTGCTGGTAGCTGTAATCCGCATGTCCCGGACGAAACTTGTCCTTGATCGCCGAGTAGTCGCGGGACCTCTGATCGGTGTTCTCGATCATCAATCCGATCGGCGTTCCGGTGGTTTGCCCTTCGAAGACGCCCGACAGAATACGAACGCGGTCCGCTTCCTTGCGTTGCGTGGTATGCCGGGACCGCCCGGGCCGGCGCCGGTCCAGGTCCACCTGTATGTCCGCCTCGCACAATTCCAGGCCGGGCGGGCAGCCGTCCACGATCGCGCCAAGCGCCAGACCGTGGCTCTCGCCGTATGTTGTGACGCTGAACATGCGCCCGATGGTGTTGCCGGACATCTTGCGAACCGCAGGCGTGAAGAACGGACCACTATTTTACGCCTGACAACATCGGCGCGTTGCGGTGGGGCCGGCGGCATATAATCGCCAGCAATGCAATCACCGGTGCTTGAGCGGCTGGTGGGCGGAGCCGTCCTGGTGGGATTGCTCCTGATTCTGGCCCTGGTAATCGGCCCGCGAGAAGGGGTCCGGATGCCGGACGAAAGGGGATCTACGGTCCCCGAGGCCCCGGACACGCCGCAACCCGCAGGAAATGGCGTCGCGACTTTTCCCGATGAAACCGGCGGCGACGCCCTGGAGGTTGCAGCTCCCGAATGGACTCCGCCAAATGTGGCCGCGAACGAGCCGGAGGCCACGGCCAGTCCGGCCGGCACAAGGGACGCGACAGGTGCTTCTGCGCCTTCCGGCCGGTGGGCCGTGCAGATCGGCAACTTTTCCAGGCGCGGCAACGCCGACGATTTGGCGGACTGGTGCCGGGAGCAGGGCTACGGTGTGAAGGTCTCGCCCCACACAAGCGGAGACCAGACGCAATACCGCGTTCGCGTGGGCCCCTACGCGTCCAGGGCCGACGCAGCCTCGGCCAGGGCCGAATTGGCCTTGCGCAACCGTAACGGCTTTGTCGCCGACTGGGACGAATCGTCGCCATGACCCTGTTCGACTGGATCGTACTGGCGATTGCGCTTTTTACCTGCTACCACGGGATGAAGCGCGGCTTTCTGGGCTCCGCGCTCAGCCTTTGCTCGTGGGTAGCGGCGGTGTTTCTCGCCTTTGCCTTCGGCGACCTGCTGGTGTCTACCCTGTTGACCGGTTGGCCGGCGATGATCGAGGCCTGGCTGTCCAACAACCCGATCGCCGGCTCGCTGTTTCGCGGGCCTTCAGTAGCTGACTCGGTGGCGCTTTGGAGTGCGCGGCTGGGGATACTGGTGATCGTGCTGATCATCGGGACCACGCTTGCGGGTCTGGTGTCCAAAGCGGTCGAAGACAGCGTGTTCGCTTCCGCCAATCGCGCCTTGGGCGTATTATTGGGGGTGGCCAAAGGCTGGCTTATTGCAGGTGGACTTCTGCTGGTGAGTACGCATATCGGGCCCGAAAGCTGGGTACAAGGCTCAATGAGCCTGCGGTTCCTTGAACCGGTCAGTGACGCTCTGGGCCTGCTTCTCAAGGCCCTCGGAGGCCAATAATGTGCGGAATTGTCGGCCTCATCAGCCACGGCGCGGCCGCGGCGGATATCTATAACTCGCTGATCATGCTCCAGCACAGGGGGCAGGACGCGGCCGGCATCATGACCGACGACGGGGGTATGTGCCGCAAACGCCGCGCGCGCGGGCTGGTGCGCGAGACTTTCCGTACCCGTCATATGCAAAACCTCAAGGGTTCCGCCGGCCTCGGCCATGTGCGCTATCCGACGGCGGGCGGGGACAAGAATTCCGAGACCCAGCCATTTTTCGTCAACAGCCCCTACGGGATCGCCCTGGCGCATAACGGCAACCTCACCAATGCCCATGAACTGGCCGGCGAGATGCGTCTCAGGGACCGCCGCTATCTCAACACCAACTCCGACAGCGAGTTGCTGCTGAACGTGTTTGCGCACGAACTGCTGCGCACCACGCGCCGTGGTATGGACACCGAGGCCGTGTTCCGCGCCATTCGCGGCGTTCACAAGCGCTGCAAGGGCGCCTACTCGGTGGTTTGTCTGATCCTGGGCTACGGCCTGGTGGCATTTCGCGACCCCTACGGCATACGGCCCATGGTGATCGGGCGCAGGGAAGGAAAGAAAGGCCCGGAATACCTGGTGGCGTCCGAGAGCGTGGCCCTGCAGCAACTCGGATTCGAACTGGTGCGCGACGTCCTGCCCGGCGAGGCATGGTATTTCGGCTACGGTGAAGAAGCGGTCACCAAGCAGTGCGCGCCACGCAAGCAATACACGCCCTGCATCTTCGAGTATGTCTATTTCGCGCGCCCCGATTCGCTGATGGACCGGATTTCCGTCCACAAGGCACGCCTTCGGATGGGTGAGCGTCTGGCGGACAAGATACTGCGCGATTACGACACCTCCGATGTGGACGTGGTGATCCCGATCCCGGACACCAGCCGCACCAGTGCCCTGGAAGTGGCCAATCGGCTCAACGTCAAGTACCGCGAGGGTTTTATCAAGAACCGCTATATCGGCCGCACCTTCATCATGCCCGGGCAGGATGAACGCGCCCGCTCGGTGCGCCAGAAGCTCAACCCGATCAACCTGGAGTTTCGCGGCAAGAACGTGCTGCTGGTGGACGATTCCATCGTGCGCGGCACGACCTCGCGGAAGATCGTGGAAATGGCCCGCGAAGCGGGAGCAAAAAAGGTTTATTTCGCTTCGGCCGCGCCACCGGTTCGCTACCAGAACGTCTATGGGATCGACATGCCGGCGCCCGACGAGCTGATCGCAGCCAATCGCAGCGTGGAAGAAGTCCAGGAGTCGATCGGCGCCGACTGGCTGGTTTACCAGGACCTGGGTGACCTGATATCCGCGGTGAATTTCCGGCATGCGGAAATCACCGGCTTCGATGTGTCCTGTTTCAACGGCCAGTACGTCACCGGCGGCGTGGACCGCAAGCTGCTGAAGCGGGTTGCGCAGGAACGCTCCGACGGCGTGCGTTCCAAGCGCCGTTCGCGCAAGCGCAAGGCGAAACGCGCCAATCCGGTCGCGGCCGCCCAGCCCGTCAAGATGGCTGAATTGCCCGCCCTGGAAGCCAAGAGCACCTAGAGTCCGAACTCCTCCAGCCGAATTCCCTCGGCGCCGCTTTCCAGCACCCACCCCTTCCGAAACCAATCGCCCAGGACAATCCGGGTGGCCGGCTTGCCGCCCAGTGCGAACTCATGCACCGCGGGACGGTGTGTGTGGCCGTGGATCAGCCGCCGCACTCCGTTCGCCTGCATTGACTCTGCAACGGCCGCCGCGTTCACGTCCATGATCTCCATCGGTTTCCCGCTGGTAGAGATACGGCTGGCGTCGCGGGCCTGCGCCGCCAGCGCACGCCGGGCCATCAACGGCAAGGCCAGAAATTGCGCCTGCCACTTCGGATCGCGGACCATGGAGCGGAACTCCTGGTAGTCATGGTCGTCGGTGCACAAGCTGTCGCCGTGCATCAGCAGGACAGGCTCGCCCCCGAGATCGACGACTTTGCTTTCCGGGAGCAGTTCCACCCCGCTGCGTCGGGAGAAGTCCTCGCCGACCAAAAAATCGCGGTTGCCGTGCGCGAACCACGCCGGAGTGCCGCCCGAGGTCAGTTGCGCCAGGGCTTCGATTACCTCCTGCGCCAGGGGGTCGTCATCGTCATCGCCCACCCAGGCCTCGAACAGGTCGCCCAGGATGTACAGGGCATCGGCGTTGCCGGCCCGGTTTTTCAGGAAGTTACGAAAGGCTCGGGTTGCGTCGGGTCGGGTGGCGTCCAGGTGGAGATCGGATATGAACAGAACGGTCATTGATTCACGCGCAGCACTCGCTCGATGATCACAGGCGCCGCGGGCACGTTCTGGGAGAATTCGCCGCCCGGCCCGGTGGCCCGGTTGCCGATTTCATCCACAATCTCCATGCCGCTGACGACACGTCCGAACACCGCGTAGCCCCAACGCCCGGGGCGAGGATTCAGCGCGGGGTTGTCCTGCAGGTTGATATAGAACTGGTTCTGCGCCGAGTGAGGGTCGCTGGTGCGGGCCATGGCGATCGTGCCGCGAATATTGGAACGGCCGTTGCCGGACTCGTTGGGCAGCGTCTCGTCGATCGTCCGTTCCTGGAAATCCACCGACCAGCCGCCGCCCTGGATCACGAAATCCTTGACCACGCGATGAAAGATCGTGCCCTCGTAGAAGCGGCTGGCCGCCAGGCGCAGGAATTGCGCGGTAGTCAGGGGAGCGTCCAGAGCGTAAAGCTCCAGGGTGAAGGCGCCGGCCGTGGTTTCGATGCGAACCCGCGGGAAGGGATCCGGCGACTCGTCTGCTTCGGCCGGCTCCTGGGCGTGGAGACTGACGGCCGATAGCGCCGCCAGGCAGAGGATTGCGGCCTGGGTTGTCTTACTCGTTCGTTTCATTTTGAGACTCCTGATAAATCCCGGGGGCGACGCCCTCGTTCCCGGCGTCGGAATTGTTGTGCATTGCGGCATCGAGTGTGTTCTGCAGCAGCATGGCGACGGTCATCGGACCCACGCCGCCGGGCACCGGCGCAATCCAGGCGGCGCGCTTGCGGGCCTCTTCGAATTCTACGTCGCCGCGCAGCTTGCCATCGCTCATCCGGGTAATTCCGATGTCCAGCACCACCGCGCCGGGCCGTATCCACGAGCCGCGCACCAAACCCGGCTTGCCGACCGCGCTGGCGAGGATTTCCGCCTGCCGCACGTGTCCCTCGAGGTCGGTCGTAAAACGGTGGCAAACAGTTACGGTGGCGCCCACCAGCAGCAGCTCCAGCGCCAGGGGGCGACCCACCAGATTGGAAGCGCCTACGACCACGCAATGCTTGCCCTTGGGGCTGACGCCGATTCGTTCCAGCATCCGTATTACTCCAACCGCCGTGCACGGACGCAGCCTGGGCGCGCGCAACGCCAACAGGCCGAAGGTAAGCGGATGAAAGCCGTCCACGTCCTTGTTCGGATCGATCCGCTGAATCACTTTCAGGGGATCGATGTGGCCGGGAAGCGGCAGCTGCACGAGGATCCCGTCAATGTCTTCATCCGCATTGCACCGATCGATCAGCGCAAGCAGTTCCTCTTCGGAGGTTTCGCCCGGCAGGTTGTGATCAATCGACAGGATTCCGGCCCTTGCACTCGCCAGGCGCTTGTTGCGCACATAGACCTGCGAGGCCGTGTCCTCCCCGACCAGCACCGTGGCCAGCGCCGGGGCCCGAATGCCGGAGGCGCTGCGCTGCTCTACGGTCTGGCGGATTTCCTCCCGAATTTCCGCCGCGATGGCCTTGCCGTCAATCAGTTGGGCGGTCATCTGGACTTGCCGGGCGGTTAATGGAGTGGATGCATCGGGCTAAGGAACGTGCGTGACGTGGGTGCTTGAATTTTCCCTTCCTCCGTGGAGATTTTACCGGCTGTATGGGGCGCTCACCAATGGGAAACGTTCACGATGTTCCCGGCCCGGCGCTCAGGTGACGGGAGTGTAGAGGGTTGTTATGATGCAATGCTGCTTTTGCAGGCTCCGGGATTCCGCGCAAGGGAGAGAATTACATGCGATTTTCAATCATTCTTTGGGGGATGGTGCAGGCGTTGCGGCTCACCGCGCTCCTGTATTCCGCGTTCAGGAACCGCCTCAAGGAAAGAAATGTCATCGCCCAATTCAAGTTGCAGGACAACTCGGAAGGCCGCTGGGTACAGACTGACAACGGCAAGGTCCGTTCCGCGAAAGGAATTCACGACAACCCCGATTTCTCGGTCGTGTTCAAGAACAAGGCGATCGCCGAGGAGTTCCTGACGCCGCCCTTCGATCAACTGGTGCGGGTCGACGCCGCCAAGAACTTCAAGCTCATGGTGGAGGGTTCCGACGAGAAGGCAGTGTGGTTCATGACCCTGCTCAACCGCATGCAGCGGGTGCGGTGGCAGAGCGGGACCGACATAAGCGACGGCGTCGTGCGCTACACCAACGGCACCAACGGCGGGCCGATATTCGTCTACGTCAAGGAAGGCAAGATCATCCGGATCACTCCCATGGACTTCGATGACGAAGACGCTCCGTCCTGGACCATAAAAGCGAGAGGAAAGGAATTTTCGCCGCCCCGGCGCACCACCCTGGCCGCGCATGGGATGTGCCAGAAGTCCATGGTCTACTCGAAGAACCGGATCCTGTACCCCATGAAGCGGGTGGACTTCGATCCGGACGGCGAGCGGAATATCGCCAACCGCGGCAAGTCGGAGTTCGAGCGCATCAGCTGGGACGAGGCGCTGGACATCGTCGAAAAGGAGATCAAGCGCTCCAAGAAGCATGGCCCCGGGGCCGTGCTGGTGGCGCACGGCTCGCATCACCAGTGGGGCAATCTGGGACATTACCTGAGCGCCTTCAACCGCTTCTGGAACCTCATCGGCTGCTCGAAGCTGCACAACAATCCCGACAGCTGGGAAGGCTGGTACTGGGGCGCCATGCACCACTGGGGCAACAGCATGCGGCTCGGGACACCGGAGTTCTACGGCACCGTGGAGGACTGCCTCAAGGAAGCGGAGCTGATCGTGTTCTGGTCCAGCGACCCGGACGCCAGCTACGGCTACGAGGGCACCGTCCGGCGCGAATGGGCCAGGGAACTGGGCATCAAGATGGTCCATGTCGATCCGTTTTTGAACCACACGGCGGCCCATCTGGGCGGCAAGTGGATCTCGCCCAAGCCCGGCACCGACTCCGCTATGGCCCAGGCGCTGTGCTACATCTGGATCACGGAGGACCTTTACGACAAGGAATTCGTGGACAAGCGGACCACGGGTTTCGACGAATGGAAGGCCTACATTCTCGGTGAGTCAGACGGCACGCCGAAGACCCCTGAATGGCAGGAGGCGGAAACGAAGGTTCCCGCGCGCGAGGTCCGGGCGCTGGCCAGGGAATGGGGCAGCAAGAAGACCTATCTCGGCGCCGGCGGCTGGGGTTGCGGCCTCGGCGGCGCCGGCCGCGGTCCCATGGGCATCCAGTGGGCGCGGATGATGACCATCCTGGGCGCGATGCAGGGCTTTGGCCGGGCGGGAGTGAACTTCGGCAACCTCCAGTTCGGGTCTCCGCTGGACTTCTCCTTCTACTTCCCCGGCTATGCCGAAGGCAGCATGTCCGGCGAGCTTGCCTACAGCGCCAATGCCGCCAACAACTATCAGCGCATGCCGCACGTCGTGACCATGAACTCGTCACGCCAGAACATTCCCAAGATACGGCTGCCCGAGGCGATCATGGAGGGACACGCCATGGGCTTTTTGACCGACGTCGCTTCGGTGCAGGGCCAGTTCCTGCGCTTCGGTTACCCGGCGCCCGGCCACGCGAAGATCCAGATGATGTACAAGTACGGCAGCTCCAGCTTCGGCACCATGGTCGACTCCAATCGCTGGGTGCAGATGTATCAGTCGGAGAACCTGCCGTTCGTCGTCAACCAGTCGGTATGGATGGAGGGCGAGACACCCTTCTCGGACGTCATTCTTCCCGCCTGCACCGTATTCGAGCGCTGGGACATCGGCGAGTATTACAACGTCGGCGCGGGCTACGTGCATCACATGTTCTCGATGGTCAATCACCGCGTGATCTCGCTGCAGCACAAGTGCATCGAGCCGCTGGGCGAGTCGAAGTCCGACTACGACATCTTCCTCGCCGTCGCTGAACGCTTGGGTTTGGGCGCGATGTATTCCGAGGGCGGCAATACCGAGCTGGACTGGTGCAAGCGCGTATTCGATTCGTCGGACCTGGCCAAGCACACCACCTGGAAGAAGTTCCTGAAGAAGGGCTATTTCGTGGTGCCCGCCGACCCGGAAGACGCGCGCGCTCCCACGGCGAACCGCTGGTTCTACGAGGGCCGCAAGAAGGACACGCCCGAGCCCTATCCGCTGCCCGCGGATTACGTGGGCGAGTTCGGCGACGGACTGCAGACGCCTTCCGGCAAATTCGAGTTCCTTCCCGGGACGCTGAAGCAGGTCGAAGACCCGGCGAGGCCGCCGCTCAACGAGTACCAGAAGAGGTACGAAAATGCCGAAGCCGAACCGAACCTGGCGGGCTTCCCCCTGCAACTGTTGACGCCTCATACGCGGTATCCGTTCCACATCATGGGCGACGACGAGGGCTGCACGCTTCAGGACATCCGCGAGCATCGCGTGACGGTAAACGGCCATTCCTACCTGGTGGCGCGCGTTAACCGCCAGGATGCACAGGAGAGAGGGGTCAGGGACGATGAACTGATACGCCTGTGGAACCACAGGGGTTCGGTGGTCTGCGCCGCCCAGCTGACGGACCGGCTGAGGCAGGGCGTCGTTAGCGCCTGCACCGGGTCCGCGCAATACCGGCCTGTGGGCGAGCCCGGCAACTCCACCGATCTCGGCGGCTGCGTCAACATGCTCAATCCCAAAAAGACCATTACCGAGCAGTCCAGCGGCATGGCGCCGAACACGTCCCTGATTCAGTTCGAGAAATGGACCGGCGTTGATACCTGGCAACGCTCGGAGGCCGCGTGATGGCCAGGAAATGGAACATGATCGTCGATATCGCCCGCTGCGATAACTGCCGCAACTGTTTTCTTGCGACCAAGGACGAGCACATCGGCAACGAGTTTCCCGGCTATTCGGCGCCGCAGCCCGAGCGCGGGCATAGCTGGGTGGACATCAAGCGCCAAGAGCGCGGCCGCTTGCCGGCCGTCGAAGCACACTTCATGCCGGTGATGTGCAACCATTGCGACGATGCGCCGTGCATGAAGGCCGCCAAAGGTGGGGCTATCACCAAGCGCGCCGACGGCATCGTGCTGATCGACCCGAACAAAGCCAGGGGCCAGAAGGAAATCGTCGACGCCTGCCCATATGGCGCCATCTACTGGAACGAGGAAGAGCAGGTCCCGCAGGCGTGGTTCTTTGATGCGCATCTGCTTGACAAGGGTTGGGAGAAGACCCGGGTCGAGCAGAGTTGTCCCACCGACGTGTTCCGTTCGGTCAAGGTCGAAGACAAGGAGATGCAGCGCATCAGGGAAGAGGAGGACCTGGCGGTCCGCGAACCGGAACTCGGAACGAAGCCGCGCGTCTATTACAAGAACATGCACCTGATGACCCATTGTTTTGTTGCCGGATCGGTGGTGGACGATGTGGACGGCGTGGAAGAGTGCGCGGCGGACGCCGAAGTCGTGCTGAGCATGGGCGGCAGCGAAGTGGCGCGAGCAACGACCGACATGTTCGGCGACTTCCGGTTCGACAAGCTGGAGAAAAACAGCGGCCAGTACCAGATCGCGATTGCTACCGAGTCTTCCGGGCATGCCTCGGCGCAGTTCGATCTCGCCGAAGAAAGCCTCTATCTCGGAGCGATAGCGCTGGGAGACTGAGCGCTCACCCGGCGCAGGGCGTTCCGCGCACAGTATTGGGAGGAACAGCACACGCGCATGAAAACCAGAACCCGGCGTGCGTTCATCAGTTCAGCGGTGGCAACCGGGGTGGCCGCTTCGGTCCCGGGAAACGCAAACGCCAACGCCAACCGGCGGCCTCTTGACCTGGAGGACCCGCGCGACAATCTCGACGCCTACATCAAGGCACGCTCCGACGTATCGGGCGCCGACGCGCCGTTATGGAGCACGGGGCAGGTCTGGAGTTACATTCCCGGGCAGCGCAGCAAGCTGCTGTTCAGGACCACCGGTCTCGCCATCTCCCGTACAGTCACCGACGAGGCCGGGTATTTCTGGCTGAACCGCGAGTGTTTGTATTTCCAGGACCCGGAGACCGGCGAGGTGATCGACCGCTGGACCAACCCCTTCACGGAAAAGGAAGTGCAGGTCTTCCACATCCGCAATATCCACGTCAACAGCCGGTTCGATTACGAAGGCGGGAACGGGCCCGGCCTCAAACCGTATATGGAGCACATGGGCGACGTGACCTTCTATTCGGACCTCATGTTCTTCGGCCCATCGCCGCTGAGCATGGAGGAATATCCGGCCTATGTGGGAAGCCCGTATTACCAGGGCGCCTCGGTGTACAACCACCACGTCAAGCGCGCCGATCTTGAGAACCTGGACCTGGGCGCCGCCCCGGCGATCGTGTCCTGGATCTCCAATCGTCAATGGGCGCCGTGGATGGAAATGGGCAGCTGGGCAGGCGGCATGGTGATTTCAACCCGCGGCAAGAAGCTTGCGAAGGTCACCGACCTCCCCGAAGACATTCTCGGCTACATGGAAAAGAACGATCCCGAATACTTAAGGTCTCCGGAGGAGGTCACGGGAGACACAACGTCCTTCTACGAGGAATTCAGGAAGTACGTGGACGGAAAACGCGCCGGCCAGTGATTGACGAGCCCACTGGTACGGCCATGGCGCGCAGATTTTCAACCGGGCTCGCTTGAGGAGAAACAGACGACCATGACAAACCAGATGACACGCCGCAGCCTGCTGTCGACAAGCGCAGGCGCTCTGGCGGGGCTGGCGGCATTGCCCGCGGTTCCCGCGGTGGCTGCTTCGGAGTCTTCCGCCGACGCTTCGGCCGGCAAGACGGACGGCACCTATCCCACGGCGCCGCTGCGCAGCGACACCGTGAACTTCGGCGTCGTGCAGACCCGCGTTCATCCCGTCGATGCCGCCAACACGAAGCAGACGCTCAAGAAAAACCTCGACCACATGCTGTGGGCGATCGACCGGGCGCAATACTACGGCGGCCACAAGGACTTTCTGGCCTTCCACGAGTTCCCGCTGACCGGCTGGGACCGGTGGACACGCTCGGAAATACTGAGCTTCGCCCCGGAACTGCCGGGTGAAGAAACCGAAGCCATCGGCGCCAAGGCCCGCGAGCACAACTGCTACATCTCCTTCGGCACCTATGCGCAGTACAAGGAATGGCCGCGCCACATCATGAGCGTGGCGGTGGTGATCGGGCCGGACGGGAAGATCGTTTCCGAACAGTGGAAGGCGCGCAACATTCACGGCGTATTCGTCGGCTTTGAACTCTTCACCACTTCGGTCTACGAGGTGCTGGAGCGCTACGTCGAAATGTATGGCTGGGACGCCGTGATCCCCGTGGCGCGGACCTCGGTGGGCAACATCTGCATCTCGCCGTGCAAGATGGAGCCGGAACTCTATCGGGCCATGGCGATCAAGGGCGCCGAGATCATCATCCGGACGTCCACGGGCGGCTACAACCACCTCGACATGCGCAACGTCTGCCAGGGGAACAAGGTGTACGGCGCGCTGTCCAATAACGCCGTGTCGCCGGGCAACAAGAGTTTTCTCGAGACTGCGGGCGGCGGCGGCAGCGTCATCATCGGCCCGGACGGAAAGATCCTCGCCGAGGCGGAGGGCCATCATGAGGAACTACTGACCTACCGGATCCCGATGGCCGATTTCCGCAGCCGGCACCGGATTCCGGATGTCCACACCGAGCTGTACGAGCATGTGATGGACGGCTACAAGTCCCGCTACGCCCCGGGTGCATTCCTGGATTCGTTGCCCGAAGGGCTCGACGAAGCCTACGAGCAGTTCAAGGACAACGCCCGCTGGTAGTGCGTCAGGACATGGCTCCGCGGCCCTTCGCCTTTTTGCTGACACTCGCCGCCGCCAGCCTGGCCGGCTGCGCCACGAGTGTCCCGGCGGCTCGCCTTCCGCACCCTCCCGGGCCGCCCTTGTACTGGTATGTGCATGATTCGTCCGAAGAGGAAGGGAAGATCACGTTTCGGTGCATTGACGCCGGTACCATGAATTGCGCCGACAAAGTGGACAGAAATATCATGGTTCTGGAGGCTGCAAGAATATGCCGCGACTGGGGCTACGCCAGCCTCAAGACCGTAGGCCCTAATATCTTCTGGACACGGCCGACCAAGGAAGGCATGAAGGTAGAGCATCAATCCACGTTTCGGTGCAGGTAACCGAAGAGTAAACAGCTATAGCCGGAGGGGCGGCAGAGTTGTCGAGAATGACCCCCTGCATACAAACGCAGGTTGGGCAAATCCTGCACCAAAGCCGCAAGAAGAGCTTGATCAGCAACGGCTCCATCCGCGCATGCGTCGCCTCTCAGGATTGAAATCCTAAGGACAGCCAGCATCCCTCCGGCCGTTGGCCGAGGTCGGTGCGATGCTATATTCCCTGTAATTGAAACCGCGTACAAGCGAAACTAATGAGCTTGAATGCACGACCTGTCAATCGCGCTGCCGGGCGCGTGGTTCCCGACCACGTGCTTGAGGCTCACCGCAAAGTTCCTGTATTGCTTCGGGCAATTTGGCTTGCCGCCTGTGCCGGTATCGCCGTCGCGTTTCTTTCCGGCTGCATGGCGCAGGCAGCAAGAATGCAGCTGGAAGAGACGATCGTTGCCAAGAAAGCACAGAGCCTCAAGGGCTGGGAAACTGTCACACTGGACGGCGTTCCTATACTGGAAATCCTTGGTGAAAGGACAGCCATTGTTTTTTGTAATTTTGAGTCCATCTCGGTGTGGATCGACGATTCAGGATTCACCGGCGAGGGGACACCCAGAGCTAATGCACAAACCAGCACGGCCGCGCCCATATCGACAGATGGCTATTTCTTGACTGCGGCCCACAGCGTAGAGGATGCTGAAACCTTGAACCTGTCGGTGGCCGTCCGGCAGGAAGATGGTCACCTCCAAATCAAGACAGTAACTGCCCGCGTTGTCTGGAGGTCAGAAGGCCATGCTGTTGTGGACTGGCATCGTGCCGATCCCAAGCTCCTACAGGATTTCGCAATTATTCATGCGGACGTAGGACCATTAGCACCGTTCAAGCTCGCCGAGGAACTTCCGCAGATCGACGAACCAATTATTGGCGCTGGCTGGCCGCTTGAGCACTTTGACAGTTTTCCAGCCGGGGCAATCTTGGCCGCAGGCCACATTCTGTCTATAGTCAGACTGGATGCCGGCGAGTCCACCCCGGCAGGCGTGGCTATTCTTATCGACACGCCGCTTGTTAGTGGCGACAGCGGGGGTCCGGTACTTGACCGCAAGGGCAACCTTATCGGGATTCATTCCCAGGTGAGAATAAGGATGTCCCATTTCGAAGGCGTAGCAATGTTATTCGGCCATGCACCAAGCGAGTTCGAAGACTTTGAGTACTCTGCTGTGGCCTATTTGGCGGACCCGAACTGGATCAACGAAGTAATCGAAATAGATCGCAAGAGCAGAAGCGCAAGTCCGGGAAGTTCCACGCCAAAGCCGTAGGAAGGGCTTGATTAGAAGCGAATACCATGAGCTTGACAGGCCTTACCGCTGCCGGGCGCCTTGATCCGGGACTGAGGGCTGCAGCCCCCAGCAATCTCCAACTCCTGATCCGGACAATTTGGCTTGTCTTTGCCGGCGGGATTGCCCTTGCGCTTCTATCCGGCTGCATGGCACAGGCAAGTGTGCAACTGGAACGGGAGGCCCGCGCCAGGAAGGCTGAAAGCCTAAAGGGCTGGGAAAGCGTAACGCTGGACGGCGCTCCCATACTTGAGGCTTTGCTCAATAGAACCCCCAGTTTGTGGCGCAACGCCGAATTCGGCCCTTCAAAGAATCCGGACCAAGACTTATCCGCAAAGCTAAACGAGAAATCCGGTCTGGCCAGCGTCGTTCCGATCACTGGAGACGGCTATTTCTTGATCGCGGCTCACACCCTGAGAGATGCGGAGACTTTGGACGTGGTTTTCTCCTCTCATGACAACGAAGGCCGCCCAAAAATCAAATCGGCCACCGCCCGCATAGTCTGGAAGCCGGAAGACGAGTTTGGTTCTGGATGGAATCGTGGCGATCCCAAGCTTTTGCCAGATTTCGCCATTCTCCATGCGGACGTGGGTCCACTAATGCCGTTCAGGCTCTCCAGCGAGCCACGCATCGACGAACCGGTCCTCGGCGCTGGTTGGTCGATTGTGCAAGAGGCAGGGTCCTCTTCTACGGTTCAGTTGACGGCGGGACACGTGTTGTCTGTCCAGAAGCAGGATCCCCCTGGGGCATCGATCGCGTGGCTGATCGTGCTGCATGATGCTCCGGTCATTGGTGGCGACAGCGGGGGGCCGTTACTCAATCGCAGCGGCGACCTCGTAGGGATCAACTGTAAGTCGCGTCTTGTTTATTCTTTTTGGGCAGGGGTAGGGGTGCGTCTCGGTCGGGTACCGGAAGACTATGAACGCTCATCTGTGGCAATTCTGCCGGACCCGGACTGGATTGGGGAAGTAATTGACCAGGACCGCCAAAACAGGAACGCAGGTCCTGATGAATTCCTTGGCAGTGAATCCGAGTTGAAACCAACTAACGGGCATGACTGAACGATCCATCAAAATCGCTACCAAGCGCCTGCATGCCAACCCGGGGCAAATGTTCCGGAGCAAGTTCCAGGTTTTGCTCCGCGTATTCGGGCTTGCCTTCGCTACCGCTATCGCGCTCGTACTTCTGTCCGGATGCACGAACTTCCTCTATTCGCGAGTGTCAGACTGGCTTGCTGATAGTAAGGCGGAAAGCCTGAAGGGCTGGGAAACGGCAACAGTCGGTGGCAAACCGCTGATGGAATCCTTGGAGCCACGTGTCGCCATGCTGATGATCAACTTCGATTACGTCTCAGTTGAAATCGATGAATCAGGGCTCTTCATCAACGGAGAAGGGACAGGAGAGCGTGGCTTTGGTTCGGCCGTTCCTGTTTCGGATGATGGTTACTTCCTGACTGCCTCCCACAACATAGAGGACGGTGAGAATCTGCACCTGATTGTGGGACTATCCAGGGACGACGGCCCTGGGCAAGCCGAGGGGGTGCCAGCTCGCTTGATCTGGAAATCAAAAGTTGCCTATTGGGCCGATGGCGATTGGTCGCCCGCGGAACCCCTGCCGGCGACGGACTTTGCCGTTATTCATGCCGTAGTGGAATCACTGCCCTCGTTCACGCCATTCAGGCTGGCCGGCAGAGTTCCTCAGGACGACGAACCGGTTCTCATCGCTGGCTGGTCGTTGGAAAATTCCGAAGATTTTCGGTTTGGGGTGCGCCTGGCGGCGGGCAGGACCATGTCTGTTTCCAGGCGGGATGCCCTTGCGTTCTCACCTGCGTTCGTGACTGTGCACCACGACGCACCTCTTGGCGGTGGCGATAGCGGAGGCCCGCTTTTGGATCGCACAGGCGACCTTCTTGGGATCAATTCTGGCGCCCGTATCAATAGTTCCCTTTGGCAACAGGTCGCGATCAGCCTGGGCTATAGACCGAATGAGCTTCGAGACATCGGATACATTGCCACCGCAACGATCCCCGATCCCGAGTGGTTATGGGAAGTGATTGACCAGGACCGCCAGCGAAGAAACGCGGGTACGGCAACCTCAACAGCACAACCACAGGGTGGGATTCACTAGTTACAACGCCGCTACGGCTGCTTGTAAACGACTCCGCCCTTCATGACGAACACGACCTGCTCCAGGATGCCGATCTCCTGGTAGGGATTCCCGGCAACCGCGACCAGGTCCGCCTGAAGTCCTTCGGCGATCCGGCCGGTCTGATCACCGACCCCCAATAGGTCGGCCGCGCCGACGGTTGCTGCCCGGATCGCCTCGGCCGGCGTCATACCGAATTCCACCATGCGCGCAAACTGCCTGGCATTGTCGCCATGTGGGAACACGCCGCTGTCGGTGCCGAAGACCATCTGCACGCCCGCGTCATGGGCCCTTCTGAAGTTGTCCCGCTGGATCTGGCCGACTTCGCGCTCTTTTTCCAGCGACTCCGGCAATATGCCGCTCTTTTCGCCTTCCGAGAGAATGTGCTCGGTGACGTAGATGTCCATGACGAAGGTCGTACCGTGCTCCTTCGCCAGTTCGATGACGTCACGGTCAAGGAAACTCGCGTGTTCCACCGAGTCGGCGCCGGCAAGGATCGCGTTTCGGATGCCTGCGGTTCCATGGGCGTGGACCGCGACCTTTCGTCCATGTGCATGTGCTTCGTCAACCAGCGCCTCCACTTCCTCGAGCGTGTACTGCACTGCGTCGAGTTTCGTTCCCTTGGACAAGACCCCGCCGGTCGTGCACGTCTTGATCAGGTCCACACCGAATTTCACGTTTTCGCGCACCTTCTGCCGGACCTGCCAGGGTCCATCGGCGACCCCGGTCCCCGTAACGCCGTACTCGTGCGGCAACAGGTTCCTGTCGCTGCAATGCCCGCCGGTGATGCCTATGGGCGGGCCGGAAACCAGCATTCTCGGCCCCGCCACTTCTCCGGCGGCGATCGCGTCCCGAAGAGCAACGTCCGCATAGCCGGGCGCGCCCACGTTTCGCACCGTGGTGAATCCCGACTGCAAGGTAGCCGCCGCGTTCTTGACGCCATTGATCGTTGCTTCGGGAAGTGACACGACCAGTGTTTTCAATCCATGGTCGTCCGAGTCGTGCAACAAATGGGTATGCGCGTCGATCAGGCCGGGCAGCAGCGTGTAGTCAGACAGGTCGATGAGTTCGGAACCCGCCGGAATCGGCGTGTCGCCCGACCGGGCAATGGCGACAATCATTCCATCCTCGATGGCGATGGTCCGGTCCTCGAGGATCTCCCCCGCTTCAACGTCGACGATTGCGCCCGCCCGAACGTAGGTATCCGGTTCCGCGTTGCCGGCCTGGCCAAACAGCAATGCGACCGCAAGGAACCCTGTGTTGCGAAAGACAGCCGGAATTTTCGATAGCCTCATCTTGTATTCATCCATTTGCAATTGAACACTCGCTGCATCGGCATGATAGTCCTTCTCTTTAATCCGAGACATTGATAGACGGCCTGAGCATCAAGTAAGCCTGTGAGGGTCTTTCCGGCGAAGTTGCCCCGGACTACGGCGGCCGTCTTGCGCTCACGCCGGCCTACGACCTTTGCCCGCAACCCGGGACAGGCCGCGAATCCTCGCAAGCCATGCGCATCCACGGCCAGGAACGGCGCGCCCAAGTTTCTGCTTTCCGAAGAACGGGCGCTTGAGATCATGCGCCGGCAGTTCCTGAACGATCTGGCTTTCGAGGTGCTGGAGGACCGTCTCCCCGGGGCAACGCCGTACCCGTCATACCCTTGAGCCGAAAAAGAGGCCTATTCAGATCATACAATTGCGGTAATCAGCAATAATATGATGCGAATAGAGGTATTATTCAGATCATTCCTATCGAATCAGAACGGAAAGATCTTTCATGCCCTACATCTGGGAACTCAAAGACTGGCCGCATTTCACATGGAATGCGGGGGTTGTCCAGGACAATAGCTATCGCTACGCGCTAACCGTCAGCCGGCTGGCCAGCGAGGTGCGAGCGCTTTCCGACCAGGAGCGCACCAACTCGATGATTGATCTGATGGTCGCCGAGGCCCGGATGACATCGCGGATTGAGGGCGAGACTGTTGATCCCGAAGCCGTTCGCTCATCCATCCTCAAGCAACTGGGCCTGGCCGAAGAGGATCGATGGCAAGATCCATACGCTCGCGGAATCGCCCGTCTGATGGTTCTGTGCCTCCAGGATTTTGCCGAACCGCTGACCGTTGAGGGCCTATGCTCCTGGCACCGTCAATTCCTGGGCGAAAGGATGCGCAACGCTGGGCGCTGGCGTACCGAGCCGATCTGGATCGTCTCCGGCGTTGCCGGGAAAGAAAAAGTGCACTTTGAGGGGCCTCCGGCTTCGCGGGTTGCCGGCGAAATGGAAGCCTTTGTCGAGTGGTTCAACGCCAGCAGTTCATTGCCGGGACCGGTGCGCTCCGGTGTGGCCCATTTGTATTTCGAGTCCATTCATCCATTTGCGGACGGAAATGGGCGCATGGGGAGGGCAATTGCCGAGATCGCGCTGTCGCAGGAATTGGGTTACCCGGCATTGCTGAGCTTGTCCGCCGCTATTGATCGGCAACGCAAGGAGTACTACCAGATGCTCAACGAGGCCAGCCGGCAAAGCAGTATGGACATTACCGGCTGGTTGGAATGGTGGGCACAGTGCGTCCTGAATTCCCAGGAACAGGCCAGGGAACAGATCGCGTTTGTGATTCGCAAGGCGGAGTTCTGGCGCAGCTATGAGAATCGCGTCAACGACCGCCAGGAGAAGGTGTTGGCCCGCATGTTGCGCGAAGGGCCCGAGGGCTTCAAGGGTGGCATGAGTGCCCGCAAATACGTAGGACTGACGGGTTGCTCAGGTGCAACGGCCACCCGGGATCTGTCCTTGCTCACGAAAATCGGGGCGCTCGAACGGCTGCCCGCCGGCGGGCGCAGCACGCGCTATGTGCTGCGCTTTCCGGGATCACACGCGACATAATCGATCAGGAAGTCTGGACGATTCCGCAGGCGTGAACTGATGGAAATGCCATCTGAATACAAAGAGGGCTATGGGAAAGCGTGCCTGATCGATAAAGAGGCCGCTGAATCAGAGGGAAGAATGGGATCACGACGCCTGGGGGATGCCGCTCAGCGCCGCGCATTCCAGGGGCGACAGCCCATGATCTCAAGACAGCTGGTCCTGGCGTTCGATCAATTCTCGCTGAACCAATTCGTCAACGATATCCAGTAGCTCCGACATGCTGCTTTCCGGAGTGCCACGGACAACGTACTTGCCGTTCACAATAAACATTGGAACCGTCAGGATTCGATAACGGATCATTAGATCCTTGCTGCGCTTCAATTGCGATTCCACTCCGAAAGAACGGTAGGCCTTGCGGAAATCCTCGGCGGAGACGCCGAATCGCTTCGCGAAGCGTTCCTGATCGGCCAATCTCAGGAGCAGGCGATTCTCAGTGTGAATTGCACGGAATGCAGCCCGGTGCGCAGACTCGAGTACGCCAGTGGCCTGCAGCGTTAGAAAAAGGCGTGCATGAATTTCGTGTATTGGATCTCCAACAGACGGAATGTGCAGGAATTTCACTTCCGCAGGCTGCTTCTTCCGCCATTCTTCCACGTAGGAGTCCATCCGGTAGCAGTAGGGACAACCGTAGGTAAAGAACTCCGCTACTTCGATCTTGTCTTGCGGGCTGGACGTGCCTTGTGCCGTCACCAGGCGTTCGTAGTGGACACCCTCCCGAAATTTCCAGTTGGGCGATTCCTGGGCGTGGGCGAGCGGAGCGGCTACGAGAACGAGAGCCGAGAGCAGAAGATATCGATATTTGGAATTCATTGTGCGTTGAGGTTTTCGACTAGTGTACGCGTGTGGTTCGATTGTCCCCATCATTGTGCTGGTTCCAGGCGTGCTGAAAACGCACCCGTAAAATTGTTATTGGAATAGGAGTCCTCCCAAAATAAAGCAGTGGCAGCAGGGCAACCTGACAAATGAAGAAACCGATCGTAGCCTCAAGCTTTGCCACTGTTGCATTGATGCTCTCCGGCTGCATGGCAGGCCAGATGCTTCAGCCTGGCAACACCTTTTCGGACCCACTCCGGTCCGGCGGTCGTGGTCCCGAGATGGTGGTGATTCCGGCAGGCAGTTTCCAGATGGGCTGCCTGTCGCGTGGCTGTCCTCGCAGACGGGACAGGAATACCGCCTGTTGACGGAAGCCGAATGGGAATTTGTGGCCCGTGCGGGCTCCACCACCAAGTATCACTTCGGGAACCTTGAGTCGCAGATGTGCCGTTACGCCAATTTTGGGGACATGACTGCCGGTAGAGAAGGCGGGCCTTGTTCGGATGGAGTTGGGAGACAAACGGCCGTTGTGGGCCGCTATGCGGCCAATGCCTTTGGTCTGCACGACATGCACGGCAATGTGTCCGAGTGGGTGGAGGATTGCTGGAACGACAACTATTCCGGCGCTCCCTCGGATGGCAGTTCTTGGCTCAGCGGCGTTTGTTCCCAGCGCGTTATTCGCGGCGGCTGTTGGTTCCACGGCCCCAGTTTCCAACGCTCCGCGTTTCGCAGCTGGTCAACCCCCGACTGGGTCGACATACGCGTCGGGTTCCGTGTTGCCCGGACACTCGATCCGTGAATGCCACCCTCATAGCTGCCTTGCCAAGCGTCAATGAAACAGCACGCTTAGGCTTACCGGCTCCTGAATCGGCGAGCACAGAATGATCTAATGTCCGACCACAATTCCCTGTAGTCTTCGTAAACTCTGTAATTGTCCTGGGCCTTCTGTGATTTCTTGTGCATGAGCCTAACCAGCGCGACATACAGAATTAAGACTGCCGCTGGCGCCCAAAGAGCGGTCACAAAGTCTCCGTCCAGCAAGACCGCAGTGGATATATAGATGGCAGACACGCTAAGAGTCACCCCGACGAGACTCATTACTGCGTTACTGCGATTGGACATGCTCGCTTTCTCCTGCATGGTTTCAATCAATCCAACAATCAGGTCTATCCTGTACTGCGCGCAATTTGATTCGGTTCACACTCATGGGTGAACTATAGCCGAGGGACGTTCGCTATCGTCGCTCCGCCAGCCAATCCTGAATCTTGTCGATGCGGTTCGTCTGTATCGCCCCGCCGTATCCGCGAGGAATAAGCTCCGCGTACTCGGAGGTCTCCGGCAAATCGTGAACTGACTCCGTCTGGTACGGATGCGTCAGAATCACCGTCGTATCGACACTGTGCATTCGGGCTACAAATCGGTGCGGCCAACCCCAAAGCACCCACGCGTAGTTGACGTACATTCCGACTGCGCCGTTTCGACACTTGTCCGGCACGTAGCCGGACCAGCCAACGATCATGTAGTCCCGGAGGCATCTCGTGACTGTTTTTCGTGAGAATGCGCGAACCGTTGGATGAGCATTCCGAATCGCATCCACGGCATCCGATCCGCCGAATATCAGCAGCCGCTTGAGCTCCTGTGGACCGCGCGCAACAAGAAAATCGCCCAGCCGGACTGCTTCATTCCGATCGTTGCTTTTGACATTGACTACGAACCCCTTGAGCGGGAAGTGGTCAAGAACCTCTTCCAGCGAAGGCATCAGGCCAATGCCCTTGCCTCTTAGCGGATACCTGTCGCTCTCCGTGTAGTAGCCGTAACCGATATCCAGGGCCTTGAGTTCCGCCATCGAATAGTCGATCAGGCGCCCTGTGGCGTCTGTCTTGCAGTCGAGGACATCGTCATGGAATACCGCAAACTTTCCGTCCGCGGTCGCACGAACGTCGAACTCAACGTAGTCGGCGCCGAGATCGAAAGCGGCTTCGATGGAAGGAATCGTGTTTTCCATGTAGCTGTGTTCGCTGGCGTGAATACGGCTGATGCATGCGAGGTAATCCTCGTGTTCCGGATGCATCTCCGGCGCCAATCCACGATGCGCAATCAGGAGAGGCTTGGCGTCGCCCGGTGAAAACAGCGAAGTATTGTTGAGCCAGACCAGCCCCGCGAAGGCAGTCAGGAAAAGCACCACGTATCGCGCTCGTCTCTTCACGCCTTCAATCCGCTCAATCCGCTCATTTTGATCATGGTAGGTTAGCTTGCCTTCAAGCCCAAACCCACGAGGTATTGAAATGAAATATGCCGCACCCTTTCTTCTGGCGTTCTTCTTCAGTCTCCCGGCCTTTGCTGAGTGCGTCGACGGTGATTGCACCAATGGCCAGGGCAGCATGAAATATGAGGACGGCTCCCGGTACATCGGCCAGTGGAAAGACGGAAAGCGCCATGGCAATGGAACATTGAAGCTCGCAAACGGTGGTGAATTCGTTGGCAATTGGCAAAACGATGAAGGCAAGGGGCACGCTGTATACACCTTCGTGAACCGTGCCAAGTACGCGATCGAGTGGACCGGTGATGAACCTCAGACCAATGGCCCCTGGGCATGGTCGAACGGAGGCAAATACGTTGGATTGCATGACGATCGCGAGCATGGGCACGGCACCGTCATGTACAACGACGGCGGCACTTATGTCGGCGGTTACAACCACGGCGACAAACAGGGCAAGGGCACGTTTGTTTATCCCAGCGGCGGGATCTACTTCGGCGATTGGTTCGAAGGCAAACCCGGCGGCCTGGGCCGTTTCATCCTGCCCGACGGCGGTGTGTTTTACGGAGAATGGAAAGACGGCATGCCCAATGGCCAGGGACGGCTGACCAATCCGGATACGTCCACAAAAGAAGGACTCTGGGAAAATGGCCAGTTCGTTGACGGTGATTCATCACCGCGCAAATCCTCGGGTGATGCGAGCAGAAGGAACTGACTACGCTGTCGGCCAGGCTTGGTCCCGCCGAAAGTCAATTACTCCATGACTTCTCACAATGTTCTTGCTTATTTCCGTGTCCTGTTCACAGAAGACGATCAGGTTCATCGAACCCGTGTGTCGTGCGCTGGGCACCAGTATTCCGTCAGCGCCCAGGAAGGCGCTCGCTTCGGCCACTTGCTGAGACCGTGTGTACTCTCCGTATCGCTTCACATAGGTCAGGCGCCCAATGGATGCAGCATCCAGACTCACGGCGGCTAAAGCCCCTACGTCGGGGAAACGAATCACTGCGCTTAGAGAGACACTCAGTTCGAACAGCTCGTAATTGATGTCGATAGGCGGAATCGGCTGCCCCTGGTAGAGGTGATATCGTCGTTCCGCAATCGCCGCCTCGCGGGTTTCTGACGTGTACAGGACGTCAAACGTCCCATCGTCCCATCGTCCTCCGGAGCGCGAGCAAATGAGTGGATCGCGGCCCTCTTTGACGGAACGCCAAACGATTCCCTCGTAGGACTCCTGGGCAACAGACTCCAGGGCGTCCAGCAATCGTTGGTCGCGAATCTGCGGATCCATACGTAGGTTGTCGGCTCGAAGGCGCGTCAGATATAAGCGTCTGCGTCAAGACGATCCAGAATCGCAATGACTTCTTCTGTTTGTTTGTTTCTTATGAGATCTATTGCGCGCTTGCCCTCGAGCTGGGGATGCGGTGCGTAAAGCCACGCGCGGACTTGCTCCTGGCGGTAGTACTCGCCAAGCCGCATGACTACGTATGCCAGGTCGGAAATAATGAGTTGCGTCAGTGGGCGAGGCGATTTGTGGCCATTCACCCAGCGGGAAACCGTGGCCTTGGAGACCCCGGTGAAGTTCGCGATATCGGTTCCCTTGAGTCCGCCCGTTTCCTTCATCTGGTCGAGGAATAGATTGACCGGCCTCGTGTATGCGGTGTTCACGATGAACGCCCTTTGATCGTTGCTGTCATTGCGTTGCCCTAAAGGTTACACACAGAGTATCAAGTGAAACTGTTATGTCAACAATATGTGATTGTCTCACCGAACGCTTCAGCTGAAGGGTCATTCTCGCGCACCACTTCAAAGTCCAGGTTCGGCGTGCGATCCGATACGGACGAGCCGGAGCGTGTGTGCGTCCGGCTTCTGGCAGATGTTTCCGCGCTTCTATGGGCAATCCCAACATCAGTGTTCCTTTGCGCAAGCTAGAATTGTGTGTCGATCACCATTTTTGATTGTTTTGAGACCCGTCCCGCCTCCCATGAAAAATTCCGCAAGGATCACAAGTACTGCAATCCGCCCACTGCCGGCCATGTTGCTCGTGCTTGCAGCCGCAAGTCCTGTCAGCTTCGTGTTCGGACAGGATATGGAACGCAGCTTCACTGTCGCGGAAGGAGAGTGGGTAGTTCTGGATGTCGAGCGCGCGCACATTTCAGTAAGTACCTGGGATCGTACCGAGGTCGCCTTTTCGGCAAAGAGGGCTGAACATCTCACATTCGAGCTGAGCCAGGAGGATGGAGCCATAACCATCCATGGCAGCGACGAGTTCAGTGAGGGAAATGGAGATGTATCCGTCAGCGGTCTCCGAGCAGGTGGAATTGTGATTATCAATGGCCGGGTCGTTACTCCCGACAATTACTCCGACAAATGGGTGAAGACGCCGCCGGCTCAAATCGTCCTGAACGTGCCCTACCGTCAAAACCTGAACTTGCGCACAAGCGGAGGCAATATCAGGATTGATCGGCTACAGGGACAATTCAATGCGCGCGCGTCCGGCGGCGACATTGAAGCTGACGATGTTGACGGTTCGGTCGAAGTGCGGACTGCCGGCGGCGGGATTCGTCTGCAGCATGCCAGCGGTTCCGTTGATGCAACAACGTCCGGGGGCTCGATCCAGCTCGGCAACGTATCCGGAGAGATCAAGTCGAGAACATCCGGTGGCAGCATACGCATTGGCGAGGCGCACGGCACACTGGAAGCTCGAGCTTCGGGCGGTTCCATTGCGGTAGGCAGCGCTAGCGGTGCAGTACATGCCAGCACCGCGGGCGGCTCGGTCGAAGTGCGCATGGCTGACCAGCCGAAATTGGATAGCGAACTGCGCGCCACTGGTGGCAACGTTACGGTCTATCTGCGCGATGATCTCCAGCTTGATCTGTCAGCGAACAGCACCGGCGGCAGGATCAGGTCTGATTTTCCCGATCTCGCGCCCGAAAACACTGCCGGACGTGCAAGGGTCGAGAAACCTCTGAACGGAGGCGGACCTGATTTGGTTGTGCGAACCACCGGGGGGTCGATTCGAATTCGACGCTTGGACGACTAGAAGCAGCAAGAGAATCCGAGTCCAAACGTTTGGACGCGACCCGCTACTCCAATTTATGGGATTGCCGGCTCAGAAAACGTCAGACTGCCGACAGCAGCGCAGTCCTGGCGAGAATTGAGAGTGAAAAACATAGATGAGCGCAACATGAAAACACCCAGATTGAAGGAGTTCAGAATTGATGCATCTACGCGGCTGCGCGAATTGACCGGCGAGGATGCCGGCTCCCTTTATGCGCTGGTCAATAGCAATCGGAAATACCTGAGGCAGTGGCTACCCTGGGTCGACATGCAGCAAGGGCCACATGATTCCGGGCAGTTCATCGAAGGCGCAAGAAAGGACAATCAGGCGGGAGTTGCTTTGATTCTGGGTATTGAGCACCAGGGCGATATCGCAGGAACAATCGGATTCCATGAATTCGACGATGACAACCGTCAAGCTTCAGTTTCATACTGGATTTCTTCCTCCCATCAGGGGAAGGGAATCGTCTCGAGCAGCTGCGAGAGGTTGATTGAATACGCATTCACGGATCTCAGGCTGAACCGAGTGGAAATGAAAATCGCTGAAGACAATATTCGAAGCCGACGAGTGGCAGAACGCAATGGACTCGTCTACGAGGGAACTTGCAGGCAGTCAGAATGGTTATACGACCACTTCGTGAATCTGGTCATTTACGCAACGGTGGTGGATGAGTGGTTTACTGACCGAGGACAGGCTCGGAATTCTGGTGGATGCGGCGAACGAGGCGCTGGCGAAGATTCGGGCAAATGATTAACGGAAGTGAAGATGCCAATTAAGGTTTCGGCTACTTGCAAGCCCACTCCTTTGCTACGTTAACCGAGATAAGACTCGATGAAGATCATCTCTTGGAACATGCAGCAAAAGCACGTCTCGTGGCGTCACCTTCTGCAAATGGATATCGACCTCGCGCTTCTCCAAGAGGCCGGCAAGCCGCCTCAAGATGTTGCAGAGCGAATCCAGGCCGACCCTGCAATCGAGATCAATTCGGCACCATGGCAGACCAGGACCGTTGGCGGCACAACCTCCTACAGAACTGCAATAGCCAAACTCTCTGACCGCATCGAAGTCGAGTGGATCGAAACGAGACCGATAGAGAAGGCTAACTCCGGAGATTTAGTCGTCAGTTGGCCCGGTACGCTTACTGCGGCGATCGTTCATCCGGCTTCAGGCGCCCCTGTACTGGCTGTCTCGATGTATGCGCAGTGGCTTAGCACGCATGCTTTGTCAGCAAGGAACCTCATATTTTCGGATAGCTCCGCTCACCGCGCTATTTCCGACTTGTCCGTTTTCATTGCGAAGGAGGATGGGCATCGCGTTCTGGCCGCCGGCGATCTGAATATCCTGCGCGGTTACGGCGAACATGGCAACGCCTACTGGGCCGCCCGCTACAACACTGTGTTTGATCGGATGGAGGCTTTGGGGCTGCCTTGCATCGGTCCGGAATATCCGAACGGCCGCCAGGCCGATCCGTGGCCGGACGAATTGCCGCGGGACAGTCGAAACGTTCCCACATTTCATTCCAACCGCCAATCGCCGGCAACCGCTGCACGCCAATTGGACTACGTCTTTGCCTCAAAGGGACTCGCTGACTCGCTTGAAGTGCGCGCCCTCAACAGGCCAGAGGAGTGGGGGCCAAGCGATCACTGTCGGATCGAGATTGAGCTTGCAGAAGGCAATTGAGTTGATGGAGATCCATGAGGTTGCCGACAATCAATTGGCAGAGCTTGAGCGCCCGTTGCGTCGTCGTCGCCTGATGTAACATTTGCGGCCATGGAGGATCACACTCATGAATGAACTTTTGCTCGGCATGCTGGGCGTGTTGCTTGGCTGCAGCTTCGGTCTTGCAGGCATCTTCCTCGGCGTGCGTTACAGCAAGGTCAATTCGTTTGGCCCGCTGTCCAAGCGTCTTTATCTGGGCATCGCCTCGGGCGTGATGTTCGGTGTCGTGTTTCCGGCATTCACGCTCAGCATCGCGTTCCCTGATGCGTCCTGGGTATCCACAAGGCGGTGGATCGCGCTGCTTGCCCTTGCCTTGGTATTCCTGATGCCGATTGGCTTCCGCTGGTGGGCATCCAGGAAAAGCTGACTCAGGCGGAAAGAACCCCCCAGCTACCTGCTCAGCAGAATCCGCACGCCCAAGGCGCCGAGCACGGCCGCACCCACGCGGTCAATATGGATTTTCGCCCGCATGTAACGCTTCGCGACGGCTTGCGTGCTCATGCCGAAGGCGAGCGCCGTTTAGAAAGCGATTTCCACCAGGAAGTGGTTGGCGACGATGACGATGCTGTCGGCCAGGGCTGGTCCCGCCGGGTAAACGGTGACCAGAACGGCGGCGCCGAACAGCACGGATTTCGGATTGAGGAGATTCACCAGAAACCCCTGCCGGAATGCGCGCCCGGTCGGCCTGATCACGGCCCTGGCAGGGACGCCGGCACTCCTCCACATCCTGTACGCGATGTACAAGAGATAAACAGCCCCTGCGGCCCTGGCGCCGACATACAAGAAAGGGAACAGCTCGAAGACCACGCCGAAACCGAGCAGCGCCATCATCGTCCAGATCGCGGCCATCAGACCGAGTCCAGCACCAACCGCGATTCCGGCAGCGCGTCCCGCGCTCAACGACGTTTGAGGCGCCATCAGCATCTGCCGGTCCGGGGCTCGCAATAGCGGCTATCAGGACAATGTTGAAGGTTGCGAGTTGGGCCCAAGTCATGCTGGACCTACTTGACTTTCGCTTCGTCGAATGGGACTTGAAAGACCAGCGGTCGCTCAGACCTTATCCATTTCCCAAAAGCCACTGCGTGGAGTCTAGGTAGATTTGGTATCAGTTCTATATGCTCTGGGCCATAAATATTTTTCAGGAAGCCCAGGCTCGTATCGTCATAGCACGAAAAAGTGACTATGGTGTTGCATTGCGTAAGAACAGTCTTGCTGACTGTCGCAGTTCTTTGAGCGAGGACAAGAAGGCCTACTCCATACTTCCGACCCTGGAGGGCAATTTGCGCTATCTTTCCTACAAGGCCTCTTGATTCAAAGTCACCTAAGCCCATCGTACTAGCCTCAGGCATAACCGTATGCGCCTCTTCCACGACAATCAGTGTCGGTGGGCTACTTCCCAGCCTTTCCCTAGCGTAACGAAGCAAACACGTCATGTAGAGCTCCGTAATCCATAGTGTAGCCCTTGTGTTTGATATCTCCTCCAGTTGAATTAGCCCTACTTTCGCCTCACAAGCTGCATCCATAAACTCTGAGATCGAATCATTGACGTTTTGGCGCACACGTTCCGCAAACTCTTCGAGTGCTCTCTTTTCCGCTCCCGCTCCATACGCGCCTGTTTCTACCTCAAACAGTTTCTGTCCTAATTCGTGTGCCGTTTCTTCTTCGATTGAAAGATCTTGAGGATTAAGATCGCTGAGTCGCCCAGCGTAATGAGATGTTAGGTCGATACAAACCACTTTAAGCCCCTGCTTCACGGAGTGACGAATCAAGTCAAATGCGAGTTCAGTCTTTCCCGATCCGGTAACGCCAAGAATCGCCGTGTGGTGGTTGTAATCAGTTGAAAAAGAGCCTCCGACCTCAATCCCTGTCCTTGGTATCGTCCCCAGCACGAAATCATTTTCAGTGACAGCAGTTGTTGAGATCTGGTCTTCATCGCGTGCGGAAAACACCGGCGAATTCATCGCAGGCAGCCAATCAACCTTTGTAAAGCCTTGTTCATGCACCAATTTTCCCAGCTGCGTGGCCGTTGCGACTTGAAAGCCATGCTTGTCAGTTGAAAAAGTCTCTTCCTTGGTCTCCCCGGATACAACTTGGTAGTGAACTTTTTCTCCAGTCACGTTTGCCCATACCAACATGCCATCATGGCAGGTGGCGCTATCGAGTGTCTCAAATCGTATTGATCCAATCGTAGAGCCCTCGACGACAAACCCTCGCAGGACCGCCCCTTCACCACCTTCGAGTGCGGCGCTTATTTCCTCAGGACTCGGAATGTCCGTGGTTTTGTCAGGATCTATTACACAATTCCTTCTTGCGGTGAGTACTTCCGCTTCCAATTCAGTCAATAGTCCTGTCGCCAGAAGTCTGCCTTCCTGAAACTGAGAGAACAGAGGCTGAACCCAATGCGCTCGTCCATTCGGAAGAAGAGCCACTTGCGGGCATGAGTGCTCCCATACCGCCTCGCCATGCAGGGCAACTCGCAGTATGTTCGGGCTGTCTACCCTTACAATTTCGCCTATAGTTCCCGCCTCCGGTTCTGTTCTGGAGAACCATGCTGTTAACAGCTCTGGCACCCTTAGCGGCCAAATTGCAAGAAACAATCCCCAAAAGACAATTAGAGCCAAAGTAATGGGGTCTTGCGTGTCATAGAAAAACCAAAGGGCAGAGAGAAATACCACCGAAAACAGTGTCCTTGATCTTCCAAGAACAACTGATGGTCTATACGTAAACTTGGCCACTCTTGCTCGCCAGCCGTCGATGCTAGGGGAAGAGCTAACAGATACACAGGCTATGCTCAGTACAAGAACGACCGCGCAGAAGCCGGCAATTACATTCCATGGAACAACGGGGGCAATTCCTCGCACTGTTAGCAAAGTTATGAGTCCCATCAGCGAGTTGACGACAGAATCCGCTGGCTTGGTGTAGTGCTTCTCTAGCAGTGCTGACCCAAGCACTATTAACAACAAAGCGTTCTGAAAGAGGACCGCTTCCTTTGCATCTGTTGGCAAATACGATCCCGTGTAAGCTTTTGCAATTAGACCGCACGTAGCGGTGGCAAACACAAGAATCAGTATGCGAACCCATGGCGCTACTGCATTTTTCATTCTAGACATCCCCGGCTAGTTTCTAGTCTCCAGTTGGCTAGCGGTCACCACATATGGCACCGTAGTAGAAGTTGCTTGCGGAACTATAGTACCCACTAGATTGAAGGGACTTTTTGCACACAGTTGAGCTGTTGCAGCCCCAGAGTATTCCAACTGGCATAGGTGTAAATGGGTAATCTCCAATGGTGTCACCAAATGAGCAATACAGGCAAATGCAAGCTTTGTAAACGGAATGGGCCACTCCAAATGAGCCATGTCATTCCGCGGTTTGTCAGGAAACAAACTAGAGCGACTAGCGCTGTGGAGAACCCTAGGTACTACACAGTAGAGGGAGGTGAGTTCCAGAAGTTGGAGCAAGATTTCTCAAAGAGAGCTTGGCTTTGTCAACAATGCTAACAACTGCTCTCGCGTAGCGAGAAGAGGTTTTCGGAAGATGTCTACCAAGGCTTTTGGGCAGGCCGGGCCGGAAGCGCCGCGATCCATGGAGAGCATGTTCATAGATTCCTGGTATTAACGACTTGGCGTGCGTGGCACTGGTACGACCAGCACCCCAAAAAGCCCTTTAGTAGGGTTTCAAATCAGGATCGCCTCAAGGAAGCTGAGCAAGCATGGAGAAACTATCTCCTTGGTGAGCGCGCCGATGTTGGAGAGTTCAAGCAACATATGCTGGCGCAAAGCAGGCAGATAGCTAGCGCTGGTGGATATTCAGTCACATTGGATGGCTACTACTGGGTTCGCGGTGTCAACTTGGATATGTTGAGTCGTGGGGAATCAACGGAAGAGATTCTCATGGTCTATACAAAGATCCCCAAGATCGCGATTTTTGGCGTAGTGGAGCGTGAGAAGATAGGTTTTTGGCGCGGCACACTCGTAGAACCACGTATGGGAGACACATGGACAAGCCGAGATCCGATAGTTCCGGACCCGATTCTTCAATACATGAGTTATCAGAGCCATAAAATGCTCGCGAGTTTAGACACCGTTCCCGAGGAAGTTAAGAGAAAGACTAGGCAGAAGATGGAATCCCTCATCCAGAAGGAAGGCGACGAATACTTAGAGAGGGACGCAGTGCAATCCTTGGTGACAGACGACCTGATGGAATTACCAGGAGAAAGCATCGTATCCGATGCAATTGGCTGGTTAGCAAAGTCCTTGGATCCGCGAGCCCAGAAAATGGGGAGCTACTCGGCAACCTAACAGAACCGGAATTGAGATCCCTTCACAAGGAAACGAACAGGATTGGAATGCGATGTAAAGTACTAGATTGTGAAGAGCGGTTTAGTTTCCTAGCCGATGGTACAGAGGAATCTAGGGAGCCGGGCACGGCGATCCTAGTTGGCGTTGAAGTCTATCGGACGCCAGAGCGTGCCGAGCAGAGATCGCGATTACCATTGAATTTCCGAGTGGAATCGGAAGAGGTAACACTAGCCTTGGGTGCGCAAGTTGTGTCGGCTCCTCGGGGCCATAGCGAGCGGGGCATTAGGTACCTTGCGTAACCTTTGCAGATGGCCGACCGGAACGTTTCTGCGTGGCCGGTATCATTTTCTTGGCTCGCCTTCCCCTGAGCACGTAAGTATTTCTCCGCTGATCCTCGCACATGTAGGGTTGCTGGGATCCAGAGGAACGATCAGGAGATTCTCAGTTACTTTGGATTGAATGACTTTCGAGTTGCGGCTTATGATGCGCATAAAAAATACTCTCCGCACGCTGAATAATGTCCGGTCTAACTAGCCGATGATAGGAGAGCTTTGGAAAGTTGTGTTCAATGGGCAGAGGATCTAATGGAAACATCCCAGTCTGCCTTGAAGTAAATGGTGTAATTCGGAAATCCCTGCAGAGTAGCTTGAGACCCTCTTTCTTCAGGAAGTCTTCAATTTTTTCAGCAAGTATGCGATCCGATCCGATATACAGCGAAATGTGCGGATTAAAGCCGTACTCTTCAATTGGATAGTCTGGTTTCCACCAAAGCCTATTTAGCCATTTGCTCCACACTCGAATGTACACCACATAATTTCCTTGATTTTCGAACATACCAATACCATGAATCAAAAGCGGCTGATTGCCCGGCATCGCACTGAATGTTTTGAGTTTTTCTCTGGAAATTGTTTTGTTGTACGGTCCGCGAACTGTGATGTGAATATTTGTATGCCGCTCTTCGTCCGAGAACGCGGCTCGTAATCCACACAGCAAACCGTTTATTTCAGGGTCCAATAACTCTAGGAATAAGAATTGCATTAACTTCGGTGACTTATGTCTCATAGCACCAAGTATTTCTTCATGTCAGATTTAACACCGTTGTGCATTAGTGCCGAGTAAATGAAATCCGAGAATCTGCGCGCCGCCTCCCTTGAAACCTTGCCCAATTCCTCGGCCGGAATCTGTTCTGTTGTTCCATCCACATCCTTCCAAGACAGAAAGGACTCGTAATCATCAAGAAATTGCGTGTAGTCCTTGAGCATGCCTGAGTCGTTGAGCGCGTCTAGTCCACGTGAGAGTCTTTCAAGTGGAGTTAGGCGAACAAGGTCGAAGATGCAGTCCGCACTATGCATTTGTTCTACGAGAATTGGCAATATCGCTCCAAATACGGTTAGCTTCCGACTAAACTTCAAATTGATGTTCTTCTTTCTCCATGGTCGAGATTGATCAGATCGGATTTGTTCATAGTTCAAACAAAGCGTTCTCCAATACCTCAATAGGTCATTTAGAAGAAATAGTGGCCGGAAGGATTGTTTCCCACTGCTGTCTCTGAAGTAGTGCGTAATAGTGCGACTCAGAGCGTCGTTGTATAGCTGCTCCCCTAAGATGCATTTGCTTTCTAAGAGCAAGAGCATTCTCGCTGTGAATAAGTTCTCGCTGTCGTCGTATGGAGCCCCAACTACTCGGAGCATTTCGTCGAGTGAATATACCTTTAGGAATTGTCCATCGTTGCTAAACGGCTCAAATTCCAGTAGCTCATTTATCTCGATGGCTGAGCTTTGTAATCGAATCTCAATTAGACTCTCTGTCTCTTCTTCCGGACGGGTTGTTACCAAGAACAAGTCGAGATCAGATTGGGCTCCAATTTCGCCGCGTGCAAGTGAACCAGCGCAAAAGACAAACGCATCATAGTTGTTATAGATGTCAGCACGATTTGCGAATGCCTCTCGGACATCGTTTAGTCTTTTTCCTGCTTCCTCTTGTCTTTCGGATAACCCAGGGTGTTGCCGAAGGCATTGCGTGTAAGTCGATTTTGCTGTCATTTGGTGATCTTATGTTGTCGCGAACACGAAATGTCCAGTGCTGGAGGACCACATCAGCGCAATTCTGCGGGTCCAACGGTTCCTCCAACACGTTGGTGACATTGTAGTTTCGCCTGTCCGGCTCTGGGTTTGACTGTTTCTTCATTTCCGAGCCGTGTTTGCTCCGGATGCCGCTACATGGGAAAATCCTCAGCCCGAAGGGAAGGGTTTACGGGGAAAGATCAGCCGTGCTCAACTTGCCAGTTAGCATGTTTTCGCCGCGCACGCCTATGCGCAGCGTCGCGGAATCCGTTTTTGGCGTGAAATTTCCACCTACAGGCTCGCAAAGTCAAATAGGCATCCTCGCCCTGAGGCGGCAAGCCAATCTAGCCGTGTATCAGCTCTCCTACTGACTAGCACAGGCTTGCCATACCCCGGAACAATCTATTATGACCAACGGCAACGTTAACTGGATCGCGAACTACATTTGGGGCATTTGCGACGATGTCCTCCGCGACCTCTACAGCCGCGGCAAATATCGTGACGTAATTCTGCCGATGACGGTGCTACGCCGGCTCGATGTCGTTCTTGAAAGCACCAAGCAGGCCGTCCTGGACTTGAAAGAGATGCTAGACCAAGCTGGGGTGGTCGACCAGGATGCAGCCCTTTGTCAAGCATCCGGACAGGCTTTCTACAATACCTCGAAATTCACGTTGAGCGACCTTCGTGCAAGGGCCAGTCAGGCGCAACTGAAGGCAGATTTCGAAGCCTACCTCGACGGATTTTCCTCAAACGTGCAGGAGATCCTCGACAACTTTGAGTTCCGTAACCAGATCCCACGGCTCAGCAAGGGCGACGCGCTTGGAGCCCTGATCGAGAAGTTAACGTCCCCTGCGGTGAACCTGAGCCCCAAGCCGGTGAAGGACGCTCAAGGAAACATCAAGCTCCCCGGTCTAGACAACCATGCGATGGGTACGATGTTCGAAGAACTCGTTCGCCGCTTCAACGAAGAGAACAACGAAGAAGCCGGCGAGCACTGGACTCCGCGCGATGCGGTCCGGCTCATGGCGAAACTGGTGTTTCTGCCCATTGCTGACCAGATCCAGTCCACCACATACGCCCTCTATGATGGTGCTTGCGGAACCGGGGGAATGCTAACCCTCGCGGAAGAGACGCTGGAGGAATTGGCGGCGGAACAAGGCAAAAGGGTTTCCACGGTCCTGTACGGCCAAGAAATCAACGCCGAGACCGCCGCCATATGCAAAGCTGACCTGATGCTCAAGGGTGAGGGCGAGGCCGCCAAGAACATCGTCGGCGGGCCCGAGCACTCGACCCTGGCCAATGACGCGTTTCCGTCTCGCACTTTCGACTTCATGCTTTCCAACCCGCCCTACGGCAAGAGTTGGAAGACCGATCTAGAGCGGATGGGCGGTAAAAAAGACATGCACGATCCGCGGTTCGTAATTGAGCACAATGGAAGTCCCGAGTACTCGTTGGTCACCCGGTCGAGCGATGGTCAGATGTTGTTCCTAGTCAACAAGCTCTCTAGGATGAAGCAGGACACGCTGCTCGGCAGCCGCATCGCCGAGGTCCATAACGGCAGTGCACTCTTTACCGGAGCTGCTGGCCAGGGTGAGAGCAACATTCGCCGCTGGATTATCGAGAACGACTGGTTAGAAGCCATCGTCGCCCTGCCGCTTAACCTGTTCTATAACACGGGCATTGCCACCTACGTGTGGGTGCTAACGAACCGGAAGCCGGAGCACCGCAGGGGCAAGGTACAGTTGATCGACGCGACCCAATGGTTCCAGCCATTGCGCAAAAGCCTAGGGAAGAAGAATTGCGTGCTCGGCGAGGATGACATCGCGCGGATTAGCCGTACGTTCTTGGATTTCGAGGAGACTGAGCAGAGCATGATCTTCGAAAACGACACTTTCGGGTACTGGAAGGTACCAGTCGAGCGACCCCTTCGCGTTGATGGTGCTGAACTGGAACGCGCCTACACAGCGGCAGAGATCAAGGCGCTCAAAGAAAGTGGCGAATGCAGCGAAAATGCCCCGCCGGTCATCCGCAAGATTCACAAGCGCGGGGTTAAGGCCGACCCGATTCACGGGCTACATGAGACGACGATTGGCGGCCAGCTGGTTGTCGTGGAATACGAACCGGACCGTCAATTGCGGGACACTGAGCAGGTTCCGCTTCAGGAGGAAGGAGGGATTAAGGCATTCCTGGAGCGCGAGGTTCTTCCCTACGCTGAGGACGCCTGGTACAAGCCGAACGCCGTCAAGATCGGTTATGAAATTAGCTTCACGCGTTATTTTTATAAGCCGAAGCTAATGCGCACGCTAGATGAGATTCGGGCCGATCTCCTCGCGTTGGAAGAGGAGACAGAAGGGGTGCTCGGAGATATTTTGGGAAGCGCCAACACATGAATCCTGTACTAAGGCCCTACCTGAAGAAAAGAAGCTCTGGGATCGAATGGTTGGGGGACATTCCTAGTCATTGGAACGTAGTGAAGGGAAAGCACTTGTTTCGGTGCGTAGATGAACGATCGTTGACTGGCGGCGAAGAGTTGTTGACCGTATCTTCAGATCGTGGCGTGGTTCCTCGGGCGTCCGCCTCGGTGACAATGTTCAAGGCAGATTCTTACGTCGGGCACAAGCTGTGTTGGCCGGGAGATTTGGTCATCAACAGCTTGTGGGCTTGGGGAGGAGGACTCGGGTTTTCAAAGTACCATGGACTCGTTAGCTCTGCGTACGGCGTTTATCGTTTGCGCAACTCTGCTGCCCATGACACCGCTTATTTTCATAGACTTCTTCGGTCACTCCCGTTCAACTTCGAATTACGGGTTCGTTCGAAAGGGATATGGACGTCACGGCTGCAGTTGACTAATGGAGCGTTTCTTGCTGCACCGATACTCCTACCTCCTTACCCCGAACAAACTGCTATCGCTGGCTTTCTTGACCATGTAGACCGCCGGATCCAGAAATACATCCGCGCTAAGGAAAAGCTGATTGCATTACTGAAGGAACATCGTTTGGCAGCGACGGCAGAAACGATGCAGCAACGAAACGCGCCAAGACTAAGACTAGGCGTTGTCGCTGAGCCAATCAAGAGACCCGTTTCTCGCGTCAGTGACAAATCGTATGTTCCTATTGGTCTTTTTAATCGCGGCAGAGGGATTTTCAAAAAACAACCTCGACGTGGTAACGAACTGGGTGACTCCGATTTTTTTTGGGTACGGGAGGGGGACCTCGTCATTAGTGGTCAATTTGCGTGGGAAGGGGCGGTGGCCTTAGCCGGCAAGGCAGAGGATGGATGCGTAGCAACTCACCGTTATCCAATACTACGCGGCAGGGCCGGAGTTCTCGAAACTGGATACTTGCTGTCTTTTCTCCAAACTGATTGGGGGCAATTGCTTCTTGACCATCATTCACGGGGTGCAGCAGGCAGAAACCGGCCACTCAATGCCCGGACTCTTGCGAAAGAGAAGATTCCAATTCCACTGCTTGATCACCAGACCATAATCAAATGCATGTTGCAGCACGAAACCGGCATTCGCTCGCAGGTGCAGCGTTGGAAGTTGTTGTTTGAGGAATTCCGTACCCGGCTCATTGCCGATGCTGTAACTGGCAAACTCGATGTCCGCGAAGTAGCCGCAAACCTTCCTAAGCTAGATTATCTTGACGACGATGGCGCCAGTGACGTCTTGAACAGCGAGGGCATGCTTGACCTAGACGAGGCAACTGCTAGGACGTAGTCTGCCAGCCCATGACCACAGACACCTCCGAACGTGGCCTCGAACGCCTGATATGCATGGCGTTGGCTGGGGATTCATGCGAGCCCCCCAAAGGGCCGACTGTCGCCGAACCTGTTGCTGCTTGGGGCGGCATTGGCTGGAGCCCGGGCAACTTTCATCACTACGACCGCGAGTTTTGCATCGATCTGCTCCAACTCGCCGCGTTTCTGGAACTTACTCAATCTCGTACTATGAGTTCGCTCAACCTTGCCGAAGACAGCCCTACACGGCGCAAGTTTCTGGCACGGCTGCAGCGTGAGGTCAGCAAGCGGGGCAGCATTGATATCTTGCGCCATGGCATCAAACATGGCCCGCACCACCTGGATCTCTTCTACGGTACGCCTTCTCCCGGCAACGAGAAAGCAAAGAAACGATTCGAGAAGAATCGATTCACCGTTACCCGGCAACTGCGCTACAGTCGCGACGAGGCACAGCGTGCTCTGGACATCGTGCTGTTCATCAACGGCCTGCCGATACTCACGTTCGAACTGAAGAACAGCCTTACCAAGCAGACTGTCGATGACGCTATCGAGCAGTACAAACGAGACCGAAATCCACGCGAAAAGCTGTTCGAGTTCGGCCGCTGCGTGGCTCATTTCGCGGTGGACGACCACGAGGTACGCTTCTGCACGCACCTGAAGGGTAAAGGATCTTGGTTTCTACCCTTCAATCTAGGCTGGAACGATGGGGCCGGAAATCCGCCTAACTCTATGGGAATCAAGTCTGACTACCTGTGGCGCAAGGTGCTCGCCCGCGAGAGTTTGACAAACATCCTGGAAAACTACGCCCAGGTGGTCGAGTCTAAGGACGAAAAGACCGGTCGCAAGAAAAAAACCCAAATCTGGCCCCGCTATCACCAACTGGACGTGGTGCAGCATCTGCTCTCCAATGTCGCGGAAAACGGTGCAGGAAAGCGTTACCTCATCCAGCATTCCGCCGGCAGCGGTAAGAGCTACTCGATTGCCTGGCTGGCCCATCAACTGATCGGTCTGAAGCATGGAGGGTTTACGGCTTTCGATTCCATAATTGTCGTGACCGACCGGCGCATCCTCGACAAGCAGATTCGCGACACGATCAAGCAGTACGCTCAGGTTGGCGCGACGGTCGGGCATGCCAAACGATCTGGCGATCTCCGCCGGTTCCTTGAGGACGGCAAGAAGATCATCGTATCGACGGTGCAGAAGTTTCCCTTCATCCTCAATGAGATCGGAAACGAGCAGCGCGGACGTCGGTTCGCGATCATTATCGATGAGGCTCATTCCAGTCAAGGCGGTCGCACCAGCGCGGCTATGTCAGGGGCGCTTTCCGAAGCCGGCCGGGTCGACGAGGAAGAAACCTATGAAGACCGCATCAACAAGCTGATGGAGTCCCACAAGCTCCTGTTCAACGCGAGCTATTTTGCGTTCACTGCGACTCCCAAGAATAAGACACTGGAGATTTTTGGTGATGCAGATCCGCAGGCGGACGGCAGAGTAGAGCATCGAGCCTTCCACAGCTACACCATGAAACAGGCCGTCCAGGAGGGGTTCATTCTGGACGTGCTGACCCACTACACGCCGATATCGAGTTACTACAAGCTCACCAAGACCATCGAAGAAGACCCCAAGTTCGACACCCAAAAGGCGCAGAAGAAGCTGCGTCGCTTCGTCGAAGGGCACGAGCACGCAATCCGAGCCAAGGCCGAGATCATGGTTGACCACTTTCACGATCAGGTGATTCGGCAGAACAAGATCGGCGGCGAGGCACGGGCGATGGTCGTTACCAACGGCATCGAAAGGGCCGTCCAGTACTTCCACGCCATACGCGACTACCTCAAAGAGCGCAAGAGCCCGTTTAAGGCGATCGTAGCCTTTTCCGGGGAGCACGAGTTTGGCGGGAAGTCCGAGACCGAGGCCAGTTTGAACGGTTTTCCGTCCGCAAAGATTGCGGAGCGCTTCCGGGAACACCCCTACCGGTTCCTGGTTTGCGCCGACAAGTTTCAGACTGGCTACGACGAGCCGCTATTGCACACCATGTATGTGGACAAGACGCTCGCCGGCATCAAGGCAGTGCAGACGCTGTCTAGGTTGAACCGGGCCCGTCCCAACAAGCACGATGTATTCGTATTGGACTTCCTCAACGATTCTGAAACCATCCAGATCGCTTTCGAACCCTTCTACCGTGGAACGGTACTCGCCGACCAGACGGACCCCAACAAGCTGCACGACCTAGTGGCCGATTTGGACGGCGCGCAGGTTTACTCCGATGAGCAAATCGACAGCTTGGTTTCCCAGTATCTCGACGGAGCGGACCGGGACCGGCTCGATCCGATCCTCAACGATTGCGTGGCTTCCTATAAGAGCGATCTCGACGAAGACGGCCAGATCCGCTTCAAAGGTAAAGCAAAGGCGTTCGTGCGGACCTATGCGTTTCTCGGTTGCGTGCTCCCCTACAACAACCCTGGGTGGGAAAAGCGCTCCATCTTCCTGAATTTCCTGATCCCCAAACTTCCGTCACCGGAGGAAGACGATCTCTCCAGGGGCATTCTCGAAGCGATTGACATGGACAGCTACCGCGTCGAGAAGCGCGCAACGCAAACGATCCTTCTAGAGGACGAAGAAGGCGAGATCGGACCTGTGCCCACATCTGGCATGGGTGGACGGCCGGAGCCCGAGATGGACCCGTTATCGGAGATTTTGCGGGATTTCAACGATCGGTTCGGCGACATCGAATGGGAAGATGCAGATCGCGTCCGCGCTTTGATCGCCGAGACCATCCGCTCACGAGTAGCCGACGACGAAGCTTACCGAAACGCCCGGGAAAACTCCGACAAGGAAAACGCCCGCGTGGAGCACGACCGCGCTCTGCTCCGCGTGATGACTTCGCTAATGAAGGACGATACGCAGCTGTTCAAACTGTTCATGGACGATCCAGGGTTCAAGCGGTGGCTGACGGAAAAGATTTTCCATCTGACCTACTACGAAGCCGGTGTCTAATGGGCGCCAGTTATCCAACCAAACTGACCCTTGCATTTCGTAGTGGTGACCGATGCGCCTTTCCGGTCTGCGATCGAGCACTTTCCGCTGGCGGGGAAGGATCAAGCCCCATAGTGACGGGTGTTGCCGCACACATTGTGGGAGAAAAACCAGGGTCTGCTCGCTTCGATGCTGCGATGCCCGCAGAGCAACGCAATAGTCATGACAACTTGATCTACCTATGCAGAGATCACCATGACTTAATTGATAAGAGAGAAGAAGAGTTCCCTGTCGAAAGGCTACGCCGCATGAAGCAGGAGCATGAGGCGAGGGTGCTTGAGGCAGTAACCCAGGCATTCGCCTCTGTGGGCTTTTCGGAACTCGAAGTAGCGACTCACGCTTTGTTGCAGTCGGAACTAGGAGAAGTGAGTCGGGATTTCTCGCTGACTGCATTGAATAACAAGATCAAGAAAAACGCACTGGGAATCAATTCGCGGATCATCATAACGTCGGGACTAAGCTTGTCGGGAGAAATTCAAAACTTCATTGAGTGCGTTGCACAAACCGACGAGCATTTCGCAGAGAGACTTAAGCTAGGATTTCTCAGCGAATACCATCGCCTTAGAAAAGAAGGCCACTTTGGCGACGTGCTTTTCGAACTAATGTGCCGCTTCGCTCAAGAAGGATTTAGCGAACAGGCGAGTCGATCTGCTGCACTTGCAATCTTGATCTACTTATTCGAGACTTGCGAAGTATTCGAGAAATGATTTTACCGTCAAAGCACATCTCAGAGGATCAGACAGTTCTGGGAATTGGTGCCCTCCTTTTGCAGTACCTAGATCGGCCACAGACGGTCACTAGTCTTTGGAACAAAGTACGGAATGAGCGCGTGGTGGGCACATTCGAACGATTTGTTGTGACGCTAGACTTTCTCTATATCATCGGATTGGTCGTGTTATCCCATGGCACGATTCGCAAGTTGGTGCCATGATCCACGGCATAACCGCCAACCACGACTCCTTTCATGCCGTGGAATTCACAACGGGTCTCAACGTAATCCTCGCTGAGCGCTCGGCTGCGGCAACGGAGAAAGACACGAGGAACGGGCTTGGGAAATCCACGCTCATAGAGATTATCCACTTTTGTCTTGGCAGCCGTGCTGATAAAGGCAAGGGTCTCTCGATTGATGCTTTGAATGACTGGACTTTCACGGTTGATCTCACGCTGTCCGGCAATCGAGTTAGAGCTACCAGGGCCGTAGCCGATCCCAATCGGGTTCTGATTGAAGGCCCCACCGGAGGCTGGATTGAGCAACCGGAAAGTGACGACTTGTTGCGTCAGCGTTCGTTCAAAGTTGAACGATGGCGAACTCTACTTGGATGGTCGCTGTTCGGCTTGCATCCGTTGGAAGGTAAGAGCTCCTATCGACCTAAGTATCGTAGTTTGATTTCGTATTTCATCCGACGTGGACCCGATGCCTACGTTAGCCCCTTTCGACACTTTCGACAGCAAAACACCTGGGACATACAGCTTCACATTGCTTATCTGCTAGGTATGAACTGGGAATATGCGGCCCAATGGCAGAAATTGAAGGATAGAGCAGCTGCAATCAGCGCAGTTCAAAAGGCCAAAAAAACAGGCGCCTTGGATGGTTCAATTAGCAGTATCGGAGAATTAGAGACTCAGGTAATTCAGCTCGAACAACAGGCCAGCGTGGCAAGGAACGCGTTGGACAATTTCAAAGTCCATCCACAATATGAAGCACTGCAAAGGGATGCCGATGGCCTGACCAGTCAGGTACATGAGTCAACTAACCGTAATGTTGCTGATCGGCGGCGACTAACACGATACAAAGAGTCAATCAGGGAGGAGAAGCCGCCAAGCAGAATTTCTTTGAAGAAAATATACGAGGAATGCGGCGTGGTGTTTTCTGCAACTTTGCAGCGGTCGCTGGATCAAGCAAGAACCTTTCATGACGAGATCATTTCCAATAGGCGCGCGTTCTTGAGCGCTGAGATCAAGAATCTACGCGAAACCATTAGACAGCGAAACGGCAAGATCAAGACACTTACCGATAAGCGCGCGGAAGTCTTGCAGGTACTTGAGACACACGGCGCCCTACAGGAGATGACCAGTTTGCGTGAGCAGTTCGTTAAACAGCAAGAGTCGCTTGAGCGAGCCCGAACTCACTTAAGTGAATTGAAGGAGTTAAATTCGTCTAAACGCGACATCAAGAAAAACACAGAAGAATTGTTGCGATTGGCGGAGCAAGATCATGAGGATAGAAGACAAGTTTGGTCTGAGGCCGTCCGCCTGTTCAACGAGTATTCTCAGGTACTCTATGAGTCTCCCGGGAAGCTGGTCATTGACGTTAGCGATACAGGATACAAGTATCGGGTTGATATAGAAAGAAGCGGTAGCGAAGGCATCGAGAAAATGAAGGTATTCTGTTTTGACTTGTTGGCATTACGTTTGCGAAGAAAGGCGAGTAACGGCTTAAATTTCCTTATTCACGACTCTTTGGTTTACGACTCTGTAGACAGCAGACAACGCGCACTAGCGTTGGAGCAAGCGCATCGCATTACGACTGCGGTAGGTGGACAGTACATCTGTGCAATTAATTCAGACATGGTCCCCAGCAAGGACTTTAGTGATGAATTCGAATTCAATCGGCATGTGCGCCTTACCCTATCCGATGCGAAGCCAGCAGGGAGCTTACTGGGCATACGATTTGAGGCGTCGATTTGAACTGTTGACATGGTCGGTAATGCTTCAAGCGCGATTCTAAGGGTTGTAGAGTTTTCTTGTTGATTCGGCAGTAACTTTAGCCGAAGCCAGAAGCGTCTAGATGGTCTTGCTGAATACAGCAACTTCACGTGAGTGATGGGCCGTGAGGGAATCGAACCCGCAACCAATGGATTAAGAGTCCACTGCTCTACCTAGTTGAGCTAACGGCCCGTTGTGTGCAGGAAGTGCTCCTGCGGAAGGGGTGCAATATTGCCACAGGATTGCTCGTGCGGAGCGGTTCAAGTGAGGGCGGGGCGACCTCTTTCCCAGGAAAAGGTGGGGTGGACGATGGGATTCGAACCCACGACGACCAGATCCACAATCTGGGGCTCTACCAACTGAGCTACGCCCACCACGGTTGATGCTTGCCGCCCGGCACGCCGCTTCGTGCCGTTTCGGCCGATGGCGCGCCTGGCAGGACTCGAACCTGCAACCACCGGCTTAGAAGGCCGATGCTCTATCCGGTTGAGCTACAGGCGCATCGACTGGTTAATCCGGGAATGCGGCGGCCCGTTTAGCGCAGTGGTCGGGGTAAACGGATTTGAACCGTTGACCTTCTGCTCCCAAAGCAGACGCGCTACCAGACTGCGCCATACCCCGCCGCCATGCCGAGCCAGCGGTGGGGATGATAACACTTGGGGGATATTCAGGCGTTGGTGGCGGGTTCGGCGTAGGCGTCGATGTTGCGGGGATCGGGGGAGCGGTCGGAGAGGATGAGCTTGTGGCGGTAGAAGCGATCGACGCCCGGAGGTCCCATGCGGGAACGGCCGAGTCCGGAGAGGTTGAAGGGGTCCTGCTCGAATTCGTGGACGGTGCCGGACAGCGACGCTTCGTTGACGCTGATTACGCCGCCATTCATACGGCTGGCAACCTGAAGGCCTTCTTCCTCGGTCCCGGAAAACACGCTTGCGCTCAATCCGTAGCGTGAGTCGTTGGCGAGTTCGACGGCCTCGTCGATGCTGTCGAAGGGCATGACGGGCAGCACCGGCCCGAAGGTCTCGTCGGTCATGATGCGCATAGTGTGGTTGACGCCGCTCAATACGGTGGCCGGATACCAGGTCCCGCCTTCTTCGATGGCCTTGCCGCCGCAATGCACGGTGGCGCCTTTCTCGACGGCCTCGTCGATGTGCGACTGGATGGTGGCCAGTTGCTTTTCGAAGATCAGCGGGCCGATGTGGCCCTTGTCGGGCGCTTCGGTATTGGTGGTGACCTTCGCGGCCAGTTCCGCGAGGCGCGCAACCAGCGCGTCGTGCAGGGGGCGGGCGACGTAGATGCGCTCGACCGATTGGCAGGCCTGGCCGGTGGCGGCCACCGAACCGCGCAGGAGCACCTGGGCGGTGCGTTCCAGGTCGGCCGATTCCATCACGATGGCCGGGTCCTTGCCGCCCATTTCCAGGAACGCGGGAATGAAGTTGCTTGCCGCGCGTTCGCCGACCAGGCGGCCGGTACGCACGCTGCCGGTGAAACAGACGGCGTCCACGTTGTCGATCACCGCCTCCCCGGTCGCGCCGGCGCCCATCGCGTAGTCCACGACATCGGCAAGTCCGGGAACCTGGGCGAAACACTCGCGCACCGGGTCCGCGTGCCTCGGCGTGATCTCGCTGGGCTTGTAGAGGATCGCGCTGCCCGCGATCAACGCCGGAACCGAGTCGATCATTCCCAGCAGGAAGGGGAAGTTCCAGGGCGAAATAATGCCGACCAGGGGAAAGGGAACGAGCTGCGTGCGCGCCATGATGGTGGGTATCGAGCTGTTGCGGGCGGCTTCGTTCTTGACCAGCTCGCGGGCGAAACCGGCCATGCGGTCGGTCATGTGCCGGAGGTTGTCGATCTCGATGTGGGTGATCAGGACCCTTCCAGTGTCGGCGACCAGCGCGTCGAAGATCGCCTGGCGGTTGTCCTGGACGGCATCGGCGAAGGCGTTCAGCGCCTCGACCCGCTTTTCCAGGCCGAGGTCCAGCCATGCGGGCTGGTTCATGCGCAGGCGGTCGGCGGTCGACGCCACCTCGTCGGGGGTGGCGGGCTTGAGCAGGTAGTCGCGCTCGCCGGTGCGGGGGTTTCTTACCTTAATCGGGGCGAAAGATGCGGGTGCGGACATGGGTGGGTTTCCTTCGGGCTGGCGTGAGGCGGGCATTTTGCCATGTTTGCGATTTAGTGCGTCCGGATTCGCACCCCAAGGAAAACGCGGCGGCCGCGGGGGTCGGACGAGCGGGGGTCGTAGCTGCCGGCTACGGCTACGTAGGGCGGGTCTTGGTCGAGGAGGTTGGCTACGCCTAGTGTGATGGTGGTTTCCTGGCCGGCGCCGGGGAAACTGTCGAAGGACCAGCCTGCATTGGCATCCAGCGTGGTGAAGCTGTTGATGGAGCCGCCGCCGTCGTCTTCATAGCCGCCCACGTGGCGCAGCAGGCCGTTGAGTTCCCAGGGCCCCGTGGCCCAGGACAGGCCGGCTGTGGCCCGGAACTCCTGGTTGGGCACGCCGACGTTGGCGCGATTGAGCTTGCCCAAGGCATCGATCTCGACACCTGCGTTGGTCACGTCGTAACTCAGAAGCCAGGTCGCCTCGACCCATCCCGAGAGCAGTCCCGCGCCGGCAGCCACGCTGGCGCGCGCCGAGAGGTCGATGCCTGTGGTTTCGATCCGGTCGGCGTTGATGAACGCCACGTTGACGATGGAGATGGTGCCGGCGGACGTTCTTTCGATGCGCGCATCGAACGGGTCGGCATTGACGATTGCCTGGGCGTTCTCCTTGCGCAGCACGTCCTCGAACTCATAGCGCCAGTAGTCGGCGTTCAGCGCCCAGGATTCGCTTTCCTGCCAGGTGACGCCCACGTTGTATGCGGTGGACGTTTCCGGTTGCAGCGTGGGGTCGCCCAGGGTGCGGCGCCCGGCGAAGGTCCTGGATCCGTCGTGATCGACGATATTGCTGAAATTGGTTTGCGCGCCGCGGGTCTGAAACGGCGAGGGCGCCCTGAAGGAGGTGCTGTAGGAAGCCCGTAGCGACAACCTGTCCGCGGGCTGGAACAGGAACGTGACTTTCGGGTCCAGCGTATTGCCCACGCCGGATCCGTAGTCCTCGTAGCGCAAGGCGCCGGTCACCTCAAGCGCGTCGCCCAGCGGCAGCCAGACCTCGCCATAAACGGCATAGACATCGTTCTCCGCGTCGAAGTCGGGGTTGCCGATCAGAAACGCCCAGCCGTCCTGGCGGGTCACGGTGTCGTAGCGGAAATCCAGCGACTGTTGCCGGTGCTGGACACCGACGGCATAGCCGCCCCGGATACCGGACAGATCGCCGGCGATGTTGGCTTCAACGGTAGTCAGTTGCGACTTTCCGAGACCAATGTAGTCGCCGATGATGAACTCGTACAGTTCCGGGCCGTTGGCAAGTGGCGAGCCGGAGGCCGCCGCGAAGTTCGAACTGAAGGGGTTGAAGAACAGGCAGCCGTCCTGTCCGGGCGTCCGGTCCGGGCCGGACGCGCAGCCGGTGCCGCCGAAGCCGTTCAGCGCGGCCTGGAAGTTCGCCGCGTGCACGTCGCGCGGGTTGAGCACGGCGTCGTTGGCGCCGTAGACCACGGAGAGGTTCCAGGACGCGGAATCGGTGAGCTCGCCTTCCAGGCCGGCGGCGATCCTCAGGGTTTCGTGCTCGTAGTAGTTGAACTCCGGCGGATGCCCGTAACCGTACGGCCGTCCCTGGAAGAACACGTCTTCCTGGTAGGGATTGGCCGGGTGATACGCCGGCACCACAGGTGTGTTCAGCACCGGAAAGCTCGGCGATACCTCGCGGTTGATGTCGTTTTGCGCATAGCCGAATTCGGCCCAGAAGTCCGCTTTCCCGCCGCCGCGCCAGTCGCCCTGGCCCCACAGCTGCAGGCGCCGTTCGTTGGGCACGGACGTGAGTTGCGGGCCGTAATCGAAGCGGCAAATCTCGCTGCCTCCGGAAAGTTGCTGCAGGAGCCCCTCGTATTGCGCGCAGCCCGGATCAGCCAGCGTGCGTCCCAGGGACGGCACGTTGAAGCTGCCCGGATTGCCGAAACCGCTGGTGGCGGGCTGCAGCCAATCGACCTCGGCCAGCAGCAGGCTGGTGCGGTTCAGGTAGCTGGCGGCGACCAGGAACTCGCCGTCGCCCCCGCCGAAGTCGCCGCCATAGACCGCATCGACGGTCAGGTCGTCCTGGGAGCCGTTGTTGGTGCGCGAGCGGTACTCGGTTTGGAACTCGAATCCGGTAAAGCCGCTGCGGGTGATGAAGTTGACCACGCCGGCCACCGCCTCGGAGCCGTAAATCGCGGCGGCGCCGTCCTTCAGGATCTCCACGCGCTCGACGGCGAGCATGGGCGCCAGGCCCGCCAGATCCACGAAACTCGAACCGTCGTCGGTCTGCGCCGAAGAAAGCACCTGCCGTCTGCCGTTCACCAGCACCAGCGTGGAGGCGACGCCCAGTCCGCGCAGATTGACGTTGGCCGTGCCCACCGTGTAGTTCTGCGTCAGGTTGTCGGAATTGTTCTCCGAGCCCGCGTTGATCGAGAGGACCCCCACCATGTCGCGAATGTCATTGAGCCCTGCATCCAGCAGGTCCTGACCCTGGTAACTGGACAGCGGCGACGGAGAATCGCTCTGCCGGCTGATCCGGCTGCCGGTCCGGGCGGTGACGACGATTTCATCAAGCGCTTCGTCCTGGTCGGTTTGCGCCGCGCCATTGGAGGCAGCCAGGGCGGATGCCAGCGCCAGCATCAGCGCGAAACCTGTCGAATTTTTCTTCCCCCGCAACATTTTCGGCCTATAGGGCGTAGGTGCCTTGCGGGGTGCCGACAATCACGGCCTCGGGGCGCTGCCGGGCGAACAGGCCCACGGTCACGACGCCGGGGACCTGGTTGATCTCGCTTTCCATTTCCTCGGGGTCCAGTATCTTGAGGTTGTGCACGTCGAGGATCTCGTTGCCGTAGTCGGTGACCACGCCTTCGCGATACTGGGGTTGGCCGCCCAGCTGGATCAGTTTGCGCGCCACGGCGGAGCGCGCCATCGGTATGACCTCGACCGGCAGCGGGAATTTGCCCAGCAGTTTGACCTTCTTGCTTTCGTCGACGATGCAGATGAAGCGGCGCGACGAGAACACAAGGATTTTTTCGCCCGTGAGCGCAGCGCCGCCGCCCTTGATCAGGCGCCGGTGCTGGTCGGTTTCGTCGGCGCCGTCCACATACAGATCAAGCGTCCCGCACTGGCTCAACGGCAGCACTTCGAAATCGAGACCGCGGAGCAAATCGGTCGTCGCCCGGGAACTGGAAACGACCTTCGAGATGCGTTCGCGGATGTTCGGAAGCAGGGCGATGAACTCGTTGGTGGTACTGCCGGTGCCCACTCCCAACAGGCAATCCTGGGGGACCCCTTCAATCGCGGCCTCGGCGGCGTTGCGCTTGGCCGTCAGCATGCCCTCCCTGTCGGCAGTTTTCGATCGCAATCGACTGTTCCTTATGCGGCGCGAGAAACCGACTCGCGGGTTGCTTGGCTACGCCATTATAAGGAGCGAGGCTGCGCGCCGGTCAGGGCCGAAAATCGTAGACTTGCCGTTCCGTGACGACTGCGTCCAGCGGAACGTCGGTGGGCTTGACGGGGAGGGCCTCGACCCGCTGAAAATCATGGGCCAGCCCGACCAGCAGCGGGCGGCGCCAACAGCCCGCGTATCTGCGGAAGGCGAACATGCGATCGTAGTAGCCGCCGCCCTGGCCAAGACGGTTTCCCGAAGAGTCAAAGGCCACCAAGGGCACAAACACAACGCCGGGATATCTCGCTCCCACCCACTTGCGCGGCTGCCACTCCGGTTCCTGTATTCCCCAGCGGTTCAGGACCAGTCGGCCACGGAAATGCTGCGGCGCGAACCGCATTCGATTGCCGGTAACCACCGGCAGCAGCACTTCCTTGCCGTGTTCGTGGGCCCATTCCATCAGGGGCGCACAGGACATCTCTCCCTGGTAGGCCATGTAAAAGGCGATCGATCGCGCGCGCCGGACCCTTTCAAGTTGCAGCGCAAGGTGCCCGCAATGGATTGATGCAGCTTCCTGCCGGGATGGGTCCAGGTAGCGACGCGCCCTGCGCATCGACAAGCGCAAGTCATCGACCGGCATGATGGGCTCGATTGAAGCGGTTCAGCTTGCGGCAGGCAACTTGGCGCCGTTGGTCTTGGCCTTCTCCAGGCGCCGCTCCAGCCGCCGCCTGACACTGCGGACATTGTCGATGGTTTCCGAAGTGCCGCGCTCGTCGTCGCGTTGCGCCTGCAGCAGATTGCTCGCGAGTTTCAGTGCCGCAAGCATGAACACGTTGGTGGTGTCCAGCATCGGATCCTGGCGCTGGACCGCTTCGATATGCTCGTCGAGAAGAGGGGCGGCGTTCTTGAGAAGTTCGCGGTCTTCCGGTTCGCAGGCCAAGGTGTAGTCCTCTCCCAGGATACGAAGCCGTACCGTTGCGAACTTCTTTTTGGTCACACGCTGCGTTCCATGCTACGCAGCCGCTGAACCATCTCAGCTACACGCTGGCGTGCTTCCTCCCGAGTGTTGAACAGCTTCGAACGCTCGCCCTGCAGTTTCTCGCATTGGGCGAGCAGGGCGGCATTCTCGCGGCGCAACTGATCGTTGAGATCCAGCAGCTCGTCCACGCGCTCGGACAGCAGCTCGACCTCTTCTCGCAGTGCTTGTTCCTGTTTCATAGGGCGCGAATATAGCACGGACGCGGTTTGCACAGGGGCGCCTCGGGAATTGCCCGAACGGCTAAAATCGTGAAATGCCTACTCAAGAAGAATTCGCCCGGCGACGCGCAAACCTGCTTTCGGCGCTGGGAACCGGCTGCGCTGCAGTGGTTCCGTCCAGCCCGGAAAAGCCCCGCAGCCGGGATGTCGACTACCCCTACCGGCCGGACAGCAATCTGCTTTATCTGACCGGATTTTCTGAGCCCGAGGCGGTTGCCGTACTGATTCCCGGGCGCTCCGATGGCGAGTTCGTGCTGTTCTGCCGCGAGCGCGATCCGAAACGCGAGCTGTGGGACGGAAAACGCGCCGGTCCCGAGGGGGCGATGGAGGACTACGGCGCCGACAGCGCCTATCCCGTTGCCAAGATGGATGAGGTCATGCCGAAGTTGCTCACCGGCTGCGACACCGTGCATTACGACCTCGGCAACAACCCGGCGTTCGAAGCCCGGCTGGGCCGCTGGCTCAAGAAGCTGAGGGACCGGACCAAGGAGCGCAACAAGGCTCCGGTCCAGCTTGCCGCGCTCGACTACTACCTGCACGAGATGCGCCTTTGCAAGGGGGCCGAGGAACTGGACTGCATGCGTCGTTCCGCGGTGGTGGCGGTCGAGGCCCACAAGCGGGCGATGGGGCGCACCCGTCCGGACATGTACGAGTACCAGGTCGAAGCGGAGCTGATCTACCGCTTCAAGCAGAGCGGCGGCACCGAGTCGTATCCGTCGATCGTGGCCTCGGGCGCCAATGCCTGCGTCCTGCATTACACGGAAAACACAAGCCGCATGAGCTCGGGCGACCTGTTGCTGGTGGACGCGGGCTGCGAACTGGACGGCTATGCCTCGGACATCACCCGCACCTGGCCGGTCAACGGCAGCTACTCGCCCGAGCAGCGCGCCGTCTACGAAATCGTGCTCGAAGCCCAGCGGGCGGCCATCGGCGCCATCGAGCCCGGTGTTTCGATCCTTGACCCGCACCACGCTTCAATCGACACGATTACGCGCGGTCTGCGGCGCATCGGCCTGCTCAAGGGCAAGGTCTCCGAGTTGGTGCGCGACAAGGCGTACCACGAATTTTTCATGCACCGCACCTCGCACTGGCTGGGCATGGACGTTCATGACGTCGGCGACTATGAGGCCGACGGAGAGCCGAGGAAGCTGGAGCCCGGCATGTGCTGCACGGTGGAGCCGGGCATTTACATATCGCCGGACAACCAGGACGTGCCGGCCTCGTTCCGCGGAATCGGCATAAGGATCGAGGACGACGTGGCGGTGACGCCGGAAGGGCACGAAGTACTGACGGCCGCGCTGCCGAAGGACCCCGACAAGATCGAAGCGCTGGTCGGGTCCGGCTGATGCTTGACGTCCTGGTCGCCGGGGGCGGGCTGACGGGCGCCAGTCTCGCAGCGGCCCTGGGCGCTCAGGGCCTCAAGGTGGCGGTGGTCGAGGCCGTTCCGCCCGAAAGTCCGGGGCAACCGAGCCTGGACGAGCGAACCAGCGCGATTGCCCGCACCGGTGTTCGAATCCTGAGGAAGCTGGACGTATGGCCGCGGCTGAGTGAGGCGCCCAGCCCGATCCATGCGGTAGAGATTTCCGAGCGCGGATGTTACGGAGCGGCGCGCATCGATGCGGCATCGCAGGGTCTGGACAGCCTGGGCAGCGTGGTCCGAAACCGGGTGCTGGGGCAAGCGCTTTGGGAAAAGTTGGGCGAACTTGAATCCGTGGAACTCCACTGTCCGGCCCGGGTGCGTTCGGTGGCCGTTCAATCCGGTCATGTGCTCGCGAGCCTTGAAGGCGAGTCCGGCGGCAAGGAAAAGAAGATCAAGGCCCGGCTGCTCGCCGTGGCCGAGGGCGCCCGGTCGCCGCTGCGCGCCGAGTTCGACATCCCCGCGCAGCAGAAGGACTACTCGCAAGTTGCGGTAACCGGCCTGGTGGAGGTTCGCAAGGTCGTAAGGCCGGACACCGCCTGGGAACGATTCACCGCCCAGGGCCCACTGGCGCTTTTGCCCGCGGGCGGGAGACGCTATGGCTTCGTGATCGTGACGGGAGGCGATGGCCGGGAGCTTCTTGAAATGGACGACGCTTGCTTGCTTGCCCGGCTGCAGGAGCTCGTCGGTTATCGGACCGGGGAGTTCGTGGCGGTCGGCCGGCGCGCAAGTTACCCGCTGGCGCTGAGCCGGGCGGCGAAGGTGACGGCCCGGCGGGCCGTTCTGGTGGGGGCCGCGGCCAACAACGTTCATCCGCTGGCGGCGCAGGGGTTCAATCTTGCGCTCCGGGACAATGCCGGGCTTGGCGAAACGCTGGCCGACGGCGGCTGTCCGGGCGCCGATCCCGGCGACGAGGGCCTCCTGTCGCGCTACGCTGACTGGCGCCGCCGCGACCAGGCCAGCGTCGTTCAGTTTACCGACGGCCTCGCGCGCCTGAGCCAACATGCCTGGCTGCGCCCGCTGCGCGGTTTGGGTTTGCAGGCGTTCGACCTCGCGCCGCAGGCCAAGCCCATGCTGGCGCGCTTTGCCCTGGGGCAGGGCGGCCGCATGTCCCGCCTGGCGCGCGGACTGCCGCTGTGAAACCCGATTTCCAGGCCGCGGTCGCCGGAGGGGGGACCGTCGGCCTGGTCTGCGCGCTTCTGATGAACCGCCGCTGCGGCTGGGACGTGGCGCTGGTCGAGCGCTCGGCGCCTGGGAAAGGCGAGAGTAAAGGGCCGCAACGCGCCCTGACCCTTTCACCCGGCGCCCACGCGGTGTTGTCCGAGTGCGGCGTATGGGGCGACGGGGAAGGCGAGTGCCACTCCTTTTCCCGCATGGTCGTATGGCGGGGCGAAGGAGCTCCCACACCCGAAAACGCCATCATCTTCGATGCCGCCGAACAGGGCGTGGCTGCGCTCGGTCACGTCGCGCGCGAAGCCCCGTTGCGACGCGCGCTCTGGCTCCTGGCGGAAGAATGCCGGGGAATACGCGTTCACTCCGGAGCATCGCTGGCGGCCGTACAGATTGAAGAGGAATGCGGAAAGCTGGGGCTGGAAGACAATGGTGAAATCACCGCGGAGCTGCTGGTCGGCGCGGACGGGGCGCGATCGAAGTTCCGCGAGGCCCTGGGCATTCAATTTGAATCGCAGGGTTACGGTCAGACCGGGCTGGTATGCGAAGTGGAGTGCAGCGAAGCGGGCGGCGACACGGCATGGCAACGGTTCGTGGAGGGCAGCACGCTGGCGCTTCTGCCGCTGGAGGAAAGTCGGTTCAGCATCGTCTGGAGCCTTCCGGATGCGCAGGCGGAGCGTTTGCAACAGCTGGACGACACGGGCTTTGCCGCCGCCCTGAACGAAGCCTCCGCTTCGGTCGCGGGCGATCTGTCTCCCGTTACGCCGATTGCCTCGTTTCCGCTGCGCCGCGGTCTTGCCGCGAGCACCTCCGGCGAGCGCTACGCGCTGGTGGGGGAGGCGGCGCGAATGGTGCATCCCCTGGCCGGACAGGGATTGAACCTGGGGCTTGGCGACGCACAAGCCCTTGCCCGCGTGTGCCGAGAGCAGGACGATGCTGTGATCGGCGACGCCCGCGTGCTGGGCCGGTTCGCGCGCGAGCGGGCACGTTACGGACAGGAAATGTCATTCGGGATTCACGTTATTGACGCGGCCTTCGCCGGCCCGGCGGCGTCAATGGCCGCGCGTGCGCTCGGGGCCGTGAACCAGATTCCGCCGCTCAAGCGCTGGCTGGCGGCGCGCGCCATGCGCTAGGGGTTGCGGTCAGTCAGTCAGGCTGGCGCGTTCCCATGTTTCGTCATTGAAGTGCAGCCGCGAACTCGGCCAATAGCCGGGGTCCAGCTTGATCGTTGCGATCCTCGTGGCGCCGGTCGAAACAATTCCCTCTACCCGCATGATTCTCTCGTCTCCCGCAAGCCGCAGCATTTCCGCGAAGTCATCCAGACTGCGGGTGGGTTGGCCGTTTACGCTCGTGATCTGCAGGAACCGGATCGGCAGCAGGTAGCGGTGCGCCGGTGAACCAAAGGTGTAGTGCTGGATGGTTACGCCCCGAGGCTCGATGGCCATCTGGGCCGCCATTCCGCGCGGCGGGTTCTGCAGCAGCGCGCCGCCCCAGAACAACACTTCGCGCAATCCCTGCCAGCCGAGTTCTACGGTGTCGAAGGTCAATTCGACCTCCTGGTTGTCGCGCCAGACCTGCACCATCGCCTCGAGGCTGCCCGCAACGGCGCGCTCGACGTCCTGCGGACGAGTGGCCAGCTTGCCGTTGATGGAAAGCAGGAGGTCACCGGGGCGCATTTCCGTGGCGCCCGGAGTGCCCGCCACCGTTCGCGATACCGTGAGCAATTGACGCCGCTCCTTGTCGTGCTCTTCCACCCGCTCGCGCCAGCTTTCGGGCAAGCCCCGGCGCAGGGCGACCGAAAGCGGCGTGCGTTGCCACTGCACCTCGATTGAACGCCAGGGAACCTCGCGCCGGAGGTGGTCGAGCATGATCTCCACATGTTCGATCGGAAGTCCGCCGACGATTTCGCTGGCGCGGTTTCCCGACCCGGTGGCGAAGCTGCTCCACAGTGCGCTTACCCGTCCCCGCGAGTCGAGCAATACGCCGGAAATCTGCTCATCGGCATTGTCGATCTCCAGAATCTCGAGATTCGATTCACGGAAGGGGCCGAAGTTCGCGGGCGGCAGATTGATCGGATTGAGGTCACCCGCCTCGTAAGAGCGGATCACCGGTTCCAGGTCCGGGCGAAAGCCGGCCAGGTAGATTTCTTCGCCGGTTCGAGGCGGCCGGGGCGCGAACGAGGCGGCGCGCAGCGGCGTATCGCCCAGCAGGGCGGGGTCGTAGCGGAGCAGCGCCAGGTTATGCACCGGGTGGATATAGGCCACTTCGGCGGTGACCTCCAGCGTGCCGTTGAAGGTCAGCACCGCATCGCCGACGGTTTCGGGCACCGTGTTCCTGTCCACGACAACCCAGCCCCGCTCCGTGTCCACGATCAGCCCGGCGCCGTAGTAATGCTGCCCGTTTACCGCGGATACGACGTACGGCATGTCGAAGCGCACGTGCACCAGCGAAGGCGCGATGCGGCGCAGCCGCGTATCGTCGAATGCCCGTGGCTGGGTCATGCGCACTTCGTCCTGATCGCCCGGCCGGGCCGCGGCCAGCGCCCGGCAGGACCACACTTCGTCGCCGGCCACCGGTTTGCAGCGCTCCGCCGCAAACCAGCGCCTGCCGGTCCTGGCGCTGCGCAGCTGGGTGGCCCGCGGGTTGCGCGGAGTGCTGTAACGGAACTGGGCGACGTCGTCGTGGCCGAGTACCGCCAGCGCATTCTCGACGTCATCCAGGGTCTCCAGGGGCGCGCCGTTGATCTCTCTCAGGATCGCGCCGTTGGGTATGGAGGCCAGTCCCAGCATGTAGCCGGGCTGTGCAACGTAGATGGCATTGAGCGGCACGTTGAAGTGCCGGGCCTGCTGGTAGGAAATCGGGTGCAGGTAGGTTCCGCCGAAGGAGACGTACTCGGCGGGCGTGACCTTGTGCAGGTCGGCCACTTCGATGGCGACTTCGACAATCCCGCCCTGGCGCTCTATCAGCAGCGAAACGGTCTGTCCGACGCTCTCGTCGAGAACACTTTCCATGCGCACGAAATCCGGGAAGTCTTCATCCTTGACGCGCAAAAGGATGTCGCCCGGCGTCAGTTCGGATGCCGCCGGCGAGCCCTTGAGCATGGAGCGCACCACCAGCAGACCGGCGCTCTCCGGGTAAGAGGCGCGCGCATCGGCTTCGGACTCTTCTCCAAGTCCCAGCCGGCGCAATTCGTCATACGGCAGTTGCTCGAATGTCGTAAGCAGTCCGCCGCGTGGAACCGGCTGGTCCTGGAGCACGAGGTCCAGCGCTCGCCGGACGCGGTCCAGCGGCAGGAAATAGCTGGTTGCGGCGCGAACCTGGGCGCCGGCGTTCAGCGCAACGGCGCGGCCGTGGATATCGATAACCGGGCTGCCGGATGAACCGCCGGAAGTACTGGAAGCCGCCTGGATATAGAAGGTGTTGAAGTCGTTGTAGCGTCCAAAACCGTAATTGGGCGCCGTGCGGTCCAGCCGCGCGATGGTGCCGGCAAGTATCGAGAACCGTTCGCCCGCGTCGTTGCCCACCACGCGTATCTCCCGCCCCAGTTGCGCGGCCTGGGGCGCCAGTGGCAGGCCTTCGGGGGAAATATGCCGAAGGCTGGCCGGGTCGTAGCGCAGGAAACCGAAATCATGCACGGGGTCCGCGTAGACCCGCTCCAGTTCGATTTCTTCCTGGTTCGCGAACAGGGCCTCGCCGCGGATCGGGCCGGTCGACACGATGTGGCGGTTGGTCAGGATGATGCCCCGCTCGGCATCCACCACGAAGCCGGTGCCGTCAAGCAGCGTATTGGATTCGGTATCGAAAGGGCGGGTCTTGTTGATCCTCAGGGACACCACCGAAGGGCGGATCTTCTCCAGGGTTTCCCGCCAGGCAGCTTCGTTGTCCTGGGCCTGAAGGCTAAGGCTGAGCAGCGCCAGCGCCGCTGCGGTCAAGGTCGATCTCATAGCCATAGTTCTCTTTGAATGTTTCATGCAATGTCTGTCTGTCGAAATGATGATTCTGGGTGCCTGCACTGCCTACCTTGATGGCGCCGAGCAGGGCGGCAAGCCTGCCTGTGTCAGCCCAATTCCAACCCCTAACCATACCGTAAACGAGACCGGCGCGGTACGCATCGCCGCAGCCCGTGGGGTCTGCGATTTTTTGCGCTTTCGCGGGGGGAATGCGTTCGCAATTCTCCGAATGGTAAATGCGCGAACCTTCGGCGCCCTCAGTCACGATGAATGCCTGCGTTTCCCGGCAGATGCGCTTCTCGTTCCAGCCCGTCTTGCGCATCAGCATTTCCGCTTCGTAACTGTTCACCGCAACCCAGTTCGCCATGCGGATGAACTCGCGCAATTCCTTGCCGCTGAACTTGGGCATGCCCTGGCCGGGATCAAAAAGAAACGGCATGCCTTGCTGGTGCATCTGCAAGGCGTGCTCCAGCATGGCCTGCCGTCCGTCCGGAGAAATCAGCCCCAGCGTCGCACCGGTATCGCCGGGCAAACGGCGCCCGTGCGCGTGATCCATGGCGCCGGGGTGAAAGGCGGTGATCTGGTTGTCGTCCAGGTCGGTGATGATGTAGGCCTGAGCCGTGAGTTGGTCAGGCAGTTCGCTGATCAGGGCAGTATCCATGCCCAGCTGCTCCATGCGCGAGCGGTAAGGCGCGAAGTCGCTGCCGGCGCTGGCCAGCATCAGCGGCCGGTCGCCCAGCAGCGCCAGGTTGTAGGCGATGTTTCCGGCGCAGCCGCCGAACTCGCGCCTCAAGTCGGGAACATCGAACGCGACGTTGAGGATGTGTACCTTGTCGGGCAGGATGTGCTCGCCGAATCGGCCCTTGAACAGCATGATGTTGTCATAGGCGAGCGAGCCGCAAACGACGGTCGTGTGGGCTGCCTGCGAATGCACGGCGCCCGTTTTCATTTTAGACCTGCCCCGGGTGTCGGCGGGGGTCAGGAACCGCTCAAGGAGGCGAAATCCGCGGCGAAGTCCGCCTGCGGTTCCCCGTCCTCGGCGTGAACCTCAAAAACCTTGTTCCGGGCCGCTTCGTGACTCAGTGCGGAAACGCAGACCCGCGCCACGTCGGCCCGGGTGATCCAGATTCCCTCGGAACGACTGTCGCCCTGCTCGAACACGATCGTCTGGGTGCCGCCGGGCTCGTCGCTCAAGCCCCCGGGGCGCACGATCGTGTACGGGACACCACTGGCGGCGACCGCTTCCTCGCCCCGGAGCTTCCAGGTCAGCACGTTGTTGAACATCTGGTTCAGGTAATGGTCTTCATCCGTGACGCCGCGTGAGGACACCAGCACGTACTGGCCCACTCCGGCTGCGGAGGCTGCCTCGGCAAGGTTTCGGGCGCCCTCGTAGTCGACCTTCTCCGGCGTGTTGTCCTCGCCGCCGCCAACTCCGGCTCCCGCCGTGTTGATGATCGCCCCCACGCCATCCAGGGCCGCCGCGATGCTGTCGGGGTCCTTCAGGTCGCCGGCGACCGCCTCGACATCGGTTCCCAGCCGCTCAGCCGCCTTGGCCGTATTCCGCACGAACGCGCGGACCGTGTAGCCCTGTTTCTGCAGCTCCGCGACCACCAGGGATCCGGTTCCGCCGGTAGCGCCCGCCACCAGGACCAGGGGCTTTGACTGCTCCTGGGGAGCGGCCTCTTCAACCGGGGCCTCGCTGCCTTGTTCGCAAGCGGAAGTAATCAACGAGGCGGCTGCAAGCAGGCCGATCATTCTCAATGGGCGCATAGGGTTTCTCCCCGGGACGTCAGGCGGCGTATCTTACCAATGTTGGCTCGCGCGGCAGCGCCGGACTCAGGAGCCGGCAAGCGCGGCAAACTCCGCGGCGAAGTCCGTCTCGGCCTCGACGCCTGCCCCGTGGATTTCGAACACCTTGTTGCGGGCGTCGTCGTGCTCCAGGGCGGCCACGCAGACGCGCGCGACATCGGTGCGGCTGATGATTCTCCCCTGCTCGGACTTGTCGCCCTGGTCAAAGGCGATCTTCTGAATTCCGCCGGGCTCGTCGTTCAGGCCACCCGGACGAACGATCGTATAGGCCACGCCACTGGCCGTGACCGCTTCCTCGCCCTTGCGCTTCCACACCAGGATGTTGTTGAACATGCGGTTGAGAGCGTGATCGTCGTGGGTGACTCCCTGCGATGACACCAGGACATGCTGGTCCACGCCGGCCGCCGCTGCGGCCTCGGCAAGGTTCCGGGCGCCTTCAAAATCGACATGTTCCGGCATATTGTCGTCCGCTGCGGGGACGCCGGAACCCGCCGCGTTGATGATCGCGCCGACCCCATCCAGCGCGGCGGCGATGCTGGCCGGGTCCCTGAGGTCGCCGACCGCGACCTCGACTTCGGGCCCCAGCCGCTCGGCGGCCTTGGCTGCGTTGCGAACGAAGGCGCGAACGGGGAATCCGCTGGCCTGCAATTCGGCCACCACCCTGGATCCCGTCTTGCCCGTGGCGCCCGCCACCAGTACCAGCGGCCTGGAGTTCGACGCCGGCGCGGCCGTGTCGTCGGAGGCTTCACCGGTCTGGCTGAAACCGGCGGCCAGCGCCGCGGTGGCGAAAAGGGTTGCGAGGGTCTTGAGTGCTTGCACGGAGCGTCTCCAGGAATGATGAGGCGCAGTATCTTACCTTCGCCTTTGCGGCGGTGCGGGAGGCACTAGCCGCCGAGTGAACGCAGGCCGACCGCTGCCCGGATTTTCTGCATCAGCGGTTCGCTGACCTGGCGCGCCCGCTCCGCTCCACGGCGCAGTTCGGCCTCGACGTCGCCGGGGTTGGCGAGCAGCCGCTCGTATTCGGCACGCCCCGGCGCCAGAAGCGCGTCCAGGTACTCGAACAATTCGTTCTTCATTTCCGCCCAGCCGATGCCGGCGGCGTAGCGTTCGCGCATTGCCGCGGTCTCCTCGTTGCCGGCTACCGAGCGGTACATGTCGAACAGAACGCTTTCATCCGGGTCCTTGGGTTCGCCCGGCGTCTGCGAGTTGGTCTTGACCCGCATGATGAGTTTGCGCAGTCGTTTTGCCGGGCAGTAGAGCGGGATGATGTTGCCGTAGCTCTTGGACATCTTGCGGCCGTCGGGACCCAGCAAGACCGCGCGGTGTTCGTCGATGTCGGCCTCGGGCACCGTCAGCAGCGCTCCGTAGTGGTGGTTGAACCGTTGGGCGATGTCGCGCGCCATTTCCACGTGTTGCCGCTGGTCCTTGCCTACCGGGACCCGGTCGGCATTGAACATCAGGATGTCGGCGGCCATCAATATGGGGTAGCAGAACAGGCCCATCGTGATGCCGCGATCCGGGTCCGCCGCTTCCGCGTTACGGTTGGCGTCGACGGCGGCCTTGTAGGCATGCGAACGGTTCATCAGGCCCTTGGCGGTGAGCGTGGTGAGCACCCAGGTGAGTTCGGGGATTTCGGGAATGTCCGACTGCCGGTAGAACACCGCCCGTTCCGTATCCAGGCCTGCCGCCAGCCATGCCGCGGCCACTTCCAGGCTGGAGCGCGCCACTTCCTGCGGGCTCCGGTTCTTGACCAGCGCATGCAGGTCGGCCAGGAAAAAGAAGCTGCCGCCGGCGGATGCGCTGCGGCTGGCCGTTACCGCCGGGCGAATCGCTCCCACGTAGTTGCCCAGGTGCGGCGTGCCGGTGGTGGTGATCCCGGTCAATGTGATGAGTGTCTTGTCGTTCATGATCGAAATGGACTATAGCCCCGCTGCCTGTCCGTCCTTGCGAGGGTCGGAGGCGCCGGTCAGTATGCCTTCTTCCGGTTCGTGCATCACCGCCTGGTATCCGCCGAACACTCCCCGGGCCGATGCCATCTGGTGGCCCATCTCCGACAGCTGCTTGCGCACTTCCGGACCGAACCCCGGCTCCAGCGAGAGTCTTCCGCCATCGGCTGCGGCAGGCCGCCCGGTGGGCTGACTGGAACCGCCGTGGTACGCGCGCGGGGCGTCGCCGGCCGCCTGAAGATCCATGCCGAAGTCCACTACATTGGTGATCACCTGCGCCTGCGCCTGCGGCTGCATGTCGCCGCCCATCACGCCGAAGGCCAGGCGCGCGCCGGAAGCAAAGCGCGCGAATCCCGGGATGATGGTGTGAAACGGCCGTTTGCCGGGGGCGAGGACGTTCGGGTGATCGGGGTCGAGGCTGAACAACTGGCCCCGGTTGTGCAATATGAAGCCCAGGTCCCCGGGAGTCATGCCGGAACCCATGCCCCTGTAGTTCGACTGGATCAGCGATACCAGCATTCCGTCGCAATCGGCCGCGGCCAGGTAGACGGTCTGCGGCGCATCCAGCACCGGGTCGCCGTGGCGGACAGCGGTGGCCGCACGCGCCGGATCGATCAAGCGGCCCCTTTGAAGGGCGTATTCCCTGGATATCAGCGCCTCGACGGGCGAGGCAACGAATGACGGATCGGCGTAGAAGCGAGCGCGGTCCTCAAACGCCAGTTTCTTGGCTTCGGTGAGCAGATGCAGGTGCTCCGTCGAGCCGAAGCCCGCGGACGCCAGGTCGTGCTGCTCCAGGAGGTTGAGTATCTGGAGCGTGGCGATGCCTTGTGTATTGGGCGGCAGGGCGTAGACGTCGTGGCCCCGGTAGCTTGACGACACCGGCCTGACCCACTCGGATCGGTGCGAAGCGAGGTCGGCCTCGTCCAGGTAGCCGCCGTGCTCGCGCATGTAGGCCGCGATCTTCCAGGCAATCTCGCCTCGATAGAAGGCTTCCCTGCCGCCGGAGGCGAGCAGCCGGTAGGTTGCGGCCAGGCGGGGATTTAAGAATTTCTGCCCCTTCGCCGGCGCTGCGCCGCCGGGCATGAAGGTGTCGGCAAAGCCGGGGAGGTCGCCGAGTGCGCGGGCATTGGCGGCCCACGCGCCGGCCGTCAACTGGGCAACCGGAAACCCTTCTTCCGCCGCCCGGATGGCGGGCTGCAGCAGCTCGGCAAATTCCTTGCGCCCGTAGCGTGCGTGCAACTCGAACCAGCCATCCACGGCACCCGGTGTGGATACCGGCAAGGGCCCGCGGGAAGGAATGGTCTCCAGTCCGCGCTGGCGAAAGGCTTCAAGATTCAGTGAACGCGGAGCCCGGCCGCTTGCGTTAAGACCGGTGGGCCCTTCTTTTCCTTCTTCCCACACCATGGCGAACAGGTCGCCGCCGATTCCGCAGCCGGTGGGTTCGGTAAGGCCCAGCATGGCGTTGGCGGCGATCGCCGCATCGACCGCCGTGCCGCCGGACCGCAGTATCTCAAGCGCTGCCTGGGTGGCGAAGACCTGGCTGGTCGCCACCATGGCGCGGGTGCCCAGGGCCTCGGAACGCGAGGCGAATGGCAGCCCGGCCCCGCGCTCGTAGACGGCTCTCACAGACTTTCGGCCAATTCGTTCATGGCTTGCGCCAGCTGAAAGTCGAGCTCGGTGATTCCTCCGGCCGAGTGGGTGCTCAGATGCACGTCCACCTTCGACCACACATTGAACCACTCCGGGTGGTGATCGAGGCGCTCTGCCGCCAGTGCCGCGCCCGACATGAACGCGAACGCCCTGCGGAAATCCGCGAAACGGAAGGAGCGGTGAAGTTTGTGGTCGTCCAGGCTCCAGCCCGGAAGGTCGTCAAGTCTTGCTGCGGCCTCTTCCGCGGAAAGCAAATCAGCCATGGGATCCTCTCAGGTAAGCGGTGTTGATGTGAGGGAATTTCTCACGCCCGTAAGTCTATCTCCAATGCTTCAAGCACGGCGAATCGCGGGAAACTTGATTTATGCGCCGCTTTTTGGAAAGCTAGGCGGTTGGCGTTTCAACACGAAGCGCCGGTTTGCTCGCATTTCAAGCCACCAACAGCGGATCGGTTGCGGGAGTGCCGCTTGTTCGGCGCCGGTCCCGGATCAGCGGTTGCCCGGCAGTACAGCAAGCGGACGCTTATTTGGTGGTGCTTCCCGCGTCGGTATGGCGGCCGGCGCAGCAAGGGCGGCACTGCAATTCGGATTGAGGATAGGCCCATGACTGCACTCAACGGATCCTTGCCTGGGCGGCGGAACTTCGGACCGCCGCCAAAACAGGGCATGTACGATCCGGTGTTCGAGAAGGACAGCTGCGGCATCGGTTTCGTCTGCGATATCAAGGGCCGCCCAAGCCGAGGGGTCGTCGAGGACGCGCTCGGCATGAACTGCTCGATGGAGCATCGCGGAGGCATCGGCTACGAAGCCAATACCGGCGATGGGGCGGGCATCCTCCTTGGCCTGCCGGACCGCTTCCTGCGCCGCGCCGCGGCGAGAGAACTCGGCGTCGAATTGCCCGGGCGCGGCCGCTATGGCGTCGGCATCGTGTTCCTGCCCACCGACCCGGAGGAACGGGAACAGTGCCTGGCTCTTCTCGAGCGTGAAATCGAGAGCGCCGGGCAGCGGCTGCTGGGCTGGCGGGAGTTGCCGATCGATCCTGATGGTGCGGACATCGGCAAAGCGGCCCGGGCCGCCATGCCGCACATGGCTCAATTGTTCGTCGGCGCCGGCGACGCCCTCACCGGGGACGAGTTTGAGCGCAGGCTTTACCTGATCCGCAAGCACGCGACCCATCTGCTGCGCGGCGACGAGGACCTGGCGCAGCGGCAATTGTTCTACATCTGTTCGCTGTCATCCAGGGTCATCGTCTACAAGGGCATGCTCACCCCCAATCAGGTGGCGCCGTTTTTCGGGGACCTGACCGAACGGGACTTCGAGTCGCACCTGGCCATGGTGCATTCGCGCTTCAGCACCAACACCTTCCCATCGTGGGACCGCGCGCAGCCCAACCGCTTCATGTGCCACAACGGCGAGATCAACACCCTGCTCGGCAACGTAAACGCCATGAACGCTCGTGAGGGCGTGTTGAGTTCACCGCTGTTCGGTGACGACCTGGCCAAGCTCTTTCCCGTTGTGGAGCCGGACTGTTCCGATTCCGGGACCTTCGACAATGTGCTGGAGTTCCTGCTGATGACCGGGCGCAAGCTGCAGGAAGCGGTATTGATGATGATTCCCGAAGCCTGGCAGCAACATGCCGGCATGGATGCGGCCAAGCGGGCCTTTTACGAATACCACTCCTGCCTGATGGAGCCCTGGGACGGTCCGGCTTCGATCGCTTTCACGGACGGCACCTATATCGGCGCCGTGCTCGACCGCAACGGGCTGCGGCCGAGCCGTTACTACATCACCGACGACGGCCGCTGCATCATGGCCTCGGAAGTCGGCGTCGTGCAGGTGGCTCCGGAAAGCGTGGTGGAGAAGGGGCGCTTGCAGCCGGGCCGTATTTTCCTGATCGACTTCCAGCAGGGACGGATGGTCCCCGATGAGGAAATCAAGGCCGAATGGGCGTCGGCGCGTCCTTATGCCGACTGGCTCGAAAAGCAGCGCATCGAACTGGAGGGACTGCCGCCCGCCCTGCCGCTGGCGCCGAATCCGGCCACGCTGACGGCGCGCATGAATGCCTTCGGCTACACCGTCGAGACCATGGACATCATGCTGCAGCCCCTGGTCAGGGAGCTGCGCGATCCGCTCGGCTCGATGGGCAACGACGCCGCGCTGGCGGTGATGTCCGACAAGCCGCGCATGCTCTACGACTACTTCAAGCAACGCTTCGCCCAGGTCACCAACCCGGCCATCGATTCCATCCGCGAAGAGGTCATCATGGCGCTGGAGTGCTACTGCGGCCCGGAACGGAATCTGCTGGAGAGCACACCGGAGCACGCGCACCGGCTGCGCATCCCGCATCCCATCCTTTCCAACGAGGAACTGGCCGCCATCAAGCACCTCGATTACCGGGGATGGAAGACGGCGGTCATCGACATCACTTATCAAGCCGGTTCGGGCGCAGCGGGCCTGACGGCCGCGCTGGAGGGCATCTGCGCCCAAGCGAGCAGGGCCATCGAGGACGGCTACAGCCTGATCGTGCTCTCCGATCGCGCCGTGGGACCGGACCGGACGCCGATCAGCGCCCTTCTCGCGGTGGGGTCCGTGCATCATCACCTGGTCGAGACCCATGCGCGAACGCGTATCGGCATCATCGTGGAAACCGGCGAGGCCCGGGAAGTACACCATCACTGCCTGCTGACGGGCTACGGCGCCGACGCCATCAATCCCTGGCTCGCCTTCGAAGCCCTGTGGGATTCGCTGGAGAAAGGCTATTTCGACGATGCGCCGCACGTCGCGACCCGCGCGGACGTGGTCGACGCATACCGCAAGGGCACCGCCAAGGGCATGCTCAAGGTGATGGCGAAGATGGGCATCTCCACCCTGCAGTCCTACAAGGGGGCTCAGATATTCGAGGCGGTGGGGCTGGCCGACGATGTCATCGAGCGCGCCTTCAAGGGCACCGCGAGCCGGGTACAGGGCGTGGGCCTTGAGGTCCTTGCCGAGGAGATGGAGCGCCGTCACGCACTGGGCTATCCGGGGCGCAACGGCAACATCGCGGTACTGCCGAACCCCGGCGACTTCCACTGGCGCCGGCACGGCGATACCCACATGTGGGACCCGCAGGCCATCGCCGACCTGCAGGTGGCCGCCCGGACCAACGACGAAAGCGCCTACTGGCGTTTCGCCGACCACGCGAACCGCGAAAACACCGCCAAGGCCAACCTGCGGGGGCTGTTGACTTTCCTCAGCGGAGCCAACGGCAATCCCATCGAACTCGACGAGGTCGAGACGGAAAGCGAGATCGTCAAGCGCTTCGCCACCGGCGCCATGAGTTTCGGCTCCATCAGCGCCGAATCCCACGAAACGCTAGCCGTGGCCATGAACCGCATCGGCGGCAAGTCGAACACCGGCGAGGGCGGCGAGGATTCCCGCCGCTACACGCCGCTGCCGAACGGCGATTCCGCGCGCAGCGCCATCAAACAGGTGGCCAGCGGCCGGTTCGGCGTGACCATCGATTACCTGAGCAATGCCGATGAACTGCAGATCAAGATCGTGCAGGGCGCCAAGCCCGGCGAGGGCGGCGAACTGCCCGGCCGCAAGGTGGACGAGACCATCGCCGCCATTCGCCATTCGACGCCCGGCGTAGGACTCATCAGCCCGCCGCCGCACCACGACATCTATTCGATCGAGGACATCGCCCAGCTCATCCACGATCTGAAGAACGGCAACCCCGACGCGCGCATCAGCGTCAAGCTCGGCGCCGAGATCGGCGTGGGGGCGGTCGCCGCGGGTGTCACCAAGGCGCGCTCGGACCACCTGGTGATTGCCGGAGATTCCGGCGGCACCGGGGCCTCGCCGCTCACCTCCATCAAGCACGCGGGGCTGCCCTGGGAACTGGGCATCGCCGAGACCCACCAGACGCTGGTCGTCAACAACCTGCGCTCGCGGGTGGTGCTGCAGACCGACGGCCAGCTCAAGACCGGGCGCGACGTCGCGATCGCCTGCCTGCTCGGCGCCGAGGAGTTCGGTTTCTCCACCGCGCCGCTGATCGCGCTGGGCTGCATCATGATGCGCAAGTGCCACCTCAATACCTGCCCGGTGGGCATCGCAACGCAAGACCCGGCCTTGCGCGCGAAATTTGAAGGCCTGCCGGAACACGTCATCAACTATTTCTTCATGGTCGCCAGGGAAATGCGCCAGATCATGGCCGACCTGGGCTTTGCCACGGTCAATGACATGGTGGGGCGGGTGGATGCGCTCGACGCCGGGGCGGCGGTGGATCACTGGAAGGCCCGGGGCATCGATCTCACGGAGCTGTTGACGCCGGTGCAGGAACCGCCGGATTTTCTGGGCGCCTACGCCATGCACAAGCAGGACCACGGCCTGGAGCGTTCGCTGGATTACAAGCTGATCGAGCTGGCCGAACCCGCGCTGGTGCGCGGCGAAAAGGTGTACCGGGAATTGCCCATCACCAATGCGAACCGGGTGGTGGGCGGCATACTCTCCAACGCCATCATCAAGCGCTGCGGACCGCAGATGCTGCCCGAGGGCGCCATCCATTTCAAATTCCGGGGTCATGCCGGGCAGAGCTTCGGTTGCTGGCTGGCCCGGGGCGTTACGCTGGAGGTCGAGGGCGACGCCAACGACTACGTGGGCAAGGGCCTGTCCGGCGGGCGCCTGATCATCTACCCGGACCGGGAGTCGCGCTTTACGCCGGAAGACAACATCCTCATCGGCAACGTGGTGCTCTACGGCGCCACCGCCGGCGAATGCTTCTTCCGGGGGGTGGCGGCGGAGCGGTTCTGCGTGCGCAACAGCGGCGCCCGCGCGGTCGTCGAAGGCGTCGGCGATCACGGTTGCGAATACATGACCGGCGGGCGCGTGGTCATACTCGGCCGCACCGGGCGCAATTTCGCCGCCGGCATGAGCGGCGGGGTGGCCTACGTCTGGAACCCGGACGGGGACTTCGCCGAACTCTGCAACCCGGAGATGGTCGAGCTGGAGCCGCTCGAAGCGGAACCGGACAGGACCGAGGTTCGGGAGCTCATCGAACGGCATCTTCGCTTCACCGGCTCCACCGTCGCACAAGCGATACTCGATGACTGGCGGCACAGTGTCGGGCAATTCGTCAAGGTCATGCCCGTCGACTACAAGCGTGTGCTTGAACAGCTCAAGACCGCTGCCGCCGCAGCCTGACAGCGAATCGTGATGGGCAAGACAACGGGTTTCATGGATTACGCGCGCGCCTCCGCGCCGTATCGCGATGCGACGGACCGCCTGCGCGATTTCAAGGAGATCTACACCGGACAGGACACCGGGAAGCTCGCCATCCAGGGCGCGCGCTGCATGGATTGCGGGGTGCCGTTCTGCCAGTCGCACGATGGCTGCCCGATCCACAACCTGATCCCGGAGTGGAACGACCTCATCTACCGGGACCAATGGCGCGAAGCGCTCGACCGCCTGCACAAGACCAATAATTTTCCCGAATTCACCGGCCGGGTATGCCCGGCGCCCTGTGAAGGCGCCTGCGTGCTGGGGATCACCGACCCCGCGGTCACCATCAAGGACATCGAGATGGCGATTGCCGACCGGGGCTTCGAGGAGGGCTGGATTGTCGCGGAGCCCCCTGCCACCCGCACGGGACGGCGCATCGCGGTGATCGGTTCCGGGCCCGCGGGGCTTGCCGCCGCGCAACAGTTGAATCGTGCCGGCCACATCGCCGTGGTCCATGAACGCGCCGACCGTATCGGCGGTCTGTTGACCTACGGCATCCCCAACATGAAGCTCGACAAGGCGGAAGTCGTCGATCGGCGCCTTGACCTCATGCGGGAAGAGGGCGTGGAATTCCGTGTCAACGCGCCCGTCGGCGATGGCAGCGGCGGCTCTGTCGATGTCCGCGGTCTGGCGAAGGAATTCGGCGCCGTGCTGTTGGCGACCGGGGCAACCGTTCCCCGGGACCTGCCCATACCGGGGCGCAACCTCGACGGCGTGCGCTTCGCGATGGATTTTCTGACGCAGAACACTCGCAGTCTGCTGGATTCCAATCTCGCCGACGGCAACTATATCTCCGCGAAAGGCAAGGACGTGATCGTCATCGGCGGCGGCGACACCGGCACCGACTGCATCGGCACGGCGCTTCGCCACGGCTGCAAAAGCCTGGTCAACTTCGAACTGTTCCCGCAGCCGCCGGCGGCGCGGGCGCCGCACAATCCCTGGCCCACCTGGCCGGTGATTTTTCGCACCGAATACGGCCACGAGGAATCCGCCTCCAAATTCGGCAAGGACCCGCGCGTTTATCTGATTTCGTCAACGGAATTCGTGGCGCGCACGGACGGGCGGGTTTCCGGAATTCGCACTGTGGACGTCCGGCTCAAGGACGGCAAGTTCGAAAACGTGCCCGGCAGCGATCGGGAGTGGCCGGCCGATCTGGTGTTCCTGGCCATGGGTTTTCTGGGCCCCGAACACTCCGTGTCCGATGCGCTGAGTCTCGCCTACGACGAGCGCGGCAACTACCGGGCCGACTACGGCAAATACCAGACCAGCGTGGAAAACGTGTTCGCCGCCGGCGACTGCCGCCGGGGTCAATCGCTGGTGGTGAACGCCATCAACGAAGGCCGCGAAGCCGCCCGCGAAATCGATCGCTTCTTGATGGGTTCAACCGAACTGCCTTAATAATCCGGCCTCACAAGCTCGCTTGGCCCGCATTCCCCTGCCCCTCCCTCGCGGGAGTGTCTGAGCCAGGGATGGCGAAGCCAAGCTCCACGGATGGATTCATGCGTCTCCGGCGAGGGAGGGGCAGGGGAATGCGGGCTACGCGGTGCCCCAGCCCGGGCGAAAGCCCAGGGGCAGGCCGGCTTCCGGGGTGAAGCCGTACATCTCGGTGCTCGGGAGCGCTTCATTGACCACGTCGCGCACCTTCAGGAGCCGGTCGAGATCGATGCCGGTGTTCAGTCCCATGGACTCCAGCATGAACACCAGGTCTTCGGTGACGATGTTGCCGCTGGCGCCGGGGGCGAACGGGCAACCGCCGATTCCGCCCAGCGAACTGTCGAGCGTGGTGATGCCTTCTTCCAGCGCCGCCATGGCGTTGGCCAGCCCCAGCCCGCGCGTGTTGTGAAGATGCACGCCGGTTAGTTTTTCCTCGCCGATCTCGGACCGCACCAGGCGAATAAGGCGCCGGATCTGCGCGGGGTTCGCGTAGCCGGTCGTGTCTGACAGTCCCACTTCCCGGCAACCCGCCTCGACCAGTGCATGGGCCAGCTCCAGAACCTTGCTCTCTGGCACAGGCCCTTCCATGGTGCAGCCGAATGCAGTGGCGATGCCGGCCTCGAAAATCGGGCGGCGCTCCTCGGGAAGTTCGCCGAGCATCTCGTTGATGCGCCGGACCTCTTCCAGCATTTGGGCGTGATTCTTGCGGACATTCGCCTCGCTGTGCGTCTCGCTGGCGGAGACGGGGATGCTCACCTTGTGGGTGCCCGCGGCGACCGCCCGTTCCACTCCCTTGAGATTCGGCGCCAGGGTGGTGACGTGCAAGCCGGGGATGGTTACCGCATAACGTACCAGTTCCTCGCAATCGGCCATCTGCGGCAGGAGCTTGGGCGGAACGAAGGAACCCACCTCGATTTCCGGCACTCCCGCGGCCGCTTCGGCCTTGATCCAGGCCTTTTTCGCCTCCGTGGGCATGATGACCTTGAGGCTTTGCAGGCCATCGCGCGGCCCGACTTCGCTTACCAGTATGTCAACCGCCATGGGACTCCAACTCCAGCCGGCAATCGCAGCGCTTTGCGCCCGACTCAGCGGCTGCGCGTGACCGGCTGGGCCCGCTGCTGGCTCTTGCGCCCGATGCGGGTGAGATGAACCCGGCTGGTCTTGCCGGCGCGCCGCTCGTTCAAGCGTGCTACGAGACTGTTGATCTCTTCCTTTACTTCGTCCGCTTCGCCTTGCTTGTAGCCGGTAATCGTGGTGGTTCCCTGGGTCAACTCGTACCGGTACCAATCGTCCGTCTCGGATCCGTCCGGCGGAGCGGTCTGCTCCAGGCTGATGATTTCAAACGGCCTGGCTGCCGGCATTACATTGGTTTCATCCGTCATAACCTGCTCATTCTACACGCCCGGCCGCAATCGGCCGCTACGAGCCTTTTTGACGATGTCCTGGAACGCAAATGTATCGCAAATTTGCGACAGATTTTCAAACATGGGCTTTGCTTGACCCCGATACTCCCGTGCGGCTAAATAGGCGCCTCTCTAATTTGGACACCGCCTATGAATGAACCCGGCCAAGCGGCTTCTGTCACGGTCACGGGTCTTTCTCCCTTGCAGGTTCTCACAGGCGGCAGCGGCCCATCGCTCGTATGGTTGCACGGTGAAGAGGGCCAGCGCGGATGGCTGCCGCACCACGCGCGCCTGGCGGAGCGCTTCAGCGTGTGGGCGCCGACTTTGCCCGGTATCGGTAAGTCGGTGCTGCCCGAATGGGTGCAAGGCGTGCGGGACATGGCCAAGGTGCTCCTGGCGGCGCTGGATGCCGGCGGTATCTCCCGTTGCATCCTGGGCGGCGGATCGATGGGAGGATGGATCGCCGCGGAAATGGCGTCGATGGAGCCCCGGCGGTTTGCCGGTCTTGTTCTCGCCGGCTCTCAGGGAACCGCCACCGGCCACCTGGATACGCCGGACCTGTTCCTGATGCCCTATCGGCGATACTTGTCCTTCGGCTATGCCGATCCGGCCTCGGGCGCGTTCCGGGAAATGTGGGAGGGCGAACTCGACGACGAAGCGGTGACCATGGACCTGGAGGTGATGGAACTCGCGGCGCTGTTGGGGTTCAAACCGTACATGCACGACCGTTCCCTGCTTTCGGCATTGGCCCGCTACACGAACCCCGCGAGGCTGGTCTGGGGCGAGAAGGACGTCATCACGCCGGCGCCGGTGGCCCAGCTCTTTCTGAAGGCGCTGCCGCAGGGTGAATTGGCCTCCATTGCCGGGGGCGGCCACTACGTGCATCTGGAGAAGCCGGCCGAGTTTGCGGATGCCGTGCTCGATTTCGGCGCCGGACTGAAACATGTTCCACCTGCACTACTTCGTTAACCACCCCTACCTCGGTTATCCGCATGAAGCGGCGGCCGAATTCGGCGCCGTGATGCTCAAGTTCTCCAACCGCCACTTCGACGGCGAGCGCGCCGCCGAACTGTTCGAGCGCTATCACGAGGAATACGTGGTGGCCGAACAGGTGGGATTCGACGCTATCGTGGTCAACGAGCATCACAGCGCGCCCGCGGCCATGTCTCCCTCGCCCAACATATTCGCGACGGTCCTGGCCAAGGTCACGTCACGGGTAAAGATATTCATTGCCGGAAACATCCTGCCCGTGAACGGCAACCCCGTTCGCCTGGCCGAGGAGCTGGCGTTGATCGACCTGTTCTCGAAGGGCCGGCTAATTTCCGGTTTCGTGCGGGGCGGTGCGGTGGAATCCCTGGCCATGTCGGTCAATACCGTGCAAAACCGGGAGCTTTTCGCCGAAGCGCACGACCTGATCCTGAAGACCTGGACCGAACCCGGCCCGTTCGTGTGGGAGGGGAAGCACTATCACTACCGTTGCGTCAATCCCTGGGCGCTGCCCATGCAGAAGCCGCATCCGCCGGTCATGATTCCGGGATCCACCAGCCGCGAAACTGTGGAGTTCGCCGCCGAGCGCGGTTACCCGTACGTGGCGCTGGCCACCCGGCTGGAGGCCACGGACCAGCTGTTCAGCGCCTACAACGAGATCGCCGAACAGGCGGGGCACGTGCCGACGCCGGGCCACCGCGGATATTTCACCCGCGTGCACGTGGCGCCCACCGACGAGCAGGCGCTCGAGGAGGGCAGGGAACAATTCGGCGGCCGGGTGGCGCAGGTCACCAGCATGGTCGACATGAAGATCCATCCCGACGTGGGCGCCTGGATGGCGCCGCCGGGCTATGTGAGTCGCGAGGCGGCCATTGCCAGGCGCAGGTACATGGGCGGAACGCCCTACGCTTTCTTCACCCAGGGCTACGAGAAGGCGCTGGAGACCCGCCAGATCATTGTCGGCAGCCCGGAGACGGTCGTGCAGCAATTGAACGAACTGCGGGTGAGGTTCGGGGTGGGACATCTCGGCGTGTCCCACTTTGCGGTGGAAAACTATGGCCGCACCATGCGCAACCTACAGCTTCTGGGCGAAGAGGTGTTTCCGCGCCTGCGGGAACTCGCCGCCGAGGACTGAGTATCTCCGCTTCGCCCCAACAGCACCCTCCCGGCTATGTGGGCCGGCTGCCTTTGTCCCTCAAGGCCGGCTGGGGGGTGGGCTCGATGGGCTGCCTGGGGATGCTGTTCATCGTCAATGTCTTCGTCCTTTTCTTCCTGGTCAATCACCTGGGAATGGATCCCGGCATGGCCGGCCTCATCCTGTTCATCACCCGGATATACGACGTATTCAGCGACCCCATGATCGGGTTTCTGAGCGACACCACCCGCAGCCGCTGGGGACGGCGGCGCCCGTGGATGGCGCTGGGCGCGTTCGTCTCTGGTCTGGCGCTGATCTTCACGTTCAACGTCCCGGCGCTGGAATCAATGAATGCGCTGGCAATCTACCAACTCGTCGTGCTGATTGCCTATTTCAGCGGCTATACCCTGTTCTACGTGCCGTTCATGGCGATGCCCGCCGAGATGACCGACGACTACAACGAACGCACTTCGATCATGTCGTGGCGGGTGGGGTATTCCAATTTGGCCGGGATCCTGATCGCCGCCGGCATGCCGGCGCTGATCGACGTCCTGGGCGCCGACCGCAGGGCCTACGGGATTGTCGCGATACTGGTGGGCATACTGATTGCCGCCACCATGATGATGACGGTACTGTTCACCGGCCGCGCCCGGGAGTTGCCGAGTGCTCCGGCAGACCGCTATTCGATCGGCGACTATTTCCGGGCGCTGGCCGACAACCGGCCCTTCCTCACTCTCGCCGCGCTCAAGGGCACGCTGTACCTGGGCGTGGGCGTCAACGGCAGCGCGCTGCTGTTTTTCATGACCTATGTCCTCGAACGGGGCGAACTGGGCGTGGCCTTGTCCACCCTGGCGGGCAACATCGCCGGCCTGTGCACGGTGCCGCTATGGGCCTTTTTCAGCCGCGGCAAGGACAAGCGCTGGGTCTACATGGTCGCCATCATCGGCACCTGCCTCACGCTCGTCTCATGGGCGGCGGCCACGCCGGCCGAAAGCGACCTGGTGTTTGTCTTGAGGTCCTGCTTCGTCGGCATATTCGGCGCAGGAGGGCTGACGATCGGGTTTTCCATGTTGCCGGACACCATCGAATACGACCGCATCCGGACCGGGAAGGTCCGCACCGCGCTGTACACCGGGGTCCTGGGCTTTGTCGAGAAAACCGGTTTTGCGCTGGGGCCGCTGATCATGGGCTTTTACTTTTCCGCTACGGGCCTTGTGGAGACCACGCTGGGCGCCGTCGAGCAGCCGGACAGTGCGATTACCGCCATCATTTTCGGCAAGGCCTGGATTCCCGCGACCCTGCAGGCGCTGGCGCTCTTCTGGCTGGTGTCCTACCGGCTCACCGAAAAGCAGCTTGCCGACCTGCGAACCGCGGCAGAGGCTACCCCCCGCCATTCTCCCAGCTGAGAATGTCCCGGCCGAGCAGGCGTCCGAAGGTGATCGCGGGCGTCAGCGACATGCCCCCGACGAAGGCGTTTCCGCTGAGCTTGGCAAAGCCCAGCGCCTCGCCCGCGGCATACAGGTTCGGGATCGCCGAGCCGTCTGCGCGCAGGACCCTCAGGTCGGCGTCCACGTTGATGCCGGCGGGACTGATCACGGTAAAGCCGACTGCCTTGACCGCGTAGAAAGGCGGCGTGCCTATCGGACGGATCATGTGCTCGCGTCCGAACTGGGGATCGTGCCGCGACTCCACCGCCTGGTTGAATTCAGCCGTGGTTTGCTCCAGCGTTTCCGGGTCCGCACCGATCTGTGCGGCGAGCCCGGCAAGGCTGTCTGCTTTTAGAAAATGCGCATGGTTGCCGAACCGCGCCGCCATTTCCTCGCGGGTCTCCAGCGTGATCACCGGCGCGTTCTGGCGCATGGGTTCGTCGAATATCACGTACAGGGTGAAATCCGGCAGCGCCAGTACCGCCCTTTCGATGTGGTCGATACTGGGATGGTCCTCGCGCACGAAGCGTTTGCCCTCGCCGTTGACAAAAAACTCCCAGGGTTTGCGAATGGCCGGGTTCAAACGCAGGTGGGCGCCCGAGAGCGGGTCTTCGGCAACTTTGCGAAAGCCGGCCACGGTGGTAAGAAACGCCTCGCCCCCGGTCACCGAGGCGCCCAGCTCCTGTGCCGCGCGGATGCCGTCGCCGCGCGAGAATGGATTGCAGTACGAGGTCAGCGTGAACTGCGGCGTGATTTCCGCCCACATTTCGAGATTCGCCGCGTAGCCCCCGCTGGCCAGCACGACGTTTTTTCCGTAATGGACTTCCGTGGACCCCGCGGGCGTTTCGACTTCCACTCCCGTCACCGCGCCCGAATCGTCCTGGACCAGGCGCGTGAATTTCGTTTCGAGCCTGAGTTCGATCTGTCCGTCCGCGACCAGTTGCTCGAAAGGAGGCGTCATCGCCTCGAGTACGCTGACGCCCAGTTTCTCGCCCCAGCAATAGCGCCGCGTCCGGTAGGGCTCATGGGCGCTGCCGGCGACCGGGTGGCCGGGCAGCGGCTCGAAGCCTAAGTCCATCAGCCAGTCCAGCGTTTCGCTCGCGTTGTCGATCGCCTTACGCCCGAGATCCGGGTCCATGGTGCCGTTGCAGATGCGCATGGCGTCCCGATAGTGCTCCTCGGCACTGTCATCGATCCCCGCGGCCTTCTGCAGCCGGGTGCCGGCCGCGCTCATCTGCCCCGATGACCAGTACAGCGTTCCCCCGATGCGATTGTCCGCCTCGATCTGCAGCACCCTGGCGCCGCGCCCGGCCGCAAGAATGCCCGTCGGCATTCCGGTCGAACCCGCGCCGATGATGATGACGTCGTGGTTTTCGCTCATGGTTGATTCCCGTGTCGATAGTCTGGGCCCGGCGCCTGCACCGGGCTGCAAGTATGTTTCCATAGAATGACCGCGCTGGCTACTCTTGCCGTTCGGGATGGCTTTGAATGCCCCGGTCGCCGACAATAAGCGCGATGAAGGCACGCAATCCGTACACGGGTGAATTCGACTACCAGTTCACGCCCACCTCGCCCCACGAACTGAAGGAAATTTGCGGACGGTTGCGCCAGGCCCAGCCACGCTGGGAGGGAGTCGGCATGGCCGGGCGCGCGCGGGTGCTGCGCAGGTTCGCGGCGGCGGTGGCGGAACATCGCGAGGCGCTGGTCGGGAGCCTGGTCAGCGATACCGGCCGGTACGCCACCAGCGTCAGCGAGGCGACGCTGGAGCCGAAGATCGAGCGCGAGATTGCCGCCGCGCAGCAGTTCGCCGGAGAGGAAACGATCGATTCCACGGAACTGCCCGATGTCGTCAACCGCCGCCAGCTCGTTTCCTACCCCCTCGTGGGCAATATCACGCCGTGGAACTTCCCCTGTTCCATGGCTTTTCTTGACACCATCCCGGCGCTGATCGCGGGCTGCGCGGTGGTCGTCAAACCCAGTGAAGTCGCGCCCCGCTTCATCGACGTAATTGAACGAATACTCGAGGACGTTCCGGAACTCGCCGCGGTCCTGGCGTTTGTGCGCGGCAACGGCGCGGTGGGGGCCGGGCTGGTCGGGCAGGTGGACTACGTCTGCTTTACCGGCAGCGTGGCCACCGGCAGGAAGGTCTATCGGGCCGCGGCCGAGCGGTTCATTCCGGCCTCGCTGGAGCTGGGCGGCAAGGACCCCCTGGTGGTGCTCGAAGGCGCCGATCCGCACAAGGCGGCGATGAGCGCGGTAATCGGGAGCTGCGTCGCATCGGGCCAGCTATGCACCTCGGTGGAGCGCATTTACGTGGCGCAGTCGCTGTTCGAAGAGTTCGCTGAGGCCGCCGTCGATTGCGCCCGTCGCGTGGAGATCAACTATCCGGATATCCGCCACGGTTTTATCGGCCCCTTCATCCTGGAGAAGCAGGCGGACACGGTCCGAGAACATATCGAGGACGCAGTGAGCAAGGGCGCCCGGCTGCACACCGGCGGCGAAATCCTGGAGCACGGCGGCAAGTGGTGCCTGCCGACGGTCCTCACGGACGTGGATCATTCCATGCGGGTCATGCGCGAGGAAAGCTTCGGCCCGCTGCTGCCGATCATGTCCTTCGATGGCGCGGACGAGGCGATCCGTCTCGCCAACGATACCGATTACGGGCTGTCGGCAACCGTTTATGCGGGCGACCCGTCGGAGGGCGAAGAAGTGGCGCGGGCCATCGAGGCCGGCGGGGTGTCGGTCAACCGGGCGGGGATAACGCTCATGGTGCGCGGCATCGAGCAGGACGCGCGCAACGCCTCGGGCCTGGGCAAGAACCGCATGGGCCGCGAAGGCATACGCCGGTTCACCCGCAGCAAGGCGATCATGACCTACGGCGGCGAGGACGACGAAATCGCCCCGGGCCTGGCTGGACAGATCTTTACCGGGAGCTGATGTTCGTTCTGGTGAACGAATTGTCGCCATAGCGTTCGCGTGCGCCCGGATGGCCGGATGATCACGCCGGCGGGCCGAACGCACAGGGAGTGTTTCCGCGGAAACACCTGTGCGGCCAGCACCTACGGCTGCGAGTGCAGGAGGTCCTTCTCGATGCTGCGGGAAGCCAGGTAGAAGAAGCCGGCCGCGCCCAGGCTGCAGACGACGGCAATGACCAACAGCGCCATGCCCAGCGCATCGTCGCCCAGCGAGCCCGCCAGGAAGTCGCTGGCCACGCCCACCGATTGCGGGCCGATGATGCCCGAGATCAGGTTGATGATCAGGATCATGAGGGCCGAGGCCACGGCACGGGTGCGGACATCGGCCACGCCCTGTATGGTGGCGAACAGCACCGGTCCCTGCATGACGCCCACGCAGGCAGGCACGATGAGCCAGAGCAGCGCCGCGGTCGGGTTAGCGGCCAGCAGTACCAGGGCATAGAAGGGCGCTGCCACCAACTGGACGCCGGCGCAAAGAAAAATTGGCGGCTCTGCTCCGTATTTCGCAAGCCGGCCTGCCAGCAGCCCGCCGAGCAAAGTGCCCGCCGCGTGCGGGAGCGCTTTGGTGAAGGCCAGCCAGGTACCGACCGTGGCTACTTCAAGACCGTGGGTGCGGGTGTAGAAGGACGGCAGCCAGACCAGCAGGGCTGTGCTGACCATGCCGTACATGCTGCCGCCCAGCACCATGTAGCGGAACGTTCTCTTTTCCAACAGCTTGCGAAATGCTCGCAACATGGGCGGTGCCTTGGCCGCTGCCTGCACTCCGTCGCTGTGGCCGCGCGGCGGATCGCGCAAGGTGGCATACACCAGCAGTGCTATCAGCACGCCCGGGGCGCCGAACGAAATCAGCGTTACCCGCCAGCCATAGGTGTCGGTGATCCAGCCGCCGACAAGGAATGCCAGGAAGACACCCAAAGACGAGCCGAGGCCGAGTACGGCCATGGCCATGGCGCGCTCGCCGGGCGAGAAATAGTCCGATACCAGGGAATGAGAAGGCGGCGTGCAGCCCGCCTCGCCGATACCCACCAGCACCCGGAACACGGCCAACTGCACAAACGACCTGGCGAGCCCGCACAGACAGGTCATCAGGCTCCACAGCGCCAGCGCCCAGGCAATGATCTTCTTGCGCGAGCGGCGGTCCGCGAGGCTGGCGATGGGAACGCCGAGCAGTGCATAAAAAAGAGTGAACGCGGCGCCCGTAATGAATCCGATCTCGGTGTCCGTCAACGCCAGGTCGGACTTGATCTGCGGCAACAGGATGCCGATCACATACCGGTCGGCGTAATTGAGCGTCATCACCAGCAACAGCAACCCGAGCACGTAGCGCCGATAGCGCTTCGTCGCGACGAAAGGCCCGGAACTGGAGGAGGTCGAATCAGTCATGCAAGACGCCCTCGCTGCCAGGCACGGCGGCGGGATGCGACGCTAGGCCGCAATTACTTCGATCAGTTCACCCACCGCACCCCGCAGGGTGAATCCGTTTGGCTGGGCGTTGCCGTAAAGGGGAAGCGCACCGTCGCCCACCGGCTCGATGCCGGCGGCTTCGCACATGCTTCGGCACTTGTCGAGATCATTTACCCGCATGGTCAGCATGGCGAGTCCGGTCCGGCCCAATGACGTCGGGTAGACCGTCCCGCTGGACGCCTTGAATTCCCAGATCTCCATGCTGACACCGAAGCCGACGTTCCCCCAAAGGAAATAGCTGTCCTCGGGCGCCCCGATCAACTGGTTGGTGTTGCGCTGGAAACACTCCATCTGCGAAATCCGTTTGAGTCCCAGGGCCTGGTCGTAGAACGCGTCCACGGGCCGCTGATCCAGGCTCGTTATTGCTGCGTTATGAAACCCGGAATGGATTCCCGGCAGTGTCCATTCCGCCCGGTCGCCGCGCACGTCGGCGGTAATGAACATCTGTTCTCCACCCGGTCCGAAGGGCGCATAGCTCATCACGTCCAGGTCGCGCCTCCAGGTGGTATTGCGGAAATAGTAGTAGCGCGGGGGGGAGATCATCGGCGTGTTGGCCGACGCGAGGCGGTGATAGGACTCCGCCGGGTCCCGGGCGGATCCTTCCATGACCAGCAGCCCCGGATCCATGGGACCCGAATCCGGCCGGGGGCGATTCGGCAGCGCTCCGCTTGGCGCATCAAGAACGCGCACCTGCGCGCTTCGGTCCGAACCGGGCATGTTCAGGATTGCATACCGGCGTCTTGCCTTGCCGATTCCGGGCGCGGTGGTCAAATCGGCGGGAAAGACGCCTTCCTCGGCCAGGTCCATCCCGATGACGTCGCGATAGAACCGGATGCTGGCGTCCACGTCCGGCGATACGGTAGTGAACACGACGATCTTGGCTTCCAGCGGGTTGGAGTCCTCGGCCGGTGTCAGCAAGGAACCCTGCTGGACATGAGACTCCGATCCAGTGGCCCCGGCCCCCGCAGCCGACTTGCTCACAAGGCCCGCGGACACCGCCATTGCGGACGCCTGCAATAAATCTCGTCGGTTCATTGAACTGACCTCATCACCAACAGAATTCGCGACTGTATCATCTCGCTGGTTCACTTCTGCGGAGACGCGATGACCGGGCCCACCGATTTCTTCATTGCCGGGCCGGCCGGGAAGCTGGCGGCGCGAAGCAAGGGCCTGGAGGTTCAGCCGGCCAATGTCGTCGTGCTGGTACAGGGGGCCAACCTGAGCGGCCAGGCGGGCTTTGATTTCAGCTTGCCCGGCGGCAGGGACTACTCGCTGATGGATGCACTGGTCGCTCGCGGCCTGGGTGCCTTGACCTTTTCGCTGCGCGGTTACGGACGTTCGGATGCTCCTGCGGACCCGCTCACGGTGGACACCGACGCGGCGATTGATGACCTGGCCGGCGTTGCGGATTGGCTGGCGGCAGCAGGATATCCGCGCCCCCACTTGCTGGGATGGTCCTGGGGCGGCCGTATTGCAGCCCGCTACGGCGAGAAGTATCCGGACCGGGTCGCGCGCATGGTGCTGTTGGACCCGGCCCTGGGCGGGGGCAATCTCATTCCCTTCGAACCTGAGGAGCCGTGGTGGAGCGGCGGCTGGGACTACTTCTTCGAACGCGAAGCGCAGTACGGGTCGGAAGAAGTGCGTCGCGCGCTGGCGGACTACGTTGTCAGGCATGAGCCGCGCTCGCCTAACGGCATACGCAGGGAAAACGCAAAAGGCAGCATTCCTGCCGACCCCGAGGCGCTGACCTGCCCCACGCTGATGATCTACGGCAGCGCCGCCGGCAAGGCCGCCTATATGCACGGCGGAATCCAGCGGGCCGAATATTTCGAGCGGCTGCCGACACAGGACAAGGCCCTGGTGCTGGTGCCGGGCGGTGGCGACTATGCCCATCTGCAGCCCGCACGCCACCGGATCCAGGACGCTATCGCCGATTTCCTGCTGAAAGACTAGGGGCCAAGCATGCAGCCGGAGCGCGTCCTCATCGTCGGCGGCGGCATCGGAGGCCTGACGGCCGCGCTGGCGTTGACCCGGGCGGGGTACAGGGTGGCGGTGTACGAACAGGCGCCGAAATTCAGCGAGATCGGCGCCGGCATCATGCTGACGCCAAACGCCACCCGCGTGCTGTGCCATCTCGGCCTTGAGTCCGCCCTGGATCGGACCGCCCTGCGTCCGCCCGCTTCCGTGTACCGGCGCTTTGACGATGCAAGCGTGATCGGCGACGCGCCGCTGGCTGACGTGATGGAATCGACCTACGGCGCCCCGTATTTCCACATTCATCGCAGCGACCTTCTGGATGTCCTGCTGGCCGCCCTGCGTTCACAGGGCGCTGCCGAATTGAGCGCCGGCCACATGGCGAAAAGCTGTGAACAGGACGGCGAGCGCGTCACGGTGCGGTTCGGCAACGGCGAAGCGGCGCAAGGCGACCTGCTGCTGGCCTGCGACGGAATTCGCTCCACCCTGCGTGCCCAGGTCGCCGCCGGCGCCCGGCCGCGGTTCCGCGGCCAGGTAGCGTGGCGCTCGCTGGTACCGGCCAACGGCCTGCCGGAGCGCGTGACTGCAAGAGAATCGTTGGTGTGGATCGGCCACGATCGCCATATCGTGCAATACGTGCTGCGCGGCGGCGCACTGGTCAACTACGTGGCCATCGCGGTCCAGGACCAGTGGACCGGTGAGGGCTGGACCCTCCCGGCGAGGCGGAGCGAGCTGCGCGCCGAGTATGCCGGCTGGCATGAGGACGTGCAGTCCCTGCTAAAGGCGACCCCGGCCGGTGCTCTCTACAAATGGGGCCTGTTCGACCGGGACCCGCTTGAGCAATGGGTTTACGGCCGAGTGGCGCTGCTGGGTGACGCGGCCCATCCCATGCTGCCCTTCATGGCGCAGGGCTCGGCCATGGCGATAGAGGATGCCGCCATCCTGGCGCGATGCATTGAAGCCTTCGACGACCTTGAGGTGGCTTTGTCCCGCTACCAGGCCGTGCGCCGCGAACGCACCGCACGCGTCATCCTGCAATCCAGGGCGCAGACCGGCCTGTACCAGCGACTGGGCGGCGACAAGAAACGCCAGCGCGCCGCCAGCACCGATTGGGTCTACGGTTTCGACGCCACGAACTGCACGATCTAATCGAAATCCAGTTCCGGAATTTCTTCCAGCGGCGGCGGCTCCGGAATGGAACGCACATAGGCATAGATCAGTTGGAGCTGTTCGTCGCTGAGCACCTTGGGCGAATAGGCCGGCATCAGGTTTGGATACCTGACCAGCCGTGCAAACGCTTCATAGGGATAAAGCGTTGGAGCGATGCGAACACCAGCGATGCTTCCCTGTCCTTCGTAGCCGTGACACTGCCAGCACTGTTGGCTCACATACAGCGCGCGGCCTTCCCCGACGTCGTCCCCGGACTCTTGAGTCCACGCAAGCGCGCCAGCGAGCGTCAACATCAGCAGGACCGAAACACCAGGGCCCGGTGACCGGGTGATTCGCGAAAACACGCTCATCTCGGTTGACAGCGAACGTCCACGAAGGCCGGCTCTCCGCCATCGACGACCTCCGCAGCGCGAGCCAGGGCCGGGCCCAGATCGTCCGGATCGGCAATCGGGCCCTCGGCCCACACCCCCATGGCGGCGGCCATGCGGGAAAAGTCGATTTCGGGATTGCGAAATTCGTTGCCCACCCGCCAGGTGCTGTCGATTCCTCGCTGCCGCCGTGCCGCCATGCGCTGCAGGTGCATGAATTCCTGGTGATATCCCAGGTTGTTATGGGTGACCGTCAGCAGCGGAATGCGGTGATACGCGGCAGTCCAGAAGGCGCCCGGCGTGTACATCAGGTCGCCGTCCTTTTGCACGTTGACCGCGAATCGGCCCTCGGGGCGGTGAGCCAAGGCCGCGCCGATGGCTGCAGGCGCCCCATAGCCAAGCCCGGCGCCGCCCGAACGGCCGATGTACTGATAGTGCCTGTCGATGGGCCATAGCCGGCGGGCCCAGCGGCTTTGCGCGCCGTCGTCCGAGACCAGCGCCCAGTCGCGGCCCTTCACCACCTGCCACAGTTCGGCGTAGAGGCGGGCTGTGCTTACCGGACTTGCATTCCAGCCGTAGCGCGCATCGTCCAGGGCCTTTGCGCGGGCCTGCGAGTAGGCCTCGCGCCAGCGCGCTTCCCTGGCGGCGTTGGTCGCATGTCGCGCAGGCGGCATCCCCGTGAGCACGGCATCGGTCAGCAGGGGCAATGTCGCCTGCGCATCCCCGGCGATGGAGAGATCGGACGCATAGAAGCGCTGGAAATTCTGGTAATTGGACCGGGTGAACAGGTCGTTGGATCCGATACTGATCACGCGTGCGTCCGGTCGCGCCTTGCGCACACTGTCCCGGTGTACCCGGTCGCGCAGGCTGTTGATCACGCCCCAGGTGTCGAACAGCTCAAGGCCGAGCACAACGTCGGCCTGGGCAACCGCACCGGCGCCCTGAGAGAGGTAGTGCGTGTTCGGAAAGTTCATGCGTCCGAACTGATTCACCACCGGCGCCTGCAAGGCCTCGGCGAGGGCGACGAGCCGCTGAACGCCTTCCTGATCGTGGGCCATCAGGTCCGCGACGATTACCGGCGATTCCGCTTCGAGCAGCCAGCGCGCCGCCTCCGCAATCGCAGCCTCGTCGCCCGCGGGCGGCTGATTGAGGACAACGGGAGACAGCTTGGGGTGTTGATCGCCCAATTCGGCTTCCTGCAGGTGGCCGTCCAGCACCACGGCCACGGGCCCCGCCGGCGGCGTCATGGCGATCTTCAAGCCGCGAACCATGGACTCCGCGAAGTGTTGCAGGGAAAGCGGCGTGTCATCCCACTTGATGTAGTCGCGTACCACCCGCACGCAATCCTGCGCGGAATGGGACCACTCCGCGCCTGGACGGCGCTCGGCCGCGTCCAGGTGGTTGCCTGCGAGCAGAATCATCGGCGCCCGGTCGCAATACGCGTTGTAGACTGCCATGGACGCGTGCTGCAGTCCCACGGTGCCGTGGCAGAGCACGCCCAGGGGCTTTCCGGCGACCTTGTAGTAGCCATGGGCCATGGCTACCGCCTGTTCTTCGTGTACGCAGGTCAGCAGTTCGGGCGCCTGGTTGCCGCCGTAGTTGACGATGGACTCGTGCAATCCGCGGAAACTGGAACCCGGATTGGTGGTGATGTAGTCAAAGCCGATTTGCTTGATGAGGTCCACCATGAAATCGGAAGCCGGGTTTTCGACAAAATACTCGCGCGCCTGCCCGGCGCTATAGCCGGCGGGAATTTCCGTTTCCATCGCCTGTTGAGCAGCTGTGGGCGGCATGGCGCCGGGCGGCTGGGTATTGGCGGCTGGCTGCTGCGCCGACGCCTTGTCGGCGGCGCCAACGCCCGCGGCGGTCAACCCGGCCGCCACCGTGGACGAAAGGAAATCCCTGCGGTTGACGCGGGCCGGTGCCTCCTGCTCGGAGTTGGTGGGATGGGGCTGGTTTTCAGGCTTCACGATTCCTCCCCGGCATGGCGTACAGTCGTCGCGCGGCGCCACTCCAAGCATAGCCCCAGAAAGGCACCAGGACTACTTCCGGTGCGCGTGCCCGGCGCCTTGTCCGCTTCAGTCGCCGGGTCGCTGAAGGAAATCGCTGATGAGGGCCGCGGTGGCTTTCGGTTGTTCCAGGACCAGGTAGTGGCCGCAGTCGGGAAGAACGACGAGCTCCGAGCCGGCGATCAGGTGCTGAACCGTGGAAAAGCCGATGCCGCTTGAGGCGGGACTGAAGGGCGTCATGTTGTCCTCCTCGCCGGCGATCAGAAGCGTCGGAGCGGCGACCTGCGTCGCCCATGGACTCAGGTCGCTGCGCTCCAGCATTTCGGTGCCGCGGACGAAGGCCTCGGGCTCGGTGTTGCTGAAGGCATCGCGCATGGAAGCGAGTTCGGCTTCGGCATCCTCGCGTTCATAGAACGCTCGCGCAAATCCGGCGACGGCGGTAAGGTCGGCCACCGCCGCCATGCCGCTGTCGCGGGCCGCCCGCTTCCATGTGGCCCGCATCATGCGGGCGGCGCCGTCGTAGCGGGCCAGGAAGCAGCTCAGCACCAGTCGATCGACCAACTCGGGATTCCTCGCCGCCAGGATCAGCGCAACCATGGCGCCGAAGGACGTGCCATGCACATGGACCGGAGCGACGTCCAGGGCCTCGATGAACTCCTGTACCTGCTCGGCAATGCCCTCCAGCCCGCCTTTACGCGCGGCGCCCGTGCTTTGACCGTATCCCGGCAGATCGAAGTCAATCACCTCGAATTGCCCGGCGAGCTCCGGTGTCAAACGCTCGAAATTTCGGTGTCCGAAGGCCGATCCATGGATTTGCAGCAGGGGAACGCCGTGGCCGGCCCGCCGATACCAGAGGGTTTCGCCGCCCGGCAGTTTGAGTGTCGCCACGGTTCCCGGTTCACTCAAGTCGGCAAAGGGACATCAGCGCATCGACGCCGGGCGCCTGCTTCAGGTCCCAGACCGCCTGCAGGATCTTCTCCGGCCGCCCCGCGGGCAACAAGGCGGCGGCGTAATCGGTAAAGATTCCCGCAAGCTCGTCGTCGCTCATGCGCCTGCCCGGGCTGCCCAGAAATGCGTCCACGGAGGCGGACTCGCTGCTGCCGTCGCTGAACCGGACTTCCATGGCGCAGCCGTCGAAGCTCTGCCTGGTCTCGTCGCGGACCAATTCGATGCGGGAGCGCAGCTCCAGGATCTCCGGATCCGTATAGGCCGGTTCACGCATCTCATCCAGCGTAAAACGGCCCCGATGCCAGGCCGCGGCCACGCAGAAGCACAAGTCGAATCGCGCCGTCAGCTCGCTGTGGGGATCGCCGAAGCGCTCCATGCGTTCGTCGCAGATGTCGACAACAATCGGCTCGACCATGATGCGGACCCGCGCCACTTCCCGGGCGCCGGAGCGCCTGAGTAATTCCAGTGCGCATTCGATAGGTGCGTGGGTAATGGTCTCGGTGGGTACCGACTTGTAACTCTGGCCGTGGATGCACCAGGGCGAACCCAGCGAGCCGAGGATTGCCTCGATCTTGTCCGCCGGTTCGTCGGAATAGGACTCCCGCATCCCCTTGTCGCCCTCGAACGCGGTCGCGGGCGCATCCAGTCCCCGCCCGGCCAGTTGCGCCGCCGTCAGTCCGGCCATCGCCGTCGCCCCGGTAATGTAGGAAAGCGTCATGCTGCCGACCGACTCGTAGGTGCCGAACGCGGTGCACATGGCGATGGCGATCGCGTTTCGCATGCGTTCCGCTTCCAGCCCCGCCAGCAATGAACATGCGGTTGCGGCGCCGATCCCGCCCACCAGGCCGGCCGGCACGAATCCCCGGTAGTAACCGGTCGGCATCAGCAGGCGGGCGCAAGCCATTTCGACTTCCATGCCGATGGCCAGCGCGTCAACCACCTGTCCCCCGCTGTTGCCGCCCGCCTGGGCCGCTGCCAGCACGGCCGGCAGGACGGCGGACGTGGCGTGCATGTAGCAGGGGATATAGGTGTCGTGAAAATCCAGCACTTCGAACAGAGCGCCATTGACCATGGCTGCCCGCCCCGGCTCCATCCGGGTCCCGAACCACAATACCGTCGCATCGCCCTCACCGCCACTTGCGGCGGACCAGTCGTGGAGTATCCGCACGGCCTCGTGTTCGGTCGCGCCCACCGAGGCCTTTAGTTGATTCAAGAGGAGGCGCCGGGCTTCGTGGGCGACATCGTCCGGAACGCCGGTCCGTGCCTGTTCAAGCGCAAAGGCGGCCAGCCGTTGAGCGACCGTGCCGTTCATTCGTTCCCCTCCGTGGGCCCGTCGCTTGCCGCTGTTCCGTACATCCACTCAAGCAGCCCCGCCTGCTTCTGATTTGCGGCGCCCAATGCTTCGATTGCCCGGTGGGCGGCATAGCCGCGCAGTCCCACGATTGTCGGACGTCCGCCGTAGACGCTGACATAGTGCGCCGCAATCGGGTACGCATGTATCGTGTCGATGTGCCGGGCGGCATCGATTTCTGCGGCGATGGCAGACAATGCGCGACCCACCTTCTTGTGGCTGAGCACGACATCCATCAGGCTCTGGTATTGCTGTTCCGGCGGATGGGTCTTGATCGGGTAGCCGGCCTTGCGCTCCGCTTCCATGTCCGGAACCTCGAACAGGCTCATGCGCAATCGCTCGACGCCGTCGCAGTTCGCCCAGCGCTCGGCCAGCGCTCGCACGCATGCACGGAAGGCAGGCTCATCGGACCGTTGGCGCAGGAACAACGCGTAGGTTGGCAAGATCGGAGAGCCGTGCGGCGTAGCGTCGTCGGTGCGATCGATGTAGGTACTGGCGTTCTCGCCCACGGCACGATAGGTAGTGCTCCTGTCGACGATCAGGTCGATGTCGCCAAGCAAGTGAGGCTTCACCTCCGGCGGCGGCGAGGCGTCGAATGCCGCCAGCCCCGCAGCATCCCGGTAACGCACGTCCGAGGTCCACATCAGTTGTGCGTCGGAAGGGCAGTGCAGTTCGACGCCGTCTACCTCGCCCAGCAACGCAGGATCGACATCGTCGTACTGGATATGCCGGTAGTCGTAAATTCCGGCACGGCGAGTGATTGCGGGACTGTGAACATCGCGCCAGTAGCGGCGAACCCATTGCAGCGGCAATTCCGGCTTCTTCCAGCCACAGGTGATCCGGGCGAGGCCGGCCTGGTTTTCCTTGTCTTTGAAGCTGTTCATCCGCTTCCCTGAAATCTCCCAACAACGGTCTGCGTGTTGTGGCGCGCCGCCTATCATAAAGAAACCGGAGTGGTCCTGACTTATCCGTTCGCTGCCGGCGGAGGCGCACAGGAAATCCGGGTTTCTGTCATAACATGTAGCGCCGTTTGAAATAGAGTCAAGAGGTTCTCGAAGAATGTCCATACTAGTAATTGGCGCCACCGGAAATGTCGGGCGTCCGACGGTAGACGCGCTGCATGCCAGGGGCGAGTCGGTTCGTGTGCTCAGCCGCTCGCAGGACAAGCTGTCCTCCCTGCCGGAAGGCGTAAGCGGCGCCGTCGGGGACCTGGAAACCGGCGACGGACTTGAGGAGGCGCTTGCGGGCGTCGATCGCCTGTTTCTGATTACCGCAAACGGCGAGACCGAGACCGCGCGGGGGCTTAACGCCGTCACGGCCGCGAAGGCTGCCGGTGTGCGGCGGATCGTTTTTCTGTCCGTGCAGGACCCCGACGAAGAGCCTCCCATTCCGCACAGCCGCAGCAAGTTACCCATCGAGGAAGCGATCCGGCAAAGCGGTTGCGAGTACACCATTCTGCGTCCGAGTTACTTTTATCAGACTGACCTGTCCGTGGGCCAGGTTGTCCAGAACTACGGCGTCTATCCCATGCCCATCGGGTCTATAGGGACGAATCGCGTCGATACTCGGGATATCGCCGATTGCGCCGTACGAGCATTGACCGAGGACGGTCATTCCGGGGCCGAGTACGCCCTGTACGGGCCCGATACCATCAGCGGCCCGGACGCTGCGGCGGTGTATGCCAGGCACTTCGGGCGCGAAGTCCACTACGGCGGCGACGATGTGGAGAAATGGGGCGAGCCGATCAAGGCGTTTATCGCTCCATGGCTGCTCGAATCGCTGAAGAAAATGTTCCTTTCGATGCAAAGGAGTGGGCCAGCTGCGGACGCCGCGGCGGTGGCGGCCTCCCGCGAGGCGGTCGGTCATCCATTGCGTACTTTCGATGCGTTCGCCGCCGACCTGGCGGCTCAGATGAAGAAAGCCTGAGGCGGCCGTTCTCCAGCGAAGAGCCTTAGCGGTACCGGGGCACGACGAAGTCGCGGCCGACTGCTAGTCGGCGTGCGTGTCGCTGTTGCAGAATGGCCCGCGGCCGTAGTCCAGGGCATACGCGTCGTGGACGTAGATCGCGCCGCAGGTGCTGCAGTCGGCAATGACGAGCTCGTGGGTTTCGCCGACCGCGTGGAGCAGTGTCGCCGCCAGTTCCAGTGACATTTCTCCGCCCGGCATCAAGCAGCTATGCATCTCGAAGGCGTCGCACAACCGATGACCGAGTGTCAGCTTGCTCAATTCCTTCGGGACGGAACATCGCGCTGAACCGTCGGCTTCCAGCAGCCCGGCGTGCATGAACAGCGAGACCAGCACGGTCGACTCGCAGTGCTGGTCCGGTGTGTTGAAGAACCGGGCGACCCGGCTGGGTGGTCGCCCGCGTTTGCGGGCGGGCAGCTTGTTCTTTCCGTACTCCAGCACGTAACTGGCGTAGGCCTTTCTTATGCGGTCGTTGGACAGGCCTGTATATCGACCGATCGTGCTCGTGCGTGCCTGCAGGCCAAGCATGCGTATGGCCAGGTCAAACCGATCCAGTTCCCCGGCATAGCGATGTTGTGTTACCCGCATGCGTCAATCTTTTAATGAATCAAAGGGATGAATGCAACCCGAAATGGGAGCATTCCGACTGCCATTTTGGTCTTGATTCCACCAATGAGGTTTGTATGAATATTACGTGAAGCTGATTGCATCAGGTGTGGCGATCATCAGGGACCTTGACTCAGCCAGCTGTAATCAGGCGGGACTCCACACAACAGTATAGACAGAGGAGCAGAACTTGATGAAGAAGAAAACAGAAAATCGAAAGCGCCTGGAAGCAATCTACGAGATCAATCAGGGGTTCCTTGGTTTGATCGTGCAACGCGCACATCAGTGCATGGATCAATTTGGCTTACAGGCGGACTTGTGCCGCAAAATCGCGGCATTGAGCCCATCGCAGCGCGATGTTGTCGCGACCGTGCCCGTGCTGCTGGTTACTGTCGCCCGTCGCGCGATTGCGCAAGCCAAGGCGGTACGGGACATGGAGGATGTCGATTGCCGGACTTACCAAAGGATCGAGGTCGAAGCGCAGAACTTTGCCGCTGCCCTGATGACGTGGTTGACTCAGGATGCACAGCAAAACCACAGCCTTGCGTCCCTTTGGCTTGGGGTACGGGGATTCGACGGCGAACCCATCAGAAGCTACAGTTTCGGCGAAATACAAACCCTCGCGCCTCACGCAGACACCATCCTCAAGGCCCGTTTCCGGAATCGGCCGAAGGTCTGGTCCGATCTGATCCGTGGCGCCGGATCCAAGGATCCCCGGAGCAGGCAACTCGCCCGGCTGGCGGTGCTGCCCCACTCCTTTCCGCTGAGATTGTGGATGCGTTTCGGTCCGCGGAGAAAACGCCGGCGCTGAATCACGCCAATCCCGGCAGCCCGCTGAATCGGGGATTGCGGAACTGTCGAAACAATCAAACGGGATATACTTGAAGCCCTTACGGGGCCTGTAGCTCAGTGGTAAGAGCAGGTGGCTCATAACCACTTGGTCGCAGGTTCGAATCCTGCCGGGCCCATCACGTCGCCCGCTGAGACACGGGGCGGTCAGCCGGGAGCGCGAACATGATGGACTTCGTTGATCAAGCAGTTGATATCCTGACCCGCTTGTTCCTCCTGGCGGCCGGGACATCGATTCTTGCGCTCCTGGTTCTGGCGGTCGTAGACCTCGCGCAGACCGCCAATGCCGTTCGCCGCAATTACCCGGTCATCGGTCGCTTTCGGGGGATATTCGAGACGCTGGGCGAGTTCATGCGGCAATACATGTTCGCCATGGACCGCGAGGAAATGCCCTTCAACCGGGCCCAGCGCAACTGGGTCAACCGGGCGTCCAGTGCCGGGTCCATGACCGTGGCCTTCGGATCAACCCGCGAGACGCGCGTCCCCGGCACGGCCATCTTCGCCAATGCGCCTTTCAGCCTGCTGGAGGACGAGTGCCGGGACACGTCCGAGGTGACGGTGGGCAAGGACGGCCCGAACCCCTACACCACGAATCGGATATTTCACATCTCGGGGATGAGCTTCGGGGCCATTTCCAGGCCTGCGGTCACGGCGCTCGGAAAGGGCGCTGCGGTGGCCGGATGCTGGATGAACACGGGCGAGGGCGGACTGTCACCCTGGCATCTCGAGGCCGGCAACGACATCGTGTTTCAGTTCGGCACGGCCAAGAACGGCGTGCGAACGCCCGACGGCGCACTGAGCGACGAGCGGCTGAAGGAAGTCGGCGCAAACCCGCAGGTCAGGATGATCGAAATCAAGCTCAGCCAGGGGGCAAAGCCCGGCAAGGGGGGGATCCTGCCCGGCGCGAAGGTGACGGAGGAGATCGCCGGGATCCGGGGGATCACTCCCGGCCAGGATGCCGTCAGCCCGAACCGTCACCGCGAGGTGAGCAACTCAGGCGAACTGTTGGACCTGATCCAGCGGGTACGGGACGTCGGCGGCAAGCCCACGGGCTACAAGGCCGTCATCGGCAGCCCGGCGTGGCTGGACGAGCTGTTTGAAATGATCAACCGGCGCGGGCCGGACAGCGCTCCGGATTTCATTACCGTGGATTCGGGCGACGGTGGTACGGGCGCGGCGCCCATGCCGCTGATGGACAACGTCGGCATGATGCTCCGCGAGAGCCTGATCATGCTGGTGGACGCCCTTCAAAGGCATGGCCTGCGGGAACGGGTGCGGGTTGTGGCGAGCGGCAAGATGATCACGCCCTCGGAAATCGCATGGGCGATTTGTTCGGGCGCGGATTTCGCCGTTTCCGCGCGCGGTTTCATGTTTGCCCTGGGCTGCATCCAGGCGATGCGCTGCAACAAGAACACCTGCCCTACGGGGATCACCACGCACAACCGCCGTTTGCAGCGGGGGCTCAATCCGCCCACCAAGGCCGTCAGCGTGGCCAATTACCAGCGGCGCATCGAGGAGGAACTGAAGATCATCGCCCATTCCTGCGGTGTGGCCGAGCCACGTCTGCTCTCTCGCGAGCATTGCCGCATCGTGCTGCCCGACGGGCACAGCCGCTTGCTTTCGGAGTTGCATCCAAGGGCGGCATAGAGGACGAAATGTCGGCACCGGTTCGCGCATGCCTTGCTTTTTTTCTGGGGGCCATGGTGTGTGTGCTGCAGCCGGCTTCGGCCGAGAGTTCGAGGTCGCAATCGGTGTTCGGCGCCGATCCGAATCTGTCCGACGGGGCAATGGCGCTGCGCCTCGGCGACTACCAGGAGGGCATCCGGCTCACGCTTGCCGGTCTTCGTTCCCCGGCAGGCTCGGCACACAGCGTGCGTACCCGGTCATCGGCGCACAACAATCTGTGTGCCGGCTACGTGATGGCAGGCAAGTTCGAGGAAGCCCTCGACAACTGCAATGAAGCACTGCGCCTGAAGAAGAACAACTGGCATGCGTACTCCAACCGCGCGGTTGTTTACGTCCTGACCGGAAGCCTGGATCGCGCCGCCGAAGATATCGAGAAGGGCAAGCGTATCAACCCCGATGCAAAGCGGCTGAAGGAGGCCGAAGAGTTCTTGCAGCAGCGCCGTGCGGCCAGAGAGAAAAAGGAAAGACCAGGGAAAGAAGAACCGCGAAGTGCCGGCAGTGCTGTAAACCTTCAGGGTCAGTCAATTGACCAGCCTTCCGAAGCTGGATAGCATCTGGTGCCGGACAATCAGGAACGGGGGAAAGGCATGCGCTCGCGCGGGCGGTTCGGCGGGCAGGTTCCCGTGCGGGATCCCGGCGACATCATGATGACGCGCAAGGCGCTGGTCCGGTCCGGACTGGCGACGATCCTGCTGGCCCCCTGGGCCAGGGTGCTGGCCTCGGCGGACCCTTCCTGGTTGCGCGCGGCTGCGGACGGAGCTGCCTCGAGCGGCGAGATCGTTCTCGGCATCTCGGCGGCATTTTCGGGCCCCTCGCGGGGGCTGGGGACCGAGCTCTATCGCGGGGCGAGCGCCTACTTCAACCATATCAATGAGAGCGGCGGCATCGGCGGGCGCAGGATTGTGCTGAAGATGTACGACGACGGCTACCAGCCGGATCCCTGCGTGCAAAACACCATGAAGCTGATGCTGGAGGACGAGGTGTTCCTGCTGTTCGGCTACGTGGGAACGCCCACCGTCACTCGCGTCCTGCCCCTGCTCAAGAAGTTCCAGGACGAGAACATCTACATGTTCTTCCCGTTCACCGGCGCGCAGCCACAGAGACAGCCGCCGTACGGCGATTTCGCATTCAATCTGAGGGCCTCGTACGGGCAGGAGACCGCGGGACTGGTGAACAATTTTGTGGGTATCGGAAGAAAGCGCATCGCAGTCTTCTATCAGGCGGACGCTTATGGAAGAAGCGGCTGGGCAGGGGTCCGGGCCGCCCTTGCCAGGCACGGCGAGAAGATCGCGGGAGAGGCTACCTACAGCCGTGGCGCCAAATTTACCGGCAGCATGCGCAGACAGGTCGAAATCCTCAAGGGCTCCTCACCCGACGCCGTAATCTGCATCGGCGCCTATGCGGCCTGCGCGGCTTTTGCCAGGGATGCGGTGGATCTGGGTCTTGAAGTTCCCATCGCCAACCTGTCTTTCGTCGGCAGCGAGAACATGGTCAAGCTCCTGACGGACGACAGGGAAGACAGCGCGCCCGACACACGGCTGCTGGTCAATTCCCAGGTTGTGCCCAGTTACGAAGATGTGTCGCTGCCGTCAGTGCGGGAATACCGGGAGTTGATGGCGCGCTACGACCCGCAGGTTCCGCCCGATCTCATCAAGGAGGCCTACGCTCCCTTTCCGCAGAGTTTCGGCAGCCTGGAAGGTTTTCTCAACGCCAAGCTGCTGGTCGAGATACTGCGGCGGCTGGACGGCCGGTTTGAGCGCTCCCGGCTTGAGAACGCGGTCTATTCCGTCAAGGAATTCGACCTCGGCGTGGGCGAACAGGTTTCTTTCGGACCGGAACGGCGCCAGGGATTGCAGACGGTCTATTACACGGTGGTCGAAGACGGCCGCTTCGTCCCCTTACAGGATTGGCAAGCCAAGTTTGCATGACATGAAAATTCAAAAACTCTTTCAGCGCACACGCTTCGGAATCTTTGCCGTATTCGGCATGATCGCGTTTGCAACCTCCGCGCTCTGCGTCTGGACGGTGGATACCCAGCTCACCGCAGAGTACGAAATCAACAGCCGGAATATCGCCAAGACGGTCGCGGACTCCAGCGTCGACATTCTCCTGAATCGCGACATGGCAACCCTCCAGTCGCTGGTCGATCAGTTCATCGAAATCCAGGGTATCCGCTATATCTACATCACCAGCGAGACGGGGGAGTTTCTTGCGCACACCTTCGTTCCGGGCATACCCGAGGACATTATCGAGAGTGATCACCGGGCCACGGAGCCCATCGAGCGCTCCCTGGAGGGTCTGGGCGAGTTTGTGGAAGTCGGCAGCCCGATCCTGGCCGGCGTTGCGGGAACCGTGCACGTAGGTATGGATCAGGCCGTGGTCGGGCTGAAAATCACCCGGGCGATCGGCCAGCAAATTTACCTGGTGGCCGTCATTCTGGTGATCGGCGTGCTGGTCTCGATCTGGCTGGTCAACCTGGCGGCCAAGCCCCTTGGCGAGTTGCTGTCGTATGCGGTGGATCTGGCCCGCGACCAAGACGAGGAAGGCGTGTCTGATCGCGACATCCTTGGCCGCGACGACGAAGCTGGACATCTTGCGCGGCTGTTCCTCCACGTTTCCCGCAACGGTACGGCCCTTGAGTCGCCGAAGGGCGCAATACAAACGTAGAGATGAAGACCATACGCTTACCGCGGGTAGTCATCGCTCTGCTGTGCACCACGCTGCAGGTGTGCCTGGGAACCGTGTACGCCTGGAGCTTCTTCCAGACCATCCTGGTAAGGCAATCGGGCTGGACCTTTACCCAGTCGGCGTGGGCATTCAGCATCACGATCTTTTCGCTGGGGGTCTCGGCGGCCTGGGCCGGACAGGCCTTGCCGCGGCTGGGACCGAGGCGTCTGGCGGTACTGGGGTGTTCGATGTTCTCGGTGGGATACCTGATCGGCGGCGCGGCGCTGTACCTGGACTGGATTCCGCTCTTCTACCTGGGTTACGGAGTGATCGGCGGAGCGGGTATCGGGCTGGGCTACGTCACGCCGGTCGCTACGGTCGCGAAGTGGTTTCCTGACCGCAAGGGCATGGTGACCGGCATCGTCGTGATGGGATTCGGAGTGGGCGCCTTTCTGCTCAGCAAGGGCTTGGCGCCCTTGCTGGTATTGCAGGCGGGCGAAGACCTGTCGCTGGTCTTTGTGTGGCTCGGCGTGATATTCGCCTGCGTTCTGATCCCCTGCAGCTTGTTGCTGAGCAATCCACCGGAACCCGCGCAAGCCTCGGCGCCAAAGGCCGTGGGCGCTCCGCCTCCCAGCTCCGAGCCCGAATCGGTCTTGCCCTACCTGAAGTCCTCGTCGTTCGTCATTCTGTGGATCGTGTTCTTTTTCAACATCGCTGCGGGCATTTCGGTGATCAGTTTTCAGTCGGAATTGCTGCAGGAGGTCTGGGGACTGTCCGATCCTTCCCTTGAACCGGCAACGCTGGCCGAGTACGGCGCGACGCTGATCGCGATCAGTTCACTTTGCAATGGCGTGGGGCGCCTCTTCTGGGGCCTGCTTTCCGACCGAATCGGGCGGGTGGCCGTGTTCCGGATTCTGCTTGCAAGCCAGATGATCGTGTTCGGCATCCTGATGACCGAGACCAATCCGTGGGTGTTCTCGGCGCTGGTGTGCTACGTGCTGCTTTGCTTCGGCGGCGGATTCGCTACCATGCCTTCCTTCGTGCTCGACGTATTCGGCACGAAGAAGATGTCCACGATATACGGGGCAATTCTCACCGCCTGGGCCGCTGCAGGCATCGCCGGGCCGGTGTACGTGGGTTATCTCAAGGACGTTTACCCGGACCGGGCAGTGCTCTATTGCTTCCTTATCGGCGTCATTATGCTCGGTGCCGGATACGTATTTTCCTACCTGTTGAACGACAGCCGGATGCGTCTGGGCAGGCCCACGCTGGAGGCCACGCTTCGCGAATACGGAGTTCCGCAGCCCGCCGTGCGCTGACTGGCGTCATTTCCGGCTTCGGCAGGACAACGCCGGCCAGCTTCTTAAGAGCTCCTTAAGGACCCTTTAGCGACGGGGTGGTCGGTGGTACCATTGGGCCTGCAGCCCAGCCGATTCACGGGTAAAGGCATGAGTCACGATAATTTGCTGCCGGACGACTATTTCGCCGGCGAAGAAGAGTATCCCGAAGGTTTCCAGGAAGCGATTGACGCCGTCATCAACGGCGGCAATAAATTGCTGGAGTCGAACGACGAACCCGACGCCTGGGATGTGGCTTCCGGCCTGCTGGCCGGCGCGGTCCATTTCTGGCTTTTTTCCCGCCAGCCCTGCTCGGATCCGCTGTGCGAGTCCTGCGCTTCGGTGTCGACGGCCGATCAGCGCCTGGCGCGTCTGCTCGAAGAGGTCAAGCAGCATTGCGAGGAGAGCGAGTACTTCCATACTCCGCTGGATCGGAACGCCGGCTCGGCCTGAGCCCGCTCACGGCAAGTCAGATGGCGCGGATCTACGTAACGGACCGGATGGGCGAGTCCCAGGTCGTTGAAGGGCAGACCGGCGTGAGCGTCATGGAGACCTTGCGCGAGTTGGACAATGGGGTCGAGGCCTTGTGCGGGGGAATGTGCTCGTGCGCAACCTGCCATTGCCATATCGACCCCTCCTGGTGGGGCAAGCTGCCGCCCCGCTCTCCGGAAGAGGACGAGCTTCTGTCCGAACTGGAGTTTGTTGGCGACCACTCCCGTCTTACCTGCCAAGTCAGGTTTTCCGAAGAGCTGGACGGGTTGAAGCTCACCATCGCGCCGGAAGAGTAACGGTAAAGGCCGGCGTGCGGTCCGTGAACTTTCCCGCACCGGAACTGCCCGAAGGGGCCGAGGACTTGCGCGTGCGCGTGCGCGCATTCCTCGCCGAAGCATTGCGTGATGTGCCGGTCAGCGAGCGTGCTCTTTCCTGGGACGCCTACAACCCCGGGTTCAGCCGTCGTTTGGGGAAAGCCGGCTTTATCGGGGTGAGCTTTCCGGTCGAGTACGGGGGCGGCGGGCGTTCCCAGCTGGAGCGTTTCGTGGTGCTGGAAGAATGTCTGGCCGCCGGCGCCCCCACCGGCCTTCACTGGTTTGCCGACCGGCAGAGCGGACCGCTGATCCTTCGCTACGGCAGCGAAGAGCTCAAGCAGCGCATCCTGCCGAAAATCTGCCGCGGGAAATTGTGCTTCTGTATCGGCATGAGCGAACCGGACTCCGGTTCCGATCTGGCCTCGCTGCGCACCCGGGCGCGCCGGACCGATTCGGGTTGGCGGGTCAACGGCACCAAGGTCTGGACCACCAACGCGCACCGTGCCGACTACATGATTGCCCTGTTCCGTACCGGCGAGGGACAGCACCGCCAGGAGGGCCTTTCTCAGTTCCTGGTGGACCTGCGTAACAGTCCCGGCGTGCGTATCGCTCCGATCAGGGACCTGGCGGGGCGCGAGCATTTCAATGAAGTGCATTTCGATGACGCGCTGCTGCCCGAAGATGCGCTGGTCGGCGAGGAGAACAACGGCTGGGCGCAGGTGACCGACGAATTGGCCCTGGAGCGTTCCGGGCCCGAGCGTTACCTGTCCTGCCAGGCCTTGTTCAACGAATTGTTGCGGATGCTCAAGCAGACGGAGGCCGACAGCGCAGCGGCAATTTCCATAGGCTCGCTGGTTGCTCAACTTGGCGCCCTGCGAGCCATGTCACTGTCGGTGGCGACGATGCTGGAGAAGGGCGAATCGCCGGTACTTCAAGCGGCCATGGTCAAGGACCTGGGCACTCGGTTTGAGCAGTCCCTGCCGGCCGTGGCCCAGGAGCTTGTCGACCTGCCGCCCGACGGCTCGCAAACCGCCTTGCCGTATCAGCAGGCGTTACATCTGATGACCCTGCTGGCGCCGTCTTTCTCGCTCCGCGGGGGGAGCGGTGAAATCCTTCGCGGCATCATCGCGCGCGGACTGGGTCTTCGTTGATGGGCGCCGATTCGCTGCTGGTGGAAACGGTGGAACGTTTGTTCGCCGAAATGCTTACGCCCGAATACCTGGCCGATGCGCAAGGCTCCGGTGGCCCGGAATTCATCGCGCTGGCGCAGGAAATCGGCCTGGACGCGGTACTGGTTCCGCAGGAGCAGGGCGGCTATGGCGGCGGCTGGCCGGATGCTTTCGTCATCGCCGAGGCTTGCGGGCGCTACGCTGCGCCCGGCGACCTGCCCGACATGATGATCGCGCGGGGCCTGGGCCGGCCTTCCGGCCAGGTGAGCAACACGCCCGAGCCCCTGCCGCACGCGGCGGGCGCGATGTTGCGGTCCGCACAGATGGCGGGCGCTGCACAGGCGCTTGTTGATCGGACAATCGAGTATTGCGGAGAACGCCAGCAGTTCGGGCGGCCGATCGCGAAGTTTCAGGCGGTTCAGCAACAACTCGCGGAACTTGCGGGTTACGCCGCCGGCATGCATGCCGTATCGCAACAGGCCTTTGCCGCCGTGCAGCGGTACGGCATGCCGGATTCCGAGGAGGACCCGGCCTGGCTGGCGATGGCGATGGCCAAGTGCCGCTGCTCCGAACTGGTGCAGCCGGTCACGCTGATCGCGCACGGCGTCCACGGGGCGATCGGCTTCACCGAGGAATTCGGACTTCAGTACTTCAGCCGGCCGCTTTGGCGCTGGCGGGCCGAGTACGGCCGGCATTCGGACTGGGCGAAAGCCATCGGTCGCCGCGCCATCAGCCTGGGTCCGGAAGCAGCCTGGGCGGCGCTTGCGAGCTAGCCGGCCCGGGAAACCCGCATTCCCCGCAGGGTTGGCACGCCCTTACAATTCGCAGCCATGACGAACCCGTTTGCCGAGATTGAGGCCAAGTGGCAAGCGCGTTGGGAGCGTGACGGGACTTTCAGGACCCCGGCCAAGCCGGATCATTCGCGCCCGAAGGCGTACATCCTCGACATGTTTCCCTATCCCAGCGGCTCGGGCCTGCACGTGGGCCACCCGGAGGGCTACACGGCCACCGACATCGTCGCCCGCTTCAAGCGGATGCGCGGCTATGACGTCCTGCATCCCATCGGCTGGGACGCCTTTGGCCTGCCGGCGGAACAATACGCCGTGCGCACCAACACCCATCCGCGGCTAACGACCCGCCGCAACATTGACCGGTTCCGCAAGCAGCTGAAATCCTTGGGATTCTCGTACGACTGGTCGCGAGAGATCAGTACCGCCGATCCGGACTATTACCGCTGGACGCAATGGATATTCCTCAAGCTGCATGAACGCGGTCTGGCATACCAGGCCGAGCAGCCGGTGTGGTGGTGTCCGGAGCTCGGCACCACGCTGGCCAATGAGGAAGTAGTGGAAGGCCGGTCCGAAGTGGGCGGCTTTGCCTGCGAGCGGCGCCCGCTGCGCCAGTGGATGCTGAGAATCACCGACTACGCCGAGCGCTTGCTGGATGGTTTGGATGAACTGGATTGGCCGGAATCCACGCTGGAAATGCAGCGCAACTGGATCGGCAAGTCGGTAGGCTCGGAAATCGAGTTCGAGCTGATCGGGCACAAGGAGTCGGTGCAGGTGTTCACTACCCGTCCCGATACGCTGTTCGGGGCCACCTTTCTCGCCTTGTCCCCGGAACATCCGCTGACCGGCAGGATCGCAACTTCCGAACGGCTTGAGGCAGTCCGGAAGTACTGTCGTGAAGCGGCACGCAAGAGCCAGGTCAAGCGGGCAGCCGATGCGCACGACCGCAGCGGCGTTGATACGGGCGCCAGAGCGTGGCATCCCGCTACCGGACAGGAAGTCCCCGTGTGGGTGGCCGATTACGTACTGATGGGCTACGGCACCGGCGCGATCATGGGCGTACCGGGCGAAGACCAGCGTGACTGGGAGTTTGCGCACGAACATTCGCTGCGGGTGGTGCGCACGGTCCAGCCGCCTGAAGGCCACGAGGACGGGGCCTGGGCCGGCGAGGGCGAAGTGATCAACAGCGACTTTCTCAATGGCCTGGATATGGAAGCCGCCAAGAAGACCGCGATCGAGTGGCTCGAGCGGCGGGGGCGCGGCAAGACGCGAACCGCATACCGGCTTCGCGACTGGCTGTTCAGCCGCCAGCGCTACTGGGGCGAGCCCTTTCCGGTGGTTTTCGTGGACGGCGTGGCCAGACCGCTGCCCGAATCCGAATTGCCGCTGACGCTGCCGGAACTGGAGGACTTTCGTCCCAGTGGTTCGCCCGAGGGGCCGCTGGCCAAGGCCGGGGAATGGTTGAGCGTGCGCGATCCGGAAAGCGGCCTGCCTGCGCGCCGCGAAACCAACACGATGCCTCAATGGGCCGGTTCCTGCTGGTACTACCTGCGCTTTATCGATCCACACAATCCCGGCCGACTGGTGGATCCGGAGCTGGAGCGCTACTGGATGCCGGTCGATCTGTACATCGGCGGCGCCGAACACGCCGTGTTGCACCTGCTCTACGCACGCTTCTGGCACAAGGTCCTGTACGACGCCGGGCTGGTTTCCGGCGATGAACCCTTCCGCAGGGTAGTGCACCAGGGCCTGATTCTCGGTGAACGCGAATTTACCGCCTACAAGGACCCCGGCGGGGCATTCGTATCGGCAACCAGGGCCCGCCGGAACAGCGGGGCGAAGGGAGCCTTCCATGTCGAGGTGGAGAGCGGCGAGGAACTCGAGGCCGTTGCCGTCAGCGAGGATGAGGTGCTGAAGAGCGGAGAGAGTTTTGTGCTCGCTTCGGATGCGTCAATCAGCCTGGATTCGCGCGCGCACAAGATGTCCAAGTCGCGCGGCAACGTGGTAAACCCCGATGACGTTCTCAGCCATTGCGGCGCGGACGCCTTCCGCTTGTACGAAATGTTCATGGGTCCCCTGGAAAAGTCCAAACCCTGGAGCACGCGGGGTGTGGAGGGCCCGCACCGCTTCCTGAACCGGCTGTGGAACCTGCTGGAGCGAGGCGTGGTCGAGACCGGGCCGAACGAAGAGCAGTTGCGGGTCCTGCACCGGACCATCGCCAAGGTCACCGACGACATCACCACGCTGCGAATGAACACGGCGATTGCCGCGCTGATGGAGTTTGTCAACGCCGCGGTCCGTTGGCGGGAATTGCCGCGATCGGTTGCGGAACCGCTGGTGCTTCTCATCAGCCCGTTTGCTCCGCATCTGGCGGAGGAAATGTGGGAACGGCTCGGACACGCAGACTCGCTGGCATACGCTCCATGGCCCGAAGCCAGCGAGGAATGGCTCAAGGAAGACACGGTGGAGATTGCGGTGCAGATCAACGGCAAGCTCCGCGCCAGCATCCAGGTGCAGGCCGATGCCGAACGCGATGCCGTTTTGGCCGCCGCTCGCGGGAATGAACGCGTGGCCGCCCACCTGGCCGAGGCTCCGGTGCGCAGGGAAATCTACGTGCCCGGCCGCGTTGTGAATTTCGTGGTGTGAAGCGGAAGGGTCCTTTGACGAAGGTCCGGATCGCCGGCAGGTTCGCGCAGTGCTTCGCGCCGGTCCTGCTGCTCGTATCCTGCGGTTTTCAGTTTCAGGGGCCGCTCGACTTTCCGGCCCTTGGCGGGGGCGTGTGGGTGCAAAGCGCCCACGGAAACACGCCGCTGTTGCGGGCATTGAAGGAACAGATGCGCGTGGCGGGAGTGCAAATGCAGGCGGAGCCCGGCGAGGGCGTGGCGATCCTGCGCCTGCTGGAGGATCAGAGCGAGGAGAGCCTGGTGGCCATTTCCGCCAACAACTTGCCCACAGTCACCGAAATCAGCTACCGCGTGAGATACTCCTTGCGGCTCAACGGTCAACATCTCATTGTCGAGCGAGAGCGCGAAGTGGATCACACGCGCGTACAGGACGAGTTTCGGGTGCTGGGTATGGAACGGGAAACGGAGGTCCTGCGGGAGGCATTGGCCGAGGAGCTCGCGGGGCAGATCGTGCGCGATCTGGCCTCGCTTCCGGTCCCCGCCGCCCCAGCGCAACCTTGATCCACCTCTACAACACACTGGGCGGTGAGCGCCAGCCCTTCACTCCGGGCGATCCGGCGCGAGTGACCATGTACGTCTGCGGGCCGACGGTTTACGGTCCCGCGCACATCGGCAACGCCCGCCCGGCGGTGGTCTTCGACGTGCTGGCGCGGGTCCTGCGCCGGCGCTACAGCCTGGTATACGCGAGCAACATCACGGACGTGGACGACAAGATCAACAAGGCGGCTGCGGAAGAAGGCGTGGAAATCGCCACGATAACCCGGCGCTGGACCCGCGTCTGGCTTGAGGATATCGGCGCCCTGGGCGTGCAGGTGCCCGATCGGCAACCCTACGCCACTGAACACATTCCGCACATGATCGCGCTGATCAAGCGCCTGGTGAACTCCGGCCACGCGTACGAGGCCGGGGAGCACGTCCTTTTTCGGGTGGGGGCCTACGCTGAGTACGGCAAATTGTCCGGCCGCGACCGCGACGAGCAGATTGCCGGAGCGCGGGTGGAAGTAGCTCCCTACAAGGAAGATCCGGCCGACTTCGTGCTCTGGAAACCCTCTTCGGGGGAGTTGCCCGGCTGGGACAGTCCCTGGGGCCGGGGACGTCCGGGCTGGCACCTGGAGTGCTCGGCCATGGTGCGCGAACATCTGGGCGCCACGATCGACATACACGGCGGCGGGCAGGACCTGATCTTTCCCCACCACGAGAACGAGATCGCCCAGAGCCGTTGTGCGCACGACGCGCCGCTGGCGCGCTACTGGGTGCACAACGGGATGATTCGCATGGGCAGGTCCAAGATGGCCAAGTCCCGGGGCAACATCCTCAAGATCCGCGAATTGCTGCAACGGTTTCCCGGCGAGGTCCTGCGGCTCGCCCTTTTGAGCGCCCGCTATCGCGACCCGCTCGAATGGAACGATGAATTAATCGCGGCAAGCCGCAGCCGGTTGGACCGTTTGTACCGCGTGCTACTTGATTGCGGGGAGCCGGCCGCCGAAGATTCGCAGGACGCATCCACTCCCTCGCCGGAACTGGTCCGGGCGCTTGAGGATGACCTCAACACGCCGGCCGCGCTCGGCATTCTCGCCCGGCAAGCCCGCGAACTCCGCTCGGGCGCTCTGGAACCCGCGGCAGGGGCCGCGTCGCTGCGCGCCGGCGGCAAGCTGCTGGGTCTTCTTCAACAGGATTCGAAGGACTGGTTCAGGGCGAGTGGGATCGGGACGCCGATGCGCACCGCGGAAGCACCGGGCAAGGCGGCGGCAGGACACTTGCCGGTCGATGAGATCGAAGCTCGCATAAACGAACGTACACAGGCGCGGGAGCGGGGCGACTACGCTGCCGCCGATGCCGTTCGCAAGGAATTGAAGGACCGGGGAGTGGTCCTGGAAGACGGGCCCGAGGGCACGACCTGGCGCCGGACGGCGCTATGATTACCTCATGAGCGAGATGTTTGCGCCGCGCAGGTCCGTGGCCCAGGTGGAAGAAAGCCTGGAGCTTGCGCCAAAGTTTGATGACAGGGGCCTGATCCCGGCCGTTGTAACCGACCATGCGAGCGGAGAACTGCTCATGCACGCGTACATGAACTCCGAAGCGCTCAAGCTCACCATCAGCAGCGGGGAAGCGCACTACTTCAGCCGTAGCCGGGGCAAGCTCTGGCGGAAGGGAGAAACCAGCGGACTGAAGCAATTCGTACGCGAGTTACTGATCGACGACGATCAGGATTGCGTATGGCTTCGGGTTGAATTGACCGGCGGCGCGAGCTGCCACGTGGGCTATCGCTCCTGCTTTTATCGCCGCGTGCCGTTGACCGGGGGTGAGGAGCCTGTTGAGCTGGAATTCACCGAGAGTGAAAAGGTGTTTGATCCGGAGCAGGTGTACGCCGGTCAGGAAAACCCCACCCGATTGTGAACGCCCCAATGACGTCCCCCGGAACCTTGCGGGACGCTCAAGAAGAGTTGCTCGAAGAACTGGGCTTTTTCGACAGCTGGATGGAGCGTTATCAGCACATTATCGACTTGGGCCGGAGCGCCCCCGACTTTCCCGAGAAATGGCGAGTCGAGGACAATCGCTTGCGCGGCTGCCAGTCGCAAGTCTGGCTGAAGTCCTGGCAGGACGGGGGGCTGTTGTTCTTTCAGGCGGTGAGCGACTCCGCGATCGTGTCCGGACTGGCGGCCATGTTGATGCGTGTCTACAGCGGGCGGTCTCCAAGGGAGATAGCCGAGACCCCACCGGACTTCATTTCCGGCGCCGGCCTGGACCGGCACTTGAGTCCCACCCGCAGTAACGGCCTGCATTCGATGGTGGATCAGATTCGGCAGCTGGCCGTAAAATGTCTCTAGTGTCGTGTCACTCGTGAAAGCCATCGCCATTGCGCTGATCCGCGCGTACCAGCTTTGCATATCTCCCTTGCTGGGCCCTCGCTGCCGCTTCCAGCCGACTTGTTCACACTATGCCCGGGAGGCAATAGAGATTCACGGTCTGGCGCGTGGCCTGGGCATGTCCGTTCGCCGCATACTCCGATGCCATCCGCTCGGTCCGTCGGGATGGGACCCGGTGCCGCCGCCGGGAGCGGGCCTGGATCGGCCGCCCTCGGCGTGACCCGCATGGACGAGGGTTTCCTGTCCCTGTTGCGGTGCCCAAGGACCGGCGCCGAGCTCAGGATCGCCGAGCTTGAGGAATTGGCGGCGATCAATGAGTCCCTTGGGAAGGGAGAGCTTGAGAACGCCGCGGGACGCAAGCCGGAACGGGCCATCGAAGGCGCCCTGGTGTCGGCCTGCGGAAGGTGGCTTTATCCCGTGCTTGAGGGCATTCCCGTGCTTCTGGTCGAGGAAGCCTTCAAGCTTGAGAAGCATTAGATCCACGCGTGCGATTGACCTGCAAGGAACTTCCCGCCGCCCTGAAGAAGGGCATGGCGCCCGTGTACCTTTTGTCCGGGGCGGAACCGCTGCTGTTGGATGAAGCGGTGGACAACATACGTTCGGCCGCCCGGGACAACGGCTATACGGAACGTACGCTGCATCTGGCCGACGCGCGCTTCAACTGGAGCGATTTCTTCACCGATGCCTGCAGCCGTTCCCTGTTTGCAAGCCGGCGCATGGTGGAAGTGCGCATTCCCACGAGCAAGCCGGGCGTTTCGGGCGCAAAGGTACTCAAGGAGCTGGCCGGCGCACCGCCTGAAGACACCCTGGTGCTGGTGATAGCCGGCATGCTCGATCGCAATGCGCGCAAGAGCGCCTGGGTCGGCGCGCTGGAAAAGGCGGGATCGTGGATCGATGCCCCGGTACTGTCCGCGTCGCAACACCGGACCTGGATCCGTGATCGTCTCTCCGATGAAGGGTTCGAGCCGGAAGACTCCGCTTTGATGCTGCTGGCCGAGCGCACGGAAGGGAACCTTCTTTCGGCCCGGCAACAGATCGACAAGCTGGCGCTGACCCACGAGCCGGGCCCGCTTTCCGTGGAAGCGGTCATGGAGGCCATTGCCGACGCCAGCCGTTTTGACGTGTTTCAACTGGGCTCGGCGGCCTTGAGTCAGAACTTGCGGCGAACCGCGCGAATCCTTACCGGCCTGAAACGCGAGTCGGCGCCGCTGACACTGATACTCTGGGTCCTGGTTCGTGACATCACGACCCTTGCCGACCTCTACTGGCGCACCGCGCGCGGCGACAGTCTCCCGTCGGCGATGGGTACGCTGGCCGTCTGGTCGAGCCGCAAGGCGGAATTCCGGGCTGCGCTGAAGCGCCATGGCGCACAATCCATCGCCGATTTGCTGAACCGCTCGGCGCGCGCGGACCAGGTCATCAAGGGCGCCCGGGCGGGAGAGCCCTGGGCAGAGCTGGAACGGCTCGTATTCGCACTGGCGGCGCCCCATCGAATGGGCGAAGTCCATTGAACAGCTGGCGAGGAATGGGCCTGCTTGGGGGCAGCTTCGACCCGGTGCACAAGGGGCATGTGGCGCTGGCGCGCAAACTTGCCCAGGTTGCCGGTATCGACGAAGTCCGGTTCGTGATTGCCGCCTCGCCGCCTCATCGTCCCACCCTTGCGGCGCCCGCTTCCCTGCGCCGCAGGATGCTGGCCGCTGCGCTTGAAGACCTTCCCGGATTCTCGATCGAGGAATGCGAGCTTGAGCCCTCCGGCCCTCGTTACACGGTTGACACCTTGCGGATCCTCAAGCGCCGCAATCCCCGCCGCACGCTCTGCTGGATGATGGGATACGACTCCTTCCGTACCCTGCCGGCCTGGCACTGCTGGGAAGAAATCTTTGATCTGGCCCACGTTCTGGCCGGAGCCCGTGCCGGTCATCCCGGCAGCCTGCCGGCGGTACTCAAGGGAGAGCTGGAATCGCGCTCCGTTTCGGATCCGCTGGAACTTCGGGCCACCGGCGCGGGGCGAATCATGACTTGCCCGCAGCCCGTCGCCGCGGTTTCCTCCAGCCATGTGCGGGAGGCGGCGCGCGCCGGGGACTTTACCCACGACCTGATTCCTGCGCCGGTAGCGCGGATCATCGCCGAGTCCGGCGCCTACGCGGGAGGTGACAAGTGAAAGTCCACCCCCTGGTAAAGCTCGCGGAATCCATCCTCGACGAGCTGCAGGCGTCGGACGTGCGCCTGCTCGACGTGCGGAGCCAGACGGGGGTGACCGATTTCATGCTGATTGCCACCGGCCGCAACGCACGACACTTGAAGGCAATCGCCGATCGCCTCATTGAGAGCAGCAAGAAGGCCGGTCACCAGGCCCTGGGAGTGGAAGGATTGCAGTGGTGCGACTGGGTGCTGATTGATTTGGGCGACCTGGTTGTTCACCTGATGCGGCGCGATACGCGCGATTTTTACAAGCTGGAGGACTTGTGGGAGTTTGACAGCGTCGCTTCCGGAGGATAGCCCTGCCGCCATGCCTCCCCTGCTGAAGCGACTATTGCGCTGGGCGATCGGGATCGTCTGCATCGCATTGCTGGCCGTTGGACTGCTGCTGGGTGTCCTGCGCGTACTGCTGCCCCTGACGCCAAGGTTCCAGGAGGACATCGCCGCGTGGACCAGCGAAAGCCTTGGCTACCCGGTGGAGTTTGCGCGTATCGAGCCGTCCTGGGGATTGACGGGCCCGGAATTTCGGCTGCGTGGCGTGCGTGTAATGTCCGAGCGGGGCGGCGGGCCGCTGCTGCTGGCCGACGAAATCCTGGTGGGACTCAATCTGTGGACCCTGTTGCCCGGGCGGAGCCTGAACCTGGATCGCATGTCGATCGTCGGCGCACGCCTGACTCTGCAGCGCCAGGGCTCCGAAACTTTTTCCATCCAGGGACGCGATCCCGCCTACTACCCTGGAGGTCCGGCCCGCCTGCTGGCTTTCGCGCCTCCCGAAGTCAGGCTGCAGGACATCTGGATCGAGTACTCGGAGCCTGCCCGCGGCGTGCAGGAGAACTTCTGGCTGGAGCATCTCTCGATGAAGATTGCCGGCGGCCGAATCGTGCTCGATAGCCGGGTGGTCTTGCCCGAGGAGTACGGCGAATGGCTGGGGATCGGCGCGGACATTGAACTCGACCAATGGACGAAGGCATTGCTGCCGTCCGGCGCCTGGCGGCTTCATGTCGAAGGTCGCTCCGTGGACCTGGGAAAGATGCGGGAACTGGCTGCCGAAATAGCGGCGCTGCCGCTTTTCGGATCCGGCGACTTCAGCGTATTCGTGGACCTTGAGGACCTGCGCATTGAGCAGTTGTTCGGGGAGTGTGATTTCTCCGATCTCTGGTTCGCGGACGGACCTGACAATCACGTGTTCGACCGTCTGGGCGGACAATTCGAGTGGGAGGGCCGCGGGCGCGAATATGTCCTTACTGCCGCGCGGCTTGAGGCCGCACGCGACGGAAGAAGGTGGCCGGACACGGAACTCGATGCGCGCTGGAATCTTGGCGAGCAAGGAGAGCTTGCCGAGCTGCATTTGACTGCCGGTTTTGTGCGGCTGGAAGACGCGATTCCACCGTTGCTGGGCCTTGCGCAGCGTGCGGGCGTTTCGCTGGGCGTCGTGCCCAGGGGCGGGGACGTGGAAGGGCTGACGATGAATTGGGAGGCGACAGGCGCAGAAATTCCGGAGATTCAGGCTGAATTCTCCGGTCTCCTTCTGACCTGGCCGGCGCGGGAACTCGAGTTGAACGGCGTGGACGGGCACTTTGTCCACAAGGCAGGTGCGGGGAATGCGAACCTCGCTCTTGCGGATGAGGGTAGCTTCGATGCGCCCTGGCTGAATGAACCTGTGGAACTCTCAAGTCTGCAAGCGGAATTGACCTGGCGGAGCGGTACCGATAGCTGGTCGTTCGAAGGCAACAATCTTCGCCTCGGCGCCGAAGGGATGGAATGGGCCGGCCGGTTGTCCCTGGCCCGAGATTCCGGAAACGGTTCGCCGGTACTCGAATTCAGCGGCGGCGGCGAGCGTATCCCGGATTTACCGGCCTGGCTTGGCCGCCTGCCCTGGAAAGACACCCCGGGTCTGCCGTTCGGCTGGCTGAGCGGAGCGCTTCATTCCGGTACCGCGACCCGCTGGAACATGCAGCTAAGCGGTCCCTTGCGCTCCTTTCCCTTTTCCGGGGCAGTCCTTCGCGTCGAGATGGACATTGAGAATGCCGATCTGACCGTGCACGATGCCTGGCCGGATCTTGAGAATCTCTCCGGCAGCCTGGTACTGAATGGATCCACGCTGGTCATCCTGGACGCAGAAGGCGATCTGGCCGGGGTTCGGTGGCGGGACGCGAAGGTTGAAGTCACCGACCTGTTGAACGCCGTAGTCGAGATAAGCGGCAACAGCGACGATGACTTGCCGCGCCTGCTTGCCGGGCTGGCCCGCACCCCGTTTGCCGATCGGATTCACCCGACTGTGTTCGACGCCGAAACCGGGGGACCGGCGAGTACGCACCTTGAGTTCAGGCTGCCCATCGCGGATCGAAGCACCTGGGAAGTGGCAACTGACACCACTTTGGAAGGCGCGCGCTTTCAATTGAACAATCTGACTCCGCCGGTGGAAAACCTGCGGGGGACCGTCAGCTACACGCGCGCCGGAGTTCGTGGCCGGGAACTTCAGGGACAGTTCCTCGGCGAACCGCTGATCCTGGGTGTGGCCAAGGCGCCTCCCGACACGGCGGGCTACGGCTACCAGGTGCAGTTGCACGGTTCGCTCACGGCGGGAATCATGCAGGAGCTGTTCGGCTGGGGCGCGCTGGATCGCTTGTCCGGCCAGTTCGCCTGGCAAGGCGAGGTTCTGGTCCCTTCCGCGGATGATGGCCCCGCACCAACCATCCGGGTCCGCATGGAAACGGACCTGATCGGGCTTGAGAGCGCGCTTCCATACCCCATGGCCAAACCGGCGGACACGCCCGGACCTACGCAATTGGAATTGAGCTGGGGTTCGGACGATCCTCCGCGTCTTGCCGGACGCCTGGGACTGGGGCCCGGAGTCGCCATCGAATTTGACGGCCACCGTACAGGTTGGCGAATAGATCGCGCGCACTTGCATTTCGGAGACTCTCCGCCTCGCCTGCCGCAGGAAGCGGCATTGCTTGTGGACGGAAGAGTGGACAGCTTGCGGCCATCCGATTGGGTAGAGGTTCTAGCGTCGGAATCGAACTCGCTGGGCCTTCCGTGGACGTTGGATCTGAAGGCCGGAGAGGTTTATTCGCTGGGAAGTGCGCTCAAGGAGCAGTCCATTCGGGTCCGCCCACGAGACGACGGATGGTTGATTCAGCTTCAGGGCGAGTCCGCCGACGGACGGGTATTCTGGCCGCGCGCCGGAGAGGAGGGCGCTCAGCTCCTGGCGGACCTGAACTGGCTGCGCCTGACTCATCCTGACCCACAGCCGGGGGCTCCGGCGAACCCGCGCGCGCTGCCGGGGGGCAAGTTGCTGCTGGACGAACTCGAGATCGGGGAAATGCGCCTCGGCTCGGTCCGGGCCCGGTACGAGAAGACCGCCGGTGGATTGGCCGTCAATTGGTTTCGAACACGATCTCCCGCTTTCTCTTCCGAAGGCAGCGCGGCGTGGCTGGTAACCGACGAACAGGGTGAGGAGCAGTTGGGGCGCCTGGACATGGCGCTCGACAGCACCGATGTGGGTTCCGCCCTGGAGCAACTTGGTTATGCCCGCGCGATTTCCGGCGACCGTGGGATGATGAACCTTTCCGCGAACTGGGAAGGCCCGCCCACCGGAGATTTCCTGGCCCGCGCCAACGGCAGTGTAAGTGTGGAAGTGCAGCAAGGCGAAGTGGTAGCGCTGGACCCTGGAGGCGGGCGCATGCTGGGCATGCTCAGCCTTGCTCGCCTGCCACGCAAACTCGCGCTGGATTTTCGCGAAGTGACCGAAGAAGGCCTGCCGTTCGACCGGCTGGCCGGTGATTTCAGCCTGCGCGACGGTCAGGCCTACACCTGCAACATGGGGCTGCAAGGCGCGGTCGCAGGGCTCGCCCTGTTCGGGCGGACGGGATTGCAGGATCGCAGCTACGACCAAGTTGCCGTAGTATCACCAAATCTGCCGGACTTGTTGTCATTGGGTGGCGTAATCGTCGGCGGAACCGGCCTGGGAGCGACCATGCTTTTGCTTTCCCAGGTCTTCCGCGACCCTTTGCAGGCGATTTCCGCAAACTACTACGAGGTAAGCGGTAGTTGGGATGAGCCAATGGTGACGCGGGTCTTGCGTGAGGAAATTGATTTGGGTGCATTTGAAGATTGCGCCCTCTATCTTGAGGAACACTTGAGCGATATGCCTGAAATCGATTGGGATGCACTCTTGAGCAAGGCGGAAGAAGCGGCGCTGGAAGACCAGCCTGACGAGCCGGGCGGCGAGGCGCTGCCGGCGGATGCGGAGCCGGATCCCGTGGATGAAGCGCCGCCGCCCGCGACGCAGGAACCGTCCGAGCCCGCCCCGAGCGTGCCATGAGCAAGGTAGCGATCATCCAGATGTGTTCGGGCGATGACCCCGCCGTCAATCTGCAGCGTGCCGCGGCCTTGTTGCAGGAGGCTGCCGACCTGGGTGCGGCGCTGGCCGTGTTGCCGGAAAATTTTGCCCTGATGTCCAGGGATGCCGAGCGCATGCGCACCGAGCATGCGGAGAGATCGGGTTCGGGGCCGTGGCAGGAATTCGCTGCCGAGCAGGCGCAACGGCTGGGAATGTGGATCGTTGCCGGGACTATCCCGATGCAGGCGGAAGATCCGAAGCGTCCCGCATCCGCATGCTGCCTGTTCGATGGCTCCGGAAACCTGGTAGCACGCTACGACAAGATACACCTGTTCGACGTGTCCTTGCCGGGACGCAAGGAGTCGTACCGCGAATCCGCCACGACCACGGCGGGTCAGGAGCCGGTAGTAGCCCAAACGCCTTTCGGGCGCCTCGGCCTGGCCGTCTGTTACGACCTTCGCTTCCCCGAGCTGTTTCGCGCCATGAGTGAACGCGGCGCTGAAATGATCGCCTTGCCGGCTGCATTTACACGGGCGACCGGGGAGGCGCACTGGTATGTGCTGGTTCGCGCGCGGGCCGTTGAAAACCTGTGTTACCTGCTGGCTTCCGCCCAGCACGGCAGCCATCCCGGCGGGCGCGAGAGCTATGGTCACTCCATGGTTGTGGAGCCGTGGGGACAGGTGTTGGCGGAGCGCAAATCAGGCGACGGCGTGTTGTGTCACGAGGTGGCCCTGGAAAACCTCGAGCGACTGCGCAGCGCCTTTCCGGTCCTGGATCACCGCACGCCGACGTCAGGTGGCGCCTGCTAGCCGCAATTTCGACGACCGCATACACACAAAGGGTTTCCATGAGCCAATCTCCCGATCCGTCCACTCACGCCGTTCAACGGCAAGCCATTGCGCTGGCGCGAAGCAGCCTGCTGGAATCGTCCGATCTGGGCGAGCCGCAACTCGACCGGGCCCTGGGCGCACTGATGCGCCCCGGCGTCGATTGGGGCGATTTGTATTTTTCCGAATACTCCAGCGAGTCGTGGGTACTGGAGGACGGGATCGTCAAGACCGCAAGCCACGACCGGGGCCGCGGCATGAGTGCGCGGGCGGTCAGCGGCGAGAAATCCGGATTCGCCTATTGCGATGAACTGGACCCCTCCACCCTCCTGCGGGCCGCGGATACTGCAGCCGCCATTGCGCGGGGCGGCGGCACCCGGCAAGTGGAGTTGCGTCGTGCGAGCGCGAGCCGCCGGCTCTACGCTCCGGGGGATCCTGCCGGCGGGTTTTCCGACCAGGCCAAGGTGGAAATGCTGCACGCGCTCGACCGCGAGGCCCGCGCGGCGGACCCGCGTGTGCGGCAAGTCATCGCCAGCCTGTCCATTGCCCGCAACCTGGTACTGATCTGTTCCTCCGACGGCCGAATTGCTGCCGACGACCGGCCGCTTGTACGGCTGGGCGTGACCGTATTGCTGGAACAAAAGGGCGAGGTGCGCCATGGCGTGGCGGGCTGGGGCGGCCGCTTGCCGCTTGCAGAGCTGTGCGCTTCCGGGACAGCCCGCGAGTACGCGCGCGACGCGGTGCGCCAGGCTGTCGTGAACCTGGATGCACGGCCGGCGCCGGCTGGCGAGGAGGTCGTGGTGCTTGGGTCGGGCTGGCCCGGCGTGCTGTTGCATGAGGCCGTGGGTCACGGTCTGGAAGGCGATTTCAACCGCAAGGGTGTGTCCGCCTTTGCCGGGCGCCTGGGCGAGCAAGTGGCCACCGAGCATTGCACGGTTGTCGATGACGGCAGCCTGCCGGGACGCCGCGGGTCGCTGGAAATGGACGACGAAGGCACCCCGACCGGGCGCACCGTGCTGATCGAGAATGGCGTGCTTGCAGGCTACATGCAGGATCGCCTCAACGCCGGGCTGATGGGGGTCAAGGCCACCGGCAACGGCCGCCGGGAATCGTATGCCTGTCTGCCCATGCCACGCATGACGAACACTTTCATGATGCCGGGGCCGCATGATCCCGAAGAGATCATCCGCTCGGTGAAAAAGGGCGTGTATGCGAAAAATTTCGGTGGTGGAGAAGTCGATATCACCTCGGGCAAGTTCGTTTTTTCAGCCAGCGAGGCGTACCGGATCGAAGATGGCAAACTGGGCGCCCCGCTGCGCGATGCAACGCTTATCGGCGACGGTCCTACCGTGCTGACGCGCGTGTCGATGGTGGGCGGCGACCTGGCGCTGGATCCGGGTATCGGCGTCTGCGGCAAGGAAGGTCAGAGCGTGCCCGTTGGTGTGGGCATGCCCACCATCCGGGTGGACGGCATTACCGTCGGCGGCACGGCCTGATTCCCCAATGAACAACGCAAGACAAAGGAGCAATAAATGACGCTGAAGGTGGCCATTCTCATGGGATCCCGCTCGGATTGGAAAATCATGGAAAATGCAGCCAACACCCTGGATTCCCTTGGTGTGGGCTGGGAGGCGCGCGCGCTTTCCGCGCATCGCGCCCCCAGGCAGCTGGCCGAATACTGCGAGCAGGCCGAAGAGCGTGGGATCCAGGTGATCATCGCCGGGGCCGGGCTGGCCGCGGCGCTTCCGGGCACGGCTGCGGCGCTGACGTCGCTGCCGGTTCTTGGCGTTCCCATGGCAACCGCCGCTTTCGGCGGAGCGGACGCCATGCTGTCGATGGCGCAAATGCCGGGTGGAGTCCCCGTGGGAACGCTGGGCGTTGGGCGCCATGGCGCGGTGAATGCCGCCTTGTTGGCGACCGCCATCCTGGCCTTGAGCGACGACGATGCCCGTGCCGCCCTGAAGGCCTTTCGCGAGGCCCAGACGGCGGAGGCAGTCCGGGGCAGCGATGTCACCCAATGAGTTGTGCGAGCGTGTGGCCGATGCGCTGACGCACGCTCGCAAACAGGGCGCAAGCCAGGCAGAGGCTTCGGCGTCCAACAATTCCGGATTGACCCTGCGCGTGCGCATGCGTTCGGTGGAGACGCTGACAAGCCACCAGGACCACTCTCTGGGCGTAACGGTGTACCGCGGCTTGCGACGCGGTTCGGCCAGCACGTCCGACCTGTCCCCGGAAGCGGTCCGGGAAACCGTGGACAAGGCCCTGAGCCTGGCGCGATTTGCTGCCGAAGACGATTGCGCGGGTCTGGCCGAGGCCGGGCGGATGGCCACCGAGTTCCCCGATCTGGATTTGTATCATCCGTGGGACCTGGACGCGGAGCAGGCCATGGAACTGGCCCTTCAGTGCGAGGCAGCGGCGCTGGACTCGGACCCGCGAATCAGCAATTCCGAAGGGGCAGGCGTGGATACCGGCGAATCCGCATTCGCCTACGGCAATTCGCACGGCTTTTTGCACAGCGGCCGCTCCAGCAGCCACAGCATGTCCTGCTCGGTATTGAGCGAGCAGGACGGGCAAATGGAAAGCGATTACGACTTTACCGTGGCCCGCGCGCCCGAGGAGTTGGCGCCGGTCAAGGAGGTGGGCGAGGGCGCCGCGAAGCAGACATTACGGCGGCTGGGCGCGCGCAAGATCAAGAGCACCCGGGCGCCGGTGTTGTTTACGCCAAGGGTGGCGCGCAGCCTGATCGGTCATTTTTGCGTGTCGGTGAGCGGCCGGGCACTCTACAACCGCGCCAGCTTCCTCGTCGACAGCCTCGGTCAGCAGGTGTTTTCCGACTGTGTCAACCTGTCCGAACGCCCGCACACGCCTCGCGGGCTGGCCAGCCGCGCCTACGACGGCGAGGGCGTGGCCACCGCGGACCGTGAAATGATAAGCGGCGGCGTGGTCAACGGGTATTTCCTGGGCAGCTACTCGGCCAGGAAGCTCGGCATGGAAACGACCGGAAACGCGGGCGGCGCGCACAACCTTCTGCTGGCCAGCACCGGCCAGTCCTACGAGGAGCTGCTTGGTGAAATGGGCGAGGGCCTGGTCGTGACCGAGCTGATGGGGCAGGGCGCCAATACCGTGACCGGCGACTATTCCCGCGGAGCCGCGGGATACTGGGTCAGCGAAGGCGCCGTGCAGCACCCGGTCCACGAAATCACGATTGCCGGGAACTTAAAGGAGATGTTTCGCAAAATCTCCGCGGTCGGCGCCGACGTGGACCGCCGCAGCGGAATTCACACGGGTTCGATTCTCATCGAATCCTTAAGCATCGCCGGCGCCTGATCCGCCCTCAAGCACGCTTTCCACGCCCGCCCGCAGTTCATCGGCGGTGACTCGCTGGGTGTAGTTCGGGTTGGCGTGGGCGAAGCGGATCACTCCGGCGGTGTCGATCACGTAAGCGGCCGGCACCGGCAGGGCGTGGTGGGTCTCGCCGGAGGCCTCTTCCAGGTCCACGCCGTATTCCTTCGCATTGCGGTAGTAGGCGTCGGGCACGCGGAAGGCGAGGCCGAAGGCTTCGGCGGCGTCAAGCCGGGCGTCGGACAGCAGCGTGTAGTCCAGTCCCTCGGCCTCACTGTGGAGGGCCGAGCCCAGGTTCTCGGGGCTGTCGGCGCTCAGGAAGTACACGTCCATGCCGCGTTCGCCCAACTCCGGCACCACGTGGCGAAGTTCGGCCAGATGCCGGTTGCAGTAGGGGCACCAGCCACCGCGGTAGAAGATCAGCATTACCGGGCGCTCGAGCGCTGAAGGATCAAAGGCGAAATCGCCGCCATCAGCGTTACGGACGGTGAACGCGGGCGCTTGAATGCCGGCGGACAGCGGCGAGGTTTCCTCGGCCGTGGCGGCAATCTCCGCCCGCGCAACGGCGGCGCCAAGAGCCAGCACGAAGCAAGAAACGAGAAGGGTTTGGGATGTCCTGATGCGCATGTCAACTACTCCAGTTGGGTGGGAGCATTGTAAAGCGCAGTCCCTCGTTCCCGGGAATACAATCGCGGCCATGAAGTCCGCTGCTCCGCAAGGCCTGGATGACTGGCTGAGCCACGTATCACGGCTGCACCCGCGTGAGATCGATCTGGGTCTTGAGAGGATCGTGAAGGTCATGGACAAGCTGGACTTGCGGCCGCCTGAGGGGCGGGTGGTGACCGTGGCGGGGACCAACGGCAAGGGAAGCACCGCTGCGATGATCGCAGCGGCTCTTCGAATGCGCGCCGGATTGCGCACGGGCCTTTACTTGTCCCCTTACGTCCAGGAATTCGGCGAGCGGATACAGATTGACGGGACTTACGCCCCGGAAAAAGACCTGTGCCGCGAGTTCGAACGGGTGGAGAAGGCGCGCGGCGACGTGCTGCTTACCGAGTTTGAGTTCGTGACGCTGGCCGCGTTTTGCCTGTTCAGCCGGGCAGGCTGCGGGGCCTGGGTGCTGGAAGTTGGACTTGGGGGGCGGCTGGATGCAGTCAACGCGATCGATCCCGACGTCAGCGTGATTACGCGGATCGCGATGGACCACCAGGATTGGCTGGGGGACACGCTTGACCTGGTGGCCGCCGAGAAGGCCGGCATCCTGCGAGCGGAATGCCCCGCTCTGTACGGCGCTGGTCTCGCGCCGGCCCCGATTGCCGCCCGTGCGAAAGAGTTGGGCGCGCCACTGTACCAGGCGGGTTCGGATTTCGAATACGAACGCTGCGGTGAAACCTGGAATTGGAGCGGGACGACGGTGACGCGAGATGGCTTGCCGGTTGCGGACCCGTCCAGCGCGGCGGACCTGCCGAATGCGAGCCTGGCGTTGGCGGTGCTGGAACAGCTTGACCCTGCGTGGGTGCCGGATTCACAGGACTTCGGGGAAGTCCGCGAGGCAGCACGATTGCCGGGTCGATTTGAACGGCTGCGATACGGAGGCGCGGAATGGGTACTGGATGTGGCCCACAATCCTGATGCGGGAGCCTGCCTGAGACGGAGCCTTGAATCGCTGCCGGTTTGCCCGGCAGTCTGGGTGCTGGGCATGCATGACGACAAGGACATCGCCGGGTTCCTGAACGCCCTGCCGTTCAGCCGGCAGGACCACATCGTCGTTGCGGGCGCCGACGGACCGAAAGCCTGTTCAGTCGCGAAACTCGGGGAAGCAGCCGGAAGGCAGCCGCACATGAAGTTGTGGACCTGCGATACGGTGGTAGAGGCCTGCCAACTCGCCGCAGAGCTTGCGGGCGCCAGATACCGGGTAGTCGTTACCGGGTCATTCAATACTGCCGGCCCGGCCCGGGGCTGGCTGCAGTCGAGAATTCCGCCGAAATCGTCAGCCGCAAGTGGCTACTCGAGGCCGTAGATCCTGAGCACGTTGTCGCGCATCAGCTTGCGGCGCGCCTGCGGGCGCAACTTCAGCGCGTCGATGTCGTCGACTGTTCGTACGAAATCCAGTACCGGAAAATCGGTGCCGAAGATCACCTTGTCCTGCCCGAAAGAGTTGATGTAGTGGCGGAAGCTGTCCGGCCAGTACTTCGGACGGTGCGCGTCGCAACCGATGAACACGTTGTCGTGCTTCCATGACATCGCGATCATCTCTTCGTGCCAGGGAATGCCGACGTGGATGCCGATCAGCTTCAGTTCGGGGAAGTCGCAGGCCACCGAATCCAGCGTGATCGGGCGTCCGACGCTGCGCCGCGGGGCATCCTTCGCATAGATCATCGATTGGCCGACCTGCATCTGGATCGGCACGTCCAGTTCACAGCACTTGGCGTAGAACGGGTAGTAGCGGGCGTGGTCCGGCGCCAGTTCGAACCAGTGCGGGTAGAGGTGCGCGCCGACAAAGCCCATGTTCTTTACCGCGTCTTCGAACATCCGCACTCCTTCCATGCCCTGGGTAGGATCGATCCCGGCCAGCCCGGAGAACCGGTCCGGGTGTTCTTCGCAGGCGCGCGCGACGACTTCGTAGGGCAGGTGGTAGCAGCCCGGCAGTCCCACCTGGCCGGTGCGCGGCGCGATCAGGAATGCCCGCTCGATGCCTGCAGCGTCCAGTCGCTCGATCATTTCTTCCAGCGAAAGGCCGTGCATCAGAGGACTCTCGGCTTTCATCTTGCCGACGAAGAAATCGCCCTGCCAGCCGGGGCGATGCGACAGCGCCTCCGGCGTCCAGATATTGACGACCGCGTCGATCGCGCGGTATTCCAGTTTGGGTTCGGTCATGAACCGCCTCCTTTCTCTCGGCGGCAATTATCCCTCAAGGCGGCCTGTGCGGCTCTCGCGGCCCCGGGTCATGAGGCATAACCGGGCCGTGGCTTATACTCTTTCCTTACCTGGGGGGCGGCTCTTCGGCCTGAGATTCTTTCGATAGGGGACCCCTTGAACCTGATCCGGTTCGTACCGGCGGAGGAACGAGGTATGCAGCCTTTCATTTCGCGTTACTTTTTTTCCACGGCAATCACGTTGGCGATGGCCACGGCGTGGGCGGCGGACGAGGATACCGAAGCCCGGGTTCTGGAGGAAATCGTGGTCGAGGCCTCGCTCAAGAGAGTTCGCAGCCTGGATCTGCCCACCAGCATTACGGTGCTGAATGCCGAGACCATTCGCCGTTCCTCTGTGCAGCACTTTGAGGAACTGGCGCAGCTTACGCCCAACCTGCACTGGTCCGGCGGTTCGTCGCGGGCCCGCTACTTCCAGGTGCGGGGAATCGGCGAACGTTCGCAGTATGAGGGCGCGCCGAATCCGTCGGTGGGTTTTCTGCTGGATGACATCGATTTTTCCGCCATCGGTGGCGTGGCGACCCGCTTCGATCTCGGCAGCGTCGAGGTATTGCGCGGCCCGCAAGGCACGCGTTACGGCGCCAATGCGCTGGCCGGGCTGATCTACGCCCGCTCAAGGGAACCGACCCGCGAGCCGGAGTCCGAAGCGGAAGTTTCTTTCGGCAATGACGACATGCGGGCGCTGGGCCTGGCAATCAGCGGCCCTTTGGGCGCTTCTGCTTCGGGCCGTCTGGCGGCGCACCAATACCGGGCAAACGGATTTCGGCGCAACGCCACGCTGGATCGGGACGACACGAATGGCCGCGAAGAGCTGAGCTTGCGGGGGAAGCTCAATGTCGACCCTTCGCCGGGCCTGGCGCTGCGCCTGACCGTGCTGCACATCGACCTGAACAACGGCTACGACGGATGGTCGATCGACAATGAATTGACTACCTGGTCGGACCGCCCCGGCCGCGACTCGCAGACATCCACCGGCGCATCGCTGCGCGTTGATCTTGAGCTTGCCGGCGGCCACAGCCTGGTGAGTATCACGGGAGCGGCAAGCTCCGATATCGAGCACAGCTACGACGCGGATTGGGGTGAAGACAGCTATTGGACCCGCATTGCCGGCTTTGACATGCGCTACGACTACACCTCGCGCACCCAGCGCGAGCGCACCGGCCTGAGCCAGGAGTTGCGCCTGCTGTCGCCGGCGGGGCGGGAGTGGGACTATGTGCTGGGGGTGTGGTTGCTGGACCTTGAGGAGGACAATGACCGTGTCGATCGGGGCCTGTACGCCGAGCCGGGTTACGCGCCCGGTCCGAGCGAAGACCGCTTCGACTCCCGCTTCGGCGCCGATAGCCTGGCGTTGTTCGGCGAGGTCTCGCGTTCGTTTGACCGCGATTGGGAGATTACCGCGGGGCTGCGCTGGGAACAGCGAGATGCCGATTACGACGATTCGAACAGTGAGCGGTTCTCGCCGAAGGACGAAATGTTCGGCGGTCAGGTCAGCTTGTCCCGCCCGTTTGGAGATAAGGCCAGGATCTATGCTCGCATTGCGCGAGGCTACAAGGCGGGCGGATTCAATCTCGGTCTGGGGGGGCAGGGCCTCAGCAGCTCCGAACTCCTCTACGATCCGGAATTCCTCTGGAATTACGAACTGGGCGTCAAGGGGCTGTGGCGGGACGGACGCTTGCGCGGCGAGTTGGCCCTGTTTCATTCCCAGCGCGATGACGTTCAGGTGGATACCTCTCGGCAGCTGGACCCGCAGGATCCCAACACGTTCGTTTTCTTTACTCAGAACGTAGGCCGCGGGCGCAATCGGGGCGTGGAGATGAGCCTGGAATTCGCGCCGGACGACGCGTGGCGGCTGCGAGCGGCCCTGGGTTTGCTGGACACGGAGATCACGCGGTATCCGGGCCGTCCGGAACTTGAGGGCCGCGACCAGCCGCATGCTCCGCGCTACGGCTACGCACTGGGCGCGCGCTGGCGCCATCCCGGGGGCTGGTTCGTGGCGGGAGAGCTGGTCGGCAAGGACGGCTTTTACTTTTCCAACAGCCACGACCGCAAGTCCGAGCCGCACACACTGCTGCACTTGCGCGCGGGCCGGGCCTGGGAGGGATGGGAAGCGTTCGGCTGGGTGCGCAACCTGCTGGATGAATACTACGCGGTGCGCGGCTTTTACTTCTCCAACGTGCCGCCGGACTGGCCGCAGCAGGAATTTCGCCAGCAGGGCGATCCGCGGCACTTCGGCGTTACGATACGCCGGCTGTTCTAGAGCCGTGTCATGCGCATAACCGCCGAACTCAGCCTCTACCCGCTGTCCAGCGACGAGCCGATCGCCCGCATTACGGGGTTCATTCGCGAATTGCGGCGCCAGCCGGGTATCGAGGTGCTGACCAACCAGATGAGTACCCAGCTGCGCGGCGAAATGGAGGACGTGCAAAACGCGGTTGATTCCTGCATGAAGGCGGTCATGGAATCGGGCGATCGGGTGGTGCTGGTGGCGAAGTATCTGAATGCGGATTTGCCGATCAAGTCTCAGCCGCAGCTGTAAGGCATGATTGAATTGGACTTGATGAGGGTCCTGGAAATCCTGGCGGTGGTGCTGGGCCTGGTTTACGTGCTGCTCGCCATCCGCCGCCATATCGGTTGCTGGGTGGCCTCCTATGTGGCGTCCGGCCTGTTCGTGGTGGTGTTCCTCGACGCGGGCCTGATTTTTCAGCCCTGGTTGCAGGTTTTTTACATGGTGATGGCCGTCTACGGCTACCGCAAGTGGCGCGCGGGCGCCAAACACCCGGCCAGACTGGGCTACTGGGGTTGGCGCAACAACCTCATGGCGGTAGCGGGCCTGCTGGTCGTGTCGGTTCCGGTGACGATTCTGGTGCAGCCGTACAGTGACTCCCCGCTGCTCTTCATCGATGTGATCACGGCGCTGGGGGCGCCACTGGCCACCTTCATGCAGGCGCGCAAGTACATCGGCAACTGGATCTGGTGGATTGCCCTGGACAGTATTTATCTGTTGCTGTACCTGGAGCGCAGCCTGTACTTCACCGCCATCCTCTATTGCTTGTACCTGGTTCTTGCGTGGGTGGGATACCGCTCCTGGCGCCGGGCGCTTCCCGCGTGAAGCTCGGCGATTTCCTTACATTCCATCGCGCCTTTCACGACGTTGAGGTCCTGGGCCGTCTGCCTGGCGGCGGTGGCTGGAACGAATCCTGGCTGGTTTCGCGGGGACGCGAGCGGCTGGTGGTTCGCCTGGATACTCCGGCTGTTGCCAGGCTTGGGCTGGACCGGGCAGCCGAAATGGCGGTGCTGGGCGCGGTTGCCGGCACGGAGATCGGACCGGAGGTTGTCTGGTCGAGTCCGGGGCAAGGTGTCCTGGTTACGCGATGGCTTGCCGGCCGCGCCTTGAGCCCTGCCATGTTCAGAAATCCTCACCTGCTGCGCGCGCTGGGTGGTTTGTTGCGCCGCCTGCACGAGACGGTTCCCCGGCCGGGGAACGCAACGCCGCTTGACCTGGGGCGGGCAATGGCCCGTTATGCGGAGATCGTCGGCGGTGCCTGGGCAGGGCGCATGGCCCGCACGGGAACCAGGGCCTGGCGGGAGTCCCGCCCGGATGAGCGCGCCACCGCTGTGTGTCACAACGATCCGGTGGCGCCGAACGTTATTGCAGGTCGCCGGCTGCGCCTGATCGATTGGGAATTCTCGTGCCCCGGCGACCCCTTGTTTGATCTGGCCGTGGTGATCGGCCACCACGGATTGAATGATCGCCAGGCCCGCATACTTCTGGCGGCAGGCAGAAACGGCGTTCGGATTGCGGACCGCAGGGCCCTGGAGAAACTCGTAGAGGCGTACGGATGTCTCCGTAACTTATGGGAGGTGGCTGTGCGCCGTCTGCGCCAGGCTGGTTCGTTTGCTTAGCCGGCGTGGATTCTTTATGCTCGCGCGCCATGAGCATGGACACTGACTTCGCGGTTCGCGAGCGCGTAACCAGCATTATCGACGGTGAGCCGGTTGCTACGGCACGGCACGGGATGGACTTCCCGATCATCAATCCGGCCAGCGAGGAACCGAGCGGGGTCTTGCGGGAGGCCGACGCGGATGAAGTGGATGCCGCAGTGCGTTCCGCCCGCACGGCGTTCGAGTCCGGCCCCTGGCCCCGCATGGGTGCGGAAGAACGCAAGGCGATATTTCGCTCGATGCACGATGCGCTGTTAAGGCACCGCGAGGAACTGGAGTTCCTGGACAGCGTGAATACCGGTGTGCCCATCAGCCAGGTGCGGGCGATGCATGTGGCGCGGGCCGCCTACAACTTTGAGTTCTTCGGCGAGGTCTTGAGCCAGGATTCCGGAGAGGTCTATACGCAGAATCCGAACTTCCTGAACGTTGTCACTCGCGAACCGGTTGGTGTCGGTGCGATGATGGCGCCCTGGAACGCGCCGATTCCGCTGGCGTCAATGCGCGTGGCCACCTGTATCGCCTTCGGCAATACCTGCGTACTCAAGCCGTCGGAATACACGCCGCACTCGGTGCAGCGCATGGTGGAGATCTTCCACGAGGCCGGCCTGCCTCCGGGTGTCGTGAACCTGGTGAACGGCCGCGGGCCGGTAACCGGGACGGCGCTGGTGACTCACCCGGAAGTGGACATGGTGGGATTCACGGGAGGAACGGAGACCGGCAAGGTCATCATGTCCGAGGCCGGCAAGTCCCTAAAGCCCGTGCTGCTGGAGCTGGGCGGCAAGTCCGCCAACATCGTGCACGAGAGCGCCGACCTGGACCGCGCCCTCGACGGCTCATTGATCGGTATTTTTTCCGGCAACGGCCAGCAGTGCCTGGCTGGTTCGCGCATCCTGCTGCAGCGTTCGATCGCCGGCGAATTCATCGAGCGCTTTGTCGAGCGCGCCAAACGCCTGCGAATCGGCGACCCGCTGAAGGCGGAGACCGAAATCGGCCCGCTTTGCTACGAGAACCACATGAACCGGGTGCTTTCCTTCGCCGATGTAGCGCGCGAAGACGGCGCAAAACTCCTTCTCGGGGGCGGTCGTCCGCAGGGCTTTGATAGGGGTTGGTTCGTGGAGCCCACCGCGGTTCTCGCCGACGACAACTCCTCGCGCATCTGCCAGGAGGAAATCTTCGGTCCCTTCGCAACCTTCCTGGAATTTGAAGACATGGACGAGGCGCTGCGGATTGCCAACGATTCGGAGTTCGGCCTCGTCGCCTATCTGTGGGCTCAGGACCTCAACGTAACCATGCGTGCCGCGCGTGAATTGCGAGCCGGGACAATCTGGGTGAACACACCCATTTACCGTGAATTGCGGGCGCCGTTCGGCGGCTACAAGAATTCCGGCATCGGCCGGGACGGCGCGAAGGGCAGCCTCGAGTTCTTTACCGAATCGAAGACGGTGAGCATTCCGCTGACCGACTTCCCGATGCTGAAGATGGGGAAATGATTGATGACCAGTGACCTTCCGGTGCGCGTGCAACGCACCAATCTCGTCGTCGCCGACCTGGAACGCGCTTATCGCGTATACCGCGACATCCTGGGCTTCAAGCTGGATTTCACCTTGGGACACCGCCCTGAATCATATTCTTTTACGGTGTTCCAGATCCCCCGGGAAGCCACGACCGGGTTTGCCGCGCTCAGCTCCAAAGATCAGGTTCGCAGCCTGGCCCTCACCGAAATCAAGGGTGTGGAACTGCCCGAACCCAACCTGCCCAGCAGCCACGCACTGGTGCTGGAAGTGGACGATATCGACGGCGTCCTGGAGGGCGCGCGCGCCGAGGGCCTGCACGTCTTTCCTGAGGAAACGCTGCGTACGCACGACGGCCGGGTAGGCCGCGAAATCGGCATGCTGGATCACGACGGCCACCTGATCGTGCTCTATTGCATCCTTGAGGCCGCGTGAGCGAACGCCGGGAACGAGGACATCCACTCCTCGTCGAGGGCTTAAGGCTCTCGTTCCCTGAAGCAGCATGAGCAGGAACGCTTCGGCGCTTAACCGGGACCCGGACTTCATCCGACTGCGCCGCCTGCAGCGGCGCTACGCCTTCACCATCGCCGGCAGCGTAGTGGTGTTCTACGTCAGTCTGGGCGTGGTCATGGCCTACTGGCCGGAAGTGCTGGACATTCGGCTCGTGCCGGGTCGCTGGGTTACTGTCGGTCTCGTCTGGAACGTGCTGGGCCTGCTCGGCTGGTTCGCCGCGACTGCCACCTACGCGGCGCTGAGCACGCGCCGGCTGGCGCCGATGCGCGCCCGGATCCGCGAGCGTTTCGGATGGAACCGCCCCCCGGAAAACGCCGGGCAGGCACCGCCGCCGCGAACCAACTCCTCCTGATGGCCCCGAACCTGGCCTCGATCCTTACCTTCGTCCTGATCATCGGGGCGTCGCTGCTGATTACCTGGCAGGCGGGACGGCGGACCCGTTCATCTTCCGAATTCTATGCGGCTTCGCACTCGGTCGGCGGCTTCAGCAACGGGCTGGCGATCGCGGGGGACCACCTCTCGGCCGGAACGCTTTTGGGCGTGACCGCCGTCATCTACACGGACGGATACGATGGCCTGATCTACATGACGGGCGGGGCGGTGGGGTACCCGCTGTTGATGTGCCTGCTCGCGGAACGCCTGCGGAATCTGGGCAGTTACACCTTTGTGGACGTGCTCTCGGCGCGCTTTCGCGAGGCCTCGGTCCGCGTCCTGGCGGCCAGCGGCACGCTGGTGGCCGCGATTTTGTACCTGATATCTCAGATGGTTGCGGGCGGGGCGCTGTTCAAGGTGCTTTTCGGCATTCCCTACCCCTTTGCCGTGGCGCTGGTGGGCGGTCTGACCGTGCTGTATGTCAGCGTGGGCGGAATGCTGGCGACCACCTGGGTGCAGATGACCAAGGCCGTGTTGCTCATGTTCTCGATCCTGGTCCTGGTTGCCCTGCTCATGCTGAACCTGGGCGAGGGACCGTTTTCGCTGCTGGAGTCGGCGGCGCGGGTCCATCAGCGAGGCAGTGAATGGCTGAGACCGGGCCAGTTCCTGCCGGACAGGATCTCGATCTTCGCCTTTGTACTGACCGGGCTGGTCGGCATGGTGGGGCTGCCGCACCTGCTGATGCGCTTCTTTACGGTGCCTGACGCCAAACAGGCTCGCCGGTCCGCGGTGTTCGCCACCGGCTACATCGTGGCGTTTTCCCTGCTGCTGTGGATCACCGGGCTGGGCATTGTCGTGCTGCTGGCGGGGAACACGGAAATCCTGGATGAGCAGGGCGCAATGATCGGCAGTACCAATATGGCGATCATGCATGCGGCGCGGATCGTTGGGGGCAACGTGCTCCTGGGGTTCATGGCTTCGGTGGCTTTCGCCACGCTGTTGGCGGTGGTTTGCGGACTGGTGCTGGCGGCGGCTGCCGCGTTGGCGCACGATCTCTACAGCGGGGTCATCAAGCATGGCCGCACCGACGACAGGACCGAAGTCCGGGCGTCGCGGATCAGCGTCGTGGGACTGGGCGCAGTGGCCGTGGCGCTGGGAATTCAATTCCAGGGCCAGAATGTGGCCTACCTGACCGCGCTCGCGTTTACCGTGGCCGCCAGCGTGAATACGCCGGCGCTGGTTGCGGCGCTGTTCTGGCGCGGCGCCAGCGCGCGCGGCGTGATTGTCGGGGGCTGGGTGGGTATGGCCGTTTCGGTGGTGCTGCTGGCGCTGAGTCCGGCCGTCTGGGAGGGCGCCCTGGGTCTTGAGAACGCGCCCTTCCCGTGGATTTACCCGGGTCTGTTCTCGATCCCGGCCGCGGCTTTCGTAATCGTTGTAGTATCGCTCGCAGACCGCAGCTCCGGCGCGATGCGCGGGCGCCGGCGTTACGATGAACTGCTGGCTCCGTCCGTGCTGGGGCGGCCGGCTACTTAAGCAGGAGGGCGAGAATGCCGGATTTGTCCAGGACCGATGTGGCGGAAATCTATCATGCACCGTTGCTGAACCTGATCTACCGGGCGGCGACGGCGCACCGGGAGCACCACACGGCCGGCGAGGTGCAGCTATGCACACTGCTTTCGGTCAAGACCGGCGGCTGCCCGGAAGATTGCGCCTATTGCCCGCAGGCGGCCCGCTACCACACCGATATCGACCGCCACGGTCTGCTGCAACTGGACGCGGTTCTGGAAGCAGCGCGTGAAGCCAAGGCGGCGGGAAGCACCCGGTTCTGCATGGGCGCGGCCTGGCGCGAAGTGCGGGACAACCGTCATTTTGACGAGGTGCTGGAGATGGTTTCCGGCGTTCGCGAGCTGGGACTGGAGGTCTGCTGCACCCTGGGCATGCTCAGCGAGTCCCAGGCCGAGCGCCTCAAGCAAGCGGGTCTTTACGCCTATAACCACAATCTTGATTCGAGCAGGGACTTCTATCCTGAAATCATCGGCACGCGCACCTATGATGATCGGCTGAACACTCTGGCCAACGTACACAAGGCCGGCATCTCGGTGTGCTGCGGGGGCATTATCGGCATGGGTGAAACGGTGGACCAGCGCATCGACCTGCTGCACACCCTGGCGACCCTGCCCAGTCCCCCGGAGTCCGTTCCGGTGAACGCCCTGGTGCCGGTTCCGGGAACCCCTCTGGAGGAATGCCCGCCCGTATCGACCTGGGAAATGGTTCGAATGATCGCTACTGCCCGCATACTGATGCCCAGGGCCATGGTGAGACTGTCCGCCGGGCGTACCCGTATGAGCGCCGAGCAGCAGGCGCTGTGTTTTCTCGCCGGCGCCAATTCCATCTTCACCGGCGAAAAGCTGCTGACCACGCCGAATCCGGCGTTTGACAGCGACGAGGAACTGCTTCAGTTGCTGGGTCTTACCCCCAGAGAACCCTACCGGCTCAAGGAAACCCGCGTGCCTGCATGAGCGAGGCGGTCCGGCGCGCCGTGGCGGAAGCGCTCAGGGAGCGCGAGGAAGCGGGTCTGTTGCGGAGGCTGGATGCCTCTCCTCAGGGCGTTGATTTCTGCTCCAACGACTATCTCGGTCTGGCTCACGATGAACGCCTTCTAGGACGAATGGCGGCGCTGGCCGAAGAGCGGCGCGTTCCGCCAGGGGCGACCGGCTCGAGGCTGATATCCGGCAATCATCCCGAGGTGGAGGCGCTGGAGCGCCAGCTTGCCCGGTTTTACCGCTGCGAGGCTGCCCTGGTCTTTTCCAGCGGTTTTGCCGCCAACCTGGGCTTGATTGCCAGCCTGGGCGGAGTGGTGAAGACGCTGCTGTGCGATCGTCTGCTGCACGCCAGCGCCATTGACGGCGGGCGCTTGAGCGGCGCCAGCCGCGTCATTTTTGCGCACAATGACATGCTCGACCTGAAGGCCGGGCTTGGGGCGCTGGGTTCCGGTGAGAGTGCTGCGATCGTGGTGGAAACCCTGTATTCCATGCAAGGCGACTTTGCTCCCCTCGATGAAATCGTGGCGCTGGCCCAGGACCATGACGCCGCCGTGATCGTGGACGAGGCGCATGCCAACGGCGTGTTGGGCCCGGGCGGGCGCGGCGGGGTGGTGGCAGCCGGCCTGGAACAGAGGGTGCTGGCGCGGGTGGTGACATTCGGCAAGGCGCTCGGCCTTCAGGGCGGCGCGGTGCTGTGTTCGGCGGTCCTGCGGGAATACCTGGTGAACTTTGCCCGCCCCTTTGTGTTCTCGACCGGGCTTTCGCCACTGTGGGCCGCCTGGGTGCAGGCCGCGTATCAGCTTCTCGGCGAACTGGACGCCGAACGTGAGCGGCTACGCCGAGTCGTCGGCTACTTCCGCCAGCAGGTGAAGACGTCTCCGTGGACCTGGCTCCCCAGCGATTCCTGGATTCAGTGCCTGTGCGTTCCCGGCCCCGGTCCGGTAACGAAAGTGGCCGAAGTGCTGCACCGGCAGGGACTGTGTGCCTTGCCGATTCGTTCACCCACGGTGCCCGCAGGGGAAGAGCGGATTCGTGTTTGCCTGCATAGCCACAACACGCAGGGCGAGGTCGACCTCCTGATCGGCGCCATTGACGAAGCCATGAGCACTGTTTGACACGGCACCAGTAGATATAATCCCCGGCCTCACGCCACTACCCGGTACTGCTTCATGAAGAAATTTTTGGCCATTACTACGCTCGTGCTTTCCGGTGCGGTTCTTGCCGACGAGGCCCCGGCCCCGGCTCCGGCTCTGGAGGAGGGTTCGCAGGCGCCCGAATGGACCTTGCCCGGCTCCGACGGCAGCGTCTATACACTCTCGGAACTCCTTGAGAAGGGTCCGGTGGTGCTTGCCTGGTTCCCGAAGGCGTTCACGCCGGGTTGCACGATCGAATGCAAGTCCCTGGCGGAGAATGGCGACATGATCCGCGAATACAAGGTCAGCTACTTCATGGCCAGCGTGGATCCCATCGACGATAACTCCGCGTTCGCCGCAGAGTACAACGCCGACTTCCCGATCCTGTCCGACGAGAGCAAGGAAGTCGCCCAAGCGTACCGGGTGATCGGCAGTTGGGACGTGCCGAGACGCGAAACCTTCTACATCGGCACCGATGGCGTCATTATGGCTGTCGACCGGAAGGTCAATTCCAAGACGGCCGCCGAGGACATCGCCGCCACGCTGGCGCGCCTTGGGGTAGAGAAAAACGACGCTGCCACCTCTTCGGCCGGCCAATAGCGCCTTAGTACCCGGTTCGGCTGCGGGCATATCGAAGGTGCCCGCGGCTTCCTGCTGCCGCGGGCCGGCAATATTAGTCGGCACGGGTATCATTCGGCAGCCGGCTGGCGGCGGGTAGGAAGGAATGGAGCGCTACGCGATTGCGGGAATTGGAACCAGCGTAGGCAAGACCCTGGTCTCGGCACTGCTGGTGGAACGGCTGGGCGCATGTTACTGGAAGCCTGTGCAGGCCGGCGGGCTGGTGCATACCGACACCATGGAAGTCAAGCGACTGGTTACCTCAAGCCGGTCGCGCTTTTTGCCCGAGGCCTATTGCCTGCACGCTGCGATGGCCCCGCATGCCGCCGCAAATCACGAGGGCGTGACCATAAGCCGGGAAAAACTGCAGTTACCGGACGTTTCCGGCCCGCTCGTGGTCGAACCGGCCGGCGGTGTGCTGGTGCCGGTAGCCCCGGGGCTGCTGAATATCGACCTGCTGGAAGACTGGCGCCTGCCGGTGGTTGTGGTATCCAGCTATTACCTCGGTAGCATCAATCACACCCTGCTCACCGTGGAGGCACTTCGAACGCGCGGGATCCAAATGGCCGGAATCGTCTTTAACGGCAAACCGAACGATCATTCCCGGGGCGTGATTCTGGAGCAGACCGGCCTTGATTGCCTGCTGGATCTTCCTCAATTGTCGCCGCCTGTTTCAGCCAGGCACGTCAAGGCATACGCGGCGAGGCTGGCGCTGTGAACGACGGGCTGTCCGCGGCCGATCTGGAATTCGATCGGCGGCAAATCTGGCATCCGTACGAGTCAATGCGCAATCCGACGCCGGCCTGTCCGGTGGTTTCCGCGCGCGGGGTCCGGCTGACGCTGGACGACGGACGCGAGCTGATCGACGGCATGGCGTCCTGGTGGTCGGTGATTCACGGCTACAGCCATCCGGTTCTGAACCGCGCCGCGCGCAAACAGCTTTCGCGCATGCCGCACGTGATGTTCGGTGGACTGACCCATGAGCCAGCCATTCGCCTGGCGCAACGACTGGTAGATCTGTCGCCGGGTGACCTGGATCGGGTCTTCTTTTCCGATTCCGGATCGGTGGCGGTCGAAGTGGCGATCAAGATGGCGCTGCAGTACTGGCGCGCGCGAGGGGTGGAGGGTCGAAGCAGGCTGCTGACTATTCGCGGCGGTTACCACGGCGACACCTTTCAGGCGATGTCGGTGTGCGATCCGGTAACCGGCATGCATCATCTGTTTTCGGGCGTGGTGCCGAAGCAGTTGTTCGCCGAAGCCCCCCGGATTCGTTTCGGCGACGAATGGGACGCATCCGACCTGGATTCGCTTGAAACGCTGGCGTCGGGGCATCGCGACGAAATCGCCGCGGTAATTCTGGAGCCCATCGTGCAGGGCGCCGGAGGGATGCGGTTCTATCACCCCGAATACCTCAAGGGCGTTCGCAGTATGTGCGACCGCTACGGTCTGCTGCTGATCGCCGATGAGATCGCCACCGGCTTCGGGCGCAGCGGCAGGATGTTTGCCTGTAACCATGCCGGGGTGGTGCCGGATATTCTGTGCCTGGGCAAGGCGCTCACCGGAGGCTATCTGAGCCTCGCGGCAACGCTGGCCCGGCCGCATGTAGCCGAGGCTATCTCTGCGGCTCGCGGTGCAGCTGGCGTGCTGATGCACGGCCCGACTTTCATGGGAAACCCGCTGGCCTGCGCGATCGCCCTGGCCAGCATTGGTTTGCTGTTGGACTCACCGTGGAAAAAGCGGGTGGCTCGCGTCGAACGCGAATTGCTCCGCGGCCTGGCGCCTTGCACGAAAATGCCACAGGTAGCCGACGTTCGGGTGCTGGGCGCCATCGGCGTGGTCGAAATGCAAAGCGCGGTGGACGTCGCGCAAACGCAACGCCGGTTGGTGGAGCGTGGCGTTTGGGTCCGGCCGTTCGGCAAATTGATTTACGTAATGCCGGCCTACGTCATGACAACAAAGGACCTGCGGCATTTGTGCTCAGCTGTCTGTGAGACGGCTGCCCTGCAGCCCGCTTAGACCCGCTTGGACCGAGGGCTTCCAGCGAGTAATTCAGCGTGATGGCGCAAGCGGGTACTATCGGCGCTCGGATCGTGAAGGTGAGGACATGAGCGACGCATTGCTGTTTGAAAAGGAAGGGGCGGTGGCCCTGCTCACCATCAACCGTCCCCAGGAGCGGAACCTGTTGGGCCGAATCGGCGACGGCGAGCTGTTTGAGCGGGCCGCGAGAAGCATTTGCGACGATACGGAAATCCGCTGCGCCATTCTCACCGGGTCCGGTTCTGCCTTCTCCTCCGGCGGCGATGTCAAGGCCATGCGCGACCGCAGCGGCCCGTTCGCTGGAGGATCGGCCACGCTTCGAGAGAACTATCGCGGCGAGATCCACCGCATGGTCAGGGCCTTGTGGTCCCTGGACGTGCCGCTGATTGCCGCGGTCAATGGCCCGGCCATCGGTCTCGGCAATGATGTGGCCTGTCTTGCGGACATTCGGGTCGCCTCGGAGAAGGCCCTGTTCGGCCAGACCTTCCTCAAGCTGTCACTGATTCCCGGCGATGGCGGTGCGTGGATCCTGCAACAACTGATCGGTTACTCGCGGGCCGCTCAGCTCTTGTTTACGGGTGGGCTGATCGATGCCTCCACCGCGCTGGACTGGGGGTTGGTCAGCGAGGTGACTTCGCCCGAAGAACTGCTGCCGAAGGCTCGTGAACTAGCCGGCGAGATCGCCGAACAGCCGCCGGTGGCGTTGCGTATGGCCAAGCAGTTGCTTCGCGCCGGCCGCCAGGACCGGTTCGAGTCGGTCATGGAAATGTCCGCCAATCTGCAGGGTATCCTGCAGCGGACAGCGGACCACGACGAAGCTTTGGCGGCGTTCTTCGAGAAGCGTCCGCCCGACTTCAAGGGAAACTGATCTCTCGGACCGGGAATATTGCACCGTGCGGCATACCACAGGTGGGTGAATCCATCGGGAAAATATCTTAGAGTTGTGTCCATGAACGCCAAGAGCTATTCGGCGCTGCTTTGCTTTTTTCTGGCAGGTTTCGTCTCTGCCGATCCCCTCGAAGATGCTGCCCTATATGAACAGGCCTGCGCTGCCTGTCACGGTGCGGACGGCCGTGGGCGCCCGGTGGAAGACCGTGGCTTTGAACTGGAACTTCCGGACTTTACGGACTGCGAGTTCGCATCCCGGGAACCCGACCCCGACTGGCATGCGGTGATCCACGAGGGCGGTCCGGTCCGCGCGTTCGACCGAATGATGCCGGCGTTCGGGGACGCCCTGACGGACGATGAAATCTACGCCATTCTCAGGCATGTCCGCACCTTCTGCACCAACAAGGAATGGCCCCGCGGCGAATTCAACGTCCCCAAGCCTCTGTTCACCGAGAAGGCGTTTCCCGAAGACGAGACCGTATTCAACCTGAGCCTGGATACGGACGACAGCAAGGCCGTGATATTCGAGGCACTCTACGAGAAACGGTTCGGTCCACGCGGCATGGTGGAAGTGAAGGTTCCGGTTGGATGGCGCGATTCTCTTGAGGACGGTGACGCCAGCATCGGTGTCGGAGACCTGGCGCTTGGCTACAAGTATGCGCTGCACCACAGTCTTGAGCGGGGAAGCGCCTTCAGCATAGGCGGTGAAGTTATCTTGCCCACCGGCGATGAGGACGACGGCTTCGGCTCGGGCTCGACGAAACTCGAACCCTACGCGGCCTATGTCCAGCTTCTGACCGGAGACGCTTTTTTCCAGGCCCAGGCGCTGGGCGAGTTCGCACTGAGCGGTCCCGCGGAGGACGAAGTGGCCTTTCGGGGGGTGTTCGGCAAGACCTTCACCGACGGCGAATTCGGCCGTGCCTGGAGTCCCATGATCGAGGTGCTCGCTTCGCGTGAATTGGTTTCCGGCGCCGACACCACGCTGGATCTGGTGCCCCAATTGCAGGTGGCGCTGAATACACGTCAGCACATCCTGCTGAACGTTGGGGTGCGTGTTCCGGTCGGCAACAAGCAGGACCGCAAACCGCAGATCGTAATGTACCTGCTTTGGGACTGGTTCGACGGAGGCTTCCTCGATGGCTGGTAGCCTCTCGGGACTGCAATCGATGCGCGGTGCTTCCGTTCTGCCCGGGCTCATCTTTTTGCTTGCCGGCGCTTCGGCCTCGGCGCAGACACAGCCGGTGGATCACAGCATGTTCGCCACTTCGGACCAGTGCATTGCCTGCCACAGCAATCTCAGCGACGCAGACGGAACGGACGTGTCCATCGGACATGTCTGGCGCGGGTCGATGATGGCGCACTCGGCGCGCGACCCCTATTGGCAGGCATCGGTGCGGCGTGAAGTGACGGACCATCCGGGTGCCCGGGCCGAGATCGAGGACACCTGCTCAACCTGCCACATGCCGATGGCGCGTACACTCGCCAGGGCGGATGGAGGCCTCGGCAAGGTTTTTGAGTACCTTGAGGCCGCCGAACGTGGCGACGAGAGCGCGATGCTGGCGCTGGACGGCGTGTCGTGCACCACCTGCCATCAGATCCAGTCCGACAATTTCGGCGAGGAGTCCAGCTTCGACGGCAATTTCGTGATTCGTTCGAGCGCCGATCCGCAGATTTTCGGCCCCTTTGAAGTGGACAACGGGCTGCGCCGGATCATGCAGTCCGCCTCCGGTTTCACGCCCGAGACTTCCGCCCATATGCAGAAGTCAGAGTTGTGCGCCACCTGCCACACCCTGTTTACGACGAGTCTCGACGACCAGGGGCGCGAACTGGCTCGGTTTCCGGAGCAGACGCCCTATCTTGAATGGCGCCATAGTGCCTACGCGGAGTCCCAGAGCTGCCAGAGTTGCCATATGCCGGAAACTTCACCGGCGCCCATCTCCTCGGTGCTCGGGGAACCGCGAGAGAATTTCTCGCAGCATGTCTTTCGCGGAGGCAACGAGTTCATGCTGCGCCTTCTCGACAAGTATCGCGACGAGCTGCTGGTCAAGGCGCCCTCCAGTGATCTGCAGCGTGCCGCGGCCGCAACCAGGGAACACTTGCAGACGTCCAGCGCCCAGCTCGAGATTCGGGGAATCAATCGTGAGGAGGGCCACCTCGTTGTCGACCTGCAAGTGGCGAATCTGACAGGCCACAAGCTTCCAACCGCCTACCCGTCGCGACGGGTCTGGATCAATCTTGCGGTGCACGATACAGACGGCAGCCTGCTGTTCGAGTCCGGAGCCATGCGGTCCGACGGCAGCATCGAGGGCAACGACAATGACGCCGATGCAAGCAGCTACGAGCCGCACTACGAGACAATCAATGAACCAGGCCAGGTGCAGATCTATGAACCGATCATCGCGGACGCTTCGGGGCGTGTCACGACCGGCCTCCTTTCGGCTGTGACCTATGCCAAGGACAACCGCCTGCTGCCCGAAGGGTTCGAGAAGGCAGGTGCCGACTCCGCCATCATGGTGCATGGCAAGGCAACCGACGATGCAAGCTTCCAGGCCGGCGGCGACAGGATCCGTTATCGTGTTGCCGTCCCGCCGGGCCTGCAAGTGGCCGAGGTTCGGGCGCGGCTGATGTTTCAGACCATCGGCTACCGATGGGCGCAAAACCTTGCCCCATACGAAGCCCCTGAGACAAAGCGCTTCGTGACTTACTACAAGGACAATTCCTCAACTTCCGCGATCGTTCTCGCCGAAGCTACCGGTGAAGGCGCTGACCGCCGCAATTGACCCGTAGTGGTTTCGTGGTTAGGATTGATGCCCCTGATTTGAGGCTGTCGCGTGCACCGGGGGGTTCGGTAGCGCCGGCAGGAGAGGAGCAAGAAAATGGCTGACAATTCACCCACCGGCGACTACATCCAGATGGATGCTGTGGATTGGGTTCCGTTCCCGCAAGGTCTGTGCGCAGGCGACATCAGCTGGAAGCTGCTGCACGTTTCCCCGGAAGCGGGCGCCTGGACTGCGATCTTCGATTGCAAGGCCGGGTCCTCTTTCGCCAAGCACATCCACATGGGTCCGGGCGAGTACTTTCTTACCAAGGGCCGCATGAACGTGCGCGGCGGCAGCACCGAGGGCGGCGCCACGGCGGTAGCGCCGGGCTACGGCTACGAAGCCTGCAATGCCCAGCACGACCACACCGAGTTCCCGGAGGACAGCGAGTTCTACATGACCTTCCTGGGTCCCCTGAACTTCCTTGACGACGACGGCAACACCATTGCCCTGGTCGGCTGCAAGCAGGTTCTGGACGCCTGGAACGCCACGCCCGGCGGCTGATTTTCCTCTCTACCTGACTCCATGGCCCGACGGCCGTCCGGGCCAGGTCAATAGCGTGTACGACGGCTGAGGCCGGATTGCCGGTAAGGATGCGCTCAGACGGCTTTCTTTGACAGTCAATGGCCCATTTTGGGGTTGTCAAAAAGCGATCGATTCTCTACATTGTGAGTGGCACCGGTAAACGCGTGCGAATTGAGTTTGTGGGGCTGGTCTCAGGAGATGAGGCTTTATGGCCCAATTCAACCAGTTCGACCATATTCTCGCGTCCCTGCATGAAGCCGTTCTAGACGATTCCCGCTGGCCTGCGGTCTCCGCCTTGATTGACGCCGCCTGCGGGATCAAAGGCAACATGCTGATAGCCGGGGAAGGTCATTCACGCAACGACATGCGGATCTTCCTTGCGTATTTCTGCTTTGAAGGGCAACGTTGTCGGGACCTGGAGTTCGATTACTTCAATACCTACTATCAGCATGACGAGTGCGTGCCCCGCCTGAGGAAATTGGGCGATTCCCGGATTGTGCGCTGCGCTCAGCTCTTTACCGATCGGGAAAGGAAGAACTCGCGGGTCTATAACGAAGCGTTACGGCGGGCCTCCTGCCAAAACGGTCTCATTGTGCGCATGAATGGACCCCAGGGATCCCGGATCGTCTGGACTATTGCGGATCCCATTGATACAGGCGGATGGCGGTCCACGCAGGTTGAAATGATCAAGCGTCTTCTGCCCCATTTGCGCCAGTATGTCCGAGTGCGACAAGCACTTTTCGATGCGAAAGCCCTGCACACTTCGCTTGCCCGCTTGCTCGGCAACAAGGCTTGCGGAGTCATCCAACTGGACGGGCGAGGTCGGATCGTCGAAGTGAACGATCAGGCCCGGGAACTGCTGGTCGACAGAAACGGGATATTCGATCGGGGCGGATACCTGCGTGCTCGAAGTCGACAGGACAACGCCAATCTACAAGGGATGCTGAAACGTTCACTACCGAGGCTGTACCGTCCGGGTGCAAGCAGTTCGGTGACCATCAGGCACACTTCCATCTTGCCTCGGCTGGTCTTGCACGCGCTGCCCGTGGGTAAGCGGCATGGGGAGTTGTCCACCCCACAAGTCGCCGTGCTCGTGTTGATCGTCGATCCCCAAGCCAGGGCACAGATCGACCCGGGTCTGGTGAAGGCCGCGCTGGGTATTACGCCGGCGGAAAGCCAGGTGGCGGTCAGATTGGCGACTGGCGAAAGCGTACGCGAGATTGCAATGAATACCAGCCGCAAGGAGGGCACCATCCGCGGTCACGTAAAGCACATTCAGCACAAAACGGGCATTTCCAGGCAGATGGAATTGATCCGGCGCGTGCTCTCGTTGGCAGGCCTCCGGAATTGAACCCACCGATTGGTTTATCTCATGAGATGTTGCGAGGGGGAGGTCGCCAGCGCAGGCCCTGGAAACGCGCGAAGTCCCGATCCAGCGTGATCCACTCGCAGCCGTGCTCGATCGCCAGGGCTGCGAAGTAGGCGTCCGGTACCAGGTTGCCCGAAACTTCTGCATCCCGGTAGAGCCGCAAGAAGATCTCCCAGTGCCTGGCGCCTGGGCTGATTTCGACACAGTGGGGTTGGCGCCTCAATATCCTGGCGAACTGCAGCGCTTCGTCCTGGGGACTGGGCACGGCGAAGATGCGGGGATGAGTCACCACCCGCAGAAAATCACTCAGGACCAGTTCGGAAAGCGCGAATGCCTCGTCGGCCTCGAGCACGGACTCAAGCCAGCCTCTGCAAGCAGCGTGCGCCGGCGCGTCATCGCGATACGCCGCCACCAGGATGTTTACGTCAGGCAGGACCATCCTCTTTATCCATCAGGTCCAATATCAAGGCGGTATCGCTCAAATCCACGCCCGGCATGATCCCCGTCCCATGAAAAACGGGTAGTTCGACGGCCGGCCGTTCCGCGGTTCGGCGCCGGGACAAGGACTCGCGAATCGCGTCGTGGATGACGGCCGTCAGCGTCGTGCCCGAGTCCGCGGCAATGTGCTTGAGCTCGGCGAACAGTTCATCATGAATGTGAATTGTCGTCCTCATGCATAAAAACATATAGAATAACCATATTTATGTCAAACTTTTGAATCATTCTATATTTCTTAGTACAAACCCCTTGAATATAAATACTTTCTTTGGCATTATTTTGCCTGCGGGGTGGTACTCGGGTATTGACGATGCGAAAATGCGTTTCGTCATGGTGGCCTGAGTTGACAACTCAGGTTGCGATGACCACCAAATGATTAGGCCGGGCGAACGTCCGGCAATTTCCCAGCCGGGCCTAGAGGCGCCTGACGGCCTCGCTCCCCCCTTCAACGCTCTTTTCCGCAGGTCCGCTGCGGCCGCGGCGCTGTTGGTGCTGGCTCTAAGCCTGGCGCCTTCCGCTCAGGCCCAGGGGCAGGTGTGCGACAGCACCACGATTGGAAACGTGCGCCTGCAGGACGGCAACGCGGTGAACGAAGGCCGTCTGGAAATCTGCGCGGACGATCCTGACGACAGCGAAGGCCCCGTGTGGGGCGTGATCTGCGACGATTACTGGACGACTACCGAATCGCACGTGGCGTGCCGTCAGCTCGGCTATACACACGCCCAATCCGGTGCAGCCGGGCTGCTGCGGTCCTTCTTCGGAAGAGGGACGGGCCCGATTCTGCTGGACGACATGTTGTGCGAAGGAGATGAGGCCAACCTGCTGGAATGCAGGACAAGCCGCGGCTCGATGGCTAGAGATTACATCGGTCAGCATAACTGCACGCTTAATGAGAACGTGGGCATACGTTGCCTGGATGCAACCACCGACGCGTCGCTGAGTGATTTGTACGTACGCGACGCCAACGGGGTCGTCACCCTGAATCCACGATTCGAGTCCGCCCACGAAGATTATTCCGTGTCGGTGCCGAACGAGACTACGACGGTCACCGTGTATGCGACTTCGTCCCAGGTCGACGCTGCCGTGGAGTACTTCGACAGCAACAATGTGTTGCTGGGCACTGGCGCCAGCGTGGTGGTCAGCAACCTTGCCGTCGGAGCGACCGTGGTCACGGTAAAGGTGACGGCCCCGGACGACATTACGGAAATGCTCTACACCGTTACGATCAACCGGGCGGCGCAAGTCAGCACTCCTCCCCCGCCGCAACCACCACCAGCAAACGATCCGGTTGTGACATTGATACTGACGCCGGATTCGATCAGCGAGAACGGCGGCTTAAGCACGGTGACCGCGACGGTCTCCCCGGTGTCCTCTGTGGCTTTCACCGTGACCGTATCCGCGCAAGCAAATTCACCGGCAGTTGCCGGCGATTTCGATCTGGTCGGGACCACCTTGAGTTTTGGGGCGGATGCCGCCCGGAGTACCGGGTCGGTAACGATTACTGCGAACGACAACGACGAGGATGCGTCGAACAAGACGGTGACGGTGTCAGGCAGCGTTACCGCTTCGGGGATTGAGGTGCCGGCGAACGTGACGCTGACGATCACGGACGATGACGAGCCGGATCCGATTGACCCTCCGGTGAACCCGCCGGTAGTTGAGACTCCGGTGGTGACGCTGGTGCTTTCGCCGGATTCGATCAGCGAGAACGGCGGTGTAAGCACGGTGACCGCGACGGTCTCCCCGGTGTCCTCCGTGGCTTTCACCGTGACCGTATCCGCGCAAGCAAATTCACCGGCAGTTGCCGGCGATTTCAATCTGGTCGGGACCACCTTGAGTTTTGGGGCGGATGCCGCCCGGAGTACCGGGTCGATAACGATTACTGCGAACGATAACGACGAGGATGCGTCGAACAAGACGGTGACGGTGTCAGGCAGAGTTACCGCTTCGGGGATTGAGGCGCCGGCGAACGTGACGCTGACGATCACGGACGATGACGAGCCGGATCCGATTGACCCTCCGGTGAACCCGCCGGTAGTTGAGACTCCGGTAGTTGAGACTCCGGTGGTGACGCTGGTGCTTTCGCCGGATTCGATCAGCGAGAACGGCGGTGTAAGCACGGTGACCGCTACGGTCTCTCCGGTGTCGCCGGATGCATTCACGGTGACAATTTCCGCGTTGGCGAGCTTGCCGGCCGTAGCAGCTGACTTCGATCTCGCCGGGACTACGCTCAGTTTCTCATCCAATGCTACGAACAGCAGCGGTTCGGTAACGATTACTGCGGTGGACAATAGCGTTGACGCGCCGAACAAGGCGGTCACGGTCTCAGGGACCGTTTCCTTGTCCGGCGTCGATGATCCGGCAAGTGTCACACTGACGATTACCGATGATGATGGCGCCGTGCAGAACAGTCAGCCGAAATCCGATCAGCCGGAGAATCCGCCCGGCAACCAGAAACCGGAAAAGGAAACACCTTCGGTTGATCCCCCGGTTACCCAGGTGCCGGTGGTCACTTTGCTGCTTTCGCCGGATACGATTGATGAGAACGGCGGAACGAGCACAGTGACGGCGACCGCTTCGCCAGCCTCCGCACAGGCGTTCACGGTGACGGTATCCGCGAACGCCGTGTCGCCTGCCGTTTCGGGCGACTTCACGCTCACCGGCACCACGCTGAGCTTTGCGGCGAACGCGACTGCAAGCACCGGCTCGGTGACGATTACGGCGGTGGACAACCAGATCGATGCCGCCGACAAGACAGTGACGGTTTCCGGCACGGTGTCGCTGTCAGATGCTCAGGCGCCTGCGGACGCGGCACTCACGATTACGGATGACGAACGAGCGCCAGAGGTGTCGCTGGTGCTGATGCCGGGCTCGATCAGCGAGAACGGCGGGATGGGAACAGTGACTGCGATTGCGTGGCCGGCTTCTTCCGAGCCATTTGAGGTGATGGTGTCGGCGCAGGCCGTTGCGCCTACGGTTCCGGGCGACTTCAGGCAAACAGGAAACATGCTGAGCTTTGCGGCGAACGCGACCGAGAGCACAGGTTCCGTGACCGTATCTGCGGTGGACAACCGAATCCATGCTCCGGACAAGATTGTGATGGTGTACGGCGCCGTGTCGCGACCCGGAATCGCCGATCCTGAGGAACCAATGCTCACCATCATGGACGATGAAGCGCCGCCGGTGGTGACTATTGCGCTGACGCCGGGCTCGATCAGCGAGAACGGCGGTGTGAGCACCGTAACCGCGACCGCCTCGCCCGCCTCGTCGGCGGCTTTCACGGTGACGATTTCCGCGGAGGCGGTCTCGCCTGCCGTTGCCGGCGACTTCGCGCTTGCAGGAACAACCCTTGGCTTTGGGCCGAACGCGACCGAGAGCTCCGGCACGGTGACGATTTCCGCGGTCAACAATCGAACCGATGCGCCGGACAAGAGCGTGACAGTCTCCGGCGAGCTTTCGCTGTCCGGTACCGATGTGCCGGCGGACGTGACGCTGACGATCGCGGACGATGACGAGCCGCTGCCTGAGCTGAGCATTGCGGATGCGAGCGGGCGAGAGTCGGATGGCTCGCTGATGTTCGACGTGTCTTTGAACAAGCCCTGGGATGTACCCGTAACCTTCGACTACGCGACGGCCGATGGCACCGCCACCGCGGGAGCCGACTACTTGTCGACTTCCGGGACTCTGTCCATCAATGCCGGAGTGACCAGCGCACGCATTGAAGTCCGTGTGCTGCCTGACGTGCTCAATGAAGAGGACGAGAGCTTCTCGCTGTCGTTGAGCCAGGTATCCGAAGCCAGTCTGGCGGACGGCCACGCTGTTGGCGTGATCACCGGCGGAGATCCCAGTGTGACTGCGCAGTGGCTGGCGCGCTTCGGGCGCACAGTGGCCGATCATGTATTGGGTGCAGTCGAAGACCAGTTGTGGTCGAAGCGCGGCGGTAGCCAGGAAGTTACCGTGGCGGGCTGGAACCTTTCTGGCCCCGGCGTTCCCGTGTCCGGCGACGGAATGTCCAATGGGCAGTTTGCCCAGAGCTCGCCCGGATTCAGGGGCTTTGGTTCAGGCGGAGGCTCGGGCTGGGGCACTGTTGGGCTCAATATGCCTGGCGCAGACAGCCACGGTGCCGGCCCGGGCGGACGCGGCGGGCTGCGGCTGACGGAACGAGACCTGTTGTCGGGCAGTGCCCTGCGGCTGAATGTCGGCGGATTCGGGAGGGGCGAATGGCATCTGTGGGCGCGTGGCGCGTACTCGCGCTTCGACGGTTCCGACGGCGACCTCATGATGCAGGGTGAGGTTCGCAGCGCCTCGGTCGGTGTGGACTACGGCTGCGTCCGCTGCCTGTTCGGCGTTTCCCTTACGCACAGTTCGGCGGACGGCAACTTTGGTTTCGGTACCCGGGACTCGGCCCGGGTGGAATCCGAGGTGACGGGACTGTATCCGTATTTCGGTTACCAGGTCTCGGATCGCCTGTGGGTTTGGGGCGTAGCCGGATACGGAACCGGCGACATGACTGCCGTTCCGGTGACGGGCGTGGAGGTGGAGCAGGCCGATCTGAAGACTCGACTGGCAGCAGTGGGCGCCCGCGGCGACCTGCTTTCCGGCGTGGGAGGATACTCCCTGGCCCTGAAGGCCGACGCGATGATGGTTCGCACAAAGGCCGATGAGGAAATCGGCCTGATCGAAACGGAAGGAGAGGCACGGCGGGTTCGGGTGGGCCTGGAGGGATCCCATCTGGCCTCATTCGAAAACAAGTCTTCGCTCAGGTCGTACCTTGATCTGTCCCTCCGTGGTGACTCCGGAGATGCTGAGGACGGCTTCGGTTTTGAAGTGGGCGGAGGCCTCGATTGGTATGACCTGGTGCCGGGACTGGCGGTCAATCTCGGCGCTCGGGGCCTGATCGCGCATGGGGAGGATGAATTCGAAGAATGGGGCTTCTCGGGCGGCTTACGCTACGATCCCACACCGGCGTCGCCGGAAGGACTGCAAGTGGGCCTTACACGGTCCTGGGGCGCGCCATTGAACGGCGGACTGCAAAGCCGGATGTGGGCCGACGCTCCGGCGAGGCACTCGGCTGCCATGCGACCACGGCAACAACAGCAGTTCAACGCGGAGTTGGCCTACGGTCTTGAAACCCGGAGAGGCATTGGAATTCCATGGGCGCGGGCCGGACTTTTCGGTTCAGGCAAGGAGTATCGCCTCGGCTACAGCATGCTCACCCGGCACGGGGTTCCGTCGCTGCAGGTGGGTGAATCGATGTACGGGCGTGACTACCGTCTGGGCTGGGACGTCAACGTGGATTGCCGCGCCCAGGTGACATTGGAACTCTCGCATATCGAGGGCATTCGGGAAGACGGATCGGATACCGGAATCACGCTGAGGTTCCGGTCTTTGATGCACCGCCCAGGCACCCTGGAATGTATTGCCGACCTGCGTGTGCACACGCTTAAGCCGGGGTGGGCGATTCACTAGCGCTTCAGCCGGCCTGGGTGCTGATTGCCATAGTCAGCCGCAATTCGCGGCTATAGCGGCTGTGCTGTGCGGGGTGTGTTACGCTCATGGGATCGAGATCGAGCCATGGTTTCACTGTTGCTGAAGCGTCCCGTCTGGATTAACCGCATCGCCTGCGTTGCGGCTTTGCTGCTGTTCGTGGGAGCGGTGCATGCAAGCCAGCACTGGCATAGCGACGACTGCGCTGACGACGTATGCGCCGCATGCCTGTTCACTGACTCCGGGAGCGCCGTCAGCAACACTCCGTCCCATGCGGGCCAGGATCTCTCAGGCTCGCTGTCCAACGCCCCAATTCGGTCCTTCGTTGCGACCTCGCGGCCCTTCGAGCCGCGCCGCACCCGAGCGCCGCCCATCTCCTGATTGCACCTTGAAGAGGCGTGCGCGGTGTCCGCTGATGCCGCGCGTGGATCTATATGTATCAGGAGAGGACAAATGAAATACTCAAAGACTTTTGCTGTGGTTGTACTACTGGGCATTGCGCCCGCCCTCAATGGCCAAGACCACGATGACGATCACGGTCACGGCCATGACCACGGAGCGATCGACGAAATCGTGATCATGGGGCATCCGCTCTCGGCCGAAGGCCTGGCGATGCCCGTGGACGTATTGGGCGGACGGGAGCTGCAACGCAAGATAGCGGACAGCATCGGCGCGACCGTCGCCAGTGAACCCGGCATTCACAACAGTTCATTCGGCGTGGCTGTAGGACGACCGGTCATACACGGGCTGGGCGGTGCGCGGGTGCGCGTCATGGAGGACCGTATCGACGCCATGGACGTGTCCGTGACCAGCGGCGATCATGCAGTGACCGTCGATCCCTTCATTGCCGATAGGGTCGAGATATTCAAGGGATCGGGCACTCTGCTGTACGGTTCAGGCGCTATCGGCGGAGTGGTCGATACGCATACCGGCCGTATTCCGCACACGGTGCGGGAGGAATTGGGCGGCAAGCTGAACCTGGCGTGGGCGGACAATGCCGACGCGGGCAATGGGTCATTCCGTCTGGACGGCGGCGCAGACAGCATTGCCTGGCATTTGGATGGGTTCAGGCGCGATGCCGACGACTATGAAATCCCCGGCTATGCGGAGTCCGCTTTGCTCCGCGCCATGGAGGAAGAGCATGAGGAAGAGCACGAGCACGAGCATGAGGACGAGGACGAGGACCACGAGGGAGAGGAGGATCACGAAGAAGAAGAGGAAGCCTTCGGAGTATTGCCGGGTAGCGGACTGCAAGTACAGGGCGGGTCCGCCGGCGTTTCGCTGATCGGTGACCGCGGTTTCATCGGCGTCGCGATCAGCAAGCTGGATGGAGAATATGGGATCCCCGGTCACGGCCATGCGCACGGTCACGAGGAAGAAGGCGAAGAAGGGCATCATGACGAGGAAGAGCATCACGACGAGGAAGAAGAGCACGAGGAAGAGGGCACCCCTTTCATTGACATGAAGCAGACGCGCATCGATCTCGAGGCCGCTCTCTCAGATCCACTGCCGGGTTTTTCCAATCTGAACGTCAGGTTCGGCGTCAACGACTACGAGCACGCGGAAGTGGAGCCGTCGGGTGAAGTTGGCACCGCGTTCGACAACCAGGCCTGGGAAGGGCGCGTGGAACTTACCCACGGGCCGGCCGCGGGTTGGGAAGGCGCGATTGGATTGCAGCTTGCCGACCGGTCGTTCTCGGTAGTTGGTGAAGAAGCCTTTACGCCTCCGGTCGATACGTCGTCGATGGGCTTGTTCTGGGTCGGCCAACGGTCGTTTGAAGATTTCGAACTGGAGGCTGGCGTGCGGCTGGAGAGCGTGGAGCACGAGCCTGCAGTCGGCGACAGCAAGGATTTCAACACGATAAGCGCCTCGCTGGGCGCGATCGTCCCGCTGGACGCAACCTGGACGGCTTCGGTTCTGGCGGACTATTCCTCTCGGGCACCGGTGGGAGAGGAATTGTTTTCCGACGGTCCGCACCTGGCCACGCAGAGCTTTGAGATCGGCGACCCGGATTTTGAGGAGGAAAAGGCGCTTAACTTTTCGGCCACGCTGCGCGGCGAGGGCGCCCGCTGGTGGCTAACCGCAACCTACTATCGCACGGCGTTTTCGGATTTCATTTACCAGGCAGCAACCGGATTGGAAAGGGATGGGCTGAGTGTGCGCAGATTCGCGCAGTCCGACGCAACCTTCGCCGGCGTGGACCTGGAGGCAACTGTAGTAGTCGCACAATGGGGTGATTCCGACTTGCACCTTACGGGATTGTTCGACACGGTTTCCGCGCAACTGGATATTTCCGGCAACGACAGGTTGCCGAATATTCCGCCACGGCGATTCGGCATTGGTCTGGAATTCAACTCCCGCGCTTTCAGCGTGAACCTGGACTACATTCGGGCGTCAAGCCAGGACAAGGTGGGAGACTACGAACTTCCGACAGAAGGTTACGATGACCTGCGCGCCTATTTCAATTATGTGATTGAGCGGGGTCAAACCGTGACGGATATTTTCCTGAGGGGCAGGAACCTGACCGGCGACGAGCAGCGCAAGCACACTTCCATCATCAAGGACCTGGCGCCCGACCCCGGGCGGACCATCGAGGCTGGAGTGCGGTTTCGGTTCTGAGTTCTTGCTTGCCGGGCCGGCCGTGGCATGCGGTCTGACCACTTGACTTGTATTGCAGCCGAGGTGGTAAGCTTCTACTCGGGGTAGACCAGTTTCCCGGATTGGTCGCGGAGGAAGGAAAATGAATAGAAGCGTTGTTTCGCTGGCGCTTGGCGCCGCTACCTTACTTGTTCTGACCGGCCCTGGCGCACCGGCGCTTTCGGCCCAGGAAGCCGCGGAGGCCGGCGCACTCGAGGAAATCATCGTAACGGCCCGAAAACGAGACGAGTCGCTGCGCGAGATCCCCGAGTCCGTGTCGGCCATCTCGGCGTTTGAGCTGGAGCAAGGCCACATCAGCCACATCAACGACATCGGCATGAAGGTCACCAACCTGAACCTTTCGGCGCGCGCCGACGGCAATCCCAACGTGACCATCCGTGGGGTCGGATCATTCGGCAACACCCACGGCGTGGGCTTTTACGTGGACGGCACGCAGATATTCGTCGACGCCTCCGCGGAGTTCGGCGACATGGAGCGCGTCGAAGTGCTGAAGGGCCCGCAGGGCACGCTGTATGGCGGCAACAATATCGGCGGCGCGGTCAAGTTCGTGACCAAGCGTCCCGCCCTTGGAGAGACAAGCGCGGAACTGGAAGTCGAGGCCGGCGGGCAGAGCATGATGAACTTCGAGGGCGTCGTGAACATACCTTTGGGCGACGCCGCGGCCGTTCGGGTGTTCGGCTACTCCAAGCAGGATGACGGGTTCGTCAAGGCGGTCGCACCCGAGCGGCGCAACGGCCGCTCCAACGAGACGGACACGTTGTGGCCGTACGGAATTCCGGCGGGCAACGCAGGGGCGCCCAATATGTATGGCGAGGACGTGACCGAGACGTGGCGCAAGTATCCGAACGAGCGCGACGAGGTCGGTTTCCGCGTTTCCCTGCAGGCGCAGTTGGCCGAGAACACAACGCTGTACGCGGCAGTGCGCTACAACGACCTCGACGCCGGCAACAATAACTGGCGCGTGGAAGACGGCAACAATCTCACCTACAACCGCGATCGCGAGCTTACTTTCGCCGGGCGCAACGTGCGCGAGACTACCGGCGGGCTGCTTGAGGTGAGCCACGACATCGCAGGCCTGGGAAACTTTACCTATCTCGGTGCGATGACCGATGCCGAGGGCTTGAGGACCACCGACCTGGACGTCAGCTCAGAAGTGGGTTTCGACCTGGTTCGTCCCGAGTTGACCGACGTGCAGACGCATGAATTCCGCTTTACTTCGGCGGGCGAGGGTCCTCTGGAATGGCAGGCAGGCGCCTACCTGGCCCAATGGGAGAACGACTGGGACTCCTGGGCCACGTTCTATCAAACCACCGAAGTGCTTTGCAACCTGTTTGGCGATTGCGGCCGGCCCGGCTCGCTGGGAATCCTGGAGCCTTTGGGCGCGGCGGAGCGCAACGCGCTTCCCAGTCCCCAAGCCGACCCGCGTCTGGGCACACCGGTGCAAACGCCGACTTTTGAGCAGGAAACCGGCAACCGGCTGTACTTTCCGTTTGAAAACCGTGCCCGCGAGCGCACAAACAGGGCACTGTTTGTCACCGCAAGCTATCGCGTGGACGAAAATTGGGAGATCGGGATCGGCGCTCGCCTGGACAAGTGGGAGGCGGATACGCTGGACCGCAACCGCGACTACTGGGTGTCCTTTACCGGCTTTTATCCCAACTATGAGAACTACGAGGAGCAGGGCGGCACGGAATTTCTGCCCAAGGCCTCGATCTCGTACTTCGCGGAGGACGGCACGCACCTGTACTTCAGTTACGCTCGAGGCTTCGAGCCGGGCAACTACAACCTCTATACGCAGGAAGGCATACCGTCGTTGGTACCGTTCAGCAAGGAAACGGCCGACAACTACGAGGTGGGCGTGAAGACCTCGCTGATGCTGGGCGACCGGCCTTTGGACGTGAACGTGGCGGCGTTCTTCATTTCGTATACCGACCGGCAATTCGAGTTGCAGAACCAGATCGCCGTCGGCGGCATCGTCGAGAATATCCTTAACGCCGGCGATTCAACCCAATACGGAGCCGAAATGGACTTCACCTGGGCGTTGAGCGACGAGCTGACCATCAGCGGCGGCGCCGGCCTGGTGGAAGCAGACTTCGACGAAGACAGTTCCGTGTTCGACGTGATCAATCGTTTCAGTGAAGTGGATAGCCATTTTCCACCCTGGATTTCCAAGACCTCACTGAACTTGGCCGCGCAGTACCGCAAGCCGCTGGCCGGTGGGATGGAGTTGCTGGTGCGAGGAACCGTGCTGGCCAAGGGTCCGTTCTGGTTCAATACCGAAAACACGGTCAAGCATCCGGGCTTCCAGGTGTTCAATCTGCGCGTGGGCGTGGAAACCGATCGTTGGTCGCTTGCCGTCAACGTTCGCAACGTGTTCGACGAGGGCTATTACACGGACGGTTCAGTGTGGCCCGGTGACTCGGTCCCCGGCCGGAACCGAAGCGATCCTAACGGCTTGACCTTCAATCCGGTGATCGGCACTCTGGGTCAGCCCCGGTTGGCGACCATTATCGCCCGCGTGAAATTCTGATTTCCTGATAAGGAGCTTACATGTCGAGCCAATCAGCAGCCCAAGAAGGGCGTGTCGTATCGGTGCCCGAAACCGAGGGGTACGTGATGAACCAGACCATGCTGCGGATCAAGGACCCGCAGCGGTCGCTGGAGTTCTACACCAATGTCCTGGGGATGACGCTGATCAAGGAATTCCGTTTTCCCAGCATGGAGTTCTCGCTTTATTTCGTGGGCTACGTTACGGATGACGATGAACCCATCCCCGAGGATCCTGAGGGGCGCGCCGCCTATGCGTTCCGGCAGAAGGCGATGATCGAGCTGACCCACAACTGGGGCACCGAGAGCGACGAGGGCTTCGCCGGATATCACGACGGCAACGCCGACCCGCGGGGCTTCGGCCACATCGGCCTTTCGGTGCCGGATGTCTACGCAGCCTGCAAGAGGTTCGAGGAACTCGGAGTGGAGTTCGTCAAGCGGCCGGACGACGGCAAGATGAAAGGCCTGGCATTCATCAAGGATCCCGACGGCTACTGGATCGAAATACTTGAGGCCAAGAGCTGCGGCTCCATGGCCGTGGGAATGACCGCCTAGCCCGGAATTACACGCCCGGGATTGAGAATGCCCTTGGGATCGAGGGAGTTCTTCAGGCGCCGCATCAGGTCCAGTTCTTCCGGGCTTCGGGAGAGGTGCAGGTAGTCGCGCTTCAGCACGCCGATGCCATGTTCGGCGGACACCGAACCGCCGTGGGCGCCCGTGAGCCGGTAACCGATATCAAAGATCGTCTTGAGGTCGCCTTCGCGCCGAGTGCTCACGAACAGGTGCAGATTGTTGTCGCCGATATGCCCGAAAACCAGGTTTATCGCGTCCGGCAGGGCCGCCATGAGCTCCGTATCGAACTCTTCCAGAAATTCCGCCATCTCGGCGATGTCCATGCTCACGTCCAGGCTCGCATACGGCAAAAGGTCGGCGGTGATTTCCGCCACCCCGTCGCGAATGTTCCAGAACGACTGCCGGTCCTTCTCCGACTGTGCGATCGCGGCATCATCGATCAGCCCGGTTTCGAGGGCACCGGCCAAGACTTCCTCGAATCGCCGGCTGTCCGTTTCCTGGTCCGAGCCTTCAGTCTCCACCAGCGCGTATATCGGGTAGTTCTCGCCGAACGGCGAACGCAGGCTGTCGCTGTGGTTGACTACGCGGTCGAAATAGGGCGACCACATGACTTCATACGCGCTCACCGAGCCGCCCAGTTTTGCCTGCAGCTCGCGCAGCAGCGATACGGCCGGCTGGAACGAACGCACCCCACACAGGGCGGTGCAAGTGCTCTCCAGTTTGGGATGAAGGCGCAGTACCGCCCGCGTGATCACGCCTAGCGTGCCTTCGGTGCCGACGAACAGCTGCTTCAGATCGTATCCGGCGTTGTTCTTGAGCATCTTGTTCAGTGAACTGATTACGGTGCCGTCCGCCAGCACCGCTTCCAGGCCCAGCACCAGGTTGCGGGTCATCCCGAAACGAATCACCTGATTGCCGCCGGCGTTGGTGGCGATGGCGCCGCCGATATGACAGGAGCCCCTGGCGCCGAAATCCAGCGGCAAATGGAACCCTGCATCCCGTGCGGCTTCCTGTATCACCTGCAGCGGCGTTCCCGCCCAGGCGGTGATGGTCATGGCCGCCGTATCCAGCTCCTCGATGCCGGTAAGACGCTCCAGCGAAAGAGCCAACTCGCCGGCCTGGGGCGTTGCGCCACCCGCCAAACCGGTCATCCCTCCCTGCACGACCACCGGCTGACCCAGCTCGTAGCAGGTCTTCAGCACCCGGGACACGTCTTCGGTGTTTGCGGGACGCACAACCGCGGACGGCCGGTGCGCGTTTTCGGCCGTGAAGTCCACGCTGTAGCGTTCCCCCACGCCATCGCCGATCATGAGGGCATGGCCCTGTTTCTTCAGGGTCTCGATGGTTTCCGTGGTGGCGAATTCGCTCATTTCCGGGCGCCGGTACGCACTTTTGACGATCAATTATGACCCAAACCCGAAGGTGCGGGAAAATCACAAGCTTGATTAGTTTCCGGATTTGTGGAGAATCAACTATCCGGTCTGATTCGGGGGATGCCCAAATGCTGAAGTTTTCAAAGAACTTTGCGTGGTCTGGTCCTGTGGCTTCGATATCCGCCATGGCCATTCTTTTGTTGCCGGCAGGGACAGCAATTGCACAGGAAGGCGCCGCCGGGGAAATCGAAGAGATTGTGGTGACCGCGCGAAAGCGCGCGGAGAGCCTGTTGGAAATTCCCGAATCCGTTTCCGTTATAACAGCCGCGGACATCGACCGCCTGCAGATCAAGGGCCTTGAGGACGTTGGCTTCCAGGTGCCAAACCTCAACCTTTCCACTCGCCTTGACGGTTTTGCCAACGTGTCCGTCCGTGGCCTTGGCGCCTTCGGTAACACCCAGGGCGTGGGCTTTTATCTCGATGATGTGCAACTCTTCTCTGACGCCTCGTCTCGCTTTGGGGATTTGGAGCGCATTGAGGTACTGAAAGGGCCGCAAGGCACGCTCTACGGCGGCAGCAACATTGGCGGCGCGGTCAAGTTCGTCAGCGCCCGTCCCGACACCGAGTCCATGTTCGGCCGCGTCAAGGGCGTGGTCGGCGACCAGGGCATACTCGACATCGAGGGCAGCCTCAATCTGCCGCTGGGAGAGGGTGACTGGGCCATGCGCGTGTTCGGATTCTCGGTCACCAACGACGGCTACCTGCAAAACCCGAATCCGGCCCGGTCCAACGGGATTTCCGGCGACAACGACCCGGACATCGGAGCGACGGAAGAAACCGGCGTGCGCGTGTCGCTGGCCGGGCCGCTGGGCGACAATCTTTCGGCATACATCTCGGTGCGCTCCAACGAGTACGAGGGACCCAACAACACCTGGATCCGCGAGTTGGACGAGAGCAACCTTGAGCACCCGAACGAAGTGCCGGCAAGCTTCAACCCGCGGCATGATCGCAACACGACTTCGGGCATGCTGGAGTTGACCTGGGCGCTGGATGGCTACGACATCACCACGGTGTCGTCCTGGACTTCCACGGAGAGCTTCCGCTTCACCGACCTCGACCAGAAGGAGGAATACCTTCTGTCCCTGTTCCGGCCCGAAGACATGGACGTGCTGACCCAGGAAATCCGCTTTACTTCGACGGACGAAGGGCCCTTCCAATGGTTGGGCGGCGTGTATTACTCGCGTTACGACGAGAAGATGGACTCCGACCTGGTCTGGTATGACACAGTCATCTATTCGGGCGGCGAAATCAGCGGGCCGCTGGGCTGCGCGGCAGGATCGCTCTGTACGGGCGTGTGGGCCGGCGAGACCGTGACCGAGGCCGAGGAACTCGGCGAGGTTGCTTTGACGCCTTTCGAGAAGCGCATCCGCGACAAGAGCCATCTGGCCGGGTTCATCAACGCCACCTACGATCTGGGTGACTGGGAACTGAGCCTGGGGCTTCGGGGCGATCATTGGAACAACGATACGACGCGTTTCAGTACCGGCCACGACGCCACCGAGTCTGCCACCGAGTTTCTGCCGCGCGTGTCGCTTACGCGCTGGTTGAGCGCAGAATCCATGCTGTATGGCACTTTCTCACGCGGCTATGAGCCGGGCGGCTTCAACATCAGTGAGGACGTGCCGGATCGCCTGGTGCCCTTCGATTCGGAGGAAGCCATAAGCTACGAGGGAGGATGGAAGGGCCGGTTGATGGATGGCCGTGTTTCGGCTTCCCTTGCGGCCTTCTACATCGATTACGACCGCAGGCAGATCGAGACCCAGGTCCCGGCCGTGGGCGCGGGCATCGTGGAGTTGATCAACAACGTGGGCGATTCCAAGCAAGTCGGCCTGGAAGTGGACTTGAGGGCGGTCGTAACCGACCAGTTGTCGGTCGCCTTTTCGGCCGGCTGGATCGAGTCCGAATGGGACAGCGGAACGAGAGTGGTGGTTGGAGGCGATGCCGACAACCCGGTGTTCAAGGACATCGGTGGCGACACGCCGCCGGTCACGCCCGATTTCAGCTGGAACCTGGCCGCCGACTACCAGCAGCCGCTGTCAGGCAGCATGGACTTTATCGCCGGCGTGCAGATCAGCCATAACGGCAAGTACAACGGGTTGCGATTGTCCGACCCGGCCGGGGTCAGCGTCGTTAATCCGAGCTTTACCCTGGTGGGCGCCCAGATCGGCGTAGCAGGCGAGAGGTGGGAACTGGCATTGAACGTGGAGAACCTCCTCGACGAGGACTACTACACCGACGTGCAGACCTTCCCGGACTTCTTCTTCCTGGATGGCGATGCCGACGAGATCATCGTGATCGGTACGCTGGGTCAGCCGCAACTGATTACCGCCAGCTTCAGCTACTCGTTCTGATCGCTCACTGAAACCTCAATCACACGAAAGCCCGGCGAATCCCGGGCTTTCGCTTTTTCCCCTTCTGGGAATGAGGGCTAGCTTGCGGCGATGATTCTCTCGACCGCGCGCGCCAGAACTTCGAGCCCCAGCACGATGTCCTCCTCGCGGGTGTCCTCCGCGATGTCGTGGCTGCGACCGCCGATACTGGGCACGAACATCATTGCGGACGGAATCAGCGGCGCCAGCATGGTGGCGTCGTGGCCCGCGCCGCTGGGCATGCGCAGGCTCGATGCGCCGAGATCGCCCGCGGCCGACTCCAGGTGTTCCAGCATGGATTCATCCATGGGCGACGGGACTATGCCTGCGCCCGGAATGACTTCAACCTCGACCCGATGCTGCCGGGCCGTGCGTTCGGCACTCTGGCCGATGTATTTGCGGATGCGCTTGAGGACCGCTTCGGAAGGGTCCCGATATTCAACGCCGAGTCTCGCTTCACGCGTGACTACGTTGTAGGCGCCGGGATCCAGCAAGGCCAGCCCCAGATTCCAAACCGTCCTGTCGCTGCCCTTGCTGCGGCAGTAGTCGGCGAAGTCGTGCGCGAAGTCATATAGAGCCGCTGCCGCGTCGCGGCGCAAATCCATCGGTGTGGTGCCGGCGTGGTCCGCCTGTCCGGTGAAGATCACCTCGCAGCGAGCCACCCCGACGATATCGGTCACCAGGCCGATCCGGATCCCGGATGTCTCCAGCACCGGTCCTTGCTCGATGTGCGCCTCCAGGTAGGCCACATGGCGCTCAGGATCACATCGAAGCAGGTCGCGTCCGGCATAGCCCGCCGTCTCAAGCGCGTCCTTGAGCAGTAGCCCTTCGGCGTCCTTGAGCCCGGCCCATTCCGACTGTTTCATTCTTCCGGCGAACACGGCGCTGCCCAGCAAGCCGGCGAATCGGCCTTCTTCATCAATGAACGAAATGACCTCCACGCCCAGGTCATCGCAACGGCCGCTCTCGACGCAGGCGCGGGCTATCTCCAGGCCGTAGATGACCCCCATCGAACCGTCCAGCCACCCGCCCTTGGGTACCGAGTCGGTGTGCGAGCCGATCAGAATGTGCCGGGCGCTGCCGGGCGTGCGACCGGCGACGCTGCCGATTCCGTCAATTTCCGCATCCAGACCGGCGGAGCGCATCCGGTCCAGCAGCCAGCTTCGCGCGGCAACGTCGACCTCCGTCAGCGATCGCCGGTTGACCCCCGTACCCAGCTTCCCGAACGCAGCGAGCGCCCGCAGGTCCTCGAGCATTCGCTCGGGCTTGATCGGCAGCACCGCGCCACCTTCCATTTGGGGATGAGCCAGGCTATTTCTTGCGCTTCAGCTCGATCGTAACGTGGTTTTCCTCGCTGACCTTCCCGTCCTGCATGCTCCACCAGCGGGTGGTCAATCGATCATCGCCGTGGAAAATGTATTCGGCCTGGTGCATGTGATTGGCTTCGGGTGATGAGAGGTTGGTGACGCTTTCGAACTGCAATTCAAGGCGGTTCTCGTCATCCGTGGCTTTCACTTCCATACGGGGCTGGTTGCCGGCGGCGCAGTAGTGAGTCATCAGCACCCGTTCACCGTCGGTGTGGTACATGTTGACCATTTCGTATCCGTCGGGACTGCCGGGTGCCATCACCTCCACTAGGGCGGAACCGCCCGCCGTGAGCCGGAAGGTGGAGCCGATCATCTCGGTTTCCGCGCCGTTCTCATCCAGCATGATCCAGTCGCCTTGCAGCGCAGCGAGTCTGTCCATCACGTTCTTGTCATCCGCCGCGGCGTTTCCGCCCGCCAGCAATAGCGCCAGCAGCGCCGCGCCGAAAATTCCGGTTCTGTTTTTCATGGTGTCCTCTCAGTGTTGATTGGTCAGTCCAGCAGCAGCCCGCCGGATATGTTGCTTATCGTGCCGGTAATGTGCCCGGCTGCTTCCGAGCACAGGAAATCCGTCATCGCCGCGCATTCCTCGGCAGTGCCGAGCCGGCCCAGGGGCGCCCGCTCGGCCAGTAAGGCCCGCCGCTCCGGCCCAAGCCGGTCAAGCATGGGCGTATCGATCGGTCCGGGAGCAATGGCGTTGACCCGTATGCCGTCCGCTGCCCATTCGCGCGCCAGGTAGCGCACAACGCCGATGACTCCGGCCTTGGCCGCGGTATAAGCGGGGCCGGATAATTCGTTGCCGCCGTTGATCGCGTTTGTGGACGAATACATCAGCATGGCGCCGCGCGTTTGCTTGAGGTACGGATGCACGGCCCGCGCCAGCAGAAAGGTCGACGTGAGATTGACGTCCATAATGTGGTTCCACTCGTCAAGCGAAAGGTCCACGAACGGGCCTTTTCCGGTAATCCCCACGGTGTGAACCACCCACCGCGGCGGCCCCAGTTCCTCGGCGCACTGCGCGACTGCCCGGGATACCTGTTCTTCGTCCGTCGCTTCAGCCGGCAGCTGCAAGCCGGCCGGCGCCTGCTGCCCGGGCAACACCATTGCGCCGACCTCAAGACCGCGGTTGACGAAACGCTGAACGACCGCTGTGCCGATGCCGCCCGCCGCGCCTGTTACCAGCGCGCATTCTCTGGCGGTTGAGGCCAATCAGGCGGCCTTGGGGACGACCAGCGCAGCCTGGATGCCGTCCAGCATGCTCCAGCGCAAGGAGGCCGACGCGCGTACCGCCGCGATGGCGCGCTCCTGGAGAGCATCGGTAGTGGCGTAGCGCGCGGTCAGCTCAAGGCCGATGTGGGCGTGTTCCTCGTCTCCTTCGATGTGGACGTGAAAGAACTCCATGTCCTCTTCGCTGAATCCCATCTTGCGCATCGCCTTTACATACGCGGGATAGAGCGTAGGCAGCTGACCCTCCAGCGCGACCATGATTCCGGCAGCCGACTCCGCCAGGTGTCGAATCGTGGACAGCTCCCAGATCCAGGCGCGCATCGCGCGCGTGGTCGGAAGGATCTCGTCGCGCAGGTCCGCGTTGACGACTTCGTCCCGCGAAAGGCCGCAGGCCTCGGCAAAGCCGACCAGCAGGTCCGGATGCCGCTTTTCCGGGGAATCCGGCATTTCTTCGCCCAACAGGTTTTCCAGCAGGTGCTGGCGTGCGTCGAGGTCCGGCAAACGCGCATAAAGGGCAGCGAACTGCTGCGGAATCGGGGCGATGTAGTAATAGTGCTGCACCGCGTAGCGCCCCAGTTGTTCGCGGGACAGAGCGCCTTGCGCCCATAGACGGCTGAACGGATGTCCGCCGCCGTGGCGCGGCTGGCGCGCGGCTTCCAGTGCATCGAAAAAGGCTTGTTGTTTCAGCATGGCAAGAGTCTCTCCTGTTGGCTGCACCGCCAATTGTTCAGCGGCGCGTGCAGATTGAGTCCGAAGGTCTAGTGCATTTCCTCGCCGCCGGTGACGTTCAGCGAGTCGCCGTTGATATACACGGCCTCATCGGAGCAAAGAAATGCAACGGCGTTGGCCGTGTCGGTGACCTTCCCTTCGCGCCGCATGGGGTTGCGGGCGCGCATGTTGTCCAGGTACTGCTCCAGGGTCAGGCCGAAGTGTTTGGAAAAATAATCGTTTTGCGTAGCGCCGAGGCCCGTGGTGACGTGGTTGGGGCAAACGGCGTTAACGGTAATGCCGTGCGGTCCCAGTTCCAGTGCACAGGTGCGGGTCAATCCCACAAGACCGTGCTTGGAGGCCGTATAGGCCGCCATGTGAGGGAAGCTGGATTTGGCGGCCTGGCTGGCGATATTGATCACGCGGCCACCCTCGCCTTGCTTGATCATTTGCCGGGCGGCGTGTTTGGTGCACAGGAAGGGGCCTTTCAGGTTGACGTCCAGCACCGCGTCCCACTGGTCCTGGGGCAGCTCCGTGCAGGCAGCGATCAGGTAGCCGATTCCGGCATTGTTGACCAGGATGTCGAGCCGGCCGAATTGTTCGACGGCCCGGGCCACGGCAGTTTCGACCTGTGACTCGTCGCGAACGTCCAAAGGACAGGCTTCGGCGACGCCGCCGATGTCGCGTATCCCCTGCACGACGGCCTGCATCGAATCGCTTGCACCGATATGCCGGTCCGGCATGTGTTCGTCGGGAGATGCCCCCAAGTCGGTAACCAGCACGCTGCAGCCGCATTCCGCCAGGCGCGTGGCAATACCCTCGCCGAGCCCCCGGGGCCGGCCGGCGCCGGTCACAAGCGCAACCTTGCCGCTCAAATCATAATTTTTCATCGGCGGGATTTTAGCAGCAGGCGTGGGACCCAGGGCTTCCAGCCCACGACTTCCGCTACCATCACTGAGAGAGTCTTCGAAATCGCCAATCATGTCTGTCCTGATAATCGGTGGGGGCATTGGTGGTCTGGCGGCGGCAGTGGCGCTGCGCCGTGCAGGCATCGCCGCCCAGGTTTTCGAGCGCGCACCGGAGATCCGGGAAGTGGGCGCCGGCATCACGATCTGGTCGCCTGCGGTGACGGCCCTGCGGCGCATGGGGCTGGAAGAACAGGTCATGCCGCTCGGTCCGGAAATCGACAGGTTCAAGCTCTTGTCTCCGGGCGGCCAGGTCATTTCGTCGACGAACATTGATGACATTTCCCGAGCTTCCGGCGCCGCTTCCCTTGTGGTGCATCGGGCCGACCTGCAGCGGGTTCTGCTTGAGGCACTCCCTCCGGAGCAGGTCCACACGGAGAAGGAATGCAGAGAAGTCATCCAGGACCAGGAAGGCGTAACGGTTCGTTTCGCCGACGGGACCGAAGCTCGCGGATCAATTGTCGTCGGCGCTGATGGCATCCGCTCGGCGGTTGCCGCCTCCCTGTTTGGAGAGGAGGACCTGCGTTATGCGGGGTACTACTGTTATCGAGCCATGGCCGCAACACCCGAGTTTCGGGGAAACGAAGTTATTTCCATATTGTTGCCCGGCATGCAATTCGGGCTGTTCCCGCGTGTCAGGCAAGCAGAGGCATACTGGTTTTTGTGCCGGAACTCGCCGCCGGGCGCAGGCTCTCCCGAAGATCAGCGCAACCACTCGGCACTGCTGGAGTCGATCGCCGCCCGGCTGCCAGTGGATATTGGCGACATGATCGCCCATACGGATTCAAGCCGCATCCTCATCGACGATGTATACGACCGGCCGCCGCGCAGGCATTGGGGGCGTGGACGGGTCACCCTGCTGGGCGATGCCGCCCATCCCACAACGCCCACCTACGGCCAGGGGGCCTGCATGGCGATCGAGGATGCCGTGTTTCTGGCCAACAGCCTCCAGCGGCTAACTGAGCCCGTGGCCGCCTTGCGGGACTACGAAGAGAGGCGGCGCAAGCGTACCGCCATGATTACCAATCTTTCCTGGCGATACGGCAATTTCCTGCAGTATGAGCGCCCCGCCCTGGTACAACTGCGAAGGCTGATGCTGGCAACGCCGTTCAGCCGATGGAACCTGCGGAGAATCCTCCGCCGAACATTGACCTGTGAACTGCCCGAACTAAGTCCCCGGGCGAAGATGCACTGACGCAATTCAGCCGTTGACGTCGATTACCACCCGGCCCGTGATACCGCCGTCCAGGATCTCATTTGCAAGCGCCGGAAGATTCGACATTGGCTCGACCTTGTAGATTCGCGCCAGTTGCTCGGTATCAATCAATTCGGCCAGGGAGGTCCAGGCGCGCCGCCGCCGCTCTTGCGGGGCCATCACGGAGTCGATTCCACGCAGTGTTACGCCGCGGAGTATGAATGGCATTACCGTTGCCGGAAGGCGGAACCCGCCGGCCAGTCCCACGGCCGCTACCAGCCCGCCGCGACGGGTCTGCGACAGTGTGGTGGCCAGCGTATCGCCACCGACCGAATCAACGACCGCCGCCCAGGTCTCCGATTCCAGGGGCCGCGATTCGCGGGCCAGCTCCTCCCTTGCGAGTGTCTCTTCCGCCCCAAGCGAACGCAGGAATTCCTCCCCCCGGGGATTGCCTGTGACGCCGGTTACCTGATACCCAAGGCGGGCAAGCAGCATCACGGACACGGCGCCTACGCCTCCGGTCGCCCCCGTAACCAGGGCCGGGCCCGCGTCCGGAGTGACGCCGGCGTCCTCAATGGCGTGCACGCTGAGCATGGCCGTGTAGCCTGCCGTTCCCAGCGCCATTGCCTGTTCCGTCGTGAATTCGTCAGGAATCGGCACCAGCCAGTCACCCCTGAGGCGTTGCTGCTGAGCATATCCGCCCCAGTATTTCTCCGAGAGTTCATAGCCGTTGACCAGCACCCGGTCGCCGGCGCTATAGCGATCGTCGCGGGATTCGCGCACAACTCCGGCCAGGTCGATACCACACACCATAGGCAGCCGCCGACAGATCCTGCCGCGCCCGCTCACGGCCAGCCCGTCCTTGTAGTTGAGGGTGGAATGGCTGATGTCCACCAGTACATCCTCGACGGGGAGGTCGGTCATCGAGAGGGCTTCCAATTGCCCCCGAACTTTTCCGTCCCGTTCCCGCGCCACTATGGCGTTGATGGTGTTACTCAAGTGTCTGCTCCCTGGACCGGACTCCTGCCGCCGCCACGATGCCGCGAAACGGCGCGCGAATCAAGCGCCTGTACAAACTCACCTCATCCACAGCTCAGATGGCCGTTCAGCTATGGCCCGCCTCCCGGCACAGTGCGTCGATGGCGATGTTGTAGTCCATGCGCTCGCTGGCGCTGGCCAGCTCGCCCCGCGCTTGTTTTGCAGGAATGCGAACTGTCAGTCGAACGGAATCAATCCTTTCTACGCCCGTCCGCGTGCACTGATGCGGTGCCACGCCCCTCTTGCCCCGAAGACTTACTGCCGAAGCTAATCCTCATCGGGCGCATTAGCAAAGAGACAAAGAACATCGCTGCGGAAATACCGACAATACCTGCCCAATTGATGCTCTCGATTACATCCGTCAAGACAAGCACACCGTTTGTCAGGAATGTTCCCAGAAAGCCCGCTGCCCCCATCAAGAGGGCGTACTTGACCCTGTGATCACTTGGATTGATTTTTCTGAAGAGCATCGTCAATCGCATATGCTGGCAGAAACATTCGTCCCTATTGTCCCCACAACTGCAGTTACAGGCATGGTTCCCACCCACAGGATCGCAGCGAACGGCGCGGCCATCCCAAAGGCCTGCGCCGGGTATGTGATTGCACCGCTGCGCTCCCTTCGTGACAATGCTGCGAAAGTCCCCCAGTCCCGGTCCCACTCGTATCTGAACCCGGACAGCGGCGAAAAAAGCTCATTGGATTGAAGCAACTTTCATTACGGCTCTCGCGTGTGGGGCGCGTCCATGGATCAATAACATGCTACGAAAACAAACCAGCCTGTTATCGCTGATTGCGTATTCCTGATCGGCCATTCCGCTGGCCGTGCTGGGCTTGCCGCCGAGTATCGGACGCAAGAGGTTAGTCACGTTCGCCAGAGAAACCAGTATTGCGGTGCGCGGACCCACCTCCGCATCGGAAAGAACGGCGTCGCGCAGTCGATCGACAATTTCCCGCTCGGGGACCGGGTCGATCTCCGGATAGACCTTTCGCTTAAAGACCATCAGGAGCTTGCTTTCTTCGACCCGCAGGATGCCGCGTGAGCAAAGCCGGGCGGCGACGCGGTGTTGCAGATTGCGGATGCCGGCGAAGCGCGATGTCCAGGTGTTCGGAGCTGCCCTGCGTTTGGCAGTCCGTATCTTCTCAAGGCATTCGCGCAGCAAGGGATCCTCTTCTCAGCGAGTTCCCTGCGCCTCAATCAGTTTGCCCCAGCGGGTCTGCTCCAGCCGGACTTGCTCGCGGAGAAACAGCTCGGCCAGCAAGGCGCCGGCGATCCCGAACCCGCTCATCGCCGAAATGATCGTGCCCTTCTGGTCATGCAGGCTGAGCAGCATGAACTCTTCATGCAAAGGCAACTGTATGGGCTCTGAACGTGGCATAGTCCGCCTGCCGGACTGGTGCCTAGCGGCGGGCGATGGAGTTGCTCCAGACGGCCCAGGCGCTCAGGCCGAGCAGGGCCAGCAGGACCCAGCCGGGCATGGACAGCCCCAGCAGGGACCAGTCGACCTCGGCGCATTCTCCCGAGGCGGTGAGAGCCTCGCGCACCGCCGTTATCACGCCGAAGTTCTCCAGGATGAAATCGAAGCTCGCGCCGCAGGGCGGAACGGTGCCTTCGGGCTGGGCCTGTATCCACAGGTGGCGCACTGCCACGCCGCCGCCGGCGAGTCCCACAGCGCCGCAAAGCACGGAGTACGCATGCCGGATCCAGCCCGCGGGGTTGTGGATGGCGGCAAGCAGGAAGATCAGGCCCATGCCTGCCACTGCCACTCGCTGCAGTATGCAAAGAGGGCAGGGAGCGAAGCCCTGCACGTGCTCGGCAAACAGGGCGTAGCCGAACAGCAGTAAGCAGACGCCCGCTCCCATCAAATTGAGCTTGCGGGCGCCGGCATTGAGTATTGCTGCAAGGAGCGATTTCACTTTGCGGTCTCCAGCGCACCTTCATCGTGCTGGTCGGTATCGGTTGTTGCCGCATTCTCGCACATACGCGCGAGAAGTTCATTGAACTTCCGGCCGTCTTCATCGGCGAGCGCCGTATCGCGCAGCTCGCGCACGGCGGAGGCGGGGTCCTTGCGCTTGCTCAGTGCGGGGAGGGCGTTCTTGATGGCCAGGTAGCGGCTCAAGCCGCGCTCGAAAGTTTCTCCGTAGCCCTTCACGAGCTGCTGACAGCCAGCCATTTCGACAGACAGTTCGTAGTCCCGCGGCGCCAGTTCGGCCAGGGTGTCAAGCCAGTCCCGAATCCGCTGGTCCTCTTCGCGATGCCGAAGCGTGCCGAGCCGCCATACGCGGGTGCGCGCCATTGCTCTCATCAGGAGATAGCCCCAGACCCGGTCGGTGGAGATTCTCCTGCCCCCGGTGAACGCATTGACCAGGCGGCGCGTGAGTTTCCACGTCAGCAGCCGCCCGCCCAGCCAGGCCGGCATGCTTCCGCAGATTTCCTCCACCCGGGGGCTCAGGTAGTCCACAATTCGAATCACCCGGTCCGGCCCGGCGTCGACCTCGGCGCGAACCCGTGCGAAACGTGACGGGCGGGTCTTGAGGTCGGCCACGCGCGCGGTGTCTTCGTAACTCATCCACAGCGCCAGGCCGCGGGCGGTCTCCCGGAGCAGGGTGTGCTGGCGCGATGCGCTGTCGAGTTCGAGTACCGCAAGCAGTCGGTCCAGGTACAAGCCCGCGTACGCGTGGTTCTGGTAGTCCACCAGGCGGTGAACGCCGATACCCAGTAATTCCGCGCAGGTGCTTGGAAACTCTTTTGATATGCGCGCCATCAGCGCCCGGCCCCGCGGATTGCGTGCCTGGGGCACCGGCTCGAAGACTTCCGGTGGCCCTGCTTGCGCTGCGATGCCGTCCTGGTCCTTGAGGGCGCTTGCGCGGGACCTGCCGGCCTCATAGGCCGCCAGGTTCTTCTCGATGGCCACACCGCCCTTTCTGATCGCCTGTTCGCAGGCCTCGGCTGCAAAGGGTAGAGCGCCGGATCCCGCGATGGCGCCCAGGACGACGGAGCTTATAAGGCTCCGCTTGTCCCGGGCGATCGACTCCATGTCCAGCGCAACCAGCCGTTTCGCCGTCGCCCGGGCGACTTCGATGACGGTCTCGCTGTCGCCCAGCCCGTCGCCGAGAGCCGACTTCTCGCCGATGGTGAACACGCGGTGCGTGGAAGTGACCAGGGTGGTCCGTCCACGCGTTACCAGCCCGCGCTGCATGGCGCGGCCGGCTTCCATCAGTTCCGAGGCCACCACCAGGTCCACGTCGCCCGGATTCGGCATCAGCGCGAGGACGGGCTCCTTGCCGGCCGCTTCAGCCGCGGCTCGGGGGAAGAATTCCAGGTAATAGAGCGTGGCGCCGGTGCGCTGCGCCACGCCCGGCACGGAGGTTGCCTGGGCCAGGAATCCGCTGTTTTCGGCCGCCGACAGCAGCCATTGCGTGAGCACCCCGCCACCCTGGCCTCCAAGAGCGGCGATGGTCAGCTTGAAGACCCGCGCGTCGGCTTCTCCTGCTACCACGCCAGGGCCCGCTTGCGCTGCGTTCGCCTCTGCAGAAAGCCGATCAGCGTGCGGCGCAAGCGATTCGCCACCCGCTCGAGGATGCCGGGGTTGTCCACCAGTTCGGCGTGGTAGAACGACGGACAAAGGATGGCTGCGTGCGCCACTTCGCCGCAAACGCCGCAGCCCACGCAGTCGTAGTCCACGGTTGCAACCGGTGCCCGGCGCAGCGGATCGGGGTTCGGCTTGACGGTGAGCGACGGGCAGCCGGACAAGCGGATGCAGGAGTGATCGCCGGTGCAGGTCTCGGCGTCCACCCCGTACTGCTTGCGGGTCACGCGCTTGCCGGACTTGCGTAGCCGGTCGAGGAGCGGACGAATCCGGCGCTGGCGGTTCAATGCACATTCACCCTGGGCCACGATCACCTTGGGGCCTTTCTCACGGGTGCTCATCGCCTCGCGGAGAATGGCGAGCGTGTCTTTCATGTCGTAGGTGTTGAGCTTGCGCACCCACCGCACACCCACGCCGCGCACCGCGTCGACGATCGACAGCCGGCCGGTTCGGCGCGGAGTGTCCATTTCGGAGGACGGAATCCACTGGCCGCCGGTAGCGGCGGCATAGCCGTTGTCGACGATGATGGTCACGCCGTCGTGTTCATTGAACACCGCGTTGCTGATGCCGCTGGTCAGGCCGTTATGCCAGAACCCGCCATCGCCCATGATCGAAACGGGTCGTTGTTTCCCGCCTGTGTGCAGCGCGGAAGCCGCGGCGCTTCCGAGTCCGTATCCCAGTATGGAAGCGCCGAGATGAAACGGCGCCAGGCTGGCAAAGGAGTGGCAGCCGATATCGGCGCTGACGTGCACCGGCCCGATTTCCTTCTGCAACAGTTTCAGCGAGGAGAACAGGGGCCGCTCCGGACATCCGGTGCACAGGCCGGACGGCCGCTCGGGGACCGCCGAGGCCAGCCGGGCCGCGGGAAGCAGGGGCTGCTCACGGACAGGGTTCAACAGGCGCGGGGCGCACTCTTCGAGATAAGCCCGGATCCCTTCCTGTAGAACGGATCCCGTGTACTCGCCGGCCATGGGGAGAGGGCCCTTGCCCAGGATCCGAGTTTGCAGATCGGCCCGGCGGAGAAACTGGTGGGCCGCCTGTTCGATGTGTTCCGGCTGGCCCTCTTCCACAATCAGCAGGGCGCGTTTGCCGGCGGCAAAACGGACGAATTCTTCCTCCACCAGCGGATAGGTGACGTTGAGAACGTAGAGCGGAATCCGCGAAACGCCAAAGCCATCGGCCAGTCCCAAACGCTCCAATGCCCGCAGGACACCGTTGTACAGACCCCCCTGGAGCACGATCCCGAGGTCGCCCTCAGGCCCCTCGATGAACTCGTTCAGCTTGCGCTGCTGCACGAACCGCACGGCGGCGGGCCAGCGCTGTTCGGTCTTCTCACGCTCCTGTTCGTAGGTGTAGGGAGGCAGGATGATCCGCGACGCATCGCGATGCGGCGCGTTCAGCGCGTCCGCCGCGGTGAACGGCGGCCGGCGATTGTCGCTGGCGATAAAGCTGCCATACAGGTGACAGGCGCGAATCCGCAACATCAGCATGACCGGCGTGTTGCTGGCCTCGGAGAGTTCGAATCCCTGCTGCACCGCGCTGACGATGCAGTCCAGGCGCGGACGGGGATCGAGCAGCCAGATCTGGGACTTCATGGCGAAAGCGTGGGTGCGCTCCTGCATGATGCTGGAGCCCTCGCCGTAGTCCTCTCCGAGAATGATCAGCGCGCCGCCCTTGACGCCTGCCGAAGCGAGATTGCCCAGTGCGTCGCTGGCCACATTCGTGCCTACGGTCGATTTCCAGGTGACCGCGCCTCTAAGGGGATAGTTGATGGAGGCCGCCAGGGTGGCGGCGGCGGTGGCCTCGCTGGCGCTCGATTCGAATTGCACGCCCAACTCGTCGAGTATCTCGCCCGCATCGGACAGCACATCCATGAGGTGCGATACCGGCGCGCCCTGGTAGCCGGCCACGTAGGCCACACCGGACTGCAGCAGAGCCTTGGTTACGGCCAGGATTCCCTCGCCGCGGAACTCCTCGCCCGCGGCCAGGCGCAGCGATTGCACTTCTTTGGCGAATGATCGTTCGGCCACCTTTCAACTCCAGCCAGTGCGCCGTGGGTTACCCGGCCCAAGTGTACTACTCGGACGCGAATTGAGGTCTTGTGGGCGTTGGCGATTCTTCAGATGGTTATGGACTACCGATCAAGGTCCCTGATGCGTTGCAACTGTTCGCCGAGCCGGGCGATGTCACGCTGCAACGCCGCCTGGCGGTCACGGCTGGCCTGGACGACTTCGGGAGGGGCCTTGGCCAGGAATTGCGGGTTGGCGAGCTTTCTTTCGGCCGCTTGCAGGCCCTTTTCGGCCTGTGCCCGCAGTTTCTCGAGTCGTGCGAGCTCGGCGGACGGATCGATGATGCCGGCCAGCGGTGTGAGCAGTCGCAGCGTGCCATGAAGAGCTGCAGCCGCCGGCGGCGGCTCAGCGCCGGCATCGAGGAATTTCAGGTCGCCGATGCCGGCCAGGGGATAGAGCAGGCCCTTGAGGGACTTCATCCGTGCGCGGTCCTGTTCTTCGGCTCCCTGCACCAGCACCTCCAGTTTTCGGCCCGGCGAAAGGTCGAGTTCACCTCGAATCTGCCGGATTCCCAGCACGAACCCCTGCAGCCAATCGACCTCGGTTTCCGCATCCTGGTCTTGGGGAAAGTCGCCTGCCTGCGGCCAGGAAGAGATCATTACGCTGTCGCCCGAAACGCCCGCCAGCGGTGCGGCGCGTTTCCACAACGCCTCGGTGATGAAGGGCATGACGGGGTGAAGAGCGCGCAGGATTACCTCCAGCACCTGCACCAGCGTGTGGCGCACTGCGGCAGCCGCTTCGGCGCTCCCATTGTTCAGTACGATCTTCGCCAGTTCCAGATACCAGTCGCAGTACTCGCGCCAGACGAAGTCGTACATGGCGCGGCTGGCGAGGTCCAGCCGGTAGCTGTCCAGGCCTTCGCTGGTGGCCGCCAGCGCCTTGCCCAGGCGCGAGAGGATCCAGCGGTTTATGAGGTCGGCGGGGTTATTGGAGGAGAGGATGTCCTCCCTCCCAGGTTTGGAACCGGTGCATTGCATGAAGACGAAGCGCGCCGCGTTCCAGAGCTTGGTGCAGAAATTGCGGTAGCCGGCGGTGCGGTCCAGGTCGTAGCGGATGTCCTGGCCGGTGCTGGCCATGGCCGCGAAACTGAAACGCACGGCGTCCGCGCCGAAAGCCGGTATCCCCTTGGGGAACTGTTTGCGCGTGGCGCGTTCGATTTTCGGGGCCAGCTGCGGCTGCATCAGGCCCGCCGTGCGCTTGGCCACCAGTGTGTCGAGATCCACGCCGTCGAACAGGTCCAGTGGGTCGATCACGTTACCGCGTGACTTCGACATCTTCCGGCCATCGTGATCGCGGATCAGGCCGTGGACGTATACCTCCCTGAAGGGAACATCGCCCATGAACTTCAGGCCCATCATGATCATGCGCGCCACCCAGAAGAACAGGATGTCAAAGCCGGTGACCAGGACCGTTCCCGGGTAGAAACGCTTCAACTCTTCTGTCTTCTCCGGCCAACCCAACGTGGAGAAGGGCCAAAGTGCGGACGAGAACCAGGTATCCAGCACGTCCTCGTCACGGCGCAGGGGATAGTCGTGCGGCAACTGGTTCCGGTTGCGCGCCTCGGCTTCGTCCCGGCCCACGAATATCGCGCCGTCTTCCCCATACCAGGCCGGTATCTGATGCCCCCACCACAATTGGCGGCTGATGCACCAGTCCTCGATATTGCGCATCCACTCGAAATAGGTCGCCGACCAGTTCTCGGGGACGAAGCGCACGCGCCCTTCCTCCACCGCGGCGATCGCCGGTTCGGCCAGTGGCCCGGCGCGGACGAACCATTGATCGGTCAGGTAGGGTTCCAGAACAGCCTGCGATCGGTCGCCTTTCGGCACAACGTGGCGATGCTCCCGGACGCCAATCAGCGCGCCTTCCTGTTTCAGCGCTTCGACCACGGCCTTGCGGGCGGCGGAGCGTTCCAGCCCGGCAAATCTCTGCGGCGCGTTGTCGTTCAGATGCGCTTGCGGGGTAAGAATATTGATAGCGGGAAGATCGTGCCGCCGTCCGATCTGGTAGTCGGTGAAGTCGTGGGCCGGTGTGACCTTGACACAACCGGTGCCGAACTCGGGGTCCACCGCCTCATCGGTGACCACAGGAATCTCGCGGCCCACCAGCGGCAAGCGCACCGTGCGGCCGACCAGACTCCGGTATCGCTCGTCCTCCGGATGCACCGCCACTCCGGTGTCGCCGAGCATGGTCTCCGGGCGCGTCGTGTCCACCTCAAGGGCGCCGCTGCCGTCCGTCAGCGGATATCGCAACCGCCACAAGTGGCCGTCTTCCTCGCTGGACACCACTTCCAGGTCGGACAGGGCGGTCTGCAGCACCGGGTCCCAGTTCACCAGGCGCTGTCCGCGATAAATCAGTCCCTCCTGGTGCAGGCGGACGAACGCTTCCATGACGGCGCGGCTGCGCGTTTCGTCCAGCGTAAAGCAGTCGCGGGAGAAATCCAGCGAGGCCCCGAGACGCCGCAATTGCGCGCCGATGCGGCCCTCTGAGGACTCTTTCCACGCCCAGACCCGCCGGACAAACTCATCGCGGCCCAATTCACGGCGGCTTAAGCCCTCGGCTTCCAGCTGCCGCTCCACGACCATCTGGGTGGCGATGCCGGCATGGTCGACGCCAGGCTGCCACAGAGCGCACTCTCCTTTCATCCGGTGGTAGCGGGTCAGCGCGTCCATGACGGTGTCCTGGAAGGCATGGCCCATGTGCAGGCTGCCGGTCACATTGGGCGGCGGTATGACGATGCAGAATGGCTCGCCGTCGCCTTGCGGCCGGAAATAACCGGCGCGTTCCCAGCCGCGATAGGCGTCGCCTTCGAGTTCGTCCGGCCGATAGCGTTCGGCCAGGACTTGATTGCCGGTCGCGCTCATGCCGCGCGCGTGGGGAAGTCAGCCCGCATGATCGCTCACGGCATGGAAGCTATTGCGCCAGCAGGAACTCGGTCAGCAGGGGTACCGGCCGCCCGGTGCTGCCCTTGCTGCTGCCGGTTTTCCAGGCCGTGCCGGCGATGTCCAGGTGCGCCCAATGCGCATCCTTGACAAACCGCGAAAGAAAACACGCCGCGGTCGTAGCCCCGGCCAAACGCGAGCCGATATTGGCCATGTCGGCGAAATTGCTCTTCAGTTCCGGCATGTATTCGGGCCCCATGGGCAGCCGCCACGCCGGGTCATTGGCATCCGCGCCGGCCTTTTGCAACTCTTCGGCCAGGTCGTCATTGTTCGCGAAAAGGCCGCTGTAGTGCCGGCCCAGCGCCATCAGGCAAGCGCCCGTCAGGGTCGCCACGTCGACGATTTTGGACGGCTTGTAGCGCAGCGCGTAGTAGAGAGCGTCGGCCAGGATCAGCCGCCCTTCGGCGTCGGTATTGAGTACCTCGATGGTTTCTCCGGACATCGCTTTCACGATGTCGCCCGGCTTGGTGGCGCGGCCGCTGGGCATGTTCTCGACCGCGGCCGCCACGACCACCAGGTTGATCCGCAACTGGAGTTCAATCACGGCCTGCAGCACGCCCAGCACCGATCCGGCCCCGCTCATGTCGAACTTCATCTCGTCCATGGCCCGGCCGGGCTTCAGGGATATGCCGCCGGTATCGAAGGTTACGCCCTTGCCGACCAGCGCAACCGGAGGTTCCGACTCGGCAGCGCCCTTGTAATGGAGCACGATCAGGCGCGGCGAAAGCTGGCTGCCCTCACACACCGACAGCAGCGAATCCATGCCCAGCTCCTTCATTTCCTTCTCCAGCAGGATTTTGGCGGTAACGCGTTTGCTTCGCCGAGCCAGCTTGCGTGCTTCCGCCGCCAGATATGCCGGTGTGCAGATATTCGCCGGCAAATTGCCCAGTTGCCGGGCAAAGTTGCGGGCGCGGCCGATGGCCTGGCCCTGCCGCAGGCCGAGCTTGGCCTGTGGCGCGTCCGCGTCGCTCGCAAGCGCGACTGCGAGCTTGCGGTCCGAGGGGCGCAGGTCCTTGCCGGGCTTGCGGGTCTCGGTATAGCGATACGAGGCGTAATGCCATTGCTCGGCAAAGAACCGCGCCTTTGCGGCAGTGTCGAGATCCGGCACGTCCTCCAGGCCGAGCATGTTGACGACACTGGATGCCGCTGAGCGCTCGCTCCTCTTGACCGCCGCTTCGACGGCTTTCCGCCAGCCCTTCGCGTCCAGCTTGTCCTTAGGCCCCAGGCCCGCCAGCAGCAGATGGCGCACGCCCAGCCTGCCGGTATGGGTAAGCAGCAGAGTCTCTCCGGGCTTGCCGCGGATGTCCCCTGACGCAACCGCGTCCTTGATCTGGTTACGCAGACCCGTGCTCAAGTCCCGGGTCGCTTGTGCGGGCGTGCCGTCCTGGTAGATCGGGGCAATGGCCAGGTCAGCTTGTAAACTGTTCAATTTCTGCGTGGTGATTTCAAATTGCATGCGCTTGCCTCTTGATGACTCAGCCTGCGATGCAGCTCTGTCGTGGTTACACAGGCCGTAATGGGGGCTCATTCTATTGCCTTTGCCAACTGCTGCTGAACGGGGCTGAAGCGAAGCAATGATCCTCATACTGGACCGGTATCTTTTCCGCGAGGCGCTGGTGTCCTTTGCGGGCGCGCTGTCGGTCCTGCTGGTCCTGCTGGCGACCAATCAATGCGTGCGCATCCTCTCCGCGGCCGCGTCCCAAAGCCTGCCCCGCGAAGCGGTGCTGCCGATGATCGGCTTTACCTGCCTGCAATACCTGCCGGTGATCATGCCCGCAGCGCTGTTCTTCGGCCTGCTTTTGGCGTTGGGACGCATGTACCGCGACAGCGAATTGCCGGCGTGCAGGGCCTGCGGCTACGGCATGCGCGCGCAACTGGTGCCGGTGCTTTCGCTGGCGCTGCCCGTGGCGCTGCTGGCTTGCTGGATGACGCTGGACCTGGCGCCCGGCGCTCGCCGCGCCGTCGACGAGTTGGAGCGGGAAGCGGCGTCGATGGGCGACTTGCGGCGCCTTCAACCGGGTCACTTCGTGCCGCTGGGAGGACAGGGCGTCGTGTACGCGGAAGAGGAGGACGCGGAGGGGAATCTGTACCGGGTGTTTGCCCACACTCGCCTGGAGGGCCGGATGCAGGTCATCGTGGCAGACAGCATGGCTCTGGGCGAATCCGACGATCCGCTGGTTCGAGTCGTGACCTTCAAAGATGGCGTGCTGTACGACGGTTGGCCCGGCGAGGCGGAAATGCGGATCGTGCGATTTGGAGAGCATGCCATACCGGCGGACATGCCGGACGCCGGGGCCGCTGCGCTGAAAATGGACGCGGCCCGCAGCGCGGACCTGTGGTCCAACGGCGATCCGGAGTCACTGCTGGAGCTTCAACGGCGCCTTTCGGCGCCGCTGGTTCTGGTGATTCTCGCCATCCTGGCGCTGCCTCTCAGTAGACGGCTGCCCCGCCAGAGCCGATTCGCATCGCTTCCCTGGGCGCTGCTGGTTTACGTCATATACACCAACCTGGTAACCGCGGCGCTGTCCTGGGCCACGCAGGGGATTACCCCGGCCTGGCTGGGCGTATGGTGGGTTCACGCACTGCTGGCCGGCGCTGCGGTAGCGTATTTCGGCATCGGCGGTTCGAATCGTATTAAACAGTGGAGCCGGCGCATCCGCGCCGCGCAGGCTACATGAATCTGCTGGACCGCTACCTGCTTCGAGGCTTAGTACCGGTCGTTCTGGTGTGCCTGTGCGCGTTGCTGGCCCTGTCGCTGTTCGTGGATTTCGCCCAGCAATCGAGAATTGCCGGGCAGGGGCAGTACACGCTGCTGGACGGCCTCGCGTATGCCGCGTTGCGCCTGCCGCAATTTGGTTTCGAGGCCTTGCCGGCGGCTGCCATCATCGGTTCTTTCCTGGCGCTGGGTAATTTCGCCGCGCACCAGGAACTGACAGTCGCCCGGGCTTCGGGAGTGTCGGTGCTCAGGCTGTCCGCCCCGGTATGGGCCGCGGGGGCGCTGTTTGTGCTGCTGGCGGTGTTTCTTGGCGAATCGCTGGCCCCGCCCATGCACGCGCTGGGTAAGCGGATGCGTGCGGCGGCCCTGAATCCCTCACCGGCGCTGACTCAGGGAGAGAGCATCTGGATGCGCGACGGCGATCTCATATTGAACCTGCGTCCCGGCGCCGACGTGGAAGGCCTTGCCAGCGCCTTTCTGATATATCTGGGCCCGGATGGAATCAGCGCACTGGGCCGCGCCCGGGCTGCCCGGATCAACGAGGACGGCAAGCTGGAGCTTGGGGGTTACGAAGAAACCACACTGGTGGAGGGAGGAACGCGCGTTACCTATAACAACCTCAGGGTTTCCGAAACGCGTCTGAACCCGGAAATCGTGGAGCTGGTGGAACTGCGCCCCGATCTGATGAGCATCGCGGGCCTGCTTCGCTATGCCCGTTATCTGGAAGCAAATCAACTCAGCGGACAGCGTTTCCGCCTGGAAATGCAATCCCGACTTGCCACCATCGCGGCTGTAGCTTTGATGTGCGTGCTGGCCTTGCCGCTGGTGTTTACCAACCGGAGGTCTCTGGGCGGCGGCGCCCGGGCGGCGCTGGGCCTGGGCATCGCGCTGGTCTGGTTTCTGGCCAACCAGGGCGTCGCGGAGGCAGGCCAACTGTATGGCCTTCCACCCTGGCTGGCAGGCTGGGCGCCGACCGTCGCCCTTGCTCTTGCGGTAGTCCTGCTGTTGCTGCGCGCAGACCGGCTGCGCTGGCGCCCTGCGTGAATCGCATATAGGCTGAAGGCAAGAGTTGGCGCTGCACGCCAAGGATTCAGGTATGCCGGCTACAGGAAAATTCGCGGGTCTATCACTCAATCAGGACGTCCTGCCGATAAACGCAGTCGGACTGCTTTTGGGTGTCTGCTGCCTGGCATTTTGCTTTGTCGGTTTGAATATGGTGCAGCCCTGGTTGCTTGAGCATCATCTTGGGCTGCCCACCTCGGAAATAGGCGACGCAACGGGAACTCTGGGAGCAATTGGCCAGATCGTTACGGTCTTGCTCGCGGGTGCGATGGGCGCCTTAGCCGACCAGAAGGGACGGCGGCTCGTACTCAGTCTCGGCGTAGTGGCAATGGCGCTGGGCATTCTGATTGCACCGTTCGTGTCCACGTTATTCGGGCTGATCGTTTCCCGCACAGTCTTTTCGATAGGGCGCACGGCTGTGGCGGCGTGCTTTCTGATAGTGGTCGCCGATTACGTGCAGGAAAACAGCCGGGGCAAGTGGAATGCGATTCAGGGTGTCACCTTTGGGATCGGCTCCATCCTGGCCGCCCTGGTGATCCTCAGATTGCCGAAATGGTTGCTTGAAAGAGGCTGGGACGTTATTGATGCCGGATACGCGACCCACTTCGTGATGGTCGGAGCCGCTGGAGTATCGGCACTGGTTCTGGCGCTCATGTTGCGTGCGGATGGTCCTCGTGAGGGAATTGAACATCAAAACTTGTGGGCGCTGATTCGGCATGGCGCCGCTCAAATTCAACAGCCCGGGGTTCGACTGGCCTATTTCGCGGGCTTTGCATCGGGGGCGAACATGGCGGTTATCGGCACCTATCTGTCCTTGTGGACTGCGGGCCATTCCGTCGCTACCGGGGTGGGCCTCGCACAGGGACTGGCTTTAGGCGGCGTGTTGATGGTGATTATCCAACTGGTTTCAATCGCCGCCATGCCGGCGATCGGTGTTCTCAACGATCGAACGAAACCGCTTGTTGCCCTTCAAGTCAGTCTTGCCCTCGCAGTCGCCGGCTACGGTTCGACGTTTTTTGTTGCCGACCCTTCTGCAATATCCGGCCTGCTTTCTGTCGCTCTGCTGTCCGTTGGTCAATCCGCCGTGATTATTTCGTCTCAAGTGTTCGTTCAAGCGGAAGCACCGCTTAGGGTTCGTGGGACGATTATCGGGTTCTTCACGGTATGCAGCGGACTCGGGGCGGCTTTTGTACTGAAACTGGGCGGTTACGTATACGATTCGTGGCTGCTGACCGGGCCCTTCGTATTGACGTCAGCCGTAAATGCCGCCGTACTGTTTTTCGCCCTCTTGCTGGGACCGGCGATTAGCCGTCAGCGGGCGTCGATTGTTGCAGACTAGTGCCGCGCAAACTCACAAAAGATCAGGGAATTGGCCGCAATTCCGGTATCAAAGATGGTAGGCATATGGCGCTCCCTAGGGGAATCGAACCCCTGTTTCCAGATTGAGAGTCTGGTGTCCTGACCCCTAGACGAAGGGAGCGTATGGTGCGCCGGAGCATGGCGCGCTTGCCGTGCGATATTATAGGCACCCGAACTCGGGTGTACTTCGTATGTGCGCCTGGACCCCCGTAGCTGGAGTCTCGCCCTCGATCGAAACAACGGCGCTCAAAATCAATTCGGCCGAGCCGCGTATTCAGGCGCGGCAATTTCCGTCCAAAGTGCTCAAGGTGCTTAGCGGTTTGCACCAGGCGGGATACCGCGCCTGCATCGTTGGCGGAGGCGTGCGCGACCTTCTGTTGGGTTTTGAGCCGAAGGACTTTGACGTGGTCACGGACGCAAGGCCGGAGCAGGTCAAGAAGCTGTTCCGCAGGGTGTTGCTGATCGGGCGTCGTTTCCGCCTGGCGCACGTCATGTTCGGACGCGAATTCATCGAAGTGGCGACTTTTCGCGGTCAGGGTGAGGATGCGCAGGATTCGGAAGAAGCCGTCGTGCGCGCCGCCAACGGACGCATCCTGCGCGACAACCGGTTCGGTAGCATTGAGGAAGATGCGTTGCGCCGCGACTTTACGATTAATGCGCTCTATTGGGATTACGCCGACAGGCGCATCATTGATCATGTAGGGGGTTTGAAGGACATCCGGGCCCGCCGGCTGCGCCTGATCGGCGAACCCCGCTTGCGCTATGAGGAAGACCCGGTGCGCATGCTGCGGGCAGTGCGCTTTGCAGCCAAACTGGGCTGCAAACTGGACCGGCGCTGTGCCCGGCCGATTTCGCGGATGGCGGAATTGCTGCGTGCCGAACCATCGGCGCGAATTCTCGAAGAGGTGCGCAAGCTGTTTCTGAGCGGGCACGCGGTAGCCAGTTTCGAGCATCTGCGCCGCTACCGCTTGCTGGAGGAACTGTTCCCCTTCCTGATTACCTGGGAGAGGTCCCAACCCAAAGCCGAGGCATTCATTTGTGATGCGCTGAAGGCCACCGACAGCCGGCTGCGTGAGGGGAGTCACGCCAGCCTTATGTTCCTGATGTGCGTTTTCTTCTGGGGGCCGGTATCGATGGAATTGGGCCTCGGCCGGGACAAGCAACAGCTCCCGCGCCATGGCCAGATCATTGATGCCTTCCGCAAGGTGGTCCGGGAAGTGAAAGTCGGGATGCGTCCGACCCGCAAGATGATGGCGGACATGGAAGAGGTCTTGGCGCGCCAGGCTGCTTTGCAATCTCCCTCGCCCAAGCGCGTGGGTCAGACGCTGGCCAATCCGATGTTTCGGTCCGCCTACCGCCTGCTTGCCCTGCGCCATGGATTGGGTGAAGTGGAGGAGGATTGCGTTCGCTATTGGAAGAAGCGGGCCGGCTCCGCTCCATCGCGATCGTGGGTCAAGCGCCGCCGGTCCGCGCCGGCAACGGCCCCGGGCGGCGGAAGGCGCGCCAACGGAAAATGAACCCGCGAAACGGGTCCGGCCGCTATATCGCCGTGGAAGGCTGTATCGGCGCCGGCAAGTCCACGGTGGCGAAGATGCTGGCCGAGCGCATGAATGGTGAATTGATCGTAGAGGCGCCTCACGGCAATCCCTTCCTGGAGCGCTTCTACAACGGCGTGACGCAGGCGGCCCTGCCGGCGCAGCTGTACTTCCTGCTTCACCGCACTCAGCTGGCGGAGCGAATAAGCAAAGAGGACCTGTTTCCCACGATCCGAATCAGCGATTTTCTGCTGGAACGCGACCGCATATATGCGGAATGCACGCTGGCCTCCGACGAGTTGCTGGTTTACGACATGGTGCGCGAGGCGGTGGCGATCGATCCGCCGGTCCCGGACCTGGTCCTGTTCCTGCAGACTCCGGTGCGAACCCTGCTCAAACGAATTGCAAACCGAGGCATTCCCATGGAACGGCGCATCACCGGCGAGTACCTGGAGGTCCTCAACGAGGCGATGTCAAGATTTATACTGGACTACGACGAAGCGCCGGTCTTGATCGTGAACACCGAGTCCATTGACCTGGCGAATAACGATGCGCACCAGGATCTCTTGCTGAATGAAATCGAACAGACTCAGTCCGGCCGGATCTACTTTGATCCCAGCGGCCTGGTTGTCTGATTTTCGGGCGCGCCCCGCCTTTCTTCCAATCCTTTTAACCTAGAGGCGGCGGATGTACGTTCAATTGAAGCAGCGCGACATGCGCCGGCCGCCGGTGAACGTGAGCACGCTGGCGCGCATGAAGAAGGACCGCGAACCCATAGCCTGCCTGACGGCCTATGACGCGAGCTTCGCCCGGCTCGTCGACCAGTCCGGCGTCGACCTGGTGCTGGTGGGTGATTCGCTGGGCATGGTCATACAGGGGCACGACACCACGGTCCCGGTGACCGTGGAGGACATCATCTACCACAGCAGGCATGTGGCGCGGGCTGTTACGCACGCTTTCCTGGTTGCCGACATGCCCTTCATGAGTTACAGCGCGCCCGATCAGGCGCTGGATAACGCCGTTCGCCTGATGCAGGAAGGGGCGGCGATGATGGTGAAGCTGGAGGGCGGCATGGGCCAGCGGAAGATTGTCGAGCACCTGGCGCGGCACGACATTCCGGTCTGTGCGCATATCGGTCTGCGGCCGCAGTCGGTACACAAGATCGGCGGATTCAAGGTGCATGGCCGCGATGCCGGGCAGGCCGAGCAAATGGTGGCCAACGCGCGTCATCTGGAGGAGGCCGGCGCGGATCTTGTTCTGCTGGAATGCGTGCCCAACGAGTTGGGCCAGGCGATTGCCGAACAGTGCCGTGTGCCGGTAATCGGAATCGGGGCGGGCCCTCACGTGGACGGACAGATCCTGGTGCTGTACGACATGCTGGGGATCACACAGGGGCCGTTGCCGCGCTTCGTGCACAACTTCATTACCGGCGCCAGCGACCCCCTGGCCGCATGCGAAGCGTACGTGGAGGCCGTCAAGTCCCGCGAGTACCCTGCCTCCGAACATTGCTTCTCCTGACACTTCGTGCAAGTCTGCAATAGCAAGGCGGAGGTGCGGGCGCTCGTTCGTCGCTGGCAGGATGCCGGAGAGGAGGTCACGCTGGTCCCGACCATGGGCGCCCTGCACAAGGCGCATCTGGACCTGGCCGGACTTGCGGGCTCCCGCGGCCGGGTAATGGTCAGCATCTTCGTCAATCCGACCCAATTCGCCCCCGGGGAGGACTATCAACGCTATCCCCGCGACCTTGAAGCAGACGCCGCCTTGCTGCGCGGAGCCGGAGTGGACCTGCTGTTTGCGCCCGGTGAACAGGAGGTCTATCCACGGGGACTTGAACATCTGACCCGCGTGGAGGTGCCCGGGTTGTCGACCGACCTGTGCGGCGCGTACCGGCCGACGCATTTCGCCGGCGTGACCTCGGTCGTCGCCCGGCTGCTCCTGATGACGCAGCCGGATGCGGTGGTGTTCGGACGGAAGGACTATCAGCAACTCGTAATCCTGCGTCGCATGGTGGACGACCTGCACATACCCGTGGAGGTGATCGAGGGGCCGATTACCCGCGAGGAAGACGGCCTGGCCATGAGCTCGCGAAACCGCTACCTCACCGAAGGACAGCGTCGCAGGGCGCCGGCCCTGAACGCCGTATTACGCGATTGCGCGGAGCGATTGCAGCAGGGCGAACGCGATTTCCTGCGGCTGGAGCAGCAAGCGATGGAGCGCCTGGAGGAAGCAGGCCTTGGGCCGGACTATGTGGCCGTGCGGCGTGCCGACGATCTCGGGCCGCCGCCTAAATCCACTTCCGGGAAGTGGGTGGTCCTGGCTGCCGCCTGGCTCGGCAAGGCGCGCCTGATCGACAACGTCAGCTGCACCGTAGCCGGCTAGTTTCGTGTCACGGCACTAGCCCCCGGTCTGGCGATCCAGGGCCCAGCGAACGTGCTCGCGCACCAGTTCGCTGGGGTGGGACAAGCGGCGGCGCAAGGCGGCTATGACCCGGCTGGAGCGGGGAGCATTACCCAGGGCGACGGCGAGATTACGTAGCCATCCGTTGTAGCCGGCGCGCCGTAACGCACTCCCTCGGGTGCGTTCCCGCCACCCCGGCTCGGACCAATCAAACAGCGTAGTCAGGCCAGCATCGTCCAGGCCCCCGCGGGGAGCAAATGCGGGCTCCTCGCTGGGCCGGGCATGGCGGTTCCAGGGACAAACGAGTTGGCAGTCGTCGCACCCGAATACGCGGTTGCCCATCATCGGCCGCAGTTCCATCGGGATGGGACCACGATGTTCGATGGTCAGGTACGAAATACAACGTCGTGCATCCAGCTGGTAGGGCGCCACGATTGCCTGTGTGGGACAGATGTCGATGCACGCGCGGCAACTGCCGCAATGATTGCTTACCGGATGGCTGACGGGCAAAGGAAGGTCGGTGTAGATTTCGCCGAGGAAAAACCACGAGCCCTCCTGCCAATTGATCAGGTTGGTGTGCTTGCCCATCCAGCCCAGCCCCGCCTTTGCCGCCAGGGGTTTTTCCATGACCGGCGCGCTGTCGACGAAGACCCTGTAGCCCATGGGGCCGGCAAGGTCGGCGATGCGTTCGGCAAGCCGCTGCAGGCGCTTGCGCATCAGGCGGTGATAGTCCCTTCCGAGCGCGTACCGGGATATGTAGGCCTTGTCCGGGTCGGCAAGAACCGATAGCGCGGAAGCGGAGCTTCGCGGCCAGTAATTCATGCGGAAGCACAGCACCCGCAGCGTGCCCGGCAGCAATTCTGCCGGCCGTGTTCGCTTGCGCCCGTGGCGCGCCATCCAGTTCATGGTTCCGTGCCGCTTCAGCTCCAGCCAGCGCGAGAGCCGGTCCTCGGCTTCGCGGATATCGACACCAGCCACCCCCGCCTGTTCAAAGCCGCACTCGCGAGCCAGGGCCGTAAGCCGGGTGGCGACTTGTGCGTAGTCGGGAGCAGTCGGCATAACCATGGAATATTGCCCCAATTCGCACAAATGCGTCACCCGACGATGGAAATGGGGCAATATTCCCGTTGATGAGTGATCGCATCGCATACTCCGCGGAGGCCGTTCGGGCGCTGGAAAGCGTGCTGATGCAATGCGAGGGAATCGGCAGCAACACACTGATGGAGAGAGCCGGTGCTGCCGCCTTTACGCGAGCCCGACGGCAATTTCCCGACGCCCGGCGATGGGTGGTCATGGCCGGGACGGGCAACAATGCCGGCGATGGTTACGTAGTTGCGCGCCTCGCCAGGCAAGAGGGAATCGACGTAACGGTGCTGTTGCTGTCTCCGGACATGCGCCCCGAGGGGGACGCCGCAACCCAATACGACGCCATGCAAGAAGCCGGTGTGCCGGTTGGGCCGTTCGGGCGCAACGGTATCCCTCAATGCGACCTGGTCGTGGACGCCATGCTGGGCATCGGATTGAGCCGCCCGCTCAAGGGCCTCTATCTCGATGCCGTGCGGACAATCAACCGCCTCGAGGCGCCGGTAATGGCGGTGGATATTCCGACCGGAATACATGCCGACAACGGGACCTGCATGGGGGCGGCCGTGCGTGCCGAATTGACGGTCACGTTTGTGGCGGACAAAACCGGCTTGTTCCTGGGTGATGCCCCGGACTATGTGGGGCGGCGCGCCCTTGAGCCGCTGGGCGGAATTTCCGGGGAAGGATTGCGGGAGGTCAGGACCCGGTTCGCCGACCAGGCTGCGCTGCGGGTATTCGGCGAAAACACCATGCGCCGGATGCTCCCGTCCCGGCGGCGGGCCGACCACAAGGGACGGTTCGGGCATGTGCTGCTGGTCGCTGGAGGTCCGGGAATGGGAGGCGCTGCGCGCCTGGCGGGGGAGGGCGCTTTGCGCGCCGGCGCGGGACTGGTCTCGGTGGCGACTCACCCGGAGCACTCTGCCGCCGTTTTGTCCGGCCGGCCGGAGCTCATGGTTCAGGGCGTCCGAAACGCGGAAGAGCTCGCGCCTCTTCTTGAGCGAGCAACCATTGTCGCGGTCGGCTGTGGGCTTGGGCGGGATGCCTGGGCCCGTGACCTGTTCCGGTCAGCTTGCGCCAGCGAACTGCCTTGCGTAGTGGACGCGGACGGACTGGGTCTGCTTGCGGAATTTTCGGACTCCGAGCCGAGCGGCGGCAATGCGGCGCGCAGGATCATGACGCCCCATCCGGGCGAGGCGGGCCGAATGCTGGGCCGCTCCAGCGCCCAGGTGCAGGCGGATCGATTGGCGGCCGTGACGGCCCTCCAGCGGCGCTACGGGGGTGTTGCGTTGTTGAAGGGGGCGCATACCCTGGTTGCCGGAGGCGATCGATCACCCTGGGTGATTGATGCCGGCAATCCGGGGATGGCGACCGCGGGCATGGGGGACGTACTCACCGGCTTGTTGGCCGGCCTGTGGGCCCAATTCCCCGATGCGGATTCGCAAGACCTTGCGGCGCTTGCCGCTTTCGTCCACGCCCAGGCGGGCGATAGCGCGTCTCGCGGCGGTCAGCGTGGCATGATCGCGGGCGATCTGCTCGCCGCCCTGCGCCAGGAATTGAATCCTTAGAACAGCAAGCGGTTCGCAGCCGTGATCAGGCCGCTATTGCGGCGCCGAATAGAACTGAACGATAGCGCCGTCGGGAGTTTCAACGGCAAACAAATCGATCTCCCCGTAGGGGTCCAGGCGAACCCGGGTGATCTCGTTGCGGATCGGCCAGCCGCGAGCCCGGATCAGTTCCAGGGCGCCGGCGGCGTCGATGACGGGAAAACGCACCGCGACAATACCGAGGTTGGGTGCATGGCAGCGATTGGAATAATCAAACCCGCTCATTCCCATGACTTCAATGAATTCCATGCGTCCGAACTCGCCCGGGCGCGATTCGACGATACCTGCGCGGAATGGCACGGTGGTGGTCAGGCTCAGGGGGATGCCCAGCGGCGTAGGCGTGGGTTCCTGTGCAAGAAAGGGATCGCCCTTGTAGTAGGAAGCAAGTCCCAGCACATCGACGAAAAACTCGTGGGTCGCATCACGGTCCTTGACCATTTGCATCATGTTGAAGGGTCCCGAGAATGAATCGAATGCCGGAATGGCGTCGGGCAGGGGAGGCTTCAGCCGCTCATAGCCCTGGACCTGGACGCCGTCCGGTCCCCGGTAGATTACGATCCGCAATTCCGATCCGCGGAAGGCCCAGGACGTGATTGGCGTTTCCGTCCACCAGCCGAGATCTATCGCCTGCCGATAGATTTCCGGCATATTCTTCATTCGCACCATCATGCTGAAGTAACAGCCTGTGTCCCAGGTCCTTGAGCCTGGTCGCATGGGGACCCGTTCGCCGGCGTTGTCGAAGCGAACCAGGCGCACCAGCCCGGACTGATAGCCGGCGGGGCCGATCAGCAGTGCCTCACCGGTCGCATCCTCGGGCAATCCCCACGCTGCGACCAGAGATGGTTGCAAGGGGCCGCGCCACTTCGCTTCGTAGTCGCCGATCTGAACAAAGAACCTTGCCGTGCGATCCAGATCGCTTACGCTGACGACCGCCTCCTGCCAGGGCTGCCGCGTTACCGGCTCCGTATCCGCCTTGCCGGCGATTGTTGCCGCGAACAGTATCGCGCCGATCGCACAGACCCCTATTTTTTTCATTGGTTCGTTTTCCCCATCTGCTGGACTGCCACGGTAGCGAAGTCGCCTGCGAGCCGCAGCGAGGGAATGTTACAGTGCTTGGCGCAATGACAGGTTCGAGCTTGAGGATGATTTTGCCGACGCTGTTCGGCGCCGTAATCCTGACTACCGGCTGCACGGTCATGTCCGAATCCGATTGCATCAATGCCGATTGGTACACGGTGGGCGAGGCGGACGGGCGGGGCGGCAGATCGCAATCGCGGCTGCTTGAGTATTTCGAGACCTGCGCAAAGTATGGCGTAACGCCCAACCGCGATGAGTACGAAGCCGGTCACGAGCACGGACTGACGTTCTATTGCACCGAGAGCAACGGCTACCAGGTCGGCCGTAGCGGAATGTCCTACCGGGGCGCATGTCCGTCAGGCCTTGAACTCGGTTTTCTGAGTGGATATTACATAGGAGATAATGTCGGGCGGGCGGAGAACAAGGTTCGTCAGCTTGATCGCCGGATAAGGAGCGCGCGACAGAACCTGAAGGACCTGATACGCGAAATCGAACAGCGGGAATCGGCGGAGGACTCGGATCAGGCGGAAGAGGAAGGCGAGGACGAAAAGAAAAGCGGCGACGACAAGGACGCGGACGCTCTCAAGCAGATGTATCGCGAGCTCGGCACGATAGAGGGCGCGCTTGAGGGGTGGTATGACGAACGAATCGAAGCCGTTGTGGACTACCGCTACGCTGTGGACGAGGCGCGCCGCAGAGGTTTTGCGGAAGTCTATCAGTACTGAATAAGCTTTCGGAAGCTTGTTCTTGACAATTTGCTAGAAGAAAAATAGACTAAGGCGTTCCAATGTTCATGCCAAAGTCGCATGGTTGAACGTGATGGTCACATAAGGGCACTGCGAAGGTTGTTATCGAACAACCCGGTCGTCGCGATGGTCGGGCCACGTGCGGCTGGCAAGAGTACCCTGGCGCGGGACTTTGCCCAGTGCTGGCGCGCCAATTCGTATTTCTTCGATCTCAGATCGGCAGCCGACCGGGCGCGGCTGGAAGATCCGAAGCTGGCATTGTCGGGCCTTCACGGACTCGTGGTACTCGATGAAATTCACCGGGCACCCCATGCGCTCTCCATGGTTCACGAGCTGGCGCAGCGATCCTGGAACCCGGCGCGCTTCCTGATTCTCACCAGTATTACTCCGGAAAAGCTGCGCAAACAGTTTGAACCTCTGGGGGAACTGGTCGCGCAGTACGAACTCCCCGGCCTGCTGTCGCCGGAACTGTCCGTGCCGCAGGCCAACCAGTTGTGGCTTCGAGGTGGATTGCCCTCATCCTTCAGCGCAGCCAGCGATGAGGAGAGCTTCCGATGGCGCGACCGATACGTGCGCGACTTTCTGGAACGGGACATTCATCGTCTGACCGCCAAGGCGGCCGCCAACATGTTGGAGCGATTCTGGACCATGCTGGCCCATAGCCACGCGCAAGTCTGGAACGGCTCGGAACTGGCGAGATCGCTGGGCGTTTCCCATCACACCACGCGCCGATACCTGGGTCTGCTGGAGTCGGCGTATATTGCTCGTTCGCTGCAACCCTGGCGGGCCAATCTACCCAGACGGCAGGTCAGGTCGCCCAAGGTGTATTTTCGCGATTCCGGATTGCTGCATCACTCCCTGGGAATATCCACATTCCGGCAACTGGAAAGGCATCCGAGATCGGGGGCATCATGGGAAGGATTTGTTCTTGAGAACCTGATTCAATTGCTCGGAGAGGAAGGCACAAGGTTCTACTTCTGGACTGCGCACACCGGAGCGAAGGTGGACCTCATTGTGCAAAGGGGATCCCAGCTTCGCGGTTTCCAGATCCTGATGACCGCCAAGCCCCGCATTACCCAGACCATGAGGACCGCTTTGGAAGACCTTTCCCTCACCCGAATGGACCTGGTGCATGCCGGGCCGGCGAGTTTTCCGCTGGGCAGGCGCACCCGAGCCATCTCCGCCCAGCGTCTGCACGAGGAATTATGAATCTTGAGCGCCCTGACGGCGTCATTCAGCGTCGATAGCGCGCGCGGGCTGGAGGCGTTGGGCGAATCGCTGGGCCGGGCGCTGGAGAAGGACCACAACGGCAAGTCATTGCTCATCGCCCTCGATGGAGAATTGGGAGCAGGCAAGACCACGCTGGCAGCGGGGACGCTTCGGGCGCTGGGCGTGCGCTCACGGATCACCAGCCCGACCTATTCACTGGTGCATCCTTACGTGGCGAAGTCCGGTGATAGCGGCGAACAAGTCCACGTTCTGCATGTCGACCTGTATCGGATAAAGCTACCGGCGGAACTGGATGAGCTCGATCTGCTGGAGGATCGATTGGCTGTCCCGGGGGGCGCCAGGCAATTGTTGATGGTGGAATGGTTCGAGAATGCCGCGGGGCGCCTGGGCGCCCCTGATATCGCAGTGCACCTGCGGCATGCGCAATCGGGCAGACGGGTGCGCATGCAGGGGATTTCCCGGATCGGCAAGCGGATCGTGGCCTTGCTCCGCGATGGCGCTGGCCAGGGGCTTGATACGACAGTGCAATAAACGGCTTCTTAAGTAGTAACAATAGCTTCCTAATATATAAAGATTTTTGCTTGACAAGCAACGCCTGCGGGCTATACTCGCGAGCGAGGGAAATCGAAGAAATGCAGTTAGGCATGACCGCTAAACGCCTCGCTTTCGCGCTCTGCGCCGTTCTCCTGACCGGTGCGGCAAGTGCCGCTCCGGCGCGTATCGAAGCAATACACGTGGCCGAGTACGAGTCCAGGACCCGCGTGGTTCTTGAAATGGACCAGCCGCGCAGTTACAAGCTGCTGGTGCTGGACAATCAGCCTCGTGTCGTCGTTGATCTGTACTCGAGCAAGCTCCAAGCCAGACTTCCCGGGCGCGGCACCGGAATTGTGCGCGGCATGCGCCACGGCCGGCACCAGGGCGACAAGCTCCGGGTCGTATTCGACCTGCACGACTCGGCAACCGCGACCAGCATGGCCCTGGCAGCGGGAGACCGGGGCCTGGGGTACCGGATCGTCATCGATATCTATCCTGGTGGGGGAGGACAGGACACGAACGCGGAGAAGAAGGCCACACCCGGCGCGCGCAATGTGCTTATCGCGATCGACCCAGGGCACGGCGGCAAGGACTCGGGCGCGGTCGGCAAGGGCGGCTACTTCGAGAAGACAGCGGTGTTGGCAATTTCGCGCCGGCTCGCCCGGCTGATCGAGCAGGAGCCCGGCATGTCTTCCCTGCTCACCCGCGACGGCGACTACCTCATCAAGCACCGTCAACGCTACTCGCTCGCCCAGCAGCGCAACGCCGACCTGTTCGTGTCCGTGCACGCCGACGCCGTAAGGAACCGAAGCGTGCGCGGCGCCAGCGTTTACATTCTGTCGGACAAGGGCTCTTCCGACGAAGCGCGCCGACTTGCGCGCCGCGAGAACGCGTCGGACCTGGTGGGCGAGATTGAACTGGAGGGACTTGCTCCCCACGTGGCCACCATGATCATCGACCTGTCCCAGAGTCGCTCGATCGGCGCCAGCGAGGAATTGGGCGAGGACGTCCTGCGATATCTGCATGGAGCCGGGCGGGTGAGAAAGACAACGGTGCAGAGGGCGCCGTTCTTGGTCCTCAAGTCGCCGAACATCCCTTCCATCCTGGTGGAGACCGCGTACATCTCGAACCCGCAGGAGGAACGCCTGCTCAAGACCAGTGCCTACCAGGACCAACTGGCTCGCGCCATTCTTGGGGGCATCCGCGCCTATTTCTACAGGAATCCGCCCGACGGCACTCTGATCGCACAGCGTGTCGCGGCAGGTGAGAAGCCCGAGCAGGAGCATGTGGCGCGCCGCGGCGATACCTTGAGCGGAATCGCGCAACGTTACAAGGTGCCCGTGCCGGTATTGATGCGCGCCAACAACCTGCCCAACGACCGGCTTCGCGTTGGCCAGGTGCTGAAGATCCCGTCGAGCTAGCAGCCTGTCGGACTTAGGGGCTGTATTTTCTTACAATGGGTTCGGTCCAAGCGATGGGGTAATCGAGATGCCGAAGTTTGTGGAGCGGGATTCGAGCCAAGCCTACCTTTTGCCTCCGGACCTTCGCGAGTGGGTTGCGTCGGACGACTTGGCGCATTTTGTTCTGGAGGCGGTGGAGCGGGTTCCGATGGAATCGTTCAAGGTGAACGAGCGGGGGACCGGTTCGGCGCAGTATCACCCCCGGATGATGCTGGCGCTTTTGATTTACTGCTATGCGCACGGGATATTCGGTTCGCGTCGGATCGAGCGGGCGACGTATCGGGACATCGGCGTTCGGTATGTGACAGCGAACTGTCATCCGGATCATGACACGATCTGCACGTTTCGGCGGGAGAACTTCGAGGCGGTGGGGGAGGCGTTTTTGCGGGTATTGCTGATGGCGCGGGAGTTGCAGTTGCTGAAGGTGGGCACGGTGAGCGTGGACGGGACGAAGGTGGACGCCAACGCGAGCAAGCGCAACAGCCTCCGTCGGGATCGCGCCCATGCGCTTCGGGAGCAGTTGCGCGGAGAGATTGAGGACTTGCTGGGCCGCGCGGAGCGTGCGGATGCGCAGTCGGGGCCGGATGCGGAGAGTTTGCCGGAAGATTTGCGGCGGCGCGAGAAGCTGAAGGCGAAGCTGGATCGGGCGTGCGCCAAGTTGGATCGCCGTGCGCGTTCGCAGGCGGCGGCGGATCGGGCGGCGTATGAGCGCAAGGTGGCGGCGCGCGACAAGCGCGAGGGTCGCGCCAAGGGCGCGAAGATCAAGGAGCCGGGTAAGGAGCCGAGGCCGGAGGAGCAGATCAACCTGACGGATTCGGACAGTGCGCTGATGCGCAAGAACAAGCGCAGCGAATGGCGTCAGGCGTATAACGCGCAGGCGGTGGTGGATGCGCACGGAAGCCAGTTGGTTTTGGGTTCGCGGGTGAGTTCCTGCGCGAGCGATAGGCGCGAGTTGGTTGCGGATGTGGAGACGATTCCCAAGGCGTTGGGCGAACCCGGCCGGGTGTTGGCGGACAACGGCTATGCGTCGGGTTCGCAGGTGGCGCGGCTGGAAGGCCGGGGCCTTAAGGTTCTGGTGGCGGTCGGGACGGAGGATCGTCGCCGTGCGCATGATTTTCGTCCGCCGGTTGAAGGCCAGGCGGCGAAGGAGCCGAAGGCGGCCTGGCTGAAGCGGATGAAGGAGAAGATGGAAACAGAAGAGAACCGGGCGCTGTATCGCTTGCGCAAGCAGACGGTGGAGCCGGTGTTCGGGATCGTGAAGGAGGCGATGGGATTTCGGCGGTTTTTGCTTCGCGGCCGGAACAAGGTGGAGGGCGAGTGGGCCCTGGTGACGCTGGCCTACAACTGCAAACGGTTGCACCGCTTGAGGATGGCGTGAACCGATGATCCGGCGAGTCGTATCTGCCTGTTTCGGCCTCCTGGGGCGCTTTCGTCGGCTTCCGGGAACCCCGGCAGGGCGCTGGCCGGGTTGCCGGAATTTCCCGCCCGTCGAATGCGGTCCCCAGGGCGGACATTCGAGGCCGTGGGGAGGGCGCCCCAACGAACTATGACAACCCTAAGCCCGACAGACTGCTAGTTCTCCAACTGCACGACGCCGACGGTGCAGCCGACGGCGAAGATCGGAATAGGCGCGTAGAACAGCACTTCCCTGGGACTGCCGGAAGTGGCGCCGGCCACACAGACAAAAGTACGGATCTCGAATCCTCCCTGCCCGGCGTCGCGATAGGTCTCCTCGTCGCTGTAGCCGGTCATGCCCGCGTAGTCATCACGGGTCCATCGGTCAAGAAATTCCCGGTCCCAGGCCTCATTGATCTTTCCCGAGTCCGGAGTGCAGGGCCAATGCGAGAGACCACCGGTGCCGACGAGCGCGATCCGTTCGGGTTGTGCATCGCAAGCGCTGCGGAGGGCTTCGCCGAATTTCCAGGCGCGCTTGAGCGGCGTTAGCGGTGGGCCCTGGCAATTGATGTTCGCAGGTATGACCGGAAGGTCGTAACGGGGCGTCAGAAAGTGGAGCGGGACCATCACGCCATGGTCGAATTTCCACTCCTGAGCATAGCTTACGTCCACCTCGTCCAGCACGCCTCGCACCAGGCGCTGTGCAAGTTCGGCGTTCCCCGGAAAACTGGCCTTGCCGATCCCCAGCCAGTCCTCGTCTTCCACCGGACCCTCGTAGCCCTCCGCCATGCCCAGGCAGTACGCCGGCATGTTGTCCATGAAGAAGTTGGCGAAGTGCTCCGCGGCCACCACGATGAGCGCATCGGGACGAGAGGTCTCAAGGCGCCTGCGCATGATGTCCATGTGTGCGTAGAAAGCCTCGCGCAGCGATTTCTCGGCCCGCTCATAGCGGCCGGTGATCCCGGGCGCGTGACTGCACACGCCGGCAAACACAAGACTCATGACCGGGTCATGGAGTACAGTCCCGCGCGCACCGGCCCATACTCGTCCAGGCCGTCACGCATGGCCTGAAGGTACTCGTTCCACTCGTAGCCACAAAGGGCGGCGTAGTGCATCAGGAGCTGGCCGTTTACGCCCATGACATAGAGCAATCCGATGTCGGGCTGTCGCAGGGCGGCCCGCTCATGGTCGTCCAGAGGGTAGTCGCCGAGCAAGCTTTCGAAGTCTTTTTCGTAGCGATCCCGGACATGCTCATCCCGGTTCAACTGGTAGATGAGCTTTTGCAGGTAGTAGAGGCTCATGGGCGTTGCTCACCGATATTGCATACGCGGCACCACTGCGTCAACGCAGTCAAGCGCCTGCGGCTCCCTGCAAGTGTGTGCAACTTGTGGCTTGCGATAGCACTGTTTTGGGGTATAGTGGGAGTCCGTGGGATATTGTGGGGTAAACGGATAAACCATGTTTCAAGGTCCGGCCAATGTCACCCTGGATGCCAAGGGCCGATTCGGCGTGCCGGCAAGGTATCGCCAGAACGTGCTGAGCGCCGGTGACGGACACGTTGTCTGCACGGTACATCCGGACCGCTGCGTGCTGATTTATCTGCCACAGAGATTCGCCACGGTCAGTAACAAGTTGGAGAAGCAAAAGGGAGTGCGCGATGTCCAGAGAATGATATTGGGCTTTGCCACCGATGTCACCCTGGATGCCGCGGGTCGCCTGAGGGTGCCGCCCGAATTGAGGGAATTCTGCGAATTGCAGCGTCAGGCCACCCTGCTTTCTCTAGGCGACGCATTCGAACTGTGGGATGCGGCCCGCTGGCAGGAACGGGCGCTAGGTGTCAGCGCGCAAAGCGACGCCATGGAAGCGGCCCTGCGCAACGTCCAGCTTTGAACCACGGCAACGCGCTAGAGCATGAACCCGCGCTCCTTGAAGAAACCCTCCGCGGCCTGCAACCGGACCCGCAGGGCTACTACGTCGATGCAACCTTCGGCCGCGGCGGCCACAGCCGCGCCATTCTCGAGATGCTCGGCTCCGACGGGCGGCTGCATGCCATCGATCGTGATCCCGAGGCGATACGTGCCGGACGGCGCCTGCAGCAACACGATCCAAGGTTCTCGATCGAGCACGCCAACTTTGGCCGCCTGGGACAGGCCCTTGAGAAGAAGGACTGGGTTGGGCGAACGGCCGGAGTGCTCCTGGATCTCGGCGTCTCGCTTCCGCAAATCACCGACCCGGAGCGCGGTTTCAGCCTGCGCTCCGACGGCCCACTCGACATGCGCATGAATCCCGACGAAGGCCGTAGCGCCGCGGAATGGCTGAACGGTGCCGCCTGCGGGGACATCGCACGAGTCATCCGGCGTTTCGGAGAGGAACGCCAGGCGCGTAGAATCGCCGATGCAATTTGCCGCAACCGGCCCGTAAGGCGCTGTTCCGAGCTGGCTCGAATTGTCAGCTCCGTGGTGCACCCGCACAAGCCGGGCATTCATCCGGCTACCCGCACCTTCATGGCGGTGCGTATTTTCATCAACAACGAGCTTGAAGCGCTGGAAGAAGCGTTACCCCAAGCGGTCCTCGGCCTCCGCCCCGGCGGACGCTTATGCGTAATTTCCTTCCATTCCCTGGAGGACCGTATCGTGAAGCGGTTTATGCGCAACTCTTCACGGCTTCCACCTGCGCTTGCCCGGCTGCCGGTTGTCCCCCCGGCAGCCGGGCCTCTATTGCGGGTAGTGGGAAAAATGCAACGCTGCAGCCCTCAGGAAAGTTCGCACAATCCCAGGGCCCGCAGCGCGCGTCTGCGCGTTGCGGAAAGACTGGCAGGGAAGTCAAGGCCATGACACCCCGGCGGTCGGTATCGATTGTGTTATCAGGCCTCGTAGGGGCTACGCTGGTCAGCGGCATTCTCCTGGCTTATGTGCGGCACGAACATCGGGCGCAGTTTCGGGCCATGCAAACCCTGATTGCGGAGCGCGACGAGCTGGAAGTGGAGTGGGGCGCATTGCAACTGGAGCGTGCTGCCTGGGCGGGGTATCGCCGCATAGACCTGGAGGCGAGGCAAGGACTTGCAATGCGCCAGCCGGAGAAACGAGACATCGTGTTTTTGCGTGTGAACGCACCAAACGCATCTATACGGGAATCGCGCACGGAGAGTCGGTAGGCCGTGAGAAAAGGCGCAAAGGCCATGCCACGCCGATTTCGGGGCCGCATCGCCTTCTGCTCGGTGGCCCTGACGGTCTGCGGACTGGTTCTTGCCGGCCGTGCCGTGCAGCTGCAATTGCTGCAAAGCGAATTCCTGGAATCGCGGGCCGATGCTCAACAGGTGCGTGAAGAGAAAATCGTGGCCCGGCGAGGGCGGATTCTGGATCGCAACGATCAGCCCCTGGCGGTAAGCGCCCCGGTTGACAGTTTTTGGGCGCATCCCGACAGCCTGGAGCCACTGCGTCCCTTCCTGCCTCAGATTGCATTGGCCTTTCAGACCACACCGGAGCAGATCGAAGAAAAACTGAGTAATGCCCGGGGGCGTCAATTCGTATGGTTGAAGCGCGGCCTGCAGCCGAAGCTCTCGAAACCGATAATTGATCTCAATGCGCCGGGGCTGCAAGTGCGCCGCGAATACCGCCGCTACTACCCCGGGGGAGAATCGGCCGGCCACCTGGTGGGGTTCGCCGACATAGACGAGAACGGCCAGGAGGGTCTGGAGCTTGCGTTCGACTCCTGGCTCAAGGGGCGCGACGGACGCAAGCAGGTCATTCAGGATCGGCTCGGCCGCCACGTGCGCGATATCGCGGGCCTGGAGCCGCTTGAACCGGGCCAGGACCTGCGCCTGGGGTTGGATCTGAGGATTCAATACCTCGCATATCGCGAGCTCAAGGAGGCCGTCGAGCGCCACCAGGCCAGTTCCGGCGCGATCGTGATGCTGGACGCCCGTAGCGGCGAAGTGCTGGCCATGGCCAGCCAGCCGTCCTTTAACCCGAATAACCGGGTGCGGCTCAAGCCGGCGAATTATCGGAACCGCGCGGCACTCGACTTGCTGGAGCCTGGATCGACGATCAAGCCGCTGGTGGTGGCCGCTGCACTGGAAAGCGGCGAGTGGTCTCTTGATAGCCGGGTCGATACCGGGCTCGGTTTTGTTCAGGTGGGGTCCAAGACCATCAAGGATAGAACCGCCCTTGGCGTGATCGATTTCCCAACGTTGCTGCGCCGTTCCAGCCAGGTGGGCGCGGTGAAGGTGGCGATGTCGCTCGAACCCCGGCGTCTGTGGGAAATGCTGGCCGCGGTTGGCTTCGGCGGCGCCACCGAGAGCGGTTTTCCGGGCGAGGCCGAGAGTTCCTTGCCCAATTACGAGTATTGGCTTCCCGTTGAACACGCAACGATGTCCTATGGCTATGGACTGGCCGTCACTCCCCTTCAACTGGCTCGGGCCTACACCGTGTTCGCTTCGGGCGGACGGGTGATGCCGCTGAGCCTGACCCGGCGCTACGATGATCCTGCGGGGGTGCAGGTGTTGTCGCCGAGCACGGCCTATGCCGTTGCAAGGTTGCTGGAGGAACCGCTGGGGGCGGGGGGCACCGCGACGCGGGCGCGAGTCCCGGGGTACCGGGTCGCGGGCAAGACCGGTACGGTCGAGAAATCCGGTATCGGAGGCTACGCGTCAGACCGGCATACGGCCCTTTTCGTGGGCTTTGCGCCGGCTTCCAATCCCCGAATTGTGGCCGTGGTCGTTATCGACGACCCTACAACGCAAGGTTATTTCGGCGGCCAGGTGGCGGCCCCGGTATTCTCAAGGGCGGCCGCGGGAGCGCTGCGGCTGCTGGGCGCTCCCATGGATGGAGTCGAAGAATCAAGCGGTGCACTGGTGGCATTGCGATGAGCGCCAACGACTCGGCCGATTTGACGGACATGGGACCGGTGCTCGAGCAACTGGGCATTGCGCACCCCGAAGTGCGGGTCAGGGGGCTGGCCATGCACAGTGATCGCGTGGTCCCTCAGGGCCTCTTCCTGGCGTGCGCGGGCGCTCGCCACGGCTTGGACTTCCTGCCTCAGGCCCTGCGGCGTGGCGCGGTGGCGGTCGCCTGGGAACCAGTCGAAGGCGTGGTTGCGCCGACGCTTCCCGAGACCGTCAGCGGGTTTCCGGTTGCCGAACTGCGCAACAAGGTGGGACAGCTTGCCGACGCCTACTACGGCCGGCCATCGCAGAGCCTGTCCGTAACCTGCATAACGGGCACCAACGGAAAAACCACCATTGCCTGGCTTGCCGCACAGGCCATGAATACGCTCGGCAGACCCGCGGCAGCCATCGGCACCCTGGGCTGGGGGCGCCCACCGAAGTTGTGGCCCAGCGCGATGACTACACCCGACGCCGACGAACTGCAACGCCGCTTGCGAGTTCTGGCGGACCAGGGCATCGAGCATGTATTCCTCGAGGTTTCCTCCCAGGGTCTGGACCAGCAGCGTATCGGCGGCTTGCGTATCCGATTGGCCGCGTTCACGCAGTTGGGCCGCGATCACCTGGACTACCACGGCACTGCGACCGCCTACAGGCAGGCAAAGCAACGCCTCTTCCTCGAATATCGTCCCCAGGCGGCCGTTATCAACGTTGATGATTCGTTTGGCGCCGAACTTGCGGGAAAATTTTCCGGCCGCGTGTTGCGTGTTGCATGCGAGGGGATGAATTCTGCCGACCTTTCGGTGTGCGAGGTCCAGCCGATTTCCGCTGGTCTGCATCTGGAACTCGACGAAGGCGAAGCGCGCTTTGGACTTACCAGCGGCCTTTACGGATGCTTCAACGCAGCCAACCTGGCGCTGGCCTGGGGAATTCTCACGAGCCTGGGTATCGACGGCGAGGAGGCTGCCGGGGCTTTGTCGAATTGTCCGCCTCCGCCGGGTCGCATGGAGCATTTCGGGGGTGGGCCGCTGCCCGATGCGTTCGTGGATTACGCACACACGCCGGAAGCCCTCGGCACTGTCCTGGGGGAACTACGGGCCCGCAAGCCGCACCGTTTGTGGTGCGTTATGGGATGCGGCGGCGAACGGGACACGGGAAAGCGGGCGGAAATGGGGCGGGTTGCCGGCTCGCTGTCCAATGAATTGTTCATAACGTCGGACAATCCTCGCGGCGAGGATCCGCAGGAAATCGCCGAACAGGTACTCGCGGGCGTTTCCGGGCAGGCGGTCATGGAACTGGACCGCGGCCGGGCGATTCGGGAAGCCCTGCACTCGGCCCGTCCCGGCGACATCGTGCTCGTTGCCGGTAAGGGGCATGAGTCCTTCCAGGTAAGCGGCGGCCGCGTATTGCCGTTCTCCGACGCTTCCGCGGTTCGCGAGGCCCTGGCAAGTTACCCGAGGGCGACGGGATGATCAGCGGCAACCTGTCGGAATGGGCCGCGGCCATGGGCGGTGAGTTGCGGGGAGCCGACGGTCATTTTGTGGGAGTGAGCACCGATTCGCGCGCGCAGGCGCAAGGCGCACTCTTCTTCGCCTTGCGCGGCGAGCGATTCGACGGGGCGGACTTCCTGCCGGCAGCGATTTCCGGGGGTGCTACCGGCGCGGTGCTGAGCAATCCGCTCCCGCAGGACGTCCCACAAATTATCGTCAAGGACACGCGCGGTGCGCTTGCCGATTGTGCGCGCACGTGGCGCAAGCGGTTTGACATTCCCGTGATCGGCATCACCGGAAGCAACGGCAAGACCACGGTCAAGGAACTTACCGCGGCGATCCTGCGCGCCGAATGGGGTGGGCAGGCGGTACTTGCGTCTGCGCGCAGTTTCAACAACGAGATCGGTTTGCCGCTGACGCTGTTGGACCTTTCCGAATCGCACCGGGCAGCCGTGCTTGAATTCGGCGCCAGCCAGCCTGGAGATATCGGGAGCCTTTGCGAGACGGCCCGGCCGACGATCGGGGCACTGCTGAATGCCTCACCGGCGCACCTGCAAGGTCTGGGAGACGTGGAACGTGTCGCTCGCGAGAAGGGCGTTCTGATGTCCAGCCTGGCGCCTGACGGAGCCGGCGTAATACCCGCCGGTGCGCCCTATTCCGGGTACTGGCAGGGATTGCTGGGTCAACGATCGGTCCTGAGATTCGGCGGAAACGGCGAATTTCGGGCCCACGGCGCCAGGGGAATCAACAGCGGACTGTGCTTCGAATTGGATTGCCCGTCGGGCCGGGCCCGGATTGAGACTCGACTGATCGGCGCTCACAATGTGCGCAACGCACTGGCGGCCTGCGCGCTGGCCGCCGCCGCCGGTGCCGGCCTGGCCGCCATGGTTGATGGCCTGGCCGCGCATGAACCGGTTGCCGGTCGCCTGCAAAAGCATGAGGCCGGAGCGGAAGTACTTGTCATCGACGATTCGTACAACGCGAACCCGGCTTCCGTGTCCGCGGCAATCGGTGTGCTGGCAGGCCAGGAAGGCGAGCGCTGGCTGGTGGTGGGCGATATGGGGGAACTGGGTCCGGATTCCGCTCAATGGCATCGCCGCGTGGGCGATGAGGCGCGTCGCGCCGGGCTTGAGCGGCTGTACTGCGCCGGTCGGGACAGTCGCGAGGCAGCCAGGGCTTTTGGTCCTGACGCCAGGTGGCGCAATCGGGTCGAAGACCTGTGTCTCGTGTTGCGGCGGGAGTTGATAAGCGGCGTCACGATCCTGGTCAAGGGTTCGCGCTTCATGGGCATGGAGCGCGCAGTGGCGGCATTGAAGGAGGCGGCCAGCGACCTGGCCCGGGAGAACGCGAATCATGGTTGATTACTTGGCGCAGCAATTGACGGACTGGTATTCGGGATTCGGCGTGTTCAGCTATATCACCCTGCGTTCGGTGCTGGCCGCGCTGACCGGCCTGGTGCTGTCGCTGATTCTGGGGCCGCTGGTGATACGCAGGTTGAGGATAAGCAGCCTGGCGCAGCCGGTCCGCAATGATGGGCCACGCTCTCATTTCTCCAAGATCGGAACGCCCACCCTGGGCGGCGTGCCGATCCTCGCCGCTGTGCTCGGGGCGACGCTTCTTTGGGCCGATCTTTCCAACGGCTACGTGTGGGTCGTCATGGGAAGCACGGTCTGCTTCGGCGTCATCGGCTTCATCGACGACTATCGCAAGCTCGCCAAGCGCACGTCGGCGGGTCTTCCTTCGTGGCTCAAGTTCCTTTTGCAGTCGGTTGCGGCGATCCTGGTCCTGGCGGCGCTGAGCCAGATCGGCGAAACACGGGATTCGGTGCTGATTCCCTATTTCAAGGACTTGTACCTGCCGCTGGGCCTTGCGTTCCCCGTTTTCGCCTACATCGTGATCGTGGGCAGCAGCAACGCGGTCAATCTGACCGACGGCCTGGACGGTCTGGCCATCATGCCGATTGCGATCGCCTCGGCGGCCCTTGGGTTGTTTTCCTGGGTTGCCGGCAACGCCATTTTTTCCGACTACCTGGGCGTGCCCTTCGTCGCCGGCGCGGGAGAGCTGATGGTCATTTGCGCGGCCATGGGGGGTGCGGGCCTGGGCTTCTTATGGTTCAACAGTTATCCGGCGCAGGTGTTCATGGGCGATGTCGGAGCCCTGGCCCTGGGCGCCACCCTGGGAACTGTGGCGGTCATCGTGCGCCAGGAGTTCGCATGGGCAATCGTCGGCGGGATATTCGTCATGGAGGCCGTTTCGGTAATGGTGCAGGTGACTTCATTCCGTCTCACCGGCAAACGCGTCCTGCGCATGGCTCCCATGCACCACCATTTTGAACTCAAGGGATGGCCGGAACCCAAGATCATTGTGCGTTTCTGGATCATCTCCGTCATTCTTGCGCTGGTCGCGGTGGCCAGTCTCAAGATCCGTTAGGGGCAGGATATTGGGCGAGACCCTCGTATTCGGCATGGGTGCAACCGGGGCCTCCTGCGCCCGTTACTTTGCCCGGGCCGGAACCATTGCGACGTTCTGCGATACACGCCCCGTCCCGCCGGGAGAACCGGAAATCCGCCGCGCCATGCCCGGTGCGCGCTGCCATGCCCATGATGTCCTGCGTGAACTGCCCAGGACGGTCGACCGGCTCCTGTTGTCGCCAGGAGCGCCGCTGGATCATCCGCTGGTCGGTCAGGCCCGCGAGCGGGGATTGCCGGTCATCAGTGATCTGGATCTGTTCGCCGACCAGAATCGCGCGCGACTTGCCGGTATCACCGGCTCCAACGGCAAGAGCACCGTCGCCACGCTGCTGCTGGAAATGCTTCGCCAGGCCGGTCTGCGGGCCTGTGCCGGCGCCAACCTGGGTACACCGGCGCTGGACCTGTTGCCGGAACACAGCGATGTCTGCGTTCTTGAACTCTCCAGCTTCCAGTTGGAGCGTTCCGCCCCGATCAAGATGGAAGCCGCGGTGATCCTCAATATCACCCCGGACCACCTGGACGCGCATACGGATTTTGACAGCTATGCGGCCGCCAAGGCCCGCATCTACCTTGCCTGTGGGCATTCGGTAACGCCAACGGACGAGCCGGCAGCGAAAGCGTTTGCGCCGCCGAGCGATGTTTGCCCGCGAATGGAATACGGGACCGGCAAGCCCGGACCAGATCGACTCGGTATCGCCGGGCATGGGTCACGAGCGGAAATCCGCCACGCGGACACTCCATTGATGCCGGTGCGCGACAGTGCGATGCAAACGGGATTCCAGCTCACAAATCTTCTTGCTGCGCTTGCCCTGGGGCGAGTGCTTGGGCTCAAGCCCGACGCCATGCGGCGCGCGGCAGCGAATTACCGCGGATTGCCGCACCGAATGCAGTCCCTGGGTGAATGGGCGGGAATCCGGTGGATCAACGATTCCAAGGCCACCAACGCCGCCGCCGCGGCGGCGGCGGTCCGTAGCGTTCCCGATCCCCTGGTGCTGATCGCCGGCGGCACCGGGAAAGGCCTGTCCTACGGGGCTCTCCGCGATGCCTTGCGCGGCCGCGAAGCGCAGGTGATCGCCATGGGCGAGGAAGCCGCAAGCATTGCAAACGCCGTCGAGAGCGAGTGCACCGTTTCCCGAAGCGACTCATTGGACAACGCGGTGGCGGCGGCCCGGGAGCTTGCGCCGCCTGGCGCCACCGTGTTGCTGGCGCCGGCGTGCGCCAGCTTCGACATGTTCAGCAACTACCAGGAGCGCGGACTGGCGTTTGAGCGCGCCGTGCGTGCGATTCACTGATGGGTACCGCCTCGGGAGACACCGCGAACTTCCGCCTGGATGGCTGGCTGTTGCTTGCGATCGGGATTCTCCTTGTCGGCGGCTTCATCGCGCTCGCCACCGCCTCGCTGGAATTGGGCGAACGCAACTACGGGGATCCCTTCTTCTTCCTGCAACGCCAGGCCACAGCGGCGGTAATCGGGTTTTGCGGAGCGTTTCTTGCCTACCGGATTCCTTCGCGGTTCTGGGAGCGAATCGGACTGCTTCCCATGCTGCTTTCCATCGCGTTGTTGATCCTGGTGCTGGTTCCCGGACTGGGGCGCGAAGTCAACGGGAGCACGCGCTGGTTGACGCTCGGTTCGGCGATTTCGATACAGGTCAGCGAACCGGTCCGGCTGATGGTCCTGATGTTTGTCGCCGGTTATGCCTTTCGCCACGAAGCGGCCCTTCAGCGGGGCATGGGGGCGCTGCTCAAGCCCATCATCCTGGTTGCCGTGGTGGCTGGCCTGCTGCTCATGCAACCCGATTTCGGTTATGCCGCCCTGGTCCTGGCAATGACGGTGGGCGTGCTTTTTGTCGCGGGAGCCCGGTTGAGGGATGTCGGCGCGCTGGCGCTCACGGGCGCGGCCGCATTTGCCGTGCTTGCGTGGACATCGCCGTACCGGCTGGCTCGGGTGCAGTCGTTCATGGATCCCTGGGCCGACCCGCTGCACAGTGGCTGGCAGTTGACCCAATCACTGATGGCGATCGGCACCGGCCACCTGTCGGGCGCCGGCCTGGGCGCCGGTGTGCAGAAGCTTTTCTACCTGCCGGAGGCCCACACCGATTTCATATTCGCCGTGATTGCCGAGGAAGCCGGTCTGGTGGGAAGCCTGATTGTGCTCGCCGTTTTCTCACTTCTGGTTGCGCGGATTCTGGTGGTGGCCAGGGCATCCGCCAGCCGCAAGCGAATGTTTCAGGCCTACTTCGCTCTCGGTCTGGCGTTGTGCATCGGGCTGCAGGTGTTGGTCAACCTGGGCGTGAATATGGGCGTCCTGCCCACCAAGGGGCTCGCCCTGCCGTTGATCAGCTATGGTCGGTCCAACCTTGTGGTCACGCTGGTGTCCCTCGGGATACTGTTTCGTATCAGCCGGGAGAATGCCACCCTTGAACCGGGAGTGCCGGTAGGGAAAAGGCAATGAGCAATCGGCCCATAATGATTATGGCGGGTGGCACCGGAGGGCACGTCTTCCCGGCTCTCGCCGTAGCGCAGCGCCTGCGCGCGCGCGGAATCGACGTGGTCTGGCTGGGAAGCCGCCGCGGCCTGGAAGCGCGGATCAAACTGCCTGCCGGCGTCGCCATGGAATGGCTGACGATTACAGGGCTGCGCGGCCGCGGCATCCTGGTGTGGCTATTGGCGCCATGGACGGTAGGGCGCGCGGTGCTTCAGGCCTTGTTCATCTTCCGCCGGATTCGGCCAGGCGCCGCCCTGGGTATGGGCGGATTCGTTTCGGCGCCAGGTGGTCTGGCGGCGTGGCTGACCGGCGTGCCGCTGTTGATCCACGAGCAGAATACGGTTGCCGGCTACGCAAATCGTTTGCTGGCATGCCTGGCCCGACGGGTGCTGCTGGCTTTCCCCGGGGCCCTTCCGGCCCGCAGGTCCTGTACGGAAACCGGCAACCCGGTTCGCCGGGAACTTGTGGAGCTTGAAGCGCCCAAGAGGCGTTTCGCCGCGCGCTCCGGACCGCTCAGGATCCTGGTGTTGGGGGGCAGCCAGGGCGCGCGTGTGCTCAATCGCAAGTTGCCCGAAGGTCTGGCCGCACTGGGCATGGACTTCACGGTGGTCCATCAGGCGGGCAAATCCAACGCACAAGAGGTGCAGTTGTCCTACCGGCGCCTGGGGGTGGAGTCGGAGGTTCGAGAGTTCATTGTGAACATGGCCGAGGTCTATGCCTGGGCCGATCTGGCGATTTGCCGAGCGGGCGCTCTTACATTGGCGGAATTGACCGCCGTGGGACTGGGAGCAATCCTGGTGCCGTTCGCGCTGGCGGCCGACGATCATCAGACCCGCAACGCTCAATACCTGGTCAAGCGGGGCGCCGCCTCGCTGATAGCCGAGCGGGACCTCTCCCCTCAAGCCCTTGCGGAGGCGGTCGAGCGATTCGCGCCCAACCGTGCGAGTGCCCTGGCACGGGCCTTGCGGGCCCACGAACTGGCCCGCCCTCAGGCTACCCGGGACGTGGTGGACGCCTGCCTCAAGGCGAGGGCGGCGGCATGAGAAACCTGTTGACCGAGCGCGTGCGTTGTATCCATTTCGTCGGGATAGGCGGAGCCGGAATGAGCGGCCTGGCAGAAGTCGTGGCTAACCTGGGCTATTCCGTGCAGGGCTCGGACCGATTTGCCAGCCGGGCGACAAGGCAGCTGGAAGAAGTTGGGGTCAAGGTCTTCTACGGGCATCGCGCTTCGCAGGTGGGCGCCGCGGATCTGGTGGTGCGGTCCTCCGCCATACCGGGTGACAACGTGGAACTAAAGGCGGCCAAGGCCGCGCGATTGCCGGTAGTCGCACGCGCCGACGTGCTTGCCGAGCTGATGCGTTTGCGGGACGGAATCGCCGTCTCCGGCACGCACGGCAAGACCACCACCGCGCATCTGATCGTGGAAGTGCTGGATTGTGCGGGCGAGGATCCCACCTACGTCGTGGGAGGGCAGGTTCGCAACGCCATGCGCAGCAAGCTGGGCGCAGGGTCCTGCCTGGTAGCCGAAGCGGACGAAAGCGATGCGTCGTTCCTGCACCTGCAACCGTTGGTGGCCGTAGTCACGAATATCGATGACGATCACCTGGGCGCTTACGGCGGTGACCTGGGAAGCCTTCGGCAAGCCTTCGTGGAATTTGCCCACAATCTGCCGTTCTACGGCCTCTTTCTTGCCTGCGCGGACGACCCGGGAGTGGTGGAGATCCTGCCGAAGGTGCAGCGCAGAATCCGTACCTACGGCTTCTCTCCCCAGGCCGACTACCGGGGCGTGAAGCTCAAGACCGAGGGACTGTGGTCGAGCATGGAAGTCCTGCTGCCCAGCGGCGATCGAACCCTGCTGACGGTCAATCTTCCGGGACGCCACAACGCGTTGAATGCATTGGCAGCCGTAGCGCTCGGCGACGAACTCGGCATCGACATGAAGTTCGTGCGCAAGGCGCTGGCGGAGTGCCGGCCGCTGCGGCGCCGCTTCGAGCTCCTGGGCGAGGTGGCAACGCCCCGTGGCCAGGTGACGCTGGTGGACGACTACGCCCATCATCCCCGGGAAGTCGCCGCCACGCTTCAGGCGGCAAAGGAAGCCTGGCCCGGCCGGCGCGTAGTGGTGGCCTTTCAACCGCATCGTTATACGCGAACGCGCGATTTGCTGGATGATCTTGCCGCGGTACTCTCGGCGGCCGACAGGGCCTTGGTGACCGAGGTGTACCCGGCAGGCGAGCCTCCCATTTCCGGCGCTGACGGTCGTGCAATCTGCCGTGCGATGCGTGCTCGCGGGAGTGCCGAGCCGGTGTTTGTTCCCGATGTACAGGGTCTTGCAGCGGCGCTGCGCAACATCATTGCCGATGGCGACGTAGTGCTGACACTGGGTGCCGGAAACATCGGGGCCGAGGCGGCCAAGTTGCCGGCCCGATTGCGTGGACCCACTATCGCCGTCGGGTCCGGGCGAAAGGCAGGCACGCGATGAGCGCCGCGCTTGCCCTGTCGCCCGGCGGAAACATGGAAGCCTTGCGCGGCCGTCTGTCCTACGAAGAACCCATGGCCCGGCATACGCACTGGCGTGTCGGGGGGCCGGCCCGGCTCTTCTTCGTGCCGGCGGACCGCTCCGATCTGGGGCAGTTCCTTCGGGTCCTGGACCCTGCGCTGCCGGTCAGCTTTATCGGCCTGGGCAGCAATCTCCTGGTGCGCGACGATGGCATAGACGGGGCCGTTGTGGCCCTGGGCCGCGCATTTCGCCAGATTCACCGGAATGGCTCGCGAGTGGAAGCCGGGGCAGGGGTGCCCTGCACGGTTCTGGCGAAGTCATGCTCCTCCTGGGAATTGGGTCCTGCGGATTTCTTCGCCGGGATTCCCGGCACCGTGGGAGGCGCCCTGGCGATGAATGCCGGCGCCTTCGGAGGGGAAACCTGGGACAGCGTGCATGCGGTCGAAACGATGGATCGTGATGGTGTCGAGCACACCCGTTCACGGAACGAGTACAGCCCCGGCTACCGGCAGCTGGGCGGGCCATCGAACGAGTGTTTCCTTGTGGCGCGCTTCAAGTTCGAACCCGGCGTGCAGACCGGAAAGCTGCGCTCCCTGATGGCCGAACGCCGCCGCCGGCAGCCCTTGAACCTTCCGAGCTGCGGTTCGGTTTTCCGCAACCCCCCCGGGGGTTTTGCCGGCGAGCTGATCGAGCAGGCCGGCCTCAAGGGAATGCGTGAGGGTGCGGCGGAAGTGTCTTCCAAGCATGCCAACTTCATCGTCAACCACGGTGGCGCCAGGGCGGCGGACATCGAGCGGCTGATACTCAAGGTTCAGGCGAAGGTTCGGGAACAGTCGGGCGTAACCCTGCAGCCCGAGGTGCGAATACTCGGCGGTCGCCCGGAGACCGGGGCATGAGCGCGCCGGGGCGTTACGAAATTACTTCGGCCGGCGACTTCGGCCGGGTCGCGCTGCTGTTGGGCGGGGACGCCGCCGAGCGCGAGATTTCCCTGATTAGCGGCCAGGCCGTCTTCAAGGCCCTGCATGCACGAGGAGTGGAGGTCGAGAAGATCGATGCCCGGGGCGCGGGTCTGGTCGAGGCGCTGCTTGAAGGCGGTTATGATCGAGTGTTCAACGCCCTGCACGGACCGGGCGGCGAAGACGGCGTCGTGGCCGGGTTACTGGAGATTCTCGGCTTGCCGTATACGGGCTGCGGTCAAACGGCCCTGGCCGTCTCGATGGACAAACATGTCAGCAAGCTTGCGTTTGCATATGCCCGCGTGCCCACTCCCGGCTGGCGCATGGTCTCAAGTGTTGAGGAGGCGGAAGAGGCGGCAGGGACTCTGGGTTACCCGGTTGGACTGAAGCCGAATAACCAGGGATCCAGCCTGGGAATCTCGCGGGTGGACGACAGCTCCGCGCTGAGCGCCGCATTCCAACTGGCCGCGCAATACGGAGAAGCCGTGATGGTGGAATCCTGGATCAAGGGAGCCGAGTACACCGCCAGCATGCTGCAGGGGGAGATGCTCCCGGTAGTCCGGATTCTTCCTCCGGATGGTGAGTTCTACGATTTCCATACCAAGTATGAGAGCGGGGAGACCCGCTACCTGTGTCCCAGCGGTCTTTCCCGGGGCGGGGAAGAGGAAGTCAATCGCCTGGCTGAGGCTGCGATCAGTGAGTTGCACGTCAGCGGTTGGGCGCGCGTCGACTTGTTGCAGGACACCCGCGGAGCTAACTGGGTGCTTGAAGTCAATGCCGTGCCCGGTCTCACTTCGCACAGCCTGGTACCCATGGCGGCGGCACAGGCCGATATGTCCTTCGAGGAATTGTGCTGGCGGATCCTGGAAACCAGCTTTGATCGCCACGACAGGCGACAGGGGGCCGGGCAATGAGACGAGTACGCAGGCGCCGCAGGAGGATCGCTTCGCCCGTCCTGGCGGGGTTGGTGCTACTGGGGGCTGCCGCCGCGGCCGTGCCCGGGCTCGACAGGGTACCGGTACGGGAAGTGAAGATTCTCGGAACCCTGCAGCACGTTCCGACCGAGGATATCGAGTCGATTGTCAATCAGTACTCCGCCTGGGGTTGGGTGAGGTTGCCGGTTGACCGGTTGCGCGCGCAGCTTGAGCAGATGAACTGGGTTGCGTCCGCCAGCGTGCGTCGCGAATGGCCTTTGAACCTGAGCATAGAAATCGTCGAGCACCGGCCCGTCGCCCGCTGGGGTGACGACGCCCTGCTGGACGAGACCGCCGAAGTATTCGACCCGGGCGAACCGATCAACCGGGCCTTGCCGCTGTTTCGCGGACCCGAAGGCTCCGAGAAAAAAATGCTGGATCGCTACCGGGAGTTTTCCGCGCGGCTGGGCACGCGGTCTCTGGTGGTCGAGGAGCTCAGCCTGGATGCTCGGGGCGCCTGGATCGTGACTGTTCGTGACGGCCCGCAACTCAAGCTGGGCGCCGAATCCATTGAACGCAGGCTGGAACGGGCCCTGCTGGCGCTGGACAGGCTGGCTGGGCGGCAGGGGGCGGAAATGGCATATGTGGACTTGCGTTATCCGAACGGATTCTCCGTTGCCCGGCGCAGCCCCAACATGACCTCGCGCAAGCGAGGAGGAGAATCACCATGACACGCAAGCGCGATCAGGAAATCGTCACCGCGCTGGATATCGGCACCTCGAAGGTGGCGGCCATCGTGGCGTCATTGGATGAAGACTCCAGGGAGCTGGAGATTCTTGGTTTCGGTTCCAGCCCGTCCCAGGGAATGAAACGCGGGTCGGTGGTCAACATCGAGGCCACGGTGCGCTCCATCGATCAGGCCATCGGCGAAGCCGAGCTGATGTCTGGAGTGCAGATCAGCGACGTAATCGTCGGTATTTCCGGGGACCACGTGCAAAGCCTCACCTCGCACGGCATTGTCGCGGTGCGCGGCGATGAAGTATCGGAGTCCGACGTTGCGCGAGTGATTGAAGCTGCGCGCGCGGTGGTTGTGCCGTCCGACAAACGCGTATTGCATGTCCTGCCGCGCGACTACGTGGTGGACGACCAGGACGGTATCCTCGACCCCACTGCGATGTCGGGCGTGCGCCTCGAGGCGCACGTGCACATCATCACGGTCGGCGAAAGCGCGGCGCAGAACATTGAAAAGTGCGTGCGGCGATGCAACCTGCGTTCGGAGAGGATCGTGCTGGAGCACCTGGCGTCCGGCACGGCAATTCTTACCGAGGACGAGATGCAGCTTGGCTGCTGTGTGCTGGATATCGGCGCCGGCACCACGGACATCGCCGTATTCGAGGGCGGATCGATCCGCTCTACGCATGTCATCCCCATCGCCGGCGACCAGGTGACCTATGACATCGCCCAATCACTGCGAACGCCGACCCAATCCGCCGAACAGCTCAAGATCCGGTATGCCTGCGCCCTCGCCCAGATGGTGGAGGAAGATGAAGAAATTGAAGTAGTCAGCGTCGGCGATCGTCCTCCTCGCAAGCTTTCCCGGCAGGCACTCGCGCGTGTGGTGGAGCCCCGCTACGAGGAACTGTTCCAGCTCGTGCACAACGTCCTGCACCGAGGGGGCTACCTGGAAAGCTCCGCCGCGGGGGTGGTGCTGACCGGCGGCACTTCCGCGATGCCGGGCGCCGTCGAGCTGGCGGAGGAAGTCCTGAATGTCCCCGTGCGGCTTGGCCATGCCCAGCGGGCCCGGGGCATCAACGAAGTCGTAAGCAATCCGGCCCACGCCACCGGCGTCGGGCTGTTGCTTTACGCGCTCAAGCCGCGCGACCAGGGCGCGGTGCCGGGAACAAGATCCAGGAAGGGCGGCATGCGCTCGGCCTTCAAATGGTTAAGGGGTCAGTTTTGACCATCTTTAGTCGCGCGTAGTCGCGAAGGAGCACAGTAATGGAGGCAAAAGAAATGAACATCAGGCTAGTCAAGTCGGAACCGGGCGCTTCGCCGCGGCTAAAGGTTGTGGGCGTAGGCGGTGCAGGAGGCAACGCGGTCAACGAGATGGTCAAGTCCAAGGTCCGCAACGTCCAGTTTGTCGCGGTCAATACCGATGAGCAGGCACTCTCGGAATCCGGCGCGGACGCGAAGCTCACGATCGGCCGGGCAGTCACCCAGGGCATGGGGGCCGGCTCGGACCCCGGCAAGGGTCGTGAAGCGGCGCTGGAGGACGAGGAGCGCGTCAAGGCGATCATGGAAGGTGCTGACATGATCTTCGTAGCCGCCGGCATGGGCGGCGGCACCGGTAGCGGCGCAGCGCCGGAAATCGCACGGGTGGGGCGTGAAAGCAATCTGCTGGTGGTTGGCGTAGTGACCACACCGTTCGCGTTCGAAGGCCCGGCAAGGGCCCAGATTGCCAATGAGGGCATGGCGGCCTTCAGCGAGCACGCCCATTCGCTGATCACTGTTCCAAACGAGAAGCTGTTCGACTTTTTCTGCGGTCAGGGCGACGGTGACGTAACCATGGAAGAGGCCTTCAGCGAGTCGAACAAGGTGCTGCGAAATGCAGTTCGCGGTATTGCCGAATTGCTGACCTGCCCCGGGCGCATCAACGTGGACCTGGCGGACGTGCGCAAGGTCATGCAGGAGCCTGGTCGGGTTGTGATCGGCGCCGGCGAGGCATCCGGACAGGACCGGGCCCGGGAGGCGCTCGAGCATGCCATGCAGAGTCCGTTGCTGAAGGGCGTGGACGTGCGCGATGCGCGGGGACTGCTGGTCAATATCACCCACGGCAATGACCTGGGCATGCGCGAGTTCAAGTCGCTGGGCGATTCGCTGCAGAACATGCTTGCGCGCGAGGGCATGGTCAAGTTCGGTGAAGTAGTCAACGAATCGATGAAGGGTGCAGTGCGTGTGACCCTGGTCGCCACCGGCCTGAGTCCTACGGCCGGTTCGGGGCAGAAGGCGGCTCGAACCGAAATCGGCGCCCGCCGTGCCGAACTTCGCAAGACCGGCACTTACGGACCGTCGCATGACGAGTTGCGGGCAGGCAATGCAAAACGGAGCATTCTGGGTCTGTCGCAGCAGCCCAGCTACGAAGGCCTGGAACGCCCCGCGGTCATGCGTGCGCAAAGCGGCGATGTGGCGGCACGCGGCGATGATCTTTTCAATCCCGTGCCCACTCATCTTCGGAGACAGGTGGACTAGAGCAACCGCAAAGCGGCCGATTCCGGACCGCGCCTGAGAGCGGCGCATTCGCTTCTGCCCGGAAGCCGAGGCAGCTCGGCCTGCGACAAGATGCTGCGGGCGGCTTTGCCGGCCAACTTGAGCCGGTGTAATATGCGAACGCATATAGGTTCGATTTTCGCCGGTCAAATCGGCGAACTAGGGGGGAATTATGCGCGCCGTGTTTCTGTTCTTGTCCTTGGCCATTGCGGCTCCACTTGCTGCTCAGGATGAAGGCTCACCCAGCGGGACCGAGGGACTGGTCCTTGAAGAAATAATTGTTACGGCAACACGCCGCGAACGCTCGATCATGGAGGTGCCGCTGGCCGTTTCGGCCTACGGCGCCGAGCAGATTGAATTGAGCGGTGTGACGGACATCTATCACTTGATGCGCATCGCTCCCAGCCTGCTTCTGAATACCGGTCAGGGGGAAACGGTAGGCGCTACCGCCCGCATCCGGGGCATCGGCACCAACAGCGACAATCCCGGCTTCGAGCCCGCGGTGGGCCTGTACGTGGACGGCGTGTACCGCAATCGCGCAGGCGTGGGATATAACGAGTTGGGGGCCGTGGAACGGGTCGAGATTCTTCGCGGCCCGCAAGGAACCCTGTTCGGGCGCAACGCCTCGGCGGGTGTAGTCAGCATCATCACGGCAGATCCTGATCCTGACGGCGAAGCCTACGCCGACATCAGCCTCGGTTCCTATGATGCGACCCGGGTCGAGGCCGGCGTCAGCGGCGGTGATTCAGGCAGCGGACTGTCGGCGCGGCTTGACGGCGTGTGGCACGAACGCGACGGATTCCTGGAAGACGCCAATGACGATCGGACCTACAACAATCGCGATCGCCTGTTCCTGCGCGGGCAATTGATGTATGAGCCGAACGCCGACACGAGCTTTCGGGTGATTGCGGACCACACCACCCGCGAGGAAGTGTGTTGCGCCGCGGTGGGCCTGGTGCGCGGTCCCACCGCCGACATCGTTCAGGGCGTATCGGTGCTGCAGACCCGCAATCCCTCCATTGTCGGCATTGCATTCGACCCTTATGCCCGCAAAGCCACGGTTACCTCCAGCTCAAGCTACTACCAGGGCATGGACGAATCCGGCATTTCCCTGGAGATCAACTCCAACACGCCGTTGGGCCGCGTGACCAGCATTACGGCCATTCGGGATTGGCAGACGGAACGCGGAATGGATATTGATTTCGCCGTGATTGATATCGGTGAGCGTCCCTACGGGGAATCCACCACCGGTTTCGAAACCTTTACCCAGGAAATTCGCATCAACGGCGAGGCCGGCCCGGTGGACTGGCTGGTCGGCGCTTTCTATGCCGACGAGACACTGAACTACACGGACGTCCTGAACTTCGGCGTCGGCTGGTCGCCTTATGCAAATTCGATTGCCGGGCAGATTGCCGCCGGCGTGGGCGGCGGCTTCGCCCAATTGGGTGCCGGGGCGCCGGCGCTTCAGGCGGGCGCCGCCCATCTGGCCGCAGGTGCGGCGGGCTTTGCCGCCGGCCTGGCGCCCTTCCTTCCGCCCGGCTTTGCGGTTCCCCAGCTTGCCGCCGCGCTGCCGTCTTTCCCGGCGTTTCCCTTTCATCCCTGGGCGAGCTATGAGCAATATGCGCAGGGCGCCTTTTACGGCAACGGCTCCCGCGACAACTACGAGCAGAACTCCGATAGCTGGGCGTTATTCACGCATAACAGCATCGATCTGGCGAATGACTTTGAACTGACCGTGGGCCTGCGCTACACGTCGGAGAGCAAGTCGCTTGCCGCCGACCTGCAATCGTCCGACCAGATATGCCAGCCCTTCAGTCAGCAGGTGCTTGGATACCTGCAGTCCATGCAGGCTTACCTTGGCGGCGTGCAGGCCTACGCCGGCGGTGTGAACCAATACCTGCAGCAACTCGACGGTTTCGTCCAGCAGGCCACACAGGCAATTCCGGTTCCGGCGCTGCAGGCGCAGATCACCCAGGGCGCGGCGCAAGTCAAGGCCGGCGCCCAACAGCTCCTGCCCGGCGCCGCTGCCCTGGCGCAGGGAGGCCAGGCGCTGTTGACCAATCCGGACGTGGGCACGGGCATCGCGCAGATGACGGCTTTCGCCTGTATCCCGTTCGTGGACCCCAGCCTCGATGGCACGTATTCCGGCGCCCAGGACGAAAGCGAACTCTCGGGCACGGTGCGGCTGTCTCGCCAGGTGGGCGATTACCTGGTCTACGGCGGCTATGCCCGGGGCTACAAGGGAGGCGGCTTCAATATGGATCGCACCGGTCTGATCAGCCCGATCCTGACCTTGCTTACCACCGGAACCGCCAACGTGCCGGGCGTGCATGAGTGGGTTTTCAACCCCGAGACCGTGGATGCCTTTGAAGTGGGCACCAAATTCGAGTTCGAGAACCGCCGCGCCACCATGGACGTCAACCTGTTTCACGAGAAGTTCGAGGGCTTTCAGCTGACGACATTCACCGGCCTGGCCTTTGAAGCATTGAACATTCCGGAAGTGACGAGCCAGGGTATCGAAATCGAAGCGCGCGGCATGGTAATCGGAGGAGTCGAGATGTTCGGCGGCGTGACCTACGCGGATGTGAAATATGGCGAGGGACCGGAGTACGGAGTGCGCTCGGGACAGCAGATGACACACGCTCCGAAGTGGACCGGGGTTGCCGGTGCCACGATGCGTTTCCCGATCGGCAATCTAAATGGCGCGTTTCACCTGGATGCGCGCTATACAAGCGATCACAATACGGGTTCGGACCTGGACATCGAGAAGCATCAGGATGCCTTTACCGTCGTCAACGCCAGGCTGATGCTCTCCTGCGCGGGAACGCCCCGCTGGACCGTGGATCTCTGGGCCCGAAATCTCCTGGACGAGGACTATTTCGTTACGGCGTTTGACGCACCGCTGCAGGGTTCCGGCACCGGCCCGGGATCGACGCAGTCGTTCAATGCCTTCCTGGGCAACCCGCGCGAGTACGGGGTGAGCTTCCGCTACGAGTTCTAGCTTCTCCTGACTGTGGGAGCAGGGCCCGGCAGCACCGGCCGGCCTCGTCCCTGCGGCGTGGCTTGCAATATTCCGAAATATGCCGATAATTCGGTAGGTTATGGGTAGCTTCGCCCCCAAATCCATTGTTCGCCAGCGCACGCTGCGGGGCAGCGTCTCGGTTTGCGGTATCGGTCTGCACAGCGGCCGCACTGCGCGCATGACATTGCGGCCTGCCGCGGCAAACGACGGTGTCGTATTCCGGCGCACGGATCTGGCTGGTTCGCCCGGCATTCCCGCACACCACGAGTTCATTGTAGATACGCGCCGAGGTACTACGCTGGGACGGGACGGAGCAACTGTAGCGACGGTCGAACATCTCCTGTCGGCGTTTGCAGGCATGGGTGTGGATAACGCCTGGGTCGATCTGGACGGTCCCGAGGTGCCGGCCCTGGACGGCAGCGCTTCGGCTTTTGTTCTGATTGTCGAAGAGGCAGGGCTTGAGGAGCAGGAATCACCCAGGGGGTATTTGCGGGTGCTTGAGGAAGTCCGGGTGGAGCAGGGGCCGCACTGGGCGTCTCTTCTGCCGGGTGAAGGCTTCAGCTTGAGCTATCAGGGCGATTTCTCGCATCCGGTTTTTGCCCGGGGCGGCCTGGCCTATACCCTGGAGTTTTCCACCGCCGCGTATATCGAGCAGATCAGCCGCGCCCGCACCTTCGGTTTCATGCACGAGGTGGCGGCCATGCGCCGGCGTGGCCTTGCGCTGGGTGGCAATCTGCGCAACGCGGTGGTATTCGACGACTATCGGGTCGTCAATGAGGGCGGCCTGCGCTATGCGAATGAGCCGATCCGGCATAAGCTGCTGGATGCCGTAGGCGATTTGTACCTGCTGGGCCGGCCGTTGATCGGACAATTTGTCTGCCTGGGATCAGGCCACACTTTGAACGCCCTCCTGGTCAAGGAGTTGATGAGCCGTTCTTCTGCATGGGAAGAAGTCACTGCCTCGTGGCCATCCTCGGAACAAGCCCCGACGTCGGGACTTGCAGGAAGGCTCGATCGCCTTACAGAGCCAACTTGATGCGTATCCTCTTTACCGGCCACCCTCCATCGCAGGCGGCCTGCTCAAGCCTGGGGGTCTCGAATCGCAGTCGGGCTGCCCATTCAGGTGCGGCCGCGAATACGGTAAGCGTGCCGCCCGGATTCAGATCGCTGCCGGCAAACCCTGCTCTTAAGTCTTCCTGTAATGTTTCCTGGAGCATGGCGGCCAGTGCGATCTGGTCGTCTGCCTGCCTGGCCAGGTCCCGCAAAGCGGAAACCAGGGTTTCGGGGCGGCCTTTTCGGCGACCTGCTGTGATCGGGCGCATCCTGTAAAATCTCCAAGTGTGATATTGCCATGAACTTGAACATCCGGAGCCTGTTGCTGAAACCAAACGTGATTTGGGCGGTTGCGCTGGTCGCATGTTCGGTGGGAAGTTTTCTCGCCGGCGGCCAGTTGCAGGATCAGGCATTGCCATCCGTGGTTGCGCGCGTGGACAAGCTTCAAAGCGCCCTGGTTGCACAGAGCGAGGAATTTGAAGAGGCGCGCGCCAGTGCCGAACGCCGAATCGAGGTGATGACGGCGAAGGTCAGGGAGATGAACGCCGCGCTGGTGCAGATGGAAACATGGCAGATCTCGCTGGAGGAAATGGGCGGGGAAGCGTCCTTTACACCGGCAAGCGCCGATATCGTTGATCCGTCGCTGGGATACAGCTCAACTTCCGGTGGCGGCAATGTGGACCTTATCGCTGAAATGAACCTGCTGGGCGCGCGAATGAACCTCAGGTTCGAAGAGTTGCAGGCCGTAGCCGACGCGCTCACCGCAGATGGCGCGGATTCCATGTTCGCGCCGTCCGGCTGGCCCGTTGATACGCGCACGATCACCTCGCACCGTGGCTACCGCAAGGATCCCTGGTCCGGATCGCGTGCCTGGCATGACGGCATTGATATCGACGGCGCAATGGGAGACTCGATTTACGCGGTGGCTTCCGGCATCGTCACCTGGTCCGGCCGCAGAGGCAGCTTCGGCTACCTGGTGGAAATAAGCCACGCCGGAGGCTACGTCACCCGTTACGCCCACAATTCCTTGAATCTTGTCGCGGTTGGCGACTATGTGGCGCGAGGCCAGGAGATTGCCCGTATAGGCCGCTCCGGACGCGTTACCGGCAGCAGCCTGCACTTTGAAGTCAAGCGCAACGGCGTTTCCGTGAATCCGATCGATATTCTGCGCAAAGCGCCCTGACCGGCGCGCTGCCTGTCTGGCTGCCGCCCGCGACAGTGCGCTGACACCACTACCACCTTACAGCTTGGGTAAGGCCCTAATTCAGTGAACCCGCTGCAATGGATCATGGGCAGCCGGAATCAGCGGCTGCTTGGGGGCTTCCAGAAGAGCGCCCGGCTGATTAACGCGCTTGAGCCCGATCTAAAGAATGCATCGGATTCGAGGCTGAAGGAACATGCTTCGGAGTTGCGCCGCCGCGCCCGCGACGGCGCAGACTTCGCCTCCTTGCTGCCGGAGGCCTACGCGCTGGTCCGGGAAGCCAGCGTCCGTACCCTTGGCATGAGACACTTCGACGTGCAGTTGATCGGCGGCATCGTCTTGCACGAAGGCAATATCGCCGAGATGCGCACCGGCGAGGGAAAAACGCTGGTTGCGACTTTGCCGGCTTTTCTGAATTCCCTGGGCGGTGCCAGCGTTCATATCGTTACCGTCAACGACTACCTGGCGCAGCGGGACGCGGAATGGATGGGCCCGATTTACCGTTTTCTGGGTTGCACGGTTGGCGCAGTCGTCAGCCAGCAGCTGCCCGAGGAGAAGCGGCAAGCGTACGGCTGCGATGTCTGCTACGGCACCAACAACGAGTTCGGCTTCGACTATCTGCGGGACAACCTGGCACTGCGCGCGGAGGACCAGGCACAACGGGGCCTGACCTTCGCGATTGTTGACGAGGTCGACTCGATCCTGATTGACGAGGCGCGAACGCCCCTGATCATTTCCGGTCCGGCCGAGGAAAGCACCGAACTGTACCGCCGCATGAACCAGGTCGCACCGCGCCTGCGCAAGCAGGAACAGGAGGAAGGCCCGGGCGATTTCACTCTCGACGAAAAAGCCAAGCAGGCCTATCTCACCGATGAAGGCCACGAACATGTCGAGACGCTGCTGGCAAAGGCCGGACTGATACAGGCTGGAGCAAGCCTCTATGACGCAGCCAACGTGCGTCTCATGCATCACTTGACGGCCGCTCTTCGTGCTCGCTACCTGTTCAAACGCGATGTGGATTACATCGTGCGCGACGGGGAAGTGGTCATAGTGGATGAGTTCACCGGCCGCACCATGCCGGGGCGGCGCTGGTCGGACGGGCTTCATCAGGCGGTCGAGGCCAAGGAGAACGTATCCGTGCGCCAGGAAAACCGCACGGTCGCCTCGATCACCTTCCAGAACTACTTCCGGATGTACGGCAAGCTGGCCGGGATGACCGGTACGGCGGATACCGAGGCGTACGAGTTCCAAACGATTTACGGCCTTGAAGTCGTCGTGATTCCGACCCACAAGAAGATGATCCGCCAGGACGACCCGGACCTGGTCTTCCTCACCGCGAAGGACAAGTTCGATGCGGTAGTGGAGGACATCAAGGAGAGCCGGGAACTGGGCCAGCCGGTGCTGGTGGGTACCGCCTCCATCGAAACCTCGGAGTTGTTGTCGGGCAAGCTGGACGGCCTGGAGATTCCGCACCAGGTGCTGAACGCCAAGCAGCATGAGAGAGAGGCCCAGGTCATTGCGGAGGCGGGACGGCCCGGCGTAGTGACCATAGCCACGAACATGGCCGGGCGCGGGACCGATATCGTCCTCGGCGGAAATCTGGAAGCGGAATTGAAGTCGCTGGGTGAAGAGGCGCCGGCCAGCGAGAAGGATTCGCTGAGGGAAGACTGGAAGGGGCGCAATCGACAGGTAATCGATGCCGGCGGTCTTCGCATCGTCGGCACGGAGCGGCACGAGTCCAGGCGCATCGACAATCAGCTGCGGGGCCGGTCCGGGCGCCAGGGCGACCCGGGCGCCTCGCGCTTTTATATTTCGCTGGAAGACAGCCTGATGCGGATCTTCGGCGATCCCAAGCGAACCCAGGGCATGCTTTCCTCGGTCGGGATGCGGGAAGGCGAAGCGATCGAGAGCAAGCTTCTCTCGCGCCAGATTGAGCGCGCCCAGCGCAAGGTGGAAGCGCACAACTTCGATGTGCGCAAACAGTTGCTCGAATATGACGATGTCGCCAATGATCAGCGGCGGGTGGTATACGAGCGGCGCGATGAATTGATGGGCGCAGGGGACGTCAACGAGATTGTCGACAACATGCGGCGGGAAATGGTACTGGACCTTGTAGCGCAATTCCTGCCGGAAGACGCGGCCGATGAGGACTGGGACCCGGCCGGGCTGGAAAAGTCTCTGACTCTTGAATTGGGCGCCCCGGCGCCGGTGGGGGAATGGCTCACGGCAGAATCCGAACTCTCATCGGAAGCCGTCGCCGAGCGGGTCGTGGCTGAACTGGACCGGCTTTACCTGCAAAAGACCGCGGCAGTGGCGCCCGACGTCATGCGGCACATCGAACGCGTTGTCCTGCTGCAGCAACTGGATCATCACTGGAAGGAACACCTGGCGGCAATGGATTACCTCCGCCAGGGAATCCATCTTCGTGGCTATGCCCAGCGCAACCCCAAGCAGGAATACAAGCGCGAGGCCTTCGACATGTTTACGGAAATGCTGGGCATGGTTGCCCGGCAGGTAACCGTGATGCTCTGCCGCGCGCAGTTCTCCGCCGCGGAGCAGCCTGTCCAGCAACAACCTGCGGCTTCACGAAAACTGCAATTGCGACACGAAGAGGCATCCGCACTTGCTGCTCCGGATTCCGGCGGTTCTGCGCCCCGGAGCACCCCTGCAAAGCGCCGTCGTTCGGCCCGCGCCGCGGCGCCTGCCCCGGTACAAACCTATCGGCGCGCGAAACCCAGAGTGGGCCGCAACGATCCCTGCCCCTGCGGTTCCGGGAAAAAATACAAACGCTGTCACGGCGCGGCGGGCGCCGGCGCCTGACACGACACTAAAGGCGGAAAGTTTCGCCCAGATAGACTGAGCGCACCTTGGGATCCCTGAGCAGTGTTTCGGGGACGCCGGATGCAATCACCACGCCTTCGTGCAGGATGTATCCCCTGCTGCAGATGCCCAGCGTTTCGCGCACGTTGTGGTCGGTAATCAACACGCCGATACCGCGGTCCGCAAGCTGCGCAATGATTCCCTGGATCTCCGCTACCGAAATCGGATCGATGCCGGCAAAAGGTTCGTCCAGGAGAACGTAGCGGGGAGATCTCGCCAGGGTCCGGGCAATTTCCACCCTGCGCCGCTCCCCTCCCGACAGGCTGACGCCCGGCGACTTGCGTACCTTGTGCAGCTGGAATTCGTCGAGAAGCCGGTTCAGTTCATCCCGGCGCTCGGCGCCGCTGAGATTGGTCCGCAGCTCGAGGATCGCAAGAATGTTCTGTTCCACCGACAGCTTGCGGAATACCGAAGCCTCCTGGGGCAGGTAACCCAGTCCCAGCGTGGCGCGGCGGTGGACGGGAAATCCGGTGACATCGGCGCCGTCGAGCCGGATGGAGCCCGCATCGCAACTCAACAACCCGGCGACCATGTAGAAGGCGGTGGTCTTGCCGGCACCGTTCGGCCCCAGCAGCCCCACGACCTCGCTTTCCTTTACCTCGAAGGACGCCTCGCGGACGGCCTTCCGATGGCCAAAGCTCTTTGAAATTCGGTCTGCCCGCAGGCTATTCATCCGCCGGCGACGCAAAGAATTCATAGAGAAATTGCACGGGCTCGCCATCGCCCGGCGCCACGGTCACGGTCTCGCTGTTCAGGTCGAAGGTGATCGAGTCGCCGCTGACGCGGCTCGCCCGGTTTTCAAGCGCTGCATTGCCGAGCAACCCTACCAGTCCGGACTCGGCATCGAATTCAATCCTGTCAGCGGTACCCTGTACTGTCGATTTGCCCTCGTTGCGCATCCTCACCGGCCCGCCGTCAATTGTCGCGGCCTTGAGTCGCCCATCTACGAACGTCAGTTCCGCCTTATCGCAGCTAAGGCTGGCAGTGCCCGCGCGGAAGTGGATATTGCCGGCGAAGAACCAGCTCGTATTCGTGAATTCAAGGGAGGCGGCCTCGGCCCGATCCGCCTTGATCTCATTCTCGCCCTGTTGGATTCTCACGCCGGTTGAGATCAGGCGGCCAAGTTCGCCGTCATAGTGCGAACTGGCAGCTTCGAATCTCAGTTGTGATGTCGATTCACGCGATTGTTCCTGCGACAATGCCGGGGCCGTCATCAGGGCCGCCGCCAGCGCAATGGCCCCAAAGGCGCTAGGGTTGAATGATCGCTCGCACATTGGAGTCTAGTGTAAAGGTATCTTCATTGATATGGGCGCTCAAGCCGTCCGTTTCAAATAGGGCGTCGCCCAGACGTACAAGAACCCTTTCGTCCGTTTGCGCAATCATGCGGTCCAGGTCCAGAGTCAGGTGCTCGCCGCTTATGGACGGTCCGCTGCCGTCAGCCCTCGCGAAACTCATATCACCCGTAAGGACAACACGTTCTCCGTTTTCCTGCACTTCGGCCTGGCTGGCCCGCGCGGCCCAATTGCCTCCGGGTCCGACCACAATGCGGATATTGCCCCTGGCGGATATCCCGGACTCGTCCTCGGGAATCTGCGCGGAATCGGCCTTGAGGGACAGGGACTGCGGATCGCCCCGTCGAAGGAAGACCTGGTCCAGCACCAGTGCGGGACTTTCCTCTCGCTTGCGCGCCGTCGCGGCCGTGATTTCCATCGCCGCGCGTCCGTCGTCGCCGATGAGCATTACCTCGGCGTCCTGAAAGAAATAATCCGGGGAAAGCCGCATCTCTTGCGGCGAGCCCGTTTGCGGGGTCCGCGAAGTCACGAGCAGGGCGATCAGTGCCACGGCGCTCAACAGGATTGCCGTCAGGTGCCGCCGTCGCAATCGTCTCATTGCCGGGAACTCAGCAGAAAATCACACACTTCGCGAACGGCCCCGTGGCCGCCGCGGCGCGATGTCACCCAGTGGGCGGCCTCTCGCACGTCCCGGTGAGCGTCGGCTACGGCCACGGAAAAGCCGGCCTCTCGCATGGCCGGCAGATCGACAAGGTCGTCGCCGACAAACGCGGCTTGCCGGGGCTCAAGTTCCAGCGCTACGAGCATTTCCGTCAGGGCGGCGCGCTTGTCCCGGCAACGCAAGGACGAATGACGAATACCCAGTTCGCTCAAGCGCAGCCGCAATCCATAGCTGTCCCGGCCGGAAATCACACCGACCTCCAGGCCGGCCCTCTGAACGCTTCGGATACCGTAGCCGTCCCGTACCGAGAATCCCATGGCCCACTCTTTGCCGCTTGCGTCGGCGATCTGGATTCGCCCGTCCGTGAGCACGCCGTCGGCGTCCAGGGCCAGCAGCCGTATGCGTCCGGCTCGCTCACGCAAGGTGGTTGGCGCCTGCATCACACGACGCCGGCGCGCATCAGGTCATGAATATTGAATGCCCCCACCAGAATGCCATCGGCCACAACCAGCAAGGCGGTAATCTTGCGCTGCTTCATCTCAGCCACGGCTGCGGAGGCCAGCAGGTCCGGCGCGACGTTCCACCCTCCCTCGGTCATGACCTCCGACATGCTGGTTGCCTTCAAATCGACTCGGCCATCCATGGCGCGCCTCAAATCGCCGTCGGTAAATATGCCCAGCGGGCGCCCGCTTTCATCGGTAACCGCGGTCATTCCCAGGCCCTTGCGGCTCATTTCCAACAGCCCTTCGGCCAGCGTGGCGGTTGGCGCAACCTGGGGAATATCGGTGCCGCTGCGCATGACCTCCGATACCCGCACCAGCAGGCGACGACCCAGGCGCCCTCCCGGATGGGTGCGGGCGAATTCTTCGGGAGTAAAGCCACGGGCCTTGAGCAGCGCCACCGCCAGCGCATCTCCGAGCGCAAGGGTGGCCGTGGTGCTCGACGTCGGAGCAAGGTTCAGCGGACAGGCTTCTTCCTTGACCTGGGCGTTGAGAACAGCCGTGGCATGGTGGGCCAGTGTCGACCCGGCCTTACCGGTCATCGCGATCAGGGGAACACCGGCGCGCTTGAGCATCGGCAAAAGCCGCAGGATTTCCTCGGTTTCGCCCGAATTCGAAAGCGCGATGACGATGTCCTCGGGCGTGATCATGCCCAGATCGCCGTGGCTGGCTTCGCCAGGGTGCATAAAAAACGCGGGCGTGCCGGTACTGGCCAGGGTAGCGGCGATTTTTCCGGCGATATGTCCCGACTTGCCCATCCCCGTGACCACAACGCGGCCTTCGGTATCCATGCACAGCCGGCAGGCCACATTGAAATCCTGGCCCAGGCGGCCCTCAAGGTCCGCCACCGCCCTGGCTTCCATTCGCAGGACGCGGCGCGCCTCCTCTATGAACGGTGTTTTATCGGACATTGCCGCGCATGATAGTCCCTAGCCGGACAGTGCGATTACCAGGCCCAGGTAGAACGCGAAAGGCAGCAGCAGACTTGCGCTCCAGGCGCGTGAAAGGCCGCCCATTCGTCTGCAGAGAATCGCCAGGAAGACAAACCAGAACGTGAACCCGAGCAGCATGGGCATGTGCAGGGTCAGCAATTCACGGGAGAATCCCGAAGGCGAGATCACGCCGGCTACTCCAATCACTACCAGCAGGTTGAATATGTTCGATCCGATCACATTGCCCAGGGCGAGTTCCGCTTCGCGCCGGATCGCGCCGGCCACCGTAATCGCAAGTTCCGGCAGGCTGGTGCCGATCGCGACAATGGTGGCGCCGATCACCAGTTCGCTGACTCCGGCGATCAGGGCGAGCTGCTTGGCGGCACGGACCAGCATTTCCGCGCCCAGTAACAACAGGATCAGCCCTGCAAGGGCGTACACGGCGTTGCGCGCCATGCTTCGCCGGGCGTTCCCGGTCCCGCCGCCGCCGGCATCCTTTCGCGAGACGGTGTTCCGCATCAGCAGCCAGGCCACCGGCGGCAGTGCCGCCAGCAAGAGCAAAGCATCCAGCCGCGACAAGTACTGGTTGAACAGCAAAAGGCAGGTCAGAACGGTGACTGCCGTCATGGTCGGCAGTTCCACCCGCGTCACTCCGCGTTCCGGGCGCATGCCCATGAACAGCACCGCGGCCCCCAGCACCAGGCCGATATTGGCGATATTCGATCCCACCGCGTTGCCCAGCGCCAGCTCCACACTGTCCCGGTAGGCTGCTACTGCCGCGACTATCGCCTCGGGCAAGGAGGTTGCAAAGCCGGCCAGGAACACGCCCACCAGCATCGGAGAAACCCGCATGCGCTTTGCGCCGTCGGCGGCACCATCGATGAACAGACGGGCGCCGAAGGCCAGGAGCGCCAGGCCGGCCAAGGCGGCCAGGCCCCATAAGACAAGTGAATTCACCGCTCGGGTCTGTGTGTTTCAGATTGAAGATAAAATCCTGACAATGACACCGGGAGAGATCTCCGCTTTGATTTCGGCGCACTTGCCCGGCTGCGAAGTCAGCGTCGAAAGTGAGGATAACACGCACTTCAGCGCGACGGTGATCAGCGAGGCTTTTGACGGAGTCTCCAGCCTGGGGCGCCATCGCCTGGTGTACGAAGCGCTCGGTTCTCGTGTTGGAGCCGAAATCCACGCTCTTTCAATACGCGCACTGACTCCCGAAGAATCGAAAGGCCGGTCTCCGAAAGGAGCAGGTTTGCCGCGTGGATAAATTCGTTGTCACCGGCGGCGCCACGCTGAACGGCGAGGTCCCGATTTCCGGTGCCAAGAACGCTGCGCTGCCCATCCTGGCAGCCTCAATCCTCAGTGCCGAGCCACTGCAGCTGGCCAACCTGCCCGACCTTCGCGATGTCCATACGATGCTGCGACTGCTGAAGATCCTGGGAGCCCGCATTGAAGGCTCGGCGCCGGGCGAAACTGCGGTGTCTCTGGATGCTCCGGAGTCCTTTTCGGCGCCCTACGAACTGGTTCGCACCATGCGTGCCTCGCTCCTGGTGCTGGGGCCGTTGCTGGGACGTTTCGGTCGCGCCGATGTTTCCTTGCCCGGCGGCTGCGCCATCGGCGCCAGGCCCGTCGACATCCACGTCCGGGCCTTGCGCCAGATGGGCGCGGAAGTGGAGATCCGGGGAGGTTATGTTTCGGCGCGCAGCAACGGCTTGAAGGGTGCGCGAATCGACCTTCCCCTGCCCACGGTCACCGGGACCGAGAACATCCTGATGGCTGCGGTCCTTGCCGAGGGTGATACCGTTATCGAGAATGCGGCGCGCGAGCCTGAGGTTCGTGATCTGGCGGATTGCCTCAACGCGATGGGCGCCCGCGTATCCGGAGCGGGTGCTTCCCGCATTTCCATACAGGGTGTGAAGCATTTGCATGGCGCCCGGCGCGCGATACTGCCCGACCGCATAGAAGGCGGCACCTACCTGGTGGCCGGGGCCATGACGGGCGGCAAGGTCGTGGCCCGATTCACGGGAGAGCTGGCCCTGGGCGAGGTAGTCGCGGGGCTGCGGAACGCCGGAGCAAAAGTGCGGCGTGGGGATGGGTTCGTGGAAATGGACATGCGTGGGCGCAGGCCCCATTCGGTCAATGTCGTGACCGCGCCCTGGCCCGGGTTTCCGACCGACATGCAGGCGCAATTCACCGCTCTCAACGCAATTGCCACGGGTCATGCGCTGGTCCGTGAGAGTGTTTTCGAACAGCGTTTCATGCACGTCGCCGAACTCAAGCGAATGGGCGCCGATATCCAGCCTCTGGGCCGCGAGGTCCTGATTCGCGGACTGCGGCGTTTGCAGGGTGCGCCGGTAATGGCCACGGACCTGCGGGCCTCGGCCAGCCTGGTGCTTGCCGCTCTGGTCGCCGAGGGCGAAACCGTCATTCACCGTGTTTACCATGTGGACCGTGGATATGAACGAATTGAGGAGAAATTGAGTGACCTGGGAGCGGTGATCCGCCGCGTATAATCCGGCCATGATTCTGTATTCCAGCCCTACAAATCTACATAGTCACCGAGTTCGAATAGTTGTAGCCGAGAAGAATATTGGCGTGCGCATTGTTCAGGTGCGCGACGGTAATCTTCCATCAGACATACAGCTGCTGAACCCCTACAACACCCTTCCTACGCTGGTGGATCGGGAACTGGCGGTCTATCACTCGCGCATCATCATCAACTACCTGGACGAACGGTTTCCGCAGCCGCCGCTGATGCCGGTCGACCCAAAGCGGCGAGCTCATTTCAGGCTTGCCCTGCATCGCATAGAAAACGACTTGTATGTCCTGGCGGCAAAGCTGGACCGCAAGCGTGCGGACGCCGAGAAGCGGCAGCTCAGGGAAGCCATGATCGAAGTATCCGAAGCGGTCGAAGCCAGCCGCTTTTTCCTCGGCGATGAGTACTCGTTGGTGGACTGCAGCCTGGCGCCCCTGTTGTGGCGTCTGCGCAGTTACGGCATTGACCCCGGCCCTCGGGCCGAGGCCCTGCATGGCTACATGCGCCGGGTGTTCGGCCGGCCTTCCTTCATGGAAGGCTTGTCGGAACTGGAGCGCGACATGCGCCCGATCGCTGCCTGACCGTTCGCGGATTCGGGGTCGAATCGTTCAATAGTGTCGCGTCACGCTACCAGTGTCTGATTCCATGACCAAAGGCAATGACTCGCTGCGCCCGTACCTCTTGCGGGCCGTGCACGAGTGGATTACCGACCGGGGCGACACCCCGCAGGTCGTTGTACAGGCCGATCGCGCCGACGTTCAGGTGCCCATGGATCGCGTCAAGGAAGGCCGCATCGTCCTCAACATCAGCTACCAGGCGACGCGCAATCTTCAATTGGGACAGGATGCCTTGAGTTTTGAGGCGCGTTTCGGCGGAATGTCGCAGCATGTTGCAGTCCCGTTGGAGGCCGTGCTTTGCATTTATTCGCGCGAAAACGGCCAGGGAGTGGTTCTGACCGATCAATTGGGCGCTGCATTCGGCGAAGTTTCCGATGAGGCGCCGACTCCACCCCCGCGAGGGACGCCGAAACTGCGCCTGGTCAAGTAAGCGCGTCGTCCAGCAGGCGGCACAGGCAGTGGATGGTCAGCAGGTGGATTTCCTGGATGCGTGCCGTACGCGTATGCGGGACCCGCAATTCCACGTCGCCTTCATTCAGCGCTCGTGACACCGCCCCGCCGTCACATCCGGTAAGCGCAATCACGCGCATGCCCGAGCTGTGAGCGGCATCGACGGCCGCCGTTATGTTGGGTGATTCGCCGGAAGTGCTGATGGCGAGCAACAGGTCTCCCGGTTTGCCCAGGCCACTGACCTGGCGAGAAAAAATTTCGCGGTAGTCTCGATCGTTGGCAATCGAAGTCAGCGTGGAGGCATCGGTCGTCAGGGCAATCGCCGGGAGGCTGGCTCGTTCGGTTTCGAAACGGTTCAACAATTCCGATGCAAAGTGCTGGGCGTCGGCCGCGGAGCCTCCGTTGCCGCAACTCAAGACCTTTCCGCCGGCGCGCAGGCCTTGAACCATCAGCCCCGCTGCCTCCGCGATCGGCCCGGTAAGGGTTTCGGAGGCGTGCCTGTTGGCTTCGCCACTTTCGGCAAACTCGCGCTTGACTCGTTCAGCGTCCATCAAATTGCAATGCGTTCCGGATCCAGCGGATCCTGGGGCGGTTGCCGCGGCCCAGGATACCCACGACATCAAAGCGCAGCATCATACCGCCGAATTGCGGGTGGTCGTGAATGAAGCATCGCGCAGCGCGAGTAAGGCAGCGCACTTTACGGGCGGTAAGGGAAGCCTCCGGCGCTCCGTAACGATCACTTCGGCGCGCTCGAACTTCGATCACGGCCAGCAGTGCGCCGTCGCGCATGACCAGGTCGAGCTCACCGTAGCGGCAACGATAGTTGGCGGCCAGCAGTTTCAGGCCTCGCGCCCGCAGGTAGCGGCATGCCAGGATTTCGGCCCGCTGTCCCGGCCGAAGGCCCTGCCCGGCTTGCGTTAGTTCTGGGCCGGGGCGGCCTTGAGTCTGCCGTCTACTACGCGCGTCCATGCCAATTCCCTTTCCAGGCGTCCGCTCGAATTCCGGTAGACGCTGCCCGTCAATCCATCTATGCCCCTGGCAAGGGTGTCCGGACCCCTGTAAAGCGCCAGCGCCAGCTTGAAACTGTCGTAGCCCATCGCGAACAGTGACAGGTTCAGGTCCGACGCCGAGAGCCGGTCGAGCGAGAGCTGGCCGTGCAACACCTGCACGTGTCCCTGTGCAAGGAGGGGCAGTGCGGGCATTTCCACCCCATTCAGGTCGCGGTTGTCCAGGTGATTCCGATCAAAAATGTTCTGAATCGCAAAAATCGGCAGGTCTCCGGAATAGTTGTAGCGCAACTGCGGAACCAGCAATTGTCCCTGCGGAGCACGCGCAACCACGAAGATCATGTCGGCGTCCCGCCGCCGCCGCGGTTCAAAATCAAGTCGCCTGCCCAATCGCCGTTGCAGTTGCGCGTGCCTGCGGTTGCTGGCGCCGATCTTGAGTAAACGGCCAATCTGGTCCGAATAGTCCACGGCCGTCAGGCCATATTGTTCCCGGGCAATGATCTCACCCCCGCCGGACCGGTACTCTTCCTCGAAACTGCGGTAGATTCGCCGGCCCCAGTCGGTGCCGGGATAGAGTACCAGGGCGCGGCTCAGGCCCCTGACAAGCGCCTGGCGTGCCGCTTGCCTGGCTTCGTGTTCAGGGGCAAGTGCAAATTCTTCAAACCGGGCCGGCGGCGAGAGGCTGCGCAAACGATTGAGGGCCAGCGTGGGAAGCGCACCTGCGATTGCCGCTACTCGTTCCACCGATCCAGGCAGCAGCGGCCCGACGATGAAATCAGCGCCCTCGGCTGCTGCGCGAGACCACTCAATCGGCGCATCCGCGTTGTCCGCCACTTCGTAGAACACCACTTCGGGCGGCTCGCAGGACGATTTAAGCGCGAAGCGCGCCGCCAGAAAACCATCTCGCAGCGATTGGCGGGCCTGGGTATAGCCCTCGGATCCAGGCAGCAGCATGGCGATGCGTGAAGGAAATTCAGCGGAATCGCAAACTTCCCCGGCGATGGTCTCATTCAGCAGGTCTTGAGCCGGATGTTGCGGATATCGATCTCTCCAGTCATCCAATGCAGCCCGGGCTTCCGTCGGGTCTTCGCCGAGCTGGTCCGCGAGCAGGGCAAGTTCAATCCACCCGAGTGGAGCGCCCGCTACGCCGTCCGTAGACAGTTGAGCCCGGTACTCCTTGAGCAGCGACCAGGTAAAGTCGGCGGTCTCGGCATCACCCTGGGCAAAGCCGGCGCCGAGTAAGGTCAATTCGTCCAGGGCCAGGGCAGGTCGGTGCAGTGCGAACAGGAGTTCGGACCGGGTCCGAACCAGGTCCGGTGCGAGATCCGGAAAGCTGTCGGGGTCAACAGGAGCCAGCCGGTCGTACGCGGCCTGAGGGCCGTTCAGTGCCCGCTCGCTTTCCGCTGCCGCCAGCGCCCAAAGTCCGGACCACCTGGGGAGTGTCTGGATGGCCTGCAATTCGCTGAGCGCCCGGCGGTGTCGACCCTCTCGACCCGCTTCTCGAGCAGCCAGGATTCGATATTGCTGCCCCATACCGGTGGGAGCCCTGCGGGCCATCGAAAGGTACACTTGACGGGAAGCGCCGTGATCCCCGGCTTGGGAGAGTGAAGTCGCCTGTTGCGTCAAGGCTGCCAGTTCTTCGCTGGAGGCGCCTGTCCTTCCAGCCGAGGTGCAAGCCGTAAGAGCGACCAGCGCTATGCTTGCGAGCACTGCGGGAGTTGCGCGGTACCGTAACGCACGCTGCGGCGGGCACTTGACGAAACGCCGATAGGCGGGCACGGAGAAGATCATATGGCGGTTGGAAAGGCGGCAGGGCCGAATGCGCCGAAAGAAGCGGGAGCCTTGTTTGTCGCCGCCACTCCAATTGGCAACCTCGACGATATTAGCATGCGCCTGCAAGCCATCCTGCGGCGCGTTTCGACGGTGGCCGCGGAGGACACCCGTCGAGCCCGAACGCTGTTGAGGAGTGTTGGCGCGCAAGCAGACTTGATCTCTTTACACGCCCACAACGAGCGGTCGCGAATTGCTCGGCTGTTGCGCCTATTGCGTTCCGGAGAGGACCTGATTCTGCTGAGCGATGCGGGCACGCCCGGAATCAGCGACCCCGGAATGCGCCTGGTCTCCGAGGTCCGGGAAGCCGGAATTGAAGTCACCCCCTTGCCCGGTCCCTGCGCGGCCATTGCGGCCCTGTCGGTGGCAGGCTTTCCTGCCGATAGATTCCGTTTCGAAGGGTTTCTTCCGCCGCGTTCCGCAGCCCGCCGGGCGCGACTTATGGGGCTGAAGGGCGTCGCTCAGACTTTGGTTTTTTACGAGGCCGTTCATCGCTTGTCCGCGGCGCTTGAGGAGATGCGCGATATTTTCGGCGGTGATCGCAAGGCGTATCTCGCGCGGGAAATGACCAAGCTGCACGAAAGCTTCTATGGACAAACACTGGATGACCTGTGCCAGGCGGTGCTGTCTGGGGCGATCGTGGCCAAGGGTGAATTCACCCTGGTTGTAGCCGGAAGCGACGCGGCGGAAGAAAATGAGACTGCCCTTGATGCCGCGCTCGAGCCCCTGCTGGAAGAGCTTCCCACGAGCCAGGCGGCGCGGCTGGCAGCTGCGATATCCGGGACTTCCAGACGCCTGGCCTATCAGCGTGCACTGCGATTGAAGCGTTAGTGCCGTATCAAACAGATGCCTTCGCATCAGAGTGATACGACACCAGGGACAGGCAGCCAGGCGAAAAGGAGGCCGGACGCCCAGTGCGTATAATGACCGGCTGCTTTGACGCGACTCTTTCCCAATGCCAAAGACCTCGCTTTTTACTTCCGAATCCGTCTCCGACGGCCATCCGGACAAGCTTGCGGACCAGATTTCCGACGCGGTTCTGGACGCCATTCTGGGCCGCGACAAGGAGGCGCGGGTGGCTGCCGAGGTGCTGGTCAAGACCGGGTTTGTGCTGGTGGCCGGAGAAATCACCACGTCAACCTGGGTGGACCTGGAGGCGCTGGTGCGAGGGCTGGTCAAGGAGGTCGGCTACAACAGTTCGGACCTGGGGTTCGATGGGGCCACCTGCGGCGTTCTGAACGCGATCGGCAAGCAGTCTCCCGATATCCGGCGGGGAGTAAACGCGGGCGAGGGCAAGCCGCTGGGAGCCGGCGATCAGGGCATGATGTTCGGCTTTGCCTGCAAGGACACACCGGCCTTGATGCCGGCGCCGATCGAGCTGGCGCACCGCCTGATGCGCAGGCACGCAGAATTGCGGGCAAGCGGTGAACTGGACTGGTTGAGACCCGATGGCAAGGCGCAGGTCACGGTCCAATACGAAGATTATCGGCCGGTGGCCGTGCGCGACGTGGTGCTGTCCACCCAACACGATCCTCAGGTCTGGCCGGAAGACTACCCGCGGGGCCGATGCCCGAGAGATTTCGAAGAAGCCATCATCGAGCAAATCATCAAGCCGGTGCTCGGGCCGCAATGGCTGGGCGGGCCGATCAACTACCTGGTCAATCCCGCCGGGCGCTTTGTCGAGGGCGGCCCGCAGGCCGATTGCGGCTTGACCGGCCGCAAGATCATCGTTGATACCTATGGTGGTATGGCCCGGCATGGGGGCGGGGCGTTTTCCGGCAAGGATCCGTCAAAAGTGGACCGTTCCGCCGCCTACGCCGCCCGCCACGTCGCCAAGAACATCGTGGCCGCCGGCCTTGCCGAGCGCTGCGAATTGCAGGTCTGCTACGCGATCGGCAGGCCGGAGCCTGTAGCCATCGACGTGGAGAGCTTCGGGACTGCGACGGTAAGCGACGAACGCTTGCGAACGCTGGTGCGGAACCATTTCGATCTGTCTGTGGAAGGGATCATTCAGGCGCTGGATCTCAGGAATGCGTCGTACCGTCCCGCGGCCGCCTTCGGTCATTTCGGCAGGGAAGACGAAAATTTCAGTTGGGAAGCGACCGACCGCGCGGTGGAATTGGCCGAGGCTGCCCCGGCCGTGAAGGTGGCTTGAAGTGTCCGAGACGGCGATTACCCGGCTCCACGAGGACTACCAGGTAGCCGATCTCTCGCTGGCCGACTTCGGCGAGCGGGAAATCGCCATCGCCCGCAGCGAGATGCCGGGACTGATGGCCCTTCGCGAGGAGTACGGCGAACGGCGGCCCCTGGCGGGTGCCCGGATCGCCGGCTGCCTCCACATGACCGTTCAGACCGCCGTGCTGATCGAGACACTGCTGGAATTGGGCGCCGAGGTGCGTTGGTCTTCCTGCAACCGGCTTTCCACGCAGGACCATGCGGCGGCTGCCATGGCGCGCCGCGGCGTGCCGGTTTTCGCCTGGAAGGGCGAGTCGGAAGAGGAATACCTGCGATGCATCGCTCGAACGATTACCGGTCCGGACGGATGGACTCCCAACCTGCTGCTGGACGACGGCGGCGACCTGACCGTAATCGTCCACGAGGAATACCCCGAGCTTGCCGACAATCTATTGGGGCTCAGCGAGGAAACGACCACCGGGGTTCATCGCTTGTACCAGATGCAGGAGGCCGGGACCCTGCTCTGTCCGGCGATGAACGTCAATGATTCGGTGACGAAGTCGAAATTCGACAACCTGTACGGCTGCCGCGAGTCGCTGGTGGACGGGATCAAACGGGCTACCGACGTGATGGTGGCCGGCAAGATTGCCGTCGTTTGCGGCTATGGCGATGTGGGCAAGGGATGCGCGCAATCGCTGAAGGGGCTCGGCGCCCGGGTCTGGATCACCGAGATCGACCCGATTTGCGCCTTGCAGGCGGCCATGGAGGGCTACCCCGTAGTCTCCATGGACAAGGCCTGCGCCGAAGCGGACATATTCGTCACCGCTACCGGCAACAAGCACGTGATTAACTACGACCACATGGTTCGCATGAAGGACCAGGCAATCCTGTGCAATATCGGCCATTTTGACGTCGAGATCGATGTGGCAAGCCTCGAAGGCTGCCAGTGGGAGGAAATCAAGCCCCAGGTCGATCACGTGATCTTTCCGGACGGCAAGCGGCTGATCCTGCTGGCCGGGGGCAGGCTCGTGAACTTGAGTTGCGCGACCGGGCATCCCAGCTTCGTCATGTCGGCCAGCTTCACCAACCAGGTGCTGGCGCAGATTGAACTGCTGACCCGCCGCGATTACGAGAATAAGGTGTACACCCTGCCGCGCCACCTCGACGAGAAAGTGGCGCTCCTGCACCTTTCCAAGTTGGGCGCCACGCTTACCCGACTCACTCCGGACCAGTCCGAGTATCTCGGCATTCCGGAAGCCGGACCGTTCAAGCCCGACCGCTATCGTTACTAGGGCCTGGTCACGGGCCTGCCATTTTCCTGATTGAGGAATCCCAAAATGCCGGTTTTCAATTCCCTACGCGAATACGCGCAAGCCATGGATGAGCAGGGCAAGCTCCTGCGTATCCCGGACATGGACCAGGACACGTACGAAATGACTGCATTTTCCTACCGCCTGGAAGACCGGATGCGGACCGCTGCACCAGCCTTCCTGGTGGAACGGACGCGGATGAACGGCCGCTGGTACGAGAGCCCGGTGATCTGCAATGTGCTCAACAGCTTCAAGACCGTAGCCATGTGCCTGGGTGTGGAAGAGCTGACGGATGACGAGCGCGAGATGAACGAGGTGGTCCAAAAAGAGCTGCTCACGCACATGAACGAGAACTACCTGTTCGAGCAGATTCCGCCGGTGGAAGTCGACTCGGCGGACGCTCCCTGCAAGGAGGTCAAGCTGTTCGGCGAGGACGCCGACCTCGACCGCTTTCCCTGGATCCAGAACAATCCCGCCGACGGCGGGCGCTTCATCAGCACCGGCTCGGTGATCATGGAGGATCCGGACATCGGCCGCAACGTAGGCACCTACCGGCTGCAGGTCAAGGGCCCGCAGAAGCTCGGCATCTGCTTTACCGGGCAGAACCATGGCGCGATGATGATGCGCAAGGCCATCGCGCAGGGCAAGAAGAGTGTTCCCTGCGTGATCGCCACCGGCCTGGATCCGATAACCTGGATGATGAGCAGCACGCGGGTGGGCGAACTGGGTGATGATGAGTTCGCGCTGTCAGGCGGTTTTCGCGGCGAGCCCGTGGAGTTGGTCCGGGCGGAGACCAATTCGCTGATGGCGCCGGCCCATGCCGAGATCGTCATCGAAGGGGAAATCAGTACGGACAAGGAAATGGAAGGTCCGTACGGTGAAATGCTGGGTTATATCGGCGAACCTGCACCCAATCATTTCATGACGGTCAAGGCGATCACGCACCGCAAGAAACCCTGGGTCTACAACATCTGGCCCGGGATCGGCGGGGCCTATCTCACCTGGCCGTGGCAGGTCGGGCACTTCGCCCGGCTGAAGCGAATCATGCCCAATCTTGTGAAGCTGCACATGCCGCCGGACATACCCAGCATGGTGATTGCCTGCATCAACAAGCGCCTGCCGGGCGAGGGGATTGAAGCAGGGCTCTTGATCATGGGCTACCGGATGATCGGGTTCAGCAAGAAGATGATCATCATCCTCGACAAGGACGTGGACCCCACCGACCTCACAAGGGTGTTGCACGCGGTGACTACGCGCTGGCAGCCCTGGCCGGCCAGCCTGACCGTAAGGCAGACCTTCTCTTTCATGATCGACCCCAGCACCCACCGTAATGCCCTGTCGAGCAAGATGCTGATCGACGCTACCCGGCAGCTGCCTGCCGAGGGCGGTCCGCGGGAATTTGCGGAGGACAACCGCACGGTCATGGAAGAGCGGGCGGCGGATGCCTTTACTTTGGTCGATCAACGCTGGGACGAGTACTTCGCGGACTGAAAGCGACGAGAGGCGATGAGCGGATCATGAGGTTCTTCGGCACCGACGGCGTGCGTGGCACGGTTGGGGAGCATCCCATGACCGCCGAGTTTGCCCTGCGCCTGGCGGGAGCGGCAGCCCGTGCCCTGCTGCCCCGCGGCGGCAAGGTGGTGATCGGCAAGGACACCCGCGTGTCCGGCTACATGTTCGAATCCGCGCTGGAAGCGGGGTTCGTTGCGGCGGGAGCCGACGTACGGCTTTCCGGTCCGCTCCCGACACCCGGCGTAGCCCTTCTCACGCGGGAGTTGGACGCAGACCTGGGGGTTGTGATCAGCGCTTCGCATAACGCCTATTGCGACAATGGCATCAAGTTCTTCAAACACGACGGATTCAAGTTGGCAACGGAGGACGAGGCGCTGATCGAGAGCCATATCGACGACGCCACCGTCACTTTGGACTCGACGGCGCTGGGCCAGGTGCGCCGGGTCGACGATGCGCTGGAGCGGTACGAGAAGCACTGCCTCGAAACGGTGCCGGACGGGATGTCGCTTGAAGGCGTGAAAATCGTGGTGGACTGCGCGCATGGCGCTTCCTACCGCGTCGCCCCGGCCACGCTAACGGCGCTGGGTGCGGAATTGGTTCCGCTGGGTTGCTCGCCGAACGGGCGCAATATCAACGACCGTTGCGGCGCCACGGAGCCGGACCTGCTGCGCCGCACGGTGCGGGCCGTGGAAGCGGACGTGGGGATCGCGCTGGATGGCGACGGCGACCGCGTGATCATGGTGGACAGCCGGGGCGAGACGCTGGACGGCGACACCCTGTTGTTGATCCTGGCGCGTGCCCGCAAGGAAGCGGGTCGATTGAGCGGGCCCGTCGTCGGCACCGAGATCAGCGGCATGGCGCTCGAGCGGGCGCTGGCGGCGGAAGATATCAGTTTTTTGCGGGCGGAAGTCGGCGACCGTCAGGTCGTCAACATGCTTCGCGATCGCGGTGGCGTCCTGGGCGGCGAGAGTTCCGGTCACCTTCTTTGCCTGGACAAGTCCACTACCGGAGACGGGCTGATTGTGGCACTGGAAGTATTGGCCGTCATGCGCGGCAAGCAGTGTCCCCTGTCCGACCTGGCCGTGGACATGCCGCATATGGAGCAGGCCAACCTGAGCGTGCCTTCCAACGGAGCAGGCACGCTGGCGGACCCCGAGGTCGAGATGGCCGTGCGTGCCGGGCGCGAGTTGCTCGGCGCCGACGGCCGGCTGATTGTGCGGCCCTCCGGCACCGAGCCGGTCTTTCGCATCATGGCGGAGGGGCCCGACCGAGCGCGGGTCGACCAGGCGGCCGAAGGCGTGGCCCAGGCTCTCGGCGCCCGCCTTGCTTCGGGCTGAGGGATCGCGGTCATGACAGGCAGGCGCCGGATCGTGGCCGGCAACTGGAAAATGCACGGCAGCCGCGCTTCGATCAAGGAGCTCGTGTCGGACCTGGTCCGGCCGCCGCAAACGCCTGCTGTTCTTCCGGAAGTGGTTGTGTTTCCGCCTTTCCCGTATCTGATCACGGTCCAGCGATTGTTGCAGGATTCAGGCGGGGAACATGGATTGACTGTGCGGCTGGGCGCCCAGGACCTTTACCCGGCGGATCAGGGCGCTCATACCGGTGATGTTTCGCCGGGCATGCTGGTCGACTGCGGTTGCAGCCATGTTCTGGTGGGGCACTCCGAGCGGCGGTCCACACACGCTGAGAGCGATGCTCTGGTGGCCCATAAGTTCGAGAATGCTCTCGCGCGCGGTTTGACCCCCGTCTTGTGTGTTGGAGAAACGCTAGAGGAGCGTGAGGCGGGGGGCACGGCTGCCGTGGTGTTGAGGCAATTGAAGGCGGTGCTTGGACTGTGCGGAAGCGCCCCGTTTGAGGGGGCGGTACTGGCCTATGAGCCGGTGTGGGCGATCGGCACCGGTCACACCGCAACGCCTGAGCAGGCGCAGGAGGTACATGCCCTCTTGCGGGGGGAAATTGCGCACGCGGATGCTAGAATTGCCGCGGGCCTTCGCATTCTGTACGGTGGTAGCGTAAACGGCGCGAATGCGGCTGCGTTGTTCGCGCAGCCGGACATTGACGGTGGGTTGGTAGGCGGAGCTTCATTGGACGTGAAGGAATTTTGGCGAATCATTTCGGCGGCTTAGCGGGGTAGCGGTTCTGTTACAGCAATTGTTACTGGCGGCACACGTGCTGGTGGCCGTCCTGATTATTGTTTTTGTGCTCTTGCAGCGAGGCAAAGGGGCGGAAACGGGCGCGGCCTTTGGTTCGGGCGCTTCCGGCACGGTATTTGGCGCGCGCGGTTCCGCGAATTTCCTTTCGCGGGTTACGGCCGTGCTCGCATTCCTGTTCTTTGTAACCAGCGTGGTCCTTACCAGCGTCGGAAGGCCCAAGCCGCAGGAGAGCCTGCTGGACGTCCTGCCGGAGAGTGCGCCTGTCGAGCAACCGGCGCCGGCCGAGGGAGAGGATGACGACCTGCCGCAGCTACCCGTGATCGACCCCGAGGAGCAATCTGAGTCACAGTGATTACGTTATACCTGTCGAATCCGTGCCGATGTGGTGGAAATGGTAGACACGCTGTCTTGAGGGGGCAGTGGCGCAAGCCGTGCCGGTTCGAGTCCGGCCATCGGCATACCCTTTAGGGTGACAGGAATCGCCGGGATGCTGCTCATCCATCCGTAATGCCGGCCGATTACCTTCCCGTATTGATCTATCTTTGCGTGGCGCTGGCCATAGCGCTGGCGCTGCTTGCTCTGGGCATGCTGCTGGGGCGCGGGCAGAAGGACGACCAGAAGCTGGAGCCCTACGAGTGCGGCTTTGACGCCTTTGAGGATTCGCGCATGCGATTCGACGTGCGCTATTACCTGGTGGCCATCCTGTTCATTATTTTCGACCTGGAGATCGCGTTCCTGTTTCCCTGGGCTGTTGCGCTGGACGCCATCGGCGTGCCGGGGCTGGTCGCCATGGGCATCTTCCTTCTGGTCCTGGTGGTGGGCTTTGTCTATGAGTGGCGCAAGGGCGCGCTGGAGTGGGATTGAATGATTACGCCTGACACAACACCCGGGCCGAGAATTGATGGCTTGTCCGACACGATCACCGAAGCCCGTGAACAGGGTTTCGTGGTTACCTCGCTGGACAAGCTGCTGAATTGGGCGCGGACCGGCTCCATGTGGCCGATGACCTTCGGACTGGCCTGCTGCGCAATCGAAATGATGCACGCCGGCGCTGCCCGATACGACCTCGACCGGTTCGGCGTGATGTTCCGGCCCAGTCCGAGGCAATCCGATGTCATGATCGTGGCCGGCACCCTTTGCAACAAGATGGCGCCGGCACTGCGCCGCGTCTACGACCAGATGCCCGAGCCCCGCTGGGTCATATCCATGGGCTCCTGCGCCAACGGCGGCGGCTACTACCACTACGCGTATTCCGTGGTGCGCGGCTGTGACCGGATTGTGCCGGTTGATATTTACGTACCGGGTTGCCCGCCCACGGCCGAGGCGCTGTTCTACGGCATTCTCCAGTTGCGCAACAAGATACGCCACAGCAAGGCGCTGGTGCGCCCCAATTCCAACTCCTGATCGCCCGGCCGATGTCCCGTCGCAGCGAGTCCATGGCCGAAGCACTGCGCGCGCGCTTCGACGGGGAACTGTGCAGGCGAGAGTCCACTTGCGGAGAACTCAGTTACGACGTGGACGCACCGGATTTGCTGACCGTCGGCACCGCTTTGCGTGATGAGGAGGCATTTGCCTTCGTTACGCTGATTGACGTTTGCGGTGTTGATTACCTGGATTACGGCCGGGCCCAGTGGCAGACCGAGCAGGCAAGCGAAACGGGCTTCAGCCGCGCCATGGAGCCGGGCGCCATGGCGAGCAGGCAGGCTGCGGAGCGCGAGCGCCGGTCGCGCGAGCATCCGGCACGCTTTGCCGCCGTGTATCACCTGCTTTCCCTGCAGCACAACGTGCGGCTTCGCCTGCGGAGCTTTGCCGCCGGCGAGAACCCACCCATCCTGCCCTCGGTTACCCGCATCTGGCAGTCGGCGGACTGGTTCGAGCGCGAGGCCTTTGACCTGTTCGGCATCGTGTTCGAAGGCCATGGCGACTTGCGCAGGATTCTGACCGACTACGGTTTTATCGGCCATCCCTTCCGCAAGGATTTCCCCTTGAGCGGCAAGGTGGAAGTTCGCTATGACGAGAAAAAGCGCCGCGTGGTCTACCAACCCGTCAGCATCGAACCGCGCACGCTGGTGCCACGGGTGATTCGCGACGACAACCGTTATCGGCCCGAATTGAGGGCCGAGCCGGCCGAACAGGCAAACGGCCGGGAGCCGCAAGGCGATGGCTGAGTTTCAAAGCTACACCATGAATTTCGGGCCGCAGCATCCCGCGGCCCACGGCGTCCTGAGGCTGGTGCTGGAAATGGACGGCGAAGTCGTGGTGCGCGCCGACCCACATATAGGTTTGCTGCATCGCGCCACCGAAAAGCTTGCGGAATCGAAGCCATACAACCAGAGCATCGGCTACATGGACCGGCTGGACTATATTTCCATGATGGCCAACGAGCATGGCTACGTCATGGCCATAGAGAAGCTTCTGGGTGTAGAGCCGCCACTGCGGGCCCGCTATATCCGGGTGATGTTCGACGAGATCACCCGGATCCTCAACCATCTCCTGTGGCTGGGCTGTCACGGCCTGGATGTGGGCGCCATGACGGTTTTTCTGTACTGTTTTCGCGAGCGCGAGAACCTCATGGACTGCTACGAGGCGGTTTCGGGCACCCGCATGCACGCGACCTATTACCGCCCGGGGGGTGTCTACCGCGACCTGCCCGATGTCATGCCCAGGCACCTGGCGCAGGATAGCCGAAAGGGCGAATCAAGCCGCGACAAGGCCATGAACGAGGGCCGTGGCGGTTCGCTGCTGGATTTCATCGAGCATTTTGCCGAAGGGTTTCCGGCACAGGTGGATGAGTACGAGACGCTGCTGACCGACAACCGCATCTGGAAGCAGCGCACGGTGGGCATTGGCGTGGTGTCGCCGGAGCGGGCCGTCAACCTGGGATTCACCGGGGCCATGCTGCGCGGTTCCGGCGTGGAATGGGACCTGCGCAAGAAGCAGCCGTATGCCGCCTATGCGGACATGGACTTCGATATCCCGGTCGGAGTCAACGGCGATTGTTATGACCGTTACCTGGTCCGCATGGCCGAGCTGCGACAGTCCAACCGCATTGTCCGCCAGTGCGTGGACTGGCTGCGCCGCAACCCCGGCCCGGTGATGCTGGACGACTACAAGCTGGCTCCGCCGCAGCGTGCCGACATGAAGGAAAAGATGGAGTCGCTTATCCATCACTTCAAACTGTTTACCGAAGGGTATTGCGTTCCCGAGGGCGAGGCCTATGCGGCCCTGGAACACCCCAAGGGGGAATTCGGCGTGTACCTGGTGTCCGACGGCGCCAACAAGCCTTTCCGCGTCAAGATACGCGCGCCGGGGTTCGCCCATCTTGCGGCGATGGACGAAATGGTGCGGGGACACATGCTCGCGGACGTGGTGGCGATGATCGGTACGATGGACGTCGTGTTCGGCGAGATCGACCGCTAGGAACCGGACATGAGCCAGAAAGCCACACTTGCCGGCGAAGCGCGGACCGCAATCCGGGAATCGGCGCGCCGGTTTCCCAAGGGGCGCCAGCGTTCGGCGGTGCTGGATGCGCTGCGCCAGGCCCAGGAGGACAATGCCGGCTGGCTGTCGGTCGAACTCATGGACGCCGTGGCCGAGGAGCTCCAGATGCCCCCGATCCAGGTCTACGAAGTGGCCACCTTCTATTCCATGTTCGAAGTGCGGCCGGTTGGGCGAAATTGCGTGTCGGTATGCACCAATATTTCCTGCTGGTTGCGCGGAGGGGAAGAGCTGCTGGCCCACCTTGAGAACCGCCTGGGTATTTCCGTGGGCGAAAGCACCGCCGACGGGCGTATTTTTCTCAAAAAGGAAGAGGAATGCCTGGCGGCTTGCACGGGCGCACCCATGATGATGGTCAACCACAGGTACCACGAGCATGTGACGCCGGATCAGGCCAATCGCATTGTCGAGGGCCTCGACTGATGGGCATGAAAATTCTTGAAGTCTGCATGCCGCCGCCGGACGCCGACCGGCCGTGGCGGCTTGAGTCCTATGAGAAAAGGGAAGGTTACCAGGCCTGGCGGCGCGTGCTGGCAGGCGAGCTACAAGCGCAGGAAATCCTGGATACGGTGAAGGAATCAGGCCTTCGGGGGCGTGGAGGGGCCGGATTCCCCACAGGGCTGAAATGGAGTTTCATGCCCCGCGACTGCGAGCAGCCCAGCTACCTGGTATGCAACTCCGATGAAAGCGAGCCGGGAACTTGCCACGACCGCGACATCCTTCGTTACAACCCCCATGTGCTGATCGAAGGCATGGCCCTGGCGGCCTATGCGATGGGGGCGACGGTGAGCTACAACTACATTCGCGGCGAGTTTCTCGGCGAACCGGTACCGAGGTTCCTGCAGGCGCTGGAGGAAGCAAGCGCCGCGGGGCTGATCGGCAAGAAATTGGGCCAGGCCAGCGTCGATTTCGAATTGCATCCCTTTGTGGGAGCCGGAGCTTACATCTGCGGCGAAGAAACGGGACTTCTTGAATCGCTGGAAGGCAAGCCGGGCAAGCCGCGCTTCAAGCCGCCGTTCCCGGCGCAGAGCGGTTTGTACGGCCGCCCGACAACGGTCAACAACACCCAGACGCTGGCCTGTGTGCCCGCCATAGTGGAGAAGGGCGCGAAGTGGTTCAAGTCGCTGGGGCCCGCCAATTCCGCCGGCACCATGATCTATTCGGTTTCCGGGCATGTGGAGCGTCCGGGGAACTATGAAGCGCCGCTGGGCGTGTCGTTCAACGAACTGCTGGAACACGCGGGAGGCGTCTGGAAAGGACGCCGGCTCAAGGCGGTCATTCCCGGCGGTTCCTCGGTGCCCGTGCTGCCGGCACACATCATTCGCGAGTGCACAATGGACTACGACTCCCTCAGCGAAGCCGGTTCCGCATTGGGGACCGGGGCGATGATCGTGATGGACGATCAGACCTGCATGGTGAGCGTCCTGAGACGCATCGCGCGCTTCTATTACGCGGAATCCTGCGGTCAATGCACCCCCTGCCGTGAAGGCACGGGGTGGCTGTACCGGATGCTGACCCGCATGCTCGAAGGGCGGGCCCGGGTTTCAGACCTGGATTTGCTGCTGAACGTGGCCAACAATATCGAGGGCCACACCATCTGTGCCCTGGGAGACGCGGCAGCCTGGCCGGTACAGAGCTTTCTGAAGCACTTCCGCGACGAATTCGAGGCCAGGATCCTGAGCCGCCCGGAGTCCGCGCAGCCGCGCGAGGCCGCCTATGCCTGACAAGACCGTTCGCTTTAGCGTAAATGGCCGGGAGCTTGAAGGCGCCCCCGGCGAGATGTTGATTGCGGTCACCGACCGTGCCGGCATTTACGTGCCCCGGTTTTGCTACCACCCCAAGCTGAGCGTGGCGGCCAACTGCCGGATGTGCCTGGTGGACGTTGCCGGGGCGCCCAAGCCCATGCCGGCCTGCGCCATGCCGGTAGCCGAAGGCATGGAAGTGGAAACGCGTTCCGAGCGCGCCATATCCGCGCAGCGGGCAACGATGGAATTCCTGTTGATCAATCATCCGCTGGACTGTCCCGTATGCGACCAGGGCGGCGAGTGCGAACTTCAGGACCTGGCGATGGGATTCGGACGCGACATATCGCGGTTCTCCGAGGGCAAGAGGGCGGTCCCGGACCCAGACCTGGGACCCTTGGTTTCCACCGACATGACCCGCTGCATTCACTGCACACGCTGCATACGCTTCGGCGAAGAGGTTGCGGGCGTGCAGGAATTGGGTGCGACCGGCCGTAGCGAGCACATGGAGATCACGACCTGGGTCAAGCGGTCGTTGAAGCACGAACTTTCCGGCAACGTGATCGACGTCTGCCCGGTGGGCGCGTTGAACAACAAGCCGTACCGTTTCACTGCCCGGGCCTGGGAAATGAGCGCCCACGCCACCGTAGCGCCGCATGATTGCGTGGGCTCGGCGCTGTATGCCCACGTCCTGCGGGGAAAGGTGCGCCGCATCGTTCCTCGCGAGAACGAAGCGGTGAACGAGACCTGGATTTCGGACCGGGACCGTTTCAGTTGCGAAGGGCTATACGTTGAAGACCGGCTTCAAAGGCCCCTGGTTCGCCGCAACGGCCGGCTTGTGGAGGCGGATTGGGAGGAAGCCCTCGATGCCGCCGCGGCCGGATTGGCGGGCATACGCGAGGAGCAGGGCGGCCAGTCGATCGGAGCGCTGGTCTCGCCTTCGGCGACGACGGAGGAGGGCTACCTGCTCAGGAAGCTGATGCACGCGCTGGGGTCCGCCAATATCGACCATCGTATCGGGCGGAGAGACTTTCGCGGGCAGGCAGGCGAGGCCGTACCCTGGCTGGGGATGCGATTCGCCGATATTGAATCGCTGGACTCGCTGTTGCTGGTCGGTTGCGACCTGCGCGCCGAGGCGCCGATTCTGGCCCACCGGGTGCGCAAGGCGGCGCTGGCGGGCGCGCGGATCAGCTATCTCGATTTCGCCGAGAGGGAGTACCTGCATCCGGTCAAGAGAAAGATCGTAGAACCTTCCTGGAATTGGCTGGCAGCCCTGACAGAGAACGCCGGGCGCCCGTTGGTGGGGAAACGGCGCGCATTGTGGCTGGGTGGGTTGGCGCTTCGTCATCCCGCCTACTCCGAGTTGCTCAACGCCGCTGCCGGCCTGGACAGCAAGGCCAGGCTGGGCCAGGTAACTGCGGGCGGAAACTCCGCCGGCCTTTTTCTCGCCGGAGCTCTCCCCGGGTCTATGGATGGACAAGCGGCCAAGGGTACCGACGTTGCAGGCATGGCGCGCAATACCCCGCGGGGATTGTTGCTGATGGGCCTGGAGCCGGACTTCGACTTTGCCCGCACTGCTGCCACGGCGTTCAGCGAGTCGGATTTCATTCTTGCTCTCAATCCCTGGACTTCGCCGTGGCTGCTGCAGCACGCGAGCGTGGTGCTGCCCACGGCGGCCTGCCTGGAAACAGCCGGGACCCTCGTCAACGGGCAGATGGATTGGCAGAGTTTTGCCCCCGCCGCCCCGCCACCCGGTCTGGCGCGTCCGGCCTGGAAGGTGCTCCGGGCGCTGGCCGATCGACTGGGGCTGACGGGCTTTGGTTTTTCCGAGGCGGAAGAGGTGCTTGCCGAGCTGCGGCAGCAAGTCGAAATAAACGAAGATGCCTCGCCCGCACCAACAGGCGAGTTCGCGCACAGCGCCGAGGCACTGGCGGAAGAGGATTTCGAGGGACTTCAGTTGCCGATGTACGCGGTAGACGGGCTGGTGCGGCGTTCTGCTCCGCTTCAGCAGGTTGCCATGGCGCGCAAAGCCGCCTGACGTGCGCACATGACACAGCTATTGGAGGACTGGCTCGATTTCCTGCCGCCCCAGGCAGTCGAGGCCGTTATCAGCCTTCTGCTGATTCTTGTTGTCACCGTCGTGGTGATCCTGTGCGTGGCGTACGCCACCTGGCTGGAGCGCAAGGTGATCGGGTTCATGCAGCTCAGGCAAGGGCCGAACCGCGTAGGGTTCCGCGGGCTCCTGCAGCCCTTTGCGGACGTGCTCAAACTGCTGGTCAAGGAAATCGTGATCCCGGGGCGGGCCAACCGCTGGCTTTTTCTGACTGCACCCGTACTTTCGCTGGTCCCGGCGCTCGCGGCCTGGGCCGTGGTGCCCCTGTTTCCGGACTTCGCAATCGCCAATCTGGACGCCGGGCTGTTGTACCTGCTGGCCATGACCTCGCTGGGGATCTATGGGGTCATTCTTGCCGGCTGGGCGAGCAACTCCAAGTACGCGCTGCTGGGCGCGATGCGCTCGGCGGCGCAGATGGTGGCCTACGAGATCGCAATGGGTTTCGCCCTGGTCGGCGTCCTGATGGCGTCGGGCAGCCTCAACCTGGGTGTAATCGTTCAAGAACAGGCCGGGGGCTTGCTGAATTGGTACATCTGGCCCCTGGCGCCCCTGTTCCTGGTCTATTTCATATCCGGGGTCGCGGAGACCAACCGTGCGCCCTTCGACGTGGCGGAGGGAGAGTCGGAAATCGTGGCGGGTTTTCATGTGGAGTACGGCGGGGCCACCTTTGCGATGTTCTTCCTGGCGGAATACGCCAACATGATTCTCATCGCCACGCTAACCGCGGTGCTCTTCCTGGGCGGATGGCAGTCACCCTTCGCGGGACTGATAGACCCGGACTGGACAGTGGTCGGAATTCTCGCTGAGCCCGGCCTGTTCTGGCTTGCGGCCAAGTCTTTCTTGTTCCTGTTCGTTTTCCTGTGGCTGCGAGCCACTTTTCCGCGCTACCGCTACGACCAGATCATGCGCCTGGGCTGGAAGGTATTCATCCCCGTGACGCTTGTCTGGATCGGCGTGGAAGGCGTGCTTTCCGTTCTTGACATCGGGCCGTTCAAATGAACAAAAACGCCAACAAACCCGCCGCTGCCGGGCCGGGGCAGGGCGATCGCGTCCGCGCCATATTCCGCACCTTCCTGCTGGGTGAACTGCTGTCGGGCTTGCGGGTGACGCTGGGCAATTTTTTCCGGCGCAAGATCACTCTCAAGTATCCGGAAGAGAAAACCCCGCAATCGCCGCGTTTCCGGGGATTGCATGCCCTGCGCCGCTACGCCAATGGAGAGGAACGTTGTATTGCCTGCAAACTGTGTGAGGCAGTTTGCCCGGCGCTGGCGATCACCATCGAGTCGGAAGTGCGAGAAGACGGCACTCGCCGGGCGAGCCGCTATGACATCGATCTGTTCAAGTGCGTCTACTGCGGTTTCTGCGAGGAGGCCTGTCCGGTGGACGCAATCGTGGAAACACGAATTCACGAATACCACATGGAACGGCGCGGCGAGAACATCCTCACCATGGAAAGGCTGCTGGAAATCGGTGATCGCTACGAAGAGCAGATTGCCGCTGATCGGGGCGCCGACGCGGCCTATCGCTAAGGTTTTTCGCGATGCAGCAGCTTGTGGACATTTTTCCGCTGATCCTGTTCTACGGCTGGTCGGGCATGCTCATTGCCGCGGCCATCGGCGTGATCCTGGTGCGCAATCCGGTCCACTCGGTGTTGCTCCTGGTCGCGTGTTTCGTGATCTCCGCGGCCATCTGGCTGTTGTTGCACGCGGAATTCCTGGCGGTTGCCCTGGTGCTGGTTTACGTGGGCGCGGTGATGGTGCTGCTGCTCTTTGTGGTGATGATGCTGGACATCAACGTGGAGCGGATGCGAGAGGGGCTGACCCGCTATGCGCCGGTGGGTGTGCTGGTTGGAGCGCTGCTGGCGGCGCAGCTCATTTCCGTGTGGCTGCTTCGCCGCTCCGGCTTTGAGCCGGCTGCGCCGGCCCAGGCGCCGTCCTTCGCACAGGGGAACACCGAGGCCCTGGGAACGCTGCTGTACACGAAGCACCTGTACGCCTTTGAAATCGCCGGCTACATCCTTTTGCTGGCGATTGTCGGCGCGATTACCCTGACTTTGCGCCGTCGGCGGGGTTTGCGGGTGCAGAAGGTATCGGAACAGGTCGCCGTTCGTCCCGGCAACCGGGTCCGGCTGGTGAAGATGCCGGTGGAGACCGACGAATGATCGGCCTTGAACACCTGCTGACCTTGAGTGCGCTGCTGTTCGCCATAGCCGTGTGCGGCATATTCATCAATCGCCGCAGCGTGATCCTGTTGCTGATGTGCGTGGAGTTGCTGCTGCTGGCCGTGAATTTCAATTTCATCGCCTTTGCCTATTTCCTGGACAATCTGGCCGGGCAGGTGTTCGTGTTCTTCATCCTCACCGTGGCAGCCGCCGAAGCGGCGATTGGCCTGGCCATCCTGGTGGTGCTGTTCCGCAATCGCATCAGCGTCAACGTGGAAGAATTCAAGTTGCTCAAGGGATGAAGCACGAAGCAATCCTGTTGGCGCCGCTGTTTGCGGCGTTGGTGGTTGCGCTGGGCTCCAGGGCGCTGCCGCGAATACTGGTCCATGGCCTTCCGATCTTGGCCGTGGGCCTGTCGGCGGTCTTGTCGATCTGGGTCCTCGTGGAGCAGCTGTCCGGCCAGCCGGTAGCGGTCAAGCTTTTCGACTGGCTCAGCATCGGCGGCTTAGAGCTGCGGTTCGGTCTTTTGATCGACCGTCTCACCGCGCTGATGATGACCGTGGTGACCTGGGTCTCGCTGGCGGTGCATGTCTATACGGTCGGCTATATGCGCGACGATCCCGGATACGCGAGGTTCTTCGCCTGTATCGCGTTTTTTACGTCCGCCATGCTGCTGTTGGTCATGGCCGACAATTTCATGCAGCTGTTTGTGGGTTGGGAGGCCGTGGGCCTGGCCTCGTACCTGTTGATCGGATTCTGGTACAAGCGCCCGTCCGCCAATTTCGCCAGCCTCAAGGCCTTCCTGGTGAACCGGGTCGGCGATCTGGGGCTCTTGTTGGGTATCGCCCTGATTGCGTCTTCGGCGGGCTCGCTGGACTATGGCCAGGTGTTCGCGGGTGCGGAGGGGATGGCGGTTCGCGAAATCACGGTCTGGCCTGGAGTCAGCTGGCCGGCGTTGGACCTGGGCTGCGTGCTGCTGTTCGTTGGCGCCATGGGCAAGTCCGCGCAAATGCCATTGCATATCTGGCTACCGGACTCCATGGAGGGCCCCACGCCCATATCCGCATTGATTCATGCCGCAACCATGGTTACCGCCGGCGTCTTCATGGTCGCCCGCATGTCGCCGCTGTTCGAATACAGTCCGCTGGCGCTGTCCCTGGTACTGGCGATCGGCGCTACAACCGCACTGGCGACCGGGCTGGTGGCCATCGTGCAACAGGACATCAAGCGGATCGTGGCATGGTCGACGCTTTCCCAGCTCGGCTACATGATGGCCGGCATCGGTGTATCCGCGTATTCCGTGGCCATCTACCACCTGTTCACTCACGCTTTCTTCAAGGCGCTGCTGTTTCTTGCCGCCGGCGCGGTCATCGTTGCCCTGCATCATGAACAGGACATTCGGCGGATGGGCGGCCTGTACCGGCGCATGCCGATTACCTACGCGACGGCCTTAATCGGCGGGCTTGCGCTGGCGGGAATCCCCGGGACCGCGGGGTTCTTCTCCAAGGATGCATTGATAACGGCGGTCACGCTTTCCGGGGACCCGGTAGGCACCTACGCCGGCTGGTGCCTGCTGGCCGGGGTGGCGGTAACCGCGTTCTATAGCGCCCGACTGTTGCTGGTGGTTTTTCACGGTCAGTCGCGGGTGCAAGAGCACGTAAGCCCCGAATTGGAATCCACCGGCCCCTGGATGCTCGGCCCCCTGGTGTTTCTGGCAATTCCGTCGTTGCTCATCGGTTGGTTCACATTCGGGCCGGTGGTGCTGGGCGACTATTTCGGCGGTTCGCTGTTTAAGCTGCCCGGCGACGACTCCATGGCTGCGATCCCGAGTTCAGGAACGTGGGACTTCTTCCTTCACGGCCTTTTGTCGCCGGTATTCCTGCTGGCGGTGCTCGGCGGTCTACTGGCCTGGGTCGTTTACGAATGGCGGCCGCAACTACGCGAGAGAACTGCCGTCGCGCTGCGTTTGCCGGCGCGGGTTCTCCAGCTGGGTTACGGCTTTGACTCGTTTGTGGAACGCGCCTTGATTCCCGGGACACGGCGCCTCGCGCGCGGCGCCGCCGACCAGGCGGATGCACGGTTGATTGACGGACTGCTGGTGAACGGACTGGCGCGAGTCATCCGGTGGACCTCGGGCGTCACCCGCCGCCTGCAGACGGGGCTTCTCTACCACTATGCCTTTGCGATGGTCACGGCGATCTGCCTGTTGATCGCCTGGGTCATTCTGGTGCTTGACTAGATGCCGGAAATGGGTCTTCTAAGCCTTATCATCTGGCTGCCGGTGGTAGCCGGGCTCCTGATCGCGGGCCTCGCGCGCAGCGCCCTTGTCGCGCGTTGGGCCTGCCTGGCCGTTTCATTGCTTGAGTGGGTTCCGGGCTGGATGCTATGGCGCAGCTTCGAACCCGGCGCCGGATTCCAGTTTGTCGAGCGGCACGATTGGATCACTCGCTTCAACGTGGAGTACTACCTGGGCGTTGACGGCATCGCGGTGGCATTGATCCTGCTGACCCTGTTGGTGACGCCTGCGGCGGTTGTAGCGGGTTGGCGCGCAATCGATCGGCGCACTGGCCTTTATTACGGCGCGCTGCTCGTCCAGCAGGGACTGATGCTGGGCGTCTTCTGCGCGCTCGACAGCCTGCTGTTTTACGTGTTCTGGGAATTCATGCTGGCGCCGATGTTTCTCATCATCGGAGTGTGGGGCGGCGAGCGGCGCATCTACGCCACGATCAAGTTTTTCCTGTTTACCTTCCTGGGTTCCGTTTTCCTGCTGGTGGCCCTGGTGTACCTGTATCGGGAGTCCGGCAGTTACGCCATTCCCGACCTGCACGCGGCGCCGCTCACGCTCGCTCAGCAGCAATGGCTGTTCTTCGGATTCCTGGCTGCGTTCGCGGTCAAGGTGCCGATGTGGCCGGTGCACACGTGGCTGCCCGACGCCCACGTCGAGGCGCCGACCGGGGGCTCGGTAATCCTGGCGGCGATTCTGCTGAAAATGGGCGGCTTCGGCATGCTCCGCTTCAGTCTTCCGGTCACACCCGACGCCGCGGCCCAGTTCGCGCCGCTGATCATGGGCCTTTCTCTCGTGGCCATCGTGTACATCGCATTTGTGGCCCTTGCCCAGCGCGACCTCAAGAAGCTCATTGCCTATTCGTCTGTGGCGCACATGGGTTTTGTGACCCTGGGGCTTTTCATTCCCCTGGCATACGCAGGGGCGGGCCAGGACCAACTGCTCTCGCTGGGAATAGGCGGTGGAATGGTGCAGATGATCTCGCACGGCTTTATTTCCGCGGCATTGTTCATGTGCGTCGGCGTCCTGTACGACCGGGCGCATACCCGCCGGATCAACGATTTCGGAGGCGTTGCCAACACCATGCCCGTTTTCGCGGTGCTCCTGGTGCTGTTTGCCTTGGCCAACGCGGGTCTTCCGGGCACTTCGGGATTCGTCGGCGAGTTCCTGGTGATCCTTGCCTCGTTTCGCGCCGAGCCGCTGGTGGCACTGGGCGCCGGTACCATCCTGGTCCTGGGTGCGGCATACAGCCTTTACATGATCAAGCGGGTCGTTTTCGGCGAGGTGGCCAATGAGAAGGTGGCGGCGCTGAAAGACCTGGACACGCGGGAAATGATCGCGCTGGGCGGCCTGGCGCTGGCGGTGGTGGCCCTGGGCTTGTATCCGGACCCGCTGGTGGAACTCATGGAGCCGTCGCTGGATGCCCTGGCCCGGCACGTATTGGCCGGAAAGGTGCTGCCGCTGTGAACGACCTGGCCTTCTGGGCGCCTCTTTATCCCGAGCTGGCGCTCGCCTTGTTGATTCCACTGGTGCTGCTCGCGGACCTGGCCGTGGGCCAGCGCTTCAAGGCGGTCGTGCCGACCGTGTCCATGCTCGGCCTGGCGGCGGTAGCCTTAAGCTGCGTTGCAGCGCCCAACGAAGAGATGTTTTTCGGCTCCTTCGTAATGGACAACCTGGCGCGGCTTTTGAAGCTGGCAGGCGCACTGATCACAGCGCTGGCGTTCGCATATGCGCCGGGTGACCTGCGGCGCTCCGGGGCGCTGCGCGGCGAGTTCTACGTCCTGGGCCTGTTTGCGCTGTTGGGTGTGTTCGTTACTGCGTCAGCCGGAAGTCTGCTGACTCTCTACCTGGGTCTGGAGCTTCTGGCGCTATCGCTTTACACGCTGGTGGCCCTGCAGCGCGATTCGGCGCGCGCTGCGGAAGCTGCAATGAAGTACTTCGTGCTGGGGGCGATCGGCTCCGGGGCGATGTTGTACGGCATGTCCCTGCTGTTTGGATTGTCCGGTTCACTGCTTCTTGGCGAAATCGCTTCTGCGGGTCCGGAGAGCTTAGGGGCCTATGTCGCCGCCGCGCTGGTGCTGGCGGGCGTGGCCTTCAAGCTGGGCGCCGTTCCCTTTCACCAATGGGTGCCGGACGCCTATCACGGCCCGCCGCTGGGAGTCGCGGTGGTGTTGGCCACGGTGCCGAAGCTGGCCTCCCTGGCCTTGATCGTGCGGCTGCTGGTGGACGGCATGCCGGTCGCCCAGGAGAAGTGGAACCTGTTGCTGGTTGTGATGGCCGTGGCCTCGCTGGCGATGGGCACGATTGTGGCCATGGCCCAGACCAAGGCGGCCCGGCTGCTGGCCTGGGCGGCGATCGCCCATGTCGGATTTCTGCTTCTCGGCGTAGTTGCCGGTGGCGGAGAGGGTCTGAGCGCTGCGCTTTTCTACACCCTGGTTTACGTGCTTATGGCGGCGGGTGCGTTTGGAGTAGTCATCGCGCTCGAACAGCAGAATGCACCGCTGGACAGTCTGCGTGGTCTTTATCGGAGCCATCCGGGAATCGCATTCATCATGCTGCTCATCATGCTCAGCATGATCGGGATACCGCCGCTGGCGGGTTTTCTGGCCAAGTGGCAGGTGCTGATGGTGCTGGTGGACCAGGGATGGACGGCCCTGGCGGTGGTGGCAGTGGTGTTCGCGGTTATCGGCGCGTACTACTACCTGCGGATCGTAAGGCTGATGTTCATGGAGGCGGCGGACGAGGAGCCCAGGTTCGCGCCGGGTTGGGGTACGCGATTGCTGCTGGGCGCCAACGGCCTGGCGTTAGTGGTCATCGGCGTATGGCCCGATCCTTTGCTGGAGTTGTGCCGAGGCGCCTTCGGCTCCGGCTGATTCGCCTGGCATTCCGCTCGCTCTGTCCCGAATGACTCTCCGTCCTGTGGGGTAACGCATTGTTGAAACGAATCATGCTGCTGGCCGGCCCTCTTGTCGCGCTGGTTGCGGGGCTCCTGATGCAGGACGCGGGGCCGGCCATAGCCTGGACCGTCGCCGTAACCACCTTGTGCGCGGCCTGGTGGATTACCGAAGCGGTGCCGATCCCGGTTACCGCACTGATCCCCATCGCGCTGCTGCCGCTGGTTGGTGCGATAGCGCCCGTCCAGGCGGCACGGGCCGTGGGCGATCCGCTCATTCTGCTGCTGATGGGTGGCTTCATGCTTTCCACGGCCATGGAAAAAAGCGGTGCTCATCGCCGGATCGCACTGGGCATGATCAACCTGTTCGGCGCTCGCGACGGCCGGCGGCTGGTGTTCGGGTTCATGGCTGCGGCCGCCGTGCTCAGCATGTGGATTTCCAATACCGCCACCACCTTGATGTTGCTTCCCATCGCTCTGGCGGTGATCCAGGGATGCGACGACAAGCGACTGGCGATTCCGTTGCTTTTGGGCATGTGCTATGCCGCCAGCATCGGGGGCACCGGCACGCCAGTCGGCACGCCGCCCAACCTGATCTTCATGCGCGTCTACCAGGAGAGCACCGGCGTGGAGTTGGGCTTTACCCAATGGATGAGCTGGGCCTTGCCGGTGGTGCTGGTGATGCTTCCCATCGCCGGGTTCTGGCTGACGCGAGGCCTGAAACTGTCCGCGCCCGTCAAATTGCCTGCGGTCGGCGCATGGCGCCGCGAGGAAGTCCGTACGCTCGCCGTGTTTGCGGTGACGGCGTTGCTCTGGGTGACCCGCCGCGAGCCGTTCGGGGGGTGGTCGGGCCTGCTGGACCTGCCGCAAGCCAATGACGGCAGCGTGGCGCTGCTGGCCGTGGTGGCGATGTTCGTGATACCGAACGGCGCCGGAGGCCGGCTGCTCGACTGGAAAACGGCCGGGAGCATCCCCTGGGGCATTCTGCTGCTGTTTGCCGGCGGCATCTGCCTCGCCGGCGCATTTGCCAGTACCGGGCTCAGCACCACCATCGGCGACATGCTGGCCTCCTACGCCGGCTGGTCTCCCTGGCTGCTGATCCTGATCATCTGCCTGGCGGTTACCTTTCTTACCGAAATCACCAGCAACACCGCTACCACCTCTCTGTTGATGCCTATCCTGGCGGCAGCGGCCATCGCAGCGGGTATCGAACCGCGCGTGATCATGGTTCCAGCCGCCATCAGCGCCAGCTTCGCCTTCATGCTGCCGGTCGCCACCGGTCCCAACGCGGTGGTATTCAGTTCCGGTAGGTTGACCGTTCCGCAGATGGCCCGCGAAGGGCTGGCGCTCAACCTGCTGGGCGCCCTCGCAATCTCAACGATCGCCTATTGGCTGCTGGGCTGATTCCGCTTGATACTGCTGCGGCTCTTGTAAGGTCAATAGCCAAGCAAGCCCGAGATGAAACGGCCCGGCGCGAGTGCGAACCCGCCGGCGATTAGTGCGCCGATCATGGTTCCGGTCATGAACCCTGCATGTGTTCGTACGTTGCCTCGCTTAATCGCAACAACCGCGATGAACATGCACAACAGGGTCCAGATCGTCAGCCCGTGCAGCCAACTGAAATTTCCAGCGTTGGCTTCTCGAATCGAGAAAGACGGGAGCGTCACTCCCAACATGGCAACGATCCAGACCCAGCCGAAAATCCGGTGGCGGAGTGTTCCTTTCGCCAACAGGAGGTTTGCGATCCCCAGACTGACGGCAGTCAGGGCTGCGAGTAAATGCAGCCAAATCATTTAAGGTCTGCAAAACGGGTCAACTAGCGAAAGTCCTTGTCGACCGAGTTCTCGTAAAGTTTGCGCATATAGAGGATGGGCGCCAGGGGTGCTTCAGCGTAGCGGCAGATGCGCCAGCCCTCGGGGAGCTTGCGGAACAACGCTACGGCGCGATTATCGGCGCCTACGGGTCTTGCGTAACCCTCGGCTTCGGCATCCCAGTGGAACTGGTAGGAAACCCACGCCAGGTCGTCGCTTACCGGGACGGCCTCAAGATCCCATACACGCATCTTCAGGCGCGGGATCATCTCCATGGTCTTGTCCCAGTAGGCCTGGATCTCGTCCCAGTCCCGCAAGGGCTGCTCGACTTCCTCGGGAAGATAGAAGGGGTTGGGATCGGACGTATCCCACAAATTTGCCATGGCCTTGAGATCCATGCAGTTCCAGTTCTGTTGCAACTGCTCCAGCACGGCAGCGATGGCCTTTTTCAGGTTCGATTCGGTGGTCATGAGCGGCATTATGCCTGCCGCCGCGCCGTCGCGCCCTGCTGGACCGCAACGGCAAGGACGATCGCAAATCTCCAGGATTTCGGCCCTCGGCAAGCGATCTTGCCGTTCGAGAATCAGGCAAGGGTGTTCGGGCTAGAATTGCCGGCACGACTACAAGCAATAGGATCAAATTGTGCCCGCGAGAACAGGAGCCGAGCTAATTCAGGCGCTGAAGGATTCCCCGATGGAATTGTGGCATCGGGGACGCAAGATTGAAGACATAACCACCGAAGACGGTATCGGTGGCGGGGTGCAAAGCCTGGCTGCCCGCTATGATCTGCAGCACCGCGAACCCGGTCAACTGCTGTTTCCGTCTCCGGAAACCGGCGACCCTGTTGGGATGAGCTTCATGATTCCCGAGTCGCGGGAGGAGCTGATCGGGGTAGGTGACGCCATGCACCGAATTGCGGATTTCAGCTTTGGCATGGCGGGCCGTGATCCCAGCTACCTGAATCGTGCGATGAGTGCTTACTCTGCCGCCGCCGGCTGGCTGGACTCTGCGCACCCGGGCGGCGGCGCGAACGCTCGCGCCTATCACCGGGAAATGCGCGAACGCGACCTGGCGCTCACGCATACGCTGATCAACCCGCAGATCAATAGAGCGGTCAGCGCCGCCAAACAGGCGGACCCCTTCCTGGCGGCACGGGTGAAGAAGGAGACCGACGCCGGGTTGGTGATCAAGGGCGCGAGGATGCTGGCGACGCTGCCGATCTCCGATTCGATCATGGTGTTTCCGTCCACGCTGCTGAAGAACCCGGAAGAAGACGCGCCGTACTCATTCGCTTTCTGCCTCCCCAATGCGACGCCGGGCTTGAAGTTCATCTGCCGGGAGTCGGTGGACTACGGGCGCAATCACTTCGATCATCCGCTGGGGTCGCGGTATGAGGAGATGGATGCCCTGGTGGTATTCGACGATGTTTTCGTTCCCTGGGAGAACGTTTTCCTGTATCGGGACGTCAAGGCCTGCAACGAGGCATACGCCGCCACCTCGGCGGTGGTCCACATGTCGCACCAGGTCATCTGCAAGAACATCGCCAAGACCGAATACCTCCTTGGGCTGGTGTCGCTGATGATCGACGCCGTGGGTATAGAGGTCTTTCAGCATGTCCAGGAAAAGGTCGCCGAGATCTGGGTGAACCTTGAAACCATGAAGGCATTCCGGAGGGCCGCGGAGGCGGACGCGGCGCTGAACGAGCACGGCATGATGACGCCTGCTTTCGATCCTCTGGATGCCGCGCGCAACCTCTACCCGCGCCTGTATCCGCGGATGGTTGAAATTGTCCGGCTGCTCGGCGCAAGCGGGTTGGTGGCGATGCCCACCGAAGCGGACCTCAAGGGGCCACTGAGCGAGGACGTGCATCGCTATTACCAGTCAGCAAGGCTTGAGGCCAAGGACCGGATCCCCCTCTACCGCCTGGCCTGGGACACTGCATTGTCGGCCTTCGCGGCCCGCCAGGTGCAGTACGAAACCTACTTCTTCGGTGACCCGGTACGAATGGCGGGCGCAATATTTCACTCCAAGGACCGCACGCCGTACATGGATCGCGTCCGCGACTTCCTTCGCAATTCCGCCGAAGACGACAGCTAGGGCGTTTCAAAACGATGGGAGGCAGGGGTTTTCGCGCGGCGTTGGGTCAGTTCGCCACCGGGGTCACGGTTGTCACCACACGCGCCGAAAACGGTGATCGTATCGGACTGACCGCCAACAGCTTCAATTCCGCCTCGCTGGATCCGCCGATGGTCCTCTGGAGCCTCAAGAACGATTCGACCAATTTCGACGTGTTCGCCGACGCCGACCACTTTGCGGTCAACGTGCTGGCGGCCGACCAGGTGGAGGTATCACAGCGTTTCTCGCGCTTTGTAGAAGATCGCTTCTCAGGGCTGGAATGCAGCGAGGGAGTGGGTGGCGTTCCCCTGATCTCAGGATGCGCGGCAACCTTTCAGTGCCGCAACGTGCACCGCTACAGCGGCGGTGACCACGCCATCTTTGTGGGCGAGGTGCTGGAGTTCGAGGTCAACGATCGAACGCCGCTGGTGTTTCACCGCGGCGACTACACGGTAACCCTGCCGCGACCGGCGGACGGCCCGGACCCGACCGAAATCGCGGGCGGTTATGTGGATGATTTTCTGCTGCCCCTTCTGGCGCGGGCCTACCGCTTGTTCGGGCTGCCGTTTTACGAACATCTCACCGAAAGGGGGATTCCCCGCGATGAGTGGCGGGTGCTGGCCACCTTGAGCGACCAGAGCTGCACGCGCGATGAGCTGGCCTGGATCATCCGGATGCCGGAGGATATTCTCGAATCAACGCTCAAGGCGCTCTTTGAGCAGGAAATGGTTGCCGAGGCTGATCGCGGAACGGACAAGGACCCACCCCGGCTGGTATGCACGCCCCGCGGCAGCCGGCGCGTGATCAAGTTGCTTGCGGTTGCCAAGGCTCGCGAAGCCGATGTGCTGGCCGATCTTCCCGAACTGGAGCAACAGGACTTCAAGCGAATGCTGCGCAGCATCATTGCCCGGCTGGGGGGCAGCAAGCGCCCGGGCTGACCGGGACCCGACGCCATGGGCCTTTCGATCTTTGCCGCCTACCTGGTGCTGGTTGTGGTTCTGGGCCTGATTGCCTCCCGGGGACAACGCGCCAGCGAGGACTTCTGGGTGGCCGGCCGCCGCTTCGGCGTTCCGGTGCTGGTGCTGGCCAACGTGGCCGCCATCATGCACGGGGGCTCGATATTGAGCGGAGTCGCCTTTATCGGTGCGTTCGGCGGAGTGGCTGGACTGCCTTTTCTGGCGTTCTCCCTGGGCATCGCGGTGGTGTTTTTCTTTTTCGCCCGCAAGCTGCGTCAATCCGGCGGTTTTACTTTGCCGGACTACCTCGGCGACCGGTACGCGAGCCGGAAGGTAAGGGCCTGGAGCGCCATCGTCGTGGCGGTGTCCAGTGTGATCTACCTGGTGGCCCAGTTGCGGGGCATGGCCTTCATCCTGGAGCGGTTGCTGGACATCCCGTTCCTTTGGGGCCTTGCCCTGGGCAGCCTGATTTTTGTCGGCTATGTGGCGCTCGGGGGCTTGCTGGCGGTGGTGTGGACCAATATCGCCCAGTTCTTCTTCATGTGGACCGGACTGCTGTTGATCGCCCCGGTGTTGCTCAATGACGTGGGAGGATGGACGGCCGTGATGCAACAGGTGGAGCAGGCGGCCCCGGGCTGGACCAGCCTGCGCGGCGTGTCCTGGGGTTGGGGCTACCTGATTTCCTGGCAGATCATCTGGATGCTTGCCTACTGCACGCGGCTGGAACTGGTTACCAAGATGTATGCAGCCCGGGACTCGTGGGTGGCCCGTGTGTCTCTTCCCTGGACCATTCTGATCGTCACGCTGTTCCTGCTCTACGGGAACATGTATCTGGGCGCGGTCGCCAGGATTACGGTGTGGGAGGGACTGGCGTCGCCCGACCAGGCCTACGTAGCGCTCGTTACGCAGTATCTTGCGCCGGCGCTGGCGGCCTTTGCGCTTACCGGAATCGCCGCCGCCGCCATGTCCACGACGGATTCACTGCTGCTCATGGCGGGTTCGGCGCTGGCCCATGACCTGATGCGCAAATGCGTGGATGAACCGCGCGGCGTCCAGAGGGACGAGCGCAGTTACGTCTGGATTTCCCGCGGCGCCATCGTGGTGGTCGGCGCGCTGGCCTTCGTACTGGCGATTCCCGACGTGGCGCTCATTTTAAGAATCGTGTCCTTCGCCGTGGCGATCATCGGCGCAGCATTCTTCTTCCCGCTGATCGTCGGCATGGTCAGCCGGCGCGTGAGTGCCCAGGCGGCGCTGGCCTCGTCGGTCGGCGGCGTACTGACGACGCTGGTGTGGATTGTCGGCACATTGACAGGGCAGGGCTGGGCACAAGGATTGCATCCCGGTATTCCCGGCCTGCTGGTGTCGGGTGTGCTGTTGGCGCTGGTCAACGCATTTACTCCGCCGGCCGTGGCAATAGGGGGTGTGGCGGCGGCCGACAACGAGGGCCGGGTACCATGATTTTCGGACTTCCGCCGGTCAGCTTTCTCATCCAGATCGTCCTGCCGGCGATCGTGATCGCCATCATGTTTGTGGCAAGCTACCGCGGCAAGGGCCGCACCAAGGGAGATTCCAAATGACTTCGTTCTATCGCACGGCCGGCGCCTGCGCGGCGTTGCTTACGCTGCTTTGCGGATGCGACACACCGCAAGGCGATCCGCAAGCCGAGATGTGGGCACAATCCGCGGAGTTGACGCCGATCGGACCCTGGCCACAAGGCGATCAACGCGGCAACGCCAATACCCAGGGCGCGGGCACCTGGATGCGCTGCGCCTTTCACATGGGCAAACCCGGGGCGAAAGTCTACGAACTGTCGCATCCGCGCTCCATGTCCATGCCGCAGTCACCTTTTTCGCCGCCACTTGAATACGTGTACCGGCCAACGGTAGGCATCCCCTACACGGCCCATGCGTTCAATGGCGAGCACCTGACCGGCGGAGAACCAGGCGCACAGGGCACCCAGATGGACGCATTGGGGCATTTCGCCTACCTGCCCGAACCCTGGTTCGGCGAAGGCGATCTGCCGGTCGACAAGGCGATGTACTACGGCGGATATACCCAGGCCGACGTGAAACCGTCGCCGGATTCCCCGCTGCTCAAGCTGGGCATGGAGAACGCGCCGCCGCTGGTGACCAGCGCCCTGCTGCTGGATGCGCGCGCCCACATGGGAGGCGGCGAGCCCTTGCAGCCCGGCCAGGTCATCACCGCGGCCGATATCGACGCGATGCTGGCGGCCCAGGGCCTCGCCGATCGCGGCATTCTGCCGGGCGATGTGGTCTATATCTATACCGGTTGGAGCGATAACTGGAACCAGCCGTCCTATTACGCGATGGGACCGGGGCTGGGGTATGACGCGGCGCAGATGCTGGGCGAGAAGAGTGTTGTGCTGGTCGCGCTGGACAATCCGTTCACCGACCCGGCCAACGACGGCCAGCTCGCCGGCCAGGCCGGGGCCCCGGAGGGAACTCCGGAGGGTCTGCCGTTCGTGATTCACCACCACAACCTGACCCAGTCGGGCGTCCATAACATCCAGAACGCGAACCTTGCCGAACTCGCCGCCGACAAGGTTTGGGAATCGTGCACCATCATCCTGCCGTTGCGCTCAGTCGGCGCATCCGGGTCGCCGGTTCGCCCTATTGCCATCGGATAAGCCTCCTGTGCGGCGCTGTGCCGCATAAGGCGGAGCTCGCGGCAGGCGGAATTTGCTGATTCGCGGCGGCATCCATAATGCCGCCGTGGATGCCTCTCAACTCGCTCCCGCGCGGGACCTCCTGCGCGATGTCTTCGGCTACCCGGCCTTCCGAGAGCCGCAGGGGGAGGTTATTCGCACGGTGCTTCGCGGCGGCGATGCGCTGGTGCTGATGCCCACCGGTGGGGGCAAGTCGCTCTGCTACCAGATCCCGGCTATCCTGCGCCGGGGCGTTGGCGTGGTGATTTCGCCGCTCATTGCGCTCATGCAGGACCAGGTAACGGCGTTGCGGCAGCACGGCGTCGCAGCCGCCTTTCTGAACTCGTCCGTGTCGTACGCCCGGCAGCAGCAGATCAACGCCGCTCTGCGGCGCGGGGAGTTGGACTTGCTTTATCTGGCCCCCGAACGGCTGTTACGCGAAGAAAGCGGCACGCTCGAGCTGCTTCGCGGTATCGATATCGCGCTGATCGCGATCGATGAGGCCCATTGCGTGTCGCAGTGGGGCCACGATTTTCGGCAGGACTACCTGAGCCTGCACGTACTAAGAGAGCACTTTCCCGGCACGCCCCGCATCGCCCTTACCGCTACGGCGGACGACGCCACACGTAAAGAGATCGTCTCCCGTCTTGAACTGAGCGGTGCGCGCCAGTTCATCAGCGGGTTCGACCGCCCGAACATCCGCTATACGGTTCGCATGAAGAACAGTCCGGGTGCGGATCTGCTGGCCTTCCTGCGGGACCGCCGGGACCAGTCGGGCATCGTCTACTGCCTGTCGCGCCGCAAGGTCGAGACCACGGCGCAGCGGCTCAAGGAGGCGGGCTATGATGCCCGGCCCTACCACGCCGGCATGAGCGCGTCGGACCGGCGGCAGTGCCAGGCGCACTTTCAGCGCGCAGAAGGGGTGATTGTGGTGGCCACGATCGCCTTCGGCATGGGAATCGACAAGCCGGACGTGCGCTTTGTGGCCCACTGCGACCTGCCCAAGAGCGTTGAGGCGTACTACCAGGAAACGGGCCGGGCCGGGCGCGACGGCGAGCCTGCCGAAGTCTGGATGAGCTACGGTCTTCAGGACGTCGTGCGGCTGCGGCTGATGGTGGACCAGTCGGAAGCCGATGAGGACCACAAACGCGTTCAACGGGCGCGGCTGCAGGCATTGGTCGCCTGGTGTGAAGTCACGGGTTGCCGGCGCGCGGCCTTGCTGGCGTATTTTGGCGAGAAATACCCCGAACCCTGCGGTAACTGCGACAATTGCCTGAGTCCTCCAAAGACCTTCGACGGCAGCGTGGAGGCTCAGAAGTTCCTTTCCTGTGCGGTACGTGCCGGCCAGCGTTTCGGGGCAGCGCACCTGGTTGACGTTCTGCGCGGGAAGGAAACCGAAAAGGTCAAACGCCACGGCCACCAGAAACTCTCCACTTTTGGAATCGGCGCCGATCTGTCGGTGCGCCAATGGCATGCCGTGGCCCGTCAGGTGGTTGCCAGGGGATTCGCGCGAGTTGACGCCGAACGACACGGTGCCTTCGTGCTTACGCAGGAGGCCAGGCAGCTGTTGCGCGGTGAGAAAACCGTAGAGTTACGGGAAGAAGCGCACGTTTCCAGAACCAAACGCACCGCAAGACCGCGCCCAGAGGCCTGGGAGATAGCGCCCGCGGATGAGCCGCTGTGGCAGGCGCTCAAGAGCTGCCGCGCGGGTTTGGCCGACGAAGCCGGTGTGCCGCCGTTTTTGGTCTTTCACGACGCGACCTTGCGGGAATTCGTGCGCACCCGGCCGCAAACTCCCGAGGCCATGCTGCAACTTCATGGCGTAGGGCAGGCCAAGCTGGAGCGCTTCGGAATCGCGTTCCTCGAAGTCATCTCCGCCGAGTCTTCCGCCAACGAAGCAGAGTCGCCCGGCTGACGGTAGCAGTGGGAACGGCAGCCGCTGTTCCCTGTCAGGAAACCGTAAGGTCACCCGGGCCTGCCTGCGTTATGCTTGAGGGAAATATCCCCAAAGAGAACAGGAACATGGACCGATTGAACAGCAATTGCCTATTGGAACAAATCAAGGCTTGGTCCAGGGGCTTTCAGCCGGCCGGCGCGGCACTCCTCCTTGTGCTGGCTGCGTTTGCGCTGCAGGTCGCGCAGGCGGCGCCGGTCAAGACCGACCATACCCGTGCCGAACTCCTGGCCGAGACCGCAAGCGTGCAACCCGGTGAACCGTTCACGATCGGCTTGAGCCTGAGTCCGGACCCCGGCTGGCACACCTACTGGATCAATCCGGGTGACGCAGGCAAACCGGCCAAGCTGGACTGGGATGCTCCCGAAGGTCTCGAGTTCGGCGATCTGAATTTCCCGGCTCCGGGTTTCGTGCCGTTCATGACCATGATGAGCTACGGCTACAACGAATCAACACTGCTGCTCGTCGACGTCACCCAGACGCATGCTGTTTCCGGTGAGCAGCTCCTGATCAAGGCCCGCGCTTCCTGGCTGGTTTGCGATGACCAGGTGTGTATTCCGGAACGCGCCAACCTTGCATTGACCATCCCGATCGGTCCTGGGGGCGGCTCGGATTCAGGAAGCGAGGAATGGCGGACAGCCGCGTTCTCGGAGGCCCGCGCGCTGGTGCCCCAGTGGGCGGATTGGTCCGCGGAGTATTTCCAGAGCGGCGAGGAGTTGGTTTTCGATATTTCCACGCCGCTGTCGCTGCAAGAGGCGTCGAACCTGTATTTGTTCCCTGAAGCGGCGGGAATGATCGATCATACGGCGGACCAGCAGGTGGGCCTGTGGACCGACCGCATTCGCGTAAGCGTTCCCACCGGGCCGCGGGTGGCGCGCTATGAGGAAACCGGCCTGGTGTTGTCCGTGGACATGGACGGCGCACCACGGCAGTCATTCAGCCTCATGGCGAAACGCGCCGATGCGCCCCGGGAAACCGTGGTTGCGGCGCCCGCAAGCCTTAGCGCCACACCGGGTGGGGGCGGTCATGCTGCCTCGGGTGGCGGCGAAGTCGGTTCTTCTGCGGGAACAGCGCAAAGTGGCGGCACGTCCGGCCCGGGGCTGTGGCAGGCGATCGGCTTTGCGATTCTGGGCGGTTTGATCCTGAACCTGATGCCCTGCGTTCTGCCGATTCTCAGCCTCAAGGCACTGGGAGTGGCGCAGATGGCCGGGGAGAAACCGGCCGAGGCGCGCAGTTCCGGCTTGCAATATCTCGCCGGGGTGCTGGTGAGTTTCTTGGTCTTTGCGGCGCTGATCATTGCATTGCGCCAGGCCGGCTCCGTAGTGGGCTGGGCGTTCCACATGCAAAACCCCCTCATCGTGTCGATCCTGGCGCTGGTCATGGTGGCCGTGGGGCTGAATCTTCTCGGCGTGTTCGAAATCAACCTGGGGGCGGGTGCGCTCGGCGGCAAGGCTACCCAGGGCAAGGCCGGAGAATTCTTTACCGGGGTCCTGGCGGTCCTTGTGGCCACTCCCTGCACGGCGCCTTTCATGGCGGGTGCCCTGGGCTACGCACTGCTGCAGCCGGCTCCTGTAACCGTAGGTGTCTTCCTGGCGCTAGGCCTGGGTTTTGCGCTGCCTTATTGCGTCGTGGCTTTCCTGCCCGGCGCCCAGCGGCTGTTGCCGCGCCCGGGCGCCTGGATGGTGAGTTTCCGCCAGGCACTGGGATTTCCCATGCTGGCCACCGCGATCTGGCTGTATTGGGTGCTGGGCAACCAGGCCGGCGTCAACGCCCTTACGCTGGCGCTGATTTCCTCTCTGGCCCTGGGTCTTGGGGCATTCGGCTGGAAGCGCTTGGCCGGCGAGAGAATTTCACGCCCCTGGCGCGTTGCGAGCGTTGCCGGACTGTTGGTCGTATTGCTCAGCATATGGGCTTTGCCGCGGTTCGCAGTGGTCCCCGGCGGGGCAGGCCCCGTGGAAGGCGAGATCGCCTACTCGGAAGTTGCGCTGGAGGAATTGCGGGCCGAACAACAGCCGGTGTTTGCCTACTTCACGGCTGACTGGTGCATCACCTGCAAGGTCAACGAGGGAGTGGCGTTGAAGAGCGACAAGGTCAAGGAGTACTTCTCCCGTGAGGGCGTTCAGGTAGTGGTTGGCGACTGGACCAACGAGGACCCTGAAATCACCGAGTTGCTGCAGCGTCACGGCCGCGCGGGCGTGCCGCTCTACCTGTACTTCAAGCCGGGGTCCGGCGAGGCCGTCGTGCTGCCCCAGTTGCTCACCCCGGACCTGGTGATCGAAGCGATCGAGAGCGCCTGAATTGAAATGGAGGGCAGGAAGCCCTCCTTCCCAGGCTAACTTTCTTCGGACTTGCCCAGGCGTTCTTCCAGCGCCTCGTCAAGCTTGTGTCCGCGCAGGTTCTTGGCCACGATTTCGCCTGAGGCCGCGTCAACCAGGAAATTCGCCGGTACTCCGGTCACGCCATAGGCCTTGGTGGCGGGGTGATCCAACCCCATGCCGGCGTCGATCCAGGGCAGGTCTTCTTCCTGTGAGGCTTCGACCCAGTCTTCGCGCTCGTCATCCACCGTAAATGAGAAAATCTCAAAGCCACTTGACCCGTAGTCTTCATAGGCTTGCTTCATGTGGGGGATTTCCGCCCGGCAGGGTCCGCACCATGAGGCCCAGAATTCAACCAGCACGATTTCCTTGCCTTCACGAGCGCTCGATATGCTCACCACTTCTCCATCCAGGGTTTCCGCTTCGAAGTCCTTGATCTGCGTGCCTACTGCAATAGCGGCCGCCTTGGCCCGATTGGCGGCGAATTCCTCTTCCGACGCCAGGTTCTCGATGACCCAGGGATCGTCCGGAATCATTGCCGCCAATTCCCGGACCGCTTCCGTGACCCAGGGTCCACGAAGCCAGGTGGACTGAATGGTGAGCTTGCGGGCAAGCGGGTCCTCGTGGTTCAGGGCCACCTCGCGCCTTCCACGGCCCTCCAGCTGCAGGACTTCATTGAAGATCTCCGATGACTTGTCCACACGCGCGCGCCGCTCGTCCTCGGTCTCGCCCTCAACCGATTGGACTGTGCGGTTGTAGTCGTCCATCAACTCCACGTACTTCGGCGCAAGCCGCCAGGAGTTCACGACGATGTCGTTATAGTGGCCGCCCTCGACCACAAACCTTGCACGGCCATCCATCGTCAGCGTGAGGTCGCCCGGCTCCAGTACAAACGCTTGCCCTTTGACGGGCGCCATCCGCATGCCATTTTCGCCGGTCGCGTTGAGCACGTAGAAATACACGTTGTGCGGCGTGTCCACCGTTCCTTCCAGGGTTACCCGCCCGTCAACTATCGGCGCCTCGGCCACGATGTTGAGGCTATCCTTGAGACTCGATGCGCCGCGGTCGCCGCTTGACATCAAGGAGGCCGCCATCATTCCTGCGCCTCCACCAGCGGCCTTCTTCGGAGCGGATACCCAAATCACGAACTCACCATTGGAATAGATGGCCGACAGGTCGCCCGTTATCGTGTAGCGGTTTGCTTCGGCGCTGTCCGGCGACTCGGTAGTTTCGCTCGCGCATGCAAGCAAGGTGAATGCGGCTATTGCCGGAACCAGGGATCGGTAGTTCATGGTTGTAGACTTCGTCAGCTGAATTTAACTTAAGAATCTTACCTCGAATACAGGTCCCATTCGGCTGACCGCCGGTACATTGGGACCCTATGGTAGATTCCATATTCCTGCGTCCTTCGAGTTGGGACGATGCGCGGGCGAGCCGCGAGGGCATGGAGATGAGACGCACGAGTCGAACAAAAGCTCTTTGGGCCGTGATTGCGGCAGCAGCAGTGTCATGTGCGTGTGGCGGGTCCGGTTCGGACGGCCCGCCCGAGCCTCCACCTCCACCGCCCAACCAGGCGCCTTCCATCAGCGTGAGTTCCACGGCAAGCGTGGCGGAGAACCGGGCCGGCGCTGAAATTACGTCGGTGGAGACCAGCGACGCCGACGGGGATTCGGTCACGGTTTCGGTGGATGACGACCGATTCGAAGTTGCCGACGGCAACCTCAAGCTCAAGGCGGACCAGTCTCTGGACTACGAGATCGAGATGTCCGTGGAAGTGACCATCACGGCCAGCGACGGCGACGATTCCACGACCGCCACCGTAACGATCACGGTAACCGACGTGGCGCTTGACGTGACATTCACCGACGCGACCAGTGGATCGGGCATCAATTTCATGCGGGGATACCGGGTGGAAGACGATCCGGAGGGCATCATGCCTCCGCCGCAGGATGCAGATGCTCGAGAGTTCGCGGGCGGCGTGGCCGCCGGCGATTATGACAACGACGGACTGGTGGACCTGTTTGTTGCGCGAGGCGATATCGGTCCCAACCTCCTCTACCGCAACGTCGGCAACAATACGTTTGAGGACATGGCTGAGGAAGCCGGGGTTTCCCTGACCAAGTCCGCCAACGAGAACCACAAACACAGCGCGCCGGGATTTGCCGATATGGACGGCGACGGCTATGTGGATTTATTCCTCGGGAGCATCGAGGGAGACGCGGCAAAGATTTACAAAAATAATCGCGACGGGACGTTCACGGACGTCACGGCCGGCTCTGGACTGGAAACAATGAACGCCCGTTACACGCTGTCCTCGGCCTTCGGAGACTACGATCTCGATGGCGATCTCGACATGTTCCTTTCCCATTGGGGCACGGCAAGGCCCAAAAACGAGGACTGGCCTTACTCGACGGAGAACCTCTGGCGAAACGTATCCGAAAACGGAGTCATTCGCTTTGAAGACGTCAGCCTGACGGCGGGCATAGCGGAGACCATCATCGATGACGACCCCCGGGGGTCCTTCGGCGGGGACGGACACGACTACACGTTCAGCCCAAGCTTCGCGCGTATCACCGACGATCGCTACCCGGACATTGTGGTCGCCGGCGACTTTCGCACTTCGCGGTATTACACCAACGATGGTGACGGCACTTTCACCGACGCCACCGACCGCGACGTGATCATCGACGGGAACGGCATGGGGTCGGCGCTGGGCGACTACGATGGCGACGGCGATCTCGACTGGTTCGTGAGTTCGATCTGGACCGATCCCAAAGACGACGATTCGCAGGACTTTGAATATGGCAATCGCCTGTACCGTAACGACGGCGGCGTGTGGTCGGATGCTACGGAGCCTGCCGGCGTTCGCGATGGCAGCTGGGGCTGGGGTTCCTGCTTTGCCGACTTCGACCTGGACGGCGATCTGGACCTGTATCACACCAATGGCTGGGTTCCCGGCGTGTGGGAAGAATACAACTTTGACACCGACGCCAGCCGGCTGTTCATTTCCAACGGCGAGGGCGTGTTCACGGAAATGGCCGAGGAGGCCGGGATCGTGGACAACGAACGCGGCCACGGCGTCGTGTGCGGCGATCTGGACAACGACGGCGACGTGGACGTGTTCCTGATGCACCGCAACGAGAGCAATGCCGGCACCCTGTGGCGAAACGACACCGACCTGAACAATCACCTGCGGGTGAAACTCAACGGCCATGCGCCGAACACGGCTGCTGCGGGCGCCCGGATTACGGTTACGGTCAACGGCGAGGATCAGCTGCGCGAGATCATCATCGGCAGCAACTTCATCTCGCAGAACCCCCTGGTGCAGGTCTTCGGTTTGGGGAGCAATTCACAGGCCGACATTTCGGTGGAATGGCCGGACGGCAAGACCAGCTCAATGGCCAACGTTGCTGCCGATGAGCTCATCACTTTCGAACATCCCGACAACCCCGAAAACTGACTTTCGGGCCCCGGGGAAGGAGGGAATCCTGCCCTCCGCTCCTCTACATGCAGGTCTCGCGGTACCAGTCGTTGACGTCGTCGCCGGTGGTGAACCAGACGCCCTCGTGCTTGGCCATGTAGCGGAACGCCCGCGCCAGGTGCTTGAATTTGTTGGGCTGGCCTACCCAGAAGGTGTGCAGGCAGATCGGCATGCAGCGCGCATTGGTTGCGCCTTCCTCGTAGAGCACGTCGAACTGGTCGATGATCATGTCGCCGAAGGCCTCGGAAGAAACTCCGACGTTGCCGAACGCGGGAATATCGTTCAATTCCACCGTGTACGGCACCGCAATCAGGTTCTTCTTGGGCGTGTTGAACCGGAAGGGGTGATCGTCGGCCGTGTAGTCGCACAGATACTCAACGCCGAACTCTTCCAGCAGGCGCGGCGTGTTGTCCGTATGGGTCAGAAACGGGCTCAGCCAGCCCTTGGTGGGCCGCCCGATCACTTCCTTCATGGCGCTCAAGACCGTTGACAGGATTTCCCGCTCGCGGTCCTCGTCGATGTTGCTGATGAAATTGGCCGGTGCGTTGTTGACACCGTGCCCGATCCAGGCCCAGTTGCGCGCCATGCCCTCTTCGAGAATCCGGGGGTACTCACGGATGATCTCGGAGTTCAGACACACCGTCCCGCGGGCATTGCACTCGTCCATCAGGTCCATCATCCGCCACAGGCCGACCCGGTTGCCGTAGTCGCGCCAACCGTAATTGAGCGGGTCCGGGTTGAACTGCTGGGTGCCCGGGACCAGCGCGGTGCCGGGAATATCTGCCGGAAAATGCTCGATGTTCAGATACGGCATGACAGCCACGCGCGCGCCGTCGGGTAGTTTGAAGGGCTCGCGGTCAATCAGCGGCACATAGTCGTAGTGGCGGGTTTGGGTAAGGTTCGACATGTTTGTCTCCTTTCTTGGAATCGGTTTCTAAGGCACTCCGGCGAGGCTACAGGCTCTGAAGGTATTCGATCGCTTCGGCCTTGGGCACCACGTCTCCGTACTTGGCGTGGATATCGAAGAGATTGGCCTCGTGCGGCCCGTCATGGCGGTCTCCCACGCATTCGCGGACCACGACCGGCCGGTATCCATGCTGCACCGCGTCCACCGCGGAGGCGCGTATGCAGCCCGAAGTGGTGCAGCCCAGAATGATGAGAGTGTCCGCGCCCTTGGCCGCCAATATGGACGAGAGGCTGGTTCCGAAGAAACAGCTTGCGTAGTTCTTGGTCAGGACCGTCTCGCCCTCGGGGGGCGCCACCTCGTCGCAGAATTCCGCGTATGGGTTGCCGGGCACCAGGTCCTTGAGCACGGGGGCCTTGAGCGTCCACACGCCGCCGTCCTCGAAGTTGGTCGGGTTGTACAGCACGCGCGTGTGAATCACCGGCACGCCCTTTGCCCGCGCAACCTCAATCACGTCCGGCACCTCCTTTAAGCAGGCGATTACGCCTGGCGCATAAAGGGGCGATCCCTCGGTCGTGTATCCCTTGAGAAGGTCGATCACGATGACGACCGGGTTCTTGCCGAAGCCCAGGCGATTGTCCCAGACACCGGCATAATTCGTATCGGCAGCTTGCGCCATGTTGATGTCTCCCATGTTTGACTGCTTGAGACCCTGCCGCCCCCATGGCGCCGAGCCGGGCAAAAGCACAACGGTTCTCGGCTGCCGCGGCAGAAGCGAATGGTATCACCCGAATCGAGTGGCTGGAAACGGGGCTCATACACGGCGTTTTCACCAGGTATCGGTGGTTATCTCCTGCGGGCTTGGGGGAACCAAACAGGCGTTTTCCTGTATAATCCGATACCTCGCGGTTGCGGGGTGGAGCAGTCAGGCAGCTCGTCGGGCTCATAACCCGAAGGTCACAGGTTCAAATCCTGTCCCCGCTACCAGATTTGGTTTTGCGAATTGGCCCCGCGAGGGGCTTTTTTGTGACTTATGAATGTGATTTTGGACAGATTGAACGGACTGCTGGAGCCCTGCGTGGAAGCGCTGGGCTATGAACTGGCGGACCTGGAGCTCAAGCGGGAGAGCCGAGGGCAGGTGCTGCGCCTGTTTATCGACCAGGAGTCGGGAATCGCCCTGGAGGACTGCGAGCGCGTGAGCGGACAGGTTAGTGCTTTGCTCGACGTGGAGGACCCGATCCCAGGCCACTACAACCTGGAGGTTTCGTCGCCCGGGCTGGACCGCAAGCTGGCAAAGCCTGAGCATTTCGATCGTTTTTCCGGGCGCAGAGTCAAGGTCAGCATGCGTCGCGAGCAGGATGGCCGGCGGAATTTCGGCGGAACACTGCTGGCGCGCCGGGGCCAGATCATTGTGCTGGATGTAACGGACGGGACCGGCGAGGTGGAATTGAACCTTACCGATGTCAAGGTTGCGCGCCTGGCTCCCGAAATACGTCTTGAGGATTGACCCGTGTTTGGCAGCAAGGAAATTCTCGAAGCCGTAGAGCTTCTCTCCAACGAAAAGGCAATCGGCAAGGACGTCGTGTTTTCCGCCGTAGAGGCGGGGCTGGCTGCGGCGCGACGCCGATTGCTGGCAGAGGATGTCGAGGTCCGCGTAGCCATCGACCGGCATACGGGCGAACAGGAGTATTTCCGGCAGTGGGAGGTCATGGAAGATGACGAAGAGGAGATCGAGGCGCCCACGCGGCAACTCCGCCTGGCGGAGGCCCAGCGCATCGACCCTGAAGCGGTTCCCGGTGGCGTGGTGGAGCGGCCCATGGACGGAATGGACCTGGGCCACATCGGCGCCTATACGGCAAAGCACGTCATCAACCAGAAAGTGCGCGAGGCCGAGCGTGAGCTGATCCGGGAGCGTTACCAGGGCCGCATCGGCGAGCTGCTGAGCGGCGTGGTCAAACGCGTGGACCGAAACGGGGTCTATGTGGACCTGGGAGCCGGAGTTGAAGGTTTTGTGCCGCGGGAACACATGATTCCCAGGGAGCCGATACGACCCCAGGACCGCGTCAAGGGGCTGCTGCACGAGGTCGCCACGGAAACTCGTGGTCCTCAGCTCAGGCTGACCCGCACCAGCCCGGAATTCCTGATGGCGCTGTTCAACGTCGAAGTACCCGAAGTGGGTCAGGGCCTGATCGAAATCCTCGGCGCGGCGCGTGACCCCGGCGCCAGGGCAAAGATCGCAGTCCGTTCCAGGGAACCGAGGATCGACCCGGTGGGTGCCTGCGTCGGCATGCGCGGGTCGCGGGTGCAGGCGGTGACCAATGAAATCGCGGGCGAACGGGTGGACATCATCCTCTGGGACGAGAATCCCGCGCAGTTCGTGGTCAACGCCATGTCGCCGGCAGATGTCGTGCAGATCATGGTCGACGAGGACAACCGCCGCATGGATATCGCCGTGTCGGAATCCATGGTGTCCCAGGCGATAGGACGGGGAGGGCAGAACATCCGCCTGGCCAGCCGTTTGACCGGCTGGGAACTGAACGCCATGACGCCCGCGGAGATCGAATCCAAGATCGAGGGGGAGAACCGCCAGCTGATCGAAATGTTCAGGGAGCAACTGTCGGTGGGCGAGGACGTGGCCCAAGTCCTGGTGGACGAAGGCATTACCGATCTGGAAGGCATTGCTTACTCTCCGGTGGCCGAGCTGTACGCGATTGAAGAGTTCGACGAGCCATTGGTGGATCAGTTGCGCGGGCGTGCCCGCGACGTGCTGCTGATGGATGCCTTGAGCCGCGAGGAGGAGATGGAGCAGGCGACGCCGGCTGAGGACCTCTTTGAGGTGGACGGCATAACGCGCGCATTGGCTTATTCCCTGGCCAGCCAGGGCGTATCCACCCGCGAGGATCTGGCCTGGGAAGAAGCCGACTACCTGGCTGAGCATATCGAGGAGTTGAACGAAGAAGCTGCCGGCAAGCTGATCATGGCCGCTCGGGCGCCCTGGTTTGCGGAGCAGGCGGGCGCACAGGCCGAGAATGACTGAGCTCACCGTAGCCAAACTGGCGGAGAATCTGAAGGTGCCCGTAGAGCACCTCATGGACCAGCTTGAGCGGGCCGGACACAGCTTTGATGACGCCAGCCAGCCGGTGCCCGATGTCGCCAGGGAAGAGTTGCTGGCGTTCCTGCGCAACCGGCATGGACATTCGAGCGATGCTACAAAGGATTCGGCAATGCCGCGTGAGATCAGCATTACGCGCCGCGAATCGGTCGAAGTCGTACAGGTTGATCAGGGGCGGCGGCGGGCCGTTCAGGTGGATTTCAGGCGCAAGCGAAAATTCGTAAATCGCGCGGCGCTGGAGCGGGAGGCGTTGGCGAGGCGCGAGGAGGAGGAAGCACGGAGGCAGGAAGAAGAATCCCAGGCCGCCAGAGAGGCCGAGGAACAGGAGCAGGAGCGCAAACTGGCCGAAGTTCAAGCGCGCAAGGAGCAGGAAGAAGTTCAGCGCGAAGAGGCCCTCAAGGCCCAGGCACAAGCCGAAGAGGAGGCCAAGAACCTGGCGGAGCAGGAGGCTGAACTCGAAAAGGCCCAGGAACAGGCCCGCGTGGAGCAGGAGGAAGCGGATCGCAAGGCGGAGGAGCAGCGCAGGGCCGAGGCCGCACAAGCGGCCAGGGCCCGCGAAGAGGCTGCCCGCAAACAGGCAAGGCCGGCGAAGGCGGCGCGTGCAAGAAAGACCCCGCCAAGGGAAGAGTTGCATGTTGCGGCCAACGTGCGCCCGCGGCGCACTCGCCGGCGCAAGACCAGCCGGCATGCAACGGCCAGGGTCGAGAACGTCAACGCCTTCGTGCGCCCGGCTTCCCCGGTGGTACACACCGTTGAAGTGCCCGAGTCCATTACCGTTTCCGACCTTGCACGGCAGATGGCGGTAGGCGCCGAGAAAGTCATCGCCAAGCTGATGCAGGAAGGCGTAATGGCCGGCATGAACGACATGCTGGATCAGACCACCGCCATGATCATCGTGGAATCCATGGGTCACGAGGTGGTGGCCCAGGTCGAGACCAACGAGGAGACGGCGCTGCTCAAGAAAGCGGTTGCGACCACCGGCGAACCGGAAACCCGCGATCCTGTCGTGACCATCATGGGACACGTCGATCACGGCAAGACTTCGCTTTTGGATTACCTGCGCAGCAGCAGCATTGTCGACGGCGAAGCAGGTGGAATTACTCAGCATATCGGCGCATACCGGGTGCAAGCCAACGATGGCGCGATTACCTTCCTGGATACGCCGGGCCACGCGGCTTTCACCGCGATGCGCGCCCGGGGCGCGCGTCTGACCGACATCGTTATCCTGGTGATCGCCGCCGACGATGGCGTCAAGCCCCAGACCGAAGAGGCGATCAAGCACGCCCAGGCCGCCGAGGTTCCCATCGTGGTTGCGATCAACAAGATCGACCTGGAGGATGCGGACGCCACTCAGGTCCGCAACCAACTCAACGTCCTGGGGCTGGCGCCGGAAGAATACGGTGGCGAGACCCAGGTGGCGGAAATATCCGCTCGCACCGGCGAGGGTATCGACGACCTGCTTGAGAAAGTGCTGCTGCAGTCGGACCTGCTGGAACTGACGGCCAGGCGAAAGGGCGGTGCGCGCGGCGTGGTCATCGAATCGACAATCGAGACCGGCAGAGGACCGGTAACGACTTTGCTGGTTACGGAGGGACGCCTGCGCAAGGGCGACATCCTGCTGGCCGGATCCGAGTACGGCCGGGTTCAGTCACTACGCAATGAGAGCGGCAAGCAGATTGACCACGCGACTCCATCGGTTCCCGTCGTGGTGCAGGGCCTTTCGGGCGCCCCCGAGGCTGGACAGGATGCCGTCGTTTTTCGGGCGGAACGCTTTGCCCGTGAACTGGCGGAATTCCGGGCCAGGGTTGCCCGCGAGCAGCAGTTGGCGCAGCGAAAGGGGCAGCCTGGATTCACCGGCGCCTTCCCTGCGGACGAAGAGACCAAGACCGTGCGCCTGCTGGTCAAGGCCGATGTGCGCGGAAGCGTGGAGGCTTTGTGCGACGCCTTGGGGCGGTTGGGCCGCGAGGACGTGGAGGTGGACCTTGTGTCTTCCGGTGTCGGAGGAATTACCGAGTCGGATATCAACCTGGCGGCCACGTCGGAAGCCTCGGTTATCGGTTTCAACGTGCGGCTGGATCCGGGTGGGCAGCAGGCGCGCAAGGCCACCGGCGTGGAAGTGCGTTACTACAGCGTGATTTACGAAGTGCTCGACGACGTGCAGGAAGTCGTCAAGGGCCATCTGGCGCCCGTGATGCGCGAGGCGATCGTGGGCAACGCGGAGGTCCGCGAGGTCTTCCACTCACCGAAATTTGGCGATATCGCCGGCTGTTTGGTTACCGACGGGCAGGTGAAACGCAACAATCCAATCCGCGTGCTTCGCGACGCCGTGGTCATTTACGAAGGAGAACTCGAATCCTTGCGCCGGTTCAAGGACGACGTGGAGCAAGTGCGCGCCGGAACCGAGTGCGGAATCGGTGTGCGCAACTACAAGGATGTGCGCGTGGGCGACATTATCGAGTGCTTCGAAAGCGTGGAGGAGGCCAGGGCCTGACCCGTTGCGGGAACGGGGCGCCGGGCCTAGGCCCTGATCCGGTTTCCCCGGGGCGCAACAACGACTGAATCTCGTGCCTCGCGAATTCACACGCGCGCAACGGCTCTCGGCAAGGGCGCTGCGCGTCTTCGCAACCATGCATCACTCGGAACTTCGCGATCCTCGATTGCAGGGCGTGCAGTTCACCCATGTGGCGTTTTCTTCAGACTTGAGCGTATGCCGGGTCTGGTATGTACCCGGAACCGAGGGCGCCGGGTCCACGGCCGTGTCCTTGCGGGCTGCGCGCGGCTATATGCGCAAGCGCTTGGGAGAAGCCTTTCGTCTCCGGCGCCAGCCGGAATTGCGTTTCGTGCTGGACGATAGCCAGGAGAAGGGCGACGCCCTGGCCGGACTGATCGAGGACGCCGTACGCAAGGACGAACTTGCCCGCAAATGAGCCCCGAGAGGAACAAGCGTGATGTCACCGGGCTGCTTCTGCTCGACAAGCCGCCCGGGCTGACCTCGAACGGAGCCCTGCAGAGGGTCAAGCGCCTGTTTGCGGCGCGGAAGGCCGGCCACACGGGTAGCCTGGATCCGATCGCTACCGGCATGTTGCCCCTTTGCCTGGGTGAAGCCACCAAGTTGTCGGGCCACCTGCTCAAGAGCGACAAGCTGTATCGCGTTACAGCGAAGTTCGGGCGCAAGACCGACAGCGGCGACGCTACCGGCAGGACCCTCCTTGAGACCGCCGCGGCCAGCGTGGCTCGAAGCAGCCTGGAGGCGGTGCTTGAGCGTTTTACGGGCGAAGTCGAGCAGGTACCGCCGATGTATTCGGCGCTCAAGCACAAGGGCCAGCGTCTTTACAAACTGGCCCGCGAGGGAAAGACCGTCGAGCGTGCCCCGCGGCGCATTCTCATTCGGCAGATTGAGTTGACCCAATTTGCTTCCTCATCCGCAGTGTTCCTGGTGTCGTGCGGCAGCGGGGTCTATATTCGGACCCTGATCGAAGACATTGCCGAGGCAGCGGGCTCACTAGCCCACGTCATTGCGCTGAGGCGGCTTTCCGTGGCGCCCTTCGAAGCTTCAGAAATGGTAAGCATGGAAGAGTTGGAGACGGCAGCGGCGACGGGCCATGCTGCACTCGACAAACGGTTGCTGCCGGCGGATGCCGCCGTCTCCGGCCTGCCGCAGGTGCAGCTGACGGCCAGCGAGAGCTTTTACCTGCAGCGCGGCAATCCGGTGGCCGCAGCCCGGGGAGCGCCTCCCGGACTTGTGCGCTTGTATGGAGAGGCATTGGGCTTTCTGGGTATTGGAGAAGCAACGCTGGACGGCCAGGTGGCCCCGCGTCGATTGCTCAAGCCTCGCGGGGCAAAGCAGAGTACAATGCGCGGCTAGTACAAGGACTGAAGAAACAATACATGCCACTTACGACAAGTGAAATCGGCGCGACCGTGCAGGACTATCAGCGCGGTTCGGCGGACACAGGGTCCACCGAAGTGCAGGTTGCGCTGCTGTCGGCGCGCATCAATGCGCTGTCCGGCCATTTCCGTGCGCACAAGCAGGATCACCATTCTCGCAGCGGCTTGCTGCGCATGGTCAATCGCCGCCGCAGGCTGCTCAAGTATTTGCGGAGCCGGGATCAGGAGCGCTATGCCAATCTGATTTCACGCCTCGGTCTGCGCCGTTGAGCTAAGGGTGAGAGCGCGGCGAATGATCGGAACTCCAGAGCCCCTGTCCAAGTCGTAAGTGCAGAAATCCAAACCCCGAGATACTCGATCAAATTCAGAAAGATTGCCCAAAGGACTCCATTCGTGGAGTAAGGATGGCGCGCGCATAGAGGGCGCGTCGAAATCAAGACAAGCGAGGTAGAAGTGTCTATCGTAAAGAAAGAATTCCAGTATGGCAGCCATACGGTTACGCTGGAAACAGGAAAAGTCGCTCGCCAGGCCGATGGTGCCGTTATGGTGAGCATGTCGGAAACCGTAGTGCTCGTAACCGTGGTCGGTTCAAGGAAAGCCGATCCCAGTCGCGGCTTCTTGCCGCTGACGGTGAACTATCAGGAGAAGACCTACGCCGCAGGCCGGATCCCCGGAGGATTCTTCCGCCGCGAAGGGCGCCCCACGGAAAAGGAAACGCTGACCTGCCGCCTGATTGACCGCCCCTTGAGGCCCATGTTCCCCAAGGGCTTCTATCATGATGTTCAAGTCATCGCCACGGTGCTGTCCAACAACCAGGAAGTTGATCCGGACATTCCGTCCATGCTGGGTGCATTCGCGGCGATGGCCCTGTCCGGCCTGCCTTGTGCCGGACCGATCGGCGCCGCCCGCGTCGCATGGGTTGACGAAGACTACGTTGTCAACCCCACTGCCACGCAACTGGCTTCCTCCAAGCTGAACCTGGTGGTCGCCGGGACCGAGAGCGCGGTGCTGATGGTGGAATCCGAAGCGGACCTGTTGTCGGAAGAGATCATGCTCAACGCGGTGCTGTTCGGGCACGAGCAGATGCAAACGGCGATTGAAGCCATCAAGGAATTAGCTGCCGAGGCCGGCAAGCCTGCCTGGGAATGGCAGGCCGCGCCTGCCAACGAGGAGCTTGCGGCCGAGGTGTCCCGAGCCGCCGAGCAGGATCTTGCCCAAGCCTACGGCATCACGGAGAAGGTCCAGCGAAATGAGCGCCTGGGCGAGATTCGCTCGCGGGTGACCGAGGAACTGGCCCCGGAGGACGCCGCACCCGCTCAGTTGCAGGAGATTTCGTCCGCACTGAAAAGCCTGGAGAAGAGCCTGGTACGCCAGCGAGTTCTTTCCGGCGATCCGCGTATTGACGGACGCGACAATTTCACGGTCCGTGGCCTGGACATTGAAGTGGGAGTGCTGCCGCGGACCCACGGTTCGGCGCTTTTCACCCGCGGCGAGACCCAGGCTCTGGTGACGGCCACCCTGGGGACTGACCGCGACGCGCAGATCGTTGAGGCCCTGGACGGCACCAGCCGCGACCGCTTCATGCTGCATTACAACTTCCCGCCGTACTCGGTGGGCGAGACCGGGTTTATGACCGGCCCCAAACGGCGCGAAATCGGCCATGGCCGGCTTGCCCGGCGCGGCATATCGGCGGTGCTTCCGGAAATGGAAGAGTTTCCTTATGTGATCCGCCTGGTGTCGGAGATTACCGAGTCGAATGGTTCCAGTTCCATGGCCAGCGTATGCGGCTCCAGTCTGGCGCTGATGGACGCCGGCGTGAAATTGAAGGCGCCGGTGGCCGGTATCGCCATGGGCCTGATCAAGGACGACGACCGCTACGCGGTCCTGACCGACATCCTGGGAGACGAAGATCACCTGGGCGACATGGACTTCAAGGTGGCCGGCGCCGAGGAGGGAATCAGCGCGCTGCAGATGGACATCAAGATAGACGGAATTACGCGCGACATCATGGCCGAGGCGCTGGAACAGGCCCGCGTTGCGCGGCTGCACATCCTAAGCGAGATGAACGAGGTGATTTCCGTGTCCCGAGAGGAGATGTCGGACTGGGCCCCCTCCATCTTCACCATGCAGATCGACCGCGAGAAGATCGGCGACGTGATCGGCAAGGGAGGCGCGGTGATCCGCTCTATCACCGAGGAGACCGGCGCGGAGATTAACATCGAGGACGACGGCACCGTGAAGATCGCCTCCGTTGACGGCGAGGCCGGACGTGAAGCGCGCAAGCGAGTCGAAATGATCGTTGCCGACGTGGAAGTGGGGCAGATCTACGACGGCAAGGTAGCCCGCCTGATGGACTTCGGCGCTTTTGTGACGATTGTTCCGGGCAAGGATGGCCTGGTGCACATCTCGCAGATTTCCGACGAACGGGTGGACCGGGTCAGCGACCGCCTGTCCGAAGGTGATGATGTGCGGGTAAAGGTACTGGAGGTGGACCGTCAGGGCCGCATCCGACTCAGCATGCGCAATCTTGACGGCAGCGACGACACCGCGGATTCAAAACCCGCCAGTCGCAGCCGGGTTCAGGAAATCGAGGTCGGCAAGGTCTATGAAGGCACGGTATCCAGCGTGATGGACTATGGCGCCTTCGTGACAGTGCTGCCCGGCACCGATGGCCTGGTGCATATCTCGCAGATGTCCGACCGGCGTATCGAGCGCACCAGCGACGTGTTGAAAGTAGGTGACAGCGTCAACGTCAGGGTCATGGAAGTGGATGGACGCGGGCGGATTCGACTGACCATGCGGGGCCTTGAGGGGGATGGCGCTGCCGACGATGATCCCGCTCCCCGGCGCACGCGCCGTCGCCGTCGGGTCAAAGCCTAGCCTGGGAATGAGGGCTTCCAGCCCTCTCGCCGAGGGCAGGATGCCCTCTTTCCCGCCTTAGCGCGTAGTCCGGTCCCGGTACTGGCGCTCGGCCAGTTCGCGATGTTGCTGCGCTTCCACGGACAGCGTGGCCACCGGGCGTGCCTGCAGCCTCTCCAGGCCAATCTCCTCGCCGGTTTCCTCGCAGTAGCCGTAGCTGCCGTCCTGAATGCGCTCCAGCGCGGCGTTGATTTTCTTCAACAGCTTTCGTTCGCGGTCGCGAGTCCTCAGCTCCAGACCGAATTCGGATTCCTGGGTGGCACGATCACTGGGGTCGGGGAAATTGCTTGCGTCGTCGCGCATGTGGTGCACGGTGCGTTCCACTTCACCCATCAACTCGGCCTTCCATGACAGCAAAATCTTGCGGAAGTGCTCCAGCTGGGCGTCGTTCATGTACTTCTCGCCCTTTTTGGGGCGATACGGGGGAAGGCCATGTATGAGTTGTTCGTTCATGGTGCTTGAGCGCGCGGAATTATAGCGTTATGCGAGCTCTTCGGCGCGCCCTTCTCCCAACGGAGAATCTCCGTCCCAGCCCGGCGCGCGATGCTCCACGCTCACCGTGGTGTACAAGCCTCCACGAACATTGAATCGAGCGTTCAAGCGCATGAATCGAGGTCGGGTGGCCGCGACCAGATCATCGAGAATCTCATTGGTCACGGCTTCGTGAAAAGCGCCACGGTCCCGAAACGAATTGAGATACAGCTTGAGCGACTTCAGCTCCACGCACAAGGCATCCGGTACGTACACGAGGTTGAGCTCCGCGAAGTCCGGCTGACCGGTCTTCGGGCACACGCAGGTGAATTCGGGGGCGCGGACCCTGATGGTATAATTACGGCCCGTGCGCGGGTTGGGAAAAGTCTCAAGGATGGGGTTCATGGCAGGGGAATTTACACCACTCGCCCCACCTTTGAGAACCATTGGTAATGCGCCTTAAGCGGATTCGCCTGGCCGGCTTCAAGTCCTTTTCGGACCCGGTCAACATCGAAATTCCGGAGAATTCGCTGGCCGTCGTCGGACCCAACGGCTGCGGCAAGTCCAACATTATCGACGCAGTACGGTGGGTGCTGGGCGAGATTTCCGCCCGGCAGCTCCGTAGCGGAGCGATGGCTGAAGTCATCTTCAACGGCTCCTCCCGGCGCACGGCACTAGGTTCGGCTACCGTCGAGTTGCTGTTTGACAATACCGAGCCGGAACGCAACGCGCGATTTGCACAATACAGCGAGCTTTCGGTCCGCAGAACCGTGCGGCGCGATGGGATTTCGGAGTATTTTCTGAACAATTCCCGCTGTCGGCGCAAGGACATCACCCAGTTGTTCGCCGGCACCGGCCTGGGGATCGGCGGTTACGCCATCATTGAGCAGAGCATGATCAACCTGCTGGTTGAGGGTCGTCCCGACGACTTGCGTGCCTATCTCGAAGAAGCCGCCGGGGTTTCCGGTTACCGTCAGCGGCGGCGTGAGACCACCTTGCGGATTGCCAGGACACGCGACAACCTGGACCGATTGGCGGAACGGCGCTCCGAGCTGGAAAGCAATTTACGCAGGCTGCGCAGGCAGGCCTCCGCCGCCGGCCGCTATCGCAAGAACATGAGCGAAAAGAGGAAGGTCCGGGCGCAGCGCCTGGCCCTGGATATTCGTGTGCTCGACCGGTCGCTTAAGGCACTGAAACTCGGTACCCGGGATCGGGAAACGCAGCTTGCGCAGGTAGAGGCCGAATATCGCGGACTGGAGGCCCGCATGCTGGCCGCTCGCGAACAGCAAACTTCCGCCCAGGCGGCTTTCGACGAAGCCAACCGCGCCTATTACGCGCTTCAGGCCGAGATCGCCGGTCTGGAGGAAACGGTGGCTACGCAGCAAACGTTGCGCGGGGAGCGGGACGCCGAACTCGCGCAGCTCGAACCGAGGCTGGCGGAGCTGCGTGGCGAGTTGAGACGTGAAACCTCTGCGCTCGAAGACCGCCGGACCCTGTCCAGCGAGTTGGAACCGCAACTGGCGACGGCTCGCAAGACCGAACAGCGCCTGCGGGCCCAGTCCGAAGAGGCTGTAGATCAGCAGTCGCGTTGGGAAGCCGACCGGCATGCCGCCGAGATGCGGCTGCAGTCGCTGCGCCAGCAACGCGAGCTGTTGTTGCGGGAACGGCTGGCCGGTCTTGAATCGTTGCAGCAGGCCGCCCGTCGGCGCAGCGGGGAGCAGGCCGCAGAGTGGCTGCAAAGCCGGAGGCTGGCGGAGCGCCCTCGTTTGTCTCAGCAGCTCAAGGTGGCGAGGCGCTGGCGCACGGCCGTTGAATTGGTACTGGGTGACTTTGTCGAGGCCGCCAGCGTCGATGGCCTTGAGGCGCTGGCCGCAGGGGAACCGTTGGCGGCCGGTCTCCTGATGGTTGAAGGGGGTGACTCGCACGAGGCGCCCGGGACCCTGCTCGACGAAGTTCAGGGTGCCGGCGCCATGGGATCCTGGCTTGCCCAGGTCCGCACCGCACCGGATGTGTCTACAGCGCTTGCGATGGCTGGAGACCTGAAGACAGCCGAGTCCGTGATTACGCCGCAGGGAGTGTGGCTGGGTCGCGGCTGGCTGCGGGTGGCAGGGAAGCAGGGAGACGGGGCGCTGGAGCGCGAGGAAGAAATCGACGCACTGAAGAAGACTTTGGCGAATACCGATGGCGCAGCCGCCACGGCCTTGAACGAACTGCCCGGCGAGCCCTATCGAAACGAGCTTCAGTCCGCCCTGGACAGCTTGCATGAGGAATTGCAGCAGGCGACGGCGGAACACCAGGCAGTTACCCTGCGCAAGCCCGACTCCGCCCAGGATATCCAGGCGATGCGCCTGCAAACCGGGGAGGCCCGGGAATTGGCGCGGGGCCTGGAGCGCCGCCAGGCAGAACTTGATTCCCAACTTCGCGCGACCGCGCGTGCGTGCGAACGAACTTCGGCGGAAATCAACAATATTGAAGAACGCATAGAGCGGCTTCGGGACCTTCGCAAACAGTCGAAAACAGCGCTCGAGACCGCCCGTGGCAGTTTGCAGGAATCGCTCAAGCGCAAGCCTGACGTCGACACGCAGCTGAACGAGGCGCGGCAGGCCCGTGAGGAGGCGGACGGTGTGCTCGCCGCCGAAGAGTCCGGGCGCGCCGGGATTCAGGTTCGGTTGGCCGAACGCCGTGAGCAATTGAACGAGCAACGTGTCGAACGGCGGGAACTCGAGGTTCGACGCGATGGTCTTTGCGAGCAATTGACCCGCACCGGGCACGAACTGGAGATGATTCTTGAGGAATTGCCCCGGGAAGCCGATGCTGAAGACCTCGACCTGCAACTCGAGAAGATTGAGCGTCGAATTGAACGTATCGGACCGGTGAACATGGCTGCCGAGCAGGAGTTGAATGAGCTTAAGGAGCGCAAGGAATACCTCGATTCCCAACACAAGGACCTTTCCAGCGCTTTGGAAACGCTGGAGAACACCATGCGCCGTATCGATCGCGAGACCCGCTCGCGCCTTAAGGAAACGGGCGAAGCCGTGAGCAAGGGATTTGACGTCAACTTTGCGCGCCTTTTCGGCGGCGGACGGGCGGGCCTGGTCTTTGAGGGAGACGATATCCTGACGGCAGACATCTCATTTGCGGTGCATCCTCCAGGCAAGCGCAACGTGAGGGTCAGCCAGCTTTCCGGTGGGGAGAAGTCGCTGGCCGCCATTGCCTTTCTGGTCGCCGTCGTGCAGTTGAATCCGGCGCCTTTCTGCATGCTCGACGAGGTCGATGCCGCGCTGGACGACGTCAATGTGGCCAAGTTCTGCGAATTGATCACCGAGATGTCGCAAACCGTTCAGTGCCTGGTGGTAACCCACAACAAGAGCACCATGCAGGCAGTGGATTACCTCCTCGGCGTCACGATGCAGGAAGCCGGAATCTCGAGAATCGTCACCGTGGACCTCGAAGAGGCGGTGCGTCTTGCCGCCGCCTGAAAATCCCGCTGGCCCGCCCGCAGCAGAAAAACGAGCAAGGTGGCTGAGGGAGGAAATCAACCGCCATAACCGCCTGTACCACGAACTCGACAATCCGGAGATCCCGGACTCGGAATTTGACGCGTTGTACAGGGAATTGCGGGACCTGGAAGAGGCCCATCCCCAACTCGCAACGCCCGATTCGCCCACCCGGTGGGTAGGTTCGCAGCCGAGCGCGGCATTCGCGCCGGTCGAGCACGGCGCCCCCATGCTTTCGCTGGAGAACGTGTTCGATGCCGCGGAAATGGAGGAATTTGATCGCCGGCTCGCAGGCCTGCTCGACGAGGAGATCGAGCGCGAGTATTCCGCCGAGCCCAAGCTCGACGGGGTGGCCTTGAGCCTGCTTTATGAACGGGGCAGGCTGGTTCGTGCGGCGACTCGCGGCGATGGCCGGGTGGGCGAGGACGTGACACACACGGCACGCACCATCCGGTCGATCCCCGATCAACTCTCCGGTATGGATATTCCGGATCGGCTTGAGGTGCGCGGCGAGGTGTTCATGTCCTTGAGCGGGTTTACCGACTACAACCGGCGGGCAGAAGAAGCAGGCGAGAAAACGCTGGTCAATCCGCGCAACGCGGCGGCCGGCGCACTTCGCCAGAAGGACCCGCAGGAGGCCGCTCAGCGCGGTCTTGATTTCTACGCGCATGGAGTGGGCCGGGTCAATGACGTGCCCGCCATCTCCAGTCAATCTCAGCTGCTTGAGTCCCTGGAATCCTGGGGGCTGAAGGTGTGTCCCGAAACCGAGAGCGTGACCGGCGCATCCGGCTGCGCCGGCTACTACGAGCGGATCGTGGGCCGCAGGGACGAATTCGACTACGCGCTGGATGGTGTGGTCTACAAGCTCGAGCGCTTCGACCTTCGTGACCAGGCCGGGGCTTCCTCGCACGCCCCGAGGTGGGCGGTGGCGCAGAAGTTTCCGGCCGAAGAGAAGCGAACGTCAGTGCGCGCCATCGAGTACCAGGTAGGGCGAACCGGTGCGCTTACGCCCGTAGCGCGCCTTGAGCCCGTGTTCGTCGGCGGCGCCACGGTCAGCAACGCCACGCTGCATAACTACGGGGAGCTCCTGCGCAAGGACGTTCGCGTCGGCGATACCGTGGTCGTGCGTCGCGCCGGCGACGTCATTCCGGAAGTCGTGCGCTCGCTGCCGGAGTATCGAGCGGGGAATCCACCCATCCCGTCGCTGCCCGAACGCTGCCCGGAATGCCAATCGGCGGTGGCGCACCCCGAGGGTGAAGCAATAGCCCGCTGCACCGGCGGGCTGATCTGCCCCGCGCAACGACGCCAGGCGCTGATGCACTTTGCCGGCCGCGCGGCCATGGATATCGAGGGCCTGGGGGGAGTGCTGATCGGTCAACTGGTGGAAAAGGGTCTGGCGCAAAGTCCGCCCGACTTGTACACCCTTACGGCCGAGCAGTTGAACACGCTGGAGCGTATGGCCGAGAAGTCTTCCACCAATTTGCTGGCCGCCATTGAACGCAGCAAGTCCACAATTCTGGAGCGGTTCCTGTTCGCCCTGGGAATCCGGGACGTTGGGCAGATAACGGCTCAGGCCCTGGCGCGGCATTTCGGTAGCCTGGACGCCTTGCGTGGGGCAGACGAAGAGCAGCTTTGCGAGGTGCCTGACGTGGGTGAGATCGTGGCCCGTCGCCTGCGAGAGTTCTTTGAGCGCGAAGACAACCTGCGTGTAATCAAGGCGCTGCAGGAGCGAGGTGTGACATGGCCCGAAGGCGAAGCGGCGCCGGCCCCTTCGGCCGGGCCCTTGCGCGGTAAGACGCTGGTGCTGACCGGCGCCCTGGAGAGCTTGACAAGAGACGCCGCGCGCGAGCGCATCCGCGCCGCCGGGGGCCGCGTAACCGGAACTGTGTCGAAGAAGACCAGCTATCTGGTAGCAGGCGCCAACCCCGGGGGCAGCCTGGCCAAGGCGCAAGAACTCGGCGTGGAAGTGCTCAGCGAAGCGCGGCTACTGACCTTGCTTGACGCACGGCCGGAGTAGCAGGAACTCCCGGGCGCCTGGCTCGCCTGCGGCTCCCCAACAGTCTCGCCCGGCTTTTTCAGGCGGAGGCCGGGAGGTCCTGCGGAAACCTTGTGGCGCCGGTATTCGCTACAGATGCCCGGTTCCGGGGCTGGTTGCGGGCGCCGCCCTTGCGTCGCGGCCTGCGCGAGTGCTTCCCTGCCATTTCGGCCTTGTTGGGCAGCGTGGGCTTCACACTGTCCCCGACCACCGTCAACCGGTGGTGGATCAGGCGTTCGATGGAGTTGAGATGGGCCCGTTCCGCCGGATCGCAGAACGACAATGCGACTCCGCCGGCCCCAGCCCGCGCCGTGCGGCCGATGCGGTGGACGTAACTCTCCGGCTCATTGGGCAAGTCATAGTTGACGACATGGGTCACGCCCTCTACGTCGATGCCGCGAGCAGCGATATCGGTTGCGACCAGAACACGTGCCTGGCCGGCGCGGAACCGTTGCAAGGCCCGCTGGCGGGCGCTTTGGGACTTGTTCCCGTGGATTACTTCAACGCTCAACCCGGCTTTGCCGAGCTTTTCCGTCATTCTGTTGGCGCGATGCTTGGTGCGGGAAAAAACCAGGACCCGGGACAGGGCCGGATCCTTCAGGATAGAGGTCAGCAAGGCCAGCTTTTCCCTCTCGCCGACGTGATGTACCTGCTGTTGAACGCGCGCGATAGGCGTGGCCCGTGGCGTAACTTCAACGGTCACCGGGTTGGTCAGAATGTTGCGCGAAAGACGGGCGACTTCGGTGGGCATGGTGGCTGAGAACAGCAAGGATTGGCGATTGGCGGGCAAGGCCGCGATAATTTTTCGGACGTCGCGCACGAAGCCCATGTCAAGCATGCGGTCGGCTTCGTCCAGCACCAGGACTTCAATCGAACCGAGTCTCAGCCAGCCTTGGTCCATAAGGTCGAGCAGCCGTCCTGGAGTGGCGACCACGATGTCAACGCCGCGCTGCAGAGCATCGGTCTGTCGCTTCTGGCCGACACCGCCGAAGATTGTGGTATGGCACAAATGAAGGTGAATCGCGTACGCGCGGAATTCTTCACCGATCTGGATCGCGAGTTCGCGGGTGGGCGCCAGGATCAGGGCGCGCGGGCGCCGCCGGTCTTTCTTGCGGTGCCTGCGAGAAAGACCTTCGAGAATGGGAAGGGCGAAGGCCGCGGTCTTGCCGGTGCCGGTCTGGGCGATACCCAGCAGATCCTTGCCGTCCAGCAGTTGGGGAATGGCGCGTGCCTGAATCGGTGTCGGCTTGATGTGGTTTCGGGCGGCCAGCGCACGCTGTATGGGTTCGGCCAGGTCGAGGCCTGAGAATTTGTTGTCGGTCACGAGGATTTCCTTAATGCGCCAAACTGTGCGGCCGGAGTCCTTGGCACGGTTGTGATATGGCGGTTCTTGACCCGGTTCCGGGCGCGATCGGAACGGGGATGTTCGATGGTTTCGCCCGGGACATGGCGCCGCTTTGAAGCGGCGCTTCGCGCTATCACGAGCCAGTGTGTGAGCGTGTCATGGTACTCGGAGTCAGCCCATAAGGCAATTTGAACCGCCCTTGTCGGCTGTTTCGCAGTGACGGAATCCATTGCCTGACTATCGTCTCCGGTTTGTACGTGTGGAAGGAATGCGAAAGACCAGTGCGCCGTTGCGATGAAATCGGCAAACTGTCAAACTTCGCCTGTCAGTAGAAAAACCCCTCAAGGGGCGTATACGGTGAACCTGCTTCTTGGAGTGAACGTCGATCATGTAGCCACGTTGCGCCAGGCGCGCAATACGGCCTATCCCGATCCCGTGGAAGCGGCGCAACAGGCCCTGGCGGCCGGCGCCGACTACATTACGGTGCACCTGCGCGAAGACCGCCGCCACATCCAGGACCACGACGTCAGGCGCCTGATCGAAATGCCGGGTGTGCGCGTCAACCTGGAGATGGCCGCTACCGAAAAAATGGTTGCGCTGGCGGAGCGCTGGCGGCCGGAGGATTGCTGCCTGGTGCCGGAGCGGCGACAGGAACTTACCACCGAAGGAGGACTGGACGTGTGCTCGCAGGTCCAGGCGCTTACCGGCGTGTGCGCGCGCCTGGCGAAAGCGGGTGTGCGCGTGTCGCTGTTCGTCGACCCTCGCGAGGCGCAATTGCGGGCTTCGGCGGCCATCGGTGCTCCGGTTGTCGAGTTGCATACAGGCGGTTATGCCGATGCGGAAGACGGCGGGGCCCAGGCAGAGGAACTGGCGCGTATCCGGGCCGCGGCGCGCGTTGCGGCCGGACTGGGACTGATCGTGAACGCCGGCCACGGGCTTCATTACGAGAACACCGCTGAAGTTGCGGCAATCAAGGAGATTGCGGAACTCAATATCGGTCATGCTATCGTTGCGGAAGCGATTTTTGATGGTTTTCCCGGGGCCGTGGGGCGAATGAAGAGCCTGATGACGGCGGCTCGCGGGGGCCGGTAGGTTTAGTGGCGGAAATGATTTACGGAATCGGAACGGACTTGCTGCGGGTGGATCGGGTGGAGCGCCTGTATCAACGTTTCGGTGATCGATTCGCGCGCCGCGTTCTGATGGATTCCGAGCATCGGGATTTCTGCCGGGCCAGGAACCCGGTTCGCTTTCTGGCAATGCGCTTTGCGGCCAAGGAGGCGATCGTAAAGGCATTGGGCACCGGTTTCCGCCATGGAATGTGGGTTCGTGACGCAGGGGTACGGCATGATCCGCGTGGCCGGCCGGAGATCATTTTTTCTTCACGCGGCAAGGCTGCGTGCGCCGCCGCGGGAGTAAGCGGAGGCCATTTGAGTTTGACTGATGAGGCCGGCCTGGTAGTGGCAACGGCCATTCTCGTTAAGGGAAGCGGAGGGGAAGCGATGAGTACGACGCTGGTTCTTGATATAGAGACGGTACCGGACGCGGAATTGGGGCGCTCGCTGTACGGGCTGGAGAACCTGGACGACGGTGAGGTAATGCGGGCAATGCTGCATAACTATCAGCAGCGAACCGGTCTTGAGTTTCTGCCGCCCATACAACACAAAGTGGTAGCGATTGGCGTGGTCCTGCGCAACGACGAAGGCATTCGGCCGTTGGTGCTCGGCGACGAGGATGCCAAGGAATCGGAACTGATCATGCGGTTCTTCCGCGGGCTCGGCCACTATGTTCCGGACCTGGTCACCTGGAACGGTGCGGCCTTCGATCTTCCGGTGCTCAATTTTCGCGCCCTTCGCCACGAGGTGCAGACGAAGGTTTACTGGGAAACCGGTATGAACGACCGCGCGTTTCGCTTCAACAATTACCTTTCCCGTTTCCACTGGCGGCACACGGACCTTATGGATGCGCTTTCCGGTTTCCAGGGCCGTGGGCGTCCCAGTCTGCGCGAGGCCTGCGCATTGCTGGGCCTGCCGGGCAAGAGCCTGATGAATGGTTCGAATGTCATGGAGGCCTATCTCGAAGGGAAGATCGGCGAAATTCGCCGCTACTGCCTTGAGGACGCGCTGAACACTCACCTGGTACATCTGCACTTCAACTATTTGCGGGGCAAACTGACACAGGACAACCTGGACGACGAGTACGGGTTGCTCATTGATGTGCTGAAAGGAAGCAGCGAGAGCCACTTGAAGGAGTTCGCGCAGAAGCTGGAAGCCGAGCCCGAAGGCGAAGAGAAGGCAACAGCAGGCGAAGAGAAGGCATCGGAAGTTGAACAGCAGAAGCCGGCTGAGGAAGGCTCCGAAGAAAAGGCCTCGGCTGCCGACTCGCAGTCGGAGAAAGCTGACACGGAAGAAAAGGCGGCGTAAGTGTTCGCAATATCCCTGTGGCACGTGGCAAGCGATGATGGCTGAAGTGCTCATCGAGATTTCGCGGCAGTCCCTCAAGCTCCTGGATGAAGGCCGGGTGCTGAATGAATGGCCCGTTTCGACTTCGCGATACGGTCCGGGCGAGTTGGCCGACAGCATGGGAACGCCCCGCGGACCGCATCGGATTCGCGCCCGCATCGGCGCCGGACAGCCGCCGGGCGCAGTTTTCGTGGGACGCCGGGCAACCGGTGAACTCTATTCCGGCGAACTGGCCCGAAAATATCCCGATCGCGACTGGATACTCAGCCGGATTCTCTGGTTGTGCGGAGAGGAACCCGGTTTCAACCGGCACGGGCAGGTCGACAGCATGCGCCGCTACATATACATCCACGGCACGCCGGACACCGAGCCGATGGGCGTTCCCCGCTCGCACGGCTGCGTGCGGATGAGAAATGCTCACGTGATCCCGTTGTTCGACCACGTTTCCCCCGGCTGTCGCGTGGACATCCGCCCCTGAGCGAGCTGCCGTGGGCCCCTTGATGATTGACATTGAGGGGGCGGGCCTCCGTAGGGAAGAGGAAACGCTGCTGCGCCATCCGGCGGTAGGCGGGGTGATTCTCTTTTCGCGGAACTATCGCTCACCCGGACAGGTCCGAGGCCTGGTTGCTGCTATTCGCGGGGCGGCCGGCCGGCCGCTGCTGGTGGCCATCGACCAGGAGGGCGGACGCGTCCAGCGCATGCGTACAGGATTCTCGGCACTGCCACCGGCACGAGTCCTGGGTCAAATGCATGATCGCGATCCGGAGCGCGCGAAGGCAATGGCTCGCGCTCGCGGCCGATTGCTGGCGCTGGAACTCGGGGCCGTGGATATCGATTTCAGTTTTGCCCCGGTTGTCGATCTGGACTACGGCAGGAGTGCGGTCATCGGCGACCGTGCCCTGCACGGCGATCCGGACACCGTTGCCGACCTGGCCCTGGCCTTTCTTCATGGCGCCCGCGCGGGCGGAATGACTTGTGTTGCCAAGCATTTTCCGGGTCACGGCGGCGTGGCCGCAGATTCGCACGAGGAGACTCCCGTGGATGACAGGGAGTATTCGGCGCTGCGGGCCGATCTCCTGCCCTTCGAAAGAATGGTCGCTGCGGGGGTGGGGGCCATCATGACTGCACACGTCAAGTACGCCTCCGTGGACGCGGCCACTCCCTGCTACTCGCCGCGGTGGCTCAGGGTTGAATTGCGCGAGCGCCTGGGCTTTGGGGGCGTGATCTTTGCCGATGACCTGTCCATGCACGGCGCAGGCCAGGTCGGAGGTCTCGCGGAGCGTGTGGGGGCGTCAATGGATGCCGGTTGCGACATGCTGCTGATATGCAACGATCCCGAGGGCGTAAAGCGCCTTCTGACGGACTGGAGCCGCGCGGCCAATCCGGAAACGGCGCAACGACTCGCGTCCCTGCGGCGGGTCCGGTGATTCATGTCCTGGCCATGAAGGGGATAGCGCTGATTTCCGGTGCATCGCCTGAGCAGCTCGGTCTTGGCCCTGCGGCAGGTGCGGCCGCGACGGGAACTCAACCCTACGGCCCGCCGTCGGCGCCTATCGAGAGGCGCCGGCTGGGGGAATCATCGGTCCTGTACCTTGTCCGGCACGGCCCGAACTACGCCATCGCCCCGCACCGCATCAACTATCGGGCCAATATGCGGGCCCTGGCTGATGCCGGGGCGAAGTGCATCATCGGTGTGCATACCGTCGGGGGCATTGCTCCCGACGCTGTCCCCGGGGCGGTAGTCATCCCGCACGATCTCATCGACTACACCCACTCGCGCGAAACCAGTTTCGCCGAAGACGGCGCCGGCATGAGCGCATTCACCGAATTCGCAATGCCGTTTGATGCCCCGTTGCGCGCTTCGTTGCTGGCTGCTGCGGGTGACCGGGGCTTTCTCGCCCGCGGAGTCTATGGAGTAACCCAGGGGCCGCGTCTTGAAACCGCCGCTGAAGTGGACCGCCTGGAACGCGACGGATGCACTCTGGTCGGAATGACACTGATGCCCGAGGCCTTGCTGGCGCGCGAATTGGGTATTCCCTATGCTTCGCTGTCCCTGGTATCGAACTACGCAGCCGGGCGGCAGCCGGCAGATGAGGAAGCCGGCGTCCTTGAGCAGCACCACAACTGGCGGGAAACTGCGCTCAGACGCGCTCGTGGCCTCCTGGAGACTATGTTCCGTCTTTCTCTTCCGGCCGGGGCCGATAGCGGAACATCCTGACGATTGCACCAAAACGGGGATGGTCGAAGTAGTGGACTTCCCCCAGCAGCAGGCGCCGGCGCTCGTTTAGCCGGAAGACTTCCTCATCTCCCGGCCCGGCCGGCATGCGCAGGTCCAGTGTGAGATGAACAAACCGCTCCTCTTCCAGCGAGGCCAGCCCGCTGAAGGGCAGATCCGTCTCCGACAAGGTCGACAGCCGTACGGGAATCGCCTTGCCACTCCAATCGCGGGGCATGGTCCAGGAGAAGTGGGCCAGGGGCCGGTACTCGGCGCTGCGGCGCATTGCCAGCCAGGCCCCGTCCAAAGCGTACTGGGCGCGTGTCAGCGCGAGCACTCCGTCGGGCGGCGGCGGCGTCACGGAACCGGAATCCGGCAATTCCAGGGGTGCGGGATAAGTTTGGGGGGCAGGCAGTGCGGGCGGCGTAACCTGTATGTTCTCCGTGCTGGACGCGGGGTCCAGTTGGAGAAAGACCACCATCTCCAGGGCCAGCCTGAAGCCGTCTTCCTGGGCCAGCGCCGGCGTGCATTGCAGCGCCGGCCATGCGAGGAACACAAGCAGCACCCGGCGCCCCATCGGCGAAGAGTCGGTTACACGGCGCAATACGCCCGAAAACATGCGGCTAGTGTACGGCCTCGGCCGGTTGCGCAGACTGTTCCAGCGTGGTGAGAAGGCGCTCCACGTAGCGGAATCGGTGCTCCGGCTCCGCCAGGTCTGCGCGAAACTTCAAAGCGCCTCCGGGCCGTAGCGCGAACTCCTCCGGCTGTTGCTGGGCGATTGCGACCAGACGCAGCGGATCCACAGGCGTGGCCGCGTCGAATTCCGCCTCGCCCCCGTGCCCGGCGGCTTGCAGCATCTGGATTCGCAAGACCCTCATGCGTTGCTGGATGCGCGCCTGGCGGAACAGGTTGCGGGCCGCCTCGGGCGCGGGGCCGAAGCGATCGACCAATTCGACCCTGAGCGCGTTCAGGTCGGAGGAATCGGACGCGGACGCAATGCGCTTGTACCAGCTCAGGCGTTGATTGACGTCGGGCATGTAGTCCTCCGGCAGCAGGGCGCCGAGGTTCAGTTCAATGTCGGCGCGGGGATGCGCCGGCCTGGCAGCCTGGCCGCTGCTTTCACCCCGCAATTCCTCCACCGCCTGGCTCAGCATATCGTTGTAGAGACTGAAGCCGATCTGCTGGATCTGTCCGGACTGCTCCTCGCCGAGCAGTTCTCCTGCGCCCCGTATTTCAAGATCGTGAGTGGCCAGCAGGAAGCCGGCCCCCAGTTCGCCGGCAGCCTGTATCGCATCCAGCCGCTTGTGCGCATCAGCGGTCATTTCCTTTTCGTGCGGCCGGATCAGGTAGGCGTAGGCCTGGTGATGCGAGCGCCCGACCCGGCCTCGTAGCTGGTGCAGTTGGGCCAGGCCCAGCCGGTCTGCGCGATTGATCAGCATGGTATTGGCATGGGGAATGTCCAGACCGCTCTCGATAATCGTGGTGCACACCAGCACGTCGAAACGGCGATGGTAGAAGTCGGTCATGACTCGCTGAAGCTCCGCATCGAGCAGCTTTCCGTGAGCGACTTCCAGGCGCACGTCGCCAAGCAGCGTCTGCAGTTCACGCGCGATCCGGTCGATGTCCTGGACCCGGTTGTGGACGAAGAACACGGCCCCGCCGCGACGCAGTTCACGCCCGCAGGCCTCGCGAATCAGGCTGTTGCGCCAAGGCGTGACAAAGGTCTTGACCGCCATCCGCGCGGGTGGCGGCGTCGTGATGAGCGAAAGATCGCGCAAACCGCCCAGCGACATGTTCAGGGTGCGAGGGATCGGAGTGGCGGTAAGCGTCAGCACGTGCAGGTCGGCCCGCAGTGCCTTGATCCGTTCCTTTTGCCGTACGCCGAAGCGGTGTTCCTCATCCACGATCAGCAGACCCAGACGCTTGAAGCGCACGCGGTGACTCAAGAGACCGTGTGAGCCTACGACGATGTCCACGCGCCCGTCCTTGAGGCAATCCCGCAGCTCTTCATTCTTGCGGTTCCCGCCGAATCGGGTGAGCATCTCCACCCGCACCGGCCAATCGGCGAAACGGTCGCTGAACAATCGATGGTGCTGCTGCGCCAGGAGTGTAGTGGGTGCGAGTATCGCGACCTGAAAGCCCTGGATTACGGCCGCGAACGCCGCGCGCAGCGCCACCTCGGTCTTGCCGAAGCCCACGTCACCGCAAATGAGCCGGTCCATGGGCTGTCCGGTGGCCAGATCGTCCAGGACCTGCTCTACGGCACGTTCCTGGTCATGGGTCAGGCGGTACGGAAAGCCGGCGGTAAACGCGCTCATTTCGTCGGGCGGCGCCTGCATGGCGGGCATTCTCCGCGCCGAGCGCTGCGCCTGCAGTTGCAGGAGTTCGGCCGCCACGTCCCGCAATTGCTGTTCTGCGCGCTGCTTGATGCGGGCCCAGGCGTCCGATCCCAGCCGGTGCAAGGGAGCATTCTCGGGGTTGCCACCCGTATAACGTGTTATGAGCTGCATGTCGGACACGGGAACATAGAGCCGGTCACCGCCGGCATAGAGCACGCGCATGAACTCCGCGGGGGCGTCGCCGACGTCCATGCGCTGCAGTCCCTCATAGCGGCCGATGCCGTGGTCCTCATGCACTACCGGCGCCCCCGGCGTCAGGTCGGCCAGGCTTTGCAGAATGGCTTCCGGCGCCGGCTGCCCGCGGCGCCGGCGGCGGGTCAGGGGGCGCTGGCGGCCGAACAGTTCGCGCTCGGTGAGGACCAGCAGCTCATCCCCCAGCGCCACGCCATGGCTCAAGGGACTTTCGGTCAGGCATAGTGGTGCCCGGGAATCCAGAAAGTCCGCCCAGGACGTAACTTCCCCGGCCTTGAGGCGCCGGGCGCCGACAAGCTCGCGAATCAGCTCGCGCTGACCGGCGCTCTCCGCGGCCAGCAGGATGCGCCTGGAGGACTGCCTCGAGTACGCCTCAAGAGATGTGTGCTCGTCCATCCGCGACAAGGGCACCATGGGGGCGGGACGAGCATCCAGAGAAAGGGCATTGCCTTGCCCGTCCAGGTCGGTGAGGGAGTCCGCAACGCAATCCACCCTGCGCAGCCGCCCCATGGCCTCCTCGTGGACCTCCGGCGGCAGGAACAGTTCATCCGGCGGCAGGCAGGGTTGTTCCTCATCGCCATCCCGTTGCCGGAAACGCTCTTCGGCCGCGTCCCATTCGTTTTGCATCGCGGCCGCGCTTCCGGGCAACAGGACTACGCAACTGTCGGCGGGCAGGTAATCCCAAAGATGCTCGGTATTCTCGTAGAAGAGCGGCAGATAGTTTTCCGCTCCCTGCGGAGCCATGCCCTCGCCCAGCTTGCGGAAGACCTCCGCCCGGGCGGGGTTCTCGGGAAACCGCCTGCGGAAGCGCTCGCGAAACGCTTCAATGCTGCGCGAGTCGAGGGGCAACTCGCGCGCCGGCAGCAGCTTGAAGGAATCCAGCGTGCGCATGCTGCGCTGCGAGGCGGGATTGAACAGCCGGATGGATTCCACCTCAAGGTCGAAGAACTCGATGCGCACCGGCGCCTCGGAGCCGCTGGGATAGAGATCGATCAGAGCGCCCCGCACCGCGTATTCGCCCGGCTCATTGACCAGCGGAACCCGCACATAGGCGGACTCTTCCAGGCGCTGGCGCAGAGCCTCGGGGTCAAGCTCCTGTCCCGCACGACAGGAGAAACCAAGCCATTGGCGTAACTGCGCCCGAGGCGGCAAACGTTCCAGGAGCGTGGGGGCGGCCACGAACAGGGCCCGGGGAGACTGCGAGGTTTCGGGCTCAAGCAGCCGGGTAAGCGTCTCCAGCCGCCGCGAGGTGATTTCCGGATGCGGGCTGAACAGGTCGTAGGGCAGCGTTTCGCGATCGGGCAGCAGCGCCATGCCGTTGTCATGCCCACGCAGCCAGGCCACCTGCCGCATGAAATTCTCCGCCCGGCCCGGATCAGGCGTGACGACCACAACGCAGCCGGATTGCCGGGACGCGATCAGTTCGGCGCACAACAAGGGCGCTGCGCCTTCGTTCACGCCGTACACGCGCAAGGGCGCGGCGGGGCCGGGCCAATCGGCGCGAAGAATTGCCCCTTGCGCGGGGCGACTGTTTCTTTCTCGCTGCATACGCCGCGCATTATGAAGCGGAAAACTCCTTCCTTCGTGGGACAATGAGCAGATGATTCGGCCTCTGGCTCTTGCTATCGCGTGGCGCTACCTGCGAGCACCTACCCGCAACCGCTTCATTTCCTTCATCGGCCTGGCGTCGATAGCAGGGATCGCGCTCGGAGTAGCCGCGCTTATTGTGGTGATTTCGGTAATGAACGGTTTCGAGGCGGAGTTGAGGGATCGTTTGCTGAGATTCGACGCGCACGTAAAGCTGGCGCCGGAACAAGCGCTCCTGGAATGGCAAGCGCTTGCCGAAGAGGTGGCGGCGCTGCCCGGGATCGAGACAGCCGCGCCGGTGGTCGAAGTCGAGGGTCTGTTGCACTCGCGCCGGCGGTATGCGGGAGTGCGGCTTCGCGGAATATCTGCTGATCCGGATATGCAGGCCGCCCCGTACGGCGCCAGCGTCAATGAAGGCTCCCTGGCCGACTTGAGTGCGGGTAAGGGGGGACTTGCACTGGGCTCATACCTGGCAGGAACACTGGGAGTAGAGTTGGGTGATACCGTCCGCGTCCTGATTCCGCAACCCGGAGGCGCCGGGCCGCGATTGCGAGATCTTCCCGTGCGCGCAATATTTGTTGTCGGCGCGAAGGGCCCCGACAGCGGTCTTGCATTGGCGAGTCTCGAAGTGGTTTCGAGGCTCGCTGGATTGGATGGGCGAATCAGCGCCATTGTGGTGCGGGGCGACGACCCCTACGCCACCCCTGCCGCGGTAGAGGCATGGGCGGCGGAGTCTGATTCCGCGCGAGCGCTTGCCCTGACGACGCGTTCCTGGATGCAGGAGGAAGAAGAACTGTTCCGTACCGTCCAGCTGGAACGCCTGGCGATGTGGGTGATGCTGTCGTCCATTATCGCGGTCGCCGTCTTCAACATACTGGCGACTCTGGTGATGTCGGTCGACGAGCGCCGCGGCGACATCGCCATTCTGTCCACCCTGGGCGCGCGTGCGTCAACCATAATGGCGGTCTTTTGCCTGCAGGGACTCCTCGCGGGCATTGCCGGAGTGGCGCTGGGCAGCACGCTGGGCCTGTGGCTGGAAGCGAACGTGGATCCCGCGATGCAATTCCTTGAACGCGTTTTCGGGTTCGATTTCCTGCCGATTGAGGTCACGTTCCTGGTAGGCATTCCCACCGATCTTTCGGCAGCCATGGTCGTGTCGGTGGCCGGACTTGCACTCGTGTTGTCGGCGCTGGCGAGTTGGTACCCAGCCCGGCGCGCGGCACGGGTCGATCCCGCCGGCGTTCTGCGGTACGAATAGCTCCATGGGTTGGTTCGAGTTCCACGTGGCAGCAGCCCAGTTGCGGGCCAGCCGGCATGCCGGCTTCGTCTCGCTGGTTTCAATGCTCTCCATGCTGGGCGTGGCAGTGGCCGTGGCGCTGCTGGTAGTCGTACTCTCGGTGATGAACGGATTTGATCAGGTGATGCGTGAACGGATTCTCAGCGTTGTCGCGCACGGCAGTTTGCATGGAACCGCCGGCCAGTTGCAGAACTGGGACGAGCTTCGGCTTGTGGCCGCTGCTCATCCGGAGGTCAAGTCGGTGGCGCCTTTCATCGAAGGCCAGGGCTTGTTGAGCGTCCAGGACGCGGTTGCCGGGGCGCAATTGCTGGGATTCGGACCGGACGAGCCGGCTTTCGAAGCGGTGGGCAACCTGACCGGCAAAGATGTTCTTGATCTGCTTGAGCCCGGAGAATGGCGTATTGTGCTGGGGAGCGCGCTGGCCGAGCGGCTTGGGCTTGGCCCTGGAGATGACGTCTTGCTCATGCTGCCGCAAGCTGTAAGCACACCGGCCGGCAGTGCGCCGCGCACCAAGAGTCTCAGCGTGGCCGGAACCTTTCACGCGGGCATGAGCGATTTCGACGAATCACTGGCCTGGGTGCACTACGAGGATGCGAGCCGCCTGTTCAGACTGGGAAGCGACACCAGCGGACTGAGGGTCATGCTCTACGATCCCTGGCGCGTGGAACCCGTGCTCATCGAAATAGCGCGCAATTGGACAGACCAGCTGTACGGGCTGTTTTGGACTCGCCAGCATGCCGGCCTCTTCTCCGGGATTGCCATGACCAAGCAGGTGACATTTATCATTCTCACCCTCCTGGTGGCAATCGCCGCCTTCAATATCGTGTCCAGCCTGGTAATGATCGTGCGCCAAAAGACTGCGGATATCGGCATCTTGCGAACCCTCGGTTCCACGCCCCGTTCGGTCATGACGATATTCGTTTTCCACGGGGGGCTGGCGGGGATCGTCGGCGTTCTGCTTGGCCTTGCCGTAGGGCTGCCTTTGGCCGCCTGGGCGGGGCCGCTGACAGCCGCCGTTGAGGACATACTGCAAACGGTTCTGCTCGGCCCGGATTACGGTCTGGCTGAAATGCCGAGCCGGATCGTAATCCCGGAAATCGTCGGTTTAGGTGTTATGGCGCTTTTGCTTTCGCTGATCGCTACGGTCTACCCTGCGCTGCGCGCCGCGCGCACCGACCCGGCGTATGCCACTCGACGTGACGAATAGGCAAGCCGCGTGAGCAAGCCGTCTCCCTCCCTGCGGCCTCTGGTCTGCCATTCGCTGGTGCGTCATTTTCACGAGCAGGGTAGGGTGCTTGAGGTGCTGCGAGGTGTGAATCTGACGGTTGCTTCGGGTGAACGCGTGGCTGTAGTGGGCGCTTCGGGCTGCGGCAAGACTACTTTGCTGCAGTTACTCGGAGGGCTTGATACACCCACTCGCGGCTGGGTGGAGTTGGATGGCCGCAACTTCAGCAACATGACTCCTGCGGAACGTGGCCGGGAGCGCAATCGGCATATCGGTTTCGTGTACCAGTTTCATCATCTGCTTCCGGAATTCAGCGCGGTGGAAAACGTGGCCATGCCGCTGCTGATCCGACGTGCGAACACTGCTGAAGCGCTCGCCGGCGCGCGCGGGCTGCTGGAGCAGGTCGGTCTCGGAGAGAGGCTGAGTCATCGCCCCGCCAAGCTTTCCGGGGGTGAACGCCAACGAGTGGCTGTGGCCCGCGCGCTTATTACCCGTCCGTCCGTCGTTCTGGCCGACGAGCCGACCGGCAACCTGGATCCGGAATCCGGTGAGCAGGTATTCGAGCTGCTGCTTAAACTCAATCGGGACACCGGCGCCGCATTGGTTGTGGTTACGCATGATCTCAAGCGCGCACGGCGCATGGACCGTGTACTGGCGCTGCGCGACGGCTTGCTGGCCGACGCCGGAAGCTGAGACCGGGCTCCCCTACCAGTAACTCAATGTTGCCGCTGGGCATTGCATGGCTGGCCGGCGTCAGCCTGGTCTTGCTGCTGCTTCCCCCGCCGCCCGATGCGGAGTTGTTGGCCGGACTGTTCGGGCTGGCGGCACTGTGTGCCTGGCGAATGCGCGGCCGCCACCTTGCCGTGGTTTTTCTGGCCGGCGCCGTGGCCCTGTCCCTGGGCGAGTTGCGACTGCAGCAGAGAATGTCGGAGACGGCGGGCCGGGTGGATCGTGTCCTGACAGGCGTCATTGACGAATTTCCACGGGTCAGCGGAGGAACATGCCGTTTTCGGTTTCGCGTGACGGAAGCCGACGGCAATGGGCAGGCGCTCGAAAACGTCCTGGTCAGTTGGTACGGCTGCCATGAACCGCCACGCGCGGGCGAGACCTTCAGGTTCAAGGTTCGATTGCGCGCCCCTCGCGGCCTGCACAACCCGGGAGGCTTCGATTTTGAACGCTGGGCGTTTCGCGAGAACCTGAACGCCACCGGCTATGTGCGTGACGAACTTCCGCCTCGGCGGCTTGCGGGCTGCGAGTCCGGTCCGAGGCTGTTGTGCGCGCGTTCAGCCCTCGTGGAGCGGCTGCAATCCTGGCTGGATGGCAATCCCGGCACGCGCTTTGTCGTGGCGTTGACCACCGGCGCTCGGCATCTTCTCACCGACGACGATTGGGAAACGCTGAGGCGCACGGGCACCGCACACCTGTTCGCGATCTCCGGTCTTCACGTGGGCGTGGTCGCCTGGTTTGCCTGGATGCTGGGAACCGTGATTGGACGCGGTTTGCAGCGGCTCTTCAGCGGCGTGCAGCCTCGGTACCCCGCCGTTTGCTGCTCCTTCCTGGCCGCCTTGAGCTACGCTGCGCTCGCCGGTTTTGCGATTTCCACCCTGCGCAGCCTGGCCATGATCACCGCCGTGCTGGTCATTACCCAGTTGCGCCGCAGGGGCGGCCTGGGCGCAGCCCTGGGAGCCGCATTGCTGGTGGTCCTCGTGCCCGACCCGTTTGCGGTCCTTTCCGCGGGCTTCTGGCTGAGTTTCGGCGCGGTGGGCTTGCTGGCCATAAGCGTGCTCACCCTGCGTGAACCGGTTCAGGCAGTCCCGCCTTCACCTCACTCCACGGCGGGCGCCTGGGTTCGCCGCCTGGGAGTGGCCCAATGGCGGATCACTCTCGGGCTGGCGCCCCTGGTGCTGGCATTCTTCGGCGAGGTCTCCCTGATCGGAGCGGCGGCCAACCTCTTGGCGATCCCGCTTTTTTCGCTGCTTGTCGTACCCGGATTGCTGGGGGGGCTTTTGTTGACGGCGGTCTGGCCCGCTGCCGGCATGCTGGTACTGGATTACGGCGCAAGCCTGCTTGCCGGGGTCATGTCTGTTCTCCGTGATCTTGCGGGCATGGAGCTGGCTGCCTGGGCTGCCGCGGATTTCGGTCTCCTCCCCGCGGTCCTCGCCGCCGCCGGCATTGCCTGGCTTCTTGCGCCGCGGCCGATCCCGGCTCGCTGGGCCGCGCCGCTGCTGATGTTGCCGGCCGTGCTGGGCTTGAACCGGGACGCACTGCAATCGGACTTTGCGGTAACCGTGCTGGATGTCGGCCAGGGCTTGTCGGTGCTGCTGCAGGCGCCTGGCTACAACCTTCTGTACGATGCGGGCCCGCGCTATTCCTCCAGCGACGCGGGCGACAGTGTTGTCGTTCCGGCCCTTGCCGCGCTGGGAGTGCGGCGCCTGCATGCGGTGGTGATTTCCCACGGGGACAACGATCACGCGGGCGGCGCGGCCAGCGTCCTTGCGGCGCATCCAGAGGCGGAATTGATCGCGCCGGCTTTGTACGATCTGCCCGCAAATCGTTACCGCCGTTGCGTCGCCGGCGCGCAATGGACGGCGGGCGGGGTGCGTTTCCGGATCCTGAACCCGCTCCGGGACCTGAAGGTCAGCCGCAACAACAACTCCTGCGTGCTGCTGGTGGAAGCGCCTGGCGCGCGCGTGCTCCTGCCGGGCGACCTGGAGTCTTCCGGCGAAGCCCGAGTGCTGGAGGCTTCATTGAATGGACCTTTCGACCTGGTGGTCTCGCCGCACCATGGCAGCGCCAGTTCGTCGTCGCCACCGTTCGTGTCCGCCACGCGGCCGCGTCTGGTGGCCCACTCGGCGGACTTCTTCAACCGCTGGGGTTTTCCGCGCGATACCGTTGTTGCGCGTTGGGCGCAGGCCGGCGCCCGGCAGTGGAATACGGGAGCCAACGGCGCTGTTCGATTCGAGGTTCGCGATGGGCTTCCTCTTGCACTGGTCGCGGAGTGGCGCCGTGATCATGCGCGACTGTGGACCTACGCCTCAAGGGCGGTCCATGCCTCGGAATCGCCGCCTGACAGGTAAACTCGAAGCATGCAGACGGTCACTCCGATGAAACGTCTTGCGGCGCTGGCGCTTCCGCATCGGCGCGGCTTCCTCCTGGCGATCCTGGCCATGGCGGTGTTTGCGGCAACGGAAACGGGGTTCGCCATAGCTGTACAACGCCTGACCGCGGTATTGGTGGATGGCACCGGCCCCTGGGCCATCTGGTTGCCGGTCGGCGTGCTGGGATTGTTCCTGATGCGCGGAGTCGCCGGCTTTGTTTCCTCCTACCAGTTGGGACGTATCGGCCGGTCGGTCGTGGGGCGGATGCGTGAAATGCTGTTTGAGCGCTTCCTTCACATGCCGGTGCGCAGCGTAGAGCAGCGCCCCCGCGCGGAACTGCTCTCGCGGATGCTGTACGACGCCGAGCAGGTGGCCGACGCGGCATCGACCGTGATCACGACGATCATTCGCGACAGCCTCGTCGTTCTGGGACTGGTTGCCTTCATGGTCTATGCAAGCGCCGGCCTGTCGGCGGTCGTGTTCGTAGTGGCGCCGCTCATCGCTTTGACGGCGCGCGCCCTGTCCAGGCATTTCCGCCGCTACAGCGCGCGGATTCAGGAGAACATGGGCGAGGTTTCGCGGATCACCGACGAAGCCTTGCGCGGGCACCGGATCATCAAGGTGTTCGGCGGTACCGCGCGAGAAATGGAGCGTTTCGCCCGGGCCAACGAGGGCAACAAGCGGCTGCACTTGAAGCTGGTCATGGTGCGCGCCGGGGGCGACGGGCTGACCATGTTGCTGGCCGCCGTGGGTATCGCATCGGTAGCCTGGTTCGTGGCCCAGTATTCCGTCACGGGCGGGCTGGAAGTGGACAAATTCACCGGCTTCATGGCCGCAATGCTGCTGCTCATGACCCCTCTCAAGCATCTCACCAACGTCAATGCGTCCCTGCAGCGTGGCGTGGCCGCTGCTACCAGTGTGTTTGGATTGCTGGACAGCGCGATTGAGGCCGATGTCGTCGAGGAAACCGGCAAGGAACTGCCCGAGCGTGCTCAAGGCGCATTGGAGTTGGCCAATGTATCGTTCTCCTACGAAACCGACGGAGCGGCGGCTCTGCGCGAAATCGATTTGACGATCGCGCCGGGGGAGCGTGTGGCCATCGTAGGACGATCCGGCAGCGGGAAGTCGACGCTGGTGAGCCTGATTCCGCGCTTTTTTGACCCCGATTCGGGTGTGGTTCGTCTTGACGGGAGGCCCTTGGCCGATTGGCCCCTGGTGGCGCTGCGCCGGCAGATCGCATTGGTGACCCAGGACGTCATGCTGTTCAATGACACGCTGGCCAACAACATCGCCTACGGGGCCTTGTCGTCGGCAACCCCGCAGGCTGTGGAAGCCGCGGCTCGCGCCGCTCATGTGATGGAATTTGTAGCGTCCCGGCGCAAGGGCCTCGACGCAACGGTGGGCGAGGGTGGGATCAGCCTTTCAGGCGGTGAACGCCAGCGCGTCGCGATCGCCCGTGCGTTGTTGAAGGATGCGCCCGTGCTGATTCTGGACGAGGCGACCTCAGCGCTGGACAGCCGCTCGGAGAGCCATGTGCAGGAAGCACTGGACCGCCTCATGAGCGGTCGCACCACGCTGGTCATCGCCCACCGCCTGAGTACGGTGGAGCATGCCGACCGCATCGTGGTCCTGGAGCAGGGAAGCATCGTGGAGGTCGGCTCGCACGCCGAGCTGCTTGCGCGCGACGGGCACTACGCGAGCCTTTACCGGCTGCAATTCCGCGCCAATTCCGCAGATGCCGTCTAGTCCGCCGGATGGGTGGCAGCGTCGAGGCTGGCTCAGCGTGCTGCTGCGTCCGGCCGCCGCAGTGTTCGCCGTCGGCGTCGCCGTTCGGCGAACGGCGTACCGAAGGGGCTGGGCGCGTTCCCTTGCAGTCGGCGTGCCGCTCGTCGTGGTCGGCAACATTTCGGTGGGTGGGACCGGCAAGACGCCGATCACCGGCTGGCTGACTGCACGTCTGGCCAAGGCCGGCCGCAGCCCGGCGATCGTGAGCCGGGGTTACGGCGGCCGCAGGCAGGTCACGCCGGTGAAGGTCAACCCTCAGTCCGACCCCGCCGAGGTGGGCGACGAACCGGTAATGCTGGCACGGCAGGCGGGGCGTCCGGTCTGGGTGTGCATCGACCGTGCGAGTGCAGCTGCCCGGGCGGTGGAGGAGGGGGCCGACATCGTAGTGTCGGATGACGGCCTGCAGCACTATCGCATGGCGCGCGACCTTGAGATATGCGTCGTTGACGGGCTGCGCGGTCTTGAAAACGGTCTCATGCTGCCCGCAGGACCGCTGCGGGAACCCGCCCGGCGCCTGGCCGAGGTGGACCAGGTGCTGGTCCAGGGAAGGAGCAGCGAGATGCCGGGGCTGCATTTTGAATTGAGCATTGATGACGCCGTGCGCCTGGATGGCTCCGAGAAGCGCGCATTGGGGAAGTTTGCCGGCGGGCCGGTTCTTGCACTGGCCGGCATCGGCGCACCGGAGCGTTTTCATTCCGCGCTTGTCGCCGCCGGTCTGGACATCGAACCGGTTCGGGTGCCGGATCATGGGCGTATTTCGCTGAAACCCTTGCTTCAGCGAAAACTGCCGGTGATCATGACCGAGAAGGACGCCGTAAAGTACCGAGGCCATGAGGGGGAAAATCTCTGGTGGACGCCTGCCCGCGTAGTCATGCCCGAGGATGCGGCGGCGAAACTCGTTCGCCGGGTTCTATCGTTGCTGGATAAGGACAATGACGGCTGATTTCCATATCGTGATTCCCGCGCGTTTTGCTTCAAGCCGCCTGCCGGGAAAGCCGCTGACGCCGCTTGCCGGCCGGCCGTTGATCGAACATGTCTGGCGGCGGGCCTGCGAGGCCGGGGCGCGGACGGTGACGGTGGCTACCGACGATGAGCGTGTCGCCGCCCGCGTAGAAGAATTCGGAGGCGTGTCCTGCCTGACGCGGGCGGATCACGCCACCGGCTCGGACCGGGTGGCCGAGGTGGCCGGGGGCTTGAAGTTCACCCCGGAAGAAGTTGTTGTCAACCTGCAGGGTGATGCGCCGCTTGTTGATCCGGCCCACATCAGTGCCGTGGCCGCCAGGGCATTCGACGACGATCTGGCTACGCTTGCCTCGCCTCTTCAAGGTTCCGAGGATGCATCCAGCCCGCATGTCGTCAAGGTGGTGCTGGATTCCGCTTCAAGGGCCATGTATTTCAGCCGCGCGCCGATACCCGGCGTACACCCCACCTCGGACGACAGGCCGCGGTATCTGCGCCACACGGGCCTTTATGCCTACCGGGTATCGGCACTCAAACGGCTGACCGGCGAGCCGCAATGCGAGTTGGAGCGCATCGAAGGATTGGAGCAATTGCGGGCCCTGTGGCTAGGAATGCGTATCGGCGTCGTGATTGCGGATCCGCCCCCGGGGCCGGAAGTGGACACGCCCGAAGATCTGAGCCGTGTGGAGGCGCTGCTGCGCACTGCATATAATGAGCAGCCCTCATCCACTCCTGACCCAGCGAGGTAAGACATGAGCGTGCAAGCATTGCGCAAAGAAACCGAATCCATGCCCGGCGCCCGGCCGTCTTCGGCTGGCGGACCGCCGCCCGGAGTCGTGGGTGGCCCGCCCTCCCATGCCTTTACCGGCACCATCACCGGTGTGGAAGGCCGCGAGGATGATCTAGGCAAGTCGGTGGCCGTGGTCCTCAAGACGCTCAAGAACGTGGAGCCCTACGAGCACGAGATCAATGACGCCTTGATCAAGGCGCGCCTGCAGGCAATTCAGTTCGCCAAGGACAAGGGTCTGATGGAGGAATACGTGGCTCACGACATTGAGACCATGGAGCCGCTGAACAAACGCATGAGAGGATTGATCGAGAAGACCGGCCAGAAGGAAATCGCCCTGATCGGCATCTTCGATCGCACCGCCTGCCACTATCAGCTCTGCCTGGACACTGAATCCAGTCCCGGAAGTCGCCGTTGGCGTTCACCCTTTGCCCGGGTTCTGGCGGCCAGCCACAGGATTGGGCAGTTCGATCTGACCGAAGAGTGGATCCACGAGAACTGGACCAAGCCGCGTTTGCTCGGGTATGCCGAGCGCATGGGCGTAGAGATACGGCTCTCGGATTGGCAGCCCGACGGCTGGCTGACTGCCGAAATCGTCTGACCGGGCTTCGTTAAGCACCCCCCTGGGAACGAGGGCATCCTGCCCTCGAACTGCCCGGTCGCGTAATAGTCAGGCGGGCGGCGGTGGGGCGTCGCCTGGTGGTCTCCTGCGTCTGCGGCGCCTTCTGCGTCGAGGCTGTTGACCGCCGCTCCCTTCGGCTTCCTTTGGCCGGGGCGGCTTTTGACCGCCTTGCGCCTTGCCTCTGCCCTTGCCCCTGCCTCTTCCCTTGTGTGAACTCTGTTGTTTCTTGGGGCGCTGCGGCTGTCGCTTTCTCTGTGCTCGCTGCCCAGGGTGGGATTTCTTTTCGGGTTTAGGCGGCTTTTTCTTCTTCCCAAGCCCGAACAGGCGGGCGAAAAACCCGACCTTGGGCTCTTTCCTGGGAGCGCGCTGCTTGGCGGGTTTGGCCTTGCGCGGGGGAGGAGCGGTATCGGGCAGGGAACGCTCCACGGCCGGCTTCTCCGGCGGCTTGGCCCGGCTTGGCGACAGTGCTTCGGCAGGCTGGGCCGTGACGGTCGCCATTTCGTAACTGGGCGTTTCGTCGTCCGTATTGTCTCGAATACGCCGCAGAGTGAATTCCGGTGTCTCCATCGCGGAATTTGCAACCAGCACCACGCTGACCTTGAAAACCTCTTCGATCTGCGTGAGGACGGATCGTTTCTCGTTGAGCAGGAAGTTGGCCACCACCAGAGGTAACTCCGCGACCACCTTGGCGGTGCGCTCTTTGCCCGCTTCTTCGCTGATCATGCGCAGCACATGCAGGCCCAGCGACTCTACCCCCCGGATTCGCCCGGTTCCGCCGCACCGCGGGCAGGTCTCGTGGGTTGCATCCACCAGGGAGGTACGAAGGCGCTGGCGGGACATTTCCAGTATGCCGAAGCGGGAGATCTGCCCAATCTGAATCCTGGCAGGCTCATTCCGGGTGCCCTTGCGCAGCCGTTCCTCCACCTGCCGGTTGGACCCGGACGAGCGCATGTCGATAAAGTCGATCATGATCAGGCCCGACAAGTCGCGGATACGGCATTGGCGAGTGATTTCGTCGGCCGCCTCGAGGTTGGTCTGCAATGCGGTCTGCTCGATATCATCCGCGGAGGTGGCTCGTGCCGAGTTAACGTCGATGCAGATCCCGGCCTCGGGTTGGTCAATGATGATCTGGCCGCCGGATGGCAGGTTCACGCGGCGCCGATACGCCGAGTCGATCTGGCTCTCGATCTGGTAGCGGTTGAATAGGGGCGCGTCGCCTTCATGGCGGCGCAGCCGTTCCATAAAGTGCGGCATGGTGTGCTTCATGAAGCTCCGAATGCCCTCGTAGGCCTCGTCGTCGTCCACGACCACCTCGCCGATGGCGTCGGACAGGTAATCGCGCACGGCGCGCAAGATCACGCTGGACTCCTGCACGACAAGAAACGGTCCGTCGCGCTCGAGCACGGCCAGCTTTATGGCTTCCCAGGTCTGTAACTGGTTGTCGAGGTCCCATTGCAATTCCTCGATGCCGCGATCATGCCCCTGGGTTCGGATGATCACGCTCATTCCCTTGGGAACCGTCAATTTCCCCAGCCGCTGCTGCACCGCCTGGCGATCCTCGCCGCGCACCTGCCGGGATACGCCTCCGCCCCGTGGGTTGTTGGCGTTCAGCACCAGATAGCGGCCGGCCAGCGAGACCAGGGTACTCAGGGCCGCGCCCTTGTTGTCTCTCTCGTCCTTTTCGACCTGCACCACCAATTGCTGGCCTTCTTCCACCAGCTCGGCGATGTTCGGGGGTTTGCCGGGTTCCGGAGTCCGCAGAAAGTATTCGCGGGAAATGTCCTCCAGGGGGAGAAAACCGTGGCGTTCGGCGCCAAAGTCAACGAAGGCAGCCTCCAGGCTGGGCTCTACGCGGGCGATTTTTCCCTTGTAGATGTTGCCTTTCTTTTCTTCTTTTTCCCTGTGTTCGATGGCAAGGTCATAAAGTGTTTGCCCATCGACCAGAGCAACGCGCACCTCCTCTTGCTGGGTGGCGTTTACAAGCATTCTTTTCATTGTGAATTTCGTCCTTGTTCGGGCGGAACCACGCCGCATTCGCGCGCAACAGGGCACCCAGGCCGCGTTGGCAGCAATGCGTAAACAGGTCATTCATTAGAAATACGTCCCGTGGCACGTTCTTTTCCTGGAAATCCATCCGGTAAGACCGGCGTTCCTCCGCCGCATTTGGAAACAGTGTCGGCAGGAATCTCCCACCGCTTGCGCAAGCATCTGCGCGGGCGCATGTAGGCAGCGCCGCAGATTACTATAGCACGGCATCCCCAGGGCTGCTCTTGAATCCCGAACCACGCAACCGCCGTTTATCGATGAGAAACAACATCCTGAAAGTCTCCGAAGACGACGCCGGACGCCGCCTCGATAACTTCCTGGCGGGCAGGCTAAAGCGAATGCGCCTGGCGCGAATTCATCGCATGATCCGCCGCGGCGAGGTGCGGGTGAACAGCGGTCGGGCATCGTCGAGTCATCGCCTTGGGGCAGGTGATGAGGTCAGGCTGCCGCCCTTTCTTGAACGCCGGCCCCAGGCTCCGGTTGCGGCCAGGGCCCGCTGGATTGAACAACATATTTTGCACGAGGACGAATGCCTGCTTGTCCTCGACAAGCCGGCTGGATTGGCGGTGCATGCCGGAGGGTCCGTCAACCTGGGCGCGGTGGAACTGCTTCGCGCCTCGCGCCCCGGGGAGCCCTTCCTGCAGTTGGCCCACCGCCTGGACCGGGCGACCAGCGGTTGTCTGGTCCTGGCCAGGAATCGGCGCGCGCTGAGCGCCCTGCATCGCGCGTTCCGGGAAAGCGAGGTGAAAAAGCGCTACGCAGCCTTGCTTGCGGGGCGCTGGCAAGGCGGTGACCGCACGGTCAGTCTTCCGCTGGACCGCTCCGCCGGCAGCGGGGCCGAACGCAGGGTCCGGGTGGGTCACGGACAATCGGCGGAGACCGATTTTCTTCCCCGCCGGGTATGGCGTAACGTCAGCCTGGTCCACGCCATTCCGATTACCGGGCGCACCCACCAGATTCGGGCCCATGCGGCCGCAATTGGCCACGCGGTGCTGGGTGACGACAAGTACGGCCGCGCAGCGAGCGGTGTGGCGGAGCAAATCGGCCTCAAGCGGCTGTTCCTTCATGCCTGTGAATTGAAATTGCTACACCCGCATAACGGCGAGGCGCTTTGCTTTAAGGCTCCCCTGCCGGCAGACTTGCGGGACGTACTTGACGCCCTTGGTGTACCGGAGTTTGGCCGAGACGGCCGAAAAACATAAAATAAGTTCCTTTTGGGGTCTTCCGTGGAAATCAGGCAATTCCTTTGTTTGGCGCGCTACGAAGTCACAGGCGGCTTTCGGGTTGCAGCAGTGCACTTTGACGGCGAGCGTCTCGGCCCCTGGGCCCGTCTTGAAGGCTCCGGGAAAGGCGGCGCGCTATCGCTCAATGCCGTGCGCTACCGAAACAAGTCACCGGCGCGCCCGCTGGATGTATTTGTCGCGCCAGTTGAAAAAGCCACGCCCAGGCCGCCGCAGTTCGAGAACCTGCAGGTGGCCGATCGACCGCGCTGGCGCAAGGTCGGAAGCTATCCCCGCGAGTTGTTGGGTGATCTTTGCTCTTCGCCTCTGGTTCTCTGGTCGGACCTGACCTCGACCAAGGCCGGTTCCTATGACCGGGTGCTGGCGCCGGAAGCCATGGAACTGGAATCTTCGCTGATGCTGATCGAACTCGACCGCTACATCGTCGACGTGACCCGCCGGCCGGTTTCCGGCGACAACGTTGTGCGGGTTCGTTTCAGTCACCTGGAACGCGAATATCGGCTGCTGCTTTGCGAGGACGTGCTGCGGCGGCGCTACTCACGCTATGCGGTCGGCGAATATGAGATCAAGCGCCCCACTGCTGCCTGCATCACGCTGGGCCCGCCGGGAAAGCAGGGGCGTATCAAGCGCGTGGCCTCACTGATCCCGCTGGAAGGCTGAGTCTCGCGGCAGCGTTTCCCTTAGGGCTGGGCGGCAATCGCCGTGCGGCGCGCCTGCTAGAAAAAGAAGAAGCGTTTCCGCGCCCGTTCGCTCTCGACCTGCTCGCCCGGAAAGTTTGTCGCCAGCATGCGTTCGGCGTCCGCGGCGAGGTCGTCCATGCCGACCGTCCGGTAGGCCCTGGCCATGATCTTGAGCGAATCGGCGATTTCCGGCGAGCCGTGATAGTTGTCCACCGCGAACCGCGCCCGGTTGGCCGCGGCGATCCATGCGCCCCGGCGAAAGTAATAGTCGGCTACGTGGTTCTCGTAGCGCGCCATGCGGTTGCGCAGGAACACCATGCGGCGCCGCGAGTCCGCTGCGTACTCGCTCTCGGGATAGCGTGTGGTCAACTGCATGAATGCATCAAAGGACTCACCCGCGGTGAGGACCGGGCGCCGCGAATAGTCGATGCGGAACAGGCGTCCGAAGCGCCCCGGCTGGCGTGCAAACAGCGCCAGCCCGCGCATGTAGATCGCATAGTCGACATTGGGGTGGCGAGGGTTTTCCCGCTCAAATTCACGCGCGGCTTCGACCGCGCTATCCTGATCATTCAGGCGGTAGTAGCAATAGATGATTTCCAACTGGGCCTGGCGGGTCTGCGGATTGAAGGGGAAGCGTGCCTTGAGCGCCCCCAGGAACTGCAGCGCCTTGCGGAAGTCGCCCCCTTCCAGCGCGGCATGCCCGCGTTCGTAAAGTACGTTCGCAGCCGAAAGCTCGTCGCGCTCATCGCCGCGGCCGCAACCGGACAAAGCGACGCAGGTCGCCGCCGCAAGTAGAATCCCGGCCAGGTATCGTGCTGAAAACATTGAATTACTCGAATCACCCGCGATTCGCTAAAGCGTGCAGTATAACCAAAGGAGATGGGAGTTGAGGCCGTGACGCAGGTTGTGGAGAAGACGGTGCTTGTGCCGGACAGCCTTGCGGGTCGCCGCCTGGATTCGGCACTGGCGGAACTAATGCCGGAGTTCTCGCGCAGTCTGATCAAGACGTGGATCGAAAGCGGGCAGGTCCGGGCCAGCGCTGGCCAGCAGCTGAGACCGCGTTCCAGCGTCGCAGGCGGGGAGCGTTACCGGATCCGCGCCGAGTTGACCGCTACGGGCGCGGTAGAGCCTCAGCCCGTGGATTTTGCGGTGGCGCATGAAGACACGGATCTGATTGTGGTCAACAAGCCGGCCGGTCTGGTAGTGCATCCGGGCGCCGGAAATCCCGGCGGCACCTTGCAGAACGGCTTGCTGCACCGTTTCCCGGAACTGGCCGGAGTGCCTCGATTCGGACTGGTGCATCGTCTTGACGCGGGGACGACTGGCCTGCTGCTGGTCGCCCGCACGGCGGCGGCCCATCAGAGTCTCACCCAGGCGCTGCAGGCACGGCGCATTCACCGGGAATACCGGGCCGTTACGCGCGGTTGCCCGGTTGCCGGCGGGACCATCGACGAGCCAGTGGGGAGGCACCCGCGGGACCGGCTGCGCATGACCGTTCGGCCAGGCGGCCGGCGAGCGGTAACGCACTACCGGGTGCTGGCCCGGTTTGCGGCCAATTCATTTCTTGCAGTTCGCTTGGAAACCGGCCGCACACACCAGGTACGCGTCCATCTGGCGCATCTTGGCTTCCCTCTGGTCGGGGATGCACTTTATGCGCGTGCGAGTGGTGGATTTGAGCGGCCGGCGCTGCATGCGCGTGAACTGCGTCTGGAACATCCCGCCACCGGCGAGGAAAGCGCTTTCGTCGCACCGCTTCCGGATGACATGGACGGTTTACTGAATCGCCTTGCGGGCGAAGAGCGCGATTGGGGCGGTTATTCGTGGAACAGATGATCTACCCGGATTGGCCGGCGCCGAAAGCGGTGCGCGCAGCCAGCACATTGCGCGGCATTACACCAGGGGAAGCCTGGAGGTCTTTGGGGGTTCCGGGAGAGATTCGCTGGCTGAATCAGGTTCACGGCGCTCGTGTTGTGCGCGCCGATGAGTCTTGGGAATCGGCGAGCGCCGACGCCAGCATTGCCTTTTCGCCCAACGCGGCCTGCGTACTGCGCACCGCCGACTGTCTGCCGATACTCTTGTGCGACGACAGCGGAACACGGGTCGGAGCGGCGCATGCAGGCTGGCGAGGACTGGCTTCGGGAGTGATTGAAGCTGCTGTCGCTGCGCTTTGCGAGGGCGGACCCCAAGCCGTGGGTCCCGCCGGTTTGATGGCCTGGATCGGTCCCGGTATCGGAAGTGGCGTCTACCAGGTGGGTCCGGACGTGTTTCAGGCGATAAGCGCGGGAACGCCGGATGCGGAGAGGTTTTTTGCCAGTCAGGACCCTGATCACTGGCTTTGCGATCTGGCGGCCCTGGCCCGGCATCAATTGGGCAGGCTCGGCGTCTCGCGTGTCTACGGCGGCCGATGGTGCACCTATTCCGATACCGGGCGTTTTCACTCCTACCGCCGCGACCCGGGCGCGGGGAGGCACGCCTCCTTCATCTGGCTCGACAGTTGAATTCAGCGCTCCGGGCGCTATATCCCGAACATGGATCAATTCACCAATCGCGTTCGTGACGCCCTCACCGAGGCTCGGGCGGCGGCGGTGGATGCCGATCATCAGTTTCTGGAACCGCTGCACGTGCAGCAGGCATTGTTGGACCAGGATTCGGGCGCGATTCTGCCACTCTTGCGGCGAGCCGGGGCAGATACCGGCAAGCTTCGGACCGGGTTGGCGCAAATACTCGAGCGCATGCCCAGCGTCCAGGGCCAGGAGGGCGACCTGCATGCCTCGGCGTCACTCGGCCGGGTCCTGAATCTGGCCGGCAAGCTGGCCCGCAAGCGAGGCGATGCCGTGGTGAGCAGCGAAATCCTGCTGTTGGCCCTGGCAAGTGACAAGGGCGAGCACGCGCGGCTCATGAAGGACGCCGGAGTGGAGCCGGCGCGGCTGGAGGCGGCCATCGATCAACTCCGCGGCGGCGAGACCGTGAACGATGCGGGGGCCGAAGAATTGCGCGGCGCCCTGGAGAAATACGCCATCGACGTGACGCGCCGCGCCGAGGAAGGCAAGCTGGACCCGATCATAGGACGGGACGAGGAAATTCGCCGCACCATGCACATTTTGCAGCGGCGCACCAAGAACAACCCGGTGCTGATCGGGGAGCCGGGCGTCGGCAAGACCGCGGTCGTGGAAGGTCTGGCTCTGCGGATCGCCAACAAGGAGGTGCCGGAAGGTCTGAAGAGAAAGCGCCTGCTCGCGCTGGATCTGGGCGCCATGATCGCCGGCGCCAAGTACCGCGGCGAATTCGAGGAACGCTTGAAGGCCGTTTTGAAAGAACTGGCGAAACAGGAAGGCCGGATCATTCTGTTCATCGACGAGTTGCACACGCTGGTGGGGGCGGGCAAGGCTGAAGGCGCCATGGATGCCGGCAACATGCTCAAACCCGCACTGGCGCGCGGCGACCTGCATTGCGTTGGCGCAACCACCCTGGACGAATACCGCCGCCACCTGGAAAAGGACGGTGCGTTGGAGCGCCGCTTTCAGAAAGTACTGATCGGCGAACCCTCCGTTGAGGACACGATCGCCATTCTTCGCGGGCTCAAGGAACGCTACGAAGTGCATCATGGCGTGGCCATTGCGGATGCGGCCATCGTCGCTGCGGCCACCTTGTCGCAGCGCTACGTCACCGACCGCAAGCTGCCGGACAAGGCCATCGACCTGGTAGATGAAGCGGCGGCCCGCATACGTCTGCAGATGGATTCCAAGCCTGAACCCATAGACCGGCTGGAGCGTCGCCTGATCCAGCTGAAGATCGAGCGCGAGGCGCTAGGGAAGGACGAGGACGAAGGCGCGAAGCAACGCCTGGCGGACCTCGATGTGGAAATCTCCGAGCGGGAAAAAGAGCTCGCGGGTCTGGGGGAGATCTGGCAGGCGGAAAAGGCCCGCACCCAGGAAAGCGCGGCACTCAAGGAAGAACTTGAGCAGGCCCGCCTGGCCCTTGAGCGTGCGGGCAGGGGTCAGGACCTGCAGCGCATGTCCGAGCTGCAGTACGGCCTCATTCCGGAACTGGAGAGAAAGCTCACGGAGTCCCAGGCACAGGAAGCCGGGGATTCGGCTGAATCCATGTTGTCCAGCCGGGTCGAGGAAGCGGACATTGCGGCGGTCGTGGCCCGCGCAACGGGTATTCCGGTGGCCCGGATGCTCACCGGCGAGCGCGAGCGCCTGAATCATATGGAGGCGGAGTTGCATCGCCGCCTGATCGGCCAGGAAGAGGCGGTACGGGCAGTGGCCCGGGCCATAAGGCGTTCCCGTGCGGGTTTGGCGGATCCGGACCGCCCCACCGGGTCTTTCCTGTTCCTGGGGCCGACTGGCGTTGGCAAGACGGAGTTGTGCAAGGCCCTGGCGGAGTTCCTGTTCGACAGCGAATCCGCGATGGTGCGGGTGGACATGTCGGAGTACATGGAAAAGCACGCTGTTTCGCGCCTGGTAGGCGCCCCTCCCGGTTACGTGGGCTACGAGGAAGGCGGCCAGCTCACCGAGGCGGTGCGCCGCCGCCCGTATTCGGTGCTGCTCCTGGATGAACTGGAGAAAGCGCACCCGGACGCGCTCAATATCCTGCTGCAATTGCTCGACGAAGGTCGGCTGACCGACGGTCAGGGCCGCACGGTGGATTTTCGCAACACGGTGGTCATCATGACCTCCAACCTGGCCTCGAACCAGATCCGGACGCTGGCCGGTTCGGGGCACGAAGAAATCCACAACGCCGTGATGGCTTCGCTGCGCGAACACTTCCGGCCGGAGTTCCTCAACCGCATCGACGATATCGTGGTGTTTCAGCCGCTTTCACGCGAAGAAATACGCGCGATCGTGGACTTGCAGCTGGATCGCCTTGCTTCCCGGCTTGCGGAGCAGGACATGGGGCTTGAAGTTAAGGATGACGTAAGGTTGCGCCTGTCTAATCTGGGCTACGACCCGGCCTACGGGGCGCGGCCGCTGAAACGGGCGATCCGCGACTACGTGGAAAATCCGCTTGCGGAATGGCTGTTGTCGGCAAATGCAAAGTCAGGCCAGACGCTGGTGGTGGCGGAAAAGGACGGTAATACCGTCATTACTGTCAAGGACTGATCCAAGGCGGCGTAAGATAGCCGCCCTGCTGTCCCGATGGCCGGAGTAGTTTGTGGAGCGACGTATTTGGTCGCGGCCGCATCGGGTTTTTGTTACGAAAAGAAAGTACTGAGGAGCTTGCAATGAGGAATTTGAGAAAGGCATGGATCGTAATTCTGCTGGCCCTGCCCGCGCCGGCCATCGCCGAGGACCCCCTTGATCTGTCCGCCGTGGAAGGCGGATTCGAATATGTGACCAGCGTGGAGGGCATCCACGAGTACACGCTGCCCAACGGTCTGCAGGTGCTGCTGTTTCCCGATAGTGCGCAGGCGCGCGTAACCGTTAACGTTACCTACCACGTCGGCTCCATGCATGAGAACTACGGCGAAACCGGCATGGCGCACCTGCTGGAGCATCTGCTGTTCAAGGGCACACCTGACCATCCCGACATCCCCAAGGACTTTGCCGAGCGCGGCATGGGTTTCAATGGCACAACCTGGCTGGATCGAACCAATTACTTCGAGAGCTTCGAGCCGACCGACGACAACCTCGAATGGGCCTTGCGCATGGAGGCCGACCGCATGGTCAATTCGTACATTTCCTACGATGACCTGCAATCCGAATTCTCCGTGGTACGCAACGAAATGGAGCGCGGCGAGAACAACCCGGGGCGGATGCTGGATCAGCGCGTGCGGGCAGCGGCCTTCGAATGGCACAACTATGGCAACTCGACAATCGGCGCCCGCTCGGACGTGGAGGGCGTGGACATCGGTCGCCTGCAGGCTTTCTACCGCATGTACTACCAGCCCGATAACGCCACGCTGATTGTGGCAGGCGATTTCGATCCGCAGGAGGCCGCGCCGATCATCGCAGACTCCTTCGGCCTTATTACGGCCCCGGAGCGGGAATTGCCCAGCATCTATACAGTCGAGCCCGTGCAGGACGGCGAGCGTCTCGTGACCTTGCGGCGTGTCGGGGAGCAGAGCCTGGTAATGGCGGCCTATCACATTCCCGCCGGGACGACGCCTGAAAACACAGCGCTGGCCGTCGTGGCGCGGATCCTGACGGATTCCAGCCGCGGCCGGCTTTATCGCGAAATGATCGAGCCGGGTATTGCCGCGGGTGCGAGCGCGCGCGCCGACGGTTTTGCCTTTCCGGGGCTTTTCGCGCTGAGCGCCACCGTCCCCGTGGACGGCGACAGGCAGCTCGTGCTGGATACTTTGCTGGGGGTGGCAGAGGGTATTGCCGATGAGCCGATTACGGCAGAGGAACTGGAGTGGGCACGGCTTGCCATGGTTTCCGGCTACGAGAACGCGATCAAGAGCGTTGCCTCACTGGCCCGGACCCTCTCCGAGAGCATTGCCGGCGGCGATTGGCGATACCTCTTCCTGTACAAGGACCAGCTGGATGCGGTGACCGTCGATGACCTGAACGCGGTGGCAGCGCAACACTTCAAACGCAGCAACCGCACCGCCGGCATGTTTATCCCCACGCAGGAGCCGGATCGGACCTCGGTGGCTTCCCGTGGCGATCAAAGCGCCGAATTGACGGCCATGGCCGGACGGCAGTCGGTAAGCGCCGGCGAGGAATTCCTTCCCACGCCGGAAAACATTGCCTCCCGCACCGCCAAGCACGATCTGGCCGGCGGTGGAACACTTTGGGCGATCGAGAAAAAGTCGCGCGGCGACGAGATCATCGTGTCGCTGAATCTCTTTTTCGGCAGCGAGGAGAGCCTGGCCGGCAAACAGGGCGTGTCCGGCTATGCGACCGGCCAATTGCAACGAGGCACGACGCGCTACACGCGTGACGAGCTGGCCACCGAGTGGAACCGCCTGAAGAGCAGCCTGTTCGTCGGTGGCGGCGGCCAGAGCATAGGCGCCACGCTGAGGACCGACGAGGACAATTTCGATGAAGCGCTGGCGCTGATGGCGCATGTGTTGCGCGAGCCGATCTTCGACGCCGACCAACTCGAAGAAGTCAAACGCTCCGCTCTCGCGGGCCTGGCCGGTGCTCGCGGGCAACCTCAGACCGTTGTTTCGATCGCACTCTCCAAGGCGATGAGTCCGTATGAACCAGGCCATTTCCGCTACGCCATGGATCTGGACGAGCAGGAGGAAATGATCCGCAACATGACCCGCGATGATCTGGAGGCGTTCTGGAACTCGTACATCGGTTTCAAGGGAGTGATCGCAACGGCCGTAGGAAACGTTGATTCCGCAGCGTTGGCGGCGCGCCTGAACGAACTGTTCGGCGACTGGGAGGCGGCCGAGGACTATGTGGCGGCGCCCAGCAGCCACCATCCCGTGGATTCTCAGGACGACTGGCTGGATACCCCGGACAAGGCCAATGGAGTCATGGTAGCCGCGCTCCCGGTTCCGCTCAACATTCGGGACACGGATTACGCCGCGGCAGCAATTGCGGCGCGAATTTTCGGCGGTGGTGCAATGAGCAATCGCCTGATTAACCGCCTGCGCCAGAAGGAAGGCTGGTCGTACGGAGCGGGAGGCGCTATCAGGGCATCCAGCCGCGAGGGCGATGACAACGGCTCGGTGGTCATGCAAGCCATTGCGGCCCCGGAGAACCTTGCCAAGGTCAAGGCGGGGGCGCTGGAGGAATTGCAGCACGCCCTGGATGACGGGTTCACTGCAGAGGAGCTTGCGGACGCCGTGGACGGCACCATTTCGGGCGACCTGAGCCGCTGGTCAAGCGACGGGGCCCTGGCTGGAATCCTTCGGTCGGGCGCCGAGCACGGCCTTGATGCGCAGTGGTACGGTGCGATGCACGAGCGCTACAGGGCGCTTACGCTGGACGAAGTCAATGAGGCTTTCCGCAAGTACTTCGGCTCCGATGGCTATCTGATCTTCATTGGCGGCGACAAGGCCAAGGCCGAAGCCGCCGAGTCCACAGCGGCCGCCGGCTCGTAATTCCGGATCGAGGGCACCCAGCCCTCGAAACAGTCCCCCGGGAAGGAGGGCAGGATGTCCTCCTTCCCCGGTGAAGCTACAAACGGGCGATACCGTGCTCGGTCCGGGTGCGGCGCAGCCGCCTGGTTTCCCCACGAATCGCCAGGTTTGCCGCGCGGATATCGGGATCCACGTAGCCGCGCGGATGGTCCAGGTGCAGGCAGGTGACCCGGTGGCGAATGCGTTTGCCGCGTACGCCTGCATTCTCCAGCCGCTCCCCCAGTTCCCGGTCTTCGCCGCCGTAGCCCATGCGCTCATCAAAGCCGTTAGCCTCAAGTATGTGCTCTTTCCAGCCGGAGGCGTTGTGCCCGTTCCAGCCGGCGGTCGCCGGTGACACGCGGTCCAGCACCGCCCCGAACCCCATGCCCGCACCAAGTTTGAGCAGCTTGTAAGTGAGCGGCATACCCTGGCTGCGCAGCCAGGACACGGAAAAACAGCGACTGGAGGTAATGTCGTCCGACTGGATGTTGTGCGAGAGTCCCAGCGGCAGGCGAAGCAGGCCGCCGGAAAGGAACCGGCCCGGTTCCGCCAGTTTCAGGTGTCGTTCCACAAATTCCGGATGCGGGATGCAGTCGCCGTCGGTGAATATCAGGTAGTCGCCGCGGGCCCTTGTGATGGCCTTGTTGAGTATGCGGCACTTCCGAAACCCGCGGTCCGGTTGCCAGACATGCTCAATCTCAAGTCCCGTGCTGCTTTGCGCCAGCCGGACGACTTCAGCGGTCTTCGCTCCGGAGCCGTCGTCGGCCAGTACGACCTCAAAGTCCCGATGGGTCTGAGAGGCAAATCCGCACAGGACCTTGCGCAGCCACTCAGGCTGGCGAAAAGTGCTGAAGATTACCGATACGTCACTTGGGCCGGCGCTCATGCCAGGTGTCGTGTCAAGCTTCTTTGGCCGGATCGACGCGCTTGAGTCTGGACGGGTCCGGCACCAGGACGCCGACTGACACAACCAGCTTGATCGCGTCTTCCACGCTCATGTCCAACTCAATCAGATCCTTCTCCGGCGCCACGACCAGAAAACCTGACGTGGGATTGGGCGTGGTGGGCACGAACACGCAGACAGACTTGTCTTCAAAATGCTTGTCGAGCTGGCCCACGTTGCTTGAAGTCTGAAACGCAATGCAATGAACGCCCTTGCGCGGATACTCGATCAGCAGCACCTTGCTGAACGAATCGTGCTTTCCGCTCAAGACCATCTCGAGAAAGCCCTTGGCGGCGGTATATATGGTCCGCACCAGGGGTATCCGGCGCAGCACGCCTTCCCAGAAGGCGATTATGCGTTTGCCGAACACGTTGGCCGCAACCAGCCCGGTCACGAAAAGCAAAATCAGGCTCAGCACAACGCCGAGTCCGGGGATCGGGAAGCCCAGCAATTCCTCCGGATGATACTGCTCCGGAATCAAGCCCAGCGTCTGATCCGCCAGGTTCACCAGGACGCTGAGGATAAGCACGGTAATTCCGACCGGAACCCATACCAGCAGGCCGGCCACGAGAATGCGCCGAAGACGTGGCAAAAGAGACAAATTACGCTTGTCGGCCATTCTTGTTGCCTATGCTCCCATCGTGCCCGGCGGGGTGTGTCCTGCTAGCCCGGATCAGCGGCCGCGCCGGAAGTGGAACTCTTCTGGGCGCCTTCGCCGGCCGAGGTTTCTGCTGCGCTCTTGCCGGCGTCCTTTTTTTCCGATGACTGTGTGGCTTCGCTGCCTTCGACGCCTTTCTCCGGCTTCCGGCCTCCGCTGTGCTTGAAATCGGTCTCGTACCAGCCGCTTCCCTTGAGGCGGAAATGGGGCGCGGACAGGAGTTTCTTGAGACTCGGTTGCGCGCATTCCGGGCAATCAGTCAATCGTGGATCGCTGATTTTCTGCAGCGCATCCAGACGGTATCCGCAGTCGCGGCATTGGTATTCGTAAATGGGCATGGGGGTAAGGGAAGCACCCTGGCGGCTGCTGAATTTTATATCGGGCGGATTCCCAGTTCGCGCAGTTGCCTTGAATCTACGGATGCCGGGGCCCCGGTGAGGGGACAGGCGCCGGATTGGGTCTTGGGAAACGCGATCACCTCGCGGATCGATTCGGCCTCGGCCATCAACATGACCCAGCGGTCCAGCCCGAAGGCGATGCCGCCGTGCGGGGGCACGCCGTATTCCAGGGCCTTTAAGAAAAATCCGAACTGCTGGTCGGCTTCCTCGGCCGACAGTCCAAGCAATTCGAACACGGCCGCTTGCATTTCGCGTTGGTGGATGCGGATGGAGCCGCCGCCGATTTCGTGACCATTGAGCACCAGGTCGTAGGCCCGCGAAAGCGTTCCGCCGGGCTGTTCAAGAAGATCGCCCGGCGTTGCCGCGGCCGGCGCGGTGAACGGGTGGTGCAGGGCCTTGAAGCGCTTTTCGTCCGGGTCGAATTCAAATGCGGGAAAGTCGGTGATCCAGACGGGCGCCCAGCCGCCGGCCACCAGATTGCGCTCGTGCCCGAGACGGTCGCGCAGCGCTGCCAGCGTGCGGTTGACGATCGCCGCGGGTCCGGCGCCGAAAAGGAGGAGGTCGCCCCCGGTCGCGCCGGTACTGTCAACCATCGCAGCGATTTCTTCGTCGGCGAGGAACTTCAACACCGGCGATTGCATGCCGTCACGCCCGCTCGCCGGATCATTGACCTTGATCCAGGCCATCCCCTTGGCGCCCATCGCCTGTACGAAAGCTGTCAGTTCGTCGAGTTTGCGCCGGCTCATGTCCGCCCCGCCAGGGATGCGCAGCGCGGCCACCCGGCTGTCCGGATCTCTTGCAGGCGCCGAAAAGACCTTGAATTCCGCGTTTTCGAGAATACTGCTCAACTCCACCAGTTCCAGCGGGTTGCGCAGGTCCGGCGCGTCGCTGGCAAAGCGCTTCATGGCCTCGGCGTAGGTCATGCGCGGGAAGGGGTCCGGCAGCTGCACGTCCAGAACATCGCCGAACACGTCGCGTACCAGGGCCTCCATCAGGCCGGTCACCTCGTCTTCGCTGACGAACGACATTTCGACGTCCAATTGGGTGAATTCCGGCTGCCGGTCGGCGCGCAGGTCCTCGTCGCGGAAGCAGCGCACAATCTGGTAGTAGCGGTCCAGCCCCGACATCATCAGGAGCTGCTTGAACAACTGCGGGGACTGGGGCAGCGCGTAGAAACGCCCCGGCCGGTTGCGCGCCGGCGAGAGAAAATCGCGCGCGCCTTCGGGCGTGGCGCGGGTAAGCATCGGTGTCTCCACGTCCACGAAGTCTCGTTTATCGAGAAACGCGCGGATTGCCGCAAACACCGCGTGGCGCAGCCGCAGCCGGGCGATCATTTCGGGCCGGCGCAGGTCCAGGTAGCGATACTTGAGGCGCAGTTCCTCACCGGCGCCTTCGCCCTGGTGGAAAGGCAGGTCTGAGGCTGCCGAGAGGATTTCCAGGGTTTCCGCTACAAGCTCCACCTCGCCGGTCTTCAGATCCGGGTTGGCTGTGCCCTCGGGGCGTATCCGCAGCAGTCCGGTAGCGCGCAGCACGCATTCGGCGCGCACCTTTTCGGCTACGGCGAACACCTCGGCCTGCTCCGGATTGCAAACGAGCTGCAACAGTCCCTCGCGGTCGCGCAGATCGATGAAGATCACGCCACCGTGATCGCGATTGCCGTTGACCCAGCCGCAAACCTGAACTTCACGTCCGGCGTGCCCGGCGCGAAGTTCGCCGCAGTAGTGAGATCGCATGTTCATTTGGTAGGCAAGCGCCCCTGGGCCGAAATCAGTCAACGGCCCGATCAGGTCAGTTTCGAGATACGCTTAGTTGGCGCTGAGTTCCTGCTGCATTACGGTCATGCGCTCGCGCTCTTTCTTGCCGGCCGGCATGACCAGACAGAGCGCTACAACCAGCAGTGAGGCTACTGCAACACCGGCGACTTGCCATCCGTATTTTTCCAGGTTGACAAAGTAATCGTCCACCCAACCCCACCGTCCGACAAATTCGTATGCGTTCCAACTGATGATTGCGGTTGCAATGGAATATCGCAAGGCCGTGGCTACGCGCCGGAAGCGAAGCAGGCGCCGCAGCAGGTAGATTGCCCAGACTGCGTTCAGAGCGGCAATGCCATAGGTCACCGGATGCGTGTCGCCGAGCACGTTCTCGTCGTAAATGATCAGCAGGAACAGGTAGAAGAACCAGATGAGGTAGATGGTCTCCAGGGCGGTAATGGCCGCGAAGTTGCGCTTGTGCCCCTCGGTGGGCTTGCCGGTCCCCATTCTCAGCCAGCGTTGACACCAGCGGAAGAAGTTACACCGCGTTTCCCGGTTGAATACGAAGTACACCAGCGTCACCAGCATCACGCCCAAAGAGGACATCATCACCAGGTATTCTGGATTGGTTGCTACCTCTCCGGCCTCGTCCAGCAGCGGCGCCACGCCCAGCCAGCGGGCATAGTAAACGAAGGAAAACTCCACCCAGCCCGTCCATAACAGCCAGGCGGCGAAATATCCAAGCCATGTGCCGCTTACCTCGCTGTCCTGCCGCATTCCGTACCACAGCAACCAGGCGCCAACAAGGCCCATGGCGGCCGCAAAGTAGTACATCCCCGGCTCGCCCTGGGATTCCTCCATCTTGATCATTACCGAGTGGCCCAGGCCCTGGGAAATAAAGAACACGGCGAATGGGAACAGGCCGATGAATGGCGGTCTGGCGAATGCCCACTTCAGCCAGTATGAAATTCGTTGCAGAACAGTGCCCTTCGGATTCATGGGGAACGCTCCGGAAAGCTAGAACAAGAACCTATACTATACCGTTTTCAGCATCCTTTCAGTGCGGGATCAGGGGCAGCGAGGCACGTCTTTTGAAGATCGAAAACCTAAAGAAAATGGAGGGGCGCAGGCTTGCTCCGTCGCCCTGGCTGGATCTTGATCAGGCGCGCATCAACGCGTTCGCCGACTGCACTTCCGATCACCAGTTCATCCACGTCGATCCGGACCGCGTGGCGCGCGAAACGCCCTTCAAGTCCACCATAGCGCACGGGTTTCTTACCCTGTCGCTGTCGGTGCACCTGGAGTCGCCGGACCTGTCCGATTTCGAAGGCGTGGGATTCGTCATCAATTACGGTCTGGACAAGGTGCGGTTCATCAATCCCGTGCCATCGGGCTCACGGGTCCGCGTTCACGCCACGCTGGCCGAAGTGCGCGACCGGGGCGGCGGGCGCATCGTCATCAGAATCGACAAGTCCATGGAAATCGAGGGCCAGGAGAAACCAGCCTGGGTGGCGCAGCAACTGTTCATGCTGATTTCGCAGGATTCCTGACGACTCCGTGAACGAATTGTTCAACCTGGAGGGTCGCACAGCGCTGATTACCGGCTCCACGCGCGGGATCGGCAAGGCGATCGCGACGCGATTGGCCGAGCACGGGGCCCGGGTGACGGCTTCCAGCCGTAAGTCGGAAGCCTGCGAGCAGACCGCCGAGGAGATCAATCTCAAGTTCGGCAAGGGCACCGCAATCTCCGTTCCCTGCAATGTGTTCTACAAGGAGCAGGTGGAGGACCTGGTGGCACGCACCCGTGCCGCGTTCGGCGCCATCGACATCCTGGTTTGCAATGTGGGCGTGAACCCGCACTTCGGTCCGATGCTGGATATCAGCGACAGCGCCTTTGAGCGCATCTGGCGCAGCAACGTGGAGGCGAACCTTTGGCTCAGCAAGCTGGTGGCCGGCGACATGCAAAGCCGTGGCTACGGTCGCATCGTGCTGATCTCTTCCTACGTGGGTCAAATGGCGCACGACAAGATTGGTGCCTACGGCCTGTCCAAGGCAGCCGAGATACAGATGGCCCGCAACCTGGCGCTGGAATACGGACGCGATGGAATCACCGCCAATGCGGTATGCCCGGGCTTGATCAAGACCGATTTCTCAAAGGCCCTTTGGAGCGACGCCGGTTCCCGCGAGAGTTTTCTTGAAAGCACCGCCCTGGGCCGCATGGGCTCGCCGGACGAAGTTGCCGGGCTGGTCGTGTTCCTGGTTTCTCCCGCCGGCTCCTACGTCACCGGTCAGGCGTTGCTGGTCGACGGCGGCATCCGCGTCTGAACGCTTTTTCCAGGGAAGGTATAGACCGCAGGATATGCGCGCGCTGATCTGCAATCGTTATGCTCGGCGCCCGGACCTCTCTGTCGGCGAAATTGCCGAGCCGGCGCCCGGGCCGGGTGAGGTGCTGGTGGAGGTGCGCGCCGCGGGGTTGAATTTCTTCGACCTGCTGATGGTGCAGGGTCGCTACCAGCGGCGTCCGCCGGTCCCTTTCACGCCGGGCGGCGAGGCGGCGGGCGTTGTTGCGGCGCTGGGTGGGGGCGTGCATGACCTGGCGGTGGGTGACCGCGTTGCCGTGCATGGGCAGGCCATGTTCGCCGAACGGGCGGTTGCCCCCGGACATCATGTCGCGCGCCTTCCCGACAACATGAGCTTCGCCCAGGGGGCCGGGCTTTGCATCACCTACGGCACCTGCTACCACGCCTACAAGCAGGTCGCGGACCTTCAGGCCGGTGAGACCGTCCTGGTGCTGGGTGCGGGCGGTGGCGTAGGCATGGCGGCAGTCGCCCTGGCGCACGCCATGGGCGCCCATGTGATCGCCGCCGCAGGCAGCGAGAACAAGCTTCAATTGGCGATGATGCTGGGGGCGGGCGAAAGCATCGATTACACGCAGGATGACTTCCGCGGCCGGCTGAAGAAGCAAGCTGGAGGGCGGGTGGACGTGGTTGTGGATCCGGTGGGTGGACCGTATTCGGAATCGGCCTACCGTGCCTGCGCGCCGGGTGGCCGGTTCCTGGTGGTGGGATTCGCCGCCGGTGAAATTCCGCGCCTGCCGCTCAACCTCGTCTTGCTGAAGACGGCCGCGGTCCTGGGGGTGCTTTGGGGCCCCTGGACGGACAGGAACCCCGAAATGGCGCGGCGTAACCTCGATGCCTTGTCGGAATTGGCGGCAAGCGGCGCTATCGGCTGTCCCATCGAGCGCGAATTGCCGCTTGACGACTATTTCCAGGCGTTTGAGGCATTCGGCCAGCGCAAGGTTACCGGGAAGTGGGTGTTGAGAATGGATGGAGGTGTCTCATGACGATCCGCGTAAGCGACCAGGGCCCGATCCGGCTGATTGAAATGAATTCGCCGCCGGTCAATGCACTTGGAGCGGCATTGCGCGCCCCGCTGATGGACGCGATACTCAAGGCCTCCGCCGACGATTCCGTTCTGGCGCTGCTGCTGCTCAGCGGCCTGAAGACCTGGTGTGCGGGCGCCGATATCAAGGAGTTCGGGATGAAGGAGCTTCCGGCTCCCCAAGCCTCGCTTACCGCGCTGTGCGATGCCCTGGATGACTGTCCCAAGCCGGTGGTGGCTGTTATCGGCGGCGTCGCCTACGGGGGCGGACTGGAACTGGCGCTGGCCTGTGACTATCGCACCGTATCGGAGCGGGCGCGATTCGCTTTTCCCGAGGTCAATATCGGCCTGCTGCCCGGCGCCGGCGGGACCCAGCGGACCCCGCGTCTGATCGGAGTGGAGCACGCGCTGGGCATGTGCCTCGACGGTAAGCCCGTGAGCGCGAAACAGGCGCTGAAGACCGGTCTTGCGGATCAGTATCTCGAAGGCGATTTGAGAGAAGCTGCCTGCGCCCATGCTCGCGACGTATTGGATCAGGGCGCTGCGCTGCGCAAGATTTCCTTGAGCGCCGGGCAGCTTCCCCGGCCCGAAGAGGCAGCACCCGCCTTTGCCGCGGCGCGCGAGTTGATCGGGCGCAAGATGCGGGGCCGGCATTCGCCGGAACTGATCGTGCAATGCATCGAGCAGGCCGTGGCCTGCCGCGACGATTTTCGCGCCGGTCTGGCCGAAGAGCGCCGCCGCTTCGTCCAGTGCCTCAAGAGCCCGCAGAGCAGGGCGCTGTCGCATGTGTTCTTTGCCGAGCGTGCAGCGGCCAAGGGCGGCGGGAGAGCGCCGGCGCGTCCTGTCGAGCGCGCCGCCGTTGTCGGCTGCGGGACCATGGGCGGGGGGATCGCGATGAATTTCGCCATTGCCGGCATTCCCGTTATCGTGCTGGAGACCGGGCAGGAGGCGCTGGACCGGGGCCTGAGCGTGGTGCGCAAGAATTTCGAACGCTCGGAGAAGAGCGGCCGGCTGCCGCCGGGCGGCGCCGATCGCTGCATGGGCCGGATCACGCCCACGCTCGACTACGGCGCACTGGCCAGGGCTGACTTCGCGGTGGAGGCCGTTTACGAGAACCTTGATCTGAAGAAGAAGATCTTCGCCCGTCTGGACGAGGTCCTGGCGGACGAGGCGATCATCGCCAGCAATACCTCGTACCTGGACATCGACCAAATGGCTGAGATGACCGGCCGCCCGGAAAAGGCACTGGGCATGCATTTCTTCAGCCCCGCCAACATCATGCGCCTGGTGGAAGTGATTCAGGGCGGGCGGAGCGCGCCCGAGACCATAGCAAGCGCTTTTGCCCTGGCGTCCCGGATGAAGAAGATACCGGTCTGGTCGGCCAACCGACACGGATTCATCGGCAATCGCATGCTGACCGGTTACATGTACGAGGCGTTCGAGCTGCTCTTCGAAGGCACCCCGCCGGAGCGGGTGGATCGGGCCTTGCGTGAGTTCGGCCTGCCCATGGGGCCGTTTCAGATGGCCGACCTGGTGGGTCTGGACCTGGGCTGGCGGGCCCGCGAGCTGGCCAATAAGCCGGTCAGTGAGCGCAAGCCGGGCGAACGCCTTGTGGATGCCTTGTGTGAGCAGGGCCGCTACGGACAGAAAAACGGCCTCGGAATCTACAACTACCGGCCGGGCAGCCGGGTTCCCGAATCGGAGCCGGAAGTGGCGCGGCTGATTGACTCATTGGCGGAGGAACTGGGTTATGGGCGCGGCGGGGCGGCGGCGGCCGACGAGGAGATTGTCAAGCGCTGCATGTATCCGCTGGTGAACATCGGCGCCGGGCTGCTGGACAAGGGCGTGGCGCGTGCGGCTTCGGACATCGACATCGTCTACGTGTATGGCTACGGCTTCCCGGCCTGGCGCGGCGGCCCCATGTTCTACGCGCAACAGCAGGGACTGGGCTCGGTCTTGAGCGACGTAGGGGCGTTTCATTCACGCTTCGGCGAACGCTGGGCCCCCGCCCATGGACTCAGGGAACGGGCCATGGCCGGCCGCGGGTTTGACTAGCACCGTGAGTGCCGGTGCCCGGCCGCTCGCCGGTCATTCGCCCGTCATGCAGCAATTCCTGCGCATCAAGGCGCAGCATCCTGAGTCCCTGCTGTTCTACCGCATGGGCGACTTCTACGAAATGTTCTTCGAGGACGCTACGCGCGCGGCGACATTGCTGGACATCGTCCTGACCAGCCGCGGTCAGTCCAATGGGGAAGCAATTCCGATGGCCGGCGTGCCGGTGCATGCGGCCGATTCCTATATCGCCCGGCTGGCCCGGATGGGCGAATCGATCGCGATCTGCGAGCAGATCGGCCGTCCGACCCCCTCCGGCGGCCCGGTCAAGCGGGAAGTGGTGCGGCTGGTCACACCCGGCACGCTCACCGACGAAGCGCTTCTGGACAGTGACTCCGACAATCTCATTGCGGCGCTGTTTCAGAAAGATGGCGTCTATGGCCTGGCCTGGATGGAGTTGAGTTCCGGCAGCTTTTCTATTGCCGAATGCGCAGGAGTCGAGGAACTGCAAGCTGAATTGCAGCGCTTGCGGCCGGCTGAACTGCTGGTTGGCGAGGGAGCGCGCTTGCCGGAAGCCTTGCCGGACGCGCCCGCCATACATGAGCGAAGAGGCTGGCAGTTCAGCGTTTCATCCGCGCGAAGGGGGCTCAAGGACCAGTTTCTCGTCCATACGCTCGATGGTTTCGGTGTCGAGGGCATGGATCGCGCGATCGCTGCTGCCGGGTGCCTGCTGGACTACGTAAAAGACACCCAGCGGGGCGCCCTGCCTCATGTGCGATCGCTATCGGTGGAACGTCCCGCCGAGGCCTTGCTGATGGATGCAGCCACACGCCGCAACCTGGAACTGGATCGCTCGCTGTCCGGACGCCATGAACACACCCTGGCCGGCATCCTGGACCGGTGCGCCACGCCCATGGGCAGCCGCATGCTCCGGCGCTGGATTCATCGTCCCTTGCGCGCTCACGAGACGCTGCGGCGGCGCTACCAGGCCATCGACGCGCTACGCCAGGACAGGGAGGGATGGCGCGCCAGCATCCGCGAAGTCGGTGACCTGGAACGGGTTTTGGCCCGCCTGGCCATCCGGACCGCGCGCCCGCGGGATCTTGAGCGGCTGCGCGCGGCGCTCGAGGCGGCGCCAGCCCTGCGCGAGCGATTGGCCGCGCTGGACGCGCCTTTGCTACAGGTGCTGGCCGAGCGCATGGATACGCCGCCGGAGGGATTGATCCTGCTGGAGAAATCGGTCGCCGAGCAGCCGGCCCCGAGAACCCGGGACGGCCAGGTGCTCGCACAGGGTTACAGCGCCGAGCTGGATGAACTGCGTGAAGTCAGCAGCAACGCCGATGCGGCCCTGCAGGACCTCGAGAAGCAGGAGCGGGAGAGCAGCGGAATCCCCAACCTGCGCCTGGGTTATAACCGGGTGCACGGCTACTACATCGAACTGCGGCGCAGTCAGTCCGAAGAAGCGCCGGAGCATTACATACGCCGCCAGACGCTGAAGCACTCCGAGCGCTACATCACGCCGGAACTGAAGCGCTTCGAGCATCGCGTCCTGAGCGCCCGCGAACGCGCACTGGAACTGGAAAACCGGCTCTACGAAGAGCTTCTTGAGGAGCTCTCGGAGTGGCTCGCGCCCTGGCAGGACCTGGCCGCCGCACTGGCCGAGACCGACGTTATCGTGAATCTGGCGACCCGGTCGATGGATTTGGGCTACACACGGCCTGAACTTGCGCAACAGCCGGGAATCCGGATTGGGGCCGGCCGCCACGCGGTCGTTGAGCGCGCGCTGGACAGCGAGTTCATCCCCAACGATCTCCAGCTTGATGACGAGACCCGCATGCTGATCGTGACCGGCCCGAACATGGGCGGCAAGTCCACCTACATGCGCCAGGTAGCGCTGATCGTGATACTGGCGCACATCGGCAGCTTCGTGCCGGCGGCGAAGGCGGTAATCGGACCGCTCGATCGCGTATTCACCCGGATCGGGGCCGGTGACGACCTGGCCGGCGGACGTTCTACCTTCATGGTGGAAATGACCGAGACGGCCAGCATTCTGCACAACGCCACCGACAGCAGCCTGGTATTGATGGACGAGGTCGGCCGAGGCACCAGTACCTACGACGGCCTCTCCCTGGCCTGGGCGGCCGCCGGCTACATAGCCGAGCGCCTGGGCTGTTTTACCTTGTTCGCTACCCACTACTTTGAACTGACGGCGTTGCCGGAGACCGTGCCAGGCTGCGCGAACGTGCACCTGGACGCCGTAGAGCACGCCGGGACCCTGGTATTCCTTTACTCGGTGCGGGAGGGGCCGGCAGACCGCAGTTACGGCCTTCAGGTGGCCGCTCTTGCAGGAGTTCCGCGCCAGGTCATCGCGGCTGCGCGGAACACTCTGCGGGAGCTGGAGCAGCGATCCGGACGGCTGATCGAACGGGAAGCCGCTCAGCCGCAGTTGCCGCTGCGTCTTGGAGAACCCGGTCCCGCAGAACAACTGCTCGCTGCGGTGGATCCGGACCAGCTCAGCCCGCGTGAGGCGCTGGAGCTGATATTTGAGTTGAAACGACTGGCTGGAGGACGCAATAACCGTGCAGAGGATTAACGGACTGGTCAAAGACCTGGCAGCGCTGCTGCATGCGCGCGAAGAGACGCTGGCGCTGGCAGAATCCTGCACCGGCGGCTGGGTGGGTAAGGCGATTACGGAACTGCCGGGAAGCTCCGGTTGGTTCTCGTGTGGATTCGTGACCTATTCGAACGAGGCAAAATCGCGCTTGCTTGGCGTGCGTGAGGAAACAATCCGGTCGCACGGCGCCATCAGCGGCGAAACGGCGCTCGAAATGGCGGCCGGGGCGTTGCGGCACGGCCGGACGGACTGGAGTCTGGCGGTCACCGGGATTGCCGGGCCGACCGGCGGAAGCCCAGACAAGCCGGTGGGCCTGGTGTGGTTTGCGTGGGCCGGCGCAAACGGTGTGCGGGACTCGGAGAGTTGCGTCTTCGCCGGCGACCGTCGGTCGGTGCGAATTCAGTCTGTCGAGCATGTCCTTCAGGGCCTTCTGGAGCGGGTCATGTGATTCTGGCCGGCCGTATGTTGATCGGCGTACAGCAGCAAATTGCCACGCTGAACCATTTTTCGACTAACCCGCCGCATTGCGGGCAGTCTTTCCGGTCAGGCTGTGGAATAATCACCCCGTAAGGGCCTACGCCGGAGCACAGATCAATATGAACGACAATCGCAAGAGGGCATTGGCAGCCGCGCTGTCGCAGATCGAGAAACAGTACGGAAAGGGCTCTGTAATGCGCCTCGGGGGCTCGGGGGCGGTACACGACGTAGATGTCATTTCGACCGGCAGCCTGGCCCTGGACCTGGCCCTGGGAATCGGCGGATTGCCGCGGGGACGGGTCGTGGAAGTCTTCGGTCCCGAGGCTTCCGGCAAGACCACGCTGACACTCAGCGTAGTTGCACAGTGCCAGAAAGCCGGTGGCACTGCCGCTTTCGTGGATGCCGAGCATGCGCTCGATCCGGTGTACGCCCAACGGGTGGGCATCAAGGTCGACGATCTCCTGGTGTCGCAGCCCGATACGGGGGAGCAGGCCCTGGAGATCACCGACATGCTGGTGCGCTCCGGCGCCGTGGACGTGGTGGTCCTGGATTCGGTCGCCGCGCTTACTCCAAAGGCCGAAATCGAGGGCGAAATGGGCGACAGCCACATGGGCTTGCACGCCCGACTGATGTCGCAGGCCTTGCGCAAGCTGACCGGCAACATCAACCGCTCCAACACGATCGTGATTTTCATCAACCAGCTGCGGATGAAGATCGGCGTCATGTTCGGCAACCCTGAAACCACGACCGGCGGTAACGCGCTCAAGTTCTATTCGTCGGTGCGCCTGGATATCCGGCGTATCGGCGCGATCAAGCTGGGCGACGAAGTGATCGGAAACCATACTCGTGTGAAGGTGGTCAAGAACAAGATGGCGCCGCCGTTCAAGATGGCCGAATTCGACATTCTCTTTACCGGCAAGCAATACGGTATCTCCCGCGCCGGGGAACTTATCGATCTGGGTCTGAAGAACAACCTGATTGCGAAATCCGGAGCCTGGTACAGCTACAAGGATGCGCACATCGGCCAGGGTAAGGAAAAAGCCCGGAGCTACCTGGCGACCAATCCCGACGTGGCCGACGAAATCGAAGCACAGATCAGGGGTACTGACAAAGCCGTGGAGGAACCAGCCGAGGCTGCGAGTGGCTGAACGCTCGGCCAGCCCACTGGATACCGGGTTGCGCCTCCTGGCCCGTCGCGAGCATTCCGTTCGGGAACTGCGCACCAAACTTGCCTCGCGCGGCTTTGAGCCCGACGTCATAGATCGGACCCTGAATGAACTGGTCGAGCGGGACCTGCTGAGCGACGAGCGGTTTGCGGCAGCGTTTGTGCGCTCCCGCCTGGAACGCGGCCAGGGCCCGCTCAAGATCCGTTCGCAACTGAAACAACGAGGCGTAAGCGGCGCATTGACCGAATCCGTTCTGATCAGGGCGGACGTTGACTGGGACCGTTGCGCGAGCTCTGCGCGCTTGAGGCGTTTCGGCGAGCAAGCGCCCGGGGACCGCTCCGAGTTGGCGCGGCAGGCCAGGTTTCTGCGTAGCCGCGGTTTTTCGGAAGGGCAGGTGGCCCGGGCGCTGCTGAGCGAGTTCTCGCGATGAAGACGGCAGATGTCCGGTCCGCGTTCGTGGATTTCTTCGCCAGGCATGATCATCGGCATCTGCCCGGTTCCCCGCTGGTGCCGCGCGACGATCCCACGCTGCTGTTCACCAATGCCGGAATGGTGCAATTCAAGGAAGTCTTCCTGGGTCGCGAGCCCGCTGCTTATCCGCGCGCGGTTACCGTGCAGCGCTGCCTTAGGGCCGGCGGCAAGCACAACGATCTGGAAAACGTCGGCTATACCGCCCGCCATCACACTTTCTTCGAGATGCTGGGCAATTTCAGTTTCGGCGACTATTTCAAGCGGCAGGCGGTGCGCCATGCCTGGGACTTCGTGACCCGGGACCTGGGCCTGCCGGCCGAGCGGCTGCTGGTCACGATTTACCGGGACGATGACGAGGCGGCCGAGTGCTGGCGCGAGGAGGCCGGGCTGGACGATTCGCGTATCGCTCGCCTGGGCGAGAGCAGCAATTTCTGGTCGATGGGCGACACGGGGCCCTGCGGGCCCTGCTCGGAAATCTTCTACGATCATGGGCCGGAGGTTGAAGGCGGTCCGCCGGGCAGCAGCGAGGAAGAAGGCGACCGCTTTGTGGAGATCTGGAACCTGGTCTTCATGCAATATGACCGTGACGCCGCGGGCACGCTCACCCCGCTGCCCAAACCTTCGGTGGATACCGGCATGGGCCTGGAGCGCATGGCCGCGGTGCTGCAGGGCGTCAGCAGCAATTACCGGATCGACCTGTTCCGCGACCTGATAGCGGCCGCCGGCGAGGTTACTGGTTCCGCGGACCTCGAATCCAATTCACTGAAGGTGATCGCCGATCATGCCCGCGCGGCGGCATTTCTGATCAATGATGGCGTTTTTCCGTCCAATGAAGGCCGGGGATACGTATTGCGCCGCATCATCCGCCGGGCCTTGCGCCATGGTCATGACCTCGGTGCACGGGAGGCCTTCCTGTACCGCATGATCGCGCCGTTGGGCGAGGCGATGGGTTCGGCTTACCCGGAACTGGCCGAGTCGCGCGAGCTGAGCGAGCGGGTGCTTAAAGCCGAAGAAGAGCGTTTCGCCACTACGCTCGAGCAGGGGATGCGCTACCTGAACCGGTCTCTGGAAAAAGTAACCGACGGGGTGATTCCGGGCGAAATGGCCTTCGTTCTGTATGACACTTACGGCTTCCCGGTCGATCTCACTGCGGATATCGGGCGCGAGCGCGGCTTGTCCGTCGACATGCCGGGATACGATGCGGCGATGGCCGAACAGCGCGAGCGCTCCCGCTCCAGACACAAGGTGGATGCCGGTTCCGTGTCCTTCCACCATTCAGTTTCAGCACCCACGGTGACGGACATTCCGGCCACCGAGTTCACGGGTTACGAGTGCCTGGAGGATACCGGGCAGGTGACGCGGATCGACGTCGACGGAGAGTCGGTCGAGCAGGCGGCAGAAGGGGCGACGGCCGCGGTTGTGCTGGACAGGACGCCTTTCTATGCCGAGAGTGGCGGGCAGGTGGGCGATACCGGCGTCCTGACCGGCGAAGGTTTGTGCTTCGAGGTTACCGATACGCAGCAGACGGAGGCCGGGTGCGTTCACTTTGGCGTAGTTGCCGGCGGCACCCTTCACGTGGGCGACAAGGTGACTGCCGCGGTGGACGCCGAACGTCGTCGCGCCATCGTGCTCAACCATTCCGCCACGCACCTGATGAATGCGGCGCTGCGCAGGGTCCTCGGGACCCATGTGGCGCAGAAGGGCTCACTGGTGGCGCCGGACCGGCTCAGATTCGATTTCTCGCACTTCGAGGCGGTCTCGGCTCAAGACCTGGAGCGGATCGAGGACGAGGTCAACTCGCAGATCCGCGCCAACTCACAGGCGGAAACCACGGAAATGCCGCTGGACGAGGCCATCGAGGCGGGCGCCCTGTCCATGGCGGGAGAAAGCTACGCCGAGAAGGTGCGTGTCCTGCAACTCGGCGATTATTCCAGGGAATTATGCGGCGGCACGCACGTTGGTCGGACCGGTGACATCGGCTTGTTCGCGATTGTGTCGGAATCGTCGGTGGCCGCGGGTGTTCGCCGCATCGAGGCGCTTACGGGAGCGGGCGCCTATGCCTGGGTGCGCGATATGCGCCACAGGATGGGCCGTCTTACGGGTCTGCTCAAGGGCGGCATGGACGATGCCGAGGAAAAGCTCAGCTCCCTGATGTCTCGGACCAGGGACCTGGAAAGGAGCCTGGCGCAGGCGCGCGCGCGCCTGGCCGAAGGAGGTGGTGCTTCTGCTACGCCGGTGACCGAAGTGGCAGGCGTCAACCTCGTGGCGCTGAGGCTGGACGACGAAGCGGACATGGATACGATGCGCGGGGCGGTTGATCGCTACCGTGATCGCTACGATCCGGCGGTGGTGGTACTGGGCGCGCGCGATGGCGGTGGCAAGGCGCGCATCGTGGCCGGCGTGAGCAAGGCCGTGCAGAACAAGGCCCCGGCTCACGATATTGCGCGCCTTGTGGCTGAAAAACTGGGTGGCAAGGGCGGCGGCCGGCCGGACTTTGCCCAGGGCGGCGGCCCCGACGGCGAGGCGCTGGATCAGGCGCTTGACGGAGTACGCGGCTGGCTGGCGGAACGGTTGGGTTAGCAACTCCCTGGGAAAGAGGGTTTTCAGCCCTTGGAGGACAGAATGCCCTCCCTCCCTTCCAGAATCTCCGCGCAATACAATGACGCCGTTGGGGGTCTGGAGCCAATGCAATGAGCCTGCTGCAAGAACAACCCGGCTTCACGCTGGGCGTCGAAGAGGAGTATCTCCTTGTGGATGCCGATACGCTGGAGCTAACGGTGGATCCGCCAGCGGGGTTCATGCCGGCCTGCCAGGAGCAGGTGGCAGGCCAGGTCGTCAACGAACTCATGCGCGCCCAGGTGGAAACGGCCACCAAGGTCTGCGCGGATGTAGCAGAGGTGCGAAAGGAACTGACACGGCAGCGGCAGGAAATCAATGCTGTGGCCGAACAGTTCGGCATGCGGATCATCGCTGCCTCCACCCATCCGTCTGCCTTGTGGCGCGATCAGAAACAGACCGCATCGCAGCGCTACGTCGCGCTGCAGAAGGAAATGCAAGCCACGGCACGGCGAATGCTGATCTGCGGCATGCACGTTCATGTGGGCATCGAGGACCACGACTTGCGAGTGGACCTGATGAACCAGTTCCGCTATTTCCTGCCCCACCTGCTGGCGCTGAGCGTGTCCTCTCCGTTCTGGGAGGGGGACGACACGGGGCTGAACAGCTTCCGACTGACGATCTTCTCCGGCCTGCCACGGACCGGCCTTCCCGAGGAGTTCAACGGCTGGACGGACTACGAACGGCATATCGATACGCTGGTTCGCGCCAAGGTCATCGAGGATTCGTCGATGATCTGGTGGGACGTGCGGCCCAGCGCCCGCTTCCCCACGCTGGAGACGCGAATTTTCGACCTCTGCACTTATGTGGAGGACACGGTTTGCCTGACGGCCTTCACCGTATGCCTGATTCGAATGCTCTGGCGCTTGCGGATCAGCAACAGCCGCTGGCGCAGCTACAACCTGCTCCTGATCGAGGAAAACCGCTGGCGGGCGATGCGCTACGGTCCCACCGACGGTCTGCTGGACTTCGGCAGGGGCACCATGGTGCCGTTTGCGGAGTTGCTGGATGAACTGATCGCGCTGGTCCGTCAGGACTCGGAGTATTTCGGATGCACAAACGAAGTCGAGCATGCCCGAACGATTCTTGAGCGGGGCACCAGCGCCAGCATGCAGCTGGCGGCCTACCGGCAGGCGCTCGAAAACGGCGCAACCGAACAGGAGGCCCTGCGCGAGGTCGTGCGCTTCCTCGTGGAGGCCACCATGGATGGCTGCTGACCCATACCCCGCCGCCTGCCGCGTGTCCGTGGCGCCCATGATGCAGCGCACCGACCGCCACTGCCGGTATTTCCACCGGCTGCTCGCTCCCGAAGTCGGCCTGTACACCGAAATGGTCCATGCCCAGGCCGTCATCCACTCCACCGATGGCCGCTTTCTCAAACACCATCCTTCGGAGCGTCCCCTGGCGTTGCAGTTAGGCGGTAGCGAACCCGAGGTCCTTGCAGCCGCGGCCGCACTTGCCGCCCGGGCAGGCTTTGACGAAATCAACCTCAACGTAGGCTGTCCCAGCTCGCGAGTGCGGGCCGGGCGGTTCGGCGCCTGCCTGATGCACGAACCGGCGCGTGTTGCCGAATGCGTGGCGGCAATGCGCCGCGAAGCCGGCGGCCGTCCCGTAACGGTCAAGACACGGATCGGCACCAACCATCGCCCGCAGTACTCCCATCTTCTGGGATTCGCCCGGGCCGTGCAGGAAGCTGGTGCGGCAGCACTGGTCGTGCATGCGCGCATTGCGGTACTGGAAGGGCTTTCACCGAAGGAGAATCGCAACGTGCCACCGCTTCGCTACGAAACCGTCTACCGGCTGAAGGATGCTCTTGGAGATCTGCCGATCGTGATCAATGGCGGCGTTTCCGGCAAATCGGAGATTGCAGCCCATCTCAAGAGAGTGGATGGCGTCATGCTGGGCCGGGCCGTCTACTCGAACCCCTGGCTGCTGACCGAATTGCCGGGTACGGTGCGGAAACAACCGTCGCGTATTGGTTTTGTTGAGGCAATGGTGGAGTACGCACGGCATTCCGACCAGGCCGGCGTGTCGCTCGGGGCGATCACACGGCACATGGCGGGCTTGTACGCCGGGGAACCGGGTTCGGGGTCCTGGCGCCGATCGCTGGCCCGGCATGCTTCGGTACCGGCGAGCGAAGCCGGTGTGTTGATGGGCTGCGTGCCGGACCGGTTGCGTTACGCGGCTTGAGGTTTTGCGTGTTGCGAGGGCTGGATGCCCTCGTTCCCGGGGGCTTAGCTCAGGGCTTTGGCCACGCGGGCGTGTTCCTGCACGAGTTCGGTGGGAACACGGTCGCCGTATTGGGCAAGGTACTCGGCGATGCCCTGCATTTCCTCGCGCCAGCCTTCGGTGTCCACGGCGAGAAGTCCGTCCAGGGCTTCAGGGTCCATGTTCAGTCCCCGGATGTTCAGGTCCTTGCGGCGCGGAAGATAGCCCACCGCGGTTTCTCGAGCGTCTGCGCCTCCCTTGCAGCGATCGAGAATCCATTGCAGGACCCTGAGGTTCTGCCCGAATCCGGGCCACAGGTAGTGCCCTGAGTTGTCCTGGCGGAACCAGTTGACGTGATAAATGCGCGGCAGGCGGTCGCTTCGCGCTCCAAAACTCAGCCAGTGCGCCCAGTAATCGGCAAAGTTGTAGCCGCAGAAAGGCTTCATGGCCATGGGATCGCGCCGCAGAGAAGTTCCGGAATCACTGGAGGCGGCAGTGGCTTCCGATCCCATGGCGGCGCCCATGAGCACCCCGTGGCGCCAATCGCGCGCTTCCATCACCAGAGGCGCCAGCCGTGCGCGCCTTCCGCCGAAGATCAGAGCGGAGATCGGGACTCCCTGAGCGTTGTCCGCCATCGGCGAGTAGTTGGGATTTCGCCGTGCGGCGACCGTGAAGCGCGAATTCGGATGCGCCGCTTTTTCGCCTGGCTGCGCCGGTTCGCCTTTCCAGTTCAGTGCCGGGGTTCCGTCCTTGCGGCCTTCCCACCACGGCTCCATGTCTTCGGTGACGCCGACGTTGGTGAAGATCGTGTCCCTGTGGATCATCTCGTAGGCGTTGCGGTTGGTATGCAGGTTGGTGCCCGGCACCACGCCGAAATATCCCGCTTCCGGATTGATAGCGCGCAGGACCCCGTCGTCGTCCAGATGCAGCCAGGCAATATCGTCGCCGATGGTCCTGATCTTCCATCCGTCGAATTCGACCGGCGGAATCAGCATGGCCAGGTTGGTCTTGCCGCAAGCGGAAGGGAAAGCGCCCGCCACATACCGCTTCTCGCCCGCGGGGTCTTCAATTTCCACGATCAGCATGTGCTCTGCCAGCCAGCCTTCCTTTCGTGCCTGCCAGCTCGCGATGCGCAGGGCGTGACATTTCTTGCCCAGCAGCGCGTTGCCGCCGTAGCCGGAACCGAAGCTCTGGATGCTCAACTCTTCGGGAAAGTGCATGATGAAGCGTCGCTTGGGATCAAGTTGTCCGATCGAATGCATACCTTTCACGAAATGCCCTTCGCGCTCGATCCTTTCCAGCGCCGGGGCGCCCATGCGGGTCATCAGGTGCATGTTCACCGCCACGTAGGCGCTGTCCGTCACTTCGATTCCGCATCTCGAGTACGGTGAGTCGATCGGGCCCATGCAATACGGAATCACGTGCATGGTGCGTCCCTGCATGCAGCCCTCGAACAACCCGTCCATCAGCGTGTGCGCTTCGTCCGGCGCCATCCAATTGTTGTTGGGGCCTGCCTCTTCGCGGTCGCTGGTGCAGACGAAGGTCAGGTTTTCGACACGCGCCACGTCGGAGGGGTCCGACCGGTGCAGGTAGCAATCGGCAAACTTGCTGCCGTTCAGCGGGATCAGTCCGCCATCGCCTACCAATTGCCCGATATGGGCTTCGTATTCGGCGCGGGTGCCGTCGCACCAGTGAATTTGGTCCGGCTTCGTAAGGCGAGCGACCTGCTCCACCCATTGCCGGGCGCTGGAAGCGGTAGGTGGAATCACTCCGGTTCTGGAATGCAATAGCCGCGAAGGGTGCGCAAGGATATACGATTTAGGCCGTTGGATGTAAGCCTTACCGGGGAAATGTGCCTTTTCGGAGAGCCTGGCGCCGAATTGATGGCGATAATTGGCGCTTCGTCCCACGTCACATCTTGTTCCGGAGCCTGGCCGATACGATGAAGAACCCGTTGTATTTTTGCGCCGAATGCGGCGCGGAAAGCCTTAAGTGGCAGGGACAATGCGGCGCTTGCGACGCCTGGAATTCCTTGCGTGAGCAACCGTCGAGGAAAAAATCCGGCCGCAGCAGGGCGGCGTCCGCCGCAACAATCATGCAGCTGAGCGATGTGGCAGCAGAACCGGATCGGCGCATGACCACCGGCCTTGCCGAATTCGATCGCGTGCTGGGCGGCGGCCTGGTAAAGGGCTCCGTTGTGTTGCTGGGCGGCGATCCGGGTATCGGCAAGTCCACCATTCTCTTGCAGGTGGCCGGCGGCAATCCGTCAAGCGGCAAGACCTTGTACGTGACGGGAGAGGAGTCCTTGCAGCAACTCTCGCTGCGCTCCAGGCGGCTGGGGCTGGAGCAGGCCGGCGTGCGCGCAATAGCGGAAACTTCGCTGGACGCCGTTCTGGCGGCCGTTGATCAGGCGAAGCCCGCGTGGCTGATCATCGATTCGGTGCAGACCATGAGCCTCAACGATGTCAGCTCGGCGCCGGGCTCCGCGGTGCAGCTGCGTGAATGCACCGCCGCCCTGGTGCGCATGGCCAAGTCCCGCGGTATCGCGGTGACGCTGGTGGGGCACGTCACCAAGGAAGGCCAGATCGCCGGCCCGCGGATGCTGGAGCACATGGTGGATGTGGTGCTTTATTTCGAAAGCGAGTCGGGGAGCCGTTTTCGGGTGCTGCGTTCGGTAAAGAACCGCTTCGGCGCGGTGAATGAACTGGGCGTGTTCGTCATGGATTCCGCGGGCCTTAAGCAGGTCCGCAACCCCTCGGCCCTCTTCCTTACCGGAAGGCAGGAGGGCGCGGCCGGTAGCGCGGTTACCGCCAGCCACGAAGGCACCCGGCCCATGTTGGTGGAGGTGCAGGCGCTGGTTTCGGATGCGGGCGCCGGCATGGCCCGCCGGGTCAGCCCCGGGATGGACCACAACCGCCTGGCCATGCTGATGGCCGTGCTGGCGCGGCATTCCGGAGTGGCGGCATACGATCGCGACGTTTTCGTGAACTTCGTCGGCGGTTTGCGGATCAGCGAAACGGCCGCCGACCTGGCGGTTGCCGCCGCGATCTGGTCGAGCGTGCGCGACCAGCCTCTGCCGGACGGACTGGTGCTGTTCGGCGAGCTGGGCCTGTCCGGCGAAGTCCGCCCGGCGCCGTACGGGGAAGAACGACTGCGTGAGGCCGCCAAGCTGGGTTTCAGGCGGGCCATCATTCCAACGGCCAATCGACCGAAAAAACCGATTGCGGATATAACAGTTACCGGCGTCAAGCGGCTCGGCGATGCCCTGGATGCCTTGAGCCGCTTTGCCTGATCGTTTGCCGCGAGGGCGCCGGACGGTAGTGGATTGGGTCAAGGAGTTCGTTGCCGGGCACAGGCTGCCGGCGGACTATGCCGAGGCCGTCGGCGATGTCGTTGCGCCGCTGGCCAATGGGCTTTGCAAACTTCAGCAGGAAACGGGACAGCCGCTCATTGTGGGCATCAGCGGAGCGCAGGGTTCGGGGAAGACTACTCTGGCGTTGATCCTGGGTGAATGGCTGGAGCGGGAATTGGATCTCGCAACGGCGTACCTGTCGCTTGATGGCCTGTACCTGCGAAAGGCCCAACGCCGCGAATTGTCCCGAGAAGTGCACCCGCTCATGGAAACGCGCGGTGTTCCGGGCACCCATGACATTGCGCGGGCGGCAGATTTGCTAGATTTGCTTGTCGACGTGGACCATGAACAGACCGTCGCCTTGCCGGTGTTCGACAAGGCGCTCGATGATCCTGCGCCAAAGAGCCAATGGCCCGTTGTCCGCGCCCCGGTGGATATTGTCCTGTTCGAGGGATGGTGCGTAGGTGCGCGGCCGCAACCGCCGGAGTCGCTCGCCGAACCCCTGAATACGCTGGAAGCCGAGACGGACCACTCGGGGCGATGGCGTCGATATGTCAATGGACGCTTGCGAACCGACTACGCCAGCCTTTTTCTGCGGCTCGACTTGCTGATCATGCTGCGCGTCCCAGACTTCGGGAAGGTTGTCGAGTGGCGTTCGCTGCAGGAACAGAAGCTCCGTGAGCGACTTCGCGGCCAGCCCCGCATTGCCGCAGAGCCGTCGGGAATGTCGGACGGGGAAATTGCGCGTTTTGTTCAGCATTACGAGCGCCTGACGCGCCATATGCTGAAAACCATGCCGGATTACGCGGATGCGGTCGTCGACATTGACGAGAACCACCGCATGATCAGGCTTGGCTGGCGGAAACGGTCAGCGTAGCGGGATCGTGCGGGTCAGATGACCCAGGGCTACTGCTTGGGGTCGTCCATTCGTTCCACCGCCAGCGGATCGTCGCCGACCACGTGGTAGACCTTCCTGACGGCTTCATCGTTGTCATACGTCCATACGACCATATCGGCCAGGTCCCCTCGTGTGACCGGACCTGTAGGCTCCGGCTCCAGGTTCAGTCTGATGATTCCCGACCTTGGATTGGAGGTCAGTTGCGCGGGACGGATGATGGTGTAATCGAGATCGCTCGCCATGATGTGCTTTTCGGCCTTGTCCTTGATGTCGATTACCCGGGCGTGGGATTCCCGGTGTTGTTCGGGCACCATGACGATACTCTTGCCCGGACCGACAATCGTCACGAAGATCAGTCTGTCGACGCCTTCAGTTTGTGCCGCATCCAGGATGTTGACAGTGCCTGTGACATCCACCGGAGTCTCACCGGATCTTGAGCCCAGGGTCGAAAAGATCGCCTTGAATTTCTTCGATGCGATTGCCCGGTGCACATCGTCAGAGTTCAGGGCGTCGCCGACGAAGTAGTCGACGTCCAACAGTTCCAGGTTCTCCAGATTGGACGTGGGCCTGACGAAGGCGGTGACCGCCTCGCCCCGCCCGACAAGGATTTTGGCAATTTCCAGTCCTGTGTTGCGGGTGGAGCCGAAAATCAAGACCCCATCACCGCCGTGGGCCGGTGGCGCCAGCAGGATGACCGCGGCCGTCAGACCCAAGAGACTCTTTCTCATCGACAGACTCCAATGGCGGACTGCATCAGGGGTAAGCCGGTTTCCTGAAGCGCAGGACAGCACGGTCGGTCTTCCCCCGTACGTGCGGAGCCATGGCAATGACGTCATGCAGGTCGTTGTCATTTGACAATGCGTCGCTCTCGGCATCGAATCGAAAGCCCGCCGCTGTGAAGTCTGCCTTGACGAGGGCAGGATCGATGCGGTGCAATCCCGCTACCACGTTATCGGGGGTGCCGGGTTTGGCAACGTGGTCAACGATCAGCACGACACCTCCGGGTTTTACCGCCGAGTACAGTTCGGCCAGCATCAGCGGGCGGTCTATTTTTTCCCAGCCACGCTGGCCATCGATGTAGTAAACGTCGTGGTAGCACAGGATAAGGAGCGCTACGTCAAAGGCGCCCGCAGACAAGGTCAGCCTGTTGTTTTCGCCCAGGACCTGTTCTACCGACGCCAATCGGCCATCCGCGTAGCGCTGCTCGATCTCTTTGCCGGCTATCGTGGCGTAAGGCGTGTTGTTGTGTGCAACGACTTTGCCCGCGGGGCCGACGACGGAGGCCGCGAGTTGGGTGTAGTAACCGCCGCCGGAGAACATATCCAGGACGGTCATGCCCGGCCGCAAACCGGCGAAGGCCAGGATGGCTTCGGGTTTGCGGTCGGCGTCCCGGTCCCGATCGGCCGGCAATCGGCGCGGATCCTCGATCGCGGCCGCGATTGCGGCACTGGCGTCGGATTCGGTGCCGGTTTGCGCCTTGTCGGCGGCGCTGCCTGTGTGATATGGCGCGAGGAGTACCGCCAGGACAGCGCAAATGAGGGTGATCGGTGGCCGCATGGGACAGTTCCCTGGACTAGAGCGGATCGCGGATGAAGGTGGGTTTGTCGCGCGTGGACTGATCGGGATCGTAGCGGTAGCCGGCCTCGGAGAAATCCAGAAGGCCCTTGGCGAAGCGCATACGCCGTTCGATGATGAAGCGCGCCATCATGCCGCGCGCCCGCTTCCCCAGAAAACTCACGAAGCGGTACTTGCCGCTCCTGAAGTCCAGAAAGCGCGGCGTAATGACCCTGGCGTCGATAGCCGAGAGGTCCACGGCGCTGAAGTACTCCTTGGAAGCCAGGTTGACCAGCACCGGCGTTCCGCTGGCGGCCACCGCTTCCCGGATCACGCCGGTCAGGCGACCACCCCAGAAATCGTAGAGGTTGGAGCCGGCCGCGGTTGCCAGCGGCGTGGACATTTCCAGCCGGTAGGGTTGAATCAGGTCCAATGGACGCAGAACCCCGTGCAGGCCCGAAAGAATGCGCAGGTGTCGCTGGGCCCAACCAAGGTCGCGCCCTGAGAATTCCCAGGCCTTCAAACCCTGGTAGGCATCGCCGTTGAACGCCAGCACCGCCGGGCGGGCGTTCCTGCGGCTGAAGGGTTCCTTCCAGGTCGCGTAGCGATCGGCGTTGAGCTGGGCGAGCTGGTCGCTGATTCCCATCATTTCGGACAGGTCCGGCGGCGAGAAATTGCGCAGACGGTCCACCAGCTGCGAAGAATCCTCAAGGAAATCCGGGATCGTGTGCCTGCCTCGGGGCAAGCGCGACTCGAAATCGAGAGACTTTGCGGGGGAGAGGATGGCGAGCATTTCTAAATTCCAGTGTTGGTGGCAGTTGGCGCTGGGTTGGCCGGGGCCGCAGCCTGCGTGACGCGCACGCGATCCACGGCATTATCGGACGTTTCCAGCACTTCCATCGGGAAACCGCCCACCTCCAGGCGCTGTCCCTGTTGCGGAATGGTACCCAATTTGTCCAGGATCAGGCCGTTGAGTGTCTTGGGACCGTAGGTGGGCAGGCGCCAACTCATGCGCCGGTTCAACAGGCGGATGTTGATACCGGCATCAACCAGCCATCCCCCATTGCCGTCGGGTTGTACTTCCTCTTCTTCCGCTTCCTGCGAACTGTCGCTGATCATGCCTCCGGAAATCTCGTGCAACAGGTCCTGGACACTCACCAGACCCTGGATGTCCCCGTACTCGTCCACAACCAGCGAGGTTGCGCGGCCGGCACGGTGAAAGTCGGAGAACATCCGGGTAAGCGAGGTGTGTTCAAACACGTATCGCGGCGTTTCCAGAAAATCTTCAAGACGGCGGCGATTCAGGCCGTTTGAGCCGTTGGCCTGAAACAGCTTGCGAACATGCAGCATTCCCGCCACGTTGTCGAGTTGTCCGCGAAAGCAGGGCAGCACCGAGTGGGTGCTGGCGCGCAACTGTTGAATGATCTCCGGCCATTCCTCGTCCAGGTTGATGGCCTCGATCTCGCCGCGCGGCGTCATGATGTCCTCGATGGTCAGTGCTTCGAGTTCGAGTACCGCCAGCAGCATCTGCCGGCGCCGGCTGGGAATACGGCCGCCGGACTCGGTAACCAGGGTTCGGAGTTCCGCTACTGTCAGGTCCTGCTCTTCGTCCCTGTCCGCACGTACGCCGGCCAGACGCACCAATAGCCCCGCAACCAGGTTGACGGCCCAGACTACCGGCCACAGCAGTTTCTGCAGCGGGTAGTAGATGCGGCTTGCGATCAGCGCCAGCTTCTCCGGTCGCGCCGCCGCCCAGGTCTTGGGCGTTATCTCGGCGAAGATCAGCACGATCAGGGTGAGCAGGATGGTGCCGGCAACCGCACCCATCACGCCGCCCACGCGCAGGGCGAGCACCGTCCAGATGAAGGCGGCAAAGAAGTTCACCAGGTTGTTGCCGAACAGGATCAGGCCCAGAAGCCGGTCGGGGCGGCCCAACAGACGCTCGGCCAATTGCGCGCCGCGGTGCCCTTCGCGGGCACGATGCCTGAGCTTGTACCGATTTACCCGCATGAGCGCGGTTTCGGTGCCGGAGAAAAAGGCCGACAGGGTCAGCAACAAAAAGAAAATGCCCAGTAGGGCTGGTAGTGGGATATCGTCGCTACTCAAAACGAGTTATGCGGTAGTCAAACACGCCTGCAAGCAGAACATGAGCGGGGCATTGCTGTCAAGCGGGATGCTTATTACAATTGCGGTGAGACCACTTGGCCGATGCTATTCGGGAGGCGGGCCATGAGGTCGATTCAACGAACTTTCCCGCACAATTCTTGAGAGACTTAGATGAAGTCAAGGGTATTCCTTTCTCTTGTCGCGGCCTGCCTGGTCGCCATACCCGCCGGACTCGGAATCGTCGGGACCGCGCAAGCGGCCGAAGATGTTATCGAAGAAGTGGTGGTTACCGCACGGAAACGCGAGGAGAGTCTGCTTGAAGTGCCGGTAAGCATTACCGCCATAACAGCGGCGGACATCGACGCCAAGGGCATTACCGAGTTCGCGGATCTCGTCGATTTCACGCCGGGCTTCTTTTTTGCCGAACATTCGGTGGGCCGCGGCGACCGGTCCAACCGCCTACTGGTGATTCGTGGCATGCGCATTGAGACCGAGGATGATCACGTGCAGCCGGCCATGGTCTTCGTCGACGGGGCGCCCATGATGGGCAGCGTCATCAGCGGGCTTGAGGATGCCGAGCGCGTTGAGGTGGTCAAGGGACCGCAAAGCGCGTACTTCGGCCGGGCAACCTTTTCCGGCGCGGTCAATTTCGTTACCAAGACCCCTTCCGAAGAGTTCTCAGGCAAGGTAACCGCCGAGGCGGGCCGCTATGGAACGACCAACTTCGGAATGCAGGTGGAAGGCCCCCTGAGCGAGGGTTTGTTCTACCGTGTTTCGGGCAGTTCCTATCGCACCACCGGTCATTACCGGCTGGGCAACAATCCCAGTCAGAAGCTGGGCGCCCGCAAGACCTGGAACCTGGCGGGAACGCTTTACGCTACGCCTACGGACCAGTTCTCCGCCAAGTTGCGCGTCCATCACTGGCGCGACGATGACGGGCCCGGCGCGGCCTTCGCCTACGGCGAGGGCAACGGCGAGCAATACTTCAATTGCAATCCGCAGGGTTCCACGCTGCTTGAACGGAACGGCGGCAATACCTGGATTTGCGGCGAAGCTCCGTTTCCGCAAGCAGCCGAGATCAACGCCGATTTTGAGTTGAACAGCAGTAAGACAGGCGTGCTGAACGGCATATCGACTCCGGGCCGGCCCGGCATCGTGAGTCCCTTCGACCCGCCGTTTCTCGATGGTTTCGGAATGGCGCGGCGCGCCTGGAATGCCAGCCTGGTCATGGACTATGAGTTCACGAACGGCATGTCGCTGGATTCGATTTCCGCGTTTCACTCCAATGAGTGGATGGTGCTGGACGACGTGGACCGCCGCGCCACAGCCAGTGTCGGAGATATCAGGGACACGGGACTGCTCAACAACCGCGACCTCCGGGACTTCAGCCAGGAATTGCGGCTTTCTGCGGACCAGGGACGCTGGCGCTGGCAGTTGGGCGCCAACTATTTCGACACCTCCGGCGTGCGCTCCACGGGCCTGAAGTTTCTCTTCTGGACACAGGGACTGGGTGTCGGCAACTCGTGGGACATCCAGACGACCGGCCTGTTCGGTTCAGTTGGATATGACTTGACGGATCAGTTGAGCGTGAGCGTGGAAGGGCGCCAGCAATGGGACAAGGTAGCCGAAGGCGGCGCGACCAGCGCGTCGAAATTGTCGGATACGTTCGCCAGCTTTACGCCCCGCGTGATCGTGGATTACAAGGCAACTGAGGACATCACTCTGTATGCCAGTTTTGCCCAGGGAACCCGTCCGGGCACTTTCAATGCGAACCTGGTCGGGCGGTCACAGCAGGAGCTGGACCAGATCGAGGAGCAATCCGGCGCCGGTCTTACGGTGCCGGAGGAAGAACTGGACAGCTTTGAGCTGGGTCTCAAGGGCAGCCTGATGGACGGACGCGCCTGGGTAACTGCAACCGTCTATTGGGCCGATTGGAAAGCGCAGAGCTCTTCGGGCGCCTTTGTAACGGCGCCGGACGGATCAACCGACTTCGTCGGCCTCACGACCGTGGGGGGCAAGATCGATCTGAGTGGATTCGAGTTCGAGGGCGCGCTGGCGGTGACCGACAAGCTCAGGCTTGACGCCACCTTCAGCATCAACGATTCGGAGATTGTAAGAGGCCCGTGCACAAGCCATTGCCCGGTCCTGCTCGGCATCGACAACGTGGACGGACTGGGCAAGCAGACGCAGAAGAATCCCAAGAACCAGGGATCGGTCGGCCTTTCCTTTACCGATCAGCTCAACGATCGTTTCGATTGGTACGCCCGTGCGGACTACATCATGACCGGTAGCCGCTTTGCCGGAAACCCGAACCTTACGGAGACCGGCGACAGCCACCGCGTGAATGTGCGCGCGGGAGTGGAGAACGACACGATGCGCCTGGAAGTGTTCGGCAAGAATATCTTTGACGACAGGACTTTTACGAACTATCAGATCCTGCATGACTTTGCCTGGCTTGGGCCCCGGCGCATATTGACCGCCGGGCTTCCCGACAAGGCGTCCTGGGGCGTGCGTGCGTCATACAACTTCTGAGCGCCGGCATCAAGGCTGGGATCGAGGGCATCCTGCCCTCGAAACCTGAGCGCGGTTAAGGCAGGAGAGCGCCGCGGAGTGAATTGGTGATCACCAGGCGTGACGTGCTGAAGACCGGCTTTGCCGCCGCCGGGGTGGCCGGCGCCACAGCGGCGCAGGCGGCTCCGGCAAACGCCGGCGCAACGGAGCTTGTGCCGAACAACCTGTCCGAACGTGTCGAGCGGGTGCGCGCGGGGCCGCTGATGAACCTGGAGCAGGCCTACCGGGTGATGGAAGAAGAGCAGCTGGACGGCCTGGTGCTGGCCGAGCCGGTCAATGTCTTTCATCTGACCGGCCATTGGGGCTCGCTGGCGAAGATGGGCTATCCCGCTCCGGCCTATGCGCTCCTCTCAAGGGACCAGCGCCAGGCGCCGGGATTGGTGATGGCGCAGTTCATCTACTACTACACGTATTCCGACGGTTACTTCAATTTCCCGTTGCAGACCTGGCTGTTCACCGGTTGGGACAGGCGCCATAAGCAGGACGGCAAACTCGAAGACGTGGGTGGCGAGCCGCAGGCGAACCCGGCCTACATCTTTGAAGACAAGGGCGAAGTGGAGCTCCGGGACATCGAGTTGCACCGCCGCAGCACCCTGCACGCGGCCTTGTCCGAGCAGAAGCTCAGCGCCGATGCGCAGTGGGCGCTGGTCAACGCGGTCAAGGGCATGGGGCTGGATCGGGGACGCATCGGCGTGGACCACCTGGTCGTGAATGCGATCTTTGAGACCGCGGGCCTGGATGCCGTCCCAGTGCCTGCCGACCGGGCCTTGCGTCGGATCCGGGCGATCAAGTCGCCGCGGGAGATCGAACTGATGACGTTCTCGGCCCAGGCTAACGCCCAGGCGGCGCTGGCCGCGGCACGGGCGGCTCGCGCCGGGGCGACTTACCAGGAACTGCGGGCTGCGTTCTATTCAGAGGCCGCCCGGCGCGGCAACCTGGGCGTGTTCATGCAGGTGGACACGATCGGCGCGGAGACCGGGGACGGCGAGTTTCGCGAAGGGCAGGCGTTTCAGATCGACTGCGTAAGCCACGGCTTCCACTATCACGGCGACTACGGCCGGACCGTGTTTCTGGGCGAGCCGTCGCGTTCAATGAAGCGTGTTACCGATGCCATTGCACACGGCTGGGACGCCATTCGCGAAGCACTCCGACCGGGTTTGCGCTATTCTGAGATACGCGCCATCGGCGTCGAAGCGCTGAAGAAGGCCGGCTACGATCTGGACGTGGCATTCACCCCGCACAGCGTGGGCCTGATGCACACCGACGATCCCGGTCGGGCCGACAAGCCCTTTTACGTCAAGGAAGACGTGGTGCTGGCCGAGAACATGATCATCAGCGTCGATTGCCCGGTACGCAACGTGGGGGTCGGCGGCTCCGCCCACCTGGAAGACCTTACGCTGATTACCGCCGACGGCGGCGTTCAGATCAACGACATCGGCGACCGCGTAATCGTGGTGTGAACCCCTGGGAGCGAGGGTATCCTGCCCTTGCTCCTGAACTCTTCGCAGACTCGCGATCAGAAGTCGTAGCGTACGCGCAGGTACCAATAACCGCCGTTGAAGCCGAAAGGCGAATGCTCGTGGTATCTCTGGCCGCTGTCGGTACGGCCGCGCGGATGCTCGTCCGGGTACGCGTCAAAGATATTTTGTCCGGCAATCAAGAACGTCAGACCATTGTCAAGCGAGTAGGCGGCTTCGAGGTCAAACAGCGCGTTGCCCCCATACTCGTCCGCCGTCGGGCGGCCCGAATCCAACGCCTCCCAGGCGCCCCAATAGCTCAGTCGACCCGTAAAGCGCCAGTTGCCGTAATAATGATTCGCCGTGACCACGGTGCGTGTATTCGGCAGCAGGTTCTCGATATTGAACACGCGGCGCGCATCCAGGGTGCCGGCGTCAAATCCCACCACTTCGGTCTCGATGAAACTGGAGGCCACGGTGAAATCCGTCTCGCCGCCGGGCAACCCCAGACCCATGCTCCAGGAGGCCACCACTTCCAGGCCGGTAGTTTCGGTTTCCCATGAATTGGTGTAGTACGTCAGGGAGCTGCCTTCGGTCACCCCCGCAATGCCGAGGCGGTCCAGTTCGTCCACGTCGGCCTGGCTGAGCGAAAACTCGCTGGATGGAGCGAGACGATCATCAACCTCGATACGGAACACATCCAGCGTCAGGTTCAGGCCGTTATACGCAGCCCAGTTGACGCCAAACGTGTAGGCGGTGGACTCTTCCGGTTGCAGAGGCTGCCCGCCGTAGAACATCGCCACCGGATCGGTGGGCGGGGTGAGTCCCTGCTCGACCAGGTCCCGAAGATCGGCGTTGTACACCGTGCTGACGTTGCTCACATTGGACTGGCCGGGCGTCGGGGCGCGGAAGCCGGTCTGGATGGTGCCGCGCAGCGCCACCGTGTCGCTAAGCTGCAGGCGGGCGGCGAGCTTGCCGTTGGTGGTGCTGCCGAAATCGTCGTAGTCCTCGAAGCGCACCGCGCCGCCCAGGCTGAGGGAGTCACTCAGGTCCGTCTCCACATCGACGTAGATCGACGTGTTGGCGCGGCTCCATTCTCCCGCCACCTGCGGCGAAAAACCCGAAAAGCCATTGGAAGCGGGCGTAAAGCCGGCCAGATTCAAGAGCTCCTCGGTGGTGCACGCCGAAGTTCGCTGCGGAGTCATGCCGCTTTCCAAAGCCGTCAGCCGTTCGCCGCAGGTCTTGGAGTTGCCCGATCCTATGGCGTACATGTCGCCGGCCTTAACCTCGAAGGATTCCTCGCGCCACTCCGCTCCGAAGGCCACGTGCAGCGGCTCAGCCAGAAAGCCCGCGTCAAACATGTAGGCGAAATCGGCCTGTACGCTGGACTCGCTTTGGACATATGTGCCCGGATCGAAAAAAGCGTTGGCAGGCTGATCCGGACCGCGTGCAGAGTTGACCGTATTGAAAATATAGAAATCGGCCTCGTTTTCGCCCTGATAAAAGCTCAGGTCATAGCGCAATCCGGAATTGAACTCGCCCTCAAGCCCTCCTGCAACGCTGTAGTCGCTCATGATTCCGCCGAAACGCGGCGTGAAGCCGTTGGGGTACTCGGCGTTGCGCGAGTAGCAGTTGGGGTCGGCGGCCAGGGCGGCCAGATTGTCGAAATCGGCCTGCACCGCGGCGGCGCCATCCGAAGACGAGGACGCGAGTTGTCTGTATTGAGCGCAGGAGCCGCTCAGCCAGGTCGCCTCGTTCAGTGCGCCCACCAGGCGCGGTTGACCGGAACCGGACCGGAACACGCCGTTGCGCGTGTCGGGGTTACGGAAGTAGAAGCCGCCTTCCACATCACGTTCGGAGCTGCTGGCAAAAGCGTACAGCCGGGCAAGGGGGCTCAGCTGCACGCCGGCATTAACAAACAGGTTGATGGAATCGTGAATGATCGGGCTGCCCCAGATCTGCGTCTGGTCGCCCAGGCCGCTTGTATCCACTCCCACCAGATCGCGCTTCGCGATCAGTTCTTCCACGTCGTCGCGCAGCACGCTGCGTATCGATTCGTCCTGCTCCAGGTACTCCGCGGTGATATTCACGAATCCGTCATCGGTGAGCGGCAGGCCGACGTTGGCCTTGAAGTGGAGGGTTTCGCCGTCGCTTTCCTGCGTAGTGCCGTAACTGGCTTCCAGCGAGCCGCCCGAAGGGTCTTCCTTCAGGATGAAGTTGATGACTCCGGCAATGGCGTCAGACCCGTATTGCGCGGCGGCGCCATCCCTGAGCACCTCCACGCGCGACACGGCGGCCGACGGAATCGCCGACAGGTCGGGGCCCTGGACGCCCTGCGTCAGCCCGTCGGAGATAAAGTTGATGACCGCCGAGCGGTGGCGCCGCTGGCCGTTAACCAGAATCAGCGTCTGGTCCGGGGCCAATCCGCGCAGCTTGGCGGGACGTACAAGTGTGCCGGCGTCATCGATGGGATGGCTGTTGACCTGGTAGGAAGGCACGTTGGTGCGCAGCAGGTCGTCCATTTCGGAGAAACCCTGCTTCTCCAGATCCTCGCTCGAGATCACATCGATCGGCGAAAGCGACTCCGTTACCGTGCGGTCTGCGCGGCGCGTGCCGGTAACTACGATTTCCTCCAACACGCCCGCTGGAGCGGTCTGCGCGGATTGATCCTCCTGGGCGTTTGCCGGGCCGGCAAACAGCAAGGTCGAAAAAAGAAAAGGAACGGCAAAAGCCGAAATAGTTGAACGCATAATAGCGAGCCCCCGTCATGGCTCACCAAACAATCTGGCCGATAGTACACCATCGTTCCAGCTGTAGCAGGCTGCCGTCCGCGCCGGACTGGCCGACACTTGCCGCTTTCCCCGGAAATCGCCCGAAACACAGCCCAATGAAAGGACGGTCATGATCGACTCAAGCTGCCGTTGCTGTATTCTCTTGCGAACTCTTGCGTGCAATCGGATGAGGAAGTGTTCATGAGGGAGGCAAGCGCAACGATGGCGGCAGTCCTTTTAGGGGCCATACCCCCCCCTGCGGCAATCGCGGAAACCGAAGCCGACCTCCTGGCTCGGGCCGGGGGCATCCACGAGCGTGTGATCACGATCGACACGCATGTCGACATTCCTCCCGACTTCGGCACCGAGGCGTACGACCCTGCCCAGGCAAAGCCGCCCGGCCAGCAGGTGGACCTGCCCGGCATGGAGAACGGCGGGCTGGACGCGGTGTTCTTCATTGTTTTCGTCATGCAGCGCGAACGCAATGCGACAGGCTACGCACGCGCCATGGCGGACGCTTTCGTCAAGTACGCGGCCATCCGCAAGATGACCGACGTGGATCACCCGGACCGGATCGGACTGGCCCGCACGGCGGCAGACGTCCGCCGTATACATGCTGAAGGCCGCCGCATTGCGCTGATCGGCATTGAGAACGGTTTTTCGATCGGCCGGGACCTCGATCTGCTCGACCTGCACTACGGTTTCGGCGCGCGCTACCTGGGGTTGTTGCACAACGGGCATAACGATCTCGGCGATTCCGCCGTTCCGAACGCGGCCCGCGGAGAGCCGGAGGCCGAGCACGGGGGCTTGAGCGAACTCGGGCGGGCAGCGATCAGGCGCGCCAACCGGCTGGGAATGATGGTGGACGTTTCCCACTCCTCCGAAAAGACCACCCTGGATGTGATCCAGGCGTCAGCGGCACCGGTCATCGCCTCGCATTCCGCCGTGGACGGGGTGTTTGCCCACGCGCGCAACATGTCCGACGAAGCCCTCCTCGCCGTCAGGGACAACGGGGGAGTAGTGCAGATCGTCGCTTTCGACTCGTATCTGCGCCAGACACCCCCCGAGAAACAGGCTGCAATGGGCGCCGTTTACCGCGAAATGAATATTCGCAGCGCGGCGGACTTCGCCGGCATGAGCGAGGAGCAGCGCGGCGCCTTCTACGCGCGCATGGCGGAAGTCACCCGCATGCCGCCGCGTGCGTCGGTCAAGCACCTGGCCGACCACATTGGCTACGCGGTGGAGCGGATCGGTATCGACCACGTCGGCATCGCCTCGGACTTCAACGGCGGCGGCGGGATCGAAGGCTGGGACAACGCCGGCGAAACCCTCAATGTGACGGTCGAGCTCGTGCGCCGGGGTTACACCGAGGAGCAGATCGCCAAACTGTGGGGCGGCAACCTGCTGCGGGTTATGGAAGCGGTCGAGTTGCTCGCCGCGGAATCAGAGCGGTAGGGACCCGCCTTCTCCGCTGCCGCCGCCGGCCTTTTTCAGCGTCTGCGGATCGACGTCTTCGAGCATTCCGTCGCTCAGAACCTGGACTTTCTGCTCGGCTTCCTTGAGCGCCTTCTGGCAGCGCTTCGTCAGTTCCACGCCGCGCTCGAACTGCTTGATCGCTTCGGCCAGCGGCAGATCACCTTTCTCCAGGTTGACGACGATCTGCTCCAGGTCCTTTAACGCTTGCTCCAGGCCCTGTATGCCCTCGGCCGGCTTTTCGTCACTCATCTGCGCAGATCCTCCATAAGAGCATTCTAGCTTTCCGTTCCCGGAGGGACTCAGCGCATGTTCTCCCTGGCGCGTTCGGCCAGTTCCTCGGGGCTCAATGTTTCCTGGTGCGTTGCGATGCACCAGGTGTTGCCGGTCGGGTCCGTTACGAGGGCGTTACGGTCGCCGTAAAACATGTCCTGCGGTTCCTGCATGGACTTCGCGCCGGCCTTGAGCGCCTGCGCATAGGTGGCGTCCGTGTCCGGCACATAAATGTAGAGCATGCAGGGCAGCGCCGGGAATTCATCTTCCGCTCGGCCCATCATCACGTAGGAGTCGCCAATGAGCACTTCCGCATGTCCGGTCTTGCCGTCCTGGATTGGGACCCGTTCCTTTTCTTCTGCGCCGAATGCCGCGGTGAGGAAGTCTACGAGCTGGTCAACGTCTCCCACGAGCATGTACGGCGTCACGGAGTGGTATCCCTCGGGAACGTAGTGCACAGCCATGAAAATCTTCTCCTGTTCGCGTTTGCTGTCGTGCGGATGTTGACGCAGCGAGGGTACTGATTCGCACGAACTTCCACAAGTATTCAAGCAGCGGCGTCGATCTGTGCGCCCCCCTTGTATTGCTGGCGCTGGATGAACCTGGGGGTCTTCAAAAGGTGACGATTGAGGCTAAAATGTCGAGGGCGTGCTGCGGTTTCAACAAGCCGCGCCATACTCGCTGGATTCCATAGGAAAGATGAGATGACTTCGAACCAAGACTGGTGGCCGAATCAGTTGAACCTCAAGATTCTTCGCGAAAATTCTCCCGCGTCGGATCCGATGGACACGGACTTCAACTACGCCGAGGCGGTCAAGACCCTTGACGTGGATGCGCTGAAGGCGGACATCGAAGAAGTGATGACCACTTCGCAGGACTGGTGGCCCGCCGATTACGGTCACTATGGACCGCTTTTCATCCGTATGACCTGGCACGCCGCAGGCACCTACCGCATCAGTGACGGCCGCGGCGGCGGCGGTTCCGGCGACCATCGCTTCGCGCCGCTGAACAGCTGGCCCGACAATGCGAACCTGGACAAGGCCCGCCGCCTGCTCTGGCCGATCAAGCAGAGGTACGGCCGCACGATCTCGTGGGCCGACCTGCTCCTCTTCGCCGGCAATTGCGCCCTGGAGTCGATGGGCTTCAAGACCTTCGGTTTCGCCTTTGGGCGCCCGGACGTCTGGGAGGCCGACGAGACCGACTGGGGCGCCGAGGAGGAGTGGCTTGCCGACGAGCGCCACAGCGACGACGGAGAACTCGATGAGCGCCTGGGCGCCGACCACATGGGTTTGATCTACGTGAACCCGGAGGGACCGGGCGGCAACCCGGACCCGTGCGCAGCGGCCCGGAACATTCGCACTACGTTCAGGAACATGGCGATGAACGACGAGGAGACGGTTGCGCTCATTGCGGGCGGGCACACCTTCGGGAAAGCGCACGGCGCGGCCCCCGACAGCCATGTCGGCGCCGAACCGGAGGGCGCCGGTATCGAGGAGCAGGGCTTCGGCTGGACCAGCAGCTTCGGCAGCGGGAAGGGCAGCGATGCGATCACCAGCGGCCTGGAAGGCGCCTGGACCGAAAACCCCGTGAAGTGGGACAACAACTTCATGGAGAATCTGCACCAGTACGAGTGGCAATTGACGAAGAGCCCGGCCGGCGCATCGCAGTACGAGCCCGAGAATGCTTCTGACGTGGCCACCGTGCCGGATGCGCACGATCCTTCGAAGAAGCACGCCCCCATGATGCTGACGACGGACCTCTCATTGAGGATGGATCCGGACTACGCGTCGATTTCGAAGCACTTCCACGAAAATCCGGATGATCTTGCAGACGCCTTCGCCAAGGCCTGGTTCAAATTGCTGCACCGCGATATGGGTCCCTGCAGCCGGTATCTTGGACCGCTGGTTCCTACCCAGCCGCAGTTGTGGCAGGACCCGGTCCCCGACGTCGACCATGAGTTGATCGGTGAGCAGGATATCGCGGACCTGAAATCCAGGGTTCTGGCTACGGGCTTGTCGGTTTCCCAACTGGTCTCGACGGCCTGGGCCTCGGCGGCGACGTTCCGCGGCACCGACAAACGCGGAGGGGCGAACGGAGCCCGCATCCGCCTCGCGCCGCAGAGAAACTGGGAAGTGAACGACCCGGCCGCGCTGGCGAGCGTGTTGCAGATCCTGGAGCAGGTCCAGTCGGAATTCAACGCCTCGCAAACCGGCGGGAAGAGAGTCTCTCTCGCTGACCTGATCGTGTTGGCCGGGTGTGCGGGCGTCGAACAGGCGGCAGAGAACGCCGGGCACGGCGTTGAGGTGCCGTTCTCGCCCGGGCGCACGGACGCGTCTGAGGAGTGGACCGACGTGGAGTCATTCGCCGTGCTGGAACCCAAAGCAGACGGGTTCCGCAACTATCTCCAGGGCGGGCATCTGGGATCAGCGGAAGAGCTGCTGGCGGAACGGGCCTTCATGCTGACGCTGACCGCTCCGGAGATGACGGCGCTCGTTGGCGGCCTGCGCGTGCTGGGCGCGAATACCGGGCAGTCGGAGCATGGCGTACTCACGGATCGACCCGGGACCCTGAGCAATGACTTCTTTGTGAATCTGCTCGACGTGAACACAGAGTGGCAGGCGTCCGCCGCATCGCAAGACGTATTCCAGGGAAGCGACCGCGCAACCGGAGATGTCAAGTGGACCGGCACCCGGGCGGACCTGGTCTTCGGTTGGAACTCCGAGCTCCGGGCCATCGCGGAAGTCTATGGATCCGATGACGCCAAGGAGAAGTTCGTAAGCGACTTCGTGGCCGCCTGGAACAAGGTGATGAATCTGGATCGCTACGACCTTGCGTGATCCCGGCGATGCTGGCGTAGCATTCGTCTCTTGTGCATGCGGGCAATTGAGCTGTAGCCAGAGACCGTAGGACCTCAATCCTCGGATACTTCCCGGAAGAGCAGTTGCCTGCGCGGGTGAATTATCCGCGCTACAATTGCCGAATCCAACCGACTGACCTTACTGAAGGAATTCCAGGTCTAACGGCATGAAAGCCGCCTATCGCGCTGACGACATTGAAGTCCTCAGCGGCCTTGACCCCGTGCGCCGCAGGCCGGGGATGTTCACCGACACCGCGCGTCCCAATTACCTGGCCCACGAGGTGATCGACAACAGCGTGGATGAGGCGCTGGCCGGGCACTGCAAGCGAATCGACGTGACACTGCATGAGGACGGCTCGCTGGCGGTCGAGGACGATGGCCGCGGCATGCCCGTGGACACCCATGAGGAGACCGGCCTGACCGGTGTCGAATTGATCCTCACCCGGCTGCATGCCGGGGCCAAGTTTTCCCGCGGCCAATACCGCTATTCCGGCGGCCTGCATGGGGTGGGCGTGTCGGTCGTAAACGCCCTTTCCACCCACCTCAAGGTGCGGGTACGGCGCGAGGGCAGCGAATGGCACATGGAATTCGCCGGCGGCGAGACCCAGCGCGCCCTGGAGGCCGTGGGCACTGTGGGCAAGACAAACACCGGCACGTGGCTCCGGTTCTGGCCTGACCCGGAGTATTTCTCAAAGTCCAGCTTCCACCTTCCCTCGCTCAGGCGGCTATTGCGCGCCAAGGCTCTGCTTTGTCCCGGACTGTCCGTTTCGCTCACCCGCGAAGCGGACGGGGCAAAGGACGAATGGCGTTACGAGGACGGCCTGGCGCAGTACTTGACGGAGCAGTCCGGCGAGGGCGAATGGCTGCCGGACGAGCCGCTCCGCTTCTCGCAACTCGACGACGAGGAACGAGCGCTGGATTGCGTCGTGAAATGGGCCGCCGACGGCGGCAAGCAGGTGGAGGAGAGCTACGTCAACCTGGTGCCCACCCCCCGCCACGGCACTCACGTCAACGGCTTGCGAACCGGCCTTACCGAGGGTTTGCGGGAGTTTTGCGAGTTTCACAAGCTGTTGCCCCGGGATGTGAAGATCTCCCCGACTGACGTCTGGGACGGGGTGAACTTCGTGCTCTCGATCAAGCTGGCCGAGCCACAGTTCTCCGGGCAGATGAAGGAGTCGCTGGCGTCGCGCGACTGCGCCGGTTTCGTCGCCGAGACAGTCAGGAGCGGGATGGCGCTGTGGCTGAATCAGCACTCTGAAATAGGCGAACGTATCGCCAGGCAGGTGATCACCGCGGCGCAGCGGCGGTTGAAGGCTGCGCGCAAGACCCCGCGCCGCACGGCGGTGTCCGGGCCTGCCTTGCCGGGCAAGCTGGCCGATTGCACCAGCACCGTGGCCGAAGAGTGCGAGATATTCCTGGTCGAGGGTGATTCCGCGGGCGGTTCGGCACGCCAGGCGCGGCATCGCGAGTACCAGGCAATACTGCCCTTGCGCGGCAAGATCCTGAATACCTGGGAGGTGGATTCGGCGGACCTCAACTCCTCCCAGGAGGTCCACGACATCGCCGTGGCACTGGGGATTCAGGCGGGCGACACGGACCTGGACAACCTCCGTTACCACAAGGTGTGCATCCTTGCGGACGCCGATTCCGACGGACGCCACATCGCCACCCTGATCTGCGCGCTGTTTGCACGGCATTTTCCGGCGCTGGTCCGCGGTGGCCATGTCCATGTGGTCATGCCTCCGCTTTATCGGCTCGACGTCGGAAAGGAGACCCATTACGCGCTGACCGAGGAAGAGCGCGGCGCGCTCATGCGCCGTTTTGCCAGGCGCAAGGTCTCGGTGACGCGCTTCAAGGGACTGGGGGAAATGAGTGCCAGGCAATTGCGCGAGACTGCCATGGCGCCGGACACCCGGCGGCTGATTCAGCTGGAAATGGACCAGGCCGATGAAGCCTTTGCGATGCTCGACATGCTGCTGGCGAAAAAGCGCGCAGCCGACCGCAGGGCCTGGCTGGAAGACAAGGGCGACCTCGCCGAAGGCTGATGGCGGGCCCGCAGCTTACCCTGGTTCCGCGCGATAACGCCGAGGCCCGGCCCCTGGCGGAATACGCCGAGCAGGCGTACCTGGATTACTCCATGTACGTCATCCTGGACCGGGCGCTGCCGCACCTGGCCGACGGACTCAAGCCGGTACAGCGCCGCATCGTCTATGCCATGAGTGAACTGGGGCTGGCGGCCACCGCCAAGCCACGCAAGAGCGCCCGGACCATCGGTGACGTGATCGGCAAGTTCCATCCGCACGGCGATGCGGCCTGCTACGAGGCCATGGTGCACCTGGCGCAGCCGTTTGCGTATCGCCACCCCCTGGTGGACGGCCACGGCAACTTCGGCGCGGTGGACGATCCCAAGTCGTTCGCGGCCATGCGCTATACGGAAGCCAGGCTTACCGCCTATGCGCAAACCCTGCTGGCCGAGCTTGGGCAGGGCACGGTGGAATGGACCGACAACTTCGACGGAACGCTCAAGGAACCGGAGTTGCTGCCCGCGCAGTTGCCCAACCTGCTCATCAACGGCTCCTCGGGCATTGCGGTGGGCATGTCCACGGACATTCCGCCGCACAACCTTCGCGAGCTTGTCCGGGCTCTGGAGAAAGTGGCCGCCCGGCCGAAGATCCACTACGACACGCTTTGCAGCCTGATTCCGGGGCCCGATTTCCCCATGGGTGGAAAGTTGATCACGCCGTGCGAGGAAATCCAGGAGATTTACAAGAAAGGGCAGGGCGTCCTGCGTCTGCGGGCAGCCTGGAGGAACGAGGATGGGGCCATCGTGATCCACGAGCTTCCGTGGCAGGTTTCCGGCAGCCGCGTGCTGGAACAGATCGCGAAACAGATGCGCGCCAAGCGCCTGCCGATGCTGGAAAACCTGCGTGACGAGAGCGATCACGAAAGCCCCGTCCGCCTGGTGCTGGTGCCGCGCTCGTCGCGAGTGAATCTTGACGCCCTGATGGCGCACTTGTTTGCCACCACGGACCTCGAGCGGTCGCTCAGGGTAAACATGAACATCATCGGCGAGGACGGCCGGCCACGGGTAAGGGACCTGCGCGGGGTGCTGGTGGAATGGCTTGCCTTCCGCCGCGCCACGCTGCGCCGGCGCCTCAAGTACCGGGAAGACCAGGTCTCGATGCGCCTGCATGTCCTGGAAGGACTTTTGATCGCTTACCTCAATCTCGATGAGGTGATCGCCATCGTCCGCTACGAAGACAACCCGAAAGCCCGGCTGATGGAGCGCTTCAACCTGAGCAGCGAGCAAGCCGAAGGGATCCTCAATATTCGATTGCGCAACCTCGCTCGGATCGAGGAGCAAAAATTGCTGGCGGAACAGGAGGAGCTGGAAGCCGAACGCGAAGCCCTGCGCTCAACGCTGGACGACAAGGTGAAATTCGACAAGCTGATGATCTCGGAGTTTCGGGCACTGGCCGAGAAACACGGCGACGCGCGGCGCACAAGAATCGTGGACGGCGCGCCGCCGGCGGCCGCTTTTCAGGAGGAAGACGTCACGCCGGCCGAGCCGCTGACCGTAGTCCTGTCCCGCCACGGATTTGCCCGGGCCGGCAAGGGGCACGAACTGGACAGTGCTTCCTTGAGTTTCCGCCCGGGCGACGAATTGTTGTGCGATCTGCCCTGCAAGTCCAATCAGCAGGTGGTGTTCCTGAACAGTGAAGGCCGCGTCTACTCGCTTGTGTCACACAGCCTGCCGTCGGCCCGGACGCTGGGAGAACCGCTTTCCAGTCGCTTCAACCTGCCGGACGGTGCGCAATGGAGCGGCATGCTGGGAGGCGATCCGAAATCACGCTGGCTGGTGTGTGGTACCCGGGGCCATGGTTTCCTGGCGAAGACCTCGGCGCTGTATTCGCGCGCCCGTTCCGGCAAGGCCTTCCTCAACCTGCCCGAGGGTGCGCAACCGCTGCCGCCGGTAGCGGCGCCCGGCGGAAAATGCATCGTTGCTGCCGTGTCCGACGACGGACGCTTGCTGCTGTTTCCGGCCGAAGAGCTGCCGGAAGCCGCCGGGGGACGCGGTGTGCTTCTTATGGGACTGAAAAACGGCGAGCAGCTCGTCGCTGCGACATTGATCGGGTTACGTGACCGCCTCATCGTGCATTGCGGCGCCCGGAAGATGACATTACGTGGTCAGTCTCTGGAAAACTACCTGGGAAAACGCGCCTTGCGCGGCCGGATGCTGCCGCGCGGTTGGCAGAACAACATCACCCGGCTTCAATGTGACCCGTTTCGCGGCGGATAAAATCGCCTGCCTTCAAGAAGAAACGCAGACGTGGCCACGACATTTGACGACAACTTAAAGCGCGCACGCGCCTGCCTGCAGCGGTTTGGCGCGGACACGCAGGGCCACTTCATCGGTGGCGAGCATCGCGCGGGCGCATCGGGCGAGACCTTCTCCAATCATTGCCCCGCGGATGGCTCCCTGATCAATGAAGTTTCGGCAGGCAGCGGAGCGGATATCGACGCCGCCTGTGTTGCCGCTCGTGAGGCCTTCCCCGGCTGGGCGGCGATCTCCGGGCAACACCGCGCGGAGCTGCTTCACGGCATTGCCGATGCGATCGAAGCGCGCGCCGATGAGATAGCACTGGTCGAGTCGATGGATACCGGGCAGGCGATTCGGTTTACCGGCAAAGCGGCGATGCGTGCGGCCCGCAACTTCCGGTTCTTCGCCGACCGCGCTCCGGATGCACGCAGCGGCGTGTCGCTGCCCACTGAAGGGCATGACAACTTCACGATGCGCCAGCCGATCGGTCCGGTGGGCGTCATCACGCCGTGGAACACGCCTTTCATGCTGTCCACCTGGAAGATTGCGCCGGCATTGGCGGCCGGCTGCACGGTGGTGCACAAGCCCGCAGAATGGAGCCCGCTCACCGCGCAACTGCTTGCGGAAATCTGTAGTGACTCCGGCCTGCCCGCAGGCGTGCTGAACACGGTGCAGGGCATCGGCGAACAGGCGGGACGGGCGCTTACCGAGCATCCGGCGATCAAGGCGATTGCATTCGTCGGCGAGTCCGCTACCGGCGCGCGCATCATGTCCCAGGGCGCGCCGACCCTCAAACGCGTGCATTTCGAGCTGGGCGGCAAGAACCCCGTCATCGTGTTTGACGACGCCAGGCTGGATCGGGCGCTGGACGCCGTGGTGTTCATGATTTACAGCCTCAACGGCGAACGCTGCACGTCCTCCAGCCGCCTGCTGGTGCAGCAATCGATCCACGAAGAGTTTGTCGGGCGCGTGGCCGAGCGCGCGCGGGCCGTTCGGGTCGGTCATCCGCTGGACCCGGAAACTGAAGTCGGGCCGCTGATTCACCCCAATCACCTTGAAAAGGTCTGTTCGTACTTCGACATCGCCCGCGAAGACGGCGCGGCCATTGCCGTCGGCGGCGAACGGGCGAACTTGCCCTGGCCCGGTCATTACGTCCAGCCGACGCTGTTCGCCGGCGCGCGAAATGACATGCGAGTCGCCCGGGAAGAAATATTCGGTCCCGTCCTTACCGCCCTTGCCTTCGACGATGAAGCGGACGCCCTGGCCCAGGCGAACGACACGCCTTACGGCTTGGCCGCCTACATCTGGACGGCCGATTCGGAGCGTGCCCAACGTCTGTCCGAGGCGCTGGAGGTCGGCATGGTCTGGGTGAATTCCCAGAACGTGCGCCACCTGCCTGCGCCGTTCGGCGGCATGAAGGCCAGCGGCATCGGCCGCGACGGTGGGGACTACAGCTTCGACTTCTACATGGAAACCAAGAACGTCAGCGTCGCCACCGGCGAGCACCGGATTCCCAGACTGGGAAACGGCTGACGCCAGACATTCGCCAAGAAAAGGAATCGCCATGCTGATCATCACGCAGGAACCCTGGCATGCCCAGTCCGCCCGAGCGCGGCTGCTCAACATTGCCGGGGCCGCTTCACGGCAATTCGGCGACATCAGCGGCTGTCTGCTGTTGCTGCCGCTGGCCGAGGCCGATTGGGCACAGCTTCGCCCGGAGCGCGACGTGCTGGCCGAGGCGGGCGCGGCGGCCGATTTCCACGGTATCTACATCGCCGGCGCTGCGCCTGTGCTTGCAGCACATTCGGACAAGCCCCAGACAGTGGGTTTCGTGGTGACGCCGGAAGGCCGAACCGGGCTTCGCACGCCGAAAATCACGCCGGATTTCATCGAAGGCTACACCGACAGCGCCTGTGAGCTCGGCAATCTCGCCGACCTGCCGGTGCTGGACACGCCGCTGGGCCGCCTGGGCCTTTTGACCGGCGAGGACGTGCTGTATTCGCACTACGCCAGAGTGCTTACCTACAACGGTGCGGAAGTGATCCTCAATCCCTGCCGCGAGCGCCGCGACGCCGGTTTTGACAGCCGCCGCAGGGCGCGCCGCACGCGGGCCTACGAAAGTTCCGCCTACGTGGCCGTGGCCACGCCGCATTCCCAGCTGTCGGGCGATATCAACGTGCGCCTGCCGTGCGCCTCGGCACTGTATCTGCACGATCAGCAGAACGTTGAGGAAGCCGGCCAGGGCGAGAGCTTCTTAAAGCCCGACTTCAGCATCGAATATTTGCGCCGCAAACGCTCCACGCTGTTCATGAACCAGCCGGTTTATTTTCGCAGCATGTTGTATGCGCCGGGCTACCGGCAGTCGGCACACGCCGATGCGGCCAATGCCCGGCCCATGCCGGATACCCGAGCGGGCTGGCACGCAGAGGCCGGGCAGCGGATCATCGCCCAGGCCTCCGCCGGCACCGAAGGTCCGCGCGAAGACGAGTATTCGGCGCTGCTGGTTCAAAACGAGTTCCGCGTCATCCACATGGACACGCCGAACCCCGATGAAATCCTCAAGCAGAACCTCGACGAGGCGATCGGTCTGGCGGCACGCAGCGCCTTCATCCCCAACGTGCGACTGGTGTGCTTTCCGGAGTTCTTCATGAGCGGCTCCGGCGGCTTCGGCAAGCGCACACCGAAGACCCTCGAGCGCATCGCAATCACCTATCCAGGCCCGGAAACGGACGTATTAGGCGAGTTTGCCCAGAAGAACCGTGTGTACGTGGCCGGGTCGACCTTCGAAAAGGACGCGCGCTTCCCCGGACGGGTGTTCAATTCCGCCTTCATCCTCAACGATTCGGGCGATCTGATCCTGCACTACCGCAAACTGCATTGCGCCGACATCTGGGGGCAACTGCCCGACACCACGCCCGGCAGCATCTATTCGCGAATCGTCGAGGAACTGGGGTATGACGCGCTGTTCCCGGTGGTCGACACGCCGCTGGGACGGCTCGCCACCATGGTCTGTTTCGATCACACCGTGCCGGAGACTGCGCACATGCTGGCCAAGCGCGGCGCCGAAGTGATCATTCACTGCACTTCCGACCCGCACGGCTCCGGCCGCCGGGCATGGGAGGAGTGCCGAATGACCCGCGCCCACGATACCGGCGCCTACATTCTCGCGCCCAGGCCCGGCGGCGAGTACTTCGACCCGAAGGCCACGCATCCCGGGACCTTTCTGCGGGGTTACACCCGCATCATCGGCTACGACGGACGGCTCTTGGGCGAAGCGGACACATCCGGCAAGGTCAGTTTCCAGGCCAACCTGGACCTGGCCGAATTGCGCCGCTATCGCGCCAAGGCTTCGGCCAACCTGATGATCTGGGACGAACCCCGCAGCTACGTTGACTGGTATGAAAAAGGCCACGGGCTGCCCGGCGACCTGTGGGAGGGCGATCCGCAGGACAATCCCTATGCCAATTTCGCCGCCATGAAGGCGTCGCTTGCCCGCTTTTACAGCAATGGGATTTACCTGCGCCCCGGATCCGCGCGGCAAGGGGACGGCACTGACGCCCGCAGCCTAATATAATCCGCCGCTGTGCGCCCGTAGCTTAGCCTGGATAGAGCATCTGGCTACGAACCAGAAGGTCGGGAGTTCGAATCTCTCCGGGCGCGCCATTTCCAGGTTGGCGGCAACCGAAGACACCCACCTCCCGGGAACGAGAGCTTCCGGCCCCCGGAGTGCAGGGTGCCCTCCCTTTCAGTTCTGCGCGATGCACCTATAATCGCAACGGGGAATGGCAGGAGTTTTCTTGGGCGACAATCCCGGCTATACAGCCGATTTCATCAAGTCCGATACGGACCGGGCCACTTTCATGGCGGACCCGGCCCTGGACCACATGATGACGGCGCTGGTTTCGATCAGCACCGAGCTCTGGGTGCAGGCCCGGCGGATGAAGATCACCGAGCGCTTGCTGGAGGACCACGGCAAGGTTACGCGCGAGATGATCGAGTCGTATCAGCCGAGTGCGGAAGAGGAAGCCGCTGGCGGGAGGAACGCGACCGTTTCATCGAGCGCACCTTCGGTTCGATCACGGTGGGCGCATCCGGCGAAGGGCAACCGATGATGCAGTTCAGGCAGCGCTACGACACGAATAATCCGCCCCGTCCAGGGCAGGAGGCCCCGGCTCCCGGGCAGGGAGGTGAGGGGTCATGATGGATCGCCGCACGATATTGGGCGCGATGGCGGCGACATTCTCTGCTGCTGCCGGCGCGCGCAAGGCGCGTGCTTCCGCGGCCCGTTCGCCTTCGCTGCCCTACGACGTCGAGCCCCGCGGCACCACGGGCATGCAGGAGCGCTTGCCCAGCCTGGACCTGGAAAGCCGGCATGAGTTCCTGACCGGTTTCAGGGCGTGGGCGCAGGGACCGCTGGGCAGGGCCGCGAGCGAGCGGGCGAACGCCATTTTCCAGGCCGAGGGGATTGACCCCGAGGGCGACGTTCCGCTGGAGCGGGTCCAGGCGGTCCTTGAGGGCGACCCGGTTGTGGGCGCGAGCATCCGCTATTGGATCACCGGTCAGCAGCACTGCTGGAAGCTGATTCAGGACGAATTCCACGCCAATGCCGAGGCCTACATGGCCGAACTGGATGCCGCCGACAAGGCCGGCCCCGGTTCGGTGACGCTGGACCCGGAGTTCAAGGTCCCGGAATACGCTTCCCACGAGATCCACATCCAGCCCGGCGGCTACGTCGGCGATCCCTTCGCCGGCTACATCTATCACTACGGCACCAATCACTTCCGCCTGGGTGCCAACGACCAGGACCAGCGGCAGAAGCTGGTGGCTTCTACGGCGGAACCGCCCCAAGACGGCCGCCTGCTTCGCATCCTCGACCTGGGCTGCGGCCCGGGCCGGCTGACCGTTGCGCTGAAGGACCGCTTTCCGGACGCGGAGGTCTGGGGCGTGGATGTTTCCGGCCCGATGGTCCGCTACGCGCACATGCGAGCGGCCGATCTCGGCAAGGACGTGCACTTCGTGCAGGGCCTGGCGGAAGAGACCGGCTTTCCGGACGGCCATTTCGACATGGTGTTTGCATACATCCTGTTTCACGAGGTGCCGGCGTCCGCAACGAAGGCGATCGTGAAGGAAGTGCGCCGAATTACCCGTCCGGGCGGCGTGTTTCAGTCGATCGACTTTCCGGCCGAACAACGACCGCCCACCCCGTATCGCAGTTTCCGCCGCTGGTGGGACCACCGCTGGAACAACGAGGTGTGGCGCTACGAGTTTCAGGACCTGCATTTCCCCAACGAAATAGCGAATGCCGGGTTTACGGTGCGCAAGTCCAAAAAGGGCCTTGGATTTCTCGGGTCCATACACGCGACTCGCAAGGCCTGAGCGTCACCACCAGTTTTTTGAATCCATGAGAATGGGAGGAAATCTCATGAAGTACCCCTGTAAAGCACTTCCGACCAGTCTGGCGGTAGCCGCGGCAATCCTGTTTGGGCCTGCCCAGGTCAACGTCGCGTTCGGCCAGGAGGCCCAGGACAGCATGCTGGAGGAGATTGTCGTCACCGCGCGGAAACGCGAAGAGGCGATCCAGGATATTCCGCTGGCCATCACGGCCTTCACGGCTGAGGAATTGCGGAAACGCAGTATCCAGAACATGCGCGACATCGCGCTTTTCACGCCGGGATTCAATTTCGAGGATTTCGGCGGCTCCGGCGGGACCACGCCGGTTGTGCGCGGTACCACGCAGGTATCGATATTGCAGTCCGGCGAGCAGAACGTATCGGTTTTCTTCGACGGCGTATATCTGCCGCGCAGTTATGTGACCGACCTCGGCTTCGCCAATATGGAACGCGTCGAGGTAGTCAAGGGCCCGCAAAGCGCCCGCTACGGACGCAATGCCTTCATGGGAGCGATCAACTACATTCCCCGGAGGCCCGGCGAAGAGTGGGACGTGCAGGGGCAGGCTGCCGCCGGCAATCATTCGCGTTATGACTGGGCGGGCACGGTGTCCGGACCGATTATCCCCGGTCTGGTTTCGGTGCTCGCGGGATATGACTACTCGGAGTTTGACGGCACCTGGGAGAATACGCACCCGTACGCCGACATCGATTTCAAGCAAGGCACCAACGGCCGGCTGGGCGGATATGAGCGCGCGGTGGCCAACCTGGCCTTGCGCATTACGCCCGGCGACGACCTGACCATCGATCTTGCCTATTACGACTACGACTTCGACAGGGAACACCGGGCCCAGAACTTCTTCGCCGAGTTGGGTGCGGACAGCCACTTTCTGAACTGCGGCCAGTGGAATCCGGACGTCCGGCCCGCGGGGAGACCCGGCTTCGGCTATGGCGGCCGCTGGTGGCGGCTCTATTGCGGCGAACTGTGGGTGGACAACATCCCCAGCGACCCGAGAGGATACGCCCGGCAGTTGAATGCGCAGTTTACGCGGGGCTCGGTCAACTGGTCCGTGAATGATTCGATATCCGTGGAATACATATACGGCCAACTTGAGGCGGATTCGAGGACCCTGGGCTACAAGGACCTCTTGCCGGGTTGCCCGTTCGCCACTCCGCCGTTGCCGGGCTGCGTTTTTGAAAGCGGTCCCATAGGAGACTTCGAGGTGGATTCCCACGAGATCCGGGTGTCCTGGGACACTGGCGGACCATTGCGGGCTGCCGCCGGATACTTCTACACGAAAAGCCGGGATTTCTATGTCGCCAACTTCACCACCATGTGGCCGCTGACTGCCGTGCCCACGGAGCCGGTTGATATCCTGGACCGGTCGGCATTCGTTGTCTACGTGAACTTGAGGCGTCTTGAAAACAAGAACAAGACAACCTCCCCGTTCGCCGAGATCAGCTACGAATTCATGGAGGGGAAGGCGCGCATTGGCCTGGAGGCACGTTACTCGAATACCGACAAGTTCGAGGGGAACCAGCCGTCCCCCGGCATCGACGGAAACCTCGTGTTCACGGGGGTGGTTCTTGAGGACGAGTTTTCCTCGTTCACGCCGCGGATTACGCTGGAGTACGATGTCAGCGACGAGCGGCTGCTGTTTGTTTCGGTCGCAAAGGGAGTCAAGTTAGGCGGTTTCAATGCCTCATCCGTTCGGGTTGAGGACCGCACCTTCGACGAGGACCAGAACTGGACCTTCGAAATCGGCTCCAAGAACATCCTCCTGGACGGGCGGCTGCGCTTGAACGGATCGCTGTTCTGGATCGAATGGTCGGACGTGCAGATCAGGGCGCAGGACCCGGGCAATCCGAACGACTTGTCACTTTCGCTGACCGCCAATCTGGGGGATGTGAGCTCCAGGGGTTTCGAATTGGAGGCCGCCTATGCGTTCTCTTCGAATCTGACCGTCAGCGGGTCCGCCTATTTCGGCGATGCCAAGTACAAGGATGGCACTTTCGACAAGCGTTGGGGTGGGCTGCCCTCGGTTTGCGACGATATCGTGTGCCCGATTGATGGCCACGTGGGCGGCAATCAGATGCAGCGCCAGTCGAAGTGGCAGGCGACATTCGGGGCGGAATGGCGTGACGAACTGGCGTTGGCTTTCGCCGACGAGTACTTCATTCGATACGATGTCGCATACCAAACCAAGCAATACGCCGACGCGATGAACCTGGCCTGGGTGCCCGAGCGCACCATCGCGAACGCCAGCATCGGCATCATAGGGGATAGGTACGAGGCGCAGCTTTGGGCCCGCAACCTGTTTGATGAACAGTACGTGTCCGGCGCGACCGTGGGCGTGCCGAACAGGCAATACAACGCATACCTGGGCGAGCGCCGGACCTACGGCCTCACGGTAACGGTGCGGTTCGACAGTTTGCTCGACTAGGAGCCGTGCGCGATTGAAAAAGCTGCTGGTCGGTGTCATCGGGCTTGGCTGGACGCTGGTCGCCCAGCCGGATGGCATCGACCTCAGCGAGTTGAAATTCCGTGAGCACGCGTTGACATGGCTCAACGTGGAGCTCCAGGAACCGCGCAGCTTCGGCTACGGCGGGCGCGAGCCACACCGCGATCCGCTCGTCGAGAGCCGTATGCACCATGTCGACAAGGTTTTCGAGAGATTGGAACTCAAGATCCGCGACGACAAGCTGCACGAAGGCATCGTCAAGAAAAAGAATTTACGGAAGCGGTACAGGGAGTTGTTCCTGAGTCAGGAGCAACGCGAATTTCAGCAAACAGTACAAGAATATTGGCAACTGGAATATCAGCTCTACGAACGCTGGTGCGGTACAGGGGTCCTGCCTATTCTTTTTGAATCGGATCCCCGTTTGGGCCGGATAGAAGAAATGCGTGCGGAAGTCGAACGACTAGGGCTGGGGGACATGACAGTTTCGCAAAAGAGTAAAGCCGACGCAGAGGCCGAATTCTGGAACTGGGTGCGTCGCTACAAGAAAGAACAGTCCAGACGCGTGCTGGAATTCAATGTTGAGCGGCCTGGACTGCCGGGACAAAAATTGTTGCTCCCCATTCAATTTGCCCATCCCGCAATACCAAGCATTGAACTGGACGATTAGGGCGCTCCCGTACTGACCTGCGCTCCGGGGAACTGCGCGATTGGGGGAATCTGGAGGCTGCAATATAGTCCCAATCTTTATTAGCGCAATAAAAGGGTGAGAATAGGGTTGTAAATTGCGGATACATATTCTATATTGCGTGAACAATCTATACGCAATAAAAAGGCAATATGCCGCGGCGAATCCGCGAAGAGGAACTGCAAGCGATTGAGGTCGCAGTCGGTCAGCGGCCCAAGGGGCTCACCACGCAACAGATTCACGATGCGCTGCCGGTTCCACCGCCGCGCAGGACGCTCCAATATCGGGTCAAGTTCCTGGTTGACCACGGGCGCTTGCACAGGGAGGGCTCAGGACGCTGGGCCCGTTACCTGCCACCGCGTCGGAAACCCCTCGCGCTGACGAGCCAATCCATCTCGCAGCGAAATGAGGTTCGACGTACGGGCTGCCCGCCGCAAACAGGCACGGCGGCCAGGATTCAGCAATACGTTGTCCGAGCCCTTGGCGAGCGAGCCGCGGCCGAGTTCCATCCCGCATTCCTGGAGGCATATCGCCCCAATGAGACTTTTTTTCTCGGCGGCGAGCAACTTGCCCGGCTTGGCGCAACAGGAAGGATGCGGGATGAGGTAGCGGGTTCGGGCGCCTATGCGAGCAAAACCCTCAGGCGTTTCCTGATCGATCTGTCCTTCAATTCCAGCCGCCTGGAAGGAAACGGCTATTCACGGCTCGAAACCGAACTACTGGTCCAGCACGGGGAAGCGGCGAGGGGCAGGACACTTCGCGAAACCCAGATGGTCCTCAACCACAAGGCGGCGATCGGGCTGCTTACCTCCGCAGCCGAGGGCATCGGAATCAACCGGCATACCTTGCTCAACCTCCATTCCCTGCTGGCCGAAAACCTTCTGAGCAATTCGCAGGCCGCCGGTCGCTTGCGCCGCGCGCCGGCGCGCATTTCAGGCTCCACCTATCAGCCCCCGGCGGACCCCGGGGAAATCGAGGCTCAATTCGACCGCCTTCTAGCCACCGCATCGGCCATCAGCGACCCGTTCGAGCAGTCATTCTTCCTGTTGACCCAGCTCCCGTACCTGCAAGCCTTCGACGACATCAACAAGCGGGTAGCACGGCTGGCTGCAAACATCCCGCTGATCAAGGCATACCTCGCCCCGCTTGCTTTCGAAGGCGTCCCGCGGGATGTCTACGATCAGGCTGTCCTGGGGGTCAACGAGCTGCGCCGCCGTCAATTGTTGAGAGAGGTCTTCGTATTTGCCTACCAGCACTCCGCCAGCCAGTTCGGCAATGTCCGGCACGTCCTCGGGGAGCCGGATCCCCTGCGTCTCAAGTATCGAGGAGTAATGCGCGAGGTAATCGGCGAAATCGTTCGCTACGGGATGAACAAGGCTCGGGCGGCGGCCCGCATCCGCAGTTGGTCACAACAGCGTATCGATCCCGGGGAACGCATACGTCTGCGCGACATCGCCGAACGGGAGCTCTTGAACCTCCACCCGGGCAATTGCGCCCGCTATCGTATCGACTCCTCCGAATTCGAAGCCTGGCAACAACATTGGGAGAAGCATGCACCTGATGCGCCGATTTCAGGCGGACGGACTTGATATTGGCTAGACTGGGATTGGGATAGACCAAGGGTGCATATGCCTGACGGCAACGACAGTTCCGCAATGCAGGCCGTGGAGGGTCGCGCCATTCGGCTGCACGCCAACGACGCGGTGGTGGTGGCCGCGGAGGAACTGACGCCGGGGGCCCGGGTGCCGGACGAAGACGTCATCGTCAAGGAGCGGGTCCCGCCGGGACACAAATTGGCGACCCGGCGCCTTGCGCGGGGCGAACCCGTGAGCAAATACAACCAGGTGATCGGTTTTGCCAGCGCCGAAATCGCTGCCGGCAGCCACGTGCACCTGCACAACCTCGAGTACCGGGCCGTGGAAAGGGGCGGGGAGCAGGGTTCGGCCGTCCAGGCCATCGATTTCGTGCCGGATAGCGAGCGCGCAACTTTTCAGGGCATCGTTCGCGCCGACGGACGGATCGCCACCCGGAACTACATCGGAGTGCTGACGTCGGTCAATTGTTCTGCGACGGTCGCAAGGTTGATCGCCGACGAATTCCGTGACGAGGCGCTCGATGAGTATCCCAATGTCGATGGCGTCGTGCCCCTTACGCACGACTACGGCTGCGGCGGATGCGCCGGAGTCGGGCTGAACTACATCCAGCGGACCCTGGCGGGCTATGTGAGGCACCCGAATTTCGCCGCCGTAGTGCTCGTCGGACTCGGCTGCGAAGCGAACCAGATCGGCGAGCTGATGCGCACGGAAAAGCTCAAGTCCGGCGAGCGTCTCTTCGCCTACACGATCCAGGATTCCGGCGGGACCCGCGCAGCGGTCCGGCGTGGTGTGGAACGGATTCGTGAAATGCTGCCCCTGGCCAACCAGGTGGAGCGGCAGGCAGTACCCGCGAACAAGCTGGTTCTTGGCCTCCAGTGCGGCGGCTCCGACGGCTATTCGGGCATATCCGCCAACCCGGCTCTCGGCGCTGCCGTGGACCTCCTGGTAAGCCATGGCGGGACCGCTTGCCTCGGAGAGACGCCCGAAATCCACGGCGCCGAGCACCTGCTCGTGCAGCGCGCCGTGAGCCGCGAAGTCAGCGACAAGCTGATGAGAAAGCTCGACTGGTGGCAGGACTACACGTCCGCCCTGGGTGTGGAGTTGAACAACAACCCTTCGCCCGGCAACAAATCGGGGGGGCTGACCACCATCCTGGAGAAATCGCTCGGCGCCGTTGCCAAGGGGGGCACCACCAATCTCAACGGCGTCTACGATTACGCCCAGCCCATCGACAGGCAGGGATTTGTCTTCATGGACAGTCCCGGCTACGACCCCTCGTCGCTGACCGGTATGGTCGCCGGCGGCGCCAACGTCCTCTGTTTCACGACCGGCCGGGGCTCGGTATTCGGCTGCAAACCCGCCCCGTCACTGAAACTCGCCACCAACACCCCGATGTATACGCGGATGCGCGACGACATGGACATCAACTGCGGCGCCATCATCGACGGCGAGGCTACCGTCGAGCAGTTGGGGCGCCACATCTTCCAACGCATTCTGGCAACGGCGTCGGGCGCAAAGACCCGATCGGAGCTTCTTGGCATGGGCGAGAACGAGTTTGTGCCCTGGACCGTGGGCGCGATCCTTTGATTGGGCCTGGCCCTTACTGCGCAGGTTGTTCCCATGATATCGATCTGCTAGCATTTCGACATCGTAAAGGAGTCATACGATGGGAACGCTAACAATACGCAATCTGGATGAGCAGGTCATCGAGCAACTCAAGGCGCAAGCGAGGGCGAATCACCGGTCCCTTGAAGGGGAAATCCGCTACACCCTGACGCAGTGCGTTGATCCCCTTGGCCGCGTAGCGGAATTTCGGGACCGCACCCGCCGGCTTATGTCATTGACAAGCAGGGAAAATCAGACTGACAGCGTCGAACTGCTGCGCGAGGATCGTGACCGTTGAGTCTGACCGTCGATGCCAGCATCGTCATCAAGTGGTTCGTCAACGAACCGATGTCCCGGGAGTCTCGCCTACTGCTGGTACGGCCCACTCGGTTCTTCGCTCCCGGCTTGCTGCTCGCGGAATTCGCAAACACGATCTGGAAGAAAGTTCGCCGCAGGGAAATTTCAGATCCCCGGCCTTATCTGAACGAACTTGCGAGCCTGCCCCAGATCATTGCGCTCTATCCAGCCGCCGTGCTCATTGAACGGGCGGCTCAGATTGCATTTGAGATCGACCACCCGATATACGACTGCCTCTACCTCGCGTGCGCAGAGGCCACGGAGTCTCCCCTTGTTACTGCGGACCAGCGACTGGCCGACAAGGTCGGCGATGGGCTGCCGGGAGTGCTTGTCCGGCATATTGCATCCCATGCTGCCCTCATGCCCGGCACGCGGTAGTCAGAAGCGGAGGCCTGTATGCAGCAATTCGTGCAGATATCCGATGAGCTGAAGATTCGTTATATCTCGATCGGTCAGGGTCAGCCCATTATTTTCATTCCCGGCTGGACGATGACCGCGGATGCCTTCAACAGGAGCCTGAAACCATTTTCGGAGCGATTTCAGGCGATTTCCTACGATCCCCGCAGCCACGGACGATCGACCATACTCAAGTCCGGCAACGACTATGCGCAGCACGGCCGGGACCTGGCGGCATTCATCGGCGAGCTGGGACTGAAGGATGTGGTACTGGTGGGCTGGTCATCCGGGGCATTGGCCGCATACGCCTACTTTCAACAGTTCGGATACGGCAATGCCCGCGCATTCGTTAGCATCGACATGTCGCCCAAGCCCTTGATGGAGAGCGAATCCGACTGGGGGATCGATACGCGGGAGAACATCAGGCTGATGCTGGCCAGCGCCACTGCGCCGGACCATTCGTTCATGGTGAATACGTTTGCGTCGCAGATCTATCGGAGCGATCCGGCCGACGAAATCTACATTCAGGGCATGATCCAACAGTCCCTGAATATGGACCCGCATATTGCCGCACTGCTGCTGGCCGACGTGAATCTCTGTGATTACACGGAAGTGGCCAGCACAACCGCGGCGAAATTGCCGGTCCTGCATGTCGTCAGGCAACAGGCCCTGGCAGCGGCCAGGAAATGGATGGACGCCAACGCGCCGGATGCCGAGCTATATGCCTTGGGCGGGCACATGATGTTCTGGGAGCACGCCGAGCGCTTCAATCGCGTGGTCGCCCGCTTCCTGGACGCAAAGCTGCACGCCCAGCGGGGTGCAGGCAATTGAAAAGCACCTCCGAAACAGTTTCAGTGGGCAAGTGCGCCGTAAACACCTTCGCGCAGGCGGAAGACCAACTCGTCGGCGTCCGCCCCGAGGTATTGGGTCATGGCCACGGCGACAATGTTCTCGACCGGGTCAAGGAAATACGTTGTGTTGGCGAGGCCGCCCCACACCAGATCACCCGGCGATCCCGGGACTGTATGCACGCCGTCGGCCAGGCGCACGCCTATGGCCAACCCCCAGCCATAACCGGCGAAGGGCTTGGGCGGCACGAACCCATCGGCAAAAGAGACGGTACCCTGCTCCGGCCTTAGGGCATTGGTGCCCATCTCAGCCGTTGTACCGGCTTTGAGAATGCGTTCGCCGTCCAGTTCACCCCCGTTGAGAATCATCTGGCCGAAACGAAGGTAGTCGGGAACAGTGGACACCAGTCCTCCGCCGCCGGAGAAGAATATGCCCGGTTCGGTATAGGAACTTAAGGGCAGCGCCGATCGGGGTTGCAGCGCACCGGAGTCATCGGGTCCGTACACCACGGCGAGGCGATCATTGGAACCACGGCGTACCCAGAAACCGGTGTCGTCCATGCCCAGCGGTCCGAACAACCGGCGGGCAAGAAAATCATTCAGGTCATGCCCCGACACGCGCTCCGCCAACGCGCCGAGCACGTCGGAGTGAAAACCATAAATCCACTTCTCTCCCGGCTGCGCCAACAGGGGATAGGTCGAGAGCAGGTCGATCATGTCTTCCAGGGTGTGGTCGAGCGAAAGTACTTCCCGCTGTTCGATCCCCACACCGGCCGGCCAGCTGGCCGCATAGCCCAGACCCGCGGTGTAGTTGAACAAATGCCGGATGGTCATGGGCGGATCCTGCGGCACGGTGCGCACCACCTGATCGCGCCGGAGTTCGGCAATCACCTGCATGTCGGCAATTTCCGGCAGATAGTTGGCGACGGGATCATCCAGGGTCATGGAGCCGTCGTCCACCAGGGTAAGGATCGCCGCTCCGGTCACAGCGCGGGACTGGGAATAGATCCGGAACACCGTATCCGTTTCCATCGGCAAACCCGCTTCGACGTTGCGCTGCCCATAGGCTTTGAGCTGGACCAGCTTGCCGTCCTTGACCACGCCCCACACCACACCAGCGCGCCGGCCGTCATCCACAAGACCGCGCATGGACGCCGCAAGATTGGCCAGACCGGACTCCGTCATGCCCACGTCGACCGGCTGGGTGCGCGGTAAAGGATCTTGTGCGGCGGCGATCTCCGCACAAAGCAAAAAAGCCAGTGCGGCATGAAGGGTCAGGCGTTTCATTGGATTGGTTCCCCGAGCTTGGCTTTCGATACCGGCCGGATTCTAGCCAAGGCACGGGGAATATTACTTCAGCAATGAAACCGGCTTGGCCGTGTGACAATGCCGCGACACCTCACGGCTGGAATACTGAAGCTATGCGAAAAAGGCTGAGCACGCTTTTCTTCATGCTCTGCGTGGCTGTTTACGCCGCCCCGGCACAGACGCAGACGCACGAGGAGTACTTTCCGGGCCGGCTGGTGTTTTCTCCGGAAGAGGAAGCGCTCTACATGCAGCGCTACGAGAAGGCGCAGGTTCGCAGGGCGTCGGACGAGATCTACTTCGATCAGGAAGCGACGATCGGCGCCGTCGGCTCGACGCCGCTACCGGCTGCGGTGTCTTCCCGGCGATCAATTTCGGAGCAGGCCCTTGACCTCGCGGAAAGGTATGCGGAAATCAACAACTCCAATGCGTTCATCGTCTGGCGCAACGGAAAGATCGAACGCGAAACCTATTTCGGCGGCCATACCCGGGCATCGCCCATCATTTCGCATTCCCTGGCGAAGCAGGTCACGGCGTTCGCGATCGGCCGCGCCCTCATGCTGGGAAACATTGCTTCCCTTGATCAGCCGGTGGCCGAATACGTGACCGAATGGCAGGGGGATGCCTGGCGCGAAGAGATCCTGATTCGCCATTTGCTGGACATGCGCGCGGGCTTTCTGCCCCAGCTACGGCCCAGGGTCCGGCAGACGTGATATCCCGCACCTTCCTGCATCCGCGCCATGACGAAATCATCGTCGCCGAATATCCCGTTGTCGATGAGCCCGGCACGCGTTACGAGTACAACAACGCCGCGGGCGACATGGTTGCGGTGCTGATCGAGCGCGCCACGGGACGCCGGTATGCGGAATTCGTGGGTACGGAAATCTGGCAGAAGATCGGCGCGATGGGCGGTACGGTCTGGGTCAACCGGCCTGGAGGCATGGCGCACGCCGGCTGCTGCATGCTGGCGCCCGCCGAGAACTTCCTGCGGCTGGCGATTGCCATGCTTCAGGACGGCGTTTGGGAAGGTGAGCGGATTCTGCCGGACGGGTACGTAAAGGAAATGATCACGCCCACCCCCGAGAATCCGTATTTCGGCTTGAGCATCTGGGTGGCCGGACGCTATACCGAGCGGCGCGGCTTCGCCAACCCGGACCGCGGCATGCCGCAAATCCTGCATAGCGAACCGTATCTCGCGGACGACCTCTATCTTTTCGACGGCAACGCAAACCAGGTTGTTTACGTCGTTCCCTCCCAGGACCTGGTGATCCTGCGCACCGGTCTGGCGCCGATGCGCGACGGGAACACCGAGTGGGACAATTCCTACCTTCCCAACACGATCATTCGCGGAATCATCAGGGATCAGCGGCCGTCCGCGCCGCAACGCTAGTCACTCTTCTGCGCCACCACAACAGAAACCCGGTCACGAACAGCGCCGGAAAGAACAGGCCCGCGACAAACATGACCAGGCGCCCGGATAAACCGGCGATGGCGCCGCTGTGCAGGCTTGCGGCAAAGTCGGCGGAAAGCAATGACATCCAGGTCGGCGCGGCAGGGGCAGATATGCGGATGATTTCACCCGTATATCGGTTGACGAAAACTGTCGATTGCGCTGCGACGGCGTTTTCACCCGGAGGGAAGACCCGTATCAGGTAAAAGGGCTGAGGTCCCGCAGGCCGAAGAATAAAACCCAGCCAGGAATCCGGCACGGCCTCCAGCGCGGCGTCAGCGGCGTCCTGCCAGGGGATGCTCGCCGGCGGCCCACCCGCCTGTGCCGGTATCCGCGGGCCGGCATTTCCCGGCGCCGACCGGGGCGCGGCGGTGGCTGCCGGCGGTCCCACCTGGGGTGCGGTCAGCTTCCAGACAATCGGTGGAACCGTCACGGCAGAGAGAAACAGGAAGACGAACATGTAGACGCCGCCGGTATTGTGCAAGTCGCGGATGACACGATTCGGTCCGCCATCCCACTTCACGGAAAGAGCTTCCGGAACGCGCCCTTTTCTGGGCCACCACAATGCCAGTCCAACCGTGAACATGACCATAAGCAGGATCGACAAGAGGCCGAGTGCGTTCTCGCCGACCGCGCCAAGCGTCAGGTCGCCATGCAACCTGCGGATCAGCGCCATGGACGACAGGCTGGAGCGTTCACCCACGATTTCGGCGGTGAAAGGATCGACGAATACCTGTCGTTCGTTGCTGTCGGCATCCCGGAGCGTAACCGTGAGCGTTCTGCCTGGCGCGTCGTCGAGGCGCGAGACAAAGGCAGGCTGCCAACCAGGATGGGCCTGGGCAGTTTGTGAAATGATCTCATCGAGCGGTAGACGAATTCCCTTTGTCTCGGCGCTATAGAGATCCGGATTCAGTGCGACATCAAGTTCATCCTCGAAAACCAGTATGGAACCGGTAACACCGACAAGAACAATGATGAGCCCCGACGAAATTCCCGCCCATCGGTGGAACACTAGAAGGGCCTTTTTCGTGCGCGCCTTCATGCGCCGCAAGACCCGGGCTAGCCTCCGCCGGGAGGCAGGTACCAGATCGGCGAGGTCCAGGCCATTTCCTGAATGGTCTTCGGGGCGTCGTTATCGCAAGCGTCCGGGCGCTCTTCAGGCGGCAAGGCCACGCATTGCGCCCAGCTCCAGCGCAGGGTGGGCACCTCCACCGCGCGCAGGTAGTAGTACGAGGCGATGGCGGGATCAAACTCCGGATCCTCGAACACGGCGCACAGGGAGGCCGAACCGGTACCGCTCCACGCTCCCGATTGCAGGTCCACCTCGCCTTCCTGGTTCTCCTGACCCGCCACGTCGAAGACCTTGTAGTGAGCCTGGCCGTCGGCATCGATCCAGCCCTTGATAACCTGGACCTTCTGCAGTTGGGCGGCGTCGGGATCCTTCACGGCGCTCACAAGAAGTTGCGGAGCGGCGCCGGAAGGCCCGTTGCTCAGGTCGCCGCCCATGGGGATGCCCCGGCTGTAGCCGTGCGCCGCCGTGTCGTTCAATTCGCAGGCGTTCTCCCCGAAATCCCAGCCGGCGAACAGCCGCGGCTCAATGCGCGTCCCGGTGGTGCCGAACACCTCTTTGCGACGCAACGACTCGAAGATGGCGTCGCGCGAATTCTCCACGGCCCATACCCCCGCCAGGCCGCCCGGATTGGTATTCAGCCCGAAAGGCGAGCTCCCGCGGTCGGACAGCCGGGTCTCGAAGTCGGTCTCCGGCGCCAGGTGCCCGTGCCAGTGTTGTTCATCCGTCCCGCCGGTGGTGGAAATGTGCCCGTCGGTGGAGGCGATCACGCCCATCTTGTAGGAATTGACGCCAATCACGGCCTGGTCCTGCAGGCCGGTCAGGAGAACGCTGCGGAGGAAGTCATTCTTCGAAATACACCCGGCGCGCACAAAGCCGCGGGCACCGGATTCGCCTTCTTCGCAAAACCGGACAACAGTCGGTTCACCGGTGAGCGACAATACCTCCCTTCCGACGCTGAGCACCTGCTCCTGCTCGCAAAGTTCGTCCTCGGCGCCGAGGATATTCGGCAGCCCGTTGAAGCACTCGGAATTGCCCTTGTGCTGGAACACCTCCATGACCGGTTCCATGGCGTTGCGCAATTCCGCTATCTCGCGTGCCGTGTCGCTGGATTCGAACCTGGAAATATAGGACGGAAACATGGCTCCCGAACTTAAGTTCGAGTTGTGCGGGATCGCCAGCACATCGCACCCTGCGACGCCTTCAAGGCACTGCTCGGTCAACTGGACCCACAAATCGACGTCCGTGGGTGATTCGATATAGGAGATCGCGTACTCGGGCACCCGGTCATTGCGGAAAATGACGTTGCGGTGGTAGTTGTTGCTCCTGGGCGTGCCCGTATATTCGTAACCGACGAAGGTGGTGAAGCGGCAAGCCGAGGTCCGGTCGTAGGCCTCCTCGGCCATGTCCCGGGTGCTCTGCCAGATGGAAAGAGAGGCCTCAAGACAGTCCGAGCCGTCTTCGCCGCAGAGCTCCGGCAGGCGTTCGGGATTCTCGCTGATGACAATGCGAATGAAAGGCGACAGCCCCTCGCCGTTCACGCCGCGCAGGAACCTGCAGGAGTCGACTTCGTACGCCGGGCTGTCTTCATCGAAACAGAGCGTCATTTCGCCGAAGAACTCGGAGTGATCGGTCACGGCCGCAAAATCAAGCGGACGCTTGAGTTTCTGGGTCATCAGGGGGGTTCCGTCTTCCGCGTAGGGCGGGATCGGAATGGCCTCTCCCCGGGCGAAGCGATACGCGTCGGCCGGCGTGGTTCTTGTGCCCAGCGGACGGGCGTCATAGGAGTAGGCCGTATGGATGTGCAGGTCGCCGAAGTACGCATTGCGGTTGGCGTTTCGGTCGACGCAGACCTCCCTGTCCTCGGTGTAGGTCACCAGGTTTGCGTCGCGTGATTCTTCACCCGTACCCAACCAATCGGCACGCATTGCCTGCTGGGTGCACCCGCTGGCAATGAACATAACGAGTAGCGAGGCGGCGAACTTCTCAGACATGTTTTTCTCCCGGGGTCCCGTCCGGACTGGTGATGTCCGGATCGTGCCGCATACTTCACCAAGTGTCGTCCAAGGCCTGTGACTATACTATCGACAAGCCGACTTCAGGCTTGGCCGCATTCATGATCGAATAAGCTCTCCCGAATGGGTTTCGAGCGCGCCAGGAGTGCCAGGGAAGCGCAGTGGGTAGAAGAGGCGCTGCGCGAAGGCGAATTCAGCAAGGTGTCCCGCGTCGTTCCGGCAAGGTTTGAAGCGTACGTAGCGGTCCTGTACCCGGCATGGCATTGTGTTTGCTCGCAAGACAAAGCCAATCCCGAGCATTGCGACGTGCCGGGTGAGCCCATCCGTTGGGCCGATGTCGCCGAGGCAGGGTTGCCCGTGGTGTATGGACATGCCCATCACTCCCGTTTCGGCAAATTCTGGTCGAATCGGACGCAGTACCGCCGGCTGGACGACGGCAATTGGATCGTGGACGAGCTCCACGGAGTGAACGATCTGACCCCCTTGCTTCGCCCCGGCGACGAGTGGATTGCCGGACCGTGGGAATCGCTTCAGCGCGACCTGGCGTCAACCTTGCAGAATCTGCTGGGCCCTGCCACTTCCACCCCGGAATCATGCTGGTTCGGGATTTGGGAGGGATACGGCTGGCTTTCGGATGAACAGCGAGGCGGCCCTGCCATTTCCGCTCCCGGTCGCCGCTGGTTGCTCTATCGCGCCCCCCTCGGCGAGTTGACTACATCCACTGAATCCATCGCTGTTCGGCGGTCAACCAGTCCTTTTGCGCCGCTGCAAACGGGCGATTGCTGGCCTGCGAGGATCACGATAAGTCAGCCCTTCGACGTTAGCGTTGTTGTTTTGGATTCGGATAATCCGGGGGAAGGTTCGGCCCCGAAAGAGAAAAAGGCGGAGGATGTGTATTACCAGTCCGCGGAACTGGTCTGGCCGAACGATCGAAGCTGGTGCCTCGCCCCGGGGCTCGACCTGCCGTGCGTGCTGATCGGCGGCAGCCGGGAGTTGGTGGCAGCGATCGTTCAGGAACCGGGCCTGGAAACGCAGGTGGTGCAACCAGGCGATGGCTTTCCGAGCCTTGGCGACGTGCTGAAGCCCGTAGTAAAGCGCCCGAAGAAGCTGGAGTTGCCACCTGCATTGGAGTCGCGTAAGCCTCCGAAAAGGTAAAAGACTCCAGGTCGTGTTGGTGCGTCCTCCCATGGATTCGTCTGGACTGGGGCTATACTTGTTTGAATGAATACCTTGACCAGACATGCAGCAACGGCACTGACTTTACTGATGCTGGTGGTCACGGGATGCGGCGGCGGCAATTCCGACACGGCTGATCCCGGCGCCGGTCTCGAAGACCAGCGCGCAACGGTGGATTCCGAATTCGAACGAGCCGTTGAAGAAGCCAGGTATCTGCGCGAAGATATCGCCGCGGTGCGCGCCGATATGCGGGCCGCGCGCCAGGCTACAGATTCCGAGGCCAAACGCGCCTCCGAAGAGGCGGCAAGCCTGCGTCAGGAAATTGCGGCACTCCGCCTGGAGATGCAGCAGTTGAGCGACGGCGCCGCTTACGAAGTCGAGCGCGCGGCTTCGGAAGTCAAGCGCGCCACTGAGGAAGCAAAGAGCTTGCGCGAGGAAATCGCCGAAATTCGTGCAGAAATGAGCGCGGTGAACGAGCTGACTCAAGGAGCCGACAGCCTTTCGTCAGAGGAAATCGCCGGAAGTCTTGCCGGTACGGACAGCTACTCCGAAGCGGTCGTGATCGAACGGCAAGTACCCTACACGTCGCGTTCGGCAAGGAGGCGGTACCGAGGGCCGCAGCCGGTAATTTACAACCCACCACACTACTCGCAGCGTCGTGTCTTAGCACAGGCCCGGCAATTCCGTCGCGAAACCAATCGGCAAGGCAGTTCGGGAACACCGGCCAGCAACACCAAGCCGGCAGCGCCAAGCAAACCGAACGTCTCAACTTCGAAGCCTTCCGCGCCGAGTGCACGGCCTGCCGCGCCAGCCTCAAGACCAGCCCCTCGGGCTACAAGAAGCACCCAGCAGAAACCGGTCCACATACCCCAGCACGAACGATAAGGCGGCCCAAGGCCACGCAATCATCCTCCTGGCAGCTTCCTCTCGCCGGCGTTAAGGAGAGCTCTCACCGCAGCTGAACACCGTTTGTGAAGCGGAGTTCGTGAACCTCGCCGTTGCTGCGGCGTAATTCCCAGCGCCCGTCCCGCTTCCCCTGACTGTATGAGCCTTTCATTTCATCCCCGTTACGATGCCGCTCGACCCATCTTCCTTCCATCTCGTCGTTGCGGAATCGGCCCCGCATTACGGTTCCGTCGCGCAGCTTTATGACCCATCGCCCGTCCCTTACTCCGTCCTTCATGGGGCCCTCGGATTCGTCGCCCATTTGGCGTATGACCCAGGTGCCGTTCCTCTTCCCTTCCAGGTAGGGACCTTCCATCACCGTGCCGCCGGGGAATCGTTCAATCCATTTGCCGGACTGCTTGCCCTCGAACAGGGGGCCTTCGGCAACGATTCCGTTCTTGTGGCGAATGGTCCAAATGCCCTGGGTCCTGTTGTCCAGATAGGGACCTTCGTATACATTCCCGTTTGCAGAACGCTGGACCCACATGCCGTTCCTTTTTCCGTCCACGTAGGGACCCTCGGTCACGGTTCCGTTTGGCAAGCGCAAGATCCAATGACCGCTTCTCTGGCCGTCCACGTACGAACCTCCGTGGGCGTTTCCGTCCGAGTCACGAAAGGTCCACTTCCCGTGTCTTTTCCCCTTCAGGTAGGCGCCTTCCTGCGTGGCGCCATTCTCGTAACGCGTGACCCAGGTTCCGATTCTCGTCCCGTTGAGGTAGGCGCCTTCCGTAACGGCATCATTGATCTCGCGAATAGTCCATTTTCCGTCACGTTTCCCATCGACATAGGCGCCTTCACCACCGGTTTTTCTTTCCTGGTCAACGACGGTGTACATCCATGCGTCTGCGCCGGCGCCCTGGGTCAATCCGCCCGAACATTGCCCCGACCAGGTAACGGAATGGTTATCCCGAAGATAACCGTTCCATACGTAGCACCCGGGATGGTTGTCGACCTCCATCCAGCACCTGGAGCCTGTCGCTTTTCCGTCGCAGGTATCGGCCGGGTCAATCGTAGCGCCCGGTTCCGGTTCCACGGAAGTTGCCTCCGCGTCCTGCCCGACGGCGCTTCCGACCGGTTGAACGCCGGATTTGTTCTCCATCGTCGCAGGGGCGGCCCATGGCTGTACCGGTTGGCCTGCCGCCGGCAGCAGAACCAGGGCCACGGCGATCAGCAATCCGGAGTTCACGCTCTTTATTGCCACTATCAGAGTCCGGAAATCCAGCTTCCATCAACTATAGCGTCATTGGCGCATTCGTCCGCGACGATCGAGCGATCGTGCGCATCTATTGTGATTGGGAGGTTCGAGCTTTGGGCGTCCTGTGGAATTGGGGAACGGGCCAATGAAAGAAAAGAATGCGGGCTGGAAGTTCGCGGCGCCGGCGCTGTTGGCGCTCATTGCTGTTGCGTGTTCGAACGGAACGCCGCAATGGGCACAACCGCCCTCCACGCCCGGATTTCGGCTCGGACCCGGATTGGGACAATCCATGCCTCAATTGGTGCAGGAAGAAGGAACATGCATCGGCATGCGGCTCCGGGCCGGGTGCTGGGCGCAGCTCAAGAACGAACCGGGATGCTACATCTGGCAAGAGGATGCCGTCACTGCCGGTGCGACGCTGAGCTGGTCCGGCGGGTGCTCGAAGGGACTCGCCGAGGGCAAAGGGACCCTCACGATCGAATGGATTCACCCGTGGTACCGCGACAGCAAGAGCGTGCAGGAGGGCGAGCTTCAGGGCGGCAGGAAAACCGGGTTGTGGGAACTGCGGCATCCGGACCTTTTTGAGCGAGGGGAGTATTGGAACGGTCACCGGGCGGGGACCTGGGAAATCAATACTCCGAATGGTTGGAGCGGAACCGCACGCTACAACGCCGGACCACACTTTTTGGCCAGGACACCCAAGCCGGATTAGCCTCTCCCGCGTACAGCAGGAAAATCGGCAGCCTGCATGGAGATCAGCTCAATCGTTCAATACCGGGACAGGCATCGAATCCCTTGTCCAGACTTAGAATGCGGCTGACGCCTGCGCTTCGCATGACTGCAACATGAAGTGCGTCGCGGGCGGAAATACCGTCCACGGTAAGGAGAATCTCGCGCGCGGCGTGGATCTCCCGCATACCGAAAGTCAGCTTTTCATCCGCAATCGTATCCAGACAAGCGAAAGCCGCATCAATAGCGTCCAATCGGCCAATAGCTGAGTATCGGTGAAGAATCTCCTGGTAGGTCTCCACATCCGTCACGAACCTCGTCCGCGTCCGGATCAAATCGTCGAGCAGACGCTTGAGTCGATCTTTGTTGGGGTGCGCCGCGCCGACCAGGTACATGGGGACGTTCGAATCAACAAAAATCACTGAGTCATGTATCCCTTTTCGATTTCATCGAGCATTTCATCAATTTCTGCGGTGGGGAACTGGCTACGGCAGGCTGTTGCCACCGCTTCGAGTTTGGTCTCCACCGCATGGTGCCGACGTCGACGTGCCCGGCGAAGGGCCTGTCTAACCCATTCGGCCATTGACATTCGTTCTTCGCGCGCCGATTCCTGAAGCGCCCGATATTCCTCGTCGTCGAAAAGGACTTGCAATCGCTTAGTCATATATATTAGTGTAATTGACTCATTATTGATGAGTCAATCGTGCAGGCGGTGGACAGGATCGCACCGGAAGGTCAATGAGAGCAATGAAATGAAATTTCACAATCAGCAGTATTTCGTCGGCGAGCAGGCCGGCGCCGCCCCGGTCCCGGATCAATTCGAAGCCGGGCCGTTCAGGAAATCACGGCCGCCTGAACCGCTGCGCTTCGAAGTGAACATGGTCGCGCAGGCGCATGACAAACAGCAGAAAACCGGCTCTGTCCAGGTGAATATTCCCGGTTTCAGCCCGGTCACGCTCTACTGCGACGAACAGCCACCGGTGGGCGACGACCAGGCGCCGCCGCCGCTGGCGTTCTTCACCGCCGGCATCGGTTTTTGCCTGATGACCCACATGACCGACATCCTCAATACGCGCAAGATTGAGGTGACCTCGATGCGCCTGGAGCAGCGGGTCCGTTTCATGACCACCCTGGGGACCATGCGCGAACTCGGTCATCGAACGACGGGCGAGACCGAGAAGGTCGAAACCCATGTCATCATCGACAGTCCCGAGCCCCCGGAGCGAATCCAGGCCCTGCTGGAGGAAGCCGAGGGTTCTTGCATGGCCCACCATGCGCTGCGCAACCCCATTCCCTGGTCGACGCGACTGGTCTATAACGGCACCGAAATCGACGCCCGCGACAGCGCCGGATAGGCAACCGAGCTACCTGGGCGCTACAACACTCTGGCGCTGTTCGCCCAGTTTCTCGATGCGAAGCACCATTTCGTCGCCCGCTCTCAGGAAAACGGGTGGGTCCTGGGCGAATCCGACGCCCGGCGGAGTACCGGTCGAGATGATGTCGCCGGGCAGCAGCGGCATGAAACGGCTGAGATAGCTGACCAGGAAAGGCACCGGGAAGACCATGGTGCGCGTGGAGCCGTCCTGGTAGCGATGCCCATTCACGTCGAGGGTCATGGCCAGGTCCTGCGGGTCCGGGACCTCGTCGCGCGTGACCAGCCACGGGCCCAGCGGCGCAAAGGTCTCGCAGCTCTTTCCCTTCACCCACTGTCCGCAGTGTTTCATCTGGAAGACCCGCTCGGACAGATCGTTGACGATGAGGTATCCCGCCACGTAGTCGAGCGCTTCCGCCTCGCTCACGTAGCTTGCGCGATCACCGATGACGACACCGAGTTCGACTTCCCAGTCGCTGTGCCGGGAATTGCGTGGCAGGACCACATCGTCGCAGGGACCGGAGATCGCGGCCGTGGATTTCATGAACACAACGGGCTCGGCAGGCACTTCCATGCGGGCTTCCGCGGCGTGATCGGAGTAATTCAGACCGATGCAGATGATGTTGCCCACGCCGGCCACCGGCGCTCCCAGGCGCACATCAGGAGAAACTCCCGGCAGGGCGGCAAGATCATCCCTCCGCGCAGCCTCAATGCCCTCTTTGCCCAGTGCGGGTCCGTGCCAGTCACCGATATGGGCGGAAATGTCGCGGATGCAGCCGTCGCCGTCGATAATTCCCGGTTTTTCCGAGCCGAACTTGCCGAACCTTACAAGTTTCACTGTTTGCCTCCCGGTTGCGCTGTAGAAACAAGCGGCATTGGGGCAATTCTAGTCCCGCTGGCCGTGCCGGAGGTCGTTCCACGAGGGCTTGTGAATGCGCTGCATTTTTTGCCTTGCAATACTCCACACCATCGCTCATAGTCTGGTCAGTCTGATCAGAATTGGTGGCGGTATGCGGAAGAAATGGCAAGTACAGGAAGCCAAGGCGCGGTTCAGCGAGTTGCTTCGCAGCGCGGCGTCCGACCCTCAAACGATTACCGTTCATGGTCGTCCCGCCGCTGTCGTGGTGGCCGCACAGGAGTATGACCGGCTGAGTGAAAAGCGTGGCAAGCCTGCGCTTACCAGGTTTCTCCGCGAATCTCCTCTGGCCGGCGTGGAGTTGGATCTTGAGCGCGACCGGTCGCTGCCGCGCAATACCCGGCTGTGAGCTTTCTGATCGACACCTGCGCGCTGTCCGAGTTAACGAAGAAGAATCCGTCGCTGCACGTCTCAAGGTGGTTTGATGTCACTTCCTCAGGTGCACTATTCATCAGCGTCCTGACCCTGGGCGAGATTCGAAACGGGATTGAACGATTGCCGGCGGGACGGCGCCGGTCCCGGATTTCCGTCTGGCTGGAAAACGACCTGCCCGCGTGGTTTGAAGACCGTGTGCTCCCCATCGACACGCAGGTCGCCGACGAATGGGGACGACTGACCGCCCGTCTGAAGGACCCGCTTCCCGCCATGGATGGGCTGCTTGCCGCGACCGCGATCCGCCACCGCCTGACGGTGGTTACCCGCAATGAATCCGATTTTGCTCTCGCAGGGATTGCAATTCTGAATCCCTGGCTCGACGCATGAAGGAACGGCGTATCATCGCAGCACAACACCTGGGGGAGGAAGCATGACCATGAACAGACGCCAGGCGCTTGGCGGCCTGGCTGCAGCCACCTCGGCGCTGGCGGTTCCTGCTGCCGCCAATGCGGCGGACAAACGCCCGGGCCACACCCCGCCGAAGCCGGAAATCGAGGGTCAGGCGCTGGTCAACAAGGGCCGCGCCTATGACGTGATGGAGCAGTACGGCCTGGCCGGAATCATCGCGCTCGACCCGATCAACGTCTATTACATGACCAACGTCAGAACGATCGGCGTGCGGTTCATCACCGAATATCCCGGCTTCGCCACCATGGCGCCGGACCCGGACATGCCCATCTACCTGGTGGCCGGGTCGTCCGCGGCCTGGGACATCGCCAACCGCGATCGTGAGACGGCCGAACTCATGCCCTACGGTTACGGTGGATGGAACGCCGCGGTTTTCAACACCGACGGCCGGCCGGAGGAGCCCAAAGGCGGCGTCACCCGCCACTACCATTTTCGCGACGACGTGGAACTGACGCCGCGGGAACAGCGCTGGAAAGCCGCCTCGGACAGCTTCCGCGACGATATCGCCGCCAGCGCCGCATGGGGCCTGGCACGCGCCCTGAAGGCCCAGGGTATCACCAGGGGCCGCGTTGCCGTGGACGACATGCGTATCGCAGGGTTTCTTGACCAGGTGGACCTGCCCGACGTGGAATGCGTCGACGGCTACGGTATCTTCCAGCTCATCCGCATGGTCAAGACGCCGCAGGAGCTGGCTTATCAGAAGCTCGGCAGCTGGAACAACGGCGAGGCCTGCCTGGCCACGATCAACGCGCTGGAACCGGGCATGCGCCATACCGACGTGGAGCAGATTTTCCTGACCGAATGCGCCCTTCGCGGCAATCGCGTGAACAACGTGATCGCGGGCATGCCCGGCGGCAACTTTCCCGATGACGGCGAGCTGGTGGCCGGCAAGCCCTACCTCATCGACTGTGTCAGCAACTACAAGGGCTATATGGGCGATATCGCGCGCACCTTCATTTTCGGCGAACCGTCCGCGGAGCTGGAAAAGCGCCGCCGCGCCAATCAGCTCGCCCGGGAAGCGGTATTCGACGCCATCCGGCCGGGAGTGAAATATTCCACTTTGCGCCGGATCGGCCTCGATACCATGATCAAGGCCGGCATGCCGCCTCAAGCTGTGTTCGTCACGCCCCACTCGGTGGGTTTGCAGCACGACGACAACCCGTTGCGGCTACCGAATTTCGGCGTTTCGTCCTTCGATCACCTGCTTGAGGAGAACATGACGCTCACCGTGGACCTGCCGTACCTGGAGGTCGGCTGGGGATCCGGGCACAACGAGGACCTGTTCCGGGTCACGAAGACCGGTTACGAGCCGTTCAACACGGAACGCGACCCGTTTGTCGTCCTCTGAGCAACGGTTCGCCGGCCTTTGATTCCTTGGGGTAGTATCCGCATCTAGGAGCTGGAATAGTTCGCAAACAGGTCAGCGCCATAGTTATTCCTGCGCCACCCAGCGTGGGCTTTCATAACCCAATCATCCGGACCAAAATGAGTTCCTTGACGTTGTTCCGGTGTCGAGAAAGAAAACAGCTGCTCAGTTACGTCCAGTGTATGTGTGGCGGTAACGTCCGTTTCAAAAGCACCAGAATCGGTGTCAAAATTGTAAGCTATGACGAAGTCCAGAAATTCCGCTGTTCTGTTGGCCAGGTTGACCGGTTGGTTAGGCCAGGCATCCGGGGTCGTCGGGTCACCATCACCGCCGTCTTTGACTGCCACGTCAAAGTGAACCAACCCAAAGTCTTCCGGGTTTTGGCCCGCGAGCCGAGAATCCCCACCGAAGATGTGGTCAATTCTGTCTTCCCAATCAATATCCGTATAGGTGGCCGAAATTCTCAAGCCATTAATGGCTTCAGGCGTCCATTCGAAGCCAGCCGTCAAGCTGGTTGATGTCTCGGGTTTAAGATCCGGATTACCCCCGCGTCCCCAGAAAACAACTTGAGTATCTCCGTTGCCATCAACATAGGTCACAGGGAAAGCGGGAAAAAACTCACTACCGGAGTTCAGGTCGTCCAGATTGGGAACTTTAAACGCCTGCCCCCAAGAGCTGCGAAAAACCAGTCCTTCAGTGATATCCCAGCGTATGCCTACCTTCGGGGTGAACTCACCAAATTTCTTGGTGGTCTCTGGCTGGTCCGGGCCATCAAACGGCCCATTCATCTCATAGTCTTCCTGCCGCCCTGCAACGCTCAACAACAGGCCTTGTACCCCGGACATTGCATTGTCAGAACCCACCAGTGGCACGCTGAATTCAAAGAAGTACGCCTGATTTTCCAGTTTTTGGTCGACGGAAAGGCGTCCTACGAAACCAAGAAATAGCGGGTCCATCTTCACTCGCTCCTCTCGGAGCTGGGTGCCTATCGCCACCGAAACATCGCCGCCGGCGATACTAAATAGCGAACCATTCGCCGAAATATCGATAGCCCGCGTGCTGCGCTCTGGAGGGACAAATGCAGAGTCCAAAGGGCGAACGAGCGGTGTTAATTCAGCCGTCAAATTATTGCCAAACACATTGCCTGTCGCGGCAAATGCAAGTAATTCATCGAAGGGAATAGCGAATCGATTGAAATCGGTCTCTTCGGTACCGTAGTTGCCGGTCAGATTCAGGTCCCAGTCTTTAAATGGGAGATCGAAATCCACGCCAGCAGCTACGTTCGCGCGCTCGATATTATTCAGGGAACCCCAGGGTAGCCCCTCAGCCAACATGCTCACGAACACATTAACGCCCAGTTGGTTATAGGGATTGGTCGAAGGCACAGGTATGAAGTTGGTGGAATAATCTCCGTTAACCGCCATGTTCTCGTCTTTGGAGTACATGGCCTCCGCAAACACAGAAACACTCTCGCTCAAGTCTTGCCTTGCGGTCAGGGTCACTGAAGTATTCTCAGATGCACTGGCGGTATTCGTACTTGCCGCCGCAGCATCGAACGGAGGCAGCTCACTGGTGGGAATGAGATCAGTAGCATCCCAGTCTTCGGTGCCATCGAATGTATCCGGCAGTGCGCCATACCCAAAAATGTGGGCCGGAGAGTGTGGTCTGGAAGACCAGAAAGCACGGTGATCACGGCCCCCCTGACTTCTTAAGTCTTGAGTGGTATACCCCGCGTTGAAAGCACTGACAGCGTCAGTATCCCGGTATTCCAATGCCAACAGGACGTTACCGGAATCCCAGTTGTATCCAAATGTCTGGCTCAACGCGAGCGCGTCCGCGTCGTTAGCGCTACTGTCATATCGAACCCGGGTGGTTGCACCTGAGTAGTCTTTCTTGAGAATGAAGTTGATTACACCGGCAACCGCATCCGAACCATAGATCGCCGAAGCCCCGTCCAGCACCACTTCAACTCGTTCAATAGCTGCAGAGGGAATGGTGTCCAGATTGATCTGACCCGAATCAAAGACCGCACTGCCCGCCAGGCGACGGCCATTGACCAACACCAAGGTACCCTTGGTTCCCAACCCTCGCAGGTCGGCACTTGATGTCCCCATTGCGTTTCCCGGAATTTCTTGCGCAGCAAAGGCTGTGCTGGACCCCTTGTTTACAGACGAATAATTCTGAGGCAATGAGCGAACGACGTCACTCGCCGTAACCAGGCCCTTCAGGTCCATCTCTTCACGGGTAATGGTAACCACCGGCGATGTCGGTGCGACGTTCTTGAGTCGGCTGCCCGTTACGACGATCTCCTCAATATCGTCTGCACCGCGATCCTCATCGCCAATACCACTGTCTTGCGCATTGGCGATAGTCGATACGCTTGCGAGACACAAGACGCTCGCCAAGTGTCCCAAATAATTTCTGATTCTCATTTCAATTCTCTCCACTAATCTTGCCGGCCGGCTTGCTTATTGGCCAGCCGACCTTTTGATTTCAGTCTCTCAAACGAATCTGGCATCAACCTGAATCGCCATCGGCCCCAGCTTGTTGCGGGCTTCCGCAAAGCGTGCAGCCGTATCCGTCAGTTGCGACTGCCAGTGTAATGACGAGCAGGACTTTTGCCAGCAACTAGTGGGCTTTCATCGAACTGTCCGGTATTCACGTTTCCGGACGATCTACGACGTCAAACTGGCATGAACGCTGTAGCGGTGGCTAAGCGGCCTTCCTAAAAGTGAGCTCGAAGACTGCACCACCCTCCTCGCCATCTCGTACGGATACCGAACCCTCGTGGATACGCATGATTTCCGAGACGATCGCAAGCCCGACACCGTGGCCTGGCTTATTTGGTGGATGCTTGAAGAACGGTTCGAAGATCCGTTCCCTGTCCTCCGGGGAAACCCCGGGGCCTTCATCGGCGACACTCACGCGGTGCCCGTCAACGTTGACGTGAACAGTGCTGCCTTCAGGAGTGAACATCAACGCGTTGTCGATGAAATTGGCGACAGCCGTCTTGATCGACTCCCGGTCACCAACGATCTGAGATGGCGCATCCGTGGAGTCGAAGTCCAGTTTTTTACCGGCCACAAACACCGCGCCACCGCGGTCTCTGCACGTGGTCTGCACAATATCAACGAGATCGAGTGTTTCGAGGCTCAGCTCGGCTAGGCGCAGCTTGGCGAGCGCCAGCAATTGCGTAACCATCGTGCCGACACGCTTGAGGTCTTCGACAAGTTCGTCTTTGAGTTTGGACTCCTGCATCTGTTCGAGGCGCGTCCGGAACACGGTCATCGGTGTTCGCAGCTCATGAGCCGCCGCTGCGACAAACAGGGTCTGCTGTTCACTTGCCGCCTCGAGTCGTGCAATAGCGTGGTTTATCGCCTGTACCATCGGCAGGATCTCTTTCGGCAAGTTCTCTTCCGGCAGGCGTACATGATGTTTGCCCTTGCCGATTTTTGAGGCTGCGCCTGACACAGCCTCGACGCGGCGCATCAGTGTACCGAACAGCATCGTGATAAACGAAATTGTGATCAAGGCGATCACGGCGGTCGGGACGACTGTCGATTTCATCCTCTCTTCAAAAAGGTAGTTGTGGCGTATGCTCTGCCACAGATGATCCCAGAGCGAATAACCTTGCGTAATGCCCGAGACTTCCAGGTAGTAGGAAGTGGCGCCACAATCGACAGTATTCACTACCGCAAGCCCTGCCGGGCCTTCAAAAACGAAACGGGACCCCCAATTGCTGCAAATCACGTCATCGTCACCCCCGACGACGAGCTGCCCCGGTCCCTGGACAAGCCCATCCTTGAATCTCGGTGCGTCCGGTGACGAACTGATAACCTGCGTCGCGTCTTCGTAGTAATACCAGCCGCCGGGATTCTTGCTGAGCAGCTCGTCCAGGTCCGCCTGCGGATCATCGGACGACATGACGGTCGCCTGATCCTGCCCAACCGAAAAAAGAAAATTGGCGGCGGCCTGGGCGGCGTCTACTTCCGCATCACGAGTCGGCCCGTGGGTCAGAAACCACATCCCCGTTAGGAGAATAAACATCGCCACAATCAGCGAGACTGCGACAAGAAGCTGGATGCGGCGCTGAAGCGAGAAAATTCCCTTCTTTCTGGTCGCTGTATTCATATGTCTTCCTCCTGCAACAGGTAGCCGAGATTTCTCGCGGTCTGAATCTTCACGCCGGTGCCGGATTCGGCGAGCCGACTGCGCAATCGGTAGATGTGCGAATCCATGGTGTTCGCAGAGGGAATCTGGTCAAAACCGTACAGCCGGTCGAACAGATCGTCGCGGCTGACAATTTGCCGTGGCCGCGTGATCAGGACCTCCAGGATCTCGAGTTCGCGGCGCCGTAGTTTCAACGCCTCGTCGCCGACACTGAATTGCCTTGCGGCGCGATCGTAACTCAGATTTGCAATACTCACGACGCCGCTGTCCCTGGGGCGCGGCATCCGCAGCATGGCCTGAATGCGAGCCAGGAGTTCCTTGGGCTCAAATGGCTTCGCCATGTAGTCGCTTGCACCGAGATTTAGACCGTGCACCTTGTCGTCGACGTCACCGAGCGCGGACAGGACCAGGTAACGGGGAGCAGTCTTGAGACGCTGCGATCGGCGGATCAACTCGACGCCATCCCCATCGGGCACACGACGGTCAAGGACCACGAGCGGATAGTCGATCGACTGCACGGACTCCCACGCGATCGCCAGAGTTTCTGCAACGTCGACCTGGAAATCGTGCCCCTGCAGGTATTTTTGCAGGTTCAGCGCGATATCGGCTTCGTCTTCGACTAGAAGAATTCGCATCCGCCTCTCTCTTTCAGGTACCCGATATTAAGAAAGCAACCTTGCACTAACATGGCACGCCGACTCCTGTCCGTTCAAGGTTAGTGCCAGAATGAAGTTTGATAATACCGGCCAGTCAAGGAACAAACCGGAGATCCTCATGAAACACGAACTTGCCAAATCGCTTGTCGGTTTGATCGCCATTCTTTGTGCCGCGGCAGCCATCGCTGAGGAGATATCGAATTCGGCGTACGAGCTGGGCGTAGCCGCGTATGAGGAGTCAAACTGGGAAGAGGCGAAAGAATACTTACGCCAGGCGGTTGACCAGGAGCCGGAAAATTACGACGCGAACGACAAGTTCGTCAAGGTGTACTACCGCACGGCCGCTAAGTCTGTGGATCCAGCGCTCGAGGGCAAGGAATTCGCGGAAGCTACAACAGCCGCCCTGATGACTGAGCGCGAGCGGCTTACGGCAATTTACGAAGAGTGGGCGCGCAACGATCCCGATAACGCGGTCTACCAGGCGATGCTCGGCGACCTGTACTCGAATGTGGATTGGGACAAGGCTGAGGGCCATTATCATGAGGCCGTAAGACTCGACCCCATGCTTAGCGCACCATACGCATCGCTGGCTACGCTCCAGGACGTGCGAGGCAATGTTGACGCTCAGGTGGCCTATCTGAAGAAAGCCGCCGAAGTAGACCCGGACAATCCCGACACCGCGTTTTATTACACGATGAGAATCGATGAAACGCAGAGTTTCGAGGCATACGAGAAAGCAGTCGTGGGGTTGGCCAATCGTTTCCCTGAACATGATCGCGGCGCACAGGCGCTTTACTGGCTCGCTGTTGAAACCGAGGACCCGCAAGAAAAGACTCGTCTGTTCGAGGATCTTCTGGAGCGCTACTCATATGAGGATTTCAGATGGGCCGCGGCGGCCATGGAAAACCTGTTTCACGAATACGTAAAGGTCGATGCGCATAAAGCTCTCGAGATCGCTGAAAAAATGGTCAAGGCGACCGAGGACGATACCGGTCAGTTCAGCATGGCCGGCCGATGGGTCAAGTTCCGTGACTACCAGGCAAGCATTATTGAGGCTGAACGAATGATCGCCGAAAGCGAATTCAATACGGCCGTTGAACTTCTTGACAGCCTGAAGACGCCGCGCGGGGCTTCCGAAGACCCGTACAACCTGTCCAAGGCAGCCGCCCTCGCGGGTTCGGACTCGGCAAGTGCCGCCTACGATTATCTGGCCAGTGCTTCGGCAGCCAAGCCCACCGACGCAACCAATGCTGCTCTTGCCTCCTACGCGGCCAAACTCTCAATTCCGCCTGAGCAGGTTATTGCGGACGTCGCCGCGAGGGTTGAGACTATCGCCGAACCGCTTGAGGACTATTCTTTTGAGCGCATCGATAATGATGACATGGTTTCCCTGTCTGACTACAGGGGCAAAGTTGTGCTAATCAACTTCTGGTACCCGTTCTGCGGGCCGTGCCGGGGCGAGAACCCGACGATCCAGGAAATCCTGGCGAAGTACCAGGACCGAGGCTTCGAAGTGCTGGCGCTCAATGTCAAACCCGAAGAAGAGCAATTTGTCATGTCGTACCTGACCGGTATGGACTTCGCCTTCGTGCCGCTGCGCTCATCTATTGAATTTGCGGAAGAAGAGTTCCAGGCGCGCGGCTACCCGACCAACATCCTCGTGGACACGCAGGGCCGCCAGGTCTCTCGCCTGCCACCGATTCACGGCGACGCTGCGCGCACGCTTGAACTACAGATCGAAGCACTGCTCTCGGGAGGTTTATAAACCAGAAAGACACTGTTTTATGGGGTATCTTGGAGATGCAGCGCACCAGTGCGCATCTGAGACGAGGTTGAGAAAATGAAAAGTTGTTTCATTGATACCAACGCCGTGCCCTGGGAGGGCAACCCGGGCATTCCCGGTTTCAAGCGCCAGCTGCTGAGTCACGACGAAGCGACCAGCGCCCAGATCAGGGTGGACTACGTGCCACCCGGCATCGTGCCCGCCGGGCTGCAACTACCGCATCGCCATTACCACAATTCCGTAACCGAACGGGCCTACACGCTGTTCGGCGACTTTCCTCATTGGGAGTTTTCCGGCGTCAGGGACCTTGAAGGCGAGTTGATCATGTTCCGCCGCCATCTGTTCATGGACCGGCCGCCCAAGAGCATTCATGGACTCATGCCTGAACCCATTTCCGAGACGGGTGCGGCGATCCTGTACTGGAACACGGGTCCGGGCACGGGTGTGGCGGAGCCGGAAGCGGCACAGGAAACGGTTGATGTTCCGTTCGACGGGAGCGCCGATCAGGACCGCACCAATTTTTCCGATTGCCGCCTCCTCGATAGCGGCGACCTCGCGTGGCGGAAGCATCCGGTTGTGGCGGGCTGGAAGGTCAAACCCCTGGCCGGGGCCGTCAAGCACTCCGGGGCGGTCTGCCTGGTCCACATTCCCGCCGATTGGACCGCGTCGGGCGAACCCCTGGGAGTTTCCGTATCTGACACTCCTCCCTGGTTGTTTGTCATATCCGGCGACCTCTGCCTGCACATGGCGGAGAACGGGGCGCGACACGAACTGGGATTGCGGGAAGGGAGTTTTCTACAGTGGCGCGCCGGCGCCGTGCTTGGCGTTCCGAACAAATCCTGCACCGATGGCGGATGCGTGGTGCTTTGTATCGGCCACGACCTGTCCGGGAGGGGCCTCACATGACCGCAAAGCGAATTGCCGAGCTTCAGCAGGAAATTTTCGAACGAATCGCGGAGCTCGGGACGCTGATGAAGCAAAGTCCCGGCGCCGAGGTTGCCAACTACAGCTTTGCAACCCAGGACGGCGAGGTCAGTCTGCTCGAACTGTTTGCGGACAAGGACATCCTGCTGGCGATCCACAACATGGGCCAGGCGTGCCGCTACTGCACGGTCTGGGCCGATGGCTTCAATGGCTTTCTTGGGCACCTGGAGACCGCGATGTCGGTGGTGCTGCTGTCCAAAGACCCGCCGGAGCTGCAGCGGCGCTTCGCCAATGAACGTGGCTGGCGCTTTCGGCTCGCCTCGCATGGCGGCGGCGCTTACATCCGCGAACAGACGGTAGTGGCGGGACAGGACAACTATCCCGGCGCCGTCGTATACAGGCGGGAAGGGGACAGAATCCTTCGCTACAACGCCTGTGTCTTCGGGCCCGGTGACATCTATTGTTCGCTATGGAGCCTGCTTGCCCTGGCAGGCAAGTGCGAGGAGGACTTCACGCCCCAGTATTCCTATTGGCGACGCCCGGAAGTGCTGGAAGACGGCGGCGAAAACGTTCCGGACTGAGGACCGCCGGCCGGTTTCGGTGCGGCGCAGCTAATCCTCTTGCCCGGCAGTTGTGGGCACTGCGGGGTGGACCCAGTTCTTCGGGTCTTTCCGGCGGGCGGGCGAGGGGATGGAAAAATTCCGGTAACGCCCTTCCTCCGTCCATTTGTCGAAGTCGATTTCCCAGCCCTGCTTGACTAATTCCAGCAAGTCCTTGCGGAACGCGGTCTCCATCTGGTCGGCTTCAACCAGGAGTTGGTGTGCCATGGAACGCGGAACGAACCTGGGCTCGGCCGTGGAAACCGCATCGAAATCCTCCTTGAATGCCCGCCTTATGCCTTCGCGCCGCGCCTCGTCGTGCTCTTCGTCCATCAGGTAATTGCGCGCCTGGTGCATGAAGATTCTCGTGTTGTACGGATCGATGGGTGTGCGGCAGGAAACCGTCACCTGCCGGATATTGCCTTCGCGCGTAATGTCGATGCGGTGCGAGATGCCCGCCAGGTAGGAGTCGGTCGAGGCAACCGTCTTGCCTCTCTTCTCGGACACCAGTTTGGCGATATCGGTGCTTACCTGGCTGCGCTTGGGCGGGACCCGTTCGCGGGTGGCGTTGTAGCCCATGAAGTCATTCTTCACCAGGGGAACGATCTGCACTTCCGGCGCGCTGCGCCGGCCGAAGCTGGCATGCACAAACGCAGGGTGCGCGCTGTCGAGCGAGTTCTCGTGACCGCGTGCCCAATTGACCTCTCCCTCGAATTCCATGGAGACCACGCGCCAGTTTTCCTTGTCGTGGTATTCGGGGAACTCGGTGGCCGGAATCGGTGGGCGCCGTTGCTCTTCCAGGTCGCCCAGGAACACCCATACCCAGTCAAAATGCTCTTCCACGGGATATGCGTCCACTCGCGCGCGCTTCGGAATGTTGATGTCCTTGCCCAGGGCCGGAATTTCCACGCATCGGCCCTGTGAATCGAACTTCCACCCGTGGTAGCCGCAGGAAATGCAGCCCGCTCCGTCCAGCTCGCCCCGGCCTATCGAACCGCCGCGATGGCAGCAGGTGTTGGCCAGGCAGACCGCCTCGTTCGCGGGAGTGCGGAAGAGGACGAAGTTCTGGCCTAACATACGCACAATCAAGGGCTTTTCCTTGCTCACATCCTGACTCTTGGCAGCCACGTACCAGTTATTCATCAACATGCTCGTCTCCTGGTCTGAGTGTTACGGGCGTATGCAAATGCCAATTGTACGCACCTGCTTGAACGGCAAAGATGCTGCCCACCGGTGTGCCCGGCAAGTCGGAAAATAACCAGGGCCGCCGTGATTCCCGACCCGGTAACGACCCACCAGGCCGGGGTGATCGTCCCTCCCGGCAACCCGACCGTGGAGCCGGAAATGACGCGCCTGCTTCCCGGGGAGATCACCATGTACACCGCCCGGCTGCCGGTCATGACCGGCAAGTCGCTGAAGGAGCGCAGCACACTCTATATGACCCACTATCGCGACGCGATCGAGTCCTTCGACAATCTGAAGCTCGATTCCGTGCTGTTTGGCGTCAACGGCCCTTCGTATCACCTGTTGCCGGATGGAGACCGCGAACTGTGCGCCGATTTGAGCGCTTCATACGGCGTGCGAACCATGACCTCCAGCCTGGCCATCCACGAAGCGTTGCAGGCGATATCCTGCAAGGAAATCTGCCTCGTTTCTCCCTACTCGGACTGGTTGACCGGGAAGGCAGCCGCCTACTGGCAGGCGGCCGGCTATCGGCTGGCGGACGTTGCCCGGGTTTTCCAACCGCAGGAGCAACTCCACGCCTATGAGGCCCGGACCCCGCGGGTAATCGAGACGCTGAGGTCGCTCTCGCCGCCGAAGGGTGCGGTAATTGTCATGACCGGCACGGGGATGGTGACGCTGGAGGCGATCAGGACCATGGGAGATGAATTGGCAAACCCGATCCTGTCGTCGAATATCTGCGGCGCGCGCTGGTTGTTGCGCGAAGCGGGGCTGAAGTCCGGAACCGAGCTCTTCAATACGATCGCAAGGGTGCTGGTTCCCACCCTCTGACAGGCGCGGCGGTCAGGCGTGGTGGCAGGCCACCCGCGCTCCATTGTCCAGCGTCCTCCAATCGGGTGTTTGTTCGCTGCAGAGGTCCGTTGCCATGGGGCAGCGGGTCCTGAACACGCATCCGGAGGGAGGATCGGTGGGAGAAGGCAGTTCGCTGGTGAGAATCACTCGCTCGGCTTGCTGTTGCGCCTTGAGGTCCGGCACGGGAATTGCGCTGATCAGGGCCTGCGTGTAGGGGTGGGAAGGTGAATCGAACAGGGTGTCCCGCTCGGCGATTTCGACGAAATGGCCCAGGTACATCACCAGAATCCGTTTGCACACAATCCGCACCACCGACAGGTCGTGGCTGATGAAAATGATCGAGACTCTGTGTTTCTTCTGAAGGTCGTTCAGCAGATTGATGATTTGCGTGCGGGTGGAGACGTCCAGCGAGCTGACCGGTTCGTCGCAGATGACCAGCCTGGGTTTGAGGATCATCGCCCTGGCGATGCTGACCCTCTGGCATTGGCCGCCGCTGAATTCATGGGGATAGCGATTGCGGTATTCCCCGTCCAGGCCCACATCCCGCATTGCGTCAACCACCGCGGCGTCTCTTTCCCGGCGGTTCATTTCCGGGTGAAAGCGCCGTAACGGCTCGGCGATGATGTTGCCTATGGTCATGCGGGGGTTGAGACTGGCGAGCGGATCCTGGAACACCACGCTCAAGTCTCTGCGCCGCTCGTTCATCGCCTTGCGGCTCAGCCGGGCAAGGTCCTGCCCCTGCCAGACGATACGCCCGGCAGTGGACCCGATGAGCTGCAGAATGGCCCGCGACAGCGTCGATTTGCCGCAGCCCGATTCGCCGACGATGCCTACGGTTTCACCTTCCGCGATCGTGAATGAAACGCCGTCGACGGCTTTCAGCGGCACCGTCGGTGGTCGCAGGCCGCCCTGGACGCGGGTGGGGAAGTGCACCTTGAGGTCTTCAACGCGCAGTTGCGTCTCGCTCATGGCGGCAGTTCCAGGCGGCAGGCCTTCAGCTGGCTTTTGCGGTTTCCGGTCCGGGCGGGGCAGGGCGGCCAGCAGCGCCCTCGTGCAGGCGTGTTGCGGCGCATTGAATATCGCTTCTATCGGTCCCCTTTCCACGATCCGACCGTCATGCATGACCAGGACCCTGTTGCACAGCCCGGCCACCACGCCCAGGTCATGCGTGATGATCGCGATGGTCGTGCGTGTTCTAAGTGACCTGAAGAACTCCAGAATCTCGGCCTGAATGGTGAGATCCAGCGCCGTTGTGGGCTCATCGGCGATCAGCAGGTCCGGCTCGCACAAGAGCGCCTGGGCAATCATTACCCTTTGCCGCTGGCCTCCGGACAGTTCGTGCGGATACATGTCAAACCGGCGCCCGGGCTCGGGAATCTGCACGATCTCAAGGACCTCGAGCGCACGCGCTCTGACTTCCTCCCGGCCCATGTCGGAGTGCTGGACCAGGACTTCACACAATTGCGCGCCGATCCGCATGAACGGGGTCATTGACGTCATCGGGTCCTGAAAGATCATCGACATCTTTCGGCCGCGAATGCGATTGAGCTGCTCGGCGGGCGCGTTGAGGATCTCCTCTTGTTGAAACCTGACGCTGCCGCTTGCGACGGAGTTATCGGCGAGCAGACCCATCAGCGCCATGGCCGTCTGCGTCTTTCCGGAACCGGACTCGCCCACAATGCCGATGCAGTCGCCCTTGAGAATCTGGAAATCTACGCCGTTGACGGCGGAGACGTCACCGTTGTGCATCTTGAAGCGCACGTGCAGGTCCTCGCAGGTCAGAAGCGGCGTGCTCATCGCGTCCGGTCTTTGGGATCGAGCGCGTCGCGCAGCCCGTCGCCGATGAAATTGAAGCAGAACAGGGTGACGACGAGAAACGAGGCGGGAATGACCAGCAGCCATGGCGCCGTGCCGATCTCATCCGCGCCCTGCGAGATCAGCCGCCCCCAGCTGGTGTAAGGCTCCTGCACGCCCAGCCCGAGAAAGCTCAAATAGCTTTCCACGATGATGTTGATGGGGACCAGGAGGGTCACATAGACGATGACCGGCCCGATAACGTTGGGAATGATGTACCTCAACAGGATCGTGGGCGTGGAAAGGCCCGCCGCCATCGCGGATTCCACGTACTCCTTTTCCTTGATGGAGAGCGTTTGCCCGCGCACGATGCGGGCCAGGGTCAGCCACTCCACCGCTCCGATGCAGAGGAAGATCAACAGGAAACTGTTGCCGAAAACGGTCACCAGGATGATCACGAAGAACAGCGCGGGCAGCGAATAGAGGACATCGACGAAGCGCATCATGACGTCGCCCAAAACCCCGCCCCGATAGCCCGCAATAGCGCCATAAACCACACCGATGATCAGCGCGACCAGGGTGGTCAGCACGCCGATGGTCAGGGAAATCCTGGCGCCGTAGAACGTCCGGGCAAACATGTCCCGTCCGTTGACATCGGTGCCGAACCACAGGTAGTTGTCCGTTGTCGGCGGGGACTCGAGGTAGTCCCAGTTCACCTCGTCCAGGCTGTTCGGCCAGAACTCGGGGACAAGAACGGCCAGCACGGTGATCGCACCCAGAATCCAGACGCTCACCATGGCCGCGCGATGGCGCCGGAACCGGGCGATTGCGTCCTGCCACAGCGAGCGGCCGGCAGCCGGCACTGTCAAGGTGGCCGGTGTGTTCATTTGGGGCGCACTCGCGGGTCCAGGTAGCCGTAGATGATGTCCGCCAGAAGGTTGAGCAGGATGATCAGCGTTGCGTAGATGATGACGATTCCCATGATCAGGGAATAGTCGCGATTCAATGCGCCCTCGACGAAGGCACGCCCGATCCCGGGCAGGCCGAATATCGTCTCGATCACTACCGAACCGGTCATGGCGCCGGCAATGGCCGGCCCCAGGTAACTGACGACCGGCATGCACGCGGGCCGGAAGACGTGCCGGGCCACGACTTTCCATTCGGGCAGTCCCTTGGCGCGCGCCGTGCGAACGTAGTCGGCATTGAGCGATTCCAGCATCGAGCCGCGGGTAATTCGCGCAATGCCTGCGATCGTTGGCAGCGCCAGCGCAACCACCGGCAGGATGATGTGCTCGAACTGGCCGTTGTTCCAGCCGGAAATAGGCAGCCAGCCCAGGTACAGCCCGAAGAACAAGGTAAGCAGCGGAGCGGTAACGAAGGTGGGGATCGCCACCCCGGTCATGGCGATCGCCATTACGGTGAAATCCACCGAGGTGTTCTTGCGCAACGCGGCGACAATGCCACAGAGCATTCCGGCAAACAGGCCCACGGCAATGGCGGTCAGCCCCAGTTGCGCGCTTACCGGCAGCCCTTCGGCAATCAGTTCCGCGACATTGCGGTCCCGGTAGGCCAGCGACGGCCCCAGGTCGCCGTTGGCAAGCCGCCACAGGTAGTTGCCGTACTGCTCGATCAGCGGCTTGTCGAGATCGTAGGCCTTGCGCAGGTTTTCCGCGACCGCGGGGTCCAGGTCGGGTATCAGGTCGAAGGGGCCGCCGGGCGCGACGCGAATCAAAAAGAAGGAGCCCGTGATGATGACGAACAGCGTGGGTACTGCAATGAGAAGCCTTCTCAGCGCGTAGTTCAGCACGTCCTTATCCTCCGGGGAAAGGTGGTCGGGACCGGCTGGGCGATCCAGTTGCGGGGGTCCTTGCGGCGCCGAGGGCACGGAATCGCCAGGGTCCGATAGCGCCCCAGCCTGGCCGCTTCGTCGATATCAATCTCCCAGCCTTGCCGCGCAAGCTTGTGAACGAGTCGCCGGAATCGGGCTTCGTTCTGGTCGGACTCCACGAGTAATTCGTCGGACATATTTCTGGGCAGATACCGGGGATTGACGTCCTGCACGATGGCGGTGTCTTCGTCCGCAGCGCTGATGCGGCCCTCAAGCCGGTCTTCATCGTGCTCGGCCCCGGTCAGGAAATTGCGGACCTGGTGGCTGAAGACCCGCGTGTTGTCGGCGTCGATCGGGGTTCGCGCGGCGAAGGTGATGTGGCGGACGCCATTGCTGCGTTCGATATCGATCAGGTGCGAGATTCCGGCAATGCTGAACCAGGTGTAGGCCTTGTTCTTGCCGCGCTTTCTCTCAAGAACCCTCTGCGAACTCCGGCTCAGCCCGTCGTATTCCGCCGGCGGCCGTTCACGGGTAGTGCTTCCGCCCCATTCATGGTCCACCGGCGCCACGATCATCAGCCTGGGATCGGATCGGCTGCCGAAAGCCGAATGCACGAACGCGGGGTGGGCGCCGTCGATGGAGTTCTCTTCGCTGCGCGCCCAGTTCAACGGCACTTCATAATTCAGATGCACGATGCCCCACTTCTCCCGGCTCTCCATCGCTTCGTCGTAGTAGGGGAAATTGTCCGGAATCGGAGGACGCTGCTCTTCGGGCAGATCGCCCAAAAAGACCCAGATCCAGCCATAGCGCCGGTGCACCGGGTAGCAATCGACACGTGCGCGTCTGGGGATCCTGATGCCATCGCCCAGCGCCGGAATTCGGGTGCACCGTCCGGTCCCGTCGTATTCCCAGCCGCGGTAGCTGCAGGCGATACGGCCATTATTGACCCTTCCCCGGCCCAGCGAACCACCGCGGTGTGCACAGGCATCGGCGACGCAAACCACCTCGTCCGCCGTGCTGCGGTACAGCGCGAACCACTGTCCCAGCATCTTCACGCGGTAGGGCTTGTCCGCCTTGACCTCATCCTCGGTGGCGGCGACGTACCAGTTGTTGATCAGCATGCCGCGTTTCTTCCGCCTGCCTGATACTCCGAAAGGCTCAGCAGCGAGCACTTCAGCCCGGTGTTCAGCTCGCTCGCCACCGCTCCGGTGGCGATGTCCCGGCGTTGCAGCAGTCCGTGCAGGAAGTTGCTCAGGAAAAAGTGCTTGCCGTCCAGCGCCGGTTTGGCGCGCGTCCAGCCGCGCTCGAAGGGCACGTCGTATTTCTTGAGGATTTCTCCCTCGGAACTGAACAGGATCGCCCCCGAGCCGCTTGCCATCAGCACTTCCCCGCCGGGCAGAACGCCAAGGCCATAGGTCCGCATGGCGTCCTCGTCTGCGAATGTGGCGAAATCCGGAAGTTGCTGCTCGGATTCCGTGTCGTACCGGCAAACGCGCCGGCCCGCTTCGGAGACGTAATAGACGGTCCTGTCGTCGGTCCCTACGGCCAGGTTGCTGATGCAGTGCCGGCCGCCGCGGCCACCGTCGATTTCGACCTCGTGGAAGCGGACTGCCTCGGTCTGGGGATTGAAGCGGATCAGCTTGCCGTCTCCATGCTGGTCCTCGATCGGCTCCCCGTAGAGCGAATGAACGCCGATGACGATGTCGCCGTTGCGCGCCAGCGCCATGTTTCCGTAGCGGCGCACCGGCAGGTGAGCGGCCAGGCGGTGCTGCTCGCCGCAAGAGTCGTAGGCAAGGATGCTGTTGAGCTGCGGGTTGGTGGCATAGAGGCGCTGATCGTTTGGGTTGTACAGCAGGCCCACGAGCATCCCGGTTTCGCCGGTCCACAACTCCCCCCTGACGTTGAAGTCCCGGTCGCAGTGAACAATCCGGCAGAGCCCTGAAATGCCTTGCCTGTAATCGATATTGCCCTGGTCGATCTCATTCAGAACCAGGAACAGATCACCCGGCTGCAGATCATTCAACCTGGCAGTGTCCGGGGGGATTGTTGAGTGACCTTCCAGATTTTCCGCCCCAAGCGGTTCTAGGGGCCTCCGTCAAGCTCCAGGTCCTTGGCCATCTTGGGCGCGGTCGAATTCGTCCAGCCCTTGACGCGCTTGTTCACCAGGAATGCGCGGGACTGGAAATGCGAGGGGATGACGGGAAAATCCTGCATCACCCGCTGTTCGATTTCCCGCAGGTATGCGGTCCGCTCATCGTCCGAGCGAATGGTGTCGGCAATGGCAAGGCGCCTGTTGATGTCTGCGTTGGAGTAACCGGAGTAGTTTCGGAAGCTGTCGCCCTTGATCAGCGCGAAGAACGACACCGGGTCGTAGAAAATTGCGTAGTAAGTCAGCCGCATCACCTGGTATTCCCTGGCTGCGGCCTTCTTCATCAGGGCCCGCATTCCCGCGGTTTCCAGTTCGGCCTCCACGCCGGCCTGTTGCCACATCGAGCGATAGGCCACCGCCAGCCGGCGGTCTCTTTCCAGCGGGGAAAACAGAAACGTGAATTTCAGCGGGTTGTTCGTGTTGAATCCGGCCTCGTTCAGCAGGCTGCGTGCCTGGGCCAGGCGCTGTTCCTGCGTCTGCCCGCTGTAGGCCGGAAGTTCGCCGCTGCTTCCCCAGATCGCCGTGGGGACGACGGAATGGGCGGGTTCGTCCCCGGTCTTGAGCAGTTTCTCGACAATCACCTCACGATCGATGGACAGGGAAAGGGCCTTGCGCACCCGCACGTCATCAAAAGGGGGCAGGGTGTTGTTGATCGACAGGTAGCCCAGGCCGATCCCGGGCGTAATGCGGAATTCTTCCGGCCGGGTCTTGCGCAGGTTTTCGTACTGGTTGAGGGGAATGTTGAGAATCACGTCCAGTTCGCCGGCCAGGTACCTCTTCAGCGAGGTCGTGGTCGAAGGAACCGGGTAGTAAATGACCTCGTCGATCGAAACCTGGTCCGCGGAGTGGTAATGCGGATTCCTGACCAGCCGGTAATAGGTGTTCGTGACGACCTCGTTGACCATATAGGCGCCATTTGTGACCATGTTGCCGGGCTGCGTCCACTTCCTGCCGTATTTCTCAATGACGTGCGAAGGCACCGGCGCGTTGCTGTAGGAAGCGAGCAGGCTGATGAAATAGGGCGCGGGCCCTTCCAGAGTGATCTCCAGCGTCAACGGATCGACCGCCTTCACGCCCAGGGAATCGACGGGCTTATCGCCCAGCGAGATGGACGTGGCGTTCAGTACCGGGAACAGCGCGCTGGCGCCCCGGGTGCCGGATTGGGGATCGAGCATGCGCTTGTAGGAATAGACGAAGTCACCGGCCGTAATCGCCTGGCCGTCCGACCACTTTGCGTTGCTCTTCAGCCGGAAGGTGTACACCGTTCCGTCCTCGGAAACGCTCCAGCTCTCCGCGATCCCCAGCACAGGCGTTCCGTCGGGTGATCGGGACACCAGGCCCTCGAAGAGGTCGTACATGATCGCGCCTGCGGAGTTGCCGACGATGTATTGCGGATCGAAAGTCGGCAATTCGTCATTGGTGCCCCGCCTGAGCACGTCTGCATGCAATCCCGGCGCCGCGAGGAGGAATGCCAGCGGCGCCAGGAGAAGTAATCGCAGGGGCCCGTCCCAGGGCCGCACGCGAAGCCCCCAGCGAGGCACGTTCGCCTTGTAGCGCCGATAGCCTTCTCCAAACCTTCTTTCCAGCCCCGGTTCCTCGACCCGCCAAAAATAAATTGCGTTGACGATATAAAAAACAAGCATCCAGGCAGCCAGCGGCCACGAGCCGACCAGCAGAGCTTCGGCCCCAATCATCCAAATCACGGCGGTAATCATCGGATTCCGCGTATGCCGGTAGGGTCCGCGCACAACGAGCTTCTTCGGCGGCGCCCAGGGAGCGGGCGTACCCTTGCCGACGGTCACAAAAAGCCGGACGGTCCATACGGCCATCGCCAGGCCGGAAACGCCTATGAATATCCCGATGTAAAACCGCGGTTCTGACGGGCCCGCCGGCAGAATAGCGTTCGAAAAATTGGCTGCCAACCAGAGAATCGCGCCTGGGATGAATACAAGGGCCGACCCCGGAAGGATGAAGATTGCCTTGATGAGTTCCTTGTTCATTGCGGCCGTTGAAGAATAGCAGCTTGCCGGGGCTGCGCGGCATGATCGTGCGTGACTCTGTTTTTTGTCTCTTCACTACAGTTGGGTCCATATCCTTTCTTGATATGACTAGATAGGTCAATTACAAAAGTGCATAATGGTCTCTATGACAATCGTTTCGATTTCCGACTTGAAGGCGAACCTATCCCGCTATATCCGCGAGGTGCGGCGTGGGGGCGAGGTTCAGGTCCTTGACAGGGGCACTCCGGTCGCGCGTTTGACGCCGCCGGTAGCTGCGGGCGGAAGCTTGCGGGAAGCGCTGGTCAAGACCGGCCTGCTGCGGCCTGGCACGGGTAACGCAACCGCCATACTGGATGAGTCGCCGATTTCATTGCCGACGAGCCTGTTGGCCGCGCTCACGGAAGACCGGGCCGACCGGCTGTGAGGTACTGGGATGCATCCGCCCTTGTCCCGCTGGTCGTTGCCGAGCCGGCCAGTGAAGTAGTCCGTAATCTGGTTGCCGACGATGGGCACATCGTTACCTGGGCCTGGACGCGCACCGAGATTGTCAGCGCGGTCGAAAGGCGCACGCGCGAGGGACTGATTACACGGCCGCAACGCCGCGAATTGATCGAGCGAATTGCGGCGTTCGCCGACAATTGGGATGAAGTCACCGAAATACTCGCGGTCAGGGCACGCGCGAATGCCTTGCTTGCCCGACACCCCTTGCGTGCGGCTGACGCGGGTCAGTTGGGAGCCGCCATTCTTGTGCAGGAACAATTGGCTACGCCGCTTGCGTTTGTTTGCCTTGACAGCCGGCTCGCCCATGCGGCGGAACTGGAGAGTCTGCGAGTGATCCCGGCGCTCGGAGTTTAATCCTGCGCCGAGTAAACTCTCCCCTTTCCGGCTGACGGTCGCGGAATATGCTCGATCGCGTTGCTCTTGGGATTGTCTGCTGCTGTATTTTGCTCGCCGCTTGTGCACCGACGCCGAATCCCGATAGCGTAACGGGCCTCATCGCCGACGATTACGGCGCCTATCAGGCCGGGGACCTGCCTTTTGTATTCGGCAATTTCACCGGGGATCACTATGATTCAACCGAGCCGGACGAGACCCAGCGGCAGGTGTCTCGGCAAATGATGCGCTATTGGACGAATTTTGCCCGGACAGGCGACCCGAATGGTATGGGGCTGCGCGCGTGAGACGGCACTCATTCGCCGTCGCCTTGATTGCCGCCACGACGATCATGTTCTGCAAGGTGGCGGTTGCGGGCGATCTATACCTCCGGGGCGGAGCGGGTCTCCACCGCCCCACCGATACCACGTTCATGGACGGGGACTGTTCGAGCACCGCGCCGGCGGCACTCTACGGTTGTGGTGTGGGTGGCGACGGTGCGCCCCACCGTTCGCGCGGCAATTTCGGCACGGCGCCTGTTCTGGAAGTCGGGCTGGGTTACACCGTTACGCCGGCGGTAAGGATCGAGGCCGTTGTCGAACATCTCCCTCGCCTCGAATTCGAAGGGCGCGCCAATTTCCTGGCGCCGGAGCGCCGGCAGTCCGTCGCGGCTGACATCTCATCACTGTCGGGCATGATCGCAGGCTATCTCGACCTGCCCGGGTTCGGCCTGCCGAGGCTCGGTTCGTTCGCGCCATTTGTCGGGATTGGGGCAGGCTGGGTCCGCAATCGCATCGGCGAGATGCAGATGACGTTTCCGAGGACGACAACGATTGTCCCGGGCGCGAGCCGTAGCGGATTCGGCTGGATGCTTGCCGCCGGGGTCTCCGCATCGCTAAGCGAGCGCATGATACTTGACCTGACCTGGCGCTACACGGACCTCGGCGAGGTTCGCACCGGCGAAGGCGGGGGCCGTGTGGTCTGGCGCGACGGGAGCCGCGAGCCTCTGTTGCTTGATCTCGCCGACACCCGTGCGCCGCTCAGGAGCCACGGGCTCAAACTGTCCCTGCGCTACGGATTGTGAGGCGCAAATCAGCCAATCAGTAGTGACCCGAGCCCTCAAATGGTTTAGGGTTACGAAGGGTTTGGGGCCCATTTGTCTGCATTGCCACTTTTGCCGGTACAACATGAATGATTTTTCCGCCCGATCCGGGCAAGAACTCTCTCAACTAGCCGCCAGGCTGTCCAAATACTGTCGGGCACGACTAGGCCGTGCCGTCTGGGAACTCTCCATCACCGGGTTCTCGTTCCTGACCTGCTGGCTGGGTGCGCTGGTCGGCTTTGCCTACGTGCATTGGCTGTTCGTGTTTCTTGTAATACCTGCGGCCGTTTTTCTGATCCGCCTGTTCATGATCCAGCACGATTGCGGCCACGGCTCGTTCTTCCGCAACCAGAAGTGGAACGACAGGGTTGGCCGAACCATCGGCGTTCTCTGCTGGACGCCGTACGCCTATTGGCGCCGCCTGCATGCCGGCCACCACGCCACATCGGGCAACCTCGACAGGCGCGGCATGGGGGACATCACTACGCTTACGGTCAGCGAATACCAGAGCCTTTCCCCCTGGGGTCGGATCCAGTATCGGCTTTACCGGCATCCGATTGTGCTGTTCGGACTGGGGCCCACCTACATTTTCGTGTTGCAGCACCGCATGCCACTGCAACTGATCCGGGAACTCAAGGATGGCTGGATCAGCGTGATGGGTACTAACGCGGCGATCATCGCCCTCGCCGTTGTTGCGTCGATCCTGGTCGGTCCCACCGCCTTTGCGGTTGTCCATCTCGCAACGGTGCTATGCGCCGGCACGATGGGCGTGTGGCTTTTCTACGTGCAGCATCAATTCAAGGGAACGCGATGGGACGGCAAGGACGAGTGGAATTTTCGCCGGCATTCCATCGAGGGGAGTTCCTACTATGACTTGCCGGCGCCCCTGCGCTGGCTCACGGCCAATATCGGCATTCACCACGTTCATCACCTGAAATGCCGCATCCCCAGCTATCGGCTCTACGAGTGTCTCAAGGACATCCCCGAACTGCGCAAGGTCAATCGCCTGACGTTGTGGGAGAGCTTCAAGTGCGTATCCCTGGCTCTATGGGATGATCGGCAGCGCAAACTGATTTCCTTCCGGAGCCTCCGACAGATGGCGGCCACCAGATAAGAAGAAGCCCCTTGCCACGGGCGGCGGCGTGATCAACGCGGCAATCGTCGGCATGGGCCGGTGGGGCCGGACCCTGGTCGACTCGGTCGCCGGTGGCAGTGAGGCGATTCGCTTCATTGCCGGCGCCACGCAGACCCCGCGGAAGGTGGAGGACTACGCAGCCGAGAACGGGTTGCGTCTCTACGGAACGCTGGACGAGCTGCTCTCGGACGACGAGATTGATGCGGTGGCGCTGGCTACCCCGCACACGGCGCATTTTGGCCAGATCCTGGCGGCCGCTTCAGCCGGCAAGCATGTGTACTGCGAGAAGCCGTTTTGCCTGACGGGCGCCGAGGCCGCCATGGCACTTGACGCCCTGGCGGAGAAGGGGTTGAAGGTTGCGGTTGGCCATCATCGCCGCTTCTTTCCCAACACAATCGCGCTCAAGCGAATCATCGACGCCGGTGAACTTGGCGAAATGGTCCAGATCGAGGGCAATTTCTCCGATGACCTGTCCGGATTGGCGGGTACCTGGCGAGCCAACCGCGGGGAGAGCCCCGCCGGAGGCATGACGTCGCTGGGCATTCACGTAGTCGACCTGTTCATTCACCTGTTCGGTCGCATTGAGTACGTCCATGCGGCCAGCCGGCGGGTGGCGATGCCCATTGATATCGACGACGCTACGGTCGTGCTTCTGAGGTTCTCAAGCGGTCAGCTCGGCTGCCTCGGCACGGTGGCATACACAGGTCCGCTGTGGCAGGTTCGCGCGTTCGGCACGGCCGGTTGGGCGGAACTCATCGGCCATCACCGTATGGCTGTGCAACAGACCAATCGCGAACGCCAAACCGAGACGTGGGACCGGTGCGACTACCCGTACCTGCCGTCGATCGCCGCCGCGCTGGAGGCGTTCGCGCGCGATTGCGAAGGTGGCGATGCATTTCCCATCAGCCCCGACCAGATCCTTCACGCCACGATGGTGCTGGAGGCCATCGTGGAATCCGCGGCGACCGGCAGAGGCGTTGCCGTCGACATGGACCAGGCCGGGATGCGAGAGACGATCACGGCTGGGCGATAGCCTCTCCTGTCCGTTCCGCGCTTCCGCCTCCGTCAGCCCACCTCATCGCCACCAGGGCTCCAACCCCGAACACCGCATAGGCGGCGATCAGCGCGTAAAGCGTGCCATCGAAGCTGTATCCCACATAGGCTCCAAGCGGCACCGACACGACCCCCGACAGCGACGCGACCACCGTGGCTCCCACGCCGGCCATGTGGCCCAACGGCTCCATGGCGAGCGCGCCGAGATTGCCGAACAACATTCCGACGCTCAGGAAGATGAACAACAGGTAGGCCATGAAGAGCCAGAATGGCGGAACACCCTGATAGACGAAGGCCACCGCCCAAAATACGAACGACCCGAGTGTGGCGGCCGTCATCGCCATCCTCGAAAGCCGGCGCATCCCGTACTTGAGCACGAGACGGCCATTCACGATCGAGGCGCCACCAATGACAAACGCCAGCGCCCCGAAATACAGCGGGAACAGCTGGCCGGTGCCATAGACGTCCTGGAAGATCTGCTGGGCCGCGCTCAAGTAGGCGAGGAACGGTGCAAACACGCATCCGCTGGCAAGCGTGTATCCGAGTGCGGTGCGAATCTTGACGACTTCGACGACAGCCCTGCCGATGGATCGGGCGGAGAACGGACGCCGGCCGGCCGCAGGCAGCGTTTCCGGCTGGCGAATTGCAAACCAGACGAACGAAATTGCCGCGACGCCGAAAAAGGCGGTGAATATCGAGCGCCAGCCCGCCAGCGCCTGAATCCCCTGCCCGAGGGCTGGTGCGATCGTGGGAACGATGATGAAAACAGCCATCGTGAACGACATCAGCCGCGCCATCTGGCGTCCCGAATACTGGTCGCGCACCAGCGCCATCGTCACGACCCGCGGCGCCGCGACCCCGATGCCCTGAAGCACACGGCCTGCAATCATCATCTCGAAACTGCGGGCAAAGATGCTCATCAGACATCCCGCCATGAACAGGATGAGTCCCGCATGGATCGCGGGCTTGCGCCCGATCCGGTCGGACAGCGGGCCGAAGACGATCTGCCCCAGGCTGAGTCCCAGGAACACGGCCGTAACCACGAACTGGACGTCGTTGCGATGCACGACCCCGAGGTCCCGGCCGATGGCGGGAAGCGCCGGCAGCATCGCGTCGATCGCAAGCGCGACGAGCGAAATCAGCAGCGCGATGAGCGGAACAAATTCGCCCACGCGTAGGGCAGGTGCGGCGGCGGTAGGAGTCATTCTTGCTTCCAGGAGATTGTGCTGTAGCGTCGGCGCAGGCGTTCGCACGAGTTGCACGGATGGGGCTGGAGGAATTGTACTTTGTCCGCCTCTCCTGGACCAAGAGTTACACTGCTACCGGGCCTTTAGTCGCGAGCAGACTGTCGCTTATGGACAGCAAGATTGAGTAAGCAGGAGGTTTTTGGTGCATAACTGGTTGGTAAGAGGATTGATTGTCACTCTTTTGGGTGCATGGGCCACTGGCTTGCGTGCCCAGCCGGATCGGTTGGCGTATGACCTTTCCCCGTATCTGGTTCAAATGCCGGTAGGTTGTGGTGACGACGTAGGGCGGAGTGAGCCCTATGTGGTTGTCAAACGCCTGGATCCGGAGTTGGAGGACCAGATTGATGTCGTGGAGAGAAAAATCAAGGCGGTCGTAGGATTCAATTCCATACGCAAGAGTGAATCGACGGTGGATGATCTGGCCGAGCGGGAGAAAAACAGCCGGGCCGCCCCCCTTTCCGAGGCTGAGAAGAGCAGATTGGCAAGCCTGCGGGAAGCCAGGAAAGCCCATGAAGCTGCTCGGCCACGTCGTAAGGACACCATTGAAATGCCTGAATTGCCCCCTGAGTTGCGTGACGATGCTGATGAATTTCCTGACGATGACGAGTTGGAGGGGCTTGAGTCTCGGGTATCTCTTTCCGAAGCGGAAAAGAAAATTCTGGAGCAGGGGAGGGAGTTGCTGGACGAGCGGTCGCGCTTGAACGGGCGGCTCAGGGTGACGTCCAGCCCCGATGACCCGAAATCCATAGTTGTATATCCGAGCGACGATATCGAAGTCGTGATATGGGAAAACGATTTCTTTGCGGACGACAGGTGCTTCAGTACGATCGTCACGCTTGATCGCGATACCCTGGACAAGGGATTTGCTGAAGTCGATCAGAGAGCGGCGGTACAGGGCCGAGCTGTGCGGCGGGTATTGTTGCTCTTGAGGTTTGTCCTCGTCCAATAAGTGTTTTTGGGTCGGCCGATGCGAAGTGTAATTTGCAGCACACTGATTCTGTTATTGGCCGGGTGTGCCCCCGGCGCTGTCGAAAATCAAGAGCCGAATGACGTTGGTGCGGCGAACGAAGCAGAGTATGACGGCGTGTATTTCAAGCGCGGCAATGTCGTGGTTTCGGACCTGGAGCGAGCGTACAAGATCTGGATTGACTTGTTCGGCATGCAAATCGATACCGTATTTGCCCAGGACGCCGATTCTCTGGCCTATGACCTTTTCAATGTTCCCAAGACGGCCTCCACACGATTCGCGACTCTCAATGCCGGCCCGCTACAGATGCGCACATTGGGAATCTACGAAGTAACCGGAGTCCCGCTCGCAGCGCAAGAAGGTATTCGCCGCGGCAGTGTGGTTATCAATGCAAATGGCCGGTTGGACGAGATCAGGGCGGCCTTGCCCGGCCTGGGCCTCGCGATGTTGCGAGAGAAAAAGCTTGTGACTGTCGATCGGAAGGTTGGAATTGAAACCGGGTTTTATGACTGGGACGGCAATCTCATCGTCCTTTATGAGCTACCGGGTGCGCAAACGCCCTGATTTCCGGCTTCATTGAAACGCAAAATGCGGCCGCAGGCTATCCGATCAAGCGGAGAATTGCATGTGTCACCGAATCATCACCTCCTCAATGAAGAAGCCCGCCATCTGGCTCATGGCGTACTTCTGCAAGGGATGGAAGTACCACGCGGGGTCGAGATTGCGCCTGTAGTCGAAACGCAAGGTAATTTCCGTCTGCCCTGGAGCGATCTCGTTCAGCGATATCCTGGTGCCGATTTGCGTCAGGTAAGTCGAGAAAAAGGTCGTATCGTGAATGATGCGTGTATGGACTTCGGTGGGTGTGACCTCCAGGATCTGCAAGTGCAACTCTCCTCGGTGCGTATTGGTCACGAACCATCGATGGTATCGCGTGTGAATGCGGTGGATGTCGCCGGGATTGAGGGATCCGGCATCGAAGTGGTAGGGCATGGGAAAGACTGACAACAGCCAGTTGCGCCTCTTGTTCAAGTCAATGGGACGGGTAAGGTTGCGCATGACCTGATCTGGCGTCAGATTCGCGACTCGTGTTGCCGTTGTGTAGCTGACTCGCTCCAGGCTCAGCGATTCCGTCGTTCCCTCGAATGCGGATACAAGAATCAGCAAGGGCAGAATGGAAACCATCAACTTGCCGCTGCGCCGCTTTCTGGTAACGATGAAGCGATGGCATAAAAACACAATGGAAATTACGAGAAAGTAAATGGGCAGGAAGAAGGCTATACAGATGAAACCTTCGGAAAGCACCATGGAACTGGCAAGGAAGACGATCAGCGAGATCAGCGAGAGTTCGCGATATTGATGCCACCATGGCTGGTCGGGTTTGGGTGCCCGCAGCAGCGTAATCGCGAAGGCCAGCGTACTCGGAATGCCTATGTACAGGAGTGCTGTGGATAACAAGCTTGAACGCCTGAGCAGAGCAATTCCAATCAATGCGAGGGCAACTAACAGCAGGATGACCCACCAGATCGCGAGCCGAGCCCTCAATCGGTCCTCAAGCCAATCCATGAAGGCGTTGATGCCTTTCATGTCAGGCGGGGCGCCACGCCGAGCGGGCGGCCTGGACAGCCAGCGTTTGCCGTGCCTGCGGCGTAATCGGCGTAATCCCGGGCCGAACGGGCAGGTCGTCGGGCACCCTTACGTTCCAGGCCAGACCGCGCCTTTCCAACAGCCTGACGAATTCGAAGCCCAGGTCGAGCTGGCCCGGATACAAGCCGTGACGCGCGGAGGCCGGAAACGCGTGATGGTTGTTGTGCCAGCACTCGCCCATCGACGGAATGGCGGCCCACGGCACGTTGTGCGCCTGTATTGCGCCGTCATCCACGATCCAGTCCTGCGGACCGCGCGTATGGCACAGGTAGCCGACATACCAGTGTGAGTGTACGCCTACGGCTACTCGTACGACCACGCCCCAAACCAGCCAGGGCATGCCGCCGGCCAGAAAGAGTGCTACGGCGACCGGAATCTGCTGGGCCATCCAGGTCCGCTGCAGGAACCGGTAGAAGCGGTCGTCTGCGATGCCCGGGCCAGGGTCGAAACCTGGAGGACAATCTAGGATCAGTCGGCAATGCAGGTTCCACCAGCCGTCCCGCAGCATGCCGTGACCGTGCCGTACGAACGGATGGCAATCAGGCTGCCGCTGGGCCCAGTCCCGCATATCGTGAGCGCAGATCACCCAGAAAGGACCCTGCATGCCGACCAGCACCCCGAACCAGACCAGCGTTCTTTCAAGCCACTTGGGACATTCGAAGGTACGGTGGATGAGGCGGCGGTGGAATCCAACGGAGTGTCCGGCGCACATGGTCAGTCCCAACAGCAGGACAAAGAGCGCGAAGGCGCCCCAGGTAAAGGTAAGGGGGCCCATCACCAACGTTCCCAGCAACATGCCCCCGTTCCAGAAGGAACGCGCGGGATCCCATTTGACCGTGCCCGCCAAGGGGCTTGATGTTGCCGAAAGAACGAGCGAATTGACCTTGTAGGTGCCCTCGGAAGCGCGGACTGGCGAATTCATTGCTTTTACTTCAAAATACAGCAATTAACTGCTTAGTTAATTAACCGAAATGTAAACTAATGGAGTCGGTATTTCAAGCCCTCGGTTCGGCGACCCGCCGCAAGATTCTCGCGTACCTGTCGCAGACCAGCCTCACGGCAGGTGAAATATCGCAGCGTTTCGATATCAGCAAGCCGGCGATTTCAAAGCACCTGAGGATCCTGGAGAATGCCGGACTGGTGACGAGCGAGAAGCGGGGCCTGTTTGTCCATTACGAATTGGCGAAGGACAATCTGTTTTCCTCGCTGAATGACTTTCTTGTAAATTTCTGTCCGGAAGGGCGCCCGCTGAATTTGGAAGGCGCCGCTATCAGGAGAAAGAACCACGATGAACCCGCCTAGGTCAATGAATCGCCGCCACCTGCTCGGAGGTCTTGCCGCCACGGGTGCGGCCGGCCTCGTCCCTTCAGCGCGCGCAGCCGAGGCGCCGTCGCGCCTGCGCATGGGCGTGTCCGTGCCGCCGCCCATCCTCGGGCCGCGCATGAATTTCGAGCAGGCCGACAAGGTCATGGCCGAGCTCGGCCTCGATGCCATCGTCGTAGGCGGCGGCAAGAACGTCTATCACGCCACGGGGCTTGATCTGACGGCCACCAGGATGGGTCATACCCCCGGAGTCTACGCGCTCATCACCCGCAAGCAGGACCAGCGCCTGTCGCTCATCGCGCCGACTTTCCTCTACTACTACACGATCGCCATGGATCACCGGCATTCGGACTTCCCGGCGTACCTGTATGCGGCGCCCGGCGATGAAGCGGAAGACGCGGAGTTGAGTCTCGACGAACTGCCGCTCTATCCGGACCTCGAGCACGAGCCGCTGGACTTCATCGAGACCACGCGGCTGGGCATCGTCGAGCGCGCCGTGCGGGCGGAAGCGGCCCGTCCCCATCTCAAACATGCGCTGGCCAATGCCCTCAAAGACACCGGCGTGGCCCACGGGCGCATTGCCGCCGACCTGCAGCCGGTGACGCGCAACGTCACAGAGGCCGCCGAGAAGGCCACCGTGGTGAGCGCCGACGACGCGCTCCGGCGCATTCGGCCGGTCAAGTCCGACGTGGAAATCCAGCTCATGCGCTACGCCGCCCAGGCCAATGCGGAAGCCGCTTTGCAGGCGGCCTCCACCGTGCGTGCCGGGGCCGACGTGCGGGAACTGCGCGCCACATACTTCGCGGCCGCGGCGGCGCGCGGCATGCGCGGCGTGTTCATGGTCATCGACCGGGTCAGTTCGCCCACCTACTCCGCCACGCTGCGCGACGGCCAATGCTTCTCCATCGACTGCGTCAGCGAATACATGGGCTACCACGGCGACTTCGCCCGTGCCATCTACGTCGGCGAGCCATCGAAGAGTATGCGGACGGTGTCGGAATTCACAGCCAGGTCCTGGGACCACGTGCGCGAGAACTTAAAGCCCGGCCTGAAGTTCTCGGACGTCCGGCGAATGGGCCAGGAGGCGCTGCGCAAGATGGGCGCGGACTTCTTCATTTCGTTCAACCCGCACTCGGTCGGCCTGTATCACACCGACCATGTAGGCACCAGGGGATCGCCGCCGCGCGAGGACATCGTGATCGAACCGCGCATGGTCCTGAGCGTGGACTGCCCCATGGGCGCAACCGGCATGGGTGGTTCATCGCACCTGGAAGACCTCATGCTGATCACCGAAGACGGCGCCGAGCCCATCAACAGCGTCGGCACGAACGTGGTGCGGGTATAGTGCAGATTAGCCTTGGTCGGGCATTGTCAAACCGATATGAATAAACCAATCCGATATGGCGCCATTGCAATTGGGGCCGCGATGATGTGTTCGGGCAGCGTCCTGCCCGAAGAGGTCGGTGGCGTAGCCGACGATACCAACGCGTCTGGAGAATATTCACTTATTGAAGCCCTGGTTGCCGCCGAAACTGCACTTGGGGCGGCTGCGCCCGAAGAAACGCTCAATGTTGCCGCCGCCGTTGCGATCCACGCCACGGTTCCGCCCGGGAGCAGCGGCCCGGAAAGCGGCACGGACATTGAATCCGCGATGGCAGCTCTTTCCGACGCGGCACCGCAAGAACTGTCTGCCCTCATGGCGGTAGCCGAAAGTCTGAGGGTCGTTGCTCCGAGCGAAATCGAGGCGACTGCGGCAGCCGAGCAGAGTCTCGCTGCCGAGGCGCCGGCCGAGTTCATTGCCTATACCCGAGCCCTGATTGCGCTTTCCGCCGCAGCGCCGGAGGAGGCTGCGCAAGCCAACATGGCCGAAGTTTCGCTTGCCGCGGCTGCGCCGGAAGAATTCGCAGCTTACGCCGCCGCATTCGCGGTTGCAGCCTCCTCGGACCAGGAGTCGCCTGGAGCCGCCTTCTATGCTGTGGCCTCTTTACTGGCGGCGGGTGCGCCGCGCAAGTACGCTGCCCTGTCCGATGCAATCACACAACTTTCGAGCGTAGCGCCGGAAGAATTCACAGCCCGTGACGCCGCAGAGATTGCAATGGCAGCTTCCGCGCCGGAAGAGTACGCCGCCCTCCACGTTGCCCTGGCTCGACTGGCTGCAGCATCCCTTCAGCCGCCCATGGACTGAGTCGGCGCGCGCTGACCCGTACGGGGCCCGCGGCGCGGGTTTAGTCAGTCTTGGCGGAGGGATCGATCACGCCGACGCCCGTTGGCCGAAAATGACGCACGTTGCGGGTTACAACCGACAGTCCATGCTCAAGGGCGGTGGCAGCGACGAGCAAATCTGCGCTGTCGTTGCCGATCCTGGCGGAAAGCTGGCCCCATCTCCGGGCGACGGCCAGATTCACGCCCAGAATCTGTTCTCCGTACAGCCTGATGACGCCGTCCAGCCACAAGGCCAGCGTGCGCGCGAAGTCCGGGTTGGAGCGCTGCTGGCGAACGATCCCGCGTTCGATTTCTCCGATGGACACAACGCTGAGATACAAATCTCCCTCCCTTTGTCGCGACATCCAGCGGGCGATTTGCAGGGAGCGCTCTCGCCTGCGCAATGCCGACAGGACATCCGTGTCGATCAGGAACATCAGAAATCGAGCGATCTGTCGGGCAAACGAAGACGATCAAATGTCTCGCCGTCCTGGGGTATCGCCAGCAGCAGGTCGGCAAAGCTGGGCGCCGCCGCCTTTTCCATGTGGCAAAGGCGCTCATACTCGTCCACGGAAAGCACCACGACCGCTGGTTGACCGCGTCGCGTTACCTGCTGCGGGTCGCCGGCAAGCGCAGCGTCAACTACGGCGCTGAACCGGTTCTTGGCGTCCTGAAGCGGCCACTGGACCATGAGAATTTTCCCGTTCTTCCAAACAAGCTAGATTATTCATCTAGCCAGATTGTTTGTCAAGCGAAACGCCCCGATCAAAAGTGCGTCTTTGGGGTCGGTCAGTTCTCCGTCAGTGACTGTTTGATCCCGTCGAGGACCTTGTCGTAGGAGCAGTCGCCGGCTTCGAGCATGCCCACGATGAAGCTGTGGGCGGACGCCGCATTCACAGACAGTCTCCAGCCGTTCAGACGCAGGAACGTGTCGGTGATGAAGAATGCCGCCCGCTTGTTTCCGTCGACAAACGCGTGGTTTATCAACAATGACTGGAACAGGGCGGCGGCCAGCGCCGGCAAGTCCTCGTAGTATCCCGTCTGGGGCCGGTACAGGGCGCTTTCGAGCATCCCCCTGTCGCGAATCCCCGGCGATCCCCCAAAACTGTCAATAAGCCGTTGGTGAATCTCGACGGCTTCGTCCACCGAGAGGAACAGAATTCGTTCACTCGGCAAGGCGCCGGCCCAATTCCTCGTTCTCGGCCATCGATGCTTCCAGATGGTCCAGGACGACCGGGCGCAAACGACGCTTGCGCAAGTAGTCGCTGATCGCCTCGGTCAACAGTCCGGAGATCGTCTGGTGTGATTCGCGAGCAAGCTCCTGCAGCGCGCGCCACTCCGCTTGCTCGACTTTCGAACTGATCTTGATTGCAGCCATCGGTCGAGTTTAGATGGACATGTCAAGATATGTCAAGACAGCTTCCATCGGATCGGTGTCAAAGCCGTTGCGTGGCCTTGGCCGTCGTCACGGCCTGGAGGCGGCTGTGGACGCCGAGTTTGCGGAAAATGTTCTTCAGGTGAAAGCGAATCGTGTGTTCGGTGACGCCCAGGTTCCTTGCCATGACCTTGTCGGGCAACCCCTTCGACAGTTCCTCAAGCACCTGCTGCTCCCGCTTGCTCAATTGCGTCGCTTCCTGGTCCGCAGCCCCCTTGTCCAGAAGCCGCAGGAGATACGAAGCATGATCGGCCTCGGTGGCGTTCCTTGACCGGACGTAGGCCTTCAGCAGGTCCACGACGAACGGCGCCTCGTCCAGGACAAGCCGCACAAACCCCTCGCGCCGGACCGTGGCGAGGACCTCGTTCAACATATCGAAAGCACTGCCACGCTTCTTCGCCAGGTAGAGCGCAAGCGACAGCAAAAGCGAATACTTGAGCACCGCCCGGGTGTGCCTGATCTTCCGTTCGATCTCGATGAACGCGGACAACTCGTCGACAGCCTTCTTGTAGCGGTTCTCGGCGATCAGCAGCCGGCAAAGCGACGGCACGATCCCGAAGCGCTCCCGGATCAGTGAGTTATGGGCGGAAGGCACCTTGTACTCGTCGAGCGAAAGTCCGCTTTCCTGGACCAGCGTTCTGGCGTGCGCGGTCTCGCCGGACCTTGTCAGGTACCCGCAGCGGTTTGCCACCAGAAGGCGTCTGAGCCGTCTCAGCCCCTCCTTTTGCACATATTCGAAAGCGCCTTCTGCCTCCTCCCGGGCGGCATCCAGGCTGTGCAGTTCATAGGAGATCGCCGACGACGTGGTGTATCCGGCGGCGTATATTTCGTACCAGGCCTCGCCATGCACCAGGCGAACGTTGGTTGCTCCCAGCAGGTTCTTCGCCCGGGTCAGGTCATTTCTCTCGTAATGCCATTCCGCGGTCAGCACATTCGCGACCAGCATCATGTCCTTGTCCTCGCCGAATTTCCTCCGGATGATTGCCTGCGCTTTCCTGTATTCCGTGATCGATTCCTGCACATGGCCTTCCGCCAGGTTGATGGCCCCCAGATGCAGGTGGAAATAGGCGATCGAAAAGGGGAGCCCCGTTGACAACCCGGCATTCGCGGCTTGCCTGGCCTCCCTAAAACGGCCGTATTGCAATCCGGAAACGCATACGGTGGTGTACAGAAACGCGGTCTCTGCTTCGTGTTGGGCGCCGCCGGCATCCAGCTTCGCCTTCAGTTCAGGAATGTAGGCCGCAGGATCGGAGCCCTCATAGAAGCTGATGGCGGAAGCCATGACCGTAATCTCATAGTTGAGGTGCGGGTCGGCTGATTCGGAGCTCTGGTTCCGGACATTTGCCAGGATCTGCCTTGCTTCGGTCAGGTTTCCGTCCTTGAGCAGCACCAGGGCACGGATCAGGTGCAGCCTGGGCCGCTTCACGACGATGTCATCCGGCAAGAGGGCGTGGGCAGTGCGCAGCCGGGACATGCCCTCGTGGTCCCAGCGCGTCAGGCCGCCGGCCGCTTCGATTATGTGTGCAGCGGTTTCAGTATCGCCCACTTCCAGTGCGTACTTCATGGCGCGGATCACCTGTCCCTGTCCTGCGGTCCGGTCGGCGGCTCGCCGATGCAGTCTTCGGTATCGGTCGAAGTGGTGCAGTTTGAAGTAATCCTTGAGGAAGTCCCGCAGCAGCGGATGCAGGTGATAGTTCCCTTCGCCGGTCGGTTTACGCACCAGCAGGCCGCCCAGGTCCTGCATTTCGTTCAGAGACAACTGGCTGTCCTGTCCTTCCCGGATGAAATCCGCGGATTCCGGGTCGATGGAATCCAGGATGCTGACGTCGCCAAGGAACCATTGCTGCTCTTCCGGCAAACAGCTGAAAAAGTGGTCCGTGAAATAGCTGCGAAACTCTGCCCGGGATCCGCGAAAACGCCGCAACAGCAACTTGCGGTCGTGGCTGCCGCTCAACGCAATCTTCATCAATCGCAGAGCCACGGGCCAGCCCTCGGAAATTCCCGCAGCCTGCTTGAGTTGCGTGGTGTCGAGTAGCGGCTCGAAAAAAGTCCTCATCTCGAACAAGGTGAACTTCAGGTCTTCCGCGTTCAGCTCCGCAAGCGCGCCATGGAGCCGGTAGTCCGATACAGGCAAATGGCCCTTTGTGCGGCTTGCAAGCACAACGTGAATATTCTTCGGGAAATATCGCAGCAAGGGTTCGACGACCAACCGTGTGCTCCTTGGCTTGAGCGATTCGAAGCCATCGAGCATCAGAACGAACCGTTCTCCGCTTGACTCGATGGCCGTCGCGAGCATTCCGACGACCGCCCTCGGGTCCAGCCGGAGACCGAAGTCCGTCTCCGACATATCGTCGATCGCGCTTGCCAGCCCGGAATCGTGCAGCGAGAAGGAGAGATACGTTGCCAGCACGCCCGGCTGATTGTCCTCCTCGTCCAGGCTGAGCCAGGCGACCGGGACGCCCTGCTCCATGAGGTCGCGGCGCCATTGGCTCATCAGTGCCGTCTTGCCGTAGCCTGCCGCTGCGCAAATCAGCGTCAATCGTTGTCCCAGCCCGTCGTTGAGGCGCTGAATGAGGCGGGGCCTTTTGATCAGTGGCGCCAATTGCCGTTCTGGCTCCGATTTCGACTTGATGATCCAGGCGGGAAACGGCGTCGCTTTTCGAGACTGAGAGTTCATTTCAGGGGTACCCAACCCGGCCATCTATTGGCCTGGCATAGCGCCGATACTTCTGGCCTACTGAAAATAGCAGGTTTATCAATCCTTATCAACATTCCTGTAACCTACTTGAAACAGTAGTCAACCTACCGGTCGGGGCACGTGGATTCCGGCGCTTGCGGTGTTACTTTTTCCCTGGGCGCTGATTCGCGAAAGGGAGGCGATGTCAATGATTATTGGCGTCGATGTGGGGGGAACCAACACGGATGCTGTCCTTATGGACGGCAGGAAGGTGTTGTCCTCCGGGAAACTCCCGACAACTCCCAACGTCAGCGACGGCATCGTCAACGCCATCCACCTGGTCCTTCAGCAATCTGAAGTCCCCGCAGAGAGTATCGAATGCGTAGCGATAGGTACTACACACTTCACCAATGCATTTGTAGAGCGTGAAGGACTGTTGAATGTTGGCCTGATTCGCATTGCTCTCCCGGCGTCATCAGGGGTACTGCCCCTGAGCGACTGGCCGAGCGATCTTGCGGCAGCCATCGGCGACAACATGGTCCTGGTAGGCGGCGGTCATCACGTGGACGGAACCATCGACTCCGAATTGGATGAGCTGGCCGTTCGTGACGCCGCCAGGGAGTTCCTGAGGAACGGCTTGACGTCGGTTGCGGTCAGCGCCCTTTTTTCTCCGGTCAACGACAGCATGGAACGGCGCGCGGAGGACATCGTTCGAAATGAAATGCCCGATGCGTCGGTTACCCGGTCATCGGAGGTCGGCAGCCTGGGCCTCCTTGAGCGGGAAAACGCCGCCATCATGAACGCCAGCCTGGTGGACCTGTCGTCCAGGGTCGTGAAGTCCATTCGCCAGGCCCTCAGGGAACTGAAAATCGAGGCGCCTTTCTTCCTGAGCCAGAACGACGGGACGCTGATGACTGCCGAAGTGGCCGAGTGTTACCCGGTTCTGACTTTCGCTTCCGGACCCACCAACTCGATGCGTGGCGCTGCCTATCTTTCCGGAGCGACCCATGCACTGGTCGCGGACATTGGCGGAACGACGACCGACATCGGTATGTTGACCAACGGCTTCCCGCGGGAATCGTCGGTCACGGTCGATATCGGGGGGGTGAGAACGAATTTCCGCATGCCCGATATTCTGGCGCTGGGCCTGGGCGGGGGCAGCCGGGTATCGAAGGACCGCAACGGCTTCGTCATCGGCCCGCAATCCGTGGGCTATCGCCTGATTGACGAAGCCCTGGTATTCGGCGGCGAGACGCTGACGGCGAGTGACATCGCGGTCGCGGCGGGATACGCGCGGCTGGGCGATCCATCGCTGGTCGCCGATTTGCCCCGCAGCACGGTGGATGGTGCGGTCGCCAAGATCCACCGGATGCTTGCGGAGGGCGTCGACCGGATGAAGACAAGCGCCGAGCCGGTTCCGCTGGTGCTGGTAGGCGGCGGCTCGGTGCTCATTGAAGATGACATTCCGGGCGTCTCCGAAGTCATCGTTCCGGACAGCGCGGCGGTGGCGAACGCCGTGGGCGCGTCCATTGCGCTGGCCGGGGGAGAGGTGGACACGGTCTATTCCTATGATGACATCGGGCGGGATGCCGCCATGGGCGCGGCCCGCGAACGGGCCGAACAGGCCGCGATCGACGCCGGCGCGCAGCCGGGCGCCGTGTGGATAACCAACATCGAAGAAATCCCGCTCAGCTACGTGCCGGGCGCCGTTGTGCGGTTGCGTATCAAGGCCGCCGGCGAGCTGGCGCTATCGGGCGGTAACGGGTGAAGGGGGACACACATCCCGATCCGGCATCGGGAATCGGACATTGCAAAGATACTGATCACGGAGAATGGAGATGAAAAGAGCCGAATCCATCAAACAACTGGCAATAGCGTCATGCATTGGCATTGCGTTCATTGTTCCTTCGATTGTCGTGGCCCAGGACGATTCCGGCGCCTTGCTGGAAGAGATCGTGGTGACGGCACGCCAGCGCGCGGAGAGCCTTGGCGACGTGCCCGACGCGATCACTGCGTTCAGCGCCCCGGAGATCGAGCGCCTGGGCATCGACAGCTTTGAATCGTATGTCAACCAGACGCCCAACTTCCTGTCCCGGCAAGGCTTTCGGGCCGGCGTGGTGTTCGTGACAATTCGCGGGATCACGACCGGACAGCAAGGGTTCCCGCCGATCTCCTACACCGTTGACGGGGTCAAGGCCGGCATGCTCGATGCCCTGAACCCCGGCACCCTGTTCGACCTGGAACGGATTGAGATCCTGCGCGGGCCGCAGGGCGCCCTGTACGGCAACGGCGCCATAGCCGGCGCGGTCAATATTCTGACCAAGGGTCCCCGCGAGGAATTCGGCGGCGAAGCGCGACTGTCGTACGCCGAGGGCAACGACCTGACGCTGAAAGGCACGGTCTCGGGCCCGCTTGTCGAGGACCGCGTGTCGTTCCGGCTGACCGGCTTTGTGCGCGAAACCGACGGCCTGATCGATTCCACCACCGGCGATGACATTGATTTTGTCGATCAGAAATCCCTGCGGGCGCAGCTCCTGTTCACGCCGTCTGAGAACCTGCGCATCGACCTGCGCGGCTCCTACTCCGACGTCAATGCGGGCGCCGCCATGCAGGAGCGCTTCGAGACCTTCGAGCAGGTCAACAGTTTTTCCGGCGCGGATTTCACCGTGGACCGCGGCATCGTCGGCGAGGAAAATCGGGAATCGACCGAAGTATCGGCGAAGATCGACTTTGAATTGCCGTTTGCCACCCTGACATCGGTGACCAGTTCCGTAAACCTGGACCAGGACATCTACGGGTCGGTCAGCTGGTCTCGACCTCCGGCGCGGGGCGAACCGCCCATTGGAAGTATCTTCGGTCCTATCCTGGGCGAGAACGCCATGCCGGGAGAATCTATTGACCACTACCAGGAACTGGCGGACAACTTCGAAGTGTTCTTCCAGGACCTGCGCCTCACATCGGGCGGCGAAGGTTCGGTCCGCTGGATTGCCGGCGTAGAGTGGCTGGAGAGGACCACCGAGAACCGGCTCGACGTGGGGTTGGTGCTGGCGCCTGCGCCCGGCTCGCTTGCCAGTATTTTCGCCCGGTTTGACGACAAGGAGGATGAAATATTCGGCGTATACGCGCAAGTGAATGTTGACTTGAGCGATGCTTTCGAGTTGACGGTGGCTGGCCGCTACGATGAAAACGAGTACTCCACCCGCCAGTATGACGGGAGTAACGGAGCATTCATTCCGCAACTGGACAGCGGCGGCAATGCGGTGGAATGGCTGACCGCCAAAGATTCCCGGTTTCAGCCGAAGGTCCAGCTTTCCTACGACTGGTCGGGCGATGTGATGACCTATGCGACCTATGCGAAGGGATTCCGCTTCGGTTTCTACAATACGGGCGACCTGACCCGGCCGGAAACGACGGACAATTTCGAGCTGGGCTTCAAGGCCACATTGGCGGACAATCGTCTGACGGTAAACGGCGCGGTGTTCAAGATCGACTACTCGGACCAGCAGCAGTCCATCATCCTGGCGGAGGCGCCGTTCCGGGCAACCGCCAATGTGCCCAGCACCGATATCAACGGCGCCGAACTGGAGTTCACCCTACGCGCAAGCGATCGTGTCACGGTCAGCGGCGGCTTCGGCTATCTGGATGCGAAGATCACGGAACTCAATACCCGGCCGGACGGCGTTCCCGAATGGACCTCGAACCTGGCAGTCGAATACACGCAGCCCGTAGCGAACGACAGGGATCTGTTCGCGCGGCTCGGCTGGCGGCACCAGGGTAACTTTCTCATCAATGAGAGCGGATTCACCTTCGATATCGACCCGGTGGACCTGGTCGACGCGCGCATGGGTCTGGAAGGCGACAACTGGTCCGTTTCGGTGTATGTCAGAAATGCCCTGGACCAGCAATACACCAGCGACCCGGGATTCCTGGGCTTTTTTGTCCGCAGTTACAGCCAGCCACGCTCAATGGGCGCGGAGTTGCGCTATCGTTTCTAGTGTCGTGTCCCGCCTGGGCAATCTCGATATCGACGACGTCGAGCGGATCGCGTTGGGCGCCACTCTGCTTGGGGCGGGCGGCGGCGGCGATCCATACATTTCATTGCTCGCTGCGCAGCAACTGTATGCGGCGGGTGGTCATCGCGCCAACTTAATCAAGGTGTCGGACCTCGATGACGATGCGCAGGTGCTGTGCGTGGCAGGCTTCGGCGCCCCCACCGTCGAGAAGGAGAGATTGTTTGAACTGCCGCACGTCATCCATTCGATTCGAACTCTGGAGAAGCACATCGGGCGCAAGGCGGACGCCCTGATTGCCGCGGAAATGGGCGGTTGCAACGCGCTGATGCCGATATTGGCCACGTCGGACTGTGATCTTCCGGTCGTGGACGGCGACGGCATGGGGCGTGCCTTTCCGGAATTGCACATGACGAGTTTTTCGCTGAATGGGATTTCCGCCTCGCCCTTCGTCCTCGCCGACGAGCACCTCAACACCGTAATTTGCCACAGCCAGGACAACAAGAAGGGCGAGGCGATTGCGCGGACCGTGTGCATGGGCATGGGCTTTTTTGCCGTCTTGTCGGCGTATGCAATGACCGGCCGCGAGGCAAAGCGGGTCGTCATTCCCGATACCGTCACCCTGGCTCACGCTTTAGGTCTGGCGATCGAGAAAGCGAGGGTCGGCAAAGCGCCGATCCAGTCGTTGGTGGAGGGTATTCGCCGGCATGCAGACGGCATCGACGTGCACCGGCTGTTCGACGGCAAGGTGGTGGACGTGTGGCGCTCGACCGAGCGAGGGTTCGTGGTCGGCTGGCTCGATCTGGCCCCCCTGATCGGCAAGAGCCGGAGGGCCCACATCGAATTCCGCAACGAATACCTGGCGTTCACGCAAGACGGCGTGCCGCGCGCGCTGACGCCCGATCTGATCTGCGTCGTTGACAGCGAAACGGCCGAGCCCATTCCCACCCCGGATGTCCGCTACGGCCAGCGGGTTACCGTGCTCGGCTTGTCGTGCCATCCGGTTTTTCAGACCGAGCATGCCCTGAGAGTGGTGGGGCCCGAGGCGTTCGGCATGGACCATGCGTATCGACCGCTGAGGGAACTTGCCGGTGCCTGAGTTCCGCGGGCGCTGAAGAGCGTGGCGACGCGCCGGCTGACCGACAATCACTCCCGCGGCCCGGTGCCGGCCGCGGAATCCGTAAGCGGCATCGCCATCGCCGTGATCATCATCGGCGTCAGCATCACCCTGCCGGCCTTTCTGGTCGGAACCCAGCTGATCGATGCCCTGGGACTGGCCGATGGCGCGGTGGCCATCTTCGTCGGCGGACTTCTCACGGCTTGCGTGGGCTACCTCACCATGCGAGTGGGCACCGAGACCCGGCTTTCTACCTACAACATCATCCGGTTCTGCTTCGGTAGGGCAGGGTCGCACTTCGTCAACCTGATCCTCGCCATCACGCTGCTCGGCTGGTACGGCGTGACCGCGGCCCTGTTCGGCCGCGCGCTTTCCCGGGTGGTGGCGGATGCGTTCGCTTGGGTCGTGCCGTATCCCGTCTTCACGATTGCCGGCGGCGTCCTGATGGTGATCACAACCATCTACGGTTTTCGCGCCATCGATCGCTTGAGCCGCATTGCAGTGCCGCTGCTTGCCGCTTTGCTGCTGTATGGAGTCTGGAAGGTGATGGGCGGCGCCAGTCTGGCGGAGCTGAATGCCATTCCCGGGCAGCCCAACGAAGGAATTGCTTCGATTTCCGCCGGAATTTCCATCGTCATCGGCAGCTTTTTCGTGGGCGTCACCCTGGTGCCGGACCTTTCGCGCTTCGCACGCGGCCGCCGCGATGCGGTCACCGGTTCTTTCCTGAGTTACGGCCTCGGTTTTCCGTTGGTCCTGCTGCTGGCTGGGCTGCCGGTGCTGGTATCCGCCGATACGGACCTGATTTCATCCATGACCGCCCTGGGTCTCGGCATACCTGCGCTGGTCGTGATGGTTTTCGCCACCTGGACGACGAACATCAACAATCTGTACTCCGCCTCCCTGAGCTTTGCACGGATCCTGCCGAAGGCGCGCGACTGGGCAATCACCATGGTCTCCGGCGTGATCGGCACGCTGCTGGCTCTCGCCGGGATCATGGACCATTTCGTCGACTTCCTGATCCTGCTCGGGATCATCGTTCCGCCGATCGCCGGAATCTACCTGGCGGAGTATTTCCTGATCCGGCCTGCGCGCCTGGATTCCGGTCAGCCGGACGCTGTTCGGAGCTTTCGATGGGCTGCGATCGGGTCCTGGGCAATCGCCGGCGCCCTCGGTTTCCTGGAGAGGGCCTACGACTGGAGCATCACCAGCGTGACCGCAATCGACACGTTCCTGCTGGCGATGGGCGTGTTCTGTATCTGGAGCAAACTTCAGTCAAGAGCGGAAGCAATTCCATCGGAGTATTCGCAGTCCTGAATTCCTGGGGACTGCCCCGCTCCCTTACAGCCGGAAAGGCGGCTAAAGTAGTCGGCTTGTTGGCGCCGCCAAGGGATCTGCTCAATGAAAACTCCGCTTTTTCGAGCGTTTTGTGCTCTGTTCGCCGTCTTCCTGAGCCCCGCATGCCAGTCGGCCGACTCGGGGGACATACACGAAAGGATCAACAACGCGGTGAGCCGCGGCACGGTCGGCGCCGCCGTGTTCGGCACCTACGACCAGGGCGACGTCGCGGTCCATGGCTACGGTCAGACGAAGCCCGGACAGTCGCCGTCGCAGGAACCGGACGGCGATACCTTGTTCGAGATCGGGTCCATAACCAAGGTCTTCACGGCCATACTCGTTCAGCGGCTGGCAGAGCAGGGCCGGCTTGATTGGGACCAGCCAATCTCCGGGCACCTCAAGGAATTGCAGTTCGACAACGAATCGGTAGGCGCAATCACGCTCCGCTCGCTGGCAACCCATTCATCGGGGCTGCCGCGTCTGCCCGACAACATTTCCCCGAGCGACAGCCTGGATCCTTATGCCGACTACACGCGAAGTGACTTGAGCGCCTTCCTGGGCTCATTCGATCCGGACTCGCTCTCCAAAGAGTATGCCTATTCCAACCTGGGGTTCGGCCTGCTGGGATCCATTGCGGCCGATGCCGCGCAAACCGACTACCCGGCCGCGATCGAGGAATACATCCTTGAGCCCCTGGGCATGAGCCGGTCCTTCGCGTCCTATCCGCAGCAAGCGGATTCGAACATGGCATCCGGCTACAGCAACGGAGCGGCCATGCCGGCGTGGACCTTCGACGCCCTCGCCGGCGCCGGCGCGATCGTTTCATCGGCAAACGACCTCATGCGATTCATCAGGGCCAACTGCGAAAAGGATGCGTCCGGCGTGCATTCGGCGATCACCGCGACACAACAGCGTCCGGAAGGGCACAAAATCGGCCTGGCCTGGAACATCAGATCGGACAGCGACGGCAACACGGTCTATTGGCACAACGGCGGCACAGGCGGCTATGCCAGTTTCCTGGCCGTGACTCCCGCACAATCGAAAGGCTGGCTGGTCCTTGCCGCTTCTACCGACTACGCCTGGGTGACCGAGCTCGGAATGTCGCTGCTCGAGCCGCCGCCGGCCGTGGAGCCCATCAACCTTTCGCCGTACACCGGTGTATTTGAATTAAGCCCAGGCTTCTTCCTGACGTTCTCGGAGCGTGACGGCAAGCTGTTTGGCCAGGCGACGGGGCAGGGCGCGTTTCCATTGACGCACGAGGGCGAGCACGAGTTCGAATATGCCGCAGCACAGATTCGGGTGTCGTTTGCCGCTCCATCGGAAGGTTCGTCTCAGAGCATCGAGTTCGTTCAAGGAAGTCAGACGATCAACGCTCCCCGTGTCGAGGCTGAGCTCGGGACCAGGGAACGCGAGGAAATCTCCATCGACGCCGAAGTCTTAAAGGAGTACGTAGGCGAATACGAACTTTCGCAAGACGCGACCATGACGGTGTCGGTCCGGGAGTCCCAGCTATTCATTCAGGTGACCGGACAGCAGGCCTTCCCGGCCTTTGCCATGGCCACGGACCGGTTTTTCCTGAAGGTTGTGGACGCAGAGATTGAATTCCTGCGCGATGACAACGGCGTTGTTGACGAGCTCATTCTCCACCAGGCAGGCGAGCACCGCGCCCCCCGCATCGAAGTTGACCCCGGTGGTTGAATCGAACAAGGACAGCGTGCCCCATTGGGAGGAAGCCCGGACCGCATTGCTTCGCTCTGATCCGGTACTCGGCCACCTCATCGTTGCCGCCAAGGGATCGGTTCTCCAGCCCCGAAACGATGCGTTTTATTCGCTCGCACGCTCCATCGTGGGGCAGCAGATTTCCGTCCATGCCGCGCACGCCGTGTGGCAGAGGCTGATCGAGCGCGTCGGTGAAATGACTGCAGCGGCGGTATCGAGCCATACCGAAGAGGCGCTGCACTCTTGCGGACTGTCGCGGCGCAAGGCCGGCTATCTTCTTGGCCTGGCCGGGCATTTCAAGGGCGGCGCGTTTGGCCCGGGCTTATGGGACCGATTGGATGACGAGACCGTAATCGACACGCTGGTCAAGATAAGAGGAGTCGGCCGCTGGACGGCAGAGATGTTCCTGATATTTCACCTGTTGCGGCCAGACGTATTCCCTGCAACCGACATAGGAATCCAGAAGGCGATTGCCCGCCACTACAAAGGCGACGTGCGTCCGACTGTCGATGAGATGTCGGCAATTGCAGAACCCTGGCGTCCATGGCGGTCCGTTGCTTCCTGGTATTTGTGGCGAAGCCTGGACGCTGTGCCTACCGAGTATTAGCGACCTTCCCCGGCAATCCCGGGAGTACACTGATAACCAAGGATTTTTTTTCGTCACACCCGTATGGACATCACAGTCCCCGAACTTTCGCTCATCGTTCTTGTTGGTGCCTCCGGCAGCGGCAAGTCAACGTTTGCGCGCCAGCATTTCAAGCCGACGGAAATCCTGGCATCGGACGAGTGTCGCGGGCTTATCTCTGACGACGAAAATGACCAGACCGTCACGCCAGACGCGTTCGAACTTCTCCACTACATAGCCGCCAAGCGCCTTGCGCTCGGCAAGCTGGTTGTCGTTGACGCCACCAACGTCCAGCAGCGTGACAGGCGGAGTTTGCTGCGCCTCGCCCGCGAGTATCACGTGATGCCGATGGCAATTGTCCTGGACCTCCCGGAACGCTTGTGCCACGACCGAAATGCCAACCGCCCCGACCGCAACTTCGGACCTCACGTGGTTCGCAATCAGGCTCGGCAGCTGCGCAAGTCCTTGCGTTCGCTAAAGCGCGAGGGGTTCCGTCAGACTCATGTGCTCCGATCGCCCGAACAGGTGGAGGCGGTTACGTTGGCTCGTCAACCGATGTGGACGGACAGGCGCAGCGAAACAGGACCGTTCGACATCATCGGCGACATTCACGGCTGCTTCGACGAAGCCCGCGAGTTGCTCGACAAACTTGGATATGCCGTATCGGAAACGTCGATCGAATCCGGCATTCGGTACTCCGTAAGGCCACCCGACGGGCGAAAGGCGGTCTTCGTTGGCGATCTCGTGGATCGTGGGCCCGACAGTCCCGGCGTACTCCGTCTGGTCATGGACATGGTGGACGACGGGGTAGCGGTCTGTGTGCCCGGCAACCACGAGATCAAGCTGTTGAAGAAGCTGTCGGGCAAGAACGTCAAGCTGACGCACGGGCTTGCCGAGACGATGGAGCAGTTGGCCGGCGAGAGCGAAGAATTCATCGCTCGCGTCAAATCGTTCATCGTGGGCATGATCAGCCACTACGTGATGGATGAGGGCCGGATTGTCGTTGCCCATGCGGGCATGAAGGAGGCCTATCAAGGTCGTGCTTCGGGAATCGTTCGCGCGTTTGCTCTTTTTGGAGAGACCACCGGCGAAACGGACGAGTTCGGCCTTCCGGTCCGCTACGACTGGGCATCCGAGTACCGCGGTGAGGCCATGGTGGTTTACGGCCACACACCGGTCGCCGAGGCGGAGTGGCTGAACAACACAATCTGTATAGACACGGGCTGCGCGTTCGGCGGCAAGCTGACGGCGCTGCGCTATCCGGAGAGGGAGTTGGTTCAGGTCGCCGCGGCCCGGCAGTACTACGAGCCCATCAAACCGCTCGGAGCGGCAAGCGCATCGAGCCTTGGGGCACAGCACGAGCACGACGACATGCTGGACATCGAGGATGTCCTGGGCAAGCGCCATATCCGGACCGAATGGGGCAAGACCATCATCCTGACGGAGGACAAGACACTCGCCGCCCTGGAAGTGATGAGTCGGTTCGCCGTGCATCCGAAGTGGATCAACTATCTGCCGCCAACGATGTCGCCGTCCGCCACCAGCGAAAAGGCCGGCCTGTTGGAGCACCCCGAGGAAGCACTCGACTACTACCGAAAGCAGGGCATTGAAACGGTCGTTTGCGAAGAGAAGCACATGGGGTCCCGTGCCGTGATCCAGGTATGCCGGGACGCGGACGCCGCTCGCGACCGGTTCGGCATCGAAACAGGCGAGATCGGCGTCTGTTACACGCGAACCGGGCGTCGTTTCTTTGGCGAGCAGTCGCTGGAGACCGCTTTGCTTGAACGGCTCTGCAGCGCCGTGTCACGGGCCGGCTTGTGGGACGAGTTGCAGACGGCCTGGCTTACGCTGGATTGCGAACTGATGCCGTGGTCGGTAAAGGCCATCGAACTCATTCGCACGCAGTATGCGGCGGTAGGAGCAGCAGCGAATGCATCGCTGTCGGCCAGCATCGGAATGCTGACCCTGGCGCAAGCGCGTGGCCTGCCGGTCGATGGGCTCTTGGAAGAACAAAGGCAGCGAGCCGGGATGGTCGAGCAGTACGTGGCCGCGTATCAGGGCTATTGCTGGAATGTGGAGTCGATCGAAAATCTCCGGCTGGCGCCTTTTCACGTGATGGCCAGCGAGGGGGCGGCGCACTTCGACAAGAACCACCAGTGGCACATGGACACGCTGGCTCGATTGGCTTCGCCGGAACCCGGAATTTTCGTGGCTACGCCCTGCAAGACCGTCAACCTGAACGATCGCGGCGAGTGTGACGATGTTATCGAATGGTGGGAGCAGCTTACCGCCGACGGCGGCGAGGGAATGGTGGTCAAGCCCCTGGACTTCGTGGCGAGCGGAAACAAGGGCAACGTGCAGCCGGCGCTCAAGTGCCGCGGGCCCGAGTACTTGAGAATTATCTACGGGCCCGAGTACTCGCGGGCGGAAAATCTCGAAAGGCTGCGGTCCCGGGGATTGGGCGCCAAGCGGCAAATGGCGCTTCGTGAGTTCTTTCTTGGGCTTGAAGGCCTGCAACGATTTGTCCGCAGGGAACCGATCCGCAAGGTGCACGAGTGTGCATTGGGCGTTCTTGCATTGGAATCCGAGCCCGTTGATCCACGGTTGTAGCGATGTTGCTGACGATCTCCACAACCCATAAGCCGGCGACCGACCTCGGCTATCTGCTGCACAAGCACCCGGACAGGCTGCAGACCTTCGATCTGTCTTTCGGCAAGGCGCATGTCTATTACCCGGAGGCGACCGGCGAACGATGCACGGCGGCGCTGCAACTGGAGATAGATCCCATAGGGCTGGTTCGCCGCGCAGGGAGCAGGGGCAGGCAACGTTCCCTGCAGCACTACGTAAATGACCGTCCTTACGCGGCCTCGTCTTTCCTCAGCGTCGCGATCAACAAGGTTTTTCGGTCCGCTTTTGCCGGCCGCGGCGGCGGCAAACAGGACCTTGCCGCAACGGAAATACCGCTTGAGGCCACCGTTCATTGCCTGCGCAATCTTGGCGACCCCTCGCTGATACAGCGCCTGTTCGAACCTCTGGGTTATGCGGTCGGTATCCAGCCGTATCCCCTGGATTCCGGATTTGACGATTGGGGAAACAGCCCGTACTTCACGATAACGATCAAGGGCGTAAAGCGGCTTGGCGAGCTGCTGCGCCATTTGTACGTGCTGATCCCGGTCTTCGACAATGAAAAGCACTACTGGGTCGGGGACGACGAGGTCGAGAAGCTCTTGCGCCTGGGTGAGAACTGGCTTGAATCGCATCCCGAGAAGGCGCTCATCGCATCGCGATACCTCAAGTCGCAGCGAAGCCTGGCGCGCGCTGCCCTGGAGCGGCTGACCGTCGAGGACGGCGCCTCCGAATCACGCCAGGAGGGCCGGCTGAACAGCGAGCAGGTTCTGGAGGCCCCTCTGCGTCTGAACGAGCTACGATTGCGCGCCATCGTCGAGGCCGTGAAGGCGATCCGCGCCAGCAATGTGGTGGACCTGGGATGCGGCGAGGGGAAGCTGATCGGAGCGCTTCAGGAAATACGCGAGCTTGAGAGGATCGTCGGGCTTGACGTGTCCAGCACCGCGCTTGAGATCGCGGAACGGCGGCTTCGCTTGCAGGAATTGCCGGACAATCGGCGGCGGCGGATCAAGCTGATGCACGGGTCCCTTACCTACCGGGATTCTCGACTGAACGGCTTTGACGTGGCGGTTGCCGCAGAGGTCGTGGAACATATCGACCCTGACCGCCTGGGCGCCTTCGAACGATCGATCTTCGAGTTTTCACGGCCGGGCGCGGTCATCGTGACTACGCCCAATGCCGAATACAACGCCAGCTTCAAGGGCATGAAGCCCGGGCAAATGCGTCATCCGGATCACCGCTTCGAGTGGACCCGCGCGGAATTTCAGGCGTGGTGCACGCAGGTGTGTGGAAAATACGGCTACGGCGTCGAGCACCAGGGTGTCGGCGACGCACATCCGGACCTCGGGCCACCCACGCAAATGGCCGTATTCAAGACAGCTTGAGGGGAATGGTCAACGGGACGCGAAACTAGGGCACCGACGCAAGGAAGCGGTCAATGGCGGCGAGCGCGTCCGGTTCGTTGAGCCAGGGTGCGTGTCCGCGGTTGGCGACGGTGCAGGTGACCAGGGAAGGGACCCGTTCGGCCATTTCGACGAGAGTCTCCGGGGCCAGGAGGTCCGAGGACTCACCGCGCAGGGCGAGCAGGGGAAACTGCCCGAGTTGCTCGAACAGGCCCCAGGGGTCCGCGGGTGAACCGCCCCGCTCCTGGAACGCCTTGCCGATATTGGGATCGGATTTCAGCACCGGCTTGCCGTCGGCGCCGATGCGGTAGGTGCGCCTTGTAATCATGTCCCAGGTGGCGTCATCGGCGTCGGGGCAGGCGACTTCGAACATGATCTTCGTGTTGGCGATCGCGTCGCCCCAATCCTCGGCCGGCTTCAGCTTGCCGACATACTGGCCGATTCTCAGGATGCCGACCATGGAGACTTCCGGACCGATGTCATTAATGATCGCGCCGGCAAACAGCCTGGGCGCCTGCCCGGCCAGGACCATGGTCACAATACCGCCCAGCGAGGTACCGCAAAAGACCGCCGACTCCACTCCCAGGTGGCCCAGCCATTCAACGACATCGTCCGCATACGTAGTCGGAAAGTAGTTCAGGTAGTTGGGGTCGTAGTCCGAACGGCCTCTGCCCCTGAAGTCGAGGGCGAGCACGCGCCGGGAAGGCTTGAGGTGGCCGGCGAGTTCCACGAAGTCCTCGCTGTTGCGGGTGAGACCGTGCAGGCACACCACCGGAGCCCGTTCGCTGCCGGATGAGGTGGGGGAGTCGCGGAAAAAGAACTTCAGCCCGCTTCGGCTGTTGAAGAAATGCTCGTTCATGGCGCCAGCAACCTCATGATCCGGAGCGAAACTTCGAAGGCGGGATGCTGTTCCAGCGGATGAACGCGCGCCGGAAGCTCCTCTCGTCGGAATAGTCGAGTTCTTCGGCGACTTCGCCGGCGAGGAGGTCCTGGGACAGGAGGCGCTTTGCGCGTGCGTTCAAGGCCCGTTGCCTGACCTCCTGAAATGACGTGTTGGATTCCGCCAACCGGCGCCGCAGGGTCCTGGCGCTGAGATTGAGCTGCAATGCCAGCTCATTGGCTGACACGGTTTGCGTCAATATCAGGTCGACGACCCGATCCACGATCGGCACGTTTGCGGGCGCAACCCTGAGATTGGTCTCGATCAGTCTGGCCACTTCGCCGAAGATGGCGTTTGGCCGGGGCAGGTCGGCAGGCCGGAGTTTCACCGGCATGGCGGCGATGGAGTAGTCGTAGATCAGCGCGTAGTTCTTGCTTGCGTATGCGGTCGGTACGCCCCAGTACGCCAGCTGGTTGAGCCGGTTGCCCGCTTGTTTGCGGGAACTGCTCAGGCGCCGCTTGGTCGTGACCTTCAAGAGGTACGGATCGATGTTGTCGCCGGCGCAAATGCCGAACAGCGTGTGCATGAGTATCGCGATGCACTCGAGAAAACTGTGCAATTGGCTGGCCGTCAATTCGAACGGGGTGGGAAAGTCCTTGTTGTCGATGGCGTAGATCAGCTTGTCGCCCTGTGTCATTACGTGGTTGTAGACGCGGCCGTGCAACAGGTTGAACCCGTTCGCAAACTTGCGCAGCATGCCGTCGAAGCGCTTCGAGCCGGCCGCCTGAGACATCACGAAATGGAACGCGCCCGGCAATAACGGCCGCTTTGACATTCGCACCGTCTCTTCACTGGTCAGGTCGGCGAGTTTCCCGAGAAGTCTGAAGTAGTCGGAAACCAGAACCGGCTCGGGTTCATCTTTCCCGCCGGGTCGCCGGCGCTGTATTTCGCGCAGTATGGTGGCCAGGTCGATACCGCTGGACAGGGCCGCACGCGCCAGCGGTTCGAACAGGGAATTGTCCACGCACGGAATGCCCGGACCGTTCGCCGAACCTGAGTGCTTGCTGGAATTGGGCATTTCAATACAGTACCACGGCACTGGCCACAATTGTCCCTCTCAGATGACCTGTTTTGTCATTGCGGACCACTCCGGCCAAGCGTCAAATACGGAGTTGGGGAATATCCGATTCGCTGTACACACAGCTTCAAATGGAGTAATTGCACCATGTGGCCCAACAAGACAGTTCGCCGAATTCGGCCGGTCGCAGTCGCGAGCCTTGTCGCCGTTCTTGCTTTTTTCGACGTCAGTATCGTGGGTGTCGCTCAAGAGGCGGCGAGCGACAGGCAGACAAATGTGCTCGACGAGATCATCGTCACGGCACGTCGCAGAGAGGAGTCGCTATGGAGCGTTCCCGGTTCGGTTTCGGCCTTCGGCGAGCGCCAGCTTCGCGATCTGCAGGCGAACGACATGCGCCAGGTGCAGTATGCGGTGCCAAATTTTCATTTCCAGAAAAGCGATTCCTCGAATGCCGCGGTCTACCTGCGCGGCATCGGGCAGAACGACTCCTTGCCCTTTGTCGAGCCGGGTGTCGGCGTGTATATCGACGACGTCTACGTTGCGCGCACCCAGGCCGCTTTCGTGGAATTGTTCGATATCGAGCGCGTGGAGGTCCTGCGCGGGCCGCAGGGAACGCTGTACGGCCGCAACTCCCCCGGAGGCGCAGTCAAGCTGATCACCCGCGCGCCGTCCGACGAATTTGAAGCGTACGCTGAGGTGGGCGCCGGAAATCTCGCCGCCAGGATCTACAACGGCCGCATGAGCGGACCCTTGAGCAGCGACGGCCGCTGGAAAGGGAAAATCGCGGTCTCGGGAATCAAACGCGACGGGTTTTCCGAGAATGCAGTGCTTGGGGGCACCGACGGCGACACCAATACGCTGTCGTTTCGGTCCGGGCTGGACTTCGAGCCGAGCGACAATCTGAGTCTGGCGCTCCGTTTCGAAGGGAAATTCGAGCGTCCGGACCGCTCGCTGACACCAATTCGGAAAACGGGGCTCACCCTGTTTGAAGATCCGGTAGGCGCTCCTTTCAGCCCGCGGATGTACCTGCCGACCGAGGAAGCGTTCGGTTCACCCTATGTTGTGGAAGGCAACGCGAACATTCTTGCCGACCTGACCACGCACGGCGCTTCGTTCAAGATCAGGTGGCAGTTCAGCGACGACTGGTACCTGGAAAGCATCACCGCCTACCGCAAGCTCTCCTGGGATTTCATTCTGGATGCCGACAGCACGCCTTATCCGGTCCTCGACATTCCGGTTTATGAAGATGCCGACCAGTTTTCCACCGAGCTGAGGGTAGCGTTCGAACGCGACAGCGGCCTGTCGTTCACAGGTGGTGTTTTCCTGTTCAACGACGACGATGTCGTGCTGGCGGGGTTCGACGATGCGTCGGCGTCTTTCGAGTTCGCCGGGTTCTTTTTCCCGCTCATCAGTGTCCAGGTTCCATCCGGCGGATACGGCGAAAGCGACCAGCGCACGCGGTCGATGGCGGTATTTGCCGACATTACTTTTCCTCTTACGGATACGACCAGCCTGGAGATCGGCGCCCGCTACACCAATGACGAAAAAGAGGTCACCCGGCGCGGCGAATTTTTCTTTGACCCAACGCTGTCCCTGAGCCTGGATCAGCCGCCGTTTCTGGAAGGCATCGGGTTCCCCGGCGAGCACCTGCAGGATGAACAGGACTGGAACGCGGTTACACCGCGCGCGGTGCTTTCGTACCAGCCAAGCGACAGCGTCACGGTGTACGGGTCCGTTTCGCGCGGCTTCAAGAGCGGCGGTTTCCCGGGACGGGCGTTTGCGAGCACCGAATTCAAGCCGTTCGACCCCGAAACCGTCTGGACCTACGAGGCGGGCATCAAGGGCAAGGGCCCGGACAACCGTTTCAGCTACTCGGCCGCGTACTTCTACAACGACTACAACGACCTGCAGTTGAACGGCTTTGGCCAGGACCCCGTGACCGGGCAATTCGTCAGCCTGTTCACCAACGCAGCATCGGCGAAGATTCACGGCATAGAGGGTGTGGTCTCCTACCGGCCCAACGACCGCCTTTCGATCGACGCTTCGGTCGGATACCTGAACGCGGAATACGAGCAATTCGAAACGCTGGTTGGCGGCGTGCTCACCGACGTCAGCGAGCGGCGCCTGCCGAATGCACCCGAGTTGACCGGCTTCCTTGGCGTGACCTACTCGGACCAGCTCTCCGCGGACATCACCGGAACGGTGCATGTCGATATCGCCTATAAGGGCGACCACGCCAACGAGTCGTCGGATTCTCCGAACCTCGCCGTTGCCGCGGCGACCTACCTGAACGCTTTCGTAGCGATCTCCGCCAGCGATGAGCGTTGGGAAGTGCGGTTGGGAGGCACCAACCTGACGGACAAGGCGCGCGCCGCCCAGAGCTTCAATACCGCGGAGTTCTCCGGCGTGGAAACCGCCTTCATGGGTGCGCCCCGCCTGTACGATATACGGCTCTTGCTGCGCTTTGATTGATGCGCCGCGAAGGGCGAAAGCGATGATTGACCGGCAGTGCGCCGACCTGCTTGAGAATGCCCAGGGCATCCTGATGGGAATCCTGGCTTCCGAAAGCGACGCGGTCGCCATCGGCCGCAAGTACACCTCCGCGCTGATGGAGACCTTTCTGGGAGCCAGGGCCGACGGCGTGGAAGCGCGGGACATTCGGATCCCGACAGATTCCGCGGACGTTCCGGCCCGCTTCTACCGTGGGAGTCACACCGCAGCCGATTCAAAAGCGAAACTGGTGCTGTTCTTTCACGGCGGCGGCTGGAGTGTCGGCGACGTCGACAGCTACGATGGATTCGTGCGGCGCTTGTGCACCGAGACCGGGGCGCACTATCTCTCGGTCGATTTTCGCCGCGCCCCGGAGCACAAGTTTCCCGCCGCCCACGACGACTGCTACCAGGCCGCGCTGTGGGCCTTCGAGAATTGCGACGCACTGGGAGTCGATCCGGCCAGGATCGGCGCCATGGGAGACAGCGCCGGCGCCGCCCTGGCGACGGCCGTTTCATGGCAGATGGCGCGGCAAACGGACCACTGCGTGAACTCGCTCTATCTCCTGTACCCCTTCCTCGACCTGCGCGACGATCACCAGGCCTACCCATCGAGGATCTCGTTTGGCGACGGTAACTACCTGGTCGGCCGCGCGGGTCTGTCGGCCGCGAAGCAGTGGTACCTGGAAGAAGACACCCCCACCGAAGACCCGCTGGTCTCGCCGATGTTCATTCCGGACCTCGAGTCGCTGCCGCCGACCACGATCATCACGTCCGGACACGACCCCAACCTGGATGAGGGGAAACTGTTTGCCGAGAAGCTTGAGAAAAGCGGCGTTCGGGTGAGCGCAACGCACTTTGCGTCCGCGTTCCACGGATTCATGCCCTTCGGCGTGCTCGATGTCGCGGGGGACAGTGTCCAGACTCTCGCAAAGGCCATCGCAGAACAATGACCTCACCAGACATAAGGCCGCTGAGATTCAACACGGCACGCTCGATCGTCTGTGAGCCCGGCGCCATTGGCCAGCTCGGCGCGATTTGCGCCACTTTGTCGCCCGGCAAGGTGTTCCTGGTGACCGATCCCGGAATCATTGCGGCGGGACTTCATGAGGCGGCCTTAAGCAGCCTGTCCGACGCGGGCCTGGCATGTTCGATTTTTGACGACGTTCAGGCAGACCCGCCCGAAGACATCGTGTTCAATGCGCTTGACCTCGCGCGCGCCGGGAAGATCGGCACGGTAATCGGCCTGGGCGGTGGTAGCTCGATGGACGTGGCCAAGTTGATCGCTGCGTTGTGCAATTCGTCGCAGCCGCTTTCGGACGCCTACGGAATCGGTAACCTCACCGGCGAAAGGCTGCCGCTGGTCCAGATTCCCACCACCGCAGGGACCGGTTCCGAGGTTACGCCCATATCCATCATCACCACAGGGGCCACGACCAAGGCCGCGGTCGTCGCGCCGCAACTGTTGCCCGACGTTGCATTGCTGGACCCTGAGCTCACCGTCGGCCTGCCGCCGCATGTAACCGCCGCAACCGGAATCGACGCGATGGTCCATGCGATCGAGTCCTTCACCAGCGCGATCCACAAGAATCCCTACTCGGACATGCTGGCGACGCAAGCGCTGACATTGATGTCGGCGAATATCGAAACAGCCGTTCACGACGGCGAGAACCTGCCGGCGCGCACGGCCATGCTGTTCGGCTCACTTCTGGCAGGACAGGCGTTTGCAAACGCGCCGGTCGCCGCAGTCCATGCGCTTGCCTATCCGCTGGGAGGCCACTTCCACATTCCGCACGGCTTGAGCAACTCGCTGGTGCTGCCGCACGTATTGCGGTTCAACTACGAAACGTCAGCGGATTTGTACGCGACGCTTGCCCGGATCGTTATGCAAGGGGCGGCCTCGGAGTCCTTGCCCGATTACTTCGAAGCGCTGGTGGACCGGCTGATGATGCCGTCGAAGCTCCGGGAACTGGACGTGCCCGAAGACAGCCTGCCGATGCTGGCGAGCGACGCCATGCTGCAGCAACGTCTGCTGGTCAACAATCCGCGAAAGGTGAGCGAGCAGGACGCATTGCGGATTTACGAGGCAGCCTACTGAGGGCGGATCTACAGGAATTGAGTAGCTCCTGATATACCATTCAGCGGAGAATGGTTGTGAGAACAGGCGACGCCATGTCAACGAGCGACAAAACGGGACAAATGATGATCCAAAGCATGGGGCTCGTTGTCATGCTGCTCACGATCTCGGGATGCGTCGGCCAGATAGGGACCACCGTACGGCCCGCCGGCTATGGTGGTTTTTCCGGCTCCCCGGTGGGCCAGGGCTCTCTTCTCGAAGACGGGGGCTCGCTGTTCGCCGGCGACGCGGCGGTCCTTTCGGACGAGGCCATCGCGCAGATTCTCGACCACGAATACCAGGCTCCTGCATTGAGCCGCATCGCGCTGATGCCGTTCGGCCGGGAGGTCTGGTCCGGATGGTCCGAGGAACTTTCCCTGGCAACCGATCAGGTAAAGCAGGATGTCACTGACAAGCTGATCGCTTCGCCTCGCGTATATGACGCTTCATTTCTGCCATCCATACTCATTCCCCAAAAGCGATCGGTGCCGCATTTGCGCGAGGCTGCCGCGCGTTATCAGGCCGACCTGCTGCTTGTCTACCGGAGCCATTGCCGCAGCTTTGAAAAGTACCGGTTCTTCGGTACCAGTCAATCACGCGCGTTTTGCGGCGTGGAAGCGGTTGTCCTGGATGTCAGGACCGGTCTCGTCCCATACACGTCCGTAGCGTCGCGATCGTTTGACATCAAGGAAAGCGAGGACGATATGAATCTTCAGGAGACGACACTGAAAGCCCAGTTGTCGGCAGTAACGCATGCGCTTTCGGACATCAGCACGGGACTGGCTGAGTTCCTGGATGATTGAGGTTCAGGACAGGATTCGCAGTCCTTGACGATAACGGGCTCTGCCGATGCGTAGGTGGCGGTCAGCAACATAGAGGCAAAGACCGCAAACCCCAGGCTCATGGGGTTGGGAGCGATGGAGGCTTCGCTAGTCTTCCAGTGTCAAGGCGACTCGAAATCCTATCAACTGGCTATGGTAGTAGTAATGATCGTTGGCTTGCGCTGCCGCACGTGTCCAGTCCGTGCCGGAGACCCATGCACCGCCTCGCGGCACGCGAAACTCGCACCTGCCATCGTCTTCTTCGAGCCACGCCCGGCCATCGGTGGGCACTCCCGACATGTCGTCATGCGTACAGTCTTCCGTCCACTCCCAGGCGTTTCCCAGCATGTCGTATAGCCCCCAGGGATTGGGCTTGAACGAGCCGACTGGCGCGGTCCGTTCGTAGCCGTCGTCACAAGCGAAAACGGGCGCGTAGTCGTAGAGCCGGCGAAAAGTATCGTCGGCCACGTTCGCATATTCACAAGCGTCGCTGTTTGCCGAACCCCAGAACCATGGCCCACGGGTTCCGGCCCGTGTGGCGTATTCGAACTCCGTTGAAGACAACAGCCGGTACGGTTTGCCCGTCAGTTCGGCCAGCCAGGCAACATAGGCGGCCGCATCTTCAAAGCTCAGGCAAATCGCCGGATGATTTTCGCGCTGGTCATACCCGGGTTTGTCCCAGTCATGTTCAAGGACATAGCCGATGACCCGATCGTAGGTCCACGTATTGCAGCCCACGCGGGGCTCCTTGTGTGTGGACTCGTAACCCGTTGCCTCGACGAATATGCGGTACTGCGCCCGTGTGGTCTCGTTCTTCGAAACAGCCAGTCTGTAGCCGATGCTGACCTCGCGAATGAATCCTTCGTTTTGTTTGCGGTCTTGCGCCCACGGCTCTGAGCCCAGCACTGCCGCTCCTGATGGAACGACCATCATTTCAGGGCAATGGTCACAATCCTGAAATGCCTCGCCGACATCCTGAGCACCCGCCTGTGCTATCGAAAAAAATGCTGCCATCGCAACAAGTGCGCCAAAAAATCGCATGTTTGCCTCAGTGCAGTTTCAATTGTTGCCTTAGGACAACGACGTCGCAGCTGTCTTCCCCGCACTGCAGCCCGCCGTTCTGATTGGGCTTGATTGAGCCGATCGTGCGGAAGTTCTGATCAAGCACCTTCGACCTGAGGTTCCAGCCTTGGTTGATCTCTCCGAGATTGACGACGGTCACCGGTCCCAGGTCCCGCTCGCCGACCTGCATTCGGCCAACAATGGAGTGGCGCCAATACTTGTAATTCCCGCGAAAAAAGGTGCCGCTGATGAGGTCGTCGTTTTCCTCGCTGAAATCGCGCGTAAATTGGATCGACACAGTCCCGAATCGCGTGTCCGTCGAGAAGTCACCGCGATGGTCCTTCGGAATCGATGCAACCTTTACCAGCACCGCGGGATCAACCGCCTCGAAAGCCGCTGTCCACTCGTCCGAAGAGGCCGGTTCAAGCCCGTTCACGATCCTGGCCACGTGTATCCGGTCCGCCCGCGCGGCGAGCTCCCCGTGCGCCGCGTCGAGCAGCGCGGTCGAGTTGGTCACGGCCAGGGGGTAGTACTCGAGTCTGCAAATCCTGTCCCTACGATGCGTCCTTCCGCCCACGGTTACGGTGTTTTCGACCATGAACACCGTTCTCAGGTACTTGCCTTCGTATTCGCCGTCGCACCAGATGTCGCACTGGCTGAATCGCGAGCTGTAAAGCCGCAGCACGGTGTCCTCGCCGAGGCGCCAATTTCGGGATTGCCGTGTAGCGATGAACTCCGCGCCGTCGTCCGTGGTCGTCAGCACACTGAAGTCACCTCGCCTGGCGGCGTCCGCACTGTAGGCAGTTCCATCGGTCGCCGATCGCGGATAAAGGAAAAAAGCGAAGTCGCCGCCGGCATCGATGTCCACCGGAACGCCACGTACATCGGCTACACCCCGAATGTCGTGGAACAGCGAGAAGTTGTCCTCAGCGCCGACGCCCTCGCGACCTTGCACGAAGTTCCAGTAATTGCGGTTCGGAACTCTGGAGCGGGCCCCGGCCCTCGAGGTCCTGATGCCGACAAAGACGTCTTCCACCAGCCTGTAGTACGGGTATTGGTCAATGTGCTGGAAGACGTAGCGAAAACGGTTGTTGACCAGCGATTCGCTCGAATCCCCATAGTCGATCGAGGCGAGCTCGCGAGAGCAATCCCCGTTGCCCAGCTCCGGGATATCCGCCGCCAAAGGGCTGCTGAAGGAAGCAGCGACAATTGCTGCCGTGAAAAGTGAACGTGTGTTCATATTCAACATGTCCGTCATTTTGCCTCAAGCGGCGGTCCTGACTGTTGCCGTTCCATGCCCTCAGTTGACGTCGCGCGCTACGCGAAAGCCGAAACCCGACCCCGCCGATGCCGCGCGTATGGGCAGGCGTGTCGCCACCCTCAACAACCCGGGAAAGCCGGCCCAGGACCCACCCTTGGCCACCCACGCTCCGCAGGGGCGCATGTCATATGGAGCTCCATCCGCCGGCGCGAGAGCGTGGCCCGTGGCGTAACAATCAGCCGTCCATTCCGATACGTTGCCGGCAACGTCGTAGAGGCCGAAGGCGTTTGGCTCGAAGCTGGCAACGGGTGACGTGAACGCATACCCATCGTCGCAATCCGCGAATTGACCGTAGGGAATGTTCGCGGCCACTTCGACGAACGATTGGTCGGCACCGTTTTGAAATGCACAGGCCTGCGTCCAGTCTTCACCCCAAAACGCAGGAAACTTCGAATTTGCCCGCGCAGCATATTCCCATTCCGCCTCGCTGGGCAGGCGATATACCTGTTCCGTCTTGACGCTCAACCAATCCAGGTAGGCCAGCATCTCGGCACGCCGCAGGCACGGCACCGGATGGTTTTCGGAACCGCCGATACTGTTATCACGCCAGGAGAGCTCTGGTTGCGTGGACCAGCCCTCACTGGTGAGGTGAGAACAGCCTTCCATTGTCTCAAAACCCGTCTCTTCGACAAATTCCGCAAATTGGGCCCGTGTTACTTCAGTACGACCGATGGCATACGAGTGAGCAATCGTGATCGTGGCGACCGGCTGCTCCTGCGATGCCATGAGTTCGGGCATGCCCCAGGCCAGTCCCTCGGCCTTTTCCGCACCCATGACAAGAGTGCCGCCAGCGGGAATCAGGACCAGCTCGGGGCAGGATTCGCAGTCCTTGACGATGACGGGCTCTGCCGATGCGTGTGCGGCGTTTAGCAACATAGAGGCAAAGATTGCAAACCCCAGGCCTATGGGGCGGGTTTCCAGAGTGTTTCTTGAGGTTGCCAAGGGTTCAGCGCTCGTTGCAGGGAAATATTCTAGACCTCGCGTCGAGACCCAAGGCATGCGTGGACAATTTCGGCCATGCATCCAAATGCCGCAATGCGCGGACATTTTCCCAGTCTAAATACGGAAAAGCTCCGATGGCGCGTTGCAACGCAAAAAAGCTCAAGACCCGTATCGTGTTCCGCACTGAACTGGACTGGGTGGCTCCATTACTTGGATTACGCAGTACCCTTCACCTACCATAAGATTCGTAACTCAAATGACAGTAAACATAACTCAATGAATCAGCGTTAGGTTACAATCTATGTTGATTTGTAAGGGAGTTGTGCATTGAAAACTAGAAAATCTCTTTCTGGGCTCGTAATTTTGGCCTCAATATTATTTGCGGCAGGTTGCTGTATGGGGGACTATGTCGCAAAGGTGCCAATCGGTGATCAAGAACACCTACAAGAATTGAATTGTAGTGAACTCAAACTCGAGGATGACAAAATTCGTAGAGCGCTGAAGTCGGATATCCTGCCGGGAAGGCGAGACCAATTGAAGGCTACGCAATGTTACATACTAGATCTTAAGCGGGAGAACAACTGCGAATGGTAGAAAGACCGACCTGACCGTTCTCCTGTAATCCGAGCTGTTTCGGATAGGTCGCGCCTCATCGTTCTTGCAGCGGCCCTTGGGCCGGTAGTAGTAGGTACTGCGGGCCAGGTTCATCAGTTGGCAGCCTCGTCGGACCGAAAGACCGTCGGGCCGCTCACGACGGAGACCATCGCGCCGCTGGGCTGTTCCACCGCTCGGCTGGCTTTTTTTAAGAGGTCGTTCTCCATGACCAACTGGCCCACCTTGCGCTCAAGCTCCGCGATCCGCGCTTCGTAGCGGGCCAGGTAATAGCTGCGCTGCATTCGCACCCAATGATCGGCAGTGCCCCAGCCTATCCGCTCCAGCGCCGACGCCATCGCCGCCGAAACGTCGGCGCGTCCATTCAACAAGCACGATAACGTGGTCCGCGAAACACCCAGCCGGGCAGCGCTCTCGTTTACGGTCCAGCCTTCCGCCTCCAGGTTGTCGCGGGCAATTTCACCTGGGTGGGCCGGTTCGTGCATACGCATGTTGCTTCCTATGGTGGTGAGTGTGAGGTCCCCAGATTTCGGTTAGTACTGGTCTTGTTCCAGTCAGGGAACCTTTGTCCTGCGGTCCTTGCCAAATGCCATGGCGAGTCGAGCAACAAAATAGAATCCAATCGCCCATCCGAGACCAAACGCGAATAGCTCGCCGACAAATGCTGCCATGTCAACCAACGGTGCGCTGTTGACATAGTACATACATGCCCACCCGATGTACATCGCGAACCCGATTGCCCAAATGACGGGTTTGGCGGCCAATCGATGGTGCTTGCGACTATTTTCCTTCAAATTGTCGGCATTCTTCCGCCAAATATTGAATCGGACCATGAGCCCGACAGCGCCGCCGAGTAGAAGTCCAGCAAGAATCACGAAAAGCCACATCTGGCCGTAGAACAACCACATCTGTTCCGGATTGTCTATCTGGCTTGCCCCCAACCAGAAGATTAGTGCCGTAACCACCATGGCGCCCAACAACGCACGAAGCAAAGAAGAAGGCGTGATTTTGAATTCGATCCGCATGTCGCCAGGTCAGTTTAGCAGCGTGATCTTTTCCCGAAATCGGCCCACCTGGACTGAGGGAAAAATCCAGGCCGCCTGGCCGATCCAATTCCGCTTAGTAGCTCGTCGGCAATGCGACCCGGAAACCGTAGTAGTTCACGGACCGGGTTTCTCTTCGAATCTCGGTGCGCGCCTCGAACGGGGCACCCGCTATCGGGGCAAATTCACCCGTGCGCACGACGCGTCCACGGCAACGCTCCTTCGTCCAGGGTGTTCCATCGGAAGGGGCGCCGCGAAAGTGGGGGCTCCAACAGTCTTCAACGAATTCTCCGGCGTTTCCGGCCATGTCATACAAGCCAAACGCATTCGGGCCTTGACGGCCAACGGTTGCCGTGCCCGGATAGGCAATAAGACATGCTTTTATTTCCTCCAGGGAAACCCCCCGCCGCGAACCACGCAAACTAGCGCAATATAGAAGTTTCCGCACCGTTTCTTCGTCCAACTCCTCACCGGAAGCGCCCGTACGCGCCGCATACTCCCATTCCGCCTCGCTCGGCAGCCGGTACGGATTGCCGGTCTCCGCGGCAAGCCACCGCACATAGGCCTGAGCATCCGCCCAGCTCACGCACACGACGGGATGCTGGTCCGTCTGCGGAAAATTGGGGTTCTTCCAGGTGAAGTCCTGCAAGGGCAATTCCCAAATCTGCTTGTGGGCCATACAACCGCGGACCCACCCGCGTGTTACAAGTTCGAAACGGGACGGGTGCTTCGGGGCGCGATCCGCATCGGTGACATAGCCCGTTGTCTCGACGAATCGCCGGAATTCGCCGCGCGTAACCTCATAGACCGAAAGCGCAAACGGATTGAGGCTGACTTCGCGCACAGGCTCGTTGTCTGCACACGCAACACCCGAAACGCAGCCCATGCGGAAGCGCCCGCCGTTCACGCCGGTCATGAGCGGCCCCGATCCTCCGGACTTGAGCGGATCGCTGAACGTTGCCCAGTGCGGCTGCGCTGCCTCGTCACCGCGGGCAATCGCAGCCAGGAGCAAGCAGATTGCGGCAGCCGCTACGCAGCTTGTTTTAGGCAATTGACACACAAAGCCTCCTGCAAGGGAATATTCTAGACTTCCCATCGAGACCCAAGGCTTGTGCGGGCGATTCAGCCAGCGTTTTTCCTGGCAGCAGGCCCATGATTACATGAACCTGCTCGGCGAACCCGTGGAACTGACCCCGCGCTGCATCGACCCGCAAACAGCGCTGGAGGAATTGCAGGCCAGGCTGCGCAAGTCCAATAATGGGAAAATCCTCAGCCCGATTGGACCGGTTTATGGGGGGAAGATCAAGGAACCAGGTAGCATTCAGACACTCGGCCCGGAACGAGCCATTGAACGACTCGATGAAGGCATTGTCGGTGGGCTTTCCGGGCCTGGAGAACTCCATGGTCACGCGGTTGGCATAAGCCCAAAGATCAACCAGCCGGCTGACGATCTCGCTCCCGTTGCGCACGCAAATGTGGTCGAACTCGCACAATTTCCTACTTGACATGCCGACAATCAGCAAACCCGTCAAGCCTGGTAACCTAAGCATCTCGCCAAGGCCAACTTTCCCCTGTGAGCTCCAACGACCCCGACACCCTGATGCGCCGAGAGGCGTTCAAACGCATCGAAATGCTGAGCAAAATGCATGGTCACCTGACGCATAGGGAGTTGGGCACCGGGTTCATTTTCCAAGGCGAGCGCATCCCGCTCGTTAACCCGCAGCGCGGGATTTTCAAGCCAAGGCAGATGCGTTATCTGCTTTCCATCAAGACCGTTATTCCCGAGCCCGGCGGACGTGTCTGGTACGACGATCAGTTAGAAGCTCACGACCAGATCTACGACGGCGACGACGGCATCGACTATGCGTTCATGGGGAGCGATCCGAATGCTGCCGGCAACCAATGGCTTCGAGCGGCATACGAGAACCAGGTCGGGGTGATTTACTTTCTCGGTATCGCACCCGGTCGGTACCAACCAATATGGCCTGTCTACATCGCCGATTGGGATGCAAAACCGCTCAAGGCCCGATGGACAGCGCGTTGTGCCGAACGGACTGCCGCTTTCCAGGATTTATCACGCCGCCTTCGATGCTTACCTCATCGGCATCGATCCCGACTATCGTGTCCACGTTTCGGACCGCCTACTCCATCAACACGACGGCAAGATGCTGGAGGCGCTCAAGCTACTTGACGGAGGGAGGATTCACCTTCGGCGCCAATCCGATGACTGTCCGGATCGAGATCGTCTGGCGCAGCGCTTCGAGCAATTCCAGAACGCCGCATAGTGTTGTGGTGGTGCCCCAAAATTGAGGACCTCTCCTGACCAAGACATTTTCTCACTTCAGATTGCTCTGGAATCAAGAAGTAGACCACCACAGGGCGATAACTTATCCGTGATTTCAGAGGCCTATCGGGTCACTTGAAAAACTGGAGTTACCCCGCTTTCGTGGACGGTTAAGTGTTGGGGATTCATGCGGCTGATTTCAGCCTCTGCTCATAATTGACGGGTGACAGGTAGTCGATCGAAGAATGGCGCCGGTGCGGGTTGTACCAGCCCTCGATAAACGAGAACAGGGCCAGTTTCGCTTCGGCGCGTGTGCGGAAGGAACGACGGTCGATCAGTTCACATTCCAAGGTAGCGAAGAAGCTCTCGCACAGCGCGTTATCGTAGCAGTCGCCTGCCGAACCCATGGAGGGGCGCACACCGGCTTCCTTGCAGCGCTGCCCGAAGGCCAGGGAAGTGTATTGCGAGCCCCTATCCGAATGATGGATTACTGAGTCGGGCCGGCGCTGATGCAACGCCATGTTCAGCGCATCCAGCACCAACTGGGTTCTCAGGTGATGAGCCATGGACCAGCCCACCACCCGCCGGGTGCAGGCGTCCAGCACCACCGCCAGGAACAAGAAGCCCGCCCAGGTCGGCACATAGGTGATGTCGGCAACATACAACTCATCGGGATGCTCGGCGGTGAAGTCGCGCCGCACCAGATCGGGCGCAGGGGGCTTCTTGGAGCGACGTTGCGTTGTGACCGTTCCCTTGCGGCGGCTGACGCCGCTTATGCCGGCCTTTTGCATCAGCCGGGCGATCCGCTTGCGCGCCACACCAACGCCTTGTTCGCGCAGCTCGGCATGAATGCGCGGCGCCCCATTGGTCCCATGCGATTTTGTATGGATCCCCCGAATGCGCCCCAAGAGGATCTCATTGGCCCGCGATCGCCGCGAGACCCCGCGAGCACACCACGCGTAGTAACCGCTCGGGGAGACACCCAGCACCCGGCACTGCGTGGCAATCGGATACATGGCCCGGTTCGTGCTCACGAATGCGAAGAGCTGTTCGGCACGGAATCGGTCTCCCGCGCGAACCAGGCCGCGGCTTTTGCCAAGATGTCCCGCTCGACGCGCAAGCGCTTGTTGTCACGCCGAAGCCGGCGTAACTCCTGACGCTCGGTGCTGGTCAGACCGTCGGCGCGAAAACCAGCGTCGCGGTCCGATTGCTCCACCCAGTTGCGAATCGATTGCGCCGAGGGCTCAAACTCTCGAGACAGCGACTCCGGTGTGCGTCCCGAACGCACAAGAGCCACCATCTGCTGGCGAAATTCCGGCGTATACCGGGGTCTTGATCTCTGCATCGTGGGGTCCTCCTTCCCAAAGGATCAGGTACCCACGAAAACGGGTCAACTCCAGTCTTGGAAGGTATTTGCGAGAGACGACTTCATAGCTCCATTAGGGGCATAGACAGCAACGGCTTTGCTATTCCTAAAATCAAATGTGTGCTCAAGCTTGCGGATGCCGTAGCAATGTTCAAGTTCCATCTTCAGTGATCTCATGAATGGTCCCCTTTAGTTGCAGCGGCAATCGTAAAGGAAACGACCTACATTGGCCATTTTCTTCTCTCCAACGACACCGACATCCTGATGCGCCTCGCCGCTTTCCAACGCTTCGAGAAGTTGAGCAAAACGCATGGTCACCTGACGCACAGGGAGTTGAGCACCGGGTTTATTCTCGATTGTCCAGAAACGCCTTTCGTTTTTCCGGCGCAGGACACACGTCGATAACAGCTCCCTCTAATTCGCCGATCCGGCGCGATGCAACCAACTTCTTTAGCGCCGCCAATCCGATTGATTTCTGGTTACGGGGCAAATCCTTCTCCGGCACAACGTAGAAGAGCCATTGCTCGCCATCTCTCTGATCGCACAATTCAGCCCGACTTTCTCCATGCCACGCGAACACGTAGATGTCGGCATGACGTCCCGGGAGCTCCCTCCATTGGCTGTCTTCGCCCGTCCAATAGCCGTCGCGCGGTGCAATGTCAAAGCGAGGGATACGTTGGGGCGTTTTTGGCGGATCCCATGACTGCCTCGCCGCCGCCTGCTTTACCTCCAGCCTTACGCCTGATCGAGATTCAAGATCCCACGCTGCCCAATCCCAGCCTTGCTGCCACGTAAGTTGCCATTGATCCCCCAGCGCCAGTGCAATTAGACACTCCACGAAATGGGCTCGATGCGTGTTGTTCATGATCGGCTTGTCATACGGGCCTAAGAGCAAGTCGCGGATATTTGGATTCATTGATTCAGCCACTCAATAGAAGCATGGCAGTATCGCGTGCTTATTTGATTTGACCATATGCTTCATCGGTCTCAATGAACTCTTGACCCTGGAGATCAAGGCTCCTTGCGCACCCAAGTGTGATCGAATACGCACAATTTCCCACTTGACATGTCAACGAAATCTGATTGTGGGCTGAAGGGTCGCACAGTTGTGAAAATGATTGGTAAGGTTCAGCTCCGGACGCGGCAGGCATGGTATCGCTGACACCTTCGCAACGAGGCTGCAACGCAGGATATGAGCGAGCGGGTGCTCCGTAACCAGAAGACGCACCCCCCAACGGACTGGTACCCGTAACTAGAATTGGCTGGGCTACCGCTCGATGTGGCCTCTAATCTCGTTCAATGACAGACAGATACCTCTTCGCCGGTGCACCATGCAGTGGCAATTCGCGCAGAGTACTGCGAGATCAGTCTCAGGATTGGTTTCCGTAATGCCGGCCTGAGCTAGCGGCACGACATGATGTACTTCGATGAAGTCTTTTCCTATCTCGCCGTAGAACTCTTCAAAATTGAATCCACACGCCATGCAGTCATATCCGTGCAAGGCAAGCGCGGTTTTCCTGAGCCTTTGATTACGTTCCGGCCGGATCAACGTAAAGACTTTTTGACCGCCCTCGGTTCTTGCTTCTTGGGACGGCGACGCAAGTTCATTCGGATCATCTGACAGAAGACGTTCACGTAGGACAAGCACGCACTTTTCCAGTTCTTTTTCAGACCGATCCTGCCATTCTTTGTGCACCTTCCTGAATCTCTTGCTTCGGATGCGCTGCTGGCCGTACTTGTCGTTCCAGCCAACACGGCCATTTTCGAACAATATGTCAAATGTATCGCGGACGTGCTTCAGACTGTGGCGGCACCGCAATGGCGCTCGGCCATCACCTAGGGCTTCGTAAAAGAAGTCATACGCTGCCTTCCAGGATGTAACTCTCAGTCCTGCCGGTGGCCCGGCACTTTTTTCGGAACGAGACTGCCCGCATCGGGATAGGTAGTAACCAACCATCAACATCTCGGGGGATCTCTTGACCATCTTATTTTTGTTCTTCATGGCAAAGCCTCAAGTTGCTAGGGAAATCTAGCGCACTGGAGCCAATTCCACCAGCAATAGAATTAGGCGTCCCCATTGATCTGCGCTCCAATTCTTGGGCCAAACCAAGTGCGAAAATTCTTGTTTATGAACTTGTCGCCGCTAGTTTCCTCCTTCGCCGAGTTCAAGCAGGGACTTTTCGGAGTTGAGCCAGTGAATCACCGCTTCAATCGTCGCCGACAGGACGGAGGAATTACGGAGGGAACATTCCCAAATTATGGCCACCCTCCATCCAGTTGATGCGAGCCTGTCCTGTACCTTCGCGTCACGTTGCACATTTGCAGCAAATTTCCTCATCCAGAAATCTGTGCGCGTCGCGGGTGTCGTAGCGTATCGGCAGCCAGGATGCCGGTGCCAGAAACAGCCGTGAACGAAAATGACTGCTCCGTACTTCGGCAATACCAAATCAGGATGCCCATATACATTACGTGCGTGAAGGCGGTACCGCACGCCGTGGGCATGCAGGGCCCTGCGCAAGGTTAATTCCGGTTTGGTGTTTTTCCCCGTGATTCCCGCCATCATCCGTGACCGGGTTTCCTCACTTACGATATCTGTCACAATTCTTCTTTTTTTGCCTCCGTTTGACCTCCCGCCATGCAGACGGGCGCAGCAACTCACTGGAGCGTGACTTGCCTTCATCTTTCGGTGTAGTCGACTTATTCGCGGGACCGGGAGGTCTCGGCGAGGGATTTGCGTCGCTAACCGAAAACGGTCATGCGCCCTACCGTATCAGCATGTCTGTCGAAAATGAGTCATCGGCCCATCGTACCCTCACACTTCGTGCATTTTTGCGCGAATATCGCCGGCGTGAAGGCAGTCTGCCGAAAGCGTTCATCGAGTTTCACGCCGGTCGAACCGACCAACCTACATGGGCAGAGGTTGATGCGGAGTTGTGGAAGCACGCGACCAAGGAAGTACGAAAGCTCGAATTAGGGACCGACCCGGCGGCGATAGAGATCGATCGGGCAATCGAACAGCTTCGCCCTCAGTTTGATGACACGATCCTGATAGGGGGACCGCCATGTCAGGCCTATTCCCTGGCTGGGCGTGCTAGGACAAGAGGCAACCTGGACTACGTGCCCGAAGAAGACGAACGACATTATCTGTTTCGTGAATACATCAGGGTTCTCGACAAGCTGCGTCCGGCCGCCTTCGTGATGGAAAACGTAAAGGGCATACTGTCCTCAACGGTCGAAAGTCGTCTTGTCTTCGAGATGCTCATGGAAGATCTTTCCTCGCTTGGAACCGGTGGCGGCTCGTTGTATGAGTTGTACGCAATCAAAGTAACGGACGGGCATTGCAGCCTCCATGAGGCACGTCAGCCATCAGATTTTGTTGTGCGCGCGGAAGATTTCGGGGTTCCGCAGCGAAGACATCGTGTATTCGTTATCGGTCTGCGGGCTGGTGCAGTATCGGGAGTCTGTGACCAAAGCATTCCAGTGTCTGGCCCAAGACGACCTCTCGTAGATGCCATCGGAGACTTACCCCGACTGCGAAGCGGGCTGAGCCGCGGTATGGACAGCGCCAACAGATGGGAGCTGGTCTTGCAAGATGTAGCTAGGCGTCTTGCAGAATCATCTCGGCAGAGGGGGGAGGACCGCTTCCACGGCGAGTTCATGAAAGTTGCGAGATACATGCAGGAAGTAACGAAACTGAAGCGGTCGGCGAATGTGCTTCCTTCGGAATATGGAAATTCAAGAGACGATCTGAAGTGCTGGATTGAGAATCCAGAACTGAAGGCAATTGCCCAGCACGAGACGCGGGGCCACATGGAGTCCGACCTGTCGAGATATATGTTCGCCGCGGTATACGGTCGGATTAACGGCAAGAGCCCCAAGGCTGCTAATTTCCCCCGGGATCTGATCCCTTGTCATCGCAATTGGCATACGGGAGTCTTCGCAGACAGGTTCCGGGTGCAAATTGCCCATCAGCCATCAACCACGGTAACCAGCCACATTTCAAAGGATGGTCACTACTACATACATCATGACCCATTGCAGTGCCGCAGCCTGACAGTGCGCGAGGCAGCCCGACTGCAGACATTCCCCGATGACTACCTATTCGTGGGAAATCGCACTAGTCAGTATGTCCAGGTAGGAAACGCCGTTCCGCCCTATCTGGCGCGCTCTATTGCTCAGCTTCTATTGCGTGTCCTTGACGGTGAAAGCCCGCCTGTCACGACCGATGAGGAAGATCGACCGTTACAGCTTCTGTAAGCTGAGAGATCTCCTTGTGCAATGGCTCGACGGATCGCATCCTGCTCAGTAGGTGGTCTAATGAGTTGCGCTCTCTTGAATTCAATTCACGTTGGCCTTGTATGAGCGCGTTCAAGGCACTGAAGGACTTTGGTGAAACCCAGTGGCGCCTTCTGGCTTCCCCCAGGACCCGTGCGGCGGCTAAGGGTATTGAATGGTTCGGTTCGTCATTTGACTCTTCGGAATCTTCTGTCTGGAGAGAATCCGCCTCTTCGTCTATTGATTGAGGCAGCTCTATAGCCTGGTTTTCTCCGGCACTTGTTTTCTCGAACGAAGGGACGGCTGCATTTCTTGTTGCGGCAGGCAAGTCGAACGTATCATCGAGAACGCCCGCCAAATGGTCGGCGGGAAGATCCGAGAGACTCCTTATTTCGTTCCTGATTCGGATTTGGAGGGCCGCCTTCCTCATGATGAGTTCCATTGCGCCTTTGCCGTGGTGCCGCGAGGCGCGAATCCATGTCTCAGCAATCGCTCTGGCCAGCACGGGATCCCCGCCCAGGCTCGGTCGCTCGGTAATTTGCACGAGAGCGTCTTCTGTCAGTTCTTTCAGAAGATGCCAGCGATCCTTGTGGTTAGCGCCCCTGTCGAGCGCGTGACCACGCATCCACAGTCGCTGAAACGTGTTCCGAACACCACCAAGGTAGCGCTCTCGGGAATTACCAAATCGCCAGTGCACGATGTCTGGAGCGAGCGACAGCCCGACGAAGGCCCAGACATCATCCCTTAATGCTTCGCCACTCGCGAATAACGGGTCTTCGGCAAACGCTGCAGCCATCTCTGCGTCGAATTGCGCAAAGCCAGCGCGTCCGCCTGTGTTACCGAAACCGTTACGCCGAGCGATCTCTAATATGCACGTGCGCAAAGTCGAGAGTTGGTTTGCGGGCACACGGGTACCTCCCGTCGCGGCAAAACGAATAGCTTCGGGAAGCTCGCCAGGGCTGAAAACAAACCTTTCGGCGAATCCATCAGCCATCCATTGCTCGAACAAAGCGTCGGCCACAGGGCCGGGCAGGCGAGGAAGAAGTACTACCATCTATGCCTCGTCGAGCTCTGCCAGGGCCAGGAACGCTGCTCTGAAGTCAGCCGGTCGACTCTCGAGTAATGATCGGACAAAAGCCGCATCCTTCCCTGGCCAGGCATTCTGCAGCCACGCCGTAGCTTGGTTTCCCAATGATCCAGGCTCACCTCCAGACATGATTTCGTCCGCTTCAGGGTCATTCACCAGCCGTTCGCATATCTGGGTCATTACGTCTGCTAACAGGACTTGAAGCGTGGGTCCATCATGCTGCTCGATCCGCTCGATAAGATCGGTTTTTTCCTTGTTGAGATAGAGACGTGCGGCGCCGTGAAAGTCACGGTTCCAGTCCATGGGGGACCAGTGGAGGTACCAGGGCGGTGAATGTCTGCCGGGAGTTCCCGGGAGTGTCCGCATATCAGTAATTTCTATCGGAAATCGTGGCTCCTCACCTTCGAGGCGGATTCGAAGCGTGTCAGACCAGAGGCGATCTGCGACACGCTGCGGAGACAACTGTGCGCAGTCTTCGGGTGGAGCCGCGAGCATGACTTGCGTATGTAATTCGAGAACAAGAGACAGCCGCGTTCCCGAGACCTCGAAGTCAAACTCCTCCTGCCATCTGTCGGCTGCCAGTTTGCGGAAATCTCGAAACAGGACAAGCCTAGGCAGGCGGCCTTGGCCTGTTCCGATGCGGACCGCAATTGTCAGACGTAGTTCCTCTGGAATGACTTTGAGGTCATCGGCTGCAATTTGTGGATCAATCCTTACCTTGCGGCGGAATCGGATAATACTCGCGGCATCCCAATCAGCTAGAAACTCGCCTGCCGGAGTCCACGCACCACCATCAAGTGAGCACGACCAAGCAGCGGCATCAACAGCTGCATCGGATAGGGTCAGGAAGGGAAACGCAATGCGTCGGTTCATGGTCAAACCTGAGACAGCACATCAGCCTTAACGGTGACCGCGCAGTCATCGGGAACAAGAACTCGTATTTCGAACATGCCCTCCGCACCATCCAACTCCAGGCTGTCAGTATTTGCGGACAGATCCCCGTCAGGGCAAGCAATCGAGAGAACTACGGGCTGTCTTATTTCACTCTCAATGCGAGAGGCCATTGATGATCCCTCAATGGCTACGGCCGCCCGCGCCCGTAAAGATAAGCCGCTGCGACCGGGGTCCTGGCTGACCTCCGTTGAAAACACGGCCACAGTTCCGGCTTCCGAAAGCTCTAGACTCTTGAACAGTGGCCTGCTCGTCCTGGCTCGCGCCGGGCGCCTTACGCGCCCGCGGCCCGTGCCACGATGCCTGCCGGCTCCATCACCACCGACGGTGTCCAGTGCAGCGCCAAGACGGCCTGCAACGCGCGCAAGTGGAGTGCCCGCGTCAGAAGTCGAGGGTTGGCTCGTTGATTCCGTACCCATTTCGGACGCAATGCCCTTCAGTTTTTTTCAGCGCAATGGTCACAAAGCTCTTGGCTCTGCCGCGCGGAAAATTGTTGGGGATCCAGTCGTCGTGTGCCGGAGGTTCCGACTCGGCAAACGCGCGCTCCACCTCGTCCTCGCTACTGGCGACAAAGACTCCCGCCCATTCAAGACGATCGTCGGGTAGGGGTGTTCCTTCCAGATACTTCACGACTAGCTCGATGGGACGCATGAGAGCTATGTGATGAGCGACAGGCTTGAACAGGGAACCGTCTTCGACCAAAGGGCGTCGCTGGGCGCGGAGGCCCCGTTCAATCGCCAGGTTTCCGAGTACTTGTGCCGGCCTCTGCGAACGAATCATTCTGACATCGCTCCCCGCTCCACTTCGAATTCCTTGCATCGCCTTTGAAAACAGGTCCAGGGGAGGGAAATCTTCCGGCGGCGGGATCGTAAGCGACGAGCCATCAACCTCTACACGACACCTGAAACGCTTCTCGGGCGGACAGTCCCGCATCATACGTGGCCAGAAATTCCACAGCAGCCCTTCGACCACTCGACTTCCAACTAGATCAAGATCTTCATCGTTCGCGTCGAAATCGAGGATCATGATTGATGTTCCGGACTGGCCTCCTTTCCTTTCGGGGAACCCCAGATTCAATGCGAGATCTTTCGCAGCGCTACCCGTAACAGGATCCACGACTCCATCTTCAGGATCTGGAACCCCCCACCAATGTCGGCCGGTAAAGCGACAAAGCATTCCATTGTCTGGCTCCTCGAAAGATTGGCCGACATGGCACCCGATCAGCCGGCGACCCTTCGGCCCCAATCCGTGCGGAAGGGTGTCCACAAGGATGGTGCTGCAACTGCTTGCCCGGTACAGCGCGACCTTGCCGAAGCCATACGTGCCGCCGCCTTGTTCAGTGTCGCGTGCTGTCCCGATATTGCGCAGAAAATCAATGAAGTCCGTACAGTCCTCTCCTACCGGAATGCGGTCCGCTCGGGTTGGGCCGCCGAGGCCAATTGTCTCGAAGTCGCAGATTTCCAATACTGTCAGGTTGTTCCGTGAAAGCATGGAAGTCAGGAATTTTCTGGAGCGGGGCTGTGGCGGGATTACGGACACGACTTGAGATTCGAGAATTTTGCGTTGCTCATGTGTAAGTCTGCGCAGTCTGATTTGTATTTCCGGTCCAACACCAAGAGTCGATGCATCAGCAATGTTCTGTACAGCTTCTCGAATTACCGTCTGTAAGGGATCGAGAGATGGCGCACCGAGCAAACGCTGGAAGTTTTCTCCGATGTTGCCGGTCGAGGAATATCGTTCCGATTGAAGACTTAGCCTCTCGGTCTTCATGTGCAAAGCCTCTCCTCGAGTTCGGCCAGAACGGTTGGGTTGCAAAGAAATGGGTCTGCGACGGAGAGGTCAACGTGGTAGGAAACTTCATGAACGCCACGAGGCGCTAGCCCTCCAGTTAGCATTGAAATCACGAGTCGCGGAAATCCTGGTCGGACCTCATAGAGGGACTCGGACTCGCACCGGAACGAGTATTGGTTCCAGCCTTCGGCGTCAACATTGCTGCATCCCACAGCAGCCAGCAACTCGTTCAGTCTCTCCGGATTGTCAGACTTCGATAGTGCGTTTCGCGCCAAGCTGGACACAGAGAGCATGCCGTTACTTACGGGCTCCAGAACAAAGCGCAAGAGATGCAGGCTGCCGCCAGTTGGTATTTCGAGCTGGTCCAGGCTGTTAATGGTGACACTTGATGCGCCCGGACGAAGGGACGACTTGATTTCCAGCGACGTGTTTCCCGAACGGAAATCGTGCCGATCCCCTGTGGGTCCAAGCCACGCCCTCCATGCGGAGGGCGTTCGATCAAGCAGTCTGTTTAGAACCAGCAGTTCGGCAATCAACCCAGCCGCCATGCCTTTGGTGATTCTCCCTGCAGCGGCTCGCATAAGAAGCGATCGAAAGTCTTCAATAGTGGATCGAACGGCATCCACACAGCTTTCATCACGCGCAATGCGCGCGAGCATTTCGTCCACCAGGTCCCCGAACACAGATTCCAGGTCTGGCGAAAGACAGATCAGATCCAGGAAACGAAGGACTCGTCCGTTTGACTTGAACGACGATACCGAAATCGAGAGTGCGTTACTCTCCGGAATTGTCGGTGCTGACTCTCGGCCGTCCAGCGGCAGAAGGACCCGCGGTTCGTCATTTGGTCCGATTGCGAGGCGAACTTGACCTGCATCTGTAGACACGTCAGTCGGGATGGTAAGTACTCCCAAGTCACCACCGCCAGCAGCACCAGTGCGCAACAGCCCCCAGTTTCCGGAAGCCGAGGTATTCAGGTATTCAGTTGACACCCGCAGCTGCTGCTTGCGCAGCCTCTTCGTAGGCTATGCCCTCGACCTCTTCAGCCGAGAGCAGCTCTAATTGGACGGCAACGAATTTGCCGCCTTCGGTTACCGATCCGGGGAAAACGATCCCGTATCCAATGACATCAAATACTGCATCTAGTGTCGTGCGGACCGTGCCTTTGTGCCTTGGCTTCGACGCTCGGTAAACCGGATAAAGCAGCAAGAGTGGAACCTCGCCAATGGCTCTAATGCGTGCTGCCTTGAGCTCATCCCATCCGTCCCCGCTTGACTCCTCCTCTCTGCAATCGAACAGGAGGTCGCGTTTGGACATTAGCGCCTTAATATCGGCAAACGAATTGCTGTCTGCTAATCGTGCTCGATTGACCATCCGGACCGTTGACGCCGCACCGAGCGCTTCAGAGGATTCCGGGCCCTGTCCGGCCTCCACAATTCCTACGTTCCAATTGTTGAGGCGCGAATCTTTGAGCGCCAGAAAAGGAAAAAGCATGTCGGAGGCTAGATCTGCATGTGTTGCGTGAACCGAATAGGTTTCGAAAAACCGCTGGATCGATGACCGCGGAACTGTGCGCCAAAGTTTTCTCCCGCTTGCTTCCGCCTTCATATCTCGTAGGCCGAGCGCGTCAGCACGACTGACCAGTTCGGCAGCTGCCGTCCAGTTGCGCCGTAGTAGTTCTTCGTCCCGATGGTCGAAACGGAAGGTTTGACGATGTGTACCCCAGTAACTGACGGCGCACCTTCGGGCGGCACGCATCCTGTTCGCTGCCGTTATCGCCATTCCGGGGATTGAGCGGACCTTTACGGCAATTTCCATCGGCGTCAGCTTTTGCAGTCGATACTGCTCAATCTCATCCCGAATCTCTTGTTCGATGCCTGAAAGAGCCCGAAAGCGGAGTCTGAGTTGTTCAGGCATCCATATTCGCGGAAGATCTTCATAGCGGGGCCGGTAGCCAAACCAGCGGCCCATCTGAAGCAGCGTGTCGTATTGGTTCGATGTGCGTAGGAAATAGCTGACCGTCAGTCCTTCGAGCGTCAGGCCGCGGGCAAGAATAGAGCCGCCGACGACTATGTAGGTCTTTGGCTGATCTGTGTAATCGATGCGATCATCGCTTGCTCCATTCTCGACGGGAAACTCGATTCTCTCGATCACGGTTTCGAGGTGCTCGAAAATCCGATGAACGGGAACTTTTGTTGCGTCGGTAATGTTATCGGGAACTCTAGTCTGTTCATCTATCCAGATTTCGCGTATGCGCCGGCCGAGTTCTGATTCCGGATTCACAAACTTTTTTCGGTTAACGTCCACCCATCCATGAATGAGTGCCGCTACGCGCTCGTGTGCGATCACGTAGGCAGATGTATGTACCAACATTGTCATATGTTCCGCCCCATCCCCACGCGCATGCCGCGCGGCGCAACTGGCGATGAAATACAGGATCGCTGTTTTCAAGCTGTTGGTCATCACGGGATGGAATGAGTCTCGCTCTTGCCGGCTTGGGGGTTGAAGAAGCACCTCATCTGCGTTTGGTACGTCTCGAATCATGTCCAGCCCTTCTTCTTCCGGTCGGAAATTGTCCGGGTCTGATGGAATTACTCCGAAGAGCTGCTCAGTGCCAAAGTAGCTGGTGGGTTGGGGGAGTGCCGTGATGAAATCTTGGGGGTAGAGGTCATCGAGTTCTTGACCTTCGGCACGATAGGGATTGATTAAGACGTTAGCGAATGGCGTAGCGGTGTAACCGACATAAGTCACGGCAGGCAGCAACGAAAGAAAGTCGCGGATGTGGCGATTAATTGCAGTCATGTCCAGTTCGTTACGGGCGGAATTAATGCTTGCCTGATCGCACTCATCATCGATAACCAGTATCCGCAGACGGCTTCGGACTAACGGCAAGGTGCGCTCTAGGGCGACCTTGAGCTCCCGCAGAGGAGACACGTTTTTCTTGACAACCGCCAACTGGGCCTTGTCAACATGAGAAAGAAAGCCGCCTTGGGGCGGTGCACGAAAATCGCGATTCATTTCATTGGGTGTAAGGACTTGCCAGTTCAGCTGATTGCGACTAACAAGATCGTCGAACAGTCGCAGCTGCGTCTGGTAGCGGAGCTTGTTTGTCAAACCGGCAAGGACAATCACCGTGTTGTAGCCAGCATCCAATGCTTTGGCGGCCACCGCAGTCATATTCGCTGTCTTGCCAGACTGCACATGGCCAACTACAAGGCCTCTGCAGGAGAACTGATCCTCTGTCGGATTTCCTATTAGCGACACTACTTCGTTCGATGCCTCGTCAATGCCCCCTACATCTTTGTCCGACCAGCCTTTCGCATTAAGCAAGAACTCCCGAACTGCTGGCCAGTGAAGGTCGCTTGGATTGGGGCCAAAATACCATTGAGGCCTTGATCGTAGGACGGAATAGTTGTGGAGGATTTCGATCCTTTCGAATTGTCGTTCCAAGAGTTCCCGAGCCTCAGCGAATTCGCCAGAGAGAGTCTCAGATAGTCCAGGATTCAGCGTGTCGAGGCCGTCGCGCACCTCATTGATGGCCGCATCAAGATCCGTCGCTCGGGGCAATGCCTGAGAAATCCGACGTGCTAGTTCATCGACTTGTGGTCCTGGCACAAGCAGTCCCCCCGAATTGATCTTTTTTTCTGTATTTTGGGCTTTCAGTAGCGACCTACGAAAAATACGTCGTAGTTCACCTTGGATTCTTTGAATTCATTTTACGTTCCCTGCTCTGAAGAATTGAAGTCTCTTGGGGATTACTAGCTGGCTGACGCAGTACGGCTGAGTCTTGATCTGCCTGCCGGGCAAGCCAGCTTGCCCGTTCCCGGACCGCTTCCTCAGCGCGACGTCACCGAAACAGTGACGCTGATCGTTTGCCCATCGTGCCGCACCTTCACGGTGACCGTATCACCTGGCGCCAAGGTCTTGAGGAAATCGGAGAAAGCGGCGAGGCCGGCCACTTTCTCGCCTTTCATCTCCAACAATATGTCGCCGGCCTGTATTCCGGCCTGCTCGGCCGGTGAGCCGGGCACCACCGAGTCCACCCGCACCCCGTCAGCATTGTGGGCGAAGTCCGGCACGGTACCGAAGGACACGCGGCGCTGTCCTTCCGTGTTGGCCGGCCGGTTGCCGGAACCTGTGGCTGCCGCGCCGCCTGAAAGGACCATCGGTTCCTCGCGCTGGATCAGGTAGCCGGTCGCTTCCTTGACGAATGTCGCGACCTTGACCATGCCGTCAGCGCTGACCTTGTCCGGCGTGTCACTGGCGCGGTGATAGTCGCCATGGGCGCCGGTGAAGATCTGCACTCCCGGCACGCCGCGATCTATGAAACTCTTCTGGTCTGACGACTCGGCCGCACCAGCGATGTTTTCACTGGGGATGCCTGTCACCGCGGTGACACCACGAAACACGAACGGCCACTCCATCGCGCTGCCCGTGGCCAGCACCGAGATCGGCTGGTCTTCCAGCCGGCCCACGCTGTCGAGATTGATGACGCCCACGATGCCTTCCAGCGGCGCGGGGCGTGGATGCTCCGCGTAGTAGCGCGAGCCCTGCAAGCCCGCTTCCTCGGCGCTAAAAGTCGAGAAAGAACAAATGCCGTTTGTGGAGGCAGGCTATCCCGCCGCGCTCCTGGCAGCCAGTCTTGTTACGTATTCGTGGAAATTGTTGGGTTCACGCCCGAGAATCCATCGCAGCAAATTGGGATTCCCACGAAACCCGAACTGGTCGTAATGCTTGTTCATGGTGAGCATTTGGGTCACTCGATCCTCGCTCGCCCCGGCCGCACGAGCATTCTTCTCCATCACCTCCAGGTTCAACGCTTCGGCGCGAATCTCTCTCCCAAGCACGCGGCTGATCACGGCGGCCATGTCGCGCTGGCTCAGGGGCTCCGGGCCGGCCAGTTCGTAGGTGGCGTAGAGGTGTCCGGGGTTGGTGGCCACGATGGCTGTGGCTTCGGCGAGGTCGCGGAGGTCGGCGACGTTGAACTGGACGTCGATATTGAAGGGCATGGCGTGGATGCCGGTTTCCAGCACCTTCTTCCAGATCAGCGCCAGGTGCTGCATGTAGCGCATGGGCTGGACGATGGTGTAGGGCAGGCCGGACTCGATGAGCGTTTCTTCGGCGTCGAGTTTGAGCCGGTGGTGGCGCACGGCGCGTCGCAACGGGTGCATGACGGAGTAGTACACGAAGCGGGACACGCCGTGGGCGAGGGCGGCGTCGATGAAGCGGCTGGTGATTTCGACCTCGCTGGGGTGCATGGGCGGGCCGATGTGGATGATTGACTCGCACGACGCCAATGCGGCGTTGATGGTGGATGCGTCCTCCATGTCGCCGAGGGCGCAGGAAGCTGCTCCGAGGTGCTGCAGCGCGGGCCACTGGCGTTCGTCGCGCAGGAATACTTTTGTGTCGGCGCCTTTTCCGGCGAGTTGCGTGAGTACCGCACGGCCGGTCCGGCCGTTGGCGGCGGTGAGCAGGATGGTCATGATTGCGGGACTATGCCGTTTAGGCGGGTTGCCCGCAAGATCATTCGCGGGGACGTGCGATACTGAACCGCGATGTCCCGCGGACCAAGGAACAGCAGCAAGGTGCATGAGTTCCTGGAATTCCTGGCTGCGGTCACGCGGCTGAGAGGGGATAATGGCAACCATGACGCCAACCTTGCGCCATCAGCGTAACCGCCAGGTCGACGACTTTATCCCGAATCTGCCTGGCGCCGACCTCGTTGGAGAAGGGATCGCGACGCTTGATCGCGGGGAGCGCACCACTGAGGCGCTGCTCGTTTCGCTGGCCGCCATCGCAGCCTTGGCACTTGCCGGGTGCTCCGCCGGGACGGGAGAGGGCCGGATGACCGTCGAAGAAAGGGTCTGCGCCCGCTCGCTTGAGCGACTGGCGGAGCGCCTCGGGCCCGACGACGAACTCGGCGGCGTGCGATCCATCACATTTCAGTTCAAGGAAATCGCGGCGACCTGGACGCCCGGCGACCCGCCGCTGGATGTTCGCCAGTGGGTCGATGACGCAAGATTGATTCATCGGATCCAGAACAACTGTCATTCGCCGGAAACCTCCGTGCTCGTGAATATCGGCGGACGGCTGAGATTGGTGGACATCACGGTGCGCCCGGTTCCCAATCCCCGGCCGGCGCGCAGGGGCAGGGTGGACATCCTTGACCTCCCGCCGGCTGACGCTGAGGACACTGAGGAAGCGGAAGAAGCCGAAGAAGAGAAGGAGTGAGCGGGCGGGGCGCTGTCAGAAGCGGTCCTTGCGTTTTCGGACCTCGGCGAACACGTCCACGTCGTCTGCGTCTTCCATACCGAGGCGCACGCGAATCTCGGTGCTGTCGGGCCTTAAGAATGGATTGGTCCGCTTCTCCTGGTACATGGTCGTGGGCACGGTGGGCTTTCCTTCCGCGCGCATCTGCTCCACTTCTTCCATGCGCTTGACCAGCGCCTGGTTGTCCGGCTCCACCGTAAGCGCGAATCGCCCGTTGGTTTGGGTGTATTCGTGCGCGCAGTAGATGCGCGTGCGGCCGGGCCAGGTCATCAGTTTTTGCAGCGAGGTCCACATCTGCTCGGGTGTGCCTTCGAACAGGCGGCCGCAGCCCATGGCGAACAGGGTGTCGCCCACGAAGGCGGCGTCTTCGTCGGCGAAGTGATAGACGATGTGGCCGCTGGTGTGGCCGGGGGTGTCGTAGACGTGGGCTTCGGTGTTGCCGAATTCCAGGGTTTCGCCTTCGCCGACCTGCAGGTCGATGCCGGGGATGCGCGCGGCGTCGGCGCTGGGGCCGACGATGACGCAGCCGGTGCGTTCCTTGAGCCACAGGTTGCCGCCGGCGTGGTCGGGGTGGTGGTGGGTGTTGAGGATGTGCGTCAGGCGCCATTTCTTGCGCTTGAGTTCGCGGTGGATGGCTTTGGCGTCGGGCGTGTCGATGGTGGCGGTCACGCCGGACAGGCGCTCGTGGATGAGGAAGCCGTAGTTGTCGGACAGGCAGGGGAACTGGTGGATCTGGAGAAGCGCCATGGCGTGCCTCTGGCTTACGTCTCTCTCAGCCGGGGCCTGAGCTCGGCCAGGTTGCAGGGGCGGGTGCGGGCGTCGAGCTGCGCTTCGATCAGCTTGTCCCAGCCGGTGGCCACGGCATTGCGCGAGCCGGGCAGGCAGAACACGAAGGTGCCGTTGGCCAGCCCCGCCAGGCAGCGCGATTGCAGCGTGGAGGTGCCGATGTCATCGTACGAAAGCACGCGGAACATCTCGCCGAAGCCTTCGATCTGCTTGTCGAGGAGGGGTTCGACGGCTTCGGGCGTGCCATCGCGGCCGGTCAGGCCGGTGCCGCCGGTGGTGATGACGGCGTCAATAGCTTCGTCGGCGATCCACTGGGACACGACCGCGCGGATGCGGTAGCGGTTGTCGGGTTCGAGGAGGCGCTGGTGGAGGTGGTGGCCGGCCGTTGCAATGCGCTCGGCGAGCAGCGCGCCGGAGTCGTCGGTTTCCAGCGTGCGGCTGTCCGAGATGGTCAGCACGGCGATGTTCAGCGGCAGAAAAATTTCTGGCTTTGTGGCCAAGGTGGCGCCCTCCGGTATTGCAGAGATTCTAAGTCAGGTGGGATCGGTGCGCGTGCTCCACGTTGGCGTAGGCAATCTTCCCTTCCTGCGCGGCGTACGCGTCATTCTCCAGTTCTTCGGGAGCACGCAGGAGATCTTCCTTGATGTCCAGTTGTTTGCATAAGCGGTCGATTGCCGCCTCATGCGTTTCGATTTCTCCATCAGCCAGAATGTGATTGACCTTCTTGCCCAGCGCAACGAGTTCGCGGGTGACCAACAGGGTTCGGTGGCAGTTGAGGGGGTCCTTTTCCGCGCACATCAGCGCAATGCGCATCTGCCGGCTTCCGTCCAGTACGCGCCGGATTCCTGACCGGAAAAGGCGGGTCGCGGCCAGTTTCCGGAACTGGACGCGCCCATTCTCGTAGCAGGCCGGGTCGGTGCTTCTGGCTCCCAGTTCCTTGCCGAGAAACACATAGGCAAATCCATTTGCCTGCAACGACTCCTTTAGCGCCTTCTTATTGAAGTGAGGATGCCTGCGGCTATAGGGCATCGACCGCACATCCGCCACGGCCTGTATCCGATGCTGCGCAAGCAAATCCACGAATCGCGCCAGTTCATGCGCCGAATGACCTATCGTATAGATTCCGCCCGGCCGCACCGCTCCTGTCGTCATTGTTTCTCTACTCAAAACAGTGTTACCGGAGAGCATGGACTATTGTTTGATGAACTCCCGCAGACTCATCCCAATGTCGCGGGCGATGTGCCCAAGCAGTACGGGTGACAAGTCTCTGCCTTTATGAACGGGAACTGTAGTCGTGCGGCCGTCCGCGTGGCGAAGGCGTTTATGCGAACCGCGCTGACGAATTTCCTCAAAACCCAACCTGGACAGAATGGCCAGAGCCTCGCGGGGTTTGAGGGCGGGGATACGCTATCTCAGGCGCCTAATGCAACCGTTTGTGTGCCTACGTACTCTGCGGCCGGAATCGGGGGCGCATCCTCAAACAGCAACTCCAACACTTCCTTTAGATTGCCTTGGAGTTCTTCCAGGGATTCACCCTGGCTGTGTGCGCCTGGCAAGCCGGGGATATAACCGACAAACAAGCCGGTATCCAGACACCTCTCAATGACTGCCGTGTATTGGCTTTTCATGCGATGGCAGTATAGCAGTGCCTGGGGCGAGCCTTACGGAGACTGGGAGGAATGGCAAGCAAGTTCGAGTTTGAATCGTCACCCTGGCCCAATGGCTGGACGGGCGGTCAGTACAGCGTGCTTCGCGCTTTGCTGGGGGCCTGCCTCTTCGTGCATTTCGTGCGGCTCTCCGTGTGGTTCTGGGGGCTGGATACGTTCGGACTGCCGCTTGCCGTCACAATCGGCGCCGCGGCCGCATCGCTGTTCTTCGCCGTCGGTCTTGCCGCCAGGTGGGCGGCCTTATGTCTGTGTATCGCCCTGGCCGGCCTGTATGGCCTTGATCCGCTCCTCCCCGGCCAGGGCCTGACCTACCTGGGCTGGATGCTGCTTGCTCATGTGCTGATGCGAAAAACGCCTTACGGTTCTGTGGCGGTGCGGGGGCGCCCGGATCCCGGCGGCGGCTGGCGCATGCCGGGTGCGGTCTTGTTGGTTTCCTGGCTCCTGCTGGGGTTTAGCTACCTGTATTCCGCCCATTGCCTCGCATTTGGACCGGATTCGGAGTCCAGTGAGTACCTCGGTCCCTTCTTGCTTGATCCCTTTGCGCTCGAGTACTTTCCTCACGACTTCCTGGCGTCGCTTCCCGCTTTCCTGGTGGAGTCTCTCTCCGTGGCCGCCCTGTTTATCGGGAACATGTTCCTGGTGCTTGGAGTCCTGTTTCGCCGGGTACGGCCCTGGTTCTGGAGTGTGGCGGTCTTAGTCCAGATCTGCATCGTTTTCCTGCTGGATTTCGCCGTTGCGCCGGTCGCGATGCTGCTTTTTCACCTGTTTGCGATCGATCCCGGCTGGTTCCGGAATCGCAAGCTGCCCGAGCGCGCGACGCTGTTCTACGACGGCACCTGCGCCCTGTGCCATCGCCTGGCCCGATTCGTGCTGGCGGAAGACGCTGCCGAGAGCATCACTTTTTCGCCGCTGCAAAGCGATTATTTCCGCTCGGCGCTCACCTCGGAAGAACGGACCGGCCTTCCGGACAGCATTGTGCTCAAGAGCGACGACGGCCTGCTGCTTGAGGGCGACGCCGTAATTCGGATACTGAAAATGCTGGGCGGACTGTGGCTGGCGCTGGGTCTGGTCTTGAGCGTGTTCCCGAGACGGTGGAGGAACGCCGCCTACCATTATGTCGGCGACCGCCGCTACCGACTGTTCGGCCGCACCGAAACCGCCTGTCCGGTTGTTCCCGAGCTCCTTCGGACGCGTTTCAGGGAATAACCCGCGGGGGGGCGCTATTCAAGCAGCTCTTCGAGCTTCTCGTCCAGCTTGTGTTGCCGCAGGTCTCTTGCCACGATCTCCTGCGTCTCGGAGTCCACCAGGAAGTTTCTGGGCACGCCGGTAGTCGAAGTGTCGTAGGCTACCGGTGCTTCTGCTTCCGTCCCCATCCCGAGATCGAACCAGGGCATGTTCTCTTCGACCGAGGCTTCTTCCCAGTCCTCGCGCTCGTTGTCGATGGTGAAGGAGACAATCTCGAAGCCCTTGTCGCGGAAACGCGAGTAGGCCTGCTTCATGTGCGGAATCTCGACCCGGCAAGGGCCGCACCACGACGCCCAGAATTCCACCAGCAAGTAACGACTGTCAGCGCGCACGTCAGCCGTGTGCACCTGCTCGCCTTCCAGCGTCTCACCCTTGAAGTCCGGCGCGTTTTCGCCCACCTTCGGCAGCTTCGACTGCGGCATATTCGCGTACCGCTCTGCCAATTGAGCAAGTCTTTCAGAGGCCCAGGGGTCGTCCGGGGTCAGTTCAGCGAGTTCACGCAGGGATTCAAGCATCCACGGTCCGGTCATCCACGCGGTCTCCATTGCCACGCGCCTGACCATCGGGTCGGGGTGGGTGCGGGCAACATGCTCGAATCCCTTGCTGTCCAGCTCCCTGATTTCGGAAGACAATTCCACCATGCGATCCACGCGACGCCGCCTGGCTTCTTCGGACTCGTGCTCCGGTGTTGAACGTACTTGGGTGTATTCGTTCTGTGCTGCCTGATATTCGTCCGACAGGCGCCAGGAGTTGATTACTTCATCATTGAAATAGCCGCCTCTAATGATGGAATACTCACTGCGAATCATCTGAACGGTGAATTCGCCCGGTTCGAGGATGAAGTAGTTGGACTGCCCCATCGGAGCCAGGCGGCCGCCGCTGGGGGTAACCGCGTTGAGCACAACGAACCTGACCCTTCGCGGCTTGTCCGCCGGGATTTCCAGACGGAAGGTGCGATCGGGAGCAATTTTCACCTGGCCGATGGCGCCCATGAGATCTTCCATGGGCGGTCTTTCACCTTCCTTCGCTGTCTTGAGCCATTCCTCCCTCTCGGCCCTGCTCCAGGCCTGCGTTGGATCGACGACCGTAAAGTCGCCATTGTCGCGCGGCGCTACAGCAATGCCTTCGAGCACCATGACCGGCTCTTCCTCGGCAAGCGCCGGCGATGCGGCCAGAAGTGCGAGGACCAGGGGAATCATGCAGTTGCGCATGTTGGGTTTCGCGTATTTCATGGGTTGAGCACCCTACCACAGCGGTTGGTATTCAACCTGGATCGACGAACTCGCCGTTGTCCCAACGCTCCTCGATCACTTTCCCGTCTGCGAGGCGAATGGTCCAGATTCCGTTCCGCTTTCCTCTCACATAGGGACCTTCGTGGGTTTCGCCGTTGGCAAGGCGATAGACCCAGTCTCCTGACTTTTTCCAATCTCGCATGGCCCCTTTCGCGACGCTGCCATCCGGAAAGGTCTCGGTCCAGGTGCCATATTCGTCGTCATCTACGAACATGCCCTCAAGCAAACTTCCATCCGGCGACTGTCTGGTCCATTCAGCGTGCTTTCTTCCTTGCACGATAACGCCTCCCCAAACGTTCCCGTCCGGAAAGCGATAGACCCATTGTCCTCTCTGTGTGCCGTGCTTGTAGTAGCCTTCCGCCACGATTCCGTCGCCGTCCGTCGTGGACCACTTCCCGTGCTTGCGGGCCCACCGGTAGGGTCCTCGTGCTACGGTGCCGTCTACGAGGGTTTCCGTCCAGTCGCCGGTCCTGACGTTATCGACGTAGCTGCCCCTGGAAACGCTGCCCATTCGCGAGCGGAAGGTCCATTCACCGTGCATTTTCCCGTCCACAAACGGTCCTTCCGCTTTCGTCCCATTCGTAAATTGCAGCAGGTAGCTCCCGGTCATTCCGTTGTCCGGAAACGGCGTGTCCCTTAATTCCTCGCCCGAACCGCCTGGTCCCCATGCCTCCAGTTGCCTGTTCTCCACGAAGAGCACTTCCTGCCGATTTCCGTCGTCGCCACGAATCTCGTGCTTGCCGTGCCGCATGGATCTGGCAATGCGTTCCTGCAGGACCGCGTCGATTTCCGCATTGAGTGATTCCAGTATTTCGCCATCCGGCCCGCGTTCGACCCGATTCCCGTAAATCCTGCCCAGCAGGTAAAGGAATTCAGTGGTGTGGCCATTACGGTGGTGCGTATACTGGAGTCCGTGTTGAAACCCATCCACATAGGATAGTTTCTGCACTCTGCCGTCGGGGAATCGCGCAATCCAGGACCCTTGCCGCCTGCCGTTGCTTACCAGTCCTTCTTCGGCGCTCTCGAGAACCGACCAGCCGAAGAAGGAAAAGCCGAACCACGACTCTTCCACCCAACTTCCCGTTCCCTCTGCCAGGCCCTCGGAGCATTTCCCGTCCCAGCGGACTTGTCGGCCTGACCCGTCCACCCAAGCCCAGACGTAACATCCCGGCTGGTTCTTGACTTCCATCCAGCAGTGGTTCCGGAATTCATAGTCCCTGCAGACCTCCCCCCAGCTGACCTCCTCCGGGAGCGTCAGCGAAGCCGTTTCTTCCCGGGGCGCGGCAGCCTGAACTTCGGCCTCCCGGATGAGGAGCGACAGGCCGTACGCGATACTCAGCATCAGGAGGCACACAGCCAGCATCACTCTCCATAGTGCGTCAAACTTGACCACGGGCTGTCCTCCCGCTCCCCTGCGTGCTTTTCTCATTCCCGGGCCCATCGATTGGATTCTACGCGAGCGCCTGATTCGACCGTCACCAGTCCTCCTATACTTGCATCGAGCGGAGTTGAGGTAACAGAGCTTGCAGGTTGTCGCCATCGTTGCCGGGGCTGCGGCCGTGATGTTCCTTGTTGAGTTGTTCGCCCCGGGGCGGCCGTGGAAGAAGGTGACCGGTTGGTGGGGCCGGGCGGTGCTGCTTAACGGCGTGCAGGTGTCCGCGGTGTTTATCTCCGGCGTGACCTGGGACCGGTGGTTCGGCGGCTGGGCGCTGCTGCGGCTGGAGGACTATCTGGGGTTCTCGGGCGGGGCGGTCGCGGGCTACGTGGTCATTACCTTCATCTACTACTGGTGGCACCGTTGGCGGCACGATGTTCCGTGGTTGTGGAGGGTGTTCCACCAGGTGCATCACAGCCCGCAGCGGATCGAGCTGATCACGAGTTTCTACAAGCATCCGGTGGAAATCTTCGTCAACAGTATGCTGTCGAGCGCGATCGTTTACATCCTGTGCGGCTTGAGCCCTGCGGCTGCTTCGCTTTCGGTGCTGTTGACCGGGCTGGGTGAGTTGTTCTATCACTGGAACGTCAACACGCCGCGCTGGATCGGGTTCTTCTTCCAGCGCCCGGAAAGTCATTGCATTCACCACAAGACGGACTGGCATCGGCAGAACTTCTCGGACCTGCCGATCTGGGACATGGCGTTCGGGACCTTTCACAACCCGTACAAGTTCGAATCAACGTGCGGGTTCGAGGACGACTACGAGTTGCGTCTGGGCGAGATGCTGAAGGCGGTTGATCTGTACGAGTCCGCCTCGGCGGGCGCGGGCGGGGGCGAGAAAACATGAAGATGCGCGACTGGGTGGCCCTGGGCGTCCTGGTGGTGATCGGGACGGTGCAGATGGCCGGCGAGGTCTTCGGCGTTCCGGCGCTGAAGGGCGTTGGCGCCGTCACCGGCAGTTCGCCGACGCCCAAGGTGTTTACCGCGCATGAAGGGTTCGAGACCTATTCGTCGCAGTTCTTTATCGCCTGGACGGACCGCGACGGCATGCGGAACACGATGAAGCTCACGCCCGCCAACTACCGCGGCCTGCGCGGCCCCTACAACCGCCGAAACGCTTACGGCGCGGCGATTTCCTATGCGCCGGTGCTGCATTCCAGCGAGGCTACGCGTCCGATGCTTCAAAGCGCGATGCAGTTCACTTTCTGCAGCCCTTCCTCGACGGTCCTTGAGGAGTTGGGCGTGAACGCCGGCGACATCGCCGGCCCCGTGACCGTAATCATGGAGCCGCGCCAGGACCTGCCCGCCGATCACGGCTGGCAACTGGAATTCGAGATTGACTGCGATGCGCAATAGCTGGACCGGCGGCCAGTACAGCATTTTCCGGGCGCTGTTCGGGATCTACCTGTTCGTGCATTTCGTGCACCTGGCGCCGTGGGCCTGGGAGCTGTTCTCGTCCGAAGGAATGCTGCCGGAGGCGGAGCAAAGCCCCCTGTTGTGGCTGTTCCCGAACATTTTCGGACTCGTGGATGCGCCGGCGTTCGTGTTGGCTATCACGATCCTGGCCGCATTGGCGTCCTTGTTGTTTGCCGCGGGCGTCGCCGACAGGTGGGTGGCGTTCTTCCTGTGGTTTGTGCTGGCCTGTTTGTACGGCCGCAATCCGCTGATCGCCAATCCCAGCCTGCCGTATGTGGGCTGGATGCTGCTGGCGCACCTGTTCATCCCGAAGGCGCCCTACGGATCGCTGGCGGCGCGGGGCCGCCCGGATCCCGGCGGCGGCTGGCGCTTCCCGCGGCTGGTATTCCTGGCAGCCTGGATCGTGCTGGCCTTGAGCTATAGCTACAGCGGCTATTCGAAGCTGCTCAGCCCATCGTGGGTATCCGGCGACGCGGTGGCTTATGTGCTGGGGAACCCGCTGGCGCGCGACTACTTTCTGCGCGATTTCTTCCTGTGGCTGCCGCCGATCCTGGTGCAGATCGTTACCTGGGGCATTCTCTACATCGAGTTGCTGTTCGCGCCGGGCGCGCTGCTCCGCCGGGCGCGCCCGTGGCTTTGGAGCGCCATGCTCGTCGTGCAGTTCGGCTTCGCCTTCCTGCTGAATTTCGCTGATCTGACCATCGCGATGCTGCTGTTTCACCTGTTTACGTTCGACCCGGGGTGGGTGAGGGCACGCAAGCTGCCGTCGCAGGCGACGCTGTTCTATGACGGAAGCTGCGCGCTCTGCCACGGGATCTGCCGTCTGATCCTGTCCGAGGACACCGCCGGCCGCATCCGCTTGTCACCTCTGCAAAGCGAGCATTTCGAATCGCAACTGACGCCGCTGGAGCGGGCCGACCTGCCGGACAGCATTGTGCTGATGAGCGACGACGGCCTGCTGCTGGAGGCCGACGCCACCATCCGGATACTCAAGATGCTGGGCGGATTGTGGCTGCTGCTCGCTCTGCTGATGAGCATATTCCCCGCCCGAATGCGCACCATGGGCTACCATTTCGTGGGCGACCGCCGCTACCGCATCTTCGGCCGCACCGCCACCGCCTGCCCCATCGTCCCCCCACACCTCCGCTCCCGCTTCAAGCAGTAACCCCCGGGAGGGAGGTTGTGGCCGTATTCAATATTGGTTATATTGAATATACAGTCTCCAAGGAAACTGAGTCATGCCACGCACAACGACAATGACGGTTCGGATTAGCGGCGCACTTCGTAATTTCGTATCTGCGAATGTTGGTGAGAACGGGTCCTACGAGAACGTCAGCGAATACGTCCGCGACCTGATCCGGCGTGACAAGGAGCGAGCAGAGAGAGTGGCTTTCGAGCGACTCAAGGCTGAATTGGCTCGCGCCTTCGCAGCTCCCGACGACTCCTACCAAACACTTTCGGCTGCTGAAGTCATCGCCAGGAACAAGAGCCGGTCCGAGCCATGACCGCGGTTCGCGTCCAGGGATCGGCCGCACTCCGCATCGATGAAATCTACCGGTATTCGCGGGACCGCTGGGGTGCGAAGCAGGCGGATACTTACATCACCGGCTTGTTCGACGCGTTCGGGCGGATTGCGGAAGGCGGTGTCGCCTCAAGACCGGTGCCGGCCGAATTGGGCGTGGATGGCTATTTCTTTCGCTACCAAAAGCACTTCGTTTATTGGAAGTGGTTGAGCAACGGAGACATCGGTATCGTCACGGTGCTGCACGAACGCATGTACCAGTTTGGACGATTCCTGGACGGGTACGAAGGACCGCCCGTGGAATCGTAGCCTCGGGGAAAGAGGGTTTCCGTCCCCCTAGTCAGGTGCCGTCCGCTGCGCTTGGCCGTCGGACCTCAATTGAGCAACTCTTCGAGCTTCTCGTCGAGCTTGTGTTGCCGCAGGTCGGCCGCGACGACCTTGCCGGTGCTGGAATCCACCAGGTAGTTCTTGGGAAGGACCATATTCCTGAGACTGTAGGCTTGCGCCGCCTCCGTCTCGAATCCCATGCCGATATCGATCCAGGGCAGGTCTTCCTCGGCCGACGCCTCCTCCCAGTCCTCACGCTCTTCATCGACTGTGTATGAGACGATCTCGAAGCCCTGGTCGCGGAAGCGGGCATAGGCCTGCTTCATGTGCGGAATCTCAACCCGGCAGGGGCCGCACCACGACGCCCAGAACTCCAACAGGACGTAGCGGCTCTTGCCGCGCACGTCGGCGAGTCGCACTTCCGCGCCTTCGAGCGTCTCGCCGGTAAAGTCCACAATGCCGTCCCCCTCCCTTAAGAAGTTAATTGTTGTCACATTCGTCGCGGGGGCGAGCCTGTTGACGACCCACGGATCGTCCGGCGTCAGTTTGGCCAGCGAACGCAGCGCATCGGCCATCCAGGGTCCGACGATCCAGGATGCCTCGATCGCAAACCGCCTTGCCAGCGGGTCGGGATGGGTGAGCGCGACCCTCGACATGCCCTCTCCTTCAAGCCGTATCGCGAGTCGCCGTGCCTCGACCATGCGATCCCAGCGGCGCCGCTCCGCTTGCTCCGATTCATCCTCTGGCTGCACCATTTCCCGCATATGGTCCGCTTGCGCTTTCTCGTACTCGTCCGAGAGGCGCCAGGAGTTGAACACGGCATCGTTGTAGTGACCCCCTGTAATGACGGAGTAATCGTAGCGGATCATCCGCAACTTGAGTTCCCCGGGCTCCAGGATGAAGTTGTTGCCCGTCTTGGTCGGCTTAAGCGTATTTCCGTCGGCGGTCTTGGCGTTGGCGACGGCGAAAGCGGCCGTTCGGGGCGTGTCCACAGCGATTTCCAGGCGAAATGTGCCGTCGGGACCGATCGGTGCCTGGGCAATAACGCCCTGCGATTCGATGGGCGGGGTTTCGCCCGCCGCCGCCGTTTTTTGCCATTCCTCCAGTCTGGCCTTGTTCCAGACACGTGTCCTGTCATAGACCGTGAAGTCGCCATTGTCGTAGGGAGCGGCTGTAGTGCCTTCGAGCACCATTACCGATGCTTCCTCGGCATGGGCTGACGAGGCAGCCAGAGTCAGAAGGATGAGCGGAAACACCCAGCTCGGCATATTGTGCGTTTTGTGACTCATTGGTTGAACCTGTTTCGTTGAGTGGATTGCACTGACCCTACCACAGCGGCCGATTCGCTACGCCGGGCACCACTTGCCCTTGCCTCCGGAGGGGGTGGGCGCGGAAGCCTTACGCTGGTAGGCTACCGGCCATGGACAAACACAAGAGTGACATGACGGAACTGCCGGATTTGCAGGCGTACTGGATGCCGTTTACGGCCAACCGGCAGTTCAAGCGCGACCCCCGGTTCGTGACCGAGGCCCAGGGCATGTACTACACGACGCGCAACGGGCGCCAGGTGCTCGATGGCGTGTCGGGGTTGTGGTGCTGCAGCGCGGGACATTGCCACCCGCACATCGTCTCCGCGATCCAGGAGCAGGCAGAAAAACTCGACTACTACACCGCTTTTCAAATGGGCTATCCGCGCACTTTCGAACTGGCCAATCGTCTAGCCGAAATGGCGCCCGAAGGCCTGTCCAGCGTGTTCTTCACCAATTCCGGCTCCGAGTCGGTGGATACGGCGCTGAAGATTGCGCTTGCCTGGCACCGGGTGCGTGGCGAAGGACAGCGGGTACGGCTGATCGGGCGCGAGCGCGGCTACCACGGCGTGGGCTTCGGCGGCATTTCGGTGGGCGGTATTGCGCCCAATCGCAAGTTGTTCGGGGCCTTGCTGGCTGGCGTGGACCATCTGCGCCATACGCAGGACCTTGAGCAACAGGCCTGGAGCCGCGGCCAGCCGGAGTGGGGCGGGCACATGGCCGACGAACTGGAGCGCATCGTGGCTTTACACGACGCCTCCACGATTGCCGCGGTGATTGTCGAGCCGATTGCGTGTTCCGGCGGCGTGCTGGTTCCGCCGAAAGGCTACCTGGAGCGGCTGCGCGAGATCTGCGACGAGCACGGGCTGCTGCTGATCTTCGACGAAGTGATTACCGGCTTCGGGCGCACCGGCGAAGCGTTCGCTTCGCAGTCCTTCGACGTGACGCCGGACATCATCACGCTCGCCAAGGGCCTGACCAGCGGCTCGGTGCCGATGGGCGCGGTCCTGGTGCGCCAGGACATTTACGAGGACTTCATGCAAGGACCGGAGCAACTCATCGAGTTCGCGCACGGCTATACGTACTCGGGCCATCCGCTGGCGGTGGCCGCGGCGCACGGGGCGCTGGACGTTTACCAGAATGAAGGCCTGTTCGACCGCGGCAGGGAGACCGGCAAGCTGCTGGGCGAAGCGCTGCAGGCGATGAAAGGCAAGCCCTACGTTATCGACGTGCGCGACTACGGCATGCTGGGCGCGGTCGAACTGGAGCCGATACCCGGCGAACCTACGGAACGTGTCCAGCGGGCCTTCCGGGCCTGCTTCGACAACGGCCTGCTGGTCCGCACCACCGGCGAAACCATCGCGTTGTGTCCAGCACTGGTGGCCGAAGAATCGCACATCGCCGAGATAATGGAGAAGCTGGGCACGGCCCTGGACTCCCTTTAACCTCCGGGAACGGTTGCCCGAAAATCCTTGCGTCATTTCGGAATCAGCCTATTTTCGCGAGGACACATACGCGAGCCGGCCCTTACGTTCCGCAAGTTTTCGCGGATAGTTCCGGGACGCACAGCGATTGCCCGGCGTCTGATTGATCGGAATCCGAAACATCGGTTTCGCGTCGTCGGATAGCGTAGCCATTTCGTAGACGTCGTAAGCAGAGATATTTCTGTCGCGGGAAAACGAGCGATAAATCAGGAGTTCCTTGCCGTTTATTCGCGCCTCACCAAAATTGCCGACACCAGGGGGAACTGTTGAGGGTTTCAAGAAGTCGCCCAGGCGTTTTCGCTGCTCTTCTTCAGACACTCTCGGGAAGTCAAACACGGTCTCCCCCGTGGCCGTGTCAATGACCAATAGTCTCCAATCTTTCCGGTCCCACGTGCTCGGCTGGCCAGAGGGAATCGTATCCAGGGTAAGCCAGGCGCCGGGACTCGATACGCTGATGCTCCAGTCAGGGATGTTGTAGGAGGTTATGAAGGACCAGACATCCCTTGCATTGCCCTCCGGCCAGTCGAATTGCCGCTTCGCGACCGTAAATTCGGGCTCGTCCCGCTTAACCCTTTCATCTTCGACGAAATAACCTTCTGTTGATGAAACAAGCACCGCCTGGTCCTGTTTTCTTTCTCTATCCTTGATCTCGATAATTCTCGGCTCGCTGTTGCCGCCTGTCTTGTAGAAGTAATGAGTTCCCACGCCCCCCTCATCACCAGGGCACCCGGGATTCAGATGCACTTCGGAATAGTCCGGCGAGTAGAAGGCCCAATAACAGAGTTCAAGGCCCCAGGACTTAAACGTCCTGCCGATGTCGTAGCGATACTCCTTTTCTTGATCTAGATTTCGTATCAGCAGATCGAAAGAATCCTCCGTTACTGTCTCGATGGCGAAAAACGACGATCCGTCAGGAGCAATGCCCAGGAGAACGACATCATGATGTTCATAGATGACTTGCCCATCCAGGAAGATGATGGCTGGCTCCGGTGGCGGGGGGATGGTGCCTGCGGCATGTGTCAGCACACCAAAGAACCCTGCCATCAGGGAACCGTCGGCCCGCCGTCCAAGTCTGTAATTGCTTGCGGGGAAGGACAGATCGCCGCCGTATGCAGGGCCGTCTGTGTCCACTACCAGGAAACGAGCCGCGTCGGACTCTGTTAGTACAACCACCGCCGCATCTCGGGCTGCCTGCATGCGGCATTGCGGGTTGTCGATTACCTCCTGCGGCGTCAATTCCCCGGCGCGCGCCAGGACTGGCGTAGCGGCTGACGTAGCGCCGGATTGGCCTGCGGACACGCAAAGGGGTGCTACCAGGGCAAGGAAGCACGCCAGACTCCAGCCAGTCATGCCAAACCCTCCCGGATCAGTCGGCGCGCTCGAGGATTTCGCGGCCCGGTCCCGGCGATAGACCTCGTCGTAGGGCAGGATGTCCTCCTTGCCAAACGCCTCTTGCTTGCGTTTCATATTTGGCCTAGGGGATTGACGTGCTCAATTCCCGCGAAACGCTGGAAGTCGTGGTCGGCGGAATAGATGGGAGCGCCTTGCTCAATCGCCAGCGCGGCTAGGTGAAGGTCTGAAGTCAGGTTGCCGGCAGTGCCGGTTGCGAGCAGCAATTGGCGGAAAATCGGCCAATGTCCCGCACCGGGCGCAACCGGCTCGGCAAACGGTTGCTTCAGCCAGGACTCGACATAGTCTGTGGCCTGTTCAACAGTAAGCGGATTGGCGAGTATTCCCGGGCGTGTGGCAAGGCGCAGGAAGGCAAGCAGGCAAACCCACGGCAAACCGACGCGCTCCTCGCCGGAGAGTACCTGCTCAAACCAGCTTCTCGCAGTCTCATGGTGAGGCGCATCCCGGTTGACTGCGTAGATCAACAGGTTGGCGTCGACGAGAATCATTTGCGCAACTGCAGCTTGCGGGCGATTTCCTCGTCTTCAATGCGGTCCGCCAGCAGCAGCGCCTTGTTGAGGTCATAGGGTCCGACTACTTCTCCCATCGGTGCCGATTTCAGGCGATAGGGCCTGGGGGCCGGGACATTTCCCTTGCGGGCAAGCCCGGCCCGGAGCGAATCATTGACCACTGACTTGAAGCTCCTGCCGGTCCGGTAGGCGATTTTCTTCAGCCGTCTGGCGATTTCATCATCAATGGTCAGGGTGGTTCGCATCAAATGCTCCCGAAAACGGCGCTTTGACATAATAGCATCATTAACCAGAGCATCAACACATAAAAAATGCAAGTTGACAGGTGTGGTGCTCATGCGACCATTGAGCGCACATCGGTCCCGGCGCCTTGGCGTGCCGGCCGGACGAAACGGGTGAAGGAGAGCTGGCGATGTGGCAGCCGAAGCAGATCATGATGAATGGCGAGCTGATGCCGGTGGCGGACGCGCGCCTGCATCCACTCTCGCTCGCCGTGACCTATGCAGCAACAGTGTTCGAAGGCGTGCGGGCCTACCGTTTGCCCGATACTGGCCAGTTCGCTCTGTTCCGGCTTGAAGATCACCTGCGCCGGCTGCAGGTGGGGATGAAGCTGATGCGTTTCGACGGCAGCTACGAAACCGAATATCTCACTGAGTGTCTCGCCCGGCTGATCCGGGCCAACGAGCCTGATTCGGATGCCTATATCCGGCTGCTCGTCTATATCGAGGGGACCGGACTGCTGGCGACAACCGGTCCGGTGGGCTTCACGGCTGCGGTCATGCCCAGGGCGACACCGAAGTTTGCCGCCACCGGGATGAGCCTGGGTGTGAGTTCGTGGCAGCGCCTGGCGGACAATGCGAGCCCACCGCGCATCAAGACCACGGCCAACTACGTGAACGCCCGCCTGGCCGTGCATCAGGCCAGGGCGGACGGTTACGACGGCGCGCTGATGCTAACGCCCGACGGAAAGGTGTCCGAGGCGCCGATCGCGTGCTTTTTCATGGTCCGCGACGGCAAGCTCATTACCCCGAGCGCCAGCAGCAACATACTTGAGAGCATCACGCGCGACACGATACTGACGCGCTACCGGGAACTCACGGGCGAGTCCGCCGAAGTGCGCACGATCGACCGCAGCGAGCTTTATTTTGCCGAAGAAGCGTTCCTATGCGGCACCGGGCAGGAAATCCTGCCGGTAACCGCAATCGACCGCCTGCCGGTTGGCGACGGCGAGGTCGGTCCCCTCACCGGCAGGCTGCGGAAGGACTACTTCGACCTGGTGCGCGGAGAACTGGCCGACCATCCGGAGTGGCGGACGCTGGTGTAGCGCGATCAGTCGGCCCGCTCCACGCGGTCGTCCATCTCTTCCGCTCCCGGCTGGCTGGCTCTCAAGACTTCCGCCTGCGCTTCGTCGAGCAGGCCGTTTGCCAGCGCGAAATCGATGTACTCGTTCGCGTTCAGGGCGCCCAGGGGCACCGGCCGTTCCTCACCCAGCACCGGGGGAGACGGCGGCCCGCTGTAGTCGCTCAAGTGGTAGCCGGCGCTGGTCTCGGAGTGATAGGCGCCGAGCGTCGGAATATTGTCCATGTCGGTGTAGAGAACCGTTATATTGCCGCCGTATCCCGCGTACTTGCCGGCATTGCGATAGAAAAACCAGATGCCGTCGTCGCGCGTGATCGTCGTCTTGAGCGTGTCCGAGCGCACCGGAATGGGATAGTGCGTGAATTCGTCCGCGACCTGGTCGTACTTGCTCAGGTAATTGTCGTTGGCAGCCCAGATATTGTCCTGGCTGTCGGCTTCGGCGTTGTAGGTGGCCGCGAAGGGAACGCCCATCTTGCGCCGGAAGACTTCACCGGTGTCCGGGTCCACCCGATACAGGATCGCGTTGTCGAATCCGCGGTTCCCCCAGGTGCCGGCCCAGATCATGCCCTTGGAATCGGCGCCCAGGCGGCGAATTGAGGTTGCAGCGTCGTCCTCTACCAGGGGGTAGTGGCGGAATTCCTCGGTCTCGGGATCGAAACGCGTGATGCCGCCGTTGTGATAGTCGGCGAACCACACCTTGTCCTTGTGATCGACGATGATGCCGTACGGGCGGCTGCGCACTACCGGGACCTCCCAGTAGACGATCGAGTCGGTCGCCCGGTCCCACTTGCCCAGCGCGCCGCCGCCGAGCAATGAAAGCCACAGATTGCCCTTCGAGTCGAAAATCTGGGTGTTGCTGCCCAGCGCGCGGTCCTCGGCCACCCAGTGATCCACCTTGCCGGTCTTGGGGTCGAGATGGCGAACGACGTCGCCGGAGTACCAGACCGTGCCGTCGGTCTGGTCCACCGCTATGCCGTGTCCCCCGCCGTGGCCTTCGAATGCCGTCTGCTCGCCGGTGCGCGGATCGAACTTCACGATGCAGCAGGCGGTGTAGGCGAGCCAGACGTTGCCGTCCAGGTCGAAGTCCACCTGGTGCGCCCACGGCCAGACATCGTATTCGTCCGACTCGTGGTAGATGTATTCGATGTACATGGCTTTCTTCAGCGCTTCCAGATCAAGCTCGGGCTCCCGGGTTAGCTGCACGACTACTGGAGGCCTGTCCTCCGGAAAATATTCCGCCAGGTAGTCGACCAGTATGTCGCGGTCTTCGGGCGGCAGGTATTTCGCATCCATCAGCGTCGCTTTGCCCAGGCGACCGAACGCCGGTCCCTTGTGCATCCGATCGACGGTCACTGCCCAGGCGGCCTTGTTCTTCGGCGCCCGCCCGCCCGAATAGGCGCGCGGGTAGTTGTACGGAATGAAATTGACGTTGTGGCAGCCGTGGCAGGTGCGCTCGAGTATTTCACGGCCCCGTCCCGGCGGATAAACCTCGTCGTAGGGCAGTATTTCCGCGTTGGGATAGTCCACGCCCCCGACATAGTCGACAATCGGGCCGACGCCGGTCAGCGAGAAATCCACTTCGGCCTCATCGCCGGGCCCCAGGTCGATGCTGACCGTCTGAGGGTCGAAGCCCTCCAGCTGGTCGATCGCCGGCCGTATGGTTATGTCGTAGCTGCCGGGAATCATCTTGACCGCCCGGTACTCGCCGTCCACGACGAATACGGTGTGGGCGAGGATCTTGTCCTTGTTGTAGGCATAGACCACCGGCAGCAGGCCCGGGATGGTGCCCTCCACCTTGCCGGACAAGCGCGCCAGTCCATCGTCCTCGGCGCTCGCAGCCTCATCGGTTCCCGGAGATTCTCCGGAGCAGCCAACCATTAGCAGCAGGCAGAGCCCGGCTGCCGTCAGTCTCGTTCGTGAATTCATTGTTCGGCTGCTCCTCTTGCCGTTTCGCCGGCCCAGTGTACGCCCTGCGTTTGCATCATCGGCGTGTGTAGGGATTGGCTACATCGCCGCCGGAATAGTACCAAACGCTTTTGGTCTGCAGGTATTCCCTGATCGCCTCCACTCCGTTCTCGCGGCCCAGGCCGCTGGCCTTGTAGCCGCCGAACGGTGTCGTATAGCTGGTCGAACGATAGGTGTTGACCCACACCGTTCCCGCTTCGAGACGCTCGGAGACCCTGACGGCCCGCCGCAGACTCTCGGTCCACACGCCTGCGGCAAGCCCGTAGTTGACATCGTTGGCGATGGTGATCGCTTCCTCGTCGTCGCTGAAGCGCAGCACCGCAAGCACCGGACCGAAGACTTCCTCTTGGGCAATGCGCATGTCGTTGGTCACGTCGGCAAAAACAGTCGGCTGCACGAACAGGCCCTGATTGCCATCCGGGGCCGCAACGCTGTCGCCGCCGAGCACCAGGCGGGCGCCTTCGCCCTTCGCGATCTCGATGTAGTCGAGGATCTTGCGGTACTGAGGTTCGGTCGTGATCGGGCCCACCTGGGTATCCGGCGACATGGGGTCGCCGATGCGCGCATTGCCGGCAAGGCTTACCAGGCGCTGGAGAAACTCATCGTGAATGGAATCGTGCAAAAGGAGCCGGGACCCTGCGATACAGGTCTGGCCGCTGGCGGCGAAAATTCCGCTTATGGCGCCGTTTACCGCATGATCCAGATTGGCGTCTTCGAAGACGATATTCGCTGACTTGCCGCCCAGTTCCAGCGTGACCCGCTTGAATCCCGGAGCGGCGCTGGAATTCACCTGCGCTCCAGCCGCTTCACCACCGGTGAAGGCGATTTTTCTTACCTTGTCGTGTCGCACCAGCGGTTCGCCGACCTCCGATCCCAAACCGGTGACGACATTGATCACACCGTTGGGAATGCCGGCCTGCCCGGCGAGCGCAGCGAACTCCAGCGTCGAGGCCGAGGTGTACTCGGATGGCTTGACGACGATGGTATTGCCCGCGGCCAGCGCCGGGGCGGCTTTCCAGGCGAGCAGCAACAAGGGCGAATTCCAGGGCGTGATGCAGGCGCACACCCCGAGTGGCTCATGGCGGGTCAGATTGAGGACCTCGGGCTTGTCGATGGGCGGTACCGAACCCTCGATCTTGTCGGCGAGACCGCCGTAATAGTGGAACCATTGGGCCAGGTAGCGGCACTGGTTGACGACCTCGGCATGCAGCTTGCCGTTGTCCCGCACTTCGATTTCCGCCAGTCTTTCGGCCTCGTTGGTCAGTATTTCGGCGAATTTGCGCAGCATTAGCCCTCGCTGGGTGGCGTTCAGCCCGGGCCACTCGCCGTGCCTGAACGCCTTGTGGGCGGCTTCGACGGCGGCATCGACATCGGCGCTGCCGGCACGCGGAATCCGGGCCCAGGCCCGGCCCGTATACGGATTCAGCGTTTCCATCCACTCCTTTGAGAGCGGATCCGACCACGCGCCGTCGATGTACAACTGGTATTTCTGCATCCCAATGACCGTCCGAGAAACAATCGGGCCATAATACAGACAGATACAGACAGCAGTTCCCGGACACCCGCTTGCAAGCAGAACGATTCTCAGCGCTCCAGCTCGGGGTTGCATGGCACCGCTTCAACGGTCTCATGGACGAAACCGCCCAGACCTTCGTGAGGACATCGTTCTCGTCGGTGGTGCGCGATAACTGGGACCTTGCGGTGGGACTGATGGACAGCCGGGGGCGCCAGTTCGCGCAATCCTCGCGCAGCATCCCCTCGTTTATCGGCACCATGCCCCGCACGCTGGCGGTGATGCTGCGCCGTTACCCGCCCTCGTCGCTCAATCCCGGGGACGTGCTGATCTCCAACGACGGCTATCACGGCACCGGTCATCTCAACGACATCACCATGATCCGCCCGATATTCCGGCGCAATCAATTGATCTGCTTCATCGGCAGCGTATTTCACACCGTGGACATCGGCGGCGCGCCATCCGTCACGGCGCGCGATTCCCATGAGGAAGGATTGACCATTCCGGTTTGCAAGATCGTGCGCGAAAGAGTGGAGAACGAGGACGTCATCGCATTCATTTCCGAGAACCTGCGCGCTCCGGAGGAAACCCTGGGCGATATCCGGGCCCAGTTCGCGGCGTACGAAATGGGCCAGGCCCGGTTGCTGCAAATCCTCGACGACGAAGGCATCGACGACCTCGATGCGCTGGTCGAAGAGATTCTCGACCGCTCGGAAACCGCCATGCGCCGGGCGATCAAGGCGGCTCCGAACGGCGTGTATCGCGACAGGATCAAACTGGACGGCTTTGAGGAACCCCTGACAATCTGCTGCGAAATCCGCATCGAGGACAGCAATCTGACCGTCGATTTTGCCGGCACCTCGCCGCAGATAAGCCGTCCGGTCAACTCGGCGATGAACTTCACCCGCGCGTACAGCGCCTACGCGATCAAGTGCGCCTTCGATCCGACCACACCCAATAACGACGGCTCGTTCCGACCGGTCACCATCACGGCTCCCGAGGGCTGCCTCATCAATCCGCTGCGGCCGGCGCCGATCTGGGCGCGGCACCTTTCGGGGCACTATCTGCCGCCGGTGATCTTCAGCGCGCTTTCGCAAGTGATGCCCGAGCGGGTCATCGCCGATTGCGGCTCACCGCTTTGGAACGTCTATTTTTCCGGGCGGCACGGCGACGGGCGTCGTTTCGTGAAGATGTTCTTCATGAACGGAGGGCATGGCGCGCGGCCCCACCAGGACGGCCCGGCCTGCCTGAGTTTTCCCAGCAACGTGGCGACCGTGCCGGTCGAACATTTCGAGAACAGCGTGCCGTTGCTGATCACCGAAAAGTCGCTGATCCCGGATTCCGGCGGGGCCGGCCGTTATCGGGGCGGACCGGCGCAGCGGGTGGCCTTCCGGGTCACCTCCGAGCATCCCGTCACGATGACCATTCGTCACGAACGGGTCCGTTTCCCGCCCCGCGGCCTGCTTGGCGGCTCGGCGGGCTCACCCGGTCGCGACTACGTCAACGGCAAGCGGATAGCGGCGAAGCTGCGGATGGATCTTGAGCCTGAAGATGCGGTGACTTTCGACACGCCGGGCGGAGGTGGACTGGGTCCGCCTGGGGAGCGCCCCGCGGCCAGGCTCGAAGCGGACCTGCTGAGCGGTCTGGTAACGCCGGAAGGTGCGGCGGCGGGGTATGGTTCGAAGGCGGCAACCGGGGAAGAGCAGGGTGTCTGAGCCACTACGGGTAGGTGTCGACATCGGCGGCACCTTCACCGACCTGGTCATGCTCGATTCGCGCAGCGGCGCCATCTTCAACGAGAAAGTCCTCACCACGCCGCAGGATCCGTCCATAGGCGCACTCGAGGGACTGGAGAAAATCCTGGGCCGCAACGGAGCGCGCCCGGGACAGGTAGGCCATCTCATACACGGCACGACGCTGGTCGCGAATGCGATCATCGAACGTCGCGGTGCCCGGGTCGCGCTGGTCACCACCGCCGGGTTCCGGGACATTCTGGAAATCGGCACCGAGTGGCGCTACGACACCTACGACCTGTTCATGGAAATGCCCCGGCCGCTGGCGCCCAGGCACTGGCGCTTCGAGGTCCCGGAACGCATCGGCCCGGAAGGTGAAGTGCTTCAGGCCCTCGACGAGGAGGCGGTTGCGGCCACTGCCCGGGAGATCGCGTCGGCCGGCGTGGATGCAGTGGCGATCTCGCTGCTGCACGGCTTCCGCAACCCGGTGCACGAGCGCCGCGTTCGCGAAATCATCCGCCGGGAAGCCCCGGGTCTCGTCGTTTGCATTTCAAGCGAGGTGATGCCGGAGATCGGCGAGTACGAACGGACCTGCACCACTGTCTGCAATGCCTACGTTTTGCCGGTATTCGAGCGATACCTGAACCGCCTTACCGACGGATTGCGCCGAATGGGAATCAACGAGGACCTCTACCTGATGCTGTCGGACGGCGGCACGGTTCATCAATCGACCGCGGTATCGCATCCGATCCGGCTGGTGCAGTCGGGGCCGGCCGGCGGCGTGCAGGCGACCTCCGTGATCGGCAAGCTGGCCGGCCACCGCGACATCCTGTGTTTCGACATGGGCGGCACCACCGCCAAGGCCTGCCTGGTCGATGACGGCGAGCCGCTGCGAACCACCGAGTTCGAGGTTGCCCGCGTCTATCGCTTCAAGAAGGGCAGCGGCATACCGCTGAAGATCCCCGTGATCGAGATGATCGAGACGGGCGCCGGCGGCGGTTCCATCGCCAGGGTGGACCATCTCGGGCTGGTGCAGGTCGGGCCGGAGAGTTCCAGCGCCGACCCCGGTCCCGCCTGTTATGGACGGGGCGGTCGGGACGCCACCGTCACCGATGCGGACCTGGCGCTGGGTTATCTTGCGGCCGGGAGTTTTCTGGGCGGCGACATGCAACTCGATGTTGACGCGGCAACCGAGGCGCTGACCCGCAATGTGGCCGACCCGCTTGGTGTTTCGGTCACCGAAGCCGCCTGGGCGGTGCATGAAACCGTCAACGAGAACATGGCCCAGGCGGCCACGATCCATGCACTGGAGAAGGCCCGGAACATCGGCAGCTACACGATGCTGCCGATAGGCGGAGCCGGACCGGTTCACGCCTGCAACATTGCGATGAAGATGTCCTTGCCGCGGGTGGTCTGCCCACTGTCCGCCGGGGTCGCTTCGGCTTTCGGTTTCCTGGTCTCACCCACCTCGTTCACGTTCGTTCAGGGTGGCGTCATGGCCTTGGACGAGCTGGATTTTTCCGCGGTCGAGGCGATGCTGGCGGGCATGCAGCGTGATGGCCGCGAGCTGCTCTCGGCGGCCGGTGCTGATCAGGAGAGCGTTCGCGTCGAGTACCTGGCGGCGATGCGCTATATCGGCCAGGGCTACCAGGTAGAGGCTCCGGTCGAAGAAGAGATGCTCAAGGCAAGCGATCGCGCCGCAATCCGACGGGCGTTCGAGGGTGCTTATGAGGCCCAGTTCGGCCGGGTCGAGCGGGACATGGCGGTGGAAGTCGTTTCCTGGAGGGTCGTTGTTTCGGGCCCGCGCCCGTCCATCGAATTGGCGGCTGCCGGCGGCGCATCCGCGTCGGCTGATGCGCTCAAGGGGCAGCGGAAGGTGTACTTCGGTCCGGAGACCGGGTTTGTCGATTCCCACGTCTACAATCGATATGGCCTCCTGCCGGGCGACACGTTCGAAGGGCCTTGTATTTTTGAGGAACGCGAGTCCACTACCGTCGTGCCACCGGGAGCGCGGGCCTCTGTGGATTCGAACCTCAATCTCATTGTCGACCTGCCGACCGGAAAATAATGGGTCGCGCGATTTCCGCAACGGACCGATGCAGCAGGTGACGGTTGCCGAACTGCTTGCCGACGCGCTGGCCGCGCATGGCGTCGAGCGTATTTTCGGCGTGCCCGGCGGCGGCAGCAGCCTGGATGTGATGGAGGCGGCGGCCGCCAGGGGCATTGAATTCGTGCTGACGCGCAGCGAGAACGCCGCGGTGATGATGGCGGCTGCAACGGCGGATCTGGCCGGCACGCTCGGCGTAGCGCTCACAACCAAGGGGCCCGGAGTGGCGAACGCCGCCAACGGCATGGCCTGCGCAGCGCTGGACCGGTCGCCGGTGATGCTGATCACGGATGGATTCACGGCGCAGGAAAGCCATTACGTTACGCACCAGGTGTTCGACCAGGCAGGCATGCTGGCGCCGGTAGCCAAAAAGAGCAGTCGCCTGGAAACCGACGATGTCGCGGCGGAGATTGGTGGCCTGATCGAGTTGGCGAAGTCGCCGCCGTTCGGACCCGTGCACGTCGAGATCGCAGGGGCACAGGGGCGCCGACCGGTCGCCACCGGCACGTCAGGAGTCAATCCGGGCATTCGGGAAGCGGAAATTTCCGGGGACGCGCTGAATCGGGCCGGAGAATTGATCCGCAATGCGTCGCGGCCGGTAATCGTCGCCGGCCTGGAGGCCAGGGGCGCCGGCGTTGCGCGGCAGGTCAGGACCATGGCCGAGGCTTTGCGTTGTCCGGTCCTTACCACCTACAAGGCGAAGGGCGTGTTCGACGATCGCCACGAGCAATACGTGGGTATTTTCACCTCCGGCAATGCCGAGTCCGAATGTGTGGAGCAGGCCGACCTCATCGTGCTGTGCGGTCTGGACCCGGTCGAGCTGCTCCGTATTCCGTGGCGTTACGAAAGCCCCGTGGTGGACGTTGCCGAAATTCGCCACCCGGTCCACTACGTAGAGCCCGCCGCAGGAGTCTATGGCCCGATAGCCGCCGCTCTGGAGCGATTGAACGACGGACTTTCGGAATCCGACTGGCGGCTTTCGGAAACCGCCCGATTGCGCCGGCGGCTGGCGGCGCGCCTGGAATACCCGCAATGTCCCGGGCTGGGACCGCAACAGGTTGTGGAACTGGCGGCGCGTGCGGCGCACGATGCGGGAGTTTCCCCGCGCATCGCGGTCGATGCCGGCGCCCACATGTTTTCGGCCATGGCATTCTGGCCGGCGGCGCGGCCGCACGACGTCCTCATTTCCAACGGCCTGGCGACCATGGCCTATGCCCTTCCCGCGGCGATTGCGTCCGCCCTGCACGAACCGCAACGCCCGGCGGTGGCGTTTACCGGTGATGGTGGGCTGTTGATGTGCCTGGGCGAGTTGTCGGTGGCCGTGCAACAGGCCGCCCGGATCGTGGTCATCGTGTTCAATGACCAGTCTCTGTCGCTGATCGACATCAAGCAACAGCAGCGCGGACTGCCCGAACAGGGGGTCCGCTGGCGGCCGCCTGACTTCGCAGCGACAATGGAAGGTTTGGGCGGCCGGGGTTTTCGAGTGGATAATGCCGACGATTACCATGCCGCGGTCGCGGAGGCCTTGAGGAACGAAGGGCCTTCGCTGATCGACGCCAGGGTGAACCCGGAGGGGTACCTGGCGCAAATGGAATCGTTGCGAGGATAAGCGCCGGGTCGCGGCGCTACAAGGAGCACCCGAATGGAAAATGGGCACTTTCAGTTGCCGCCCGATATTCAGGAGATCGTCGATCTTGCGAAACGCATCGTCAAGAACGAATTGATCCCGCTGGAGGCGGAGTTCCTGCCCCATCCCGCGCACGCCTTCGGTATCAAGGAAACGACCAACCTGAAAAGGGTCTTCGGCCCGGATGTTGTCGATCGCCTGGTGGGTATTTCACGCGACACCGGCCTTTGGTATCTCATGGTGCCGGAAAAATACGGCGGCTCGGGGCTGTCGATGCTCGCCCAGATCGCCATTCTCGAGCAATTCAACTACACCGCGGTGCCGTTTCCGTTCGCCAATGTCGCCAACATCCTCTATCAGTGCGAGGGTGACCAGGTCGACCGTTTCCTAAAGCCGGTGATCGAGGGCGATATGACCACCTGCTTTGCCCAGACCGAGCCCAATGCGGGCTCCGACCCGGGGGGCATGATGCAGACGCGGGCCGTGAAGGACGGCAATGACTGGGTGCTCAACGGAACCAAGATGTGGATCTCGGGAGCCGCGGAATCGGACATGATCATGGTGCAGGCGGTGACGGACCCGGAAAAACGCCAGCGCGGCGGCATCACCATGTTCCTGGTCAAGCGCGACAATCCCGGCATGCTGGTCGAGGAGCCGGGAATCAAGACCTGGCTCGGACCGCACGCGTCGCAGTACATCGTCCACTTCGAGGATTGCCGGGTGCCTGAGTCCGACGTGCTCGGCGAAGTCGGTAACGGCTTCCGGCTGGGGCAGCGCTGGCTGACGATTCACGATCGGCTGCTGCGTGGCCCGTATGCGCTCGGCAAGATGCAGCGTGCGCTGGACATGTCGATCGAGTGGTCGAAGAACCGGGTGACCTTCGGCAAACCGCTGTCCACACGCCAGGCGATCCAATGGCACCTGGTGGACATGTATATCGACCTGGAAGCGCTGCGCTCGCTCACCTACCAGATGGCGGCCCGCGCCGATGCCGGCGAGGACATACGCACGGAGGCCGGCATGGTGAAACTCACCTCGATGGTGTGGGGCGCGCGGACGCTCGACAAGGCCATCCAGATCCACGGGGCCATGGGCGAGTCGCTGGAACTGCCGCTTACGCTGTTTTATCGCTACCTGCGCCACGGGCAGATCGGCGGCGGAGCCAATGAGATTCAGCGCATGCAGATCGCCCGCAAGCTGTTGCGCGGATAAAGGTGGTTCGAGCTCAATGATGAGGTTCCCGGCCAGACGGGCCCGCGGCCGAGTCCTTCACTGGATCTTTGCCGTCCCGATCATTACGGCAGCATTGCTGCTGGCGGCTTGTGAGCAGGACACAGGCAGCGAAGCGTACCCGTCCAGGCCGGTAACCATCATCGTTCCCTATGCGCCCGGAGGCGGCGGCGATACTTTCACCCGCGCCATTGCCGCGCAGGCCACGGACATCCTGGGCGTGAAGATATTCGTGGAGAACCGCACCGGCGGGGGCGGCACCATCGGGGTCGGCTCCGTGGCGCGTTCGGAGGCCGACGGTTACACGCTTGCATTCATTTCGACCAGCCCGGTCGTTATGGCGCCGAATTTTCTCGACGTCCCCTACGATCCGTTGCAGGACCTCACCTACCTGGCGCGATTCGTCGTGTCTGTCCACCCGGTGCTGGTGGGCGGCGGGTCCCCCTTTGATTCATTCTCGGCAATGCTTGAATTCGGCAGGGCCAATCCCGGCCGGCTTCGCTGGTCCAGCGCGGGCATCAACGGCGCACCCCATGTGGCTACGCTGGCGGCATTCCGCCAGGAGGGCGTGGATGCCACGTTCGTTCCGATGCAGGGTTCGTCCGAAGTCCTGGCGGGACTATTGGGCGGAACCATCGATATGGGCGTCATTTCCGACTATTCCGGCGCGTTCGCAGCCGGCGATGTCCGCGTGCTGGCCGAAATCGGTCCCGAGCCGATAGCGGAATTGCCGTCGGTGCCGACCTACCAGCAACTCGGCTATCCGCTGGCGCCCACCATATTCTTCGGGCTGGCCGGACCGGCGGAACTGCCGGACGATGTGGTCGCCCGATGGGACGAAGTCATACGCACGGTTACGGCGTCGGCGTCTTTCTCCGATATCGCGGGGCGATTGAACGGCAAGGTGGCCTACTTGGGCCACGAGGAATTCGAGCGCCACGTGTTGGCGGACATTGCGGCTGCCCGCCGGGCGCTGCGCTCACTGGATGAAGGCGAGTGAAGCGGGTCCGCCCGGAGTCCATCTCCCTGGGAGGCCTGCTGGCCGCGGCCGTGATCTTCGGGCTCTGGCTCCTGCCGCTGAGCATCGCCCTGAGCGCCGCCGGCGTGGGCACGGGCCTGTCTCCTCGCTTCATGCCGCAGCTTGCGACTGCGGGAATGGTCCTGTCGCTCGCCTGGGGCCTGTATCGCTCGTTCGTCGAGACGCAGGCTGCCGATGGACCGGATGAGGATCGGGAGGGTCTTGCGCGAATACCGTTTGGCGCGTTGCTGGTTTGCCTGGCTTTTGCCATATTCGGTTTCGACCTGGCGGGTTTCTATCTTGGCGGCATCTGCATGGCGGTCCTGCTGACGGTGCTGCTCGGTGAGCGAAGGCCCTGGGTCATCTTGCTTTTTCCGACCCTGCTCCTGGCGGCGATCTACCTTCTGTTCGAGTTTGCCCTGAACGTCCGTTTGCCCAGGTTCGGCCTGATACCGGGCCTGCCGATCTAGGACTGCCGCCACCGTGGAAAACATCCTCGAAGGCATTTCGCTGGCTCTCAACTTCAACGCCCTGGCGGGAATTCTTCTCGGCATCGTGCTTGGCCAGATACTCGGCTCCATTCCCGGACTGACCGCGGCGATGGCTGTCGCCCTGCTGGTGCCGTTCAGTTTCTACTTCGACCCCTGGGTCGGCATCCCGATGATGCTGGCCATGTTCAAGGGGTCGTTGTTCGGGTCGAGCATACCGGCCATCCTGCTTCGAACCCCGGGAACGCCGGCCGCAGCTGCCACGGTCATCGACGGCAATCCCCTGGCGCGCCAGGGAAAGGGCGGCAAGGCGATGCACACGGTGCTGTTCGCCTCGGTATTCGGCGACTCGTTCTCCGACATCGTGCTGATATTCGGCGCCGGCGCACTGGCGGCGGTCGCAATCCGTTTCGGTCCGTCCGAGTACGCCATCCTGGTGTTCTTCGCGCTCCTGAGCCTGATCTCGCTTCACCGTGGCAGTTCCTGGAAAGGCATCGTGTCGATTACCGCCGGCGTGCTGCTCGCCTGTGTCGGGCTCGACCCGATCACCGGCACGCCGCGCCTGACCTTCGGCAATGCGGAGTTGTTCGACGGCATCGGCCTGATCCCCATGCTGATCGGTTTTTTGGCGATCTCGGAAGTCTTCCGGCAACTGGAGCAACCCGTCCGGCGTCTGGGAGAAAAAACCATGACCTTTTCGTCCCGGCCGGAGGACAACCGCCTGTCCGGGAAGGAACGGAGGTCGCTGCTGCCCACGCTCCTGCGCAGCTCGACAATCGGAACCATTACGGGCGCCTTGCCGGGGCTGGGCTCTACGGTCGCCGCTTTTATTGCCTACAACGAGGCCCGCAGGACTGCGGCCAAGCCCGAAGAATTCGGCAAAGGATCCCTGCACGGCATTGCGGCGCCGGAGGCGGCCAACAATGCGGTGGGCGGATCCAACCTGATTCCGCTGCTGGCCTTCGGCATTCCCGGTGACGTGGCGGCTGCGCTCATCCTCGGCGCGCTGCTGATTCAGGGCATCACGCCGGGCCCTATTGCCTTCCGCGACAATCCGGCGCCGATCTACGCGATTTTCGTCGCCATGCTGCTCGCCAACCTCGTCAATTACCTGGTCGGGCTCGGCTTCATACCGCTGGCCAAGAAGATGGTCTCGGTGCCCAAGAGGCTGCTCTTTCCGGCCGTGCTGGTGCTGGCATCCGCCGGCGCCTATGCGATGCGCGGCTCGCTGTTCGACGTCCAGTTGATGTTCGTGTTCGGGCTCGTCGGCTGGTTGATGGCGAAGTACAAGTTCCCCTCGGTCCTGCTGCTGATCGGCTTCATCCTCACGCCGATCCTGGAGCGTTCGATCCGCCAGACGCTGATCCTGGTCGAAGCAGCCGATGGCTGGTTCGCCTTCGTGGCCAGCCGCCCCGTGCTGATGATCCTGCTGGGAGCGCTCGGAATCCTGACCGTGCTGGTTATCCGCCAGCGACTGACGATGAAACGCTACAAACTGCCGCAGGAACCCGCCGACAGCAGCTAGTCGAGCTCGATCGCGTCGCTCATCAGTATGGTGGCCAGCTTGCGCATGTTCTCGAGGCTGCGCTGCTGGTCGTTTTCGTTGGCCGCGATGCAGCAATCGGCGATCACGCTCACCGCAAAATCGCGATCATGCGCTTCGCGTGCCGTGGACTCCACGACCATATCGGTGGCGACGCCGGCCAGGTAGACGTGCGTCACACCCATGTTGCGCAAGCTCAGTTCCATCGCCGTTGCGTGAAAGCTGCCGACCCGGTGCTTGTTAATGACCAACTCCTCTCCCCGGGGCGCGACTTCATCGACGAACTCGCCGCCCCATCCGCTGAGGTCGAAGGCGCCGAACTGGTGCGCCTGCCCCATCAGCGGCGATCCCTTGGGGCTTTGCGCGTAGCCCGGATAGAAACCGACCCGCACGTGGACCACGGGCAGCCCGGCTGCGCGAAACCGGTCCTGGACGCTACGCACGCGGGCCAGGGCGCCGTGCTCGGCGTTGAAGGCGGCGTAGCCCTTGCCCGAGACCTTGCCGTCGGGATGAACGATATCGTTTTCAAAATCAAGACAGAGTAATGCTTTCATGGCTATCGCCTCTTGCGGAGCAAGGTCAGGAAATCCCGGGCCGCCCAGGTTAATTCGACTCGCATTCTAGGTGCCGTCGCCGTCCTTTACAAACCATGGTCCGCGTGCGACGATGCCGAAAGCCCTGGGGACATGTGGGCTGCATTCACACTTGTTGGGAGTAATCGAGCGATGTCAGTATTTACCTGGAAGAAATTCCGCGTTATAGGCATGTATTTTGTGCTTGCCGGGTTCGTCATTGCACTCAGGGCCACCATCGCGCTCGGCGCGCCTGCAATTCCAGGCACGGCCACGCTCACGGGAACCGTATCGGCCGAAACGCCGTTCACCGCCGCGCAGGTATATGCCAAGAACCTCGACAGGAACATGCTCTATACGGTGTTTACGCACAACGGCAGCTATCGCGCTCCCAACCTGCTGCCCGGAGGCTACCGGATCTGGGCGGAAAAGGACGGCCTGACGTCCCGCCACGAGATGCTGAGGATTCAGGGTGAGGCGGAAATCGAGCTCGACCTCAAGATGGCACCGGGGCCGGACAACCCGCTGACCCTCAAGGACAGTTCCAAGCCGGGACCGCAGTTCGGCGGCGTCGGCGGGGACGCGCAGCTGGTTTCCTATGACGAGATGTACCCGCCCGGACAGGGCAGGGACCTCGCCGAGCCCTCCTGCCTGACCTGCCACGGCCATTCATTCCTGCCGGCGCATCGCATGGGACGTCCCCAGTGGCACGCCATGATCGGCCTCATGATGGATCCCAGCGGGCCGTTCGCGGATCCCGATTCGGCCCGCAGCATTACCGACGAGGAGCACGACATCCTTGCGGATTACCTCGTCGAGAACTTCGGCCCGGACAGCCCGGCCAGACTATTGCACCTGGATGTCGAATATCCGCTGGACGAAGAAACGCTGGCCTCGGCGATGTTCATCGAGTATCTGACTCCCCTGCATCCGGCGGCCGACCTGTCCCTGAGGTCGGCCAACGAACCCTTCAAGCACCGGCTGCATCGGCCGATGCTGGACAACGACGGCAACCTGTGGGGCTCAAACAGCCTGATCGGCTTAAGCCGCGTCGATCCCCGCACCGGGCAGTGGAGCCACTTCCCTATTGGTTACGACGAGAACAATCCGGAAACGGACATGTACGGCAAGAAAAAGGGCGAACCCGGATCGGTCTGGTCGTACATCTTTCCGCATGACCTGACGATCGATAGCAAGGGCCAGGTGTTCTGGGCCGAATTCCAGGGGCAGCACCTCGGACGGCTGGATCCGAAGACGGGGAAAATTGACCGCTACCACATGGACCCCGAGGGCGTGGTGGTGGACGAGCGGGGCGTGGTGGGCAACATTCGCGGCCACAGCCCGCACATGGCCGAGAACGGCGACGTGTGGTTCACCGCGATTCGCGGCAACAAGCTCGGCAAATGGGACCGTGAGACCGGAGGCATCACGCTGTGGGAAATCCCCACGCCGCACTCTTTCCCGTACGGAATTGAAGTGGATCAGCAGGGCATCGTCTGGTTTGCCGAGCTGTTCGGCTGCGCCGTCGCCAGTTTCGATCCGGAAACGGAAGAGTTCAAGGAATACCCGTCGCTGATGAAACCGTGCGCCATCAATCGTCTGGCGGCGGACTCGAAAGGCACGATCTGGTACTCGGTGGTCAGTTCCGGAAGACTGGGCCGGCTGGATCCGGTTACCGGGGAGCAAACGGAATACGACGTCCTGCCCTTTACCCCGGTCAAGGCATCGTCGCCTTACGGCATCGTCGCCGATCAGGATGACAAGATCTGGTTTGGCGACGGCGGACTTGGCGGCGCCCTGGTCCGATTCGACCCGGACACGGAAACGTTCATCTATTATCCGGAACCCCGCCAGGCCGACAATCCCAACCTGGACGTCACGCGCGAAGGCGCGATCATTTTTTCAACCCGCTCAAACAACCAGGCGGCGCTGGGAATCTTCTACCCCGACGTGTCGAAGATGACCGGTTACGGCGCCTATCGCTGATTCAAATCCAAGGGCGGCCCTCAGAACTCGAAACTGGTGCGAACACCGAACGAGGGCCTGGGATGCAGGCCGGCCAGGATCATCCGGTTGAGGTTGGTGCTGAGTCCGGAAAGGTCCGGGAACAGCTGGAGGTTGGTGTAACCCTCTTCGTTGAACACGTTGGTGGCGTAGACCTCCACCCGCCAGGCCTCCATATCCATGCCGGCCCTTAGATTGAATGTCGCAAATGACGGGGTCTCGGTGATGTTGGCATTGGTCATCCAGGTGCTTCCCCGATAGATCAGGTCACCGCGCGCAAACCAGTCGCGGCCTGACTGCAGCTGACCCTCGTAGGTAAGAGACAAGGTGCCGCTGGTCTCGGGATAGCGGGAAAACGCGTTGTCCATGCCGTCAATCGTCCGGTTCCCCAGGAGGTTCAGCGCATCCGGGCTCTCGAAGTCGTTGATCTTCGACGTGTTGTAGGCAAACGTGCCATCCAGCGTAAAGTTCTCCGACAACAGCACGGTGCCTTCCAGCTCAAGACCGGACAGGTCGGCCTGGCCGCCAGTGGCATTGACCTGGATATTCTCGGGTTGCCCTGCGGCATTGACGATGGCAATGATCTCCGGCGCGATGACATTGGTCCAATCGGAGAAGTAGACGGCCGCACTGAGCTGTAGCCGCCGGTCCCAGAAGAGCCCCTTTACGCCGAATTCGATATTGGTAATCTCTTCCTCGTTGACCTCGATACCGCCGCCGCCGGCCGCGGCAATCTGGTCGAGTTCACCCTGGGTGCGCCCGATCAGGCCCGCATTGAACTGTCCGGGATTGGTCCCTTGCGCGTAGGTGGCGTATACGGTCACGTTTTCTCTCGGCGCCCAGTCCAGGATGACTCGCGGCGTGAAGCTGCTGAAGGTGTTCTCAAGAGGCGTGCCACCGAGTAGTCCCTCGATCACCTTGTCATCCTGCTTGCGCCCTTCGAGATTGAGGGTGAATTGCTCGTTCAGGTCGTAACTCACGGCAGCAAACAGGGCCCTTGTTTGAGGGTCGAACGTACTGACCGACTGATTCGGATTCGGTTGCCTGCCCAGAAAAACCGAGAAACCCTGGAGTCTGGCTTCGATTTCGGTGTAACTCACACCGACAATCCAGCGCAAGCGCTGTTCCGCAGCCGAACTCAGCCTGAGTTCCTGACTGAAGTCCTTGTTGGCCGTCAGTGTCAGGTTGTAGGTGTCCGCCGGCACCGGCCCGCCGAAGGCCATGCCCATCAGGCCCGCCGTCGGGCGCCGGTCGAAGTCCTCGAAACTGGCGTATTCGTCCTTGTGCGCGGCGGTGATCGACGACAGCGACATGCCGTTGGCGAATTCGTAGTTCAGCACGAGACTGGCTTCCTGGGCATGCCGCTCCAGTCCGAAACCGTAAGGTACGTTGTCAAAAATGAAGGCGTCCTGCATCGCCGGATTGAAATAGGCCCACTGAAGTTCAGGCGTAAAGTTGGTGTCCATGCCGACGTTGCCGTGGCCCAGGAACGGGACCTCGCCGCATAGCCAGGCGCCCCCTCCGGCCGCGCCGCCGGTCAGCGAGCAGTTAAAGAGCTCCGGGTTGTCCGGCCTGTTGATCGCCACGCCGATCGACGGTCCGTCCTGGTCCTCCCAGTAATGGAGCCTGAGCTTGGCGCTGAAGTTATCGGTGGGTGTCGCAAACAGGGACAAGGCAATGTCCTTGGTCGATTCCGCGCCGAGCCGGTCGGTCGGATCGGCGGAATTCTCATATTCGCCATCCGTATCGTACTGGCGCCCGCTCAAGCGGAACGAGAGCACGTCTGCAACCAGCGGTCCTTCGACCTGCACGCCGAAATCCGAGGTGCCGAACCGCGCTGCCTCGGCCGAAACCCGGCCGGCCCACTCGTTGCCGGGCGTCTTGGTGACCGCGTTGATGGCCCCGGAGAAGGTTGAACGCCCGAAGTATGCGCTCTGCGGACCCTTGATTATCTCGATGCGCTCGTAGTTTTCGGTGCTGCCGATCTCGGATCCGAGTATCGGGGCGCCGTCGATGAACACGGTCGCGCCCTGGCGGGTCTGACGGTCGGTCCGCGGGTTCATGCCCCTGAAGATCAAACGGCGATTGAAGCGGCCGCCCTTGCCGACCGAGTGCTCCGCATAGTGGAAGCCCGGTGAGAAATCGACAAGATCGTGAATTTCATCCAGCGCCATGTCCTCGATATCGCTGGAGCCGAATGCGGTCACCGTCAACGGTACTTCGAGCAATGACTCCTCACGCTTTCGCGAAGTAACGATGATCTCTTCGATTACCAGTTCATTCTCTGCATCTGCATCCTGGGCGACTGCAACAGGTGCAACCACTGGCGCGGAAAGTAGCAGTGCAAGAGTGAACGGAATTGCGGCGTGGGATCTGGTCATCGTGAGGCCTCCAGCGACGATGAGCGCACGGTGCGAATCGCAAGGTCTCGGGCAAATCTGCCACAGTCGGTTTGGGTCGTCTTCGGTGGAGGACCCGACAAAGAAGCCACAGATCTACAACAAGACGCCTTTGAAAAGACCGCAGCTTGTTGAGTGAATTTTCATGTTAGCTGGACTAACCAGTCTTTACAAGGCAAACGCCCTCAGCGTTGCGCTGATGGATGCTGCCCCTAGAACCTGATGCGTGCCGTAATGCCCACCTGGCGACGGCGTGGATGCGACACGGCAAACCGGAAGGGGAACAGCGTATCAAACAAGCCGCCGGCGCCGCCCCCCGGCAGAGCATTCGCAAAGTAGACTTCGCGGAACGCTGCCAACGGTGTGTCGTCGTCGAGCAGGTTGTCCGACCAGAGTTCCACGGTAAAGCGTTCGGAATCGATCCCTACACGCAGATTCACGTAGGTATGGGCGGGTATTTCGCCCTGGTTGGGCGCTCCCAGCCATTGCATGCCGGTGTAGAGCACGTCGCCCCGCACGTACCAGTCCATGTCGCCGCGCAGCGGGCGCCGATAGTTGAGCGTGCCGTTCGCCTGGACGGGCGACTGGCGCAGAAGTTCATTTCCGGAAACGTCGCCATCCGGCGCAAAGCTGGGAAAATCCGCGAATGATTCGATCTTGGCGTTGTCGAACTCGGACTCGGTAATCGAAAAGCCCAGCGTCCCGGTGAGGTTCTCGGTGAACGCGAACGTGAACGTCGCTTCCGCGCCCAGCACGGATGCATCGCCGGCATTCTTGTCCAGCGACAGGATCTCGGCCAGAGGGATGCCGTTGGGATCGACCGTTACCAGTTGCGGAATGACGATTTTGGACCAGTCGATGAAAAACACGGCGATGTCGCTGCTCAAGCGGCCGTCCATATAAGTGCCCTTGACGCCCAGCTCAAACGACGTGTTCTTCTCCGGGTCGATGTAGCTGACCACCGTAACCCTGTCGCCGTTGATGTTAGTGTCGGTGTCGGAATCGAAATCGCCGCTCTTCTCCGCGCCTGCGATCGAGCCGTAGAACATGGTGTTCTCCGAAGGCTTGTAGTCGAGGGTCGCGCGCCAGGTGATGAAGTCCCAGGTGTTGCTCAGATCTCTGTTGGACTCGAAATTCTGGACTCTCCGGTCTTCGTCGGTGTAGCGCAATTCCGCGCGGCCGGTCAGACGATCGGAAATTTCCCAATCAACGGACCCGAATACAGCCCAGGAATCCGTTTCTTTGACAACCAGGACCTCATCGCGGACATCGCCCATGGGCCCGGAGAACCAGGGACCGAAGACCAGGTCGCCGATTGAGGTGCGCGGGAAGGCCTGCAGAGCGAAGCCGACACCGGGGAAGAACTGGACGCAGGGACAGAAGTTTGCAAAATCGAACGGCCTTGGTGTCAGTGCCACGATGCCGCTCGCCTTTTCATTTCCTTCGACCGAGTAGTAGTAGGCGCCGAAGCTGTAGTCCAGCGCATTGTCTCCCGGGCTGGTGAATCGTATCTCCTGGCTGAACTCTTCGGTCTTGTCGCCTGGACCAATCTGCAGGTACTCGGTTTCGAAGGTACGCAGCAAAAAGGCGCGCGGAAACGGCGAGATCGTGGACTGGTAGGCCAGGGTGGTCGTCGGCCTGTCGCGGGAACCACTGATAAGAAAAGTCTGTTCGACCATGGAGTAGCCCGACAGGGCGGTGAGTGTGCCGAATCCGGTGTCCAGGCCTATTGAAAGGCTGCCGTGAACCACATCGCGCTCCTCTCCGGTCGCCCGCGGAAAGACGCTTATGGCGTCCGTGCCGATCGAGGGCAGTTCGCCGCAATAGTTCTCCAGCCGCTCGCCCCTGGCGCTGGTGTTCTCGCAGTTCGCGGGCAGACCCGCCACCGCCGACGAGTCGATCTCGTCGGTGGACACATAGAAGGACATGCCCACATCGAATCGCTCATTGGGCGTGAAGTAGAGGCTTGCCTGGGCCGTTTCGTAGTTGAATCCACCGATATCGGGGCCATCGGGCACCTGGTTTTCGTAGGATCCGTCCCAGGTGTTGTTAATGAGCGCGAGGCGGCCGCGCAATACGCCCTCCACGATGGGGCCGCTGAGCGTGCCGGAAATCACCCTCCGGCCGTTATCGCCCAGCGTCAGTTCCGCCTTTCCCTGGAAGTCGTCGGTGGGCCGGGCGGTGACGAAATTGATGGCGCCGCTGAAGCTGTTGCGTCCATACATGGCTGCCTGCGGACCCTTGACCACTTCGATGCGCGCCAGGTCGAGTTGACTGAAATTCAGCCCTTCGCGGCCGGACAGATACACGCCGTCAACGAAGATCGCGGCATTGTTCTCCCGGCCCAGGACCGCCGTAGGCGCAATGCCTCGTATCACCGGCACGGGAAGAAACTCGCCGAGCAGATTGGAAAATGTCATGCCGGGTGTGAAATTCGCCACATCGTCGAGATTCTCGATTGATGCGGACTCGATGTCCGCGGCGCTGAATGCCGTGATCGCCAAAGGCACGTCCTGCAGCCGTTCCTCGACCTTGCGCGCCGTTACAACGATTTCCTCCAGCGCTATCGCGCCTTCCTGAGCGTTTGCTGTCCCGGAAATTCCCGCCGCCGCAAGCAACGTTGCCGTGAAGATCCCGATCCTGGTGTGGATATTGGCCATGAAATGCCCCCTTGTTGATGTCCCACAGCCGCGGGAAACACGTTCGAGCCGCGGCAATTGTGGATAGGCGCATGACCGGCGTTTGTCGGTAGACGAAACACCTCGCGCACGCCTCCCCACGCTGATCTTACTAGATCATTCCACCCTCCCGCAGCGGCTGCTCAAGAATCCCAGCGAAAAATCCGTGCCGGGGCGCCTGCAGGGAATTGGGTGCGGTTGGCGGCGAGTTGGGCGAAGCCGTCGGTCCCGGCGAGCGAGGCGAAGTCGCCGGAGGTGTTGGTTTGTCGGGGATGGGCGAGGAGTTGGCCTTGTTTGCTGGTTGACAGGCCCACCGGCAGGAACCAGGTGAGCGCGGGTTTGAATGCGACGGCTTCGGTGAGTGCGGCGGTTTCAGGTGCCGATTGGCGTTTTCCCTGAGCCTTGTCAAGGGCGGGGATGACGTAGCGGCGAAGACAAACGAGACTGGAAACGGGGTTGCCGGGGAGGCCGAATACCGGCGTTTCTCCGTGCATGCCGAACCATAAGGGCAAACCGGGGCGTTGGCGGACGCGGTGGAAGACAGGCTTTGCGCCCATTTCCTCAAGAACAGCCGGGACATGGTCTTTCGCGCCCATTGAGACGCCGCCGCTGAGGATGAGTGCGTTGCTTTGCAGGAGGGCCTGGCCGATCCTTTCTGCGAGCACCCCCGGATTATCGGGCGCCTGGATCGCGTGGACATTGCCAAACCCGTGGCGGTTGAGCAGTGCCGACATGGCGGGGCCGTTGCTGGAGCGGATCTGCCAGGGTTCCGGCCGGGAATCCAGGCCGACCAGTTCGTCGCCGGTGGACACCAGGGAAATGCTCGGGTCGGGAGCCACAAGGGGTTTCGCTACGCCGTTTGCGCTCAGCAGCGCCATCTCGACGCCGCCGATACGCTGGCCGGCCTTGAGCAGCAGTGCGCCGGCGCGGCGGTCGGACCCGCGTTTGTGGATGAACTGGCCGCGGGCCGGACGATAGGCGTCGGCGATTCGGACCGTTCCTCTGTCTTGCGTGATTTGCTCTACGGGAACGACGGTGTCGGCCCCGGACGGGATGGGAGCGCCGGTGGTGATACGCCGGACCGCACTTGAGTTGGATAGCGTTGCCGGGGGCTCGCCGGCGCTCTGCAAGCCTTCGACGGGGAATTCGCGTTGCCCGGAAACCCAGCTCTTCCAGGTGAGCGCAATGCCGTCCATGGTCGCGCGGTCGTAGGGGGGAAGGTCCCTCTCGGCCCGGACGTCCTGGCGCAGGACGCGGCCGACAGCTGAGGGCAGGGCGGCGCGCTCTGCCGGCCACACAGGCACAGTCTGCAGGATGAGACGTTCGGCCTGGGTGACGGTGAGGTGGGATTGCATCAGCTACTAGGGTAACCCCTGGCAAGGCTTCCGCCGGGAAGGAGGGCGGGGACGCCCTCTCCCCCAAATGCTAGGGCAGGTTTCTTTCGGCCATGGCGCGACGGTAGATCGGCAGCAGGCGCCACAGGAAAAACAGCCCCAGCAGACCGCTTATCGTGCCGATGATCGCCATCGAGTAGTGCAGCTTCATGTCGTTGGCGAACACGAAGTCGGTGATCAGCGCTACCGACGTGCTGCCGAAGCCCATGCTGACGAGGGCCACTATGAACAGGTAAATCGCGCTGGTCTGGGCGCGCATGGACGGGGGCGTGAACAGTTGCAGCGTCATCACGGCCAGCGGGAATACCCAGCTGCCGAAGAACAGCAGCGGTGCGTACATCAGCAAAGAGTAATTGGGATCCGGTATGAGCGTCGTAACTGCGGCTGCCGGCACCAGAGCGAAGGTGGCCAGAATGGCGGAGCGGATGGTGCCGCCCCGATCGCCGCGCTTGTGCAGGTAATCCGCGTGCATGCCGCCGACGATGGACCCCACGCAGCCGAACGTTCCCACGATCAGGCCCAGCCTGAGCCCCACCGTGGCGCGCGGCATTTCGTGGATTCGAATGAAGTACTCCGCGCCCCAGACCAGGACCGCGTTGAATAGCAGGGAGAGCATGCAGAACGCCGCCACCAGGTAGCCGTAAACGGAGATATTTCTCCGCAGGAATTGAAGCAGTTCCGGGATCGGCACGCCGCCTTCAACGGCGCCATGGCGGGTGGGCTCGCGAAAGGTAAGGCACAGCAGGGCGATCACCAGTCCGGGCAGGCCGACGATGACCAGCGTGGCCCGCCAGGCGGACAGCTCTCCAAGCAGAGGCAGTTCCAGAGGCGGGCCCTGTTCCAGCGTGCCTACAAGCCAGCCGCCGAGTATCACACTGAGCCCATAGCCGACGAACAGGCCGGTCTGATAGGTGCCTATCGCGCGGCCGACCTTCTTGCGCGGGAACAGGTCGGTAATCAGCGAGAAGGCCGCCGGCGCCAGCGCCGCTTCTCCAACGCCAACGCCCACGCGCGCCGCAAAGAGTGATCCGAAGCTGCGCGCCAGGCCGCAAAGCGCCGTCATCAGGCTCCACAGCGCAATCCCCGCGCTGACGATGTTGCGGCGGTTGGAGCGGTCGGCCAGCCGCGCGATGGGTATGCCCATGGTGCAGTAGAACAACGCAAAGGCTATCCCCTGCAAGAGGCTGAATTGCGTGTCGTTCAGGCTCAGGTCGGCCTTGATCGGCCCCACCATCAGGCCGATGATCCATCGGTCGATCAGCGCGAAGGTGTAGGCGAGGGTGAGCAGGAACACTGCATACCAGGCGCCGATATTCTTGAGTCTGTCGATGTGGGTGAGGTCCTCCCGCGCCGGTTAGCGCGCAAGCTTACGCCAATTCGCCTGAGGGGTTACTCGGAGAATGTCAGAAGGACGCCGGGCGCCTGGGCGGTCAGGCTGCTGTCGTCGCGTTGGAATGGCTGCCCGGCGTCGCGGAGCGCCCGGGCGGTCTGGTTCAGGCTGCGTGTGCGCAGATGCAGGGTGGTGAAGCCCCTCAAGCCTCGTTCGAGCGGATGGATCTTGAGAAATTCCGGCGCTTGCGGACTTCCGAGCAGGCGGTATCGGCGTTCCGCGTCGTCCACATCGTCGGTTTGCAAGGTCATGCCGGTCAATTCCGTTGCGCCGTTGGGATGCGCGTTCATTGCCGACCAGAACACGAGTTCGGGCGTCATGTGCTGCACGTAGCCGCACAGCGCTTCGGGGAAGTTTTGCGGCGGCAGAGCCAGCCAGCGGAACCGCGCGGTCGCGCCTTGGGCGTATTGCAGGCGGCGGCTGGCTTCGCCGACCGGTGTCGGGTCTTGCCCGGCCTCCACCGCTTGTTCGCGTGCTGCAGCAATGTCCGCGGCCCGCAGAATAAGGATGCGAATGGCGTGGCCGTCGCCTATCCAGGGTGCCAGGTGATGGTCCGGCCCTGGTGCGGTGACCTCGCTCAGCTCTACATAAGTGGACCCGAAGATGAAGTGCGCGCTTTGCTGGCCCAGGCTTCGCTCTTTGCCGTCGGGCCCGGTGCCCATCAGTTCTACCGGGTCAGTGACCTTAAAGCCGAGCTTGCGAAAAGCGGCGACAGTGGCGCCGATGTCCGGTCCCACCAGGCCGACGTGATCGATGTCGAGCCCGATACGCTTCAAGATGTCTGGCCGCCTGGCAGTTCTCGCTCCTGCCTGTCCATGGCGCGGCGATAGATCGACAGCAGCACCCATAGCAGGATGACGCTCAACACCCCGCTCAGCGTGGCGGCGATCGCCATGGAGTAGTGGAGCATTGCGTCGTTGTGAAATACGAAGTCGGTAATCAACGCGACCGCTGTTCCGCCGAAGCCTATGCCCGTCAGGTTGACGACGAACAGGTAAACCGCGGAGAACTGCGCCCGCATCGGCGGCGGCGTGAACAGTTGCAGTGCAGTCGTGGCCGGCGCAAACACCCAGCTGGAAAAGAACAGCAACGGCGCCAGCAGGACCACCGAGAGCCCGGCGCTGGGCATCAGCGTGATGGTGGCGCCCAGGGGGAGCACGATGCAGGCTGCCATGAGCGCGGAGCGAATCGCGCCGCCGTTGTCGCCGCGGCGCTTCAGGTAGTCGCAATGCAGCCCCCCGCAAATGATGCCCGAACCCCCGAAAAAGGTCACGATTACACCCAAGTAGGTTCCTGCCCTGCCCGGGGTCTCACCGTGAATGCGGATCAGGTATTCGCCGAACCAGGCGATCTCAGCGTTGAACAGCAGCGTCAGCATGGAGAAGGCGAGGAAATGCAGGACATACAGCTTCCAATGCTGCGCAAAAAAGGCCCCGACCTGACTGATCGGCAGTCCGCCGGCCTTCGCTTGCAGGCGCGCCGGCTCGCGGAAGGTAAGACAGAGCCCGGCAATGATCAATCCCGGGAGTCCCAGCACCACCAGCGTCAGCCGCCAGGGAGTGAGTTCGCCTACGATCGGCAGGGTTACCGGCTCCAGGGCGCTGATCAGCTGTCCCACCAGAAAAAAACTGAGGCCGATGCCGATGAACACGCCCGAGGAATAGATTCCCAGGGCGCGGCCGAGCTTCTCGCGCGGGAACAGGTCCGCGATCATCGAATAAGCGGCCGGCGACAGGGCAGCTTCGCCGACGCCGACGCCGATCCTTGCCAGGAAGAGCGATCCGAAGGTCCGCGCCAGGCCGCACAGCGCCGTCATCACGCTCCAAACGGCGATGCCGGCGGAGATGATGTTGCGGCGGTTGGCCCGGTCCGCCAGCCAGGCGATGGGGATGCCCAGCAAGGTGTAGAAGATCGCAAAGGCGAGGCCTTGCAGCAGGCTGAACTGGGTGTCGGTAATGCCCAGCTCGGCCCGGATCGGCCCTACCATCAGGCCGAGGACCGAGCGGTCGATGTATGAGCAGGTGTAGGCGACCGTGAGGACGCCTACGATGTACCAGCTACGACGGGGTTGAGCGCTCACTCAGGCCGGAAACGAGGGCGTCCTGCCCTCACTCCCGCAAATCAGAATGATGCGTGTACCTGGAATGCGATGGAACGTCCTTCTCCGGGGTAGCCAAGTGCCGCGCCGATGCCGCCGAAGTCCTTGCTGCGGTCGTTCAGTGACGTGAACCGTACCGAGTTCTGGTAATACTCCCGGTCCAGCAGATTGCGCACCACGACCGCCGCTTCCACGCCGTTCAAAAAGCGTATTCCGGCGCGAATATTGGCCAGCATGATGCTGCCCTGGCCCACTTCCACTTCGTTGAACTGGCTGTGATAGACCGTTGAACGGTAGGCAACCTGCGCCATCGCCGAGAACTCGCCGGGCCCAATGTCAGCGTTGTAGTTCAGCGTCGAAGTCAGCGAAAGTTCCGGCGCATTGACCATGTTGTTGCCGGACAGGTCGAGCACATTGGGCTGGCGGCCTGCCGGTGTGTCAATGAATCCGTAGCGGCTCAGGAACTCGTCATATTCGGCCTTCAGTGCCATCACGGAACTGGTCCAGGTGAACTCGTCGGACAGCACCGCGGACACGTCCAGCTCCAGACCCGCCACCGTGGCCTCGGCAGCGTTGGTTACCACCACCGTGCCCTCGGAAAACGTGGATACCTGGAGGTCGGTGTAGTCATAGAGGAAGGCTGCTGCATTGACGATCGCCCGGCCGTCGCCCAGCGTGGACTTCCCGCCGACCTCGAAGCTCCAGAGGTGTTCAGGATCGAATGCCGCATCCCCGCTCAGCGAGTTGGTGCCCCCGGACTTGAAGCCGCGCGTAAGCGTTGTATAGACCATGATGTTGTCGCTGTAGTCGTACTTCAGTCCGAACTTGGGCGTGAAGGCATTCCAGTCGTCGACCGTCATCCGTGGCGGGAAGCTGAAGCTGAAGGCCCTGGGATCGCTGGCGCCGAACAGGCCGTCGAAGTTGCCGCCGGTCAATCCGCGCAGGTTCCAGTCGTCCTTCTCCTCGTTGCTGTAGCGAGCGCCCACGATGCCGTCCAGGCGGTCGCTCAGATGCCAGGTCAACTCGCCGAAGCCGGCCCAGGCGTCGGTCTTGTTGGTAGCGAAGATGTTGAACGCGCCGCCGAAGTTGATGCCCGGCAGACCGAAATCCTCTACCTTGTCCTCGGTGAAGTAATAGAGGCCGGCGATCCATTCGTAGTCGGGGCAGTCGCAGGCCAGGCGGATTTCCTCGGAGAACTGGTCGGTTTCGCGCTCGAAATGGGTCTGGGTGACGAAGATCTCGGTGCCGTCGGTGTTGAAGCGGAAGCTGTCCTCGAATTGCCGGTAGCCGGTAATCGAGGTCAGCGTCAGGCCGGTGCCCAGGTCCGCCGTCACTACGCCGGTAATTCCGCTGATGGTCCACTGCTGGAAGCTGTCCACCTCGTTGCGGGTCTGGTCGAAGTCCGGCAGGGGCATGGCGCCTTCGGCCGCCGAGCGGTGCAGGTTGCCGCGCGGGCGGATGGTGCGGTTGTCGCCGTCAAAATCGGTCCAGTCGCCGACCAGTTTGACGGAAATCGTGTCGGACAGGGCGAACTTGACGGTGGCCCGCAGGGCGCTGGTTTCGCCGCCGTCCACTTCGTCCCCTCCCGTCGGGTCCAGGTCCTCGGTGAATCCGCCGTCTGAACCGTAACGCACGGCCAGGCGGAAGCCCGCGTTGTCGCCGATCGGGCCGCCGTAGGCTGCTTCGGCGTCGTAGCGGTTGAAGTTGCCGATCTTGAGGTTCACATAGCCTTCGGCTTCCTCGCCCGGCTCGCGGTGAATGACGTTGATCACGCCTGCTGTGGCATTACGGCCGTAGAGTGTGCCTTGCGGTCCGCGCAGGACCTCGACGCGCTCCACGTCCAGGAACTGGTTCAGGCCCATCTGCGCGCGGCCCTGGTAGACGCCGTCCTGGTGCACGGCCACGGAAGAGTCCTGGCCGATGCCGAAAAGGTTGGTGCCGACGCCGCGGATATAGAGCTGCGCCTCGCCGCCGGCGCGGCTGAACACCAGCGAAGGCACGTCCAGGCTCAGGTCTTCGATCTCATCGAGCCCGCCGTTCTCCAGCATGTCGCCGCTAACGGCCGTGATGGCCAGGGCAGTGTCCTGGATCGACGCTTCCCGCTTCTCGGCGGTGACGATGATCTCTTCGAGTACGTTGTCCTGCGCCGCCAGACTGCCGGCGGCGATAAGTGCGATGGCGGTGGCTATAGGCCGCCGGAGAATGCCAATTTTCATGCAAGAACCTCGTGCATTGTTTAGCGGGAAAAAAGGGCGGCCCCGCGTGCCACCCCGATTCTTAAGAATGATACCGCAATCCCTCGGTTCCGGAAATCAGGGGACGGTGAGATCTACCTTGCCATGCTTGCGGAAGGCGGCAGCAACACGGTCGAACACTACCCCCACGCGGATTACGGAGAAGTCGCGGAAATCGATGATGGTGCTGGAATGCCCCTGCGGGTTGGCGTATTTCGACAGTCCGTAGTCGAAAAAAACGGTAGCTGCTTCGCGTACCGGCGCCTCGATGTCCTCGTAACGGTATTTCGAGCCCTGCAGCGAGGTGTTCGCCGACGAACCGAACACTGGCATGCCGCGCTCCCAGGACTGGCGGGCGATCTCGTTGTGAAACTGCCCGGCATTGAGCAGCATGTCCATGGTCCCGGCCCTGGTCGAGGACTGCATCACGAATGGTTCGGTTCGGGCGAAGAATTCGTGTTCGACATGAAATGGCGCCACGATGGAGAAAGGGATGTCTTCCTCGCGCACGATGGTCTCGGCCAGATCGTGCTTCCAGTCGTCCATGATGTGGATGGCCCGGCTCATCGTGACGTTGGCGAACAGGCCGCCGGGTTTCTCGTAACTCCGCTTCTTGGCTGCGTAAATCCGGCGGATGCCGGTCTCGGTACAGGCGTTGACTGCATAGGCGACGTCCAGTGGTGCAATGGCAACCTCGCCGGCTGCAATCGTGTCCAGCAGCAGCATTACGTCGTCCTGCAGTTGCCCGGCAGGGACCGGATCGGCGGTGGTGCGTTCTTTGTCCATAATAGAAGTTAGCTACAGAAGGGTTCAAGAAGAGGGTTGATTCGGCGAAGTTGCCCGAGGTTATCAAGAGTAGAGGCAACCTGGGCGGCGTTGATGTCGTTTTCGCCGGCGGTAAGACTCTCGAACTTGGAGATCAGGTCTTCGCGCCCCATCGGGTTGGCCGGCGTGCCCAGGCTGTCGAGTATGTCCGAGCGGCGGCTGCGGCCGTTTCGCGTCTTGAGTTCCAGCCAGCTGCCGAAATGCGAGGGGAAAGCCGCCTGCATGTCGGGGTCGGCTACGGCCTCCACGCGATCCGCGATTGCCAGCGTGCGGCTGTCGTTGAGCGCATCGCCCATGAACCCGGCCACCGAACTCGGGCCGTAGTAGAGCGCCGCGCCCAGCGTGAACGGCAGGCTGTATTGGGCGGCCATCTCGGAGGTGGGGCGGCGCAGCATGTGCTGGGTGACCATGATGTCGGGCCCGCCCACCACGATCGAATCGATGGCCGCGGGATCAAGGCTGAAATCTTCGGTGACCTCGGCCAGCGCGTCCAGCGTGGAGTGAAACAAGCGGCAGCAGGGGTAGGGCTTGTAACTGATGCGGTGAATCTCCGGACCGTCGGGATGGGGACGGTTCAGCCGTTCGGGATCGGAATCAGCGCCGAAATTGGCGATCAACCCGTAGCGGCCTTCGAGCGCCTGCTCCGGGCCGGCGATGCCGAGCGCGGCATGTTCGGCCGCCATTACGCCGTGCAGGGCCGCGTAGCCGCCGTGCAGGCGTTTCACTGTGGTGCCTTCGGGTTCCTGGCTGAACTGCATCGATCCGCCGGCCATCGAGAGCATCAGTCCCCAGGCGCGCGCCAGTTCCTTCGGCGACAGGCGCAACAGGACGGCAGCCGCTGCCGCCGCACCGAAACCGACGAACAGGCTGGTGGGATGAAAACCCAGCTCGATGGTCTCGGCCGCGTTGGTGGCCGCGCCCACGCGGCCGACCGCTTCGTAACCGGCGCAGATCGCTGCGGCCAGGCTTTGGCCATCGAGGCCGTGATGGGAGCCCAGCGCCAGGCTGGAGGCAATGACTGCGGCGCCCGGATGGCTGACCGACTCGTCGTGGGTGTCGTCGAGCTCCAGCCCGTGGGCCGATGTGGCGTTGACGAAGGCCGCAAGGGCCGGGGCCAAACGGGTTTGCGACGCCAACAGCGGTGCGTTCCCCGAGCCGGCGTGGGGGGCCGCCCATTCGTGCAGCCGCCGGCCCCAGGCCAGTAGCGAGCCGGCGTAGCAGCAGCCGAGGTGATCGAGGACCAGGTTCTGGATCTGCCCAAGGTCGCGTTCGCCCAGGGGCGTGTCGCCGATCGACAGAAGCTCCTCCGCCAGCGCCAGGCTGCGTCCGTCGCCGGGATTGCTCACTTTGCGGTCTCCCCACCCAGGCTGCGCCGCAGCGCTTCGGTGGCTTCAAGGTCGGGCCCGCCGTTGTCCGGGTCGACCACCACGCCGTAGCTGTCCCGCGCCTCGGCCGCGGTCAGCAGCCCGTCGAGAACATCGTGCGCCACCCGGGCCGGGTCGCGCTCGAGCGGGTTGCCGTAACCGCCTGCGGATACCAGCGTGATCTCCAGCCGGTCGCCGGCCGCGAATCGGGCATGCGATACCTTCGCCGGAAGTTCCTGTTCCTCGGGCGTGTTCGGATTTACTTTCACCTGCCCCGGCAGGCCATTCGCGCCGCCGAAAATACCCTGTGGCGGGTCGTCCGAGCGGTTGTCGCCGGTAGAACTGACCGCAGCATCCTTCAGGAAACGCCAGGTCTTGATTGCGCCCATGCCGCCGCGCCAGCGCCCGGCGGCCGGCGCTTCGTCGCGCAACTCGTAACGCTCGCAAAGCATCGGCACCGACAGCTCCATCTCCTCCAGCGGGTTGTTGCGCGTGTTCGCCATCAGCGTATCGACCGAATCCAGACCGTCGCGTCCGTGCCGCCCGCCATACGAGCCCTCGTTGATCTCCACGTTGATCTGGTACTTGCCCTGGTGCGACTCGAAGGAATACACGAAGCAGGACACGTTGGCGGAGTTGCCGCCCGTCACTCGCTGCGGCAGGGCGCCGCTCAGCGCCCGCAGGACCTGGTCGGGAATGCGGTTGATCTGGGTGAAGCGCGCCTCGCAGCCGCGCGGGTAGATCGGATTGAAGATACTGCCCTTGGGCGCGTGGGCGAAAACCGGGCGAAATACGCCGTCATTCTGGGGAACGCCGGCACCCTCGCCGATCTCGTCCAGAAGCAGGGCGCGGACCGCGAAGTTCACTGCCGGAAGCACGCTGCCTTCGAACGGGCAGTTGAAGCCCGTGGTGGTTTGCGGTGTCGAACCTGTCAGGTCAACGCAAATATCGCTGCCGCGCACGATCACCCGGGTGGCGATCTTCAGCGGGATGCCGAAGTGCTTGCCATCGTCCTCCAGCCACGCGTCAGGCGCCGCGTAATCGCCGTCGGGCAAACGCTCGATGCAAGCGCGCATGCGGCGTTCGGCGTAGCTCATCCATTCTTCGGCGGCGCTCATCACGCGATCCAGGCCATGTTTGGCCACCAGCCCCGCGAAGCGCCTCTCGCCCAGCTTGCAGCAGGCGATCATCGCTTCGAGATCGCCGGCGTTGGCGTCCGGTGTTCGCACGTTGTCCATGATCAGCGACCAGAGATCCTCGCGGCGCTCGCCGGCGGCGTGAAGCTTCACTGCGTCGAGGATCTGGCCCTCGGCAAAGAAATCCGGGACGTCCACGGAAAAACCCGGATCGGCGGCCCCGATGTCCACCATGTGGCCGGTGCAGCCGGCAAACCCGATGTGCACGTCGCCCACGAATACCGGCAGCAGCACGCCGTAGTCCGGGCTGTGCGAGGCGCCGTGGTAGGGGTGGTTGTGCAGGTAGATGTCGCCGGGCTGATAGCTTCCCCGGTGCTTGCGGTCGATGCCGCGCACATAGGCCGGCAGGGAGCCGCAATGCATCGGCGTGGAATCGCTCTCGCACAGTTGCCGGCCGTCGAAATCCAGCAGCGCGGCGCCGATGTCGCGCGATTCGCGCATCACGCTGGAGTAAGCCATGCGAACCAGCAGTTCGGCCATCTCGTGGGCGATGGACTGCAGCGCGCCGCCGATTACCTGCAGCGATACCGGGTCCACCTCCACCTTGTTCCAGCGCCGCTCGGAGTGGGTGCCCAGGCCCGTGCTGCGCGCCTGGTCCAGTCCGGGCCAGAAATCTTTGGCGTTCATGGTGCGGGAGTGAGAAGGAGGTTGGAAAAGCGGTCCACGCGTGCCTGCCAACCCGGTGGGATGGCAGTTGTGGCGTCGGCCTGCTCGACGATGGCCGGTCCCTGGATACGATGGCCGGGATTAAGGCTGTCACGGTGATAGAACGCCGTGGGCCGGGGCTCTTCGGCGCCCGGAAACAGACAGGGAGCCGTCAAGGTGGCTTGCGCGGCCGTGTCTGCGGTTTCCGCAAGCTGTTGCGAAACCAGCGGTTTTGCGGCTACATAGGCGGAAACGCCCAGATTGATCACCCGCACTGGCATGTCCGGGTAGGCGCGAAGGTAGGCGCGCTGGTGTTCGGCATCAAAACGCTCGCGAAGCGAATCCGCCCAGCCATAATTGATTTCGCCGGCGGGAGTTTCCACGGCAAGCTCGTTGCCTTGGCCGGCATAGCGGCACTCCGCCCAGCGACGCAGCTGCACTTCGCCGGCCTCGAATCCGTCGCCCGCGAGGCGATCTCCGGCCTCGCGGCTCATGTTATCGAAAAGGCCCGATACGGCCGCGTAATCCAACTCGTCCAGTTCCCCCCACAAGGTAGCCTTGAACTCATAGCGCACCTGCGCGCTCAACAGCCCGCCGGCTGCGCCTACGCCGGGGTGCGGCGGAACCAGTACCTCGCCGATGGAAAGCACCTCCGCCACCGGTGCAGCGAACGCCCCGCCTGCGCCACCATAGGCTACCAGCGTGAATTCGCGCGGGTCAAAACCCTTGGAGACGCTGGCCACGCGCATGGCCTCGACCATGTTGTTCACCGCGATATCGAATATTCCAAGCGCTGCCTTCTCCAGCGGCAGTTCGAGCGGCTCGGCGATGTGCCGGCGGATCGCCCGTTCCGCTTCTTGCGGCGCCAGCGTCGGAACGGCCCCGGACAGGTGCTCGGGGCGATACCAGCCGGCCACGACCAGTGCGTCGGTCACCGTAGGCTGCTCGCCACCCTTGCCGTAGCAGGCCGGGCCGGGATCGGCGCCGGCGCTCTGCGGCCCCACCCGGAACATGCCCTCGGCGTCCAGCCAGGCGATCGACCCGCCGCCGGCGCCCAGCGTCGATATGTCGACCATCGGTGTCATCACGTCGTACTCGCCGACGTGGGTATCGAGAAGGCTGCGCATGCGCATTTCGCCGCCGGGAGCGACGCCGATGTCCGCGGAGGTGCCGCCGACGTCCAGCGTCATTACGTTTTCCCGGCCGATCTCTCTGGCCGCCTCGATGCCGGCAATCAATGCTCCCACCGGTCCGGAAAGCAACAGGTTGACCGGGCGGCGTTCGGCCTCAGCGGGTGCAACCATGCCGCCGCTGGAGGTCATCAGGCGCAGCTGCGCCGGCACGCCGGCCTGCTCAAGGGCCTGGGCGAAGCGGCGGATGTAGCGGCCGGTCACCGGACCCACGTAGGCATTCATCGCGGTGGTCGAAAAACGCTCGTATTCCCGCACCAGCGGGACGATCTCATGACTTGCGGTCACATAGGCTTGAGGGAATTCGCGGCGGGCGATTTCTGCGATGCGTTTCTCGTGCGCCGGATTGAGAAACGAGAACAGGCAGCACACGGCGATCGCTTCGACGCCTTGCTCCTTGAGCTGCTTGATGGCCGCCAGAACGTCGTCCTCGCGCAGCGGCACTTCCACTTCGCCCTCGGGCGCGCGAATCCGCTCACGGACCGTCATCCGCCAGCGGCGCGGCGCCAGCGGCCGGCTCTGGCGGGCGATTTCCTGGTAATGCGAGAAGTTGTAGGGACGGTCCTTGCGACCGATGTGCAGGACGTCGCGAAAACCCCGGGTTGTAATCAGACCGGTCCTGGCGCCCTTGCGCTCCAGCAGCGCGTTGGTCGCAACCGTGGTGCCGTGGCAGCAGAACTCCACGTCGGAGAAGTCAAGTCCGGCCTTTTGCAGCAGTTCCTCGGCACCCTCCATGGCGGCGCGGGCCGGATCGTCGGGCGTGGAGGCCAGCTTGTGGGTTGCCAGCACGCGTCCGTCGCGGTCGGCGGCGATGAGGTCGGTAAACGTCCCGCCGATGTCGATGCCGATTCGCGCCAAGTTGCCCGCGCCTCTTCGCGCGCCAGGAGAAAGACGGCGGATTTTCTCATACCATCCAGGAAACGTGTATCGTTCGTCCGGCTATGGGCGCACTCACCGAATCGCTCCTCGATTTCCTGTGTGGAGACCTGCCCGGCCAGGCGCCGGAACAGGCACGCGGTCTGGCTGTTACCGGCTTCATCGATTGCCTGGGCGTGGCGCTGGCCGGCGCCGATCAGCCTGTGACGCGCAACCTGTTGCAGGCCGAGCCCGGGGGCAGGGCAGAGTCCCGCGTTCTGCTCAGCGCCTTGCGTTTGCCGGCTCAATCCTCCGCCCTGATCGGTTCGGCGGCGGCACACGCAATGGATCTGGACGACTATGCCTTTGCCAATCACACCAGCGCCGTGCTGGTTCCGCCGGTCCTGGCGGAGGCCGAAGTAATCGGCGCGTCGGGCGCGCGCATGGTCGGCGCTTACCTCGCGGGATTCGAAGTCTGGAGCGTCCTGGCGCGGCGCGAGCGGGACTATATGCAGGGGGCGGGATGGCACCCCACCGGGGTCTACGGTCCGGTCGGTGCCGCTGCGGCGCTTTGCTGGCTACGGGGAATGTCCCGCGAAGAAACCCGCAATGCCCTGGGACTGGCCGCCGCTGCCGGAGGCGGCGTGATGGACAACTTCGGGACCCAGGCCAAGCCGTACCAGGCGGCACGGGCCGCCGAAGCCGGTCTTGTCGCGGTGCGGCGGGCTCTGGCTGGTCTGGATGCAGGTCCGGACGCTCTGGACGGGGCCGGTGGCTTTCTTCGGGTGATTTCGCCATCCGGCAGAGTGGATCGCGATTCTCCGGCGCAAGACCTTGGCAAGGACTGGTACATGGCCCGGCATGGCCTGAACATCAAGCGCTATCCGGTGGTGGGAGCCGCACAACGTTGCGTGGATGCGGCGCTACAGTTACGGGCGGATCATGAGTTCGATTGCGCAAGAATCGAACGGGTCACGGCGCGAATCAGCGAAGCGCACTCGTCGGTCATGCAGTTCCGCTTGCCATCCGACGCCATGCAGGCGAAGTTCAGCCTGGAATTCGCGGTTGCCGCCGCGTTGCTGTTCGGGCGGCTGGGCCTTTCTGAAATGCGCGATGACTGCGTGCGAAGTGATGACGTGCAGGCGCTCATGAAGCGCGTGCGACGCGTGGAGGGAGCGGATGACGACCCCGTTTACCCGGTGGGCGCTCGTTATGACACGGTTGGCGTTCAATTGACTGGCGGCAACGAGGTCGTCAGCGAGTGGGTTTATCGCTACCGCGGGCACGGGCAGAATCCGCTTTCGCGCGACGAGTTGCGCGAGAAGTTCATGGAATGCGCCACTCCCGCGTCGGAAGGTAGGATGTCCTCCCTTTCAGTGGCAGAGGAGTTGTTTGAGCGGCTGGAGCGCCTGGAAGAACTGACAGGCGTGCAGGAACTGCCGGAACTACCCCTTTTCGGGACGCATTAGTTTTTCCAGGATGGCGGCCGCGGCCAGCACGCGCATGTCGGAGAAGCGCGCGCCCACCAGTTGCACGCCGACCGGCAGGTCCTGCGGCCCCTTCAAGCCCGGCACCGTCACGCAAGGCAGATGCAGCGCCGTGAACAGGCGGTTGAACGTCGCCTCGCCGTTGCCGTCCTTGCGCAGCGGCGCTTCTCCGGGCACCGAAGGCGTCAGCCAGGCGTCGAACCCGTCGAGCTGCCCGTCAAAGACCGGCCGCATCTGTTCGATACCGTTGTAGGCCTCGGTCATCAGCGCCGGGGTGATGCCGCGGTTGACCTCCACCTCGTCGATGATGTCCTCATGCAGTCCCTGCTTGCCGGCGCCGTATTCCGATAGCAGCGAAATGCGGGCTTCGCCGTGCATGATCACGTCCTGCCATTCGTTCATGTTCTCGGCGCCCGGTATTTCTGCGACCGTTTCCACGCGGTGGCCGGCCTCGGTCAGTTTGTCGGCAGCGGTTTCGACGGCCGATTGACTGGCTGTCTCCGCTTCGTCCCAGTAGGGCGTGGTGTAAAGGCCGATACGCAGGCGCCGGTCGGCTTCCGGCGGCTCCCAGGTCTCCAGCAGCAGGACCTCGGCGGTACACGCCAAAAGCGCCACGTCTTCGGCCATCCATCCGACCGTATCCAGGCTGGGCGCATGCATCCACAGGCCCTGGACCGGCACCCGGCCGTAGGTGGGCTTGAAGCCGGCTACCCCGCAGAACGACGATGGCCGGATCACCGAGCCGCCGGTCTGCGTGCCCAGCGCCAGCGGCGCCATGCCTTCGGCGACGCAGGCGCCGGAACCCGCCGATGATCCGCCGGGCGTGTGCTTCGGGTTGTGCGGGTTGGTGGTGGACGGGTCGCGGCCGATGCCGGCGAACTCCACGGTGGCCGCCTTGCCCAGCAGCACGCAACCCGCCTGGCGCAGCAGTCGAACGCAGGCCGCATCCTGCTCGGCCCGCCGCCCCTCGTATCGTGGCGAATTGCGTTGCGTCATCAGGTCCGCCGTATCGATCACGTCCTTGACGGCGAACGGCAGGCCGTGAAGCGCGCTGCGCGCTCCCCTCAACTGCCGCTCGCTGTCCCGCGCCCGCGCCGTGGCCAGGGCCTGGTCGCCATCGAATTCAACGAACGCCCGCACCACCTGGTCGCGCCGTTCGATGCGCTCCAGACACCATTGGACGGCCTGCTCGCTGCTGACTTCCCCGCTTGCCAGGCGCGCCGCCACAGGGGAGGGGGCTGTGCGATCCGGTAAACCGTTACCCAATGCGGATTCCTCTATGCTCGTTGGAAGAGACCGACTAGTGTAGTTTCAAGGGTACTCCGGCGACCCAGGTTCTGTGCAGGGCCATTTCCGCATCCAGTTCCACCAGGTCGGCTTTGTAACCGGGCAGCACAAACCCACGGTGGCTGTCCACGCCAATTGCCCGCGCCGGATAGCTGGAAGCCATCCGGACCGCCTCGGTCCAGTCAAGATCGGCCATGCGCATGATGTTGCGCACGGCGTCGATCATGCCCAGGTTGGAGCCCGCCAGGGACCCGTGTTCGTCGCGCAGCACGCCCTGATCCAGGGACACGCGCCGACCATACAAGTCGAACGTGGGATTCGCGGACCCCACCGTTGCCATGGCGTCCGTGACCAGCAATGCGGCGCCTTTCTTGCGGGTGCCCAGCGCCGCTCGCAACAGGGCCGGGTGGACGTGATGGCCGTCGGCGATGAGGCTGAACATGCAATCCGGCAAATCCAGCGCGGCGCCGACCATTCCGGGGTCGCGTCCGGATACCGGCCCCATTCCGTTGTAGAGGTGCGTAAACCCCTTCATGCCGGCAATCGTTGCAGCATGGCATTGCTCATAGCTGGCCGCGGAGTGTCCGCCAAAAACCACCACCCCGGCAGCGCAAAGTCGCCCAATGATCTCCGGCGTGGCTTTTTCCGGCGCGAGCGTGGTCATCGTGACCAGGCCCGGCTGAAGGGAGGTGAGGATCTGCATCCCTTCCTTGTCTATCTCGCGGAGCATCCTCTCGGCATGCGCGCCTCTGCGCTGCGGGTTCAGGAAAGGCCCCTCCAGGTGGATACCCAGGATGCCGGGCAGGCGCTCCGCCGCGGCCTGCCGAACCGCATCGGTCGCCGAGCGCATGACCTCATAGCGATCGCTTATGAGCGTGGGAAGAAGCGCGGTGGTTCCGAACTGCGCATGCGCCGCGCTCATGGTTCGCAGCGTGTCGAACGTGGGCGAGTTGTTGAACAGCACGCCGCCTCCGCCGTTGACCTGGATATCGATGAATCCAGGCGCCAGGCGGCGCCCCTGCATGTCGAACACGGTATCGGCGCCGCTTATGGGGCCGTCGTTCGGAACCAGGTCGGCAATCAACCCGTTCCGGACAAGGACCGAGCAGTTCTCATGCACCCGCTCACCGGTGAACACGGTGGCGTTGACCAGGGCCGTGGTCCGTTCTTCCATCATTTTTTTCCGGAAATCCCGGGGCCGGGTCGCGGAACGGGTGTCCTCTACGGTTGCTGAAGCGCTAATGTAACTGGAAGTTCATGGGAAGCGCCCGCGGCTCCGGTCCATCCACACTCCTGGGCGCCGACGATTGCCGCCCCCCGCCCCCCGCTGGCGCCGCCGTGTTTGGCCGGCGCGATGACCGGGGGTTCGATCCGGTCCAGCAGATGGCCGGACAATGCCCCCGGCAATCGCTCATAGATTTCCTGGATTTCCGACAGCCCGCCGCCTATCACGATGATGCTCGGATTGATATGCAGGACCATGGATGCGAGGCAACTGGCCACGCAGTCTGTCCAGATATCGAAGGTCCCGATGCAGGAAGCTTCGCCTTTTCGCATGCCGTCCACGACTTCCGCCGCCGGTACCGCTTTGCCGGTCAGGTGCTCATGGATTCGCGACATCCCCGGCCCGGAAACATAGCATTCGGCGCAAGCGGTTGCGCCGCAACGGCAGGTCAGCAGTGGCAGGCCATGGCGCATGCGCACACTGGACGCGAGCGGGATATGCCCCCATTCTCCGGCAATTCCGTCACTTCCGGCTTGCAGGTGGCCACCGATGCAATAGCCGCCTACCACTCCCGTCCCCAGGGTTATGCCGATCATGCATTCGTGCCCGTCGGCCGCCCCGGCGTGCGCTTCGGACAGGGCAAAGGCCCGGCCATCATTGATGATCGCAATCGGCCGCTCCAGCAACCGTACCAGGTCTTTTCTTGCGTCCCGTCCCGTAAGGCAGGGCACGTTGACCGCCAGTGACTTGCCCTGGCGATCGATGATGCCGGGCAGGCCGAAACCGATCGTGCCGGTGGCCTCGAACCGCTGGTCGGCGCGGGTAACAAAGTCGCCGATGGTTTCAAGGAACCGGTCGTAGTCGTCGACAGGAGTAGGAGTTCGTTCGGCGTGCAGACGGTTTAGTTCGGCGTCGTATACGCCGAACTCCATCTTCGTTCCGCCGATGTCCAGGCCATAGAGCACTTGCGGCGCTCGCGGGCGGGAAGCGGCATCTGCCGTGAACGGATAGATGGTGACGCCACTCACAACGCGGTTGACCTCGCCACTCGTACACGGGACGTCGGCCTCCACGCCCATCGCCATCGCCTTGTGGAACGCCAGCATCTGACAGACAACGAGGTAGACAAGCGACAGCCATGCATCGTCCAATTGCGAGGTTCCCTCCCCGGCCGGGAAGGCCTCCCCGACAACCATGTCGGGGTGCAATTCGATCACCGCAGCCGAGGCATCATCCCGGCGCAGTTCATCCAGCAGGTCCTGGTCATAGAGCTGTGTGTGCGGATCGCTGGATCGCATATGAACGACCAGGGTCGATTCATCGATGATCATCTTGGGGCCGTGCCGGAAGCCCAGCGGTGAATCGTGAATCGCCACCACCTTGCCTGCTGTCAATTCCAGGCACTTGAGCGCAGCCTCCCTCGCGACGCCCAGCAGGCAACCTGCTCCGAGCACGGCAATTCGACGGAACCCGCACTGCGCGATATTGGTGACATAGGGGTTGCCGTTCCGCAGCAAGCGCTCGGCCCAACGGGCCGCCTTGTCGAGTTGCTCCGCGTCAGGAGTGAACAGGGCGAGGCAGGACACCAGCATGGTCGTGAAACTGCTGGTCATCGCGAAACTCCGGTCGTTGGTTTCTGCCGGCATCAACAGGCAGAACGCATCTCCCCGGCCGCCGGCTTCTTTCGCCAGCCGGCCCGCGCGGTTGCAGGTCAGGATCAGATGATTGCAGTCCGACAGAAACTTGTCCGCCAATTGAAGACAGGCGAGGCTTTCCGGGCTGTCGCCGGATCGCGCCAGCGAGACCAAGAGCGTTGGGACGTCGTCTCCCAGGTATTGCGCCGGATCACTTGCGAGATCCGTGGTGTGTACCGATTGAATGGTGCCGATGGCGTGTCCGGAATGTTGTTTTCTTAGCCAGGCCGCGACGGTTTCTCCAATAAAGGCGGACGATCCGGCTCCGCAAAAATAAATGCGCAATTTGGGCTTGGCGAGCACCGGCGCCAGCCAATCGTCGATGGATTCGCGCCCTTCCTCGATGCGGCAATACGCCTTGCGCCAGACGCGGGGCTGCTGGCAGATTTCACGGGCGGTCCAAAGACTGTTCCTGCGCTTGAGAACCTCGGCGTCCATGTTGAGTGGAAGGTCCTGGAACTTCATTTGTTTCCGCACGCCGGTGGCCTTCTTGTCGCGGGGGTTGCCATTCACGATGCAATGCGCCCGCAGGCTCGTGAGTAAGCGGAGGTCACTTCCTGGATGTTGTGGATGACCAGCTTGCGCGGCGTCATGGCGAGATCTCCTTTGCGCACGGCCCGGTATTGTGCCGGCAAGTGCCGGCGCAGTAGCGTTAGCGGGATTTCAATCTCCGACAGGTTTTCGAACATCCGCTCCACCGTTTCGGATACCGTCGGATGGCTCCAGTAGTAGCGAATCCGGTCGCTGTAGCTGTGTTGGCGGTACCAGGCGGCTTCGGGTTCCTGTCTGGGGTAGTGCCTGATCCAGTGGGCCGGGTCTTCCCGCATCACCTCTTCGCACACGGACGGCAGTCTTGACGATGAATCGGTGCCGAGCAATTCGTCTTCGATCGCACTCAGCGCGAACAAGGCCTCGCGTAGCGCATAGGTGAGCTGCGGCCCTACCTTGAGGATCGCAAAGTGATCGCGGACCAGCGCGCGATAACACTCCTCGGGCTGATAGTCTGTGGAATGGGCCTCGAATACCATGCCCGGCAGTCCTTCCAGGGACTCGCTGAGGGTCCGGGCCAGGCGCGGCTCGTAGGGGTGGACCGAGGCGTGGTCGAATTCCACTCCCGGTTGCACGACCAGCCCGATGACGCGAGGCCACGCGGCGGAAAAGCCACGCGCGCAAAAGGCCATGCGATGAATCGCGGCGGTCCGGGTGGCATTCCCCGGCGACGTCACCTTCAGCTGATTGACCGATCCGCTCGCGCCTCCGGGCGCGGGAACTTCGGTGCCTACAACGTAGACCGGCCGGGCGCCGGCCTTGTGTTCCATGGCAGTCTCCTCGGCCACCTCGCAGAGTTCCGCCGCGCGCATGGCGACAACCTCTTCGCCGAGCGGCGTCGAATCGTCCGCGCAGGGCATGCTGGTGTCGAGGTGCAGCTTGCGGAAACCGGCCTCGACATAGGCCCCGACCAGCTCGCGGGCTTTGGCCATGGCGACGTCCGCTTCTTCACCGGCCCAGCAAACCGGGCCCAAATGATCGCCGCCCAGCACGATCCGGTCGGCCGGCAGGCCTGCGCGCTCGGCAATCGCGGCAACGTAGCCGGGGAAATCCGCGGGGCGCATTCCGGTGTAGCCGCCGAACTGGTTGACCTGGTTGGCAGTTGCCTCGATCAGCAGCGGAGCGTTGTCCCTGCGGGCCTGGATCATTGCGGCTTCCAGTGCCAGCGGATGAGCCGTGCAAACGGAATAAACGCCCACGGACTTGCCGTTGCGGTTCTGGCGCAGGATTCCCAGAACTTCGCCGAGCGCGTTATCGCCTGTCATCAAGTCATGTCCCCAAGAGGTCGGGCGCGTCCCCAGCCGTGAAGTCTATGCCCACGCAACGCGTAGAGAAAGATGACGAGGTAGCAGGGAAGCATGACCCAGTAGCCGATGCGGGGATCCGGCGATCCGGCGATGAATCGGCCAGCGCTCCGAAAACCACTGGAATGATCGCGCCGCCGGCGATCGCCATGATCAGCAGGGCCGACCCGGTTTCGGTTTCGCTTTTGTTGAGCCCGCGCAGGGCCATGGGCCAGACGGCTGGCCAAACCAGCGCGTTCGCCAGACCGAACAGGGCCACGAACAGCACCGCGTCCGGTATTGCCGGCATGCCGGTCCATTCAAGCATTGCCGCCCAGACACGGTCGGAGCCCAGGTCGCCGGTCAGCACCAGGACCGACATCAGGATTCCGAACAGGGCCGAAAGCGCGAGCGCTTTTTCCTGGCTGATCCAGCGGGGTATCAGGATCACGCCCAACAGGTAGCCGAGCATCATGAAGGCCATCGTGTAGGCGGTCAGCTGGCCGAAATTGCTTACGCCGAGCTCGCGGCCGAAGAGGCTGATGGTGTCGCCGGCCACGACTTCCGCACCCATGTAGAAGAAGATTGCAATCACGCCCAGCACCAGGTTCGGGTGCCGCAATACGCTACGGCCCGACCCGGGTTCCTCACCGGCCGGAAACTCGGGATCGGGCAGGGGCGATAGCCGGATGTAGACCGCAAGCAGCGCCAACAGGCCTGCAAGGATCAGATACGGCCCGATCAGTCGCGACGACAATTCGTTCAGCTGCAACAGTTTTTCCGCGGGCGGCAGGGCGTTGAGCCGGATCTCGGTGAACTCGGAAACGTCCGCAAGAAACAGCGCGGTAAAGGCCAGCGGAGCGATGATGCCCGCGCCCTTGTTGAGCAGTCCCATGATGCTGATGCGAACGGCGGCCGTCTCTTCCGGGCCGATCCGCACGATGTACGGATTGGCGGCGGTCTGCAGGATCGCCAGACCGGTCCCCATGACGAACAGCCCGCCGAGAAATATGCCGTAGGTTCGCAGCATCGCCGCCGGGATGAAAATCAAGGCACCCGCGGCCATCAGCAGCAGGCCCAGCCCCAGGCCGTTCTTGTAGCCGGTGCGGCGCAAGACCAGGGACATAGGCAATGCCATGACGGTATAGGCAATGTAGAAGGCCAGCGTGACCAGGTAGGCCTGAAGGTGCGTAAGTTCGCAGGCGATCGTGAGGAACGGAATCAGGGCGCCGTTCAACCAGGTTACAAAGCCGAAAACAAAGAACAGGCCGCCAATGATCAGCACGCCCGTCATGTTGCTTTGGCTACGCTGTTTCAAGTAATCGCCCCGCCCATTGAGACAGCGTCCTGCCTCATTTCCTGCCCCCCCGCGCTGCGCCCAGCCACGGCCGTGAAAAGGATTCGCCGTGGCGGGATACCCTGATCACCCTGCACGGGGGTTGAGCTGACGCACCAGAGCTTCCAGGAATTCCCGCCGACGGCGAGTCGAAAGGTTAGATTAGATGGAAGTGTTTTGCAAGCTTTCGAAAAGGCAAATCTCGGACTATTGAAAACTAATTGCCAGTGCCCCTTCTTGTAACCGCTACGGCGTGTCGTCGACGACGCGAACGTCTATCCCTGCCTCGGCCAGCGCCTGAAGGGTGTCGCCGGGCATTCCAGCATCAGTAACGATGATGTCCAGATCGGCAATCTCGCAGATGATGTGCGGGCAGCGCTTGTCGAACTTGGAGGAATCGGCCACCAGGATGACCTCGCTGGCTTGCTTGAGCATGACCCGATTCAGGCTCGCTTCCTGGCTGAAGTGGGTGGTGACGCCGATTTTCCTGTCTATGCCGTCTGCGCCGAGCACCAGGGTGTCAAAGTGCATGTGACTCAAGCTTTCCTCAGCGTGCTTGCCGAAGAAGGACATCGACTTCTTGCGCAGCGCGCCGCCGGTCGCCAGTACCTCGATGCCTTCCGCGCGGGCCAGGGCCGATGCCACGTTCAGCCCGTTGGTCAGGACCGTAAGGCCGGAATGATCGATCAGGCTCAAAGCCACTTCTTCCGCGGTCGTCCCGGAGTCGATGGCTACCGTGCGCACGCCGGAACCGATCAGCCCCGCAACGGCGCGTCCCAGGCGGCGCTTGATTACCAGGTTGTCCTTGTACTTCTCCTGCATGGACAACTCTCGGGTCAATCGAGTGCTGGCCAGGGCGCCGCCGCGCGAGCGCACGATCAGGCCCTTGCTGCTCAAGGCATTCAGGTCATTGCGAATCGTGACCTGAGATACGCTGAGTTGCGTCGCCAACTCTTCGACGCCGACCTTTCCCCTGGACTCGGTCTGGCGCACGATTTCCGAGCGTCTCTCGATGAGACTTAGCATGGTGTGTCCCCCAATGTGAGCAGGCATCCTAATTCACATTCCCTGCTTTCCTCAACCGGCCATGCAGGGAATCGGACCCGAAAGCCACATGTGGAACAGGAACAATGGGTCCCCGGGACAGACTTCCGCAGGTTACGATAGCGCCCTTGCCGGCGCCTGAGGTCGTGCCGTTTTTTGTAGTTCAGCCTTGCGAATCATTCGAGCCAATGGAGATTAGGGGAGAGCAAAACCTGACCCACCCTCGCGAGACGGTATGGGAGGCGCTTATAGACCCGGAGGTGCTGGGCGCGTGCGTACCCGGCTGCAGGTCCTTCGACCGGGTCAGCGAGAATCACTACCGTGCTGCCATGCAGGCGGAAGTCGGTCCCGTCAGTGCGAAATTTTCGGTGGAGATACGCATTACCGATCCGGATCCGCCGCGGGCTTATCGATTGGAGGGCAGCGCCAAGGCGCCTGTGGGCTTCGGCCGGGGTCACGCGGATGTTCTCCTGGAGGAGGACGGGCAGGGCGGCACCCGCCTCAGCTATAAGGCCAAGCTGCAGTTGGGCGGCAAGCTGGCGCAGGTCGGTTCACGCCTCCTTTCGGGTATTACACGCAAGATTGCCGCGCATTTTTTCCAGCGCCTGGCGGAAATCCTGGACGGGAAGCGACGTTTCGGAGCCGCCGCGCGGGACGGATCCGGCAATGCGGGGTTGGGGCAAGTGGCCGGCCGACTGTTCGCCAGCCGGGCCGTGCGTTGGGCCGCCTTCGTTGTGCTGCTGCTGGCTGCAATCGCAGCGTACTGGCTTTTTGGCGTGTGAGGCAGCGTTGAAGGCGGTATTATCCGAACAAGGGGCCGGCGCGAGCCGGTAGCAACAAGATCTTAAATATGGAGGGCGGGAATGGACGCAACAGTTTCGTTCACGCTGAACGGCAAGAGCGTTAGCGCCGAGGCCAGCAGCGCCACGCTGCTGGTGGAACTGCTTCGCAATCACTTTGGCCTTACCGGCACTCACGTCGGTTGCGACACCAGCCAGTGCGGCGCCTGCGTTGTTCATGTCGACGGCGTTTCGGTCAAGAGTTGCACGATGCTGGCGGCGCAAGCCGACGGACGCGCGGTGGAGACCATCGAGGGTCTGGCCCGGAACGGCGAGATGCACCCGGTCCAGCAGGCTTTTCATGAGCATCATGCGCTGCAGTGCGGCTTTTGCACGCCCGGCATGATCATGAGCGCGGTCGATCTGCTGCGCCGCAACCCCCGGCCAAGTGAAGTCGAGGTGCGGGATTGGCTGGAGGGCAATTTCTGCCGCTGCACCGGCTATCACAACATCATCAAGGCCGTGCGCGCCGCCTCCGGCGTGATGGGCGAGGGGGGATCATGAGCAGCAACCTGGGTATCGGCGTATCGGCGCCTCGTAGTGAAGATCGCCGCTTCCTCACCGGACGGGGACGGTATGTGGATGACATCAACCTGCGCTCGCAGCAGCACGCCTGGTTCGTGCGTTCCCCGCATCCCCACGCCGAGGTCCGGGGCGTTGATGCGGAAGAGGCGCTGAAGATGCCGGGTGTTACCGCCGTTCTCACCGGCGCCGACATGCAGACGGACGGGGTGGGCTCGCTGCCGGTGGCCTGGGGCATCACCAGCAAGGACGGATCGCCCGCCCATGAGCCGGAATTCCCGGCGCTGGCTACGGATCGCGTGCGCTACGTAGGCAACCCGGTCGCAGTTGTGGTTGCCGAGACCCGCGCGCAGGCGCAGAACGCCGCGGAGGCGGTCAACGTTCACTACGAGGAGCTGGAATCGGTAGCCAACGCCGCCGCGGCGCTGGAAGAGGGCGCTCCGCTGATTCACGAAGGCGCTGCGGGCAATCTCTGCTTCAATTGGGAGTGGCTGCCGGCCGCCATGGCGCCGGAAGCAAAAGCCAGTACTGACAAGGCGTTCAAGGAGGCTGCCCACGTCGTATCGTTGGAGCTGGTCAACAATCGCCTGGTTCCCAACGCCATGGAGCCGCGGGCCAGCCTCGCCGACTTCAATCCGGGGACCGGCCAGCTGACGCTGTACACCACCAGCCAGAACCCGCATGTGAATCGACTGTTGCTGTGCACCGCGACGCTGAAGATGCCGGAGCACAAGGTCCGGGTGGTGGCGCCGGATGTCGGTGGTGGCTTCGGTTCCAAGATCTATCACTATGCCGAAGAACTGGTGTGCTGCTGGGCGTCGCGGCGGCTGGGGGTCCCGGTGAAGTGGACCGCCGAGCGCAGCGAGTCGTTCCTGGGCGATGCCCAGGCGCGGGACCACCTGACCCGGGTGGAACTGGCGCTGGATGCCGATGCCCGGTTCACCGGACTGAGGGTGGACACCGTCGCCAACCTGGGGGGATGGATTTCGGCTTTCGGCACGGCGATTCCGACGGTTTTCTACGCGCCGCTGCTGGCCGGGGTCTATACGACCCCCAACATATACGTGACCGTAAAAGGGGTGTTCACGAACACCACGCCGACAGACGCCTACCGGGGCGCCGGGCGGCCCGAGGCCTGCTACGCGGTGGAGCGCATCGTGGACGAGGCGGCGGCACAGCTCAACATAGACCCCGCGGAATTGCGGCGCATCAACTTCATACCGGCCGACGAGTTTCCCTACCAGTCACCGGTGGGTCAGATTTACGACTCCGGCGATTTCGAGGGTTGCCTGGATCTCGCCATGAAGCTCAACGCCTACGACGAGTTTGCCCAAAGGCGCAAGCAGAGCGAGGCCCGGGGCCGGCTGCGCGGGCGCGGCATGTGCTTCTATATCGAGGCCTGTGGAGCGGCGCCTTCGCAGGCGGCCGGGCAACTGGGCGCGCGCGCCGGCTTGTATGAAGTCGCCACCGTGCGCGTCAACCCTACCGGCAGCGTGCAGGTGTTGACCGGCTCGCACAGTCACGGCCAGAGCCATGAGACGACCTTTGCGCAGATCGTCGCCGAGCGGCTGGGCGTGGACTTCAGCAACGTGGAAGTGGTGCACGGCGATACCGGCGAGATCCCATTCGGCATGGGGACTTTCGGTTCGCGCTCGCTGGCAGTGGGCGGAACGGCCCTCTACAAGGCCCTGGACAAGGTGGAGGACAAGGGACTCAAAATTGCCGCGCATCTGCTGGAAGCGGCGGCCGAGGACATCGAGTTTGTCGATGGCCAGTTCCGGGTGGCCGGTACGGATCGCGCGGTGTCCTTCGGCGACGTGGCGCTGGCGGCCTACATTCCCCACAACTACCCGCTGCAGGAGCTGGAACCGGGCCTGGAGGAGACGGCCTTTTTCGATCCGGAGAACTTCACGTTCCCGTCCGGCTGCTATATCTGCGAGGTGGAAGTGGATCCGCACACCGGCGTTGTGGACTTGCGCGACTTCGTGGCCGCCGACGACTTCGGCAACATCATCAACCCGATGGTGGTCGAAGGACAGGTGCACGGCGGACTGGCGCAAGGCATCGGCCAGGCACTGCTGGAGCACTGCCGGTATACGCCGGAAGGCCAGCTGCTCACCGGTTCCTACATGGACTATTGCATGCCGCGGGCCGACGACCTGCCGTCTTTCGTAGTGGCGACACGCTGCACGCCGACGCCGTTCAACCCGCTCGGGGTGAAGGGCTGCGGCGAGGCAGGCGCGATCGGTGCGCCGCCGGCAGTGATCAATGCGGTACTGGATGCGCTGCGTCCCCTGGGTGTCCGGCACATTGACATGCCGGCCACGCCCCAGGACGTGTGGCAGGCGATCCGGGCCGCGCAGTCCGGCGAGTAGAGGAGGACAGGCTAATGCGCGAATTTGACTATTACCGCGCCGGTTCGGTGCGCGACGCGGCCAAGCGTCTTGTTGGAGGCGGCAACGCCATGCTGCTGGCCGGTGGAATGACACTGTTGCCGGCGCTCAAGATGCGTCTGAACGAACCCTCGGAGTTGATCGACCTGGCCGACATCGACGAGCTGAGAGGAATCAAGCTCAGCCGCAAGGGAGCGCATGTCGGCGCGACGACCACCCATGCCGAGGTTGCGGGCAACGTGGAACTGCGGGCGGCCGTCCCGGTTCTGCCGCATGCTGCCGAGTCGATCGGCGATCCGCAGGTGCGCAACCGGGGGACCCTGGGCGGTTCGCTGGCCAATAACGACCCCGCGGCCGACTACCCGGCGGTGGCGTTGGCTCTGGGTGCGACCGTGTTCACCAACAAGCGCAAGATCTCGGCCGATGATTTCTTCACCGGGATGTTCGAAACGGCCCTGGGCCGCGGCGAGATGGTGACTCAGGTGTTGTTCCCGATCCCACAGCGCGCGGGGTATGCGAAGTTTCCGAATCCGGCAACACGCTACGCGCTGGTGGGCGTTTGCGTGGCGCAATTCAAGACCGGCGTGCGCGTTGCGGTAACCGGCGCGGGGCCGTCCGTCTACCGGCTTCCCGACTTCGAGGAGGCGCTTTCGGACGACTTTTCACCCGCTGTCCTGGACGGTTTGTCGGCTTCCGCCGCCAATCTCAACGACGACATGCATGCGGGCGCGGAGTATCGTGCCCACCTGGTGGGTGTAATGGCCCGCCGCGCCGTCGGAATCGCGCTCGACTGAGGTTCCTGGGAACGAGGGCGTCCTGCCCTCGCCAGAGGCGGACACGCCCTCGTCCCCAAGAGTGAGAAGGCTTCTCCACGTGAGTTCATTGCCCGGATCGGTTGATCAAGTCCGTGACCTGCTCGCCGGGCAGAGCTACATCGTCGGGGACCGCCTGAGCACCGCCGTCTTCCTCGCGCTCAGCCTCAAGCGCCCATTGTTTCTGGAGGGCGAGGCCGGCGTAGGCAAGACCGAATTGGCGGTTGCGCTTGCCGCATCTTTGAAGCGCAAGTTGATTCGCCTGCAGTGCCATGAAGGGCTGGACCTGGCCGGGGCCGCCTACGAATGGAACCACGCCCGGCAGATCCTCGCCATCCGGCTTGCCGAAGCAGAAGGCAAGGAGCGTGTGGAGGGCTTGTCGGCGGACCTGTACGCGCGCGAGTTCCTGGTTGAACGGCCGTTGCTGAAGGCCCTGTCGCCGCATGCCGACGGCCCTCCGGTGCTATTGGTGGACGAGCTGGACCGCGCCGATGAGCCCTTCGAGGCCTACCTGCTGGAATTCCTCGCCGATTTCCGCATGAGTATTCCGGAACTGGGCGAACTCGAGGCTGGTGAGCCGCCGCTGGTGATCCTGACATCGAACCGCACGCGCGAGGTGCACGACGCGCTCAAGCGCCGCTGCCTGTATTGCTGGGTGGATTACCCGACGCAGGCTGCGGAGGAGAAAATCCTGGCGGCGCGAGTCCCGGACCTTCCTGAAGCGTTGCGTGCAAAGGTCGCCGGATTCGTGCAGGGGCTGCGCAAGGAAGGTCTGTTCAAGGCGCCGGGCGTTTCGGAAACGCTGGATTGGGCGGAGGCGCTGATGGCCATGGGCGCCGGAGAAGTGGACGCGCAGGCGGTTTCGGATACGCTGGGTGCGCTGCTCAAGTACCAGGAGGACCTTGAAGCGGTGGACGAAAGCATGGTAGAGCGGCTACTCACTGCCGCCGCCTGACCCCTTGGGAAGGAGGGTTTCCAGCCCTCGACATGACCACCCCCACAAACCCTACCGGCCTCACAGAACGCGTCGTAAGCCTGGTGCGCACACTCCGCGCCGCCGGCCTCCCTTTAGGCGTCGGCCGGACCGCGCTGGCCCTTCAGGCCGTGGAACACATCGACATCGGCAATCGTGCCGAGTTCTCTGCAGCGCTGCGCTCCGTGCTCACCGCCAGTCCCGCGGATGGCGTGCTGTTCGACGTCGCCTTCCAGATGTTTTTCGGCAATCCGGCGGCCTTCAGCCGTTTGAGCGAACTTCAGGCGCTGGGTTTGCGGTCCCTTGGCGAGGTCAAGCCCCCGCCCGGCGCGCTGCGGCTGCTGCGCGCCATGGACAGCGCGCCCAACCTGGTCGCTGCGCCTGCCGCCACGCACGCCGTAACCGGCACGGGATATTCGCCCCAGGAATCACTCTCGACCAGGGATTTTGCCCAGATGACGCCGGACGAGCAGGCCCAGGCGCGCGAATTGCTGCGACGCGGCGTACTCTGCCCGAAGCGACTGGGCAGGCGCTACAAGGCTGCGACCCACGGCCCCAGAATTGATCTCCGGTCCACCCTGCGCTCGGGACTCTCGGCAGGCGGCGAACTCATGGAGCTGAAACGCATGGCGCGCCGGCCCGAACCCATGTCGCTGGTCCTGTTGTTTGACGTGTCCGGTTCGATGACCGCATATGCGCGCATGGCAGTCCATTTCGCCCATGCGCTGTGCGGCGCCCGGCGGACGGTCGAGGCGTTCGTGTTCGCCACCCGGCTGACACGGATTACCCGGGAGTTACGCGGCCGCGACGGCGACGTTGCAACCGCCGCGGCGCTGGCGGCGGCCCCGGACTGGGAGGGCGGCACCCGAATTGCCGACGCCCTGGGCGAGTTCAATCGACTCTGGTCGCGCCGGGTTCTGACCCGCCCCGGCATGGTCCTGCTCTTCAGCGACGGCCTGGAACGCGCGTACGTGGACAAGTTGCGCTGCGAGGCCGCAAGACTACGCCGTTCCTGCAAGCGCCTGGTATGGCTCAACCCGCTGCTGCGCTACGAAGGCTTCGAGGCCCGCGCCCGGGGAGTGAAGGCGCTGCTGCCCGCGGTCCATGAGCACCGCTCCGCCCACAACGTCGAAAGCCTGCTTGGCCTCGCCGCCGCCCTCGAGTAAGCGGGCTGACGACAGCGCGCGGGGTTTCCGCACTTGGGACGAAGGCCTCAAGCCCTCGCGGGAGGGCAGGATTTCCTCCTTCCTGGAAGTAAGATGGGGCGGAGCAGAATGCCCGCACTTGGGGCTGATTTCGGGTTAACCTTAGCGGGTAGCGCGTAGGTATTCCGTTTATTGCAGTCAAGTAAAGTGAAGAAACTCTCCCTGGAAGCGTTCATGGCCGGCCTTGTGCGCCGGAATCCAGGCGAGATCGAGTTCCACCAGGCGGTAAAGGAAGTCGCGGCCGACATCTTTCCTTTCCAGGCGAAGAACCCCCTCTACAACGAAGCGCGGATATTTGAGCGGCTGGCGGAGCCGGACCGGGTCGTTTCTTTTCGTGTGTGCTGGGAAACCGACCAGCGCCGAATCGAGATCAACCGGGGCTACCGCGTTCAGTGGAACAATGCGATCGGACCCTACAAAGGCGGATTGAGGTTTCATCCGTCGGTCAACCAGAGCATCCTCAAATTCCTCGGTTTCGAGCAGACGTTCAAGAACAGCCTGACCGGCTTGCCGATGGGCGGCGCCAAGGGCGGGTCTGATTTTGATCCCAAGGACAAGTCCGATGCGGAGATCATGCGCTTCTGCCAGGCATTCATGACCGAGCTGCATCGACACATCGGCCCGAACATGGACGTCCCGGCGGGCGACATCGGTGTCGGCGGGCGGGAAATCGGCTACTTGTTCGGTCAGTACAAGCGTCTCGAGAACGTGTTTGAGGGCGTGCTTACAGGGAAGGCCATTGAATTTGGCGGTTCTCACATGCGACCGGAAGCAACGGGCTACGGCGTGGTCTACATGATGGAAGAGATGCTGGCGCTTCGCAATGAGGACCTGGCCGGAAAGACCTGCGTCGTATCGGGTTCCGGCAACGTGGCCCTGCACTGCTGTCAGCGGCTCATCCACATGGGCGCCAGAGTCGTGACCTTGTCGGATTCATCCGGATTTGTCCATGACCCAGCGGGGATTGATGTCGAGAAGCTCGCCTGGGCCAAGGAACTCAAGCTTTCGCAGCGCGGTCGAATCGAGGAGTATGCAAAGAAATTCGGTTGCGACCACCATCCCGGCGCCCGCCCCTGGTCAGTGCCTTGCGATCTGGCGTTTCCCTGCGCCACGCAGAACGAACTGGATGAGGCGAACGCCCGCCGCCTGGTGGAAGGCGGGTGCCAGGCGGTAGCCGAAGGCGCGAACATGCCTTCCACTCCGGCGGCGATGGAACTGCTGGCGAAGGCGCAGATTCCCCACATGCCGGGCAAGGCCGCAAACGCAGGAGGCGTCGCCGTTTCCGGTCTCGAGATCAGCCAGAACAGCCTGCACTCGACCTGGTCCCGGGGCGAGGTGAACATGAAACTGCGCGACATCATCCGTGAGATTCACGAACAGTGTGTCCACTACGGCGAGCAGTCCGGGTTCGTCAACTATTGCCGTGGGGCAAATGTCGGCGGCTATGCAAAGATAGCCGAAGCGATGCTGGCTTACGGCGTGGTCTGAGCAGCTGTTTCCGTGCCCATGCAGGCTGCGTTCAGGTCTGCGCGGGTCGGGCGTATACCCTCCGGCTGGACGCTGATCGAATCCACGGCCCGCGTGAACATATTGGGCAGCATCGCGTCATCCCACTCGGGACCATCATGGCCGGTGCGCAGGATTACGAGCTGCCGCGAAGGGATCATGTAGAGCCGCTGGTCGCCGGCGCCGTCAAGGAAGAAAATGTCATCGGCCACGAACGGTTCCGAATGCACGTTTCCCATGAATTCGATATTCGGATCGTACTTGCGCAGGCGTTCATGCGAGGTCCCCAGCCAGAGCTGCATGCCGTAGTTCTCGTTGGCCGCTGACGGAGTGGTCATTTCATCCACCCAGCCTTCCGGAATAATCTGTTGGCCTGCGTAGCATCCGTCCTGCAGCATGGCCTGCCCGATGCGCACCCAGTCCTCGATCGCGGTCCACATGCAGCAGTCGGTGTGCACCATGCCATCCGGCCGGTCCAGGAAGAGCAAGCCGTCGCGCAGCCCCAGCGGCGCCCAGAGCTTTTCCGACAGGTAATCGGCAAAGCGCTTGGTCGTGGCGCGCTCCACCACGATGCCGGCCACTTGGCTGTTGGGGTTTGCGTGCGAGAAGGCCGTCCCGGGCGGCGCGTAGATTCCGACTTCGAGGTTGGCGGTAACGATGTCGGTTCCCATCGTGCGCGCCAGGCGCGCCGAGCCCGGATAGAAGGCAAACGTCTCCTCAAGCCCCCCGGCCATGTTCAGCAGATCGCGAACGGTTATGCCGCGGCGTTCGTCCGTGTCCCATTCCGGGAGGAAATCCGCCGCCGGCTGATCGACTGACTCCATGTAGCCGTCGGCGATGGCGTGACCCACCAGTATGGAAGTCAGCACCTTGGTGAGCGAATGGGTGCTGAATTCGGTTTCCGGGGTGCGATCGTTGAAATAACTGGCGTGGGCCAGCTGCCCCTTGTAGAGCACCACAAGCGAATCGCTGTCCTGTTGCTCAGCCCACGAGGCGGCTTCCCTGGAAACCGCCGGGTCGATCGGGTTTTCGTCCTCAGCCCACACTCCAAGCGGGACCGGCTCGCCGCCGGCCACAAGCTCCTGCGGGTCATACCAGGCGCGCGCGGGACTCATGGGATTGCCGGTCAACGAGATGGCGTAGCGTTTGGCATAGATGCCATACCATTCGAGGCGCGAAGGCAGATAGATCAGCACGCCGATTACGGCGATGACGATCAGCAACCACTTGCCGGTAGCGGCAAGTCCTCTGAGAAAGCTCTTGAGCATGGTGTCTCCTTGGGTTTACTGGGCCGCGCGGCTATTCCGACGCGGATTCCGCTTCATCGTCCGTAGGCCGGCCGGGAAGAATTCCTCCGTAGAGTATCCCTCCGCCATACACCGGCGATTGCCATAACTCCTCGGAGAAGCGCGGTATGGCCATGGCCGCGACCGGGAAGCACTGGACGAAGTAGTCCGGATCCACGGGCAGACCCTGCAGGGCGTAACAGAAGAAATCGCGGTCATCAATGTGCCAGAACCCGTCGACGCCTTCCATGCTGGAACTGACGGAGCCGTCCTTGTTGAAGTAGGCATCGAACACGAATTCCTGCTCGTCGTCCACCCAGCGGTAGTGGGTGGTGTTGTGCATCAGGTGGTTCCAGAAGCTAGGAAAGCGCTCCGCGGGCGACGCGCCCCTGGGGGTTTCGAGCGCGGCGATATCAATTTCCGGGCGCGGCTAGTCCGCGCCGCCGGTTTCCATCATCATGAACGAGATCATGGCCAGGCGGTCGCGGTCGGGCACCGGTTCGGGAATGAGCATGGTGTTGCCGGGCAGGTAACCGTCGGGATTGGCGAGCCAGTCGTCCACCCGGTCCGGCGTCCAGGCGAATTCGGCGTTTCTCAGCGTCTCGGAATAGCTGAACTCCTCCCTGGAACCGGCAGTCTGGCCGATGACCTGCCATAAATTGGGCCCGGCCAGGTGCAGGGCGCCTTCGGCAAGTGTGTGGCAGGCGCTGCAGCGTTGCTGAAAGGCCAGGCGGCCTCTCACATAGTCGGCTCCGGCGAGCGTCTCGTGTGTGAGACGCTCCTGGGCGCCCGCAGGCGAGGCCGGCAGGGACCAGGCAAGGACGACAAGGGCGACTGTTGCGACGGCGCGTCTCATTTCACTGCGTTCCGTATTTTTCGACCATGTGATTCACGGATGACGCGATCAGTTCTTCCAGTATCGAGAGGTCCACGTCGTCGAGTTTGTTGATGTACAGGCAGGAACGGCCGGTCTTGAACTTTCCCAGCTTCCCCATCAGCGCGTCGTAGTGCGTGAACCCCGGCATGATGTAGATGGTAAGCGCTTTCTTGCGCGGCGAAAAACCGGTGATGAGGAAGTCGCCTTCGCGACCGCTGTCGTATCGGTAGTGGTATTCCCCGAAGCCGACAATGCTCGGCCCCCACATCTTCGGCTCCCAGCCGGTGATCCGTTCCATCATGGCCTTCACCGTGCGCGCATCGCTTCTCCGCCGTTCATTTTCGACGGCATCCAGAAAAGAGTCGACGCTTGCGTCGTTGGGAATCGTCTTGTTCTGGTTCCCCGCCATGTCAAGCCGGCATGCGGTTCAGAGAATCCCGCGAATGATCGTGTTGGGGATGAAGGCATCATCGAAGCCCTTGTCGCGCGGCGGCGGATAGCCCATCCGAAGCACGATCAGGTCAAGCTTGGGGCTGATCCACACCCGCACCTTGCCGCCGCCGTCCAGGTAGAAGAGATCGTCGGCGACGAAGGGCTCGGAGTGATAATTGGCAAAGTTTGGAGGCATGCTCGGGTAGTAAGGGCGCCGCTCCATGAAGACAGCGTCGGTCCAGATCTGAAAGCCGTAGTTCGGGTTGGTTTCCGAACCGGTGAGCATCTCATCTACCCAGCCATCCGGCAATAGCCGGGTGCCGTCGGGCAGCTGCCCATCGCTCATCAGCAGATGGGCCACCCGCATCCAGTCCGCCGGAGCCGAGAGAAAGCAGCAATATGTGACGACATTGCCTTCAACACCGTCCAGGCGCATGGCGCCGCGCTGGGCGCCCATGGGCCGCCAGAGCTTCTCCCCGAGGTAGTGCGCGAAGTTCCTGCCGGTGGCCCGTTGAATGATCATTCCGGCAAGTTGGGTGTTGGGGTTGTTATGGGCAAACGTGGCGCCGGGTTCGTTGGCCAGTTCGAACGAAAGCACTGTTCCGTTGATGTCCGACCCTTCCACCAGCTGCATGCTCTTCGCGTAGGGCTGCGGCCCCTGGCCGCGTCGACCGAAGGGAAGTTCCAGCCCGGTCGTGTTGTGGAGCACCTGGCGAACCGTGATCTTGCCGCGGGGATCGCCTTTCCACTCATGGATGTACTTTTCCGCCGGATCATCGAGACTCTCGATGTCGCCGTCGGCCAGGGCGAAACCCGCGACGATCCCGTGCAATGTCTTCACCCAGGAATGGGAGCTGATGGCGGAGGTCGCGTGAAAGCCCTCCATGAAAGCCGTGTGACGGATCTTGCCGCGGTGATAGATCATGAAGGCCTGCGTTTCGCGCTCCATGGCGTAGCTTTCAGCGGCGGCGACCGCCTCGGGATCGATGGTTGCCGGCTCGCTCGGGTCCGCAGCTGGGAAGAACGGCTGCGAATTGCCCCCATCGACCAGGATCATGGGGTTGTACCAGGTCTGTGGCTGGCGGAAAGCGGTCTGGTCCGGCTGGTCGCGCCAGCGCCGCCAGAATTGAAAGTCCTGCGCCTCCACCTCGTTGACCCAGTCCATCTTTGCCTGAATCTCCTCGGGCGTCATGGTGGTATTCGGCTGGGCCTGGGCAGCCGAGCAGCAAACGGCAAGAAAGGTTGCTGTAGCAATACGGGTTGCAGTCTTCATGATCCGGGCCTCCTTTTCGGCCTCAGCGGAGTCCGGCCAGCAGCAGGTTCGGGAGACGCGCATCGTCCCAGTCCTGCGCCAGTGAGCCGGTGCGCACGATCACCATGTCGGCGCTGGGAATGATATATACGCGCTGTCCGCCGAATCCGTCGAAGTAAGCCACATCGTCTGCGGCGAAGGGCTCGGAGTGGTAGCCGCGCAGCGAGGCCTTTGAGTTGTAGACGCGCTGCTCCACATACTCGTTGCCCAGCCAGGTGAGAAAGCCGTAATTCGGATTGGTGGGCGCGGGCCGGCGGACTTCGGCGATCCACTCTTCGGGCAGGACCTGCCGGCCATCTGCATGACCTTCATGCAGATGCAGCAGCCCCAGGCGCAACCAGCCGCGGGCCGTAACGTCAAGGCAGCAGTAGCTGCGCGCCATGCCGCCCTCGGAGTCCATCTGCACCCAGGCGTCGCCTGCGCCCATTGGCTTCCACAGCGCTTCGGAGAAATAGTCGGCATAGCTGCGGCCGGTTGCGTTTTCGATCACCAGGCCGAGCACCAGCGGATTGATGCTGTTGTACTCGAAATGAAGGGCAGGAGGCTCCACGGCCATCTGCTCAAACGTAATCGGGCGCATGTCCTGGCCCACCAGCAGGCCCATCATCGGCCCGAGGCTGCCGAAGGCAAAGGTTGGAAAGTCGATGCCGCTGCTCTGCCAGAGCAGCTGACGAAGCGTAATCGTGGAACGCTCGTCGCCGGCCCACTCCGGCAAGTAGCGGCTTGCCGGATCGTCTACCGATTCGATATGCCCTTGTGCGATGGCGGCGCCCACCACAAGAGCCAGGACGGACTTGTGCATGGATTGCGTTGAAGTCAGTGTGTTCTCGTCGGCTTCCTCGTAATAGTGTTCCAGTTCGATACCGCTGCCGCGCCAGACGATCAGTGCGTCGGAGCCGGTCTCCGCGCCATAGGCCAGCGCGGCTTCCAGGCTCGCTATCGTCAGGCCGCGGTCTCCGAGAGACACCTTGGGCAGCGGTATCTCCGGGCTGCCGGCCACCAACTGCATGTGACCGGGGCGTTTTCCTGCGAACTGGCCAAAGAACCGGGCGGTCTCGGTGGGTTTGGCGGCGAAGAACCCCAGCGCGATGAGCAGGACCAGCCCCACGATTCCACCCACCGCCCAGGCGATGACCAGCCCGAATATGCGCAACAATTTCTTCACCAAAGAAGTTCCCGACCCCGGTCGAAGGCGTAATCATATCCGCGCCGGCCGGTTTCTCCGGTTGCTGGGCGCCCAACGGGCTGTGGGCACCCTGGGCCTTGCGAGCGGGCTAGAATTCGCGGATAAGCCGAAAGCGCAAGAAGATGATGGCCCGCAGTTCATACGCAAACAACCCCGAAGCGCTGCGCGCGCTGGTGCGCCCGGATGCGGTCCACCGGGACCTCTATGTCTCGGAGGAGCTTTACGAACTCGAACTGCGTCGCCTGTGGCGCAACACCTGGATCTACATGGGCCACGACAGCCAGGTCCCCAGGCCCGGCGATTTCCATACGGCGGAAATCGCCGGGTCGCCGCTGGTCATGCTGCGCGGCCGCGATGCGCAAGTGCGGGTTTTTCTGAACCGTTGCGCGCACAAGGGCACTCGGGTGGTCAGCGCAGTGGAAGGCAACTGCGGAAGCACGCTGCGTTGCCCCTATCACGGCTGGACCTATCGCCTCGACGGCAGTTTGCGGACCGTGCCGCTGAAGGGCGGCTACGAGGGAACGGAAATATCCGATACGGCGCATTGGAAAGGGCTCGCGCAGGTGCCATGCGTGGAGATTTATCGCGGCTTTGTGTTCGTACGGCTCAGCAACGAGGGTCCTGGTTTTCGCGAGTATTTCGGCGACTCCCTGAGTTCCATCGACAACATGGCCGACCGTTCGCCGGAGGGCCGGCTGGAGGTGGCCGGCGGCGTGCTGCGCTACTACCACGACTGCAACTGGAAGATGTTCGTGGAGAACCTTAACGATGCCATGCACCCGATGGTGGCGCACCAGTCCTCAGCCGGCATTGCCAAGCGGCTCTGGGACGAGGAAGGCGACGACGGTATCCCGCCGATGGTCGTGCAACAGTTCGCGCCGTTCGTCAACGACTACGACTTCTTCGACAAGATGGGCGTGAAGATCTACGAGAACGGCCATTCGTACACGGGCGTGAAGTTCTCGATCCACTCAAAATACTCCGCGGTGCCGGAATATGAGCAGCAGATGTTCGAGGCCTACGGCGAAGAGCGTGCCAAGGCCATCCTGGGCGAGAACCGGCACAACACCGTCTACTTCCCCAGCCTGACCATCAAGGGGGCGATCCAGGCGATTCGCGTGGCGCGGCCGCTGGCGGCCAACAAGACGGTGCTGGAGAGCTGGACCTTCCGACTGGCGGGCGCCCCGGAGGAGCTGCTCAAGCGAACCATGACCTATTCGCGGTTGATCAATGCGCCCACTTCGGTCGTGGGGCACGACGACCTGCACTGCTACAGCGAGATCCAGCAGGGTCTGCATGCGCAAGGCAACGAGTGGGTGAGCCTGCACCGCAACCACGATGCCGCCGAGCAGGAGGGCATCGCCGGCGTCTACAACGGCACCAGTGAAGTCTCGATGCGCGGGCAGATGCGTGCCTGGCTGAAGTACATGATTCCTCGCGACGAGGTGTCGCGGTGATCGACGTGGTTGCTACGGCGCGCGTCCCGAGAGTCTGGATGCGAGGCGCAATTGGGCTGCTCGGCATAACGCTGGGATTGCTGACAACCTCCTCCTCCTGGATGTCGCGGATGGGCGTGCACTCTGAGAGCGAAGCCGCCACACTGATGCTGCGGCACGTCGAGAAGTATCACTATTCGAATGTAAGCGTGGATAACCGTGTTTCTCTGGAAACACTGGAAAATTATCTCAAGCGTCTGGATAGTCAAAAGCTCTACTTCACGGCCGAAGACATCGATGGTTTCCGGGCGCGTTACGGACACTTGCTGGACGACGCCATCCGCCAGGGACAACTGGGTCCGGCCCGGGAGATCTTCGACCTGTACCAGCGCCGCCTGGCGGATCGCCTTAATTTCCTGCTCGGATACGTCAAGGCTCGCCCGGACCTGAATACTGCGCGGTATTGGATTCCGATCCGCTACGAGGAACCATGGCCGGCGAACCTCGCCGATCTGGAGCAGCTTTGGAAGGATCAACTGCGGCACGATTTCATCAATCTGATGCTGGAGGAGCGCAGTTACGAAGCGGCCCGCGCATTGCTGCACCATGGTTACAACAGGCAACGGGAATTCGATCCGTTGTTTGCCGGGTCTTACTTCCAGCCGTTCATGGAATCTTTTGCCCAGGCACTCGATTCGCACTCGCATTACAGCTCGCGCCCGTCGCCAGGCAGTGCCTTGAAAGCAAAAGGCCTGCGGGACCTGGACGGTCGTATCGGTATTACCCTGGAGGACGGGAAAAACGAGTTTGTAATAAAGGACGTGGTTCCGGGCGGCCCCGCTGCTGAGCAGGGACTGAAGCCCGGCGATCGGATAGTGGCGCTGGACGTCTATGGCGACGGCCGGCTTGAGGATGTTGAAGGGTGGAGTCCGCGTGATGTGCGCAGGCTGATCCGGGGTGCGCCCGGCACTACCCTCGTTGTGCGCGTGCTCCCTGCAGCGGGTGAGAGCGAAGCTTACGAAGCGGCGCTGCTGCGCGTAAAGGCCTCGCAACTCTACGAGCAGGCGAAGAGCCTTTCCCCGAATCTTCCGGGCTCCGGGAACCAGGCAGGCCTCCGCACCTCGGCACGATCGACGAAAAAGATCATGCACATCGACCAGGATGGCCAAACGCTGAAGATCGGGGTTATTTTCCTTCGCGGGTTCGACCGCGGCAGCGCCCGTGATATCAAGGGTTTGCTCGGCGAGCTGCAGTCCGAGGGTGTGGACGGAATACTGCTGGACCTGCGGAACAATCCCGGCGGCAGGATGAGTGAGACGATCCGGATCATCGGATTCTTCCTTGGCAAGGGCCCGGTTGCTCAAGTGCGCGACCGTAAAGGGCGATTGAGAGTAAAGCGCAGTGCCGCAATACCGGCCATCTGGTACGGTCCGCTGGCGGTTCTGGTGAACGGTCTAAGTGGCTCAGGCTCCGAGGTATTCACTGCTGCGATACAGGACCATGGGCGCGGCCTGGTGGTGGGGCAACGCACCTTCGGAAAAAGCTCCGGGACAATTTCGTTTCCGATCAAAGTCGGAGACGGCGGCTCATTGTCGGACGCGACAATGCATATCACCACAACCATGGTTTACCGAGCCACGGGGTACAACATTCATTTGCGCGGTATATACCCGGACATTGAACTGCCTGCCGCAGGTTTCAACTGGCTATCGTTGCTATCCCCGACCCGCAAATCCGGTTCCCTGAATCACGATCTGCCCGCCCAAGAGTCGCTTTTGTCGACCGCCGCTGATTTCAGGCCCGCCAATGCGCCGCCGTTGCAGGTAGCGGCACTGGCTGCCAGGCATCGGCAGCGCACATCCCAGGAATTGCAATGGCGCTTGATGGAAGAGCACCCGGAGCTGACTCCGCTGCCCGATTTTCGTTCCCCGGTGCTTCTGAATCTTGAACTGCGCCGCGAAGAACTGGCCGCGCGATGTGCCAGGGAGCTTGAACGGGCCACGGCATGGCTCAAGAAAGAAGGCCTGGGAGCGGCAGCGATTGAACCGGCGCAGGCCGAGTACCTGCGGCAAAGAAAAGACATACTGCCTCGATGTCTCGCGTCCGGCCTGGACGAGCCCGCTTTCCTGCGCGCACTCGTCACGGCAAGAGGTTTTACGCTTCTCCCGGTCGGGCAAGGGTACGAGCTCGAGCCCTACGACCTGTCTTTGGAACAAACCGCAAGGATCGTGGCGGATATGGTCCGTTTCCGGGCAAGCGGTACTTCTGCCGCATCAGCGACCCTTCAGTAATCCGATGATTCGACACTCCGGCATGGCCCGAGCAGGGCATTGGGTTGCAGCAGAAAGGCGGGCAGTCCACGCAGGTTTACGTGTCGGATGAGCGTTATGGAGCCCGGTAAAGGAGAGTTGGAGCGGTTCGTGTACCGGGAGGCGCGGCTGATCGACGAGAAGCGGCTGGATGAGTGGTACGAGCTGTTTGCCGAGGATGCGCTGTACTGGATGCCGCTGGAGCGCGGTCAAACGGACCCGCACAGCCACACTTCGCTTTACTGCGAGGACAAGTTTCTGCTGAAGGTGCGCATCGAGCGCCTGAAGAATCCGCTCTCGCATTCTCAGCAGCAGCCGAGTTTCTGCCAGCATGTGCTGCAGCGTCCGCAAGTCGTGAACCGGGATGCCGACTCGAACGAGTGTTCGCTCAGAACGCCGTTCGTCTATCTCGAGACGCGGCGTGACGAGCAGTTCGTACTGGGTGGTGTTGCGTATCACGATCTTCGCCGGGAGGAGGGCGATCTCAGAATTGCCGTCAAACGGATCGAACTCCTGAATCGCGACGCGGCGTTGCCGTCGATACAGCTCTTCCTGTGAGGATCCCCGCACCGGGCACTGTGGCGCAGGTCCTTGAAGAGACGGCGCGCCGAAACGGTCAGAAGCCATTTCTTCGGATCACTCGGGACACCGCCGAGCGGAGTGGAATTGAAGCAGGCGATCTGAGTTATGGCGAAGCCTGGGACCGCACAAAGGTGCTCATCGGCAAGCTGCGCCCGGTAGCTGACTCCGGCGCGTTGCGCGTGGCGCTATTGCTTGAAAACCGTCCGGAAATGTTTCTGCACTGGCTGGCGCTGAACGCATTGGGGGTGTCGGCCGCCCCGCTCAATCCGGCCTGGCGGTCCGCGGAACTGGCCTATGCGCTGGCGCACAGTGAAGCGCGCCTGGTCATCGCCTTGCCGGAAAGGGTTGCCGAACTACGCGCAGTGGTTCGCGACCAAGGGCTGGATGCGCCCGTATGCGCGCTCGGCGAAGAGCTTCCGGCGCTGTCGGCCGCGGACAGGAACACGCAGCAACCGATGGACGCCGCAGATCGGGAGTGTGCGCTTTTGTATACCTCGGGGACCACCGGGAAGCCCAAGGGCTGCATGCTCAGCAACCGCTACTTTACGATGATCGGCGACTGGTACAGCTCGCTTGGCGGACTATGCGCGCTGGACGAGGCCGGAGATTGCCTGATAACGCCTCTACCCATGCATCACATGAACGCGATGGCCTGCTCGACCATGGTCATGCTGCAAAACGGCGGTTGCATCGTTCCGCTGGACCGGTTTCATCCGCGCAGCTGGTGGCGGGAGGTCAGGGAATCCCGCGCCACGATCGTTCATTACCTCGGCGTGATGCCGGCGATCCTCCTGAAACTGGAAGAGGAAACTCTCGAGCGAGAGCACCGGGTCCGCTTCGGGTTCGGCGCCGGCGTCGGCAGCCGCCAGCACGCACCCTTCGAGGAGCGTTTCGGGTTTCCGCTGGTGGAGGCCTGGGCGATGACCGAGACTGGCGCAAGCGCCGCAATCATCGCGAATCACGAGCCGCGCAAGCGTGGAACCGCCTGCTTCGGGAGGCCGTTGCCCGCCGTGCAGGTGCGGATCGTGGATGACGAAGGTGAAGAGGCCAAAGCGGTCCAGGCAGGCGAGTTGTGGGTGCGGCACTCGGGGGACGATCCCCGGCTCGGTTTCTTTTCCGGCTATTTCAAGGACGAGGCTGCGACGTCTGCCGCCTGGGAGGGGGGATGGTTCCACACGGGCGATATCGTTGCGCGTGACGCTGATGGCGACATGCACTTTATCGACCGAAAAAGCAATCTCATCCGCCGCAGCGGGGAGAACATTGCCGCGGTCGAAGTCGAGGGCGTGTTGGCGGAGCATGAATCCGTCGCAGAGGCGGGTGTCGTGGCCGTGCCTGACGAAATACGCGGTGACGAAGTGTTCGCCTGTATCCGTCCTGCCGAAGGCGCTGCAAATTCCGGTGACGAAGACGCGCTGGCGGAAGTACTGGTGCAGTACTGCCTTGAGCGTTTGGCGTACTTCAAGGCGCCGGGCTACCTTTCCGTGGTCGATGCCTTGCCGCACACCACGACGGAAAAACTGGACCGGGCAGCGTTGAAGGTGTTGGCAGCGGACCTGCGGGACCGCGGAGCGTGTATTGACACACGTATTTTGAAACGCCCCGCACCCTCAAGAGCCGCATGACCGGATCCCCGGGAAAGAGGGCATCCCGCCCTCGTCGGATGTTGCACAGCGTGCGGTTGTGAGTGGGATGCGCCGCCATGGTTACGACGGCGTCGCACTGGCCGCTCCGGTCACCGTGCCCTACCGCCGCTACTCGACACGCGACGCGCACTGGTGGATCGCTCGCGCCCTGGCGCTGCTTTTGAAAGACAGCAGATTGAAGAAGGACGACATCGACGGGCTGGGCATCTCCAGCTTCACTCTGGGACCCGACACTGCCGTGGGCCTTACCCAGCACCTGGGGATGTCGCTGCGTTGGCTGGACCACGTGCCCATGGGCGGCGCCTCGGGCGTGGTCTGCCTCAGAAGAGCCGCCCGCGCGGTGCAGGCTGGCGATGCGGAGATTGTTGCCTGCATTGCCGGCGATACCAATCATGTGGATACCTTCCGGCGCACGCTCTCAACCTTCAGCCGCTTCGCCCAGGACGCCGTGTACCCGTACGGCTCGGGCGGACCCAATGCCAGCTTCGCTTTCATTACCGACTGGTGGATGCGCCAGTACGGCGTGACGCGGGAGGACTTTGGCAAGCTGTGCGTGGCCCAGCGCCGCAACGCCATGGACAACCCCCTTGCGCTGTTGCGCAAGCCACTGGATCTGGATGCGTATCTCAACGCGCGCCTCATCGCTGAGCCCTTGCATTTGTTCGACTGCGTGATGCCATGCGCGGGCGCGGACGCCTTTCTCGTGATGACCGCCGAGCGGGCGAAGGCGCTGGGCCTGGACTCCGTGCGCCTGCTGGGCGCGATCGAGCGGCACAACGCGTTTCCCGATGACCCGGTGCAAATGCATGGCGGATGGGCGCTGGACCGCGACGAACTTTGGTCGCAGGCAGGCGCGGGCCCGGGCGACATGGATTTCCTGCAGGCCTACGACGACTACCCGGTGATCACGCTGATGCAGATTGAGGACCTCGGGTTCTGTCCGTCCGGCGAGGGCGCGGCCTTTGTTCGCGAGCACGAGTTCACTTTCGACGGCGATTGCCCGCTGAACACCTGCGGAGGCCAGCTTTCGATGGGCCAGGCCGGGGCCGCAGGCGGTTTCCTCGGTCTGGTCGAAGCGCTGCGCCAGCTCTTGGGTCGCCCGCTGGGGCAGCAGGTGGAGGATGCCGCGCGGGGCGCGGTATCGGGCTTCGGCATGATCAATTACGACCGCGGTCTGTGCAGCGCCGCCGCCATCCTGGAGCGCGCCTGAGTCATGCGGGGCAAGCCCAGACTGAAGAACCCCATCCTGCGGACCCGGCAGCCATTGACGCCACCGATGCCCCGCAGCCGCGCGGCCCTGGGGCTGACGGCGCGCGCGGCACTGGGACATTTCTCCTTGCAGCGTTGCGAGCAATGCGGGCAGGTGCAATACCCGCCGGTGGATTGCTGTCGGGACTGTCTGTCCGAGGAATTGGCGTGGACCGGAATGTCCGGTCGCGGCGAGTTGCTGGCACACACCACGCTGCATCACAGCAACGATTCCTTTTACCGCGAGCGCCTGCCCTGGCGCCTGGGGCTGACCCGGTTGGAAGAGGGACCGGTGGTGGTGGCCCACCTGCACCGTGATTGCCCGCCGCCGCCCGCTCCCGTGCGGGTTACGGCTAAACTGGACAAGGCGGGAAGAGGCGTGCTGGTGGCGCTCCCCGCCGACGAATTGGGAGACATGAGTACAGATCCGCGACACGGCGAGTTTTCTTGCGATCCTGAACACCGCAAGGTGCTTGTGACCGACGGCAAGAGCCGTGTCGGCCAGGCATTGGTTCACGCGCTGGCCGAGGCCGGCGCGGCCGTCATCTGGGTGGGGCAGGCCGAGCCCTGGAAGCAATACGAAGGCCAGGAAGCCGTCGGGAAACTGCCGCAGGTCACCGTGGTGCCGCTGGACCTGACCGACGAGCGAGGCGTCTATCGCATCGGAGCGGAGATCGGTGGGCGGGTGGACATTCTCATCAACAATGCCGAAGTGCATCGCACCGAGGGCATCGCCACCCGTGGCGGCGCCGAACTGGCCCGGCGGGAAATGGAGGTCAACTACCTGGGACTGCTGCGCCTGGCCCAGGCCTTCGGCCCGGCGATGCGGTCGCGCGGGGCCGATGGCGGCGCGTCGGCCACGGCCTGGGTGAACGTATTGAGCGTCTATGCACTGAGCAACTACCCGCCGCACGGTACGTATTCAGCGTCCAAGGCCGCGGCGCTGTCCCTCTCCCAATGTCTGCGCGCGGAGATGCAGGACGCAGGCATCCGGGTCATGAACGTCTTCCCCGGCCCGATCGACGAACAATGGAACCAGTCCTTGCCGCCGCCCAAGCTGGCGCCGGAGCGGCTGGCCCGCGAAATTGTCCAGGGACTGCGCGATGGACTCGAAGACGTGTTCCCGGGCGACGTGGCGCGCGAATGGCTGGAGCGCTGGCGCGACAATCCCAAGGTGCTGGAGCGCGAACTGGCGCTGGAGACACAGGGGCAATGAGCACCGATCGGGTCTGGCTGACGGGCGGGAGTTCGGGTATCGGCGCCTGTCTGGCCGAAATGCTGGCAGAGCAGGGGAGCGAAGTCATCTGCTTTTCCCGCCGCCCGGCTCCAGTCCGTTCCGCCCGAGTGAAATCGATCGCCGTTGACCTGGCCGATCCGGAGGCGACCCGCGAGGCATTCGCGGATGCCGCGGGCAACGTGCCGGCCAATCGGCTGGTGCACAACGCCGGCGTGATCCGCGAGCGGCCACTGGAGGAGGTCACTCAGGAAGATATGGATGCACTCGCCCGCCTGCACATGGGCGCCGCGGTGGCGATGGTCCAGGCCAATCTTGAAACCATGCGCGAGGCCGGCGGGGGCCGGATCGTTCTGGTATCCAGCAGGGCGGTCGTCGGGCTCGCGAAACGAACGGCCTATGCCTCCACGAAGGCGGGAATGCTGGGACTGGCCCGCACCTGGGCCCTGGAACTGGCGCCGCTGAAGGTCACCTCCAACGTGATCCTGCCGGGCCCGATCGCCGAAACGGAAATGTTCGACGGCGTGGTGCAGCCCGGAAGCGAACGGGCCGCGAAGCTCGCGTCCTCGATTCCTCTCGGGCGCCTGGGCCGTCCCGAAGACGTTGCCCGCGCCGCTTTGTTCTTCCTGGATGAGGCCAGTGGCTACGTGACCGGCCAGGCCTTGTACGTTTGTGGCGGCACCTCGGTAGGCTCGCTGACGCTGTGAACGCGGTTCTCCAGGAATTGCTTGCCGGCATTGCCGACGAGAAAGTCCGTGTCGTGGATCTCACCCACACGCTGAATGCGGCGTTTCCGCAGCTCAGCCTGCCTCCGGAGATGGGCCAGGCGCTGCCGTTTCGGAGCGAGGAAATCTCGCGCTACGACGGCCGCGGCCCGGCCTGGTACTGGAACAACTTCACGCTATGCGAGCACACCGGAACCCACTTCGACGCGCCGATCCATTGGATTTCGGGGCGTGAGCTGGCGAACAATTCGGTGGATACGATTCCGCCGGAGCACATGATTGCCCCGGCCTGCGTTGTGGAATGCACCGAGGACGCAGAACGCGACGCGGACTTTCTCCTGACGCGCGAGCGCCTGGAGGCCTGGGAGCAGGAGCACGGGCGTATCCAGGCCGGTTCCTGGGTCCTGATGCGCACCGGATGGTGCCGTCGCGTGAACGACCCCGTTGCCTTCCAGAACTTCGATGAAACGGGCCAGCACACGCCGGGACCGGATGTCGACTGCGTGCGCTTTCTGGTCGACGAGCGCGACGTCTTGGGCTTCGGCACCGAAACGATCGGCACCGACAGCGGCCAGGCGCAACGCCTGAACCCCCCGTTTCCCTGCCATTTCTACATGCATGGCGCGGGCAAGTACGGCCTTCAGTGCCTCAACAACCTCGATCAACTCCCCGCCACCGGGTCGGTCCTCTTCACCGCTCCGCTCAAACTCGAAGAAGGCTCCGGCAGCCCCCTCCGCGTCCTCGCCCTCACTTCAGGCCCGGCCGATTGATCGGTTGCCTGCGAGACGCAACCGTACGGCGGGTTGCGGCATCCAGAAAATGACGGAGGCTTTTGTGGCCTCGAATTACCGAGAGGAGAGACCGAAATGAAGAGAGGACTGATTACCGGTGCTGCGGTGCTGCTGACTTTTGGCGCCACCGCCGCCCAGGCGCATGATCCGGTTGCCCAGCGCGTCAACTGGCTGAGCGAAAGGCTGGAATTGACCGAGGAACAGCAGGCGGAAGTGCAGGGCATTTACGCCGAGGAACAGGAACAGCGCAAGGCCTTGATGGCTGAGCAAAAGGAAATGCGCAAGGCCATGGTCGAGCAACGCAAAGCGATGCGGGATAAGTCGAAGGCGATCCGAGAGGCTTCCCGCGAGCAACTTTCCGGTGTGCTGACCGAGGAACAGGGCGCCAGGCTGGCCGAGATGCGCGAAGGCATGCAAAAGCGCGCCATCATGCGTCGCGGCATGGACCGCAGCCGAGGCTGGGACGGCAGACGCGAAGCAGCCAAGCGCATGTTCCGCCAACGCCAGATGAAGAAAAACGCCGAAGCTCCCTCCGCTGAGGAATAGTCCCCTTCCGCCATCCGGCGGAAACTCCCTGGCCCTTTGACGCAGGGGCCAAAGAGAGCGCCGGCGCAGCCATCGGAAGTGCTGCGCCGGCGCAATATGCGTACCAACTGTTCGGGCTCTCTTGCACCCTTCCTTCCAGGAGACGTATGAACCCATCCATGGGGCTCGGTGCCGACATCCCTGTCGGCAACGCTCCTGGAAGGAAGGGTGCAAGAGAGCCCGGCTACAGCCTGCATATGCACATAAACACAGGCTTTTCGCCTGCATCAATTGACAGTCACCGGCGTACAATCGCCGGATGCCCGAAATAACGCTTCCCGACGGCAGCCGCCGCAGCTATGACGCACCTCCCAGCGTGGCGGAGGTGGCGGCCGATATCGGCCCGGGGCTGGCGCGCGCGGCGCTGGCCGGTCGCGTCGGGGGACAGCTTGTGGACACCGATTTCCGCATCGAAAACGACGCCGATCTGGCGATCGTGACCGCCCGCGATGCGGACGGCCTTGAGATTCTGCGTCATTCCACCGCCCATCTCCTGGCACAGGCTGTGCAGGAACTCTTTCCCGGCGCCCAGGTCACGATCGGGCCGGTCATCGAAGACGGTTTCTATTACGATTTCGCCTACGAGCGCGGATTCACGCCCGAAGACCTTCAGCGCATCGAACAGCGGATGAAGGAGTTGGCGAAGGCCGACCTGCCGGTGTCTCGTGAGACCGTCGGCCGCGATGACGCGGTAGAGTACTTCAAGTCCATCGGTGAGCACTACAAGGCCGAAATCATCTCCGGTATTCCCCGGGATGAATCCATCACCTTGTATGGCCAGGGCGATTGGAAGGACCTTTGCCGAGGTCCCCACGTACCGTCGACAGGTCATCTGAAGGCGTTCAAGCTCACTCGGACGGCCGGCGCCTACTGGCGCGGGGATTCGGCCAACGAGCAATTGAAGCGCATTTACGGTACGGCCTGGGCCGACTCGAAGTCACTCAAGGCCTATCTCAAGCGTCTGGAGGAGGCTGCCAGGCGGGACCATCGCCGCATCGGCACCGACCTCGACCTGTTCAGCATCCAGGAGGACGCAGGCGGCGGGCTGGTGTTCTGGCATCCCAGGGGCGCCCGCATCCGCCGGGTCATCGAGGACTTCTGGCGCGACAGGCACGAGAAGGCGGGCTACGAACTGCTGTTCACGCCGCACATCGCCCTGGAAGACCTCTGGGACCGGTCCGGGCATACCGACTTCTACCGGGAGTCCATGTATTCGCCGGTAGAGGAGGAGGGCCGCGGTTACCAGTTGCGCCCCATGAACTGCCCGTTCCACATACTGATCTATCGCAACCGCTTGCGTTCGCACCGTGAATTGCCGCTGCGCTGGGCGGAGCTGGGAACCGTGTACCGTCGCGAAATGTCGGGCGCCCTTCACGGGCTGCTGCGCGTTCGCGGGTTCACGCAGGACGACGCGCACGTGTTCTGTACCGAGGAGCAGATCGAGGGTGAAATCGTGCGCATCCTGGACCTGGCGCTGGAGCTCTTCACGGCCTTCGGTTTCGAGGAATTCAATACGGTCCTTGCCACTCGTCCCGAAAAGGCCGTGGGAACGCCCGAGATCTGGGAACGCGCCACCGACGCACTTCAGTCCGCGCTGCGAAAGAGGGAGATGAAGTTCGAGATGGATGCCGGCGGCGGGGCCTTTTACGGTCCCAAGATCGACATCAAGATTCGCGACGCCATCGGCCGTGAGTGGCAGTGCTCCACGGTGCAGCTCGATTTCAATCTGCCGGAGCGCTTCGACCTGGAGTATGTAGCAGCCGACGGAACGCGGCGGCAGCCGATCATGATTCACCGGGCATTGCTGGGTTCGCTGGAACGCTTCTTCGGCATTCTCGTGGAGCATTACGCCGGCAAGTTCCCTTTCTGGCTGGCGCCGGTGCAGACCGCCGTGCTGGCGATAACCCAGCGGCAGGAAGACTATGCCCGCGAGGTGCTGAGAGTGTTGCGGAAAGCGGGTTTGAGGGCCGACTGCGACTTGAGAAGCGAGACGATAGGCTATAAAATCCGCGACCATACTCTGCAAGGAGTTCCCTACCTCCTGGTACTCGGAGATCGCGAGGAAAAGGAGGGCACTGTAGCCGTACGGTCGCTGAAGACCGGTGATCTCGGCGCCATGTCTCTGGATGATTTCATGGCCAAGGTTGCCGTTTGAGGGGCCGTTTGAGGGTAACCTTGCACGGAGTTTTCGAGAACTAGCTGCCCGGAGGACATCAATATCGCTCAAAAGAAGCGGATTCTTCGCAACGAGGAAATCGAAGCCTATGAGCTTCGCGTAATCGGCGAAGATTCCAAACAGATCGGCGTCATGAACCGCGAGGACGCGCTCCGCACCGCACAGGAACGGGGCCTGGACCTGGTGGAAGTGGATCCAAACGCCTCGCCTCCCGTTTGCAAGATACTCGACTACGGCCGTTACGTATTTGAGCAGAACAAGCGGGCGCATGCGGCAAGGAAGCGGCAGAAGCAGATTCAGGTCAAGGAGATCAAGCTCCGGCCCGGTACCGACAAGGGTGACTACGAGGTCAAGTTGCGCAATGTGTTGCGGTTTCTCGAACACGGCGACAAGACGAAGATCACCTTGCGCTTCCGGGGCCGGGAAATGGTGCACCAGGAACTCGGCGCGAAGTTGCTGGACCGGGTGCGGGAGGACTTGAGCGAAGTTGCATTGGTGGAGCAGGAGCCGAAACTGGAAGGGCGGCAGCTCACCATGGTGATGGCGCCGCGCAAGCGAACTTGAGCCGATACGGAGCCTGGAGAATGATATGCCAAAGCAGAAGACCAATCGCGGCGCGGCCAAGCGCCTGAAACGCACCGGTGGCGGCTCGTTCAAGCGGGCGCAATCGCACCTTAATCACATTCTCACCAAGAAGAGCAGCAAGCGTAAGCGTAAGCTGGGTTCTCCCGCCGTGGTTGCAAAGGCGGACGTGCAAGGCGCCCGGCGCCTTCTGCCGTACGCGTAGGTATTTCTGCTCGGTGCGGGGCGCGTCGGGCGGGCAACAGGGTTTACTTTTAGAGGCGAAGTGCAATATGGCCAGGGTTAAACGTGGCGTAACGACGCATGCAAGGCACAAGAAGGTCTTAAAGAAGGCCAAGGGCTACCAGGGGGCACGCAGCCGTTCGTACCGCGTTGCGCGCCAGGCGGTTACCAAGGCCGGTCAATATGCTTATCGGGACCGCAGGCAACGCAAACGAAATTTCCGGGCGCTTTGGATTGTGCGCATCAACGCGGCGGCCCGGCTGAACGGCCTGACCTACAGCCGCTTCATGAGCGGCCTGCGCAAGGCGGAAATCGAACTGGACCGCAAGGTACTGGCTTATCTGGCGGTGCACCATCAGGAGGCGTTTGCCGATTTGGCGAAGCGCGCCGCGGCGGCTTGACCCCGCTCCCCGTGGGGGATCTTAAACAGCAGGTGCGCGAGGCGCTGGCGGAGATCGAGTCCGCCGATACTCTGGATGCGCTCGAAGCACTGCGGGTCCGGCTGCTGGGCCGCAAGGGAGCGCTGACGGCACGGCTTAAGGCTCTCGGCGCTTTGCCGCCGGAGGAGCGGCCGGCCGCGGGCAAAGCGGTCAATGAAGCCAAGCAGGCCTTAAGCGCCGCCATCGCGGCGCGCAAGAAAGACTTGAGCGAGCGCCGGCTCGACCAAGAACTGAGCGCAGGTGGAATCGACGTGACGCTGCCGGGGCGTGGAATCCCGCCCGGATCCCGGCATCCCCTCACGCGAACGATAAGGCGGATTCGGGACATCCTTACCGGCGCCGGTTTCGGTGCGCGCTCGGGGCCGGAAGTGGAAGACGATTTCCACAATTTCACCGCCCTGAACATGCCGGAGAACCACCCGGCGCGCGACATGCACGACACCTTCTACCTGCCCTCGGGCATGCTGCTTCGCACTCATACCTCGCCGGTCCAGGTGCGAACCATGCTCGCGGAGGGCGCGCCGCTCAAGGTGATTTCACTGGGCAGGGTGTTCCGGCGGGACTCGGACCAGACGCACACGCCGGTGTTTCACCAGGTCGAAGGCCTGGCGGTGGATGAAGGTGTGAGTTTTGCGAACCTCAAGTCGCTGCTGCACGAGTTTGCCGAGCAATTCTTCGAGCGGTCCGTCGAGGTGCGCTTTCGCGCCTCCTACTTCCCGTTCACCGAACCTTCCGCCGAAATGGATGTCCGCTGGGGCGACGGTGGCTGGCTGGAGATCCTGGGCTGTGGAATGGTCCATCCCGAAGTCTTGCGCTTCGGCGGCGTGGACCCCGAGCGGTACACCGGCTACGCCTTCGGCATGGGCGTGGAGCGGATGGCCATGCTGCGCTATGGCGTGCGCGACATCCGCCGGTTCTTCGACAACGACATCCGGTTCCTGGAGCAGTTTGCGCCGTGAAAATCGACCTTGCATGGCTGCGCGAATGGTGCAATCCGGATGTGAGCGATGAGGACCTTGCGCATCGCCTCACGATGGCGGGCCTTGAGGTCGACCGCTTTGTACGCGGGCAGGACGGCCCCGGCGTTCTCGAGTTTGCGCTGACCCCCAATCGGGCGGACTGCTTTTCCGTGCGCGGTGTCGCGCGCGAAGTCGCTGCCCTGTTTGCGGAAGAACTATCCGGTCTGGAGGTTGCCGTTAGTCCCGCCGTGAGCGGGACGGCCCCGGAATTGAGCCTGGCCGCGCCGGATGGCTGCCCGCGTTTTGCAGGGCGGGTGATCGAGGACTTTGATCCACAGGCCGAGACCCCGGATTTCATCAAACAGCGCCTGACCGCTGCGGGCGTGAGGCCGTTGCACCTGCTGGTGGACGTGACCAACTACGTCATGCTGGAACTGGGCCAGCCGATGCACGCCTATGACCTCACGCGCTTGAACGGCGACCTTTGCGCGCGCTGGGCCCGGCAGGGGGAGCCACTGACGCTTCTCGACGGCACAGAACTGAAGCTGGAATCCGACGTGCTGGTGATCGCGGATAAAAAACACGCGGTCGCAGCCGCCGGGATCATGGGAGGTCTCGGCAGCGCGGTCAACGAGAGCACGTCGTCCGTCCTGCTGGAATCAGCCTTCTTCGCGCCCGCCGCCGTGGCCGGCAGGGCCCGGCGCCTGGGCATGCAAACGGAGGCGTCCTTGAGATTTGAGCGCGGCGTGGACCCGGCGGGGCAGGTTGAGGCCATCGAACGCGCCACCGGGTTGATTCTCGGTGCCGGTGGTGGGCAGGCAGGCCCGGTTGTCGACTCCCGCGATGCCACGCATATTCCGCAACGTGATCTGATTGAGCTGCGGCGTGACCGGCTTGCGGGCGTCCTGGGCGTGGCGCTGCCCGATTCCGAAGTTGCGGCCATGCTGTCGCGCCTGGGCATGGAGGTGAAGGACCTCGGGTCCGGATGGAAGGTCAGCGCGCCGTCTTTCCGGTTCGACCTGGTTTCCGAGGCCGACCTGGTGGAGGAGATCGCCCGTATCCACGGCTACGAGAACATTCCCGAGGTTCCGGCAAGCTGGAGCGCCCACCCCGTAGCGGCAACCGAGCAGCGGGTGGATCCGGACCGCTTACGCGCACTGTTGGTGGACCGGGGCTACTACGAGTGCCTGAACTACAGCTTCCTCGACGAGGAATCGCACAAACCGTTTCACTCCGGTGAGCCGGAACTGGAACTGGCCAACCCGCTTTCCGGCGAACTTTCGGTGTTGCGCCGCTCGCTCTGGCCCGGACTGTTGCGCAACTATCGGGCCAACCGGGACCGTGGAACCCCAAGTGCCCGATTGTTTGAGATCGGCGTGTGTTTTTCGGGGCAGCCGGATGAGATACACGAGGAGACCTGGATTGCCGGCCTGCTGGCCGGCGAGGCCGTTCCGGAGCAGTGGGGCGTGAAGCAGCGGGAAGCGGATTTCTTTGACGCTCGCGGTGATGTCGAGGCGATCCTTGGATTGTCCCCGGGGTCGGGCGAATTCGATTTCGAGGCAGACCGGCAGCCGGCCCTGCGGCCGGGACGCTGCGTACAAGTGCGGCGTAGCGGGGAACCGGTCGGCTGGCTGGGGGAATTGCATCCACGCCTGGTGGACGGCGCCTGCGCTCCGCAGCTCTATTGCTTGCGACTCGATGCAGTTCTTCAGTCCCGCCCCGCCGCCGTTTCCGATGTCTCCCGCTATCCGGCCGTTCGACGCGACCTTTCACTGATTGCTCCGTCGTCGGTCCCGGTCGGTGAAATGCTGGCCGCTACCCGCGCCCACGGTGGCGAATTGCTCTCGGAGGTCAAGGTGTTCGACCTGTATGAAGGTGGGAAAAGCTTGCGGGCTAATACAAGAAGCGTGGGTTTAGGCTTGATTTTTCAGTCAATTTCGCGCACACTGACGGACGCAGAGGTGGACCAGGCCGTAGCGGGAGTGGTTTCGCATCTGGTGGAGAAGTTTGGGGTTGGCGTTCGGGAATGAAACGAAATATGCTCACCCGGGCCGGGATCGTAAGCTCGCTGCACGCCAATATCGGCATGAGCAAGCAGGAGAGCGCGATGGTCGTAAATGCGGTGTTCGAGAGCATCAGTGATGCGCTGGTGGACGGCAGCCGCGTGAAGATATCCGGTTTCGGCAATTTCGACCTGCGTGACAAGGGTGAGCGGCCCGGCCGCAACCCGCGGACCGGGGAGAGCATTCCGATCAGCGTCAGGCGGGTTGTGACCTTTTCCGCGGGGCAAAAACTGAGGCAACTGGTGGAAGCGGGTGCTGGACCAGATTGAACAGGACCTCAAGCTTCCGCCGATTCCGGCGAAGCGGCTGTTTACGATCGGCGAGGCCAGCACGCTGTGCCAGGTTGAGCAGCATGTGCTGCGATACTGGGAAAAGGAATTTCCGCAACTGAATCCCACCAAGCGCCGCGGAGGGCGTCGCTACTATCAGCCGCAGGACATCATGCTGATTCGGCAGATACGGCATTTGCTGCAGATTGAGGGTTATACGCTGGCCGGGGCGCGCCAGCGCCTGGAGGGCGAAGATTCGCGCCAGGACCAGAGCCATCTCAAGCAATTCGTGCGCCAGATGCGGGTTGAGCTGGAGGAATTGCACCGTTTGCTGCGCTAGGCCGCGCCCGGCGGCCGCGCCACGCGATAGAATCTGCACCCGGTCCGGGGCGTGGCGCAGTCTGGTAGCGCACCTGCATGGGGTGCAGGTGGTCGGAGGTTCAAATCCTCTCGCCCCGACCATTTTCCTCGCACTTTCTCGAAATGGATATGGGTCAGACCCTTCAGCGTAATTCCTTGTTGGTCCTGGTCGGCGCGGTCAGCGTGGCCTTCGTGCTGCTGCTGGTCGATCTACTCCTGGCAGTGTTCTGGGCCGCCGTTCTGGCGATCCTGTTCCATGGCCTGTACCGGCGCCTGGAGCCACGCCTTTGGGGCAAGCCCTGGGTGGCGGCCGCCGCGGTAGTCTTGATAGTGCTGGCCGGGGTAGTGGCGCCCGTGTTGCTGCTGGGCTGGGCTGTGGTGCGCGAAGCAACCATGTTCTATGCCGCGGTCGAGCAGGGAACCCTGGATCCCGCTGCACCGCTGGAAACGGTCAGTGCCTGGGTGCCCTGGGCCCGGGAAATGCTGGAGAGCCTGGGCTTGAGTTTCGACCAGATCCGGTCCGGCCTCACCTCGTTGCTCGCCAATGCCAGTCGCTTCGCGGCTACCGGCCTGGTGGCAGCCGGGCAGGGCGCGCTCAAGCTGATTCTGCAACTGGCGATCATGCTGTACCTGCTGTTTTTCTTTCTTCGCGACGGGGAGAAACTGGTTGCAATGCTGGTGCGCATCCTGCCCCTGGGCGATGAGCGCGAGTACCAGTTACTGGGTCAGTTCGCAACCGTCTCCCGGGTGAGTGTTACTTCGACGGCAGTCATCGGCGTGGTGCAGGGTGGCCTGGGCGGCGTTACGCTGGCCCTGCTGGGCATCGGCAGCCCGGTCCTGCTGGGGGTCCTGATGGGCGTGCTGTCGATCGTTCCGGCGGTCGGTCCGGCACTGGTGTGGGCGCCGGTCGCGATCTGGCTGTTTGCATCCGGCGCCTGGGTGAAGGGCCTGATTCTGGTCGTTGTGGGCGTGCTCGTGGTGGGTATGGCCGACAATCTACTGCGGCCGATGCTGGTCGGCCGAACCGCGAAGTTGCCGGATTACTTGGTCCTGCTCGCCACCCTGGGCGGCCTGTCGGTGTTCGGGTTCTCCGGGCTCGTCATCGGTCCGGTGCTGGCGGCCCTGTTTATCGTTTCCTGGCGGCTGTTCGAAGAAGAATTCTCTCCGGCGGAAACCCGGGATGAGCCGTGAATACGCTGACCCTTTCTCAAGAGCTCGCTTTCATCGTGGGCGAGCGGCACTGCGTTGCCGACCCGGAAGTCCTCCAGCCGTTTCTTGAGGAACCGCGCGGGCGATATCGCGGAGAATCGCAACTGCTGGTTGCTCCGTCCAGCGCGCAGGAAACGGGCGAAGTCCTGGCCTGCTGCAACCGGCGTGGCGTGGGCGTGGTTCCGGTAGGGGGAATTACGGGGCTGTGCGGCGGCACGCATACCCGATCGGGCGAGGTACTGCTCAGTATGCATCGGCAGCGGGAGGTCCGCCGTATTGGCACCGGCAGCCTTACCGCCGAGGCCGGCTGCGTGCTTGCCAGCCTCCAGCAGAGCGCCAGGGAAGCGGGTTGCCTGTTCCCGCTGAGCCTGGGTTCCGAGGGCAGTTGCCAGCTCGGAGGCGTGTTGTCCACCAACGCCGGCGGAATTCATGTGCTGCGCTACGGCATGGCCCGGGACCTGGTGCTCGGGTTGGAGGTGGCGCTGGCCGACGGCCGGCTCCTTTCCGATCTCAAGCCGCTGGCCAAGGACAACACGGGATACGACGTGAAGCAGTTTTTCATCGGCGCCGAGGGCACGCTGGGGGTAATCACGGCGGCTACCGTGCGTCTATATCCCGAGCCACGGAGCCGGGTAACGGCGCTGCTGGGTGTGGAATCGCCCGCCCGCGCCGTGGCCGTATGCCGCAGTGCCCAGTCGGCTCTGGGCAGCGAACTCAATGCCATTGAAATACTCTCACGCGCCGCCGCCCGCTTGTGCGAGGAGCAACTTGAGGGAATTCGCGTCCCGCCCGAGCTGGACGCGCCGTGGTTGCTGTGCATGGAAACGGCGGGCGCCGGTGACGAGTCAGAGCTGATGAACCGGACGGTTGAGTTCCTGGACAAGGCGCAGGAACAGGATTTGCTGCTGGGCGCCGTTTGCGCCGTCAGCGAGGCGCAGCGCGAGGCCATCTGGAGGCTTCGTCATGGGGTGCCCGAAGCGGTCCGCCGGCGGGGTCCAGCCCTGCGCCACGATCTGGCGGTCCCGCCGGAGAAGATTAATGAATTCCTTGAGTTTGCTGCTGCGATCTGTCGCAAGTACCTGCCGCAAGCCGAACCGGTACCCTTCGGCCACGTGGGCGACGGCAATCTGCACTATTCCGTGCCATGCCCCGCCGGTATGAGCGCGGAACAATTCGCTGCGCAAGGCCGGCGGCTCAGCGCTGCGCTGCGTGAACTGGCCTGGTCGATGCAGGGCAGCTTTAGTGCCGAGCACGGCATTGGAAGGCTTCTGAAGGACGAACTGGAGCGGCTGGGCGATCCCGTGAAGCTGGACGTGATGCGCGCGGTCAAACGGGCGCTGGATCCGCGCGGCATCATGAATCCGGGCAAGGTGGTGACGGCATGAGCGGCTGGGTGGTTCTCAAGTTTGGCGGCGCCAGCGTGGCAACGGCCGACGGCTGGGACACGATTGCCCGCCTGGTGCAAAGCTGCCTGCAGCAGGGTCAGAGGCCAATCGTCGTGCATTCGGCCATGGTCGGCGTGACTGATGAGCTGGAAGCCTTGATTAAACTGGCGCGCACCAACCAACATGGTGAAGGCGAATTGACGCTGGCCGAAAGGCACCGTCAACTGGCCAGGGACCTGGAGATTTCCGACCCGGAAGGCTGCCTGGATTCCGAATTGGAGAACCTTGGGCAATTGTTGCGGGGCATCGCCCTGACCGGCGAAGCGGGTTACCGCGCACGGGTCAAGGTGCTGGCGCTGGGAGAGCGGCTGGCCGGGCGACTGGGGGCTGCAGCGCTCACGGGTAAAGGGATCGAGGTTTCCGCGGTGAATCCCGCGAAATTGCTGCGGGCCGAGGAACGGGAGTGGGCTGGCGAACGCGATGCGACGCTGAACGCGGCTTGCGCTCATCAACCGAATGCCGAGGCGGCGGAACTGCTTGAGAGCCTGCGGGGAGTGCCGCTGACGCAGGGTTATATCGCGCGCAACGCCGAGGGTGAGGAGGTGTTGCTGGGGAGGGGCGGCTCCGATGTGTCCGCCGCCGCACTGGCAGCTTCGATAGGGGCCGATCGACTGGAAGTCTGGACCGATGTGCCCGGCGTGTTCAGCGCCGACCCCAGGGCGATCAGCGGCGCGCGGCTTCTCACGAGGCTCAGCTACGCCGAGGCGCAGGAAATCGCCACTTCGGGAGGCGGCGTGCTTCATCCCATGTCCATCCCGCCGCTGCGCGACAGCGGCATCAGCCTGACCGTCCGGTCGACGCTGCACCCGGAATTGCCGGGCACTCAAATTGGCCCGGCGGAAGAGTCCGACAGCGCCCGGGTCAAGGCGGTCATGCTGAGGAGCGGCATTCCCCTTGTATCGCTCGAAACGCTGGGCATGTGGCGGCGTGTCGGATCGTTGCAGGAGATTTTCACCTGCCTGGCGGGGCTGGGCCTGTCGGTGGACCTGGTGTCGACATCCGAGAGCAATGTGACCGTTACGCTGGACAGCGACGCCGATGTACTCACTCCTGCATTGATGACCCGGCTTCGTTCGGAGCTGGGGCGCATCGGGCAGGTCCGGATCACTACCAATACCAGCGTGGTTACTCTGGTGGGCAGGCGCATTCGTGCCGTATTGCATGAAGTGGGCCCGGCGCTGGAAGCGTTTCGCGAACAGCCCATACACCTGGTGAGCCAGGCCGCCAGCGATCTCAATATCAGCTTCGTGGTGGATCCGGACCAGGCCCGCCGGCTCGCGCAGCAACTGCATGGGCGCCTGATTGCGCCGGAGGAGGGCGACGAGGTGTTCGGTCCGGCCTGGGAGGAACTCACCCGCCAGGCGCCGCTTGCCCGAGCTGGACTCGAAGCGCCCTGGTGGGTCGAACGCCGGGGCGAACTGCTGAAACTAGCCGAAGAGCAGGGCGCGGTTTACGTATACAGCCTGGGCCGCGTGGCCGCTGCTGCCGGCCGCCTGAAGGCCCTGGACTCGATTGACCGGATCTATTACGCGCTCAAGGCCAATTCGCATCCTGGCGTGATCAAGCAGGTGCATCAGAGCGGACTGGAGTTCGAGTGCGTTTCTCCGGGAGAAGTACGGTTGCTTGGCGAACTGCTCCCGCAACATGATCCAGGGCGCATTCTGTTCACGCCCAATTTTGCGCCGCGTTCCGAGTATCGGGAGATGCTGGCAGCCGGAGTGCAGCTTACGGTCGACAACGTCAATGTCCTGCTCGATTGGCCGGACCTGTTCAAGGAGCGGCAGATCTTTCTTCGTGTGGATCCGGGCGTGGGGCGTGGGCTACACCGGCATGTTCGCACAGCCGGCGTGCATTCAAAGTTCGGTATTCCGCTCTTCGAGGTTCAGCGCGCGGCGGAGGCCGCCGCCGATGCCGGCGCCCGCGTGACGGGCCTGCACGCGCACATGGGTAGCGGCGTCATGGATCCGGACGCCTGGGCCCCGATCGCGCAGACGCTGCTGGAGTGTGTCGATCTTTTTCCGGATGCGCGAGTGCTGAATCTCGGCGGAGGCCTGGGAGTGCCCCAGCAGGGCGGAGAGCATGGTCTGGACATGGCGGCGCTGGATGCAAGCCTGGGAGAATTCCGGGGGAGAGTTCCGCGCAAGCTTGAGTTCTGGCTCGAACCGGGCCGCTACGTGGTGGCCGAGGCCGGTGTGTTGCTGGCACGGGTAACTCAGGTAAAAGGCAAGAGAGGCGCCCGCTACGTGGGCGTGGAGACCGGGATGAACTCACTGATTCGCCCCGCGCTTTATGGTTCCTATCATGAGGTCCACAATCTCACGCGGCTTGATGAGCCGGCCACCCGCCTGGTTAGCGTGGTGGGACCGATCTGCGAAAGTGGAGACGTTCTGGCGCGCGACCGCATGCTTCCCGATTGCCGCGAGGGCGATGTCCTGCTGTTTGCCAACGCGGGCGCCTACGGCCGGGTGATGGCTTCGGGTTACAACCTGAGGGAACCGGCGACAGAGGAGGTGATTGAGTGAGTGAGAATGACAGGGGCAGGGAAGGCTCAGCGGACTTTCTGCTTGAGTTGGAAGCAGTCATTCGGGCGCGGACCCAGGCCGCTCCCGAGGACAGCTATACGGCACGCCTTTTGGGCGAGGGGATTCAGCGCGTTGCGCAGAAATTCGGAGAGGAAGCCGTAGAGCTTGCGCTGGCGGCCGCCTCCGGCGAGCGCAATGCCATCCGCGCCGAGGCCGCCGACGTGATCTACCACTTCCTGGTTCTGCTCGAAGGAACGGGCGTAACGCTGGCCGACGTGCTCGACGAATTACGTTCCCGACGCTGATTGCCCTCGTCCCCGGGGTCAGGTTTGCGCTATCGTTTTGATCATGGACGCCCGCATAGAACGATTACTGTCCAGCGTTATGGACCCGGAAATCCCGGTGCTTTCAGTGCTGGACCTTGGCGTGGTGCGCCGGGTGGAAGCCAGGGGCCTTGAAATCGAGGTGGATGTCTCGCCTACCTACACCGCCTGCCCGGCCAACGCCGTAATCGAACGCCGGATTCGAGCGGCTCTCGAGGATGCCGGGTACTCGGTTCGGATTCGCCAGGTATTGGCGCCACCCTGGACTACGGACTGGATATCGGAAAAGGGCCGGGAACGGCTCCGGAAAGCCGGTATTGCGCCGCCGGGAATGCGCGGAGAAAAGGGCGATGACCCGGCGCGCCCTGCCTGTCCTGCCTGTGGCGCTGCGAAGACGGAGAGAATCAGCCAGTTCGGATCGACGCCCTGCAAGGCCCTGTATCGCTGCCTGGATTGCCTGGAACCTTTCGACTACTTCAAGTGCCTCTAGCCACGCACCGGTAGACCGGCTTCGGCCAAATACTCCTTGAGCGCCGGGATGGCGATCTCTCCGGAGTGAAAGACGGTAGCGGCCAGCGCGCCGTCAACGCGGGCCGCACGAAATACTTCAACGAAGTGCTCCGGGAGGCCGGCGCCGCCGGAGGCGATCAGGGGCACGACACAATTCTCGCGGACGGCGCTGAGCTGATCAATGTCGTAGCCCTGGCGGACGCCGTCCATATTCATGCAGTTGAGGACAATCTCCCCCGCGCCGCGGTCCTGAACTTCGCGAACCCACTCCAAGGTATCGCGCCCCGCTTCGCGGCTCAGCGAAGGATCGCCGGTCATTTCGTGGACCCGCCACCGTCCGTCGCCGCCGCTGCTGTCGACGCCCACCACGACGCACTGGGAACCGAAGCGCCTGGCCAGCACGCCAATCAAATCGGGGTCGGCCAGCGCCGGGCTGTTGATGGAGATCTTGTCGGCGCCGTTCATCAGCACTTCCTCGGCGGCGGCTTCATCGCGGATTCCGCCGGCCACGCAGAACGGGATGTCCAGGACTTCCGCCACACGCAGTATCCAGCTTCGATCGACGGAGCGCCCATGCGGGCTGGCGGTGATGTCGTAGAACACCACTTCGTCGGCATGTTCCTCGCGGTAGCGGCGCGCCAGGTCCATGATTTCGCCCATCACGCGGTGGCCCCTGAAGCGCACGCCCTTGACGACCTGGCCGTCACGAACGTCCAGACAGGGGATTATTCGCCGCGCCAGCACCGTTCCGCTTCTTCTGCGCTGATGCGGCCTTCGAGCAAGGCCTTGCCCGAAACGGCCGCCGCCACGCCGGTGTCGGCCAGGGCGCTCAAGTCATCGGCCTGCGAGACGCCACCGGAGGCGATAAACGAGGCCGCCGGGGCCCGGCGCACGCATTCGGCATACAGGTCCGTATTGGGGCCGCTCAGCATGCCGTCGCGGCTTACGTCCGTGCACAGGAACCACCGCACGCCCTGCTCAAGAAGCTCTTCCAGGAGCTCCCACAGAAAGACGCCGCTGCTTCGCGTCCAGCCACGGGTCAGCACCTCGGGTTCGGGGCCACTGCGTACGTCCAGCGCCGCGACCACGCGTTCCGGTCCATGTTCGCCGACCCATCGCCGCGCACGTTGGGGATCTTCCGCAAGCGCGCTGCCGGCAACGGCGCGTTTGGCGCCGCTGTCGAATACCGCCTGCAAACTCTCGTCGTCGCGTATGCCGCCGCCGACCTGGACCGTCAACGAAGTCTCGCCCGCAACCCGGGCAATCATTGCGGCATTCTCGCGGCGTCCGGAACGCGCTCCGTCCAGGTCGACGATATGCAGGCTGCGTGCGCCCATCGCGGCCCAGGCCGTCGCCAGTTCCAGCGGCGTGCGATCGTAGTGCACCGCATCGTCGAAGCGCCCGCGGCGCAAGCGCACGACCTGACCATCCATCAGGTCGATGGAAGGGATCAGTTCCACGGAAGTTCGAGAAAGTTCTTTAGCAGGCGCGCTCCCTGCTGTCCGGAACGCTCCGGGTGGAACTGCACGCCGAAGAAATTGTCCTTTTGCACCACCGAGGCAAAGCTCCGGCCGTGTTCGGTCTCACCTGCGCAGTGCTCACTGACGGGCGCGGCGTAGCTATGCACGAAATAGAACCAGTCGCCGTCCGGGATACCCTTGAGCAAGGGCGATTCACCATGCTGCGCCACCTGGTTCCATCCCATGTGGGGGATCGTGTGGTCCGGTGACGATTCCAGCAGGTCGACACGGCCGGGAACGACGCCGAGGCAAGGCGTGTCGTGCTCGCTCGAACCGTCGTACAGCAACTGCAGACCCAGGCAAATGCCCAGCACCGGCTGCCTCAGCCTCGGGACCAGGCGTTCCAGGCCCGCGGCGCTCAGTCTCTCCATGCCGGCTCCGGCGGAGCCCACGCCCGGCAGAATGACCCGGCGTGCGGTTTCGATTTCCCTGGCATTGCGCGTGAAGCGGGCCTCTACGCCGAGGCGCTCAAGAGCGAAGCGCAGGGAGGCGATGTTGGCCCCGCCGCAATCCACCAGGGCCACGTTGTTGTTCACAGAACGCCTTTGGTGCTGGGAATGTCGCCTCCCTCCAGCGCAATGGCCCGGCGCAGCGCGCGTCCCACAGCCTTGAAGCAGGACTCGATCATGTGATGGGTGTTCTCGCCGCGCACCCGGATATGCAGCGTGGCGCCACTGGACTCGGCCAGCGAGCGGAAGAAATGTTCCACCAGCTCGGTGGGCAGGCCACCGACTCGCTCGCGCTGGAACTTCCCGTTGAACTTGAGCCACGGCCGGCCGGAGAGATCCAGCAGGACCTTTGCGCCGGCCTCGTCCATCGGCAGCTCGAAGGCAAACCGGCCTATGCCGCGCCGGTCCCCGAGTGCTTCCTTCAGCGCCGCGCCAAGCGCCAGGGCAGTGTCTTCCACGGTGTGGTGCTCGTCCACCTCAAGGTCGCCGGCGCAACGGACCTTGAGCGCAAAGCCGCCGTGTTTGGCGAGTTGCTCCAGCATGTGATCGAAGAACCCGATGCCGGTGTCGACCTCTGACGAGGCCGGAGCATCAAGGTCGACTTCCACGCTCAGGTCGGTTTCCCGGGTCTTGCGCCTGGCCCGGCCGATGCGGGGAGCATCCACGATTTCCCGCACCACTTCGTCCCAGCTTCCAGCTTGACCGGCATCGACGCGGAAACCGCGCACGCCCAGGTTCTCTGCGAACTTGAGGTCGGTATCGCGATCGCCGATCATCACGCTGGCCGCGCGGTCCACCGGGCGGGTCCGCATGAATTCGTTCACCAGCCCGGTGCGCGGCTTGCGGCATTCGCAGCTGTCTTCGGGCCGGTGTGGACAAACAAAGACTTCCGTGAAGGAAATACCCTGCGAACCCAGCAGTCTCAGCATGAACTCGTGCGGGACGCGGTAGTCCTCCTCCGGGAAGGTCTCGGTGCCCAAACCGTCCTGGTTGGTCACGATGACCAGTTCGAAGCCGGCCTCCTGCAGGCGCCGCAGGGCCGGGACAACTCCCTGGGCCAGCCGCAGCTTGTCAAGACGGTCGACCTGCTGGTCCGGCGGTTCCTCAATGAGGGTGCCGTCACGGTCGACGAATGCGATCCGGGCGCTCATGCCGTTGCCTCAAGGACCGCCAGCAGGCCGTCGTTCTGCTCCGGAGTGCCGAGCGTGATACGCACGCAGGACTCCAGCCCCGGCTCGTCGGGGATTCGCCGCAGCAGGAAGCCGCCGCCGCGCGCGGTGGACGTGAACCCATCTGCGTCGGTGACTTGCAGCAGCACGAAATTGGTGTTACTGGGGTACACGGTTCGGACTTGCGGAAGCTTTCCCAGACGGGCGCTCATGCGATCCCGCTCGGCAGCGATCACTGCCAGATACTCTTCGGTCTTGCCGAAGTTCTCCGGCTTGAGTGCTTCCAGAACCGTGTGTTCGCACAGGGCCGAAAAATGGTACGGCGATTGCACGCGCCGCATCAGACCGATGATCTCCTCGCAGGCAATAATCGCCCCGCACCGCACGCCGGCCAGCCCCAGGGCCTTGGAAACGGTTCGCAGTACCACGACATGAGGATATTCCGCGATCCAGTCCGCTCCCGGATTCTGGCCGGCGAACTCGGCATAGGCGGCGTCGATCACGACCACGGAGCGCCCCTGCGCGAATTCCACGAGTTCCACGAGGTCATCGGGGTTCATCAGGTTCCCGGTGGGGTTGTTTGGCGAGCACAGCGTCAGAAGTTTGACGTCGTCGCTCCAGGCCGCCTTGAGCCCCGCAACATCCAGCGCGAACCCCTTCTCGGCCAGCAGCGGGATTTCGATGACACGCGCGCCCTGCAGACGACCGTACCAGCGGTACATTTCGAACGACGGCGGACAGAACAGAGCGCTGTCCTCGTTTGCCTCGCAAAATGCCCGGTACAGGCAATCGATGCCCTCGCTGCTGCCACGCGTCACGGAGATTTCATCGGGTTTCACGCCGTAATGTTCGGCCATTTTCCCGGCCAACGCCTCCGGGAGGAGAAGCGGGTAGAAGTTCAGATTACCGGGAGCCGGGTCGTAACCGGGAGGCCAGGGCAATTCATTGGCGTGCATCCGGGCAAGATCGGGCGTGGTAGGCGCCTTGTAGGCCTTGCCTTTCTGCACGGCTTCGCGCGCTCTGGAGGTTATCCAACTCATGCTCTAACCTGAAAATCCCATAATTGCCTGGAACCCGGTCCTTAGTTGCTGCGGATGATCCGGCCGCCGAGCATGACGAACCCGACGCTCTCCAGAATCGAAATGTCGTCTAAGGGATTGGCCGGCACGGCGATGATGTCGGCTTGTTTGCCGACTTTGATGCTTCCGATTTCGTCCTCAAGGCTCATCAGCTCTGCGCCGTTGATCGTGCCCATGACAAGCGCATCCATCGGCGATACGCCCAGCCTGACCAGCGCCGAAAATTCCCTGGCGGAGTGTTCGTGAGGGAATATCTGGTCCGAGCCCACGGCCATCCTGACGCCTGCCTCGTAGGCCTTGCGAAAGCTGACGTCGCGGATTTTCACGATGTCCCGCGCCTTGGCCATGCTTTCAGCACTGATCCAGCGCGATTGGCTTTGCTCCAGGATGTAGTCGAGGACGTATACGGTCGGCACCAGCCAGGTCCCGGTCTCGACCATCATTGCGATGGCCTCGTCATCCATCAGCGTGCCGTGCTCTATGCTGTCAAAGCCGACTCGAACAGCGGTCTTGACGGCGCCCGCTCCGTGTATGTGCGCGGTAATTTTCTTGCCGTGACGATGGGTCTCGTCGGCGAACGCCGCGAGCTCGGCATCGGTAAACGACTGCACCCGCGGATCGTCGCCCACGGACATGATGCCGCCGGTCGCATAGACCTTGATCCAGTCGGCGCCGTACTTGAGTTCCCGGCGCACGGCCTGGCGAACCGAGGCCTCTCCGGCCTCGATGACGTGCGGCGCCGTCGGAATTCCGCTATCGGGAGCGATACTGTTGTTGTCGCAATGCCCACCGAGCGGGCAGATTGCGTGCGGCGCCACCTGCATTCGGGGGCCCACGAACATACCCGTGGCGAACGCATCGCGAAGTGTGATCGCGCCGAAGGCGATGTCGCCGTCGCCCGGCACCCGCAAGGTGGTGAAGCCCTGATGCAGCATGGTCTGCGCGTTCTTCAGCCCGGTCAGCGTTTTCGCCGCACTGGAGGTGTTCACGCCGCGCCCGCCGGTCATCAGATGGGTATGTGCGTCGATCAAGCCGGGCAGGCAGTATTGCCCGGTGAGGTCTACCAACAGCGCGCCTGCCGGCGCGTCGATCTTCTGGCCGATTTCCTCGATGACGCCATCGGCGACAAGGATGGTCTGGTCGGCAAGCAGTTGCCGGTGTTCGACATCGATGAGGTTGCCGCAGCGCAGCAACACGGAATCGGCAATCGACGCGGTGGCGCACATCCCAAACAGAAAGGCGAAGCACAGGCGTTTGCCCAGGTGAATTCTTGTCATGGTGCTCATATCAGTTTCGCGCGTCAGGTTTCCCGCGTGCTTCCGCAGCGCGTGCGTGCGCCTCCAGGCCTTCGAGCCGGGCCAGGGTGGCTATGGCGCCGGTGATTGAGCTCAATCCGTCCCGCGTCAGTTCCTGGACGCTGATGCGCTTGTAGAAATCCACCAGTGACAGTCCGCTTGCCCAGCGCGCGCTGCCGTAGGTGGGCAGGACATGGTTGGCGCCGTTCAGGTAGTCGCCGCTGGATTCGGGTGACCAGGGACCCACGAATACGGCGCCGGCATGGCGCACGTCCCTCAGCAGCTCGCGCGGCTCGGCGACTTGCAGGAGCAGGTGTTCGGGTGCATATCGATTGGCAATGACCATGGCTTCCTGCAACGAGTCCACCACCACAAGCGCGCCCGACGAAAGGGATTTCTCCAGCACTTCCCGGCGGGGCAGGGACCGCAGATGCGCGGCGATCTCCTTCTGAACCTCGCGCGCGAATCGCTCGTTGAGGCACAGCAGCAAAACGTGGGCGTCCTCGCCGTGTTCGGCCTGGCTGAGAAGGTCGAGGGCTACGTATCCGGCATGGGCGCTGTCGTCGGCGATCACCATGGCTTCGGTCGGTCCGGCCGGCAGGTCCTGCGCCGGTCCTCCGGGCTCCATCGCAACCTGCTGCTTTGCCGCAGCGACCCAGCGGCTCCCGGGACCGAAAATCTTGTCGACCCGAGGCACACTCTCCGTGCCATAGGCCATGGCGGCGATCGCCTGCGCCCCGCCCAGCTTGAAGACCCGGTGCACTTCGCAGCAGTGGGCCACGTAGAGGACCGCCGGATTGGCGCGGCCGTTACGGGCGGGCGGAGTGCACAAGACGCGCAGGGGACAGCCGGCCAGTTGCGCCGGGGCTGCAAGCATCATTGCGGTGGAGGGCAGCGGCGCGGCTCCGGCCGGCACATAGAGGCCTACTACCCCAAGGGGCTGGTGCTTTTGTTCGCAAACGATGCCCGGCGCGGGCTGCACCCGGATGTCCTCGGGCCGTTGCGCCGCATGGCAGGCGCGGATGTTCTCCAGGGCCGTGTGTATCGCCGCGCGCTCCGCCGAAGTAAGGTGGTCGGCCGCTTGCTCGATTTCGGCGTTACCTACCTCCAGGGAATCCAGTTCCACGTCGTCCAGCTCCGCTTCCAGGCGCAGTAGCGCCTGGTCGCCGCCGTTGCGCACGTCCTGCATGATTTCACTTACGCGGGTTTCCAGGGCCGTGTCGGCCGGAGCGGCAGGGCGCGCAAGAACGGCCTGGCGTTGCGTATCACCGAGCAATTTCCAGTGCAGCAGCGGCGGAATCGGCTTCATTCGAGCATTTTCTCCACAGGCAGCACCAGGATTGAACTCGCACCCGCGTCCTTGAGCGCTTCCAGCGTCTCCCAGAAGATGCTCTCGCGGCACACGGCGTGCACCGCTACCCGGTCTTCATTGCCCTCCAGCGCCATGATGGTGGGCGACTCGGATCCGGGCAGGAGTTCGGCGATGGTATGCAGGGCCGCACGCGGCGCATGCAGCATGATGTACTTGGTCTCGCGGGCCTGCATGACGCCTTCGATCCGCCGCTTCAGCAGGTCCACCCAATTGCGCCGTGCGTCGGGCAGCTCGCCCGGCGTCAACAGCAGCGCGGCCCGGCTCTCCAGTACGGTTTCGCCTTCCTTCAACTGGTTGGCTGCCAGGGTCTTGCCGCTCGAGACGAGGTCGCAGATGGCCTCCGCACGCCCCAGTCTCGGCGCCAATTCGACTGCGCCGGAGAATGGAATGACCTCGGCCTCGACGCCGCTTTCCTCCAGGAAACGGCCGGTAAGCCGAGGATAACTGGTCGCTACGCGCATTCCCTGCAGGTCCTGCACACGCCTGGCTTCGCCACCCTTGGGGTAGGCCATCGCCAGCCGGCATCCGCCGAAGTCCAGGTTCCGGATCCGCTCGGGAGCAGGCTGTCCATCGTCCAGGCCCAGCCGCTGCTCTTCAGATACGTTCAGCCCGACGATCCCGAGATCGCAGGCGCCTTCCCGGACCAGGCCCGGGATTTCATCGTCGCGCACCAGCAATACGTCCACCGGCATGTTCTCGGCCACTGCCAGCAGTTCGTCCGTGCCCCGCGTGAGCCGCAGGCCGCAACGTGTCAGCATGGCGAGCGAATGGTCGGTGAGGCGGCCGGATTTCTGCACCGCGATCTGCACGCGTTCGCTGCGTTTCCACTTGCTGGTCATGTCTTGTCGAGGGCAGGTTGCCGTCGCTCCAGTTGATTCAGGACTGCCTCGGTGAATTCCCGGGTTGAGGCGGCCGGCGCGCCGCCGGCGATGTCGGCGGTGCGGACACCGTCCGCAATGGCGCCGGCAACCGCTGCTTCGACTGCACGCGCAGCTTGGGGTGCCTTGAGGCTCAACTCAAGCATCATCGCCACCGAGAGCATCATTCCGCAGGGGTTGGCCAGGTCGCGGCCCTCGATGTCCGGCGCGGTACCGTGAATCGGTTCGTACAGCGCCCGGTTGGCGTCGCCGACCGAAGCCGAAGGCGCCATTCCCAGCGAACCCGTGAGCACGGAGGCCTCGTCGGTAAGGATGTCGCCAAACATGTTTTCGGTGACCAGGACATCGAACTGCGCGGCGTGGGTCAACAGGCGCATGGCGGCGGCATCCACCAGCAGATGCTCCAACTCGATGCCCGGGAACTCTTCGGAGATCACACGGCTGCTTACCGACCGCCAAAGGCGGGAAGTCGCCAGCACGTTGGCCTTGTCGATCGAACCCAGCTTTCCGCGGCGCTGTTGCGCCAGGCGGGCGGCGAAACGCACTACCCGTTCGATTTCCTCGCGACTGTAGGTGCACAGATCGCTGGCGGCATCCTCGCCTTCCTGCTTCTCGCCGAAATAGACCCCGCCGGTGAGCTCGCGGACCACGACCAGGTCCACGCCGTCCAGGCGCTCGGGGCGCAGCGGGGAGGCGGCTGACGCCCCCGGCAGGGGACGGATCGGCCGCAAATTGGCATACACGCCGAGCAGCGCCCTCAGATCCAGCAGTCCCTGTTCGGGTCGCAGGGCTGGATCGGCCGGCGGCGGCCCCGGCAGCCCCACCGCGCCGAGCAATACCGCGTCGGCCTCCAGGCACAAATCACGGGTGGAAGCCGGGAAGGGTGACCCCAGTTTCTGAAGCGCCCCGCCGCCGAAGGGCGCCTCGCGCGTCTTGATATCAAGCGTATGGCGGGCAGCCGCTGCCTTCAGGACCGACAGTCCCGCGCGCATCACCTCCGGCCCGATTCCGTCGCCGGGCAATACTGCAATGAGGGACGTCAATGGCTAGCTCCCTCGTGCTTCCCAGGCAAGAATCCGGTCGGACTGTTTAAGCAGGTAACCCAATTGGTCCACGCCGTTCATCAGGCAGTAGCGCCCGAACCGGTCGATTTCAAACGGCGCGGGTGGCCCTTCGGGTAGCTCTACCCGCGATTCTTCGAGGTCGATTGCGATTTCCGCCCCGGGGTTGTCCAGCAGCCAGCGGTGCGGCCCGGGGTCAATGACCACCGGAACGAATCCGTTTTTCAGCGAGTTGTTGCGGAAGATGTCGGCGATGCTGGTGCTGATCACCGCCTTCAGGCCGGCGTCCAGCAATGCCCAGGGCGCATGTTCGCGGGACGAGCCGCAACCGAAATTGTCGCCTGCCACCAGGATGCTTCGGTCGCGGTTTTCCGGGCGATTGAGCACGAAATCCGGGTTGAGCCGCCCGTCTTTGGTGTAGCGCCAGTCGTGGAAGGCCGCGTCGCCCAGGCCTTCGCGCCCGGTGGTCGTGAGGTAGCGCGCGGGAATGATCTGGTCGGTGTCGACATTGTCCATGTCCAGCACCATGGTGCGCGATTCAATACGGATGATCTTCTCCATGACAAGCTCCAGCGTCAGGAATCCATCAATTCGCGCGGGTCTGCGACCTGCCCGCGTATCGCACTGGCCGCAGCGGTAAGCGGGCTGGCCAGGACGGTGCGCGCGCCGGGACCCTGGCGGCCCTCGAAATTTCGATTGCTGGTGCTGACGCAAAGGCTTCCGGAGCGAACCGTGTCGCCATTCATTCCGATGCACATCGAGCAGCCGGATTCGCGCCACTCGGCGCCGGCCGCAAGGAACACTTCGTGCAGGCCTTCGTCCTCGGCTTCGCGTTTGATGGCTTGCGATCCGGGGACGACCAGCATGCGGACACTGTCGGCCACCCGGTGGCCGCGCATCAGGCCGGCGGCGGCACGCAGGTCGCTGATTCTTGAATTGGTGCAGCTGCCCAGGAACACGATGTCCACTTCGCGCCCCAGCATCGGCTTTCCGGGCTCAACACCCATGTAAGCCAGGGCCTTGTCCACGGCCGGGTCGCCGCTGCCGGGGACCGGTTCATCGATTTGCGCGGACATCCCGGGGTTGGTGCCGTAGGTAACCATGGGGCGCAGGTTCGAGGCATCCAGATCAACCTCCTTGTCGAATTCCGCCTCGCCGCAGTCCTCCAGCAGGCGCCAACGGGCGAGAGCGGCATCCCAGGCGGCCCCCTGGGGAGCCATCGGGCGTCCGTGCATCCATTCGTAAGTCGTGTCGTCCGGAGCGACCATCCCGGCGCGGGCGCCGGCTTCAATGCTCATATTGCACACGGTCATGCGCTGCTCCATGGTCAGCGAGCGGATCGTGTCGCCGCGATATTGAAGGACCCGCCCGGTGCCTCCGCCCACGCCGAGTTTGCGGATAATCGCCAGCACCAGGTCCTTGGCGGTCACCCCGGGGCCAAGGCGGCCGCTCACGTTGATCGCCAGTGCACCCGGGCGTCGCTGAAGCAGGCATTGCGTCGCCAGCACGTGGCCCACCTCGGTGGTTCCGATGCCGAAAGCCAGTGCGCCGAACGCGCCGTGGGTGCTGGTGTGGCTGTCTCCGCAAACCACGGTGTGCCCGGGCCAGGTAGCGCCCTGTTCGGGGCCGACAACGTGCACGATTCCGCGTTCCGGGCTGCCCAGACCGCGCAGCTCGACCCCGAACTCCTCGCAATTCTCGATCATTGTCCGCACCTGGGCCGCCGCCGCGGGCAGCGCCACCTTTTCGAGCTGTTCCAGGGTGGAGGCCGGCGCAGTGGGGGTTGAATGGTCCATTGTCGCCAGGGTGCGATCCCGCCGACGGACCGGCAGGCCACGGGCGCGCAGAACGTCAAAGGCCTGCGGCGTGGTGACCTCGTGAACCAGGTGCAGGTCGATGTACAGGACCGCCGGGGTGTCCGCGGTCTCCGGGACCACTTCGTGGGCATCCCAGACTTTTGTCAGCAGCGTTTCTCCCGGCATGGCGATTCAGCCCTTCTCCTCGATTCCCTGTACCGGCTCCAGCCAGCCGCGCGGGTCGGCGGTGCGCCCGTCAAACAGGCCGAAGAATGCGTCCTGCAGCGCCCGCGTCAGTTCGCCCGGCTTGCCGTTGCCGATGGTCAGGCGGTCCAGGCTTCGCACCGGCGTGATTTCCGCCGCGGTGCCGGCCAGAAATACTTCATCGGCGATATACAGCACCTCTCTGGGCAATGCCTCCTGGATGACCGGGATGCCCAGGTTCCTCGCCAGCTTGATCACGGTGTCGCGCGTGATGCCGGGCAAAATGGAAGCGGAGTAGGGCGGCGTATAGAGCTTGCCCGCCACCGCCACAAATACATTCTCGCCGGCGCCCTCGCTCACCAGCCCGTCGTGGGTCAAGGCGAGTCCCTCGACGTAGCCGTTCTCCTGCGCCTCCAGCGTGACCAGGACGCTCGACAGGTAGTTGCCGCCTGCCTTGGCAAGCGCGGGCACGGTATTGGGGGCCACCCGCTGCCAGGAAGTGCAGCCCACGTCCACGCCTTCGTCGGTGCCACCGAGGTACGAGCCCCATTGCCAGGCCGCTACCGCCACATGCACCGGCACGTTGCTGGCCGGCAGAATCCTCAAGTCGCCCGCCCCCCGGAATGCGATGGGCCGTATGTAGGCGCCGTCAAACAGCCGGTTGCGGGCAATGACCTGGTGACAGGCTGCGTTGAGTTCGTCCGGCGAAAACGGAATGGCCAGCCGGTAGATTTTTGCCGAGTTGTACATGCGCCGCGTGTGCGAGCGCAGGCGGAAGATCACCGGCCCCAGGTGACTGGCGTAACAGCGCACGCCTTCAAATACCGAGGTGCCGTAATGCAGCGCGTGAGTCATCACGTGCGTCTGGGCTTCCATGTACGGCTTCAATTCGCCGTCATGCCAGATCCATTCGGTGTGTTCGGTCATGGCTTTAGGGTCTCTTGTGCACAGCAGGGTTGCCGAAGGCCTCGGCCTGGCTGGATTTTACGGCCCAATACGCCTTCGCGCACCCGGCATCGCGCTCTTTCCCGAGTTCACGCGCGCCTGGGCCCGCAGCGCCCGGTTCAATACTTCCAGAAGGGCCTCCGCACCGGCTTCCACGATATCGGTGCTCACGGCGCGGCCGCGGTACGAAAACTCGCCCCAGCGGGCCGTAACGGTGGCCTCTCCCTGGGCGTCTTCGCCCATGGTCACGCTGCGCACGTCGAAGTGGATCAGCTCGACGCTCATTTCCGTGGCGCGTTCCAGCGCCTTGAACGTGGCGTCGATGGGCCCGTCGCCGACGGCCGCCTCGTCATGCTGTTCACCGCTGTCGTGCTCCAGGCGCACCGCCGCTACCGCCAGGGTGCTGCCACCGGTGTTGATGCGCAGTTCACGCAGGCGCCAGGGCCCCACCGCGGAACCGTCGTTGTGCACGATCAGCGCTTCGATATCGGCGTCGAACAGCTCCTTCTTGCGATCCGCGAGTTTCTTGAACTCGATGAACGCGCGGTTGAGCTGGTCCTCGCTCAGTTCGAATCCCAGCTCCCGTGTCCTGTCGCGGAAGGCGTGGCGCCCGGAGTGCTTGCCCAGCACCAGGTTGGTCTTGTGCATGCCGACCGATTCGGGGCGCATGATCTCGTAGGTTTCCTTGTGCTTGAGCATGCCGTGCTGATGGATCCCGGCTTCGTGGGCGAACGCGTTCTTGCCCACGACCGCCTTGTTGCGGGGCGTGTGCATCCCGGTAACGCTGGAAACCAGGCGGCTGGCCGGGTAAAGACCGGTGGTTTCGATTCCGGTGTCCACGCCGAAGTAGTCGGCCCGGACCTTAAGCGCCATGACCACTTCTTCCAGCGAGCAATTGCCGGCCCGCTCGCCGATGCCGTTGATGGTGCATTCGATCTGCCGGGCGCCTCCCGCGACTGCGGCCAGGCTGTTGGCGACCGAAAGCCCCAGGTCGTCATGGCAGTGAGCGCTCAGGATCACGTTCTCAATGCCCGGCACGGTGGCGCGCAGATGTTCGAAGAGCGCCTGGAATTGTGCGGGAACCGAGTAGCCCACGGTGTCAGGGATGTTGACGGTGGTAGCGCCGGCCTCGACTACGGCGGTGACGATCTCGGTCAGGTACTCATGCTCCGTGCGGGAGGCGTCTTCGGGAGAGAACTCCACGTCGTCGCAGGCCTCGCGGGCCATCCGCACCGCGTCCACCGCCAGGCGCACGATTTCGTCCCGGGACATCTCCAGCTTGAACTTGCGGTGTATCTCGCTGGTGGCGACGAATACGTGGATCCGTTTGCGCGCCGCAGGCTCCAGGGCCCGCGCGGACTTTTCAATATCGCCCTGGTGGCAGCGGGCAAGGGAGCAGATGGTGACGCCCTTGATCGAGCGGGCGAGCTCGTTGACCGATTCGAAGTCTCCCGGCGAGGCTGCTGCGAACCCCGCCTCAATGATGTCCACGCGCATGTCCCTGAGCGCGCGCGCAACCTTGAGTTTCTCGCGTAGCGTCATGCTGCACCCCGGTGCTTGCTCGCCATCGCGCAAGGTCGTGTCAAAGATACGTACGCGGTCTTTGCTTGCTTGCTGGTTCATAGTGGGACTCTCATCAGCTTTTCGGTGTGCCCAAAGAAAAAACCCCGCATCCGGTGTTCGGTTAGCGGGGTTTTCGGAAAAGGCTCTTGAGGTTTCTCAGGCTTGTCCTTTACCCCGCAATCGGTGGCCCGCAAGCAGAGCGAGCGCGGCCAGGCGCAGGCCGATAATGGCTGCGGGAAGGCTGTGGATTGAACGGCCTGTAACCATGAAGGCGGATTATGCGGGTAGCGGCAGCCATGTCAAGGCCGTGGCTTGAATCGGTGCAGCGATTCGGGGCTGCTTTCGGGCCGTGGTTCGCGCAGGTCTGCCTCCCGGAATTGTCATGCGCGTGAGACTTGTCGCAAATCAAGCTGTGCTAATATCCTCGTCCTCGAATCAGGCCGGTCTCTTGGAATCCGCCTGGTGTCTATGTACCTGTATTTGGACAGGGGGAGCGTTTGATGAAGCCAATCTTTAGGGGGTTGCTTTGTGCCGGGGGCTTGCTTGCAGCAGCCGCGCTGGCCGGAGCGACCACATTGGACGAGGTCGAGGCCGTTCAGGCTGAACGTGCGGAAGCCGGAAAGCAGTCTCAGAGTCGTATCGACGAGGTGGTCGAGGAAACGGATTCACTTGAGAGTCAGCACAAGCAGGTGCTAAAGGAACTGGGAGGGCTCGAGGTTCATAACACGATCATGGAACGACAGATCGACCGGCAGGAGGCCGATATTGCCCTTCTCAATGAAGCCATAGACGAAGTGGAAGCGTCCCGGCGCCAGATGATGCCGCTGATGGTGCGCATGACCGAGGCGCTGGACCTGTTCGTCGAGGCGGACGCACCCTTCCTGCTGAAGGAACGGCGAAAGCGGGTAGCCGGCCTCTACGACTTGATGGAGCGCGAGGATGTCAGCGTCGCCGAGAAATTCCGCAAGGTGCTTGAGGCCTACCAGATTGAGACCACATACGGCCACAGGATCGAGGCCTACAAGGATTCGGTGGAGCATGAAGGGGCCACGCTGGAAGTGGACGTGCTGCGCATCGGCCGGCTGGCGCTCTATTATCAAACTGCGGACCAGAGTGCTACGCGCAGGTGGGACCGGGATGCAAAAGCCTGGGTGGACGTGGATGGCCGCGACCGCAATCAGGTTCGTTACGGACTGCGGGTTGCGGATCAGCAGGTTGCTCCCGATCTGCTGATGCTGCCCATTGCCGCTCCGGAGGCTGGATAAATGATGACCATCAGAACCATTGCCGGCGCCTTGCTGAGCATCTCCCTCGTTCTTCCCCTGCAGGCGCAGGATGCGCTGACACTGGATGAACTATTGGATCTCGTCAAGCAGGGACAGGTGCGGGATAACGAGGAAATGCGGGCGCGCGAAGAACAGTTTCGCCAGGCCCGTGGTGAGCAGCAGAGCCTGCTGAACCAGGCGGTAGCCGAAAGAACGGCCGCAGAGCGCCGCAGTCAGCGGCTGGATAACACCTACGGCGAGAACGAGCGCCGAATCGCCGCTTTGAAACAAACCCGCGACGATCGCCTGGGAGTACTCAAGGAGCTGTTCGGCGTAACTCAACAGGTGGCGGGTGACGCGCGCTCCACGTTCGAGAGTTCGCTAACCAATGTGCAATATCCGGATCGTTCAATATTTCTGACCGAATTGGTCGAGAAGCTGGGATCCGGCATTGAGTTGCCTTCCATTGAGGAAATGGAGCGCTTGTGGTGGGAATTGCAGCGTGAAATGACGGAGACCGCCAAGGTGGTCCGATTCAATACGGACGTAATTTCCCTGGACGGTGAGCGAGCGCCAACGGAGGTAGTGCGGGTCGCATCGTTCAACATTGTGACCGACGGCAAGTATCTGACCTATCGTGCGATAACCGGTAACGTGACTGAACTCGGCCGGCAGCCGGAGCAAGGCCGTTTTACCGGCAGTACAGCGGACATGCTGGATGCCGCCTCCGGTGAGGTCGTGCGCTTTGGTCTGGACCCGACACGAGGTGGTGTCCTGAATTCACTGGTCGGCCGGCCGAACCTGATGGAACGGATACAGCAGGGCGCCCTGGTGGGATACCTGATTATTGCACTGGGCATCATCGGCCTGCTGATTTCGCTTGAGAGGTTGGTAACGCTGACGCTGGCCAGCCGCAAGGTAACCGCGCAGTTGCGTAGTTCGACTCCCTCGGACGACAACGCACTCGGACGGGTGCTGGCCGTTTATCACGAAAACAAGAACGTGGACACGGAGACGCTGGAGTTGAAGCTGGGCGAGGCGATCTTCAAGGAAACGCCCAAGCTCAATCGGTCCCTGCTGTTTATTCAGATCATTTCGGTTGTGGCGCCGCTGATGGGCCTGCTGGGCACGGTGACCGGCATGATCAAGACCTTCCAGGCGATCACGCTGTACGGCACGGGCGATCCCAAGCTGATGGCCGGCGGCATTTCGCAGGCACTGGTCACCACGGTGCTGGGTCTGAGCGTGGCAATTCCGATGGTGCTGCTGCATACCGTGGTGAGCGGTCGCAGCCGCCGGATCGTGCAGATCCTGCAGGAGCAAAGCACGGGCATCGTGGCTGAGCACTCTGAAGCTCAGCACAAGGCGCCGGAGTAACGGGCCGGTATCGGAGGAACTGACTGAACCAATACTGCGATGTTTAACTGGTTCTACGATGCCTTCGAGGCGATCCGCGATTTCGTGGAGTTGGGCGGCGACGTGTTGTTGCTGATCGCCTTGACCATTTTCCTGATGTGGATGCTGGTCTTCGAGCGCCTGGTGTTCTACCAGGTGGAACTCAGGAATCGGCGGGCGTCCATCTACGATGCCTGGGAAGCACGCCAGGAGCGCCAGTCCTGGGAAGCCCACCAGATTCGGGAGCGGATGATTTCCGACTTCGGAATGGCCGTAAACCGCTCGCTGCCGCTGGTGCAAACGCTGGTGGCGCTTTGTCCCTTGCTGGGACTTCTGGGCACCGTGACCGGAATGATCGAAGTGTTCGATGTGATGGCGATCTCCGGCAGCGGCAACCCACGCTCCATGGCGGCCGGAGTATCCAAGGCCACCATTCCCACCATGGCAGGGATGGTCGGGGCGCTCTCAGGGGTTTTCTGGACCACCTATCTCAATCGCCGCGCCGCGGGTGAAGTGGAAGACCTGGAAGAACACCTGACCATGGATCACTGATACCCGACACGGACGCAAGAGACTACCTGGAGAAAGCACAAATGCGCAGATCCATCATTCAAGCCGCCGGAGACGAAAGCAAGGCCGAAATCAACCTCACGCCCATGCTGGACGTGGTGTTCATCATGCTGATCTTCTTTATCGTTACGGCGTCGTTCATCAAGGAGGCCGGCATTGACGTGAACCGGCCGGATGCGCCCACCGCGGAGCAAAAGGAGAAGGCGAACATCCTGGTCGCCATAAGCGCAGCAAACGAAATCTGGATCGACCGGCGTCGTGTGGATCCTCGCGCGGTGCGCGCCAACATCGAGCGCCTGCACGCGGAGAACCCGGAAGGATCGGTTATCATTCAGGCAGACAAGCGGGCCTTTACTGAGACCCTGGTTGGAGTCATGGATTCCGCTCGACAGGCTGGCGTCACCAATGTGTCGATCGCGGCTGACAATAACTGACCGGGCGTTCGCGGCAGGAATACCGTCGTCGATGCGTGTCACCCTCCGCGAACAAGCGTAAGTTGCGCTTGTTGGTGACAGCGCAGGAGGACACGATTTGGCACCTCGAAAGAACAATTTCCGCGGTTTGAAGCGATACGGTCTGGCATTCGGTCTGGGAGGTCTGGCCGCCCTTTCATTGCTTTGGGTCATGCAGTTCCTCATTGCCTCGGGCGAGGCTGCCGCGACCGAGGACAGGTCAACCCAGTTCGTGGATTTCGTGCGCCTGAAGCCTCCCGAGGAACCGGATCCGCCGGTTGATCCGCCGGATCCGCCACCGCCACCCGAGAACCCACCGCCACAGGTTCAACCAGATAACGCAGACAAAGATCGAGGTCCGGTTGTTGATTGGCTTCCTGAGCCCCCGGATGTTTCCGAGACTGAAAAGGCCGCGACTTCGGACCTGGGCTTTGCAGGAGATCTCTTGCCACTGGTCAGGACCCAGCCTGCCTATCCAATCACGGCGCAAAAGCGTGGCCTTGAAGGGTACTGCGACCTGGAATTTACCGTGACCGAAGTTGGCAAAACTGCTGACGTTCAGGTTACTTACTGCACCAATTCGGTGTTTGAGCGACCTTCAGTAAGGGCCTTGTCGAAGTTCAAGTATCAGCCACGGGTTGTGGATGGCAATCCGGTTGCGGTTACCGGAATGCAAATGCGACTGACCTTCAAGATCAACGAATAGGGCGGGAGAAACCAAATGGCCGATCAAAAAACAGTAACCCGCAGGGCAGGGCGCTATGCATTTGCGCTGGCGGTTGGCAGTTTTGCCGCCATTTCGCTCCTTTGGGTGATGCAATTCCTTATCGCCACAGGTAAAGCGGCAATAACCGAGAGCTACGATGCGAGCTTCCTGGATTTCGTGCAAGTCAAGAAAGATGAGACTGTTGAGCGGAAGGAAGAAAAGCCGGAGAAACCGCCCAAGCCGGACGAGGCGCCCCCGGACCTTCCACAACAGGACATGGACAGTGGGGACCTCGATTCTGCTCTGGGGATTGCGCCCGTGAGTCCGAACGTGGATGTGGGCCTGGACAGCGAACTGGGGGACTTCAGCCTGGCGGAGGGTGACTATCTGCCGCTCGTGAGGGTCGATCCAATATATCCTCGCCGGGCGCAGTCGCGCGGGCTGGAAGGCCATTGTGATCTTGTGCTCACCGTCACCCCTACCGGCAGCACGGCTGATGTTCGTATAACCGAATGCAGCAGCTCGCTGTTTGAGCGTTCATCCGTTCAGGCGGCGCAAAAGTTCAAGTACAAGCCCCGGGTGGTCGACGGCACCGCCATTGCCGTGCCGGGCGTGAAGTACAGGATGACGTTCCGAATACAGGATTAGCCGATATGCGAATTGGACTCAAGATTCTTGCTGCCTTTTGCTTTTGCGTGTTCTGCTTCGGGCCTGTGGAGTCCGGCTGGGCGCAAGAGAAGGAACAAGAGCAGCAGAAGACAAGGCGGGTGGAGGCCTTGAGCGAAAAGGTGCATCGCCGTCTATCCAAGGCGCAGGATGCTATTGAGGCCAAGGATTTCACGACTGCGGAAACGTTGTTGGGGGAGATATTGGAGCTTCGCGGCGTGACCCCGTACGAGCGGGCCACCACTTTTCGTGTCTGGGCCCATGTTCACATCGAACAGGAAAATACGCGCGCCGCGATCGACGTCTTTCTCAAGGTAATCCAGGAGGGTACGCCAGACGTGATCGGAGAGGGCCTGTACTACCAGACCCTCAAGATCCTTGCGCAACTCTATATTATGGAAGAAGAATTTGTAGAAGGGATAAGGTATGGGCGCCAGTGGTTGGACTCACTTGAGAGTCCGCAGCCCAAGGATTACATACTCCTGGCTCACGCTTACTTCCAGATTGAGGAGTGGCAGCAAATGCAGGACCATGCGCTGCTGGCAATCGAAACGGCCAGGAGGACGGGCATTGAGATCGAGGAAAACTGGTGGGCGATTCTGAATTACTCGCATTTGGAGTTGGAGGAGTATCCTGAAGCGTTGGAAATCAACAAGATTCTCGTGAAGCAATGGCCCAAGAAGAGCTACTGGATTCAGTTGGCCGGGCTTTACAACTATGTGGAAGATGAACCCAGGCAACTGGCGGCGTATTGGAGTAGTTACGACCAGGGCCTGTTGACATCAAACAGCGAACTGAGGACCGTATCCGCTCTTCTCATGATGGCGGATTTTCCGTACAAGGCCGCCGTCATTTTGCAGGAAGGCATCGACAATGGGTCAATTGAAGGCACAGCAGACAATTACCGGCGATTGGCGCAGGCCTGGCAGTTGTCACGTGAGGCCAGCAGGGCGGTAGACCCGCTGCGCAAAGCTGCGGAGAACGAAGAGGACCCTGAGGACAAAGCGACGCTTTATCTGCGCCTGGCGGAAAACTATAACGTCCTGGGCCAATACGAGGAGTGCGCTGGCGCGGCGCGCGACGCCCTTCGCCAAAATGGGCTCGAGAGCGAAGGCAGAGTGAACCTTTTGTTGGGTCAATGTCTGTTCGAGCAAGAAGAGTATGACCAGGCAGAGGATGCCTTTTCCGACGCGGCAGATGATCCGGACGTCCGCAGGACAGCAACACAGTGGCTTAATCATTTGACCATCGAAGTTGCGCGCCTCAAGGAACTTGAGGCCCAGCTGGATCGTTACGCCGACTAGCTTCACCACAAAGAGTAGAGCAGGGTAGCGCCGTGCCCACGGTTCACTTCGTCGATTGCAACGGGAACCCTCGTGATATTGAGGTGCCCGAGGGCTGCACGCTCATGGAAATTGCGCTGGAAAATGACGTGGCTGGAATCGTGGCCGAGTGCGGTGGATGCTGTGCCTGCGCCACCTGCCACAGCTATGTTGATGAAGAATGGGTGGACCGGCTGCCGCCCATCGACGATATGGAAGACGCCATGCTGGACTGCGCCCTGGAGCGAAAGGCCAACAGCCGGCTTGCGTGCCAGATCCAGATGACGCCGGAACTCGCCGGTCTCAAGCTGCGAGCTGCCGACAACGAAGCCTGATCTACACGTGTGGGAACGAGGGCTTCCAGCCCTCGACGAGGACAGGATGCCCTCGTTCCCAGCCGTTCCTCTAAAACTTGCCTTTCTCGAACTGGCTGTGTACTTCCGCGACCGGCGGCATGCTGGCCACCGGCGTTGTTTCCTCGTATTCGTTTTGCACTACCCGCATGACCCGCTCAATGTAGCGCTTGCGTATTTCTTCCCGTTCGGCCTCCGCTTCGGCGTCCGGCCGGAAGTTTTCCAGATCCGCGCGGCTGAACAAGCCGCCTTTGTCAATCAACCGCTCGACGCTGTCGAGGCGGTCGCGGAGCACCGATACTTCCCCGACCAGGCTCATCAGGATTCCAAGAAGCCGATCGATGGCGGGGTCGGAAAAGTAACGCGGGCGCTTCCCCTTGGCGGTGCGGCGCAGGCGGGGCGCGTCCTCGCCTGCGCTCATGCCCGGGTCCCGGCCAGCACTTTGAAGCTCATCTCCTCCTTGGAGTAATTGCGCTGCGAGATGTCCAGTTCCGGCTTCATCAGTTGCAATCCGACTTCATCCGCCGGCCAGCCGGCCTTGCGCGCCTCGGCGACGAGATCGATGTCGGTCATGCAGCGGGCGAAGGATTCGTTGTTGTTGTAGCTCTCCCAGTCGTGCATGAACTGGTCGAAGATGGTGTCGCCGCGCGGGATGTCGAAGTGCAACATCCGCCCGCCACTGCTCAGCAGCCGCCGGGTTTCGGCAAAGATGCGCGGCAGGGCCTTCTTGGAGGTCTCGTGCAGCATGATGTGCGAGACGATCAGGTCGAAACTGCCGTCCTCATAATCCGTGCTTTCCGCGTTCTGCTGGTTGAAATGAGCGGCCACACCCAGCGATTCGGCCCTGACGTGGCCATAGCGCAACATCGGTGCGCCGACATCGATGGCGTGCAACTCGGCGTCCGGAAACGCCCGCCCCCAGGGCAGTGTGCTGTTGCCCGCGCCGCAGCCCATGTCGAGGATCCGGCGCGGCTTGAACTCCGGCCATATGCCACGCATGCCTTCGCATAGCATGCGGCCCAGGAAATCCGCTTCCGGCCCCCAGCCTCCCGCCATGTACATCTGCAGACCGGTCTCGTACAGAGCGCCGGCAGTGATGTCGTCGGGCACCTGGTCGGTGTGATAACCGCCGGGTTGAATATGAATATCGTGTACCGAGTGATAGCGCGGGATCTCCAGGTCGGGATTCAGCGTCAGGCTGCCGCCGGCGTCGCCGTTGGTGGAGCGGAAGCGTTCGATCATGTCCTCGAGCTGCCGTTCGACCGTGTCGACCGTGGCGTCCCACATCATTTCCTGGCTGCGGCGGGTCATCGCGCTCCACATCTGGTAGTACGGCTCGCCGGTCATCTTCTTGCGAATCTCGTCGCGGTGCTGCGGCGGCCGTCCGGTCTCCTTCTCGATGGCCGGTTTGATCTTCTCCTCATACAGCGAAAAGTTCCCCGGCATGATCTTGCCCGACAGGTGCGCCCGGAAGGCCCGCACGAAGTCCATGCGGGACGCTTCGTCGTGGTTGGCGTCGGGTGTGAGAGCGTGAATATTACGAAACATGTGAATTGCCTCCCAGAGGTTGGCCTAAACAGGCACGGTTGGAGAATAGCATGAGTTGTTCGAGCGATTAACCGAGAGCTCAGGCAGGAGCGATCAGCTCGACCCATTCGCCCACGGGGCCTCGCCACATGCCGGCCTCGCGCCCGTAATAGGGCGCGCCTTGCAGTCCCGCCAGCGTGTCCGGGCCCAGCGAATCGGAGATGAAGCTCACCATGCTGATGGACGGAGGAAGCCAGCCCTCGCGCTGCGGACGCGGGGTGGCGTTCTCCGGCATCGAGTCCAGTTCGATCAGGTTGCTGCCCGAAAGCGGCAGGGTGCTGAGCATGAACCGGTGACTCGAGGGCAGGCCATAGACCTGCCCCATTACCGTGATCTTGACCGGCCGCGGTTCGCTGTAGGAAAGTCCGAACCGTTCGCCCCAGCCATCTCCGAGCATTTCCACGCCGGGTCCGCCCAGGATCACGATAAAGGTCCGGTCGACGAAGTCCACGGCTTCGGGCACGTCGAATTCGGTCCTCCGCTTGAACATGGTGAGATAAAGGAATTCGGCCGCGGGGCCTTGCACCTGCATGGCGCGGATGGCGTCCGTGAAGGACAGGTCCGCGGGCGGCCCCAGGATGTGAAAGGGAGTTCCTATCAGTTGCTTCTCGAGCGCGTCGGTATCCTGGACCATCAGCTCGGCGGCGTTCCAGCCCCAGCAGCGGTAAGCCGCATATCCTTCGGTAGCGGGTTGCTCGACGAAGCGGAAATGAAATCCTTCAGTGGTTTGCGGGGCCATCAGCAGGAATTGCGCGCCCTCGACCGCCTCAGCGCCCCAAAAACTGGCCAACTCGCCCGGAATGCGTCCTCCGGCGGTCGCCCTGTAGCCCAAAAGGTCGTACGCTTCCTCCATCGCGCCGAGGTCGGGCGCGGCGATGGTCACGCAACAGATCGGGCCGATCACAAGGACACCAGGTACTTGCGCGCCTGGTCCATGCTGATGACTTCACCGAATTTCTTGCTGATGTCGAACAGGTTGGCCTCGTGGGGACGCTCGTCGCGATCGCCCGTCGCTTCGCGTACCACGATGGGGATGTAGCCGTACTGCAGGGCATCCACCGTTGAAGCGCGAACGCAGCCGCTGGTAGTCAGACCGCAGATGAGCAGCGTGTCGACGCCCAGGGATGCGAGTGTCGCCGCAAGATGCGTGCCGAAGAAGGCGCTCGGATACTTCTTGGTGATGACGACTTCGCCCTCCGCCGGCTCCAGCCCTTCGCCGAACGCGCAATAGGGCGAGCCCTTGACGAGGTTGCTCAAGGCCGGGACCTTCCGATAGAAGACGCCGCCCTCTATGCCTGCTGGGTCATATTCCACGCAGGTATGGAAAACAGGTATACCGGCCTTGCGGCATTCGCCCAATAGCTGCACCGCATGTGTCAACTCCTGCTCCACGCCCGCGTACAAGGAACACTCGGGGTCCAGGTAGGCCTGCACGAAGTCGATGATCAGCAGCGCGGGGCGCGCTCCCGGCTCGATCGAGCCGCCGAATCCCGCTTTGCTGTAGTCCTGATCCAGTTCCACCATGGGCTTAAATGATCCCCCGTTCCTTGAGGCCTGCGATTTTCTCGGCGCCGAGATCAAGCAGGCCGCTATAGATTTCGTCGTTGTGCTGTCCGAGTTCCGGCCCGGGAGTGCGGACCTGGCCCGGCGTGAGCGACAGCTTGGGCGCCACGTTCTGCATCTTCAGCTCGCCGAATTTCGGGTGCATGACCGAAACGATCGCATTGCGCGCCTTGAAGTGCGCGTCTTCGAGCATTTCCGGCGCCCGGTAGATCTTGCCGGACGGCACGCCGTGCTCCGCCATAAGCGCTTCAAGTTCCGACGCGTCTTTGGTTACGGTCCATTCGGCGATCAGTTCGTCCAGTTCGGTCTGCGTCTCGCCGCGGGCCGCGTGGCTGCAATACCGCGGGTCTTCGGCCAGCTCCGGGCGCCCCATCGCGGCGGCCAGCCGGCTGAACACGCTGTCCTGGTTGGCGGCGATCAGGAGATAGGTGCCGTCCCTGGTGGGATAAACGTTCGACGGAGCGACGCGCGGAAGTATCGAGCCGGTGCGTTCGCGGATGTAGTCCGCTTTCTGATACTCGGTGACCAGAGACTCCATCATGTTGAGGACTGCCTCGTAAATCGCCGAATCGACGATCTGCCCTTCACCGGTTCGCTCCCGGTGGTGCAGGGCCGAAAGGGCGCCCACGCAGGCAAAGGTCGCCGCCAGGGTATCGCCGATGCTGATGCCGACCCGGCTCGGTGGACTGGAGGGATCCCCGGCAACGTAACGCAGGCCGCCCATCGCCTCGCCGATAGCGCCGTAGCCGGCTCTTTGGGAATAAGGCCCGTCTTGCCCGTAGCCGGATACGCGGATGAGAATCAGCGCGGGATTGATGTCATGCAGTTCCTCCCAGGAGAGGTTCCAGCGCTCGAGTGTTCCGGGTCGAAAGTTCTCGAGCAGGAAATCGGCCTTGGCGACCAGTTCCTTGAGAATGTCCTGCCCTTCTTTTTCTCGTAAATTCAGGGTGATCGCTTTCTTGTTGCGGGCGATGACCGGCCACCACAGTGACATGCCATGGGCCTTCTCCTGGCCCCAGTCGCGCATAGGGTCGGGTCGATCGGGCGCTTCCACCTTGATTACTTCGGCCCCGAAATCCGCCATCAATTGCCCGCAAAACGGGCCCGCCAGCAGCGCACCCAACTCAATCAGCCTTAGATCGGCCAGAGGGCCGGTCCTTTCCGTCATGTCTTGGTTTCCCCTCGGTGTGTGAGATGTTGGGCCCGGCCTTTCTTCCCCGGCGGGCCAAGATGAAGTTTGAACATACATTGTATAGAATACGCTCCCTCACTTTGAGGGGATATCCATCCGATGACTGACAGCGCGCGCCGCGTTTCCATTGTGGAAGTGGGTCCACGGGACGGCCTGCAGGCCGAGAAGGTACTGCCGACCGAGGTCAAGCTGGAGTTCATACGCCGCGCCGTCAAGGCGGGAATCCGCAAGGTGGAAGCGGTCAGCTTCGTCCATCCCAAGCGGGTGCCGCAGATGGCCGACGCCGAAGCCGTGGTGCGCGGCCTGCCCAGGGGCGACGACCTTGTCTATATTGGCCTGGTCCTGAACCAGAGGGGCTTCGAGCGCGCCCGGGAATGCGGCATCGATGAAGTGGGCATGGTGGTAGTGTCCAGCGACACCTACAACCGGCGCAACCAGGGCGTTTCCATCCTGGAATCCATTGAGGCCTGGCTGAAGATCGCAAAGCAGGCGAAGAGCGCGGGGATGCGGGCCAACTGCATGGTCTCATCGGCGTTCGGATGTCCCTTCGAGGGTGAAGTGCCCCCGGAACGGGTGGTGGAATATGCCGAACGCGTAGCCGAAGGCGACCCCGTGGAGTTGGGGATCGCCGATTCCATCGGCGTGGCGGTACCCGCGCAGATTACCGACGTGCTGGGCCGCATTTCCGAGCGGCTGCCCGGCCTGCCGATCCGCGTGCATTTGCACAACACGCGCAATACCGGCTTGGCCAACGCGCAGGCGGCTCTGGATGCCGGCGTAGCTTCCATTGACGCCAGCATCGGCGGGATCGGCGGCTGCCCGTTTGCGCCCTTGGCAACCGGCAATATCCCCACCGACGATCTCCTGTACCTGCTTTCGCGCTCGGGAGTGGAGACTGGAGTATCGCTGAAGAAAATCATCGAAACCAGTGGCTGGCTGCGTGAGCAGCTCGACCACGGCGATTTGCCTGCCATGTTGCCGCGCGCGGGGATCTTCCCGGACGTGGCCATAGGTGCGCAGGCCTGAACTGAAATACACACGGGAGAAATAGCATGAGCTATCGCTTAGGCGTGGATGTGGGTGGTACGTTTACCGACCTGCTCCTGGTCAATGAGCAGTCGGGGGAGACCTACACCGCGAAAGTGCCCAGCACGCCGGAGGACTCGTCGATCGGCGTGTCCAACGGCATCAGCCGGGTCTGCGGCGACGCAGGTGTCGATCCGGGTGACATTACCCACGTAATGCACGGAACGACAGTTGCCACCAACACCATCCTGACGGGATCCGGTGCGCGAGTCGGCCTGGTGACCACCAAGGGTTACCGGCAGGTGCTTCAGATCGCCCGTTCTTTCGTTCCGGGCGGCCTGGGCGGATGGGTGATCTATAACAAGAGCCTGCCGATTGCGCCTTTGGCGCTGACCATCGAAGCGGACGAGCGCGTCGGCGCCGACGGCTCGGTGGTGCATGAGCTCAACGAGGACGCCCTGGAAGGGGAACTGCAGAAGCTGGCCGGACGTGGCGTGGAAGCGCTGACCGTGTCGCTGATCAATTCTTTCGCCAACACGGCGCACGAGCAGCAGGTCCGTGAGGTTGCCGAGCGTGTGCTGCCGGGTGTGCCGGTGTCCCTGTCTTCGGACGTGGTTCCGGAGATGCAGGAATACGAGCGCACCATCACCACCGTTGCGAATTCCTATGTGCGGCCCAAGGTAGCCACTTACGTGCGCAACCTGGAGCAGCAGCTCAACGACACCATGGGCGGTGTGCAGTTGCACGTATTACGGTCCGACGGCGGCCTGGCTTCGGCCGAGGCGGCGGAGGCTTTCCCGGTCAACCTGCTGATGAGCGGCCCGGCGGGCGGCGTGTCCGGCGCAATCTGGATTGCAGGGCAGGCCGACCACAACAACCTGCTGACCTTCGACATGGGCGGCACGTCCACGGATGTGGCGCTGGTGCAGAACGGCCAGGCGCAACTGCGCCGCGAGACCACCGTCGGCGACGTAACCGTTCGAGCGTCCTCGGTGGACGTGCGCACAGTGGGCGCCGGCGGCGGCTCCATCGCCCACGTGCCGGAACTGACCGGCGCACTGCGCGTCGGCCCGCAAAGCGCCGGCGCCGATCCGGGGCCTGCCGCTTACGGAAAGGGCGGCGAAGCGCCGACCGTGACCGACGCCAACGTGGTGCTCGGTTACCTGCCTTCGGAGGTGCGGCTGGGCGGCGACATGAAGCTGGAACGCGCCAAGGCCGAAGCCGCGGTGCAGACGATTGCCGATGCCCTGGGGCTTTCGCTGATGGAAGCGGCCTCCGGCATCGTCAGCCTGGTCAACGAGAACATGTACGGCGCATTGCGCCTGGTGTCCGTGGAACAGGGCCACGATCCGCGCGAGTTCGCGCTGATCGCCTTCGGCGGGGCCGGTCCCTTGCATGCCAACGCGCTGGGCAAGCTGATGAGTTCCTGGCCGGTGATCATTCCGCCTGGACCCGGCGTTCTGTGCGCCTACGGCGATGCCACCACGCGGGTGCGCAACGAGGCTTCGCGGACGTTTATCAAGCGCTTCGGCCGCACCAAGGCTGAGGAGGCGGCGGAGATCTTTGCCGACCTGGCAAATCAGGCTTCACAGGCCCTCGACCAGGAAGGCATCCCCAGCGCCGATCAGACACTGAGCTACCAGGCGGACATCCGCTACCACGGCCAGGGTCTGCTGCTGACCGTCGATTTCGAGTTGGACGATCTGCGCGCCCAGGGACTGGACGCCATGGGCGAGCAGTTCGACCGGATGCACGAGCAGTTGTTTACCTTTGCGCTGCCGGAGGACAAGGAACTCGTCAACCTGCGCGCCGTGGCCGAGGGCAAGCCCACCATGGTGCGCGCTCTAAAGGTTGCAGGGGGCGATGCCAGTCCGGCGGCCGCCGACATTGTCTCGCACGAAATCTATGTGGATGGCGGAATGCAGGAAGCAATGTTGTATGACCGCTCCAAGCTGAAGGCCGGAAACGTCGTGACCGGCCCGGCCATCGTGCTGGAGATGGATTCGACCACCCTGATTCTCCCCGGTCATGCGGGGCAGGTGGACGATTACGGCAACATCCTTATCACGCCTTCGAATTCCTGAACGGGAGCTACCCAATGCCTGCACAAATCCTAGAAAGCCGCCCACGCCCCTATAACCGCGTGGAACTGGACCCCATTACGCTGGACATTATCGAAAACGCGATGCTTAACGCGCGCTGGGAGATGGACGCGGTGCTGTTCCGCACCGCCATGTCGCCCGGAATCCGCGAGCAGCATGACGAATTCCCCATGATCGCCAACCTCGACGGCAAGATGGTCGTGGGACAGTTCGGCAGTTTCATTCACGGCTTCAAGGAGGCCTATGACGGGACCATTGAGGAAGGCGACATGTTCCTCACAACGGACCCCTATGCCTGTAACGGGGCCGTAAGTCATGCCAACGACTGGCTGCTGCTGCGGCCGATATTCAAGGACGGGCGCCTGATCGCCTATGCCTCGATGTTTGGCCATATGACCGACATCGGCGGCAAGGTGCCCGGCAGCCTGCCCACCGACGCCCGGGAGATCTTCGAGGAGGGCATTCGCGTGCCCCCGGTGAAGATTTACAAGAACGACGAGCTTCAGGAAGACGTGCTGCGGCTGATTCTTCACAACTGCCGGCTGCCGCACTGGAACCGCAGCGACTTCAACGCCATCGTGGCCGCCATCCGCACCGCGGAGAAGCGTGTGCTGGAAATGGCGGAGCGTTTCGGCGACGACGTCTATTACTCCGCACTGGAAGAACTGCTGGATCGCAACAAGCGTGCCATGGGCGCGCTCATCAACATGACGGTGCCGGAGACGAAGCAGTATTTCGAGGACTTCATCTGCGACGACGGGCTGGGCATGGGGCCGTACAAGATCAAGTGCGCGATGTGGCGTGAAGGCGAGAAGGTGATCTTCGACTTCGAAGGCACGGACCCGCAGTCCATAAGCTCGGTGAACTTCTACCTGAATGAGGAAATGTTCAAGATGTTCGCCGGCGTATACATGATCATGGTTTTCGATCCACAGATCATGTTCAACGACGGCTTCTATGACCTGATGGAAGTTCGTATCCCCGAGGGCACCTTGCTCAAGCCCAGGTTCCCGGCGGCGCTGTCATGCCGCACCCACGCGCTGGGGCGCATCTTTGACGTGCTCGGCGGACTGCTGGGGCAGGGCAACCCGGATTTCCTGTGCGCGGCCGGCTTCTCCGACAGCCCGCACTTCATGTATTCTGGTTACCGGCGCGACGACGGCGAGTGGTACCAGCTCTACCAGATCGGTTTTGGCGGGATACCCGGCAAGCCCTTCGGCGACGGCCCCGACGGCCATTCGCTGTGGCCGAGTTTTACCAACGTCCCCAACGAGTTCCTCGAGAGCTACTTCCCGCTGCGGATCGACATCTACGAGACGCTGACTGACAGCGGCGGCCCCGGCCAGCACCGCGGCGGCAACGCCCTGCGGGTGGGTTACCGCTTCCTGGAACCCGGCGAAATCTCGATCCATGACGACCGCTGGCTGACCTATCCCTGGGGCGTTAACGGCGGCCTGCCGGGACAACGCAGCCAGAAGATTCTGCATCGCACCGATGGCACCGAGGAACTGCTGCAATCGAAGTGCGACCGGATCAAGGTGGAACCGGGCGACCTGCTGTACTTCGACACCTGGGGCGGAGGCGGCTGGGGCGACCCGCTCAAGCGCCCGACCGAGCAGGTGGGCTTCGACGTGGCCGCCGGCCTGGTGTCGGTCGATGGCGCGCGCCGTTACGGTGTGGTGAGCAACGATGAAGGCGAAGTGGACGAGGCCGCGACCGAGAAGCTGCGCAGTGAGATGGCCGCAGAGCGCGGCGACACGCTGCTGTTCGACTTTGGTGGCACCACGGAAGAACTCAAGGCTCGCTGCGAGGCCGAGACCGGACTTCCGGCGCCTGCAGCGCCCGAATTCCCGAACTGGTTCAGCTCCGCCGCCTAAGCTGCTACACGGAAAGAGGCTGGGGTCAAAGGCTCCAGTCCCTGGGAACGAGGGTGTCCAGCCCGCGCGGAGCGCCTATGCTCGAGTACCCAGCGCTATTGCAGTACGCCGATAGTGTGCTGCCTTCGGCAGCCGCTTCAGGATCAGTTTGGATTGATTGCGCGCAATCCGGCAAGCAACTCAAAATCACTGTCCGCCGATTCCAGATCGGCGCCATGGCACCGGGCGCAAGCTGCGATGGCGATGTCCGCCGCGGGTACGGTCACCCCTTGGGCGCGAGCGCGGCAGGCAAGATCGTAAGCGGCTGACCAGACCTCTTCGTCCATCGGGAGGACCGGAAGCGCCTCCGCGAAACGGCGAAGAACTCCCTGCTCTGGGTCGCCTCGCGCTCCGTTCCACAGCTCGAGTTGCACGATCGGGCACCAGCAGGCCTCACCGGACCTTAGCGCAGCTTCGACGCGGCTACGGATTTCCCGGTCGCCATCTGGTCGCAGCAAATGAATCCACGAGGAAGTGTCAATCAGAATCAATGGGTGTTTCCCGACTCCGGCGCTGCTCATGAAGCTCTTCTGCCGTCATCAGGTCCGGACAGGTGCCGGCAAATTCAGCGAGCGCGGCTATACGCCGTCGCTGGTTGAAGTCCGCAATGGCGGTAACCACCGCTTCCCGCTTGGTCTTTGCTCCGGTAAAGCGGATGGCGTCCGAAAGTTCGCTGCGAGGAATATCAATCGTGGTTTTCATGCGGGAATATTAGCGCATTCTATAATCTATTGCAGTAGATTCAAGAATATTCGGGCGTGAAAAGTGCGACAACCACGTAATTCTCGTCAGTCGGGCGACAGGTCCTGCAGTTGCACCTGCAAATCGATGCCTGCATCGTCGTCGGTGTTGCGGGCGACGAAGGTTTTGCCCACCGCGGCTTCGTTGTTCAATACGGCGACCGCGACGGTTGCCAGGTCTTCGCGTTCCAGCAAGCGGTGGCCTGATCCGCCCTGTTCAAGAACAATGGGCTTTTGCCCGCCGGGATTGTCACGCAGGCCCGGGCCGCGGACAATCGTGTAGCGCAGGCCGGAGTCACGGAGGTAGTCCTCGGCACGTCCCTTCCATACCAGGACATTGCCGAACCGCTTGTTCAGCGGTGAGTCCGGGTTCCCTGCGCTCGCCGCCGAGATCATCACATAGTGCTTTGCGCCGATGTTTCCGGCAGCGTCGATGAGATGACGGGTGCCGATCCAATCCACCTGCTCGGGATCATTCGGACCTTGCGCTTCGGTTGCGCCATGGGCGGTGATAACGAAGTCCACGTCCCTTACCGCCGCATCCACGCTTTCCCTGGAGGTCAGGTCCATACGCCGCCAGGCGAAGCTTCCTCCCACTGCTGCCGCGGCTCTTTCGGGATCACGGCTGGTGGGCACAACTTCGTAGCCTCCCTCTGTGAGCCTGGCAATGATGAAGCGCCCCGTTCCGCCCGAAGCCCCGACCACCAGAACCCTTTGCCCTTCCTGTGCGAGTGCCGGGGTCAGCAAGGCAAGGCCAATCGCCATGGACAACAGCTTACGCCTGGAAACAATACTTTTCATTTTCTTCCTAACTCCCGGGAGCCTGCAGCAGGGCATCGTCCAGCCGGGTCGCTTCCTGGTAGGCGCTGCGGACCTTGAGACGCGACCAATACTCCTGAAAGGCCGGGCGCTCCGGCAAGGTTCCGAACTGCAGCCCCCAGCCGACCTGCGAGCCTACGTAAACGTCTGCGGCGGAGAACCGGTCTCCGGCCACAAAACTGCGTTTGGACACAGCCTGCTCCAGCGTGTTGACGGCTGCTTCGTAGGAACCGTAGCCGGCCATTGACTGCCGCTCCGCGGGTACTTCGAACCCCAGGTTGTGATTGGTGATCGCTGCCTCCAGGGGTCCGGCGGAATAAAACAGCCAGCGATAGTAATCGCCACGCTCCGCCGGAGGCGGCGCCAATCCTGCTTCGGGGAAGGCATCGGCCAGGTAAGCGCAAATGGCTGCACATTCGGTGACGACCACATCGCCGTGGCAGAGCGCCGGTACCTTGCCCATGGGATTGACGGCCAGGAACTCGGCCGTCTTCATGGCCGCTCCGTATTCCAGGACTATGGTGGAATACGCACATCCCGCCTCTTCCAACATCCAGCGAGCGATCCGCCCGCGCGACATGGGATTGGTGTAGAAGACAACATTTGTGGACATTCGCGAACTCCCGCACGAAGGACGTGCAAGCGTACTACAACAGTCATGAGAGGCGCTCCCTGGTTTCCGTGCCGCCTTGTTGATTTCGGCCGGATTCGCGGCAGTATGATGAGCATCCGGCATTCAGCAGCAGGTGATCGATGAACGCACGGCACAATGAGGCCTGGTGGGCGGTGATTGGCCCCGGCGAGGGAGAGTCCCTGTGGCAGCCATTGCCTTCGCGGGGCTACGTGGACGTGAAGTTGACGCCGGACAACACGCCTTTTGACGGCTTCAGCTCCGGGGTGCAGTTGCTTCCTCCGGGCTGCCATGTCCGGGAGCATGGCCATCGGCGCAACCACGAACTGATCTTCGTCCACAAGGGCCGCGGCCGTGTTGAGATCGAGGGCAGGGAGTACCCGGTTACGGAGGGTTCGACCGTGCTTTTCGGCCGCTACGCACGCCACGTAATCGAAAACACGGGCGAAGTCGATATGGAATTGTTCTGGGTGTTCTTCCCGCCCGGATTGGAGCACTGGTTTCGTGGCATCGGGCGGAAGCGCCGTCCGGGCGAGCCTATGCCCGACCCGTTTCCGCGTCCCGAGGGCGTCGAGGAGCTCATGGAAATGATGCAATTCGTCCCGCCCGCAGGCTCGCCCGTCGACAAGAAGGAGTAGAAGTTCATGGACACCGCATGCACACGAGCGCTTGTAACCGTTTTCATCCTGGCCCTGGGTGCTTGTGCCGGGAACCCGCCGAGCGATGCCGGTTTCGACAAGGCTGCGGCCAGAGACGAAATCTGGGACAGGGAGCAGGCGATTTTCTCAGGCAGAAGCCGCGGCGACCTGGACGTGTATATCGGCTTTACCTCATCGCACTACATGGGCTGGCCACCGGGCTCTCCGGATCCGCTGGGAGTCGAGCAATTGCGGGAAGGGGCCGAGCAAATGCGCGGCAAAGCCCAGGAATTGATCAGCATGAAGTTCGGTGACATCACGTTTTCCGGCAATACCGCGGTGATCTACTACAGCACCCACAAGACCCGGATGCCCGACGGCATGCCCGTGGATCAGACCGCCGACATTGCGCACGTCTGGGTTCGGGAGAATGACGACTGGAGATTGCTTGGTGCGCTGGGCCGTTATACGTCTCCCGGCTACGACAAGGCGCAGGCCAGAGAAGAAATATGGGCCAGGGAGCAGGCGATCTATGCCGCCCGCGGACGGGGAGATCTTCAGTTCTACGTGGACAACGCCTCGGACCACTACATGGGTTGGCCACCGGGTTGGCCGGCACCTTCCGGTATCGACCAGCTACGCTCTGCCGTGACCCAGATGCGCGGAATTGACCAGGAAGAGCTTTCCATGGAGCTCGAAGATATCGCGTTTTCCGGCGACACGGCGGTCATCTACTACAGCACGCATCGAACCCGCATGCCGACGGGTGAGGCTGTGGATCAGCGATTCGACATTTGCCACGTCTGGTCGCAGGGAGAGGGCGAGTGGAAACTGCTTGGAGCGCTGGGCCGCACCAAACTGCCGCCCGCCGGCTGAAGCCTCGGATCAGTCCCGGGCAGGGAGGGATTGCTGGCGCAGGCCTGCCTTCGATTCATCGTCAAGCCCGCGCAAGACCGTGTTGATCAGGTAAGCGTTGTCCCATTGGGTATCCGCAGGCGGCCGCTTCCCCAGGCGCGCAACGATCAGGCGGGCCGAGGGGACGATATAGATGACCTGGTTGGAGTTGCCGTCGAACAGAAAGAGGTCGTGCGCCAGGTACGGCTCGCTGTGCAGAGTCTCGCCCACGTCCCGGTCCGGATTGGCTGCTCCCCGCCCCTGAATGTAGTCTCCTGCAACGTACACGCCCAAACCCGCATGCGGATTCCGGGGCGACGCGGTGGTCATCTCCCGCACAAAGCCGCCGGGAAGCAGGCGCCGGCCGTTCATTTCACCGTCATTGATCAGCAGAATCGCCAACTTGAGCCAGGTCTCGGCCGGAAGCAGCCAGCAGCAACCCGAGTGCGCCGTGCCGCCCACGCGGTTCATCCAGACCTGTCCGCCCGCCGCGCCAAGGGGAGTCAGGGCTTCCTGCGCAACCCAGTCTTCATACTCCACGCCGGTGGCGCGTTCAATCAGCGGCGCGACCAATTCCGAATTGGCGTTGGAGTACTCGTAGCGGCTGCCTGGCTCATGGGTAAGGGGGTAGTCGTTGATGATCACCTCGTCGTGCCGGGGATGCAGGTAGGCCCGATTCAGGATGTCTCCGATATCGGGCGCCGGCCCCTGCGGCCTGAGGCCCGAACGCATACCGAGCAAATGCCGGACAGTGATTGCAGCCCTGGGCGTATTGCGCCATTGCGGAAAGTAATTTGCGGCCGGCTCATCAATGGAGGCGATATGGCCTTCGAACACCGCCCGCCCGACCGCGATCACGGACAAGGGCTTGGCCAGGGAGAAGGAAACCAGAAGCGACTCGGAAGTGACATCATCGAAATATCTCTCGACTTCAATCAGGCCGTCTCTCCAGATAAGCAAGGTGGTGGAATTCATGGCCTCGGCATATTCGGTGGCCGCGTTCAGGGCCTCAACCGATATCCCCGGTGTTTTCGCCATCGCCAGCGGCATCGGATCCATCGCGCCGGCCACATCCTTTAGCGGGTCATAGGAAGCCAGGCCGCTGCTGCCGGTGCGATCGGTCATTGCCGCGAAGCGCTGGCGGTACAGTGCCTCGTCCGCTTCGCTGTACGCGTCCGCAGCAGGGCCGGGATCACTTTCCTGCAATTCGGAACCGGGTGATTGTGCGCCAATCAGGAGCAGGAGTATGGCTGCGATCCAGGGCGGGCGAACTTGCCGGGGGCAGATCATGAGCCGGGAGTATATGCGCCGTTTCTCTACGCGTAATATGTGCGCCTTGCCCCCGTCGTTGGGGGACAGGCGGACGATGCGCTAACCGGGAGGGAAACGGAGTGTCCTACGAGAATGTTCGAAAGCATTGGCTGGACGGGCCGGAGCAATTCTGGGCCGAGGCGGGCGAGGGCATTGACTGGATAAAGACCTCAAGCGAGGTCCTGGATCGGCGCCCACCCTCGGGGAGCTGGTTCCCCGGCGGGAAATTGAATACCTGCTACAACGCGCTCGACCGGCATGCGGACTCGGGCGCCGCCGAGCGCACGGCGCTGATCTACGACAGCGCAATGACCGGCACGGTGCGCCGGTTCAGCTATTCACAGCTCCGCGACCAGGTCGCGCAACTGGCGGGTGCGATCAAGGCAGCTGGTTTGAAGCGTGGCGACCGCGCGCTGATCTACATGCCCATGATTCCCGAGGCGGTCATGGCGATGCTGGCCTGCGCCCGGCTCGGCGTAATTCACTCCGTGGTTTTCGGCGGGTTTGCCGCCCGCGAGCTGGCCACCCGCATTACGCAGGCCGAACCGAAACTGATACTCACGGCCAGTTGCGGACTGGAGCCGAGTCGCGTGGTGGCCTACAAGCCTCTGCTGGACGACGCACTGCAGCAGACGGACCATTCGCCGGAACTCGTCGTCCTGCTCCAGAGACCGGAATTGCAAGCCAGGCTGCAGGCGGGGCGGGACCTCGACTGGACGGATTTCGTTCAAGGGGCCGCGCCGGCCGCGTGTGTCCCAGTGGCGGCGACCGACCCGCTGTATATCCTCTACACCTCCGGAACGACCGGACAGCCCAAGGGTATCGTGCGCGACAACGGCGGGCATGCGGTTGCGCTTCACTGGTCGATGCGCGCGCTTTACGGCATATCGGCCGGCGACGTGTTCTGGGCGGCGTCGGACATCGGCTGGGTCGTGGGGCACTCGTATATCGTCTATGGACCGCTGCTAGCCGGCGCCACAACGGTCCTCTATGAAGGCAAGCCGGTGGGAACTCCAAACGCGGGCGCTTTCTGGAGAGTCATCGCTCAGCATGGCGTCAATGCGCTGTTCACCGCGCCCACTGCCATTCGCGCGATCAAGCGGGACGATCCCGGGCTTGAGCAGGCGGCGCAATATGACTTGAGCACGCTGCGGGCTTTGTTCCTTGCCGGCGAGCGATGCGATCCGGATACGCTGCATTGGTCGGGCAAGGTCATCGGCGTACCGGTAATCGACCATTGGTGGCAGACGGAGACGGGCTGGTCGGTGGCCGGCAACCTGCTGGGCGAGGGCCTGTTCGAGGTGCGGGCCGGCTCGGCGGGCAAGGCGCTGCCGGGCTGGGACGTGCGGGTGGTCGATGAATCCGGGGCCGAGGTTCCGGCGGGTGAGACAGGCTCAATCGTTTGCCGCCTGCCGCTGCCGCCCGGGGCGCTGCCCACGCTCTGGCAGGCCGAAGAGCGGTTCCGCGAGACCTACCTGACCGAATTCCATGGCTGCTACAGCACCGGCGACGCCGGCTACATGGATGCCGAGGGCTATCTCTACGTCATGACACGTACCGACGATGTAATCAACGTTGCCGGCCATCGCCTTTCGACCGGTGCGCTGGAAGAGGTCCTGGCGATGCATCAGGAGGTGGCTGAATGCGCGGTCACCGGCGTTGCAGACGCCTTGAAAGGCCAGGTTCCGCTGGGCTTCGTGTGCCTCAAGTCCGGGGTCGAGCGTGCGGAAGAGGAAATCCTAAAGGAGTGCGTAGCCCTGATACGCGAGCACATCGGCCCGGTGGCGGCATTCCGCAAGGCCGTTGTCGTGGATCGCCTGCCGAAGACACGCTCAGGCAAGGTCCTGCGCGCCGTACTGTCAAAGATTGCCGATGGCCAGGAGTATGTTTTTCCGCCCACGATCGACGACCCGGCAATCCTGGGAGAGATCGAATCGAAGCTACTGAGCGCCGGAATCCGCGTCCAATGAAATCTGCAAGCGGGCGCCTGTCCGGAGAAGGCTATGGCTGGTACGTGGTCTTCGTCTTGTGCGTTTGCGGCGTTGTTGCCTTTATTGACCGGCAGGTCATCAATCTGCTGGTGGAAGACATCAAGACCGACCTGCTGGTAAGCGATACGCAGATCAGCCTCTTGCAGGGCTTCGCCTTTGCCTTTTTCTATGCTCTTGTGGCAATTCCGCTGGGACGCATTGCCGATAGCGCCAACCGGCGGTGGATGATCACGGCCGGAATCTGCGCCTGGACAATCGCGGCCATTTGCTGCGGTCTCGCCGAGACCTATACGCAGCTGTTCGTTGCGCGGATGATGGTGGGCGTGGGCGAGGCGGTGCTGACGCCGGCGGGGTTTTCGTTGCTCGCGGACCTGTTCAAACCGAACCGCCTGGCCCGCCCGGTCAGCGTTTTTACCGCCGCCAGTTTCTTTGGTTCGGGAATCGCACTGATGGTCGGCGGCTTCATTGTGAATACCCTCCAGTCCGCGGATGGAATCGCAATGCCGCTCTTGGGCTCAATGGAAGTCTGGCAGGCGGTATTTGTACTCGGTGCTCTGCCGGGAATTCCGGCTGCCGTGTGGTTCTTTCTGTCGGTGAAGGAGCCCAGGCGGCGAGCGGCGGCCAGTCGCGAGAGCGCCGAGCAGTACAAGGAAGGTTTTCTGCAAGCTCTCCGCTACATCTCGCACAACGGAAGATTGTTTTTTGCGATATTTTGCGGGATTTCCCTGCTCGCTGCCGCGCAATTCGCGCTCGGGGCCTGGATTCCTGCCTTCTTCATCCGAGTGCATGGCTGGTCGGCCGGTGACATCGGCTACGCACAGGGCGTGTTGTTCCTGGTCTTTGCCACGCTGGGCGTGGTGTCGGCGGGATGGTTGGCGGACGGACTGCAGGCGCGCGGTTACCGGGATGCAAACCTGAGAATTGCCACCTTCGCGGGGCTGTTGGCCTTGCCCTGGGCCATTGGTATAGCCCTGGCGCCCTCGGGACCGCTGGCCATAGCGCTGCTGGCGCCCGTCAATCTGTTCGGCGCAGCCCCGTTCGGCGCGGCCGTGGCGGTGATTCCGATGGTCTCGCCGCCTCAATTCAGGGCCCAGCTTGTGGCGCTCTACCTGCTGGTTGCCAACATACTGGGCCAGGCCGGCGGTCCCTGGCTTGTCGCACAGCTGACGGACGGCTTGTTCGGTAACGAAGCGGCCGTAGGCTGGTCGCTGATGATTGCGGTGCCGACGCTGCTGATCATCGGCAGCCTGCTGACCTGGACGGGCTGGCGGCCGCTTCGCGCACAGTTTGAGGGCAGCGAGACCTGAAACTCAGCCCGCCGCCGTGGCGCCCAAATCAACAAGCATGCGCGCAAGCTCACGGTTATAGGCCCGCGTCACGGTGACCGGGCAGAAGTGGCCGCCTTCCGGCAATAGCACGCGGACCGCCCCGGGGATACGCTCGGCCAACTCCCTGGACATCTCCGGGGGCGTGACATTGTCGTCTCGGGCCGAAATGACACCGGTGGGAGTCCGGATGGCCTGGATTTGTTCGCGCAGGTCATGGGTCATCACGGCCTTGAGGCGTCCGAGTTCGACTTCCGTTCCCGGGAACACAGCCAATCTTTGGCGAAGAACTTCCTCCATGCCCGGATAGGATCCCTCCAAAGCCCAGGCGGGCGTCACAAGAAGGCTTCCGGAAAACAGGTAGCTCTCGGCGCCTGAGTCCAGCAGTATCCTGCGCCGTACCCGGAAAAGGTCGGTAAACAGCGGAGCAGGCCCCGCCCAGCTTGCGCTGAGAACCAGGGATCGGACGCGCTTGGGTGAACGCAAGGCCAGGTGCTGCCCGATTGCACCTCCAGTGGAATGTCCAACGATGTGGGCCGCCTCGATTCCAAGTGCGTCCATCAGCGCCAGGGCGTCATCCGCCATCTCTCCCACACTGTCATGCAGCGGCGCGGCAGGGCTGCGTCCCACGCCGCGATGGTCGTAGGTCACCACGCGGTAGCGAGGCGAGAAATACTCGACCTGCTTACCCCAGAATGTCCCTGACCCGCCCAGCCCCGGAACCAGGAGCATGGCTTCACCCTTGCCGTGCTCTTCGACAAAGAGTTGTGCTTCGCCTGACTCGACTAAAGGCATAAAGCGGCCGCCGCCGGGAACGAAGGCATCCTGCCATTGAAGAGGGCAGGATGCCTTCGTTCCCGGCGTTGCGTGCGGACTATGACCAGGACAGCGTTACCGCCTTGGTCTTGGTGTAAAGGTCGAGAGCCGCCTCGCCGAACTCGCGCCCCCAGCCTGATTGCTTATTGCCGCCGAAAGGCATCGTCGGATCCATGGCCGCATGGCAGTTGACACCCACCTGACCGGCGTCGATCAGTCGGGTCATGCGCATTGCGGTTTCCAGATCCCTGGTCCAGACGCTGCCGGAGAGTCCGTAGTTCGTATCGTTACCCCGCGCCGCCAGGGACTCGAAGTCCTCGTCGTCGGAAAAAGTCTGCATCGAAATGACCGGTCCGAAGACCTCCTCGCGGACAATCTGCATGTCCGGCCCGCACTCCGCAAACAGCGTCGGCTCGATGAACCAGCCGTCGCGGTCCACGCGTTTGCCGCCGGAAACCCGCCGCGCGCCTTCCTTCTCGGCACGGGCGATCATTCCTTCGACCCGCTCGCACTGACGCTCGGAGATCAACGGCCCGATCATGTTGGCCGGGTCCGATCCGGGTCCGATTCGCATGTTGCCGGCAAACCCGGCGATCCCCTCCGCCAGGTCATTGGCGATTTTCTCGTGCACGAACAGGCGGCTGCCGCATACGCAGTTCTGGCCCGACAGCAGAAACCCGGCCATGGCCACACCGGGAACGGTTGTTGCCAGGTCCGCATCCGGGAAAACGAACACCGGGGACTTGCCTCCCAACTCCAGCGAGACTTTCTTCAGGTTGCCCGCCGCGGACTTGACGATGATCCGTCCGACCTCGGTCGATCCGGTAAAGGCGATCTTGTCGACATCGTCGTGTGCGGACAGCGCGGCGCCGGCCTCTTCGCCGAGCCCGTTGACGACGTTGAACACACCTTCCGGGAAGCCTGCCTCTTGAGCCAGTTCTGCCATCAGCAACCCCGCCATGGGAGCGTCTTCGGCGGGTTTCAGCACCAGGGTGCAACCGGCCGCCAGCACGGGGGCAATCTTGAGCATTTCCATGCCGAAGGGGTAGTTCCAGGGTGTGATCGCGCCCACCACTCCGATCGGTTCCCGCAACGTGTAGGCAAGCAGGTCCTTAGGCGATTTGCCCATGGCCGAAGACGGCATGGTCCTGCCGGTGATCTTGCTCGTCCATCCGGCGTAATAACGCAGGAACAGAGACGCGAAAGGCGCCGAGCCCTCCGCGATCATGCGGGGCAATCCGCCGTCCAGTACCGAAAGCTCGGTTATATGTTCCGCATTGCCTTCCATCAGTTCCGCGAACCTGAGCATGAGCTTTGCGCGCTCATCCGGAGGTGCCGCGGCCCAAGCCGGCAGCGCCGCCCGGGCAGCCGCTACCGCGGCGTTGACTTCATCCTGTCCGCCCAGGTGCAATTGCGAGATTGCCTTCCCGGTTCCCGGATCGAGCACGTCGCGCAATGGGCCGCTGGCAACCCTGGCGCCGTTGATGAAATGTGCTTGCGGCCGGCTCAGCCGCTCGGTCGTTATTGTTGAAGTCTCTATGGTGGTTTCTCCCCCTCCCGGCAAGGAAGGCTGATTCTATGCAGCGCGGCTGAGACCGTAAAGTCACCGTTCATCGCATTAATGGGAGGGCAACGGATTTTGTTGGCGGATTGGGACGGGTCTCGTGTACATTTGCCGGATAACCGCTGCGAAGGCCTGACTGACCATGACCACACTGCCCGAACCGTGCCGGCCCATTACTGAAGTGGAAATTGCGACCTACGAGCGCGACGGGGTCGTTTGCCTGCGGGGCATACTGGAGCGGCGCTGGATCGATTCGCTGATTCCGGTTGCCAGACGGATTGCCATCGACAAAGAGGACTTCGGCCTGCTGCCCAATTATCCCGGCCGCTACATGTCGCGCAAAGTGTCGGAATTCCGAAAGTTCGTTTTCGAATCGCCGGTGGCCGAAGCGGCCGCCCGGGTGATGAAGTCGAACATGGCGCGCTTTTTCTTTGACGAGTTCTTCGTCAAGGCTCCGCGTTCCAGCGAGACCACCATATGGCATTGCGACCGTATGGGCTGGCCAACGGTCGGCAAGATGGTGCCCTCGATTTGGGTGCCGCTGACGCCGATCGCCGAAGAAAATTCCCTGGAGTGCATTGCGGGTTCGCAGAGCCAGGACGTGCGCTACTGGCTGTTCTCGCCCAACGCCCGGCAGATGCAGAGGCCGGCCGACCGGGCGCCGCATCCGGATGGAGAAAAACTCCGCGCCGATCCGGCCAACCGCTTTTTGAGATGGGCGATGGATCCCGGCGACATCCTGATTGTGCATCCACGGACGTTGCATTACTCGCACGGCAATACTTCGGACGACTGGCGGATCGCACTTTCGGTACGGGTCTTTGGGGACGACATTCGCTGGCATCCGAGACCGGACTGCGTGAACCTGGCCGGCGTCAGCTTCGATGAGATGATCGAAGGGGAGCCGCCGGGGGGACCGCTATTCCCCGTCCTTTGGTCGCAGCAAGGCTATCGGGACGGCGATGCCGGCTTTCCCACCGGCTTCGCTACCAGCTGGAGCCGTGAGCGGCGCACCGACATCAACGAGTACGAAGCGTTCAATCGCCAAATGGAAGCGCAGAAAGCGGGCTGATCGCGCTCTTTGGCAGGCGGGGCAGGAGAGGTAGAGAATGAATTCGAAACACGATGAATTGTCCAGGGCTCAGGTGGAGCGTGCCGGCCTGCCGGGTCCCGGCGAGGAGCCAAATTTTCTTCCCCATCCGGTGATGGATCGCCTGCTGGAAGCGGTCATCGTCCTGGGTGGCGAGCTTTGGATTGAGCGCGACCGGCGGCGGGCGCTGGAGTCGCTGCTGCATTCGAAGGGCCTTGTTACGTCCGAAGAAATCGAAACCCATTCCGAGACCGATTCCGAGGGCCGGAAGGAGGAACTGAATGCCCTCGTGACTCGTTTGCTCGACCCGCTCCGCACCATGCGTTCAGGCGCCTAGCGCTGACGCCGGCGCCAGTGCGTTAATCTTTGGGCGCAATTGCGACCCTTCAAATCAGGAAGGCAAAAATGGAACAACGACATACCGGTAAGCATCCGCAGCCCCCGAAAAGGGAGGATGCCAGCCACATGGAATACATGACCGAGGTTCGAAATTTCGCCATTCGGTCATGGTTTCCCGGAATCGCCGGAGAGGTAAGCGGTATCGCTGCTGATGCAGGCATGCCCGCCGTCATCGGCGCGGGAGAGTACGCGCAACTGGCGCCGGAAATCGATCGCAGCCCCGCGGTCGCGGGCTGGAAGCGATTGATGCGCAGCCAGCAGCAACTCGCCTGGCAGAAATTGCAGGACTCTTACGCTGCCGACCGTGAATATTGGGAAGGCCGCCTGGCCGAGGCGGAAGAACGCAATCCGGGGCGCCTGCATTACGATCCGGACTTTCGGGTTCCGAAGTCGGCCTGCGAGAACATCCACCTGCAGCCCGGCGGGTATTGCGGCGACAACCTGGCAGGCTTTGTCTTCTATCACGGCACCCGGGTCTTCTACCAGGGCGACAACGACTTCGATGAGATACACGAGTCCTGCGTGGACGTAATGCGGCTTCCGGCGGACGGGCAACTCCGGCGAGTCCTGGATCTCGGCTGCTCGATCGGGCAATGCACCACGGTATTGAAGGAGAGACATCCCGACGCGGAGGTATGGGGCCTCGACGTGGCTCTGCCCATGGTGCGCTATGCGCACATGCGCGCAACCGAAATGAATGTGGACGTGCATTTTCAGCAGGCCCTTGCGGAGAACATGCAACATGCCGATGATTCGTTCGATGCGGTGCTTGCGTACATCCTGTTTCACGAGGTCCCCGAGCACACCTTCGAGCCGATTGTGCGCGAGATGCTCCGGGTCCTGCGTCCGGGCGGTACGCTTACGGTGATCGATACGCCCAACGCCAGTGCTTTTCCCACCGCAAACTGGATGTGGAAGGTGTTCGACGCGCAGTACAACTGCGAGCCTTATTCCCAGGCATTCGGCGCGTTTGATTTCTCGGCTCTGCTTGAAAAGGTCGGCTTCGAGGACATCCAGGCGGCCACCACGAACACGTTCCTACTCAATACGCTCGCTACCAAGCCCGCTTGAACCATGGAGGCCGACGGCCCGGCCGCTGACGCCGTTGCGCTGATCGCCGCGCTGCAAGAAGCGGCCGGGGCGGATCACACGGCGACATCGCACAAGGCGAGGGAAGCCGCCTCGCAGGACGTTTACCGCAGCGGCGAAATGCCGCTGGCTGTCGTCAGCCCCGGCTCCACGAGCGAAGTGCAAGCAGTCCTCAGGGCGTGCATGCGGCACAACACGGCGACTTTCGTGCGTGGCGGCGGCATGTCGTATACGGACGCCTATCTTCCGGACCGCAAGCAGTCGATCATTCTGGATACCTCGCGGCTGACAGCGGTGCGCGAGATCAACGCTCGTGACCTGTACGCCACGGTGGAGGCAGGCTGTACCTGGGCGGCCCTGGATGAAGCGCTTTCCGCATACGGCTTGCGGTCGGTCTTCTGGGGGCCGATGTCCGGCCGCGTGGCCACCGTGGGCGGCGCCATGGCGCAAGGGGCGGTAACCTTCGGTTCCGGGCGCCACGGGCCTTCGGTGAACGCCGCGCTGGCACTTGAGGTGGTGCAGTCCGACGGAAGCCTGCTCGTGACCGGTACCGGCGGTCAGCCGGAGCACAGCGCCTTTTTCCGCGAATACGGCCCGGACCTGACCGGGCTCTTTTGCGGTGACGCGGGAGCCCTGGGCGTCAAGACTGCCGTCACGCTAAGGCTCGAACCCCGACCGGGCGCCGGGGAGGGATTGAGTTTTGCCTTTGACGGGTTCCCGGAGCTGGTCGGAGCGATTGAGGCGGTGTCTCGCTTCGGCCTGGTCACGGAGGTGTTCGGCGCGGAAACGGAACTGATGCGCCTGGCCGCGGGGCCCGCTGCGTTGAAACAGGATGCGGGCAAGCTTCTTGCCATCATGCGGAGCGCTTCCGGACCGGTCCAGGCACTGCGCACGGGGCTGCGGGTGGCCTTTGGCGGCCGCCGGTTTCTGAACACGGCGAAATACCTGGTGCATTTCCTCGCCGAGGGAGCGGACATGGCCGAACTGCGCATGATTCTTCGGCGGATACGCAGGGCGGTAGGCAACCGGGGCATCGAAGTGGCCAACACCATGGCCGAGTATGCGCGCGCGGTCCCGTTTCCTGATCCAATGATTGTGGGACACGCCGGGCGCCGGTTGCTGCCGCTACACGCGATCGTGCCGTTTTCGCGCGCCGTGGGCCTGCACGAGGAATATCTGCAATACCTGGCGGAATTGCGCGAGGAGTGCGATGAGAAGCGCGTGGACGCGTACGTGGTGTACAGCGTCAGCGGCAAGGCTGCGTTTCTCTGGGAGGTCGTGATTTACTGGGACGACGAGTGGCTGTCGTTCCATCGCCGCTACCTGCCGGATGAGGTGCGAGGAGTTTTGAGCGAGGGCCGGGCGAACCCCGAGGGCCGGGAGCTCGTGGAACGGATGCGTTTGGAACTGATCGAGCTGATGTACCGCCACGGTGCGGCGCACCTTCAGATCGGCCGCGCCTACCCCTATGCCCGGGACCGCGATCCCGGTGCCCTTAAGCTTCTGCGCACGGTCAAGCGGCAGGTGGACCCCTTGGGGCTAATCAATCCCGGCGCCCTCGGCATCTAGGTGCCTGCCTCGGACGATATCGCGATTGTCGGCGCCGGCATCGGTGGGCTCGCACTGGCGCTGGGCCTGGCCAGGGCCGGCAAGGAATTGCGCGTTTTTGAGCAGGCGCCGCAACTCAGGGAGATCGGTGCTGGAATTTCCCTGTCGCCGAACGCCGTAAAGGGCCTTCGATACCTGGGTGTCGGCGAGCGTCTGGAAATGCTCGCCGATGAACCACCCACCCAGGTCACGCGCCACTACTCGAACGGGAACGTGCTGGTGAACATCAAGCGCACCAGAACCCGTGAGCAACTGGGGGCGCCCTACCTCCAGGCCCACCGTGCTGATCTGCATGATCTCTTGCGGAGCGAGCTTGCCTCTCTGCAGCCGGGTGCGCTGATGCTGGACAGGAAAGTGACGGCTGTTTCGGATGATGCGGAGAGCGGGTATGTGCTCGGTTTTGCTGACGGTTCGCGAGCCGGCGCCGAATTGCTGGTTGGCGCCGACGGACTCAAATCGACCGTGCGCCGCGGGTTCTTCTCCGAACCGGAACCGGATTTCTCCGGGTTTGTGGCCTGGAGGGGCCTGGTAACTCGCAATGAGCTGGGCGCCGAGCAGTCGCGCCCCGGCTCCATGGTGTTCGTGGCGCCGGGACGCATGTTCGTTCGCTATCCCGTGCGTCATGGACAGCTTCAGAATTTTGTGGCCTTTTCGCGGGCCGATTCCTGGACCGCCGAAGGCTGGTCGCAAACCGGCGGCATCGATTTGGTGCGCAAGGTGTTTGCCGACTTTCACGATGATGCGCGTGTCGTTCTGAGAGCTTTTTCCGGCACGCGCTGCCACAAGTGGGGGCTTTTCGCGCGTCGACCCTTGCCTCGCTGGGTTCGCGGGCGGGCTGCCGTGCTGGGCGACGCCGCGCACCCGATGTTGCCCTGGTTCGGTCAGGGGGCGGCAACAGCGATCGAGGATGCGGTAATCCTCTGCCGGGCGCTGATCGAATTCGAAGACGCCGACGAGGCCCTGCGGCGCTATGAGAACGCCCGCCGGGAGCGCGTGACGATCATACATACCGAGTCCTTGTCCGGCGGCGACCGCCTGATGCAGCAGAATCCCGACGAACTCGCCAGAGCGCCGGTGATCACGGAAGACACGCTTGGACTCTCCAGTTACGACCCGGCTACGGAACCGCTGTCATAGCGAAGTCGGGGAACGAAGGCGAACGCCCACTTTGAATAGCTGGAGCCGGCGCTTGCGCGGCTCTCCCAATTTCGCCTGGGTGTAGACTAAAGCGGCTTCTGGACGCAGTGGGATCAAGGAGCGATGCCCATTCCATATGGGAGAGAAAATGAATTGTCGGAAATTCGAAATTCCTGTTGCGGACAAGTGGGTTCGCCTGGCACCCGTCGTAGCAGTTGTCGCATTGCTTGCACCGCAACCTCATGTCCTGGCTCAGGAAGATAGCGAGGCCGACGCCGTTCTCGTGCCGGAAATCATCGTTACGGCCCGGCGGCGCGAAGAGAACATCCAGGATGTTCCGCTCAGCATCACGGCGTTTGACGCGGCCGCGATCGAGCGCCGCAATATCATGGAGCTGGACGATGTGGCCCGTTTTACCGCCGGCTTCGCGTTCGAGGACTTCGACGGCGGCAACGGCGGGCCCGTAATCCGCAGCCAGCCGACCATCAACGTCACTTCGCGCGAGCAGACCACGGCCACTTTTCTCGACGGGGTATACCTGCCCCGGTCGTGGCTGGTTGATATCGGCGCGACCAATCTTCAGCGCATCGAAATTGTCAAGGGACCGCAAAGCGCCCGCTATGGACGCAACGCTTTCGCCGGCGCGATCAACTACATACCCATGAAGAGTTCGGGCAAGACCGAAGCTGACTTTTCCCTGGGCTTCGGCGCCGACGAAATGTTGAACTACGGGGTGGCCGGGTCCACGCCGCTGGGCGGGGACCTTGTCAGCATCCGGGTTTCACTTGACCACTCGGAGTTTGACGGCAGCTGGGGAAACGCTCATCCCCTGAGCGATGTCGGCTACAGCCCGGGCACCAGCGGCAACGTGGGGGGCTGGGAAACGGATACCTATTCCGTAAACCTGCTGGTTCGACCCAGCGACACAATTTCCGTGGACCTGTCCTACTACGGGTTCGACCGCGAAGAGGAGGCGCGAGCCTCAAGTTGGCGCAACAGCGGACTCGGTGGAAGTAATTGCGGCACGTTCAACGGCGGTCAATTCCGACTGTTCTGCGGCGAGCCGCCGCCCCCCGGCGACTCCGTTTACGTGGAACCGCGCGGTTTCAGCCGCCAATCCAGCGCCGACATTTTCAAGCTGTCCGCCGACTATCGGATCAACTCTGCGTTCTCGCTGAGCTATGTGTTTGGAGGCGTGGAGGCCGACACCCTTTCGGCGGTCTCCGCGGAATCGGATCCCGTAAATTGCGGCACCATACTCTCTCCGTTCATCCTCCAGGGCCTCGCGCGAATCTGTAACTTCCAGGCATCTCCACTAGGGGAGGTCGATTACGCCTCACACGAAATGCGGCTGGTATTCGACCCCGAAGGGCCGCTTAGCGGCAGCGTCGGCGGGTTCCTGTCCAACGGCGAGGACCGCAATTTCTTTGTCAGCGTGTCCTTGCCGACCGGTCTGCGGACACCCCTGAATATCACCCGGATGACCAGCGCACCCACGGGTGTGGGTCCGTTCCCATTTGATCCGGCAAGGTTCAGCAACCTGGTGGTGCGCGATGACGTCACTGACACCGATGTTGTGTCCTTATTCGGAGAGGTCAATTACGCGCTGGCCAACAATGCAACCCGGCTGGGGCTGGAACTTCGCTATACGACCGAAGACATCACGACTTTGAGTCAACGCAGTGGCCGATCATTCGACCGGGAGGACAGTTTCGTGACGCCGCGGCTCACGATCGATCATGACTTGAGCGAAGATGCGATGATCTACGGACTGATTGCCCGGGGCGCCAAGGCCGGTGGCTTCAATTCCGGTGGGATCATGCCGGAGAATCAAGTTTTCGAGCCGGAGTTCAACCTTACCTATGAGGCGGGTCTGAAGACCACCTGGCTGGATGGATCGGCGACCATAACTGTGGCGGTGTACTCCACGGACTGGAGCGATATGCAGGTGACGGCCGCTGATCCGGACGGAAGCCTCCTGAACACGGCGATTATCCGTAATCTGGGCGATGCAACGATTCGCGGCATCGAGGTGGAAGGTTCCATGGCCGTGGACAGGAATCTCAGTCTTGATTGGGCCTTCTCATACAGCGACGGGGCGTACGACAACGCTGTGGATACCGTGTATGCGAGGATTGCCGGCCGCTTCACGCGTCCGTCCTGCGATGACTCCGTATGCCGCTCCGACGGCGTGGTGGATGGTAACGAATTGCCACGCTCGCCCGCGACGCAGGCCGCAATCGGTGCGCAGTGGGCTGATGAAGTTGCGGCTTGGGGTGCTTCCTATTTCATTCGTGCCGACCTTGGCTATCAATCCTCGTTCTATGGGGATACCGTGAACGTGGCGGAGTTTCCGAGTCGCACGGTGGTCAACTTTCGTACCGGCCTGGAATGGGGAAGCTGGAAGGCCGCCTTGTGGGCACGTAATCTGACGGACGAAAAGTACGCATCGAACGCGCTTACCATCCTGCAGGCAGCATCCAACAACTTGCAGGGCGCCTACTATGGGGAACGGCGAACCTACGGCCTCGAATTGTCCTATCACTTCGAGTAGCCCCGGCGACCGTCGCTACCGGCAATCAGGGTAGCGGGTCGAGTTCTCCGGCCAGGGCGTTGGTAACGCGGGCCACGAGGGCGCGGCCGCGTTCATCGAGTGTGCGTTGCTGTTCTTCGTTCGGCTTGTAGGCCTCGATTTCTTCGCTCACGTTCAGGCCGTGGCGCTCAAGCACCGCTTCCAGCGCGGCGATGCGGTCGATCAGGACGTAGAGTTCGTGAGTAAGCGTGAGCACGGCCTGGCCTACGCCCGGCATGTCGTCCGCCGTGAGCGTCGGGCGGTCGGGATTGTTGAAGGTTCTGGGGGCGTCGTTCATGCAGGCTTGCGCGCAGTGACCACGTAGGGATAGCCGCGCTCGCCCAGGGCCCGGCCGTCAACATTCTCGAAACCTGCGTCCTTGAGCGCGGTCACCAGGTCAAGGCCGGCGGATTCGCGCCAGAAGGGTTCGCCGCCGAACCGGGCAAGCTGGTCCGCTTGCCATTCCTGGACCTTGTTCATGTCCGCATAGCGCGCGACGTCGCTCATCAGCAGGTCTCCGCCGGGTTTCAGCACGCGGCGGGCTTCGGCAAAGGCGGCCCGGATGGCGTCGGCGGGCATTTCGTGCAGCAGGATGTAGGACGTTACCAGGTCGAAGGACTCGTCGTCGAAGCCGGTGTCCTCCGCGGCGCGCAGATACAAAAGCCAGCTGTGACCGCAAGCGTTTCCGGTGCGTAGCGCGTGCTCCAGCGTTCGGATTGAGACATCGAGCCCGACAATTTCCGCTTCCGGGTAGGTTTCGGCAAGCGCCTGCGTGAAATGGCCCGTGGAGCAGCCCATTTCCAGGATTTTGCTGTAGCGTTCCTGCGCCGCCAGTCCGGCCACCGTGCGACGCTGCTTGAAGATGCCGCCGGGATAGGTGGCGTCCACGATGAGCCGGTGGACGATTTCGCCGTGAACGAAGCCCATATAGGGATGCCCGTCCCAGCCGCCGCGGGTGCGGTGAATCTCCACGCCGTCGAAATAGTCAGGAACCTTGAAGCCCTCGTCAGCAACAAGGCGCGACGGCCCTTCATCGTAGCAGGCGAGCAATTCCGTCACTTCGGGCTTCAGTTCCTCGAACGCGTTCATGGCGATCAGGCCATGCTGGCGCGAATGCCACTCGCCCACGGTTTGCTGCACCCGGTAGGTCGGCGCACGGGAAAGGACTCCGGTGACGGCTTCGTGGCGCTCGTCGAGATCGTCGGGAAGAGATGCTCCGTCTCCGAAATTGGCATTGAGTTCTTGCTGAACTCCCTGGCGCGATTCAGCCGTGCCGTGGAATATGTGGGCCAGGAAATCGACCGAGGCGCGGCCGCGCTGGCGGAGCTTGGGCTGCAGGGTATTGTTCATGGCTATGAGGGCTCCGTTTCTTTCGAGGCTTGCATTGTGTCGAGTTGCTCTCTGGTGAGACGATAACGGGTCAGTATGAACATTGCGAGCAGGCCCATCGCGGTTGGTATGTAGGACATTCCCAGCAGCAGGGCCCTGCCGACTTCGGGCGTTTGCAGCGCCTCGTCCGGAAGGTCACGGTCGAAACCGGCAAACTGCAGGGCCAGGCCGATAATGAGCGGCCCCAATGCAAAAGTGAATTTCTCCACGAAGCTGTAGACGGCAGTGTAAACGCCTTCGCGCCGTATTCCCGTCTTGCGCGCATCGTACTCGATGGTGTCCGTCAGCATCGACATGGCCATCACGATATTTCCGCTGCCGGCGATCGCGATGATCGCCGCCCTCGCCAGGATTGCCGGCAAGGGTTCGCCGGGCCCGGCCAGAAGCCAGCTCGACACGGCGATTACGTAACAAAGAGCCGCCAGGAAGTAGGTCTCACGCTTGCCGAAGCGTTTCGATATCGCCACCAGGATCGGTGTGCCGACGATCGACATGGCGGTGAACACCACTCCGTACCAGAACAGGATCGATAGTGGTAGCTGCAGGAAATGCTGGACAAAAAACAGGAGCGTCGCCTGGGAAGCCGCAATCCCGACCAATTGCGCCGCTTTGACCCCAATGAGAAGCAGAAAGTGCGGATTCTTCCGGATCGGGCTGAATTGCCGGAACACGTTGATTCTCTCGACTCCGGCGTCGGTAAATCGAGCGCCGGCGGTGCCGAAGTAGGTGGTCAGCATGGAAGCGAGGATGATGGCTCCGCCGCCTGCGCCCACGATCGCGTAGGTGATCCAGTTGTTGGGTCCAAGTCGTGCCTGCAACAGAGGTGGAACGGAGGTCGCCAGAAAGATTCCGCTGGAGATGAACACCATGCGGTAACCGTGAATCGCCGAGCGTTCATGGTAGCTGTCGGTCATTTCCGCCGGCATGGCCATGTACGGAACGTTGAACAGCGTGTAGCCGAAGGTATACACGGCCAGCGCGGTGAAAATATATGCCGCTGTCAGCCATTGCTGTGCAAAGATCGGCGTAGTGAAAATGAGTATGAAGGCGCAGGTCGAGACAAAGGCGCCGGCCAACAGGAACGGACGCCGGCGGCCTTTGGGCGACTTGATCCGGTCGCTCCAGCTGCCCACTACCGGGTCGCTGATTACGTCCAGGAGCTTGGTCAGGAAAATCAGCGATCCGGCCAGCGCCGGCGGGATGCCCAGCACATTGATCATATAGAACAGCGCCAGAACGCCGATTGCGTTCATCAGCAGCGCCACGCCGAGCGCTCCGGCGCCCCAGCTGATCCGGATGCCTTGTGGAATCATGGCGCCGGTCCCGAAGGACGGGATATTGTAATCAGGCTGAGTCCCAGGCCTTGAGGCGTTCCGGAAGGGCCGTGCCGTGGACCATGGTGCGCATGGGCGGCATGGCAAGCAGCGATTCCGGGAAGGTGGGAGCCGGCGGTGACAGCGCGTCCAGTTCGGCCAGCGTCTCGGCGTCCAGGGACAGGTCCACGCACTCCAGGTTTTGCTTGAGCTGCTTGAGGTTGCGCGCGCCGATAATTGGAATCACCGGAGCGGGGCGGTGCAGCAGCCAGGCCAGCGCCAGCGTTGCGGAAGCGCAGTCCAGGCGGTCCGCTACTTCTTTCAGGCCTTGCGCAACGCGCAGGTTGTGCGGGCTGAGCATCCGCCCGCCCATCGGCCCGCTTAGCCGGCCTTCGCCCTCGACCGCGCCGTCTTCGCTGACGGTGTACTTGCCGGTAAGGGCGCCGAACAACAACGGGCTCCAGGCCGTAATCGCCATGTCCTGGAATCTTGCAAGCGGGAAGAAGGCGTTCTCGATGGTCCGTTCGGCGAGGTTGTATTGCAATTGCACGGCGGTGAATTGCGTCCACCCACGCTCTGCAGCCGTGGCGTTCAGCGCGGCCACCCACCAGGCTGGCGCATTGGAGATTCCGATGTGCAGGATTTTGCCCAGGCGCACCTGGTCATCCAGGGCCCGCATGAACTCCAGGGGCGGGGTCAGCCCATCGGCGGCATGGACCCAGTACAGGTCCAGGTAGTCGGTCTTGAGCCGCTGCAGGCTGCCTTCCAGCGAGCGCACCATGTTGGCGCGGTGGTTGCCGCCGGCATTGGGGTCGTTCGGGTCGGTATTCATCGAATACTTGCTGGCTAGGATGATGCGCTGCCGGTCCTCGCCCATGAAGCGCCCCAGCAAATTCTCGCTCCCGCCCACGCCGTACATGTCCGCGGTGTCGATGAAGTTGCCCCCGGCCTGAAGAAAGGCGTCGTAGACATCGCGGCAGTCCTTCTCATCGGCATAAAGGTGGGCCTTGCCGCCGAAGGTCATTGCGCCCAGGCACAATTCGGAGACGCGCAGGCTGCTGGCGCCCAAAAGTCTGAGTTTCATTTGTGATCTGCTCCTGGCTCGCGCGCCATCTGGTGGTATTGGGGGTTAGGGGTCATGCCGGTGGCCATCGCCATCCGGTTGCTGAAATTGAAAAATCCGGTGACGTTGGCGATGTCCCAGATATCGCGGTCGTTGAAACCGGCATCGCGCAGCCTGGCGCGGTCCTCTGCGCCGGTGTCCTGCGGGTCGACGGTTACCTTCCAGGCAAAGTCCAGCATGGCCCGCTGGCGGTCCGTGATTTTCGCTTCGCGGTAGTTCATCACCAGCACTTCGCCCAGAAGCGGGTCTCCGGAGAGCTTGCGCACCGCTGCGCCATGCGCGACCAGGCAATAAAGGCAATGGTTGGCCGATGAGACGACCACGGCAATCATCTCGCGTTCCAGCTTGCTCAGGCTCGAATCAGCAAGCATGAGTTCATCGTAGAACTCGCGAAACACCCGCAGCTTCTCGCTTGAAAAGGCGTGGGCGGTCAGAACGTTGGGCACGAAGCCGAGCTTTTCCTCGCAAAGCGCCAGGTAATCGCGCATGTCCCCGGCCAGGTCATCGCGCGGCAGAGGAGGGATGTCCAGCGCCATCACTTCATCGCGAATGCTCATGTCACGCTTTCCCTCCGGGCCGCGAATTCCGCCTTGCCGGCCAGAATCAAGTCATAGATTTCCTGCGCCCGCCCGCCGATGCGTTCAAGCAGTTTCTCATGCGAGCCTTGCGCCGCCTGGCGCCACCTGGATTTCTGCTCTTCAGTCAGCGTATGGAACGTAACCCGGCCGGCCTCCTGCCATTCCCGCTCTTGGGCGGCAATGACTTCCCGAACGATGTCGCGGTTTTCCTGCTGGCCGTCCAGTGCGTCCTCCAGGACTTGCTGCGCATCCTCCGGCAGGGAGTCATACCAGTCCTTGTTGGCGAACTGCACACCGGAGTCGTAGGCGTGCCCGGTAAGCGTGTAGTGCGGAGCTTCGTCGGCGATCCTTGCCAGCAGGTATTGTCCGGCGCCGCTCTGGCCGCACTCGATCAGACCGGTCTGCAGCGCCGGCAGGGTTTCGTCGAAGGCCAGCGGAATATTGTCCGCGTCGATCGAATCGGTAAATACCTGCGGTGCAATTGCAGTGGAGGCACGCATCTTCACCCCGCGAAATTCCTCCGGTTCCTTCCTGGGCTCGCGGCAATAGATATGGTTCCAGCCGACCTCGCTCCACTGAATGAACGTCAGCCCGCGTTCCGCCAGCATTTCGGCAAATACCGGGGTCAGGTAGTTGTCCGCGACGAAATCTACTTCTTCATAACTATCAAATAGATACGGCGCGAGAATCACGCTCAGTTCCGGCACGATGCTCGACATGCCATGTAACGACGTTCCGCCGTACTGGACACGGCCCCGCCGCACATTGGCCATTATGGTTTCCTCGGTTCCGAGCTGGCCGTTGACGAACATCTGTAATTCCAGACCCGGGTAGCCGGCCTCGTTGACGCGGCGTTCAAAGCGCCGCCAGGCATCGTGCCACGGCGTGTCGATGGCCCCCGCGGCGCCGACAATGACGATGAGTTTGCCGTCTCCCTCCTGCTCGGGAGGCTCCGCGTTGCAACCGGCCACAACAAGCGCCGCCAGCAGGAATACCCGGGAGAGAGGGCCTCCAGCCCTCGTTCCCAGGCTCAGGAAATTTGGTCTCGGCCTTATACGTCGTCTCCGCCGACTTCGATCAGGGTGCGGCCGAACAGTTCGCGGTTCTCGAAGGCGGCATGCATGGCCGGCGTGTCTTCCAGGCTCGCGACCCGCTCTATCGGGATGCGCCACTGGCCGCTGGCCAGTTTTTCCTCGATTTCCGCGTCTTCGGCACGCCGGGTGCGTGCCTGGTGGAAGAACTGGACGAAACCGGTAACGCTGATGCTCTTGCCGATCAGAAGGGAAATGTCGGCAGGCGGCGCCATTCCACCCATCGCGCCGATGTAGATCACGTTGCCCAGCGGTGCGCAGGCATCGTAATTGCGCGGTGCGTTCGGCCCCTGCACGCCGTCGATGATTACGTCTGCCCCGCGGCCGCCGGTTGCTTCCTTGACCTGTGCCGGCCATTCTTCGGAGCGGTAGTCCAGCAGGTGGTCGGCGCCGAACTGCCTGGCCCAGGCGGCCTTTTTCTCTCCGCCCACCAGCCCGATCACCGTTGCCCCCGCCTCCTTGGCGATCTGGGTGGTCAGGATTCCCACGGCGCCGGCAGCGGAATGCACGACCACCGCCTGCCCCGGCTGCACACGGCCGGCGGAATGCACCAGGTGCCAGGAAGTGGGCGCGCAGGTGGAAAACGTCGCTCCCAGCTGATAGTCGAAACGGTCCGGGATCGGCTCCAGGCCGGCCGCCTTTGCGACGGCAAATTCGCCGTTTCCGTTCCATTGGCCGTTCACCGCCACGCGATTGCCTTCAAGGGCGGGGTCTACACCCGCGCCGGTCTCCACAACCCTTCCTGAGTACTCGTAGCCGGTCACGAAAGGAAAGCCCGGATGCATCCACTTGATCCGATTTGCCCGTGCGTGCGTATCCAGTGGATTAAGCGGCGCATACGCCACCTGTATGCGAACCTCTCCTTCACCGGGCGAGGGCACCGGAATTTCATTGAGTCGCAGTGATTCAGGACCGCCGGGCTTTTCGGCCACGACGGCGCGCATGGTGTTTGGCATCAGGGGTTCTCCCGTGAAGAAAAAAGAGGAATTGTACCCACCCGGCCAGGCGCCATATTTTCCCGGGCGCCGGAAACGCATTGAACGGCAGCCCTTCGGGCCTGAGAGCTTGCTGCAATCGCCCGGCAGCATTAATTAATTCAGTGCGGGGCGGCTGATTTTGACGTGGCGTCTCAGACTTCGCGGTCTTGCGGCCGAGGATGTGTATTCCGAATTGGATACGGAGGATGGGATTGCCCGCGCTTTGCGCAAACTGGACAGCATCAAGGACCAGGTGATCTGGTGGCAGGTGGGCGCGGATATAACAGCAGTATGGACATGGCCATCCGCCGTGGTCTATTGTCCCCATTCGTGCTGAAGAGCTTATTGGAGATCAGCCTGATGTTTTCGATCAAGCAACTGACACTGCCGCTTGTGCTGATTGCGACAGTCACTGCCGCATCGCCGGCGGGCGCGGAGACCATCGCCGTCATCGGTACCGGCATGATGGGCGGGTCCATCGGCCCCCGGATGGCGGAACTCGGTCATACCATCGTTTACGGTTCACGATCGCCGGAGAGTGAACGCATTGAGAAATTGCTGGACCGCACGCCCGGGACCGCCAGTGCAATGACCCAGGAGGAGGCTGCCGCCGAGGGCGAAATCGTCTTTCTGGCCGTTCCCTACATCGCCGCGGAAGACGTGGTGCAGCGATTGCGCCCGCACCTGGAAGGCAAGCTGGTCATCGACGCGGGCAATGCGGTGCAGGAAGGGCCCGAGGGCCTGCCCAAACCGGTGGAGGGTCGGTCTTCCGGAGAAATGGTGCAAGCCGAGGTTCCTCAGGCACGAGTGGTCAAGGCGTTCAACACCGTGGGATTTCATATCGTTCTGGAACCGGACCGCGCAATGGGCCCGGTTACCGTGATGGTGGCCGGCAACGACGAGGCCTCCAAGCAGTGGGTGATGGCTTTGGCCACCGACCTCGGTTTCGAAACCATGGACGCGGGTCCCATACGGATTTCCCGCATTCTGGAGGGCATGTCCGCGCTGTACCGCGTTCCGCATTTCGCCGGGCGCAAGCAGGACACCTTCGAATTTCACCTCAGGCGGGTGTCCGAGCCGGACCGAGAGGAGACCCGCGCCATTCGCGGTCGCTGAAGGCTGCGCGCTTTCCTTCAGGGGCGGGCGAGGATCCGCAACGGCGCTTGTGCCTTGAGTTGAATCATGTGGGCTAGTGGCAGGAACCTGGCGCAACGCGTGCTTGTGAGCCTTCACCAGGTGGAACGGGCTGTTGCCGCCGCTGCCTTCGGTGTGTTGGTGATAGTCATTTTCGGTGACGTGCTGATCCGAACGTTGTGGGGCTCCGGGCTGTTCTGGGCCCGTCAGATCGGTGTTTATGCGAATGTGATCGTGGTGATGTTCGGGATCGGCCTGGCCTCAGCCGCCAATTCGCATCTCCGTCCGCGCTTTGCCGACAACTGGTTGCCGAAGTCGTGGGCGCCGTTCCTGGCCCACCTCGGCGAATTGCTGATGACCTTGTTCTGCCTGACTTTCACGCTTGTTGCCTTCGACCTGGTGCGGGAAACGTTTGTGCTGGATGTGCGATCTGTCGTGTTGCGCATCATCGTCTGGCCGATTCAGGGCGTAATTCCGCTGGTTTTCGCCCTGGCTACGTTTCGTCATGGATTGTTCACCGTTTGGCCGGACCTGCGGCCGGAAGAACAGGGCGCGCTGGCCGATGCGCAAAAGGAGCTCAAGAAATGACCGGCGCGCTGGCGATATTGGCGGTCGCGGCGGTGCTGCTGGCGGTGCGTCAGAACTTGCTGGTGGTGCTCGGTGTCGCCACCGGCATGGCGTACTGGTTCTGGGGCGACGGGCAAATCCAGAACATCATCAATGACGGCTGGGACGGCCTGAACCGCGATGTGCTCCTTTCGATCCCGATGTACCTGCTGGCGGGGGCCATCATGGCTCGCGGAGCGATTGCCAAGCGCCTGATCCGCTTGGCGCGTGCATTCTCGGCCCCGATTCCGGGCGGCCTGGCAATCGCCACGGTCCTTTCCTGCGCCATGTTTGCCGCCGTGACCGGATCGGGAACGGTTACGCTGCTGGCGGTAGGGGCCGTGATGTACCCGGCGCTGCTCGAAGCCGGCTACAGCAAACGGTTCTCGCTGGGCGCCCTGTGTGCCGCGGGCACGCTGGGCATCGTCGTGCCGCCGAGCATCCCGCTCATCCTCTATGGCGTGATGACGCAGACTTCGATCTCGGAGCTCTTCATCGCCGGTATCGGACCGGCCCTGCTGCTTACGGCTTTCATGAGCGCCTGGGCAATCGCACGCAATTGGCGCTTCAGGATGGGTTCGTGGAACCTGCGGGAAATCCGCGTGGCCTTGAGGCAGGGCACCTGGTCGCTGAACATGCCGGTAATCATCCTCGGCGGTATCTACTCGGGTTTCTTTACAGCCACGGAATCTGCTGCCATCGCGGTGGTCTACGGCTTCTTCGTGGAGATCGTGATACACCGCGAAATGAGGTTCAAGGAAATCATGGAAGTGATTACTTCCACCACACGCCTGATGGGCTCACTGTTCCCGGTGCTGATGATGGCGCTGGCGCTGAATGTCTTTTTGACCTATGAGCAGGTGCCGGATCTGGCCGTCGAATGGCTCTCGGCCCATATCCACTCCCTGCCCGGGTTCATACTCGCCATGAATGCCTTCCTGCTATTGGTGGGGTGCTTCATGGACATCGGTTCGGCGATCCTGATCCTGGCCCCGCTGCTGCAGCCGATCGCCGTCGCCCAGGGCATGGATAGCGTGCATTTCGGCGTGGTGATGGTGGTCAACCTGGAGATGGGCTATCTCACGCCGCCCATGGGACTCAACATCATCGTGGCGATGACCGCCTTCAATGAGTCCTTCGGAGAAATCTGCCGGGCGGTCCTGCCATTCCTGGCGCTGATGCTGGCGGCCCTGTTCGTAGTTTCGTTCTGGCCTGGCCTGTCGCTGTTCCTGCTGTAATAATTGCCGGCCTGACGGTATCGCGGGGATCGCGATAGTGCTTGCCTGAGCCTTGGATCATGACCTGGACAGTTCACAAATTTGGCGGCAGCAGCCTGGCGGATGCGCACGGCTTCAAACGGGCCGCGGCCATAGTGCTGGGCGACAAGTCGCCGCGGGTGGCTGTAGTGGTGTCGGCGATGCAGGGCGTGACCAATGCGCTGTTTGGCTTGCTCGATCGCGCGGTTTCGGGAGATGACCAGTGGCAGGGGGATCTGGACGCCCTTCAGGAACAGTATTCCGCCATTTCCGAGCAACTGATTTCCGATCCGGAACATCGGGCCGGTATTCTGTCCGCCCAGGCCGACGAATGCCGCGATGTTGCCGACATTCTTCATTCGGCGGTGCTGATCCGTTCGGCGGGGCCGCGCATGGAAGCCCTGGTTTCGGGCTGCGGTGAATTGTGGTCGTCTCGCCTGTTGGCGGCATTGATTACGGAGCGCGGCGCCGGCGAAAGCCGGCAGGCCAGGTGGCTGGACGCCCGCGACGTCTTGCGGGTGGAGCCGGGTGAGCTGGGCGTGGTGGTGGACTGGGATGCATCCGGAAAGCGACTCGCGCGGCTGCTGGAAGGTGATCCCACGCCGGTTCGCGTCATTACCGGGTATATAGCCCGCGACGGCCGCGGTCTGCAGATGACGCTGGGCCGCAACGGCAGCGATTTCTCGGCTTCGATTTTCAGCGCCTTGCTGGACGCCGACTCCCTGACCATCTGGACCGACGTGGAAGGGGTGATGAGCGCCGATCCGGCGCGGGTGCCCGAAGCGCACGTCATTCGGGAGTTGTCCTACAACGAAGCCATGGAGTTGGCCTATTTCGGCGCCCGCGTGATCCACCCGCAAACCATGGGGCCGGTGGTCAGCAAGGGCATACCGGTATGGATACGCTCCAGTTTCAAGCCGGAGTTGCGCGGCTCGCTGATCTCGGCCGAGGGCGACCGGGACGAACCGGTGAAAGGCATCACCATGATCGAGAACGTGTCGATGCTGAGCCTGGAGGGCTCGGGGATGATCGGCGTGCCCGGCACCGCGGACCGGTTGTTCAACGCCTTGAGCAAGGTGCAGGTTCCCGTCCTGTTGATTACGCAGGCCAGTTCCGAGCACTCGATTACCTTCGCGGTGCCGCAGGCGCACGCGGAATTGGCCGAACAGGTCACGCGCGACGCCTTCGCTCAGGAAATGGGTCTGGGGCAGGTCAGCAAGGTGACACGCTACAACGGAGTCAACGTGCTGGCGCTGGTGGGTGACGGCATGGTCGGTATTCCCGGGGTGGCCGGGCGCTTCTTCGGCGTGCTCGGGCGGGCCGGGGTCAATGTATTCGCGATCGCCCAGGGATCTTCGGAAAGGAACATTTCCGCGGTGGTAGGCGGCGGCAGCGCCACCAGGGCCCTGCGGGCGGCGCATGGGGGTTTTTATCTCTCCCAGACCACGCTGTCACTGGGCGTCATCGGCGTTGGCAACGTCGGCGCCGAGTTGCTGGATCAGATTGCCCAGGCCGCGGATCAACTGCGCGAAAAGTTCAACCTGGATTTGCGGGTGCGGGCGATCGCCAATTCCCGGCGCATGCACCTGTCCGCTCGCAGTCTGGACCTTAGACGCTGGCGGGAAGTGCTGGAGGAGGAAAACGAGCCATTGGACCTGGTGCGCTTCAGCACCCACGTGAACCCGGACCACTTGCCTCACGCGGCGATCCTCGATTGCACCGCCAGCGAGACAATCAGCGACTGCTACGGAGATTTCTTTTCCGCCGGCATTCACGTAGTGACGCCCAACAAGCGAGCGCAAAGCGCGCCGCAAAGTGTGTATGAGCGCCTGCACGAACTGCGCCGGTCCCACGGCGTGCACCTCTTGTACGAGACCAATGTGGGGGCGGGGCTGCCGGTCATCGAGACCTTGCGAGACCTGATCGCTACCGGCGACCAGGTGTTAAGCGTAGAGGGCATTTTCTCAGGCACGCTGGCCTATCTGTTCAATGCGCTGGACGCCAATACGGAATTTTCGCGTGTCGTGCGCCAGGCGCGCGACGCCGGCTACACGGAACCCGATCCGCGCGAGGACTTGAGCGGCATGGACGTTGCCCGCAAGCTGCTGATCCTGGCACGCGAACTGGGTCTCGGCATGGAACTCGCCGACGTCAAGGTGGAAAGCCTGGCGCCGGAAGAGCTGGCAGACGCCTCGGTCGAGGATTTTCTTGACGGGCTGGCCCGCCATGACGGCGACATGCGTCGGCGACTGCAGAAGGCCGAGGAAGAGGGCTGCGTGCTGCGCTACGTGGGCAGGCTCGACAGCGAGGGCAGGGCGTCGGTGCGACTGGAATCGCTGCCCAGGGACCACCTCTTTGCGCGACTGCACTTGACCAGCAACATGTTCCTGTACCGGACCGCGCGCTACAGCGACAGCCCGCTGGTCGTTCAGGGCCCTGGCGCCGGACCGGCGGTCACGGCCGGCGGAATCTTCGCCGATGTCCTGCGCCTGGCAAGGATGCTCGGCGCGCCTCGCTAGCCGCGTCAGTCATGTCTGCCTTCCACAGCACGCGCGGCGGCGGTTCCGCCGGCCTGGAAACCGTATTGCAATCCGGCACGGCGCCGGACGGGGGGCTGTACGTGCCCGAACGCCTGCCGCACTGCAGCCGCGAATCGCTGAAGGCTTGCGGAACTCCCGCCGAGCTGGCCGAGTGTTTGCTTGCTCCCTTTTTCCGGGGATCGAGCCTGGCGAATGCCCTGCCGGAGATTTGCCGCAATGCCTTCGCCTATCCACTGCCCCTGACCGAACTTGCGCCTGCCGGGAACGGCGTTCGATTGCGGCTGCTCGAGCTGTTTCACGGCCCCACCGCGGCGTTCAAGGATTACGGGGCGCGCTTCCTTGCCGCTTGCCTCGAACGCATTCTGGCCGACGAACCCGATTCGGCGCCGCCGCTGACCATCCTGGTCGCCACCTCGGGCGACACCGGCGCAGCCGTCGCTTCAGCATTTTCCGGACGCGAGAGGATCCGCGTGGTCGTGCTGTTTCCCAAGGGCCGGATTTCACCGCGCCAGGAACATCATCTGGGGTGTTGGGACGACAACGTGCAGGCGCTTGCCGTCCGCGGTGGTTTTGACGATTGCCAACGCCTGGTCAAGCAGGCCTTCTCGAGTCCTGATCTCGGCAAGAGGGTGCGGTTGAGCTCGGCCAACAGCATCAACCTGGGAAGGTTATTGCCGCAATGCGTGTATCACGCCTGGGCTGCTCTCAAGGGGCCCGCAGGCGCTCATTTTGCAGTTCCCACCGGCAATCTCGGCAATGGCCTGGCTTGCCTGTGGGCCCGCGAGATGGGCGCCGGCATCGGTCAAATCCTGTTTGCGACCAACGCCAATCACACCGTGGGAGATTACCTGGCAAGCGGCAAATACCGGGGACGCGAGAGCATCGGCACGCTGGCCAACGCGATGGATGTCGGCGATCCCAGCAATATGGAGCGGTTGCGCCACCATTTTGATGGCGATATCGATCGGATCAGGGCAGCCGTCAGCGCAGCAAGCGTCAGCGACCAGCGCATTCGCGCCCGGATACGCAAAGAACACGCAACCTCCGGCGCCGTGCTCTGCCCCCATACCGCGGCCGGTCTGGACGCCTGCCGAGAGTTTCTTTCCGGCCCCGAGGCCCCACCCGGCGATTGGATCGTGGCTGCCACGGCTCATCCGGCAAAGTTCGAAAGCGTGGTAGAGCCGCTCATCGGAGCTACGGTGGCGCCTCCTCCGCAACTTGGGGCACTCCTGGCGCGCCCCTCCCGCCACAGTGAAATATCCGCACGGCTCAGCGCCCTGACTCCGCACCTCACATAGCGTTTCCTTGTATGGAGGTCAGGCGTTCTGCCGGCTAGCGCGGCGGCGCTCTCCCTGAGTCAGCAACTTCTTCCGCAAGCGGATATTGCCGGGTGTTACCTCGACGAGTTCATCACTGTCGATAAACTCAAGGGCCTGCTCCAGGGTCAGGCGTAGCGGCGGGGTCAGAATGATGTTTTCGTCGGATCCTGCGGCGCGAATATTGGTGAGTTGCTTGGCTTTCGTCGGGTTGACCGGCAGGTCGGCGCTGCGCTTGTTCACACCCACGATCATGCCGTCATAGACTTCTTCGCCGTGGCCGATCAGCAATTGTCCGCGGTCCTGCAGCTTGTACAGCGCATAGGCGAGCGCCTTGCCGTTCACCATTGCCACCATTGCGCCATTGTTGCGCTGGCCGATCTCGCCGGACGCGCGCCGATCGTAGCGCTCGAAGACATGGTGGAGCAGTCCGGTGCCGGCGGTCGCCGTCAGGTACTCGGTCCGAAAGCCGATCAACCCGCGGGCCGGGATCAGGTAATCCAGCCGGACCCGGCCGCGCCCATCGGGGGACATGGCCAGCAGTTCGCCCCGGCGCTCGGCCAAGCGGCTCATTACGGCGCCCTGGTGGGCCTCGTCGAAGTCTACTGACAGCCGCTCCCAGGGTTCGTGGCGCGCGCCGCCGATTTCCCGTTCAATCACTTCCGGGCGCGACACCGCGAGTTCGAAGTTCTCCCGGCGCATGGTCTCGATCAGGACCGACAGGTGCAGTTCGCCACGCCCGGAGACGCGAAACTTGTCCGGATCGGCGGTTGCTTCCACGCGCAGCGCGACGTTGTGTTTCAGCTCGCGATCGAGCCGCTCGCGGATTTGGCGGCTGGTCAGGTATTTTCCCTCCCGTCCGGCGAAAGGTGATTTATTGACCTGAAATGTCATGCTGATCGTCGGTTCATCCACCTGCAATGCGGGCAGCGGCTCCGGACTGTCCCGGTCGCAGATGGTTTCGGAAATCTTCAGGTCCGCGATTCCGCTGAAGGCCACGATGTCGCCGGCCCCGGCCTGTTGCACCCGGTTTCTTTGAAGTCCCTCAAACCCGAAAAGCTCAATCAGCCGCCCGTGGCGCGCTGGACCGCCGGGCTGCACCACGCTGATCGGGCGGTTGATATCGGCTATGCCCCGGGAGATCCTGCCGATCCCCAGCACACCGAGGTAGGCGTCGTAGTCCAGGCTTGAGACCTGCAGCTGCAGCGGCCCATTGAGATCGACCTCGGGGGCCGGGACATGCTTGACGATCGCTTCAAGCAATGGGCTGGTATCGCCGCTTCTGACCGTCGGGTCGGCGCTTGCGTAGCCCTTCAGTGCGGATGCATAAATCACCGGAAAGTCGAGTTGCTCATTGCTTGCGCCAAGCCGATCGAACAATTCGAATGTCTGCTCCATTACCCAGTCCGGACGGGCCCCGTCCCGGTCGATCTTGTTGATGACCACCAGCGGAGTGAAACCCCGTGCAAAAGCCTTCTGCGCAACAAATCGCGTCTGCGGCATGGGGCCTTCGACGGCGTCGACGAGCAGCAGCACGCTGTCGACCATCGACAACACCCGCTCCACCTCGCCGCCAAAGTCCGAATGACCTGGCGTGTCAACGATATTGATACGCCAATCGCGCCAGGAGAGTGCGGTGTTCTTCGACAGGATCGTGATCCCGCGCTCCCGCTCCAGATCGTTGGAATCCATCGCCCGCTCCGGCAGTTCAGTGCGCGAATCCAGCGTGCTCGACTGCCGCAGCAGTTTATCTACCAGCGTGGTCTTGCCATGGTCCACGTGGGCAATGATGGCGATATTTCTGAAACGGTCCTGACGGAGCATGGCATTTTGATGCAAGCGGCAAATCCAGGCGCGATCAGGGAGAAGGCCAACCGAACAGCGCGTGCGTGTTTCGGCGGCTGGCGGCGGCCAGTTCCTCGGCATCCACGTTCATGTGCCCAGCAAGGGCCGCAGTGACGTACGGCAGGAATTGCGGTTCGTTACGGCGTCTCTTGCGGGGTTTGACGTCGCGGTGGCGGGGCAGCAGGTAGGGACTGTCGGTTTCCAGCAGCACGCGATCCAACGGCAGCACTGCAACTGCTTTCAGCAGGTCCTGGTTGCGGCGCTCATCGCAGATCCATCCCGTAATGCCGATGTGCAGCCCCAGTTCCAGGTAGCTTTCGGCTTCCTCGGGACCGCCGGTAAAACAATGAGCGACGCCGCCAAATTCGGTGAGATCATGCTCGCTCAGTATCGCCAGGAAGTCCTCGTGCGCGTCGCGCTGATGGAGAAAAACAGGCTTGCGGTAGTCCGCAGCCAGTTCCAGCTGGCCCGCGAATGCGGTTCGCTGGACATCCCGTGGAGACAGGTCGCGAAAGTAGTCCAGGCCGCACTCTCCGGCCGCTACCGCCATGCCATTGCTCAACACGCGGCCCAGCCGTTGTCGGGCGACTTGCGGCGACTCCGTCCACTGGGCTGCAAGATGTGGGTGGATTCCTGCCGTGCAGCGCAAGGTTTCGGAGTCATCCTGGGCCAGCAACAGCGCTTGTTCCGATTCCTCCAGGCTGGTCCCGGTCACGACCAGGTGACACACGCCAGCCCCGGCTGCGCGTTGCTTTACGGCGTCCCGGTCATCATCAAACGAGGCGTCCGTGAGGTTCGCGCCAATATCAATCAACTTCACTGTCAGGCGCCGCGCCAGCGGAACATCGTTGCGCCGATGGTCAGGAAGGCGGCGGTGATGCCCGCCAGGATGAGCAATTGCGGCAAGACGTCGCTCAAGCCTGCGCCGTACAGCATGATTTCCCGAGCGGCAGTCAGCGCGTGGGTCAGAGGAAAGATGTTCGATAGCTGCTGGACCCAGCCGGGCGCGCCGGCCAGCGAGAACCACACTCCGGACAGCAGCATCATCGGCCAGGTGACCATGTTCAGCAGACCGCCGGCGAGTTCCTCGCTGGTGACCCGGGCCGCCATCGCCAGGCCGACCGAGACCAGGCTGATAGAGGCCAGAACGGCGACCAGGAACAGCGCAAACCCGCTGCCTTCCATGCGGACATCCAGCAGGAAGCGGGTTGCGGCGTAGAGGAGCAGGGTGACGAAGATCGCCAGCATCAGGCGCGACAGGATCTGGGCGGTAAGGAACTCCACCGGGCGGAGCGGCGTGGCTTTCAGGCGCTTCAGGAAGCCGTTCTTGCGGTAGCGAACAACGACATAGCCGACTCCGAAAAGGCAGCTGAACATGATGTTCATGCCGAGTATGCCGGGAATCAGCCAGTCCACGTAGGTGATGGGATTGCCGCTGGCCGGCTGCCGCAGCCATGCGCCGTCTTCGGAAGAGGCCTGGAGCAACTGTTCGGCGAAGTAACCGCCGGGCGACTCCGGGTTGATCCAATAGCTTGCCGAATCCAGGTCCAGCGCCAGGTCGAGCTGGTGATTGGCTACCTGGTCGATCGCTTCTTCCCGTTCCATTGCAATGAAGTCGAAGTAACGGGTTTCAAGGAAGGGATGGGCGGCAGTGTCGATCGGCTGCTGGGCCTGAAGTTCGGTCTGTACCAGCGCTACCTTGTATTCCGCGCGGTCGCCGCCGGAGAAGATCGCCGCCATGCCTGCCACCAGCAGCAGCGGCATGGCCACGTTCCAGCCCAGGGTGGCCCTGTCACGGAGGAATTCCAGGTTGCGCGCGTGCAGGATTGCGAGAATGCGTTGAATCACGATCTGAGCTCCTTTCCTGTCAGGTCCAGGAACAGGTCCTCCAGCCGGAAGGGACGAATGTTCAGGCGGCCCAGCGGCGCGCCCGCGCGGCTGAGCCGGGTAATGGCGTCATTGGCGTCGTCGGTATGGATCTCCACCAGGCCATTGCGCCGATAGGTGTGGAAGGGGAATTCCGGCGGCAGTTCCTCAAGGTCGGTTTCGGGCAATTCCAGGATGATTTCCTTGTAATGGTCCTTCAGCAGCGTGCCCGGGGCGCCCTGGGTCACGATCACGCCCTCATTCATGATCACGATCTCGTCGCACAGGGCCTGCGCTTCCTCCATATAGTGCGTGGTCAGCACGATGGTCTTGTTGCGCGCCCGGATTCGCTCCACCAGCTCCCAGAAATTTCGCCGTGCCTGCGGGTCCATACCGGTCGTGGGTTCGTCCAGAAAGAGAATCCTTGGATCGTTTACCAGCGCGATGGCCAGCAGCAGGCGCTGGCGCTGTCCGCCTGAGAGCTTGCGGTTGTCCCGCTTCTGCAGCTTCTCCAGCGCGCAATCAGCAATCACCTGCTCGATGTCGGCACGCTGCTTGTAAAGGCGATGGAACATTTCCAGCGTTTCGCGCACCGTAATGAAGTCCTGCAGCGCCGCGGTCTGGAACTGAACGCCGGAATCCTGGCGAAACTGCGATCCGGCCGCTTGTCCTTCGTACAGCACGCTGCCCGAGGTAGCAGGAGTAACGCCTTCGATGATTTCCACGGTGGTGGTCTTTCCCGCGCCGTTGGGTCCGAGAAGGCCAAAGCAGCAATTGCGCGGCACGTCGAAGGAAATGCCTCGCACAGCGCGTACCGGACCGTAGTCCTTGACCAGGTCGCGCACCGCGAGGATTGGCGGGCTGGCCATCAGTGGGAATCAGGACGCCAGGCGGCGCAGTACGTAGGGAAGAATGCCTCCATGGCGGAAGTACTCGTGTTCCTTGGGCGTATCGATTCTCGAGCGCGCGGCGAACTCGACCATCGTGCCGTCGGACCGCGTTGCCCGCACGCTCACGTCCTTGCCGTTCGGCGCGGAAATATCGTAGGTCTCGCTGCCTTCCAGCCCGAGACTCGCAGCATCCTCTCCCTGGGGGAATTCCATCGGATGCACGCCCATGCCCACAAGGTTGGAGCGATGAATGCGCTCGAAGCTGGTTGCGATTACCGCCCGCACGCCCAGCAGCGCCGTTCCCTTGGCCGCCCAGTCGCGCGAGGAGCCGGAGCCGTATTCCTTGCCGGCCAGGACCACCAACGGCGTCTCCTCCTCGCTGTAGCGCATTGCCGCGTCGTAAATGCTCATCACTTTCCCGTCGGGCTGCAGGCGGGTCCAGCCGCCGTCCACGCCGCCGGCCAGGCGATTGCGCAGCCGGATATTGGCGAAGGTGCCGCGCAGCATGACCTCGTGATTGCCGCGCCTGGACCCGTAGGAGTTGAACTCCCTCGGTGTTACTCCTTGATCGTTCAGCCATTGCCCGGCCGGCGACCGGGCCGGAATCGCACCGGCCGGGGAAATGTGGTCGGTGGTGACCGAGTCGCCCAGCAATGCCAGCACGCGCGCCGAATCCACCGCCTGCGGTTCTTCGGGCTGCGCGGACATGCCTTCAAAGAAAGGCGGGCGCCGCACGTATGTGGAGTCCTCATCCCACGGGTAGCGGTTGCTTTTAGGGCTGTCCAGAGCATTCCAGCGCTCGTCGCCGTCAAAAACGCCGGCATAACCTTCCTCGAACTGCGCCGCACGCACGTGTTGCGCCACTTCCGCCTGCACTTCGGCGGCGTCGGGCCAGATGTCGCGAAGGAAGACGGGGCGGCCATCGGAATCGCGGCCCAGCGGGTCCTTCTCGAGATCCACGTCCATGCGCCCTGCCAGTGCCCAGGCAACCACCAGGGGAGGCGAGGCCAGGTAATTGAAGTACACCTGTGGGTGAATACGGCCTTCGAAGTTGCGGTTGCCGGAGAGGACGCTGCATCCTGCGAGGCCGCTATCCTGCACATGCTGCGCAATGTCGTCGCGCAAGGGACCCGAGTTTCCGATGCAGGTGGTGCATCCATAGCCAACGATCTCGAAACCCAGCGCCGCCAGGTCGTCGAGCAAGCCTGCCGACTCAAGGTAGCCCGTTACCACCCGCGATCCTGGAGCCAGGCTGGTCTTGACCCAGTCCGGGGGCCTCAGGCCGCGTCGCCGTGCGGCTCGCGCCAGCATCCCGGCCGCCATCATTACGGTAGGGTTCGAGGTATTGGTGCAACTGGTAATGGCGGCGATCAGGATCGCACCGTCGCCAGGCCGTTCCCCTTCGAACAGAACCGGCGTGCCCGCGCGTTCCTTGAGAGCCTCCGCAAAGGACGACTTGCTCTCGGTCAGGGCAATCCGGTCCTGCGGGCGCCGCGGTCCGGCGATTGACGGAACCACGGCGTCCAGATCGATGTCCAGTGTGTCGTCGAACTCCGGTTCCGGGCCTGAGTCCTCGCGCCAGAGCCCTTGAGCGCGGGCGTAGGCCTCTACCAGCGCTACCTGCTGTTTCTCGCGTCCGGTTAGTTCCAGGTAGCGAATTGTTTCGTCATCTATAGGAAATATGGCACAAGTGCTTCCGAATTCCGGTGACATGTTGGCTAGAGTCGCCCGATCCGCCAGCGGAAGGCCGTTCAAACCTTCGCCGAAGAACTCCACGAACCAGCCCACAACGCCCTTGTTGCGAAGCGCCTCGGTGACCGTAAGCACCAGGTCGGTGGCTGTCGCCGCCGGACGCAGGCTGCCGTGCAGACGCACACCCAGGACGGGAGGCGGAAGCATGGTGATCGGCTGGCCCAGCAAGGCTGCTTCGGCTTCGATGCCGCCCACGCCCCAGCCCAGTACGCCCAGGCCGTTGATCATGGTCGTGTGGGAATCGGTGCCTACCAGAGTGTCGGGATACACCAAGGTCCGGCCGTCGTCCCCGCTGGAGAATACGACGCGCGCCAGGCGTTCCAGGTTGACCTGGTGGACGATGCCGGTGTTGGGAGGGACTACCTTGAGCTGGCGGAAGGCCTGCTGACCCCAATGCAGGAAGGAATAGCGTTCGCGGTTGCGGTCGAATTCCAGCTCGTTGTTGCGCGCCAGCGCGTCCGGAGTAGCGTAGTGATCGACCTGGACCGAGTGGTCCACCACCAGTTCCGCCGGCGCCAATGGATTGATTGCCTGGGGGTCGCCTCCCAGGGCTTGCATGGCGTCCCGCATTGCGGCGAGATCCACGACCGCAGGCACGCCGGTAAAGTCCTGCAGGATTACGCGCGCCGGCCGGAATTCGAGTTCCTGCTGTCCACTCAAGGCGGCCAGAAGACCGGGGCCGGAGGCGTTCTCACCCGCGTAGCGCAAGAGGTTCTCAAGCAGTATCTTGCGGCAGTAGGGCAGTTTCTCGACCTGCCTGGAGCCCAGCGCGCTTATGTCGTAGTAGCGATAGTGGTGTCCGCCTGTTTCAAGATCAGACTGTAGCGTGGTGCTCATATACATTAATCCATTGTATGAGATATTCGATTTATGTCTTTGATTTGCCGTCAATAATTTCCGGCAATCTGTAGAGCCATACGAAAAAGAGCATGCAGGCTTGCGCCAATGCCGGGATCACGGCGACGGTGAAGATGATCGCCGTTGCCGCGCTCGCAGGCTGGTCCTCTGCCGCCAGTTCCGAATCAAAGCCGGCTGCTTTCAGAATAAAGCCCACCAAGAGAGGGCCGATCGAGTAGCCCAGACGCTCCACGAACACGTAGACCGACGTATACAGGCCCTCGCGCCGCAGTCCGGTTCGGCGTTGGTCGTGGTCGATGGTGTCGAGCCACATGGCCTGCGAGTAAAGCAGGATGGCGGAGCCGAAGAACCCGGAGAATATGCCCCGGACTACCAGGAATGCGATAAGTGCTTGCTGGCTCAAATCCGGACTGACAAGCAGCCAGGTCAGGCTTGCAAGGACTTCGCCTCCGGCGCCGATGAGAACGCCACGACGCTTTGTGATGGATCGGCCCAGCCGTCTCCACAGCGGGATTGCCACCAGGATTGTGACCGTCGTAGGGATCGCAAGGTACTTGAACAAGGTGAACGGCTGCAGGAGGACGTACTTGAAGACAAACGCGATGGTTCCGCCCGCAACCGCCAGCGCCACAAACTGAGTGCATTTGGCGCCAATGAGCAAGAGAAAGGGGCGGTTCTCAAGCACCGTCTTGATTTGGCGCCACACGGACAGCCGGGGTTGCCGGCCAACGGGTTCGGCATGGGCTCCCCGCGTGCCCCGAAACGTGACAAGCATGACCGCCAACACGAGCGCCCCGAAAATGAATCCCATGCGTTGATAGGCGGTCGGGCTCTCGTTGCCGCCCAGATACTCGAGGATTTCCGGAGCGGCCGCCGCTCCCAGCACGGACCCGACCATCATGAAAGCGGAGCGATAGCTCATCAGGCTCAAACGCTGCATGCGGTCGGTCGTCATCTCGACGGGAATCGTCAGGTACGGGATGTTGAACAACGTAAAGCCAAGGGAATAAACGATCAGGACTGCCATTACTCCCACGATGGAAGGAGGCAGGGCCGCAGACATTGCGTGAAGCGAGAACACCGCGGGCAGGGAGCACCCGCATACGACCGCTCCCAGCAGCAGGTACGGACGCCGGCGTCCCCACCGGCTCTTTGTATGGTCCGTTACCCAGCCCATCAAGGGATCGCTGAATGCGTCAACGAGGCGGGCCGAGAAGAGCAGGCTGCCGGCCAGCGCCACGTCCATTTTCAGGACCGCCGAGAGATAAATGTGCGCCAGCGCAGTGACGACGTTCAGATAGGCAATGGTGCCCAGGGACCCGAAGCCCCAGGTAATCCTCTGGCTCAAAGGTACGGGCGGCGAAGTGGCGGAAGATTTGTTCAAGTCCGGGACCTGATCGACGGCAGGGCAACAGGGGCGCTATTCTACGGGCCAAGTCGCATCCGGCACTACAGGTTTCCGCCCCGGGCGCTTGCGTTCGGTACTGCGAAGCGCGTATGTTGCGCGGATGAATCAGATCCGTCCCTGGAGCGAATTTCGCCGCGGCTGGCTACCCCTGGGGTCCGCCCTGATCGGCAAGGCGTTCAGTTTCGGCACCATTCCGATCTACGTGGTGGGTGTGTTCACGATACCGCTGGGGGAAGTTTTCGGCTGGTCGCGCGCCCAGGTTACCTTCAGCTTTACGGTTGCGACGTTTACTTCCGCCAGCCTCTCGCCGCTTGTCGGATGGCTATGCGACCGCTACGGTTCCCGTCCGCTGGTAATGGTGGGTACGGTGGGGTATGGCCTGGGCATGGCCATCATCGCCACGAGCAGCGACTGGATCTTGCGCTACTACGCTTCCTGGTCCCTGGCAACGATGCTGGGCGTGGGCGCCTCGGCGATCGCGCTGACACGATTCGTGGCCGGCTGGTTCGAACGCAAGCGGGGCATGGCTCTAGGCATCATGCTGATGGGAAGCGGACTGACGGCTTTTGCAATCCCGCCCTTTGTCGCCACGCTGATTGAGAACTTCAGTTGGCGGGCGGGCTACTTCGGAATCTCGGCGGTGATACTTCTGGTAGGTGTTCCGGTCATATTCCTTTGGTTCAAGGAGGCGCCACCCAAGACGCTTGAACGACCCGGCGATTCGGGCGATGCGCCTGCCTTGTCCGGTCCAGGCAAACGCAGCAGCGGATTCCGGCTCGCCGTGGAGTCCCCTGCCTTCTGGCTGATGTCGGCAGCGTTCTGTGCCGCCACTTTCGGTCTCGCGGGGCTGATTTCCAGTTTTGCTCCCATCCTCGAGGATGCCGGTTACGGGAGGGAGCAGGCCGCGTTCCTGACTGGCCTGATCGGGCTGTTCGTCATGTTCGGAAGACTCAGCGTCGGATTTCTGCTTGATTACCTGTGGGCCCCCGGGCTGACTTTTGTCGCACTGGCGTTCGGGGCCGTCACCTGCGGCTTGCTGACTCTACCGGTACTGCCGGTATGGATGGTGGTTTGCGCGGCTTTCTGCCTGGGACTGTCAGCGGGAGCGGAATGGGACGCCTTGTCGTACCTGACCGCGCGGGAGTTCGGTCTCAAGTCCTATGGACGCGTGTACTCCCTGCTGGTCATCAGCGTGGCTTTCATCACGGCCATTAGCCCCCCGATCTTCGGCTACACCTTTGATCAACAGGGCTCATATAACCAGGTCCTGCTGATTTCGATGGTTCTGATGGTGCTGGGCCCCGCGTTACTCCTTTTCCTGAAGAAAGGCCGCGGCCCCGCCGGGCATTAGCCAGGACCCTGCACGGCGAGGGCTCCCAATAGCCAGGTCGCCCTCATGAGCCCGATCAGTCCCTGGAGCGAGTTTCGCCGCGGCTGGCGGCCGCTGGGCGCGGCCCTGGTCGGCAAGGTGTTCAGTTTCGGCACCATCCCGATTTACCTGGTGGGCGTGTTTACCTACCCGCTGGCGGAAGCCTTCGGCTGGTCGCGCGCCGAGGTGGCCTTGAGCTTTACGATTGCCACGATTACCGCCGCGAGCCTGGCGCCGCTCGTCGGATGGCTTTGTGATCGGTACGGCGCCCGGTCGCTGGTGATCTGGGGCACGGTGGGCTATGGCCTGGGCATGGCGATCATTGGCACGAGCAGCGACTGGCTTCCGCGTTATTACGCTTCCTGGTCGCTCGCAACGGTCCTAGGCATGGGCGCCTCCTCAATCGCGCTCACACGGTTCGTGGCCGGATGGTTCGAACGCAAGCGTGGCCTGGCCCTTGGCATATTGCTTTCGGGAAGCGGACTGGCGGCCCTGATACTCCCGCCCCTTGTCGCCACCCTGATCGAGAACTTCGATTGGCGCGCGGGCTATTTCGGAATCTCGGCGCTCATTTTCCTGGTGGGGGTTCCCGTACTGTTCCTCGGTTTCAAGGATGCGCCGCGCAATCAGCCTGAACGCCCGTCCAGGGAGAATGAAGCGCCTGCCGGGGCCGGTCAGGTCAAGCCCAGCTCCGGATTCCGGCTGGCGCTTGGGTCGCGTACCTTCTGGATCATGGCGATCGCATTCTGCAGCGCGACTTTCGGTTTCTCGGGGCTGGTTTCCAGCTTTGTCCCCATCCTTGAGGACACCGGTTATGCGAGGGCGCAGGCAGCGGCGCTGAGCAGTCTGATCGGGCTTTTCATCATTGTGGGAAGAGTGGGCGCCGGATACCTTCTCGATTACCTGTGGGCGCCGGGCCTGGTTTTTGTGGCCCTGACCCTTGGGGCAGGTGCCTGCGGATTGCTGGCCCTGCCGGAACTTTCCGTGTGGATGGTGGTGTGCGCGGCGTTTTGTCTGGGAGTGTCAGCGGGCGCGAAATTTGCCGCCTTGCCCTATATGATTGCGGGCGAATTCGACCTTGCATCCTACGGGCGCGTGTACGCTCTGATCATGATCTGTCAGGCTTTCGTGACCGCGGCCAGCCCGCCGATATTCGGGCTTACCTTTGACCTTCAGGGTTCGTATCTTCAGGTGCTTTTGCTGGCGATGGTACTGCTGGTGCTTGGGCCCGCGCTGCTGTTGCTGCTGGGGCGCGACAAGGCGGAATCGGCCCGGGCCTGAAACCCGAATGCCGGGTTGCGCATCCAATAGAAAGAGCGTCGAAAGCGTATACTTGGCATCCTGATGAAGGCATTTGCGCGCAAACTGCTGGTCCTCGCAGCCGCCCTGTTCGGGGTGCAGCAGGCCATTGCCTGTTGTTGCCTGGACGATCTGATTGCCCTTGGCGATGAGCCGGTCGCCGAAGTTCCCTCATGCGGGACCTGTCCGGACGAAGGGCCGGTCGCCGAACGGCACGGCTGTCCCCCGGATTGCTCCGAGTGCACCGAACTGGAGTCGGCGACGTCGGCAGGCGTAGCCAAGGCGATTGCGTCCAAGAACCAGCCGGGACTGAAACTTCCCCCGGCGATTGCGAACCATTCTTGGTCACTGGTTCGCCCGCAGACCGTGCCGGCTATCGGGCCGCCTCCCGCCGTTCCAAGGCCTGCGCAAACCCCTGTACTGCTCAAACAGCGCCTCCTGATCTAGCCGTCGAGCGTAATGCTCGCACCGGGTTGTTGCCCGGTGCGCACCCGTACTCGCTCGTTTCCCACCAAGGGAGATCAAGATGGCTGAAAAAAGTCGAAAACCACTCTCAATTCTTGCGTGTCTGCTCGGTCTCGCACTGGGCGCGCCGCCCGCTTTCGGGCAGAGCTTCCAGGAGCTTGAAGCGCGCCTGAAGGACCATCCGGCGCTCGCGTCCATACGCCTTCAATCAGAGGCTTATCGTGAAGACGCGGTTGCTGCAACGGCCTGGCCGGACCCTGTGGTGTCGGTAGGCATCAACAATTTCCCCCTGTTCGATCCCTCGTTCCGCACCTACCTGCCCACCAACAAGGCGCTCGGCGTAAGCCAGCAGATTCCCAACCGCCCGGAACGCGAAGCCCGATCGGCGCAGGCCCGGCGGAGCGCCACACGCAACGATGCGCTGGAAGCCCTGCAGCTGGCGCGAATGCGCTCGGAACTGATTTTTGCCCTTGTCGAGAGGCGGCGCATTTCCGAGCAGGTCTCCCTGTTGCGGGAGCAGGATTCCCGCTACGGCGAACTGGAACAGGTTATCCAGGGTGAGATTGCCGCGGGTCGCCCGGTGCTTTTCCGGCTGGCCGAGATCGATTTGCAGCGGGCGGAGGTCGATCGCTCCCTTGCCGACCTGGGGGGCGAAGAGGCCGAAGTCGAGGCGCGCCTTGAGGACCTGGTGGGCGGGGCCGGCCATGTGCCGCCGCCGCCGCTTCAGCCCAAGGCATGGTCCGGGAGCGCGGACGCCTTTCACGCGGTGCGCGTGGCGCAGGCGGAGATCTCCGTGGCCGAAGCCGGCGTGTCCGAAGCACAAGCCGCCTGGAAACCGGAGTGGGGACTGCAACTGAGCTATCAGCAGCGTGATTCAGGTGGAGGGGAAATGCGCTTCGCTGGAGATGACTGGGTTTCGGCCGCCGTGACCTTCAGCGTTCCGCTGTGGGGCAACCGCTCGCAGGCTCCGGCCTTGCGCTCGGCAAAGGCGCAGCGGGAAAGCGCCAGGAGCCGCTACATGGCAGCTGCCAGGGGTGCGGCGGCGAAGTACTCGGCCCTCGACGCACAACGCCGGGCCGCGGAGGCTGCCATTGCGGTGCTGCGGCAGAAGGTCCCGGCCATCCGCGAGCAGGTTCAGGCGCAGCGGACCCGGTACGAATCGGGAATAGGGGACTATTCGCACGTCATCGACGGTGAGCTGGCCGAGTTGATCCTGATGGCCCGGATAGCCGACGAACAGGCGCGGCGAGACCGCGCCGTTGCTCAACTCAATTCCTTGCTGGTGACATCATGAAGAATCTCACAATCTTGCAAAAAACCTCCGGGAACAAAGGCGTCCCGCCTTCGTGCAGGGCGGGACACCTTCCCTCCCAGTGCCGTAATCGGTATTTCATCCTCTGGCTGTTGGCCGCTTTCGCAATTGGAGCCTGCGGAGGGAACGGCTCAGGGTCGGAAGGGAAACAGGAACAGCCGCGGGCCCAAATGCAGGCGGAGCAGCAGTACACCTGTCCCATGCATCCCCAGTTCGTGTCGGACGACCCCGACGCACCGTGCCCGATTTGCGGTATGGATCTCGTGCCCGCGTCGAACCCACCTGCCGCCGTATCGGGCGCAAGCCCGGAACTGGTAGTGGCTCCCGAAATGGTCCAGACCATGGGTGTTCGCACGGCCCGCGTGGAGACCGCCTACTTCGAGCAGACCGTTCGTGCATTCGGCAATGTCGAAAGCAATGAACGGCTGGAAACCGTTTCGGTTTCCCGCCTGGAAGGATGGATCGAAGACCTTGCGGTTCGCGCTGAAGGCGACCTGGTCACGCGCGGCGCGCTCCTGTACCGCGTCTACAGCCCCGCCCTGATCGCCGCCCAAAAGGACTTTCTGGCGGCGCTTGAGGCCGGCCGGCAGACGCGCATCGACTCCGGCCGCCAGCGGTTGATTTCCGACGGAATGCAGGCGGCCGCAATCGATCAGCTGATCGAGACGCGCGAACTGATCGAGCGATTGCCGGTATACGCCGAAGCTTCGGGGACCGTAGCGGGGCTCGCCGTGCGCGAAGGCGATTACGTCAAGCCGGGATCTCCCGTCATGCGGCTTCAGTCCTACGCAAGGGTCTGGGTGATCGCCTCCATTCCCGAAGCCGATCTGGCCCAGATCGAAGCGGGACAGCCGGTGTCGCTGCAATTCCCCAGTGCCCCCGGAGCGCCCGAAGAGGGAACGGTGGATTACGTCTATCCTACGATCGATCCCAAGACCCGCACCGCCGACGTGCGCATCGAAGTGGACAATACCAGCGGCGCGTTGCGCCCTGGCGCCTACGCGGACATTCAGTTCAGCCTGGGCTCCGGGGAATCGCGGCTGTCCGTGCCGTCTGAGGCGCTGCTGCGGGACAGCCGGGGCGAGCATGTGATTGTGGCGCTGGGCAACGGCCGCTTTGCCGGGCGGAGGGTGGAAGCCGGCGTCACGGATGGCCAACGCACGGAGGTTCTTTCCGGCCTGGAAACGGGCGAAAGGGTCGTGGTGAGCGGCCAATTCATGCTCGACTCCGAGGCAAACCTGCGCGAGGGTCTGGCCAAGCTTGAGCCCCAGCCGGACGATGATCGGGATTCGGACCCGTTGCACAGGCACTAGGCATGCCCGAAAACGCGATCGATAGACTGACCGGCCGCGATCCGTCGACTTCGGGCGTTGCCCGGGTGATTGCCTGGTCGGCGGACAATCCCCTCATCGTTCTCATGCTCGCGGCAGGATTGGCGCTGGGGGGCTGGCTTTCGCTTGAACGTACGCCCCTGGACGCCATACCGGACCTGACCGATACCCAGGTCATCATCCGCACGGAGTTTCCCGGACAGTCGCCGCAAATCGTCGAGGACCTGGTCACCTACCCCTTGTCGGCCAACCTGCTCGGCCTGCCGAAGACCAAGGACGTTCGCGGTTCGTCCATGTTCGGCACCAGCTTCGTCTACGTGATATTCGAAGACGACGTGGATCTCTATTGGGGACGATCGCGAGTCGTGGAAGCCCTGTCGCGATTGAGCGCGGAACTGCCGCCCGGGGCCACGCCGCAAATCGGCCCGGATGCGACCGGTGTGGGCTGGATCTACCAGTACGCGCTGGTGGATGAAACAGGCCGCACCGACCTGGCCCAGCTCCGCTCGCTGCAGGACTGGTTCCTGCGTTTCGAACTGGCCGGCGTTGACGGGGTGGCGGAAGTCGCCTCGGTGGGCGGTTTCGTTCGCGAGTACCAGGTGCTGATCGATCCCAACAAGCTGCGGGCCTACGACGTATCGATACGGCGCATTTCCGAGGCCGTCAGGGCCGCATCCAGCGAAGTGGGCGGGCGGGTGCTGGAGCAGGGCGAGAGCGAGTTCGTGATCCGCTCTTCCGGCTACGTGGAGAACCGCCTGGACCTTGAGCAAGTTGTGGTCTACGCGGAAGACGGAACGCCTGTCACGCTGGCCGACGTGTCCCGCATCGTCGAGGGTCCGGCCTTGCGCCGCGGCATCGTGGAACTTAACGGGGCGGGCGAGACCGTCGCGGGCATTGTCGTCATGCGCGACGGCGAGAATGCCCTTGAGGTGATCGGGCGGGTGAAGGCCAAACTGGCCGAACTGCAACGCGGACTTCCCGACGGAGTCCGCATCGTCACCACCTACGACCGCTCGCCACTGATTGAAGGTGCGGTTTCCTACCTCATGCGCAAGCTCATTGAGGAAGGGATCGCCGTGGCGCTGGTGATCTTCATTTTCCTGCTGCACGCCCGTTCGGCGTTCGTGGCCCTTATTACATTGCCGCTTGGCGTGCTCGGCGCGTTCGTGATCATGTCCGCCCAGGGCATTACCGCCAACATCATGTCGCTGGGGGGAATCGCGATCGCGATAGGGACCATGGTGGACGCGTCGATCGTGATGGTCGAGAACGCCAGCCGCAGGATATCGGAGCTCGGCGCCGACGTGTCTCCGCTCGCCCGGCGGCAAGCCGTGGTGCAGGCCGCGCAGGAAGTGGGTCCCGGGCTGTTCTTTTCACTGCTGATCATTACGGTTTCCTTCCTGCCGGTATTCGCGCTGACAGGCGAAAGCTACCGACTGTTCGCGCCGCTGGCGTTTACCAAGACTTACGCCATGGCGTTTGCCGCCGTGCTGTCGGTGACGCTGGTGCCGGTACTCATCCTGCTGCTATTGCGCGGCCGCATGAAGGACAGAAACCCGGTCAGCGAACTGGCCGCGAGGCTCTACGCCCCCTGCCTGCGCCTGGCGTTGCGCTTCAAGTGGCTGACAGTGGCGGTCGCGGCAGTGCTCATCGCCAGCTCCGCGATTCCGTTTTCGCGGCTCGGCACGGAGTTCATGCCCGCTCTCTATGAAGGCGAACTGCTGTACATGCCCACGACCCTGCCGGGTGTGTCATCGACCAAGATCCGGGAAGTCCTCGGCCAGACCAACCGCGTGATCGCCGCTGTGCCGGAGGTGGAAAGCGTTTTCGGCAAGGCGGGCCGTGCGGACACGGCTACCGATCCCGCGCCGCTGACCATGATCGAGACCTGGATTCGACTCAAGCCCGAGTCCGAGTGGCGAGCCGGGATGACGCCGGAGAAACTCGTCGAGGACCTGAACGGGCGCTTGCGGATGCCGGGTCTGGTCAATTCCTGGGGCTATCCGATCAACATCCGAATGGACATGGTATCGACCGGCGTGCGAACGCCTGTGGGAGTCAAGATCACAGGGGACGACCTGGTCGAGCTGGAACGCCTGGCCCGCGAAGTGGAAGTGGCGGTCAGCACGGTTCCCGGCACCAGGGCGGCGCTGGCCGATCGGGTCCTGGGCGGCAACTATCTCGAAATCCTGCCGGACCGGGCGGAGCTTGCGCGGCGCAACATCGACATGGGCGTGTTCCAGTCGGTTATTCAGACGGCGCTGGGGGGCATGAAGCTGGCGGAGAGCGTGGAAGGACGCGAGCGCTACGACATCATGCTGCGCTATGACCGCCCGTTCCGGGAGGCCGCCGATGATCTGGAGAACATCCTGGTTCCCACGCCAACCGGGGCCCACATTCCGATCGGCGAACTCGCGACGGTGGCCTTTACCGAAGGGCCGCCGATGATCCGCTCCGAGAACGCCAGGCTTACCGGCTGGGTTTTTGTGGACATCGAAGGACGGGACCTGGGCGGATACGTGGCGGACGCGCGCCGCACGGTCGACCGCAGCGTGAGTCTCCCGCCGGGCTACGCGATTGAATGGTCGGGGCAGTATGAGCAGATCGAAGCGGCCGGTGAACGGCTGACGATCGCCATACCGTCGGCGATCGCGCTGATCTTCCTGCTGCTGATGCTGCATTTCGGCCGGCTCGATCGAACGGCGATGATCATGCTGTCGCTTCCGTTCGGCCTCATCGGGGGGCTATGGGCGGTCTGGCTGGCTGGTTACAACCTGTCCGTGGCGGTGGCCGTCGGCTTCATCGCGCTGGGCGGAGTGGCGGCCGAGACCGCTGTGGTCATGGTGATGTACATCGACAACCACGTGAGGGCGGACCGCCCGGCGAATCAACCGGAACTTCAGCTATCGATCAGTGTGGGCGCTTCGCTTCGCCTTCGCCCCATCCTGATGACCGTGATCACCGTGCTGGTGGGACTGACGCCGATTTTCGTCACCAGCGGCCTCGGTTCGGATGTCATGCGGCGCATCGCGCTGCCCATGCTGGGCGGCATGGTCTCGACGATCGTGCTTACGCTGATCGTGATTCCGGCCGTGTACTACGCCTGGGCCGGCCGGAGACTACCGCCCGCCGCGCTCGACGAGTGATTGCCAGGTGAATTCCTCGGGCCAGGGTGCCCCCGTCACGCGCCGTACCATGCGGTCGCGCTCATCCTGCAATTTGTCGGCGAACTCGCCCGAGGGAGCGTAATTCTCAATCGCCTCGGCGTCGAAGAGCCCCTTGTCTTCAAGGATTTTCTCGAGAACCAGTACACGATCACGCAGGATCCACAATTCGGACAGCAACTCCGTGTTCATTCGAAGCAGTCGATCCAGGTTCTCGTCGCCCGTGAGCGGGCGAACCGGCGGTTTGGTCATGCGATCTTGGTCGCTACATTGATCCACGGGTAGCCCCGCGGGTCCAGGGCGCGTGCCTCGAGCACCTTGAAGCCGTTTTCTTCGAGAACTTCCGCCCAGTCCATAGAGCAGGCCACGCTGAAGAAGGGTTCTCCACGGTACTCCGTTTCCCAGTCGAGAATGGCGGCCTGGAAAGCATCCACGCGGCTGAACGGAGGCGGATCGTTGATTACGATGTCCCCGCCGGGCTTGAGGATCCGGTACGCCTCGCGAATGGTGTCGATGCTCACCTTTACGGGCATTTCGTGCAGGAGCGCGTACATGAGCACGGCATCGTAGGACTCGTCCGGTTCGCCGGTATCGCGGGCGTCGCGCTGTTTCAGGTGGATGGGTATTCCCATGTTGCGTGCGGCCTTGTGCCCACCCTTGAGCAGCGCCGTCGAGATGTCGCTGCCGGTCAGTTCGGCATCGGGATACACCTTGCTGCAGGCCGCCAGCGCTCCCAGTCCTCCGCATCCGGGCTCGTAGATACGGTCGTAGTGCTCTTTCGGCAGCAGGCTTACCACGTCCACGCGCTGCCGGCGGATGTCCTGGTCCACTTCCACGGCTGCATAGCCGCCGCGGGAGAACACATGCGGGGCCACTCCGGCCATGAACATCGGGGTGGCCAGGTCGTAGCCGTCCCAGCCTCCGGGTTCGAGGTGCCATTCCACGCCTTGGTAGTACCTGGGTATCGGCACGCTGTCGTCGAGTTCCAGCGAACCGCCCCGGTATTCGGACTCGCGGCTCAAGACCTCAACGCATTCTTCGCGCTTTTCCTCCACGGCGGGAATCGCGCGCACGAAATTCTCTTCGGCCACGTAGCGCTGATAAAGCCTTTCATGCTGATATGCCGGACATTCCAGTGCCGCTTTCCGCGCCTCCCGCGCCCGTTTCAACTGGGCGCGTGGCTCTTGTTCAATCTCGGCCTCAATAAGCTCCCGCCCCTTCTCGCTGGCGGCGAACTGCTTGCGCGCCACGTCGCGAATGTGGCTGGATGAAAAGTGCTGCAGCGACCCCAGGAACTGGAGGCCGGCACGGCTTCGCTGGCTTAACTGGATCACGGGGGTCCCCCTCGGTTGGCAGTGCGATTAGTTTAGCGCGGAAAACAGAAAGGAAGAGGGGCAAGCGCCGGCGGGACCTGCCTATACTGTCTCCAAACCAGAACAGGGAGCACACCCATGCGCAAATATCTTGTATTGCTTGCCGGCGTTCTGCTGTTCACCGGCGACCAGGCGAACAGCCACAAGACCGCGTCGGGCTACGCTACCCTCATACGCACAACGGTGCTCGCCCGTCTTGTCGACCTGGAGCCTTCCATCACGTTCTGGAGGGACGTAATGGGCTTTGACTACGCCGGCGATCCCCAACCACGCACGGGGTTTGCCAGTCCGCTGGGTTGGAACGAAGACTCCACCACTTACTTCACCACCTTCACGTCCAAAGACGGGGCCATGTTTGCCCTGTTGATGGTGGAGGACACCCCGGATTTTCCCGCGCTTGATCTTCCCCATGCAGGGACGGCCTACGGCGGAATGGTGCTGGTGCATATGGGCAGGAATATTGGCGACGTTTACGACCGCGCCGTCGCGCATGGCGTGGACATCGTCAAACCCTACGGACCGTCCCGCACAGGCCGCTCCATGCAGATGCTGCTGCGCGCTCCCACGGGCCACATGGTCGAGGTCTATGAAATGATCGAGCAGGATCAACGATAGCCGGCTCTCGCCGACAGCTTTCGGGAAACGCTTTGGTTGTGGGTTACGCCGTCGGTTAAGCAAAAAAGCGCACGGCGACCAAGGCGGCAAAGAGAATGCCCAAAGCTACGTATAGCCGGTTGGTCAAACCGGTTTCAAGTTGCGCAATAGCTGTCTTAAGATCCTTGTTGGTCACATGATCCTCGTTGTGCCGCTGAATCGCTCGCGCCACTGCCTTTGCCTGGCCGTCCGGCATCCCGGCTTCCTGAAACTCCTCGACGGCTTTCAGGCTATCAAAAGCGGCCTGGGTCATGGCGCAAGCACCGTCTTCTACGCATGATTCCAATACTAATCCATCATGCCGCTCTAAGGCAGAGGCGAAATTGGATGCAAACGCAGGACTTTTGCATCTTCCCGGCAACACGCCGCACACGGACAGCACACCTCGGGACGCGCGCGCTCTGGCGCCCGATCCAGTATATTGTGCCGCCTTGAGGAGCAGGAGTGGGCCAGGGAGTGAGAGAGGACGTCAATCTGCAGTGGCGGATCGCCGCCAGGCCGGAAGGCAACGTGCGCCGGAGCGATTTCGAGCTGGCCGAGCGTCCGGTTCCTTCGCCAGGCCCCGGCGAAATGCTGGTAAAGACGCGTTACCTGGGATTGGCGCCGGTGATGCGCATGTATATGCAAGGACTCAACCCTTCCGGCGAAACCCCGCTGGACATAGGCGATGTCATTCATGGCCGTGGCGTGGCCGAGGTTGTGGAGTCGAAGCATCCGGATTTTCGGCCCGGCGATATCGTGCAGGGGCAACTCGGGTGGCAGACGTGGAAGGTCACCGCCGCCACACCGCAGGAGAGGGTTTTCAAGTGCAGGGACTACGGGCTCCCGTACGCCCTGGGCGCCGGCATTCTGGGTATGACCGGCGTGAGCGCCTACTGGGGCCTCATGGACTGCGGCCGGCCCAGGGCAGGTGACCTGGCCGTCGTTTCGGGTGCAGCCGGCGGGGTGGGCTCCATCGTGGTCCAGATGCTGAAGATCCATGGCTGCCGCGTTATCGGTATTGCCGGCGGCTCGGAGAAATGCCGGTTCATTCAGGAACTTGGCTGCGAGCAGGCCATCGACTACAAGAACGAGGACGCCTGCGCGCGGGTTGCGGAACTTTGCCCGGAAGGGTTGGACCTTTATTTCGACAATGTGGGTGGCGAGCTGCTCGCCGCTTGCCTGGACAACCTGGCCTTCGGAGCCCGTATCGTATTGTGCGGGTCGATTTCCGAGTACTTGCGAGAGGAACGCTTCGCGCTGCCCAACTACCTCAACCTCCGCAGGGTCAATGGAAGCATGAGCGGCTTCTTCGTTTACAACTACCAGGACCGCTTCGGCGACGCGTTCGACGGTCTTGCCGCATGGATACGCGCCGGGCAAATGAAACCCATTCAGGACATCGTGGAAGGTTTCGAGAACATGCCGGATGCTCTGGCCCGGCTGTACGATGGGCGCAACGTCGGCGTACAGTGCTGCAGCGTGCGGGGCGAACCGGAGACACAAGACTGATGAACGACGCGAACAACGCCCCCTATCCGCGCCCTGCGTACCGCTGGTACATGGTGGTGCTGCTCACGCTGGCCTACTTCATTTCCTACATAGACCGCACGGTGATTGGCTTGCTGGTGGAGCCGATAAAGGCGGACCTGGGCTTGAGCGACGGCCAGATGGGCCTGTTGATGGGCCTGGCTTTTGGCATTTTTTACGCCACCATGGGACTGCCGCTGGGCTGGCTGGCGGACCGGACGCGCCGGGTGACCATCGTCAGTTGCGCGATCGCGCTGTGGTCGGCTGCGACCGCGTTCTGCGGCCTGGCGAGCAACTACCTGCAGTTGTTCCTGCTGCGCATGAGCGTTGGTGTGGGTGAGGCAGCCTTGAGTCCGTGCACCATGTCGATGATTGCCGACAGCTTTCCCAAGGAGAGGCGCGGCAAGGCGATCGCGGTGTACTCCATGGCGCTTTCCCTGGGCACCGCCGCCGCTTACTTCGGGATTGGCGCGTTGCTGGACGCGTTACGCGGCGTGGAGTTTCTCCATTGGCCGCTGGTCGGCGCCATCAAGCCCTGGCAGGCGGTCTTCCTTATCGTGGGGCTTCCCGGTCTGCTGCTGTCCCTGGCCATGCTGACCGTCAGAGAGCCGGTGCGCCGGGACCTGAAACAAGGCACCTCAATCGCGCCCTGGCGCATGTTCCGGCATCTGCTGGCGCATTGGACGACGTACCTGACTTTCCTGCTGCCGTTCTGCCTGATGACCACGGTGGCGTACACGCACCTCTGGATGCCCGCGGTGTTCGAGCGCACCTGGGGCATGGAGACGCCGGAATTTGCCAAGACCAAGGCCTTCGTGACGCTGGCCTGCGCTCCCGCCACCGTTTTCGCGGCCGGCGCCTTGTCGGATTACCTTGTTCGAAGGGGGCGCGACAATGCCCCCCTGGTGATCGCAGTCGTGGGCGCGTTCATCTTCGTGCCGACTGGCTTCCTGGTTGCCCTCATGCCCGGCACGACTCCGGCATTCGTTGTATTGGGCGCCAGCCTGCTTGGCATAGCCACAACCACATCAACCGGCGTAACCGCGCTTTTGATGATCACGCCGGTACAATTCCGCGGCCAGATTACCGCGGTCTATTACATGGCGATCAGCATAACGGGATTAACGCTGGGGCCTTCGACCGTCGGCTGGCTGTCCGACTGGTTCAACGGCGGCACCGGGTTTGCAGGATTCGATGCTTTCCTGGAATCCGTAATGCCGGGCGTGACCGGCGCCAATAGCCTGGCGCTGGCGTTTGCCGCCGTGCCGCTGGTTTACGGCACGCTGGTGCTGGCGCTGGCGCCGATTACGCTAAGGCTGTTCCGCCGCGAACTCGCCCGGATACGGGAGAGCTAGCGGCTGGAGGAAAGGTCAGCGGCGATTTCTGCCGCCGCCGTAGCCACCGCCACCGCGGCCGCCGCCGCCATAGCCACCGCCGGACCTCTTTTGCTGAGGCCTGGCTTCGTTCACCTTCATCGGACGGCCGTCGTAATCGGTGCCGTCCAGACTCTCGATGGCCGCCTGGGCTTCGGCATCAGTGGCCATTTCAACAAAACCAAAGCCTTTGCTGCGGCCCGTGTCACGATCGCTGATCAGCTTGCAAGACTCGACGGTGCCGGACTCGGCGAACTTCTCGGTGACGGAACTTTCCGTTGCCGAATATGGCAGATTGCCAACGTACAGTTTTCTTCCCATGATTCCTTCTAAGAGTTAGTCAATACCCACGCTCTGATGGACAGGGTGCCCATAGATTCGCAGGAACTGCGGATAAGAATGCTTATTTTAGCGTGAGAGTGGCGCGGTGGGGATCACCTGTTTGAAATTTGCGGCCGTTGCATGCCGTGCGTGCCGGAGAAGGCCTCCGGTTTGAGGGCGTCCGGCGCCGCCGCCGACACCGCGTCGAAGAGGCGTTGTTCGGTGGCGATGGTTTCATCGTTGGCCGCGGCAATGTGTGCCCAGTCATCGCTGGAAAACAGTTCGTCGGTGTATTTCTGATACGGGTTCTTTCGCGGCGTCATCAGGTCGGAGACGATCCGGTGGTAATGCCTGATCGCTTGGTCGAAAGTCATGAACTCAGCGCGGCCGCTATCCCGGTAGGCCCTGAGCGCCTCTTCCAGAACTGCCGTTGCCGCACGCGCTTTTTCCTGCCGTTCTCCAAGCAGTTCTAGCCCCTCATGCACTTGTGCATTTTCCCGGGGCACTCGTTCCCGCAACAGGTCGTGGATGTTCATGTCGGTCAGATCAAGCCGGCCCATGGAGACAACCATGTAGCCGGCACAAGCCTCGAGCAGGGGAGCGTGGCTGTCGGCCCCCGGCCCGGTTTGTTCCAGTGCCGCGTTCAAGGCCTGGCGGACCTGCATCTGCCGGCGGCGTTCCCGGCCCAGTTCGGCCAGGGGATTAAAGTCCGCATCCACCATATTGGTCACTCCGTCCATTTCTTCAGCAGAGAACCCTTGCTTACCGGTTGCCGCCGCGGCGAGCGGCAAAAACACCAGCAGGCACGCGATCGAGACGCCCTGAACGCGCCTGGCAGTCATGCTTCAGCACGTTCGATGACGCCTCCGCCCAGGCACTCCTCACCATCGTAGAACACCAGGTACTGGCCCGGTGTTACCGCCCACTGGGGTTGGTCGAAGCGCACCAGGCAGCGGTCTGTATCCAGCGAGCGGGCGGTGCAGGAGGCATCTCGCTGGCGGTAACGTGTCTTGGCGCTCATGCGCAGGCCGGTCGAAAGCTCATTCGGTCTGCCACGCACCCAGCGGAGCCGGCCAACCCGGACCAGGCGGCTGAACAGCAGTGGATGGTCGTGGCCCTGCGCTACGACCAGGGCGTTGGCGTCGAGGTCCTTTCGCACAACGTGCCAGGGCTCCGGGCCGCAACCTTGCATGCCCCCCAGTCCCAGTCCCCGGCGCTGACCGATCGTATAGGCGGCGAGCCCCTCATGTTCGCCGACGTGCTGTCCGGTCAGCGTAATGACCGGGCCGGGCTTCATCGGGACGTGCCGTGCGATGAATTCGGGGAAGGCCCGTTCTCCGACGAAACAGATTCCGGTGCTGTCGGGCCGGGCGTAGTTCGGCAAGCCCCGTCGATGGGCGATGTCACGCACTTCTTCCTTTTCCAGTTCGCCTACCGGAAACAGGCAATCGGCAAACGCCCCGCCATTGACCGCGTGCAGAAAGTAGGTCTGGTCTTTGTTCGGGTCCATTCCCCGCAACAGCCGGGTGCGGGACGCGGATTGATCGAGCCGGGCATGGTGGCCGGTGGCGAATCGCGCCGCCCCCAGTTTGCGGGCCTGGGTGAGGCAGGCGCCGAACTTGATGCGCCGGTTGCAGCCTACGTCCGGGTTGGGTGTGCGCCCCGCCCGGCATTCGTCCAGCATTTCCGCGAAGACGTCCTGCCGGTATTCTTCGGCAAAGTTGAGGTGGTGCAGGGGTATGCCGAGTTCGCCGGCGACGCTGGTGGCCGCCTGCAGGTCCTCGGCCGCGGGGCAGGAGCCGTCAGGTTCCTCCCAGTTGGTCATGTGGAGCGCTTCGACGTGATGGCCTGCATCCAGAAGCCGCAGGGCGGCGACCGCGGAGTCCACACCGCCGGAAAGCGCCACTATTACCGTGCTCGGCATAACGCAACATCACTCCGCCAGCTTCCTGGCGATACCCGTATAGAGCGCGGGGGTCAGCGCCAGCAGGGCCTCACGGGCCCCTTCCGGAAGTTCGGCTTGTCTTATGAGAGTATGTAAAGATTCTCTTGTAACCGTTTGATTACGTGAAAATACCTTTAGCTGTTCATAGGCGCTCTCGCAGCCGTGCGTCCGTAATACGGTCTGCACCGCCTCGGTCAGCGTCTCCCAGGATTTGTCCAGGTCCGCCGCCATTTTCCGCTCATCGGGAAACACTTTGTCCAGGCCCTTGCCAAGTTCCGTCCAGGCCAGCAATGCATGTCCCAGCGCCACTCCGAAGTTGCGCAGAACAGTCGAATCACTCAAGTCCCGCTGCAGCCGGGAAACGGGAAGTTTTTCCGAGAAATGAGCAAGCAGGGCATTGGAAACTCCCAGGTTGCCTTCCGCGTTCTCCAGGTTGATGGGGTTGACCTTGTGCGGCATCGTCGATGAGCCCGCTTCGCCCCGGACTGCCTTCTGGCGGAAATAGCCCATGGAAATGTAGCTCCATGCATCGCGGCTGAGATCGATGAGAATGCGGTTGATTCTGGCCATCGCATCACAGTATTCCGCCACCCAGTCGTACGGTTCGACCTGCGTCGTGACCGGGTTCTGCTCAAGTCCCAGGCTCTCGAGAAACCGTCGGCTGAATTCGGGCCAGTCCACGTCGGGGCAGGCGGCGTAATGGGCGTTGTAATTGCCGGTCGCGCCACTGCACTTGGCCAGGGCGGGAATTTTCAGGAAGACCGCGAGCTGGCGCTTGAGGCGATGGGCAAATACTGCCAATTCCTTGCCCAGCGTAGTGGGGCTTGCCGGCTGTCCGTGGGTGCGCGCCAGCATCGGCAGGGCCGCGTGCTCGCGACCCAGGGACTCGAGTTGAGCGATCAGCGCCTCCAGAGCAGGTCGCAACACCTCCGCGCGGGCCGTTGCCAGCATCAAACCGTACGCGCTGCTGTTGATGTCCCAGCTGGTGCACGCAAAGTGCAGCATGGGAATGCGTTCCCTGAGCGATTCATGCTCGCTGAGCCTCTCCGCCAGGTACAGTTCGACCGCCTTGACGTCGTGTCGGGTTTGCTGCTCGAGTGCCTTGACGCGCTCGGCGGCCGCGTTTCCTGAATCCGCCTCCAGGGTGTCGAGAAAAGCGCTCTCCTTTTCGCTCAAAGGCGGCGCCGCCGTGAACTTATCCTCGGCGCAAAGAGCGCGCAGCCAGGCCAGTTCGACCCTGAGCCGCTTTTCGATCAGGCCACCCTCCGAAAACAGCTCGGACAGCGGCCGTACGGATTCCGCGTAACGCCCGTCGAGCGGCCCCAGGGCGCTCAAGGAGCTTGCGGGGTTTCGATGCGAAGGCATGGGAAGTCGCGGATATACTCCAACAGGCGCGCATCATACTGCAATGGAGATTGCCGGTGAGCAAATTCAGAACTGAACGCGACAGCATGGGTGCCTTGAAAGTGCCGTCCGACGCGCTGTGGGGCGCCGGCACGCAGCGTGCGGTGAACAACTTCCGGATCAGCGGAAAAATGATGCCCCGCGGGTTTATTCGGGCGCTCGGCCTGATCAAGGGTGCGTGCGCTTCCGCCAACCAGCGGCTGGGCCTGCTCAGTGAGGCTAAGGCGAAGGCCATCATCAAGGTGGCCGATCGCGTTGCTCACGGCATCCACGACGAACATTTCCCGGTGGACGTGTTCCAGACCGGGTCCGGCACCAGCAGCAACATGAACGCCAACGAGGTGATTGCCCACGCGGCCCAGCACAGCCGGGTCAAGGTGCATCCCAACGATCACGTGAACATGGGCCAGAGCAGCAACGATGTCATCCCCTCGGCGCTGCATCTTTCCGCGGCCCTGGAAACAAGCGAACGGCTGATTCCGGCGCTCGACCACCTGGCGGCGGTCATCGAGGGCCGGGCGGCGGAGTTCCATGGCCTGGTCAAGACCGGACGCACGCACCTGATGGATGCCATGCCCCTGTCACTGGGCCAGGAATTGGGCGGATGGGCGGCGCAAATCCGCGCTTGCGCCGATCGGCTGGAGGAAGTACGTGACTCGCGGCTGAACAGACTGGCGCTGGGTGGGACGGCCGTGGGTACGGGGATCAACGCTCATCCGGAGATGGCGGACCTTGCCTGCCGCTGGATCAGTGAGAAGACCGGCTCGACGTTCAAGCCCGCCGGCAACCGCTTTGCGGCCCTCTCGGGCCAGGACACGATGGTGGAACTTTCCGGTCAACTCAAGGTCACGGCGGTGGTGATAATGAAAATCGCCAATGATCTGCGCTGGATGAATTCGGGTCCGCTGGGCGGTCTTGGAGAAATTGCCCTTCCGGCCCTGCAGCCCGGTTCCAGCATCATGCCGGGGAAGGTCAATCCGGTGGCCTGCGAGGCCGCCATGCAGGTGGCTGCCCAGGTGATCGGCAACGACGCGGCGATTACCGTTGGCGGGCAGGCCGGAAATTTCCAGTTGAACGTGATGCTGCCCATGATCGCGCGCAATGCGCTGGAGAGCATCGTGATATTGGCCCGTGCGTGCCGCCTGCTGGCGGACAAGGCGGTGGCCGGCCTTATCGTCAACAGCGAACGCCTGGAGGCTCAGCTCGGGCGCAATCCGGTACTGGTGACGGCGCTGAACCCGGTGATCGGTTATGACAAGGCCGCGGCCATCGCCAAGCGGGCCTACACGGAAGGGCGGCCGATACTCGATGTGGCGGCCGAAGATACCGATATCCCCCTGGACCAGCTGAAGAAAATGCTCGATCCCGCCGCGCTCACCAAGGGCGGTATCCCCTCGGACTAAACGCCGCTGCGGAGTTCCGCCCACTCGAGCTTCATCCATGGGGAGAAGCGCTCGGGAAAGCGATCGATTTCTTCGGTGAGTTCAACCGGGGTGATCCAGCGCCAGGCCGCGATTTCGGCCGGATCGGGTTGCAAGTCACCGTCGTAAACGGCCTCGAAGACATGGCATAGCTCGTTCTCCGAGTAGCCGTTCGAATAACGCGCCTGGTAGTGGAACTTGTAGAGAAAACGTGCTTCACAGTTGATCCCCAGTTCCTCCCCTGTGCGGCGTTCGGCAGCTGCCTGTACCGGTTCCCCGGGCAATGGATGGCCACAGCAGGAGTTCGACCAGTACATGGGCCACAAGGGTTTGGCGGCGCTGCGCTGCTGAAGCAGGATCCGGCCGTCGGGCCCATAGACGAAAACTGAGAAGGCACGGTGGAGCAGTCCTTCGCCAACGTGGCACTGGATTTTCTCCGCCACGCCGATTTGGCGGTCGTTTGCATCCACGAGCACCAGATTGTCCGGCGCCTTCACTGAATTAACTCCACCTGTCCTCCGCCCGCCGCGAGCTTCAAGGCGATGGTCCTTGCGCCGGCTTTCTCAAGGGAGTCCTGAACCGGACCGCAGGTCTCGGCGCATAGCGCTACCATCGCGCCGCCGCCGCCGCCCCCGGTGAGTTTTGCGCCCAGCGCCCCGCCCATGCGGGCCGCATCGACGAGCTGTTCCAGTTCCGGCGTGGCCAGTTGCAGTCCGTTGAGCAGACCGTGATTGATGTTCATCAGGTCGCCGAGTTCTTCAAGCCGCCCCTGTTCCAGGCACTTGCGCGCCTCGCGCACCAGTTCGCCGATCTCTTCAAAAATCCGGTCGTAAAGGCGGGGATTGCGGTCGCGCGCCGTCCTGACGTTCTCCACGGTGACCGCGGTCAGGCTTTCTTCGCTGCTGATGCCGACCACCAGAAAAGTATCCACGCCGGCGGCCAGGGGCTCGATTGCGGGGGGTGAGTCCTTGCGGTAGAGCAGGGTAGTGCCGTAGGCGGACACCGCGTTGTCCACCCCGCTTGCTGACCCGTGCGCAAACTGCTCGCACTGCCAGGCGATGTCGTTGACTTCTTCGACGCTCAAGTCCAGGTCGAAGCGTTTGCTCAAGGCACGGATGATCGCAACCGCCATGGCAGCGGAAGATCCAAGTCCCACGCCGCGCGGCAGGTCGGAAAATACCGAGATGCGCATGGACTTGCCGTCCAGCCCCAGTTCTTCGAGCATCTGCAGGGCGGACCGCTCCCAGGGCCGCCGCCTGCGGCCATGAGACAAACGGTATTCCAGTCCCCAGCCGGGAATCGCCAACTGGATCCCGTCCTCGCTGTCACTGATCTGGGCCCGCACATTGAGCGGCACGGGGCAGGCCAGCGCCGGCTGTCCGAATACGGCCGCATGCTCGCCCAGCAGAATCAGCTTGCCTCCGGCCACGCCCAGGCGGGCCATAGCAGCTTCATCCATTGACGGGAGGTCCCGCTGCCTCTCGAGTTCACCCAGGACTTCCCGCGCTCGCCATATCTTGACGTCGCCTTCGCCGATCAGTCGCTCCAGCACCTGGTCGAACAGCTCCGGCGGCGTGCCGGCAGCCTTGACGACGGTGCGCGCGTGCAGGGTCATGTGCCCCGCCTGGATTCCTTCGGTCACCAGTGCACGCAACGCCGAGAAATTCTGCGCCAGGCCGACGGCCCCCATGACCTGGGCCAGCTGCTGTGCGGAATCCACGCGCATCATGCGCAGGAACAACTGTGTTGCCGGATTTGCCTCAAGCGAGCCGCCGACGATGCCCACCTTGATCGGCATTTCCAGCCGTCCGCAAAGCGCTCCATCGTCGTTGCACCACCACTTCGACAGCGCGGTGTAATGGCCATGCCTTGCGGCCCAGGCGTGAGCGCCGGCCTCCAGGGCCCGCCAGTCATTGCCGGTCGCCAGCGCCACGGCGTCCACACCGTTCATGATTCCCTTGTTGTGTGTGGCTGCCCGGTACGGATCCGACGCCGCCAATTCCGCCGCCATGGCGATGCCGTCACGCACGTCTTTTCCGTTCTGCCCCTTTCCGCCGAGGAGTTCAACCGGGATGGCCACCTCCGCGCGTGCCAGCGCGCGATCACTCAGGTTCGAGAGGATGCGCATGAACACCTGCCCTCCGCTCATGCTTTCCACCAGCGCAGACACACCTTCGCACATGCTGTTGACCAGGTTGGCGCCCATCGCATCGCGGGTGTCCACCAACAAGTGCAGTACCAGCATCTCGCCTTCGCCACCCGGCATCGGGCGCCGATGTACTTCTACGTCCACGACACCACCGCCACGCGCAACCATGCGCGGGTGGATGCTGTTGGCCAGGCGAATGATTTCTTCTCGGCGGGAAAGCAGATCGGCGGCAGCGTGCGCCGGGTCCGGCACGTTCAATACCTGGATCTGGCCGATCAGAACCGGGTCGTCCGCTTCGGCGGTGAAACCGCCGGCTTCGCGCACCAGCTTGGCCGCGGAACTCAATGCCGCCACCACGGAAGGCTCCTCCACCGCCATTGGCACTACGTAGTCGCGCCCGTTGATCAGGAAGTTGAGGCCCAGGCCCACCGGCATTCCCAGAACGCCGATGACGTTCTCGATCATGCGGTCGGCGCGGGCCGTGTCGAGCGAAGCCCGGCCCTTTGCCAGGTCCTTGGAATCGGCCTCGTTCAGCAGGCCGTATTCAAGCGCCGTCTGAACCCGCTCACGCGGCGTCAGGCGGTAGAAACCGGGAATGCGCGACCCTTTCAAAGCGTTCGCAATTATACGAAATGTGTAGTTTGTTCCGTTGTGGCAAAATTGACCCGGTTTATTTCTTTCTTGGGGCAAAAGATGAGGAAAATTGTCGGGGCGCTTCCGGGCGCCATTGTTGTCATGAGCTGCGCGGTCAGCCTTGCGCTTCCGGTTTACGCTCAGGAGCTGGAGGAAATCGTGGTGGTGGCGCGCAAGCGCGAAGAGTCGCTACAGGAGGTGCCCATCAGCATCTCTACTTTCAACGCAGAGGACCTGATGATCCAGGGCATTGACAGTATCGAAGATCTGGCCCGCCAATCGGCCGGAATCATCTTCGACAAGGGCTTCTCGCCGCAGGACACGCGCATCGTGATGCGCGGCCTGTCCCCCACGCGGGGACGTCCCAATGTGGCCGTGCTGCTGGACGATGTGGACATATCCAGCGAGGGAGTCCGGACTTCCGGCAGTTCTCTCACGATCAATCCACGCCTGATCGACATTGAACGAATAGAGGTGGTTCGCGGACCGCAGGCCGCGCTTTTTGGACGCAGCGCTTTCGGCGGAGCGATCCACTATGTGACGCGCCGGCCCGGCGCGGAGCGCCGCGGACAGCTTTCCGTTGACGTTTCCGCGGAGGGCAAGAAGGAGATCATGGGTTCAGTCAGCGGCCCCTTGAGCGACAACTTCTTTGTCGGGTTCAACTTCGCTGCCTGGAACGAGGACGGCTATTACCAGAATACCGTGACCGGCGGTGACATCGGCGGTCAGCAGGGTGTAGGTTTTACAATCACGACAGCGCTTGACGTTGGGGAACGCGCACGGTTCACGGCGCGGTTCGAGTACACGGACGACGAGTTCGAGCCCTCGGCGGCAGCGGCGTCCGACATGCGTGTTGCTATTCCCACGCCAGCCAGTGGCCTGGGAGTCATCTGGCATCCGGACGCGACTTCGGTCGATCAGCCGTTCGGTCCCGTCCCGCAGCTTGGGGATGCGCCGATCACGCTCAGTCCGGATCCTCGCACCGGGGAAGAATTTCCGGGCACGACGCGCGAGGTATTGCGCGGGCAGCTGCGCGCCGAGTTCGACTTTGCCGGCGCAATGCTGACCTCCATTACCCACGTCGGTTCCGTTGATGCCCATCAATTCCACGATTCTCAGCGGATAGGCGATGTTTCCGCCCCGGTTCCACCATTCGGTATCAGCGTGTCCGGTGAAGTGAACTTCGTGACCGAAAACGATCTGTTCAGCCAGGAAATCCGGCTGACTTCCACCGGCGAAGGGCCTTTTTCCTGGGTCTTGGGGGGGTTGTACTGGACCGAGGAATACCAGCACGACGAGTACGGCACAACCTGCATCAACTACGGCTTCATGCCGCCGTTCTTCTCGATGGGGGTTCCGAATTTCGGCCTGCGGATCGACTGCGGCTACTGGGTGGCGCGCATCGGCAGCGAGGTGCCCAGGCATGTCCTTCCCTGGAATCGGGACGTTGCCCACACTTCCGCTTACGGCCTGGTGGATTGGCAGTTCTCGGAAGCCTGGGACATCGGCCTTGAGGCCCGCTACGTAAGCGAGGATCTGGACATGACGGGCCCGTCCGGGGGCACGCTGATCGGCAACGCCTTTGGTCCATTCACACAGTTCCCGCCGCAGGCCCAGGCGATTTCGGCCGAAGAAGACGACAGCTACCTGGCGCCCAAGGTGGTTGTGCGCTACCGGCCTTCGGATGAACAGACCTATTACGGCTCCATCTCGCGCGCCATCAAGCCCGCCGGCATCAGCACGCTGGTGGGACCGGAGGGCTTCAATCCGGACGTGCTGCGATTCGAGGCGGAAAAGATGACCGTCTTCGAGTTCGGCTGGAAGACAAGCTGGATGGACAATCGCCTGCGTTTCAACGGGGCAGCCTTCTACCAGGACTTCACGGACAAGCAGCTCACTACGCAGTACCAGACGGACAGCGGCAATCTGGCCACTCGCCCGGAAAACGCATCGGCGGCCCTGATCAAGGGAATAGAGGTTGACGTGGAAGCAGTGCTTACCGACAACCTCACGATGCAATGGGGCTATACGTGGCTTTCGGCCGAATACGACGAATACGACAAGTTGAGCAGCTCGCTCAATGATGCGGTACGGGGCGGAAGTTGCGAGTTGGTAACCCTGGGTGGGACTACCACCTGTCTGGTTGACCTGACGGGCAATGAGATCGAGGATGTTCCAACGCACCAGCTTTTCGCGGGTCTGTCCTGGCGTTCGGGGCTGGCTAACGGCATGGAGTTGATGGTTGATATCGACGTCCAGTACCAAGGTTCCCGCTGGATGGACGAGTGGAACATGGTGGAACTCGAAAGTTACATGCTGGCTGACCTTCGCGTGGGCCTGTCGCGGGACTCCTGGACGATCATGGCGTATGTCGAAAACCTGTTCGACGACGACACCATGCGCAGTGGCGTTTCGGCGCCTGACTTCGGGGCGATCGGCTTCGTTTCCGGATTTGTTCCGCCCCCGCGGGTGCCGCCTCCGGGACGTTTCTTCTTTACGCTGCTGTTCCCGAATGCGCTGACGCTGTACTACCCTGATCCGCGCGAATTCGGTGTGCGTGCGAGCTACAGCTTCTAGCTAACCAGGATCTACATACCGACTGCGCCGGCGTGCTGCTTTACGCACGCCGGCGCAGTCGCTTATGCTGGCGTCGCGTTGCCCCGGTAGCTCAGCTGGATAGAGCGTCCGCCTCCTAAGCGGAAGGTCCCAGGTTCGAATCCTGGTCGGGGCGCAACAATGGTGAGGCCTGTTCCGGCCCCTCGCAATTCACGCGAATCCGGCTCTCACGGCGCCGGACAGGCTGAATTGCCGAGGCGCTGGTCGAGCACGATGAACTGATTGGCCGGGATGTTCGCGCAAACGAGCTCGGCGCCGCCGGGCCAGGTTACGCGCACGCTGTCGGCCGCCGCCGCTCCGCCCAGTCCGAAATGCAGGTCCGGCGGGTTCTGGCTGTTGAAGTTGCTGTTCGCCTGGCTCAGCCTGTGTTGGGTCTGCATGCCGAAACCCTGGCCGACGTCGGCCGTGACGG